>NZ_WOXZ01000002.1:15000-2796849 GCF_021352185.1 Rhodococcus sp. Ni2
TTGTGGGGTTCATTTTGTCAATACTGCCGTGTTGGCCAACAGTAAGAAATCACAGGGTTAGTGGAAGTGGTCTGGAACGGCCTGTCGTAGAGGGTGAGAATCCCGTACACGAAAACTTTGTGACTGTTGTAATGGAAACCCAAGTAGCACCGGGCCCGTGAAATCTGGTGTGAATCTGTCGGGACCACCCGATAAGCCTGAATACTCCCTGGTGACCGATAGCGGACTAGTACCGTGAGGGAAAGGTGAAAAGTACCCCGGGAGGGGAGTGAAATAGTACCTGAAACCGTGCGCTTACAATCCGTCAGAGCCTTCGAGCAGTTTACTGCTGGGGGTGATGGCGTGCCTTTTGAAGAATGAGCCTGCGAGTTAGTGGCATGTCGCGAGGTTAACCCGTGTGGGGTAGCCGTAGCGAAAGCGAGTCCGAATAGGGCGATCGTAGTGGCATGCTCTAGACCCGAAGCGGAGTGATCTACCCATGGCCAGGTTGAAGCGACGGTAAGACGTCGTGGAGGACCGAACCCACTTAGGTTGAAAACTGAGGGGATGAGTTGTGGGTAGGGGTGAAAGGCCAATCAAACTCCGTGATAGCTGGTTCTCCCCGAAATGCATTTAGGTGCAGCGTCGCGTGTTTCTCACCGGAGGTAGAGCTACTGGATGGTCTAGGGGGCCCACAAGCTTACCGAAATCAGCCAAACTCCGAATGCCGGTGAGTGAGAGCGCGGCAGTGAGACTGCGGGCGATAAGGTTCGTAGTCGAGAGGGAAACAGCCCAGATCGCCAGCTAAGGTCCCTAAGCGTGTACTAAGTGGAAAAGGATGTGGGGTCGCGAAGACAACCAGGAGGTTGGCTTAGAAGCAGCCACCCTTGAAAGAGTGCGTAATAGCTCACTGGTCAAGTGATCCTGCGCCGACAATGTAGCGGGGCTCAAGTACACCACCGAAGCTGCGGCATTCACGCAATAGCCCCCCTTCACTCTGCGGAGTGTTGGGCAGGTGTGTGGATGGGTAGGGGAGCGTCGTGTGGCCATGGAAGCGGCAGGGTGACCTAGCCGTGGAGGCCACACGAGTGAGAATGCAGGCATGAGTAGCGAAAGACGAGTGAGAAACTCGTCCGCCGAATGACCAAGGGTTCCTGGGCCAGGTTAATCCGCCCAGGGTGAGTCGGGACCTAAGACGAGGCCGACAGGCGTAGCCGATGGACAACGGGTTGATATTCCCGTACCCGTGTGAACGCGCCCATGGTGAATCAGTGATACTAACCATCCTGAAGCCACGAGAAGACCTTCGGGTCTCGAGTTGGTGGATGCATGGGACCTGATCTGGTAGTAGCCAAGCGATGGGGTGACGCAGGAAGGTAGCTGAGCCAGTCAGTGGTAATACTGGTGTAAGCGTGTAGGGCGTGACCTAGGCAAATCCGGGTCGCACACAAGCCTGAGACGTGATGCGTAGCCGATTGAGGCGAATTCAGTGATCCTATGCTGCCGAGAAAAGCCTCTAGCGAGCTTTCACACGGCCCGTACCCCAAACCGACACAGGTGGTCAGGTAGAGAATACTAAGGCGATCGAGATAACTATGGTTAAGGAACTCGGCAAAATGCCCCCGTAACTTCGGGAGAAGGGGGGCCCTGTCTGGTGACGACATTTACTGTCTGAGCTGGGTGGGGCCGCAGAGACCAGTGAGAAGCGACTGTTTACTAAAAACACAGGTCCGTGCGAAGTCGTAAGACGATGTATACGGACTGACGCCTGCCCGGTGCTGGAAGGTTAAGAGGACCGGTTAGTTCCTTCGGGAGCGAAGCTGAGAATTTAAGCCCCAGTAAACGGCGGTGGTAACTATAACCATCCTAAGGTAGCGAAATTCCTTGTCGGGTAAGTTCCGACCTGCACGAATGGCGTAACGACTTCTCAGCTGTCTCAACCGTAGACTCGGCGAAATTGCATTACGAGTAAAGATGCTCGTTACGCGCGGCAGGACGAAAAGACCCCGGGACCTTCACTACAGCTTGGTATTGGTGTTCGGTTCGGTTTGTGTAGGATAGGTGGGAGACTGTGAAGCGGTGACGCCAGTTATCGTGGAGTCGTTGTTGAAATACCACTCTGATCGAATTGGACCTCTAACCTCGGACCATGATCTGGTTCAGGGACAGTGCCTGGTGGGTAGTTTAACTGGGGCGGTTGCCTCCCAAAATGTAACGGAGGCGCCCAAAGGTTCCCTCAGCCTGGTTGGCAATCAGGTGTCGAGTGCAAGTGCACAAGGGAGCTTGACTGTGAGACTGACAGGTCGAGCAGGGACGAAAGTCGGGACTAGTGATCCGGCACCGGCAAGTGGAAGCGGTGTCGCTCAACGGATAAAAGGTACCCCGGGGATAACAGGCTGATCTTCCCCAAGAGTCCATATCGACGGGATGGTTTGGCACCTCGATGTCGGCTCGTCGCATCCTGGGGCTGGAGTAGGTCCCAAGGGTTGGGCTGTTCGCCCATTAAAGCGGCACGCGAGCTGGGTTTAGAACGTCGTGAGACAGTTCGGTCTCTATCCGCCGCGCGCGTTAGAAACTTGAGGAAGGCTGTCCCTAGTACGAGAGGACCGGGACGGACGAACCTCTGGTGTGCCAGTTGTTCCGCCAGGAGCACCGCTGGTTAGCTACGTTCGGAAGGGATAACCGCTGAAAGCATCTAAGCGGGAAGCCTGTTCCAAGATGAGGTTTCTCACCCCCTCGAGGGGGTAAGGCCCCCGGCAGACCACCGGGTTGATAGGCCAGAACTGGAAGTGCAGTAATGCATGCAGGTGACTGGTACTAATAGGCCGAGGACTTACCACAAAGAAGCTACGCGTCCACTGTGCGGTATCTGAAACAACACACAGATACTGATGAGAAACCCTGTTTTCTCCATCCCCCAACACCAGAAACTGGTGTTGACGGGTGGTGAAACCAGGTGATCAGAAGAAGGTTACTGTGACAGTTTCATAGAGTTACGGCGGTCATAGCGAAGGGGAAACGCCCGGTCCCATTCCGAACCCGGAAGCTAAGCCCTTCAGCGCCGATGGTACTGCACTCGACAGGGTGTGGGAGAGTAGGACACCGCCGAACACACATTAGAGAAGCCCCCCAACCAGTACTGGTTGGGGGGCTTTCTCGTACCCAAAACACCCCACCATCACCCGAAAGTACCTTCGCCGGCCCCGACTTCGAGCGAACGGCACTTTCGTCGCCTCAGATCGACCGAACGTACCGTTCGCACCATCAAAGGGGCGGGCACGCCGCCGGCACCCCGGCATGGAGTGAACGGCACGCTCACCCTCTTAGGCGAGGGGAACGGTACGTTCACTCCATCAGGGCAGGGCAGGGCAGGGCAGGGCAGGGCAGGTGAGCGGATGCGCAGATCCGACAGGCGCTATCGCAGAGCCGCCTGCAGCACCTCGCAGAGCACGTCCAGCGTCCTCGAGTACTGCGACTGCGTCGGCGTGCTGTAGCCGACGACGATGCCGTCACCGCCGACTGACGACACGTCGGGATGTCGGAAGACCGAAAGCCCTTCGAGCCCGAGATCGCGCGCCCGGGCCGCTGCAAGAACAGATTGTTCGGTGCCGGAGGGCAGACGGATCACAGCGTGAAGTCCCGCGGAGATCCCCCCGACCCTGACCTGGGGTACTTGCTGCGCAAGTGTCGCAACCAGTTGATCGCGTCGTCGTCGGTACGAGGTGCGCATCTTTCGAATATGGCTGTCGAATCTTCCGGATTCGATGAAGTCCGCCAAGGTCAATTGATCCGTTGAACTTACCCAGCGTTCGTAGGGTCCCTTTGTTGCGAGGACAGGTTCGATCAGCCTGTCCGGCAACACCATCCATCCGATGCGAATGGCCGGCGACAGTGTCTTGCTGACAGTGCCCAGGTACGCAACGTGCTGCGGTGCGATTCCTTGGAGTGCACCGACAGGTTTTCTGTCGTAACGGAATTCGCCGTCGTAGTCGTCCTCGATGATGACGCCACCCGTAGTCGTGGCCCATTCGAGAGCGGTCGCGCGCCTCGCCGGTGTGAGGGGACCGCCGAGAGGGAACTGATGGGTCGGCGTCAGCAGAACACTCTCAGCAGATGTAGACGCCAATTCGTCTGTGCAAGTGCCTGATTCGTCAACCGATATGGGAACTGTCAGCAGCCCTTCGTCGGCGAGCAACTGCCGGTGCAGGTGAAGGCAGAAAGCGTCGACCGCAATCGTTCCTCCGAGTGCGCGGGCAAGGAGGGAGATCCCGTGACCCGAGCTGGCACTGATCACAATGCAGTTCGGATCGACGCGAACGCCTCTGGTGCGGCTCAGGTATGTGGTGAGGGCGTTTCGGAGTTCGGCTCGGCCTCTGGGATCAGTAGTCGCGAACGCGTCGGTCGGCGCGGTGGTCAAAGCACGTCTGGCGGACGAAATCCATGCAGCGCGGGGAAACGCCGACGCGTCGGGCGATCCAGGGAGAAGGCTGTAGGTCCAGCGTCGTCGAGTCGGTGATGGCTCGACCTCGCGGGTGTGTGTGCTGGCGAGCGTGGCGACCAGGGTCCCGGAACCAGGCCGTGTGACAAGCCACCCAGCTGCGGCGAGTTCGGCATAGCAGTCCGCAACGGTGTTTCGGGCAACTCCGAGGTCGAGCGCGAGGGTGCGGGAAGGTGGGAGTCTGGTGCCGGGCTTCAGCAGTCCACTGTCGATCGCGTCGCGAAGGGTCTGAAGCAGTGCAGCGCGAACCCCGATTCCCTGTGGCAGCTCGATATGTAGATCGAACCCAAGATTGGCCCACGAATTCACCACCGGATTGAACCATGTTTCCGGGTCTTTCCGGGATTACCGTTTGAGTTATGACTACAGCAACAGGACAAAGACTGGATATCGCAAAGCTGGCGCCCGAGGTCTACAAGGCGATGATTGCGTTGGATGCCGCTGCACGCAAGGGGCTGGAGCCGACGCTCGTCGAGCTGGTCCTCACGCGTGCGTCGCAGCTGAATCATTGCGCATGGTGCCTGGACATGCACACTCGCGACGCCCGAAAGGTCGGCGTGACGGAGCAGAAGCTCTACCTACTGAACGCGTGGGAAGAAGCGCGAGGGATGTACTCCGATCGTGAACGTGCCGCGCTCGCCTTGACCGAGGCCGTGACAGTCCTCACCGACGGTTTCGTTCCGGACGAGGTGTACAGCGAGGCTGCCGGCGAATTCTCGGACGTGGAACTGGCTCAGCTCATCAGCGTCATTTTGACGATCAATGCGTGGAATCGCATTGCGGTTACCACGAGGAAGGCGCCTCCGGTCCGAGACTGATCCGAGGCTCGTGCTCCGCTCTCCGGCAGGGCAGGGTTCCGCCGTCGGAGATCTGGTTAATCGCCGCAAAGAGGACCAAAAGATTGGTTCAGGGTGTGAACAAAACCAACAGATTCTTTGAATGTGAGGCAAATCACATAACGTGAGTGGAGATTGTTCTGGAGCATCTACAAGTTGCCCGAATCCCGACAAAGCAGTCTCGATCGGAAGTTTCCGGCGAAGGGGTCCGCATAGCGGGCCCCTTCTTTTGCGCGCGAGCTGAAAACGCCCCTTCCTGTGAGTTTCCCCAGAATGTCCAAGTTACCGACTGGCTAGCGTTGGCGAAATGTCGGGAACGTCGCGGTTGGATGAGCAGATTTTGGGGGGATCGCGATTGTTGTGCGGTTGGACAAAGGTTCAGTCACCTTCATGGCTAACTCGTCATCCGAATGTCCAAGCTGCGCCCTGGGTGCTCGACGATTGGGTGATCTTTCTTGAAACATGCACTACATTGCCATTCAGTAACTGGCTGATTGCCAAAAGTGATCGGCTGATCCTCTCGGAAGTGAGCGCTGGGTGGCGTGGTATTGGGAATCCAGGCAACCGTCCCGCTACCGAAATGTCTTGAAAGGGAAGCTTTGATGACTGTGTCTGGTTCACGGCGTAGGCCGCTTGTTCTCCGGCTCTCGCTAACTGCAGCTATTGCCGTAACGGTGGCCGGTAGTAGCGTCGCTTTTGCATCACCAGCTGTGTCCGCGCCGATGCCGGTGCGAACCGCGGCCGCTCCGGCGTTCACCGCCGGGTTGTGTGAGGGCACCGAGTACACGCCCTCGGAGCAGATGCTCGACATCTCCGGCATTCGGCTGGATCACTACAACGACGGCAACATCGTGCCGATGTACGGCACCACCGATCGGGGTACCTCGGCCGCGGTGGATGCTCCGGTCTGCGGTGTCCGCGACGTCGACGGAATTGCGAAGTCGGAATGGATGTACTGCACGGACTTCGATCTCGATCCGTGTGCCGGTGTCGACGAGAACGGTTTGCCGGTTGACAAGCACAACGACGAGATGGGTGCGACGGTGCCGTCTTCGGGCAATCCCGATCTGTCAGCCGACGATCTCGCTGTCATCAGTTGGTTGCTGCAGAATCCCGCCAAACTCGACGGTGTCGTTTCGGGAAATGGCAGCGAGGATGCACGTTCGGCGCGGCAGACGCTTGTGTGGTGTGTCTCGGACTACGACAATCCGCTGATGGCCGATTTCAAAAGCCTGTGCGACAGGAACATCGGAGACGACGAGCGAGCTCGCATCGTCGAGATCATGAACGTCACGCAGACGCTCGACCTCGTTCGCAAGACACCCGCGACGGGGACTCTGAAGGCCGGCGAGACTGCCGTTTTCACCCTGAATACGAATATGTACCGGAAGCCGATCACTGTTCAGTCCTCGGCGGGCACCGAACTGACCGTCTGTGGTGACAACGCCAAGGCGACGTTGACTGCAAACCAACTGACGGTCGACGGCCGCGGCGACGCACCGACTGCTGTTGATCTTTGCCTCACCGCTGCGGCCGGCGGGGACTACTCGGTGACTGCAAGCGTCATTCCGGATTCGGTCGAGAACCTGCACTGGAACACGGCAGGCGCACAGTGCCAGATCTTCGCGTCGTTCGACACCGTTCGGCCGGCTTCGATGAATGCATCTGCCAGCGTCGGATATGCAGCAGCACCCACGACGACACCGGCAACGAGCACGCCGGCAACAACCACACCGGCAACGACCACACCGGCCACCACGACGCCTGCAACCCCGGTCGTTCCGATCGTGCCGATTGTTCCGATCGTGCCCATCGTGCCGATTGTGCCTGTAGTTCCGGGTGCACCTGTTCCGTCGCAGCCGGTTGCAACTCCCGCAACTCCGGCGCCGTCGGCTCCGAAGCCGGCCACTGGCCCCCGCCCGGTTGCCATCGACGGTGGTGCTGCTGAACAGAATTCAGGCCGTAACGTCGCCGTCGCAGTGACGGGCCTCGGGCTTGTCGGAATGGCTGCCGCCGGAGCAGTTGCTCTCCGCCGCAAGCGATCCTGACACCAGGCACGTGTAGTAGACGTCGGCACCGATCACGATTCGTGTGATCGGTGCCGACATTGATCAGACGCAGGGGGCGTCAATTCGCACGAGGTGCCGGGGGCGCCTCATCCCGCAGGAGACAGTTCGATGACCATGTACGAGTCGGATCCCAATCCATCCAATCCATACGACGATCCCAACCACGATCAGCCCGCGAGTCCAGGCAAAGGGCGTCGTGTCGCGTTCATTCTGGCTCTCATCGCGGTGTTGGTCGCTGGTGCTTCCATGGCCTTCGTCGGCCTGCGATCCTCCGATGACGATGCTGCGATCCCGCCGAGTCCGGGAGTTGTCATGTCGCACTCCGCGAATCCGGCAACGCCTACGGATGCGTTGATGACTCCCAACATCCTTTCGCTCGACCCGGTCGGTGTTCAGGCGCCGATCGTGGACGCCACCGTGCCGGAAGGAGTTCTCACTCCGCCGGAGAACGTCAAGAACGTCGGAATCTGGCTCGACGGTGCATCTCTCGATTCCGCCACCGGCACGACCTTGATTGCCGGACACGTCAATCTGACCGGCCAGGGTAACGGCGCGCTGTTCGACCTGGGCACGATCGAGCCGGGTGAAGTGATCCGTACATCCGACGCGACGGGTAAGAGCACGTCGTGGAAGGTGACTGCGGTGACGACGCGCCCGAAGGCCGATGGTGTGGAAGAAAGCGTGCTGGCCGGCCCGGAAGGCCCTCGTAAGTTGGCAGTCGTAACCTGCGGCGGCGAACTGCAATTCGAGGACGGTGTGGGCAACTACGCCGACAACGTCTACCTGTACGCGGATCTGATGCTCTGAGACACAGGCATGATTCCGACGGTCCCCGATCCCTCTTCGTAGCGATCGGGGATCGCCTGTTGGATAGTGTCGCAGGTATGGATCTTCACCTGTCTGGAAAGCGTGCGATCGTTGCCGGTGGTAGCAAGGGGATCGGTCTGGCAATCGCCAGAGGTCTGTCCGCTGAAGGGGTCGACATCGCGATACTCGCGCGCACTGAGCGAACCGTCGTAAGCGTTTCACGAGATTTGGTTTCGGAGTTCGGAATTCGTGCGATCGGAGTCGTGACGGATACGCGAGACGACGACGCGGTTCAGGCGTCGGTGCGGCAAGTGGTAAAGGAGTTCGGCGGTGTCGACATTCTGGTCAATTCGGCAGCGACGCCGTTCAGCGCCGGAAAGCCGACGGATTTCGAGGCGACCACCGACGACGTCGTGCGAGACGAAGTCGAAGTGAAAGTGCTGGGGTACCTGCGAACTGCGCGCGCTGTGGCGCCGTATCTGATCGATCAGGGTTGGGGTCGGATCATCAACATCAGCGGTTTGGGTGCCAGACAGGCAACCTCGATCGCCCACACGATCCGCAACGTCAGTGTGTCTGCGCTGACCAAGAATCTTGCAGACGAGCTGGGCCCCAAGGGAATCAACGTCACCGTCGTCCATCCGGGCGTGACGCGGACCGAGAGGTTGACCGCGCGGATTGCGCGCGAGTCGGAAGAATCCGGCCGCTCGCAGGCGGAGGTGGAGCGGGGTATCGCGACGAATTCGATACACCGGATCATCGACGCCGAAGAGGTAGCCGATGTCGTGACCTTCCTGGCATCGCCGCGAAGCATCGCGATCACCGGTGACGCAGTGGCAGCGGGTGGAGGAGTGCCGGGGCCGGTCTACTACTGAAATTGTGCGTACTGCTACCTGCCGGCGGTGGTGACGATCGTGTGAACGCGTCCGCCGCCGAGTCTCTTGCTTTCGTACATCGCCGAATCGGCGACTTTCTGCATGTCCGTGAACGCTGCTGCGCGGTCTGCTCCGGCGACGAATTTGTGGGTACGCACGGCGATTCCGACGCTCGACGTCGATGGTATCTCGTCGGTATTCGAGTGCATTGCCGGTCCGATCGAGTTGAGCATCGGTCCGATGGCTGGCACAGAAAGTCTTTGGACGAGGATGAATTCGTCGCCGCCGATCCGCGCGACGACAGCATCGGCGTGTGCCCAGGCGGATAACCGCTGCGATACCCGGAGAATGATGCGATCGCCGACGTCGTGTCCGTGCACGTCGTTGATCGTCTTGAACCGGTCGATGTCGATCGCGATCACGAGTAGTGCCGCAGATTCTTGACGCTGGAACCCCTCGAGTACCTTCTCGACGTGGCGGTCGAGGCCACGACGGTTCAAGAGGCCGGTGAGAGGATCGAGGTCGGAACTGGAAGCATCCATGCTGAGCATCGTCAGCACGATCTGCGAGATGAATGCGCAGACCACCAACGCGGTGATGACGACCAGTACTTTCGAAACACCAAGGGCTGGATCGCGATCCGGCCCGAACAGAATTGGCTGCGCAGCCACCGCGATCACAAGAAGCGAAAAAGCTATGTGCGCGATCTGCAACTTCGGGTTGTGGAAGTAGGCGATGTAGATGCCGACCAGAGCAAAAATGACACAGGTGAGCAATCGTGCGAGCTGGGAGGAATCTCCAACGACGGAGATCGTGACCGCGATGTCGCAGAAGACCACGAAACCGAACGAGCGACGCTTTGTGGGGCCGAAGACCCACCATGAGACTCCGACTACGAAGCACGAGATCACGACAACAGTATTGAAGAACAGCGCAATCGTGCTTGTCGGACCGGCAGGGCTGAATCTGTTCAGTAGTGCGCACACTCCCAGTCCGATGACAATGATGCCAAGTAATAGCCGGGTGGCGGTCGTGAGGCCGTTGTCGCGGAGATAGCGAGTGAAGCGGTCGTATTGATCGGGAAGAATCAACCACTCGCGGGTCAGCGTCCTCATCGACTTCATCTGCGATGTCATGAGTGCATCAGTCCTCGAAGGCTGGAGCGTGCGCCATTCATCGCGAACTGATTCCTCCTCTGTCTGGCACCTTGCAATGCTAACTGGATCGATGCCGCATCGGACCGAGATGTTCGGATCGGCGACCCGGATGTCTGTGTTGCGCCAGCGTGGAGTATAAATACATCTTGTGTCTATGTTGTATTCCGCTTCCGAAACCGTCTTCCGCGAAGTCAAGGAGCTGATCCTTTCCGGCAAGCTTGCCGGCGGGGAGCTGATCAGTGAGGGTGACATCGCTGCACGGACCAATGTGAGCCGAACGCCGGTGCGTGAGGCGTTTCTGCGTCTCGAGTCGGAAGGTTGGATGCGCCTCTATCCGAAGAAGGGGGCGCTGATCGTCCCGGTCGCGGATGGGGAAGCGGAACACGTAGTCAGTGCCAGACAGCTCGTCGAGACTCAGAGCGTTCGAGTGGTGTCGGTCCGACCGCACGCACGGGAAGCGCTTGTCGCAGCGTTGCGCGCGAATCTGATCGAGCAACGTGAGATTGCTGATCGCGGGGACGTGGCCGCGTTCAGCGCAATCGATGCAGACTTCCACAAGATGATCGTTGCCGCCGGCGGGAACCCTTTGCTCGACTCGTTCTACGCGAGTCTGCGCGACAGGCAACGACGGATGACAGCCCGGTCGATCTCACGCGACCCCGGCCAACTCTCGCGCATCCTTGCCGATCACACCGCGCTTACCGACCTCGTCGACACAGGCGATGCCGACGGATACAACACTGCCGTCCTCACACACATGCGCCAGGTCCACGGCCTCGGCTTCGAAGGAACTCTGTGATGAGCACCCAAACGATCGGCGCTGGGACCGCGGCCGAAACTCGTCTCGAGGGTGAACGCCTCTCCGGCGGAAAGTGGCTGTGGCTGACCGTTGCCGCCAGTATGTTCGCCGCTGCCTGGGGCGGAAACGAATTCACCCCACTGCTGGTGATGTACCGACTCGACCACGGCTATTCGCCGGTGATGGTCGATTTCTTCCTCTTCGCCTACGTCGTCGGAATTGTGCCGGCCCTGCTGCTCGGCGGCCCGCTGTCCGATCGATTGGGTCGACGCCCGATCATGCTCCCCGCGCCGATCATCGCGATCGCCGGTTCGACGCTGCTCGCTTTCGGGGCCGACTCTGCCGCTGCTCTCATCCTGGGAAGAATCCTCTGTGGCATCGCCTTGGGGATCGGTATGGCCGTCGGCGGCTCCTGGGTCAAGGAGTTGTCCACGCAACCTTGGGACCAGACGGCGTCGGAAGGCGCAGGTGCTCGGCGAGCAGCGATGAGTCTGACCGCGGGCTTCGCCTTGGGAGCGGGTGCTGCGGGAATCTTGGCGCAATGGGCGCCCATGCCGAGTGTGTTGGCGTACGTGCTGCACATCGCGATCACCGTCCTCGCCGCCATGGCGCTGTGGCGTGCGCCTGAAACACGACCGGCACAGGCGAAATCCGACCGTCGCAGGTTGATCGACGACCTCAAGATCCCCTCGGCAGGTCACCGCAGATTCCTCTACGTCGTTGTTCCGTTGGCGCCGTGGGTGTTCGGTGCCGCCAGTGTCGCGTATGCAGTTATTCCGGCGCTCATGACCGGGCACAGTGGCGATGCGCCCGTGGCCTTTTCGGCTCTGCTGTGCATGGTCGCGCTGACATGCGGATTCGCGATTCAGTCGTTGGGGCGCAAGATCGACACCGACCGCAGTGCTCGTGGCGCCGTTGTGGCTCTGGTGTTTCTGGTGGTCGGTATGGCCGGTGCTGCTCTGGTTGCGTCGACGCTGACCGTGGCGATCGCGATCGTGGCTGCAGCGATCCTCGGTTGCGGGTACGGCATGGCACTGGTGTCCGGGTTGCTGGAGATCCAGCGAATCGCGGGGCCGGACGATCTGGCAGGATTGACCGCGGTGTTCTACTCGATCACCTACATCGGGTTCGCGGTGCCTGCGTTGCTGGCGATGCTGTCGGAAAGCATTCCGGCACTGAGCTACACGGTGACTCTGCTGTTCGGATCAGCCGCCGCCGCTGCCTGCTTGATTCTGATTCTCTTCAAGTCGCGTTCACATCTTCCGAGCGCGTGAAGCCGGCCCGCCGACTCCTGCGAGAGTCGGCGGACCGGGGCGAAATCACGCGTCCACGGTTGCGGAACCGTTTTCCGAACTGTGGACCGAATTGTGTACCGAACCAGCCGGAACCGATGCGGTCTTGTTCAGGCCGTTGAGCAAACCGGTGATATCGACGCCTGAGCTTTCGAGAGTTTCGATGACACCGGCAATCACCTGGGGACTGATGCCCAGGATCGAGCCGATCGAACCCTGCGCCCCGTCGCTTCCGCCGACGATGGAGATCCGATCGATGTCGCCGACCGGCTTCGCTGCTGCTGCGGTGGCGTCGACCAGTGCTGCCAGAACGTCAGGCAGAGTGAGCAACTGCGCGGCCTGCGGGGTGTAGGAATTGAGCGCCTCGGCGATCTGACGCTTACCGGCAGCCTCGGCTTCGAGCTTGGCGCGCAAACCATCCGCTTCGGCCTGCTGTTCGGCGCGAACGGCGTCGGCCGCTACCTTGCGGCCGTCAGCTTCGGCCTCCAGACGTGCTCGAAGGCCGTCGGCATCAGCCTGCTGCTCGGAGCGAACAGCGTCGGCGACGAGCTTTCGTGCATCGGCCTGAGCCCCGCCGGCCTGCCTTGCTGACTCGGCCTGTGCCTGGGCGCGGAGGATCGCGGCCTGTCGCTCACCCTCTGCGCGTGCGATGGAGGCTTGGCGTTCGGCCTCGGCCGGTGCAATGACATCTGCCTGCAATGCCGCTTCCGATTGCTGGGCGCGACGACGCTCGACCTCGGTGCGAGCTTCGACGCGGGCCGCCTCGGCCTGCTCACGTGCGATGCCGACGGCCTTCTCGGCCGTTGCCTGCGCGAGTGGTCCGGCCTGGTCGGCTTCGGCGTTCTCGGCTTCGGTCTGTGCTCGAAGGCGAGCGAGTTCGACGTCGCGCTTCTGATTTGCACTCGCGATCGCAGTGTCGGCCTCGGCCTGTGCGACGGAGCCTGCCTGTCGCGCCTTTGCCGACTGGATCTGCGAATCACGCTCTGCTTCAGCAGTTCCGATCGCGGCATCACGTTTGACCTCGGCGATGCGGCGCTGACCGAGCGATTCGAGGTAGCCGTTGAAGTCGGAGATTCCCGCGATCTTGATGACATCGACTTCCATGCCGATGCGGGCGAGGTCGCCGCCTGCCTCCTCGACCACGCTGCGTGCGAGCGAATCGCGGTTGGAGTTCAGATCCTCGACCGTCATGGTTGCGGTGATTCCGCGCAGGCTGCCTGCGAGGATTTCGTTGATCTGCTGTTGGAGTTCGTCCAGGTCGGAGGTCAGGAATCGTTGCACCGCTGTCTGAACCGCTTCGTCGGCGGAACCGATTCGTACCAGGCCGACTGCCTCGACGTTGACCGGAACACCGTCGTTGGAGAGCGCATTCTTGAGATTGATGCTGACGTTGAACGGCTCGAGCGACATGATGTCGACGCGTTCGATTCCCGGAATCTTGAACCGGGCTCCGCCGCGGACGACTTTCGGCTTGCCTCGTCCGGTGAAGACCGCCACTTCGTTCGGCGGGACCTTGACGTAGTTCTTCACGTAGATCGCGGGGAGAACGATGAAGATGATTACTGCGACTACAACCGCAATGATGATGATTGGCAGCATGTATCGAGTCCTTAGATCGCGTCGTCAACCGTGACGACGTGAAGGTATTGATCGTCTACATCGGCGATGTAGACGGTGGTGCCGGTGGTGAGCGCCATCGGCTGTGCACTGACGGCCTTGGCCTGGACGCGATTGCCTTCGGCGTCGACGAACGAGACTTCTCCCCAACCTTCGGCTGCGATGGTGAGGGTGACCGTGCCCAACAGTCCGTGGTATGAATTGCGCCCGATGTGCGAATTATCTTGTTGTTTAAGGAGATAGGGGAGAAGAAGGCCGCGCGTGACGACAACGAGAACGGCGGCGAGTGCGAGTGCTGCAATCACCGCTACCAACGTCGGAGCGTCCGCGAGAGTGGCAGCTACGCCGCCGGCGCCGAAGCCGAAAAGTGCTGTGGCCAAAGTTGTCAGGCTCAGAAATGGCAGCCCGTCTGCGTGGCCGCCGCCCAGATCTGCAACCTCGCCGACGGCAAAGGCTCCGATCAGGGCGACGACCCCGATCACGAAACATATTGTGAATACAACGAACATCGATCCCCCGATCTACCTGTCGAGGAAGCGTGCCCTGAGAATTGTGTTGTCGGGGTCGTCCCTCGGCCCACCTCTATAGTAAAGGTAAGACAAAGCTAATCGGCGCATTCGGAATGTTTCGGCGTGGTGATATCGCGGTGAGAGAGCGTCAGAGACGAGGCAGAGAGCGCTGATTCAGCCATGCATCCCACAGTGGGCGCAATGGAGTGTCGGTGAAACGTGAAGCGAGATCGGTGAATTGCTCGGTACTGACCGTGCTGTGCCGATGCTTCGTGGTCCACTGACGGATCAGTTCGAAGAACTTCTCGTCTCCGAGAACGCCGCGCAGGGCGTGCAGAGTCAATGCGCCCCGCTTGTAGATTCGATCGTCGAACATCAGGGCAGGACCGGGATTGGCGACGATCAAGTCCTGAGATTTACGCCCGAGCCCTTGATAGGCGTTTGTCGCGAGTTGGTTCGAGGACGGGCCACCGGAATTCTCGGACCAGATCCACTCCGCGTAACAGGCAAAGCCTTCGTGCAGCCAGATGTCGCACCACTGCCCGAGAGTGAGGCTGTTGCCGAACCATTGATGGGCAAGCTCGTGTGCGACAAGACGTTCGGAACCGCGCCTGCCTGTGCAATGGTTGGCTCCGAAGATCGAGAGTCCCTGCGCTTCGATGGGGATTTCGAGTTCGTCGTCGGTGACCACAGCGGTGTAGTCGGCAAAGGGATACGGGCCGAACAGCTTTCCGAAGACCTCCAGCATCTGGGGTTGGCGCCCGAAGTCGACGTCGAACGCTGCGCGCAGCCGAGGTGGGTGAACGGCGAAGACCGGTACCGGCCCGGCGCTCACTTGTCGGTGCTCGTACTGACCGATCTGAATGGTTGCCAGGTAGGTTGCCATCGGTTCGGTCTGCTCGTAGACCCACGTCGTCTGACTCGCACGGGTCTGCTTGCGGATCAGCTTGCCGTTGGCGAGGGCATAGAACGGGGAATCGGTGGTGATCGAGATTCGGTACGACGCTTTGGAAATCGGATGGTCGTCGCACGGGAACCAGGACGCCGCGCCGTTGGGCTGACTTGCGACCAAAGTTCCTTCGTCGAGTTCCTCCCAGCCGACTTCGCCCCACAGGCTCTTGATCGGCTCGGGGTTGCCGCTGTACGCGATGGTGACCGACAGGGCACCGCCCGCGGGGATCTTGGTAGACGGCGTGAGGATCAGCTTGTTGTTCAAGTGCGCGTACTTGGTGCCGCGGGCACCGTTGACGGACACCTTGGACACCTGCAGGTTCTGTGCGAGGTCGAAGCTGAACTTGGATCGGCTCTCGGTGGTGACAGCGGTGATGACAGCTTTGCCGGCGAGACGGTTGCTGAAGACCTTGTACGTCAGTTCCAGTTCGTACCGGGACACGCGGTACCCGCGGTTGCCGTTGAGCGGCAGGTACGGATCGATCGGCTCCTCGAGCATTCGGTTCGGCTTCACGACGCCACCCACGGTGCAATCGGGTTGCCCTGCCAGCGGGTGGAGGGCGGAACGGTGTCACCTCGCATCACCAGAGATGCAGGCCCTACCGTCGCTCCCGCGCCGATGCCGGCTGCGGGTAGCGCGACACAGTGCGGTCCCAGCGTTGCTCCTGCTCCCAAAGTGACGGTGTCCATGGACATGATCCGATCATGGAAGAGATGAGTTTGCACGACGCACCCCCGTTCCACTGTCGCTCCGTCGCCCAAAGTCACAAGATCTGCCTCGGGTAGCCAGTACGACTCACACCAAACGCCCTTACCGATCTTGGCCCCGAGTCCACGCAAGAAGATGTTCAGTACGGCCGTACCAGTCGCCGCGCGAGCGAACCACGGCGCCGCGACGGTCTCGACGAAGGCGTCGGCTACCTCGTTTCGCCAGACGAACGAACTCCACAGCGGATGCTCGACCTTGGCGATGCGTCCGACGACGATCCACTTGGCGGCGATGGTGATCGCGCCCGCCACTGCTCCGGCGACGAGCAGAATTACGCCGCTCAGCAGAGCCGCGAACCAGAATCCGACTGCGCCGACCAGTGCTTCGAGTGCAAACAGAACACCGAGACCGATGCCGAACGTGACCATGACGGGGATCAGTCGGCAGGTTTCGACCACTCCGCGGGCGATCTTGAGGCGCATGGGCGGATTGAACGTGCGGGCGGCGTCGGTGTCTCCGGCAGCCCTTCTCAGACGTACCGGTGGACTACCCAGCCACGATGATCCGGACTTGGCCTTGGAC
Organism: Rhodococcus sp. Ni2; assembly: GCF_021352185.1. NCBI lineage: Bacteria > Bacillati > Actinomycetota > Actinomycetes > Mycobacteriales > Nocardiaceae > Rhodococcus > Rhodococcus sp. Ni2. The sequence goes on from NZ_WOXZ01000002.1 coordinate 31,681, forward strand.
GGGGTAGCCGACAGAACCGCCACCAGACCGTTCTTGGGGACGCGTCGACCGGGGGCGGTCATACCGGAGTTGCCGAGGAACGCGCGCTTGCCGATCTTCGCCTGTTCGATGTGCATCCAGCCGCCGCCGAGGCCGTAGCTCGCAACCATGGTGTCGTCAGCGAGGAATGCGCCGTCGGCGACCGTCGTGAACTTGGGAAGGAGGAGCACGGTGGAGGCTTCGACGTTCTTGCCGATCTTGGCGCCGAGAAGGCGGAGCCATCCCGGTGTCAGCAGGCTCGCGTAGAGCGGGAAGAGGAAGGTTCTGGCCGAGTCGAGCAGGCGTTCGGTCGCCCACACCTGCCAGCCGATGCGGCTGCGGACAGGGTGGTAACCGGGGGTCAGCCCGATCGAGAGAAGACGAACGGCCACAAGGGTGACGACTGCGAAGACGAGCAAACTCAGGATGGTCGCGACGGGAAGCATGATCAGCGATTGGAGCACTGCACTCGCGAGCGTGTCGGTGTCGCGAATCCACCAACCGATCAAGGCGATTCCGGCCATCAGCGCGAAGATCGGCATACCGGCCAGGAAGACCGAGGTGACACCGTATACCGGCACCCAGCCGGGTGCACGCTTCGGATGTTCGGCAGGCCAAGGATGATTCGCTTTCCCGACCTTGGTGGCGGGGGAGCCGGCCCACTGCTGGTTTGCCTTCACTCGGCCGAACACCGCAGATCCGGGTTCGACGACGGCGTCGCGACCGATACGCGCGCCGGGCAGAAGCGTCGAGCGTGAACCGACGGAGGCGCCGTCACCGATCTTGATCTCGCCGATGTGAATGACGTCGCCGTCGATCCAGTGGCCGGAGAGGTCGACTTCGGGTTCGACGGAGCAGCCGTCACCGAGTTCGAGCATGCCGGTGATGGGAGGAAGTGTGTGGAGATCGACGCCGCTGCCGATGTCGGCGCCGAGGGCGCGGGCGTAGTAGAGCATCCACGGTGCGCCCGAAAGGTTGGCTGCGCCACTGGCTTCGGTGAGTCGGAGCGCTATCCACAGACGCAGGTGTTCACTACCACCTCGCGGGTACGTTCCTGGCTCCAACTTGCGTAGGAGCAGGCGCGCCCCGACGACGGCGATGGTCATACGGCCGATCGGCGTGATGAACACGATGAACGCCAACAGGATCCACCACCACGAGACCGTGGGCGCCCAGCTGACGTCGACGAACCAGCCGAGGACGTTGTTCGCGATCGCCAGCCACGTCACCCACTGCAGTCCGGTGAGCGTCGTGAGCGGAACGGTGACGGCGATCTGCGCGAGCTGAGTCTTCAAGGGTGTCGGAGCGACGATGCGCGGCTCCACAGTTTCGGTGGGTGCCAATTCGTCGAGATATTCGGCGAGCGATCCCAACCGTGGGTGGTCGTAGAGCTGTGCGACGGTCACTTCGGGGAACCGCTCGCGCAGGGCGGTTACCAGCTGAGCCGCAGAGAGGGATCCGCCGCCCACTTCGAAGAAGTCGTCGTCGAGTCCGGTGATCTGCGCGCCCAGGATCGAACCCCACAGACCGGCAACCCAGGCAGCGGTGCCGTCGAGGCCCAACGCGGCCCCGGCATCTTCACCGGCGCCGGGCAACGGCCACGGCAGCGCATTGCGGTCGACCTTGCCTGACGTACGCGTCGGAAGTTCGTCCATCAACGCCAGACGCGGCACGAGGGCCGCTGGTAGTTGCTCGCTGAGCAGCGCATGAGCGGCCTTGAGATCGAAGTCGGGATCCGTGCTGGCGATGTATCCGACGAGGAGCTGGTTGCCGGCTGCCGTCTTCTTCACGGCTGCGGCAGCGCCGCTCACACCCGGCAGGTTCTGCAAGGCGTTGTCGACCTCACCGAGTTCGATGCGCCTGCCGCCGAGCTTGACCTGATCGTCCGCGCGGCCCTGGAACATCAGGCCGGTGGTCTCGAGCCGGACCAGGTCGCCGCTTCGGTAGGCGCGTTCCCACCCGAGAGAGGGCATCGACGCGTACTTCTCGGCGTCCTTCGCGGGATCGAGGTAACGGGCGAGGCCGACGCCGCCGATCACCAGCTCGCCTACCTCACCGACCGCGACGGGATTGCTCTGGGCGTCGACGACGGCAAGGTCCCAGCCGTCGAGGGGGAGGCCGATGCTGACGGGGCTCTTGCCGTCCATCAGTGCGCCGCAGGCGACGACGGTTGCCTCGGTGGGGCCGTAAGTGTTCCAGACCTCGCGGCCCTCGACGGCCAGGCGCTCTGCCAGTTCGGGTGGGCAGGCTTCGCCGCCGAAGATCAGGAGTCGAACGGCTTCGAGGGCCTCGGCCGGCCACAGAGACGCAAGCGTCGGCACAGTGGAGACGATGCTGACGTCACGCGAGACCAGCCACGGGCCGAGGTCCATGCCGCTGCGAACCAACGAACGAGGAGCCGGGACGAGGCAGGCGCCGTGGCGCCACGCGAGCCACATCTCCTCGCAGGACGCGTCGAATGCCACGGAGAGTCCCGCGAGGACGCGGTCACCAGGCCCGATGGGCTCGTCCTGGAGGAACATGCGCGCCTCGGCGTCGACGAAGGCTGCGGCATTGAGGTGAGTGACCGCGACGCCCTTGGGGGTGCCCGTGGATCCTGAGGTGAAGATGATCCAGGCGTCGTCCTCGGGTTCGGGTTCGCGAACCGGTGGATGTTCGAGCCGCTTCGGCGCCGTCCCCGGCTGGATTCCGTCGCCGGTGATGATTGCCGCTACCTGCGCCTCGCCGAACACCAACTCGGCGCGCTCTTCCGGATCGTCGGCGTCGACGGGAACGTAGGCGGCGCCCGCCGCGAGGATCGACAGGATCGCCACGTACAGCGAACGCGAACCTGACGGCATCCTGATTCCGACGCGGTCACCTGCGCCGACGCCGGCATCACCGAGCCAGCGCGCACCGAGCGCGATCTCGTCGAGCAACTCCGAGTACGACAGTGTGGTGTCGCCGTCGTCGATGGCAGGTGCTTCCGGGTTGGCCTCGGCTGAGGCCCGCACGATGTCGATGAGCGTGCGCGGCGCAGGTGCATGCGCCGACCGTAGGAATACGGACGGAATCCCGAAAGATTGTTCCGTCTCCGACTGCGACTGGAGTGGCAAACCCGTTGGTCCTGTTCTACTCACGAAACTTAGAGTCCTGCGAACTGTCGAGTTGAAAGTCTCATGACAAGTTTGCGAGTTGGTGAACAGATATGCCTAATGCAACATGCCGAACGTGCCGGTCAGTCCGTACTGGCAGCTTGCGCGTGGCCTTCTGCCGAGTCGGCGAACTCGGGTGTGTCGAACACCTCTCCGCCCAGTGGATCGACGACCTTCGATTCCTCGGAGAAGTCGACGGCGCCGGTATCCGGGTCGATGTTGACCGCATGGGCGGGGACTTCGTGGACCGCGACGAGCATGTGGGCGTCGGAGGGATCCGTCATGATCCCGCTTTGTGACGGAGTGAGCCCGGCGAAGGTCGACGAGATCTTCAGATCGCGGAGCCGCTTTTCGGTGGGTTGCGGAACGTCGGTTGATGCCGAGGCATTTGTAGAAACCCGCAGGTAGCGTGGTGCCGACGCGACCTCGTATCGGAACGCCTTCAGCATCGACAGACATGCCAGCACCATGATGACCGAGAACGGTACCGCCGTGGCGATGGCAACGGTCTGCAGCGCCGTGAGCGATCCACTGCCACCCACGATGAGGAGAACTGCGGCCGCGGCACCGGAGAGGAACGTCCAGTAGACACGCGTGATCTTGGAGGTCTCCAAGCTGCCACCGGTCGCAAGGATGTCGATGACGATCGAGCCGGAATCCGCGGACGTGACGAAGAAGAAGACGATCACGACGATCGCGAGAACACTCGAAATCGTTCCGAGCGGAAGTCCGTCGAGAAGCGTGAACAGTGACGTGTTGGTGTCCACTGCGCCGGATGCGTCGAGCATCGTGCCCTCGTTGCGCTGACGCAGAATGCCGGAGTTACCGAAGATCGTGAACCACAACGAACCGACCAGCGTCGGGGCCAGCAGCACACCGAAGACGAATTCGCGGATGGTGCGGCCGCGTGAGATGCGCGCGATGAACATGCCGACGAACGGTGCCCAGCTCATCCACCAACCCCAGTAGAAGATGGTCCATGCGCCCTGCCAGCCGTCTTCGGCGAACGGGGACGTACGCAGCATCAGTTCGGGCAAGGCCTGGACGTATCCGCCGAGGTTCTGCACCCACGACTGCATGAGGAACAGCGTCGGTCCCAGAATCAGGACGAACAGTGCCAGCGCGGCAGCGAGCATCATGTTGATGTTGGAGAGCCACTTGAGGCCCTTGGTGACGCCGGAGACGACCGAGAAGGTGGCCATGCCCGTCACGATGACGATGATGGTGATGACCAACCAGTTGTCGGTCTCCACCCAGCCGAGGTAGTCGAGGCCGGCCGAGATCTGCTGGACACCGAAGCCCAGCGACGTCGCGACACCGAACAGCGTGCCGACGATGGCGACGACGTCGATGGCGTGGCCGATCTTTCCTTCGATGCGAGCCCGTCCGAGGAGCGGCTCGAGCAACCAACGGATCGAGAGCGGACGACCCTTGCGGTAGGTCATGTACGCCAGACCAAGGCCGACGACGACGTAGATCGCCCATGCATGAAGGCCCCAGTGGAACAGCGTCAGTTCCATCGCTTGATTGGCTGCGGCGTCCGTGGATCCCGCGATCTGCCCGGCGACGGGAGGGTTCACATAGTGCGAAAGGGGTTCTGCCACTCCGTAGAACACGAGGCCGATGCCCATCCCGGCGCTGAAGAGCATCGCGAACCACGAGAGCATGCCGAACTCGGGTTGCTCGTCGTCGCGCCCCAATCGGATGTTGCCGATGCGGCTGATTCCGCAGTACAGCGCAAAGATCACGAAACCGGTAGCCGAGAGGATGTACCACCAGCCGACGCCGTCGCTGATCACGTTGTTGAGAGTTTCGAAAGCATCCGCAGCGGTTCCCGCATAGATCACGGCAAAGGCGATCAGGGCAAAGATCACTATCGACGCGGGGATGAACACGGGTTTCCGTAGTTCACGCCACGCAGTTTTGACCGCAGTCATTCCACTCCTCGAACGTTCAGGCATTCACAGCGCCCATACGGGCAGCCACGTGTCACGCGTAGGTGGGCGTTGCGCTCACACCATCGCAGGTCAAGACCGGGCTATTGCTTTGAAATTCAACGTAACGTCAAGTTTCGGTCAACTCAACTGGACGAAAGATGCTGCACTGTCGCGAAAGTTCTCACTGGATACCGTAGTTCCGGTTGTAAATCGTTGGGTAATAGTGGCATTGGGCCATGAGTGGAATGCTGAACGGCGAATTCGATTGGTACGGTGAGTTGAATCGGTCGAGTCGACGCTCACCGATTGACCACATTTGTCAAACTCGGCGAAACAGCCTGTCTGTCAGGTGGTTAACTCCTGGTGTGCTTGCCCGATCGTGGCGGTCAGGTGTCGATACCTAACTGTGATTGTGATGGTCGCAACTATCAGTGATGCGGGCCCTGTTCGCCCCGCTGAGCGTCGATCAGATCCATCGCATCCTTCAGACCCAAGCCCGGATGCAGTTCGCGTAGTGCCTTGATTGCCGGAATGCGGTCGTCTGTCGACGCGAGTGCGCTACGGACGTCGTCGGCGGGTATTTCGGTGGGGGCAGTCGTCCCTTCCCACCACACCGACTGAGGTTTGTTCCTGTTTCGCCAGGCTTGGACGGTGCCGTAGGCAAATCCGGCCGTCGCGAAAAGCCAGATTGCCAGGCGAACCCAATTACCGGTTGTCGGTTCCGTGGTCACTGTATGGATGGTGCTCGGACCGATTACGACTACGAGCAGGACGAGGCCAATCGTCTGCCACCATCGCTCGACGCGCCTGCTCGGATTCCACCACTCGGCCATCGATCGATACTCGCACAGTGCTGCGGTTTCGATGCGACGATGGAGATCATGGAGATTCGTGATGCGGTGGAGCGATTTCGAGGGGAATCAGGGACCTCGACGATCTTCGGAGAACCGCACCAGACCAGCGACGGATCGACGATCATCACGGTTTCGCGTCTACACCGGCGGTGGCGCCGCGACCCGATACCGGTGCCAGTGGGAGTGTTCTCGATCCACGAGGGTGAGCCGTCGTGGTCACCGGCCGTCGATCACACCAGGGCGGCTTTGATGGGGGAGTTCATCGGGTTGGCGGCCGCAGTGATCGCAACTCTGGCCGTTCTACGTCGTCCGCCCTGGCCTGATGTGACGATTCAGAAGGGGTGACCCAGAATTACGCCGATCAGTTGGAACGGCATCGCGAGGAACATCGATCCGACGTAGAGCGGATAGCGAATCGGATCGCCGGCGAGGTAACCCTCGGCGAGCCAGGCCATGACGTCTGCTGATCCCATAGTCGTTACTTCCCTTCGCTGTTGTGGTTCACCGACATTTTCGGTCGTGGGAGTTGTTTTGTTACAGGCGAACTCGAAGGAGGAGTACATGTGAAGGCAGTTTCGACGCAGCAAACGTCGTCAAGCGAGATCCCCCGGGGCGGTGTCCTCTAACAGCTAAGTCTCGATACTTAGCACGGTGCCGTAGTGAAATCTGTGCGTTCTGCACATGTCGGGACAATTCGGTGAGCCCTACAGTCGCTGCATGACAACGACACCTTCTCCTCTCTCAGGCAAGACCGTCGTACTGATCGGCGGCGGAACAGGCATCGGGCTGCGAGTGGCGCAGCTTGCCGTCGACGCCGGTGCGCAGGTAGTTCTCGGCGGCCGAACCGCATCCAAGCTCGAAGCAGCGGCCGCGCAGCTGGGTGAGGCGGCGCACTGGTTCACCGTCGACACCTCCGACGACGACTCGGTGAAAGCGTTCTTCACCAACATCCCCAGCGTCGATGCGCTCTTCACCACGGCTGCCGATTACCAGGTCGGCTCGTTCCGTGAACAGAGCGTCGAGGAAGCGGCGTCGCCGTTCACCTCCAAGTTCTGGGGGCAGTACCGCGTCGTGCACGCTGCGCTCGACAAGCTGACACCCACCGCATCGGTGGTCCTCATGTCCGGCGCTGCCAGTGTGCGGCCACCCGCAGCTGCCGCGGCATACGTTGCAGCCAACGCGGCAATCGAGGGGCTCGGGCGGGGGCTGGCGGTCGAACTGTCGCCGATCCGCGTCAACACTGTCGCTCCCGGAACCATCGACGGGCATCTGTGGGCTCAGCGCCCGGCGGAGGTTCGGGAGGCCGCGTTCACCTGGAGTGCCGAGAACAACGTGCTCGGCCGCGTCGGGAACGAAGACGAGATTGCACAAGCGGTGTTCTATCTCTTCACCAACACGTACACAACGGGTTCCACGCTGTACCCCGACGGCGGGTACGCGTTGCGTTAGACCCGTGCGATTTGGCGACTGTGTGAAATGACGACTGTGCGAAATGCATTGTCGTAACACGAAGAAACGCCAATTCGCCCATAGGCGTGACCCTGGCCACATTCGTACCGTCTTCTCCGAGAACACTTCCCAACTATTCGAGGAGTCCGTCATGAAAAACACGTCAACGACCGCCGCCGGCGGTGAAGTGTCCGACGGTGACGACTACGCGCTCACCCGCGTTCCCGACGAAGCACGATATTCGTGGTTCTCGGTGGCAGTACAGCGATTCGGTCAGGTATCGGCACTCGCACAGTTCTTGCTCGGTGCGACGCTCGGCTACGGAATGACGTTCTGGAATGCCTTCTGGGCATTGACAGTCGGGGCGGTGATTCTCGAGGTCGTCTGTATTTTCATCGGCATCATCGGGGTTCGTGAAGGGCTCAACACATCGGTGGTCGCACGCTGGTGTGGATTCGGGCACGCAGGTTCCGCGGTGATCGGTTTGGTGATCGGGGTCAGCCTGATCGGTTGGTTCGGCATTCAATCTGCTGTCTCTGCATCAGGTTTGCACGGAATCATGCCGTTTCTGCCGCAGTGGGCGTGGGCTTTGGCCTTCGGTCTCCTGATCACCGCGATAGTCCTTCGCGGGTTCGGATCCATGCAACTGATCGCCAACATCACCGTTCCGCTGTTCCTGATCCTGGTCGGTTGGGCCGTCATCGCCGAACTGCGTAATCACTCGCTGTCAGATCTGATGACATCTGCGCCGGCCGGGCCGGAGCTCAGCTTCCTCGCCGGAACTACCATCGTCGCAGGCGGTTTCATTGCCGGAGCAGTGATCACACCTGACATGACGCGCTTCAACCGCACGGCAGGCGATGTCGTGAAGCAGACGCTCGTCGGAATAACGTTGGGCGAATACGTGATCGGGCTGACCGGTGTTCTTCTTGCCCATGCCGTTCGCAGTTCCGACATCGCCACGATCATTCTCTCGTCGGTCGGTTGGGTCGGCGTTCTGATCATCGTTCTCGGCACCTTCAAGATCAACGACTGGAACCTGTACAGCTCGGGGCTCGGCGTCGTGAACTTCATCGACGTCGTGTTCGGTCGACGGATCAATCGCGCAGTTGTCACAGCAGTTGTCGGCATCACCGGTTCGGTCCTCGCGGCTGCCGGAATCCTGAACTCGTTCACCGACTTCCTGATCCTGTTGGGCGTCGGATTCCCGCCGATCGCCGGGATCATGGTGGCGGAATACTTCATCGTCAAGACATGGCGCAAGGATCTGGAGGAGAGTCGAGCTGCGGGTACCCTCCCGAACTCGGCACCCACTTGGGTACCGGCCACGCTGGTGATCTGGATCGTCTCGGCGCTGATCGGTCATTACAGCACCTTCGGCCTGCCGTCGATCAACGCGGTGGCCTCGGCCTTCGTTCTCTACGTCGTCGCGGGTCGACTCGGCCTGATTCGCGGAGTCGGACGCACCGCAACCGAAGCGCCGCAAGAGACTTCGGGGAAATCTGCGCTCACGCACTAGCACGGCACACACTGTAGAAGGGAGTTCGCGATGCGAATCGGAATCGACGTCGGTGGTACGAACACCGACGCGGTCCTGATGGACGGGACCACCGTCATCGGGCATGTCAAACACTCGACCAGCAAGGACATCACCGGCGGAATCGGCGGAGCTCTGACGGCGCTGCAGCAGCAGTACTCGTTCTCTCCCAGCGCTGTTCAAGCAGTGATGATCGGCACGACGCACTTTCTCAACGCTCTCATCGAGCAACGCGGACTTGCACCGACAGCGGCTCTGCGATTGGGGCTTCCGGCGACCGCGGCGCTTCCGCCGATGGTGGGGTGGCCGCGAGACCTGGTCTCCGCTGTGCAAGGAAGGCGCTACCTCGCTCACGGTGGGCACGAGTTCGACGGTCGTCGTATTTCGTCGCTGGACCCCGACGAGATTCGCCGCCATGCCGCCGATATGGCTCGCAGCGGTACTCGTTCGGTCGCAATATCTTCGGTGTTCTCTCCGGTCAATCTCGAATGCGAAGCGGCCGCCGCGGAGATCGTGCGTGAGGAACTCGGCCCGGACGTCGCAATTTCGCTCTCGCACGAGATCGGTCGAGTGGGTCTACTTCAGCGGGAGAACGCGACCATCATCAATGCTGCGCTGCGCGAGCTCGCCGATCACATCGTCGACGGTCTTGCCCGATCTTTGGTCGAGCACGGCATTGTCGCGCCGCTGTACCTGAGCCAGAACGACGGAACCTTGATGGACATCGAGTACGCGAGGCGTTATCCGGTGGCGACTTTCGCTTCGGGGCCGACCAACTCCATGCGAGGCGCCGCTGTGCTGTCCGGTCTGGCCAGCTGTGCGGTGATCGACATCGGAGGTACCACTACCGACGTGGGCGTATTGACCAACGGTTTCCCGCGAGAAGCCACCACGGAGGTGACGGTCGCCGGGGTACGGACCAATTTCCGTATGCCGGACGTCTTCTCGATCGGTATCGGTGGTGGTTCGCTGGTGGATGCAGACGGACTCACAGTCGGACCCGAATCTGTGGGATACGAATTGGGTTCACGGGCACTCGTATTCGGCGGTGACACGTTGACGGCCACCGACATAGCCGTCGCGGCAGGCTTGGCCGACGTCGGAGATCGCAGTGCGGTGGCGCACCTCGACCGCGGCCTGGTGTCGACGGCACTCGACCGGATCTCGCGCCGAGTCGCCGACGCCGTGGAACAGATGCGGACCACGTCGGATCCACTTCCCGTTGTGGCGGTTGGCGGGGGATCGGTACTGCTGGAGCGTGAACTCCCGGGCCTGGGAACGGTGATTCGTCCTGAGCGCTTCGATGTTGCCAATGCGATCGGCGCTGCGATCGCGCAGGTCAGTGGTGAGGTAGATCGAGTCGAAGCGGTGCGGGACGGGCACCGGCAGGTTTTTGCCGACGATGCTCGCCAGGAGGCGATCGATCGGGCAGTCGCCGCAGGCGCACGGCCCGAGTCGGTGCAGATCGTGGAGTTCGACGAGGTCCCGATTCCGTATCTGCCGGGCAACGCAACACGTATTCGAGTGAAGGCAGTCGGTGACTTGGCACTGCACAGTGGTTTGGTCTCCACCGGTCAGGAGGGCTCACGATGAGTTGGACACTACGAACGGCGGATCTCGACGACCTCGCCAGGGGCGCAGCCTTGTTGGGCACCGGCGGCGGGGGAGATCCGTTCGTCGGCAAGATGTTGGTCACGCAGGCGCTCGGTGAGGCCGGTGAAATCACAATTCTCGATCCGGAGGAGCTTGACGACGACGCGTGGGTGATTCCCGTCGCGCAGATGGGTGCCCCGACCGTCGTGGTCGAAAAGATGCCGCGCGGAACCGAACCCGAGCTGGCGCTGATCACGTTGGAGAAGCACACAGGTCGAACTGCAGATGCCACGATGCCGATGGAGTGCGGCGGAATCAATTCGATGATTCCGTTGCTGGTGGCCGCACGGCGCGGCCTGCCGGTTGTCGACGCCGACGGGATGGGGCGAGCCTTTCCTCAGCTCGAGATGGAAACCTTCTCGGTGTACGGGATTTCGGCGAGTCCGCTCGCCATGGCGAACGAGCACGACGAGGTGGCGATCTTCGACACCGGAAGTGACAACAGCAGATTGGAGGGCCTCGCCCGCGGGGTGACGTCGAGGTTCGGTGGGATGGCGCACATCGCGCAGTACTCGATGACGGGTGCAGATGTGAAGCGGACGGCGATCCCACGGACTCTGTCGTTGGCCATGACGATCGGCCGGTCCATCAGACTTTCACGAGAGCAGCGGGTGGACCCGGTGCGGGCGCTTGTCGACAGTCTCGCCGACACGCTCTACGGATACGGGCGAGTTCTCTTTCACGGCAAGGTGATCGATGTCGACCGGCGAACCGATGAGGGGTTCGCTCGCGGTTCGGTGCGGATCGCCGGCGTCGGAGACGAAGAGCTGGAAGTTCAGTTCCAGAACGAAAATCTGATCGCCGTCCAATCCGGAGTGATGGTGGCGATCGTGCCAGACCTGATCTGCATCGTCGAGGCCGATACCGCCGAACCCATCACCACCGAGGGCTTGCGGTACGGGCAGCGCGTTGCGGTCATCGGGATCGCGACCCCACCCATCATGAGAACCCCGGAGGCACTGGCGGTCTTCGGCCCGGCTAGCTTCGGGCTCGATCGCCCGTTCCTGCCGGTGGAGACACTCGAGCAACCTGTACTGGCAGAATAGCGAGCCGTGAGCAGGCTGCACGCGGTCCGGGAGGCCGACCTCGACGCGATCGCAGCGGGGGCGGTGGTCCTGGGCTGCGGCGGGGGCGGCGATCCACGCTTGTTCGTGGAATTGCTGCGTCCACTGATGACGTCTACTTCGGTGGAGGTCATCGCGCCGGACCAGTTGCCGGAGGAGGCATTGGTGATGCCGGTGGGAATCGTCGGATCGGCCCTGGCCTTGGAGGAGCAATTGCCCTCCGGGCGTGAGTTTGCAGATACTGCAGCAGCTTTGACGCGCTGGACCGGGAAGCGTCCGACCGCGGTGATGACTTTCGAAGGCGGTGGACTCAACGCTCTCTCCGGCATTGCGGCGGCGTTGGCGTTGGGAATTCCCGTGGTCGACGCGGACCTGCTGGGTCGAGCGATGCCGCGGCTCGATCACTTCTCTCTCGCCGCAGCCGGGTTGGAATTGTGCCCGGTCACACTCGCCCAGCCCGGCGGCCTCATTACCGTCGTCGACGGAGTGGATGTGCTCGGCGCCGAGGTAGCAGTGCGGTCGTTGATCGGGAGAACCAGCGGTTGGGGCGCTCTGGCGATCGCGTCGATCGATGCGCGGACGGTGCAGGAGGCGTGCATTCCGGGAACTCTCTCCCGAGCATACGAACTGGGTCAGCACATCGGGGCCCTGGGCAGTTGGCAGGAGATCGCGGAGAGCTCCGGGGCCCTGGTAATGGGGACTGGCCGGGTGCGTGCGGTCCGTCGTAGTCGTCCGGACACCGGCGATCGTCGGGGCAGCGTAATTCTCGAACACGATTCTGCGGTGATACGAGTCGAATTCGAGAGTGAGTTCCTGACCGTCGCGTTGGACGGCGAGATGATTGCAACGTGCCCGGACATCGTGACGTTGCTCGACGTGCGGACCGGCGCCTTCGTCTCGTGTGAATCCGTGCACCAGGGGCACGATGTGGCCGTGTTGGTTCTTCCCGGTCCACAGTGGTGGGCGGACGAAGTGGGCAGATTGAAAGTTGTCGGCCCGCGGGCATTCGGGATCGACCACGACGCAGTGCTGATGGAGGCGCGATGAGCGCGAGTGTTTCGGCGTTGCTGAACAACCCGGCCTTTGTCGGGCTGTATCGACTTGCCGGGGAGGGTGATCCCGTCGTGACGACAGTGGGAGCACTCACCGGGGAATCGGCACAGTCGGCCGACGCCGTGTCGGGTGCGGCGAGTTCAGGATCAGTTCTGGTGATTCTCGATCGAATCGACATCGGGGAGTGGAGATTCGACGCTCTCCTTCGGCGCACAGCGGCGACCGGCTGCCAGGTGGTCGCTGTGCACAGCGCTGCGGCGGAGGATGCGAATCTCTCGTTGCTTGCCGATCGGCTCGGACTGGTGGTGCTCGGAGTATCCGACCCGTGGCAGTTCAGCGTGGATCTTCGTGATCTTCTCTCGAATTCGCGGGCGGTGATGGCCGACGCAGTACTGCGGGCGACACACGCGGGCCAACGAGCCGGCGGAAGCGTCGAGAATCTTCTGTCGGTGCTACTGAACACCTTTCAGCGTTCATTCTTTCTCCTGGACACGTCCGGACGTCCGATGACCGGCGCCGACCTGTTGTCAGACGCTGATCGAGCAGCTGCCGGTATGTTGTCGGGTCGCGGGGCGCCCACCACGGTCGAATTGGACTCCGGCGGGGTCCTGATTGCGTGCCCGGTGATGTCCGGCGCAGCCCGAGAGCCCTGGCTGGCGGTGCTGCTCCCGGTGCGTCAAAGCGTCGAAGAGGCTTCTCTCTCAGTGGTTCTCGACGTGGCCTCGTTGGCTGCCGGGCACCGACTGGCCGTTGCGCGCATGGTCGACGAGCGTGAAGCGCGCCGGCGTAGCGCGTTGCTCGGTGAACTGATCGACACGTCAGCAGACGCCACACCCGGACTGCTCCGGCGCGCACTCGACGCGGGTTGGATGCTGGACGGATGGCACATCGGCATCAAAGTCCTGGCGGTCGGTGAGGTCGACCTGGTGGCAAGACGCAGCGAGGTTGCAGATGCTCTCGCCGCCGAGGGAATCGACGCCAATGTCGTGGAACAGGCTGACGGCTGGGCGGCGTGGACGACTCTGCCAGGCGAGCCGCGACCGGAGGCGATCACCAGGATCGCCGAGTGCATCCGTGCAGCTCAGGCCAGGTTGGAACCCACGATGGAGACCTGGGTAGGTGTGGGACGCGCACACGACGGTCCGGCTGGAATCGGTTCGTCCCTGTCGGAGGCCGGGGATGCCGCTCGGCTCGCCGGTTCCCGATCTCAAACAGGTCGATTCCTGCACGTGGACCGCCTCGGGCTGGCGCAGTTGCTGCTGGCGTGGACGCGAACCGACACCTTCCAGCCTGCGGCCGCGGCATTGCTCGCACCGCTACGCGATTCCAATGGAGAGTTGCTCGAGACTCTGTCGACGTACCTCGACGAAGAATCGTCTCTGGCTCACACCGCAACCCGAATGGGCTTGCACCGCAACACCGTATCGAGTCGGATCGATAGAATTCAGCGCCTTCTCTCGGTCGATCTGGCCGATCCGGAAACCAGGCTTGCGCTCCACCTCGCCTGCCGGACGATCGCGCCGTGACGACGGTCTTCGCAGCTTCGTCTTGACAAGCGCGGGAGGTTCCTGCCATCCTCGTTGCCAGGTCACGAGTACCAGTGTTCAGCCCCGGCTTGCTGGTCGGCAACCCTCCTCCGCGGTGGGGTGCTCCGGGTGACGACCCGGCTGCGTTCGAAAACGAATGCGGCAAGCGCGGACTCTTCCGGGGCCATCTCCCGACGAACGAGTCCTTGAACGTGAGGATTGTCTTCGATGACTGCTGTATTGAGTGCCGACACCTGCTGCACCACCGCGATTGCCAAGGTTTCGGGTGCCGACCTGCAGGTTCCATTGGTTCAGGGTGGCGAATGCTCCTACGCCAACTTCGACTACGCCGCGAGTGCGCCGGCATTGGCCCAGGTCACCGACCGTATCGCCGAGTTGCTGCCGACATACGCCAGCGTCCACCGCGGTGCCGGCTATGCGTCCCGGATCTCCACGCTCACCTACGAGAACGCTCGTGAATCCGTTGCTCGTTTCGTGAACTGTGCCGACGATCAGGTTGTCGTCTTCACCCGGAACACCACCGATTCGCTGAACCTGCTTGCGCAGTGCGTCCCCGGCAGCACCGTCGTCCTCGACGTCGAACATCACGCAAACCTGTTGCCGTGGAACGACGCTCGTATCGTCACCGCCGCAGACACCATCGAAGAAACGATCGAGCGTCTGATCGGTGAACTGTGCACCAAGCCTGCCGCGCTGCTCGCAATCACCGGGGCCTCCAACGTGACCGGTGAGATCCTGCCGATTGCACGTTTGGCTGACATCGCTCACCGTTGCGGCGCACGTATCCTCGTCGACGCTGCTCAGTTGGCTCCCCACCGTCGCATCGACCTGCAGGAATGCGGCGTCGACTACGTAGCGTTCTCGGGCCACAAGCTGTACGCGCCCTTCGGCGCCGGCGTTCTCGTCGGCCGCCGTGACTGGCTCGACGAAGCTCAGCCGTACCTCGCCGGCGGCGGCGCCGTGCGTGAGGTGACCATCGAATCCACCGAGTGGGCTTGCGCGCCCGCCCGCCACGAGGCGGGTTCCCCCAACGTGCTCGGTGCGGCAGCCATCGCGACCGCCTGCGAAACCCTGCACGCCCTGGACTTCGACGTGATCGCCGAGCATGAGAAGGCGCTCACCGCCCAGCTCACTGACGGCTTGTCCGCCATCGAGGGCGTCTCACTCGTGCGACTGTGGAACGACGCTCCCGACGCCGTCGGAATCGTCACCTTCACCGTTGACGGATTCGAAGCGGGCGAGATCGCCGCATTCCTCTCCGCCGAGCACGGCATCGGAGTTCGCGACGGTCGCTTCTGCGCACATCCGGTTCTCGCGCGCCTCGGCCTCTCCGGCGGTGCAGTTCGCGCCAGCCTCGGCCTCGGTAGCAGCTCGGACGACGTGACGCGGTTGGTCGACGCCGTGAACATCCTGGTTTCGAATCAGCGTGATTGGAAGTACGCGAAGACGGCAGGTGCGTGGAACCCTGTGCCCGAGACCCGCCCCTTCCTCGGAGCCGCAGACGACAATGCCGGCGCAGCCGAGTGCGTCTGAGCTGAGCTCGGTCCCCGAAAACTCGAACGGACAACTAGCATGGCAGCCATGGCACCAGCGGATTTTCCCGCCACCCCTTCGAGAGTGAGCATCACTCTCGGTCAGTGGTGCCGTCGCCATGTCGATCTGTGCCGCACCTCTTCAGGAATGTGTTCGAGCTGACGATTCGTCTCGCTCATCCCATACTTTTCTGATTTTCGGAGGTCTCACATGTCTTCACTCGCTTCGCATTCTCTGCACGTAGCGGTCGAGTTGACCGGATCCGGTCACCATCCGGCCGCTGAGGGCGCACCCGGCAACCTGCCCATCATCGGCGGCGACTACTGGGTGGACCTCACCGAGGGTGAAAAGGCTCTCGATTTGGCTTCATTCCCTACCAATGTGGTTCGGATTCGCGCTGCGGATCTGCGTGAGGCACAGCTCGAACGCGCACGGATACGCGCTGCCGTCGCCGAAGAAGGACGCGATCCCGACAGCGTCGCAGTGCTGGTCGATCTCGAGATTCTGATCGCGCCGGAGGCTCGCTCCGCTCGTAAGGAGCTTGCGCAGTTGGACAGCGCGTTGACCTCGCCGCGGGTTCCCGTTTCGCTTCATTACGTCGGAACGCCTTCCGGTCTCGGCAGTTTGATCGCCGATATCCGAGCTGCGGAGGTCGCCGACGGCGTTACGTTGCTGCCTCTCGCATTGCCTCGCACGCTCGAGCATCTGGTGGACAGCACCATTCCGTGGCTTCAGGATCGCGGACTTGTCACACCGTCCACCGCAGTCGACGAGGTTCTCGGGCGTTTCGGACTGCCGCCCCGTCAGCGCACGCTTGCGTCCTGATCGTCACCGATTGCATCTGCGTACAGGTGGAACAGCGACGGTAATTCGTCGGCACCGTCCACCTGTGCCAGAAGCGTCCAGCACTGCGCAGTGATCGACCGAGCCCTCGTGCCGATCCAGTTGGTGGGCAGTAGTTCCGGCGGCAACAGCGGATCCGGTTCCATGGCTCGCGTGAATTCCGCCGCGAGTTCGATGGTCATCGTGACAGCATCGGTACCCGGACTGTTCTGCAGTTTGTGCAGGCGTGCGGTCGCTACGTCGAGTAGCCGTTCGTATCCGTCAGCGATCTGGTCCAGTGGCCACAACTGCGCGGCAATCTTCACGGGGTCTTCGAGAGTGCCCACTTTCAGATCTCGAGTGGTGAGAGAAGACAGGTGCTGTTCGACGTCGAGTTCGGCGGCCGCATCGCGAATATACGGTTCCCAGGCGTGCGGCGAGACGTACAGACCGCCCTGGACGAGCGCGCCGCCGAGGTAAACGACCCTGGTGCGCAGCGCATCTCGCCCTTTCCGTGACGACTCCGGAATTGCGAATCCGGCCAGGTGCCAGTACCCGTCCCACGGCGTCACAGTGTCGCGGTCTTGTCGATAGGCCAGCCGAACGAATTCGACGTCGGGTTCCATCTCGCGCAGGGCTTTCGGCGTTGCTCGTAGCGTGGCCTGTCGCCCGCGACCTTCCTGAGTGAACTTCCCCTCGGTGACCAACCGCTTGATGCACAGCCGAACCTGTTGATCAGTTTTGCCGAGGGCGTCGGCGGTGGCATAGAGGGTGTGCCCGTCGACAGTTCCGTCCGTGCGCAGTAGTCCCTCGATCAAGATCCTCGTGGGTACATCGACGTCCCTGTCGGTCATCGCCATGTCCTTTCCTCGCTTCTCGACATCTTCGCCCACAACTGTACTATCGAATGCAATACGATCGTTTCAAATTCGTACGTTAGGGCGGGAAGATGGCAGCGGAATCGATGAGCGAGGGCAAGAGTAAGCCTCGTTTACGCAGGTGGATGGTTACTTCCCTGGCGGTGGTCGTTGTTCTGATCGCGACTCTGGTGGGCTGGACGCTGTACCAGAACACCTATGACATCCGTGAGGAAAAAGTGACGATCACCGGGGGATCGGTGCCGCTCCAGGGAGTCCTTGCACTGCCCGAACACGGTGACGGTCCCTTCGGGCTCGTGGTTTTCGTCCACGGAGACGGCCCGGTCGATGCAACACATGAGACGTTCTATCGACCGGTGTGGGAGGCGTTCGCAAAGGCGGGGTACGCGTCACTCTCCTGGGACAAGCCGGGGGTGAATGGGGCACCGGGCAATTGGCTCGACCAGAGCATGGACGATCGCGCGGCAGAAACGGAAGCGGCAATCGAGTGGGCGCGGGGACGTTCGGATATCGATCCGTCTCGGATCGGTCTGTGGGGTGCAAGCCAGGCAGGGTGGGTGATGCCCAAGGTGGTGAACCTCGACCCGGACGTAGCGTTCGTCATTGCCGTGGGTCCCGCGATCAACTGGCTCCAACAAGGCGAATTCAATACCCTAGCCGAACTTTCCGAGAGAAATGCGTCGGCCGACGAGTTCGAGAAAGCGCGGGTCGATCGTGCGAAGAACTTGGATCAGTTGGCCCGTGATGCATCGTTCGACGATCTCGTGGCCTCCGGCGAGGCCGACGGTCTCACCGAAGACCGGTGGAACTTCATCCGAAAGAACTACCTCTCGGATGCGCGAGCCGATCTCGAAACCGTGAAGGTTCCGGTGCTCTTGATCATCGGCGGACAAGACGTCAACGTCGACGTGGCTGATACCGAAAGGGTGTACCGCGAATTACTCGACTCGCCAGGGCAACTGGTGGTCAAGAAGTACCCCGACGCCACTCACTCGATTGTTGAGAAGGACCTCGAAGACTCGGAATTGATGTCGGCTCTGGTGGCCGTTCTTGCTCCCCGTTCGATCTTCGCTCCCGGCTATCTAGCGGATCAGACTGCATTTTTGGAGGGAATTCATGGCTGACGGAATCACGGTTGTCGCACTGGGTGGTGCCGGTGCCATGGGCTCGGCAGCAGTTCGTCTGGCCGCAACATTGCCGGGAATCGGCAAGGTAGTAGTCGCGGATCGCGATATCGATGCTGCGAAGCGTCTTTCAGTTGAACTGGCGCAGGCGTCAGCGGAAGTCGAGGCGCGCAGCATCGACGTCACGGACGGTCGCACGCTACGTGAATTGCTTGACGGCGCAGACGTGGTCGTCAATACGGTCGGACCGTTCTTCCGTTTCGGCGTCGGCATTCTCCAGGCAGCGATCGAGACCGGGACTCACTATCTCGACATCTGCGACGACTGGGAGCCGGCCGTCGACATGCTGGAATTGGACTGTGCCGCGAGGGGAGCCGGAATCTGTGCGGTAGTCGGCATGGGCGCAAGTCCCGGGATGAGTAACCTCCTGGCCGCGATGGCAGTCTCGCGATTGGACGTGGTCGACGATCTGTATACAGCCTGGCCGGTTGATGTCGAGGGCGAGGACGAGTCGGTGGACACATTGAGTGCAGCCGCCGTTCACTGGATGCAACAGATCAGCGGCCAGGTTCCGGTGGTTCGTGCGGGGCGAATCGTCAACGAAGAACCGTTGCGTTCCATCGCACTCGAACTGCCCGGCGGACGTCGGGGGAACGCTTACGTGGTCGGGCATCCGGAGCCGGTGATGTTTCATCGGACCATCAATCCTGCGGGGCATTCGGCAAATCTGATGGTCATCACACCGGAAACCGTGGCGTTTCTCGACGTTCTCCGCGCCGACATCGACAAGGGGAGAATCGATCTCGACTCGGCCGCCGAAGAATTGGGCAAGCCTTCGCTCGGACGGATGATCCGTGCTGCGCCTCGAATGCTCACGCGCGCCGGCCACGGATCCCTGCCGTTGTTCTTTGCCTCGGCGACAGGAATGTTCGACGGAAGAGCGATGCGCGTCGTGGCCCGGATTGCAGACGATTCACCGGTGTCGGAGTTGCTGTCGGACATGGCCGGTGCAACCGGAATCCCCTTGGCGCTCGGCCTTGCTCAGGTGGTGTCCCGGCTCGCCGACGGAACGATTTCGGATCGGATCGGTGTGCACTCACCCGAGAGCGTCGTCGACCCGGAAGTTCTGTTCACTGCGCTGGCGCGGTTGTTCGATCGAACCGACTGGAGTGAGATCGTCACCGTCGAATCCGAGTTCCGCTAGTCAGTTCGCGGCGTGTGATCCGATGCGACTGCGGATTTCGGTCTCGACGCGATCGGCGTCCTTGGGGCTGAACGAAGGCGATCCGTGGCCGGCGAGAGTGAGTACCACCGCGGTCTCCTTCCACGGGCGTGAAAGATCCAGGCTGTACCACGAGCTGAAATCTGTTGTTCCCCAGATTCGTACGCGTCCGCTCAGCCATGACATGACTCCGAGGTCGACGGATTCGATCTGCGAGTACGGGACGAACTTGCTGACAAACGGGAAGTAGTAGTGGCGGATCGTGACGCCCTGATCGTCGATCCGGACGGTTCGGTCCTCGTAGATTGTCGATGTTCCTGCACTCACAGTGATAACCCGGTTCCTGCTGGTCGATGCTCTCGATGGCTGCCTGAAAACCAACCATACAGTCTCTATTGGGACAGGCTGCGAGCGCGGGCGTCAAGCGCTGGTGGGCCTTGAGACGACGAGATCGCTCACCGCGATCTGGGCATTGCCGATTGCCGTCTGAACTGGTTCACAACTGCTCGATGCTCGGGCGAGCGCAAGAACTGCGGTGAGCAGGGCAGCGTCGGGTTGTCCTTCGAACGGTCCGCTCTCGACATCGAACTTTCCAGCTCGCAACTGCTTTCGGGCGTTGATTCCCAGTTGTGAAATGACCTCGTCCATCGCGGTCAGGCATTGGGCGAGCGCTCCGATCGACCAGTAGAGATCGGCTGCAACGACGGGTGTCCCCGACGCCACGGTGCCGGCGCGGCGTAATCGGTTGTGGGTGTCGAGGAGTATCTCGGGCAGTCCGTGGTCTGCGCAGTGTTCCATCCCGCCGCCTCCGTAAGGTGTAAAGTTAGGTTATTCAATTACGGTAAAGCAGGGAGGTAAGGGATGCAAGTAGTTTTAGACGATTACGTATCCGGTGCGTCGTTTGCGACGGACCTGGTCAACACCTCACCCCGAGTGTGGGTGGAGGCTGGTGACGCGTTGCCAGACTCCCAGACGCTTCACGATCTACTGGACGAACATGGACTCTCGCCGGATGCGCTCACCAACGGACGCGGGCCGACCAGCGGTGAACTTGCGGACGTTCAGGGGCTCAGAGAGGAAATTCGTTCGGTTCTCGATGCTCCGACTGCCGGCGAACTAGTCGATCGCACTCATCAACTTCTCCAGGCCGTCCCGCATCACGTTCGACTTACGCCAGATTCCCAGAACGGCTATCGGTGGAATGCAGTACCGGACAACACAATCGATCTCGCGGGTGAACTCACGTTGTTGATCGGATACTCGTTGCTGGGGACTCTGCGCACATTGGGGTACGAACGATTCCGTCCATGCGCATCGCCGACGTGCAACGGGGTGTTTGTCGATACGAGCAGGGGAGGGCGACGCCGATACTGCATGCCGGCGTTGTGCGGCAACCGAATCAACGTCGCGAATCACCGTCAACGGCAGCGTCGTACTTAGCGTCTGCGCTTGCCCGGTCGATAGTGACAATCGAACAGAGTACGGCCGACTGTATGGGGAACTTCAACGAGATACAGACCACGTCAATCCCGCACGATTGTCGCCATGGCAACTCCTAGTAGATGGCGGCTCGTATGAAAGCCCGTTCTGTCTCCGCGACAGCAGTTATCAGCGTTGGCGTTTTCACCCTGGCCGGGTGTGGCGGCGCATCCAGTCCCGAAGGTTCAGTCGGTGAGTATGCAAAGGACGGCAGTTTCACGACTGTCATCAACGCCGATCCCGGAAATCTGCACCCTCTGATCACCAACCTTACGTCGACTCAGATCGTGAACGCGTACTCGTACGATTCGTTGATCGACATCGACGCGCAAACACGCACTGTGCGTCCCTATCTGGCGGAGAGCTGGAGTGAAGAAGGGAACACGCTGAAGTTCGTGCTCAAGAAGGGCATCACTTGTGCCGACGGCACTTCCTTCACCGCACAGACCGCGGCCGATGACATCAACTGGGTCATGGATCCTGAAAACGCTTCACCGCTACGCGGATCCACTGTGCCGATGTCGACTTCGGCCTCAGCGGACGGTGACGAACTGACGGTGACTACCGCCGAGCCAGCGCCCTTCCTGCTCTCTCGGATCGGCGCGTTGCGGCTTCCGTGCGCTGCGACGCTCGAAGACCCGGCCAGTATCCGTTCCAGTAGTAACGGAACGGGTCTGTTCAAGGTCACCGAAGTTGTTCCCAACGATCACATCACGATGGAACGCCGCGACGGCTACACCTGGAGTCCGAACGGCGAGACCACTTCCGACACTCTCGGAGTGCCGAAGACAGTGACGATCAAGATTGTCACCGATCCCAGTACGACGGCGAATCTTGTTCTCACAGGCGGAGTGAATGCCGCAGCGGTCACCGGTTCGGACGAGGAACGAGTCTTGGCCGCGGGTCTGGATTCGAAGACCTACACCACGTTGTCCGGCGAGTTCATCTTCAATCATTTCGCGGCCCTACCCACGGCAGACCGTGCTGTACGGCAGGCCCTCGTGCAGGCAGTAGACCTGGACGACTACACCGAGATCACCACCGGCGGTAAAGGAACCCGCGCACGTGCCCTCGCGGTTTCGGAACCCCTTGCCTGCGACTACAACAGTGTTGAAGGAACGATTCCCGAGTTCGACGTCGACGCAGCAAAGAAAACGCTGTCCGACGCAGGTTGGAAGGCGGGTCCCGACGGCATCCTGACGAAGGACGGGCGACCGCTTGCCCTCAACGTGATTTTCAACAACTCACGCGATACGAACTCTGCCGCCGCGGAATACGTGGCAACACAGTGGGAAGGACTGGGCGCGAGAGTGAAACTGACCGGCGGCGACTACAGTTTTGTCATCGCCAACACATTCAGCACCACCGACCTGTCGTCGTGGGACGTTTCCATCGGTTTGACGCTGGGGAGTGATACGCCGAGTATCTTTGCGAAGTACTTCACCGGCCCACCGAAGCCTGAAGGAGTGAACTTCGCTTCCCTCGACAACAAGAAGTACATCGAATTGTCCACTGAGGCTTCGCTTCTTCCCGGTGACGAGTCCTGCAAGGTCTGGGAGGAAAGTGAGCGGGCATTGTTCAAGGACGTCGACCTGCTGCCGGTATCCACGACTCCCGCTCACATGTTCTTCAACGGGGCAACGTCGATCTATCCGCCATCGAGCGGAATCCTTCCGGGCTCGGCGATCCGTGTCCTGAAGTAGGACCCTCGGCAAACGCTCACTTTCGGGTATTGATCATCCGAAGAGCAAACCGAAATACCACCGCAGCACCCGCACCTGCAGCCAGGCCGGCGACGACATCGGCAAGAAGGACACCGACGCCTATGCCCAGGACGGCAGCGGCGGCGACAGCAAGGGCTACGTCAGCACGAGGAGCGGCGATCGCGGCATCCTTTCCCCGAGTATCGAACGAGCACCCATCTCAACGGAGCATGTCACGAAACTGTCGTCCGCAGGTGTATCAACAGCAATATGTGTGAAACGCGTCGGCCCCGACGGAGTTGGACTCCGCCGGGGCCGGGCTGTGTGTACAGCGCAGTGTGTATTGCGCGCTGGCTCAGTGTGTCGGAACGGATTCCTTCGACGTGGTCGGGGACGTATCGGTGTGCTGGCTACCAATCTCCTTGCGGGAGTTGGAGCCCTTGAACCGAGGGAGGAAACCGGCCAGGACGAGTGCGACGACGGCGGATCCGGCAGCGAGGGCCATGACGACGCGGAAAGCGTTCTCCGACGGCAGCGTTGCCCCACCGATGGACATGGTCATCTGGGCGATGACGACACCCGCGATGGCGCTGGCGAATGATGTACCGAGGGAGCGCATCAGGGTGTTGAAGCTGTTGGCTGCACCGGTCTCGGACGGAGGAACAGCCCCCATGATGAGAGCGGGCATCGCGCCGTAAGCCATACCGGTACCGGCGCCGATGATCACGGCGATCACGATCAGTTCCCAAATCGAGTGCATGGCGAAAATGCCGATGCCGTAACCGATTGCGACGACAACGGCGCCGAGCATGAGCGTCACCTTGGGGCCGTGCGAATTGGTGATGCGTGAGGACAGCGGAGAGATCAGCATCATGATGATGCCGGAGGGAGCCATGACCAGACCTGCGGTGAGCATCGAACCGCCTAGGCCGTAACCAGTGACTTCAGGCAACTGGACTACCTGGGGAAAGACCATGCTGGCGGCGAACATCGCGAATCCGAACACGATCGATGCGAGGTTGGTGAAGAGCACCTGGCGGCGGATGGATACGCGTAGATCCACCAGCGGCTTGGGGGTGCGTAGTTCCCACCAAGCCCAGAATCCGAATATCAGGATCGCGGCGCCGAACAGGGAAAGCGTGAGCGTGCTCGTCCAACCCCAGTCGCCACCCTTGGAAATGGCCAGTAGTAGAGCGATGAGGGCGGCTGAGAGCGAGATTGCCCCGCCGAAGTCGAACGTGCCACCTGTGCGAACCGTCGATTCGGGGACCAGGACGACAACAAGAACGGCCGCAAGAGCGCCGAGCACGGCTGACGCCCAGAACAGGACGTGCCAGTCGGCGTACTCGGCGATCAAAGCCGCGATCGGAAGACCTAGAGCGCCACCGACTCCCAGTGAAGCGCTCATCATCGCAACAGCGCCGGCGAGCTTCTTGGGCGGAAGCACGTCGCGCATCACACTGATGCCCAGCGGAATGACGCCGGCAGCAAGGCCCTGCAGGATTCGGCCGGCAACGAGGGGGATAACGCTCGAACTGAGTGCTCCGACCACCGAACCGGTTACCAACAGCGCCATGCTGATCAGGAGTAGACGCCGTTTGCCGAACATGTCGCCCAAGCGGCCCATGGTCGGGACGGCGACGGCAGCTGCGAGCAGCGTGGCGGTCACAGCCCACGCGGTATCGGACGCCGGCGCGTTCAAGTACTCGGGCAGATGCGGGATGATCGGGATGACCAGCGTCTGCATGAGGGAGACGACGATGCCGGAAAACGCCAGAACAGCCACCACTGCGGTGGTGGATGGCGACTTCGTTGTCTGTGGCGGCGTTGTCGGTGGTGGAGAAGTGGTTGACGACATTGCGGTAACTCCATCGGAGGAAGAACGAATAATGGTTTAAGTCACTTGATTGAACTAAAGTTAAATCAAGTGACTGACTTAACGGAAGGGTGCGCCTCCGATCGTGACGAATATCTCCGGTGCCGAGCAGCTTCGGATGGTCGAGGATGATGGTGTCCATGACTACGAGGACTGAGGACGCGTCGGCCGATGTCGGCGGCGCCGCAAATTCCGCGCGCTCTGCTGCAACCCGAGACCGCATTCTCGCCGTCGCCGAGCAGTTGTTCGCAGAACATGGAGTCTTCGCGGTTTCGAACCGTCAGGTGAGCGACGCGGCAGGTCAGGGCAACAATGCTGCCGTCGGATATCACTTCGGAACCAAGACCGATCTGGTCCGCGCGATCGTGAACAAGCATTCCCAGCAGGTCGAGAAGAACCGTGGCGAACTGCTGCGTGAGATCGAAGGGTCCACAAATGTTCGTGACTGGATTTCGTGTCTGGTTCGGGCGTCGACCGATCACTACGCCGAAATGGGTGGCCCGACCTGGTATGCGCGGTTCAGCGCGCAGATTCTCACCGACCCGGTCCTGCGGAAAATCGTTTACGACGAGGTGCTGGCCTCGCCTACTCTGCAGGAGACGCTACGCGGACTTTCAGCCTGTCTGACTGA
Organism: Rhodococcus sp. Ni2; assembly: GCF_021352185.1. Classification (NCBI taxonomy): domain Bacteria; kingdom Bacillati; phylum Actinomycetota; class Actinomycetes; order Mycobacteriales; family Nocardiaceae; genus Rhodococcus; species Rhodococcus sp. Ni2. The sequence goes on from NZ_WOXZ01000002.1 coordinate 57,195, forward strand.
CATGCCGATGAGTGTTCGACGCGCCCGCGCGGACATCGGGCGTAATGCGATCGTGCACATGTTCGCCGAACGCGAGCGCACGCTTGCCGAAGAGGGGCCGGACGCGGTCACGTCATGGGAGGACTTCACGACCGATCTCGTCGACGCGCTGGTCGGACTTTGGACTGCTCCGATCAGCCGCTGACCGGCCGTTTGTCCGCGCTAGCCGCCCGGTCCGGGGCAACCCTGCGGGATGGATCTCGCGTCGGTGGAAGATCCAGGAGCAAGCCGACTCCGGCAAGAATGACGACGAGCCCGCCGACGAGCGCGAAGGTGACAGGTTCGTTCAACCACAGCACTCCGATAGCTGATGCCGAAATCGGAACGAGAAGCGTGACGGCCGATGCCGCGACTGGACCCGCCTGACGAATTATCCAGAAGTAGACCAGGTAGCCACCGGCCGTAGCCCCCAGCCCCAGGGCTACCACGGCGATGAGTGGGCCGACGGTTATGGGCCCCGGAGGGGGAGCGACGGCGGACACCGGCACCAAGAGGGCGACCGCGGCAAGTTGTTGGCCGAGGGCCAGCGTCAGGGGTGGAGTGTCCTGGAACGACTTTCGTGCGTAGACACCTCCGACTGCGTACAGCAGCGCCGCGGTCAAAGATGCGCCAATGGCCAGCGTTGCGCGACTGTCGATCGCTGACGGAATTCCGCCGACAAGCACCGAGACGCCGACGATGCCGATCGCGACCCCCGAGAGTTTTCGCCAGGTGATCTTTTGTCGAAGCCAGAAAGCGGCGACGAATACTGTGAACATCGGAGTCGTGGCATTCAGGATCGACGCCGTCGACGAGTTGAGGCCGACGATCGCAGTTGCGACAAGTGTCAGGGGCCCAGCGACATTGAGGGCAGCCAGCAGTAGGAATGCAGGAAACCGATGACGGACCGCGCGCCAGGTCGATCTGCTGGAAGCAGTTATCAGCGCGAGAACCAACGCTGCAACAATGAAGCGGCCGTGCGTCGTGCCGACGGCGCCGAGAGTTGGTGCTGCCACAGCAACCAGGGGGAACGAGCTTCCCCAGAGCACGCCGACCAACAGCAAAGCTCCAACCACGGCGAATCGGCTGCTGCCGATTGCTTTCCAGTTCTTCATTGCTCCTCTTCGTCGACGACCTCGCGGACATGGATGGTCGATACCAGACCTACCCTATACCCCCAGTAGGTATAGGGTTGACTGTGTCATGATGCTGCAGGCGAGCGGGGATCCAGCGACGGTATATTCCCTATCCCGCAACGGTTTATACGGCGAGATGTCAACTGAACGCACCCTCAGGCTCAGTAAAATATACCTATAGGGGGTATACTGGCGGTTGTATCGGGCTCGCTTGCGGGCCACATCCGTCCCGCAAAAGAACAGGAATCCCAATGAGCAGTTGTGGCTGTGGCAACACCCCGAAGTCTGACGCCAAAGGCGATGTCGGCGCTGTCGGTTCGGCGATGCCGACCGGTGGTAAAGACCTACTCAACGCTGGCAGTAGTGAACTCGTCGAATGTCGGGTCATGCCCGGCAGTGTGATCGAAAAGGCGCGTGCCGAAGCGGAAGGCCTGTTCCGTGACTTCGAAGGTAATCGGTACTGGTTCTGCTGCAAGGGATGTGGTCCTCGATTCGACGCAAATCCGAGGAAGTACGCCGACGTGAGTTGAGCCAAGAGTGGTGGTGCAGGCGATGGCTGCACCACCACTTTCGTTGTAGCGCTGTCGGGGTTCAGTCGGACCGTCGACGTCAGACGGTGCGAGCGCACGCGCACTGGGCAGCCGCCAAGGTGCATTCGCCTCGGGTGGTTTCGTACGTCGCCTGTCCGGGCAATTCAACAACCGTCTCCCGAGGCCAAAGTGCAAATCCTGCAACGGCTCCCACTGCGACAAGCGCTGCAAGGATGCTCCAGGTGACCGCAAATCCCGCGCTCGAACCAACCCATCCGGCGATCGGATAGGTGACAAGCCAGGCAAGGTGCGACAGGGAGAACTGGGCTGCGAACACCTCCGGTATACCTGCGGGTTCGACGGAGCGCCGAAGTACTTTTCCGGTCGGAGTGACGATCATGGCCATGCCGGCGCCGACGAGCGCCCACACTGCGGCAGTGAGCATCCACGTGAATACACCGGCCACGGCGAGGGCTGCTGCCGCGCCGGCGCTGACGACCAGGACAACGGAACCTGCTGTCATCACAGTTCGTTCAGCGGTTCTGTCGAGAACGCGTGGAAGAAGAAGCGCGGTCACCAACGTGCCGGTGCCTGACGCGGCAAGCATCCACGCCACGTCGGATTGGGTTCCACCGAGCTCGTCGCGGACGTAGTTGACGGTGTTGACCACCACGATCGATCCGGCTGCTGCCACCACGAGATTGAGTGCCATGATGCCGCGCAGTCGCGGCGTGGTCACGAAGATCCGCACCCCCGACGCGATCCGATCCCACGCCTTGCGGTGAGTACTTCGGCGAGCGTTGGGGATTCGGGTGGCCAGCACGAGCAGTGCCGAGACCGCAAAGCCCACGGAGGTGGCGACGAACAACAGGTTGAATGTCATGAAGGACAGTGCGACTGCGGCAAGAACAGGGCTGAGCAGGCTTTCCATCGTGTAAGCGACCTGCGATGCCGACAGTGCGCGGGTGAAATCGGCCTCGTCGGTCACGATGTCAGGGATGACCGCTTGGAACGTGGGAGTGAACGCTGCCGACGCAGCTTGGAGAACGCCCACCAGCACGTAGATGTGCCAGATCTCGCTGACGAAGGGCAATGCGATCACGACTGCTGCACGAATGGCGTCGAGGGCAACGAGGAAAGCCCGTCTCGGCAACCGGTCTACGTACGCCGCCGCGAGTGGAGCGATCACGACGTACAGGGACATCTTGATCGTCAGCGCGGTGGCCAGCACGGCTCCGGCGCTCGGTCCGGCGAGTTCGTAGGCGAGTAGACCCAGCGCAACCGTCGCCAACCCGGTGCCGAACAGCGCGATGATCTGGGCGCTGAAGAGCAGGCGATAGTCGCGAATCAAGAACAGACGCAGGCTGTTCCGTTCCGGTGCGGAGTTAGCGATCCGGTTCATTTGGTTTCACTCCCGCGACAAGATTGAAAGCTCCGGTCAGGACATTGAGGGCGACGATTCCGACTACGTCGGCGATCTCGCGATCACCGTAGCCGTGCGCTCGAAGGCCCGTGATGTGTTCGTCTGAAATCGAGGCAGGCTCCCGATAGACGCGAAGCCCGAGGTCGATCATTGCCGCGATGGCGGGATCGGCCGAGGTGCCCGCGCGGGCACGCTCGATCTCGTCCGCCTCGACGCCGTTGGCGTGCGCGGCGGCCACGTGGGCTTCGAGGCAAACAGCGCAACCTTGCTGGACCTGCACAGCGATAGAGATTCGCTCGGTGATCTTGCGGCTCAGTTTCGCTCGCTTCATTGCTCGGCTGAGTTGCAGATAGCCGCCCAGCACAGCGGGCGAATGAGCCATCGCCGCGACCATGTCACCGACCTCTCCGTGACGGTTGACGAGTTCGGCGAGAAGGTCTTTCGATGCACCGACAGCGGTGGTGGGCGTGAGAGAAGCAAGGCGCGACATAACGAGTCCTAAGTGGTTCCGCCGGTGGTGGGTTCGGCTGGTGACAGCCGGCCGAACCCACCACCGGAGTTGGTCAAGAATTGACGGTGGATTGAACGGTTCGAGGATCGTCGACCTTGGTCGACCGCATCACGACCGCGGTGATTGCTGCGCCAACCACTGCGATGGCGGCTGCTCCGAGGAACACGGCGGAGAAACCTTTCGTCAACTCCGTCAGGTCACCGAGTTGATCAGCGCCGAACACTGCTGCGATCGCGGTCATCACCGCGAGGCCGACAGCCGAGCCGACCTGGTAGCTGACGTTGACGATGCCGGAAGCCAATCCGCCCTCTTCCGGGCGTGCAGCCGAAATCGCCGTACCGAGTGAGGGAATGAACGCCAGCGTCATACCTGCCGCAGCCACGAGCGACGCCGGCAGTACGTCGACCCAGAAGTTGCCGGTGGGCCGGATCAACGACATCCAACCCAAACCGATTCCCAGTACCAGCAATCCGGTCACGATCATTGCTTTTGCGCCGAAGCGCGCCATGGCCCGTGGTGCCACGACGACCATGCCGAGCATGACGAAGATCGTCATCGGCAGCAGCGCCGCACCGGCCGGGAAGGCGCTGTATCCGAGCACTTGCTGCAGGTACAGGTTCAGGAAGAACCACATCGGTATCCAGGCGGCGCCGAGCACGAGCTGAGCGATGTTCGCGGCACCGAGGTTGGGCGCCTTGAAGATTCCCAGACGCACCAGAGGTTCCCGACGCTTCGACTGGATCAACACGAATGCACCCAACAGAGCGGCCGAAACGGCGAGTGCCAGCCACGTCTGCCCGGATCCCCATCCGACGTCAGGTGCTCTGACGATGCCGAAGACTCCGACAGCAAGACCTGCGGTGACAGCGAGTGCGCCGAGGAAGTCGATCGACCCGGTACGTGCCGGTGCGTTCGGCATCAGGAGGGGAGTAGCGATCAGCGCGATGACAGCGATGGGAATGTTGAGGTAGAACACCCAAGGCCAGCTGGTGTATTCGGTGATGACGCCGCCGAGGAACACGCCGGCCGTACCGCCGGCCGGGGCGGCAGCGCCGTAGATGGACAGCGCCTTGGTCATTTCCTTTTGTGTGCTGCCGAACAGCATCATCAGCAAGGTGAGCGCCGATGGTGCGATGAGTGCGGCGCCTGCGCCCTGGACTGCACGGCCCGCAAGTTCGACGGCGACGTTACCGGCGGCACCGGCGACAACGGAACCGATCAGCAGGATCAGCCAACCAGCAGAGAACACTCTGCGGGCGCCGAACAGGTCGGACAGGCGGCCGCCGAGGAGGAGTAGCCCGCCGAATGCGATGACGTACGCATTGAAGACCCAGGTCAGGCCTTCCTGGGAAAAGCCGAGATCGCTCTGCATCTGGGGGAGAGCGACACCGATGATCGAGGTGTCCATGATGACCATGAACTGAGCGGCGGCGATCAACGCCAACGCCCACCACTTACGTGTGGATTGCGGTTGTGTGGACATTCTGAGTTCCTTACCTGTACGGGGTATAGGTGATGCTCGTGTGGTCAGGGAGTGTCGAAAGCGAGCCCGGGCGACATCGGCGCAGCGCTTCGTTGAGGTGCGCGGGGAAATGCTGTTTTTGGAACTCATTCGGCCGGCGCTCTGCGTAGATGCGCATCGGATCTCCTTCGAGTGAATTCAGGGTGTTCGAGTAGTTCGTTGCATACCCTAGGGGGGTATGGTACAAATTGCAACAGGTTCGATGTCAAGGAGTGCAGAACCTGACGCAGACGGCAACGAAAGTGCTGCCGACCCAAACTTTGGAGGGCAAGATGTTCAGCGACAACGGCTACACACTGGAATTGGCAACGTCGGAGGCGGCCGTCGGCAACCATGTCCCCTTGCAGTTCCGGATCCTGGATCCGGTTGGAACTCCGTTGATCCGGTACACGGACACCCACGACAAGCAGTTGCATCTGATCGTGGTCGGTCTGGACCTGACCGGATTCCAGCACGTGCATCCCGAATTGGACGAGAACGGAAACTGGCATGTGTCAGTCGATTTCGATCATGCGGGAGACTATCGAGTATTCGCTGATTTCACTCCGGACGGTGGTGACGGAATCACGCTCAGTGCGGATGTGCGCGTCGCCGGATCCTACGATCCTCGGCCGTTGCCCGCCGCTACTGCCGCCACGACGGTCGACGGCTATACCGTCTCCCTCGAAGGCGCGGCCCATGCCGGCCAGACATCGAAGCTCACGCTCTCGGTCAGTCGTGACGGAATCCCGGTCACAGACTTGCAGCCCTACCTTGCCGCATACGGGCATCTGGTCGCGTTGCGTGCCTCCGACCTCGCCTATCTCCATGTCCATCCGGACGGCTACCCCGGTGACGGTGTCACGCCGGCCGGACCGGCAATCACCTTCTACGCCAACATGCCGAGCGCCGAGGGTTACCGGTTGTTTTTGGACTTCAAGCACGGCGGAGTGGTGCGTACGGCGGAATTCACGCTGACGGCCGACAATGCGACCACGTCTGGGGCCGAACACTCGAGCCACGCGCACCACGGGCACTGAAACCGAATGAGTTTCGCAGCAACGGGAAAACGGGCATGGGCAATCGCCATGCATCCATCTGTTCATGCAGTAGCGAAATGCGTGGCGATGTGCGCAGTGATTGCTCTGCAAGACAACGGAAGTCGAAGAGTCTCCGCACATCGCCCCGGTAACGAGAATTGTTGCGAAATCACGCGTTGACGAACAGGAGGACATCGAATGTCGGAAGCGACAGAAGTTGGCAGTGCGCCAAGCAGCGCTCCAAACAGTGTCCAAGGCAGTGATGCGACCGGCGATGTGTGCTGCACGGGAGATTCGCACGGCTACATCACCGCCAAGGGCGACTACCTGGCGCGTCTGCGTCGCATTGAAGGTCAAGCTCGCGGCCTGCAGCGCATGGTCGACGAGGACAAGTACTGTATCGACATCCTGACGCAGGTGTCGGCGATGACCAAGGGCCTCCAGGCGGTGGCCATGGGCCTGCTCGAGGACCACATCGGCCACTGCGTCGTCAAAGCCGCTGTTGCCGGTGGGCCCGAGGCGGACGCGAAGATCAAAGAAGCGAACGAGGCGATTGCGCGATTGGTCCGCTCATAGAATTGTGATGAATGTTGATACCTTGGTGCGCATGTTCAGTATCGAGATCCGTCGTACATTCGCTGTGAGGCAGGGGCTTCCGGCACCGGTGCGGGACGCGAAGAACTTGCCGCCGCTGATGCCTGCCGAGGGATTTCGCGTGACGATGCGAGTGGCGTTCTCGTTCGAGGACGACCAACTCGGAGAACGTGGATGGTTTGTCGACACGGACGCTCTGGACGAGTCCGTCATTCGAGAACGTTGCGAAGTGGGCTTTCACTGAACTTGCGTCCAGCATTCCTCAGCTGACCTACGTCGAACTCGACAACGAGACGATCGGTGTGGCAACAAGATACGTCAGATCACAATGATCTGACGTATCTCGTTGACGCACCGCGTTCGGTCGACCGGCCTACTGGTAGAGGCGCAACGCAGAACCGATGAAGGTCTTACCGAATGCGAGTCCGGCCTTGTTGAAGTAGAAGCTCAAGACCGTATCTGCAAACGGGACTGCGGACACCGTTTTGGTGATCTGTGACTCGGCGTCTGCCCACTCCGCGCATGCTGCGTCGCCGGTCAAACCGGAGGCCTTGGCAACGGCTGCTTCGTAGGCGGGGTTGTTGATCGAAGAGAAGTTCTTACCTGCTGCCGGAGCCGGACCGGAGAAGAACGGGACGAACCCGCTGGGAACCGAATTGTTGATCTGGATCCACGCGATGTCCCACTGGTTGTTGTCCTTGCCACTGAGCATGACGTCGACAACCTTGGTCTGGTCGGCTCCTGTCACCTCGACGGTCGCACCGAGGTCGGACCATGCCGACTGGGTGAGCTCGGCTGCCGCGCTGCGCGCATCTTCGCCGGCAGCGTAGAAGAGGCGGAGGGTCAGCGGCTTTCCGTCCTTGCTTCGTTTGCCGTCGGAGCCGGCGGTCCAACCTGCAGCGTCCAGTGTTGCCTTTGCTGCGCTGAGGTCGAAGTCCGGAATGTTGCCTGCGACAGAGTCGTACACACAGGCTCGGGGCTCGACGGAGACAAGACTTGTTGCACGGGTGCCCTGGCCGCCAGTGATGACTTCAGCGAGATCGTCGAGATTGACAGCCTGGACGAGAGCTTTTCGAACGGCGGGATCACTGGTCGGATTGTCCGCAATCTGATTGAAGTACATCTGACCGGCGGGAAGTGGGCGCTGGACCGAGTCGAAATTGGCGGCATCGATGCGATCCTTGTCCGGACCGGCGATCGGAGATGCGCTCAGTTCGCCTGAGAGCAGCTGGTTTGCTGCGGTGCTGACATTGGGTGCCATGACAGCAATGACTGTCTTGGGGACACCCGGTGTGTCGGAGGTGGTGTCGTCGGGCCCCCAGCTGTAACCGTCACGACGCTCGAACGTGTAGTGGTCATTGGCCGAGACTTCGGTGACTTCGAACATGCCGGAGCCCAGCGACTTGTTGTTCGAGGCGGTCGGATCTTCGAGACCGGCATCGCACATGATCGGGAGGCGACTGATGGTGAGGAGGAGGAACGGGGTCGGCGCCGGAGTGGTTACCGTGATGGTGCGGGTGGCGAGATCGGCAGTGGCCGAAGCGCCGATGGGAACTGTGGTGCCGCGTTGTTGTGAACCCTTGGCTGGATCGGCTACGAAGTTGATGTTGTTCGCGACGGTCTGTGCAGTCAGCGTCGACCCGTCGGTACAGGTCACGCCTTCACGAATGGTGAAGGACGCGGAGGTCGGCGTTTCTTCCCACTTCTCGGCCAACCATGGTTTGAATTCACTGGTTTCAGGATCCTGGTAGACCAGGGAGTCGTACGCCAGCTTCGAAATTTCCGCGGTTGCCGCAGAGCCGGACATGATCGGGTTGAGTGCACCCGGATCGCCTTGCAACGCGTACCGGAAGGTTCCGTCAGTCAGAGGCTCACCGCCGCCGGAGCCCGAGGACGTGCCTCCCGAGCTGCAAGCCGACAATACGAGCGCGAGCCCCGCGGTCGCGGCAAGCGTCGAATAGGAGCGGTGTTTCATTGTGCCTCCGTGAAGGAGCCGGGGCCCGGGAGTGAATCGTGAGGGCGCAGTCGAGTGTGACCGCTAAATCTTGGCGTAGGACGTGACGGGCATTTCGGTCGATCCTCACGAAAATCGGGCGGATTTTTGTTCGATTTCACGAAGGTTGGAGTTCTGGTTCAGTTCACGGGGAGTCGAGGTCACTTCGTCGTGGCCACCCGGTCTCCGTGAGCACGGTTGCTGGAACTGACCTCAACGGGGAGGTGGGGCCGAGACCGTGGAGGTCTGCGTCGTCGTCGATTTCGGACCAGGATTCGTCCGCCGAAACATCAAGGCCGAGAACGATCCACGGCGGTCCGGCTTCTTGGAACGCGTACGAGACGGTTCCGGTACGCGGAACTGTCGTATCGAACAGTCGGTCTCCGACGGGATAGCCCTGCTGCTCGCCGACCAAAGTCAAGGTAGTCGGTTCGAAGGATGCATCGCGCAGAATCTTCTCGACTGCGCGGTCGAAGCTCTGCTGGACGCCGAACTCTTCGTCCGAGTTCGAACCGGTGAACTCGGGGAAATGCGCACAACACAAAACGTATGGGCCTGCTGAGTTGCAGTAGAGACGAAACACGGGAAATCCACCGGCCACGACGTGACGTTAGCAGGGCGTCGAAATGGAGAAGTTGCTGTTTCAGCAAAGATAGTTGCGTGAGTTGTGGAAGGTCGTTCATCCTGGGTGCATGAGCCACGAACGCCACAATCACCACGAAAACTCCGATACCACCGAGAATCCGTACGCCAAGGCGGACGCACAATTCTGGAACTCGCTGTACGAGGAACGCCCCGCGCGCTGGAGCGGAAATCCCAACCCACAGTTGATTGCCGAAGCCTCCGACCTGGAACCGGGCACGGCACTCGACGTCGGTTGCGGCGAAGGTGCCGACGCTTTGTGGTTGGCGCGTCGCGGGTGGAAGGTCACCGGCACCGACATATCGTCGGTTGCGCTCAGCCGCGCCCAGGCTCACGTCGAGGGCGAGGGCGTCGACATCGAATGGCTGGAAGCCGACCTGACGAAGTGGGATCCGCAGGGTCGATCGTTCGATCTGGTGTCCGCGCAGTTCTTCCACATGCTCGAACCCGCGCGCGGGGAATTGTTCCGTGCTCTCGGAGATCTGGTCGCGCCGGGCGGGCATTTGCTGATCGTGGGCCACTCGCCCCACGAGTCGCCCACCGAACATCATCGGGCAATGCTGCATACACCCGAATACGTGGAGTCGCTGTTTACCGATGGTTGGAAGGTGTTGGTCTCGGAGTCGCGGGAACGTGATCTTCCCGCGAACCCCGAGATGCATCACACGACGGATACCGTTGTGCTGCTTCAGCGATTGAGTGCGAGTACCGACAGCAACTCGTAAGCGACGTGAGCCGCTGCGATACCGGTGATCTCGGCGTGGTCGTACGCCGGCGCTACCTCGACGATGTCGGCGCCGACCACGTTGAGTCCCACCAACCCACGCAGTGTGTTCAACAATTCGCGAGAGGTCATGCCGCCCGCTTCGGGTGTTCCGGTGCCCGGAGCGTGGGCGGGATCGAGTACGTCGATGTCGACGGAGACGTACACCGGGCCACCGTCGAGGCGCTTACGCATGCGCTCGACGATGCTGGCGACACCGTCGACCTCGTAGTCGTCACTGCGGATCACCTGGAAACCGAGGACGCGGTCGTCTTCGAGGTCCTTCTCGCTGTAGAGCGGTCCACGGATGCCGATGTGCTGCGAACGCTCCATGTCGATCAGGCCCTCTTCACTGGCGCGGCGGAAGGGGGTGCCGTGGGTGAAAGGCTGACCGAAGTAGGTGTCCCAGGTGTCGAGATGAGCGTCGAAGTGCAGGACGGCGATCGGGCCGTGATCGCGGGCCAGTGAACGCAGGATCGGCAGTGCGATGGTGTGATCGCCGCCGAGCGTGAGCACGGAGGAACCGTCGGCGCGCAGGTCGGTGACGGCGGACTGAACCGTCGTGAGAGCTTCCTGGATGTCGAAGGGGTTGACGCCGATGTCGCCGAAATCGGCTACCTGCTGGTTGGCGAAGGGCGAGACCTTCAGCGCTGGGTTGTACGGACGCAGCAGCTTCGACGCAGCGCGGATGTGCCCCGGACCGAACCGGGCACCGGGGCGGTAGCTGACACCCGAATCGAAGGGGATACCGAGGATCGTCACGTCGGCGCGCGAGACCTCGTCCAGGCGCGGGAGACGCGCAAAGGTGGTCGGCTCGGCGTAGCGGGGGACGCGCGTGGCGTCGACGGGTCCGATGAACGATCCGGGGTTGTTGGTAGCCATGTGCAGAGGTCCCTGCTCTCGATTCGGCGCACACCGGGCGCCCTTCAGTGATGTAGCTCTCTGAGCAAGTATGGTTTCTTCAAGAGGCTCGGTTGTCAACCCCTGTTTCCTGAAAGGGACACGGTGGTCGTGAAGGAGTGGGTTCAGTGGCCAAGGCGAAGGAAGCGGTCGAGCCGGTCGGACCGCGCATCGGGGCGAGGCTCAAGGCGGCACGTCAATCGAAGCGGTTGACCCTCGACGACCTGGCCGAGGCCTGTGGTGTGACCAAGGGGTATCTCTCGAAACTCGAGCGCGATCACGTCAACGCGTCGGTGGCGACCCTGATAAAGGTGTGCGCGGTGCTCGAGATCCCCGTCGGATCCCTGTTCGAGAATGCGTCCGCCGGTGAAGTGGTCCGCGCCGACGCCATGCCGCAAATCAGCTTCGGTGGCGAAAAGATGACGGAGTACCTGCTCACGCCTACCAACGAGCGTCGAATTCAGGTGCTGCTCGGCGAGCTGGAACCAGGCGGCGGAAGTGGTCGGGAGTTCTACAGTCTGCCGATCGACGTGAACTTCGTACACGTGCTCGAGGGTGGTTTGCGGGTTTCGTTCGAGGGTGGTCGGACGGATCCGAACGGTGAGGCCGTCGATGCCGAGGACGTCGTGCTTGCGGCGGGCGACTCCTTCACGTTCACGCCGACGCACAACCATAGTTTTCAGGCCGAAGGCTCGGTTCCGGCGAAGGTTCTGTGGGTCTTGAATCCGGCATTGCCGGAAGGGCCACGCGCGTCGTCTTTGTGAGAATCGAATCCGCGAATGTTGATTCTTAGGAAACAAGAGTTGACATGATTGGCGGCACCCGTCACCCTGGTAGTTGTCCCCGTCACACACACCGTCGAAAATTGGCGTCACGGAACTCCTGAAGGAGCGCACCATGCATGTCGATTCAGTTCGAGTTGGCCTGTTCCAAGGTCCGCTCACCACCCCGGACACCTTTGCGTCGGTGGAGTTCAATCTCGCTGCAATCGACACTGCTGCCCGCGAGGCTGCGGCATCCGGTGCGAAGATCCTGCTGACGCCGGAGATGTCCGCAACCGGCTACGACATCGGTGAACTGGTGTCGCTACGCGCGGAGCCGGCCGACGGCCCTATCTTCGATTCCGTCGCCGAGATTGCTCGAAGTGCAGGCATCGCAGTCGTCTACGGCTACCCCGAACTCGACGGGGGAGACGTCTACAACAGCGTGCAGGTGGTGGACCGCGATGGCACTTCGCTTGCGCACTACCGCAAGACGCATCTGTTCGGCACGCTCGACCGTGAGCACTTTCGGCCAGGTGAGACCCTGGTGGTCGGGTTCGATTTCGAGGGCATCCGCTGCGGATTGTTGATCTGCTACGACGTGGAATTTCCGGAAGCGGTTCGGGCCCATGCCGACTCCGGTACCGAATGGCTCATCGTGCCGACAGGGTTGATGACTCCGTACGAACACATTGCGCAGCAAGTGGTTCCGGCCCGCGCATACGAGAGTCAGATGTTTGTCACCTACGTCAATCGCTGCGGCGCCGAAACCGAGCTGACCTACTGCGGTCTCTCGTGCGCCATCGCGCCCGACGGTGCCGAGTTGGCGAGGGCCGGCGGCGACCAGGAATTGCTCTTCGCGGACATCGCCGCCGCCACCGTCGCGCAATCGCGCACTCTCAATACACATCTCGACGATCGACGCCTCGATCTGTATCCAGACCTTCCTGTCACGACTGTCTCCAAGGAGAACCGTAGATGACCATCCCAGTAGCTCCGGACAGTTCCTCGGAACCCGGCAAGCAGCCGCCCCTCACGATGTTCGGACCGGATTTTCCGTTCCCGTACGACGACTACGTTTCCAGTCCGGCGGGACTCGGCTCGGTGCCCGACCTGGCACTGGGTACCGAGGTTGCCGTGATCGGTGGCGGACTCTCCGGCATGATCGCGGCCTACGAGTTGCTCAAGATCGGTCTCAAACCGATTGTCTACGAAGCCGATCAGATCGGCGGCCGGATGCGGTCGGTCGAGTTCGACGGGCACCCCGGGGTTGTCGCCGAGATGGGCGCAATGCGTTTCCCACCGTCGTCGACGACGTTGTTCCATTACCTGAACGAACTGGGTCTGCAGACCGAAGAGTTCCCCAATCCCCTTGCCGAGGTCACACCGAGCACGGTCATCGATCTCAAGGGTGAGAGCCACTACGCGCACACTCTCGAGGATCTGCCGCCGATCTACACCGAGGTGGCGCAGGCCTGGCAGCGCACTCTCGAAGAGCATGCCGATCTGATTCCGTTGCAGCAGGCCATTCGTGACCGCGACACCGCAGAAATCAAGCGGATCTGGAACGACCTCGTGGTGCGCTACGACGACCAGACGTTCTACGGATTCCTCGCCGCGTCGAAGCACTTCAAGTCCTTCCACATGCGGGAAGTGTTCGGACAGGTCGGATTCGGTACGGGCGGTTGGGATACCGACTACCCCAATTCGATCCTCGAAATCCTTCGTGTGGTCATCACGGCCGCCGACGACGACCACCGCGGCATCGTCGGTGGATCGCAGCAGCTGCCGATGCGGTTGTGGAACCGCGCCCCGGCGCACATGGCGCATTGGCCTGCCGGTACTACGGTCGCTTCGCTCAACGACGGTGAGACGCGTCCCCGCGTCACCGAACTCCGGCGTACCGAGCCCGGCAACATCACGGTGACGGACTCCGAAGGTTTCATTCGCACGTATGCGAGTGCCGTTGTGACAGTGCAGAGTTGGATGCTGCTGAACAATATCAGGTGTGACGACGATCTGTTCCCGATCGACCACTGGACTGCGATCGAGCGAACTCACTACATGGGTTCGACCAAGGTGTTCGTTCTCGTCGACCGCCCGTTCTGGAAGGACAAGGACCCCGTGACCGGCCGTGATTCGGTGTCGATGACACTGACCGACCGTATGAGTCGCGGCACCTACCTGCTGGATCAAGGCGAGGGCAAGCCAGGCCTGATCTGCTTGTCGTACACCTGGTCGGACGATTCGCTGAAGCTGCTGGCGCTCGACGCCACCGAGCGCATGAACATCATGCTGCGCTCTCTCGAAGAGATCTACCCCGGCGTTGACTTCCGCAGCCACATCATCTCGAGCCCGGTGACGCTGTCGTGGGAAACCGAGCGCGACTTCATGGGCGCATTCAAGGCGAACCTTCCGGGGCACTACCGCTACCAGGAGCGCCTGTTCTCCCACTTCGTGCAGAATGATCTCGAACCGCGTCATCGGGGAATCTTCCTCGCCGGTGACGACGTGTCGTGGACCGCCGGCTGGGCTGAGGGCGCGATCCAGACCGCGATCAACGCGGTATGGGGCGTCGTCAACCATCTCGGCGGCGCTGCGCCTGCCGAGAATCCCGGACCCGGCGACGTGTTCGAGGAGCTTGCTCCGATCAGGTTGGGCGACTGAGCTCACCGCAACTGCCGAAATGTCGTGCCCGATGGGGGTTGGTACTCCTATCGGGCACGACCTCTTTCCGGTGATCCACGCAACACTGGAAAGTGTTCGGATCCAATAATTTCCAGGAGGGTGTTCAATGGCGAGCACATCATCGGCGACCAAGACCGCAGCTGCAGAATCGAGACCGGCAGGCGGTGATCGATCCGGTGACCCGGCGCTCGAACTGGTCGCCGAATTGGCAGCAGCGGGCCAGCGACTCGTCTTCCGTCAGGGTGACAACCTGAACAGTGACGATCTGACCTGCGTGGTGCTGTGGCCGTCCGGAGAGCCCTCCCTCTCCGATCTGTGCGAGAACTTCGAGTCTCTCGGACTCCGAGTTTCGACGCACCGCCCGCTTCCGACCGTTCTGGGTTCGGCGCATTACTTCACCTTCGAGCCGAGCACCTTCGACGGCAGTGCGCTGGAGAAGATGGCGGACGCCTTCGAAGCCGTCATCGCCGGACAGACCCGGATGGATGCGTTCTCCAGTCTGATCGGACGAGCAGACATCACCTGGCGCGATGCAGAGTTGCTGCGCGCTGCGTGCCGTTTCCTCGCTCAGGCTCGTATCGGTTTGTCCGAGAGCTACATCGTCGGAGTGTTGGCAGCGAAGCCACTCTTCGTACGGCAGGCGATCGAACTTTTCACCGCGCGTTTCGACCCCGCCGTGGCGGGTGTGCGTGAGACAGCTGTGGCTACCGCAACGGCAGCTATCGACGAATCAGTCGACGGTGCAGACACTCTCGACGAGGATCGCGTCTTGCGCGGCGTGCGTTCGTTCCTGCAGGCGACTCTGCGCACCAACTGGTACCTGCGCGGTGAGAGCGGCGAACCGCTACCGTACGCGTCGTTCAAGATCGACTCGCAGTTGCTCTCCACTCCGCAGAAGACCGTTCCCTTCCGCGAGATCTACGTCAGCGCACCCAATGTCGAAGGCGTGCATCTGCGTAGTTCCTCCGTCGCCCGTGGTGGCCTGCGTTGGTCGGATCGATACGAGGACTTCCGCACCGAGGCTCTGAGTCTCATGAAGACCCAGAGCGTGAAGAATTCGCCGATCGTTCCTTCGGGAGCCAAGGGCGCGTTCGTGGTTCGGGGCACGTCGTCACCGACTCCGGCGCAGGTGCAGGAGTCTTACAGCACCTTCATTCGCGGCCTGCTGGACGTGGTGGACAACATCGTCGACGGCGCTGCGGTACACCCGGCAGAAGTAATCGAGTACGACGGTGAAGACTCCTATCTCGTCGTGGCAGCAGACAAGGGGACAGCGCGGTTCTCGGACGTCGCGAACGGCATCGCCGTCGAGCGTGGTTTCTGGCTCGGCGACGCTTTTGCTTCTGGCGGTTCGGCCGGATACGACCACAAGGCGATGGGCATCACCGCTCGCGGAGCCTGGGTGGCGGTACGACGGCACTTCGCCGAGCGCGACCTCGATGTCGACACCGATCCGTTCACCGTCGCGGGTATCGGGGACATGTCCGGCGACGTGTTCGGCAACGGAATGTTGCTCTCGCACAAGATCCGTCTGGTCGCGGCATTCGATCACCGCCACATCTTCATCGACCCGAACCCCGACACCGAGACGAGCTTTGCCGAACGCGCTCGCCTCTTCACCGTGCCGCGCTCGTCCTGGGACGACTTCGATCGCACCGTGATGTCGCCGGGCGGTGGCGTCTGGCCGCGGAGCGCGAAGTCGATCCGCCTTCCGCTCGAGGCGCGTGCGGCCCTCGGGATCACCGAGGAGAACTTGACCCCGCAGGAACTGATCCGAGCGATCCTGTGTGCTCCGGTGGACCTGTTGTGGAACGGCGGCGTCGGTACCTACGTGAAAGCGTCGACCGAAAGCAACGTCGACGCGGCCGATCCGTCCAACGACGCAGTTCGCGTCAGCGCTGACGAGTTGCGTGCGACGGTGGTCGGTGAGGGCGGCAACCTCGGCTTCACCCAGCGTGCCCGCATCGAATATGCCGCTGGCGGAGGCCGAATCAACGCCGACTTCATCGACAACGCGGCCGGCGTGGCTACCTCGGACCGTGAGGTCAACATCAAGATCGCACTCGCAGCGTTGGACTCGACCTCGCGCAATGAACTACTTGCGGCGGCCCAGGACGAGGTGGCCGCATCGGTGCTCGAGGCCAGTGAAGATCAGACCCTCGCGATCAGCCTGGCCGAGCACCGCGCACCGGCCCTGCTCGATCAGCACGAGCGGTTGATCGAGAACCTGGTCTCGGCGGGCGCCATGAAGCGACTGGAAGAATCTCTGCCCGACGCCAAGGCGCTGGCGGTCAGGGCGCGTGCCGGGCAGGGTCTCCTGCGGCCGGAACTTGCTGTGCTGGTGGCGCAGTCGAAGAACGTACTGACTGCGGAACTGGGCGCATCGACGGTCCCGGACAATCAGATCTTCGCCGATCGTCTCCCGCAGTACTTCCCGCTCTCCGTCGTCGAGGCCGCACCGGACGCAGTCCGCGCACATCGGTTGGGCCGCGACATCATCATCACCTCGGTGGTCGACGAACTGGTCAACCGCGTCGGCCCCGGCGTGCTGTTCCGGCTCGAGGAACACCTCAGAGTTCGCAGTCCGGAAGCGGCTCTGGCCTACGCCGTAGTCAGCGAAGTGCTTGGAACGGAGGACCTTCGACGTGAAATCCTGAACTCCGATCTCAGTGCCACCGAACAGCTGAAGGCTCTCGATCGCTTGCAGCAGCTGTTGGAATCCGAAATGAGCTGGGTGTTGCGCCGCCCGGGTGCTGCCGGCCGGTTCACCGTGAACCCGCGCGCCGACATCGATCGGTGGGCAGCCCCGGTGCGGGAACTCACCGACGGTTTGTCGGCAAGCGAGCGCATCGAGGCGTCTTTCGGAGCACTCGCCCTGGCAGACATTGCACTGCAGGAGAATACGACGGCCGCGGCCGCAGCCGCGATCTATCGGGAACTCTCCGACGCTCTCGACCTGGGCGATGTTCTCGGCGGCGTCGACGTCGCCGTCGGTGCCTCGCATTGGGAGGTCATGGGCAGCGCTGCCGTCCACGCCAGGTTGACGGCGCGTTTCGCAGACCTCGTGTCCGGAGCGCTCGGAGAAGGTATTCCGGAGGTCGTCGAGCTGTGGACCGCCGCCAATCCGCAAGCGGTGCGCCGGTTCACGGCTTTGATGTCGAGTGTGAGCCGCAGTGGAGCGCTGGACACCGCCCGTCTCTGCACGGTCGACGCCGAACTCGAACTACTCGTTCGCGGTGCGTCCAGTTTCGCTTCGGTAGACGCCGCGGAGGGTTCAGCGGCCCTCCCAGGCGAGTAGCGATAGCAGCAGTTCGGCTCTGACCCTGGCCTGCCCGAGGTCGCATTGCAGCAGTTCCTCGATGCGTGCGATGCGACCTCGGAGGGTGTGCCGATGAACACCGAGTTCGGCTGCGGCCGATTCCCATTGGCCGTTTGCCTCGAGATAGGCGCGCAAAGACGCGGCCAGTGCGGTTCCGTGTGCCTGGTCGTGTTCCGTCAACACCGGGATGGTGTCCGCAGCCATTGCGATCAGTGCCTCACGGGCAGACTCGGATGCCAGAATCGTCGAACCACTCAGAGCGTCGAACTCGAGAATACGCGCCGTAGCCGTCGTGAGGTTGGCCGCGGCGCGGGCCTGGACGAGTGCGCGGGGTGCGTCGAGAAGACGGTGAGGGGTGCTGATTCCGGCACGCACGGCTTTCGCTTCGGTGGGGGAGAGCTGCGCCAGTAGTGTTTTGGCGGTGTCGATTGTGTCGGTTCCTCGGAGGAGGACGGTCAGCGAACCGTCCTCGGATTGCGCGAACAACGGCCGGCCTGCTCGCGCGAGAGCGTTGTCGAGTTCGCGAAGAACGGGGCCGAGTCCGGATCCGCGAACGTGGACGACACGAATGTTGCCGTGCGTGTCGCTCGCTTCGTCCAAGTACGACGGCACACTGTCTTCGGGGATTCGGCCGTCGAGTAAGAGCCCGAAAGCCATGGCGTTGAGTCGAGTTCGCTCGGCCCGTAGTCGAACCGGTTTCTCGAGTTCGAGAGTGAGCAGCGAGACCGCATGCCCGAGCAACACTCTGTCGATATTGCTCAGGGGCCCGGCGCCCGCCATGGCGAGGTAGCCGTGCCAGCTGTCGGTGACGCCGACGGGGGACAGTGTCAGCGTCCGTTCGGGTGTGCTCTGCGAGATCGACGCCGGAGCGTTGGGATCGCGGGTGGTCGCCGCGACCGCGCGAACCTCGGTGATCAACGACTTCTGGTTTGCCGGATGCACCGCGGTGATCCGATCTCCGACAAACGCCACCGAAGTTTTTGTGGCCGTGGCCAGTTCGCGCACGATGGCAGACACGCCACCGCGCAGTGCAACGCGGGTGATGCGCGTCTGTACTTCTGCCGCGCGGAGTACCGATTCGTACTCCTGCTGGCTCAGACGGGTCATCACCGCGCGCGTGACTGCCGCGAACGGGGTCGTGAACGGCACTTCCAGCAGGGGGAGTCCGCGGCTGCGGGCGGCGGCAATCAGGTCTGTGGGCACACTCTCGTGGGAAAGGCCGGTCCCGAAACCCAGAGCCGATACTTCTGCGGCGGCCAGACGGTCGATGTACTCGCTGTAGTCGGTGGCGTCCGCGCCCACCAGTGCCAGCCCGGTGGTGAGCACCAATTCGCCGCCGGAAAGCCACGGGGTGGGGTCCGTCAGCTCTGTGGCCTGCGCAAACGTGACGGGGTGGGTGGCAGCTGCTCGGTCGGTGAGCAGAGCCAGCGAGAGGTGTTTCTGGCGCAAGAGCCACGAGATCGGAACCGTCACCTGATCAAGGCTAGCTGTCGTTGCCGATATGGAGTAGCCCTGAAGCTCCGGGTATCCATTTCGGCAGTGCTTGCGATGCTTCGCGCGTCGCATACTCGAATGCAATACACAACCGAGAGGGTGGTCACATGAGTGCAATCGAATACCGGCTTCCGCAGGAGCGTCGCATCGTCACGGAGTTCCCGGGCCCGCGCTCGGCTGCGCTCGCCGAACGCCGTAAGAAGGTCGTCGGCGCCGGCGTCGCATCCACCCTCCCGGTCTACGTCGCCGACGCAGACGGCGGAGTCATCGTCGACGTCGACGGCAACTCGCTGATCGACCTCGGTGCCGGTATCGCGGTGACCAGCGTCGGCGCCTCCAACCCGGCCGTCGTGTCCGCAGTTCAGGATCAGGTCGCGCACTTCACCCACACCTGTTTCATGGTCGCTCCGTACGAGGGCTACGTCGAGGTCGCCGAGCGTCTCGCCGAACTCACCCCCGGTGACCACGAGAAGCGTTCCGTGCTGTTCAACTCCGGCGCAGAAGCTGTCGAGAACGCAGTCAAGATCGCCCGTCACGCAACCGGTCGCGACGCAGTCGTCGTCTTCGACCACGCGTACCACGGCCGCACCAACCTCACGATGGCACTGACCTCGAAGTCCATGCCCTACAAGAGCGGCTTCGGTCCGTTCGCCCCCGAGGTCTACCGCGTCCCGATGTCCTACCCGTACCGCGAGGGCCTCAATGTCGACGGCTCCAAGATCACCGGTGAGCAGGCCGCACAGCGCGCCATCACGATGATCGAGAAGCAGGTCGGCGCTGCCAACACCGCCGCCATCCTCATCGAGCCCATTCAGGGTGAGGGTGGATTCATCGTTCCCGCAGAAGGCTTCCTCCCGACGCTCGTCGCGTGGGCCAAGGAGAACGGCGTCGTCTTCATCGCCGACGAGGTTCAGGCAGGCTTCGCTCGTACCGGCGCCTGGTTCGCCAGCGATCACGAGGGCATCGTGCCCGACCTGGTCACGCTCGCCAAGGGCATCGCAGGCGGCATGCCGCTCGCCGCTGTCACGGGCCGCGCCGAGCTCATCGACGCTGTCCACCCCGGCGGCCTCGGTGGCACCTACGGCGGTAACCCCGTCGCCTGCGCCGCTGCATTGGCGTCCATCGACCAGATGCGTGAGCTCGACCTCTGTGGCCGCGCACGCACCATCGAGTCGACCGTCGTCGGCCGAATGAACGCACTGGCAAAGGAACTCGACGTCATCGGCGACGTTCGCGGTCGCGGCGCCATGCTCGCCATCGAGCTGGTCAAGCCCGGTGGGCAGGAGCCGGACGCCGACATCACCAAGAAGATCGCCGCCGAATGCCTCGCTGCCGGCGTCGTGATCCTCACCTGCGGTACCTACGGCAACGTCATCCGTCTACTCCCGCCGCTGGTCATCTCCGAAGAGCTGCTCGACGACGCGTTGACCGTCCTCGAGACCGCCATCCGCACTGCAGCACAGGGGAACTGACATGTCCAACGTCTCGGATCTTCTCGACTCGGTACCCAAGGGTCTCTGGCTCGGCGGCAAGCTCGTCCCGGCCGAGAAGACCTTTGCGGTCTACAACCCGGCAACGGGTGAGGAACTCGCCCAGGTAGCCGACGCCACCGCTGCCGACGGTATCCGTGCGCTCGACCTCGCCGCTGCGGCGCAGGAAGACTGGGCGGCCACTCCGGCACGTGTACGCGGCGAGATTCTGCGCACCGCCTTCGAATTGCTGCACGCCCGCGCCGAGGACTTCGCGCTGATGATGACCCTGGAAATGGGTAAGTCGTTGGCAGAGAGCCGCGGTGAGGTCAACTACGGCGGCGAATTCCTGCGCTGGTTCAGCGAGGAAGCAGTACGCATCGGCGGACGTTACACGCAGGCTCCGGCCGGCAACGGTCGCATCCTGGTCACCAAGGAAGCCGTCGGACCGGTCCTCGCGATCACCCCGTGGAACTTCCCGCTCGCCATGGGCACACGCAAGATCGGACCGGCGCTGGCTGCCGGTTGCACCATCATCGTCAAGCCCGCCGAGGACACGCCGCTGACCATGCAGCTCCTCGGTCAGGTGTTCGCCGATGCCGGTCTGCCCGACGGTGTGCTCTCGATCCTCCCGACGTCCGACGCGGCCTCCATCAGTGGACCGCTGATGGAAGATGCGCGTCTGCGCAAGGTCACCTTCACCGGCTCCACTGGCGTCGGAAAGTTGTTGGTGCGCAATGCTGCTGACAAGCTGCTCCGCACGTCGATGGAACTCGGTGGCAATGCGCCGTTCATCGTCTTCGACGACGCCGACATCGACGCAGCTGTCGACGGCGCAATGCTCGCGAAGATGCGCAACGGCGGCGAGGCCTGCACCGCGGCCAACCGCATCTACGTCGCCAACTCGGTGCGCGAGGAGTTCACCGACAAGTTCACCGCCAAGGTTGCGGCCTTGAAGGTGGGCGCCGGTGACGCCGAGGGCACCAACATCGGACCGCTGATCAACACCAAGCAGCTCGCAACCGTCACCGGACTCGTCGACGACGCCGTGTCCAAGGGTGCTCGCGTTCGCACCGGTGGATCGGCACCCGAAGGCCCCGGATTCTTCTTCACCCCGACGGTCCTCGACCAGGTGCCCGCCGATGCGCGCCTGCTGAAGGAAGAGATCTTCGGACCCGTTGCGGCAGTGGTCGGTTTCGACACCGAAGACGAAGCGATCGCGGCTGCGAACAACACCGAATACGGCCTCGTGGCGTACTTCTACACCCGCGACATCGACCGGGCGATGCGCGTCTCGGCCAAGCTGGACACCGGCATGGTCGGCGTCAATCGCGGCGCGATCTCCGATGCTGCCGCGCCGTTCGGTGGGGTGAAGGAATCGGGCTTCGGCCGTGAAGGCGGAACCGAGGGTATCGACGAGTATCTCGATACCAAGTACGTAGCGCTCTAACTTGCTGTGCGCCTTTATTAACCGCGGGCGGTTAATAAAGGCGCACAGTTGTCTATTGACCCAACGGAGTCGGGCGGTAGTACTTGCCCTCGTGGTAGAGCAGGGGCGCGGCAGCGGATTCGTCGTCCTCTTCGGCGTGCACCCGCGTGACGAGACCGATGACCAACGTGTGATCGCCGACAGGGATCAGCTGGTCGACCTTGACGCGCATCCAGCTGGGGGTGCCGTGCAGCACCGGCTCCCCGGTGTCGAGCACTGCCCACAGTGACTCGTCTGCAAAACGCTGATCGGCACTACGCGCAAAGCGCTGGGCCAGATGCTGCTGATGTTCGCCGAGAAGGTGGATCACCAAGGACTCGGCTGCCTTGAGTGCATTGATGCTCGACGACGTCTCCGCGATGTTGAACGAGACGAGCGGCGGCTCGAGGGAGACGGACGAGAACGAGGTGGCGGTGAAACCCACCGGGCCGGTACCCGAATCGAGGGTCACGACGGTGACACCGGCGGGGTGGCGGCGAAGCGCAGCGCGGTAGTCACCGGCGCAGATGCCGGTGGACAACTCGGGCGTCACCGCTACTTCGGGGACGTCGGGGGTGGTGTGGCTGGAAACGGCATTCGGCTTGTCAGACAACGGGAACTCTCCGGCTGGAACTCGAGGTGTGCGGTGTGGTCGAGGTGACTGCGCTCGGCATACACAGACAGGCGTCGGTGCGGCACAGATCTACGTGCCGTCGACGCCAGTGGTTGCCGGCCGGGGTCCTGGTTGCAGTGCACATGGTGCGTCCAACTATAGGTGGACGCACGTCTGAGTGGTTTCGGACCGGGCTGGATGAAGTGCTTCAGTCCATGTCGACGGCGAGGCCGGCGGTGATTCGGAGGAGTTCGGAGTACGTCGTGCGAAAGACCGTGTTGGGGTGCCCGGCGGCTGCCCACAACTCGGGGTACTGCTCGAGGGCGGTATCGACGTACGTCGGCAGGTTGGTGGGATGCCCGAGCGGAGCGACCCCACCGATCGGCTGGCCCGTCGCGGACTTCGCCATCTCCAGCGTCGCCCGCGTGAGCTTGCCTTCGAGGCGTTCGCCGGTGGCCTTCAGATTCACCTGATGTGCGCCGGAGACCAGCAGCAGGACCGGATCGTCGTCGAGAAGGAACACCAGTGACTTGGTGATCGCGCCTACCTCCACCCCGACGGCCGCCGCTGCCTCGGCCGCGGTGTGCGTGGCGTCGGGCTGCGTGACGATGACGCCGTGGTGACCCCGCGAGATCAGTGTTTCGGCGACGTGCGAGGCGTTGGGGTGGAGGAGGCTCGTCATGAGTTCAGACTAGGACTAGTCGGCGTTCGCCACAGCTGGAGTCGGCGTCGTGTCGGTGGACTTTCGGTTACGACGGATCGTGAAGCCGAACAGCATGACCGCACCGATCAGCGCGTACAGGAACAGCGTCAGAGCAGGCTGGCCGACGCCGACGTTGTTGAAGTAGACGATGCTCCGGACGCCTTCGGTGCCGGCGCCGGGTGTGATCCACCGGCCGATGGCGGCGTAGAACGAGGGAATCACGTTGGAGCCGAATGCGCCTCCCGCACTGGGATTGCCGAGGATCACGAAGACGGCGATAGCCAGCGGGACTGCCAGAACGCCGATGGCGGCGCGCAATCCGAGTGTGAACATGGCGGTGCCGAACACCACGGCTGTTCCCAGGATCCACAGCGGGAACCAGTGGCCCGCGAAAGTTCCGAGTACGTGTGAGGTAATGAGGGCGCCGAGAGCTCCCGAGATGATCGAGTAGATCGCGATCACGCCCGTGTGTGCGCTTGCCTGGCGGAGAGTCTTCGGCGCACCGATGAACAGTCCGATGGCTGCCGCGAGGAGATAGCCGCCGACGACCCAGCCGACCGAGAGGTAGAAGCCGGAGAGGCCGCGGTTGTCGTGGGCTCCGACGGGGATCTCGTCGCGGACGACGAACTGTCGGTCCTGTGTCGCCTCGACCTTCGTGAACACCGCTTCGAGTGACGTCGCGATGGAGCTGCCGCCCGCGCTCGCGGTGATCAGGGTGTCCGGCCCGGCCGGGTTGATGACAAACGCGCCCTGGATCTCTCGGTCGTTGATCATGCGGCGAGCGGTCGCCGTGCTGTCGACCACCTGAGCGTCGAGCGGGCTGCCGTCGATGGCATTGAGTTTGTCGGCGATCTGCTGATCCATGCCGTCCGGTGTGCCCTGATCGGCGATGACCGCGATTTCGATGTCTCGCGGAGTCGGCTGATGGAAGGCGGCGACGTAGCTGAGGATGAAGCCCATCTGCAGCAGGAGCACGCCGACGAACAGCGCAGCCATCACCTTGGGTGCGCCGTATTTCACCAGCAGGTTGTCGTGGTGGTGTTCGTCGTGGGTGGAGCTGTTGTCTGGTGCGGCGTGTGCCGGATGCGTAGTGGTCACGAAAGAGTCCTGATCTTGTCGAAAGTAAAGAGCTTGTCAATACCCGAGGTATTGAATACTCTAGGTATCGTGACTGAATCTCGTCAACCGGACTGGACGCCGGTAACCCGCCCCGGACGTGACGTGGTGCGGCAAAGACTGCTCGACGCTGCGGCGGAAGAGTTTGCGGAGCGCGGATTCAGTGCCGCACGTCTCACTGAAGTTGCTCGCCGAGCGGGCTTCACCAAGGGGGCTGTCTACTCCAACTTCGAGTCGAAACAAGATCTGTTCGCCGAACTGTTCGCGCAACGGTCTCTCCAACTGGCCGGCCGGGTGCTTGCCGAGATCGCCGGGATGAACCCGGCCGACGCGGCGGGCAAAGGTGGCGAGGCCATTGCCACGTGGATGGTCGACGACCCGGGGTGGTCACTGCTCGTCCTCGAATTCGGAGTGCTCGCCGGACGTGATCCGCAGATCGCACAGGCGTACTTACGTGAGCGTCGCCACTTGCGCAGTCAACTCGTGGAGTTGATCGGCGAACGTGCCCGAGAATGGGGAGTGGATGATTCCTTCGATGTGCGGACCACTGCAATCTCGTTGATGGCCTTGATATCCGGGCTCGTTCTCGAACACTCCGTGGATCCGGAAGAAGTTGATCAGAGCGTGATGGGTGCCGCCGTGACGGCACTCTTCGCCGGCGCCGTCGCACGGGCAGGATTGCCCGCCGTCTGAGTTGCTCGGTTGACAGGCAACAGATTTGAGAACTACCCTCTGGGTGCAGTACCTCGTTAGGTGAGGCTTCTGCACGAACACAGGCCACTGATCTCACGACGTCGAGAGACGCCCAAGGTTAGGACAGATCTCCCCGGCTTAAGGGGTGATCCAAAGTGGCTTCCCGTTCTTGATCGGGACACGTCGTGCAGTGCCAAAACTCGGACGTGGAGGTGTTTTCGCAGCTTGATGCCGGTTTCTTCCGGCGAAGGCGAGAGTACGTCGATATTCGGTTCTCCTGGCGTGTGCTGTGCGCATGTACTTGTGTGGCGTCATCGGACGCCCCGAACTTTCAGGAGGTGACCATCGTGGACGACCCGCCGAGTCGATATTCGACCCATCCTTCTGTTCTTGCCGACGATGCTCACCCCGGTCTTTTGCTCTTCAGTCACTGACTCTTTGCATCCTCGGCTTCATCTGCGCGGCTTTGCCGCGACCGCTGACGACTTCCATTGTCGCTCAGCGCATTCTGCTGCCCTCATGCACTGGCATGGTCCGGCGTGTTCGGGCAGCCGAGGAGATTCGTCATGTCATTTTCCGTTCTCGCATTGCGGCCACGGCCCACGAGAAACAGTGCACAACAAACACCTTCAACGGTCCTGGCAAAAGAAAGCGCACAGGAATTGGTCGACTACTCGGCCTCGGACACGCGCACCGTTCTCGCAGATCTGACTACGACGGCCAACGGCCTTCGTGACGATCAGATCGACGATCTTCGTCGGCGATACGGGCGCAACGATGTCCGCCACGACCGCCCGGCGCCGGCAATCGTGCAGTTCGCGGGGGCCTTCAAGAACCCGTTCATCCTGATCCTGGTGTTCCTCGCCCTGATCATGGTCGGGACCGACGTGGTCTGGGCGGACCCCGAGGACGGTCCTTCCTACGAGGGCATCATCACTCTCGGGTTGATGATCTTTGTCAGTGTCTCACTGAGGTTCTGGCAGGAATACCGTTCGAGTCGCGCCGCCGAGGCGCTCAAGGCGATGGTTACGACGACCGTCGCGGCCACCCGCAAGATCAACAACACCGTGGTCACGGCTGAGATTCCGATCGAGCAGTTACTGCCGGGGGATGTAGTCCAGCTTGCCGCCGGCGACATGATCCCGGCCGATGTCCGCATCATCCGGGCCAAGGATCTACAGGTCAATCAGTCAATGCTCAGCGGTGAATCGATGCCGGCCGAGAAGTCGGCGGACCCGTCGTCGGGGATCGACGTCGATCGCCTGCTCGAAGCCGAGAACATCGGGTTCATGGGTACTTCCGTCGTGTCGGGCAGTGGCACCGCCGTTGCGGTACACACCGGCAAGCGGACTTACTTCGGTGCCATGACAGCACAATTGGCGTCCAAGCGACCCGAAACCAGCTTCGACGTCGGGGTGCGCAGTGTCAGCTATCTGCTGATCAAGTTCATGCTGATCATGGTTCCCGCGGTGTTCATCATCAACGGACTGACCAAGGACTGGAGCCAAGCACTACTCTTCGGCGTCGCCACCGCGGTGGGGTTGACTCCGGAAATGTTGCCGCTCATCGTGACGGCGAACCTGGCCAAGGGTGCGCTCCACATGTCGCGCAAGAAGGTGATCGTCAAGCAGATCAACGCGATTCAGAACTTCGGTGCCATGGACGTTCTGTGCACGGACAAGACCGGAACTCTCACCGAGGACCGCATCGTTCTCGGTGAGCATCTCGATACTGCCGGACGTAAGTCCGAGGACGTATTGCGGCTAGCGGCGGTCAATTCCGTGAATCAGACCGGATTGCGCAGTCTTCTCGACGACGCGGTGATCGAGGCCGCCGGTCCCGAAGTGGTCGAGGAGATCTCGCGTCGCCACGGGTTGGTGGACGAGATTCCCTTCGACTTCAAGCGCCGTCGACTCTCCGTGGTGGTCGACCACGGAGACGCCGATCTGATCGTAACCAAAGGTGCAGTGGAAGAGCTCCTTTCGGTCTGTGAATCGGTGGAACTGGACGGGGTGACCCACCAATTGACACCGGGATGGCTGGCCCGAGTCGACCGTCTGGTCGCGGAGCTGAACGGTCAAGGTAAGCGAGTGCTTGCGGTGGCAACCAAGACAGTCGTCGAAGAGCGGCGCCGCGAGTACTCGACGGCCGACGAAGAGGGCATGACCCTGGTTGGACTGCTGGCCTTCCTCGACCCGCCGAAGGAATCTGCGGCCGGGGCGATCGAAGCCCTCGCGAGCCACGGAGTCGCGGTCAAGGTAGTGACGGGTGACAACGAACTGGTCGCCGAAACCGTCTGCGGCAAAGTCGGTATCGACGTGGGAACTGTTGTATCCGGCGCCGAGATCGAAGCGTTGAGCGACGACGCCCTCGACGAGTTGGTGCAGCGGACAACCGTATTCGCGAAGACGGATCCGATGCAGAAGGCACGCATTGTCGAATCGCTGCGCCGGGTCGGCCACACGGTTGGTTTCCTCGGTGATGGTGTCAACGACGCACCCGCACTGCGGGCTGCGGACGTCGGCATCTCCGTTGACACAGCGGCGGACATCGCCCGCGAATCCGCGGACATCATCTTGCTGGAGAAGGACCTCGGTGTACTCGAACAAGGAGTCATCGAAGGGCGTCGTACCTTCGGAAACATCCAGAAGTACATCAAGATGACTGCGTCGTCGAACTTCGGGAACGTCTTCTCGGTGCTCGTCGCCAGTGCCCTGCTGCCGTTCATCCCCATGATTCCCGTAGTTCTGTTGTTGCAGAACCTGATCTACGATCTCTCGATGCTCACGATCCCGTGGGACCGTGTCGACGACGACTTCCTCGCGAAGCCCCGCAAGTGGGAGACCAAGAGCCTTCGCCGGTTCATGGTGTTCATCGGCCCGATCAGTTCGATCTTCGATATCTCGACGTTCGCGCTGATGTGGTTCGTGTTCGCCGCCAACTCTCCCGAGCATGCAGCGCTGTTCCAATCGGGTTGGTTCATCGAGTCATTGATCTCGCAGACGCTGATCGTTCACATGATCCGCACCCGCAAGATCCCGTTCATCCAGTCGCGTGCATCGCTGCCGGTACTGCTCAGCACGGGCGCTGCCTGCGTCTTCGCGCTGGTGTTCCCGTTCACGTCCTGGGGTCATTCCCTCGGGTTGGTTTCACTGCCGTGGAACTACTTCCCGTGGCTGGTCCTCACCCTCGGGGCATACTGCGTCGTCACGCAGGTGGCCAAGGGAATGTTCATTCGTCGATTCGCGACCTGGCTCTAGGAGTTCACCGTGGAAATCCACGTCATCCTTGTGCGGATAGCGCTCGGGCTCGTCCTCGGCGCTGCCGTCGGGATCGAAAGGCAATGGCGCGCAAGGATGGCGGGTCTGCGAACCAACGCGTTGGTGAGCTTGGGTGCGACGCTCTTCGTCATCATGGGCGCGTACGGGTTTCAGGGGCCGGACGCTGATCCGACGCGCGTCGCAGCGCAGATCGTCTCGGGGATCGGCTTCCTCGGTGCCGGGGTGATCATGAAGCAGGGAGCCTCCGTCACCGGCCTGAACACCGCCGCAACCTTGTGGGCCACGGCCGCCGTCGGCGCGCTGGCGGGCGGCGGAATGTACTGGGTGGCGGTGTTCGGTGCCGGTGCAATCATGTTGGCGAATACGTTGTTGAGGCCGTTGGGCCGGATGATGGATCACCAGCCTGCCCGCACCGGACGCGAGGAACCGCCGGCTGACTACACCTTCGAGGTGACCTGCCACGGTGACGCCGAAGCTCACATCAGAGGGCTTACCGTGCAGTCCATTTCGAGGCCGGAGTTCCAGCTCCGGTCAGTGCAGTCCTTCGACATCCCGGACAGCGACCGCGTACGAGTGGTCGCGGAATTGGCCGCAGCGGAGCGTGACGACGGACTCCTGGAATCCGCCGTCAGCCGGCTGAGCTTGGAACCGTTGGTGACTCACGTCCGGTGGGAGGTGGAACCGTCGAAGTAGTTTCGGAGGCCAGACTCTCAAATCCAGAATTGCGGAGGACTCGTACCGGCACCGGCGTACTATGCCAATGTGGGAGCAGAGCTCCCTACAGTCGGCACAGAGTCTTTCCGGTGTTGTTGCCATTGAGCATTCCGACGAGCGCGGTGGGTGCTAGGTCGAGCCCATCGAATACTGTCTCCTGGTACGTCATCATGCCTTTGGCGAGGTAACCGCCGACCTCCGAACGTACGTCCGCATACAACTCGTCATATGCCCCTGCGCGAAACCCTCTCACTCGCAGGCTCTTTGCGGTGATCTGGAAGAGATTCGTTGGCCCGGGCGCGGGGGAAGATGTGTCGTAGGTCGAGACGGCCCCACACATCGCGATGCGGCCGCCTGGCCGGAGGTGATCGAGGGCTGCGCCCAGATGATCGCCACCGACGTTGTCGAAGTAGGCGTCGATACCGCCCGGGACGGCTTTGGTCAGTTGCGTCTTCAAATCGCCGGCACGGTAATCGATTGCATGGGAGACGCCTAATACACGCCGGAGGTATTCGACCTTCTCCGGGCCGCCTGCGGATGCGACAACCGTGTTGCCTCGCAGCACTGCCAATTGCACCGCAATGCTTCCGACGGCGCCGGCTGCTGCTGAAACCCAAAGTACATCATCGTTTTTGAGCTCGAGGACCTCGAAAAGCCCTACGTAGGCGGTCAAGCCGGCACTGCCTAGTGGCCCAAGGTACCACTGAGGGGGAAAGTTGCCCGGAGTAATCTTCGTTAGCCCGCCTGTACCACCGAGCGTTTCACCGTCTGCGGTAACCACCGCGTAACTGCGATATCCGAACATGTGAGAGACCATCTCGCCAGCACTGAATCCCGGACTTCGAGATTCGACGACAGTGCCGATAGCCAGGCCGACCAGTGGATCTCCGGGAGCCAGGGGTCGTAGATACCCCGAAGGCGTTGTGGCGCTGAGCCGCAGTCGGATCGACGGATCTATCGAAAGCCAAGTGTTTCGGATCAGAACCTCACCCCGCGACAAGGTAGGCACGTCGGCATCGACGATCGTGAAATGTTCCGGCGCTAGAGGGCCGGACGGACGTGTGGTCAGGCACACAACTCGATTGTGAATGGCGATGATCCTTTCCGGATAGCTGGGATCTTGTACGGACCGGCAAGGGAACGCAGTGCAAGGCAAATATTGCGAAAACTTTCCCAGTTGATTCTAAACTGAATTAAGTTCAGTCTAGCATTTGTTGATCGAGAGGAACGCTATGGATAGCGATCGGCCAGTGAGCATCTTTGCGCCACTGCGCATCAGGCGACTCCGCATGATGCTTGGCTTCCAACTGTGCGCAAGCGTCGGAGTATGGATTCTGGTACTTGCAGTGCAGTGGACATTCACCGAAACCGGGGAGTCTGCGACGACGGTGTCGATGGTTCAGTTCGCCGCCAGCTTGCCGTTCTTCCTGTTGGCGTTGCCGATCGGCGCGATGGCCGAGTTCGTCAGCCATCGCCTACTGCTCGTCGGAACCGCAATGGTGTTGACTGGGTCGACGATCCTGCTGGCGGTACTGCAGCAGTTGGGCTTGGCGAAAACTCCGATTTTGATGCTCGCGGTCTTCGTCGCCGGCGCAGGTCTGGCGTCCGTCGCTATCGTCTGGCAGGCGTTGCTGCCCAACATAGTCAGCCGCGAGATGATGGCGGTGGTTCCTGCGATCGACGGCGCCGTCTTCAATGGCGCTCGCGCAGTCGGGCCGGTTATCGGTGGTGCCGTTCTCGCCGGCTGGGGATCGACTTCGGCTTTCGCCTTGACTGCCGCTCTGTTCGCCGTCTGCGTCTTCGTCTCGGCACGGACGGTACCCGCATCGACCGGGCGGGTCGAAGTGCACAATTCGATAGGCCAGGCGGTGGCAGGAAGCGTGCGCTTCATTCGCCATTCCCGCTGGACCAGGCGATTGCTGCTGCGACTGACCATGTTCGGGATCCCGGCGAGTTGTCTGTGGGGGCTTCTGCCGCTGGTCGCGCATGATCGGTTGCAGGTGAGTACGTTCGGCTTCGGAATCCTCTCCGGCGCAATCGGAATCGGCGCCGTGCTCGGTACGATCCTGCTGATGCCGCTGCGCGCGCGGATGAGTTGGAATCACTTCGTGGCGCTAGGCTCGGGTGCATATGCGCTTGTCCTGATCGGTTTGGTCGTGATCCCGTGGTTCAGCGCGATGTTTGCCGTTCTTGTAGTGGTTGGCGCCGGGTGGGTCGGGGTTCAGAGCACCTGGATGATCGCCGCTCATGCCGTGGTTCCCCGATGGATCAAGGCGCGTGTTATCGCCTTCGTCATGTTGATGTTTCAGGGGAGCCAGGCGATCGGCGCCCTGTTGTGGGGCGTCCTTGCCGACTCGCTCGGCCTCGTTCCCGCCGTGCTACTGGCCGCACTGTTGATGTTCGTCTCGGTGTTCGAGACAGTTCGCCGCGGGATCATGCCGAGTGAGGCGATTGCCCCCGAACTGACCGGGGCACCGGATCCCTTGGCCCCTAATGCCGAATACTCCGGTCTGCGCGTGATCGTCGAGACCACCTATCACGTGCTCCCGGGCCGCACGGAAGAATTTCTCGACAACGTGCACGAACTCAAACTCTCCCGGCGGCGTCTTGGTGCACTGCGCTGGAGCGTGTCGCGATCGGCAAACGAGCCCGACATCTACGTTGAACACTGCACGTTCCGTGATTGGTCTGAGTACCTCGCTCAGGAGACCGAGCGACTGACCGTTCCGGAGAATCGGGTGCGGACGAAATTGGCCGAATATCTTGTCTTAGCGCCGCAAACCCGATTACTTGTCGAGCCGAAGCTATTTTGACAAAGCACGATGCCCGGTTTTGCACGTCTTCGGAAGACGTGCAAAACCGGGCATTTCTACGGAACTGACCCCGATCAGACGGTGAATCTACCACCGTTGCTCAGTAGTACGGCCCCGACGACGTTGGCGGCACCCGGCGACGCCAGGTACAGGATGTTATCTGCCAATTCCTCGGCGGTTGCGTAACCGCGGAATCCGTCCTGTGTCATCGCAGCGCGAAGGTTGGTCGGAGTGCGACTGGCCATTCCTGTGTCGACTGGTCCCGGAGCGATCGTGTTAACCCGGATGCCAAAGGGCGCAACCTCTTTAGCTACAGCCTGGCTTACCGCATGAACTCCGGCCTTCGAAGCTGAGTAGTGTGGGTAGCCAACAAGCGTGTCGAACGCCGAGGACGAGCCGACCGTCACGATGGCGCCGCTGCGGGCTGGTTTCATCGCCCGGACTGCTTCGCGGAGTATGAAGAACGTACCGTCGAGGTTGATCGACATGACCCGTCGCCAATCTTCGTCCTCGAGGTGAGTGAGAACGTCAACCGGTTCATTACGCTCAGCTGCCTCGTAGATGCGCTGTTTACTCTTCGGGTCGTCGACGCCGGCGGCATGGACGACGATGTCAACCCGCCCCTGCTCGGCGATCACTCTCGTGAAAGCCTGGGTCACCTGCGCCGAATTGCCGACATCCAAACCGATGGCCTGGCCACCGACCACAGACGCTGCTACCTCGGTTACCGCAGCTTCGTTGACGTCGCACAGATACACCGCCACGGCGCCCCGGTCAGCGAGCAGACGCGCTGTGGCAGCGCCGATTCCGGAACCTGCTCCGGTTACCACTGCGACCTGGCCCTCGAACTGCCGATCAGACATCGAATACACCTTTCAGTCCCGTCGATCCGCTCGCTTGGCGGCCGCGGGTATTACGAGTAGAACACGTGCACGTGGAACGGTTGTCAAGCAGTTCAGTTGAACAGGGCTTCGAGGTCGTCGCGGTAACGCGCGGCGCCGTCACCCGTGGTCACCTCGGTGTTCTGATCAGGAACCTCTTGAGCATTCGCGATCGAACCTTCGATGTCGGGCAACACCGAGCTGTAACCGACCGACGTGGCCTCCTGGCCGGGTCGGGTGACCATGAAGTCGGCCAATACCTGCGCGGCATTGGGATGCGGTGACGAGCCGAGAGTCAGACCGTACCAGCGCGCTCCCCAGATATGTTCTCCGGCAGACCATTCAACCGGTGCCCCGGAGTCCTTGGATGCCAACATCGGATCGGCCATCAAGCCGGCGGCGATCTCACCGGAAGCGAGTGCCTGAGCGAGCGGCTGATTGCTCGGATAGATGCGTGGGTTCTGGTCGGCAAGCTTCTCCAGATACTCCCTGCCGCCGTAGTACTTCTCGATGTGGGAGTAGAAGTCCAGGTATGTCGGTGACGTTGACGGACTGACGATTCCGACCTTGCCCTTGAGCACAGGAGCGAGAAGATCTGCCGGGGAAGAGACACCGCCGGGCAGCTGGTCGGTGTTCCAGCCGAATCCCAGGATCACTGCCCCTTCGAGGAAGTACTTGTCCGAGACGATGCTTGTATCCCGGCGATAGTCCGGGTTGTCGAAACTCGGCCCGATCGGCTTGGTCGCCTTGCCTGTATCCTTGACAGTATTCATCCACGACACGTCGGTGATCACCGCGAGGTCTCCGATTCCCTTGCCGGACTTGCTTTCGGCATCGATCTTGGAAAGCAGATCCGAATCGACTCCGCGGACGACCTCGAGATCGATTGCGGGGTAGGCCTTTTCGAAGGCAGTTTCCAGGGCTGCGAGTCGGGGCGCCGCCTGGGTCGAGTAAATCGTGACCTTTCCCTCGTTGTTGGCCGCAGCAACGACGTCGTCCCACGAACCTGAAACCGGCTCTGACGGGGCAGCGGGAGCGTTGCTACACGCCGTCAACGCGAGCGCCACCGCGGCGAGTGCCACGGTGGTTCTGAAAACCTGAGGGATCAT
The DNA here is from genome assembly GCF_021352185.1 of Rhodococcus sp. Ni2. Classification (NCBI taxonomy): domain Bacteria; kingdom Bacillati; phylum Actinomycetota; class Actinomycetes; order Mycobacteriales; family Nocardiaceae; genus Rhodococcus; species Rhodococcus sp. Ni2. The sequence goes on from NZ_WOXZ01000002.1 coordinate 91,368, forward strand.
GCGAGCTGCTCCGTTTCTGGTACCTGCCGAAACAAAATCAAACCTAATTCAGTTCATATTAGAGTGACTCAGCCCACAATGCAACCGTCATGTCGGGAGTGACATCGATTGACTCTCTCCTCGCTGCGCTTCTACTGTAATCAAATTGAGGTCAGTTCAATTTGAATGGGAGGCGCTCACCGGCGCCGGACAATTGGAGTCAATTTGAGTAGCAATGAATACGATCTGCTGGTAATCGGGGCTGGAATGGCCGGATTGACTGCTGGGGCAAAAGCTTCCGCAGCAGGCAGGCGAGTGTGCTTGATCGAGATCAGCGCCGACGTCGGAGGTTCGGCGCGATTCGCTGGATACGCCTGGAGCGCACCGAATCACGACGTCATGGCCGAACAGAACCCGAGGGGCGACGAAGCTCTCAAGCGCCACCTCGTCGACAGCTTTGATGTCGGTGTCGAGTGGATCCGCTCGATTGGCATTGACGTCGACGCGGCGCAGCCCATTCTGAGCTTCGGTCGCGGGCACAGATTCGACACCAATCACTACGTCGACACCTGCAAGCGAATCGTTCTTGACGCCGGCGGATCGGTCGTGCTCGATACCGCGACCGAAGGGCTCCTGTTCGAGGACGGTGCCGTCCGCGGCGCCGTGGTACGTACGGGTGCCGAGCCCGCGCGCGAGATTCGGGCCGGCCAGATCCTCCTGGCAACCGGCGGATTCCAAGGCAACAAGGAATTGCTCGCTCAGCACGTCCACCCGGACGCAGGCCGGATGGCCTTGCGTTCGAACCCACACAGTTGCGGCGAAGGTTACCGCCTCGCGATCGAGGTCGGCGCGTCGACCGGCGTCGAGGATGCCGGCTTCTACGGGCATCTGATTCCGAGCGGTGTTGAACTTGCCGATCCCGCAGACTTCGTCGACATGTCGCTGTACTACAGCGAGCATGCGCTTCTCTTCAGTCTCGACAACGAACGGTTCGTCGACGAAACGCTCGGCGATCACCTCACCACGATGGCTCTTCTCGAACAGCCGCAGGGCCGAGGCCTGCTGATTGCCGACGCGCGCGTGCACCGCGACTGGATGGTCGCGTCGTATGTCGAAGGTGCTGTGGCCGTTGACAAATTCGAACTTGCCAGCAGGCGTGGTGGCAGGGTCGGCCTCGCCGAGGACCTCGAGGAACTCGAATTTTTGCCGGAGGAATGGGGATACGACGGAGCGGCGATCGCTGCGGCGATCAGGAAGTTCAACGAGGCGGCCTCCCAGGGTGCAGAACTGGTTCCAGGCCGTAGACTCGATCGCGCTCCCTTACTCGAGGGGCCCTACTACGTGATCGAAACGGTTCCCGCGGTCACCTTCCCGTTTCACGGGATTCGGATCGACACGCAAGCCCGAGTTCTGGACGCCGCCGGACTGCCCATCCCCGGACTGTTTGCAGCAGGCTCCGACACCGGCGGATTGTGGAACCGGGCGTACGCCGGTGGCCTCGCCTCGGCTCTGGTGTTCGGTCTGTCCGCAGCCTCCGCTGCCGTCGGCTGACTTGTTCCGTTGGCGGTGTCGAGCCATCGCCCTGTTTCTTCGAAGCAATTTCCACGTCCGTGAACTTCGTGATTGACATCACAAGCTATGGGCACTACCTTCGAACTGACATCAGTTCAGTTTAAGCGGGTGGCTCTCGATTCGGCAGCCTCCGCCCGAGACCAGGCGCGATGACACACCGCGCAGGGTCAGCTTCAGAAATGCCGACGCGAGAACATCTCTCACTGGAGTGCCCACGACATGTCGATACATCGACGTCCGACGGCATGCCCGAAAGGAAGCCATGAAGTCATTCGTCCGCACCCTGGTGGCGTTGAGCGCCGCCGCAGCCATGGTCGGCATCTCGGGATGTGGCAGTAGTGAACCCGCGTCTGCTGCCGTCGACGGCAGCTGGGAAGATGTGGTCGCTGCAGCGAACGAAGAGGGCAAGGTGATGCTCTATTCGAGCCAGAAGCCGGCCAACCTCGATGCGCTCAAGGTCGCATTCCACGCTGAGTACCCGCAAATCGAATTGGAATACGTTCGCGGTACCGATCCGGATATCAATCCCCGGGTCGAGACCGAACACAAGATCGGTAAGGGTACCGCCGACGTCCACATGCTCACCGACTCGGCATGGATCCAGAACGCCGCCAAGTCCGGTACCTATTCCGCCGAATTGGTCGGGCCCGCACTCGAAGCCCCCGAATTCGATCCAGCGGCGAGCGTGCTCGACAACCGGTTCTTCCTCACCAGCGCGGCCGTCTTTGCGCTCGGCTGGAATACCGATGCGGTACCGAACGGACTGAAGACGCCGCAGGACATCCTCAATCCGGCCTACCGCGGCAAGATCGGCATCGTCAACCCTGTGGGGATCGCTTCGTACGTCGACATGTACCGGCACTTCGCGAACACATACGGGGAGGACTACTGGAACAAGCTTGCGGAGCTGCAACCCCGCATCTACCCGAGCGCGCTCGGTGTGGCCCAGGCCCTGACGTCCGGCGAGATCGTCGTCAGCCCCTCGGTGCAGCCGCTGGTGACCGAAGTGAACTCAGGCGCGCCTGTCGACTGGGTGCTGCCGCAGCAGCCGTGGGGAACCCCTTGGTACTCCCACGTTTTGAACACGGCGCCGCATCCGAACGCCGCCCAGGTGTTGGCCAACTTCCTGGTAACTGTCGCAGGTCAGACCGCCCTCAACGACGGATACGCTGCTGCACTCCCGAATATTCCTGGGGCTGTCGCCCGGGCTCAGGACATCGCGCTGCCCAATCCCGAAGACTTGACACCGGAAAAGGTCGAGCAGTACTCCCAGCAGTGGCAAAAGCTCTTCCAGTAACACCGAAACATGGCTCCGCAGAACATAAGCGCCAATCAACAAGTGGAAGGCTGACCTTGAACCACCTCACGGATTCGATGCGGGGAACGAATGTTCTTGTCACGGGAGCATCCGGCGGTATTGGCGGGGCCTGCGCCGAACTGTTCGCCGCGCACGGCGCAACCGTTTACCTTACCGATGTCAACGACGACGCCGGAAGCGCGTTCACTGCGACGTTGGGCGCAAACGCGTATTACCGCCATCTCGACGTGACGAGCGAGACTGACTGGGCCGACGCAACAGCGGCGATGGCGGCGGCCGGCCACGACATGACGGTGCTGGTCAACAGTGCCGGAGCTGCGATGAAGGCGACTCTGGCAGATACGTCACTCGACCAGTTTCGTCGGATGATCGACCTGAATCTTGTTGGCACATTCCTGGGGCTGAAGGCCGCAGCCGCGTCAATGGCAGATGGTGGGTGCGTCATCAATCTCGCATCATTGCGTGGCGTGCTCGCGACCGCCGAGTTGGGTGCTTACGGCGCAGCGAAATTCGGGGTCCGAGCCCTGACCAAGGTGGCCGCACTCGAGCTTGCCGACCGCGGTATCCGAGTCAATTCCGTCTGCCCCGGCAGCATCGAAACCGAAATCACGTCGGTATCGGACTTCTCCAACGACGACGTCGAAGCGTATGTGCGCAGCATTCCGATGCAACGCCGTGGCGCGCCGAGCGAGGTCGCGAGGGTCATTCGTTTCCTGGCCACTGACGACAGCAGCTACGTAACCGGAACCGACATCCTCGTCGACGGTGGCCAGGCCGCCGGTGTTCGTACCCCCAAAATCTCGAACGAGAAAGTATAGAAATGGCATCACAATTCGCAGTTTCAGGTCTCACGAAGACTTACGGATCGAACGTGGTGGTCGATCAACTCGATCTCGAAATCGAGCAGGGTGAGTTCCTTGTCCTGCTCGGTCCGAGCGGTTGCGGCAAGACCACAACGCTGCGGTGCCTGGCGGGATTGGAAACACCTCAGGGCGGCTCGATCTCGTTCGGCGGTAGGCACGTTTTCGATGCCTCCACCAAAACCGATGTCCCCGCACACAAGCGGAACATCGGCATGGTGTTCCAGTCGTATGCGCTCTGGCCGCACATGACGGTCCGGGACAACATCCGATACCCGCTCAAGGTCCGCAAGCTCAAACAGGCCATCGCAGACGGTGCGGTGGAGAAGGCTGCCGAGATGGTCGATTGCGGCGCACTGCTCGATCGGTACCCGTCGCAGCTCAGTGGTGGGCAGCAACAGCGAGTTGCGGTGGCCCGTGGACTCGTTGCGCAACCGGATCTGGTCTTGTTCGACGAACCCCTGAGCAACTTGGATGCACGGCTCCGCGACCAGGTGCGCTCCCAGATCCATCAGCTGCATCAAAGCCTGGGCTTTACCGCAGTTTTCGTCACGCACGATCAGGCCGAGGCTTTCGCTCTTGCCGACCGGATCGCAATCATGAAGTCCGGCAGAATCGAACAGTACGACGCGCCGGAGCACGTGTTCGAGAATCCGGTGTCCGAGTATGTCGCCGCTTTCATCGGCATGGGCAATCGACTGGAGCTGCGCCGCGCCCACGACGGTTGGAACACGAGCGCGAACGACGTCATCGATCTCAGCAACGCCAGCGTGCGGGACCGCGCTGACGAGGGCACCGCCGCGGTGGCGCGGTTCCGACCGGACGACGTGCAGATGCATGCCTCGATGGACGACGTTCCGGCCGGAAACGTTGCACTGCACGCCGAACTGGTGACATACGAGTACGCCGGACGACACTTCGACGTATTGGTCAAGACAGGTACCGAACAACTGGCATTGCGTGCCAGTGCCGCCGAACACAGTGCCACACTGCGCGCCAGTGATCCGGGTACGCCCATGGTGATCAGCTTCTCTCCGTCCAGTCTGCGGGTATACGCCGATCCGGACGCCGCTGCGGTGACCGTCCCCGAACTGGTCGCACCGGGTGTAGGAGACCGATCCTGATGGCAACCGCAACCGCAACCGCAACCGCAACGGCCGGCGGATCCGTCAAGTCGTTCTCGATTTCACGGCAGTGGCAGGCCCGCATCGGCTACGCGATTCTGATCGCCGTTCTTGCGTATCTCGTAGTGCTGCCGATGATTCGGCTGCAGATGCTGGCGTTCGAGGACGGCGGCGCGGGTTACCGTACGCAGTACGGCCGCTACGATGTGGCCGAGGCGATCTGGACGACGATCGCCCTGGCACTCGGCTCGCTCGTGATCGCGATGGTCCTCGGTACCGTACTTGCGTTCGCCGCCAGCCGACTCCCGGAGAAACTGGGATGGCTTCGCATCGTCCCCATCCTCCCGATCGTCATGCCCGCCGTCGCAAACATCGTCGGCTGGGCATTCCTGCTCTCGCCCGGTCCCGGCTACCTCAACGTGCTCCTGCGCAAGCTCCCCTGGTGGAGCGGGACCGACACCGGACCCATCGACGTGTACACCATCCCGTGGATCGTGATCCTCACAGGTTTCGGCCTCACGTCGTTCGTCTACTTGTTCGTCAGCTCCGGCATGCAGAACATCAGTTCGGAACACCTCGAAGCCGCTCAGGTGAGCGGATCGTCAACGGTCGGAATCTTCTTCAAGATCGTGCTGCCCTTGCTGCGGCCTTCACTCATCTACGGCGGCGGAATCGCATTGCTACTCGGTCTGGGACAGTTCACCGGTCCGCTACTGCTGGGCCAGAATTCGGGCGTCAAGGTCCTGACCACGGAGATGTACCGCCGAGTGTCCGAGTCCCCTTCGGATTTCGCGGCCGCGGCAGCTGCCGGTTCACCACTGGTGATCTTCGGTTTGGTGCTCGTCCTGGTGCAGAAGGTGCTGCTGGGCAACCAGACTCGGTTTGTCACGCACGGAGGCAAGGCATTTGCCTCGTCCACCGGCCGGGCTACCTGGGCGACGGCCACCGTGGTGATCTTCTCGATGTTCGCACTGGTCATTCCGCTGATCGGGCTGATCATCGTCTCGCTGACGCCGTATTGGTCCGGATCGCTGTCGTGGGGTTTACTGACCCTGGACAACTTCCGGGAGCTCTGGTCGACTAGTGCGATCACCGAATCCGTTGTCACCAGCGTACTTACCTCTCTGGGAGCGGTGATCATCTGCATTCCGATCGGGTACGCGCTGGCCAACCTCCTGGTCCGCGGGCGGCGCTTCAAGATCCTGGCGCTGCTGGCCGATCTGATGACCGCCCTGCCGCTCGGCATCCCCGCAGTGATCTTCGGCGTCGGCTTCCTGCTGACCTACACCGAACCGCCGTTCATCCTGTACGGCACCCGCACGGTCATCATCCTCGTCTACATCGTTCTGATGCTGCCGTTCGCCACACGGATGCAGATGACAGCCATGCTTGCACTCGGAAACACATACAACGAGGCCTCGGCCACCAGCGGTGCATCCCCCTTCGTCACGACGCTGCGAATCATGTTGCCGCTCATGCGTCCGACGGTTCTCAGTGCCGTCGCGCTGATGTTCATCTTGCTCACGCACGAGTTCGCCGCGTCGCTCCTGGTACGCGCTTCCACAACTCAGGTGATGGGAACGCTGCTGTTCGACATGTGGCAGAACGGTTCGTATCCGATGGTGGCCGCCATGGCGCTGCTGATGACCGCGGTGACCACGATCGGCGTTGCCATCGCCATGCTGGTCGGCGGGCGTAACGTCCTGAGCAAGCTGTGACAGAAAGTGAGGCTGAAACGATGTCGGTGGGCAATACTCGTTTGCGTGAGAAAGTGGTACTGGTTACCGGAGCCACCGGCGGTATCGGCGTCGAAATCGTCGGCCGCCTTGCATCCGAGGGTGCTTCGGTGATCGTGACCGATATCAGTGGTGACGCGTGCGCCGAAGTGGTCGCGAAGCAGGATCAGCCCGACCGCCATCAGGCTCTCGCACTCGACATCGCTCGCGAAGAGCAATGGCAGAGGGTCATAGAGGCTGTCACCGAGCGGTATTCCCGACTCGACGCTGTGGTGAACAACGGTGCGATCGGTAGTTTGGCTTCCGTCGTCGACGAAGACATCGATCGGTACAACAAAGTCATCGAGGTCAGTCAGACCGGAACGTGGCTCGGCATGAAACACGCCGGGGCCTATATCGAAAGCACTGGCGGCGGTTCGGTCGTCAACATCTGCTCGATCCTCGGCACGGTCGGCGGATTGGGTAACAGCTTCGCCTACGCGGCCGCCAAGGGTGCGGTCCGCACGATGACAAAGAACGCCGCATTGCACTGGGCCACGAAGGGTGTGCGCGTGAATTCGGTGCATCCGGGATTTATCGAGACCCAGCAACTGCTGCGGCGTTACGAGGGTAGTGAGCGGCACCGGGCGATGATTGCGAATACGCCGATGGGCCGACTTGGCACGGCTTCAGAAGTTGCTGCCGCCGTGGCTTTTCTGGCTGGCGATGACTCGACGTTCGTCACCGGTATCGAACTCTATGTCGACGGCGGATGGACCTGCGCCTGAGGGGGTCGGTAAACGGGGTGGATCTCTTCAGTTCGAACTGAAGTGATCCACCCCGTTCCTGTTTTTCACGGACAACTGCCCACGTTCGACAAGCACGTCGAGGTGGGCAAGCGTCTCGCAGGTGGCCACCATCTGGTTGAAGGTATCGAGAGAATCGAAGCCGCGTTCGCGCCGGGTCCAGGTCAACACCTGCGCCACTTGCAGCCCTGAGACCTCGCCCAATTCGGCTACCGCAGAAGCAGTCTGACCCAGACGGTGATCGTGGTGCGCCAACAACTCCCGGCATCGCGCGTGCAGACCCGCGCCTGTGCCGCCGTGCGCCGGCATCATGATCCGGTCCCGGTCGTCGAGCATCATCTCCAGCGAGCGGAGGTACGCTCCGAGTGGCAGCTCCCAATCGCCGAGTTCGAATCCGATCGATGGCGTGATCGTCGGCAACACATGGTCTCCGGTGAAAGAGACGTCGCGTTCGAGGTCATGAAAAACCATGTGCCCCTTGGTGTGTCCGGGAGTGTGTACCGCGGACAAGCGATGGCCTGGAATATCGAGAGCGCCGGGGGAGAGCCAGTGATCGGGAGCCTCCCAGTCCGAGGGCTCGAAGGGTTCGTCGATCGAGTCTCGATAGACCTGCTCGGCGATTGTCGCTGCGCCGGATCGGTGCAGCTGAAGAATTGAGCTCTCCGGAACATTGTTGCCCAGCTTGGCGATTGCGGCGATACCGGGAGATTCGGCTGCGCCGAGGTGGATTCGAGAACCATGCCGTCGACGCAGTTCAACGGCAAACGTGTAGTGGTCACGGTGGACATGCGTGACATAGATGTCGTGAATCTCCGCCGGGTTACGACCGATCAGCGCTAGGGCGTCGGACAGTTCGGCGTGCGTGCTGTTGCGATGCCAACCGCCGTCGACCAGCGCCAGTCCGTCCGTGGTCTCGAGCGCGTAGACGTTGATTGCACGCAGGCCGTCCTGCGGCATCTGCAATGGGATCCGGAAAACGCCGTCGGCGACGCGATAGCAACCGGGCCGATCCCAAGAGTCGGTCATTTTCCGCTGTCGGCGAGCGGCACCATGGTCTTTTCGTCGCCGTACCACATCATCCGGCGGCCACCCATGGTTCCGACGTGATCAACGGCGGCCTGCCACTGCGGACTCGCCAGCGCGGCTTCGAGTGCCTCCCGCGATTCGAAACTCAAGACGGACAAGCCATCCCACCCCTCCGACTTGCTGCCGAAAGCTTCGAGCAATTCGGTGTGCTGCCATCGCAGAAGGCCGGGAAGGGGATAGGTGACTTCCGCGTGTTCGCCGCGCCACCAAGTGATGAACTGCTGATAGGTCCAGTCGGTGGGTCGGGATGCGACGAGAACGAGATTGTACATATCAACTCCTAATTGAATTCACTTTAGTTTCGATGGGCAGTCCAAACTGATACTCGCCGTGCGCGGAGTGATCTACGCGCACACCATCCGCAGGGCCGCATCGGTCACTCGTTCGGCGATCTCTGTCAGGCTGAGTTTGCCGTCCGGCCGGTACCAGCGCCAAACACTGATCACGAGGGCCAAGACGAGTCGGCCCATCAAGCGAGGATCGGAATCAGCGAAGACGCCTTCCTTGATTCCGCTCGCAATCAGCGCGGTCCACTTTTCTTCGATCGCTTGAACGAGTTCACGGGACTTCAGTCGTTCGGACTCCTCTTTTTCCGACTGTCGCTCCGCGGCAAGAAGATCCATGTGGCTCTGAAGAATGCGGCGCTGCAGAGCATCCCTCGGTGAAGCCTTGAGTGATACGACGATTGCCGCCCTGAGTGCCTTTGTGGGATCCGAGTCGCCCTCGGTTGCAACAGTGACTCGCTCCAACGAATCGGCCAATTCCAGCCGCATGATTGTCAGGAGGCAATGCGCTTTCGATTCGAAATAGTGATAGAGCGCCGTCTGTCCTATACCGACCTCGTCGGCAATCGACGCCCACTTGGTGTGCTCGTAACCCAATTTGCCGAACTGGTCGATCGCCGTGGCAAGAATGAGAGTTCGTTTGGAGCGCGGACTCTCCCGGCGCAACGCGGTCTCTGCTGTCATGTGGCTCCCCCGGAGGTGCGTGGATGATTAGTTCGACCTTACCCCTTTTTGAGATGAACTCGTGTCAATTTCAGAGGCCAGGCCTGAGGCGAGCGCCACCGCATCGGCCCTGGAAAGTTTGCCGACTCGGTTCTGAGGAAGATCTTCGACGGAGAAGAGAAACTCCGGCCACTTGAACTTTGGAAAGCCCCTCGCGGCAAGCTGGGTGGTCGCCTCCGCCAGCGTCAGCGGCGCACCACCAGTGACGACGAGGGCTGCCGCACGCTCGCCCAGAAGGTCATCTGGGACGGGAACGACGCAGACCTGAACCACTGCGGGCAACGACGCGATCGCAGATTCCATTTCGTTGATGTCGATATTGCGGCCGCCGCGGATGATGATTTGTTTCTGGCGTCCCATGACGCAGATCGATCCGTCTTCACCGACTTCGACCAGATCGCCCGTCGGCAGGAAGCCGTCCGCGGTGAGCTCGGGCAGTACCGGAGCACCGCCGCGCGCATAACCGACGAACAGTGACGGTCCCTTCACCTGGGCGTCACCGATCTCGCCTGCGGTGAGCAGCGCCCCGGCGGTGTCGACCGCTCGAACGACGGTGCCGGGGAACGGACGTCCGTCCCGCCCCAGTCGGACGGCCGGCGGATCGTCCAGACGTGGGGTCGTGTGGCCCAGGCATTCGGACATGCCGAATACTCGAAGAAAGGTGGTACCCAGGACGGTTTCGGCGTTCCCGAGTGTGCGCTCGTTCATCGGACCGCCACCAACCGTCAGGGCGCGCATCGCCGAGAGCTTACCGCCAGCCCTTTCGGTAACCGAGAGCTGCAGGGCCATGGTCGGTACCAGCATCGTCCAGGCGACCCGGTGCTTCGCCATTGCCTCCAGTGCTACCGCAGGCGACCACTTGGCGATCGAAACCATCTGTCCGCCAAGGTAAGCAGGCAGATACATCCCGAAACAGAAAGCTGCGACGGACGACAGCGGCACAAAAGCGCCGACCGCCTCACCCTGTTGCAATCCGACAGTATCGATGGTGCTCCGGCACGCGTAGCGGATTGCCTCCTCGGACTGGACGACACACTTCGGGCGACCGGTCGAACCGGAGGTCATCGCGATCGCGGTGCCGCCGCGCCAGCGCTCAACCGAGGCGAAATCCCCCTGCCGAGACCGGAGCACTCGCGTTCCGAAAGCGGCTACCGAACCGGCAAACTGGTCGTCCTTGATGCCCCAGCGGGTCAGTGCGTCGGCATCGGCCACCACGAGATCCGGGTCGATGTCGTCGATCGCCATCTCGAACTCGGATTCGGTGGCGTGTGGACTGAAGACCGCCACTACGCCGCCGCGAAGTCCGATCGCGAGGGCGGTAGCCACCGTCTGCCACGTATTGTCGGCCTGAATGAGCGCAGTCGGTGCCCCGCCGTCGAGCGAAGCGATGGTATCGGCCAGCAAGCGAGCCGCCTCCACGATCGAACCGATTGTGTGAGAACCTAACTCGTCGATCACCGCAATCTCGGCCGGATTGCCTTCCGCCCGGGCGAGCATCTCCTGTGCCAGCAACTTCACTGCGGCGTCCCTCTTCCGTCTTCGAGTTCGATTGTGTGTTGGATGTTTACAGCGATGAAGGGGCTGTGGGAACCAGTACGGCGCGGCCGGACAGATCGCCTGAACGCAGGCGATCGTATGCCTCCAGTGCGCTGTCGAACGTGAACGTGGTCACCTCGGCATGCAGCTTTCCTGCACTGGCGAGTTCGACCACCTGACGCAGGTCCTCGATGGTGCCCCAGAACGGCGCCCGAACTTGCCAGCCGTTGACCAAACCAAGGCTTTTGCCGACGGTCAGTTGCCCGCCCGCACTTCCCACGACGACAACTCGGCCGCCGGGAGCGAGAAGCGCCGGAGCGGGTTCGACCGTCGCCTGAGCCCCGACAAAGTCGAAGACCACGTCGGCACCGCCGAGGCTCGCCACAGCCTCTGTCGCTTCCGCGAGCGTCGCAAAACACGCGTGTGCTCCCGATTCGAGCGCGAGAGCGTGTGTCTGGGTTCTTGTCTCGACGGCGATGATGTCTGTGACGCCGAAAGAGCGCAGGATCTGCACCGCCAGATGGCCGAGACCGCCGATTCCTATCACCAAAGCCACAGTGTCCGAGTCGATGACGTCGCTGTTGGTCCGGATCGCATGATATGCGGTCAGGCCGGCGTCGGCGAGCGGAGCGGCCTGCTGGGGGCTCAGCGAACCGACGCGAACGAGAACAGCTTCCGAGGGCACCAGCAGGTATTCTGCCAGCCCGCCCGGATGGCCCAACCCGTTTCCGATCGGGCTGAGTCGGCCGTCCCCACGCGGGACTTTCTCCAAGCAGTAGTTCTCGCGCTCGCGCCGGCAATTGCGGCACCGGCCACATGGCCAAACACCATGAATGACAACATTTTCACCGATCCACGCGTGATCGGCCAGCGGTCCCGCACCGACGACGGTACCGGCAACCTCATGGCCGAGTGTGAGCGGCAACGGGTAATCGAAACGTCCGGCGGGCGAATCCATGACGTGCAGATCCGAGCGGCACAGACCAGCGGCGCCGACTTTGATCAACAGTTGCCCCTCAGCGGGCTCGGGTACGGGGATCTCACGCACCTGCGGAGGCTGACCCCACGCCGTCAGCTGGACTGCCAACATCAGCGCGCCGTCCAACCACCGTCGACAACCAGCGCCTGGCCGGTCATGTACGAGGAGGCATCCGAGGCCAGGAACAGCACTGCGCCGTTTATCTCACCTTCGACCCCGCCGCGGCCGAGCATGGTGTTCTTACGCACCCACCCCGCCGATTTGTCATTGCTGAACAGTCCGTCGGTCATCTCCGTATCGAACCACCCAGGCACGACGGAGTTCACGCGGATCCCCCTGCGTCCCCACTGACCGGCCAATTCCCGGGTCAAGCCGAGTGCTCCGGCCTTGGAGGCCGCATAGCTCGCGCCACCGATCGGGGCCGTGGACACCAGCCCGATCACCGAGGAGATGTTGATGTACGACGCGCGTTCGTTCTCCGGAAGTCGGGTCGAGGCGTAGGTCGCCAGGTGAAATCCGGATACCAGATTGAGCTCGAGTACCGAATTGAATCCCGCGATGGTTTCGTCCTCGGCGTTCGGCGGTCCCGGCATGCCGGCATTGTTGACGAGTACGTCCAGCCGTCCGGACTGTTCGTAACACCTGTCGATCAGGGCGCGCCGATCAGCGTCGTCGGTGATGTCGCAACGAACCGGAACAATTCCCGGTACCTCGGCTGCCAAGTCCTGTAGGCGGTCGAGCCGGCGGGCCGCGGCGTACACCGTGGCCCCGGCACTGGCCAGTGTGCGCGCAAATCCCATTCCGAGACCAGACGACGCACCCGTCACGATCGCTACCCGTCCGGCCAGTCCGAACATCTCGGTCAGCATCTGTCCACCTTCGAATCCGTTGTCTGTCATGGCTTTACTGCGATATCAGGACATCGCAGCGTCAGTACACGGCGGTTCGGCCGCCGTCGACCGGGATGAGCGCGCCGGTCGTGTAGCCGGCCGCATCCGAGGCCAGGTGCGTCACCAGACCGGCGATCTCCTCAGGCCGGCCCAGTCGCCCGGCAGGCAGACGGTCCACGATCTTTCCGATGAACTCGTCGTCCCAGTTCTCGGCCATGTCGGTAGCGAAACCGCCTGGCATCACACAGTTCACCCGCACCGTCGGTGCATACTCCTGAGCAAACGCCCGGGTGAGCGCATTGAGGCCGTTCTTGGCCGCGGCGTACATCGCTTCCGGTGGGCTCGGGCGCTCCGCACCGATACTGGAGATGTTGATGATCGAGCCGCCGCCGGCCGCCCGCATCCGGTCTCCCGCGACTGCCATCAGCCGGAAGGGTCCCTTGACGTTGACCTCGATAGTTTTGTCCCACAGCCCTTCCGAGGCGGAGAGCAAGTTGTCGGCCAGCGGTGCGATGCCGGCATTGTTGACCACGATGTCGAGGCTGCCGAATTCGGCAATGATCTGGTCGACCGCGGGCTCGATACTGTCCCAGTGCCCGACGTGCAGGGCGAACGGGTGAGCGGTTCCCGGGCCGGTGTCACCGAGCGACGCCACCGCTTCGCGGCAGGACTCGAGCTTTCGGCTGGACACGATCACGGTCGCGCCCGCGTCCCGGAGTCCGCGCGCGATGGCCAGTCCCAAACCGCGGCTCGCGCCGGTCACGAGCGCGACCTTACCGGTCAATTCTGGTGTACTCATTTGTGCTTCTTCACCTCGAGGCGGGCAATGGTGCGCAGATGAACCTCGCTGGGTCCGTCTGCAATCTGCAGGGCGCGGGTAATCGCATACAGCCGAGCCAGGATCGTGTCGTTGCTGACTCCGGCGGCGCCGAAGGTCTGCACCGCGCGGTCGACAACCTTGTGCGCAACTTCCATTGCTGCCACCTTGATGGCGGCCACTTCCGAGCGCGCAGACGCGTTGCCCTGGGTATCCATCAACCAAGCCGACTTGAGTACGAGCAACCTGATTTGGTCGATCTCGATGCGGCTGCGGGCAATCCATTCACGCACTACGCCGCGGTCGGCAAGGGGGCCTCCGAACGCTTCCCTTTCGAGCGCGCGCTTACACATCATGTCCAGTGCCCGTTCTGCCATACCGACTGCGCGCATCGCGTAGTGCATCCGGCCGGGGCCCAGGCGTCCCTGTGCGATGGCGAATCCGTCGCCCTCGGCGCCGAGCATGTTTGCAGCCGGTACCCGAACATCGGTGAATTGAACTTCGCCGTGGCCGAGTCGGTCTTGGAAGCCGAACATCGGCAGGTCCCGAATGACCTCAACGCCGGGCGCGTCGGCCGGTACCAGGATCATGCTCTGCTGTCGGTAGGTCGGGCCTTCGGGATCCGACTTGCCCATGAAGATCATGAGCTTGCAGTCAGGATCGAGGATGCCGGAGGTGTACCACTTACGGCCGTTGAGCACGTATTCGTCACCGTCACGTTGGATAGTCGATCGAATGTTTGTCGCATCCGAACTTGCCACGGCCGGTTCGGTCATCGCAAAAGCCGAACGAATACTGCAGTCCAGCAACGGCTTCAACCACTGCGCCTTCTGTTCGTCGGTGCCGAACATGGCGAGGATCTCCATGTTTCCGGTATCGGGAGCCGAGCAGTTGATCGTCTCGTTACCGATGATGGAGCGGCCGACGATCTCAGCCAGCGGAGCGTATTCGAGATTGGTGAGCCCGGCACCGAGTCCGTCGTGCGTCATGAACAGATTCCACAGACCCAATTCGCGTGCCTTCGCCTGCAGATCGCGCATGATCTGGGGCTGTTCGTGCGGGTTGTCGTTGGCAGCGACCTGGGCGTCGTACACCGATTCCGCCGGATAGACGTAATCGGCCATGAAAGATTCGAGCTTGCCGAGCAGTTCCTCGGTCCGCGGGGAATAGGCGAAATCCACGGTAGGTCTCCTTAGGTGATTATCAGCGACGCAAAAGACCAGCGGCCTAGAAGATCTAGGGACGCAGGAGAGCGGTACCGGTCTCGATCAACCGGTTGATGGTGTCGGGCAGCTTCTCCTGGTCCGGATCATGATGGCGACCCTCGCGGTGCCGACGCAGGTTGTGGCCCATGATCGCCGCCATCTTCAACCGGCCGAGTGCGTCGAACCAGTTGAGTTCGGGGAGTGCGGGACCCGCTCCGGTGTACAGCGCGACCAACTCTTCGGCGCTCGGCAGTCCGGTGACTTCCCGACCGACACCGGGGAAGTTCGAACCGTCGGCGAATACCAGAAACCAGCCCAATTCGACTCGTGGATCTCCGGCAGACCAGATTTCCCAGTCGATGAGTGCAACTGGCTCCAGTCCGTCGGAGATGATGTTGCCGAGACGGTAATCACCGTGCACCAGTGTGGGTTCGATAGGTTCGGGAATGTCGGAGCGCAACAGTTCCAACAGACGATCGGCGCCGACAACCAATTCCGGTGGCACTGCGCCCAGCGTCTTGGCCCAGCGCTCGAGCTCGTCTGCCGGTGTCAGGGGATCTGCGAGCCCTGCAATGGTGGCCAGGTCCACCTCATGCAGTCGCGGTAGGACTGCAGCGGCACGACGCATTCGATTGGCAGCGAGCACCGGATCGACGGCCGGGTCGTCGAGCACGGGCTCGAGTGACTCGCCTGCAACAAATTCCATGGCAAACCACGCGGGCTCGATCTCGTCGACGACAACTACGCGCGGCACCGGAACTTCGGTGCCGGCCAGCGCCTGCAGAATATGCGCCTGTCGCAGCATGTCGTGCCTGCCGATGGATCGCTGGCCTTCCGGCACCGCCTTGATCACCACGTCACCGGTCGAGGTGGTGGCGCGGTACGTCAGTCCGGAGTGTCCACCGAGTAGCGGCTGGAAGTCGGTTAACGTCGCGCCGCAGTCCGCCAGTAGTTTGGCGGCGACCCGTTCTTGCAGAGTCGAACTGGTCACGGTCGCGGCTCCCTTGGTAGACCGAGCACGCGCTCGGAGATGATGTTGTGCTGAATCTCGTCGGTGCCGCCCGCAATTCGGTATCCGGGGGCGCCGAGTGCGTGTTCGGACCACGCGAACGTTCCCCATCGACCGGAATCGGCGGTAAGTTCACGGCCGAGCAGCAAACGGGCAACTTCCGACGTTCTGGCCATGGTGTCGGTAGCCAACAACTTTCCGAGTGAGGCTTCAGGACCCGGCTCGTTGCCGGCAAGCATCGCCCCGGCCACCCGCATATTGCTCACGCGCTGTAGATAGCTCCTGGCGACCAGGTCGGCCACCTTGTCCTTCTCGATCTCGGTCAGCTCGCGTTCGAGGTTCTGTGCGAGTGCAATTGCCTGATCTGCGTTGGCCAGACCGAGATTTCCGCCGTCCAGACGTTCGGCCGCCAGCACGGTGAGAGCAACCTGCCAACCCTTGCCGACCGGACCGAGTCGATACGCGTCTTCGAGTTCGACGCCGTCGAGGTACACCTCGTTGAACGAGCTGCCGCCGGTCATCTGCCGGATCGGGCGTATGGTCACGCCAGGTGCGTTCATCGGGACCAGGAACATGGTGAGCCCGGCATGTTTCGCGACGGTGGCGTCGGTACGGCACACCGCAACTCCGTAGTCCGCCACCAGCGCGCCGGAGGTCCATACCTTGTGCCCGTCGAGAGTCCACGTGCCGGCTTCGCTGCGCACCGCCTTGGTGCGGACGGCAGCCAGGTCCGATCCGGCCTCGGTCTCGGAGAACAGTTGGCAGGCAATGATGTCCGTGCGAAGCATCGCGCGCACGTAGCGTTCCTTCTGCTCGTCGGTGCCCCACTGCTCGATGGTGGGCGCGATCAATTGCTGTGTAACCGAGAACATCTCGGTCCGCCGCGGCACGTCGAACGATTCCTCAGCCCGGCGGAAAGCTAACACGTATGACAGCGGCAGACTGCGACCGCCGCGTTCGGGCGGCCAACTCAGTGCTCCCCAGCCGGCATCGAACTTCGCCTGTTCGTAGCGCGAGATTTCGTCGGTGTGCTCGCGCTCTTGCTCGGCGGTCCAATTCTCGAATACCGCCACCGAATCCGAACCAACGCCCCACACCGATTCGGTGCGAGGTGCGGCGACGCCACGCAACCAGGCGATGGCTTCCTCGGTGAACGCGTCGAGACCTGGAATCGTTTGTGGTGTCACTGATCTGCCCTCAGTCGTCTTCGCAAACTCATACGGACAATACGGTGCAGGCACTGATGCCCGGTGCGCCGTATACGTGGGTGAACCCGATCCGGGGAGTACCGGGAACCTGACGGGCACCCGCCTCACCGCGAAGTTGGGTGACTATCTCGTGCACCTGCCGCAGGCCCGACGCACCGATCGGCTCACCGTTGGCGATGCATCCACCGTCGGTGTTGATCGGAATACGGCCGCCAATCTCTGTCTCGCCGGCCGCAATCATCGATTCCTGTTCGCCGGGTTCACAGAAGCCGCACTCGGCCATGTGCATAATTTCGGCACCGCTCTCGGTGTCCTGCAGCTGAGCCACGTCGACTTCGCCGGGGGAGATGCCTGCCTGCTCGAAGGCTGCCCGCGCGGCGTCCGCACTGACACTGGTCGGTTCACCGTTACCTTGCACGGCCGGGCTGAAAACCTCGAAGGAGCCGAACCTTCGGGTGCGATGGGTGATTGCCCGAAGTGTGACCGCTCGCGCGGCGAGCGCTTTGGTTGCGCTCTCGCTGGCAACCACGATCGCGGCGGCGCCTTCTCCGGGTGAGCAGAACATGTAACGGGTGAGCGGGTCGTTGACCATGTCGGCTGTCGCGATGGTCTCGGCGGACATCGCCTCCCGGCGCCAGGCGTTCGGATTGAGAACGCCGTTTCGATAAGCCTTCTCGGCCACGCGGGCCAGGGTGTCGGCCGAGATGTTGTGCTGGCGCATATAGCGCGAGATCTTGGCTCCGAAGAATTGTGTGGTGACCATCAGACCGGCCTCGCCGTATCCGTCCGGCAGGCCCCATTCTTCCGGTCGGGGATCGAATGCCCCCCGTGGGTGCTTGTCGAAGCCGACCGCCAGTGCGATCTCGGCTGCACCCGAGCGAACTGCATTGACCGCCGAGAAGAGTGCGCTACCGCCGGTTGCGCAACCGTTCTTGACGTTGGTGAAAGGTATTCCGGTGAAACCGAGTTCGGCCACCAAGGTGTCGGCCAGCCCGGATCCGTCACTGCCGCCGAAGGCGACCTGGACGTCGGGCCATGAAAGTCCGGCATCATCGAGCGCAGCGCCGATCGCGGTGACGGCCATGGCACGCCCACTCACTCCCGGTTGCCGGCCGAACTTCGAGAGCCCGGCTCCGACGATCGAAATAGGCTGCGTCACTTGGTTGCTCCTTCCTTCGCGTCACGGTCGACGGCGAACCGGGGCACCGGTGAGGTGGCGACCAACGTCACCGGTGCCTGATCCAGTCCGTCGAAGTCTTCACAGTCGATGATTGCCTCGACCTTGATTCCTTCAGGGAGTTCGATGTAACCGACCGCGAAAGGAGTGAACCCTCCGGCGGGCGATACATACGGCGGCGATTTCGGAGGAAAACGTTGAATCGTATACGCCCACAGCACACCTCGGGTACTCAAATCGAGAGGTGCTGCCGTTGGCGTTGCGCACTTGCTGCACATGACGCCGGCCGGAAAGGCCACCGTGGCGCACACCGTGCACCGGCTGCCTTCGAGCACGATTGCTGTCTTCTCTGCCATGCCTATCCCTTCAGGTCTCGGGGTGAATCAGATCAGCGGCCGACCCACACCGGATCACGCTTCTCGAGGAATGCGGTGACGCCTTCCTTGCCGTCTTCCGACTGCAGTGCGTTGCCGACGGCCAAGTGCTCCATGACCATGAGCGACTGGATGTCGGCGTCGAGGCCCTTGTCGATGCACATCTTGGTGAGCTTCATCATGAACGGGCTCTTGTCGGTCAGAGTCGCGGCGAAGTCTGCCACGGTCTGATCGAGCTGATCGGCCGGTGCCGAAGCATTGATCAGGTCGAATGCAGCGGCCTCGGTGCCCGAGAGCAGCTTGCCGGTGAGCATGAGCTCCTTGGTCTTGCGAACCCCGATCATGCGAGGAAGGCGGTAGATCGGGCCGGCGCCACCGAAGAGTGCGCGACGGATGTGGAAGTCGCCGATCTTGGCGTCATCCGATGCGATCGCGAAGTCGCACGAGATCATCAGTTCGAAACCACCTGCGGTGACGTAGCCTTCGAGGACTGCGATCGAGGGTGTGTTCATCGAGTAGAGACGGTCGCAGACCTTGGCCGAAAGCACGGCGACGTCCATCGCTGTGGTGCTGCCGATGAAGTCGGAGAGCAGCTCGTCCAGGTCGAAACCTGAGCAGAACGTGTTGTTGACGCCACGTAGCACCAGAACCTTGAGGTTCGGATCGTTGTCGACCTCGACAATGATCTCGTCGAGGCGGTGCAGCAGTTCAACGGTGACCGCGTTCTTCTTGTGCGGGCGGTTGAGCCAAACCCGTGCGATGTCTCCGTCTTTCTCCAACAGGATGTGGTCGGTCTCGATCATCATGAGCCTTTCGTGTGGATGTAAATTGAACTGGATTCACTTCAGTATGCAGATCGGGTGACGTCGCGTCAATACCCGGCGTCGGTGGCATTTTCCGAACAGTCAAATACCGATCAGTTCTGCGATGCGTGCGCGATGAGTGCGCGAATCGCCCTGTACTGCTTCGTTTCCCAATGCGCGGCGGAAATAGGAGTGTGCCGGGTGTTCCCATGTGAAGCCGACGCCGCCATGCAATTGCACGGCCTCGGCCGCGGCGTCGATGGCCGCGTCGGTGCAGACGGCGCCGGCCACCGCGATCGCCAATCGGGCAGTGCCCGGGGCCTCGTCGTATACGGCTGCGGCATATCTGCTTGCTGCTCGAGCGCGCTCGAGCAGCACGAGTACGTCGGCCAGTCGGTGCTTGACGGCTTGAAACGAGCCGATCGGGCGCCCGAATTGGTGTCGGGTTTTCACGTATTCGACGGTCATCTCGAGCAGGGCGTCGACAATTCCGGTGTTCTCGAAAGCGATTGCGAGCGTCCGTAAATCATGAATCCGAGTACAGACCCGGGCATAATCGTCGGCACCGACCACGGGAACTGCCGGCACTTCCGCTACGGTCAGGTCGGCCTGTCTGCGGGTGGGGTCGACGACTTCGCGCTCGCGCCAGTGCACCTGACCGGCTGTCTTAATTGCGAATATCTGCCGTCCGGCGGCGGTGTCGGCGGAGACGATGACGAGGTCGGCAGCAGCACCACCTACGACGGCCGAGACCTCACCGCTGAGCAGCCAGGAGGATTCACTTTCGACACCGCTGAGTCGATCGGTCGCGGCAGTCAGTGGACTGACGCTTGCCACCGAGGATCCCTCGAGGACGTTGACCAGTAGTTCGTCGACGGGATACGTGGCCGCCAATAGTGCCTGGGCGCCCAGGACCGCCGAGGAAAACACGGGCTCACAGGCCAGACTCCGACCGCACTCTTCGAGAATGATGCCGAGTTCGACCATGCCGTAACCCAGCCCGCCGCGATCTTCTGGCGCAGCGAGCGAAGTGACCGACATATTCTCGATCAATTGCTGCCAGAGGTCCGGCGAGTATCCCTCGGCCGTGTGCGAAGCCGACCGAGCCTGCTCTACGCCGCCGTGTTTCCCGAGCAGCGCTCGAATCGCATCACGAAGCTCCAACTGTTCGGGGCCAGGATTGAGAGCAGCGGGCTCGGAGAGTGGCCAGGGGGGCTCTACCTGGGAAGTAGACGATTTCATATCACTCCAATTGACTTGAGTTCAGTTTGGTTATGGATCGAGACTAGCGCGTCAGGGCCTCGACAAGAAGGGGTGAACCGAACTAAGTTCATCTCATGAGCTCAGTGATCGAAACCTATTACGCGACCGTGGACAGCGGTCGACTCGAAGATGCTGTGGCCTTGTTGGCCGAGAACGTGGAGTTCGCCATGGTCTTGCCCACCGGGGCTAACTACGGGAGTGGTCGTGCGTCAATGCTCGACTACCTGTCGGGTCGCCCTCCGGTGGATCGCAAACACAAGGTCCTGCGCGTTGCAGCCGAAGGAGATCTGCATTTCCTGCATGGGTCGGTGACTGAGAACGGGACCAAGACCACGGGCTATTTCGTCGGTGTCATGCACGTCGATTCCGCCGGTCTCGTCGATCGCTATCAGGTGACCTTCGACGCTGAGTTCAGTTTGATTCCCCCCGATTCGTCCGTCGAAGGAGTTCGCTGATGAGCGAGACCAACCAGACGCCAGTGCTCATCCAGTGGTTCGAGTACATGGATTCCGACGATCCGGACCGCGTGCTGACGATGATCAGCAAAGACTTCGTGATGTCCGTTCAGTTCTCGAAGGGTGATGGTCAGTCTGCCGAGTTCGTCGGCGATCGCGACGGTCTCGTCGCCTACCTGGCGCAACGCGAGAAGAGTGTTCTGATCCACCACATCGACGCCGGGGCATTCGTCGACGGTGTCGAGTTGTCACTCGGGCGCACCACTCGAGGCGGCGATTTCGAGGCTTCGTTCAACGCCACTGCGCAGCTCGACAGCGAGGGCAAGGTGCGGCGCCTACTGATCGCCCGCACCCCCGAACTGTCCTTCTCCTGATTCCAGCTCCATCCAGGCCGACCTCGGGTACAGCGCAGCCTTGCCGCGCTACCCGGGGACGCCGTAATTCTCCCGCGCTCTCGCACTCCTCCGCGATCTCTATCGCAGGCGCGCGCCGCCAATGCGGCCGGCGACTCTCACTCTTGTCCGGCCGAAACAACTGAGCCGTCATGACCAAAAGGAATCCCTGTGAGTGAACAAGCATTTATCTACGAGGCCATTCGCACGCCGAGAGGCAAGCTGCGAAAAGGCTCATTGAACAGTGTCAAGCCCGTCGACCTTGTAGTCGGGCTGATCCAGGAACTCGGAACCCGTTTTACCGCAATGGATCCCGCAGAAATCGACGACGTAGTACTGGGCGTCGTCTCCCCGGTGGGCGAGCAGGGTGCAGTCATCGCGCGCACCGCGGCCCTGCTCGCGGGATTGCCGGATTCGGTGCCAGGCACGCAGGTCAATCGCTTCTGTGCGTCAGGTCTCGAGGCCACAAACCTGGCGGCGCAGAAAGTTGCATCCGGTTGGGACGACCTGGTGATCGCCGGCGGCGTCGAGTCGATGTCGCGTGTCCCGATGGGTAGCGACGGCGGCGCCATCTTCACCGACCCGGCGACCGCATACGACCTGTACATCGCCCCGCAGGGGATCGGCGCCGACCTCATCGCCACGGTCGAAGGATTCACCCGCGAGGACATCGACGGTTACGCCGCACAGTCACAGGGGCGCGCGGAAAATGCTTGGAATGCAGGCTATTTCTCCAAATCCGTGGTTCCGGTGCGGGACTTCAACGGGGTCGTCCTGCTCGATCACGACGAGCATCGCCGTCCGGGAAGCACCGTCGAGAGTCTGGGCAAGCTCACACCGGCGTTCGAAAAACATGCGGCTACAACCGGTTTCGACGAGGTTGCGCTGCAGAAGTACGTCAACATAGAAAAGATCAACCACATCCACACCGGCGGTAACTCTTCGGGCATCGTCGACGGTGCCGCACTGGTACTCGTCGGCAGCGAAGCCGCGGGTAAGCGCGGCGGCCTGACGCCGCGCGGCCGCGTCGTGGCCACCGCCCAAACCGGTGGTGAACCGACGATCATGCTGACCGGACCTACTTCCGCCACCGAACTCGCTCTGAAGCGGGCCGGACTGACCGTGGACGACATCGACGTCTTCGAACTCAACGAGGCCTTTGCCTCCGTGGTCATGAAGTGGATGAAGGATCTGAAGATCCCGCACGAGAAGACCAACGTCAACGGCGGGGCCATCGCGATGGGCCACCCACTCGGCGCTACCGGAGCCATGCTGGTCGGCACCGTGCTCGACGAACTCGAACGTACCGGCGGACGCTACGGCCTGATCACGCTGTGCATCGGCGGCGGCATGGGTATAGCCACCGTCATCGAACGCGTCTGAGTCTGCACCCCGGTCCGCTCCTCCCTCTGTTGAAGAGAAAGAACATACAGAATCAATGACTGACAACATGATCGGCTGGGCGCTCGATACCGATGGCGTCCTCGTGCTCACGATGGACGACCCGAATCAGGGCGCCAACACGATGAACGCCCTGTACACGTCGTCAATGGCCGCGACAGTCGACCGACTCGAAGCCGAGAAGGACAGTTTCGTCGGCGTCGTGCTCACCTCGGCAAAGCGAACATTCTTTGCCGGTGGTGACCTCAGGGACATGCAGGCTTGGGGACCGCAGGCGAAGAACCCGGTTTCTGCCACCGAGGTCACCACCCACCTCAACGAACTCAAGAAGGTGCTGCGGCGACTCGAGGTGCTGGGCAAGCCCGTAGTGTCCGCCATCAACGGCGTCGCGCTCGGTGGCGGGCTGGAAATCGTGCTGCACACCCACCACCGCATCGCGGCCGACGTCAAGGGCAACCAACTCGGCTTACCCGAGGTCACCCTGGGTCTGTTGCCCGGCGGCGGCGGAATCTCCCGTGTCGTACGGCTGCTCGGCATCCAGGGGGCGCTGGCAAACGTGCTGCTGCAGGGCCCGCGTTTGAGCCCGACACGCGCGCTGGAGTTGGGCCTGATCGACCAGGTCGTTGGTTCGGTGGCGGAATTGCTACCGGCGGCCAAGGCTTGGATTCACGACCACGCCGATGCCATACAGCCTTGGGACACCAAAGGATTCAAGATTCCCGGCGGCGGACCGGCTGACGTGAAGATGGCCCAGGTCCTACCGGTTATCCCGAGTCTCCTGCGTAAGCAACTCAAGGGTGCACCGATGCCGGCACCACGCGCGATCATGGCTGCCGCGATCGAAGGCGCGTACGTCGACATCGACACTGCCGACGAGATCGAGACCCGCTACTTCGTCTCGCTCGTGACCGGCCAAGTGGCCCAGAACATGATCAACGCCTTCTTCTTCGACCTGCAGGCGATCAACGGTGGAGCGTCAAGGCCAGACGGCTACGACAAGTTCACCGCTAAGAAGGTGGGTGTCATCGGAGCCGGAATGATGGGTGCCGCAATCGCATACGTCTCCGCCCAGGCCGGAATCGACGTGGTGCTCAAGGACGTTTCGCTCGACGCAGCGGCGAAAGGCAAGCAGTACGCGGTAGCGCTGGAGGCCAAAGCGCTCGCGCGTGGCAAGACCACGGCGGAGAAGTCCGAACAACTCCTCGCCCGAATCACACCGACCACCTACGCCGCCGATTTCGCGGGCGTCGACCTGGTAATCGAAGCCGCATTTGAATCGGTCGAAGTCAAACACCAGGTGTTCCAGGAGATCGAGAACATCGTCGAACCCGAAGCGGTGCTCGGCTCCAACACCTCCACCCTGCCGATCACCATCCTGGCCGAAGGTGTCGCGCGCTCGGAAGACTTCATCGGAATCCACTTTTTCTCCCCGGTGGACAAGATGCCCCTGGTCGAGATCATCAAAGGCGCCAAGACGTCGGATGCTGTGTTGGCCAGGGTCATCGACTACACCCAGCAGATCCGTAAGACCCCCATCGTGGTCAATGACAGTCGTGGCTTCTTCACCTCGCGCGTCATCGGCAAGTTCCTCGACGAGGCGATGGCCGCCGTCGGCGAGGGCATAAACCCCACGTTCATCGAGCAAGCAGGCGCACAGGCCGGATACCCGGCACCGCCACTGCAGCTCATGGACGAACTGACACTCACACTGCCGCAGAAGATCCGCAAGGAAACCGAGCGGGCATTGCTCGCCGCAGGCGAGACCGTTCCATTCCACGGTTCCAACGCCGTCATGGATCGGATGGTCGGTGAACTCGAGCGCACCGGACGATCCGGCGGCGGCGGTTTCTACTCGTACGACGAGAGCGGCAAGCGCGTCGGCATCTGGCCAGGTCTGCGTGAAGCGTTCAAGTCAGGGTCCACGGAAATTCCGTTCGAGGACATGAAGGAACGAATGCTGTTCGCTGAAGCGCTCGAGACCGTGCGCTGCTTCGACGAGGGCGTGCTGGAATCGGTCGCGGACGCTAACATCGGCTCGATCTACGGTATCGGCTTTCCAACCTGGACCGGCGGCGTGATCCAGTACATCAACCAGTACGACGGCGGGCTGCCAGGTTTCGTCGACCGCGCCCGAGATCTGGCGTCGAAGTACGGCAGTCATTTCGAACCACCGCAGTCGTTGGTCGAGAAGGCCGAGGTGGGTGAAAAGTACTGAAGTAGTAAAGCACTGAGGTGGCCCGCCTCGATCCGAGGCGGGCCAGATCGCACCACTAACGTTGAAAGCTCCGCTCCCATTCTTCTTGGAACTTGCCGGTCAGCTCGGGAGTGAGCGCAGCGGTGTCCGGTAGAGGGATATCCTGCGCACGTCCGACCGAACCCGAGATGTCCGGCAGAGCACTACCGTATCCGTACGAGAGTGCCTTCTGCCCTGCTTCTGTGACCATGAAGTTGGCCAGTACCTGCGCGGCATTCGGATGCGGCGCGGACGCAAGTACCAAGGAATACCACGGCGTTCCCCAAGCCGGCTCCGGCAGTACCCAGTCCACCGGGGCACCTGTCGCCATCTCCCGCACCAGCGGTTGCACCATCGGGGTTGCGGCAATCTCACCCGAGCTCAATGCTTGGGCGATACCCAGCGAACTCGGGTAGATTCGAGGATTCAGGGCCGCGAGCCGTTCGTTGAAATCGCCGTTGCCCCAATTCTTTTCGAAGAACTGGTACTCGTCGACCACGGCCGCGAATCCGCCGGGGTTCACAACCCCGATCTTCCCCTTCAGTGCGGGATCAAGCAGGTCGTCCGGTGATCGAAGCCCCTGGGGCAGAGCGTCGGTGTTCCAACCGAGCGCGAATATAGCCGCGCTGGTCAGGAAGAACTGGTCGTCGATCACACTTCGAGCGCGATCGTATATCGGATTGTCGAAGGCTGGGCCGACAATCGCCGTCGAGAAGTCGCCGGTTGCGGCGGCATTTTTGATCCAGGACGGATCCGAGGACATGTGAACGTCGCCTACGCCCTTGCCAGTTCGATTCTCGGTTTCGATTCGAGGGTTCATCTCGACATCGGTGCCGCGCGTAACTTCCAAGGTGATCTGCGGATACTGCTGCGCAAATGCAACCCGCAGTGCCTCGAGGTTTGCCGGATGCTGGGTGGAGTAAAGCCGCACGGAACCTTCGGCTGTGGCCGCGGCGACGACGTCGTCCCAACTGCCGGAGGCCAGCGTTGCCATGGTCTCGTTACTGCTGCACGCGGCCGCCACCATCAGCGTGGCGGCCGCAGTCACCGCTATGACCGACCGGGGAAAGATCTTCATGGACGTGCCCTTCTGGCGCTCGTATGTCATAGGTATTTTCCGGAGATCTCGTTGTCGAACCGCGAAAGATATTCGAGAACAAGCAAATTCAGCATTCATTCGAGATGACCTGAACTCGGTTTAGCTGACGACGGCAGTATGCCATGATGTGGCTCACGTCACAATAGTTGGGTGCGTGCAGGTTTTCGATGCCGCCATTGTTGGCTAAACTGAATTCAATACAGTTAGAGTAGGATCGCCATGTCAGTAGTTGCGAGCTGGGAGAGCACTCATGGGTAACGAATTCCCCCACCTATTTTCACCGTTCGCAGTCGGTGGCATGACCATCAAGAATCGATTGGTGGCCTTGCCTGCCGGTACGAGCATGGCCGAAAACGGTGTCCCCACACACGGGGACACCGAACATTTCCAGCGACTCGCGGCCGGTGGAGTAGGTCTGATCATCGGCGGTGCCACCGTGGTGCACCCGACCACGACGCTGCGCTCACGAAAGCTCGTCGAGGCGTACATCGACGAATTCGTTCCGGCCACAGCCGCGAAAGTCGAAGTGATACACCGTCACGGCGCGAAGTTCATCGGTCAGTTGTGTCACCTCGGCCGCGAATTCATCGGCGGCGAATCGGATGCGCCGCCGTCGGCCCCGTCCCCGATAAAGACACCGCGCGATGCCTACCCCCCTCACGAACTCACGATTACAGAGATCGAAGACATTATCGAAGGCTGGCGCATCTCGACCGCGAATCTTGTCAAGGCAGGCGCAGACGGCGCGGAAATCCATGCCGCGCACGGTTATCTGCCTGCTCAGTTCATGTCCCCCTTGACCAACCAGCGAACCGACAGCTTCGGTGGATCGTTCGAGAATCGAATGCGTTTCCCCCGCTTGGTGATCGAGGCAATGCGCTCCGTCATGCCGACCGGATTCGCCCTCGGCGTGCGACTGAGCGGTGAAGAGGAAATCCCCGGTGGAATGCGGATCGATGACTGCGTGCGCATCGCCGAGAATATGACCGAACTCGGGGTCGATTACTTCTCCATCACGCACGGCACCCGCGGGAAATATGTCAAGGACTCCACCAACGAGGACGCTGTCGCAATTCCGTCCGCGTCAAAGGTGCGAGCTGCCACCGGAATTCCCACTCTCGTTGGCCAGCGTATTCGCGACGCCGCCACCGCCGATCACGCGATCAAGTCCGGTTACGTCGACATGGTGGGGATGGCACGGGCGCTCATCGCCGATCCTGACTTGCCCATCAAGTCGCAGACCGGCCGCCTCGACGAGATCCGTGGCTGTCTCGGTATCAATCAGGATTGCCGTGCCTTCGACCCGCATCTCCATTGCGCGGTCAACGCCGAAGTCGGGCGCGGTCGGCATCCGGGTGTTGGTGTCGTCTCCCCGCGCACCAAGGAAGTATTTGTCATCGGCGGCGGGCCGGCCGGACTCGAGGCAGCGCGCGTCGCCGCAGGGCGCGGGCACCGTGTCACACTGTTCGAGCGGAACACCATTCTCGGCGGCGCTGTCCGCGTGGCCGCGGCTGCGCCGCATCGCGCCACCTTGGTCGATATCATCGATTACCTTGGGCGAGAACTCAAACGGCTCAAAGTCGATGTCAACCTCGGTGCCGAAATCGACGCCGACGACCTTGCCGACATCCACTCGTCAGCTGACCACGTCATCGTGGCCACCGGATCGCGGCCGGCCGAACTACCGATCGAACTGTCGGGTCGAGCAGCAGCCACGGTCGACGACGTCTTGTCCGGTCGAGTACCGGAGGTGGCAAGTCGACGCGCAGTGGTATTCGACGAGGGTGACGGATTCTGGCCCGCATACAGCGCCGCCGAAGCGCTCGCCGGCCGGGGCTGGCACGTCACCTTTGCCACCCCGCTTTCTGCATTGGTCTCGCGGATTCCGGCCGAGAGTGCAGGCCCACTTCTCGGCCGGCTCGGTGACGGCGGCGTGGAGTTCAAGATTTGCCACACACTCGTGGTTCCGGAAGATTCCGCGTTGCCACTGATTCTGCGGCCCGTGTTCGGCGGTGGTGACATAACGATTTACGACGCGTTGGCCGTCTGGCACAAACCGCGGATTCCGATGTCGAATCTTGGTCTCGTTGCCGGAGAGTCCGTCAGCGTCATCGGTGACTGCGTCGCGCCCCGTCGGATCAGTCACGCTGTCGCAGAGGGATATCGTGTCGGCGCAGAACTCTAAGTGCGATTTACGGGCCCTGCGATAACGCGGTCCATGCAGTTGAGTTCGATAGCGCACCAGGACGACAAAGGTATCTGTTGGCGGGATCGCTTCGCTAGCGCGCCGCATGTTCCTGCGGCGCAAGAGAGTTCCCCGGTGCAATGTTCGCGCAGTTGGACGGTGCAGGCTTGCCGTTCAAGCGGTCGTCGACCCAGGCGAGCGCACCGGGGAGCCAGAGCATGGCGCCGAGGAAGTGGCTGATGGTGTCGTACTGGTCGTACTGAATCGCCAGGCCGGCGTCGCAGTACTTGCGTGCGAGGGTGCGGACGTCGCCCGTGATCATCACGCCGTCTCCCGCTCCGACACCGGGGCCGCCGGGTTGGGTGCCCTCGATGGTGCCGTTGGCCGCCTGCGCGATGAACATCGGAATGGTCGGTGTCGCCGCGGTGCCCATGTTGATCTTGTTCACGACATCGACGTACTCGGGAACCGTATTGGGATCGGCGTACTCGGGTTTGACCAGATCCTGCCAGGTCAGTCCGGGATACTGTGCCAGCACATTGCCGATGGACGCGTCTTCGAGTCGAGCCATGACGTCGCGTCCACGGTCGCTGAGATACTTCCCGAAATCGATGTCGTACGAACGCGCAACGCCGACGACTGCCATGCCGACAACGCCGCCCCACCCGATGCTTCCGCTCGCGTAGCGAAGGTTGTTGGCCGGATTGACCAGCACGCCTCCCTGCGCGGCACCGATCAAGTTGTCGTTGATCTCCGGTGCATATGCGGGAGCGAGTATCGAAGCCCAGTTGGTGGCGATCGCTCCGCCGGAGTAACCCATCAGCGCGATCTCTGCGTCGTCGGTGATTCCGGTTTCCGGGACATCGCGGGCGGCACGCAGAGCGTCGAGCGTCATCATCCCGTATTCGGGTCCGGCAGCGAAGTTTGCATCCGGGCCCTCGGTGTCCGGGACGACGATCGTGTAGCCCAATGCGAAGAGCGGCCCGAACAAGGCTGCCTCGATGGACGTGAAGGTACCGCCGATGTTGAAGTTGCGTCCGCTGGGAGTCCAGTCGCCGATCGGGGTGTTACCCGCGATGGCTCGCGACGGGCTGTCGTCGGGGTTCAGCGAATCGTAAAAGGACTGGTACGAAACAACTTTGTTCGGTTGGGCGTTGGCCGGGCGCAGGATCGAGGTGACGTTGGCGGACGGCTGTCCCAGGGCGTCGGTTGATCGGTAGAGAACCTGGACTGCCTGTATCGGGGTCGGGATGTTGAGCACGGTGTACGGCACGGTGCGAGTCTCGAGGACCGCGCCTGGGGCGTACGACGAGAGGGGTGCCGCGCCCTCGTAGCTGTAGAAACCGTCATCGGGGGACTTGGCAAGGACTGGCTGCGCGAGCGCTACCGGTGCGCCGACGCCTGTCAGTGCAAGCGCGAGTACTCCGACAACTGCGCGAGATAAAACCCTTGACGACATACTCGTCCTCCACATTGGTGTGCCACGCCCCACCCTGAGATCGTGGTGTGACGACCACCATATATTACTCGTGGGTAATGTGGGGATCGATCAGATCGGTCGTCGTATCGAGGTCTCGACGTAGGAAGATTTCGGAGGACTCGCCTGGGAGTAACAGAACTCCCGCGTCGGTGTATCCCATTGCGCGATAGAAGTTCTGGGCTGATTCGTCGGCGAGTGTGGAGGTGAGGACCTGCGAGTGTCCCGCGCGGCTCATGCGTTTTTCCCAATCTGTGACCAAAGCGCGCCCGATGCCTTGGCCGCGGTTCGAAGACAGGACGGTCAGCATGTTCATGAACGGAATCTCGTCCCAGAACAAGCCCCAGCGCAGCCAGCCGATTGGATTACCGTTGTCCTCGGCGACGAGTATCCGGCCGCGTTGGATCACTGACGCGAGTTCCTCGGCTGCGATGTGTGAGTCGTGCTCACGTAAGAACGGCAAGTCTGTCTGCGCTGCGACGCGAATGTTCACCACAGAAGTCAGTATCGCCGTTCAGTCGGAGTTGATGGCGTTCGGCTTGGACAGGTAGACGACTCCGGGGATGTGGCTGGGGTCCGGCGGCAATTGGGAGTAGCCCGCTCGGGTGTACAGGCGAATGTTCCGCAGGCTCCTGCTTCCGGTGAACAGCTCGAAACGTGTGATGTGCTCCGGAGCGTTCTGTTCCACGTGCTGCAAGAGGCGTCGGCCGAGGCCGTTGCCCGCCAAGTCCGGTGCCACCATGAGGCGACCGATCTGCCATGCGGTTCCGTCCGCGGTTCCTCGCACGGCCCCGACGAGCCGGCCGCCGCGTCGTGCGGTCCAGACAGTCGACTCCTGAACCCAGGCTCGGACCGTGGGTAGGTCCTCGTGGAGCGGGGGTATGTCCATGCTGTTGTTGGAGATTGCTTCCGAAACCCAGCAACAGCGTTGTAGAACAAGGATTTCCGCGGCGTCCTCGTCCGTTGCGCGCTCTATGACTATCTCGTTCATGGTTTCCCTTACGAATAGGTTTTTCGCACCCGCAGGGCAATTGTTCAGCCGCAGGCTGAATTTGGCGCGCGGCGGAACAATTGGCGCGCGGCTGGGAATGCAGAGAGTTTCAATTCAGGCATAACAAACAAAACGCCCGCAACCAATTGGTCGCGGGCGTTTCGTGAAAAAGAACGTCAGACAGTTGCCGGAGTGTTCTCGTCCAACTTCGGATCTGCGTTCGCGATTCGCTTGTTGCGAATGAGGCTGCTGATGAAAGCAGCGCCGATCAAGAAGACACCGACCAGGCCGGTGATGATCTCGTTGATGTGAACGCCGATGGACACCATCAAGATGACGGCCAGAGCGCCGATGGCCCAGTGCGCACCGTGCTCGAGGTAGACGTAATCGGAGAGCGTGCCCTTGCGGACCAGGAAGACCGTGATGGAACGGACGAACATCGCGCCGACGAAGCCGAGGCCGAGGGCGATGATGATCGGGTCTGCTGTGATGGCGAATGCGCCGATGACGCCGTCGAAGGAGAAGGACGCGTCGAGGACCTCGAGGTAGAGGAACAGGAAGAAGCCGGCCTTACCGGTCGCTTTCGCGAGCTGCGTGGGGCCGCCGGACTTGGCGGTTTCTTCCTCTTCGCCTTCTTCCGGCAGGTTGAACAGTTCACCCAGTCCGTTGACCGCGATGTAGGTGATCATGCCCAGAACACCGGAGATCATGACGGTGGAAACCTTGTCGTCAGCAGCGAGGAACGAACCACTGAGAACCAGGACGATGCCGGCCACGACGACGGAGAGCTGATCGAGCTTGCCGATGCGAGCGAGCGGCTTCTCCAGCCAGGACAGCCAGGTGATCTCACGCTCTTCGAAGATGAATCCGAGGAAGAGCATCAGCAGGAACATGCCACCGAAGGCAGCGATCTGCGGGTGAGCGTCGGTGAGGATGGTTTCGTAGCTCGGCTCGCCGTTGGCGAAGTACGCGGCGTCGTCCGCAGGCGGGTTCAGTGCGAGGTCGAGTGCAGCTACGGGTCCGAGACCGGATGCAGCCCAGACGATCACGAGCGGGAACACCAGACGCATACCGAAGACGGCGATGATGACGCCGATGGTGAGGAAGATCTTCTGCCAGAATTCACTCATTCTTTGCAGAACAGTGGCGTTGATGACGGCGTTGTCGAAGGAAAGCGAGATTTCCAGAATCGACAGGATGATGACGAGGAACAGTGCCTCGGGTCCGCCGTAGATGAACGCAACGATCATCGCGAGGATCGAAATTGCGATGGATAAACCGAATATTCGCAGTACCACGGAGCGTGGCCCTTTCTAGTTGGTCAATGCAGAGTGGTTACTGCAAGCGGTCTCTCACCGCATCCGAACGTGAAAACGGGGAGGGTTCCACAGACTACTGCGGAACCTTCCCCGAGTCAGCTCGTCGAGAGCGAAGATCAGACGTTGACGCCGTAATCGCGCGCGATGCCCGCGAGGCCGGACGCGTAGCCCTGGCCGATTGCGCGGAACTTCCACTCTGCACCGTTGCGGTACAGCTCACCGAAGACCATGGCGGTCTCGGTGGAAGCGTCCTCGGAGAGGTCGTAACGAGCGAGCTCGTTGCCGTTCGACTTGTCGACGACGCGGATGTACGCGTTGCGGACCTGGCCGAAGGACTGCGAGCGAGCTTCTGCGTCGTAGATCGAGACGGGGAAGACAACGCTCTCGACCTCGGCGGGAACCGCTGCGAGGTTCACGTCGATCTGCTCGTCGTCGCCTTCGCCTTCGCCGTCCGTGTTGTCACCCTTGTGCTCGATCGAGCCGTCGGGCGAACGGAGGTTGTTGAAGAAGATGAAGTGCTGGTCGGAGAGGACCTTCTTGTTCGAGCCTGCGCCGATTGCGCTGGCGTCGAGGTCGAAAGCAGCTCCGGTGGTGGAACGTGCGTCCCAGCCCAGGCCGACGACCACTGCAGTCAGGTTCGGGGCCTCCTTCGTGAGAGAGACATTGCCGCCTTTGGTCAAGCTGACGCCCATTCAGGGGTCCTTTCAAGAGGAGAGACAAGGCCCACTACGACGCGAAGTCGTCTTGGGAGTGTGTTTACCTCCACCACCCTAACCGCAGTTCCGGTGTGTTCGCCGTAACAGCAGAATTACGAACCGAGAAGCGAAGTGCTGGACCCGTAGGATTCAATCGTGGTGGGAAGATGGTCGGAGCGCTTCAATCGGGGGGCAAGAGTGGGGGAGTCGGTCAGTCGTGCGCGGGAGGCGCAGACGGCCATGGTTTCGGCGTTCCTCGACATGGACAAGCGGCAGACCATCGCGTCGGCAGCAGTCGACGCTTCCGCCGAGCTGTACCCCGAGCGAGGGCTGCGCGCTGCGTGGGAACCCGTTCGGGATCGGTGCTTCCAGGCTGCGTCGGACTACCTCGACACATCCGAGCGCTATGGCAACGATCAGGTACTTCACCAGAACCCGAACGGTGCTCGGGCGGCGTTCGAAAAGTCGGTAGCCGAACTCGTCGAGGCGGCGAAGGGCGTCGACGCCTTCTACAACGGGCATCGTGCGCACCTCGAGCAGGCGACGGTCACGATGTCCGCCATTCCCGTCCTCGGCCAGCAGGCCCGAACCCTGGCGAACGCCGTCCGGGAAAAACTGGCTGCCACCGATCAGCGCTATCGCGAGTACCCGTCGGTGGTGACGGCCTCCGAACACCTCGACGACGCGGTTGCAGCGCTCGACAATGCGCGCTCATCCGGTCGCGCCGACGCAGTCCGCACGCGGGCCGAGAGTGTCCGCGAAGCGGTATCGGCGCTCGAGGAAGCATTGGCAGAAGCCCCGTCGACCCAGCACCGTGCCGAGATGACGATTTCCTCGGTCTCGACCAGGTTGTCGGCAGTGCGCACTCGAGTGGACCGCCTGGATCCGGCGTACTCCGCATTGCTGCGCGAGTTCAACGCCGCGAGTTCCGCTGACCTCGTCGACAACAGCAGTCGCAGCCGAGCACATATCGATCAGGCCGACATCGATCTCAAGGAAGCGAAGCAGTCGTTGGCTGCGGGAAACCCCGAACATGCACTGGCTTTGATGGCCGAAGCCCGCGTGCACCTCGCCGACGCCGAAGCGTGTGCCGACGCCGTGACGGACCGTCTCGCTACTCTGCGTGCAGTCCGGGCAGATCCGAGCCAAAAGGAACGTGAGGTTCGTTTCCGGCTGAAAGACGCCCAGATGTTCGCTGTTAACCAAGGGTTGGTGGCGGAGTGGGGCTCCGTACTCGATGCTCAACTAGCAAGGATCGAGCGAGCGAGTGCGTCACTGTCGGGAACTCATCCGGACTACTGGTCGTATGTATTACAGCTGGACTCGGTATCGACGTTCATCACCGAAGTTGTCGAGAAGATGCGGGCGCGAGCCGGCAAAAACTGAATGGTCGGGCCGATCGGGGGATCGGAGTTGCCCGACGCGTTGTCACAGGGGGTCGTTCCATGGACTTGATTGCGGTTACAGAGAGAAGAGAAATGCAGCACTTTCAACATCTCGAGGATGACGTGCGGGAGCAACTGTTCCTGCATGCGCCTCGATCGTTCGCGGATTCCGACGAGAGGGATCTGCTCGCGATTGCTCTGGGTGCAACTCTCTACGTTCCTGCCACCCGGGCCGGGTTGGCCGACATCGTGGTCAAGCGTGCGTCCGAGGGCGTCAGCTCGATGGTGCTCGATCTCGAGGACGCCGTCGCGGATCACGAGGTGGAGTCGGCGCGAGCGAACGCGGTTGACGCTCTCGACAAGATCGCGTCCACCGACGCCGTCGGCATGCTGCTGTTCGTGCGGGTTCGTGAAGTCGCGGACATCCACAAGGTCGCCGCGTCGTTGACCGAGGGGCGCGCCGCGCTCACCGGGTTCGTAATCCCGAAGTTCGGCAGCGAGTCCGGCCCTGTGTTCCTCGACGCCGTCGCGGACGCATCCGAGTTGCTGGGCAAGCATCTCTACGCGATGCCGGTACTCGAATCACCCGCGCTTGTGCACCGCGATACTCGCGATCTCGAATTGCGCACCATCAGTGGGATTCTCGCGCAACACCGCGATCGAATCCTTGCCGTCCGCATCGGCGCCACCGACATGTGCAGCACCTTCGGCATCCGTCGTGACCGCGATCTGACCATCTACGACGTGCGCGTGGTGGTCGACGTCATCGCCGACATCGTCAACTATCTCGGGCGCGCGGACGGTTCGGGTTTTGTCATCACCGGGCCCGTGTGGGAGTACTTCGCCGATCACGAACGCATGTTCCGGCCGATGCTGCGCGCCACTCCGTTCGAGGAACACGACGCCGTCCGGTTCCGTCAGCATCTCGTCAGCCGCGACCTCGACGGTCTGCTCCGTGAGATCGCGCTGGACCGCGCCAACGGAATCCAGGGCAAGACGGTCATCCACCCGTCGCACGTCGCAGCGGTCAATGCATTGTCCGCTGTCACGCACGAGGAATATCACGATGCCCTCGACATTCTCGGTGCCGACGCCGGGGGAGTGCAGGCCTCCGGCTACCGGAACAAGATGAACGAGATGAAGCCGCACCGCAATTGGGCCCATCAGACTGCGCTCCGAGCTCACGTGTTCGGCGTGACCAATAAGGGCATCACGTTCGTCGAGTTGCTGACGGCGTTGGTCGATCGATGACAGAGCTTGTCCAGTCCCGGGACGTTCCCTGGGCTACAGCAGAATTCGGCTTGGACCTCGTTCACGGTGATTCGTCGCTCGGGCATTCGGTGCCCGATCTGGTGATCCCGGGTCTTCGGCGGAATCCGCGTCGCGCTCACCTGCTGGTGTCCACTGTGCTGGGAAAGCACGTGCCCACCGAGCCGTCCGTGGTCATCGGTGCTGCCGACGACCTTGGCGATCTGGTGCGGACAACCCTCGGTGAGGGTGTCGACGTCGTCGTGCTCGGGTTTGCCGAAACCGCAACAGGTTTGGGTCACTGCGTCGCAGCTCGCCTGCACGCTCACTGCTACCTGCACTCCACGCGCCGAGACGTACCAGGGGCTACGACGCTCGCCGGATTCGAGGAGGGGCACTCGCACGCCACGAGCCATCTGATGCAGCCGACGTCCGCCGAACTGTTCGAGAACGACCTGCCTCTGGTCCTCGTCGACGACGAGATCTCCACCGGCGCCACCGCGATCGATGCCATCCGGGCGCTGCACGGGCAATGCCCGCGAAGCCGCTACGTCGTGGCCTCGCTGGTGGACATGAGAACTGAGGAACACCGAGTCGCCGGCGAAGCCGCGGCGGCAGAGTTGAATGTACGAATCGACTACGTCTCTCTCGCTTCGGGTTCGACGGTCCTGCCCGACGGCCTGACCGAGCGCGTCACGGCGCTGGATGCTCCGGATCTCAATCCGATCGGTGACCGCCGTGGCACGCTGGCACGGATCGGTCTGCCGTGGCCGGCACATGTCCCCGACGGTGGCAGGCACGGCTTTCTCGATGGCGACACCGCGGCATTCGAGTCAGCCGTCGAGGCAGCGGTGTCCATTCTCAAATCGTCGATCGACGCGTCGCGTGCTGTGATCGTGATCGGTCACGAGGAGTTGATGTACCTGCCACTGCGCATCGCTGCGGGCTTGGAAAGCTCTGGGCGAGCAGTTCGTTACCAGACCACGACGCGTTCACCCGCCTACGTCGTTGACGTGCCGGGGTACCCGCTGCGTCGCGGGTTCACCTTTCCGGCGCCCGAACTGGGCGAGAACGAACCCCGATACGTCTACAACGCGCAGTGGCCTGATGCGGCGGTCGACGCCCTTGCGTTGCTGGTCATCGACGAGCCCGCCGACACCGATCGGTTGACGGCGATGGACGGAGTGGTCGAGGTGTTGCGGAACTCCGGCACCGACGTCCTGGTCGCCACCGTTCGCGGGGCCGATCCGTTGGCGCTGCGAGATTCCAGAGCAGGGAGCTCGTCATGAACGAACCATTGGTCGGGCCCGAATTCGGTTCGTACGCGCCGGGCGAAGTGAAGTGGCTGCTCAAGGATCTCTCGCACGTGGATCTCGAAGCGGATGTATCCGTGCGCGAGAAGCGTATTCAGTCGGGTGAGGCGCACTATGCCGAGTCTCTTCCCATCGAGTACCAACCCGATCAGGCATACCGGGATCTTTTCGAGACGGTGCTCGCCGAGAGCGCTCCACGGTTGGCGCGCGCTGTCGGGACCGTGATGGACCTGGTCTTGGCCGAGCGGGGGAGTGACATCACGCTGGTCTCACTCGCCCGGGCCGGAACACCGATCGGGATTCTGATGCGGCGCTGGGCCCAGCAGACCCGCGGGTTGACGTTGCCGCACTATGCGGTGTCCATCGTCCGTGGCAAAGGAATCGATTCCGTCGCACTCGATTATCTTGCGCACCATCACGACTCGGAGAACGTCGTCTTCGTCGACGGCTGGACGGGCAAGGGCGCCATCGCCCGCGAACTCGACGCAGCGTTGACGGAGTACCACGAGGCAGGCGGAGCGAAGTTCGACTCCGATCTGGCTGTTCTCGCCGACCCCGGACACTGCGTGCGAACGTACGGGACCCGTGACGACTTCCTGATCGCGTCGGCGTGCCTCAATTCGACGGTGTCCGGCTTGGTCTCACGAACTGTCCTCAACGACACCCTCATCGGGCCCGGCGATTTCCACGGCGCCAAGTTCTACGCCGACCTCGCCGACGTCGACGTTTCCAACAGGTTGCTCGACGTGGTCTCGGCCGAGTTCGATTCGGTTCGCGGCGACGCAGCGGATTCTCTTGCTGCAGTGCTCGATTCCGATCGGACGCCGACCTGGGCCGGTTGGGAGTCGGTGGAGAAGGTGCAGGCCGAGTACGGGATCTCGACGGTCAACTTCGTCAAACCCGGTGTCGGAGAAACAACCAGGGTGCTGCTGCGCCGGCTTCCCTGGAAGGTTCTGGTGCGCGAACTCGAAGCCCCGGAGCACGCACACATCCGGTTGTTGGCACAGGCCCGTGGGGTCCCGGTCGAGGTCGTCCCGGATCTCGCCTACTCGTGTGTCGGCCTGATCAAGGACATCACGTGAGCCGTGTGGACACCGCTGCGTCCCAGGTCCTGATCGCCACGGATCTGGACCGCACGATGATCTATTCGCAGGCCGCGATCGGCGGCGATCCCAGTGGCTCCGACCTGGATTCGGCACCGAGCCCGCTGTGCGTCGAGTACTACAACGGCGGTCCGCTCTCGCACATGAGCGTCGAATCGATCGAACTGCTGACCGCGCTCAGCTCGCGGGTTCCGGTGATTCCGACGACGACCAGGACCATTGCGCAGTTCCAGCGGATCGATCTTCCCGGCGGACCGTGGAAGTACGCGATCACGAGCAACGGCGGAAACATCCTCGTAGACGGCGAGGCCGATCGCGACTGGCGAAACGAGATCGACCGTTCGACCCGTAAGTCCGGCGCCGAGTTGCCGCAGGTTCAGGCGGAACTGGAATCGCGGATCGACTCGAGTTGGGTCAGCTCCATTCGTGTTGCCGACGACCTGTTTCCATACCTGGTCGTCGATCTGGCCGTGATGCCGAGTGATTTCGAAACCGAATGGAATGGGTGGTGCGTGACGCGGGGCTGGAATGTCTCGCGTCAAGGCCGCAAGATCTACACGATGCCCGACGCTGTCTCGAAGTCACGAGCGCTGGCAGAGGTGCGCCGCAGACTGGTCGAGTCGGGTGATCTGGATCAGTCCGCCGTCGTGATCTCGGCTGGTGACGGCGCATTGGATGCGGACATGCTCGAATACTCCGATTTCGCGATCCGGCCCAGGCACGGTGAGCTGGAAGAACTGAATTGGCAACGGCCGACCGTTACTGTGACAGAAAGGTCCGGTATCGCAGCGAGCGCGGAGATCTTGCGGTGGTTCTCTTCCGCGCTCGGGTAATACACGCTCTCTATGAAGGGGATTTAGTTGTCTGTATCGCTTGCCAAAGGGCAGAACGGCCCGCTGGACGTCTCGGATGTAGTTGTCTCGGTTCAGCTGGCTGCGGCCGCTGACCTGTCTGCACTCCTCGTGACGAGCAACGGAAAAGTTCGTTCCGACGCCGACTTCGTCTTCTTCAACCAGCCGACCGGACCCGGCGTGCAATTGGTACCCAACCCGGGTGGCATTGCCTCACTCCGAGTCTCACTCGCCGGCGTACCCGCCGATATCGAGCAGGTTCGCGCCGTCATCACGCTCGACGACGCTTCGTCGAACTTCGGGCGCACTGCTGCACCGACCGCTCGGGTCTCCGATGCCGCCGGGAACGTGTTGTACGAGTACGTGATCGACGGCCTCACCACCGAGTCCATCGTCATCGCGCTCGAGGTGTACCGACGCCAGGGTGCATGGAAGGTGCGCGCCGTCGGCCAGGGGTACGCGGGTGGATTTGCCGCGCTGGTCACCGATCACGGTGTGTCCGTCGACGATGCGCCCGCGCCGCCGCCGCCCACTCCGGTCGCGGCTCCGGCGCCGATCACCCCGCCCTCGTCCGTCGCTCCTACACCGCCGGCGTACAACCAGCCGCCGCAGCAGCAGCCTTCGTACAACGCGCCGCCGGTTCCGCCGGCCCCGCCCGCGTACAACCAGCCGCCTGCCTACAACCAGGGACCGACGCCGCCGGCCTACCCGCCGGCGCAGCAGCCTGCGTACAACCAGCAGCCGACGTACAACCAGCAGCCGACGTACAACCAGGCGCCCCCGGCGCCTCCCGTGCAGAACCAGCCGCCGGCGCAGCAGCCCGAGGTGAGCCTGGTCAAGGGACGCCCCGTCAGCCTGACCAAGGGCCAGAAGGTCACACTCCGCAAGGAGGGCGGCGTCGCGCTCACCATGATCCAGATGGGTCTGGGTTGGGATCCGATCAAGAAGAGCGGCCTGTTCGGAAGCCGTACCGCCGACGTCGACCTCGACGCTTCGGCACTCCTGTACGCCGACGGCAACCTCGTCGACGTCTGCTACTACGGTCAGTTGACGTCCAAGGACGGCTCGGTCCGTCACATGGGTGACAACCTGACCGGCGACGGAGACGGCGACGACGAGGTCATGCTCGTCGATCTTCAGCGGGTCCCGGCTCACGTGACCACCGTGATCTTCACCGTGACCTCGTACCGCGGACACACGTTCGAGCAGGTCTCCAACGCTTTCTGCCGTCTCGTGGACAGCACCACCAACTCCGAGCTCGCTCGATACACGCTCCAGGGCGGCATGGCTTTCACCGGAATGGTGATGGCAAAGGTGTACCGCGTGAACGGTGAATGGAAGCTGCAGGCCATCGGTGAAGGTATCCAGGCCAAGCACGCAGGAGAAGCTGCGCCGCAGCTGGGCCGTTTCCTCACTGCTTGAGTCGAGACTGCATACTCGAGATGAATCCGGTTCGGCGGTAGGTGATTTCGATCGCCGTCCGTCGAACCGGACATCGTTTCCCCCTCTGTGCGTTAACCTCATGCGGCATGTCGAGCCGTCAGTCGAGCGGCCGTGCGCGAGAGGACTTGGCACAGTAGATGATCATTCGAGGGAAACTTCTCGGTCGGGCGGCGGCCGTCGCAGGCGTTGTGCTGGCGCTCGTGAGCACCGGAATCGCGCAGGCTTCGGTGCCCCAGTCGGAAACTCGGTCAGGAGTATCCGGCACCGGGATCAAGTACGTCGCCCTCGGTGACTCCCGTGCCTCCGGTCCAAGGCTGGAACCGATGTACCCCGACGCCTGTTCGCGTTCGTACGAGAACTTCGCGGGCAAGATCTCTCGGGCACTCGAGGTCGCGGAGTTCACCGACGTCTCTTGCAGCGCGGCACGCGCCGAGAACATCATCGACACTCCACAGCTGATTCCGAACTACTGGCCTGTCCAACTCGATGCCGTTCACCCGGACACCGACCTGATCACCATCTCGATCGGCGGCAACGACTCCAACAGCATCTTCCTCGGCCCCCTGTGCGTCGCTCCGGGGCCAGGAACCGATCGTGGATGCCGGTACGACCCGCTCGCGAATTCCGTCGCCCAGTCCGGAATCGACCGGGCTGCCGGAGAATTGGATCGCATCCTGACTGCGGTCACGCAGCGCGCGCCTAGCGCTCGCATCTACCTGATCGGAGAGGGCGGCATGATCTCCTCTCGCGGATGCTGGCCGAACATTCCGTTCTCAGACGCCGACGCATCCTGGTTCATGGACTACTTCGCTCGCTACAACACGAAGTTCGACGAGGTCGCCCACGCCCACGGTGTGCGCACTGTCGACATTGCGGCGGCGAGCATCGCCGGCGGACACGACGCATGTGCGAGTGCAGATCAGCGTTGGTTCGAAGGCCTGTTCTCGGAGTCGACGGCGCAGCGCTTGCACTTCACGGACGCCGGGATGACCGCGGTCGCCGATCTAGTGGTGGCGGACCTGCAAGGCTGACCGAGAGAGCCCGGTCATGGCATAGTTCGCTGCTGTGGGTATGACTTTTGTTCCCGGACAGAACGCGCCGCTGCAGGCGCCCGTGGTGACGTTTCGAGCCGAGAGCCAGACGCCGTTCGACGTGTCGGCGCTGGTAGCGGACGCGAACCTGCGGGCATTGACGTCCGCGGACTTCGTGTTCTACAACCAACCGTCCACCGCTGGAGTGCAACTCGACGAGAGCGGCATCCGGGTGGAACTCGATCGACTTCACCCCGATGCGGCAGCGGTGTTGTGCATCGTCAGCGTGGATCCGGCGGCGACGGCCGCGGGCGCCTTTCGCACGGCCGGGCTCTCCGCCACCCTGAGCGATCAATCCGGTTCGGTCCTGGCCGAATTCGCGATCCCCACCGCAGGTACCGAGACAGCGGTCATCTGCTGGGAGCTGTACCGAAAGTCCAGTGCCTGGAAGATTCGGGCCGTAGGGCAGGGCTATGCGGGTGGTCTGGCGGAACTGATCTCGGTGCACGGCGTCGAGGTGGACGACGAGCCGGCACAACCAGGCCCGACAGCTGCGCCCGAGTGGGACTCCGCCGTGGAGCCGTTGGAGGTGGGCCGCGGCCTCGAGCGTGCGTGGATGATCTTCGAGGACGCCTCGCGTTCTGCCGCTTCCTTCGTCTCCAGCAGCGAGTACGCGCTTGCCCGTTTGGACGAGGATCTGACCGCAGCCGTCGCAGATCCGTCGTTGCGGAACTCGGCAGCGGGAGTGGCGGCGCGCGATGCCGCACAGAAGCGTCACGACGACCTCGTCTCACTCGCGCGGGACAATCACGCCCGCGACAGCGCTCAGCTTGCGCACGAACTCGGCGTGATCGACGGCGTGCTCCCACGGTCGATGGCGTCGTGGAAGTCGGTGTCCTGGGCGGGTACAACCGATCCGGCCCAGATCACGGCCGTCAGCGACGGAATGCGTCTTGGCGAGCTGTCGGCTCCGGACCGCGGCACACTCACCGTTCCCTACTGCGTCCCGTTGCCACTGCGCCGGCCGATCTGGGTGGACAGCACGTCGAGCAAAGCAGCGCTCGGTCTGATCAGTGCCGTCACCGTGCGCGTCATGGCCGCCGGCCCGATGCCGCTACTCGACGTCGTCGACCTGACCGGCTCGCTGACGCCACTGACCGACCGACTGGCACCGATGCTCGCGGGCCCGGTCATCACCGCTCACACCGAGATCTCGGCGCGCTTGCGGGCACTGGCCGAGGCCGTCGACATGGGCGAACTCGCGCGAATGAGTGGTGTCGCAGATGGCCCGAGTTCCCTGCGCCTGTTGATCCTCAGCGATTTCCCGCACGGATACTCCGCCGAAGACGCACAGACCATCATGTTCCTCGCCGAACGC
Source organism: Rhodococcus sp. Ni2 (assembly GCF_021352185.1). NCBI lineage: Bacteria > Bacillati > Actinomycetota > Actinomycetes > Mycobacteriales > Nocardiaceae > Rhodococcus > Rhodococcus sp. Ni2. The sequence goes on from NZ_WOXZ01000002.1 coordinate 134,095, forward strand.
GGACCGGGAATCGGTTTGTCGATACTGATTGTCGGAGAGGACGAGTCGAACTTCGCGGAAGAATCCGTCGCCGCGCTGTCCGAGGGGTGCCAACATCTTTCGGCAGCAGGGCAGACGGAGGTTCACGATCCGTGGACCCGCACGCAATGGCACTTCACCCCGGACGTGCTCGACCCGATCTCCGAGTCGCGAATTCTGGCAGTGTTCGACCGCACCTAGCGGCCGATGGCGGATTGCCGAGCGCACAGGCAGAGTGGTGGTACGACCACGCGCGGTGTGTGGCGGCAATACTCGAGGAGACTCATGGCATTCTGGGATCAGTTGAAGGCTAAGGCTCAGGAGATGAACGGCCAGCTCAAGACAAAGACCAGCCAGTTCCAGAACAAGGAATTCAAGAACGCGAGCATGGCAATGTGCGCGTTGATCGCCGCCGCAGACGGTTCGATCGATCCGTCGGAGCGTCAGAAGACCGCCGCGCTGATCATGAGCAACGAGTCGCTCGCGGTCTTCCCGCCGGACGAGCTTCGTGAGCAGTTCGACTGGTACTGCAGCAAGCTGTCCTCGGATTACGAGTTCGGCAAGGTCGAGGCAACCGCAACCATTGCCAAGCTTAAGTCGAAGCAGGATCAGGCCCGCGCGGTCATCCAGATCGGCATCATCATCGGCGGCGCGGACGGCAACTTCGACGAGCACGAGCGCGGCGTCGTACGCGACATGTGTTTTGCAGTCGGAATCTCTCCGGCCGAGTTCGATCTCTGATCGATTCAGAGCATGAAAGCGGGTGCGGCGCGAAAGCGCTGCACCCGCTTTTCTTTTCAGTACTCGGGATAGCCGTCCTCGGGTCCCAGCATCCGCTCGATCCTCGTCCGCGTGATCTTGGCGAGCTCGTCGACGCAGACCTTGCGCTCGACGGACCGTTCGTTGGACATGCGCTGGCCGATGTTCTCGAGCAGGTCGTCGGCGTCGTGGCCGTGCGAACACCACAGATACCGGAAGCCGAAGTTCCGCTCGTACTCCTCGCCGGCGCGATAGATGGTTGCCATGACGGCGTCGTCCGGAACCCAGATCGAGCATTGCTCGAGGTGGGACGGCACGCTGTTCTTGCGCACGCCTACGGGTGGATGGCATTGCAGGGCGCGTTCGACGTCCTCGTCCGAGAGGTTGAGAATCGCGTCCTCGGCGCGCGAGAGGATCTCCGCGTGGTCGGCGAACGGACGTCCGTCGCTGACCCACCCGGCCCACGTCAGCGAGCAGCAGCACTCGAACAATGCGTGAACTGCCTTCTGCCGCGGTAGTTCGTTGAAGCGCTCCAACCCGATCGATTGATGTAGCAGCATGTGACCTCCCGGCCCGTTGTGCCTTCAGGCGCGCTCGACATGCCGCGCGGTAACCAGATGCGCGACCACTTCGATAATCCGCCGCTTCACCTGGGAAAGGAAGGTTTGCTCACCGAGTTTTCAGGTTCTTAACGCGGCGTAACGAGCTGACCGACACGATCTCCACCCGACAAGGTTCGCTGACGAAGCCGACTCACCCGGGCGCCGATGACTACAGGAGATGGCGAGCAATCTGTCCCGAAAAGAGGCCAATCAACGTTGCGTCTGATGCAACTTCACGGAGATCGGTTGGCGATCCCGCCGTCTCCGAAAGGCGACCAGCGGCTTGACAGGGTCGGCTCTCGTTTGAGGCTCTCGGCGTCGGCCCCTGCAATGGGCCGGGAGTGTGTCTCGTTCGCTGGCAGTCGTGGAGGCTCCGCGCGAGTTCGCGGTTGGCTCGATTTTGTATCGGGCCGTAGATGTCATATCAAGAATCTATGAGGTCGAGGGTGGATACGGTGGGCGAGCGGAGGGGGATGTGGATCGTCGCCGCATTGTCGATACTTGCTCTGGCAGCACTCATCTGCGCGGTGGTGACGTTCAGCATTGCTGTGCAGTCGATCTCCGGTGGTATGGGTCCTGCTGTCGAAGCGAGGGTGCTGGACGTGGAGGACGGTGCCACGCTGGGCCGTTGTGTGCATCCGCGCACCTATACGGTGGGATGGGCGCAGGACGAGGTGGACCACATCGAATCGTTCGTCGAGTGCTCCAGCGCGCACGAATACGCTGTGGGGCAGACGGTCAGGTTGTGGCGGGGTTCGAGTGGTCACTTGGTCGGATCGAGTCCGACGCTGATCGTGGCTTTGAGCAGTTCGCTGTCATTGGTGACGGGAGCGTTGGCGGTTTTCTCCGGGCGGAAGGCAGTTCGGGCGTGGCCGGCTCGACGGAAGGGGCGTAGTGATGTGGGGACGTTGAACATGTGAGTCCGTATGGCGGCGGTGGCAGGGAAACCGGAATTTCACGTAACCGTCCTCGCAGCTACGCCATTCGAACGCAAGTAGCTCGGCGATTCTTTTTGTGGGGCGACGCAAGCGCTCGCTGCCTCGGAAGTAGCTCGTAGACGTCACGATCTTCCACGGTTTATCTGCGCCGTTTGGTGTGTGAACGGCGAACTCTCCATGAGGTGCCGTGACTCACTCAGAGGTTTTCGTCCTGGACGACGGGTATTGATTGTTCGATGTAGTCGGCGTCGGGTGTCGCGTCGACGGCTGCGGGTACGCGGTCGTTTTCCATGGCGGTGGTCCTTACTGTGCGGTGTGTCCTTCTGGCTGTGCGGATTTCAGTGTTGTTTGCGCGTTGTCGCGGCGTAGTGCTGCGGTGCTGTCCTCGAGTTCGAGGACCCGCCTGATGCCGACGAGGTTGATGCCGTCGGCGATGGGGTGTTGCTCACCAGGCTCGCGGCGGGCACCCTCGAAGCTGCAGCGCCGGCCCCGCCGATCATGTTGCCTCGCTACTCGTATCGGGTTCCGGTGATGCGGCCTCGAGCCACTCAACGCTCCCCTCCGTTGCAATTGAAGTGAAGGAACACTGCGCGATTCGAATACTGCACGGCCCGTCGACCTCCCCGGTTGTCACTGATCCGGAGCAACAACGCATTCGAGGAGGCTTCAGATGATTGCTGGGGTGGGATTCGGTGGCTTCCATTGCCGTGGGAATGGCGGATAGCGCTCTCCTAGGTGACTCCATGCGAGCTCAAGCGGAACGCAGTTTTACTGACGCCCTGGTGAACACTTCGGCGGCCATGAAGCTCTTACGTCGACTGCTCAAAGGACTGGAGTTGTGCTGAGTGTGATGGTCACCGACAGACTGGCCAGCTACAGATTGGATGCCCGTATCTCTGTCAGCTGCTGAAACCGCAGGCGTCTATGTCACGCGAGCGATCCCTCGAGCAGATCGACGAGAGCATCGGTATGGGTTAGTTGCGGATGGTGCCCGGCACCCGGCAGCGAGATCAGCTTGATGTTCGGAAGTGACTCGAGCTGCGCAACCGCGGCCGGGTCGATTGGGTCTTTGCTTCCTGTGATGATGCGGACCGGGCCACTGAATCGCCTAAGCGCTTCTTGGAGTTCAGCACGCCACCGCTTCGATCTCGCACGGGCGAGATGCTCGGCCACGCTCTTGGAACTGCTTCGCTCGAGGTCACTGAGACTGGAAACGAGAGAATCCGCGCTCGCTTCTGATCCGGTCAGTTTGCGTGAGAGCCGTGCCGGGTCTGCGTGTCGCAAGTAGGCGCGTACGAGCGGCTTCAGTCTGGCCGAGGAACCCATCGGGGCCTGGAGGAAGAACGGTGCGATCAACGTGAGGGACTTCACCTGCGCCGGGAACCGGTCAGCCGCAACTACTGCAGCAGCCGCACCGATGGAGTGGCCGACGAGGTCAGCAGGTTCACCAGCTACTACCGCCGGCAGCCACTCATCCCAGTCCTGAACGCCGGCCCCGCTACTGAGGCCGAGGCCGGGCAAGTCGACGACCCGCCCCTCGATGCCGGCAGCTACCTCTGCCCACGTGTCCGCGTTCACGGGCAAGCCGGGAAGAATCACCCGACTCGATCCTCGTACGCCGAGCTCAAATGTCCTCAGGCCGCCGACGTCGACGAATCGACGGTCGGCGGACATGACGGCACCAAACCGATGCGCTGCCAGGTAGTCGGCCCACCGTTCGAGGGACACCAGCACGTCGGGCATCAGGATCCCGTGTCTGTCGGCGAACTCGACGGCGGACTCTGTCGGATAGCGGTCGGCGGACATGAAGGTGAGGGTCTCGGGATCGGCCTTGGTGATCTGCTGCGGGAGCCGCTTGATGACGCCGATCGGAATCCTGACCCGCGGGACCTTCGCACCGAGATGCCGACCGACGTGTGTGAGCAGGTCCGCTAGCGGTGGGGTGTCGTCGTGGAGAACCCAGTAGGCCATGCCCTCAGCAGCGGGATCGACCGCAGCTGCCGTCATGAAGGCCGCCAGATAGTCGACCGTGACGATCGGGAGAAACGTCGATTCGTTTCCAGGCAACGCTGCTGCGGTGCCGTTCCAAATCTGCTCGACTGTGCTGGCCAGCCCGATGTGCTGGTCGGATTCCCCGGTGGCGCTGTCGCCGATCACGCTGGACGGATTGACAATGGTCCAGGGAACTCCGTGCTTGAGGGCTCGGGCCTGGAAGATTGCGTCGGATTCCACTTTTGACGCTTCGTAGGCGCCAAGGTCCTTGTAAACCGCGGTGCGGTGATCGTCGGGCCATGGAACCGTTGTGGGGTCTTGTCCGCCGACGCGGTAGCCCGACACGTGGATCACGCGCTGCAGGTTGGGGAGGTCCTTGGCGAAGTCGATCAGCTTCTCGACGATGCCGACGTTCGCGCTGCGTGCCTCCTGGGCGGTCATTCCGAATCGGTAGGACCCGGCGCAGTTGTGGATCTCTGTGATGAAAGGGAACGCCGATGGGCCACCCGCGACGATTTCAGGAGCGTCGAAGTCGACGATCGTCGTGCTGATGCTCCGCGTCAGGCCATGCTCTCTGACCCATCGCTCGACACGGGCCCCGGACTCGGCGGTCCGAACTGCCGCCGTGACGTTCGTACCAGCCTCGGCGAGGGTCAGGACGAGGTGCCGACCGACCAGACCTGAGGCCCCGAAGACCAGGGCGTGACGGGAGACGTCGCGTGGAGTCATCGCGTTCCGCCAACGGTCTGGCAGCGCTGGTTGATGAGCTCCGCAACGATGTCAGCGGCCGAAATCAGGGGTTGCGTGTTTCGCGTAGCGCGAGAGACGATGACCGCCCCCTCGATCGTCGACACAACAACGGTCGCCAGGGATCGGGCCTCGTCGGGGACAACGCCGCTGGCCTCGAGAAACGCGGTTGTCAGGGCGATCCACGACTCAAAGGCAGCGGCGCACGCCTGCCGCAGACGCTCGTTCTCCGCGCCCATCTCCAGGGTGACGACAGAGACCGGGCAACCCCGCCGGAAGTTGCTCTCGCTGACGATGGTCGTCAGGGCCTCGATCGCGGCGCGTGCTGCCTCGGCCGCATCGACCCGGGAAATCGCGGCCTCTGCAATCAGCGTCCCGAATGCCTTCGTGGCGAGCTCAATCGCTGCGACGCCCAGGCCTTCCTTCCCGTCGGGGAAGTGGAAGTAGATCGACCCTTTCGGCGCTGCGGCGTGTTCGATCACGGCGTTCAGGCCCGTGCCGCTGTAGCCGCTGGTCTGGATGAGCTCGAGCATGGATTCTGCGAGCCGTGCCCTTGTCAGGTCTCCTTTGGATGCCATGAGCCAACAATAGACCGGTCTACATATTATTTTCAACCGAGAGAATGCGTCTACCAACCAGTCTCGTCGTGATCGACATGCGTGTGACCGCCGACGCCATCATCGGAGTGCCGGCGACCTAGGATCCGGCCAAGGCTTCGGGTCAGGTCCGCTTGCGGGTCGCGATCTCGTCGGAGAGCTGCTGAACGTGGGCGGCGTCCGCGTCCCGGGCAAGGGCGACGTAGTGGTCCATGACGGCCGGCCGGTAGCGCACGGGCAACGTCTGTCCTGGGGCGAGTCGTGTCAGCTCGGTGATCGTGAGGTCTTCGTCTGCGATACCGCGGAACAAGATGCCGTCGGAGGTCTCCACGTCGAACATCAGGACCACGCGTGGATTGCTGTTGACCTCCCGCCAGTCGACGAGAACGCCGAGCGCAAGCACCCCCGTCCGCAGTTCCGCATTGCGCTTGCGTGCATCACTGCTCATGAGCGGGTTCGGGGCGACGCCCGGAAAGTCGGGTCCGACGCCGAGTGATTCCCGACTCAGGTCAGGCCTGAGCTTCGACATCACATCGTCGAGCGTCATCTTTGAATCGTTGCGCTTCTTTTTCCAACCGAACATCCTGACCCCTCCATCACAGCGGCGCCGGAATCTCGGCCTGGAGCTTCGCTCTGATCGCGATTGTATGTCGCGGTCATTCTCGATCTCCGTCGCATCGTCCCGTCCACCTGCGGGTCGAAAGGCCTTTCAATCTGCACTCGCGCGTGCGGACAGACTTTTCGCTCACCAGTTGCACGCCAGTCCCTCTTGCCGGTGCAATTTCCGTTGTCAGAAGGCGAAATCCATGAAGGGGACCGAGATTGGCCCCCAGACACGAATGGAAGGTCGCCATGACGAACGACGCCCCTCACCATCGCGCCCGCATTGGTCGCCCGCCACCTCGGCCACCACAGCCCTGGATGCAGCGATGTTCGACAGCAATCGCGAGCGGGCTTGTGAGCGGTTAGTGGGAGTGGGCGTCAACCGACGTGGACGTGTGGCCGGCGGGACTGGTCGGGTTCGGCGCGGCGGAGGACCTCACGGGTCACGGGAGCGGTTTCGCCCTCACCGATGAACAGGAAGCGGAGCAGGTACATGAGCGGGTTTCCCTCCGTCCACTCGAAGTACACGTCGGGAATCACGCCGGTGATGTCTCTCGTCCGCAGGAGAACCGCCGCAATGGTGTTGGGGACGGCCGGGCTGTCGACCCACAGAATCCGGTGCTCACCGCGCTGTCGGCCGTGGACGAGGAGGTCGGTGCTGAATTCGGAGGAGTCCGTGACGTTGACCTCGATGAAGATGATCGACTCCGCCTCCGGGATGTTGCTTTCGGCGCGCTGCTGCGATTCCTTCTGCCGATACTCGTCCTCGTCGAGACGGTCGACGTCGTGCGCCACCATCGCGAGGTAACCCTTCTCGGCTGCCTCGGCGATGAATTGCAGCGCGGTCTCGTCGAATTCGACGGAGGTTGCCCGTAGTTCGAAGGCTCGCGAGATCCGGGAAAGGAAGGACACCACCATGATCGCGGCGATGAAGAACGACGCCACTTTCACACCGTCTGGACGTTCGAAGATGTTCGCGATCGTCGTGTAGACGAACAAAACTGCGACAAAACTGAACCCCACGAACAGTTTTCGCTGACCGTGCTTACGAGCGGACAGTGCAACGGCGACGGTCGCCGACGAGATGAGCACGAGGACACCGGTTGCGTACGCGGAACTCTGAGCGTCGACACCGGCGTCGAAGTAGATCGTGACAGTGATGGCGATGACGCTGAACACGAGGACCAGCGGACGCACGGCGCGGGCCCACGACGGCGCCATGCCGTAGCGGGGGAGATACCTCGGAACAAGATTGAGCAACCCTGCCATTGCCGATGCACCGGCAAACCAGAGGATCAGAATCGTGCTGAGATCGTAGACGGTTCCGAAGATCTCACCCAGATAGTCGTGGGCGAGAAAGGCAAGCGCGCGACCGTTGGCAGCGCCTCCGGGTTGGAACTCGTTTTCTGGGATCAGGATGGTGGTGACCAGGCTCGACGTCAGCAGGAATCCGCTCATGATCAGCGCCGCCGTGGTGAGCAGGCGCCGCGCACCTTTGATGCGGCCACGTGGATTCTGTTCGGTGTCGTGCGGATCGCCCTTGATCTGCGGCATGACCGCGACGCCGGTTTCGAAGCCGGACAGACCGAGAGCCAACTTCGGGAAGACGATCAGCGCGATCAGGATCATCATCGCCGGGTTTCCGTGCTCGGTGGTCATGGCGCGCGTCCAGTCGGTGACCAACGACGGCGCGGTCGCGATGTGCCACAGACCTACGGAGATGACCACCACGTTCAAGGCGAGATAGACGGCGACCAATCCGACCGCGATACCGATCGCTTCGGTGAATCCGCGGAGGAAGACCGCAGCGAGGAGCGCGAGCAGAACCAGGGTGACGGCGACGGTGTGTCCGGAGAGAAAGGTTGGAGCAAAAGGGTTCTCGACGAGGTGCGCCGTGGCATCGGCAGCCGAGAGCGTCATAGTGATGAGGAAATCGGTGGCCGCGAAGCCGAGAAGCACGAGAACGAAGATCTTGCCGCGCCACTTGGGCAGCAGCTTCTCGAGCATGGCGATCGAACCCTCGCCGTGCGGACTCTCGCGAGCCACTCGCCGGTAGACCGGTAGAGCGCCGAAGAGTGTCAGCAGGATCAATACGACTGTCGCGATGGGAGCCAACGTGCCGGCCGCCAGTGCCGCGATACCGGGTTGGTAACCGAGAGTGGAGAAGTAATCGACACCCGTCAGGCACATCACCTTCCACCACGGGTGGCGCTTCTCCTTCTTCGGCGCCATCCGGTGTGGCCCCAGATGTCCGGCTGGTTCCTCGGTGATGTCCGCGAGCAGCCAGGCCTCGGTGCGTTGTTTCACAGACGGAGCCGTGTTGTCGGCCGGGACCTCGTTGTCGGCTGCGGTCACCACGGCGTCACGGCTTCAGATAAACATCGTTGAGCGTGACAGTCCGCAGGTTTCGGCTCCGGATGATGTCCACCAGTTGCGGATACACGTGGGTCACGGGCAGATAGTTGAGGTGCCCGATCACGATGGCCCCCGGATTGAAGTACTGGTTCGCCATTTGGAGGATGTACTCCTCGGTGATCAACGAAGAATCCGACAGTGATCCGTACCAGAGGGTGGGCACGGTGTAGCCGACGCTCGCGGCCACGGAATCGACTGTCGCGTTGTGCCTTCCGTACGGCGGCCGAAAGTACGGCGCCGCGTCCACGCCGTAGGTGTTGCGCAGGAACGTGCCGTTCTTCGTCAGCTCGTCTGCGATCTGCTGCTTCGACACGGACGTCAGATCCGGGTGCGAGTAGGTGTGATTGCCGAGCTGAATTTGTCCGCTCTCGACCAGCGGTCTGAGAAGTCCGGCGTTTTCGGTCCACGAGTTGTATTGCCCGTTGACGAAGTACGTCAAACGGATGCCGGTGTCTTTTGCGAACTGTGTGTAGAGGCGCACGACTTCGGAGCTGGCTCCGTCGTCAACCGTCAGGGCAAACAGATCCCCACCGCCGGGTAACGCGGTCAACGATCCGCCGGCGGGCAGCGGCACCCGGGCAGACGGCGGTGGAGGCGGCAACAAGGCAGGCGGGAGATCCGGGACAGGGACGGGGTCGGTTGGTTCGTCGGCTGCGGCGATTGCCGTGCCGACCGAACGTGACGAACAAGCGGTTCCCATGGTCACCGCGGCGGTTCCGGTCAGAGTTGCTGCTGCGAGGGCACTGAGGAAGCGTCGGCGGTCCACAGGGCGGAGCCTAGAGCAGATTTGCCTAATTCGGACTTCATTCTCAGCGTTCTTTCAGCGAAAGACCAGCCGTGTCCGGTATCGACAGGTTCTACTCAGGAACGGTGGATAGCGTGTCGGCCGTGGAACCGCGACCTCGACACTCGGCAACCAGGCACAGGCGTAGGCGTCAACCGCAGCGGTCGACGCTCTCGGTGGGGCGCAAGCTGGCGGCGGCGTCCCTGTCGACGACGATTCTGGTGGGCGTCGGAATCGGCTGGTACGTGCAGTCGGATCTCACGTCGGGGCTGTACCGATCGGACGCGCTCTCCGCCCTCGGTGACGACGCCGGCAGTTCGCTCGACGGGGATACCAACATCTTGTTGATCGGGCTCGACAGTCGTAAAGCGATGGACGGCAGCGACCTGCCGGCTGAGTTCGTCACCGACAAGCTGCATGCGGGGGACAGTGATGTGGGTGGATACAACACGAACACGCTTATCCTGCTCCATGTTCCGGGCGATGGTGGCAAGGCCAGTGCGGTGGCAATTCCACGCGACGATTACGTCGCGGTACCCGGCTACGGAATGGCCAAGATCAAGGAAGCGTACGGAATGGCGAAGGCTGATGCGGACGCCAAACTGATAGCGGACGGGGTGACGGATCCTGCTGCACGAGAACAACAAGCGCGTGAAGTCGGAAGACGGTCGACACTGACCACCGTGCAGAATCTGCTCAAGGTTCCGATCGATCACTTTGCCGAAGTGAACCTGATGGGCTTCTACGACGTCGTCTCGGCTATCGGCCCCGTTCAGGTGTGCCTCAACAATCCGGTGCAGGATGACTTCTCGGGCGCCAACTTCCCGGCCGGAGTTCAGACTCTCGATGCGTCACAGGCACTTTCGTTTGTCCGTCAACGCCACGGCCTGGACAACGGGGACTTGGATCGCACCCACCGGCAGCAGGCTTTCATCAGCGCGGTGATCGCCAACTTGAAGGGCTCCGGCGTCATCGGAAACATTCCGAAGATGACGGCACTGGCCGACGTGGTGAAGAAGGACGTGGTGATCGATTCTGCCATGGATCCCGTCCGATTCGCTTCTCAGGCAAGCGCTCTCGCAGGTGGGAACATCGACTTCTACACCCTGCCCATCGAGGGATACGAGACAGTCGACGGCCAGGACGTCAACATGGTCGATCCGGCGCGTCTGCGTAGTGAAGTGTCGCGGATCTTCGCGGGAGGTGACTCGGCATCTGCACCTGCGATGGACACTGCTGTCTCGACCGGGAACGAAGTTGTGGACATCCGCAACGGAACCGCGACGGACGGGTTGGGCGCCGCGTTGGCAGCGGCGACGAAAGCGTCGGGAGTCGAAGTCGGAGAGGTGAGCACCGCAGCTGCGACGGCAAAGTCGGTGGTCAGCTATGGAGTCGGCGCCAAAGCCGTCGCAGAGGCGCTGGCCGAGCAGTTGGGCGTGGCCGCAGTGCCTAACGAGCAGGCAGCGGCCGAATCAGTGTCTGTACTCATCGGTGAGGACAATGCGCAGACCGTGTTCTCGGCCGCTCCGGCGCAGTCGGACTCGTCGGTATCCGCCGGCACCGTTCCCGATACGGGAGCGCAGGGATCACCCATCCGGGCCGACGCGAATGGCGGCATTCCCTGTGTGGACTGACTCTCAGGTAATTCGCACCAAACTCACGCTGACTTCTTCGATCTGCGGGTCTACATTGGAGAAGTCGAACTCAGTCGGGTACTTCACCTTTGGGGTACCTGACTGAGATTGCGTAGTTGAAAGGATCACCGACATGGCTACAACAGCAGCGGTACAGAATCCGACACGCTCACGTGCCAGGACCATGTCCTTGTCCGAGTACGTGGCCGAGCATCCGGCGCAGCGCGTTTTCCCACCGACCAGTGAGCGGGCGGCCAGGATGGCGATGCTCATCATGTTCGCCCTGATGGCCGTCACCCTCGTCGTACTGGTACTTGACGAGGCAGGAATTTTCGGATGAAGGCAGCGGTCTTCGGCTGAGCCGGACCTTTAGTTACTCTTGAGTAATGACTGAACAGAAGAGCTGGAATGCGTTCACCGTCGAGCGCGAAGACAACATCGCCCAGGTGACGCTGATCGGGCCGAGCAAGGGCAACGCGATGGGGCCGGATTTCTGGAGTGAACTCCCCGAAATCTTCGCCGACCTCGACGCCGACCCCGAGGTGCGTGCAATCGTCATCGCCGGTTCAGGCAAGCACTTCTCGTTCGGACTGGACCTGCCGGCGATGAGCGGCGAATTCGGTGCCGTCCTCGCGGACAAGGCTCAGGCAGGCCCGCGCACCAAGTTCCACGACATGATCAAGCGCATGCAGTCGGGCATCAATGCCGTCGCAGATTGCCGCAAGCCCGTCGTCGCAGCTGTGCAGGGCTGGTGCATCGGCGGCGGCGTCGACCTGATCACGGCGGCGGACATCCGCTACGCAAGTGCCGATGCCAAGTTCAGCATCCGCGAGGTCAAGGTCGCGATCGTCGCAGACATGGGCAGCCTCGCGCGTCTGCCCGCGATCATCGGCGACGGACACCTGCGTGAGTTGGCTCTGACCGGCAAGGACATCGACGCAGCGCGCGCCGAGAAGATCGGCCTCGTCAACGACGTGTTCGAAGATGCCGACGCGGTACTGGCCGCGGCGCGCGCGACCGCCAAGGAGATTGCGCTCAACCCGCCGCTCGTCGTCCACGGGATCAAGGACGTGCTCGATCACACCCGCAGCGCGAGCGTGAACGACAGCCTTCGCTACGTCGCAGCCTGGAACGCGGCGTTCCTGCCTTCGCAGGATCTGACCGAGGCCATCACCGCCGTCTTCCAGAAGCGCCCGCCGGTCTTCCAGGGTGAGTAGAAACTGCAAGGGCGAGTAAAAACAGCACAAAAATCCCCGCACATCTTCCGATGTGCGGGGATTCTCGTAAGGCCTGAGAACTCGAGCTCAGTGACCGCCGTTGGCAGCGAGACGCTTGATCGAAGCCTCGATCTCGGCCTCTGCCTCGGCGCGGCCGACCCAGTTGGCTGCCTCGACGTGCTTGTTCGGCTCGAGGTCCTTGTAGTGGACGAAGAAGTGCTTGATCGCATCGAGCTCGAACTGTGAGATGTCACCCAGATCCTGGATGTGATCCCAGCGGGGGTCACCGGCCGGAACGCAGAGGACCTTGTCGTCTCCGCCGGCCTCGTCGACCATCTTGAACATCGCGACTGCGCGAGCCTCGACGATGACGCCGGGGAAGACCGACTCGGGGAGCAGGACCATGGCGTCGAGCGGATCGCCGTCCTCACCCAGGGTGTTTTCGATGAAGCCGTAGTCGGCCGGGTAGCCGAAAGCTGTGTAGAGGTAGCGATCGAGTTTGACGCGACCGGTTACGTGGTCGACCTCGTACTTGTTGCGCTGACCCTTGGGGATCTCGATGGTGACGTCGAACTCCACGCCGATTCCTCGCTGTCGTGTCGGTAATGATTCGTCGGAAGGATATCGGGTCAAGGATAAGGTTGCCTGACCACCCAGTAGGCAGAGCACAGACGGAGGGGCGTTGGCGGGCCAAGGAAAGAAGAAGATCGGCTCGTTGGAAGAGAGTCGACGGCGTAACTTCCGCATCCTTCTGGCGGTCGGTGCAGTGGTTGTACTGGCCGTCGCCGGAGTTGTCGTCGTGAAACTCGGTACGTCGAACGACACCGCGGGCAGCGCGACCGTGACTACGTCGCCGCAGCCTGCGCTCGTGACGCCGTCACCTCAGGTGGTGCCCGTCCCGACGGACGCACCGATCCCGAGCGCGTCGGGAATCGCAGCGGCGATCGGCCCGGCCGTGGCCAACCCGGATCTGGGGAAGTTCACCGGAGTAGTCGCTGATGCGCTCACCGGAAACATTCTCTGGAGCACGGACCCGTCGACGCCGATGACGCCCGCGTCCACGACAAAGGTGCTGACCGCATCGGCGGCACTGCTGAAGTTGCCGCTCGACCACCGGCTGTCCACGACGGTGGTTCCCGGAGCGAGCCCCGGGCAGGTCGTTCTGGTCGGCGGTGGTGACCCGACGCTGACGGCCACGCCGAAGGGGCAGAGCGGGTATTACGCCAACGCAGCGCCCATCGCGGATCTCGTCGACCAGATCAAGGCTGCCGGTACGCCGGTGACCAGCGTCGTGGTGGACTCGAGCTTGTTCAAGGGCGACAACATGGCCACCGGATGGTTCCCCGCGGACATCGCGGCCGGCTACATCACCCCGATCGAATCGGTGATGATCGAAGGTGGTCGGTACGACGGCACTCAAGACGAGTCGCCGCGTTCGGAAACGCCCGCGTTGGACGCGGGCAAGGTCCTCGCTCAGGCCCTCGGTGTCGATCCCGCCAACGTGAGTCTCGGCGCGGCGCCTGCCGGTGCCAAGCCGATCGCCACCGTGCAGTCGGCGCCGCTGAGCGACCGGCTGCTGCAGATGATGGAACATTCCGACAACGTGCTCGCAGAGACCATCGGGCGTGAGGTCGCGATTGCCTCCGGAATAGAAGCCTCGTTCACCGGAGCAGTCGACGCGACCGGCAAGACCCTGCAGGCGGCCGGGTTCGACTACACCGGTGTATCGCTGCACGATTCCAGCGGACTGTCCGTCGACGATCTCATTCCCGCTCAGGTACTCGATCGGGTCATGACGGCTGCGGCCGGTGACGGTGATCCGAAACTGCGTCCGCTGCTGGACTACCTTCCGGTGGCCGGCGGAACAGGAAGTTTGTCCGACCGCTACGCGTCCGGAAACCGAACCGGTGCGGGTTGGGTACGGGCCAAGACGGGAACTCTCTCGACGGCCAGCGCGTTGTCAGGGTTCGTGGTCGATCAGAACGGGCGAGTGCTCACCTTCGCACTGATGTCCAATGACCGGCCGCCAGAAGTGAGCCGTCCTGCCCTGGACGCGATTGCCGGAGCATTGAGGAATTGCGGGTGCCAATAGTGGCCGAAAAGACTCCACAAGATGATGAAGCCTCGGCTCCGCTCGGTGGTGCCGTCGACTGGAGTCTTGCCGCCAAAGCCGGGATAAAACTGGCGCGCGGCGGCCCCGCGATGTCTCGCTACACGGCCGAGACGGCAACCGCAGAACTCGCCGAAGCGTCCGAGCGCGCAGAACTGCCGGTTCGTGAAGTGACCGGGCTGGCCGACGGTCTACCGGTCCCGGCTGCTGACGTGCTTGACCGGGCCGGGTGGATCACGGCGGCCTCGCGGTCGATGGCACATCTCACCGGCGCCGACCCTGACGGCAGTGGCAATCTCATCGTCGGAAAGCCGGCGGGCTTGCAGGCCGGTGCAATGCTGGCGTACCTGTCTTCGGCGATCCTCGGGCAGTACGACCCGTTCACCGGCGAGCACGGCACCCTGCTTCTGGTCACACCGAACATCGTCTCCGTCGAACGGTCCCTTCGGCTGAACCCGAGTGACTTCCGGTTGTGGGTCTGCCTGCACGAGGTCACGCACCGGGTTCAGTTCTCGTCCTCGCCGTGGCTAGCGGAGTACATGAAGGAATCCGTCGAAACGCTCGGTGCGACGGTGGACGAGTCGATGACCGACGTTGTCGGGCGCCTTGCTGCAGAGCTGCGCTCGCGGAAGGAACCCGACTCCGGTGACGGTGCGACGGCGGGCGGCATCATCGGACTGCTGCGCGCCTCGCAGGCGGAACCTCAGCGTGACGCGCTGGATCGGATGCTTGTACTCGGCACCCTCCTCGAAGGGCATGCAGACCATGTGATGGACGCCGTCGGCCCCGCCGTGGTGCCGTCGGTGGCAACTATCCGCGCGGCCTTCGACAAGCGTCGGCAGCGCAAGTCCAACCCCGTGCAGCGGATCATCAAGATGCTTCTCGGCATGGACGCCAAGATGGCGCAGTACGTGCGCGGCAAGGCCTTCGTCGACGCGGTGGTTCTCAAGGTCGGCATGGAGCAGTTCAACACCATCTGGACCGGGCCCGAGACCTTGCCGTTGCTCGACGAGATCGACAATCCCGACGCGTGGGTAAAGCGCGTTCTCGGCTAGATGCTGCTGCCTGAGACGCCTGCCCTACTGGCGCTGCGACAGGCCGTGCGGGCGTGGACGCTCGCATTCGAGCCACGACGCCGTGTGGTCGTCGCCCTGTCCGGGGGAGCCGATTCGTTGGCCCTGACAGCAGCAGCGGTGGCGGAAACCGATTCGGTCGACGCGTTGATCGTGGACCATCGCCTACAAGATGGTTCGGATGCCGTCGCGCGCTCGGCCGCAGACCAGGCGCTGGCGCTGGGTTGCCGGACCGCGACGGTGCTGACAGTCGACGTAGCCGATGGTGGGAGTCTCGAAGCCGCTGCGCGTGAGGCTCGGTATAACGCCCTACGCGACGCGAGGGCTGACCTCCCGGTTCTGCTCGGACACACGCTCGACGATCAGGCCGAGACCGTGCTTCTCGGACTCTCGCGCGGGTCCGGTGGGCGATCGATTCAAGGTATGGCTGCATTCGACGCTCCCTGGGGACGGCCGCTCCTCGGCCTCCGGCGATCGGTGACCAGGGCGGCCTGCGTCGACCTGGGAATCACGCCGTGGGAGGACCCGCACAACAACAATCCCGAGTTCACTCGCGTACGTCTGCGGCACGAGGCGTTGCCGCTGCTCGAAGAAATTCTCGGCGGGGGAGTTCCCGAAGCGTTGGCCCGAACCGCGACGCAGTTGCGTGAGGACGGCGAGGCGCTCGACGAGTACGCCGAAGCCCTACTCCTACGGGTTGTCGTCGACGGAGAAGTGGAAGTGGACACACTTGCCGAAGCGCCCACCGCAATCCGCCGACGCGCTCTGCGGGCCTGGCTGCTGCAGGGCGGCGCAAAAGCATTGACGGACAAACAGTTACGCGCAGTCGACGCCCTGGTGACCGACTGGCGGGGGCAAGGCGGCGTCGCGATCGGGGGCGGAACACCGGAGGCGAGGTTGGTGGCGGCCCGGCGACGTGGCAGGCTGATCCTCGGATTCGAAGACCGACGAAGGGTTTGACGCGTGTACGAGGGCGACATCGCATCGGTACTGATCTCCGAAGAACAGATCCGTGCACGAACGGCGGAACTGGCTGAGGACATCGCCAAGCGTTACCCGGCAGGCGCCCCCGAAGGGGATCTCCTGCTGATCGGCGTCCTCAAGGGAGCGGTCTTCTTCATGACCGACTTCGCCCGCGCCCTGCCGATCCCGTCGCAGATGGAATTCATGGCCGTGAGCTCCTACGGATCCTCGACCTCGTCTTCGGGCGTCGTCCGCATCCTCAAGGACCTCGACAAGGACATCGCCGGTCGCCACGTGCTGATCGTCGAAGACATCATCGACTCCGGTCTCACGCTGTCGTGGCTGATGCGCAACCTCAAGACACGTAATCCCGCTTCGCTCGAGGTCGTCACCCTGCTCCGTAAGCCGGATGCGGTCAAGATCGACGTCGACGTCCGCGACGTGGGCTTCGACATCCCCAACGAGTTCGTCGTCGGTTACGGCCTCGACTACGCCGAGCGGTACCGCGATCTGCCGTACATCGGCACCCTGGACCCCGAGGTCTACGGCGGCTGAGCCTGCTCGCCGGTAACACCACTGACTCGTCCACCGATAGCGTCGCTGTCGCCTTCGACCGTGGAGGCAATTTGGACGAGCACGGAGGTATCGGGCCTGATGGGTCTCATGGACGGGTTGATCGGTAACGCTGGAAAGATCGATCCCGCTGCCGCGCACCACGAATACGCGCGTCTGCTCGGACACGGGGAGCAGGTTCATGCGGCGTATCAGTTGGTTCGCGACGCATTTCTGTTCACGAATCGGCGACTCTTGATGGTCGACAAGCAGGGGCTGACGGGTCGCAAGATCGAGTACCACAGTGTGCCGTACCGGTCGATCACCCACTTCGCGGTCGAGACAGCCGGAACCTTCGATCTCGACGCCGAGCTGAAGATATGGATCTCGGGGAACGCGACACCGATCCAGAAACAGTTCACCAAGCAGGTTGACATCTACGAAGTCCAGGCGATCCTGTCGCATTTTGTCGTGTCCTGATGTGCAGCTGAGCTCCCTCGCCAAGACGTACTGTCGGTCCCATATGAAACCGTTGGGTCGGTTGGGATCGACGAGGCGAGGGAGTTTTGGTGACAACTGCCAACAGAGATGCAGAAAGATCGCTCGACGAGGTTGTCTGGGACGCGATCGACGAAGACACGAATCTGCCTGATGCAGCGAAGTATCTCGTTCTTGCAGCACTCGAGGGTGATGATGCGCTCAGCAAGCAGATTGGCGGTACGGAGCAGCTGAGAACCCGACCCGAAACCGCCAGCGGCCCAGCAGAAGAACCAGTTGGAGCATTCCTTACATCTATCTCGGTCGCCGGCTTCCGCGGCATCGGACCGAAAGCCGTTCTCGATCTGCATCCTGCGCCTGGCATCACGATCGTCAGTGGACGCAACGGGTCGGGTAAGTCGAGTTTTGCGGAAGCTCTTGAATTTGCAGTTACCAGCTCGAGCTACCGGTGGAAAAACAAGGCGAAATTATGGGCTGACAGCTGGCGAAACCTGCACAGCCCGGATCCATGCGAGGTGCGCGTTGGGCTGACCGTCGAGGGTTCCGAACCGACCGTCGTCGCCGTCAACTGGCCGATCGGTGCCACGTTGCACGACAACGAAGCGTGGACCCAGACGGGCAAACAGAAGCGCACTGTCGGTACCGACGAACTCGGATGGAAGTCCGCCGTCGAGCTGCATCGGCCGATCTTGTCTTACGACGAGATCGGAGGGCTGGTCGAGGACAGCCCGTCCACGCTGTACGACGCACTTGCAAAGCTATTGGGACTGGACGAGATCGCGGACGCCGAGAAACGGCTCACCGCCGCGCTGAAGTCTGCCAAGACTGCGCGTCAGTGCGCGAATGAGGAGCTGCGTCAACTCAAGGAAATTGTCGCCGAATCAGCAGACGAGCGTGCACAAACCGCCGTCACTCAGTTGAAGAAGCGGACTCACGATCTCGACGAGGTGCTTGCGCTCGCCACAGGCTCTGGTTCGGCTGTTGCGTCCACCCTGTCTGGTCTGCGCAGGTGCGCGAATCTGGCGGTCCCACAGAAGCCGGCGATCGACATGGTTGTCGCCGATCTTCGGGTTGCGGTCGCCGACACCGTCGAGCACGCTGGCGATGCTTTGTCGGTAGTGGAACAGCGCAGCGATATCCTCGATAGAGCCATTCAATTGCACAGTGAGACAGGCACAATCGAGTGCCCGGTATGTGCGGCGGGGGTGCTCGACGACGCCTGGGCTACGCAATCCCGAACGCGCCTCGCGGAACAGAACAGCAAGCTGGGGAAGTATCGGAAGTCTCGACGCGATCTTGACAACGCATGTCGGGCAGCAAAGGAATTGCTGAACGAGCTGGTGCGTCTGGAAACGGTCGAGGGTCCGGAATTGGAGTCGTTGATCCGGTACCGAGACTCAGTGGCCGCTGCCCAAGGTGCGCCGACCGGGGTAACCGAGCTCGCCGAGCACATCGAGAAGACCTTGCCTGCGGTGATCGACGCTGCGAACGCCGTGCGCGAAGAGGCGGCGGTCGCAATCGCCGAGCAGGAAGACACATGGGCTCCGATCGCGGGTCGTTTGATGACGTGGGTCAACCTCGAGCGTGACGCACGATTGAGTGATGACACCGTCAAAGCCCTGGATGCGGCGAAGAGGTGGGTAGCCGCCCATGCGGCAGAACTGCGGAATCAGAGACTCGAGCCGATCGCGGAGCAGGCGCGCGAGATTTGGTCGGAGCTCAGGCAGGAAAGCAACGTCGACATCGGGTCGATCAGCCTGGAAGGCAGCAATACTCGACGCAGGGCGGTGCTGAAAGGGTCGGTGGACGGAGTGCCGACCGAAGCATTGGCGGTGATGAGTCAGGGGGAGTTGCACGCTCTGGCGCTTGCACTGTTCATTCCACGTGCGACCACACCGAACAGTCCGTTCCGCTTCATCGTTCTCGATGATCCGATTCAGGCGATGGACCCGGCCAAGATCGACGGGTTCATCCGAGTTTTGTCGAAGCTGTCGGAGACACGGCAGGTCATCGTGTTCTCCCACGACGACCGATTGGCCACTGCGATACGGCAACTTGCGGTGAATGCGCGACTGGTCGAGGTTGCACGTGAGACCGGATCGCAGGTCTGTGTCGCAGAGACACTGAACCAGGCGACCCGCTATGTGGACGACGTCCGCGCGCTGGTGCTCGACGAGAACGTTCCCGACGAGGTCAAGCGCCGAGTGGCACCAGGTTTGTTCCGGTTGGCCTTGGAATCCGCGGCGCAGCAGGTGTATTACGCGAAGCAGCACAAGGCGGGCGAGAGTCGGGTCGATACCGAGAACCGGTGGACATCGGTGAAAAAGACGCGGGCCAAGATCGCGCTCGCGGTGTACGGCGATGCCGAGAAGCCTTTGTCGCAGTGGCAAATTCTGCGAGAAGGGCGCAAAGCGACGCTCAACATTGCCAACGCCGGCTCGCATGTCGGGGCCGACATGTCGATCACGAGGAGCGAAGTGAATGACCTCAGGAAGACGATCGACGGGATCCTCGCGGAATGACAACACAGATGCCGCCGGCTGTTGTGCTGCGAAATGCGGAGCTACTGCTCGATGGAAGTGTCGGTGCTGCTGGAAGTTCGGCACGGTTGGCTGCTTTTCTGGCCAGGCAGGCATTGGAGGAACTGGTAGCCGAACGGTGTATCGCGCTGAATGCCGAAGCGCCGCAAGCAAGCATGCGCTCGCGATTGGTGATACTGCGTTCCCTCGACACACCGGCACGTGCCGACGCCGCAGCAGTGGCGTGGAACAGATTGAGCAATGTCTGTCATCACCATGCGTATGAACTTGCGCCGACCGTCGCCGAGGTGCGGCATTTGTGTGGAGTTGTTGCCGTCCTGTTGGAGAGCGGCTGAGTATGTGTGCGTCAGTGGGATGACTCCGTGACTGCCAAGTCCATTGTGAGTTCACGTACCAGTGACAACGGAAGAGGCACCCTAGTTTCCACACCACCCGTTTCTGCATTGTCCGCAGTACGCGTATCTCCCATGACGACGCCGAACCAACGATCTCGATCTTTGACCACTCGATACATACGTTCATCGTGGGTGCCGCCGAGGTATGGCTCGTACACGATCAAAGGTTCGCCCGCCAGTTGCGCGGCCGAGCCGAGTCGATCCAGGCGACCCGTTCGTTGTTCGAGCGTCGCGGGGTTCCAGTCCAAGTCGTGGTGAATGACATGTCGGCAGGCAACGTGCAAATCCACACCCTCAGACATCACGGAACTGGCGATGAGCACATCGGGGAAGAACGGGGAGTTGAATGACGCCATGAGCCTTTGTCGAGTCTTTTGAGCTACTTCACCATTCGCGAGCCGCACATTGGGTGCAACCGTGGTGTGAAGGGGTGAGTGCTCTGCTGGATCGATTTCGTCGTCCGCGGATTCGTCGACTGTGATGTCGCCGGTTCGCGTTGTCAGCAGAATATTCAGAATGCGTTCGCGGTCCTCCGGGGTTCTCTTGGAAAGAAACTCGGCAAATGACTCGATACGCTTTCGTAGTGGAATGCCACCCGGAGGAGCTGTTTCGAGTCCCTTCATCAGTTCTTCGACGGTCATCGAAGGGGAAATGGGCGTGAACCGAACGAGGAAGGAATCCGTGCGAAGAAATCTCACGACTACTTCGCCGAGTTGGTATCGAGATTCTTTATCGAGAAGGTCGGCCCATTCCTCGACAGTATCTCGAATGCGTTTGTTTCCAGAGGAATCGCTACGTAACAGGCGATTGCGCAATCGATTGACGGCTTCGCCGACTGCTGTCGGATCAGTGGCATCGACGAACAGTGCGCCCGCTGCTCGCTCGGTTATGCGCTTCTGTAGTGCTCGTGCGATGTGCAACCGAAGTGCGCGCCCGGTTTCTCGGTAGAAACAGAAGATCAGGACCTTGTGGCCCTCGTCCCATAAACGGAGTGTAAGCTCCACTGTGGCAGCAATTTTCGGATGGCGCGCGAGGCTCTCTGGATTGTCGGGGAGTTGTTGTTCGATACGATCCAGATACCACTTGACGGGGCCTGTCGTGGGCGCGGTGCGCTTTGCGCCCTCGACATCGTCGATATCTGCCGCCCCATTTGATCGAGTTCTGCGATAGGCCTCGAACGATGATGCTATCCCGTAAGAGAAGAGCGATCGGGTGGAGCCTGTCGAGTCGCCAGACAGCCGTGCGACAGCATCTGCGCGACCTGCAAGCAGGAACGGCAAAGCCGCGGCGCCGTCGATCGGCAACCCGAGATCGCCGGCCCTACTGTCGAGGACCGCCGCACCGGCACGATAGCGACGACGTTCGGTGTCGTTGGACTTCAGATGGCGGATGACCCACGGGCGCAATGCCTCTGCGGCGCAGTCTTTGGCCTTACGCGCATCGATCCCGCTTGTTACAGCGGCACGGGCCGAACGACTCAAACTCTCGATGTCGGCATTGTCGAAGCTCGAAAGCGATTTCAAACTGGAATCCTGTACGGGGTCAATGGCTGTCCAACGCTGCTCGAACCGTTGGGCGGCTGATCGCGCAGTGTCCAATGCATCACCGAGTTCGCTGATCGAGTCTTCGAACGCGACGCGGTCGACGGGGTTCGGCCATCGAATACCGTCGAACCGCCTTAGTACACTGAGTAATTCGTGATGTCCGAGCTGGAACGGGGTTGCAGTCAGGAACAACATGCGCTCGAACATTCCGCCGAGTGGGCCCCGGAGTGCTTCGGCATCTCCTTGGGCCTCTTCGTTCGCGAACAAACCGGATGTGGCGTTGTCGTTCTTGACGTGATGGGCTTCGTCCAACACGAGCAATGGGAGGGTGACATCGAGTTGGCGAAGCCCGTCAGCCCAAGCGCCGCGCATCGCCGTCGTCAAAGCTTTCTTGGCTCCGGACAACCGATCGTCGAAATTGATCGATTGCTTCATTGGTAGCAGTGTGAGTGCATCGCGGAGTGGTTCGAGGATGTCATTGTCGATGGCATCGACAAACGCGGCGGGAACCGGGTCGTCATCCAATGGTGCAGCCCCCGAGTGCTTGTTCCACAAGTCCATCCAGTTGCTCTCGGGCGTTTCGAGAAGGCGCGTAACAAGGGCTTCGTCGCGGAAGCGTTTGTCTGAGAGGAGGAATGATGCATGCCGAGCGATCGCCGGCCGTCGCCTCTGTAATTCAGCTCTTCTGCGGCCCGCACGTCGAAGTAGTGCGAGTCGGACGAACGGATCATTTGTCGTTCTTGTCAAGGCTCCGTGCGTCAGAAAGATGATGTGACGTCGGCGTTCTGGTGGATCATCGAGAAGCTTCAAGAACTCGATTCCGTGTCGAATGGCTCCCGAGACACGAATGTCCGACGCGTCCGGCAAGCACTTTTCGGCGAAGACATTCCACTCTCGAGGCCATTTCTCGGCGACGGATGGTGGCACCATCACCACGACCGGATGCCGGTGGCCGGTTGCTCGAACGACCGATGCTGCGACTGCCAGTGCCACAAATGTTTTCCCCATGCCGACTTCGTCGGCAAGTACCAGACCCGGCTGATTCGCGAATCTACGAAGAATCTCCTCAGCGGTTTTCTGCTGGCGCGTCGAGTCTGCTGTGGGGAGGTTGTCGTTCGAGAGGTCGATGTCCGGGCTCAAAGTCCACATGAGCGCCGTGCCTCCTTGAATGCGTCGGCAACGTATTCGAGCATGTCACTCTCCAATTCATCGGAATTCAGGGATCGTTGTCTGTCCTCGATCTTCGAAAGTGCCTCGGCGAGAACACTCTGTGCGACAGCGCGATCCAAAGATTGGAGAGCGCATTTCCAGTCGACGGTCCCGACCGTCAGTGCGATCTCAGCGAGAAGGAAATGAGTCTCGGCGGGTGCTGCGGTCCCTGTGCCCGACGAACCCCCATCGAGAGCTGTCTGGTCAAGTACGAGGAGCCTACCGATCTCGACTGGCCCGACCACACCGAACAGGCGATTTCGCAATACCTCGAGCGAAGCAGCACGTGTGCCGAGTCGCTCACGCAACGCCCAGAGGGCTGCAGACCGCGCGCGTGTGCGATGCAGCAGTAGACCGCTCGAATCGAATCGGCGTAGGGCGTCGGTTGCATCCGTACCCGCCAGCTTTCGAGCTTCGATTCGCCGGAGTTCATGCTCCACCGCAGCTGGGAGCGGACGGGTCGATCCGAGGGCGTCCAGTAAGAGTTGCACAGGAAGGTCCTCAAGTTCTGCGGGAATCGGCAGCTTGCTCGTGTCGTCGACGTTCGCTACCCATTGGGCTGATACCGGGGTTCCGTCAGCCGTCCAACCGACGTCGAGGAATGAAGGTACTGCGGTTCTGTCTACCGTCACAAAAAGTTGTTCAGGTTGCAATTGCTTCCGCCACAACTCTTGGTCCACAGCGCACTCGAGGCCAAGTGCGTGCACAGACCACGAGTCCGGCTCTTGCTCCGTTCGATCGAACGAAAGCGCCAACTGTGCGGAATTCGACGTCAGTTCGATTGTGCACCAAGAGAAGAAGAGCGGAAGTGAAGGAAGGTTGCTGTCGTCGTCATCAGTGTTCACCGTTTCGATGGCATTCAAGTCGACGGATTTCTGTGTACTGACCAGTGCGCGCAAAGCTCGACCTGTGGGCGACGTACGCGGGGCGCCGACCCACACATTGAGTTCTCGGTGGCCATGG
Organism: Rhodococcus sp. Ni2; assembly: GCF_021352185.1. Taxonomy (NCBI): domain Bacteria; kingdom Bacillati; phylum Actinomycetota; class Actinomycetes; order Mycobacteriales; family Nocardiaceae; genus Rhodococcus; species Rhodococcus sp. Ni2. The sequence goes on from NZ_WOXZ01000002.1 coordinate 158,247, forward strand.
GTCGTTGCGAGCCCCCAACCGGCCGTGGTTGCGTTCGATGATCCTATGAGTGCCGCGACCCACTCGTCGTTCTCCAACACAAGTGCCTTGGCATGCAAGGTGCGTTGCTCGGCATCGAGTGGCGCCAGTGCTCGCACTCGATCCACTTGTGAGGCGAGCTCAACCGGTGCCATTACCGCACCCACACGATCAAGGCCGACGACAGCGGTCACGCTTCGCGCAGTCTTCGGCTGGCCGGTGAGTAGCGATCGAACCGAGGTCAATGCCGTCGTGCTCGTTGCGGCATCCCAGAAGGGTGACAGTACGGATGCCCGCAGTGGTTTCTTCGATGTTCGCCACACAGCCTTGTAACCGTCGAGTGGGGAAGAACCGGGAGCTGAAGGCGCGACCGCGAGGTGCACTGCGGTTTCTGTCGGCAAGGCAGGGGAATGTTGCTCGATGCGGCTGGTGATGCGGTTGAGCGTGTCCGTTGCCCGATCCGTCGTCGAACTAGCTGCACCAGGCAACAATTCAAGGTAGCTGCGCAGTTCGCTCACTATGCCGAGAAGGACTGGGCGTGGTATCTGGCAGCCTTGGGTGATGTCGAATGCAAGCGCCGCCTCGATCTTTTCTCGGTAGCCCGCAGGGGTGAGGTTTGCCGAGCCGACGACGATGCGCGCATGGCGTTCCCATATGAGTATTACGACTTTGGCATGTAGTAGGCCATTGCCCGTCGAAACCGGTATCAGGTCCCATCGAAGATTGCGTCTGTCGGTGCGAGTGCCTCGATCGACCAGGACTGAGATGGCCGCGGTTTCACTAAGTCGAAGCTCCTCTTCGAAGGTTGCGGCAATCGAGCTGATCTTGTCCCCCTCGCCGGTTACCGCAGATAGCGCAAGAAATCTGCTAAGGCAATCATCCGTGAAGAACTGAGGGTCGAATGTGAATGTTGTTGCCAGACATGCCACTGCAGATCCGCTGCCTGCCGGCGCGGACCAGTGGTCGAGCATTTTTGTGGTCATACGGCGGTATCTCGTAAGAATCGACGCAATGCGTTTATTCGGATGGGATGAATGAATGGTCCGTCGAGCGATGGCCGGGTTCGTTCCTCGTATCCGGGCCGCACCAACCAGCCGTTCTTGTACGGCTCGAACCATGGCCGCTTGCCCAGTGGCGGCTTCGACGCTTGTATCGCGCCATGATGATTCAGAACCAGTTGGGCCAGATCGGCGGGTGTGTGTTCGTCGGCGAAACCGGTGAAACGCGCATCGAATTCAACTGTGCCCGTTGTCGCGGAGAGCGTCTCAAACGCGCGCTTGTGGAGAGCCGGGAGATTTCCTGCTGCGCGGACGAAGGTCGGATCGTGCTTCAACGCGTCGGCTTTCAATGGCGTCGTGCCCAGCGAATACGAAACGTGGCACACCGTACGGAAGCAAGTGTCGAGGTAGCGCGCAAAGTTCTCGTATGCGATGACGGCGTTGATCGTCTCGCGAAGTGCGGGCGACGAAGCGCGAACAATCTCCGAAATCACATCGCTTTCCGTCAGGGTTTCGTCGTCGAGTGAAGGTTCCAGCAAGCGCGCGAGTTCACTGCGTAGCGGGTGGCGTTCTTCGGACAGGCCCCGGAGTAAGCTGCGTTCACCTGCTCCCGGGCCGTCGGGATCTAATGCCTGCGCAAGTGTGCCGACTGTCCTACCAGTAGGAGCAACATCGCAGCGAGATGACTCGAAGCTTCGACGTAGGGCGTTGCGCAGGTCGCGACGTAGTTCGCCACCGTCCGTTCCTGCGGTCTCATCGACGAAGCCAGGAAGGTTGGCTTCGCGTTCCCACATCGACACCAATGCTGTTTGCTGCGACCCCGCCGTCAAGCTCGAAGTAACGATGTCGAGCGTTTTCGCGAGCGGCTTGTACACGCCGTGAAAACCGAACACCGACGGACCTTTGAGGTACGAGTTCGCAGACAGGCGATCTCGGCGCCCGACCACCGCCCGTGCTTTCTGCATCCCGGGGACGCCACGCAGTGCACTTTTAGAACTTCGCGCAAACGCCTCCAGAACTATCCATTCGAATGCGATTTGGGGTGTTGTCACGCCGTCTGCGGCACGTGTGGATTCGAAATCGTCACAGACGATACTGCCGACGGCCATGGCTGTCATCAGGCGAAACCGAGTCATTCGCGCGCGGAAGTCGGGAACCAGTTTGTCAGACAACTTTTCCGAAATGGCGCCGAGACCCATTGGGTCCAGGCTCCCTTCTCCTGCGACCGGCGGATCGAACTCTGAGAACTGGGGGACCGTGAAGCCCGTGAGCGCTGAGGTCATGAGCACACCTCATGACATGTTGGTGCGAGCAGTGTGTCCACGAGATGGTTGTACCAGCACTGCAGTCTTGGCGTGGGGGAATGTTGGCGGCACTGGTCCATCCCAGCCGCATACCGTGTACGCATCCAAATATCTGAGTGACCGGATAGCGTGAGCGCGACGTAACCGAGGAAGGCTCGATGTGGTCAACAATGACAATGTAATTCCGGTGTGGACGCTTGCTACAAAGCAGGCGGAGGTGCCCGCTATTCCGGACGAGGGAACCATGACGCCCGACCGACTGGCGGAGTTGCGGACAGTCCTGGCGGTGTTGGCCGAGACCCCGATCGCAACACTCGAGGCGCATCCGCTTCCGAAGTCGATCGACCTCGATCGAGGGATCTCCCTGGATAGTGCGAGTCCACTGGCTACCCATCTGTCGCAGCTGATCAGCCAGACATCCAAAGCTTCGTCGAGTTCAGCGGTCGCGAGTGGCGAGACGTTGTACCGCATGGTTGTCCCGGCAAAAGTCGCCGCGCAAGTTGGCAGTGGGCTGGTGAAACCGATGACGTCCAAGGCGGCGGCGGGTGGCGTGCACAGTGCGCTTATCGGATCTTCGGGGATTGCTGCGCAGGCCTCGTTCGTGCCTGTTGCAGGACAGGCAGCCGCGGTTGGTGCCGCTGGCGGGTCCGCCGCGACGGCAGGTCTTGCAGCAGCCAGTGCGGGTGCACTGACAGTCGCGGCTCCCCTGGTGTTGATGGCAGTCGCGGTTGGTGTCAGCGCCCACGCCGACCACAAGCGTGAACTCGCAATCGAGAACATCACCAAGTTACTCGAGAAGCTCCACGATGACGCGTTGCAAAAGGAACGTAACTCCCTGAACGGATGTCGGGGCGCGATCGACACTGCGACTGCGATTCTGCTCGATCAGGGACGCATCGGCGCGTCAGTTGGACTGGACTCCGCCGTACACGCGATCAGTGTCGGTATGGCGGATGCCGAAGGGCGACTGAAGAAATGGCAGCAGGGACTCGACGCATTGAAGACCGGTCGCGTCGAGCTCGATACTCTGCGAAAAGCGTTCACCGGAATCGACGAGGACGGTGGCGAGTTCCGCGCCCACCTCGAGCTTGCCGCACTCGCTATCGCGCTCAAGAAGCGTGTGATCGTCCTTCAAGCTGTGGAGCACGCTCAGATGGACGAAGCCAACCCTTTCGAGAGCTTTACTCGCGCGTTGAAGAGCGATCAGCAGCGTGTCGCGAAGTTGGAGTCGGGCATCGCGTCACTGCTCATGGGACTTTCCGAGCTGAGGCTTGACCGATCCCACGGTGTTCGTGATTTTGTGTTCAAGTCGAGTGAAGTCGACAAGATGCTGCGGACCGCATACCTGTTGCGGGAGTTGGGAGATGGGGTCGCAATGTCGGACAACGAATCCGACGTGGCGATCGAGATCGCAAGACGGCGTGATGGATCGGTTGTCGTCTTTCCCGCCCTGGCCGCCTAGTCCGAGCTGACTCGCACCGCAAATTAGCACGTAGCAGCCACTGGGTTCGTCGGTGGCTGCTACAGGTCCAGCCTCAGAGCGTCAGCAGCTTCTTCTGGACCTTGCCCATAGCGTTGCGCGGCAAGCTGTCCACCAGACAAACCTGGCGTGGGCGCTTGTGAATCGACAGTGATTCGGCGACGAAGTCCGAAACCACAGCGCAGTCGGCTACGTCGCCGACGATGAAGGCGACTATGCGCTGGCCGAGATCGTCGTCCGGCATACCGACGACGGCGGCCTCGCGAACGCCGGGGTATGCCAGAAGTGCCTGTTCCACCTCGCCGGCACCGATGCGGTATCCACCGGACTTGATCATGTCGACCGACTCGCGACCTACGATGCGGTGGAATCCGCTGTCGTCGATCACCGCGATGTCGCCGGTGCGGAACCAGCCGTCTTCGGTCATGGATTCCGCTGTCTTCGAGGGGTTCCCGAGGTACTCGTCGAAGAGAACGGCGCCCGCAACTTCCAGTTGCCCAAGCTGCTCTCCGTCGTGCGCCGACAATTGGCCGTTCTCGCCGCGCAACCTCGTCCTGACTCCCGGAACGGCGTGCCCGACCCAACCCGGGCGACGTTCGCCGTCGTGCGTCGTGCTGACGGTGATGAGGGTTTCACTCATTCCGTAGCGCTCGACGGGAGCCAACCCGGTCAGCGATTTCATCCGCTCGAACAATGGAACCGGAAGTGGTGCACTTCCGGACACGAGCAAGCGCGCGGATCGCAATGCTGCTGCCGCCGAGGGATCACCGCACACGCGTGACCAGACGGTCGGAACACCGAAGTACAACGAGCCACCCGCTGCGGCATACGAATCCGGAGTTGGTCTGACGGTATGAATCAGCGGCGAACCCACGCGCAAGGCGCCCAACACGCCGAGAATCAACCCGTGGACGTGGAAGAGAGGCAGTCCGTGGACGAGTGTGTCCTCTGGCGTCCAATTCCACACATGAGCGAGCGCGTCGAGATCCGCTGCGATCGATGCTCGCGAGAGGACAACGCCTTTCGGAGCTCCGGTGGTTCCCGAGGTGTACATGATCAGTGCAGTAGCTGCCGCACTCGGTTCGGGATAGGACGTCGCAGATCGCGCGTGAATATCGATGGGAATCAACGGGATACTCGAATCCGTCGGCCCTTCTCCGAGTATCAGTTCGGCCTTGGAATCGGCGATGATGTGCTGACGTTCGAGCGGGCCGGAGTCGGGCGGGATCGGGACCACGGCAACACCGGCGATCAGTGCGCCGGCGACGGCGACCACTGTCTCGAGGCCGGCGGCGGCTTGTACTGCCACTCGCTGTGCACCGTGGATTCGATCGGCGACCGCGGTGGCGGCGGCAAACAAGTCGGCGCGAGAGAGGGTTGCGCCTTCGCCGAAACTGACCGCCGCTCCGTGATCGTCGAAGATGCGGGGGTCGAGGGAGCGCAGAAGTGTGGATTCGCTGTTCATCGCGAGTTCCCTTTCTTTGAGCGAAGATTCAGACGGACCATGGAACAACGAACAGCAGCCAGGCGAGAATCGGCGTCACCACCATGATGGTCATGCCCCACCGCATCGTCAGCCCGAACACCACGTCGCGTTCTTCCGGAGCGGCGTTCGCGACCACCAGCGCGCCGTTGGTCGAGAACGGACTGCAATCGACCAGAGACGAGGAGATTGCCAGCGCGATGACCAGACCGGTTGCATTGACCTGACCGGTCATGAGGAATGGAATTGCCAAAGGGATGAGTGCGCCGAGGATTCCCGTGGTGGATGCAAACGCCGACACGATCGCGCCGATCAGGCAGATCAAGAAGGCTGCGAGAAGTGGAATCCCCACGTGTGCAACAGAATCCCCGAGCCACTGGACGGTGTTCTGGTTCTGCAGAAGAGCGACGTACGTGACGATTCCGCCGATGAGGAGCACGGTGCCCCAGCTGATCTTGTCGACGGCGCCGCGGGCGGAGGCAGGGAAGATCAGGGTGAGAAGTACCGCGACGGTCAGTGCGGTGAATCCGACGTCGAGGTCGAACACCAAGGCGCCGAGTGCAAGCGACGCCAGTCCGAGCAGGGTGAGTCGCCGCTCGAGATTGAGCGCTCCCTCGTGCGGAGCGGCCCCACCCGAGGACTTGCCGCCACCCTTCGAGCTGTCGCCGGAACCCGAACCGGTGATGGTGTCGCCACCGCCAGACGCATTGCCGACTGCGTTGACGAGCACGCGTTCGGAGGCGCCGCGCGCAATCAACGCGCGTCCGCCGAACGAGACGTACGCGATGGCAGCAACAACGGCCGCGGCCGCGAAGGTCGAGACGAACAGCAAGGCCGGGCTCGACGGGAGGCCGTTCTGACGCATGACGTCGTTGGTGATCACACCGAAGATTCCGATAGGGGAGAAGCTGCCCGCCGTTGCGCCCTGGACGACCATGAAGCCCATCAGCATGGGGTGGATCCGGTAGCGGGTGGCGAAGCCCATTGCCACGGGCGCGATGATGGCGACGGCAGCGGGACTGACCGCGCCCATGGCGGTGACGGCCGCGCACACCGCGAACATCGCCCACGGCACGAGGGCCACTCGTCCTCTGACCGCGCGGACTGCCGCGTGAATGATCCAGTCGACCGTGCCGTTGTTTCTGGCCAGCGCGAACAGGTAGGTGACGCCGACCAGGATGACGAAGAGGCTGGCCGGGAAGCCGTCGAGGATCTCGCTGGTATCGACGGTGAAGACCAGTGTTCCGACGACGAAGGCAGCCACCAGGGCGAGCGCACCCATGTTCACCGACCTCACGGTGGATATGACGAACACCAGGACAAGTACTGACAGGGCTATGACATTTGCCATCGAACTCTCAATTCGTTCGCGACCAGCTTGTGGTCTGCATCACTTGGAATTGGCCTAGCCTCTCTGCCACTGCTCCATTTGTCAAGTACACTCCGAGGCATGAATTCGACGTCATCGCCCGGCTCGCGCTCGGGCCTGCCCGGACGATTGAAGCGTCCGCGTCTGTATGAGCAGTTGGCCGAGCACATTTCGAATTTCATCGAGGCTCAAGGCCTTTCGCCCGGCGATCGGCTTCCTCCCGAACGCAGCCTGGCTGCCGAACTCGGCGTGAGTCGCGCGTCGCTGGCTCAAGCGCTCGTGGCCCTCGAGATTCGGGGCAGAGTCGAAATTCAGCACGGTAACGGAGCGGTGATTCGCGAAGCTCCCACGCCCGACGCGGGTAGGTCTGCGGATTCGGGAGTGCGGTTGCAAGACCGAACTGTCGACGAACTGACTGCTGCCAGGGAGGCGATCATGGCCGGCCTGGCTCGGGCGGCGGCGTCGAATCCCAACGCTGCGCTTCGGGTCGCGATGTTGACCGACGACGGGACCGCGAGAAACTTCGCCGAGACATGGCGCTGCGTCAGGCACCTGGCCGGTGGCGGCCTATTGGCTGATCTCGACGACACCATCGCCAAGCAGGCAGACGTGCCCGAGTCCTCGGCGCGACTGTCTGCGCGACTCGATCAGCTCGCCCACCGGATCATCGACGGTGACCAATCGGGCGCCGCTGACGCTGTTGCGGGAATCCTCTCCGAAACGGCCTGACGAATAACGACGGACGAGCGTCGGAAAAGCGCACGATAACCACTATGGGCATGTTCGCTCACAGGAAACTGTGCTGCGACGTAGCCCGGGAACCTGATCGGCAATGCGCACGTTGAACACAGTGACGACCGTTCCAACCAAGCGGCACGGCCGCTGGCGGGCATCGATGGGGCCGATCGCGGTAACCTGCAGGTGTCCGGTTGGCAGCCGGAAGGCGACCTGGCAGACCCGCACTCTCGAAAGGACCGGCCACATCGGCCGACCTGTATGAACCGTAAGACTGTGTTCCGTAACGTGCTACTCGTAGCCGTCGTGCTGTTGGTGATCTATGCCTTCAGCTACTTCAGCAACGACACCCGCGACTTCAAGACCGTCGACACCTCGGTCGCGATCTCCCAACTCGACGCCAAGAACGTTGAGTCGGCGCAGATCGACGACCGTGAGCAGCAGGTTCGTCTGTGGCTCAAGAACGGCAACGACGCCACCGATGGTAAGACGCAGATCCTGGCGAAGTACCCCGCGAGTGCGTCGGAGCAGATCTTCGACAAGGTCGAAGGCGCCGGTGCGGACAAGTTCAACACGACGGTCACTCAGGAGAGCTGGCTGACGTCGATCCTTCTGTTCGTGCTGCCGATGATCATTCTGTTCGGCATCTTCTTCTTCGTCATGAACCGGATGCAGGGCGGCGGTGGTCGCGGCGGAGTCATGGGATTCGGTAAGTCGAAGGCCAAGCAGCTCACCAAGGACATGCCGAAAACCACGTTCGCCGACGTCGCCGGTGCGGACGAGGCTGTCGAAGAGCTGTACGAGATCAAGGACTTCCTGCAGAACCCGGCCCGCTACCAGGCGCTCGGCGCCAAGATTCCGCGCGGTGTCCTGCTGTACGGCCCTCCCGGAACCGGTAAGACGCTGCTCGCACGCGCTGTCGCAGGCGAGGCCGGCGTCCCGTTCTTCACCATCTCCGGTTCTGACTTCGTCGAGATGTTCGTCGGTGTCGGTGCTTCGCGTGTTCGCGACATGTTCGAGCAGGCCAAGCAGAACAGCCCCTGCATCATCTTCGTCGACGAGATCGACGCCGTCGGTCGTCAGCGCGGCGCAGGCCTGGGCGGCGGACACGACGAGCGCGAGCAGACACTCAACCAGTTGCTCGTCGAGATGGACGGCTTCGGTGATCGCACCGGCATCATCTTGATCGCCGCAACCAACCGCCCCGACATCCTCGACCCCGCACTGCTGCGTCCGGGACGCTTCGATCGCCAGATTCCGGTCGGCGCCCCCGACCTCGCCGGTCGCCGCGCGATCCTGCGCGTGCACTCGCAGGGCAAGCCGATCGATCCCAACGCCGACCTCGAAGGTCTCGCCAAGCGGACCGTCGGAATGTCGGGTGCTGATCTCGCCAACGTCATCAACGAGGCTGCGCTGCTCACCGCACGCGAAAACGGAACCGTCATCACCGAAGCCTCGCTCGAGGAATCGGTGGATCGTGTTGTCGGTGGACCGCGGCGTAAGAGTCGCATCATCAGCGAGCACGAGAAGAAGATCACGGCGTACCACGAGGGCGGTCACACTCTGGCTGCTTGGGCAATGCCTGACATCGAGCCGGTCTACAAGGTCACGATCCTCGCTCGCGGTCGCACGGGTGGCCACGCGATGACCGTGCCCGAGGACGACAAGGGTTTGATGACGCGTTCGGAGATGATCGCTCGTCTCGTCATGGCGATGGGTGGACGCGCCGCCGAGGAGTTGGTGTTCCACGAGCCCACCACCGGAGCGTCGTCCGATATCGACATGGCGACCAAGATCGCCCGCGCGATGGTCACCGAATACGGCATGAGTGCCAAGCTCGGCGCGGTTCGCTACGGACAGGAGGGCGGGGATCCGTTCCTCGGCCGTTCGATGGGCGTTCAGTCCGACTACTCACACGAGATCGCCCGTGAAATCGACGAAGAGGTGCGCAACCTCATCGAGGCAGCGCACACCGAAGCGTGGGCAATCCTCAACGAGTACCGCGATGCGCTCGACCTCATCGCTACCGAACTGCTCGAGCGTGAGACGTTGACTCGCAAGGACCTCGAGAAGATCCTTGCCGGCGTCGAAAAGCGTCCGCGCATCACGGCTTTCAACGATTTCGGTGGGCGTACGCCTTCGGATCGTCCGCCGGTGAAGACTCCTCGCGAACTCGCGATCGAGCGCGGCGAAACCTGGCCGGAGCCCGCTGCGGCACCTGTTCTCGTCAAGGCAGGTGCACCCAACAGCGGTGCCCCCAACGGTGGTCTCCCCAACAACGGTGGTCTCCCCAACAACGGTGGTCTCCCCAACAACGGCAACCAGGGACCCTCGAACGGCTACGCACAGCCTTCGTACCCGCAGCCGAGTGCTCCGCAGCAGACTCCGCAACCGGGAACACCCGACTACGGAGCGCCCGCCGGATGGTCGGCACCGGGTTGGCCTCCGCGTGAGAACCCGTCGCCGACGTACCCCGGACAGCAGTCGGGTGGGTACACCGGTGGACAGAATCCGACCCCGCCGAACCAGTCGCAGGGCCAGTACGGTCAGCCCCAACACGGTCAGCCCCAGCCCGATCAGGGGCAGTACGGCCAGCCGCACCCGGGACAGCAGGCGTACCCGGAGCAGCCGCATCCCGGCCGCCGTTACCCCGCGCAGCCCGATTACCCGGTGCAGTACCCGGACAGTGGACCCTTCGCCGATCCGAACCGGGGAAACCCGACCGGTGAAAACCAGTGGCAGAGCCCCGCACCGGAACAGCCGCAAACTCCTCCGCCGCACCATTCGGCTGAGGACGAGGGACCGAGCACCGTTCGCTGGGACGGACCGGACGGATCTCGCTGACCTTGCGCCACTAGGCTCTGCGGCGGGGGACCTGTGAACAATTCTCGAGGAGAGTTCGGTTGTCGGTGAATGATGTGGCCAGTGAACTGGTGTCGCTCGGAACGGGCCGCCCGTTCGATCAGGCGCGGGCAGAGGCTGCCGTACGGGAATTGTTGATCGCGGTCGGTGAAGATCCGGAGCGCCCAGGCCTGCTCGATACGCCGGCCCGGGTTGCGCGCTCGTACAAGGAGATCTTCGCGGGTCTGTACTCCGAACCTGACGACGCGTTGAACACGACTTTCGACGAGGGTCACCAGGAGTTGGTGCTCGTGCGAGACATTCCGATGTTCTCGACGTGCGAGCACCACCTGGTGTCCTTCCACGGTGTTGCTCACGTTGGCTACATCCCGGGAAAGTCGGGCAAGGTCACCGGTTTGTCGAAGCTCGCGCGCGTCGTCGACCTGTACGCCAAGCGTCCGCAGGTTCAAGAACGCCTGACCAGTCAGATCGCGGATGCTTTGATGCGCAAGCTCGACCCGCGTGGAGCCATCGTCGTCATCGAAGCCGAGCATCTGTGCATGGCGATGCGCGGTATCCGCAAGCCCGGAGCCAGCACGACCACGTCTGCGGTTCGTGGGCTCCTGCAATCCAGCGCGGCCTCGCGGTCCGAAGCGCTGGACCTCATCCTGCGTAAGTGAGCAAGATGTCCGCGGCTCCCGTTGCAGGCAGCGATCCGGCCCGGATGGTCGTGATGGGGATTCTGAACGTCACCGCCGATTCGTTTTCCGACGGTGGTCAATTTCTCGATCGTGACGCGGCGATCGCTCGCGGACTCGAACTGCAACGCATCGGCGTCGACATCGTCGACGTCGGCGGCGAGTCGACGCGTCCCGGAGCCACCCGCGTCGATCCGAAACTCGAGGCGGACCGAATTGCCCCGGTGATCGAAGAACTGGTGGCAGCCGGAATTCGCGTCAGCGTCGACACGATGCGTGCTTCCGTCGCCGCCGCCGCGATCGAAGCGGGCGCAGGCATCGTCAACGACGTATCGGGTGGTCGCGCAGACCCCGACATGGCCTCCGTTGTGGCCGACGCCGGAGTGCCCTGGATCCTCATGCATTGGCGCTCGGCCGGTGACTACGTCCATCGTGGCAGCGCCGATCACTACGACGACGTGGTCCGCGACGTCCGTGACGAACTGCTGTCGCAGGTCGATCTGGCGTTGAAAGCAGGGGTCGATTCGTCGTCGATCATCCTCGACCCCGGCCTCGGGTTCGCTAAGAACGCCGACCACAACTGGGCACTGTTGCGAGCACTACCCGAGTTCAACGCGACCGGATTCCCGGTACTGGTCGGCGCTTCCCGAAAGCGTTTCCTCGGGTCTCTGCTCAGCGATCCCGACGGCAATCCGCGTCCACCCGGTGGCCGCGAGACTGCGACGGCCGTGGTCTCCGCCCTTGCAGCGCGCGAAGGCGCCTGGGGAGTTCGGGTGCACGACGCACAAGCTTCGCTCGACGCCATTGCCGTGGTCGACGCCTGGAACCGTGGACGAGAAAGGGCCTGACATGGGGGACCGAATCGAATTGCGCGGACTGAAGGTTCGCGGCAATCACGGAGTGTTCGACCACGAGAAGCGTGACGGTCAGGACTTCTTCATCGACATCACCGTATGGATGGACTTGGCTCCCGCCGCGGCGTCGGACGACCTGACGCAGACCCTGCACTACGGCGAGTTGGCGGAAGCCGCCGCAGCGATAGTCGCCGGCCCGTCGCGCGATCTCATCGAGACCGTCGCCGCGGAGATCGCCGACGACGTCATGAAAGATTCGCGAGTCGAGAGCGTCGAGGTTGTTGTCCACAAACCGTCGGCACCGATTCCGCTGGTTTTTGCGGACGTCGCCGTCGTCGCACATCGGACCCGATCGGCATGACGCGCGCTGTTCTGTCGATCGGTTCCAACATCGGCGACAGCGTGGCTCACCTGCAGTCCGTTGTCGACGGGTTGGGCAGCGCCGTCGTTGCTGTCTCACCGGTCTACTCGACCGCGCCGTGGGGTGGCGTCGAGCAGCAGGATTTCTACAACGCGGTGGTGGTGGTCGACGATCCCGAAGCCGATGCCGCTGAATGGCTTCGCCGCTCGCAAGCTCTCGAGGAAGCCGCAGACCGGGTGCGCGAACAGCGGTGGGGGCCACGGAGCCTGGACGTGGACGTAGTCGACTGCGAAGGCGTCGTCAGTTCCGATCCCGTGCTCACACTTCCGCATCCGCGCGCGCATCTTCGGGCATTCGTTCTCGTTCCCTGGCTGGACGTCGAGCCTGACGCGACGCTGATCGTCGACGGCCAGAAGTTGCCGGTGGCACAAATTCTCGACGGCCTCGATCGCACTGAGCGCGAAGGTGTCCGCACTACCGATGTGGTGCTTGCGCGGTGACCGAAAACGACAAGGGTTTGAAGCCGACCCGGATCAGTGAACTCGCGGTACTCGCCGCAGTGGCGGCCGTGGCCACCTGGATTCTGATTCGCGTGTTCTACGGTTCGATGCCGCCCATCCCTGTTTATGCGGGAGCGTCGCTGTACTTCGTGGCCGTTGCCGAGGCCGTCTTCGCTTTTGTCATTCGTTCACGCGTCAAAAACCGGCAGGTCGGCGACGGGCTCAGACAGCTTCATCCGATCACCGCCGCCCGAGCGCTGGCATTGGCCAAAGCATCCGCTTTGGTCGGTTCAGCTACCGTCGGTGTCTGGGTCGGAGTGCTGGTGTATCTCATCCCACAGCGCTCGGTTCTGCAGGCTGCAGCCTCCGACACGCCGGGCGCGTGGGTGGGGTTGGGCGCCGCAATTGCGCTGGTAGCGGCAGCTCTGTGGCTCGAACATTGTTGCAAGACGCCGGAAGATACACCTGACGAGCCTGCGCACTGACAGCCTGGTCGGCAAATCACCCACCGAGGTACGTGGCGACCCCGGTCTCGGCAAGTACCCTGGCAACCATGACAAATTCTGGTCGATCGAAGTCTGCGCGCCGAAGCAAGCGCAGCGCGAGCCAGATGATCATTGCTGCTCTTCTGGCACTTGCTGTCATTGCTTCGCTGTTTCTGATTTTCAGCAACAGCGTTCAGCTTCTTCGGGTGGGTCTGGTCGTCGCTCTGTGGGCAGCCACCCTCGGCGCTATCGCCATGACCAAGTATCGGCGTGAGTCGGCACTGGACAAAGCCAAGGTTGCTGATCTGCAGACCGTGTACGAACTGCAGCTCGAACGTGAAATTTCTGCTCGACGCGAGTACGAACTGAGCGTCGAAGGTCGCGTGCGACGTGAGGTGACCGCGGACGCGGAGGAGCTGGCCGGGTTGCGCGCCGAATTGGTAGCGCTGCGCCGAAACCTCGAAGCACTGTTCGAAGGTGGGCTGCTGCCCGAACAGACCGCGCTCAAGACCGATTCGACGCGAGTGCCGGAACTTGGCGGTAGTTCGTACGGCGCGTACCAGCCGGCACCGTCGGGGTTGTACGTTCCCGGCGCCGGCCAGAGCGGGCCCAGCCAACCGGCACCGAACGTCGGCGGCCTGGCTTCACCCAACGACGATCCGGTGACTGCTGAGACAACCGTCGTGTTCGCGGAGACGTCGTGGCGTGACAGCAGCTTCGTGGCGCCGCGCGTCATCCCGACCCAGAAGTCTCGAGAGACGCAGAAGCCCCAGAGCGGGAACCAAGCACCGAGTTCTCCGGTGAGTTCCTCGCCGACACGAACGGTGAAAGACGTTCCGGTGAAGAAGGATTCGGAGCCGGTCGCGCCGGTCGAGCCTGAAGTCAAGGCTCCCGCCCAGGCCCCGAACATCGAAGATGCCGTCATCGAAGACGCTGTCGTCGAAGAGGTGCCCGAGGTTGTTCCCGCGGTTGTTCCCGAAGCTGTCGCGGAAGCTGAACCCGAATCCGCTGCGGAGCCTGACGCGGAGCCGCGACGTCGTCGCCGTGCTGCCCCGGAAGATGCCGCCAGTGGTGCTCATTCCAACGGATTGACCGTCGCCGAAATCATGGCAAACCTGAGTTCGAACAACCCGTCCGAAGGCTCCGGTCGACGCCGTCGCCGAGAGGACTGAGTCGCAGATCACTCGCCCGGCCATGGCATGACGGTTCGGGCGAAGGATATCCTCGGACGCAGAACGTCTGGTACCCGCCGAGCGGGACTGGAACGAACGAGAGGAATCCGGTGACTTCCTTCGGGATCACTAATGGACCTGCACCTGCGCGATTGACGGTAGGAATTGTCTCAGCAGGCCGGGTCGGAACAGCTGTCGGTGCCGCATTGGAGCGAGCCGGTCATGTTGTCAGCGCTTGCTCCGCCGTCTCCAGCGCCTCGGTTGCCCGCGCTGTGAAGCGGCTTCCCGATACCGAAATTCTTCCGGCTGCCGACGTCGCAGCTCGTTCCGAGTTGCTGATTCTCGCCGTTCCTGACGATCAGCTTGCGGATCTTGTTCGAGGTCTGGCGGCCACCCATGCCGTCAAGCCGGGCACGCTCGTCGCCCATACGTCCGGTGCCAACGGGATCGCGATCCTGACTCCACTCACCGAACTGGGCGCACTACCCCTGGCTATCCATCCGGCGATGACGTTCACCGGTCACGACGAGGACACCGCACGGCTGTCGTCGGCATGCTTCGGAATCACCGCTGCCGACGACATCGGTTACGCGATCGCGCAGTCACTGGTCCTCGAGATCGGCGGCGAGCCCGTCCGAGTGCGCGAGGAGAACCGCGCGCTCTACCACGCCGCACTGGCTCACGGCAGTAATCACCTGGTCACGCTCGTGGTCGACGCCGTCGAGGCCCTGCGAGCGTCGTTGCAAGGTGACGAGCTGCTCGGTCAGCAGTTGGTCGACGGCGATCCGGGTGGAGTGGCCGAGCGTGTCCTGCAGCCGCTGCTGTCGGCGGCCTTGGACAACGCGCTACGACGCGGTCCCTCGGCGTTGACCGGCCCGGTGGCACGCGGCGACGCTGCTGCTGTCGACACACATTTGCGCGTACTGACAGACCTGGATCCGGAGCTCGCTGCCGGCTATCGGGCGATGTCCTTGCGATCGGCCCAGCGGGTGGGCGCCCCCACCGAATTGTTCGACATCTTGACTGAAACGGGAGGTGACCGTCGTGAGTGATCTGCAGGGCGGATACAAGCGCGGCGAACTGACGGTGCACCACGATCCGGACAAGCTTCGGCGCGTCTCGCGGGCACTGCGAGGTGTCGGGCGTCAGGTGGCGCTCGTTCCGACGATGGGTGCGCTGCATGCCGGCCACATCGAACTGGTTCGTCAGGCCAAGGTCACCGGCGCCGTCGTGATCGTTTCCATCTTCGTGAACCCGCTCCAGTTCGGTGCCGGTGAAGACCTGGACGCGTACCCGCGCACTCTCGATGCGGATCTCGACCTGTTGCGCGCCGAGGGCGTCGAATTGGTGTTCGCGCCGAGCGCCAAGACGATGTACCCGCGGGGCCAGCGCACCACCGTCGTGCCGGGCCCGTTGGGTAGCGAACTCGAAGGCGGAGCGCGCCCCACTCACTTCGCGGGAATGCTGACGGTAGTGGCGAAGTTGCTGCAGATCGCGGCACCCAATCACGCGTACTTCGGTGAGAAGGACTACCAGCAGCTGACGCTCATCCGTCAGATGGTGTGGGATCTCAACTTCGATGTACAGATCATCGGAGTTCCGACGGTTCGCGAGTTCGACGGTCTCGCGTTGTCCTCTCGCAATCGCTACCTCGACGAGAACCAGCGCGCGGCAGCGGTCGCGCTGTCCGCCGCTCTGATCGCCGGTGCACACGCGGCGGCTGGGGGAGCGGAAGCAATCCTGGAAACCGCACGCGCTGTTCTGGCAGCTGTTCCGGAAATCGAGGTCGACTACCTCGAGGTTCGGGGCGTCGATCTGGGCCCCGCGCCCGAGCGAGGTGACGGTCGACTGTTGGTGGCCGCCAAGCTCGGAACCACCCGTTTGATCGACAACGTCGGTGTCGCGGTGGGAACCGGCTTCCTCGAGCGTGACACCGACCCATCCGCCGACGCCATCGACGACCTGCTGTCTCACTGAGCACTTTTCACGAGTAAGGACCTGGATATGTTTCGCACGATGATGAAGTCGAAGATCCACCGCGCCACCGTGACTCACGCCGACCTGCATTACGTCGGCTCCGTCACCGTCGACCAGGATCTGATGGACGCCGCAGACCTCCTCGAAGGCGAACAGGTGTGCATCGTCGACATCGACAACGGTGCGCGTCTCGAGACGTACGTCATTGCCGGCGAGCGCGGAACTGGTGTCATCGGAATCAACGGTGCGGCAGCGCATCTGGTCAAGCCAGGCGACCTGGTCATCCTCATCGCCTACGGCGTGATGAACGAGCAGGAAGTCAAGGAGTACTCCCCGCGCGTCGTCTTCGTCGATGCCGACAACAAGCAGATCGAACTCGGTTCCGACCCGGCTCACGCGCCGGAGGGTTCGGGTCTGATCACCCCACGCATGCTGTCGACGCTCGAGGCCTCGCGCGAATCCAGCCTGGTGTAATCCATGCTGCTCACGGTCGACGTCCGGAACACCAACATCGTTCTCGGTCTGTTCTCCGGGACTGGTGAGTATTCGAAGCTGTTGCAGGACTGGCGAATGCGAACCGATCCTCGGATGACTGCCGACGAGTTGGCGTTGACCTTCCGTGGGCTGTTGGGTTCTCATGTCGATCAGATCACCGGCGTTGCGGCGCTGTCGACAGTGCCGTCCGTCTTGCGTGAAATCCGTGTGATGCTCGAGCGGTACTGGGGTCACGTTCCCCATGTGGTGGTCGAACCGGGTATTCGCACCGGTGTGCCACTGCTGGTGGACAACCCCAAAGAGGTGGGAGCCGACCGGATCGTCAACAGCCTTGCCGCTCACCATCTTTACGAGGGGCCGTGCATTGTCGTGGACTTCGGTACGTCGACCTGTGTCGACGTCGTTTCCGCCAAGGGTGAGTTTCTGGGCGGCTGCATCGCGCCCGGACTCGAGATCTCGACCGATGCCTTGGCGTCGCAGTCCGCTGCGCTGCGCAAGGTCGAATTGGTGCGCCCGCGTTCGGTGGTCGGCAAGAATACCGTCGAATGCATGCAGTCCGGTGCGGTATTCGGCTTTGCAGGCCTCGTCGACGGATTGGTCAACCGCGTCCGCGACGAACTACCGGAGTTCGGTGGTGACGACGTCTCCGTGATCGCGACCGGGGACAGCGCACCGCTGATCATTCCCGAGTCCGACACCATCGATCACCTCGAACGGGACCTCACCCTCGAGGGGCTGAGGTTGGTCTTCGAGCGCAATCAGGCGCGTCGTGGATCCGGTCGACGACCCGTCGCCTGATCGATGGTTTCGTTCCAGCGGTTTCGCGATTGCAAAAGTTATGCCACAATGGTGCTCGTGAATCGCTGCATGGGTGCTCAGGAGTGTTGTCGAGGCTGACCGCTGCCTTGACCAATTCACATTCCTTGGAGCTAGCTCGTGCTATCCACATATTCTGCAGATCTCTCTGTTTTGACCCCGACTCTCGCTGCTGATCGTGCTGTTTCCGCAGGTCGTAGCGCTAATCGTGGGGCGTCCGGACGCCGTCCGAGTGGTGCGTCGTTGCCTACCCGCCTTCGCCCGGCCGATCTGCTGCGTCTGACCGACGAGGGAGCAAACGGCGTGCTCGACGGCCGTTTCGATCACCTCATCCCCGACACCTTCCCGACGCTCGACCGTTGGTCCACCCGCTTGCACGCGGACGACGACGTCGATGTGTGGCTCATCAGTTGGGTGCCCGAACGCAACACCGAATTGCACGACCACGCAGGCTCGTTCGGCGCCTTGACCGTCCTCAGTGGTTCGCTCACCGAATTCCGTTGGGCCGGTGACGCCCTGGTGGAACGCCAGCTCGACGCCGGCGACCAGGCTTCGTTCCCACTCGGCTGGGTTCACGATGTCGTGCGTTCGACGGATGCTCCCGGTGCTCCGATCGAAATCAGCTCTGATGCACCGACTCTGAGCGTTCACGCGTACTCGCCGCCGCTGACGGCAATGTCCTTCTACGAAGTGACGGATCACCGGACACTTCGCCGCACCCGTACCGAGCTGACCGACCTGCCCGAGGGGGGCACCAAATGACCATCGACCAAATGCTCGACGACGCTCGCGCACAGATCGATCGTATGTACGTCTTCCAGCTCACCGAAGCCTTCCACCGCGGCGCGATCTTCGTCGACATTCGCCCGCAGGCGCAGCGCGCCATCGAGGGAACTCTTCCCGGCGCACTCGCGATCGAGCGGAACGTGCTCGAATGGCGCCTCGACCCCACCAGCAGCGCACACCTCGCGTTGGCCACCGACCACGACGTCGAGTGGGTGATCGTCTGCTCCGAGGGTTACACCTCGAGCCTGGCCGCAGCGTCGTTGCAGCAGTTGGGTCTGCACAAGGCCACCGATCTCGTGGGTGGATACCAGGCGATCAAGGCCGCCGGCCTGCTCGGTGCGCTCAGCGGAGTGCGTCATTGCTCCCGCGAGTTGGCGGCGGTTTCGGCTCATTGAGGTATTTGCTGTGCGCCTTTGTTAACCGCGGGCGGTTAATAAAGGCGCACAGCGGGTCTGGCGGTACATCTTCGGGCTCATTCCGTGATGACGGGTGAACGCGGTTGTGAGGGCGAAGGGGCTCGAGTAACCCACTTCTCGCGCGATCGACGACACCGTTCGTGCCGGGTCTGCGAGCAGATCTGCCGCCACGGACAGTCGCCACTCGGTCAGATAGCCGACAGGTCCGAGCCTCATGAGGCTGGTGAACCGGCGCGCGAAGGCCGCTCGCGAACTGCCGGACTCCTGGGCCAGGCTCGCGACCGTCCAGGGGTGTTCCGGCCGATTGTGTATGAGCCGCAAGGCATGCCCAATGATGGGATCCTCGTAGGCCTTGATCCATCGCGGTGATCGATTCGGGTTCTCGGCGAACCAGGTCCGGGCCGCTGAGATCAGGACCAGGTCAAGGAGCCTGTCCAACAACACTTCCTGTCCGGGCCCGTCGGCGGCGATCTGTTGTTCCAGAAGGTTTGTCATCGGCGCGGTTTCGATGCTGCGTCGTACTACCGCGACGGGTGTCAGGCTGTCGAGGATCTGGCGGCTGACGTAGGAGTCCAAGCGATAGGTGCCCGTGAGCATGACGGTCTTGCCGTTCGTAGAGTTGCCCCACGTGCGAACTCCGAGCACTGACATGTCCTCGAGTGGTGAGCCGTCGACCGCGGCGCAGTTCTGCGCCTCGTCGATGAGTACGTGGACCGGGGTGCCGGGTTGATCGGCGACCGTATAAGGATCCGGTCCCCGCAAAAGTGCCACGTCGCCGGCCCCGAGATTCTCGGTCTGTCCGGTGTCGGAGAGGACGACTGCGGTGCCGCGAACCAGAACCAACACGGTGACGGGTGCGTGGTCCTCGATACGTAGCGACCACGGCGGATCGAGCAACGAGCGCAACAGAAATGCACCTTCCGCTCGGGATCCTGCCAGCATCATCGACAATGCATCCATGATTCGACGGTAGACGCTGGCGTATGTTTTTGCGACCTTCGGCTATGGATCGTATTGGCGTCGCGCGGTCGAATGAGTTCATGACTTCAACAAGTGAAATTCAGTCGGCGGTAGTGATCGGTGGTACCGGCAAGACCGGTGCGCGCGTTGCACAGAGGTTGACGACAGCGGGAATCCCTAACCGAATCGCGTCGAGAACATCCGGGACACCTTTCGACTGGAACAATCAGACGACATGGCGGCCCGCTGTGTCCGGTGTCGAAGCGGCATACGTGACCTATGCGCCGGACCTCGCAGTGCCGGAATCGAGCACCCACATCGAGGAACTCGCGGATCTCGCGTACCGCGAAGGGGTTCGTCGCATGGTGCTCCTGTCCGGACGGGGTGAACCGGCGGCACAGAAAGCCGAACAGGTTCTGGCCGACAGCGAACTGGAATGGGCTGTGGTGCGGGCCAGTTGGTTTGCCCAGAACTTCAGTGAGGGGTATCTGCTCGATCCGATCAGGGAAGGCCACCTGGCACTTCCGGTCGGTGAGGTGGGGGAGCCCTTCATCGACGTCGACGATCTCGCTGACGTGGCGGTGGCCGCATTGACTCGAGCCGACCTCCTCGGCCGCGTTCTCGAGGTGACGGGTCCGCGGTTGCTCACTTTCGCGGAGGCAGTGAGTGCGATTTCGAGGGCGTCGGGCCGCCCCGTGATATTCGAAAGGATTGGACTGCAACAGTTTTCCGATGGTATGGCCGAAGTCGGCGTCCCGAGTGATGTAGTCGAGTTGCTCACGTACCTGTTCGCCGAGGTTCTCGACGGACGAAATCAAAGTGTGACCGGCGTCGTCGAAGAGGTCCTGGAACGGCCCGCCCGCGATTTCTCCACTTTTGCCGCCGAGGTCGCTCGAACGGGGGTTTGGTCGTGAAGAAGTCCGAAATCATTCTGGAGCTGCTGGTCGGCGGGACTGCACTCGGCGCGCTCGTCGCCGGGGGTGCGTTGTTCGCGTTCTCTTCCTTTGTGATGCCCGCCCTGCGATCGGTGGATGCGCAGACCGCGATCGCGTCGATGCAGGCGATCAACCTCGAAGCGCCGCGTAGTGCGTTGATGCTGCCGCTGGTCGGATCGGCGCTCACCGCGATCGCTGCTGGAATCTGGGCATCGATCTCCAGGCCGGACGGCTGGGTCCTTGCTGTTGTCGGTTGCGTCGGGGTACTCGCGTCCTTCGCGGTGACCGCGATCTACCACGTCCCCCGCAACGACGCGTTTGCCTCGGTCAGCACTACCGACGCAGGCGCATGGGCGTCGTACGAGGCGGGTTGGACGATGTGGAATCACGTCAGGGTGGGGCTGTACCTGCTGTCGGGAATCGTGCTCGCGGTGGCTGCGGTACTACCAGCAACAAACGCGGTGGACACGGCCCAGTAGTCTTGTACCCCGTGAGTGATGTAGAAGCCCAGCCAGTCGACGACACCCCCGAGCAGCTCCGTATCCGGCGCGAGAAGCGTGAACGGATCCTCGCGCAGGGGCAGGAGGCGTACCCGGTCTCGGTCGATCGCACCCACACGCTCGCGCAGATCCGCGCAGAGTTCCCGGAACTCGAAGCTGACACCGCTACCGGCGTGATTGTCGGCGTCGTCGGTCGCGTCATCTTCATGCGCAACACCGGCAAGCTGTGCTTCGCGACTCTGCAGGAAGGCGACGGCACCCAGCTGCAGGCCATGATCAGCCTCGCCGGCGTCGGCGAAGAGGCATTGGCCGCCTGGAAGTCCGACGTCGATCTCGGCGACTTCGTCTTCATCCACGGTGAGGTCATCAGCTCCCGTCGCGGCGAGCTCAGCGTGATGGCCGACGCGTGGCAGATCGCATCCAAGGCGCTGCGCCCCCTGCCGGTCGCACACAAGGAGATGAGCGAAGAGTCTCGCGTGCGGCAGCGCTACGCGGATCTGATCGTTCGGCCTGAGGCTCGGGACAACGCCCGCAAGCGTGTTGCTGTCGTCCGCGCACTGCGCAATGCTCTCGAGAGCCGCGGCTTCCTCGAGGTCGAGACGCCGATGCTGCAGACGCTGCACGGCGGCGCGGCAGCTCGCCCGTTCGTCACGCACTCGAACGCTCTCGACATCGACCTGTACCTGCGTATCGCGCCGGAACTGTTCCTCAAGCGTTGCGTCGTCGGCGGTATCGAGAAGGTCTTCGAGATCAACCGCAACTTCCGCAACGAAGGCGTCGACTCCACCCACTCGCCGGAGTTCGCAATGCTCGAGACGTACGAGGCCTACGGCACGTACGACGATTCCGCGAAGATGATTCGTGAGCTCGTCCAGGAAGTTGCGCAGGAAGCATTCGGCACGCAGGTCCTCACCCTCGCCGACGGTTCCGAGTACGACGTCAGTGGCGAGTGGCAGGTCCTCGAGATGTACCCGTCGTTGTCGGCGGCCATCGGCACCGAGATCACCCCCGATACGACGGTCGACGAGCTTCTCGCTTTGGCGGAGAAGGTCGGCCTCGAGGTTCCCAAGGACAAGGGTTACGGCCACGGCAAGCTTGTCGAGGAGCTGTGGGAGCACCAGTGCGGCGATCAGCTGTACGTCCCGACGTTTGTCCGTGACTTCCCGGTCGAGACGTCGCCCCTGACCCGTGATCACCGCAGCAAGAAGGGTGTCACCGAGAAGTGGGACCTGTACATCCGCGGATTCGAGTTGGCGACCGGCTACTCCGAACTTGTCGACCCGGTCATCCAGCGTGAGCGCTTTGTCGACCAGGCGCGCCTCGCGTCGGCAGGCGACGACGAAGCGATGGTGCTGGACGAGGAGTTCCTCGCCGCGATGGAACAGGGCATGCCGCCGACCACCGGCACCGGCATGGGAATCGATCGACTGCTGATGGCTTTGACTGGTCTCGGTATTCGCGAGACGATCCTCTTCCCGATCGTTCGTCCGTCCGCTCGCTAGCTTTACTTCGATCAAGGTTCGGCCGCACATGTTGCGGCCGAACCTTTTTCAGTTGGGGCGCTCCCAAGGTATTCGATAGTTCCCAACGACATTCGCCTGCGGCAAAGGATTCATCCATGCGCGGTCGCCCGAGTTTCGGACTCTCGAATTGTTGCGATGATTTGGTCGATCGTGCCCTGGTTGAGTGTGTCAGGTAGTCCCTGATCCGACTGGACAAGGAAGACCATGACCTCGGCTGTGGAGTATCCGGGTGTGGTGACGACATCGAATTGTGCTGAGGGCGGATCGCATTCGTTGTCCGCCGGGATATTTGTGACGGTTGCGGCGTACCGGATCGCAGGGCGTCCGGAGATGGTGAAATTCGTGGGTCCGCCGTAAGCGATACTGGCGAGAGTGCTGTTCTTGGAGGCGAAGATTGCGCTCGGTAGAGGTCTTTTCTCGAGCCGTCGTCTGTCATGATTCCCCCGTCTGGATGCATCCCCCGATGCGTCGCGAGGAGTGTATCGGCACTGTCTTTGTCGCAAGACAAGTCGACCGGCATACCCGGCGGCGAGAAGTCCCAATCATCCTGACGAGCCAAGACAGGACGTTTGTCCAGGTGCTATTGTCGCTGCTTATCGAAGGATCTGGGGAGGAATGGTCGTGGTGAAAAAGGTTGTTGTCACGATGGTTGACGATCTGGACAAAAAATCGCCCGCGGACGAAACTGTGGAGTTTTCCGTCGACGGAGTTGCTTACGAAATCGATCTCACCGCCGCTCACGCCGCGGAACTGCGCGATGCACTGAAAAAGTGGATTCCTCATGCGAGAAAGTCGAATTCCGCCAAATCAGTCAACGGAGCGGTGACCAAATCCCGTCCCGTTGCCGACCGCGATCAGAGTGCCGCCATCCGTGAATGGGCCAAGGGTGCCGGCTTCGAGATTTCGGCCCGCGGTCGTATTTCCACCGAGGTGCGCCGAGCCTACGAAAAGGCCGTCTGAAATGGATCGCGAATGGATTCGGGCGCATTTTGCCGAAACGGATTGATAACGCGTTCTAGTTTGTTAGCGTCTGCACGGTTCGCATCTCTCGTAGAGGAGTCGGTCGTGCACAGAAACAGGTTGTTCGGGGGCGTGGTTCTTGCCGCTCTGATGCTCGTCGGGTTCACCTCCGTGGCTTCGGCTCAGGCTCCGTTGCCCGTGCCCAATGCCTTCCTTGCCGGTGTGCCTCAGGAGTTGGGAAATCCTGGCGGTTCAGCTCCGGGATCCAATGACTTTTCGTGTAAACCGACTGCCGAACATCCCAATCCGGTTGTGCTCGTTCACGGAACGGGTGGAAACAGGCAGACCAACTGGGCCACCTATGCGCCGTTGCTCGCCAACGAGGGCTACTGCGTCTTCGCGCTGACGTACGGCAACTTCCCCGAGCAACCGTGGCCGTTGTCGGCGATCGGTGGAATGCAGGAAATTCCTTCCAGCGCAGCACAATTGTCGAATTTTGTCGATCAAGTACTTGATGCCACGGGTGCTACATCGGTAGATCTGATCGGACATTCCCAGGGCACCATCATCAACGGGTACTACGCGAAGTTCCTCGGTGGTGCCGACAAAGTGGACAACATCGTCTCGGTGGCGTCGCTGTGGAAGGGAACGCTCGGAAACGAGCAGGCAAGTGTCGGCCGCAGCCTTCGCGAACTCGGGGTATCCGAGGCAGCGCAGGCCGGATTCCCGATCTGCAAGGCATGTCTGAACATGGGGGCAGGCTCGGAGTTCATCGAAAATCTCCGTGCGGGAGGCGTTTACGCGCCGGGTGTTCACTACACGAACATCACGACCCGCTACGACGAACTGGTGCTGCCGTATACGAATGGGCTGGAGCCTGGGCCGAACGCCACCAACATCGTCGTCCAGGACGGTTGTGAGCAAGACATCTCCGATCACCTCGCCATCGCGGCATCGCTGCGCGCCGCGACTTTTGCTCTCAATGCACTCGACCCCGCGCATCAGCGGCCGGTACCGTGCAACTCGGTATTGCCCGTCGTGGGTTGATCACTATGCGGAGGCCTTCGGTGGGGATTCGAACATGCGTGGGCGCTCTCGCTGTGGCGGGAGCCGTGGCCGCGTCCGCGCCGTCTCTTGCGTCGGCGAACGAACCTCTTCCCGTTCCGTCCGGTTTCCTCAGTGGAATCGTCCTCGAAGCGACCAACCCGGGCGGATCGGCCCCTGGCACCAACGACTTCTCGTGCGCGCCTTCCGCTGCTCATCCTGATCCGGTCGTCCTGGTGCACGGGACGGCGGCCAACCGTCAGACCAATTGGGGCGTACTCGCACCCGTACTGGCCAACGAGGGATACTGCGTTTTTGCGCTCACCTTCGGGAATCGAACGGACCAGCCGTGGCCGATTTCCGCGGCCGGCGGTCTCGCACCACTCGGAGACAGCGCAGGGCAGCTGTCGGACTTCGTCGACGACGTTCTCTCTGCGACGGGTGCCTCGAAGGTCGACCTGATCGGGCACTCCCAGGGGACGACGGTCAGTGCCTACTACGCCAAGTTCCTCGGCGGTGACACGCACGTTTCCAAGATCGTCTCCATCGCTCCGTTGTGGGACGGCTCGGAGGTCGGCCCGCCGGAAGGCGTCGGGGGACCGGATTTCGACAACGCCAGCTTCGTCACCGAACTGCGCGACGCGGGCGTCTACTCCGATGACGTCGAGTACACCAACATCGTGACTCGGTTCGATCAAGTGGTCGTTCCGTACAGCAGCGGAATACTGGCCGCGTCGAACGCGTCGAACATAGTTGTTCAGGACGGTTGCGAGCAGGACCTGTCGGATCACATCGCGCTGGTGGCGTCGCAGCGAACGGCGACTCTGACGCTCAACGCGCTGGATCCGTCGAATCCGCGTGAGGTGCCGTGCGCTCGGGTACTCCCGATATTCGGCTGATCAGGCGTCGAAAATCGCTGTTCGCTTCAGGCGTACAGGAACCGGGAAACGATTCCCTCAGCTGCGACGTTGTGAACGGTAAGCAGTCCGGCTTCCGCCGCCAATCGGGTGGAGGAGCAGCAGGTGGACTTCGCGCCCTCTAGAGTAATAAGTGGGGTCGTGCAACCTTTGTCGATTCGTGGACGTCAGTCCGCTGACCGGCGAGGCGATCAGTCTGTAGTGCCGGAGCGAAACGCGGCGACCAGGGACGAGACATCCGGTCTCGAACCTGCCCGCCGGAGAGTGTGAGGGAGAGCGATGTTCGAGAGGTTCACCGATCGCGCGCGGCGCGTTGTTGTCCTGGCTCAAGAAGAAGCCAGGATGCTCAACCACAACTACATCGGCACGGAGCACATCCTTCTCGGCCTCATTCACGAGGGCGAAGGTGTCGCAGCCAAGTCGTTGGAGTCGTTGGGTATCTCCCTCGAGGGAGTCCGCAGCCAGGTCGAGGAGATCATCGGCCAGGGCCAGCAGGCTCCGTCCGGTCACATCCCCTTCACACCGCGCGCCAAGAAAGTCCTCGAGCTGAGTCTGCGCGAAGCGCTGCAGCTCGGACACAACTACATCGGTACGGAGCACATCCTGCTCGGTCTCATCCGTGAGGGTGAGGGCGTAGCAGCCCAGGTTCTGGTCAAGCTCGGTGCCGATCTCAACCGCGTCCGCCAGCAGGTCATCCAGCTGCTGTCGGGCTACCAGGGCAAAGAGCCCACCGAAACCGGTGGCACCCGCGGAGAGGCCGGCACGCCGTCCACCTCGCTCGTGCTCGACCAGTTCGGTCGCAACCTGACGCAAGCTGCCCTCGAAGGCAAGCTGGACCCGGTCATCGGCCGCTCGAAGGAAATCGAGCGTGTCATGCAGGTTCTCTCGCGTCGTACCAAGAACAACCCGGTTCTCATCGGCGAACCCGGTGTCGGTAAGACCGCTGTGGTCGAGGGCCTGGCTCAGGCAATCGTCAACGGTGAGGTCCCCGAGACCCTCAAGGACAAGCAGCTGTACACGCTCGACCTCGGGTCGCTCGTGGCCGGCAGCCGTTACCGCGGTGACTTCGAAGAGCGCCTGAAGAAGGTTCTCAAGGAGATCAACACCCGCGGCGACATCATCCTGTTCATCGACGAGCTGCACACCCTCGTGGGTGCGGGCGCGGCCGAAGGCGCTATCGACGCGGCCTCCATCCTCAAGCCCAAGCTTGCTCGCGGTGAGCTGCAGACCATCGGTGCCACCACGCTCGACGAGTACCGCAAGTACATCGAGAAGGATGCTGCTCTCGAGCGTCGTTTCCAGCCCGTTCAGGTGGGCGAGCCGACCGTCGAGCACACCATCGAGATCCTCAAGGGTCTTCGTGACCGCTACGAGGCTCACCACCGTGTCTCCATCACGGACGGTGCTCTCGTGGCAGCGGCGACGCTGGCCGACCGCTACATCAACGACCGTTTCTTGCCGGACAAGGCGATCGACCTCATCGACGAGGCGGGCGCGCGAATGCGCATCCGTCGGATGACTGCACCGCCGGACCTGCGCGAATTCGACGATCGCATCGCCGACGCGCGTCGCGAGAAGGAGTCCGCGATCGACGCGCAGGACTTCGAGAAGGCTGCGAACCTGCGTGACAAGGAGAAGACCCTCGTTGCTCAGCGCGCTGAGCGTGAGAAGCAGTGGCGTGCGGGCGACCTGGACGTCATTGCCGAGGTCGACGACGAGCAGATCGCCGAGGTTCTGGGCAACTGGACCGGTATCCCCGTCTTCAAGCTCACCGAGGAGGAGACCACTCGTCTGCTCCGCATGGAAGAGGAACTGCACAAGCGGATCATCGGCCAGGAAGAGGCGGTCAAGTCCGTCTCGAAGGCGATCCGTCGTACGCGTGCAGGTCTGAAGGATCCCAAGCGTCCCTCGGGCTCGTTCATCTTCGCCGGCCCGTCCGGTGTCGGTAAGACGGAGCTCGCGAAGTCGCTCGCCAACTTCCTGTTCGGTGACGACGACGCCTTGATCCAGATCGACATGGGCGAGTTCCACGACCGCTTCACCGCTTCGCGTCTGTTCGGTGCCCCTCCCGGGTACGTCGGATACGAAGAGGGTGGCCAGCTCACCGAGAAGGTGCGCCGCAAGCCGTTCAGCGTTGTCCTGTTCGACGAGATCGAGAAGGCACACCAGGAGATCTACAACACCCTCCTGCAGGTCCTCGAGGACGGCCGTCTCACCGACGGCCAGGGACGTACCGTCGACTTCAAGAACACGGTGCTGATCTTCACGTCCAACCTCGGTACGTCTGACATCTCCAAGGCAGTCGGCCTGGGCTTCAGCTCGGGAACGGGCACGGAGTCGAACTACGAGCGCATGAAGCTCAAGGTTCACGACGAGCTGAAGAAGCACTTCCGTCCCGAGTTCTTGAACCGTATCGACGACATCGTCGTCTTCCATCAGCTCACGAACGAGCAGATCGTTCAGATGGTCGACCTGATGCTCGCTCGCGTCGAGGCGGCACTCAAGAACAAGGACATGGCCATGGAGGTCACCGACAAGGCCAAGTCGCTTCTGGCCAAGCGCGGATTCGATCCGGTACTGGGTGCACGACCGCTGCGTCGCACCATCCAGCGCGAGATCGAGGACCAGATGTCCGAGAAGATCCTCTTCGGAGAGATCGGACCCGGCCACATCGTGCTCGTCGACGTCGAGAACTGGGACGGCGAAGGCTCGGGTGAGGACGCGAAGTTCACGTTCACGCCCACCAAGAAGCCGATCGACGTGCCGGACGCACCGCCGATCGAGCTGACCAAGGCCGGCGAAAGCGAAAGCGCAGCAGAGTAGTACAGCAGAGTAGGTAACGAACGGGCGGCACCTCACCGGTGCCGCCCGTTTCGTGTATCACGGGAGAGGGCGTACACATGAACGACATCGAACTGGGTCACCTGCGTCGTTGCGTCGAATTGGCAACGGAAGCATTGGATGCGGGCGACGAACCTTTCGGTTCCGTCCTGGCAGCGGCCGACGGAACATTTCTGGCGGAAGATCGAAACCGGATCGCGGGCGGCGACAACACTCGCCACCCCGAGTTCGAGCTGGCTCGGTGGGCGGCTCAGTACCTGACGCCGGAAGAGCGTTCGACGGCAACGGTGTTCACCTCGGGAGAGCACTGCGCGATGTGTTCGGCCGCGCACGCGTGGGTGGGCCTCGGACGTATCGTCTACATCTGCTCTTCGGCTCAACTCGGCGACTGGCTCGCGGAGTGGGGTGTGTCCCCGGCGCCGGTGAAGTCTCTGTCCGTCAACGAGGTTGCGCCGAACGTCCCGGTCGAAGGCCCGGTGCCGGAGTTGGTTCCGCTGGTGCGAGAACTGCATCGGAAGTTGCATTCGCAGAGCGCTTGACGGGCACACACAAACGGGCGGCACCTCGCTGGAGGTGCCGCCCGTTTGCGTGTGAAGTCAGGAAACTGCGTCGACCGCTCGAACCTTCTCTCGCAGTTCACCCTTGACGACCTTGCCGCTTGCATTGCGCGGCAGTGCTTCCACGACGACGATGTCCTTCGGGTGCTTGTAGCGCGCGAGACGATCGTTGAGGAAGCTGCTCAGCTCCTCGATGGTCAGGTCCACGGCTGAACCTGGCGCCATCGCGACGATCGCTACCGGCACCTCGCCCCACTTGGCGTCGGGGCGACCGACGACGGCCGCTTCGACGATCAATTCGTGTTCGTAGAGAACGTTTTCCACCTCCGCGCAGTAGATGTTCTCTCCGCCGGAGATGATCATGTCCTTCTTGCGATCCACGACGTAGACGAAGCCTTCGTCGTCGACTCGAACGAGATCGCCGGAGTGGAACCATCCACCGTGGAAGGCGTCAGCGGTGGCGGTGGGGTTGTTCCAGTATTCGCTCATCATCGTGGGCCCGCGGTAGACGATTTCACCGATTTCACCGGGCGCCACGTCGTCCATGTTCTCGTCGACGACCCTGGCCGAGATGGTCGGGATGACCCGACCGACGGATCCGAGCTTACGAATCGCATCCTCGCCGTCGAGAACGCAAGTGATGGGCGACATCTCGGTCTGACCGAAGACCGCGACATTGAATGCGTCCGGGAAGGTTTCGGCCATTGCCCGCAGGATCGTATCGGACGACGGTGCGGCGCCCCACGAGATGTTCTTCAGCGACAGTGCTCGAGGTTGCGCCTTCTGTACTGCGCACACGGCCTGCCATTGCACGGGCACGAGGAACAAGCTGGTGACCTTCTCGGCTTCCAGAATGTCGAGTAGTTGACCCGGGTCGAATGCGCCGACCGGATGGATCACCGTGGTCGTGCCGAGTTGCAGGCTCGGCGCTATGGAACCGAGGGCTGCGATGTGGAACATGGGCGACGCACAGAAGCCGATGGAATCGGCATTGAACAGGTGGAAGGCCCTGATACAGGTCAATGCTTGCGAAGACAGGTTGGAGTGGGAGAGCACCGAGCCCTTGGGGCGACCGGTGGTTCCCGAGGTGTACATGATGAGTGCAGGAGTGTCGTCCGGGATGTCGACGAACGCGTGCGACTCGCCCTCTTCGCTGATCAAGTCCTCGTAATTTAGGCTGTCACCCTCGGCGGGGGCGCCTACGGTGATGGAGATGTCGATACCCTCGGACGCGGCTCGCGCAGCTCCGGCCAACGGAGCCAACGGTCCTTCGGCGACAATGACTTTGGAGCCGGAGTCGTTTACCAGATAAGCGACCTCGGGTGGTGTCAGACGGAAGTTCACCGGAACAGCGATGGCGCCCAGTGCGTTGGTCGCGAGCACGACCTCGAGGTATTCGGGGCGGTTGAGCATCAGGATGAGCACGCGGTCGCCGAAGCTGACGCCGCGTCGGGCAAGAGCGTCCGCCAGCTTCTCGACGCGTGCGTCGAGGGTGCTCCAGGTGATGGAATCGCCCAGGAATCGCAGTGCGGTGCGATCGGGAATCATCTGCGCATGCCTGGCGATCTGATTGTTCCAGTTGGTGCGGCGTGAACGCTGCGCCTCGGAGACTGCATCGGTGGAGGCCATCGATGGGTTCCTCTCATGCGTGGGTGATTGTGTGACTCAGGCTACAGTGAGCCGTCGATTCGTACAGTGGTTTTGTTAACGAAAATTCGCAGTGATTACTTGAAGTGGGGTGCGCGTTTCTGCAGCATCGCCATCGCGCCTTCTTTGAAGTCCTCGCCAGTGAGAAGTTCTGCCTGACCGGTATTTTCGAGCTCCAGCGCAGCATCGAGGCGGTCCAGTGTCGCCGCATTGAGTGCGCGCTTGGTGAGTTCGAGGGCGCGTCGGGGAGCCTTCGACGTGCGATCGACGACGGAGTCGACGAGTGCGTCGAACGCGTCGTCGGCGACGGTGCGGGACACGAGCCCGAATCGCTCTGCGTCCTCGGCGGAAACTCGCTCGCCCAGCAATGCCATCTCGGCCGCTCGGGCACGTCCGATCGCTGCCGGTACCAACGCACTGGCGCCGCCGTCGGGCATCAGGCCGATGTTGACGAAGGAGAGGAGGAAATAGGCGCTCGATGCGGCGTACGTCAGGTCCGCGGCTAGAGCGATGGACACTCCGACGCCGGCGGCCGGGCCGTTGACCGCGGCGATCACCGGGACCGGGGCGCTGGTGATGGCGCGAATCAGCGACGTCGCCGCATCCATGACGACTTTCGGGTCTGCGGGGTTGACGGCCGCTGCGGCGAGGTCGGCTCCGGTGCAGAACGCTCGACCGGATCCGGTGATGACGATGGTGCGAACGGCCGGGTCTGCGCCGCCGTCGTGGACGGCAGCTGCGAAAGCAGTCATCGTGGGCAGATCGATCGCGTTCATCCGCTTCGGGCGGTCGAAGGTCAATCGCAGTACACCGTCGGTGATTTCGGAGCGAAAGCCCGTCTCGGCGGTGGCGGTCATGCCGCGCTCACAGCGGTGACGAATCCGGAAAGCCGTGAGGTGATGAGGTGTTCGGCCTCCGAGACCATGCGGTCGATCATGTCTGCGACGGTCGGGATGTCGTTGATCAATCCTTGGCTCTGTCCGGCGGACCAGATGCCTGCATCGAGGTCGCCGTCCTCGAAGACCTTGCGTCCGCGGGCTCCGGCTACCAGATGCTGAATGTCGCTGAACTGCGCATCGCCACGTGCTTCGATGTCGACGACCTCGGCACTGATCGCATTCGCGGCTACGCGCGCGGTGTTGTGAAGGGTCCGGAAGATGAGCTTGGTGTCGCGTTCGGTGTTTGCGACAATCTGCTCTTTAACCGATTGTGCGACAGGGGATTCCACGGTACACATGAAGCGAGTTCCCATGTTGACGCCGTCTGCTCCGAGCGCAAGCGCCGCGACGAGTCCACGTGAATCTGCGATTCCGCCTGAAGCGATCACCGGAATCGTGAGTTGCTGCGTGGCCGCCGGAATCAGAATGAGCCCTGGTATGTCGTCCTCGCCTGGGTGCCCGGCGCATTCGAAGCCGTCGATGCTGACGGCGTCGACGCCCAGTCTCTCGGCCTTGACCGCATGTCGAACTGCAGTGCACTTGTGGATAACCTTCACGTCTGCGTCCTTGAAATGCGGAAGATGATCGATCGGATTGGAACCGGCGGTTTCGACGATCTTGATCCCGGATTCGATGATCGCCTGGCGGTATTCGGCGTACGGCGGCGGCGTGATCGACGGCAGAATAGTGAGATTGACGCCGAAAGGCTTGTCGGTGAGATCGCGGGTTCGAGCAATTTCCTTGACGAGGTCTTCCGGTGTGGGTTGGGTGAGGCCCGTCAAGAACCCGAGGGCGCCGGAATTTGCCGTGGCCGCAACAAGTTCTGCTCGTCCCACCCACATCATGCCCCCTTGCACGATGGGATGGTCAACGCCGAACATTTCGGTGAAGCGAGTGCGAATCATCTGCTCACAACTACTTTCTTACGGTCGGTCATTCGGCTTCGAACCCTCTTGCGGGCGAGGAAAACTTCACGCCGCAGGGAACGAGCCCGCCAGCGGACTACGTGCGAGGTTATGCGAATCGTCACTAACATAACACCGCTGAGAGAGCGGGTGTCAAGACTCTTTTTCCGGAATCCGTCCGCCGCTACAACTGCGTTGTAGGGTTTCGGGTGAAGCAGTACCGGGCGCGAATTGCGACCTTCGCGACGGTTAACATGATCCGTTCGGACTCGCGCCCGTGGAAGTGCGGTGCAGCGGACGAAGGCAGTGCAAGAGAAAGCAACGGAAGTGGAGGGTCAGGTGCCCGGACAGACACGCGTCTCCGTGCGTGGCAGCGACCCTGCACCACGGACGCGTCCGAAGAATCGGAAGGCGCAAATCGCGGCCGCTGCTGCGGAAGCATTCAGCGAACGTGGCTACCACGCGGTGGGCATCGACGAGATCGCCGCGAAGGTCGGAATTTCCGGTCCGGCCCTCTATCGTCATTTCCCCACGAAATACGCCCTGTTCGTCTACACCGTGAACAACCTGACGCAGGCGTTGTTGGATGCCAGCGATCCAGCTGTGCACGGAAACGAAAATCCACGCGAGCAGTTGAACTCCACGATGGTGGGTGTCATCCGCGCGACGATCGAGAATCGGCGCCGGGGAGGGCTCTACCGATGGGAGGGCAGGTACCTGGTCGACGAGGATCGTGAGCAATTGCGGGTGGGAATGCGCACGCTCAATCTTCGGATCGCCGAGCCGCTGGCAGCGGTTCGTCCGGAACTCGACCCGGCGGATGTAGAACTCATCGCGCCCGCCGTGCTCAGTGTGATCGCCAGTATCACCGGTCATCGATCCGCGTTGTCCGCCAAGCAGATCGAAGCGCTGATTCTTGCGGCATGCTGGTCCGTCATCGGCGTCGAATTGCCCGCTGCCGAGGAGGACGGCGCGAGGGCAGGGGCGTCCGAACGCAAAACAGGCCTCGTACGGACGTCGAAACGCGAAGTGCTGCTTCAGGAAGCAGTGTTGCTGTTCTATCAGCGCGGCTACCACGACGTGAGCATCGAGGAGATCGGTGCCGCGGCGGGTATCAACGCGTCGAGTGTGTATCGGCACTTCGCGAGCAAGGCCGACCTTCTTGCTGCGGCCTTCCACCGTGCGTCCGATCGTCTGACTATGACGTTGGGCTCGGCGTTGGCTGAGTCGGAGACTCCTCTCGCGGCCGTCGAGACGTTGGCGAAGATGTACGTCGAGGTTTCGTTCGGAACCAGCGAACTGTTGGCCGTGTACTTTGCCGAGATCGGCAGTTTGCCGGATCGATCACGGACCGAGTTGCGCAACATTCAGCGTTTGAACGTCGAGGAGTGGGCGCACTTGTGTGTCGAGGCGCGTCCGGAGTTGTCGATCGTCCAAGCGCGGTTTCTCGTCCACGCGGCGCTCGGACTGGTCTTCGACATCGGCCGAATCGTGCACTTTTCCTCGGAGAACTCCGCGCAGGCCCGCGTCGAGAAACTGCTGTCCGCGACGCTCCTCGGGTAGTCCCGTCCGAAACAGTAGGTGTGACTTCACGTATCGCGGGTAGGTTCGTGATCGCAAGGCGTTCACCGAATCATGTGAAGACGGAAGTAGGGACAGCAATGCCAACTCGTACCGCACGCACCGCCTGGAACGGCACCCTCGAGGCCGGATCGGGACAGGTGGAACTCACCAGCTCGGGCGTCGCCACCTTCGACGTGTCGTTCCCCAAGCGCGCAGCTGAGGAGGCCGGCGGAACCACCAGCCCCGAGGAACTCATCGCCGCGGCGCATTCGTCCTGCTACGCGATGCAGTTGTCGGCCCTGATCGCCGAGGCCGGCGGGACCCCGCAGAGCCTCGACATCACCGCGGACGTGTCACTCGGCCCCGACGCGGTCGGATTCAAGCTCACCGGAATCAAGCTCACCGTTCGCGCCGAGGTCGACGGCCTCGACGCCGACGGTTTTGCCAAGGTTGCCCAGGCGGCCAAGGAAACCTGCCCGGTCAGCAAGGCACTGACCGGCGTAGACATCACGTTGGATGCGGCCCTGGACTGATCATCTCGCGCTCGGGCGCCCCCTCCGGCGCCCGAGTGCGGTGGTGTGTGACGACCAGGTAGCTCGCGAACAGGATCGGGAGCACCCACAGGTCCGAGGGATCGCGATAGACCAGGATCGGCAAGAGATCTCCGCGGAATCCTCCTGCGGTCAGGCGGAGAAACCCGATCACCCACTCGTATGCGTCGCCGATCGGCGATATCACCTTCACGGCGGCGAAGCCGATCCCCGTGACTGCGATGGACCAGGCGATCGCTGCTCGCCCCACCAGACTTCGCCTGAGCACCTCGAGAACCGAGAGCAGAAGCAGGGGAAGCAGGAACACACCGGCAACGTCGGACAGCTTGCCCGTCATCGTGTTCCCGAATGCCCCTTTGAGTACGTGGTCGTTGATCAAGATGACGGCCACCGAGACCAGTGCCCACGGATTCAGCAGCAGATCGCCCGGACGGTTCACGACAGGTTGATGGTTGCCGAGCCGGACGAGAACAGATCGCACTTGAACTGAAGGCGCAGACCGGTGGCGGCTTCGGGGACCTCGTACGCCAATTCGCCTCGTTTGGCAGCGCCCGGCGCGAGCTCTCCGTCGACACTCGAAGTGCTGCTGTCGGTGAACGTGATGTTGTACGACTTGTTTGCCGAGTCCTGCAGTTCGAAGCACATCATCGACGAGACCGTCGACGGCTTGTCACTGTTGTTGGTGACCTCGGTGTCGACCACGACGTAGCGGTTTCCGGGATCAGCGGTGATGAACTGATTGGTCGAGACGTAGGGATCGACGACGCCGTGTACCTGGACGCGCCAGTCGCCCAGTTCGACGACGTCACCGATTCCGAAGGCGGCCGCAGGTGCGGCGGAAGAACCGTTGTCGTCGACCTTCTTCGCTTCGTCGGTCTCGCCCGAGGCGATGGTTGCGAACAGGGCTGCGCCGACGGCGAGGAGGGCGAGGGGAGTGCGGAGTGATCGCATGATGTGCGCCTTTCGAGAGTTGGTATGGCACAAGTCAACGATGTGAGGACTGCTCACCGCTTCGGTCGAAAGATCGGTCCGCCTCATCCTTTCGGTCGGAGCCTGGCGGTTCGTCCACCCGTTCGGCTGATTCGAGGCGTCGGTGGCGGTGGATACGCTTGCTCGGTGATCACCACCAAAGGAACCGTTGTGCGACGACGCGTATGGACTACCGCCGCTGTCGCGTTCAGCCTGTTCTGTTCCTTCATGACGGTGGGCATCGCAGGCGCGTCGGGAAATATGCCACCGGTATTGGTCGGTATCGGGTTCGTCCTGGGCGTGGCCGGTGGGATATCGCTTGTGTGGCGCCATCAGTATCCCTGGGTGGTTCTGGCGATCACGCTGGTCGGCCCGTTGTTCTTCCCCACCGATGCGACGGCGGCGCTCATCGCATTGTTCGCCGTTGCTCGGATCGCGCGTGGGCCTCGGCTTGCTGCCGCTGCGGCAGCTGTCTTCGTCGCGTGCGGAATTTCGTTGACCTACGACGCTTTTCGCAATCGTGAGTACTCCGTTCTCACGATGGGAACGATGAAACCCAAGGACGGTTCGGCGGTTGTTCAATACGACGTCGCCATCTGGATCCCGTGGCTCGTCGCAGCCGTTATGGTCGGCATCGTCGTGGCGCTCTCGCTCCTGATTCGGACCAGAACCGAACTCGTCGAGGCCGAACACGTACGGGATCTTGCCACCGAGAAAACAGACGTGATGCGCGACGAGATGATTCGCACCGAGGAACGAACGCGGATCGCGCGCGACATGCACGACACGATCGCGGCCAGTCTGAGCCGGATTTCGTTGTTCGCCGGTGGGTTACAGGTCAGCGCGGCAGACAATCCCGAGAAGGTCGTCAACACCGCTGCGATGATCAGAACCACCGCGCACGAGGCTTTGGACGAATTGAAGGGAATCGTCGGAGTGCTCAGGGGAAGCGGTGATCGCCGCGAACACGGCGGGCACCAGGGGATCGACGCGATCGGCGATCTGGTCAACGGTGCACGCGCCGCGGGCATTCACTGCCGTCTCGAATCGGAGTTGCTCCCGGGTGATGTCGGAATGTTGGCGGGGCACGTCTGTTATCGCGTCGTTCAGGAATCGTTGACCAACGTCCAGAAGTACGCGAGCGACCAGATGCTCGTCATTTCGGTGACCGGGTCGCCGCACGACGGAATTCGTATCCTCGCACGCAACAAGCTGAGCGAGCTTGCACCCATGACGTCGATCGGTTCGCGGTCCGGCTTACGCGGGTTGGCCGAACAGGCAAGAGAAATCGGCGGCAAGGTGGAGGCAGGCGCGCTGGGGGACGATTTCCTCGTCAGTTGCTGGGTGCCCTGGTCGTCGTAACCCTCCCACCCTCCGACCGTCGGGGGCTCTGGGTAATCTGAGCGCACTATGGACGCTGACTCGCGCATCACAGTTTTGATCGTCGACAACGACGCCTGGGTTCGGCGCGGAATGAAGGACATCCTGGAAGCAGCGCCGGACATCGTGGTGGTTGCCGAGGCCGAGGACGGCGATCAGGTCGCAGCCAAAGTCACTCGGTTTCGTCCGCACGTGGTGCTGATGGATCTGAAGATGGCACGGGTCGGTGGCTTGGAGGCCACCCGAGAGTTGATGACCATGAGCAATCCGCCGAAGGTCATTGCGATGACCGCCTTCGACGTCGACGACATGGTCGTGCAGGCGGTCGAGGCGGGCGCGCACAGTTTTCTGAGCAAGGACGCGGCCCCACAGGCGTTCCAGCAGGCAGTACGGGTGGTGGCGTCGGACCACTCGTTGTTCAGCTCCGATTCTCTACGTGCCATCGTGGCCTCGGCGCCGCGTCGGCAAGCACCCGACCTGACTCCCCTCGCTTCGCTCACTGAGCGTGAGCGCGAAGTGCTGACAATCCTGGCGACAGGCGCGGCCAACAGCGTCATCGCGGAGCGGCTGTACCTCGGTGAGACCACCGTCAAGACGCATATCTCCTCGTTGTTCGCCAAGCTCGGTGTGCCCAACCGGGTGAGTGCGTCGTTGATCGCGTTCCGGTGTGGTCTGGTCACGTGATTCTGTGACCTCGTGACGTGAGCCGGGACTAATCCCGACCCTGTTCGTTGTTGCACCTTCGGTGACTGATCAAATCGTGATTGACCAAGACGTGACCATCGAAGTGTGGTCTGACGTCGCTTGTCCGTGGTGCTACATCGGAAAGACCAGGTTCCTTTCGGCTCTGGATCGTTTCGAGAACAAGGACCGCGTCAACGTCATCTGGCGCTCGTACCAGCTCGCTCCGGAGACCCCGGTGGGAGAGGGACGAACCGAACTCGACGCCTTGGTCGAGATGAAGGGGATGGCGCCTGAACAGGTACGTCAGATGTTCGCCCACGTCAGCGCGACGGCAGCCGAGGTCGGCTTGACCTTGGACTTCGACACCGTGATCGCCGCCAACACCTTTGATGCGCACAGGTTGCTGCATCTCGCGGGTGAGCGGCAGAACGAACTCCTCGAAGCGCTGTTCAAAGCGCACTTCAGCGACGGCAAGGTGATCGACGACCGTGAGGTGCTGGTCGAGCTGGCCGTGAGCGTCGGCCTCGACGCCGACGTCGTGCGCGAGCAACTGGGCTCCGATGCCGCAGCCGAGGCTGTTCGCGAAGATCTGTCCATGGCCCGCCAACTGCAGGTCAGCGGCGTTCCGTTCTTCGTCGCCAACCGTGCGGTCGCAGTATCCGGCGCTCAACCCGAAGAGGTGTTTCTGCAGTTGCTTACTCAGGCCTCCGAACCGGCCTGAGTAAGGCGAGCGGCACGAACTGCCGGGGCGTTCGAGAACGGCAACAGATGTGCACCGTCGTCGGGGCAGGAAAGCGTGACGTGCGCTGCATCGACGAACCGGTACGGCTGCGCTGCAACAACTCCGGCAAGGTTCTTGCGCAGACGCGACATCTCGGCCCGCGCGGTCACCGTGCGGGCCGGGTCACCGAAAAGATCCTGCGCCAACCGCGATGCGGTCAGCCCACGCCTCTCGGATCCGAGGAGAAACAGAATCTCCGCATGCCGCTGGGTCGGGGAGTAGGCCCATTCGCCCAACCCCGACGTGACGGTCACCGACATGTTCTCGGAATCGCGCAGATCGATATGCACCGTGGGCGCACTGATTTTCTCGCCGGTGGCGATCGGCCGGACCACCCACCCGCCGGGAAGTGGATCCAGTTCGCACAGACCCAAAGCGGGGAACCACGTCCTGCCGGGAGCCAAAGCCGCGGGGAGC
Organism: Rhodococcus sp. Ni2; assembly: GCF_021352185.1. Taxonomy (NCBI): domain Bacteria; kingdom Bacillati; phylum Actinomycetota; class Actinomycetes; order Mycobacteriales; family Nocardiaceae; genus Rhodococcus; species Rhodococcus sp. Ni2. The sequence continues at coordinate 197,107 of NZ_WOXZ01000002.1, forward strand.
AGCACGCGCGAGCGATGAGGTAGCGCATCGACCGCCGCTACCCAGCCATGAGTATCGATCACCAATGCCGGTGATCCGCTACGTGCAAGCATCGGCCCTGCAACAGAACGCAATTGATCGAGATTGTCCCGATGCTTGTCGCGTAGGTGTGATTGCGCGAGGCGTGCGACGGCGTCGACCAGAGCGAGTGTGGTGGGGTGGACGGTCTTGGCGGGACCACTGATGTCGACGACGCCGATGACACGGTCGTCCCGCGGATCGCGGATGGGTGCCCCCGCGCAGGTCCACGGATGATGGCTGCGCGCATAGTGTTCCGCCGAGAAGATCTGAACCGCTTGTCGTGACACCAATGCCGTTCCGATGGCGTTGGTGCCGACGCTGTCCTCGGCCCAGTTCGCACCCTCGACAAATCCCAGACGCGCAGCTTGGTCCAGTACTCGATGGGACCCGCTGCGCCACAGTACAGTTCCGCGAAGATCTGCGACGACCATGATGTTCTCACCGCTCGCGGTAACTGATTCGAGTCCACGCGTCACGTCGTCGAGCACGTCGTACAGTCCGGACTCACGACGACGGAGATCGAGTTCGGCGACGTCCATGGACGGTTCGACCCGGTTGTGTTCGGGGTCGATACCTAACTCGCGCAGGCGTTGCCACGATTGGCGGACCACGTCCCTGGGGCGGGCCGGTGCGCGGTCTCCGGCCATCGTCGCGTCGTACACCGCGGCGAGGGTCCTCGCGTAGTCGCGAGGATCCTCGCCGGGCGGCATCGCGGGCTCGGGCAACCGCTTTTTCAGCGAAGATACCGTTTTCAGCGAAGGCACCGCTTTCAGTGAAGACACCGCGGTCAGCGGTAGACGAGGCCGCCGTCGATGAGACCGGCCTGACCGGTCATGTAGTCGGAATCGGGCCCGGCAAGGTACGAGACGAAACCGGCGACATCGTCGGGGGTTTCAGCTCGACCCAGCGCAATTCCGCCGACGAACTTCTCGTAGGTGGCGCCCTCTGGTGCACCGGTCAATTCGGCGAACCTCTTGTCGATCGTCACCCACATGTCGGTGCCCACGACGCCGGGGCAGTACGCGTTGACGGTGATTCCGTCGGACGCGTATTCCTTGGCTGCAGCCTGAGTGAGGGCCCTGACCGCGAATTTTGTTGCGCTGTAAACACCTAACATGGCGAACCCGTCGTGACCGGCGATGGATGACGCGTTGATGATCTTTCCGCGCTGACCCAGAGCTTGGAACTTTGCTGCTGCAGCTTGAATTCCCCACAGGACGCCGTCGACGTTGACGCTCCAGATCTTGGAGACCTCTTCCGGCGTCGCGTCGGAGATCGGGCCGACGAGAGCGATTCCCGCGTTGTTGACGATGACGTCGAATCCGCCCAATTCCTGGTGTGCATGTTCGACGGCTGCGTGAACCCGCGCGCGATCGCTGACGTCGGCGACAAACGTCGTTGCACGACGGCCGATCTGTCTGATCTCGTCGGCAACCGCATCCAGCTTGGTCTGGTCGAGGTCGACCAACGCGATGTCGGCGCCGTCGTGGGCGAGGCGGAGAGCGATTCCGCGTCCGATGCCTTGGCCGGCGCCGGTGACCAGTACTACCTTGCCCGTGATGCTCATGCAGTTTCTCCTCGTAAGCAGTGAACCAGTCGGTTGTGAACCGGTGAGTGATTTGTATGTGACGGCGACCACAATGCGGAAGGGTTGCACCGTGTTGCAATTCCGCAGAATGGGGCAGCGGTTGCAACCCTCGGCAACCCTCCCGGTACCCCGCGCGACGGCTCCATAGTTGCGCCACCACTTCGCGAATCATCTTGCGAGACAATCTGGGAGAGGGCACATGACCGCTACAGTCGACACACCCACGGAACCGGCCACGCCGAGCCGACAACCGTCACGCCGCTGGATCGGGTTCGGGATCGCGAACCTCGTGATCGTTCTCGTGCTGGCCGTGGCGAGTTGGTACCTTCTGGCCGATCCGACCACCAGTCCCTGGAGTTTCTATCCTCTGCCGTTCAACGCGGCGCTTTTCTGGGCAATCCTTTTTGTGGTGTTCATCGGCTTCAATTGCGAGTTCGCCGGCTTCGACCGACTCCCGCAGCCGGCGAAAGGCCTGGCGATCATGGTCGCGACCGCGGTCTTCGCCGTCGTGGTGACGTGGCTCCTGGCAAACGGCTTGGGGAGTTTGTACCCGGATTTCGCGGCCGATCGTGAGGGCGGCCTCGGATATTTCGCGGGTGCGCTGTTCGTACTCTTCGGCTTCGGGACCTGGGTGATGGTGGTCCTGAACTGGCAGCATTGGCCGTGGACTTCCCTGGGGATGAAGCAGCCGTTGGTGGGTTTGTGTGAGATCGCGTTTGTCGCCGTCCCGACGCTGGCGCTGTACTTCGTGTTCGGTCTGCCGTCCGTGTCGCTGTCCGCCACGGATCCGTTGATGACCGTCGACACCGTGCTCGGGTGGTTCTACTGCGTCGTGGTGGTCGTGATCCTGACTGGCCAGACGCTCGACAACTGGCCGTGGCGACTGTTCGGCGGTGGGGGAAAGACGGCGCTCGCAGCCACGATCGGTAACTTCGCCGTGGGAACCGGCTTGTACTTCGTGGCGCTTCCAGTGGTGAAGGCACTTTTGGGAAGCGATGCCGTTGCCGAGTTGGGTGGTGTGGTCCATCAGTTCCCGGCGCAGCTCGGTGTGTGCTGGGCATTCTGGATGATCTTCTGGGCCAACGCCTTCGGTAACAAACCCACGGGCTTTGCGGACGGGGTCAACCTGGCGATCCGCGCGCTGCTCACGTTTGTGCTCGCGGTGGTCACATTCTTGTTCTATTACCGCTTTGCAGCAGAGCACATTCTTCACGAGCCGGCAGTTGTCGACGGATTACACGGCAATGCACTGGGTTTCGTGGATTGGGCCGTGTTGTGGACGTTGTTCTACGTTGTGGGATTTCAGTCGCTGGGACTCGGTAGATTCAAGCCTGCTGAGGGGTGAGTCGGTTGCCCGCACATCGGTGCGGGTAACCGGTATCGGACGCCGGCACCGCGTCCACTGATTGCAACAGACTGCAACGCTTGTGACCGGGGCCACTTATGGGATGTGCTGTGTGTCACATTCACAAACAAGGAGAAGTGATGACGCAAACCATCGATTCCGCAGTCACCCCCGAGGTGAAGTTGACGGCGGTGACACCTCAGGAGCGCGTCGACGCCTGGCTGGCGGATTTCGAGTCGGCCCTCGCGGCTCGTGACATCGACCGTGTGGCAGGCAAATTTGCACTCGACAGCTTCTGGCGAGACCTGGTGTCGTTCACCTGGAACATCAAGACCGTCGAAGGTCGCGAGCAGATCGCCGACATGCTCTCCGCGCGACTCGACGACACCGATCCTTCGGGATTCCGGACCACCGAGACACCCGACGAAGCCGACGGCGTCACGTCAGCCTGGATCGAGTTCGAGACTGCGACCGGTCGCGCGCACGGGCACCTTCGTTTGAAGGGAGATGAAGGTTGGACCCTGCTGACGTCGCTGCAGGAATTGAAGGGACACGAAGAAGGTAAGGGCACTCGTCGTCCGCGCGGCGCCAAGCATGGGGCAGACCCGAACCGCATCACGTGGGCCGAGCAGAAGGAGATCGAAGACCGCGAACTCGGTTACACCACACAGCCTTACGTCGTGATCGTCGGCGGCGGCCAGGGCGGCATCGCGCTCGGCGCCCGGATGCGTCAGCTCGGAGTACCGGCCATCGTGATCGACAGCCACGAGCGACCCGGCGATCAGTGGCGCGGACGCTACAAGTCCCTGTGCCTGCACGATCCGGTTTGGTACGACCACCTGCCCTACATGCCGTTCCCCGACAACTGGCCGGTGTTCGCGCCCAAGGACAAGATCGGCGACTGGCTCGAGATGTACACCAAGGTCATGGAGGTTCCGTACTGGAGTTCCACGACCTGCACCTCGGCGTCGTTCGACGAGAAGACCCAGGAATGGACCGTCGAGGTCAACCGCAACGGCGAGAAGCTGACGTTGCGTCCTAAGCAGTTGGTGATGGCGACGGGTATGTCCGGCAAGGCCAACGTTCCGACGTTCCCCGGGCAGGACAAGTTCCTCGGCGATCAGCACCACTCGAGCAAGCACCCCGGCCCGGATCAGTACGTGGGCAAGAAGGTCGTCGTGATCGGGGCCAACAACTCCTCGCACGACATCTGCGGCGCACTGTGGGAGAACGGTATCGACGTCACGATGGTGCAGCGCAGCTCGACGCACATCGTGAAGTCGGATTCGCTGATGGATTTGGGCTTGGGCGATCTGTACTCGGAGCGGGCACTGGCCGCCGGCATGACGACACACAAGGCGGACCTCACGTTCGGTTCGCTGCCGTACCGGATCATGCACGAGTTCCAGATCCCGGTGTACGACGCAATCCGTGAGCGCGACAAGGATTTCTACGATCGCCTCGAGAAGGCGGGCTTCGAACACGACTGGGGCGACGACGGTTCGGGCCTGTTCATGAAGTACCTACGCCGTGGCTCGGGCTACTACATCGATGTCGGCGCTGCCGAACTGGTTGCCAATGGAGACATCAAGCTCGCGCACGGCAATGTTCGTGAGCTGACCGAGAACAGCGTGATTCTCGAAGACGGTACGGAATTGCCTGCCGACGTGGTGGTCTACGCGACCGGTTACGGCTCGATGAACGGCTGGGTGGCGGATCTGATCGGTCAGGACACCGCCGACAAGGTCGGCAAGGTGTGGGGCCTGGGGTCGAACACCACCAAGGATCCGGGACCGTGGGAAGGCGAGCAGCGCAACATGTGGAAGCCGACGCAGCAGGAAGCGCTGTGGTTCCACGGAGGCAATCTGCACCAGTCGCGCCACTACTCGCTGTACTTGGCGTTGCAATTGAAGGCGCGTTACGAGGGCATCCCGACGCCGGTGTACGGACTGCAAGAAGTGCATCATCTGAGCTGAAAAAGAACTGCTGTGCGCCTTTATTAACCGCGGGAGGTTAATAAAGGCGCACAGCAGGTTCAGCGAAGGGCGTACTTCTTTGCTACTTCGGTGTCCTTGGTCGCGCGCTCGGTGAGGAAGGCGAATGCCAACCCGAGCACGAGCCAGAGCGTCGCCTGCGTAGCGAGCGAGGAAAGTCGGAACTCCCACAGCAGAGTTGCCGGGAAGTCCTCGCCCACCTCGTTGATGCCGGGAAGCGAGACGTAACCGATCGCGACGATCACCAGGAACGCAGCCACCGGAGCAGCGATGCGCACGCTGAGGAACTCGTGCCCGGAAACTGCCTTTGCCGCCGCTGCTGCCGCGGTGACGGACAGCAGCCCGAGAATCACGGCGGCCAGCCACAGCAGTGTGCGCTGGTTGATGGTGTCGGGATCTCCGACGGCCGGCGGATTGGCCGGGTACTTGAAAAAGGGGACGGCCTCGATAGCCAGCCAACCACCGACGGCGATGGCGATCGCCAACAACGGCCCGGACATTCCGGTGAGTCGTCGAGCATAATTGGCAACGACCGAGAAGATCGCCCCGAGTGCCAGTCCGGCAAGCGCTGTGGCCAGGAACAGCCCGGCGCGCTGCCCGTCGCGGCTCACCAGTGGTTCTTCTTCGTCACCGTGCGAATGCCCAGCGGCTTCGCCGGAAACCTCACCGGTGGCGCTGTTGGCTTCTTCGATCGCAATGGCAGCGTTGACGTGCGGTTCACCCAGCACGAATGCAACTCCGCCGGCAAGGATGCCTGCGATCAGACCAGCCAACAAACCACGAATGAGAAGCTTCGTGAAATTGTCGACTAGTGGCACGGCAGGCCCATCAAGTGTCGACCGTCGTGCATCAATTCATGCATGTACATGCCGGTGCGAGAGATAGCGCCCTGGTCGAATCCGACCAGGTAGAGAGCCAGCATCGCGAACAGAACCACTGCAGCGGCGAGGAAAGCAAGACGAGTCGAATCGATCGACGTATCGGGAGAATAGGCGAGAGCCATCGAAGCCTCCTGGGATTTTCGCGTCCCCTAGGTCCATGCGATGGCCGAAGTGTCTGGCTGTCGAAATAGTCGTGCCGAAAAAGGCACTTCACCTCGAATTACAGTGGCGCGACCGCTCCGGGCTTTCACCGGATTCCTGTCGGACCATCGCGTTTACATGCGAACTTTTGCACTACAGCCCGCACCGTGTCAACGCGTGAAGCCGAGATGACCGTCGATTGTGCTCGCCAAGGCAGGCACAATCGCTCGAGATCAGCTCTTTGCGGCGACGTCCAGGACAACTTCGAATTCGAGCAACGACGCACCCGAAGCGACGGGCTTCGCGCGCTCGCCGGAATGGGCTTCACGGGCGGGGCCGTCACGCCAATCGGCGAACGCCTGCTCGGACTCCCATTGGGTCACCACGAAGTAGCGGCTCTCACCGGCGGTGGGGCGGAGGAGTTGGAATCCGAGAAAGCCCGGGGAGTTCTCGACTGCGTGAGCGCGTGCTGCGAAACGCTTCTCCAGTTCGGGGCCGGCGCCCTCGGGGACCTCGATTGCATTGATCTTCACGACTGCCATGCAAGCGACATTACCCGCGCACCTTCACCGCGTACCGTGACACTCGTGTTGCATGACGAAGGTGGAACGGGACAACCGATTCTGTTGTTGCACGGCCTCATGGGCAGCTCCCGAACGTGGCGTCGCCAGGTGCCGTGGATCCGCGAATTCGGCCACGTCTACACCTTCGACGCTGCCGGTCACGGCAGGCCGGCGCCAGCGGCACTGACTACCGAGGCATTCGTCGAGGACCTGACATCGGCGGTTGCGTCCATCGAGGAGCCGATGATCGTGATCGGTCATTCGATGGGGGCTCTGCATGCGTGGTGCTTCGCCGCCGCGCATCCCGAAAAGGTTTGTGCGCTGGTCCTCGAAGACATGGCCCCGGACTTTCGTGGACGCACCGCTGCGGACTGGGCGCAGATGATCTCGGCGTGGCCGCAGCCGTTTGCTTCCGAGGAGGCGATGAAGGAATTCTTCGGCCCCGTCGCCGGCCAGTACTTTCTCGATTCTTTCGACCGCCGCGACGACGGGTGGTACCTGCACGGCGACGTGTCGACCTTCCGCGACATCTCGGAGGAGTGGGGCACGAGGCATTTCTGGGATCAGTGGAAGGCGATCGAGGTGCCGACCTTGCTGATCGAGGGAGAGTTCACCATCACCCCCGAGGGACAGATGCGAGAGATGGCCGAGAGGCCGGGAACTCGGTACGTACGTATTGCCGATGCAGGCCACCTGGTCCACGACGATCAACCGCAGCGCTATCGCGAAGTGGTGACGGAATTCCTTCAGACCGTGAGCTGACTTCGGATCGACGCGCCCACCTGCTCCAGCTCGACGGCTCGCCTGGCGAGGAGTCCAGCAGCGAACTTCGCCTTGTCGCCGCGATGGCGGGGGACGACGTGCAGGTGCGAGTGGAACACGGTTTGGCCCGCGGCACGCCCGTCGTTGACGAGAAAGTTGACTCCGTCAGCGGCGATGTCGCAGCGGCGTAGAGCTCCGGCGATGAGCGTGCCGACGCGGAACATCTCTGCGCCTTCGTGACTTTCGAGAGCATCGAGGTTCTCTGCATGACGCTTGGGGACCACCAGGGTGTGTCCGCGACTCACCGGCCGTGCATCGAGGAATGCGAGAGTTGTCTCGCTCTCGTGAACGAGAATCGCCGGCTCGGTCAGCGCGACGATCTTGCAGAAGACGCAGGAATCGGTGCTCATGCCTACAGAATGTAGTCCGAAATCAGATCCGACCCCGGACTACAGCAAGCGCAGTTGGCGTGCCCTCGTGATCGCTTCGTTTCGATTGTGTACGTCGAGCTTCTTGTAGAGAGTGCGCAGTTGAGTCTTGACGGTGTTGACGGACACGTACAGTTTGTCGGCCATCGCAGCCGACCCCATGCCGAGCGCCAGGAGTGAGAGGACTTTCTGCTCGCGTTCGGTCAACTCCACGATATGTACGAATTCCGGAAATGATTCCGCAGGCGACCTTTTCGAGAACTCGGCGAGTGCACGCGATTTCGTTTCGGCCATCGATTCGAGTTTCTCGACGTCCGCCGATGCGATGGTCGCGAACGAACGTAGAAGTCCGGTCTGATCCGCGATGCTGCACGCTCTGGACCACTCCTGAGAGGCGAGGCGTGGCTCACCCAGCTCGGAGTGTGCAACCGCTTGCACCAGAAGCGATTCCATCTGTGCCCGCGGATAGGATACGCCAGACCAGTCGAACTGGTGACACAGCGCCACCGCGGCCTCGTTCTGGCCGATCCGCTGACGTAAACGCGCCACCGACGTGAGCGTCCACGGATTGGCGGCAGGATCGATGATCTCCTTGGCCAGTGCTACGGCATTGTTCCCCTGTCCGAGAGCGAGCAAGAGATCGATCTCTGCGGATTGCAACAGAGGAAGCGCGAAAGATGTAGCCGTGTACTGCTTGGAATGTGCTTCGATCGCATTGTGGAGCAACAGTAGTGCCGCAGTGTGGTCGCCGGAGGTCAAGGCGAATTGGCAATGCGCATAGACGACGAATGCCCACAGTTCCTCGGTGTCGGACGGAAGACCGAGTTCGGTCAATGCGAGACATGCGTCGTCGAAGTCGAGTGTGTCGAGAGCAGTGAGCGCCCGTGCTGTCAGGCCGGCGATCTTGACCACAGGTTCGAGCCAACCGCCGGGGTCCGGATGCTTCTGTTCGAGTTCGGACCAGTGTGTGGCCTGCCGCGGCTCACCAGCCAGCGCCCAATTCAGGGCGGCACTTCCCGCAGAGTTACGAGCGATGAAGTCGACTCCATGAGACAGGGCGCCGTGGTACGCCATTCGAGCCTTGATCGTGGATTCTGTGAACCTGCCGCTCAATTGAAAATTGATCGCCCATTGAAGTCGCATGAGAGGGAGCTGTGCGCTGACCGCTTCCGGGTTGTTCTCCAGCGCACTGCGACTGAGATGAGACAGGCGCCTGGTGGTTTCTGCTGCGAGCCCGTACTCGCCTGCCATCCTGAGCATGATCGATTGAACGCAGGCAATGCTCAAGGCGTCCTTCGCGCCGGCTTCAGCGCCGAGAGCCCACAGTTCTGCCGGCGATTCGGGTAGCAAGTCGACTACCGTCGAGCGCTCGCTCGGATGCATCGTGAACAGTGCGCGCCCTGCCTCCACGGCAGAGTGTTTGTCCGCTGCTTCCGCCGGAATCCGTTGGAGAGCAGAGCGAACCGAGTCCAGATTGTGGACGATCATCGTCACCCAGTGTTGCTCGACGATGTCTACTGCCAGGGTCCAGTTCTGTGCCTCGACCGCGTAGTCCAGCGCCGACGCGTGATGACCGTGGTCGAGTCGGTTGTGTGCGAGGAACGAAAGACGTTGCGCCGGATCGACTCCAGCGCGCTTTTGGTGCGCGAGTATCGATCGACGAATGGCGGGAGGCAGCTCCCAGGTTTCTTCGGCTTCGGTCTCGACCCGTGACAACAACCCGGCTGTCTCCAGTATCGCCAGGCGCACGCGAATCTGATGAACGGTCTCGCCATCCTCAGGGTGTTGGGACTCGAACAGCATGGCGGCGATGTCGACGGTGATCGATCGCGCAAAGGCCGTCGCGAGCAGGAACTCGAGTTGTTCCACATGATCAGCGGTCATGAGAACGGATTTGTTCACGTAGTCGTCGATCGCCTGCGCGATGTTCTTCCTGATCATCTGCTCGCGGTTGCGGCTACCCGATGTCTGGACGGCGGGAACGGCGACACGAACCAGCGCTGGCAGCCCACCTGTCAGGGATGTGATTTGTTCGGCATCACCGTCAGTCGTGTGTACGTCAGCTTGTGCGAGCAAATGGGCGGTATCGGCTCTCGTGAACAACAGCTCACTCGCGCTTATCACCTCGTGGTCCGTGTCGAGCAGGTACGGCTCGGAGAACATGCCGAAGCCCGAGAGCGTGACCACGAGGTCCAGGTTGTGGCAGAGGGCGAGGAGTTCGATCAACTGATCGTCCAACTCTGGTTCCGATATCAGATCCGGCCTGATCAGCACGAGCAGCACGGGGCGGCTGAGGGCGTTCAGGGATTTGGCGACAGCGGTGAAAGGATCGGCGAGATCGTCGACGTCGGGCAGTGCGATTCCGGCAGCGTGGATTCGATCGAGGACAACGGCCCAGAAATCTTCGAGTGTCGACGAGGGCCGTGGGGCCGAGACCCAGACGAGTATTCGTTCGGATGCCAAATGGGCGCGCAGCCACGATGCGATCAACGACGATTTCCCGTGGCCGTTCGGTGCACGGACGATGGTCAGCGCGGCACGTCGGTCAAGTTTGTCGAAGAGCGCTTGCCGGGGAATCGACGTCGCGAGGGTGCGCCTTTCGGGAATAGCTGCCCAGTCGTGGCCGTCCATCCCGAACATCAACGCGGACCCTTTCTGCTTTCGCGCCCCGCAATGATTGAAGAGTTTGGGCGGATTGTCTCGATCCATCTATCTACAGGGAGGAGCGTAGCTGGTGCGAATCCAGAGCGTGCCATCCCGGGCAATTCACCCGGGAATTCACCCCGGCTGAGAGAAGTTCACCCACACAATCACGCCGTCACCATTGGCTTTCGAGTCCCTCGAGCGACTTCTATTGAACGTAGCTCGGGATTCGCCAAATGTGGCCGCGAGCGCCTGTCGGAGGCCCGAGAGTCAGACATCGAAGGAGCGTCGTGAGAACTCGTCTGTCAGAGGTGCGGTCGAAGGCCGTTGTCGTCGGACTCCGGCCGAGAGCGTGGCGCCGAGGAGTGCGAGGTATCGGCATAGTTGTCGTGACCGGAGCTCTGGTGGTCGGCGCTGCTGCGCTCGGCTTGCTGCCGATGCAGTCGGATGTTCGATTGGCGGCCGAGGGAGAGTTCGTGCCTCCCTTCGCCGTCGAGCTGACGGTGATTGACGGTGCACCGCCCTTCGATCCCGCTGACGGTCCAGGGCTCGATTCGGGACCGTCCAACGGCATTGTCCGAGAGGGTGATCCGGTGACGTATGTCATCGACATCGGTGTCCGGGGCAACCCGCTCTCCGACGTGGTCGTGCAACTTCCGGTGCCTCGAGGTTTCGTTCTGCCGTCCGTGCCTGATTACTGCGGAGACGGCTCGGGTGTCGACGAGGTCGGATTACATTGCCTGATAGGCAATCTGGAAGCGGACCGGTACTTCACCCGAACGGCGACGATGACTGCGGGAAAGCGGGAAGACGCCGACGGTCTACCGATCGCTGCACTGGTCACCGCAGATCGGGGGGCGGTTCGCGTGCGGTCGGGCGATGTCACGGTGCGGGTGGCGACCACCCCGGGAGTGTGTGATCCGTACGGGATTTCTGTTGGTGGTCAGAGAAGCCAGTGGGCTGCTGTCTCGGCAGATGGACGAATCTCAGGTCTGGTGACATCGGGCATCTCGGAGGCGGTGGTGATCGACGGCGTCGATCAATGCGGGCACGCGACAGCGCGGACGGTGAAACCGTTCGAGGGTCACTTCTCGTTTGTCGGACTGCTACCGGGGACGTATCGCGTCACGGTCGACGGCCGAGCGCCGGTGGATGTGGTGCTGGAACCAGGTGCAATGGCGGTCGGTGGCCTGACGTTCTGATACAGCTTCGCAGGAATGGCAACACTCGTAACAGTCAGTAGCAGTCAATGGAGGATCCAGTGCGTGAAAGCCTGGGCGTTGTATTCGAAAATCAGTCAATTTCAACAGCTCTCGTAGATGCGGACACACCCCTTCTTGGCTCGATCGACGAGTTCCGTCACCCCTGGGGTGCAGACGGGACTGTTCCCTCTCCGCAAGCGTCGGCGCGCGCACTCGCCTCCGCGGCCGAGGTCGCCACCGGTCGAGCCCTGCGCTCGAATCTGTGCCCCACCGTCGTCGGAGTGATGTGCGAGCGTGCGGACGTGCGCGAACATGTCTCGGATTCGTTGTCCTCCAGTCCTTTCGAGAACATCGAGTTGGTCAACGGTCTCGACGCACGGCTTGCCTACCTGCGGACGGTCGACGCTCTCATTGGTGTTTCGCCGATTCTCGCGTTCTGGCCGGACGGCAGTGAGACCGTGATCGCGGCCGTCGACCCGAGAGCAGGCGTCGTGGACTCGGCGCATCGTTACGACACGGCCGAGTTGCTTGCGGACAGCTCGACGTTTGCTGCGACATTGGACCTCCTCGTCGCCGAACGAGACCCTGTGCCCAAGATGCTCGTCGCGATGCTCGTGAAGGAAGACTCTCGGCAGCCGTCCGCGGAAGCCGCTGAACTGGCAGGTCTCGGCTTCCTGTTTCTCGGCGAGCGGACCCAACTGGCGATAGGGGCTGCGCTGGTAGCGGCCGATCGCGGAAGCGAAGTTCGGTCCGGTGACGGCATGGCTGTCCGGCCCGTCAACAGGGTCCGGTGGGCGGCGGCAATAGTACTGCCGCTTCTACTCATGTTGACGGGGTTGCTGATCGCTCTGTCCCCGGACGGGTCGCGCGCGGTGTCCACGGATAGCCCGAACATCGGCGCCGAGTCGGCGACCTCCACCAGCGGGCCCCCGCCCGGCGCTGCCCTACAGATTCCGACACTTGCGCCTTGCGATCCAGTGGTGCCTGCCGTTCCTGCTGTACTTCGGCGTTCTGATCCGGAAGTCGCACCGCTCCAGACCGACGAACCCACAGCCGAAGAATGCACCCCGCTGCGAGTCGGCTAAGCCGTACCCTCTCCGGCCAGCGCAAACAGGCCGTCGTCGGTCTGCTCGACCAGTCCGTCGACCAGCAGTGAATGCAACGCACGGTCACGCTGACCCGGATCGGCCGGCCAGACGATGTCGAGTTGCGCGCGCTCGACCGGACGGTGACTCTCGCGAAGAACGGCCATCAATTTTCCACGAACCTGGCGATCTGTGCCCGCGAACTTCTGCACCTTCTTGGGTGGTCCGGTGTGTGCCGGTTTGCCCGAAGCGACCCACGCGCAGTTCGGCAAAGGGCAGTTCTCGCAGTTCGGGTTCCGCGCCGTGCAGATCAGTGCACCGAGTTCCATGAGAGCTGCGCTGTAGGTGGCGGCGCGCGCACGCGTCCTCGGCAGCAGCGCCGCGACGTCGGCGAGGTCTCGCGTGTTGGACGGGTTCCCGGGTTCCGCATTGCCGTGGACGGCTCGCGCAACCACGCGTCGTACGTTGGTGTCCACCACAGGCACTCGCTGTCCGTAGGCGAAACACGCGACGGCGCGGGCGGTGTACGAACCGATTCCCGGTAGCGAGAGCAAGGTATCGACGTCTTCCGGGACCACGTCACCGTGCTCGGCAGCCAGGACGCCCGCGCATTCGTGTAACCGCAGCGCGCGTCGTGGATAACCGAGTTTGCCCCACGCGCGAAGCACCTCTGCCTGGCTCGACGCTGCCATCGCCGACGGTACCGGCCAGCGCTCGACCCACTCTTCCCAGATTGGCGCAACGCGCACCACCGGCGTCTGCTGGAGCATGATCTCGCTCATCAGGATCTGCCAGGCACTGACGCCCTCGCGTCGCCACGGCAGGTCGCGAGCCGTCTCGGAGTACCACTTCAGCAGCACCGAAGATTCCACTGCCACTGCTACCGACACACTCCTCGAACCTGCGCTCCCGGTCGACGAAGGAGACGTCGACTTGTGGGGGCCACTTTATCGGCAGTCGCCGACACGGCTGTCTTTGACGCCCGACCGCCGGGTCACAACAACTGCACGTTGCTCAGTTTCCACTCGCCGTCCTCGCGGACCAGCGAAAGTTGCATCCGGTTGCGGTCGATTCTCGGATCGGGGGAGTTGGTGTTCGTGATCGTCTGATCGAGGAACACGAGCACCTCGGCGTTGTCGCGATCACTGCTCGCCAACCCGGCTGAAATGATCTGAGCGGACGAGGTCGCCTGATACTGCACGATCATGTTCTGCAAGTTGGCTGCCACCTGGGCGTACTGACCGGCGAATTCGCCGACAGAATTGTCACGGACCACGGAAAGATTCTGATCGAGGTTCTGGAAGTTGTACGTCGCAAGATCAGTGGCGAATTGCCGTCCGCTGTCCAGGGCGCTGATACGCGCGTTTTCGTCGACCGATTTCTGCCAGGTCGCGAATGCGCCCCATCCGAGCGCCGCGACCACGACCAGGGCGCCGGCAACGATCGCTACGGTCTGCTTGCGAAGCCGCTTGGGCTTGTCGACGATTGTGGGCGTCTGGGGTTCGGTTGTCTCGGTCATTGCGTTCCTTGTACTAGTAGTGCGGCAAACGAGTTGTCACCGAGAACGGTGTTCTGACCACCGTTGAGGCCCAGACGAATCGACGTTCCGTCACCGGCTGCGACCGTTCCGAGGGCAGGATCGTATTCAGCAACCCCGTCGATCGTTCCAGTTCCGGTGGGGACGTTCTGCGATCCGCGATTCTGGATCCGGCCCGACTGGTCCGCGCAGTGTTGGTTCTTGTCGAGCGTGGTCGGTGAGGTGTCCTGTACCGATCGCCGGGGCGTGTCGTAGATACAGACCGGGCCGAGTGCTGTGATCAGATCAAGCTGTGCCCGTCCGTCTTTGACGATACTTCCGAACTTCTCGAATCCTTTGGGCACCACCACCAACAAGGCATCGACGGCGGGCATCCGTGCAGTGACGATCTGAGTGGAGACGAGAGAATTGGCCAACAGCAGACTGAACGGCTCACGACTCTGTTCGATGAGAGGCAGTATCTGATTGTCGAGAACACTCGGGCTTCGATCGAGGAGTGTGCGCAGTTGCGGATCGGAGTTTCGTACCTGATCTGTCAATTGGCGAAGTGTGCGTGCAACTTCGGGAAGAGCGTCAACATTTTCCTCGTTCGCAGTGAACAGTGAGCGCGAGTTCTCGACGAGTGTGTTGACACGCGGTTGATCGGATTGGACAGTGCGCGCGAGCATGTCGAAGTTGTCGACGAGCGCCTGCAGATCCGGACCCAATCCGTTCAATCCCTCGCCGAGTTCGTGCGAGAGGGTTCGCAGGTCTGCCGGATCGACGGTGTCGGCAGCAGCGTTGAAATTCGCAATCACGGTTCCCAACGCGACCGGGATCGAAGTGCGCTCAGTCGGAACAACGGAACCTTCAACCAGATACGGGCCGCCGTCGGTCTGCGAGGACAACTGAACTTTCAATACCGGAACGGCGGTGTCCTGGCTGATGGCCACATGCGAATCGTTGGGGATCTGTTTGTCGGCGGCGATGCTCAACGTCATCACGACGAGGTCCTGGGCAGAGTCCACCTCCACCGACTCGACGTCGCCGACGGTGACTCCGCGATAGGCCACTTCCGAACCGGGAGCGATTCCGGCCGCGTTCTCCAATTCGACGATGACCGAGAAGGTTCCGGTGAACGGATCTCCGGCACCGACTTGCCGGAGTACGTACGTCGTGCTGACCACCGCGATGAGGAGAAAGGCGGCGATCTCGAAATAGACGGTTCGGTTCTTCATCGCGTTCCTCCTTGCAGGGGTGTCGTGATCGGCAGTTCCCGATCGGAGGCGGGCAGAGGTGGCAGTGGCGGTGCGGCGCCCGGGATTATCTCGTTGAGCACTCCGGTCACGGTGCCCTCGACATCGACGTCGAGGTCGATGTTCACGTAATCGCCTGGGCTGGCACGCTCGAGGAGCACTCTTGCGTTGTCCAGGTTGGCCATCGTCTCACCCAGTGTCGGCCCCATTGCCGAGAACTGGTCGAGGATGGGTGACAGTCGTCCGGTGATCTCGGAAATCTGGTCGGCCGACTGGTCGAGTACGGAATTGGTTGCGGTACTGAGCCGATCGGTTTCGTCGAGTAGATCGAGGAGCGGTTGTCGTTGGTCGGCGATCACGCCCAATGCGGGTGTGAGTGTGCGCAAGCCTTCGTCGATGGTGGCGCTCTCGTCTCCGATCAGAGCGCTGAGCCGGTTCAGTGAATCCAGTGCCGAATTGATCGATTCCTTTCGGTCGTCAAGTGTTCCGAGAAAAGTGTCAAGGCGTGCAAGCAGATCGCGGATCGTCTCCTCCCTGCCGTCGAGAATCTGATCAGCCTCACTGACGATGTTCTTGACCTGCGCCAACCCACTGCCGTTCAACAGAGTTCCGACGGCGCCGAGCAGTTGTGCGACATCGGGTCCGCGCACGGTCTCCGATCGCTCGATGGTGGAACCTGGTTCGAGAATGGGGCCCGCTGGATCGACCGGAACTTCGAGGTTGACGAACGCATCGCCGATCGGGGTCGACAGTTCGATCCGAGCGCGGGTGCCGACAGGTAGTTCGATGTCCGACGCGATTTCGGTATGTACCACGGCTGCAAAGGTTTGCGCGCTCATCGACGTGACTCTGCCGACCACTGCCTGGCCGATCCGCACCTCGCCGCCGACGGGAAGTAACGACGCGTCGACGAATTCCATGTTCAGCGGGTACGACTCTCCTGGCAGACCGCGTCCGAGGGGGAGGTGCTGGAAGTTGAGACTGCAGCCGGTCAATGGCGCGGCGATGACAAGTGCCACGACAACGCTCACCACGGACTTGTTCGACGCCATCAGTTACCCCCACCGAGGATGCGTGCCAGGTCGGAGCTGCCTGCCGAAGGAAATTCGATGGGATTGACGATTCCCGGCCCGGTGCACAGCGGAATCGGCATCTTCTCGCACAGTTCTCGCGTCGTGTCGAACTGTGAGAGATCGGTGGCGACGTTCAATCGCGCCCTGGCTCGGCCTTCTTCGGTGACGAGGTTGGCGACGTTCTCGAATCCCGTTGGTGCCGTTTCGATGATCTCGCGCAGTTGATCCTGTTTGGTCGCGACTGCACCGGCCAACTGTGCGAGCGTACCCAGATCGGCGGTGACCGCCTCGCCGTGTTCGGCGAGTAGCGCTGAGACCTGTCCGAGCAACGTGGTCAGGGAATCGAGCGCCCCGCTGATGTCTTCTCGCTGGGCGCTGAACGTGCGGGCGGTGACTGTCACCGAGTTCGACAGGGAGTCGACCTTGGTCTGGTTGTCCGCGATCAACTGCACGAGGGTGTTCAGGTTCTTCACCAGTTCGGAGATGTCGGGACTTGCACCCGCCAGTACCGAACTGGCCTGTGAGATGGACCGAACGGCATCGTTGAATGCTTGCCCGTTGCCGTCCAACGCGTGGGCGCCTTCTCCGATGAGGTCACCGATCCCGCCACCGTCGGCGCCAGGGCCGAGCGCCACCGTCAATTCGTTCACCGATGCGGTGAGTTGGTCCCACGTCAGCGGGGAGTGAGTGCGTTCGAGAGGGATCACCGCGCCGTCGGTCAGGAACTCACCGTCCTCGTAGCCGGGGCCGAGTTCGATCGTGCGGTCACTGATGACCGAGGGAGACAGGACCCAGGCCTGCGCGTCGGCGGGTATACGTGTTCCGGATGGCAGGCTCAGCGCCACTCGTACCCGGGACCCTTCCGGCGTGACGCTCTCGACCCTCCCGCTGGGAACTCCCAGAATCGTCACTGTGTTCCCGGTGAAGATAGCGTCGGTCGAGGTGAATTCGGCGGTGAGAGTGAGTCTGTGTTCGTCACGCGTGACGAACAGGACGGCACCGATCGCGCAGATCACAATCGCTGCCAGCACGGCGAGTTTCTTGACGGTCGTGGTCATCGACACCCCTGAACGAGCCCGACGACGCACAACCAGTTGTCCGGGATGAGGGTGGAGGGCGAGTTGAGGTCGAGCCAGTTGCCGTTACCGGTCGCGTTGGTGACGTAGCGGACGCTGGGGGCGAAGTTGTCGAGCAGTGTGGTCAGTGATTGTTCGTTCTCGGACAGAACTCCCGTCACCACGTGGATGTCTCCCATGACCGAGTCGATCAAAGCCTGGTTGTCGCCCAGGAACTGGGCAAGTGTGGTGCTCAACTGATTCAGGTCTTGTACAAGCGCATTCAGCACATCTCGCCGGTCGGCGATCGTGGACATCACCAGATCCGCATTCCCCAGAAGGGTTTCCAGAGTGTCCTTCTGCTCGATCAGTGTTGCGGTCGTCTGCTGCGCTCCGGTGAGAAGGGAACGGAGCGCAACGTCGTTGTCGTTGACTACTCCGGAGAGTGCGTCGATTCCCTCGAGTGAGCGGCGAATGAGTTCGGGATCGTCCGGTGAATTGTCGGACACCGCGGTCAGCATGTTTCGCAGTTGTTGCAGATCAAGGTTTTCCGACGTGGATTGTGCTCCTCGACCGAGATCGTCGAGAGTGAAGGGAACGCTCGTGTTCTCGATGGGGATGGTCGAACCTGCGGGTAACGAGCGCGATCCGTTCGGAGTGACGTCGAGCGAGCGTCGGCCGAGCAGAGTCGAGATCTTGATGTCCGCACGGGAGTCTTCGCCGAGAGTGACGCCGTCGTCGAGTCGGAAGGTGACTTCAACCGAGTTGCCGCTGACCGCCAACGAGGTGACCACCCCGCTCGGGACTCCCGCGACGTTGACCGGATCGTCCTGCGTCAACCCGGTGGCGTTGGCAAAGACGGCGTGGTACTCGTTGGTCTTGACCTTCAAGATCAGTTGAGGGACAACGAGTGCGGCCAGAACCACACCGACTCCGACGAGGATGCAGATGATTCCGTTGCGGACCGGGTTCTTGACGGTGAGCCAGTTCATCGGCACACCGCCGAACGCTCGGGGCCGCCGAGGGTCACCGATTGGTCCAGCGCGCTGAGCCGGAAGTTGCAGATGTAGATGTTCGCCCAGCTTCCGTAGCTCATCGCGATCCCCAACTGGGTGAACAGTTGATCGAAAGCGGTGATACCGGTCGCCAGCGACTCACGATTGTCGACGACGACGCGAGCCGACTGATCGATCGAAGTCAGCGCGCCAGCCAAGTCCGGTTCCGCGCCCGTCACCAAGTCCTGAAGGGAAGAAGTCAGGGCGCCTGCGGAATCCACTGCGGCCGAGATCTGTTGGCGGTCCTGTGCCAAACCGCCGACCAGTGTGTCGAGCGTGTTGATCATCTCGACGAAGTTGGGTCGATTCGTCGTGGTCACGGTAAGGACCCGGTCGAGGTTGTTCAGTAGTTGGTCCAAGATCGCGTCCCGGGACGTCAAGTTCTCGGTGACGGCAACAGTGCGCTCCAGCAGGCTTTCGATGGTGGAACCTTGTCCTTGGAATACCTGGACGACCTGTGCGGCAAGCTCGTTGACTTCTGCGGGGTCAAGTGCGTCGAACAGGGGACGGAATCCGCCGAGGATGTCGGTGAGGTCGATCGCCGGCTGAGTCTGTTCCACGGGAATTGTGGCCCCGGGGGAGAGGTAGTTGCCTGTTGCGCGTTCGGCCTGTCCGGGTTCGATCGAAATTGTTCGCGCTCCCAACAGGTCTGCGTACCTCACCACAGCGCGACCGTCGGACGGAATACGTTGTGCAGATTCGAGTTCGAAGCCGACGACGGCTTGGTTGTTCACCAACTCGACGCTGTCGACGCGCCCTACTCGCACCCCGGCGATCTGAACATCGCTGCCGGTGACCAGGCCGGAGGCATTGACGAAGACGGCCCGGTACTGCGAACTCGACCCGGAGACTGGGTTGATCAGGGTGCTCACCACAACCACGGTGGCGAGAATCGACAGTGCAGCAAACAGTCCGAACCTGATCAGAGATTTCTTCACGCTCATCCGCCCACCACCGTCGTGCCGCGAAATACCGGCCCCGCCACGAGAGTGTCCAAAGCTGTACCGCCCTGGGTGAGAGCCGAGATCAGGGACTGTTCGGCAGGGCTGCCGACCGGGCCGACGGTTCCGCCGAACGCGGTCGCGGCGGCAGGACAGTTGGGTCCGCGGGTTCCGTCGTACTGTGGGCAGTCGGTCTTTCCGTACGGATACAGATCTGTGACGGACAGCCGTAGATCGGTGCTGAGCCACGGACCATGCGCCAACGCGGGCGGGAGCTTGATCGTGAGATTGCGCAGGCCGTTGTAGAAGGTGGTGATGTGGTCCGGCCGCGAAGTGATTGCGCTGGTGAGGGAATCGGCGTCGTCGACCAAGGTGATCATGCGGTCGCGATTGTCACCGATCAGACTCGTGGCAGCAGCTCCCGTGCTGGTGCCGGCACGCAGAAGCCCCGCCAACCCGTCGGATTTCTCGACGACGGTCTTGGATGTGGTGATGGAGTTCTCGAATGCGGCGAGCATGTCCGGCGCACTCGTCGAGAGACTGTCGGCGAGGGTGGCTATGTCGTCGAGGTCGTCACCGAGTCCGTCGATGACGGGCTGCGCACCGACCAACGCTTGGTGGACTGAATCGAGCGATTCGCCGATCTGGTTTCCCTTGCCGCTCAACGCGTCCGAGACTGCCGTGAGTGCGACGTTGATGTCGGCGGGGTCGAGGGAAGAAACGAGCGAGTAGATCCGTGAGATCGATTGGTAGAGCTGGACCGCGACTTCGGACTGATCGGATACCAATTCGGTACCCGGCACGAGAGCAGGACCACGCGAGAGTCCGTCAGGTTGAATCAGGTCTACGAAGAAGTCGCCGAAGATGTTGCGGGGCATCAGTCGCACCTGACTTGTCGACGGTATGTCCTCGAACGCTCCCTCGTCGATCGCGAGTGAGACAGTCGAAGCGGTGGTGCCCGGCTCGATCTCGGCCACAGCGCCGACGACGACGCCGCGGTACTGTACCGAGGATCCGACTCGCAGCGCACCGGCACTGGCGGGGACGACAGCACTGACCTGCGGTGTGGAACCGGTGGAGTCCGTACCTCTGCTGAACAAGAAGACGTAGGCGAGGATCAGGATGACCACGGCGAGTAAACCCCGCAGTGCCAGGGTGATTCGGCTGGAATTCGTGACGATCATCCGGTCAGCCCGGGTACGTGAGGTTTGAGTCCCCACAGCGCAATGGTCATCGCGACGTCGGTGAACGCAAGGAAGACGATGCTGGTGCGCAACGCTCGTCCGGCGGCTCGTCCGACGCCTTCGGGTCCACCCGTCGCGGTGTAACCGTAGTAGCAGTGCACGAGGGTCACGACGACCGCGAACACCATGACTTTTATCAAGGACAACCAGATGTCGTTGGGAGAGAGGAAAAGAATGAAGTAGTAGCCGTACGTTCCCTCCGACTGGCCTTTGACCCGGATCACCGCAAGCGCCGTTGCCATGTACGAAGCAAACAGGCCGACCAGGTACAGCGGGACCACCGCGATGAGCGCCGCGATCATTCGGGTGGTGACCAGGTACCGCAGCGAGGGAATCGCCATGACTTCGAGCGCGTCGATTTCCTCGGAGATCCGCATCGCTCCGAGCTGCGCGGTGAATCCGGTTCCGACCTTGGCTGCCAGGGTGATTGCGGCAACGAGTGGTGCCACCTCGCGAGTATTCGCGATGGCGGACATCACGCCGGACAGCGGTGCGAGGCCGACTAGGTTGAGTCCGCGGTAGCCCTCGAGTCCGATCTGGGAACCGGCGAAGAACGAGATCGCGAAGATCACGACGACGCTGCCGCCTCCGGCGAGCAGGGTGCCCGAACCGAATGCCACCTGGGCGACGAGACGGGCGACTTCACGCCAATAACGCTTGAGGGTTGCCGGAATCGAGGTGATGACACGCGCGTGGAACGTGAACTGATCGCCGAGTCGACTCAGGCCGTCGACGGTCCGCGAACTGACCCGCTTGGCACGAATTGCGATGGGCAGGTGCATCAATAGGCACCTTTCACCGAGACGAACAGTGGGTAGAACTGAGTAATTGCGAGGTTGGCGACAAACACGAGGACAAACGAGAGCACGACGGTCTCGTTGACTGCGTCGCCGACGCCTTGAGCTCCGCGCTTGACGGTCAGGCCCTTGTAGCAGGCCACGATTCCCGAGATGAGAGCAAAGGCAACGGCTTTGATGCCGGAGACGACGAAGTCGCTGGGTTGACTGAATTGAACGAGATTGCGCAGGAAACTCTGTGCGTTGCCGTCGAGTATCAGGACGTGAACGAAGAGGCTTGCGCCCAAACCGATTACGAGAACTATCGAGTTCAGTAGGAGGCAGACGACGGCAATGGCGATCATCCGGGGTACGACCAGGCGTTCGAGCACGGGTAGACCGAGCACTTCGAGTGCATCGATTTCCTCGCGTATTGTTCGCGCTCCCAAATCTGCGCAGATTGCGGAACCGCCGACACCGGCGATGATCAGGGCGCACACCAGGGGGCCGGCCTGTCCGATGATGAGGAACGCGACGACGGCACCGCTGTACGCACCCGCGCCGATTTGATCTGCGAGCGCACCGATCTGCAGTGCTACCCCGACACCGAGGGGAATCATCACCAGAGCGGATGCGACCGAGGTGACGTGGGCGAGAAACCACATCTGGTCGAGCGCCTCACGCCAGGCGAGGCGCTTGTGTCGAAGAGATGTGAACGCCGCAACGCACACGCGAACGGTGAAGGTGAAGAGCAGTCCGATCTCGGAGAGCAGGTTCGAGAACATGTTCGTCTTGGCGGGGGAGACAGCAGTTGTTTCCCCGGTTGTTCCATTCCCGGTCGTCGTAGCTTCGGTGCTCACGCCATCCCCCTCTCCGGCCGAATCGTTCTGGTCGGGTTTCTTCGATCACACTCGGGAGCTCGAAGTGCTCCAGGTCACGTTCGGAGACGGTATCAGGAAACTGACTCTGAAGTAAGTTCCATTTCGGCCACTTCATCACCGGGCGCGAATGTCGACGCGGAACTTTCGTTTGCGTCCACGCAACCTTCCCGGCGAGAGCCCGAAATGCGGCGGGTGCACAATGAGTGAATGCCACGATCAAGCCCCATTTCCGCTTGGAAGTCCCTTCGCGAAGGCAACGAGCGATTTGTCAACGACGCGTCCATTCACCCCAGCCAGGGAATCGCGGACCGCGCGAAACTCGTCGATGGGCAGCACCCCACAGCGGTGCTGTTCGGTTGCGGTGATTCGCGCGTAGCCGCCGAGATCATCTTCGACCAGGGTCTCGGCGACATGTTCGTCGTGCGCACTGCAGGTCACGTGCTCGACGATTCGGTGCTCGGTTCCATCGAGTACGCGGTTCACGTGCTCAACGTGCCGCTCATCGTCGTCCTCGGGCACGACGGTTGCGGTGCCGTGAAGGCAACGCTCGACGCCCTGGACAAGGGCGCAGTTCCCGACGGATTCATCCGCAGTGTGGTCGAGCGTGTTGCTCCGTCCATCCTGATGGGCCGCAACGAGGGCTTGTCCACCGTGGACGAACTCGAAGGCCGTCACGTCGTGGAGACCGGCTCGCTGATCATGCAGAGGTCCCGGATCATCGCCGACAAGGTGGACAAGGGTGCGTGCGCGATCGTCGGCGTCACGTACACGTTGTCCGACGGTCACATGCGAGTTCAGGGCGCGGTCGGCGACATCGGCGAGAGCGTCGAGACCGTCGAGGGTTAGATCTTCCGGGGCAGTGGTACCTGGCAGCAGACAATGGGTACCGACACGCCGCCTCAGCTGACGGTTAGTGGACCCTGCGCCAACTACCGTTGAGTCCGTGTTGGAACCTAATGGACCACTGCCCCCCGAGATCTACTGGCGTCGCCGGGCGCTGGCCATTGGTGCCGCCGTCATTGCACTGGCGTTGATCATCTGGGCGGCGTCCGCCCTCTTCGGCGGTGGAAGTGATACCCCGGAGGCCGATTCGGCCGCTGCGAGTTCCTCGCTGACGACGGACGTCTCCTTCACCCCCAACCCTTCCGGTTCCAACGCGCCGGAGGGTGGCGGTGGCTCGGGTGGCGGCGCTGCCGGTGGATCAGGTGGCTCGGGCACGCAGGCTTCGGGATCGTCTTCGTCTTCTTCCTCTTCGTCGACCACCGGGGCTCCGGTCCCGGCCGGTCAGTGCGCCGACTCGTCGCTGGCAGTCAAGGCCACCGCAGACAAGGCGACCTTCGCTCCCGGCGAAGAGCCGTCGTTCACGATCGTCATCACCAACATCGGTTCGGCACCCTGTGATCGAGATCTGGCGGGCGGCCTTCAGCAGGTGCTCGTCTACAGCATCGACGGCAAGACCCGGTTGTGGTCCAACGTCGACTGCTACCCACAGCCCGCAGCCGACGTACGCAATCTCGCGCCCGGCGAGCAAGCTGCGTTCAAGGTCGCCTGGTCGGCCACGACGTCGACCCCCGAGTGCGCGACCGCGCAGAACCCCGAGCGCAATCCGGTGGGCGCAGGCGCTTACACGGTTGTCGGGCAGCTCGGTGCACTGCGAAGCTCCCCGGAGCCGTTCAACATCGCATGAGAGCGGGCAAGCCCGAACAGGCCCGCTAGTTGAAGGATCCGGTGATCGACGTTTCCGCGAGCCGGGAAAGTCCCTCACGGATGTGACGGGCCCACAGCCCGCCGATGCCCTCGACCGACTGCAGATCGGCAGCCGTAGCGGCCAGCAGCGACTGGAGAGTGCCGAAGGATCCGACCAACCGGTGGATCTGATGGAACTGCAATCGAGGTACACGCATCAGCACGCGATATCCGCGAGGAGTCATCGGAGTGTCGAGGGCTTCGATCGTGCCCGGATAACCGAGAACACGCGCAAGAGTCGTGAGATCGAGTAGATCGGCGTCGGTGACCCGATCGAGTGCGACGAGGACGTTGTCCATCGCCGCGGTGCCGATGGGTTCGGGACCGGCAAGATAGTCCCGAACGATGAGTTGACGTGCAATGTCGTTGTCGCCGACCAGTTCTTCGAGCTGCAGTGCCAACTGGCGACCGTCGGTGCCGAGCTCGAGGACATCCTGTTCGATTTCGATCGACACGCGGCGAACCATTTCGAGGCGCTGTACGACGGTCAACGCGTCGCGCAGAGTCACGAAATCCTCGATCTCGACGACCGACAGTTGCCGTGTCACTTCGTCGAGTCGCGCTTTGTATCGTTCGAGCGTCGCGACGGCCTGGTTGGCGCGCGAAAGTATGGTGGCCGAGCCGTCGATGACGTGCCGGATACCACCGACGTACACACTGACGATCGACATCGACTGACTGACCGAGACCACGGGATAGCCGGTTTGAATTGCCGTGCGCTCGGCGGCACGGTGCCTCGTGCCGGATTCGACGGTGGGAATCTTGTGATCGGGAACCAGCTGGACGTTGGCACGCACGATGCGTGTGCCGTCCGTCGAGAGGACAACCGCGCCGTCCATCTTCGACAGCTCACGCAATCGGGTCGGTGCGAACTCCACGTCGAGGTTGAATCCGCCGTCACACAGCGCTTCCATTTCCTCGTCGTATCCGAGGACGATCAGCGCGCCGGTACGGCCGCGCAGAATTCGTTCGAGCCCGTCTCGCAAAGCGGTACCCGGCGCCAACCTGGCGATGGTCTCTCGCAATGCCGACGACGACTGTGTGTCCGCCATCGCACTGATCATTGAGAAACTCCCTGCTGAGGTCGATGTCACTTCGGTCGGGTCCGATGCCTGCGCCGGACGGATCCCCGTTTAGATTACCTATCCATGAGTAGTACCTGGACCCTGCCTGATGACCTGACTGTCCCGGAGCCGGTCGAATTCTTTCCGGCCGCCGGCGAGAAGCTGCCTCAGCACTGGTCGAAATGCTTCGGCTGCGGCGACGACCAGCCTGCGGGAATGGCGATGAGTTTCAGGGCTGGTAACGGACTGGAAGTGACCGGTCGTCTGGAGGTCGCCAAGAAGTATCAGGGCGGTCCAGGTGTCATTCACGGCGGCATTCTGTCGACGGCATTCGACGAGGCTCAAGGTATGGCATGTATGGCTCTCGGCTCGCCGGTGGTGACCGGGCACCTCGAGATCGACTTCGCCCGGCCGATCCCGTTGGGATCGGTGCTCGAATTCCGGGCTCGCATCGACGGCGTTGTACGCCGCAAGGTCTACACCAGTGCAGAAGCGGTGATCGTCGAAGGTCCGACAGCGGATCCGGACACGGTGGTGGGAACCTCCCGCGGACTGTTCCTGACCATCACCTCGGAACACTTCGCCAAGACGAAGGAGTTCGTGGACGGCGAACCGACGTCCCCGTTCGGCACCT
Organism: Rhodococcus sp. Ni2; assembly: GCF_021352185.1. Classification (NCBI taxonomy): domain Bacteria; kingdom Bacillati; phylum Actinomycetota; class Actinomycetes; order Mycobacteriales; family Nocardiaceae; genus Rhodococcus; species Rhodococcus sp. Ni2. Next base: position 223,040 of record NZ_WOXZ01000002.1, read on the forward strand.
CGTCGGTCTGACGAGGTAGTCGGCCGAGGGACGATCACTTCACCGGCGTGAGCTTGGGGCGAGAGGGGGCTTGTTTGCCGCCCATCAATCCGGCGTAGGCCAGTGCCTCGGCCAGATTCGCTACTTCGTTGACGCGCATGCCGGGAATGTTCGGGCCGGAATCGACCGGCACGATGGCGCTGGTGAATCCCAGTCGGGCAGCTTCGATCAGCCGTCGGTTCACCCCGGCAACCCGTCGAACCTCCCCGGCGAGTCCGACCTCGCCGAGGATGACGAGCCCCTTGGGGACGGGTTTGGCTTTCACGGCGGAAGCGACCGCAATGGCGAGAGCCAGATCGGCACCCGGCTCGGTCATCCGCATACCGCCGACGGTCGCGGCGTAGACGTCGGCCTTCGAGATCGACACTCCGACGCGGCGTTCCAACACGGCCAGAACCATGGCCACACGGGCGGTGTCGAGCCCGCTGACGGCTCGGCGAGGTGTCGGTAGCGGCGTGGCGGCGACGAGCGCCTGAACTTCACCGAGTAGAGGTCGCTTACCGTCCATCATCACGGTGACGGCAGTGCCTTCCACAGCTTCTTCACGGTGATGCAGGAACAGGCCGGACGGATCGCTGATCTCGTTGATGCCCTGCTCGCTCAGCTCGAAGCATCCGACCTCGTCGGCCGCACCGAATCTGTTCTTCACGCCGCGGACCATGCGCAGGGTGGAGTGCTTGTCACCTTCGAAGTGCAGAACCACGTCCACGAGATGCTCGAGCGAGCGCGGACCGGCGACGGCGCCGTCCTTGGTGACGTGGCCGATCAGAAGCACCGGGATTCCACTGGCCTTGGCCAGGGAGGTCAGGGCGCTGGTGACGGCCTTGACCTGAGTCACGCCGCCGACGACCCCGTCGACGTCGGCAGCAAGCATGGTCTGCACCGAGTCGACGATGACCAGTGTCGGTTTGACCTGCTCGATGTGGCCGAGGATGGTCGCGAGATCGGATTCGGCCGCCAGATACATCCGTTCGTGGACAGAGTTGGTGCGATCTGCCCGAAGCCGAACCTGACCGGCAGACTCCTCGCCCGTGACGTACAACGCTCGATCATCCGCGCTGCGCATCGCCCAGCGGTAGACGACCTCGAGAAGTAGCGTCGATTTTCCGACGCCGGGCTCGCCCGCGAGCAGCACCACCGAACCCGGTACGACGCCACCGCCGAGGACGCGGTCCAACTCACCGATCCCCGTGGGTTTGGCCTGCGTCGAGGTGCTGTCGATCTGTGTCAGCGGCGTGGCCGGCGTCGTAGGCAGCACGGCGCTTGATCCTGCTTTGGCGAGTGAGGCGCCGGCGCGACTGGCGACGGGTGCCACTACGGCGACCTCGGTCATCGAGCCCCACGAATCGCAGTCCGGACATCTACCGACCCACTTGGGCACTACCGACTGGCATTCGGAGCAGCGGTAGTTCGATTTCACTTTGGCCACCGGGACAGACTAGAGGCGGGGTCCGACATGGACCCCGCCTCTAGTGTGATTTTGAAGCTGTTCTGCGAGGCGCATTGTGCGCCTTGGTGATTCGAGGCTCAGTGCCCAGCTTCTGCAACGTCGGGTGACTTGTCCGACTCGTTGCGCTCGAGCTGCGGGCCGGCGTCGACAGGTACGTCGACGGTGACCGATCCGGCCTTCTCGAACTTGAAGGTGATCGGGACGGTCAAGCCGGGGCGAACCCCTGCCTTGATGTCCTGCAGAACGACGAGAGAGAGCGCAGCGGGTGCGTCGTCGTTCTCTTCGTTGTTCTTGATCTGGGTCTCGGCCTCGGTCGCGGCGCCTTCGCCTGCGGGCAACTGACCGGCCTGCAGCGACGTCTGCGGCTTGATCGTCAAGCCACCTACCTCTTCACCTGCGATGACGCGTGCTGCGTAATCGGTGGTGATGCTGACGAGCTTGTCCGTGGTCTCGGCGCTGTCGTTCACGACGGTGAACGCGAGCACGGCGTTGCCGCCCGGCTCGATGCTGTACTCCTCGGACGAGGGGTAAGCGATGTGCACGTTGCGCAGTGCGATCTCACCGAGGTCGGCGCTGTTGCCGTTCACGGCGGCCTGCTGGACGGCGGTCTGGCTCACCTGTCCGGAACCGCAAGCGGACAGCGCGATGGCTGCGCCTGCAGCCAGTGCAATGGCGGTAGCGACTCGACGAGTCGGCTTACGGATAGCAGTCACGATTTGTCCTCCACGGCGTCAGGTTCGCACTCCACTAGGCAGAGTAGTAGATAAGGTCCCGCGGGCTGGCCGTCGGGTCGCCACAACGGTTGTCTGCGTGGGCTTTCAGTCCGTTACGCAGGGGTGCTCCAGACCAGTTGAATGCACGTACAACAAGCCCTGTCAACCCCTACGCTCGAGCAAGGATGCCCCTGACCTGCACAGTTGATGAGTGGTCGGTTCTTTCACGTGTTAAACTAGTGGAATCGAAAGGGGCACGGGACACATGATTTTCAAGGTCGGAGACACCGTCGTATACCCCCATCACGGTGCGGCGCTGATCGAAGCTATCGAAACCCGCACCATCAAGGGTGAGCAGAAGGAGTACCTGGTTCTGAAGGTCGCTCAAGGCGATCTCACAGTACGGGTTCCTGCAGACAACGCAGAGTACGTCGGAGTTCGTGACGTGGTCGGCCAAGAAGGCCTCGACAAGGTTTTCCAGGTTCTGCGAGCACCGCACACCGAAGAGCCCACCAACTGGTCTCGTCGATACAAGGCAAATCTCGAGAAGCTTGCCTCAGGTGACGTGAACAAGGTTGCAGAAGTTGTTCGTGACCTGTGGCGTCGTGAGCAGGACCGCGGACTTTCCGCTGGTGAGAAGCGCATGCTCGCCAAGGCTCGTCAGATTCTCGTCGGAGAGCTCGCGCTCGCCGAGGGCACTGACACCGAGAAGGCAGAGACCATTCTCGACGAGGTCCTCGCGGCCGCGTCCTGACTGCAACACAACAAAGCTGACAGTGGCAGTAGTAGCCCTGGTACCTGCCGCAGGTCGGGGAGTGCGATTGGGCGAGAAATTGCCCAAGGCATTTGTCGAACTCGGTGGGTGCACCATGCTTGCACGCGCGGTCGATGGACTCCGGAAATCCGGAGCGATCGACCGCGTTGTTGTCATTGTGCCGCCTGAACTGGTCGAATCCGTCGTAGCCGACCTCGGTCGTGCAGCGGACGTCGACGTCGTCGGCGGTGGTGCCGAAAGAACCGATTCGGTTCGAGCCGGCCTCAGCGCTGCCGGCGACGCAGATTTTGTACTCGTGCACGATGCCGCACGGGCATTGACACCGCCGGCGTTGATCGCGCGCGTCGTCGGAACTCTCCGAGCCGGCAGCTCCGCTGTCATCCCGGTACTTCCGGTTACCGACACGATCAAGTCGGTCGACGTACTCGGCGCAGTCACCGGTACGCCTCTGCGTTCGGAGTTGCGTGCGGTTCAAACTCCCCAAGGATTCTCCACCGACGTCCTGCGCAGTGCGTACGACGCCGGTGACGTCGCCGCGACCGACGACGCCGCTCTGGTCGAGCGTCTCGGTGTTTCGGTGCAGACGATTCCCGGCGACGCTCTCGCCTTCAAGATCACCACTCCGCTCGACCTGGTCCTTGCACGGGCGCTCCTGAGCTCGGAGACAGCGTTGAGTGCGGATTCACAGGACGGAAATTAGATGCGCGTCGGTCTCGGCACGGATGTTCATCCCATCGAGGTCGGTCGTCCTTGCTGGATGGCCGGGTTGCTGTTCGAGGAAGCAGACGGGTGCTCGGGCCATTCGGACGGCGATGTCGCCGTCCACGCGCTGTGTGACGCGTTGCTCTCTGCGGCGGGCCTCGGTGACCTCGGTTCGGTTTTCGGCACCGGCAGGCCCGAATGGGACGGCGTGAGCGGCGCTCGAATGCTTGCCGAGGTTCGCCGACTGCTCGAAGAGAACCAGTTCGCCGTCGGCAACGCCGCGGTGCAGGTCATCGGCAACCGTCCGAAGATCGGGCCGCGTCGCGACGAGGCGCAGAAGGTGCTTTCCGAGATACTGGGCGCGCCTGTTTCTGTGTCCGCGACCACCACGGACGGCCTCGGCTTGACCGGTCGAGGCGAGGGGATCGCCGCCATGGCCACCGCGTTGGTCATGACAACCGAACACGACAGGTAAGATCGCTGGTCGTGACCCTGCGCCTATACGACACCGGTACGCGGGCCCTTCGGGATTTTGTTCCGTTGGCCCCCGGACATGCATCGGTGTACCTGTGTGGGGCGACAGTTCAGGGTGATCCTCACATCGGACACGTTCGCAGCGGCGTCGCTTTCGACGTGCTGCGTCGCTGGCTGTTGGCGCACGGCAACGACGTTGCCTTCGTGCGCAACGTGACGGACATCGACGACAAGATTCTCAACAAGGCCGCCGGCGCCGGTCGACCTTGGTGGGAGTGGGCGGCGACGTTCGAGCGGTCGTTCACGTGGGCCTACGACCAACTGGGTGTGCTGCCACCGTCCATCGAGCCACGGGCCACCGGCCACGTGACGCAGATGGTCGAGATGATGGAACGTCTGATCGAGAACGGCCACGCGTACGCGGCGGGCGGTGACGTCTACTTCGACGTGCAGAGCTACCCCGAGTACGGCGCACTGTCCGGCCACAAACTCGACGACGTTCATCAGGGCGAGAGCGCTGCCGAGGGAAAGCGTGATCCTCGCGACTTCACCCTCTGGAAGGCCGTCAAGCCCGGTGAGCCCTCGTGGCCGACACCGTGGGGACCCGGCCGTCCGGGCTGGCACCTCGAGTGCTCGGCCATGGCGGAGTTCTATCTCGGGGCGGCATTCGACATCCATTGTGGTGGACGCGATCTCGTCTTCCCGCACCACGAGAACGAAATTGCGCAGGCCAAGTGCGCCGGCGACGATTTCGCTCAGTACTGGTTGCACAACGGCTGGGTCACGATGAGTGGCGAGAAGATGTCCAAGTCGTTGGGCAACGTTCTCTCGGTGCCGAACGTGCTCAAGAAGGTTCGTCCGCAAGAACTTCGGTACTACCTCGGTAGTGCGCACTACCGTTCCAATCTCGAGTACTCGGACGAGGCGTTGGACGAAAGTGCGAAGTCCTACCAGGGGCTCGAGTCGTTCGTCCTGCGCACACACAAGCGTGCGGGTGGCGTCGAACTCGGTACGTGGACCGAAGGTTTCGCGGCGGCTCTCGACAACGACTTGTCGGTGCCGATCGCGTTGGCCGAGATTCACGGCAAGGCGAGCGAGGGTAATTCCGCGCTCGCTGCCGGTGATCTCGACGCGGCTCGGGTGGCTGCCGGCCAGGTGCGGGCCATGCTCGCGATCCTGGGCGTCGACCCACTCGACGAGCATTGGACGCAGTCCGGTGGCGACACCGAGACGGCAATGGAAGCTTTGGACGTGTTGGTGCGGGCCGATCTCGATCGTCGGCAGCAGGCACGTACGGAAAAGAACTGGGCGGTGGCGGACGAGGTCCGCGATCGCCTCATCAAGGCGGGTATCGAAGTAACCGATACTCCCGACGGACCCGAATGGTCCCTTAAGGCAGGGCAGTAACAATGGCTGGAAACTCGAGCAGGCGCGGCGCAGTCCGTAAGGGCGGCACCAAGAAGGGCCAGGTTGCCGGTTCCGGCGGTAAGCACCGTCGCGGTCTCGAAGGGCGTGGCGCTACGCCGCCCGCCGAGGCACGCACCAAGCATCCCGCGGCAAAGCGTGCAGCGCGCGCCGCACGTGCCGACGAGAAGCAGGGCCGCGGTGGCCGTCCGGGTCCGGGCCGCAAGGTTCTCGACGGTCCCGAGACAGTGCTCGGACGCAACCCGGTGGTCGAGTGCCTACGCGCCGGCGTTCCGGCGACTGCACTGTGGGTCGCCGTCGGCACCGAGAGCGACGATCGACTGAAGGAATCCGTTCAGCTCGCTGCGGATGCCGGCATCTCGATCCTCGAGGTCCCCCGCACCGATCTGGATCGCCTCAGCGCCAACGGTCTTCACCAGGGCATCGCCCTGCAGGTTCCGCCGTACCGCTACGCGCACCCGGACGATCTTCTCTCGGAGGCACGCAAGCATGCCGAGCCGCCGCTGCTCGTCGCGCTGGACAACATCACCGATCCCCGCAACCTGGGTGCCGTCGTGCGCTCGGTCGCAGCTTTCGGTGGACACGGCGTCGTGATTCCGGAGCGTCGTAGCGCGAGCGTGAGTGCTGTCGCTTGGCGCACCAGCGCCGGCGCTGCCGCTCGTTTGCCGATTGCTCGGGCAACCAACCTCACCCGCACGCTCAAGGACTGGGCATCGAAGGGTGTTCAGGTCGTCGGTCTCGACGCCGAGGGCGACACCACTCTCGACGATTTCGACGGCAGCGGTCCCGTTGTGATCGTGGTCGGTTCCGAGGGCAAGGGCCTTTCGCGCCTCGTCCGCGAGAACTGCGACGCGATCCTGTCGATTCCGATGGCCGGTCCGGTCGAGTCGCTCAACGCCTCGGTTGCCGCCGGAGTCGTCCTGGCGGACATCGCCCGCAGGCGTCGTAGCAGCTGAGTTGTAACGGCTTTCGGGTGAGTCTGGCGGGGTTCTAGCTCCGTACCGACCAGGCTTCCCACAGTGCAGCGTAGGAACCGTCCGCGCCGATCAGTTCGTCATGTGTCCCGCTCTCGACTACGCGGCCACCGCTCATGACGAGTATGCGATCGGCGCGGACTGCTTGGCTCAGCCGGTGTGCGATCACCACGGCGGTCCGGCCGGTGACTGCGAGCTCGGCTGCCTGATCGAGTAGACCGGCTGCGGTGGTTCCGGCTTCGGCAGTCGCCTCGTCGAGGATGACGACGGGAGGATCGAGCAGAGCCAGTCGGACGAGGGCTATGTGCTGTGCCTGCGCCGCCGTCAACTGGTACCCACCGGCCCCGACCCTGGTCTCGAGTCCGTCCGGAAGTTTATGAATCCATTGAGCTTTCATCGTGTCGACGGCTTCGGCGATCTTCGCATCGTCCGAATCTGGTGCACACAACCGGAGATCGTCGGCGATCGTCCCGACGAACACGTGAACTTCCTGGCTGACGAGGACGACTTCGTGCCGAAGTTCGGCATCACTCAGGTCGTCAATCAGTGTGCCGTCGACGGTGATTCGCCCGTCCCCGACGGGAATGATGCCGGCAATCAGTTTGGCGAGCGTGGTCTTTCCGGCGCCGCTGCTTCCGACGACGGCGATTCGTTCCCCCGGTGCGATCGAGATCGAGATCGAATCGATCACCGGGGTGGAGTTGTCGTACGAGTAGGAAACCCGGTCCACCTCGACGCCGATGGGTTCGGACCGAGCCGAGGCAGGAATGCTCGTGGGCCGCCCGGGCATCGCGGTGACTCCGATCAGGCGAGCCAGGCTGGCACCCGCATCCTGCAATTCGTCGATGTTCGAGAGAAATACCGCGATGGGGCTGAACAGACTGTGGAAGTAGAGGGCGGCGGCGGTAGCGGCCCCGATGGACACCGAGCCTGTGGTCACGAGCCAGTAGCCGACGCTCAGGACGGCGGCCAGTCCGAGCAGTTCGGCGCCGTTGAGTTGGGCGAAGAAGTTGGTGCGCAGGCGAACTGCCTGCATGTCGAAGCTGATGGCGTGCTCGGAGGTCTCGGCGATTCGGCCGATGTGCTCGTCTGTTCGCCGCAGGGCAGTGACAGTGCCTGCGCCTCCGAGAGTTTCGATGAGCTGTTGTCCCCGCCTGGCCTGCGCAGCGCGAGAGCGTCGGTAGACGGGTCCGGAGCGTCGGAGGAAATGACGAAGAGCGAAATAGTGAATCGGCGCAACGGCAACGATTGCCACGGTGAAGCGCCAATCGATCACTCCCACACCGACAAGCGTCAGTGAAATCATGAACAGGGCAGACACGGTGGCGGGTAGTACTCGCGCGATGACGGTGTTTACCGCTTCGACGTCGCCCGAGATCCGGGAAATCAGATCACCGGTTCCGGCATCCTCGACCAGTGACGACGGCTGCGCGAGGGTGGCGGCGAACACGTCCTCACGAAGATCGGCCAGCACGTTCTGCGCGACGTTCGCCAGAAGCTGTGTGCTCCACCAGGTCAGCGCAACCCCTGCTGCCGCTGCGCCGAGCATGAACGCGGTGATACGCAGGAGTGAGGCAAACGGTTTGCCCTCCGTGACCGCATCGACCATGAGTCCGAGCAGTGCCGGGGTGGACAGGCCGCAGGCCGTAGCAGAGAGAAGCACGACGGTCGTGAGTGCGAGCGCTCGCTTGCGTGGCCGAAGCAGTGCGATCAATGCGCGGACGGTCTGCTTGGTCGACGCGATCGGCAGGGCAGATACAACCGGAACAGCAGATGCATCCGGAAGGGTATCGGTCACAGCGACTCTCCCTCCCGAACGCCGTGGTCGATCGTGACGACACGGTCACACGAATGGAGCAGGGTCGGGCTCGAGGTGATCACCAGAATGGCCTTGTCGGGGAAGTTTCTCAGCGAGTGTGCAATTCGATGCTCGGTGACAGAGTCCACGGAAGTGGTGGGTTCGTGGAGGACCAGGATCGGCTGGGGTTGATGGAGAGCGCGGGCGAGGAGAAGGCGTTGGCGTTGACCTCCGGAGAGTTTTTTTCCTTGCTCGCCTACCTCGGAGAGGTGGCCGTCGGGCAGATGCGTCAACACGTCGTCGAGCGCAGATGACGTCATTGCCGACGAGTCGACGTTCGGTGCAGCCAGATTGTCGAAGACGGTGCCGGTGAACACGGTTCCTTCATGGGCGGAGACGAACACCTGATCACGAACTCCGTCCGGGCCGAGGTCGGTTGCATCGGTGCCGAATACGAAGTAAGAGTCGGGGGCGAGCGGGGTCTGATAGGCGAGTTGTCGTGCCAGTCGGTCGGCGGAATCGTCAGCGCGCACACCCACCACTTCTCCGCGGCGAGCTGAGACGACGGTTCCGTTGTCCGCCGAAATCAATAGGGCGTCTTCAGTTCTGGCAGGTTCGGTCGCGGCCGTGGGGGCCAGCGATTCGATCAGGTGTGGCTCGGCCAACAGTTCGGACAGTCTGCGCGCGGAACCTCGCTTGGCAGCGAGTTCGGCACCGAAGAACCCCAGCGTTTCCATCGGACCGGCAATCACTCTGCTCAAGCCGACAACGGTGACGAAGTTGCCCACGGTGATCGTGCCTTGATGCGCCATCCACGCGGCTCCAAGCGCAACCGAAGCCAGCACCAACGCGGAGACCCCGGAATTGAGCGCGGTCAGGCTGGACATTGCTCTGACCGTCCGGATCGCTGCCTTCATCGACTCCCGGCTCGCGTTGACGTATCGCGACAGGGCGGTGGGTTCAGCCCCGAAACCCTTCAGTACCCGCAGTCCCAGCGTGAAATCCGTTGCAAGCATGCCTGCCTCGGCTGCCTTCTTCTGCTCTGCATACACGCGCTCGTCCAACGGACCGCTGATCTTGTGGATGAATATGAGCTGCGCAGCGGTGATGAGTACGACGATCAGTGCGAGCGGCCACGAAACGAAGGCAAGCGAAATCACTGCCGCGGCGAGCCCCGCAAATGCCGAGCCCTGTTCGGCGACAACCCAGGAGAAGCCCGAGACGTGTGAGGCATCCGAGGTAGAGATGGTGAGAACTTCACCGGTCGAACGCTGAGCTTTCATCCCCCTGGCATCGAGTACTCGTCTGGCAGCATTCAGTCGTAGGTCGTGTTCGCCGTAGACGAAGACCTGCGTGTTCAGGCGAACTGCGATGCGCCACGACAGAGCGAGTCCCACGAACAGAGCACACAGCACCGCAAGCCACACGAGAAGTGCTGTGCTGTCGGACTTTCCGATTGCCCGGTCGACGACGGTGCCGATCAGCACCGGGATGAGGGCTTGAGCTACCTGATACGACGCCTGCCCGGTGACGGCTGCAACCAGTCGCGGGCCGCGTCCGGAGGAGAATGATCCGACTCGGATCATCTCCATCGGACCGGAACGAGTTTCGGGCAGCGCTGACACTCGTGAAACTCCTCGCCCAGATCTGAACACTCGTTGTGCAGTTCTACGGTAGAGCCGGTGCGAGTGCGGAAAGTGCTCGCAGATGCCAAGGGCTACGCGGCAGCGGCCAGATGGAGTATCGACACCCCATTACCGGGATCGGGTCTCGATATACCTGGCTGGTCGAAACAAAGTACGTTTGCGAAGAGAGCTGACAGAAGATGAAGAGCACTACCCGAATAGTGGCTGCGTTGGCCGCGATTGCCCTGCTCGCAGGCTGCCAGAGCAGCACCGAGTCAACAGCGTCGGAGGGCACGACGCAGTTGGCCGAGGCCGGCGCGCTGCCGGTCACCGTTGATCACGCGTACGGGTCGACCACCATCGAGACCGAACCTCAGCGGATCGTGACGATCGGCTGGAACAGCCAGGATTCGGTCCTCGCACTGGGCAAGACACCCGTCGCCATGGAGTCGTTCAGTGGGGCAGGCTTGGAGAACGGCATCCTGCCGTGGGACGAAGAATTGTTGGGCGATGTCGAACCCACGTTGCTCGACAGCACGTCCGGTGTGCCGTTCGAGCAGATCCTGGCGTTGGAGCCGGACGTGATCATCGCAGTGGTCTCGGGAATCACCGAAGACGACTATGCACGTCTTTCCCAGATCGCACCCACCATTCCGTTCAAGGAGACCGCATGGGCGACCACGTGGCAGGAACAGTTGTCGACCATCGGATCAGTGCTCGGCCAACCGAAGCGGGCTGCCGAGCTGATCGAGGAAACTGACGATTCCATAGCCGACCTGGCTGCCGGATCCCCCAATCTGAACGGGAAAACCTTGACCTTCCTCTCGGGAAACATCGACGGCCTCACCAATTACTGCGCTGACGACGGCCGAGTCATCCTGATGTCCCAGCTCGGACTTGAGCAGTCGGCCGGAAGCGCAGAGCTGTGCGGCGACACCCAGGGGTCGGTGACTGCATCGCGCGAACAGTACAACGAACTGGACGCGGACGTGATCGTGCTCAACGACGCGAGTGGGCAGGGGCTCCCCGGATTGATGGGGGACAAGTTGTTTGCCGACCTGCCGGCAGTCAAGGACGGCAGGCTGATTCAGCAGCTCGGTCTGGCACGAGTCATGGCCTTGGCTTCACCCACGTCGCTGAGCGTCAAATATGCTTTCGCGGAACTGGTCTCGAAGATGAACGGGTTCTGACCAGTTAGGCTGACAACTCGCACGCGTCCGAGTAGTAGTTCTTCGGTGTGCGTCCGGTGACCTTGCGGAACACGCTGGTGAAGGCGCTGGGGGTTTCGTATCCGACGCGACGGCTTACCGTCGAAACAGGAACGCCCGCAGCGAGATAGGACATCGCAGCGCGGACGCGAACTTGAATTCGCCACTCGGTGAAGGACATCCCCGTGCCTTGAGAGAACACACGGCTCAGGGTACGGGGGCTTCCGCCTACCACATAGGCCCAATCGGCAAGCCCGCGTTGATCGGCGGGGTCGGCGATCAAGCGGCGTGCAACGGCGAGGGCCCGGGGATCGGCGGGCATCGGTACTGCGACATCAGCCGCCTCGATGGGCGCGAGCGTGTCGAAGACTACGGATTCCGCCCGCAAGCGAGCCTCGGTAGGCATGTTTCGCTGGTGCAGATGGATGAGCATCGTCTTGACGACGTCGTCGATGCCGATGATCGCGGGTTTTGTCCACGGGTGGGGGAACGACTCGGGCCGGAAATAGGTGAAGCGAGCCTCGGTGGATGCGCCGAGCGTGATGCGCCGTGGAGTTCCAGCCGGAATCCACATGCCGACCGTCGGTGGTATCTGCCAACGAACGTCGTCGATGTACGCGCTCATCTCGCCGGAAGCGCCCCAGAGGAGTTCGTGTTCGGGATGGCGGATCTCACGCCACGAGCGCTTCTGATCACGCCCGATGGTGGACGTCGTCATCGAGAAGGGGAGCGGAACGTACCGGCCTGCCGGCACAGCCCAGTACGGAAATCCTGTGGAACTCATCGGTGGATCATACCGCGAATGACTTAGGTAATGCTTTCCTATTTGATTCTTGATGCAGGCGCGACGGAAGTGTGATCGCCACAAAAGATCGAGGGTGGCACCGAGTCCGAAGACTCGATGCCACCCTCGAACACATTCCCCGACGGAGTGTTTACAGGTGGAGCAGGCGGTGCGGGTGAATCAGCTGCCGTTGGCCAGGACACCGCTGATGATGTCGGAGATGAAGCCGGCCGGGTTGTCCAGGATGGAGGAGCCGGCCGAACCGGTTCCTCCCTCGCCGTCAGAAGAGCCGAAGCCCAGATCCGCAGAGCCTGATGCGGCAGCCTCACCGGGGTTCTTGGCGCGGATCTTGGCGTAGACGCCGCTGATGTTCTGCTCGGTATTGAACGTCGAGATACCGATCGAGCTCGACATTTCCTGGTACGAACCGATCGGTGCATCGTCGGCGACGAGGTACTGCGCCTCGATCGTCACGGTCTTGCTTCCGGTGGGTGAGATCAGCCAGCCGGTGCTGGGTACATTCACGGTTCGGGCGGCGGTGTCAACCGAAGGCGTGACGGATTCGGTCTTCTGACCGCCGATCAAGTGCCACGCGTTGACCGTCGCCGTGCCCTGGATGTACTTGAACGTGGCGGGGTAGCGGTCGACGAACTGGTCGACGTAACGCTCGGGGTGGCCTGTTGTGGAGATGACCGTGCGCACGGTGACTTTGCCGCCGGGTGCAACTTCGCCGTCGCCCACGATGCTCTTGGTGATTCGGACGTTGGAGGAGTTGACCGTTGCCGCGGACGGGTGGGTGGCATCGGCGCTCGCGGTGCCTGCGGTCATCACGAGTCCGCTGGTGGCAAGTGCAGCGATTGCGATTCCGGTGAGTGTTTTGCGCATTGAAAAACGTGACATGAAATTCTCCGTTCGAGGGGTTCACGCTGACGGCGATGGGATGACTCTTCAAAGGTTGCGCCGCGGTAACCATTGAAACCTATCGGACGCTTGCCTATGTATCAGTTCGGCAGAATTTACGGAAAAGTCCGAATTGAGAGGACTTTTTCGGTGTCGATTGCCTGCCGTTAACTGATTGTCGACTATTTCGACGAAAAGCTGGGCGAATGTCCAGGTCGACTGTATCGTACTTCGAGAGTCGGGTTGCAACAAGTTCCAGTAATCAATGAATTCGGTTGTCCTGGAACCACACAGAGTGGAGATTGTTCGTGGCAAAGTTTGGATCCAGGAATCGTAGTCTGTCCACCGTTGGAGCTGGTTTGGGGGTGATTGCTCTTGCTGTGGGCGCAAGCGCGCTGGGTGCGGGAGTCGCGACTGCCGAGACAGCAACTTCCGGTGCCTACACATTTACTCGCACCGTGGACAATGCGTCGCCGAAGATCGGTGACACGATCACCTACACGACAGTGTCGAAGAAGAGCGGAATCGACGGGTATATCAGCAGGTTCACCGAGACGCATGCCGCATGCTTGACCTTTGTCCCGGGCTCGGCGAAGGTCACGAAGTTTCACGTTGGCGGGACGATGACCGAAACCACTGAAACGCCGGAACTGACAGCCACGACGCTCGAGGTGACCAGTGCCGGCTGGATCAACAACGGCAGCAAACCGGTGACCATGAAGACCAGCTACACGGTCACTGCTTCGTGTGCGCCGGGAACCGTGTACGGAAGTGGATTGGCGGTAGGTGCCACGGTGATGGGCAACGGATTCCAGTCGAGTGCGAATTTCGCAAACTTGGGCCCGTCCATCACTGTCCGCGCCGCGGATGTGGTCGATCCGGTTGACCCGGTCGATCCCGTTGATCCGGTTGATCCCACTGGCCCCGGAACCGGTGGCGGAACCGGATCGCTCGGCTCGTTGAGTGGTGGCCTCGGTTCCCTCAGCGGCCTGTTCGGTTCGAGCTAGGCGAGAGTTGTGAAACGGCGGGCCGAGACTGTCGTAGTCTCGGCCCGCCGCGGTTGTTCGGTGATCGGGTATTCAAACCATCAGGTGCTCAGCCGAATTCGATCGAGGTGTTGATTTCTTCCACCTGGTTGGAGGTCTGCATGTTCGTCGTGTCGGTGAACTGGTTTGCAAAGCTGACCAGGTAGACCGGCGAGTTGTCGTCGGCTTGGTAAGCGACGACCGTCATGACGGCGTAGAGCGGAACGTCCAGGTTTGGGGCGGTCCAGGTTCCGGAGAGGCGGAAACCCTGCTGTCCGTCGACGTCGATCTCGGTGTACTTCACCTCGGTCCACCCGTCGAGAGTGGCGATCGTTTCACGCGCAGCGGCAAGAACCTCGTCTTTTGTTGCGGTGCCTTGATTTTCGACCGTCACCGTGGTGTTCGGCATGAAACCGCTGGGTTCCTGGCTGTTGCTGGACAATGCGTCCGTAACGCCGGCAGGGATGTTCTCGCCGTGAGTCCAGCTCGGCGGGAGGCTGACGCTGATGCTCGGCGCTTCGGGGTCGTCGCCGGTTTCGATCGTCGTCCGCTCACCGATGAACGGTGTTCCGTCCCGTAATGTCGGCGTCGCGGCAGCGGCAGACGACGAGGATGCAGAACTTTCGGAAGCAGTGGTCTCACTGGTGTTGGTATCACTGGAGACGGCGTCGCCGCTTTCCGAACTGCTGCATCCGGACAAGACGAGTGCAGCAGTGATCAGTGACGCTATTCCGAGAGCAAGTGTGCTGCTCTTAGGGCTCATAGTGTGACAGTCCTTCAGGTTTTGGCGACGGCCGAGCGCCGCCGGCAGCATTGCTGGCGCGGCTGAGACTATCAGCGCTACGACGGCCGAGTAGTGGCCTTGAAGGTAATGGTGCTGCCGGGCCGCAGCTGTGCCAGCGACGCAATCCCGGCGTCGGAAACGACGGCGATGACCGGGTATCCGCCGGTCACGGGATGGTCGGCGAGGAACACGACGGGCTGGCCGCCTGGCGGCACCTGGATGGATCCCGTCACGACGCCTTCGCTCGGCAATTCCCCGGTGCGTGAGCGATGCAAAGGCCCTTGGCCCTGTAGCCGGACCCCGACTCGGTTGGTGTGTTCGGTGACTTTCCACGTGGTGTGAAGGAGCGCGTGAACGGATGCGGCGGTGAACCAGGAATTTCGGGGGCCGAGCGTGATCTCGATCGGAACCGCGCCGAGTGCAGGTGCGGGCGGTGGAATCAACTCTTCGGTGGGCCACGTCCCTTCCTCGGCCCCGAGGAGGACTAGATCGCCGGCGGCGAGCGGCGGCGGCCCGAGTCCGGAGAGCGTGTCGGTGGATCTGCTTCCGAGTACCTGCGGGACGTCGACGCCACCGCGTGCAGAGATATACGTTCTCAACCCGGTTGTGCTGTAACCCAATTCGAGAATGCTGCCACTACCCAGATGGATGCTCGCGTAGTCAGGTGCCGGCCGTCCGTCGACGGCCAGCGGCACCCGCGCGCCTGTCGCTGCCACCGTCATCGAACCGACGGCCCGCATAGCGAAACCCCCAGCGGTGACTTCGATGGTTGCTGCTCGAAAAGTGTTGCCTACGAGTCTGTTGGCGCTGTCATGCGAGATCATGTCGACGGCGCCGGATCTTCCGACCCCGAGGGCGCCGTAGCCTCTCCGCCCGCGGTCCTGAACTGTGGCGAGCGGGCCGGTACGCACAACCTCGAGCCAGGCCATGAATCCATTGTCCCGCAACAGCGCGGTGAAGACACCAAAATCATGCTTGCACCAAAATCATGCACGGACAAAGGTGACTGTGGTGCCGGGTAGAAGCAGCGCCGGCGGGCGGCGCTCGGCATCCCACACCGACAGTTCCGTCGTTCCGATCAACTGCCAGCCGCCCGGGGAGCTACGCGGGTAGACGCCCGAGAACGGTCCGGCCAACCCGACTGCACCGGCCGGGACCTGCCTGCGCGGGTCCGATCGACGTGGAACTTCGAGCTTTCTCTCGTTGCTGGTCAGATACGCGAAGCCGGGGGCGAAACCGATGAACGCGACGGTCCACGACGCAGACGTGTGAGCATCGATCACACCGTCGACCCCGAGTCCGGTCAGCTTGCCCACCTCTACGAGATCGGGACCGTCGTAGCGGACCGGAATCTCGACAGCAGACCCACTCTCGTCAGCTGTGAGTTCGATCGGTACGGCCCCACGTACCCATTTCTCCACCAGTTGGTGCGCGGTGATCGTGTTGTCGTACTCGATCAAGATGGTTCGCGCCGCGGGAATCAGGTCGATCACTCCGGGGATCCGACTGGCGTCGAGAGCCCTGAAGTTGCCCAGCACACTCGGCAGTTCGTCGTACTCGACGAGGACTGCGGATTCACCGGCGGGCAGGATCGCGATCATGTGAACGGCGTGATCTCGACGTCGGAAGATTCGAGGAGAGCGCGGATTGCCACGGCCATGTCGACGGCTGCCGGACTGTCACCGTGCACGCACACCGATGCGGCAGCGACTTTCAACGTGCTCCCGTCGACTGCGTCCAACTCGCCGTCGACGACCATTCGCCGAACCCGCTCTGCAACAAGTGTCGGGTCCTGCAGAACGGCGCCCGACTCGGTGCGGGGGACCAGGGTGCCTTCCGCCGTGTACGCACGATCGGCAAAAGCCTCGGCGACCACGTCGAGACCGGCCTCGCGCGCCTCTTCGAGAAACACCGAACCCGGTAGTCCGAGAACAGGTAGCGAACTGTCATAGGCAACGACGGCGGCGACCACGGCCCGCGCCTGCCGTCGGTGATGGACTATTGCGTTGTAGAGCGCGCCGTGGGGTTTGACGTACGTGACCCGCGATCCGGCGACACGGGCCAAACCGTCGAGTGCCCCTACTTGATAAATGACGTCGGCGGTGAGGTCCTTCGGGGAGACGTCGATGAAGCGTCGGCCGAAACCGGCGAGGTCTCGGTAACCCACCTGCGCGCCGATCCGGACGCCGCGGGTGGCTGCGGATTCGCAAGTCGCCAACAGCGTTGTCGGGTCGCCGGCATGGAATCCGCAGGCGATGTTCGCGCTGGTGACAAGTTCGAGCATGGCGTCGTCGTCGCCCAGGGTCCAGGCTCCGAAGCCCTCGCCGAGGTCGCTGTTCAGATCAACGCTGTAACCCATACCTCGATTCTAGGTAGGTATGGGCTCTCGGTGTTCAGGCGTGCGCCGGAATCCGTCCGGCATTCTTGCGACGTGCGGATCCGAAGAGTCGGCATATCAGGTAGATCACGAACGAGACCGAGGTGACGAAACTCGAGACGGGAACGCCGGGGGCCAGCGAGAGAAGGATGCCGCCGACGGCTGCCAGTTCGGCGAACACGACGGAGAGGATCGTGGCCTTGAGTGGGCTTGCCGTGACGTACGCGGCGGCCGCTGCGGGGGTGATCAGCAGCGACATCACCAGCAGAGCACCGACGATCTGTACGCCGAGTGCTGCGGTGATGCCGACCAACACTGCGAACACGATCGACAGTGCCCGGACCGGAACACCGCGAGCTGCAGCAACTTCGGGGTCGGTGCTTGCGAACAGCAAAGGGCGGTAGATGAATCCGAGTGTGCCGATCACGATGACCGCGCACAGCAGCAGAAGTTCGAGACCGCTGTTTCCCGGCGCCACGATCTGTCCGACCAACAACGAGAAGCTGGTTCCCGTGCGACCGTCGTACGCCCAGAGGAACAACACCGACAGGCCGAGGCCGAAAGCCATGATCACGCCGATCACCGAATCTCGGTCGCGCGCTTTGGCTCCGAGCAGTCCGAACAGCACTGCCGCGACCACGGATCCGACGATGGCACCGAAGCCGACGCCCACACCGACGAGAAGTGCGGCGGATGCGCCCGTCAGTGACAGCTCACTCGTTCCGTGCACCGAGAACGACATCTGACGGCTCACGATCAGCGGCCCGATGATGCCTGCCAACAATCCGAGGATGGCACCGGCAATCAACGCCTGTTGGACGAAGTCGTACTGCAGTAGGTCGACGGTGGCGGACACGTCGAACATCCGCGACATCGCGTCGGTGAACTTGTTACTCACTGGTGGTGATCCTCATCAGAATGGTGAACGCCTTCTCCCGGGCGTAGTCCGCCGGCGCTGCCGAGCGCGTCGATGGCGTCGCCGGTGCCGATCACGACGAGGCGGCCACGAACCTGCAACACTTCGACGTCGGTGTTGTACAGATCCGAGAGAACCTCGGACGTCATCACTTCGGCCGGCGTACCGATCCGGAATTTGCCGTCCACCAGATAGAGCACTCGATCGACCAACGGCAGGATCGGATTGATCTCGTGCGTCACGAACAGCACCGCGGTGTCATGGCTGCGCCGACGCTTGTCGATCAGCGTCGAGACCAGGTGCTGGTTGGCGAGGTCGAGGCTGAGCAGCGGCTCATCGCACAGCAGGATCCGCGGGTCGCCGACCAAAGCCTGTGCGATCCGCAGTCGCTGCTGCTCACCGCCGGACATGGAACCGATGGGAGCGTCGGCGAACGACTGGGCGCTGACCTGTGCGATGGCGTCGTCGACGATCTTGCGGCGACGACCCCGACGCAGTAGGCCAGTACCCCACTGGTGACCGTCGACGCCGAGGCCGACCAGGTCGCGGCCTCGGAGCGGGAGGCCGTCGTCGATGGATTTCTGCTGCGGGATGTACCCGACGTGTGAGTTCCCGGCCCGTGCCGGCGTGCCGACGATCTGTGCACTACCGCCGCTGAGTTGTAGTTGGCCCAGCAGAATCTTCAGGAGCGAGGTCTTGCCCGACCCGTTCGGCCCGAGTACGGCGATGAACTCACCTGGCTGTACCTCGAGATCGAGCCCGTCCCACAATGTGCGGGCGCCGAAGGACAATCGAGCGTCCTTCAGCGTCACAGCGGGCACGGAGGCCTCTGAAGGCGCGGTGTTACCAGAAGGCACGGTGTTACCAGGGGGCACAGGAGTATTCGCGGAAGTTTCTGTCACAAGCCGATCGGTTCTTCTCGGAAATGGTGGGGCAAATAATTACTGGGCAGAGAGGGCGTTTGCGAGCGACTCCGCGGTCTGCGTCTGCCACTGAATGTAGTCCAGGCCCTCGGGGAGAGTCTCCGTAACCTCGACGACGGGCACTCCGGCGGTTTCGGCTGTGGTGCGCATGTCCTGGGTCACTTTGTCCTGCGTCTGGATGTTGTAGACCAGTGCGCGGGCCTGCTTCTCCGAGAGGAGCTGGCGCGTTGCGGCGATTGCGGCCGGTGAAGGATCGTTGCCGTCTTCGATGGCACTGGTGAACTCTTCGGGAGTTGCGTCCTTCAGTTCAGCTGCGACCAGGAGGTAGTGCGCGATCGGCTCGGTCTGCGCCACCGGTGCGCCTGCGTGGGCAGCGGCGATGGAATCGGTGATCGCTGTGACGCCGGCGAGCTTCTGGCTGTATGCCTTCGCGTTGTCCTCGTAGGTCGCCGCGTTGTCCGGATCGAGAGCGCTCAGCTGATCGGCCACCGAATGTGCGACGGCGTCGACGGTCGGGATGTCGAACCAGACGTGTTCGTTGACTGCGCCGTGGGTGTGACCGTCATGCGATTCGCCCGCGGTTTCGCCGGCGTGGATGCCGCCGTCGAGCAGGTTGTAGGCGTTGACCGTCTTCTGCTCGCCCTTGCCTGCGTCGAGGACGTCGGTGATGAACTGGTCGTAGCCGCCACCGTTGTAGACGACGAGCGATGCGTCGGTGATCTTGGCGGCATCGGCGGGAGTCGCCTCGAACGAGTGCGGGTCCGCGGACGGCTCGTTGATGATCGACGTCACGGTCAGCTTGTCGCCGGCGACGGCCTGCGCGACGTTGCCCCACACGTTCGTCGATGCGACGACGGTGATGCCGTCGTCCTTCGAGGAGGTTGAGCTGCACGCGGTGAGCGCGAATGCTGCGGCGACCGAGACGGCCGCGAGGGCGGTGGCGGTGCGGAATTTCGACGACGAACGCACGTGCTTTTCTCCTGAACAAAGGCTGGGCTAAATGCTATTGGAAACCGTTACCGTTACACATTAGCGCATAGTCGCTGGTAGTTCACCTTCGGTTCAGCCCCAACGCGCCGTCTGCGGGCACTACGGCTAACGTCCGTTTATGCCCCGGTCCCGTCAGCCACGCCGTCAAGCCACTTTGGCGTCGCTTGCCGCCGAGCTCAATGTGTCGAGAACTACAGTCTCGAACGCGTACAACCGACCCGATCAGCTCTCCGTCGAGCTGCGGGATCGAGTGCTCCAAGCGGCCAAGCGACGCGGATACCCCGGACCTGATCCGGTCGCCCGCTCCTTGCGAACTCGCAAAGCCGGCGCCGTCGGTCTCCTGCTCACCGAAGCACTCAGTTATTCGTTCCGCGACCCGGCCGCCATGAGCTTCCTTGCCGGTCTCTCGGAATCATGTGAGGACGCCGGCCAGGGCTTGCTGCTCATCCCGGCCGGGCCCGGCCGCGACGAGGTGGATGCTGCCGCCGTGGTCCAGCAGGCGGGCGTCGACGGCTTTGTCGTCTACTCCGTGGCCGACGACGACCCGTATCTCGCTGCCGTGCTCGAGCGTCACATTCCGATCGTCGTCTGCGACCAGCCCCGCGAGATTCCCGGTGCATCCCTCGTGGGCATCGACGACCGCGCTGCCATGCGCAAGGTCGCCGACTACCTCATCGGGCTCGGCCACCGCGACATCGGCGTGCTCTGCATGAGGCTGGGGCGCGACCGGATGGACGGCGTCGTCAGCCAGGAACGACTCAAGTCCCCACACTTCCACGTCCAGCGTGAGCGGATCGAAGGAGTGCGCGACGCGATGGTGGCGTCCGACATGGACCCACTCTCACTCACCGTGATCGAGCGGTACGTCCACACATCGCAGTCCGGGCACTCGGCGGCGGCGGAAGCTCTCGCGACCAACCCCGAGATCACCGCACTGGTCTGCACCACCGACGTGCTGGCTCTCGGCGCCTTGGACTGGGCGCGCTGGCAGGGCATAGATGTACCTGGCCAACTGTCGATCACCGGATTCGACGGCGTCGACGAGGCGCTGCGCGAATCACTGACAACGGTGCGCCAGCCCCAGGAAGAGAAGGGCCGGCGTGCCGGTGCGCTCCTGATGTCGCCGTCCGGATCCGGCGTTCCGATAGTCGAGATGCTCGACACCGAACTACTGGCCGGGCGAACATCAGGTCGGATCAAGGGGTAGCGCTCACGCCAGGAGTTGGGCGCAGCGCAACAAGCCCAGATGGCTGTACGCCTGGGGGTGGTTGCCCAGTGAGCGTTCCGCGATGGGGTCGTACTCCTCCGCGAGCAGTCCGGTGGGACCCGCTGCCGCGACCAACTGGTCGAACAGTGCCTCTGCTTGCAGGCGTTGCCCGATCAGTAGGTATGCCTCGACGAGCCAGGCGGCACAGAGATGAAATCCACCTTCGATGCCGGGCAGGCCGTCGTCGTGATGGTAGCGGTATACCGTTGAGCCGCTGCGTAGTTCGGCCTCGGTGGCTACGACGGTCGCTGCAAAGCGCGGATCCGTCGGATCGATCAGCCCCGACAGTCCGATGTGCAGAGTCGCCGCGTCGAGATCGGTACCGTCGTAGGCTGCGGTGTACGACTGGACGTCGTCCTTCCAGCCTTTGTGTCGTACTTCGTCGGCGATCTGGTCACGCAGTTCCGCCCATTCCGGCAGAGCCTCGCGAGAAAAGCGGGTCGCAAGATCGACGGCGCGGTCGACGGTGACCCAGCCCATAACCTTGGAATAGACGTGGTGGCGCGGGTTGTCGCGAATTTCCCAGATGCCGTGATCGGGTTCGAACCAGCGCCGCTGCACTGCTTCGACCATGGCGCACACCAGTTCCCAGTCGCGGTCGCTCAAAGGATCGGGATCACCGGCCTTTTCGCGTGCATTCGCCAGTTCGACGATGAGCTCGACGATCGGGCCGAACACGTCCAGTTGAACCTGCTGATTCGCGGCGTTTCCGACGCGGACCGGCCGGGAGCCGGCGTATCCGGGGAGTGAATCGATGACGGCCTCTGGCGGTAGCGAAGTCCCGTAGAGCGTGTAGAGGGGGTGCAGGCGCTCGGGTCCCGGCAGTGTTTCGAGCACGCGGTGTACCCAGTCCAGGTAGTTCTCGGCCTCGTCGGTGGATCCGACGCTCACGAGAGCTGTTGCGGTGAGGGCGGCGTCGCGCAACCAGCAATAGCGGTAGTCCCAGTTGCGGACTCCGCCGATCTCTTCCGGCAGGGACGTCGTCGCGGCAGCCATGATGGAGCCGGAATCGGCGTGGACCAGCCCGCGCAAGGTCAGTGCAGAGCGTTTCATCAAGTCCGGCTTCAGCTTCGGGAGTTCGAGCGTCTTGGCCCAATCGGACCAGTAGGCCTCCGAGGTCGCTCGACGCTCGAGCTCCGGAACGTCGGACGGGCCGATTTCTTCTGTTCCGCAGCGCAATTCGAGGACGACGTCACCCTTGGACGGCTCGACGATGGCGTGGGCGGTCTGCTGGTTTCCGTCGGTGGCGATGTTCCACAGCACACCGGGGGAGCGGAGCACGTACGGCTCGTTGGTGCCGAGGACCCGAATGCCCTCGTCGACGACCTCGAGCGTGACCTGACCCTGGCCGAACTCGGGACGGGGTGCAAACGAGACGATCGCGTCGGCCTGACCGGAAATGATGCGGGTCAGGTCGGTTCGTCCCTGTGGGACGTCGTGGGGGAGGTAGTCGGTGACGGACAGGCTCGCCCAGCGGGTCTGAACTGTCATCGTGCTGTCGATGTACTTCTGGCTCAGCGGCAAGGCTGTGCGTCGAGGCCCGACCGAGAAGTGGCCGGCCCCGGTTCCGCCGAGAAGGTGTGCGAAGACGGCCGCTGAATCCGGTTCCGGGTGACACAACCAGGTCAGCGTCGCATCCGGGGTCACCAAAGCGACGGTGCGCGGACTGGCGAGCATCGAGAGTCGCTCGATGGGCGGAGCGTCGGCGCCGGAAAGCCACGTACGACGCTCGTCGAGCAGGAACGCCAGAGCGGCAGCGACGTCCTCGGTGCTGTCGACGCGATAGTCGGCGACGGTGTCCCCGCTGCCGACCTTGATTCCGATGTCCGGCCCCTGAAGCCTGCTGAACGCCTTTTCGTCGGTCACGTCGTCGCCGATGAAGACGGCAGCGGTTGCGCCGTCCTGATGGCGAATCAAGTCGAGTGCGTGCCCCTTGTCGGTGGCGATGACAGCCAACTCGACCACCGATTTGCCCTCGGTGACCTGAACGCCTGGCCAGAGTGCCGATTCGGTGCGGACGGCGATGAGCGCCTTCTCGGCGTCGTCGGCACTGGTGTTGCGTACGTGCAGTGCAACGCTGGCGGGCTTCTTCTCCACCGTTGCCCCAGGGGTGTCGGCGGCGATTCGGCCCAACTCGGTGACGATCTCGTCGAGCAGTTTCCTGGCGTCGGCGTCGATCGCGTGGACGAATCCGATGTCGAACTCGGAGCCGTGGCTGCCGACCAATTGCACTTCGGCGGGAAGTCGGGACAGCGCAGCCAGATCCTTGAGGGCGCGGCCCGAGATCACGGCAGCCGTCGTCGACGCGAGGCTGGCGAGAGAGCGAAGCGCACGCACCGTTTCCGCCCGGGGATACGCCTTGTCCGGGTTGGCGACGATGGGTGCCATCGTCCCGTCGTAGTCGGAGGCTACGAGCAGACGCGGCGTGCGTGCCACGCCTGACAGCGCTCGGCGGAGTTCGATGGACAGATCTTGTGCGCTCACCTCTTCAAATCTAGGTGATGCAGCGACTCCTGGCTCGATACGTTTCCGGCCGATCAGTGCAAAAATGACAGATGCGACAAAGGATGTCTATTCGGGTTTCCGAGTTCCGTCACCGAGCAGCAGTTCAACCGTCAATTCCAGTCGATTGGCGACATCGGTAGCCGAAGAGCGTCGCGTGAGCCATGCCACCAAATTGGACAGCCACACATCGGAGATCACGCGCGCGATCGCCAACTGCTCTTCGGTTGGCTCCTCTTCGGTCATCGCTCGTGCGAAGAGGCGGTCCATCAACTGGCCCACCTGATCGACCTCGGCCGCTGCGGAGGCGTCGGCGAACATGAACGCGCGAGTCATCGCTTCGGTGAGGAGCGGATCGCGCTGCATCGCGCGGGTGATGAGGCTGAGGATCAGCTGCATCCGCTCGAGCGGACTGGTTCCAGGCGGGATCTTGCCCTTGGAATCGATCTTCTCGAATTCGCGTGCCAGGGCGGACACCAGTAGGTGAACCTTGGACGGGAAGTAGCGATAGAGCGTTCCGACTGCGACGTCGGCACGCTCGGCCACGGCGCGCATCTGAACAGCCTCGTAGCCGCCCTTGGACGCCAAGGCGAGTGTTGCGTCGAGAATCCGCTTGCGGCGTTCGCGTTGCGCGTTGGAGCTGAGATCGTCGTCCCCGAGCGTTGCAGAAGCAACCGCGTTGGAGCGGGATCGGGATGTTGTGGTCATCGACAAATTCCTTCGCGCCTTGACTCTTGGCCAGGTGTCATATTAGAACACGTTCTAAACAATTGTGTCACTTATCGAGAGGCGGGAACCAGTTGTGACAATCGCCACGACCGATGAACAGCGGGCGGTCCAGGAATCGATAGAGGCCTGGGCTCGCTCGGCCACGCCGATGGACATGGTACGCCGTGGACCAGCAGTTTCGTGGCGGGAGAAATGGTCCGAGTTCGCGTCTCTCGGGATATTTTCGGTCGCCGTTCCCGAAGCGGTAGGCGGAGCCGGGGCCGAAATCGTCGATCTCGCAGCAATGCTCGAGCAGGCGGCAATCGAACTCGTGCCGGGTCCTGTTCTCACGACTGCACTCGCAGCTCTGGTGGTGGGGCGTAGTTCGTCGCCCGCTGCCAAGCGATGGTCCGAAACGCTCGCCGACGGTGCGCTGCCGTGTGCCGTCGTATTGGACGAAAGTCCAGTTGCGGCAACGGCGAATGCGTCCGGCGGCATCGAGCTTCATGGCGAAGGAGGTTACGCCTGGGGCGGCGATTCGGGCGTATCGGTACTCGTGTCGGCGGGCGTCGTGTCCGAAGACGAAGGCTCGCGTGTCGTCTGGGCTCTCGTCGACGGAGACAGCGAAGGCGTGACCTACGAAGCGGTCGACACGATCGACAAGTCGCGACCACTGGCGCGAGTCTCCTTCGATCGAGTGACGGTCGATGCCGACCGAATCCTCGATGACATTGCGCCAGGATCGGTTTCCGACCTAGCGGCGGTACTTGGGGCTGCCGAAGCTGCCGGAATTGCGGCGTGGAGCCTGCGTACTGCGGTGGAGTACGCGAAGATTCGCGAACAATTCGGAAAGCCCATCGGCTCGTTCCAGGCGATCAAACACATCTGCGCCGAAATGCTGTGTCGCGTAGAGAATGCCGGAGCCGTCGCCTGGGATGGTGCGGTCGCTGCCGAGTCGGGCGACGAACTTCCGATCGCCGCAGCAGTGGCCGCCGCGGTGTCGCTGGATGCCGCTGTCGACACGGCAAAGGACTGCATTCAAGTGCTCGGCGGCATCGGATTCACCTGGGAGCACGAGGCGCACTTCTACCTTCGTCGAGCACTGTCGCTCCGGCAGATTCTGGGCGGATCGTCTCATTGGCGCGCACGCGTCGCGGAATTGACGATCGGCGGCGCACGGCGTCACCTTCAGATCGACTTGAGTGAGCTCGAATCCGACCGGTCCGAAATTCGCGAAGAGGTAGCGCAATTGGTGGCGCTGCCCGAATCCGAGCAGCGCAACGCGTTGGCCGAATCGGGCTACCTTGCGCCGCACTGGCCCAAGCCGTACGGCCGGGGCGCCAAGGCCGCGCAACAGATTCTGATCGAAGAAGAGTTGGCGGCCGTCGGTATCGGCCGACCCGATCTGGTGATCGGCTGGTGGGCAGTGCCGACCATCCTCGAGCACGGCAGTGCGGAGCAGATCGAAAGATTTGCGACTCCGACGCTCAAGGGCGAGATCACCTGGTGCCAGCTCTTCAGTGAACCCGGCGCAGGTTCGGATCTTGCGGCACTGCGCACGACCGCGGAAAAGGTCGACGGCGGTTGGAAGCTGAACGGCCAGAAAGTCTGGACTTCGCTTGCGCGTGAAGCTGACTGGGCCATCTGCCTCGCCAGGACCGATCGCGAGGTTCCCAAACACAAGGGCATCACGTACTTCCTTCTCGACATGAAGACGGCTGGGATTCGAATCTCGCCGCTGCGCGAGATCACCGGAGATGCCCTGTTCAACGAAGTCTTCCTCGACGACGTCTTCGTCCCGGACGAGTGCGTCGTCGGCCAGCTCGGTGGAGGCTGGAAACTGGCCCGAACGACCCTCGCCAACGAGCGGGTCGCAATGAGCGGTGGCTCTTCGCTCGGCGGTGCGATGGAGGAATTGCTCGAGCTGGCCGGCGACCCCGATCCTGTGGTGGCAGACAAGCTCGGTGGGCTGATCGGAACCGCCATGGTGGGCTCACTGCTGGAATTGCGCACGACACTGCGGCAATTGGACGGTCAGGATCCGGGTCCGGCGTCGAGCGTCCGCAAGCTGGTAGGCGTGCGCCAGCGTCAGAATGTCGCAGAGTTCGCCATGGAATTGGGTGGCCCGGCCGGATGGGTGGAGGGTCCGCTCTCGCGTGAGTTCCTCAACACGCGATGCCTGTCGATTGCCGGCGGAACCACGCAGATTCTGTTGACCGTCGCCGCGGAGAGAATTCTGGGCCTGCCCCGTGATTAGACGGCGTGAGTAGAGGCCTTTAGAAATGTCCACGTTGGTGATACAACTAGAACACGTTCTACATCAGAGACAGGATTGCCAGCGTGGACTTCACTCCCGATGAAACCCAGGAAGCGGTAGCCGAGGTGGCTACCGCGCTCCTTGCCCGCGAACTGGAGCCGGACGCGCTCTGGGCGGCATTCGCCGATGCCGACCTGCTCACGTTGGCCCTGCCCGAGCGTCTGGGCGGCGAGGGACTCTCCGTCGCCGACGTCGGTTCCCTCCTCGTCGAGGTCGGCCGGGCCGCCGCTCCAATTCCGGCTCTCGCAACCCTCGGCTTCGGTGTACTCCCCATAGTCGCACTGGGGACCGACGCTCAACAGGACGAATTGCTCACCGGAGTCGGCGCCGGACGGGTGTTCACCGCGGCGCTCGGTGAGCCGGGTCAGCAGTTCCCGGCACAGCCGTCGACCACCGCCCATCAGTCGGGCGACTGGTATCGCGTCAGCGGGACGGTGCTTGCCGTGCCTTTCGCGGCGAGCGCACACAGAATTCTTGTGCCCACCGACGCCGGAGTCGTTCTCGTCGATCCGACCGCCGCCGGCGTCGCATTGACGCCGACCCCCAGTGCTTCCGGCAGTCCCGAGTTCGCAGTCACGATGGACGAGGCAGTCGGTGAACTTCTCGGTGCCGGCGAGGAAGCCGTCCAGACGCTGTACCGGATCGCCACGGCGAGTATCGGAGCCGTTGCAGACGGTTTGGTGTCCGGTGCCGTCGATCTCACTGCGGCACATGTCGGCTCACGCGAGCAATTCGGTAAGCCGCTCGCCACGTTCCAGGCGGTCTCACAACAGATAGCCGACGCGTACGTCACCTCCCGGACCCTTCATGTCGCGGCGTTGTCGGCGTCCTGGCGCGTGTCGGAGGGCCTGGACGCCCAGTCGGACCTCGACGTCATGGCGTACTGGATCGCCCAAGAAGTGCCTGCCACGATGCAGGTGCTTCACCACCTGCACGGCGGTCTGGGCGTCGACGTCACGTATCCACTTCATCGTTACTACTCGACTGCAAAAGACCTGGCACGCCTGCTCGGCGGTGCTTCGCAGCGACTCGACCTCGTGGGGGCCCGGTGTTCATCGATCTGACCGACAGTCAGCGCGCATTGCAAGCTGAACTTCGACGCTACTTCTCGACGCTGATCTCGCCCGAAGAGGCCAAGATCATGCGCGTGGAGCGGCATGGCCCTACCTATCGCGAGGTCATCCGTCGTATGGGCAAGGACGGCTGGCTCGGCGTCGGCTGGCCGGTGGAGTTCGGCGGACGTGGGTTCGGTGAAGTCGAGCAGCAGATTTTTGTCAACGAGGCTGTGCGGGCGGATGTCCCACTGCCTTCGGTGACTTTGCAGACCGTCGGTCCGACCCTGCAGAAGTACGGCAGCGAGGAGCAGAAGCAGAAATTCCTGCCCGCGATCCTCGCCGGTGAAGTGCACTTCGCGATCGGCTACACCGAACCGGAAGCCGGCACCGACCTTGCAGCACTGCGCACTTCGGCGGCACGAAATGGTGACGAGTACGTCGTCAACGGCCAGAAGATTTTCACCACCGGCGGGCATGACGCCGATTACGTGTGGCTTGCCGTGCGGACAGGGTCTGCCGATTCACGGCACCGCGGCATCTCCATCCTGATCATGGACACCAAAGATCCCGGCTACACCTGGACCCCGATCATCACCTGCGACGGTGCACATCACGTCAACGCCACCTACTACGAGGACGTTCGCGTTCCGGCGAACATGCTTGTGGCTGAGGAGAATCAGGGCTGGCGCTTGATCACGACGCAGCTCAACCACGAACGCGTCATGCTCGGTCCGGCAGGTCGTGTCGCAGGGATTTACGACCACGTCTTCGATTGGGCCAAGCGTGAAAACCTGCTTGATCACGTTGACGTACGACGCGCGCTCGGCGAAATTCATGCGACGTACCGCCTCAACGAACTGCTCAACTGGCAAGTGGCGTCGAGTGATTCGGATTCGGTGGATATCGCCGACGCTTCGGCAACCAAAGTGTTTGCGACCGAGCGTATCCAGCGGGTCGGTCGACTCGCGGAAGAGATCGTCGGGCGGTACGGAAATCCGATCGATCCCGAAACAGCTGATCTCATGGAGTGGCTGGACATGCAGATCAAGCGCAACCTGGTGATCACCTTCGGCGGTGGAGTCAACGAGGTGATGCGCGAATTGATCGCTACCGCCGGCCTGAAGCTTCCCCGCGTTCCGAGATAGGAAACAAATCGTGTCAGATCCCATTCTCACTGCTGCCGAGCGGGTTCGAGAGGACGGGCCAAGCGCTCCTCGCGCCGGCCGGGACCCCGTGAACGTGCCGATGATCCGCAACTGGGTCGAGGCGATCGGTGACGAGAACCCGATCTATGTCGACGAATCGGCCGCCCGCGCCGCCGGACACGACGG
Organism: Rhodococcus sp. Ni2; assembly: GCF_021352185.1. Taxonomy (NCBI): domain Bacteria; kingdom Bacillati; phylum Actinomycetota; class Actinomycetes; order Mycobacteriales; family Nocardiaceae; genus Rhodococcus; species Rhodococcus sp. Ni2. The sequence continues at coordinate 252,102 of NZ_WOXZ01000002.1, forward strand.
AATAGTCGCACCGCCGGCGATGGCGCAGGTATGGACGATGCGCGGTCTGGGGGCAATTCGAGAAGCCGACGACCCGTTGGGCCGGATGACGGACATCCTCGACGAGGCCGGATTCACCTCCGTCGTCGCGACCAACTGCGATCAGATCTACCACCGCTACTTGAAGCCGGGTGAAGAAGTCACCATCTCCTCGGTGTTGGAAGACGTTGTGGGACCCAAGAAGACAGGTCTTGGTGAAGGATGGTTCTTCACTACTCGCAGCTTCTGGCGGGTCGGCGAAGAACTGGTCTCGGAGATGATGTTCCGGATCTTGAAGTTCGCGCCGCCAGTCAGCGAGAGTTCCTCCACTGACGTGCCTGCGGACCTGGACGCATCTCGAATGCTGCGTCCGACAACATCCCTCGACACGCAGTTCTTCTGGGACGGTGTCGCCGCACACGAGTTGCGTATTCAACTGCGTGCGGACGGTTCGGTACAGCACCCGCCGGTGCCCGCGATCTGGAAACACAAGTCGGAGCAGACCGACTACGTGGTGGCGTCAGGTCGGGGAACGGTCTTCAGCTTTGTCGTTCACCACGCCCCCAAGGTTCCTGGTCGGTCGTTGCCGTTCGTCGTTGCCCTGGTCGAACTGCCTGAGGGTGTGCGGATGCTCGGCGAATTGCGCGGCGTCGATCCGTCGAGTGTGTCGATCGGGATGGAGGTGGAGGCGATCTACCTCGACTTCCCCGGAGACGACGAGACCGGGGGAACTCCCTGGACTCTGTACGCCTGGCAGCCGGTTTCTGTGTCTGCGGTGTCTGCGGTTTCTGCGGTGAAGGAGTGACGATGACTTCGACGACGGATATCACTGTGGGAGAGGTTCTTCCGCAGCTTTCGATTTACGGCGACCCGACGTTTGTGGTCTCGGCGGCGCTCGCTACCCGCGATTTTCAAGATGTTCACCACGACCGCGATCTCGCACAGAAACGCGGCTCGAAAGACATTTTCGTCAACATCCTCACCGACACCGGCTTGGTGCAGCGATTCGTGACCGATTGGGCCGGACCGCGGGCTGTACTCACGTCGATCAAACTCCGCCTCGGAGTCCCCTGGTACGCCTACGACACCTTGACGCTCTCCGGAACGGTGACCTCCTACGACGAGGATCTCGTGTCGCTCGCGGTGGTCGGCAAGAACAGCCTGGGAGATCACATCACCGCACAGGTCACACTGGCATTTCCGGCGTCGGGCTCGAATGGAGACACTGAAAACGGAGACATTGAATGAGCGCATTGTCCGGCAAGGCAGCGATCGTCGGAATCGGAGCCACGGATTTCTCGAAGGACTCCGGTCGCAGTGAACTGCGACTTGCCGCCGAGGCTGTTCAAGCCGCGTTGGACGACGCCGGTCTGACACCCGCCGACGTCGACGGTCTTACCTCGTTCACCATGGACACCAACACCGAAGTGGCAGTAGCTCGTTCGGTGGGGATTCCGAACCTCAAGTTCTTCAGCCGCATTCACTACGGAGGCGGTGCCGCTGCGGCGACGATTCAGCAGGCCGCCATGGCTGTTGCCACTGGCGTCGCAGACGTCGTCGTCGCTTACCGCGCGTTCAACGAGCGATCGGGTGCGCGTTTCGGGCAGGTGAACTCCGGCCTTGTGGCGCAGGTCAATTCGTCGGGAACGGACAACGCCTTTTCCTATCCTCACGGATTGGGTACTCCTGCATCGTTTGTCGCGATGGTCGCGCAGCGATACATGCACGTATACGGAGCGTCCAGCGAGGACTTCGGTCGAATCGCCGTCGCGGATCGTAAGCATGCAGCCACCAATCCGAAGGCGTTCTTCTACGGAAAACCGATTACCCTCGAGGACCATCAGAATTCGCGGTTCATCGCCGAACCTTTGCATCTTCTCGATTGCTGCCAGGAGTCCGACGGCGGCATCGCGATCGTCGTCACCTCGCCAGAACGAGCCAAAGATCTGAAGAACACCCCCGCCGTTATCGCTGCCGCCGCACAGGGCAGCGGGGCAGATCAATACATCATGACCAGCTATTACCGCGACGGTTTGACCGGCCTACCGGAGATGGGCCTTGTCGGCGATCAGCTCTGGTCACAAAGTGGGCTGCGCCCGTCGGACATGCAGACGGCGATCTTCTACGACCACTTCACGCCCTATGTTCTGATGCAGCTCGAGGAACTCGGTTTCTGTGGCAGGGGAGAGGCAAAGGACTTCATCGCCGGTGGCGCAATCGAACTCGGCGGCAAGCTTCCGATCAACACCCATGGTGGACAGCTCGGCGAGGCATACATTCACGGGATGAACGGTATCGCCGAGGGTGTTCGGCAGATCCGCGGTACTTCGGTCAACCAGGTCGACTCCGTCGAGAATGTACTTGTGACTGCGGGAACGGGCGTTCCGACATCGGGGCTTGTGCTGACTCGCTGATTATCGTGGGCACAGCTTCATCAAGCGTCACGGCCGGTTGGCACCGCATCGAGGTCTCCTTCGATGCGGTGCTCGGCCGTGTTCTGTTGTGCCCGAGGAGTACTACCTCAGGTTTTGAAGGTGGTGTTCGCCGGCCTGGGTTGCTGTCCGGGGTCGATCGAGGGCGGCGGGATGAACCAGGGCTTGTTGTCGACACCGATCCGGATTTCCCATTTCCCGACGAACCCGGATTTTCGGTGCATCAACCGGTGATGTGAACGGCACAGCAGGACCAGGTTGTTCATCACCGTCGGGCCACCGTTGGCCCAGTGCCGGATATGGTGCGCATCAGTCCACGCGGGCACGCATGTGCAGCCCGGGAAGGCGCAGCCTTTGTCCCGGGCGATCAACGCAGTCCGTTGTTCGGCGGTGACCAACCTCTTTCCTGGTTGCGCATCCAAGGGCGCGCCGTGATCGTCGAGCAGGACGGTGGAGAGGAAGCAGTCACACCCGAGGAGTCTGGTCTGCGATACGGACAGTGGTCCGAGCCAGGGCATGTGCCCGACATCAAGATCCGATACAGCCATTCCGTCATCAGAAGTGGAGGGTGTTGCGGCGCAGTCCCGGTGCTCGGCCAGATCCCGAGCGTTGATGTGCACGTTCACGTGTGGACGCTGACCACCATCGGTGCCGGTCTTGGCGCAGTCCAGATAGCGGCGGATCAGTTCGGTGAACCCGTCGGCCGTGCGTTTCGCCGCCGACCGGGCATCGGGGGTTCCGTCCGGTGCCGGGGTCGGCATCGTCAGATTCGACAACGCCGACAGCAGCATTTCCCCGGTCAGGGCATCGAAATCGCCGCGCACCACCACTCGACCGTTCAATGTCGAGGCGATCCGCAACTCGTTGAGATCGACATCCTCGGCGGGCGGGATCTCATCCGATTCGAACAACCGCTCCAAGGTCGCGATCACGTTCCGCACTTTCGTCGTCGTCGCTTCCACACCCGACGCAGCCGCCAACAACAAATCGATGCACTTCGGTAGCGCCTCCTCCGGCATCCCCTTCGGCGGTGACTCACAGAACGCCACGATCAACACGGCATGATCGAACGAGCAATCCCCGCCATCGAACCGAGCCGCCACCGCCGGAAACGGCCGCAAAGCTGCACCCAACGCGGCGATCTTTTTCCCGTCCCGAACCTGCAACATGGTGTTCGCCGCCAACCACGAACCGACCCCGCGGCTGGCGATCACCTGATCATCCGGGCGCATCGAGAGTTCGTCGACCACTGCCACCCGCACAGCCTCGAGACGAAGAATCTCCGCGCTCGCCGACACCGCAGCCGCACGTAACTCAGCAGCCGACAACTGCCACAGACGTCCGCGTAACCCCACCGCAGAACCCGAAACCACGTCCGACAACAAGACACTCATTGAATCCCCCGATCCCCTCCCCAAATCATACTCGAACATGCGTTCGAGTCAAGAGGTGCTTTTGGGCTCGCTCTAGGATCGCTGGATGTTCACGTTGACTACGGAACGCCTTGTTCTTCGAGATTTCACTGCCGCGGATGAAGGTGCCGTCCATCAGTACGCGTCCGACCCTGCCGTCTGTAGATATGTTGATTGGGGGCCGAACACCCCTGCGGTGACCAGGGCGTTCCTGGCTGACGCTGCACTAGAAGCTGCGCTCGTCGAACGTCGCACGTTCACCCTGGTCATTACGTCGAAGGCCGATGGAACGGTCATCGGTTCGGTAGCTGTGTGGGAAGTATCCGCCGCGCACCGGCGGGCGGAACTCGGTTTTGTCGTGAACCCGAAGTTCCAAGGGCGAGGCTATGCGTCGGAGGCGGGGCGCGCGGTTCTGGAATTCGCCTTTGCTCGCTTCGGAGCGCAGCGAGTGCAGGCAACGTGTCGTCCGGAGAATTCGGCGTCGGCGTCGGTGCTCACCAAAATCGGAATGGAGGAGGAGGGGCGAATGAGGGCACACATGGTGATCCGGGGGACCGCGGTGGATTCGCTGCTTTTTGCTGCAACACGACCCGCCGCCGTACAGCCAGAGATCACGTCAGCTCACTTCGCGTGACCTTCCCGGGCCCTGGTGCGATACTCGAACCATGTTCGAGGATGCCTTGCTCATCGACGCGGCCGGCCAGCCCACTATGCAGCATCACCAGGCCTTTTCTCGGGACTGGGACCGCATCAAGGAGTGGTCCGACAACATCTACATGCCGTATACGGTCACGCCGATCGGAAGTCGGTTGAAGCCGGCTTCGGACATGTACTCCGCGGCAGTCGGCAAGATCGACGTCACCAGATTCTGTTACGGGATTCCGGTCTCCGTCGGTGAATGTTCGCCTGAGGCCGGAAACATTCTGGTTCTGACGACTATCAGAGGCAACGGTCGACATGCCCTCGGCGGAGGAACTGCGGTGAATACTGCCGTGGGGGAGACCTTTGTCGCCGACTGTAGCCGGACCGACTACTTCGTCGAATTCGACGAAGATCACCTGCAGCTGAATCTCACTGTGCCGCATCAGCTTGTCGCCGATCACGCCATGCAATGGTTCGGGTCGGTTCCCGACGACCGTCTGTGGCGGCACAAGTGCACCATCGGCGGGCGGGGCTCGAGTTGGCTGGCATTGATGGACTACGTCGTTCGCGCAATTGCAGACTCGCCTGAGGCGATGTCGAGCGAAAGGCTGGGTGCCAGGGTTCAAGAACTCATCGCGGCTCAGCTTCTCGACGAGTGGGCGACGCAGGCCGGGCTGCAACTCGGCGTCGACGTCGCCTCCGCCGAACCTGCCTACGTGCGATCGGCAGAGGAGTACATCGATACGTTTGCTCGCTCGGTGCCGACGGCATCGGAGATCGCGGCTGCGGTGGGTGTCAGTGTCCGGGCGCTCACTGCGGGATTTCGACGGTACCGAGACACCACACCGGGGCAACGATTGCGCGCGCGTCGGTTGGAGGGTGTACGCGGCGAACTGTTGCGTTCCGACGGGAGAACCGTCTCCGAAATCGCCAACGCCTGGGGCTACGTCAATCTGGGTATGTTTGCGGCCACATACCGGAAACGGTTCGGAGAGTTGCCTTCCGAGACCCGGAATCGACTCTGAGGACAGTTGTTTGAACGGTCATGACGATCGTTTTACGCACTCGATGAACTGCCGTGATCCGTTGTTTCGTGTCGGAGCGTTCTGCAAGGATTGAAATCGAACGTGACAGCAATCCCACGAGCTAGGAGTACGTCATGGCAACTCGACTCAATCCGTACATCAGCTTCAACGGCAATGCCCGTGAGGCGTTGGAGTTCTACAAAGAAATCTTTGGTGGCACGCTGGCGCTGAGCACGTTCGGTGAGTTCGGCAATCCCGGTGAAGGCGGCGACAAGATCATGCACGGAATGCTCGAAACCGATCAGGGATACACCCTGATGGGTGCCGACACTCCGCCCGGCATGCCGTACAACCCCGGCGACAACATCACGGTCAGCCTCAGCGGCGACGACGGCGATGTGCTGCGCGGGTACTGGGAGCAGTTGTCGGGAACGGGAACGGTGAGCGTTCCACTCGAGAAGCAGATGTGGGGCGACGAATTCGGCGCCTGTACAGACAAATTCGGCATTTCCTGGCTGGTGAATATCGGAGCGCCCCAGAGCTGACTCCAAGCTCTGCCCGGTTCTGCCGAAACGAGACAGTTTTACTGCCGTTTCGAGGCAGAACCGGGTATGTGATCGCCGTTACATTCTGTTCGACAAGACAAGTTGCAAGTCGGATGGAGAAATGCAGTGACGATCGAAGATATTGCGCGGAAGCCCCTTTCGAAGCAGCACCTCGACGACGTGCTGGCGCGAGCAACTCAGCGGGCTGACCGAGTCCCGGGTGTCGTCGCGATGATCACGGATCGAGAAGGCAACATCTACGAGGGTGCAGCCGGTGAGCGGGCTCTCGGTCACGGCGAACCGATGACCCTCGATACAACCTTTGCGCTCTTCTCCACCACCAAGGCGATTACCGGTACCGCTGTCCTGCAATGTGTGGAGGAGGGGTTGCTCGATCTCGATGCACCTGCAGCGACCTATGTTCCCGACATCGGTGAGCTGAAGGTCCTGGACGGTTTCGACGCCGGCGGAAACCCCGTTCTTCGGGAACCCAAGCGTGACATCACCACTCGCATGCTGCTCCTTCACACTGCAGGGTTCGGCTACGACTTCTTCAACGAGTCGTACAACCGGCTCTCGCAGGAACATGGGCAGCCCAGCGTGATCACGTGTAGCAAAGCGGCGCTCACGACACCGCTGCTCTTCGACCCGGGTGAGAAGTGGGAGTACGGCACCAACATCGACTGGGCCGGACAGGTCGTCGAGTCGATTCGAGGTCAGCGACTCGGCGATGTCATGCGCGAGCGCATCTTCGAACCTCTCGAGATGGCCGATACGGCATTCACGATGAGCCCGTCGATGAAGGATCGACTTGCGCCGATCCATCAGCGTGAGAGCGACGGAAGCCTCACTCCGCTCATCGGATTCGAGCTTCCGGCCGAACCCGAGGTGCACATGGGTGGTCACGGTTTGCACGGCACTGTCGGCGACTACATGAAGTTCATTCGTATGTGGCTCAACGACGGCGCGGGCACTTCGGGTCGCGTGTTGTCGTCGGAGACGGTAGCTGCAGCCGTTCAGAACGGGCTCGAAGGCCAGCACGTGGGGTTGTTGCCCGGAGTTCTCCCGACGCTGTCCAACGATGCGGAATTCTTCCCCGGTGTACCCAAGGGATGGGCATACTCCTTCATGACAAATGAAGAGGTGGCACCCACCGGTAGGCCGGCCGGATCGCTGGCTTGGGCGGGTCTTGCCAACCTCTATTACTGGATCGACCGGCAGACCGGCGTCGGCGGGTTCTGGGCAACGCAGATTCTGCCGTTCGCGGACCCTGGATCCATCAACGGATACCTGGAATTCGAGACCGCCGTTTACCAGTAACCGGCTGGATTCCCGCTGTCCGGGATCGACTGTTTCTTTCGGGCGGGTTCGGAGTACGCATGCAGTACAGCGCACGCTTGCATACGACGAACTAGGAGACGGCATGAACAGCCTCGAAGGCAGCTTCGAAGGAAAAGTTGCACTGATCACCGGCGCCGCACGCGGTCAGGGGCGCGCCCACGCTGTCGCATTCGCGGAGCGTGGCGCGGACATCGTGATCTGCGACCGGTGCGAGAACAGTGATGTCGTCGCCTACCCCCTCGCAAACGAGGAGGATCTGAAGGAAACCGTTCGTTTGGTGGAAGCCACCGGTCGTCGGTGCATTGCCGTCAAGGCAGACACTGCTGATCGCGACGCAATGGACGCGCTCGTTGCCCGCGCTGAAGCCGAGTTCGGCCGTGTCGACATCGCCGTCGCGAATGCCGGTGTGTCCGTGCCCGCTCCGATCACGTCGATGACGTCGGCGCAGTGGAACGAAGTCATCTCGTCGAACCTGACCGGTGTGTTCAACACCGTTGCGGCCGTGTCAGGTGGAATGGCGGAACGTGGTTACGGTCGCATCATCACGATTTCCTCGATGATGGGTCGCTCCGGTGGCACCCAGATGGCTGCGTACGGCGCCTCCAAGTGGGGCGTCATCGGTTTGACGAAGAGTGTGTCGCTCGAACTGGCAAACTCGGGTGTGACCGTGAATGCTATTGCACCGGGGAACATCTCGACGCCGATGATTCACAACGACATGATGTACGCGATGATGCGGCCTGACCTCGAATCGCCGACGGCAGACGACGTCGAACCCGTGTACGCGACTCTGCATGCGCAGCCGGTCGGTTGGCTGGATCCCTTCGAGATCACGCGAGTAGTCCTGTTCCTCGCCGCCGACGCGAGTGCCCACATGAGTGGCATCGTGGTTCCTGTCGACGCCGGAGTAGCCGCTCGCTCGAACGCTTGACGGACAAGACTGTTCGCGCGAAAGCGCGGACCGGGTGGGTCGTCGGCGTCCTGAGTCTGAGCGGTGTGGTGGTCGCGCTGCAACAGACCTTGGTGGTGCCGGTCCTGCCTGCGTTCGCGACGGCATCGGGAGTATCGTCCTCCACCGCTTCCTGGCTGGTGACCTCGACATTGCTGACCGGTGCCGTCGCAACCCCTCTCATCGGCAGACTCGCCGACATGTTCGGTAAGCGCGCGATGATGCTCGTCTGTCTTGCCGTGATGATCGTCGGCTGCATGGTTGCGGCGCTCAGCCAGAGTTTCTGGTTATTGATCCTCGGGCGCTCGTTGCAGGGGTTCGCGACGGCACTTCTGCCCGTCGGAATCAGCATCATGCGCGATGTCCTTCCTCCGGAAAAGCTCAGTGGTGCAGTAGCTCTCATGAGTGCGACGTTGGGGATCGGTGGCATGTTCGGTATGCCGATGGCTGGGGTGATCTCGGCGCACTGGGGACTACCCGCGCTTTTCTGGGTCACCGGTGGATTCGGGGTCGTACTGATAGTCGTCTTGCCTCTGGTGGTGCCGGAATCGGCTGTGAAGAGTCGCGGACGCTTCGACTTTCTGGGAGCCACAGTCCTCACGCTCGCTATGACTGCACTGCTGCTGGCCGTTTCGAAAGGAACCGAATGGGGCTGGGCAAGCCCCGAGGTTCTGGTTCTGATCGCGTCCGGCGTGGTCTTGCTCTGTGGATGGATTCCGTGGGAACTGCACACGCCGGCACCGCTGGTCGATCTGCGGACTTCCCTTCGCGCTCCGATTCTGGTTTCGAACGTCTGCGCAGTATTACTCGGTTTTGCCATGTTCATCAGCGCGTTGGCGGCAACGCAGGAACTTCAGTTGCCCCTGGCGTCGGCGGACGGTCTCGGACTCTCGGCTGCCGAAGCCGGACTGGCGATGATGCCGGGCGGAGTCCTGATGATCGGATTGGCGCCGGTGTCGTCGAAGGTGACGAGGCGATGGGGAGCGAAGGCCACGTTGGCCTCAGGAGCGATCGTCATCGCAATCGGATACGTCTTGCGTGTGCTGTTGACGCCGACGCTGGTCAATATCGTGATCGGCGCTGCCGTGGTATCGGCCGGTGTGGCATTTTCCCTGGCAGCCATGCCGACTCTGATCACCGAATCTGCGCCGATCCATCAGACTGCCTCGGCCAACGGATTCAACAGCCTGCTCCGTTCGGTCGGTACCTCCACCGGAAGCGCCGTTGAGGCAGCGGTATTGGCCGGTTCGACGGTGGTGATCGGTGCGAGCACTGTGCCGACCCTGCATTCGTTCGCGGTTTTGTACTGGATCGGAGCGGGCGTATCGGCACTGGCGGCCGCGGTGACCTTGGCAGTGAGGGTGGAGCGGACGGGGGCGGTATCGCGGCCCGAGTTACCAATTGCAGCCGAAACCGATGGCGCAACGAAGATCGGGTGAGTCGACGGACTCACCCGATCTTCGTCACCGTTATCTCCGACTGGAATCGACCAGGTACTCGAGATTCTGGTTGTACGGTGTGGCCGTCACCGCCGCGTGCGAACTCACCCGAGACACCTCGGTAGTGCCGCGAACGACAGAGGCCTTGATGGAACCTACTTTCAACGGGGCGATGCAGCTGCTCATCCCGGCCGGGGCATTGCAGGTGGTTGTCGTGGTTCCAACCGTCACTTTGACGACTGCGGGAGCGGTCAAGAAGGTGAGAACCTCGACGGTATCGCGAGCGGGGGATGACCATTGGCGCAGTGTCATAGGGGCAGCAGAGCGATTGACGGGGACCGCGGAGACCGACTGATTGCGATAGACGAGATACGCGGTGTCGCGAACAATCGCGGGTGAGGCGCCGGAGCGGAAGCTGTACAGCCCGTAGGAACTCATGTCGAGTAACGCGCGCCCATGACCGGCGCTGGGTGCGAACGACGTTCCCTCGCTGTAGTCGTTCCAGGTGACGAGCTGTACCCATTCACTGTTGGACGCAATCGCAATCTGCCACATGTTCTGCAGATTCTGTGAATTCTGTGCCTCGTCGTAGATCGACTGACTCGGACGAACTTCTTGGAAGGCGACTGGCTGCATCCATATCTTTCCCAAGGAGTGAGCGGCAGCGGCAAGTCCCATCGGAGAGTTCGGGTTCGATCCCGAGAGCGGATTTCCTGCCGGATTTCGATTACCCCAATTCGACATCCCGTAGCTGATCGATGCAAAAGAATTCCGGTTGGCTGCTGCGTCGAGGAAAATCGGAACAAATGCCACATTTATTCCGTAAGAATTTTTCATAATAGTGATGAACTCCGACCACCAGCCCGCAGTCTTGTTTTCGGCAAGAAATGGCGAGATCACTAGTCGTCCGTCGCTCAATTTGAACGATGATGCCATGGTCGAATACGGTTTCATCTCTGCTGCCATTTGAGCTGCGGTCATGTTTTTGAACGCGCCGTTCATATCAGGCATGAGCATGATCTTGAAATTCGGATCGACTGCTGCGGCCGCTTTGATCAGGGCTGTGGGCACGGTGGAACCCCACCAACTGGTGTCGGTTGCCTTGGCGATGATGTCGACGGAGAATCCGTCGATGCCCGCGGCGATTGCCGAACGAACTTCGTTTTCGAGGTCGCGTTGGCGCCACTGCGTATCGGCGATGGGTTGCCGCGGTGTCGGCCGATCGCGGAGGAATCCTCCGTAGCGAACGTGTTTGTTGTTCTCGCCGTTGACCGTAAGATATTGTGTCGCATAGTAATCGCCAGACGGATTCGCATTGTCGATCGAAACCGGATAGGGCGGGAAGTAGTGAGCGAAAACCAACTTTCCGTTCAGTGCTGACTTGGGTGGAATGTCGAAGGGCAGCGCTGCAGATTCAGGATTCGCCGAGAACGAGGCCGGCGTGTACGTCGACGCGGAGCGTGGTTGTGTGTTGTACGCGGCGATCAGTGCGGCCGCGACAATCACGGCCAGGGTGAAGCAGATGGTCTCGAAGGAATATTTCGCCGTTTTTCGGATCCACGGAGTTCGGATGTATCGAGTTCTGATACTCATGGCACAGTCAGCCTTTCTCGATCCCCCGAAGTGTGAGTCTTCCCCGCGTGCACTGAATCGGTGATTCAATTCTTTTCGGCCTCTGTCTGATTTGTAATTCGAGATTCGACACCATAAGTCAACCGTCACCGGCCCGAGTGTCACTTGCTGAACGAGTGTAACGCTGCCGCGTTCATCATGAATACCTGAAAGCGGTCTTTGTTCAAGAATTTCGGGTTTTTCTTTCCGGTATATATCCGTCGAAAGGTCGGTGAAATTTATCGGCTGTATTGGACAGGACTGGGAGGTGTGGTCTGTTCCGTACCTCGTGGCCGAAAGGCACCGGCGAAACCAGGGAGGTGATTGCAGCCGGGCAACTGACGAAATTTCCTGGAATGTGTCGGCCTCCTGGGTCACACTGGGGAACGGACTACCGACGGATTACCGACGCGGGAGGGCTCATGACCGAAGCGATTGTGGCCGAGGGGCTGGTCAAGAAGTACGGCGACGTCACGGCATTGGACGGCATCGACCTGGAAGTGCGCGAGGGTTCGGTGATGGCTCTGTTGGGCCCCAACGGCGCCGGAAAAACCACTGCGGTAAGGATATTCACGACGCTGCTCATTCCCGACGGTGGACGCGCCAAGGTTGCCGGGCTGGACGTGGTCGAGGATGCGCGGGCGTTGCGATCCAAGATCGGTGCTTCGGGTCAGTACGCCGCGGTCGACGAGTACCTGACGGGCTACGAGAATCTGGACATGGTCGGGCGGCTGTATCATCTCGGCGCCCGAAGCAGTAAGGCCCGAGCGCGTGAATTGCTCGCGCAGTTCGATCTCGTCGAGGCTGGAGATCGGCCGGTCAAGGGCTATTCCGGTGGAATGCGGCGACGTCTCGATCTCGCCGGCGCATTGGTTGCTCGGCCACAGGTGTTGTTTCTCGACGAGCCGACCACGGGCCTCGATCCTCGGGCGCGACTCGGTCTCTGGGACGTCATCGAAGGGTTGGTGGCTCAGGGGACCACGCTGTTGCTCACGACGCAATACATGGAGGAAGCCGAGAGGTTGGCCGACCAGATCGCCGTCATCGACCGCGGCTCGGTCATCGCGCGCGGTACTGCAGACCAGTTGAAGGCGCGGGTCGGGGGTGAGCGCATCGAATTGAGCGTGCACGAGGTCGAACATCTCGACATCGTCCGCGAGGAATTGCGCTCGCTTGCCGTGGGGGACATTCAGGTTCAAGAGAATGTCCGTCGCGTCACTGTTCCTGTCGACGACGGCACCGACGCGTTGGTCGCGGCGCTGAATCTTCTGTCGGCACGAGGTATCCGCGTATTCGACGTCGGCCTGCGCAGACCCACTCTCGACGATGTCTTCCTCACACTGACCGGGCACCAGGCTGAACTGGAGGATCAGAAATGACCGTGCAGATGGCGCTCGAAGACGGTTTGACCATCGCCAGGCGAAACTTGATCAAGATCAAGCGCGTTCCGGATCTGCTGGTGTTCACCACTTTGTCGCCGATCATGTTCGTGCTCTTGTTCGCGTATGTGTTCGGCAGTGCGATCTCGGTCCCGGGCACGTCGTATCGAGAATTCCTGATCGCCGGAATCTTCACGCAGACGGTCATATTCGGTGCGACCTGGACTGGTTTGGGGATGGTCGAAGACATTCAGAAAGGAATCATCGACAGATTTCGATCGCTGCCCATGGCTCCGTCTGCCGTGCTGACAGGCCGAACATCGAGTGACGTGTTGATCAACGTCATCAGTTTGGTGGTCATGTCGTTGACCGGTCTTCTGGTCGGGTGGCGGATTCACTCCAGTTTCCTCGAAGCGGTGGCGGGTTATGCGCTGCTTCTGTTCTTCGCGTACGCGTTGTCGTGGGTCATGGCTGTTGTCGGGCTTTGGATCCGGACACCGGAGGTATTCAACAACGCGAGCTTCATCGTCATCTTTCCGCTGTCGTTCATCGCGAACACTTTTGTCGAGACCACCAATCTTCCCGGCCCGCTCAAAGTGATCGCCGAATGGAATCCGGTGTCGGCGGTTACTCAGGCGGTGCGTGAATTGTTCGGCAATACCAATCCTGCGATGACGGTTCCGGATGCGTGGCCGCTGCAGAATCCGGTCATCGCGTCGTTGTTGTGGACTTTCGGTTTGCTGATCGTCTTCGTGCCGTTCGCTATTCGTCGGTATCAGAAGGCAGTCAGCCGCTGACCTGGTGATTCCGGCCGGTAGGGTGGATATGTGCCGGAGCCCGATCGCATCGACAAACGCAGCCTGAGATACGCCGGGCGACGTGAGGAGTTGCTCGACGCGCTGACCCGCTACGTCATCGACAACGGTGTCGGGGAATTGACGGTGAGGCAGCTCGCCAAGGCCGTGGGTGTGTCGCATGCGTCGTTGCTCAACCATTTCGATAGCAAGGAGAATCTGCTCTCCGAGGTCATCGAGAACATGCGTGGTGAGTCCATTCCGATTGCGGTGCCGATGAAACCGGGGGTCGATCCGGCGACAGTGCTGACTGCGTGGTGGACCGAACGTACGACGCCGGAGGTCCTGCCGCGGTTCCGGGTGATGGTCGAGATCTACGCCCTCGCGCTCGGCGACCGCGACCGCTACGGACGGTTCCTGGACCGTTTTGTGGGCGATTGGATCGAGGCACTGGAAGCCGGTCTACGACAAGCGGGTTGCCCCGAGGACGATGTTGCCTCTGTCGCTACTCTGTTGCTCTCGCAAATGCGGGGTCTGTCGATGGATCTTCTGGCCACCGGGGACCGGGCCCGCGTCGATCGCGCGTTCGGGCTTTTTGTCGACGGCTTTGCCGCCCGCGCTCGGGAGTGGTCCACGCCAGGATCCGATCGCCTTCAACGCTGACCGATCACCACGGTCGACGCGGTCTCGCTGTAGGTTGCTACCCGAGTGAGAAACCCTCCCCGAGTGAATGTTTCAACAGTCATTTCGACCTGCTCCGTACTCGTCTCGACGAGAAGACAGCCACCCGGTCGTAGCCACGGCGCGGCGTCCGCGATGATGCGACGCTGCAGGTCCAGTCCGTCGGTACCGCCGTCCAACGAGACCAGCGGTTCGTGAAGACGGGCTTCGGGCGGCATCAGCCTGATCGATTCGGTGGGGACGTAAGGTGCATTGGCGACGACGACATCCACGCGACCGAGTAATTTCGTCGGCAGTGGTCCGAATAAATCGCCCTCGAGTACACGCTCGGGCGGTGTGATGTTTCGGCGAGCGCACCGCACTGCGGCCGGTTCCACGTCTACCGCGTACAAATCGACGGCGTCGAGCGTCGACTGCAGGACAGCACCGACAGCTCCTGAGCCGCAACACATGTCGACGACGACGCTTCCTGTGGTGACAAGTGAGCAGGCCTGCCGGGCGAGGAACTCGGTGCGCCGGCGTGGGACGAAGACTCCGGAGTCGATGTGAATGCGCAAGCCGCAGAACTCGGCCCATCCGAGGACGGGCTCGAGTGGTTCGCCGGCAACTCGTCGGTCGACCATCGCGTCGAGTTCATCGCGAGAGCGTGCGGTGTGAAGAAGTAGGCGAGCCTCGTCTTCGGCGAAGACGCAACCTGCTGCTCGGAGGATCGCGGCCACCGACTTCTGCTGCGAAGCAGGGAAGGTCGGGAGATCAGGTGCTGACATGAGAGAGCCTTTCGGCCTCCTGATCTCGCGGGGGACCTGCACGTATCGAACACCGCCACCCTACCCGAGCAGGCGTGTCACGACGGTCGATGCGGAGCGGGAATTTAGGTTGACCAAATGGTAAGGCTGTTCTATGGTCTGAACTCGATCAGCTGATGTGGGGCCGATCACCACATATGCATCGTCACCGCAATCGGTAGGAGAAGTACGTGAGTAAGCGACTGTGTAGGACGCTCGTCGGACTGAGTGCGAGTGCGTTGGTGGCGTTGACAGTTGCGGCGCCGGCCGGAGCGGAACCGAACGATGCTCCGGGTGCTGTCGTGAGTCAGGAGTTGCTCGGTCCCGACCGGGTGATCCCGGGTGCCGTGAGCGCAACGAAGGTGACGTACTGGTCGACGGGCCCGAAGGATGCGCCGATGACGAGTACCGGTGTGGTGTATCGCCCAGAGGGAGCTCCGCCCGAGGGTGGTTGGCCGATCATCTCCTACGCGCACGGGACGGTGGGTGTCGCGGATCAGTGTGCGCCGAGCAGCAGTGTTCCACTCGAACGGACCGCGACGCATCTGGGTCACTGGCTGGAGCAGGGATACGCGGTCGTGACCACCGACTACGTGGGGCTCGGAACACCCGGTGTTCACCCGTATCTCGACGGTCGTTCCGCTGCACACAGCGTTGTGGACATGGTGCGTGCCGCTCGTGCGGTCGACGACGACCTGTCGAGCGCATGGGTTGCGATGGGGCAGTCGCAGGGCGGGCAGGCGACTATGTTCACCGCTTCGCTTGCCACTGCTTACGCGCCGGAGTTGGACTACCGCGGCGCTGTCGCCACTGGTGTCCCCTCGAACATCGAGAATCTTCTACCGCTCGGTGGTCCGGCTTTCCCGGCGCTTCCGCTCAAGGGTTCGACGGTCTACATCGCGAACGTTCTTGATGGACTGCGTGCTTCGCGGCCGGATATCGACATCGACTCGTATCTGACCCCGCTCGGCAAGACCATCCTCGACGACGTCGAGAACAACATGTGCTACACCGAGGCGCGCACGAAGTACGGCACCGTCACGCTCGGGCAGGTGCTGACGAAGTCGCTGGACAATCCAGTATTCATGGAGGCTGCGCGTGACCTGCTCACTGTGCCGACCGCAGGATACGACCGCCCGTTCTTCATCGGTCAGGGGTTGTCGGACATCGATGTTCCGGCACCGCTGACACTGAAGTTCGCGGCCGACCTTACTGCCAACGGTGTCGACTTTGCATTCCATACCTATCCCACTGATCATCTGGGAACCGTTCCGGCTTCGGTTCCAGACAGTACCCCGTTTGTCGCGGCACTGTTCTCTGGTCAACGGCCATGCACCGGAAGCCTCTGCTGACCAACACCTTTCAGGCGGAACCAACTCCGCGCAGATAGATGTCGATCGGGATCCGAAGTTGCCGAACGGTTTCGGAGGAGCGGGGATCTCGGCTACGCGCTCCGAGGCAGTAGTCGAAGATCAAGCCCTCCAGAAGGCTCAGAAAATTTGCGGCGGCGACGTCAGGATCGTCAACGCCAACGATGTCGAAGACAGGCCTTGCCTTCTCCCGTGAAAACAGGCTGTCTTCGAGGAGTTGGTGCAATGCCGAATCTCGGGGAGTTTCCAAGAGCAGTGCATATCTCGCGATCAATTCGTGTCTGCGGTGCGAGAGAAGATCATCGAGATACTCGGCCGTCAGGGCAGCAGGATCGCTGGGCCTCTCGCGGAGTTCGTCGAATATCGAACGTGACCGGTGCACGATGTGCAATGCGGTTGCTTCGAGTAGTGCCTCGCGAGTGCGGAAATAGTACGACGTCGAACCGGCAGGAAGTTCCAGGGACTGATCAACCGCCCGATGGGTGAGTGCACGCGGGCCCTGCTCGGCGATGATCGTGACGGCGGATGCCGCGATGAGGGCTCTGCGATCAGGCTTCATGTCGTTCCTTGTTGTCGATGTTGCATGCTGCCGGAGTTGAATGTTGCAGATGGTGCGTCGTGAGGGTCACATTGACTCGATTTGCCTTCGATCACTAGCCTCGACTCTACAGACGTAGAGGAGTCTTATGCTACTGGACGAAGAGCAGTTGGCGGCACGCGAAGCCCTCGACGCACTGCAGGCCCGGATCTCGGGCGGTGAGGTCGGGGGTGGGATCTATCTCTGGGGTAGCGTCGGCCGCGGGAAGACGATGCTCATGGACGAGTTCTACGACAGGCTCCCGGTCGGCAAGCGGCGCATTCACTTTCATCGGTTCTTTGCAGATCTGCACTCTCGGGCGCATGAACTCGGCTCGATGGGCGTGGCACTGGATCACGTCGTCGATGGAATCCGCGTGCTCTGTTTCGACGAGTTCCACATCGACGACGTCGCCGACGCCATGTTCATGGCAAGGGTTCTCGACACAATCGTCGCGAAAGGCGTGACTGTTGTCGTCACGTCCAATGTTCCGCCGACCGATCTTCTTCCCAATCCGCTTTTTCACGAGCAGTTCGTTCCGTCGATCGAGTTGATCGAACGGACTCTCGAGGTGATCGAGTTGGGTGGCTCCGTCGACTATCGGACGGCGGGACAGCCAGGTGCCGGGGACTACCGTTTTGCGACAGGGGAATTCCTCGTCGGCTCGGGAATTACGCGGCCTTCGGGCGAAAGTGTCGAATTGACGATAGGCACACGCACATTGGAGTGCTCGGCGATTCGAGACGGTGTCGTCTGGTTCGATTTCGAGGTGCTGTGCGCTGGTTCGACCGCGGCTGCCGATTATCTCGCGCTCGCCGCCCGCTTCGACGACTGGGTGATCTTCGGAGTGCCGGTGCTCGCCGAGGCGTCGGAATTTGCCCTTCGCCGTTTCGCGAATGTCGTCGATGTTCTCTATGACGTCGATGCGCGGCTGACGATCTACGCCGACGCTTACGTCGAAGAAGTGGCAGGCAGCCTCCGGGACGTGCCGGGGTTGGCGCGCCTCTACAGTCGTCTGTCGCTACTGGCGAGGTCGGCGGTGGGCAGCATCAGTTGAGGAGCAGCATCAATTCCAGGTGAGATCGCCGGTCGCGGCGCTGGGCGTGAGTCCGAACATGCTGTGGCAGATCCGGTTGAGATGGGCGCTGTCGGTGAAGCCGGCCTCGTGGGCACTGGTTGTCAGGCTTGCGCCACCGCTCATCACTTCCATGGCGCGTCGTAGCCGCAACCAACGAATGTAGGTCGAAAAACTCATCTGCAGTTGATCGTTGAAGATTCTTCCCAATCGGCCGGGCGAGATGGAGACCAGCGCGGCGGTGTCCGTCATCGTTATCGGCCCCGAAAGTCGCTCGGGCAGTATCGTCAGAGCATGCTCGAGTGCAGGGTGAAGAGCGCGTACGCTCGACGGCTGTCTACTTTCGGACAGTGAATCGATCAGCCTCGCTGCGTATTCCAGATCCGAATCAGCGCCACGGTCCGTCATCGCTACTGCGGTCCGCCCACGGTCCGACCAGTCGGCCACACCACCGTGCTCGGATACAGGCGGCCTGATGCGCCGGCCCATCCCCGTGGTGGAGTCCACGTAGATCGCTCGTCCCCGCGCACCCTCGGAGGCGGATAACGCGTGGACCGCCCCGGATGGAATGACCACGGACCGCACGACTTCACTGTGGCCGTCCCCGTCCGTGACCGTGACGTCCCCGTCGTCGACGATCATGATCTGAACAGCGGCATGCGAATGCATGTGCGCGGATCCCACTGCGCCGGTGAACATGAGAATTCCGGGCTCCATGTGGACGGCGCCGGACCAGGTCATGTCGGAAATCATAGTGACGACCCTGACAGAGCTCGGGGTCCGGTCATCCTCCGGTAGGACCGCACTCGGTTCGAAGATCGTGCGCTGGGCCGATGTGCTGGCGAGGGGGTTCACGAGAAGGTGGAATCATGAACAACGCACAAGCACCCGCAGTCCTGTCGGTCCACGCGCTGGGCAAGTCGTACGGCGACGTTCCAGTGCTCCGAGGTGTATCGCTGGAAGTGCGCGCCGGTACTGCTACGGCCATCATGGGTCCTTCAGGGTCGGGCAAGTCGACTCTGCTGCATTGCATGTCAGGAATCGTCAAGCCCGACTCGGGAGCAATCCTGCTGAGCGGCAGGCATATCGAGAACCTCGGTGAGAACGACCGCAGCCGCCTCCGACGCGAGTCGTACGGATTCGTTTTTCAATCGGGCCAACTGTTGCCGGAGCTTCCGGCGATCGAGAACGTCGCTTTGCCCTTGGTGCTCAACGGGTTGTCCATCGCCGAAGCCAAGCGGACGGCGCACGGCTTCTTTGCGCCATTGGGACTGGACGGGCTGCAGGACCGTCGCCCGGGTCAGATGTCGGGTGGGCAGTCGCAACGTGTGGCGATTGCGCGAGCGTTGGTGACCAAACCCGCCGTTCTCTTCGCAGACGAGCCGACCGGTGCCCTCGACGCGCAGACGAGTTGGGAAGTGATGAGGGTGTTGCGTGATTCGGCTCAACAGATCGGTTCTGCGTTGGTCGTCGTCACTCACGATGCCGAAGTCGCTCGGTGGTGTGATCGCACGATGATGATGCAGGCCGGTTCGCTCGTCGGGACACAGGTGGCGGCATGAAGGCCACAGCGCGCGTTGCATTGATGACGGTGCGAGGTGAAGGCCGAAAGGCCTTGAGTACCTTCGCGCTTCCCGTAACGGCCTTTGCCGCCTCGACGACGTTGTTGCTGACGGTGCTCGGCGGCTACGGTGCATTTGCGGGCAGATCGAGCGAACCCGAAGCCGAGGCGTACCTAGCACTCGCAGGGGTTGCTTCGGTGTTGATGATCGTTCCAGCCGTCACTCTCGGCCTGGCGGCGGCCCGCTTGGGCGCGCGCCGTCGCGACGAACGACTTGCCTCGCTGCGACTCATCGGATCCACCCCTCGCCAGATCGTTGCGCTGTGCGCTGCGGAATCGGGTATCCAGGGCTTGGCCGGTGCGTTGATCGGTGTGGTGGGATACCTCCTCGCGTTGCCGCTCGTAGCTCTCTTGAGATTTCAAGGTCGGACATTCGAGTGGAGTGAGCTTTGGGTAGGCGCACTTCCGCTGGTGGGCATCGTATTCGGAATGACCATCCTGGCTGCTTTGACGTCGATGCTCGGGATGCGCCAGGTGTTCGTGAGCCCGTTGGGCGTCACGGCGGGCAATCCCAGCGCCGCACCGAAGATGATCTTCGCGGTGGCTGGGGTGGGGGTTCTTGTGGGATGGAGTGCATTCGGGGGCTCCGCGGCAAGCATCGCGGCAATCCTGGTGGGCCTTGGTCTCTGCTTCGGCGTTGTTGCGTTGGTCGGTCCGTTCGTCATTTCGCTGCTTGGGCGGATCATGCTCAAATGCGCCAAAGACGGTGCTTCGCTGATTGCGGCGCGTCGGGTCTTGGACAATCCGAAGGCTGTGTGGCGCACGGTCAGCGGTGTGACGATGGCCAGCTTTGTTGCCGCAGGCACATCTCTCCTCGCCGCGATAGGCAACGGGGAAGGGCAGGATTTGCAGCCAGGGCAGGAGTTCCTGTTCGCGGACATGAGAACCGGCGTGTTGTTCACTCTCGGAGCAACATTCACGTTGGCGGCAATCTCGTCTGCGCTCACCCAGGTATCCGGGATCCTCGACAACCGTGAGCTGTATCGGAGTCTGACTCTGGCCGGTACACCTGTCGAGGTGATGGACAGCGCCCGCATGCGGCACGTTCGCACTCCCGTGGTGGTGATGGCACTGGCCGGTGCCGGCGCTGCACTGCTGTTCCTCTTCCCACTGGCAGGGGCAGCCGTATTGACCACTCCGATGGCGCTGGTTCAGTTGGGCGTCACCCTGGCTGTGGGGATCGCGTTGGTGTTGGCCAGTGCGTTTGCAGCCAAGCCCGTCATGCGACGGGTACTCGCGGGCTGAATCTCCGCCCCTCGTCCGTCAGTTCTGTCTCCGGAACGGTTCGGCCAACTGGCCGAGGTAGTCGTCCGGGTAGTCGGGCTTGGCCGCCATTCCGAGATCGTCACTGCTGAAGCGCTTTTCCGGATCGAAAGAATAAGTGCGGAACAGGTGATCCCAGATCAGAGTGAACAAACCGAAATTGACGTCACCGATTCCCGCCCACTTCAGGTGATGGAATCGGTGGCCGGCGTTGAGGGCGAGTATCGGACGCAGGGGGCCGATGCGGTAGTCGGCATTCGAATGCTGAAGCAGGAGTTGGACAGCGACACAAACCGCGAGCGCCGAGGCAACTGGAACGGGCATCCCGAGGAGGATCAGTGGCAGGACGCCACCGGCGGTTTCGAAAGTCTGATGCACGGGGTGCTTCATCAGTCCGTTCATACCGTAGAACCGTTCGAGGCTGTGATGAACCGCGTGGAAACGCCACAACCATCCAACCTTGTGGCTGATCAAATGCACCACGGTGATGCCGAAATCGGCAACCAACACTGCGAAGACGACCTGAAGGACAAACGGAAGACCGCTCGGCCACAGCCCGTCGAACGGAATCACCGCGGCCATCAACGGGATTACCGCGACGCTGACCAAGATGAGGGATTCGTTGACAAACGCATGGACAGCGTCGCGAAACCTGTCCGGTCCCGGGGCATTCCACGAAGATTCGTAGGGAAGCGCCCGTTCGGCCGCGAAAGAGCAGACCACTGCGAAGAGAATCAATGCCACCAGTGACCATTTCGGCGCACCGGATGCCGCCAGCGCGATTGCGGCTCCGTTGATTCCCAAGAGCATGAACGGGACGTACCCGTATCTTACGATGAGGGTGAGCATGTATTCGATGGTGCACGGCGCGGGTGGTCCTCGACTTGTACGAATCGGTCGACTTTCAGTCAGCCGAACAAGCGGTGTCGCGTTACTTCGTCAGCACGGTGGCGAGTGCAGCGCTCAGATACGGAGTGATGTTCTCGACGACCCGTGTCACGATCGCAGTGGCGACGTCAGCCGGTTGCAGTGGCACCGACGGTGTCTGCGGCAGCGCCGGGGGAGCAGGCGGAGCGGGCTCGGACATCATCGGCGTGTAGGTGTTGTGCTTCGTGAAGTAGCCGAAGACCGAATCCACGAACACCTCGGGCGCATCACGCGGCTTGGGCATGTTGCAGATGCCGTCACCCTCGATGCAGACTTCCTGCACTGCGATGTCTCCGAATCCGCCGCGTGCTCCGGACATCGTCGCTCCCGGAACGACATTGGGCACTACGGTTTCGATGCCCCCGGCCGAGTTGCGAGGGTCGGCGTAGAGGACGCCTTCGACTTGCGATTGGGGAATGGATCCGTCACGTGCGATGTCACCGAGAACGTCGCCGGCAATCCGTGCTCCCTGTGAGTATCCGGTGACGACGATCTCGCTGCCCGGGCACTGAGCGTGGAAAGCGTTGACTTCGGTGCGAAGCGTCTGGGCGCCGGCGGCAACGCTCTGGTCGTATGTCTGTTCGCCGAGCGGCCAGAAGCTGGCGGGGTAGGTCACCGGCTTGGAGGCGTAACCCTGGGCGACGTAGCGGTCGGTGACGGGTTGCGTCGTTTGTCCCGTCGGATCCCACGTTCCGCCGACCGCGAATACCGCACCGGCCGGGCACGACCCACCGTCATTCGGGTCCGCTCCGGCAGGTACCGACATCACAAGAGTCACCCCCGCTGTGACTGCAACCGTGCATGCCACTGACATCGCGTATTTCCTCATCGGGCCTGTCCCCATCTATCTACGTTCTCGTTCACTGGCGAGACAACCCGCGGTCCGACGCGTTTCGTTCGGTACTGAAGAGAATGGTGATGGGGCGATAAGTCCTGGAGGTAATCCGTGCGTAAACAGGAAGTTGCCGACCGGCGCTGTTTACTACCAGCGTGTGTGGGGCGTCACGGCGTCGGTACCTGCGGCGGGTGATCCGGCTCGAGGAGGGTTCCGATCTCCTTCCCCATCGACACGGTGTTGTTGAGGTCCGCGTTGGTTGTCGGCCCGAGTGTGGCGTAGACGACGATCGTCGTCTTCGAATCGGGGTAGTAGAGCGCGAGACCGTTGTAACCGCCGTACGACGGGTTCATCACCAGCCAGCCGTCGAGGTGCCCGGTCCCGAAGGAAAAGAACTTGTCCGCCGTCATACTTCCCAAGCCCGCAGTCGTCGGCGCCATCTGCTGCTCGAAAGCCTTGTCGGAGAGTAACTCTCCCGTTCCCAGCGCGCGCACCCACTTTCCGACGTCGGCGACAGGCGCGTTCATGTTTCCGCTGTGCAGGAACGCCGTCGGATTCCAGAAAGTGGAGTCTTCGAATACTCCACGTTCATTGGTGTAACCGTGCAGGATCGGTTCGTCCATCTGCGACGTGAGTACAACGCTGCTGTGATCCATCCCGAGTGGATCGAAGACGCGCTGCTGAAGTAGTTCGCCCAGCGGTTTTCCAGTCGCTTTCTCCATGACGTCGCCGAGCAGCGTCAGGTCGCTGTGCGCGTACGCCCAACTGGTGCCGGGTTCGAACAACGGCGGGCGGGAGTTGGCAAGATCCAGGATCTCTCGAGAAGTCCAGCCCTTCATCGGGTTGTCCGTGAAGAGTTTGAGGAACTGTGGATCGGTCACGTAGTCGGAGATGCCCGACGTGCTGTTGGCCAGCATTCGCGGAGTGATGGTGTCTGCGCGTGGAAAGTTCGGTTCCCACTTCGCGATCGGTTGATCGAGGGGAAGCGTTCCCTCTTCGTCGAGTTGCAGCAGGACTGTCGAGAGCATCGGTTCCATCGGTTGGCCGACGCGCAACAGCATGTCGGTTGTCGCCGGAACTCCGACAGGGGACTCTCCGACGGCGCCGAGAGCAACTTCGTCGTCGCCTCGCCACACCCCGAACACAGCGGCACTGAGGCCCAAGTCGGCCACTTGGCGGCGGACGATGTCCGTGATCTCGGTGGATTCCCGACTGCTCGAGGTGCTGCGAGAGGCGCTGCCCGTGTTTGTTGCGGAGTCATCGTCGGAACTGCACGCAGCGGTTGCAATGGCAACGGTCAAGGCGATCGACAGAGCAGACAGCCGCACCCGAGCGCGGTGGTGGGAGGAAGTCATGCCTGCGATCCCTTCGATGTGGAAATCGAGCAACCGACGCCGAGCAATGTCCCAATTGGCCGAATTTACCGCAGTTGGAAGGAGGAGGGGTCAGATCGACCGTGTAGGCGCAACTGCTGTTCCAGTGCAGTCCTCATTCGGGTGCCGCGTCCGGTTCCTCTCGCAGGTCCTGCGCTTGCTGAAGCTCGGCGTTGATGCGACGGGCTTCGGTGAGTTGGTCTTCGAGGATGATGATGCGGCAAGCCGCGTCGAGCGCCGTGCCGTTGGCTACGAGTTCGTGCGCGCGGGCTGCGATGCGCAGCTGGTAGCGGGAGTAGCGGCGATGTCCGCCCTCAGAGCGTTGTGGGGTAAGCAGTTTCGCGGCATCGAGGCTACGAAGGAAAGCTTGCCTGACACCGAGGATCTCGGCCGCATGTCCCATGCTGTACGCAGGATAGTTCTCGTCGTCGAATCTGCCGGAGGGGTCCCCCGGTGGTGTATCTGCCGGAATGGCTCGCTTCTTTCGCTGAACGGACGGGGCCCCCGGCGCGAGGAGCGCCGGGGGCCGGATGGGGTTGAACTTACTTACATAACTGCATTCTTTCGAACTTCCGGACTCGCACAAGACATCCGGTAGCCGCTTTGAAGGGGGGTGCCGGGTCCGACTACACACTCACACACGAATTCGGCCCCGGCACGTCCCTGCCCTGCGGTACTGCTTGCGGGTAGTTCATCTCTCCCGCATCTCTTGACTCGTTCCTTGCTACGAGAAAAAAGATACAACAGCCTCGCGAGAATGTCTACCCTGACCGCTGTAGATATTTTGTTGCGAACATTCTAGGTGTTGATATTCAGGAACGGCCTGGTCGCCGGGGGTGAGAGCGCTCAATGTGAGTCATAGGAGATGGATCTGGGACAATGCTCCGATGCGAAATACCCCGAAGTCCGAGTCGTTGTTGCGCGCCCGCGCGGAGAGGGAAGAGCGCACCGGCTCCTCCGAGCATCCAGCTGATGGCGCGCCGAACCCCGGAGAGGACTCGTCGTCGTCCGAGCCGGGGGCACGCAGCGACAGCGCCACGATTCGGTCGGCTCGGTCCGAGCTCTCAACTCACGCCAGGGCAGTGGAAAGTATGCACGAGGCGATCCATCCTGATCGCGATTGAGGCAGCTGCCTCGTCGGGATGCGGGGGGGACTCCTTCATCCCGCTCACTGCAACGCACGACGGCCGCCGCACTCCCGAAAGTAAGGGGAGTGGCGACGACCGTCGAGTTGTCAGAGTGTGCGCTCAGTACTTGAACCTCAAGGCAGCAACTGGTCCAGGAAGGTGTTGCTGAAGACCTTGTGCGGATCCAACGCGTTGAATGCGGCGTTGGCGGTGTCCCAGTTGTCGCTCGATGGGACGCCGTCGCGGTAGGTCTGGGGGAGGCCCTGGGTGATGATCGGGGTGTCGGTGTACGGCTTGTCGGGGCCGAACGCCCAGCCCTTGGACCACTCGGGGCGGAAGGTGGCGTCGTTGTTGTTGTAGTGATTACGCATCCACTGTTCCATTTCGCGGTAGAACGCGAACATGCCGGGGGTTCCGGGGACGCCGAGGACGTTGAGCCAGATGGCGGTGTCCCATTCCGGATGGTCGGGCCGAGGGCGCATGGCCGAGATGGTGGGGGCGCCTGCCGAGTCGACCTCGACATCCGACGGTTGATCGAGGCCGCAGCAACGGATTTCGACGGGGCCGTTGAGGGGGAACTGTCCGATAGAGCGGTAGTACTCCATGCGACCGTTGAACCACTGGGTGAAGTCGTGGATGACCTGGCCGATGTTGGCGCGCGAGGTGATGACGGCTCCGCCGCCCTCGGTCAGACGAAGGGTGGTGGCCCGGATGTAGAACTGGACGTCCTTGGACCATCCCCACAGGTCGTTGGAGAACGTCGCGGCGAGTCCGGCAACGGTGGTGGCGTACATGATCTGCCCGAATGCCGGTGCGATGCCCGGGTTTCCGGAGTTGATCTGGCCGATCATGTCGGTGACCGGCTCCGGGAGGTTGTCGGAGAAGATGTAGTTGTACGGTCCGGTCACCTCACGCGAGAACGGCGGCTTGGTGGGGGCAAGTGACCACACCTTCATCCACGGGCGTTCGGTGAAGGGGTACCAGATTGCTTCTGCGCGACCGTTTTCGCGGACGAACTTCTCGAAGGTGCGTCCGGACGCTCCGCGGGCGCCGAAGAGTTCCTGCCAACCGATGTCGGTGTGGCTGACGCAGCGCATGCGGTAATTGGGGGCGGCCTGCAAGGTGACGGAGGTGAGGAAGGTGCGTCCGAGGTGAGTCAGCAGCGGCTTGATCGCCGCGTCGCTACGTGCATACGTCTTCAGCGCGTACTCGCTGCCGTTCCAGACCACTGCGGTCAGCGACGTGACGAGGTTGGAGAGTGAGCCGAAAGTCTGTCCGGGAACGTGTGCTTCGCCTTCGGCGGGAAGAGCTGCGCCGTGAGCGTCGACGGCGAGGCAGCCGGCAATGGTCAACACACCCGGCGCCGGCAGGTTCGCGAACCCGAGGCCCTGTGCCTGCAGTGCGGTCGTGATGGCGTCGAGGGTCGCGCCGGGTCCTGCGGTGACGGTGGCTGGGCTGCCACCGGCGTTGACGGAGACTCCGGTGAGGTGGACCGTGGTGTCGGCGAGGATGACCTTGTCGACCGGCGCACCGTTGACGATGGTCAGCGGCGTCCAGCCGTGCATGGCACCGCGGGGACGAATGGTGTAGCCGTTGGCATGGCCCCAGTTCGCGAGGCGGACTACGTCTTCGGGCGTCTTGGGCGAACAGGTCCAGATCGCGTCGAGCATGATCTCCTTGGACCAGTTCTGATATGCCTGCTGGTACAGCGCGATGCCTTCGGGGAAGGCAGGCGGCGGCGTGAGGGTGGAGACAGGACCACCCGCGGAGCCGGAAGAGCCGGCGGGGACGGCGTAGGCCGGCGTCCAGCCGGCGAATGCGGTCGCTGCCACGGCGCCGGCTCCAGCGGCCATGAAACCTCGTCGGGACAGTCGGAACTTTTCGTCTTGTGCCGTCATCTTCGGGCTACTCCATCGGGTTCGAGAACTACGGTGAGTTCTAACAGGTGGGTATCAGACAGGTTGGTATCAGACAAGAGTGAGAACTACGTCAGCCAGGGCAGGAGCTTCGCGCTCCAATACAGAAGCTGAGATCAGGAGTCGCCCATTGTCTTTCCAGATCTGGATACTCAAGTTCTCGCCGGGAAATACGACCCCGGCAAAGCGGGCCCGAAATCCGGCTACCCGACTGCTGTCGCCGTCGAGCATGGTATCCACTGCGGTCTTGCAGACCATTCCGTAAGTACACAGTCCATGCAGGATAGGCGCTGGAAAGCCTGCCGCGGAGGCGAATTGCGGATCCGAGTGCAACGGATTCCGATCACCACACATCCGGTACAGCAAAGCCTGCTGTGGAAGCACAGGCGTCACCACTGTCTCATCTGCTTCGCGATCCGGAAGCGTAATCGACTCCGACGGACCACGTTCACCCCCGAAACCACCCTCGCCGCGGGCGAAAATGGACGAGCGAGCTGTCCACAGCGGGTTGCCCTCGGCGTCAACCGTGACGGATTCCTGCACGATCACCGCGGCCTTGCCCTTGTCCCAGACCTCGGCGATTCGAGTTGTAGTGCGGCCACTTCCACTTGCCGGGATCGGCTGATGGACAGTGACTTCCTGGCTCCCGTGGACTACCTTCGCCAGATCGATTTCGACGCCGGGGAACGACACCTTCGGTGCTTCGGTGGCGTGGAAGTTGGCGGCGACGGTGGCAAAGGTGGGTAGTACCTGAGGCTTTTCGTCGTCGAGGTATCGAAGCTCGTTCGGATCAAGCGGACGAGCACCTGCCCCCAATGCCAAGTGGTAGTGCTGCACGTCCGACGGGGTCCACGAGAACTCTTGTGGCGCAAGCTCGGCGCCGAGTGCGATCTTCGGATCAATTGGCATGGTCGACCGCCGTCTTTTCAGCTGCAGGTGCTTCGGTTGTCTCGGCCTTCTTCGCACGCTCGACGATGTCGAGTACGGCCAAGTAACCGAAAGTCATTGCGGGACCGATGGTCGCGCCTGGTCCGGCGTAGGTGTGGCCCATGACCGGAGCGCTCGCGTTGCCAGCCGCGTAGAGGCCGTCGATGACGCTTCCGTCTTCGCGTAGTGCTCGGCCGTTGACGTCGGTGCAGATACCACCCTTGGTGCCGAGGTCACCCGGAACCATCTTGATGGCGTAGAACGGAGCCTTGCTGATTTCGGCGAGGCTGGGGTTCTTCAGTCGGGGATCGCCGTAGTACGCGTCGTAACCACTGTCACCGCGTCCGAAGTCCTCGTCCTTGCCGTTGCGCGCGAAGCCGTTGAACCGATCGACGGTTTCGGTCAGCGATGCGACGGGAAGCCCTGTCTTCTCTGCCAATTCGGCGATGGTTCCCGCCTTGACCACGATGCCGGCCTTGAGCCAGCGGCCGGGGAAGGGGGAGCGGGGAGTGATACCGGCAAACGTGTAGCGGTTGCGGTAGCGCTGATCGAGAATCATCCACGTCGGGATGTTCTCGCCGGGGCCCTCGCCCTGACCGTACTCACCGCCGTACATCGCATGGGTCGCCTCGACGTACGGAGCAGCCTCGTTGCCGAAGCGCTTGCCCGACATGTTGACCATCATGCAGCCCGGGAGGGTGCGCTCGGAGAGAGCGAACCACGGTCCGCCGGTCAACGGAATGGACGGGCCCCACCAGGCGTCGTCCATGAAATCGACTGCAGCGCCCACTTCTTGGCCTGCGCGGATACCGTCGCCGGTGTTTGCCTTCGCGCCGACGGTCCATTCGGTGCCGATAGGTGCGCGCTGGTACTTCTCACGCATTTCCTTGTTGTGCTCGAATCCGCCGGATCCCAACACGACTCCGTGGCGAGCGCGGATGACCTGCTCCTCGCCGTCGACGATGACGTTGACGCCGCGAACTGCGCCGTCTTCGGTGTACAGGGAGGTCAGCGGGGTGTTCAGCAGGATGGGTACTCCGGCGGACTGAAGTCCGAGTCGAATACCGGCGACCAGTGCCTGGCCGCGAACCAGCAGATCCTTCTTGGTGGCCTTCGCTGCGAGGAATCGCATGCCGACCTTCATGGCGCGCAGGGGTCCGCGAGGATTGCGCATCAGCAGGTTGAGCCACTTGTAGTCGGCCTGGGTGATGACGAAGTTCTTGGGGGCCTTGACGTAGTCGGGCTCGAGGTTCTTGCGGTCGGCGCCCAACTTGTTGCCGTCGAACGGGGTGGGCTCGACACTGCGGCCACCGAGGCGTCCGCCGGGTGCTTCCGGGTAGTAGTCGGAGTAGCCGGGAACCCACTGCAGCTCGAGCGGGCTGTTCTTCAACACGAACGAGAGCATCTCGGGACCGCGCTCGAGATAGGTGTCGATGCGTTCGGGAGCGACAACGTCGCCGATGATGCTGTGCAGGTAGGAACGTGCGGCCTCCGGTGTATCGGTGACACCGTCCGCTTGAAGTGCCTCGTTGTTGGGGATCCAGACCCCACCACCGGAACGGGCGGTCGATCCGCCGTAGTGGGCGGCTTTCTCCACGATGACCACACTCAAGCCCTGGTGGGCTGCGGTCAAGGCCGCTGTCATACCTGCTGCACCACTGCCGACGACGACGATGTCGTATTCCTGCTTGCTCATGTAGAACACGTTATAGAATGATGGGGGTGTCAGTCCATGCTTTCTGCCAGGAAGTATTTCCGGACGTTGTCATTGATAACGAAACACGTTGCAGTGAGATTGAGGATGGTGCGGTGTGACCTGGGATACTTCGGTTGACGTCCTTGTGGTCGGGTTCGGTGTGGCGGGCGCCAGTGCGGCGCTCGAAGCGGTAGCGGCCGGTTCGTCGGTTTTGGCGATCGACCGAGCGCTCGGCGGTGGGGCCAGCACGATTTCCGGAGGAATCTACTACGCCGGCGGCGGCACCGTGATTCAAAAGGAAGCCGGTGTCGAGGACAGTCCCGAAGCCATGCTCGCCTACCTGAACCGCGAGGTCGGTGACGCGGTGACGCCGCAGACTCTGCGCCGGTTCGTCGACGAGAGCCCGGCGTCGATCGACTGGCTGCGCAGTCACGGCGTGCCGTTCGAGGCCTCACTCTGTCCGTACAAGACGTCGTACCCGAGCAACAAGCACTACCTCTACTTCTCGGGTAGCGAATCGGCCGGCGGGTTCCGTGACATCGCAAAACCTGCTCCGCGTGGTCATCGCGCCAAGGGGCGTGGCACGTCGGGAAAGATGCTGTACGGCCCGCTCGCGAAGTCCGCGGAGGCGAAGGGCGTCCAGTTGCTCGGCCAGACGCGAGCGGACCGGCTGATCATCGAGGACGGCCGGGTGCTCGGCGTCGAAGCACTGACGCTGCGTGACGCACCTGCCGGAGTTCGTCGCCGTCACGCGACGCTCGGGTCCTTGTCCTCCAAGCCCGGCGTCTACGCACCGCAGTTGCGCACGATTCTCGACGCACTGATCGCGAAGATCGAGAAGAAGCACGCCAAGCGGATTCGTATCCAGGCACGCGGCGGCGTGATCCTCAGCGCCGGCGGCTTCGTGTCCAATCGCGAGATGATGCGCACCCATGCCCCCGCGTACAAGGGCGGTATCCCGCTCGGCACCTCCGGGGACGACGGCAAAGGCATCAACCTCGGTATCGAAGCCGGGGGAGCCACCGACAAGCTCGGCAATGTGTCCGCCTGGCGATTCATCGTCCCGCCGAGTGCTTTTCTCGGTTCCATTTTGGTGGGTGAATCCGGTGCGCGAATCGTCGACGAGTCCCGTTACGGTGCCGCTCTCGGTCAGGCGATGGCGGAGAAGAGCAGCGGAATCGGTTGGCTGCTGGCAGATTCCGAACTCGTTCGCGAAGCGAAATCGCAGATAAGTGACCAGTCGATGTGGTTCCAGCGGGTACAGACCACCGGAATGATGCGTACTGCAGTGCGTGGCAACACCATTGCCGAGGTCGCCCGCAAAGCGGGGATAGACGTCGCCGGCCTTCAAGCCACCGTCGACGCGCACAACTCCGCTGCCGCTGCCGGACAACCTGATCCGATGGGTAAACCGTCAGACTTCGTCAGGCCGATACTGTCTGCGCCGTTCACGATGTACGACGTCTCGATCAAGCCCAACATGATGAATCCGTGCCCGATGCTCACGCTCGGTGGATTGGTGGTCGACGAATCGTCCGGCATGGTGAAAAACGAGGCCGGGGAGGGTATCCCTGGTCTGTATGCCGCCGGCCGTACCGCGGTCGGTATCTGTTCCAACTCGTATGTGAGCGGCTTGTCGCTCGCCGACTGCGTGTTCTCCGGACGACGAGCCGGTCAGCACGCAGCCGCATTCTCCACAGTCGGAAAGGCCTGAACGATGCTCTCGACGCAGATCCGCGGCGAACTTGCCGACCATCTTGATTCGGCGGAACGGGATCGCGCTCCGATCAGCCCGCTGATCGCCACGTATCCGGACATCGACGTCGTCGACGCCTACGAGATCCAGCTCATCAACATCCGGCGTCGTGTTGCCGGTGGCGCAAAGGTGGTCGGACACAAGGTCGGACTCTCGTCACTGGCGATGCAGCAGATGATGGGCGTAGACGAGCCAGATTACGGTCACCTGCTCGCCGAGATGGAAGAGTTCGAGAACCGTCCGGTCGACACGTCGCGCTTCTGCTTCCCGCGCGTCGAGGTGGAGGTCGCCTTCATTCTGGGAGCAGATCTGCCGGGCGCCGGGTGCACCGAACAAGACGTCATCGACGCTACTGTCGCCTATGCGCCGTCCATCGAGTTGATCGACAGCCGGATCAAGGACTGGAAGATCGGCCTCTCGGACACCATCGCGGACAACGCGTCCTCCGCCGGGTTCATCCTCGGCAAGGAACGAGTTCGCCCGTCGGACATCGACATCAAGGCCATCGACGCGGTGCTGACCTGCAACGGGGAGCGGATTGCGGAGGGGCGCAGCGATGCGGTTCTCGGTAACCCGGTCACCGCTGTCGCGTGGTTGGCGCAGAAGGTCGACACGTTCGGAGTTCGGCTCAAGGCCGGCGACATCGTTCTGCCGGGTTCGTGCACGCGAGCGATCGACGCTCATCCAGGCGACAACTTCCGAGCCGAGTTCAGCGGCCTCGGTTCCGTCTCTCTTCAGTTCACGTAGGAGTAGTCATGACCAAGGCAAGTGTGGCGATCGTCGGATCGGGAAACATCAGTACCGATCTGTTGTACAAACTGCAGCGTTCCGAGTGGCTCGAACCGCGATGGATGATCGGAATCGATCCCGAGAGTGAAGGATTGGCGCGCGCCCGCAAGATGGGACTCGAGACCTCCGCCGAGGGCGTCGACTGGTTGCTCAGCCAGGCGGAGAAACCGGACCTGGTCTTCGAGGCGACGTCGGCATACGTGCACCGCGAGGCAGCACCACGCTACGAGGCCGCCGGTATCCGTGCCGTCGACCTGACTCCGGCCGCGGTCGGCCCGGCTGTGGTTCCGCCCGCGAACCTGCGTGAGCACCTGGACGCACCCAACGTCAACATGATCACTTGCGGTGGGCAGGCAACCATTCCGATCGTCTACGCGGTGTCGCGTGTCGTCGACGTGGCGTACGCCGAGATCGTCGCCTCCGTTGCATCATTGTCCGCCGGCCCGGGAACTCGCGCGAACATCGATGAGTTCACCAAGACCACCAGCCGCGGTATCGAGACCATCGGCGGCGCACAGCGCGGCAAGGCGATCATCATCCTCAACCCCGCGGACCCGCCGATGATCATGCGCGACACAATCTTCTGCGCTATCCCCGAAGACGCCGACCAGGCCGCGATCACCGACTCCATTCACCGCGTCGTCAAGGACATCCAGCAGTACGTGCCCGGCTACCGGTTGCTCAACGAACCGCAGTTCGACGAACCGAGCGTCGTTTCCGGTGGCTATGCAACGGTCACCACGTTCGTCGAGGTCGAAGGCGCAGGCGATTTCCTGCCGCCGTACGCGGGCAACCTCGACATCATGACGGCAGCAGCCACCAAGGTGGGCGAGGAAATCGCCCAGAAGCTTCTGAGTGTGAAGGCATGAGCGACATGATTCATTTCGATTCGAGCTGGGACATCCGCGTCACCGACACGTCGCTGCGCGACGGCTCCCACCATAAGCGTCATCAGTTCACCGTCGACGAAGTACGAGCCATCGTCGGTGCCCTCGACGGAGCCGGAGTGCCGGTCATCGAGGTCACTCACGGCGACGGTCTCGGCGGATCCTCCTTCAACTACGGCTTCTCGAAGACTCCCGAGCAGGAACTGATCAAAGCTGCAGTCGAGACGGCGACCAACGCGAAGATCGCCTTCCTGATGCTGCCCGGGTTGGGCATCAAGGACGACATCGTCATCGCACAGGACAACGGTGCGTCCATCTGCCGCATTGCAACTCACTGCACCGAGGCAGACGTATCCATCCAGCACTTCGGCCTCGCGCGTGAGCGTGGACTCGAAACAGTCGGATTCCTCATGATGGCTCACTCGATTCCGCCGGAGAAGCTGGCCAAGCAGGCTCGCATCATGGCCGACGCGGGTTGCCAGTGTGTGTACGTGGTCGACTCGGCCGGCGCGCTGGTGCTCGAGCAGGTATCCGATCGCGTCGAGGCGCTGGTTCAGGAACTCGGCAACGACGCTCAGGTCGGCTTCCACGGACATGAGAACCTGGGCCTGGGCGTCGCCAATTCCATTGCGGCAGTTCGTGCGGGAGCCAAGCAGATCGACGGTAGTACCCGTCGGTTCGGTGCCGGCGCCGGCAACGCCCCGGTCGAGGCGTTTGTCGGTGTCTGCGACAAGATCGGAGTCAAGACCGGTATCGACTTCTTCGCGATCGCCGATGCAGCCGAAGACGTTGTGCGCCCGGCAATGCCGCAGGAGTGCCTGCTCGATCGTCAGGCACTGATGATGGGCTACGCCGGCGTGTACTCGAGCTTCCTCAAGCATGCCGAGCGTCAGGCCGAGCGGTACGGAGTGTCGTCCGCGGAACTGCTGGTGCGCGCAGGTAAGCGCAAGTTGGTCGGCGGACAGGAAGATCAGTTGATCGACATCGCGCTGGAACTCCAGCGCGAAGCAGCGGCTTCCTAGGTCATGGCAGACGTACTGGCCGGAAAAGTGGCCTTGGTGACCGGCGCGTCCTCAGGGTTGGGGCGCGCGGTGGCCGAGATACTCCACCGCAGGGGCGCACAGGTTTTCGGTATCGCCCGCGACAAGGAAAAGCTGCGACAGTCGATGGTCGAGGTGGTCGGCGCGGATGGAGAGCGTCGTTTCGCGGCGACGGACGTCTCGGATTCCGCTCAGTGTGATGCGGCCGTGCAGGCGTGCGTCGACGAACTCGGTGGTATCGACATCCTCGTCAACGTGGCGGGATCGCACTCGTTGCGCCACACGGCAGACATTGCGGATTCCGAATGGGCACATGACCTTGCGGTCAATCTGAACGGACCGTTCTTCCTTTCCCGAGCAGCACTGCCGCACTTGCTGGAACGGGGCGGCAACATCGTCAACGTCTCCTCGATCGCGGGACTGGAAGGGCAGGCGTACTCGGCTGGATACTGTGCTGCCAAGCACGGACTCATCGGACTGACCCGAGCGATGGCGATGGAGTTCACCGGAAAGTCTCTGCGTGTCAACGCAATCTGCCCCGGCGGCATGATGACTCCTCAAGTCACCGGATTCACCTTCCCCGACGGAGTCGACTTCGACCTCGTCATGAAGGTTGCCTCGCCGCGTGGCTTGATGGAAGCCGAGGACGTTGCGAAGATGGTGGCTTTCGTCGCCTCCGACGACGCCTCGGCGATACACGGGGCCGTCTACTCGGTGGACAACGGAAAAATGGCATGACCCCGTTGGTCTCGGGACCGATCTTCCAGATCTGCTGGGCGGTCGAGGAGATCGAGGCCGCCGAACAGGAGTTCACTCGGCAGTGGGGAGTGGAGCGATGGCTACGTATGCCAGACATCGCCTTTGGTCCCGAGACCACAACGTATCGAGGTGAGCCCGCGGACTATGTCGTTCACGTGTCGATCGGATATGCGGGCAGCCAACAGCTCGAGTTGATCCAACCAGTGTCCGGACGCAACCTGTACACGGAGTTCCTGGAGACTCACGGCGTCGGAGTTCATCACATGGCTTGGGTTCCAGGCGATTACGAGGCGACGCTGCTCGAGGCCGAGCGTCGCGGAATGTCGGTGGTGCAACAAGGTCGGGTAGAGGGCGCCGGCATGGAGTTCTCCTACCTCGATGCCGGGCCGTTGGGTGGATACGTCGAGTTGATGAAGCTCTCGCCCGAGATTCGGTTGATGTTCGCTTCGCTCATTCCTGATTGACGGCAAACACTTTCGTGAAGTAATCGGAAACGTTCTCCGGGTGACCACGGAATCCGAGGTAGCCGTCGGGGCGAATGACCAGCGCCGCCGTACCTTCGACCCCATACGCGGCGCACAGTTGCGAGGCGTTGTCCTCGATGATCGGCACCAGCGAGTCGACGGTCACGGTTCCCGGTGGCACTATCGCGTAGACGTCCAGCAAGCCGTGCGCTGATCGAATTGCGGCGTCGGCGACCTTCTCCAAGCTGTTGATGCTCTCCGCGGATCCGTCCGAAGTCAGCAGTAACGTGTGGTCGACTCCGGACAGCAAGTCGAACAACCGAATTGGATACTGCACACCGTCTCGGCGCATTCCGCGTGCATCGGGTGCACGCTCGCCCGGTTGAACGTGTGGACTCGAAGAATTACGCCCGGTGTTCAGCGGACTCTCCGAGTAGTCGATCAACAATTGAGCCTGGCGCCGCATTGCCGTGTCGATGGAGGACTCTCCCGAACCGATTCCTTCTCGAGCATTTCGGACCGTCATCCCGACGACTTCTTCACCGACCGGCCGCCTTTCGGCGTCGTAGGTCTCGAGAAGATCCGCTTTCGCAACACCTTTGACGGCGAGCGCTATCTTCCACGCAAGATTGTGGGCGTCCTGGATCCCGGTGTTCATGCCCTGCGCGCCAGTCGGGGGATGGATGTGCGCGGCGTCGCCGGCGACAAAAACCCGTCCGCGGCTGTAAGCGTCGACGATGCGGTGGCTGATGCGGAAGACCGAGGACCATCGCAGCATCGAGGCGGTTGTCGGTTCTGGGGACAGTCTGTCGAGCACGGCCTGGATGTGATGGAGTTCAGGTGTCTTGCCGGTTGAAAAACCGTGTTGTACAGCGGCTTTGTTCGACGATTCGTCCGGCATCAACTCGTCCGGAACGAGCATCGACATGCGGTACCGCTTGTGTCCGGGAAGTGGGATGCAGACGAGTAGATCGTCGGTGGTTCCGTCGTCGGCGGTGTGGTTGGCGCGGACGGAGTAGCCGCTGGGTATCGACCAGTCGACTTCGACGTCGCCGAGCATGTAGCTCTCGGCAAACGCGCCGCCCTCGAAGCTCAGGCCCAGCCCTTTGCGGACCACGCTGTGCGCGCCGTCGGAACCCACCAGGTACCGGGCTGTCACAGTGCTGCCGTCGCTGAGGGTGCAGGTGACGGCGTCGTCGGACTGTTCGAATGCGGTGAGGCCGACTCCGCGTTCGACGGTTGTTCCCAACTCGGTGAGGCGCTCGGTGAGGATGCGCTCCGTCGAGTACTGAGGCAGGCAGAGAAACCAGTAAGGAACGTCGTCGGGGAGGGTGAGGTCGACGCGGCCGACCTCGACGCCGTTCGTGTACATGATCTGACCGCGCATCAATGTCGAGGCGTCGAGTGCCTGGCGGAGCACCCCCATGTTCTCGAAGAGTTCGAGAGTGCGTGGCTGAATCCCGACTGCTTTCGCGTATTGCCGCGGTTCGTCGAGGGGGTCGACTATTCGACAGGAGACACCGCGTCTGCGCAGCTCGATCGCGGTGGTCAATCCGATCGGGCCGGCGCCCGCTACCAATACGTCGGTATCCATGAGGACCCACTCACGTCGGGGACAGTCGGTCATTTCAGTATGGGTACGCGAACTTTTGTTTTGGGGAAATTCGCGCAGATCGGGCATTTTGGGGCTTTCCACACGGGTCGCAGACGTTGAGGTCGTGGGAAGATCGCGACGTGAAGGCAGGCGAGTTGCATCATGAGCCGCCTGGGTACCGGTGCCCGTTCTGTCGCTTCGCGCTGGGCGAGTTCGACGAGCACAACGCGTCGACCGACCTGGTTGCTCGAACCGACCACGCAATCGCTCGGATTTCCCCGAAGTGGTGGCCGGGCAACCCCGGCCACGTACTTGTGTCGCCGATCGAGCACTTCGAGAATCTCTACACTTTGCCCACGAGCGTCGGGCACTCGGTTTTCGACCTGGTTCAGGCCGTGGCTGTTGCAATTCGTGAAGCCTACGGCTGCGACGGCGTCTCGACCCGGCAGCACAACGAACCGGCGGGCAACCAGGACGTCTGGCACCACC
The DNA here is from genome assembly GCF_021352185.1 of Rhodococcus sp. Ni2. Lineage (NCBI taxonomy): Bacteria > Bacillati > Actinomycetota > Actinomycetes > Mycobacteriales > Nocardiaceae > Rhodococcus > Rhodococcus sp. Ni2. Next base: position 289,640 of record NZ_WOXZ01000002.1, read on the forward strand.
ACGTCCACGTATTTCCGCGATACGAGGACGACCACCTGTATTCCCGGCATGGCGAGGCGGCCTACGTTCCGCCTGAGGCGCGAGCGCCTTTCGGCGCACTTTTGCGCCCTCGATTCCTTGAACGCTGATCTCCCGCCACATCCTAGTGATGTACAAATCTGCGTGTTTGTAAAACTTTTACCTCAAAAATCGTTGACAAAACGCCATCATTTGTCCACTCTCTATACATAGATGTTGTTCGTGTCGCGGATTACCGCGCAGGACGCACTCACTGATCCGAACGAGAACTGGAGAATTCGATGGCGGCGTTGGTGTACACCGAGCCAGATGGTCGGCTCGCAACTTGGAGAGACCGGAAACGCTACTTGTGGCTGTTGGCGCTGATTCCGTCATCGGCAACTTTCATCGCCGTGGGGCTTGTTACCGCCACCGGATGGAATGTCTTCTGGTGGACCGGCCCACTGATCGCGTTTGCTCTCATTCCCGTCATCGACATCCTGGCGGGTGAGGACGGGAAGAATCCGCCCGACGAGGTGATCGACGAACTCGAGAACGACCGCTTCTACCGGTGGTGCACCTACGCCTATCTGCCGCTGCAGTACACGGCCTTCTTCCTGTCCTGCTACATCTGGGCGCGTTGGGATTTGAGCGTCCTCTCCAATATCGGACTGGCCGTGACGATCGGCGTGACGGCCGGAATCGGCATCAACACCGCCCATGAACTCGGGCACAAGAAGGAGAGCGTCGAGCGCTGGTTGTCCAAAATCGTTCTCGCGCAGAGTGCTTACGGTCACTTCTACCTCGAGCACAACCGTGGCCACCATGTGCGAGTGTCGACTCCGGAAGATCCGGCGACCTCGCGCTTCGGTGAGACCCTCTACGGTTTCTGGCCGCGCAGCGTCGGCGGGGGATTGAAGTCGGCGTGGCATCTCGAGAAGACCCGCTTCGAGCGTTTGGGCACCACGCACTGGAGCATCAAGAACGACGTGCTCAACGCCTGGCTCATGTCTGTAGTCCTGTTCGGTGTCGCGCTTGCAGTGTTCGGGATCGGCATCGCGCCGTACCTCGTGATCCAGGCGTTCATCGGGTTTTCGCTGCTCGAAGCGATAAACTACCTCGAGCACTACGGACTCCTGCGTCAGAAAACCGCAAGCGGACGGTACGAGCGATGCACGCCGGCGCACAGCTGGAACAGTGATCGCATCTGCACCAACGTCTTCCTTTATCACTTGCAGCGGCACAGCGATCATCATGCGAATCCGACACGGCGCTACCAAGCGCTTCGCAGTATGGAAGAGGCCCCTCAGCTCCCGAGCGGCTACGCCAGCATGATCATGCTCGCCACAGTTCCGCCCCTGTGGCGCAAGGTGATGGACCACCGCGTTCTCGAGCACTACCGAGGTGACATCACCCAGGTCAACATCGCGCCGAAGAAGCGGGCCAAGATCCTCGCAGCCTACGGGGTGAACGCATGAACGCCTACATCTGCCCGATCTGCGACTACACGTACACCGAATCGACAGGCGCTGCGCGAGAAGGCTTTCCGCCCGGCACACCGTGGTCGAGCATTCCGGACGACTGGTGCTGCCCCGACTGCGGTGTCCGCGAGAAGGTCGACTTCACCCTCGTCACGCAATCCTGATCGAATTACCCACCGGTGAAAGGAAAACCGATGTCCGAGACTGCCACTGCATACAAATTGTTCCGCTGCCTCCAGTGCGGGTTCGAGTACGACGAAGCGATCGGCTGGCCCGACGACGGTATCGAGCCGGGTACTCGCTGGGACGAGATTCCCGAAGACTGGTCCTGCCCCGATTGTGGTGCTGCCAAAGTCGATTTCGAAATGGTGGAGGTGGACCGCTGATGACAGCGGTCAGCGAGCCCGACACCCGGACCGTCGTGATCGTGGGCACGGGTATCGCCGGTTCCGGTGCGGCGCAGGCTTTGCGCAAGGAAGGGTTCGGCGGCAGCATCATCCTGATCGGCAGCGAACCTGAGGAGCCGTATCGCCGCCCAGCGCTGTCGAAGGAGCTACTGTCCGGGAAAGCGTCGATCGATCGGGCTCGGTTGCGGCCGTCGACTTTCTGGACCGAGCAGAGTATCGATCTTCGGATCGGCGCAACTGTCACGAGTATCGACACAGATTCCCGCACAGTACTTTTAGCCGACGGTGACAGCATCGACTACGACGTTCTGATTCTTGCCACGGGTGGACGGTCCCGACGGTTGACCGCGGAAGATTCTGAGCGCGTTCACTATCTTCGGGATATCGCAGACATGCGACGCTTGCAATCCCAGCTGATCGAAGGATCCTCGCTTTTGGTGGTCGGCGGTGGCTTGATCGGATCGGAGGTGGCGTCAACGGCACGCGACTTGGGTTGCAGTGTGCAGGTTCTCGAAGCGCAACCGGTGCCCCTGTCCAGGCTGCTTCCACCGTCGATAGCGGAGAAGATCGCCGCGCTGCACGCCTCGGCGGGCGTCGCCTTGCAGACGGGAGTTGACCTCGAGACGCTCACGACGGGTGCCGACGGCGTCACCGCACGTGCGCGTGACGGACGCGAGTGGACAGCGGACTTGGCCGTCGTCGCAATCGGATCCTTGCCCGATACCGATGTGGCTGCTGCGGCGGGTATTGCGGTGGACAACGGGATTTCGGTAGACGGATACCTCCGGACGTCTGTCGATAATGTGTACGCGATCGGCGATGTGGCCAACGTGCCCAACGGTTTTCTCGGCGGCATGCACCGTGGTGAGCACTGGAACACTGCGCAGGACCACGCAGTTGCAGTTGCCAAGACCATCGTCGGGAAGGAAGAACCCTTCGAATCCGTCCCTTGGAGTTGGTCGAACCAATTCGGCCGCAACATTCAAGTAGCGGGTTGGCCAGGCGCGGACGACACCGTGATTGTTCGAGGAGACTTGGACTCCTATGACTTCACTGCGATCTGCATGCGCGACGGAAATATCGTCGGTGCTGTGAGCGTGGGCCGGCCGAAGGACATTCGTGCCGTCCGAACCCTTATCGAACGCTCCCCGGACATCAGCGCCGACGTACTCGCCGATACAAACAGGGATCTGACCGAACTTGCGGCGGGTCTTGTCGCCTCACCGGTGCTCTGAGTGCACTCGTGACTTCTGTGGCTTGCGTGTCCACCGTTTTGACACCGAGCACGGGCGATGGAAATCTTCCCGATATGTCCACCGCTCGTGCCCGTGTCCCGTACCACGAGGCAGCTCGTCAACTCCTCCGTGCGTCAGCGCTCGACGCCACACGCGAACTCTTGACCGAGAAATCGTGGAACGACATCACGATGGCGCATATCGCGGAAGCTGCGGGCATGAGCCGGCAGACGTTGTACAAGGAGTTCACGTCCCGCCAGGGATTGGCGTCCGGATACCTCATCCGTTTCGTTGACGAGTTCCTCGAAGAGGTGGAACGCGAAGTAACGCTCCATCATTCGGATCCGCGGGGCGCGGTCTCGGCAGCCTTCCGTGCCTTCTTCGACGCCGGTGCCCGGGATCCGATGGTGGTCAGCATTGTCGGTCCCCGGCCGCAGCACGACCTGCTGAGCTTGGTCACCACTGACGGGACTCCGCTGCTCGAACATGCGAGCGCGAGGTTGGCCGAGATCTTCATGACCAGTTGGGCGAACGTCGACCGCATCCATGCCGAGATGTTCGGCAGCACGATAGTGCGTCTGGCGATCAGTCACGTGACGTTGTCTTTCGGTACCCCCGATCAGATCGCCGAGAACCTGGGGGAGATGTTCGGGCCGTTCCTCGATCAGGTCATCGGTTCGGGCACAGTCGAACCGAACTGAGCCGACAGGATCGATACGGTTTCCGGGCTAGGACGGAAGTTCGATCGAGCGTGATCGCCGTAGTTCTTTGGTGGGAAATATCGTCGTTATGTGTGAATCCGCGTCTCACTTCTCGGTAGCGTGCCGGGCGTAGATCGAGGTGCGATCCGCAGGGGGTGGCTCGCGTGAATTTCCGTCAACGGTGGAGGAATTCGAAGATGAAGAGCCGCAACAAATCTCGAGTGATGTCGACAGTCGCGCTAGTTGCAACATTTGTCATGGCCGGTGCAGGTGTGGCAATTGCCGACGAATCATCGTCAGGGTCTTCCGGCAGCGGATCGCTCGGTTCCTCCGGTGCGGCAGCCGTTGATCCGTTGACCTTCGACGGTTGGGGCACGTGCCCGATCGAGGATCTCGAGGTGACGACGTGCGCCAGCGTCGTAGTTCGCGGAGGGACCATGAAATTGGGCGCACTTTCGGTGCCGATCCCGGACGGAAGCCTCAAGGTTGCGGGCGGAGTGAAATACGCGACCCAGTCGGACAACAGTTTCATCGAGACGTTCGTCGCCAAGCAGGACGGGTCCAACGGGGTCTATTCCAATCCGATTTCGGTACCCGGAGGTGCTCTCGGGATCGATACTCCGCTGGGACTGACTCAGATCAGCGCGACAGTGGAATCGGTGGGAGTCCCGGATCTGAAGGTTCTCGAGCAGGAACTCACCATGCCTGTTCGATTGAAACTGTCTAATCCCTTGCTCGGTGACGATTGCTACATCGGTTCGGTTTCGAATCCGATCAACCTTCACCTGACCACAACCGGAAACCCTCCGTCGGAACCTATCGGTGAGTTCCCCGGTGCAGTGTTCCCGGCAGTCCCACATTCGGATGCGGTGTTTGCGGCGCCGGGAGCCAGCGGGTGTGGACCGCTGGGTGCGCTCAACTGGGCCGTGAATCTACGCGGGGGAGTGCCGGCGGCCAGCGGAAAGAACTCTCTCACCACGTCGAGCGACGTCTACGCGGTGGCTGCACGAAAGGTGCGACCGCCTGCCTGACGGACGCGCGGGCGCTGGAACGTAAAACGAGGGCCGACCCGTGGGTCGGCCCTCGTTCTACACAATCAGGTCAGCTGACCTCGGGATCACGCACCGTGATGGTGCCGTCCCTAACCGCGTCGGCGATGCTGTCGTGCAGTTTCGGGCATCCGTCTTTCAATGCCGACGACTGCCCGGAAGCAATTGCCTCTTTGAAGGTGTGGCAACGCAGCGCCGGGTCGGAAGTCCACTGAACGCTGGTGTGTTTGTACGTGTTCTTGCGAACCAGTACGCACGCGCCGCATGCCTTGCAGTCGACTTCCTGCAGACCCGAGTCGAGGTATTCGTGCTTGTCCTCGATCGTCTGGGCCGCGATCGCCTCGAGCCGTTCCGTTTGCCCGGCAAAGTCCGGTGCCTTGGCCCAACGAGCCCACCGTGCGTCGGTTCCGATCGAGGCGCTCACGACTAGACCTCTGCTTCCTTCTTTGCCGCTTCTGCTGCAGCTTCCTTCTCGGCCTTCTGGCGTGCGAGGTTTTCCTCGACCTCGGCGTGCCAGGCTTCGTTTGCCTTGGTGGTGTCCACCTCGAACTCGAAGCGCTGCGTCATCTTCTCGGTGACGTCGGCCTTGTCCACGTAGAACTGCTCGTACCAGCGTCGTAGCTGGTAGACGGGGCCGTCTTCTTCGCAGAGAAGGGGATTCTCGATCTTGGTCTTGTTCTTCCAGATCGCGACGTCCTGCAGGAATCCCTCGCTGATGCCCTCGGTGAACTTGCCGGCCAACTTGTCGGCCATCTCGTCGGAGACACCCGTCGGCTTCTTCACCGTCACGCCCCACTGCAGCACGAACGAGTCCGGGCTGATCGGGTAGTGGCAGTTGATCAGAACACTCTCGACCTCGTATCCGCTGTAGCTGTTCCACAGGGGATTGACCATGTACGACGGTCCGTAATACGCAGCTTCGGAGCGAAGCAGCGTGTCGCCGCCGTACTGGGAGGCCATTCCGATGTCGGGACGGCCCGTGGTGTTGAGGTACTGAGTGGCGATCTCACCTTCGAAGACATTCTTGAAGTACGTCGGGAAGGCGTAGTGGATGTAGTAGAAGTGCGCCATGTCGACCACGTTGTCGATGATCTCGCGGCAGTTAGACCCCTCGATGACCATGGAGTTCCAGGTCCAGTCGGTCCATTCGTCGCTGTACGCACCCTCGATACGAGGAATCACGATCTCTTCGGGCGGCGGATTGCCCTCGGGGTCGTTCCAGACGAAGAGCTGACCGTTCTGCTCGAGGGTCGTCCACGCGCGGGTGCGTGCGAGCGGAGGCACGCGGCGGGCATAAGGAATGCCGGTGCACTTGCCGTTGCCGCCCCAGCGCCAGTCGTGGAAGGGGCAGGCGATGGAATCGCCCTTGACCTCGCCTTGTGTGAGGTCACCACCCATATGACGGCAGTATCCGTCGAGAACTTTGATGTCGCCCTTGCTGTCGGCGAACACCACGAGCTTCGTACCGAAAGCCTCGATCGCGTGCGGTTTGCCGTCCTTGAAGGTCTTCAGTAGACCCAGGCAGTGCCAACCGCGGGCGAAACGAGTTTGCACCGTTCCGACGTCGATCTCGCGAATCTGCGCCATTGTGACCTCACATCCCTTCTAGCTGTTAGTAGAACACGTTATAGAACTCGATCCGGTTCCGCCAGATTTTGGGGGCACTTGTTACAGCATTGCGGCCACAAACGGGACCTTTGTCAGCGTCTCGACAGAAAAGAGAACGTGTTCTAGTCTCAAGTGTAAGTGAACCAACCGATCGAGGAAGACGGGAGCGTCGAAGTGGGTAACCATGACAGCCACGAGGTGATGCAGAGGCTCGACGCACTACTGCCGGCACTGCGCGAGCGCGCACAGGAGACCGAGGATCTGCGTCGTATCCCCGACGAGTCCATCAAGGCTCTTCAGGAAACAGGCTTCTTCCGCTTGCTGCAGCCGAAGCAGTGGGGCGGATACGAAGCCGATCCGGTGCTGTTCTACTCCGCGGTCAAGAAGATCGCCAGCGCGTGTGGTTCCACAGGGTGGGTCTCCTCGATCATCGGGGTACACAACTGGCACCTCGCCCTCTTCTCTCAGCAGGCACAGGAAGACGTGTGGGGCAACGACACTGACGTTCGCATCTCGTCCTCTTACGCCCCGATGGGTATGGGTGAAGTAGTCGAGGGTGGATACAAAGTCAACGGTGCGTGGGCGTGGTCTTCGGGTTGTGACCACGCCAGCTGGGCCGTTCTCGGTGGTCCGGTGTTCAAGGACGGCCGCGCAGTCGATTTCGTGAGCTACCTGATTCCTCGCGAGGACTACCAGATCGACGACGTGTGGAATGTGGTCGGTCTGCGTGGAACCGGCTCCAATACCGTTGTGGTCAAGGATGTTTTTGTTCCCAAGCATCGCGTTCTGAGTTTCCGGGCGATGAGCGAACTGACCGCCCCGGGCCTCGAGAACAACACCGCGCCGGTCTACAAGATGCCGTGGGGAACCATTCACCCCACGACGATCTCGGCACCGATCGTCGGAATGGCTTACGGAGCTTACGAAGCGCACGTCGAGCACCAGGGCAAGCGTGTGCGCGCTGCGTTCGCCGGCGAGAAGTCGAAGGACGATCCGTTTGCCAAGGTGCGCATCGCGGAGGCGTCCAGCGACATCGACGCCGCGTGGCGTCAGCTCTCCGGCAACGTCGCCGACGAGTACGCGTTGATCCTTGCGGGCGAAGAGGTTCCGATGGAACTGCGGCTGCGCGCTCGACGTGACCAGGTGCGCGCCACGGGCCGCGCGATCGCCTCGATCGACAAGCTCTTCGAGAACTCCGGCGCCACGGCGCTGCAGAACGGCACTCCTATTCAGCGTTTCTGGCGCGATGCTCACGCTGGTCGCGTCCACGCCGCCAACGATCCCGAACGCGCCTACGTCATGTTCGGAACCGGCGAATTCGGTCTGCCGATCACCGACACGATGGTCTAGAGGAGGCTCAGTGACAACCACCGAAGAAGCCCTCACCTACGAGTCCACTTCACGGTTCGCGCAAGTGCGCCCCGATCTGAAACTGCACTTCCACGAGGCGGGCGTCGGAAACGACAAGACCATCGTGCTGCTGCACGGCGGTGGCCCAGGCGCGTCGTCGTGGTCTAACTTCGCCCGCAACATTCCGGTGTTGGCGAAGAGCTTTCACGTCATCGCGGTCGATCAGCCCGGTTACGGGCAGTCCGACAAGCCGACGGAGCATCCGCAGTACTTCGTGCACAGTGCGTCGGCGCTCAACGATCTCCTGGACACGCTCGAGATCACCGGTCGCGTTGATCTGCTGGGCAATTCGCTCGGTGGTGGCGCTGCTGTTCGCTTTGCGCTCGACTACCCGGACCGTGCGGGTCGCCTCGTTCTGATGGGCCCCGGCGGTCTGAGTGTCAACCTGTTTGCGCCGGACCCCACCGAGGGCGTCAAGAACCTCGGAAAGTTCAGCTACCAGCCCACCCGAGAAAACCTCGAAGCATTCCTGCGGATCATGGTCTTCGATCAGAAGCTGATCACGCCGGAACTCGTCGACGAACGTTTTGCTGCCGCCAGCACTCCCGAGTCGCTGGCTGCGGCCAAGGCGATGGGTAAGTCCTTCTCCAGCGGTGACTTCGAGCTCGGCATGCTCTGGCGCGAGGCGTACAAGCTTCGTCAGCGTGTGTTGCTGATCTGGGGCCGTGAGGATCGGGTCAACCCTCTCGACGGCGCACTGGTCGCGCTCAAGATGATCCCGCGCGCGCAGCTCCACGTCTTCGGCGGTTGCGGTCACTGGGCGCAGCTCGAGAAGTTCGACGAATTCAACCGGCTCGCAACCGACTTCCTGCTCGACGGAGGTAAATGATGGGTATTCGATCTCTGGCGTACATGCGCATCGGGGCCACCGACATGGCTGCGTGGCGCGAATACGGACTCAAGATCCTCGGAATGATCGAGGGCAAGGGCGTCGACGCGGAATCGCTGTATCTGCGTATGGACGACTTCCCGGCGCGCCTTGTCATCGTTCCGAACGACACGGACCGTCTGCTCGTCTCGGGTTGGGAAACCGCGAATGCCGCTGAGCTGCAGGATATCCGTGACAGGTTGTCGGCAGCCGGTGTTCCGTTCAAGGAAGGCACGGCGGAGCAGCTCAAGGACCGTCGCGTCGTCGAGATGATCGCGTTCGAGGACACCTCGGGCAACTCCCTCGAGGTGTTCCACGGAGCTGCTCTCGAACACCGCCGGATCGTGAGCCCGTACGGGCACAGGTTCGTGACGGGTGAGCAGGGCCTCGGCCACGTCGTGCTCACCACCGATGACGACGATGCTTCGCTGCGGTTCTACCGCGACGTACTCGGATTCAAGCTTCGCGACTCGATGCGTCTGCCTCCGCAGATGGTCGGCCGGCCCGCGGACGGCGACCCGGCGTGGCTGAGGTTCCTCGGCTGCAACCCGCGTCACCACAGCTTGGCGTTCCTGCCGTTGCCCAACCCGACGGGCATCGTGCACCTGATGCTCGAAGTGGAGAACTCCGACGACGTCGGACTGTGCCTCGACCGGGCACTGCGCAAGAAGGTCAAGATGTCGGCGACTCTCGGTCGCCACGTCAACGACGAGATGCTCTCGTTCTACATGAAGACTCCAGGCGGGTTCGACATCGAATTCGGTTGTGAGGGGCTAGAGGTCGAGGACGAAAACTGGATCGCGAGGGAAAGCACGGCCGTGAGCCTGTGGGGTCACGACTTCACGGTGGGAATGAAGCCGTGAGTTCGCCCGACGCGTCGGTGAGTGCGGAGCAGGCGATCGATCCACGCCAGTTCCGCACGGTTCTCGGGCAATTCTGCACGGGTATCACCATCATCACGACAGTCGACGACGGTGAGCCTGTCGGGTTCGCATGTCAGTCTTTCGCGGCCCTGTCACTCGACCCGCCTTTGGTGTTGTTCTGCCCCACCAAGGGTTCTCGGTCGTGGGCGGCAATCGAGCGGACCGGTAAGTTCGCCGTCAACGTGTTGGCGGAGGAACAGCAGGCGGTGTGTGCTCGTTTCGGGTCACGTGAGCCGGACAAGTTCGCCGGCATCGATTGGACGCCATCGCCTCTGGGCTCGCCGATCATCGACAAGTCCCTTGCACACATCGACTGCACGGTGGAAACCGTGCACGACGGCGGCGATCACTACGTCGTCTTCGGTCGGGTGTCGTCGATGAGTGAGATCAAGACCGAACGCCCGCTGCTCTTCTATCGCGGGCAGTACACGGGCATCGAGCCGGACAAGACTGTTCCGGCTACCTGGCGTGACGATCTGGAAGCGTTCCTGACGACCACGACAGAAGATACCTGGCTGTAGGGGGCAAGCCCCCTGTGCGCCTTTTTGGTAGTGGTAACTACCAAAAAGGCGCACAGGGCCGGAGGCCCTACAGCGAAAAACAGGTATGACAGAAGTCGTCACCGAACGGCGTCAGCAGGATGCTACGACGCACTATCTTGTTGGATCGTCCGGCTCGCTTGACCGCCTCGATCACCGACGGCTGTACCTCGACCACCTGGTACCGGTCGGCCTCGACGGGCTCGCGTGAGAACGCCACCAAACCGAGCCGATGCAGGTTGTTCAGGTACGCGCTGATGCGGTCCAGATGGCGACATCCCGCCAGTTCTCCGATCATCGACAGACCCTCGTCGATCATCTCCGAGCCGACGCCGAACGGCCGCGCCGTGCGTACGTCCACGCTCGGTTGCGCACCGGAGGTGGCCAACAGCCGAAGAATTCGGGCTTCGTCGGGCGCGATCTCGTCGAGGATCCGGTCGTAGGCCGGGTGCAGATCGTCACGATCGGTCACGTCCGCGGAACGGTCCAGCAATCTGTCGCCACGTGCCCGCAGCGCCGCGAGAGTGGCCTCGACGCTCTGCTTGCGATTGGTTCGAGTTGCCATTGCTGCCCGTAGGTTCTCGGTCCGCGAGCCGTCTCCGTTGGAGTTCTCGGCCCGACGTTCGGATTGAACATTGGCCGATTCAGCGGCCTCTGCCGCGGCTTCGGCCGCAGCCTGAACGATCTGCCGCGTCGCCTCCTTCGCCGTTCCGAAAGCCCAACCCGTCAGCTTGATCGACGTGAGCGTCGTCGTGGCGGTCAGCCCGACGAGGCTACGGATCAGACGCTTTTCGACGGATTCGACCGGCGTGATGTCCGCAGCCCAGTCGTACGATTCCGCTTCGACGATCATGCGATGGTCGTGCTCACTCATGCTCATACTCCGAATATTGCGAGGTGTAGGAAACCGGCAAACGAGCCCAGCACGGCCCCGTGTACGAACAACAGCCACTCGTCCTGCTTGACGGCTGAGCGTAGTAGTTCGCTGAAATCTTCCGGTGAAAGGATGCTCATGCGTTCGGTGACGAAGACACGAATCTTCTCCGACTGGTTCTCGGCGAACTCCGCGTCCTCGAAGACCCGGGGGTACAGGTCGAGCACTTCGGTGGTGGCCAGGCCGGGCAGACGCTTGTAGCTCTGCGAACCGACTGTCATCTTGACCACTGACTTTGCCCAGCCGGCTGCGTCGTCGACGGATTCGCGCAGTACCTGATCGAGCATCCGCCGCGTTCGGTCCGAGCGGGGACCTTCGAGGAGTTCGGTGCCGATGTTCTCGAGCGTTACGACGTGATCGGCGAGGGTTTTTGCGTACCCGGCGATGATCTCGGTGCGGCGTTTCAGGAAGAGTCCCTGCCGCCACGGCACCCAACGGCTGGGGGTGATCGGTTCGAAGATCATCGTGATGCCGAGGTAGTTCACGATGTATCCGATGATCACACCGCCGATGGGAAGCACCCACCACTGCGGAACCAGGTGGAGGATCCCGACGAGCACGAAGCCCATCGGGAAGCCGAAGTAGAAGCCGAAGTTCTGCATGAACCTGAGCTCTTTGTTGCCCATCGTGCGGAAGATGTCGTTGAGCAGTTTGGGGTGCGAAGAGAGGTAGCGGATCACCATCAGCTTCGCGTCGATGAACTCGTCGATGTCCTCTTCGATGCGGTCGGTGATCATGCGCACGCTGGCCGGCAGATCGTCCTCCACTTTGCGGAAGACGGCTTCCTTCACCGACGTCGGAAGGTTGTGCCAGAGCTGAGGATTCTCGGCCGTCATGATTCTGGTGACCACACCGCGCACTTCACTGCGCGAGATGTTCACCAAGTGCTCGGCGATGCTGTCCGGGTCCAGAACGCGGTAGAAGTCGGCGATGCTGCCGACTTTCGCGAGGGATTTGTCGACGGCGATCGACGCCATCTTCTCCGCCCTCGAGGGGACGATGCCTTGCCAGCCGAATCGGCCGTCGCTCGTGATCGCCGGGATCACCTGGACGCGCCGGGGGAGGAACGGGAAGAGCAGTTTGAGGCCGGGCACTTTGATCCCGTGGAAGTTGATCGGCGCAAAAAGCATCAGGACGCCCGACCAATTGGTGATGTACCCGATGATTCCCGTGAACAAAGGAATGGTGATCAACTGTTCGAGCAAGTGGTCCGGCACCGTCGCACATCCTCCTCATATCCGAGAACCTCACGTTCGGACATGATTGCCGAAACTTCGCTCTTCGTGGGTGTTTCGTTGGCTACTGCTGCGCCTTCCCAGTTGCGTCAGCATAGAGGCCCGACAATTCGGGCTGTAGGTGGGTAGGAAGTTGATGTAACCTCACGTACATGGTCAGTATTGCGCACAACACGACGACGCCGGTTCTCTTCCGGCGCATCGTTTAGCAACTGCTGACCGAACCCTTTCAGCCCCGGGAGTTATCGCCCCGGGGCTTTCCTGTTTCGTCGCTCCGTGTGCGTCTCCCCTTGAACGATTCGGAGAGCTCTCATGAGCGTTGACCACCGCGAACTCGGGCGCGACCTGGAGTTTTTCGCCACCACCCCCACCGTCGGGGCCGGCCTCCCACTCTGGTTACCGGACGGCGCGATCATCAGGAACGAACTCGACAAGCTCGCCGCCGAACAAGCAGCGCGATCCGGATGCCGGGGTGTCTATACCCCCGTTATGGCGAAGAAAGAGTTGTACGAGAGATCTGGGCATTGGTCCAAGTTCTCGGACGACATGTTTCCCGAAATGAAGATAGGCGGAGAGTCATTTCTCCTTCGTCCGGCTAACTGTCCCCATCACGCTCAGGTATTCGCCGCTCGCGGTCGTAGTTATCGCGAGCTACCTTTCCGCGTTCGTGAACTCGGCTCGATGTTCCGTAGCGAACTCTCCGGAGTTCTCAGCGGATTGAGTCGAGTCTGGCAGATCAATCTCGACGACGCACATGTCTTCTGTAGTCGTGAACAAGTGCAAGCGGAAGTGATAGTCGCGCTCGACGCGATCGAGCGCTGCTACTCGACTCTGGGGATTGCCGAACGGAAGTACCGCCTCTCGATCAGAGGGGGAGAGGGGCAGTACCTCGGCACCGACGAGCAGTGGGCGGACGCCGAGGATCACCTTCGCGGGGCGCTGAATGAACGCTCGATCGAGTACGTGGAAGCGAAGGGGGAGGCAGCGTTCTACGGTCCCAAGATCGACGTCCAGGTGCGAGACGCGCACGGCCGCGAGGAAACACTCTCGACCGTGCAACTCGACTTCAATCAACCGGAGCGGTTCGACCTCGAGTACACCGCTGAGGACGGATCCAAGGCTCGCCCCGTCATGATCCATCGGGGCTTGCTCGGATCGATGGAACGCATGACTGCGCTTTTGATCGAAAGGTTCGAAGGGCGGATGCCGCCGTGGCTGGCACCCAACCAAGTCTCGATTCTGCCCGTCGGCGACCGGCACCAGGTTGAGGCCGAGCGTTTGCGGGCCGATCTCGAGGCTCGCGATGTTCGAGTGGCGATCGCGCCTGACGGATCGTTGGGACGTCGCATCCGCGAGGCACGCACTCACCGTGACCCGTACATCGCGGTGATCGGGGACAACGAGGTGCACGGCGGCACCGTCGACGTTCTGGTCCCCGCGCGTGGTGGGCGGGTGGTCGTCGATGCGAGTGTGTTTGTCGCTCAGGTGGTCTCGGGCATCAAAGAGCGTGCCCTGCTTCCGGCAGACTTCTAGCCGACGGGAAGCTCGTGGAGCGCGCGCACCAGTGGCGCGAGTTCGGGTGTCTTGCATGCCTCGTCGAGCGCGGCCTCGAGGGTGGCGTCGTGCGTCGGCCGTGCGCTTTCGAGAAGCTCGCGGCCGGCCGGCGTCAGCTCGGTGTAGATGCCTCGACGGTCGTCGGCGCACAGGATGCGCGTCAATAGTCCTCGATCTTCGAGTCGATTGACCAAGCGCGTCGTGGCGCTGCTGCTCAGTGCGGCAGCGCGAGCCAACTGAGCCATCCGCATGTGCCAGCCGTCCTGGCGGCTCAAAGCGTCGAGGACGGTGTATTCGACGACGGACAGTTTGTGCTCACGCTGGAGCGCGCGTTCCAGTTCGGTGTCGAGGGCGCCGTGCAGTGCTGCGAGCGTGCGCCACCCTTGCGAACGGATTTCGACGGCGTCGTCGGCGATCCCCATGTGATTCTCCTTGTCCGTTTCCTGCGACTCCAGGTTACCAGCTTGCGCATGTAGCGCGCGCGTGCAACTATTTATAGCGCGCCTGCAACTAATGCACGCGCCCGCTAACGGCTTACGCGTAAATCTGTGAAAGGAACATCGAGATGCCATTGGGTCTCATTGCCCTCGCTATGGGCGGGTTCGGGATCGGCCTCACCGAATTTGTCATCATGGGCCTCCTGCCCGAGGTCTCGGCTGATTTCGAGGTCACCGAGTCCGTCGCGGGCTACCTGATCTCGGGCTACGCACTGTCGGTGGCGCTCGGCGCGATCCTCCTTACCGCTGCCGTCACCCGCTTCGAGCGCAAGAAGGTCCTTCTCTCGCTCATGGTGCTGTTCATCATCGGCAACCTGATGTCCGCGCTCGCGCCCTCCTACGAGGTCATGATGGGCGGACGCATCGTCGCGGCGCTGTGCCACGGTGCGTTCTTCGGAATCGGCTCGGTGGTTGCCGCCGACATGGTCGCGCCCAACAAGCGCGCCGGCGCCATCGCGATGATGTTCGCGGGCCTGACCATCGCCAACGTTCTCGGCGTTCCGTTCGGCACGCTGCTGGGCCAGCAACTCGGATGGCGCTCGACGTTCTGGGCCATCACCGTCATCGGCGTCATCGCGCTCATCGGAATTGCAGCACTCGTCCCGACGACGCCCGCCAGCACGACCGGTGGCGGATTGCGCGGAGAGTTGGGGGCCTTCCGCAACAAGCAGGTATGGCTCTCGATCGCCATCACCATCCTCGGCTACGGCGGAATGTTCGGAGCCTTCACCTACATCGCCTTCACCCTCACCGAGGTCACCGGCTTCGCGACGTCCAGCGTTCCGTGGCTGCTCATCCTCTTCGGCTCGGGCCTGTTCGTCGGCAACTTCCTCGGCGCCAAGGCGGCCGACCGTTCGCTCACGAAGGCGCTGGTCTGGATTCTCGCGATCCTGACCGTCGTTCTGATCGTGTTCGCCGCCACCGCGGAGAGCAAGGTCATGACTGTGATCTCGCTGTTCTTCATGGGCGCCTTCGGTTTTGCGACGGTTCCCGGTCTGCAGATGCGGATCATGAACTACGCGTCGGCCGCACCGACCATGGCATCGGGTGCCAACATCGCCGCCTTCAACGTCGGCAACGCACTCGGGGCGTGGCTGGGCGGAATCACCATCGCCGCGGGACTCGGCTTCACCTCCCCGATCTGGATGGGAGCGGCAGTCACTGTCGCCGGTCTGCTGGTCTTGCTCGTCGCGGCGAAGATCGACCGCCCGGCAGCGTCAGAGCCGTCGACGCCGACCACCTCGCTGCACCCGACCGCCGCCTGAACCTGTCCATTGCGCTCTGACCCCATCGCGTGAACGTATCGCTCCCCTTGTCCAACAAGGGGAGCGATACGTTCACGCGGGTCAGGTGAGGCGGAATTCGGCGGTCACCCCGGAGAAAGGCGTGATCGCGCCGCTACCCCGAGCCTTCGACGCACCGAAGTGTTGGACTCGATACGTACCCGCCGGAGTATCGGCCGGAACATCCCACGTGATGCGCACGACGGAACCGTTGCTCCCGACCCGGCGCCAGTGCAGTTTGGTGGACCAGTCGTTGTCGTCGGCGACCCGTGTCCAGGATCCGCCGGTATTGCGCTGGATCTCGTAGAAGGTCCCGTTTCGGTGAGTGTCGTTCTTGGGGTGGCCGGTGACGAACTCGACGGCAACCTGCGCACCCGGTGAGCTGTCGCCGGGCTGGACGGTCGCATCGCCGAATTGTGTTCCCGGCAAGGGCTCGTCGAAGTCGACGCCAGGTCCGAAGCTGGGTTGGAACCCGGACAGGTCGGCCGGAGCGGGGCCGCGAGGAGGTTCGGTGCCGTCGCGCATCGCGGCTGCAAGGGCGGCATACCCCTGCTGATAGGCCGGCAATGTGTAACGGCCGAACATCGTCGAACCGCCCTCGTACTGCTGCGAATCGTATTCCTGTGGTGTGGTGCAGTAGCTCGAGTACGAGTTCGCGTATCCCTGGAAGATGACGTTCTCGAGGGGAACCCCAAGCTCCTCGGCGACGGTTCGACGCACTCGTAATCCGGAGACGATGGTGAATTCCGCAGGGCCACCGATGATGTAGAACTGACCGATCCGCAGGATCTGGATCTTGAGTACGTTCGGCACCCATCCTCCCGGTGGCAGCAGGCCGACCGGAACGACTACGAGTTTGGGCGCCTGTGCATCCTGAAGCCATTGAGGCACAGGAGCATCCATACCGCCCAGGGCGTCGATCATGGGGTTTCGGGTGCCCTCGGGGAAGATCGGGATTGCCGGTCCGTCCTCGACGCTTCCGGCGCTCATTGCCGCGCCGATCGCGGCCGGAGCGGTGCGGTGCTCGCGTCCGTCGGGGGTGAATCTTCCGCTCACCACCTGATTTGCCATGTCCAGGTACATGATCCGACTGTCGACGCCACCGGTGACGGTGTCGGACGCCGCGTCGAAGGCAGTTCGAGCTGCCGCTACCTGGCGCAGCCCGATGATGCGTGCGTTCTCGAATTCGTCTTCGGTCGGTCCGCGTCCGGGCTCGAGGAAGAGGTTGGGTGACATGTCGCCGCTGTTGGTCTGCGGAAACGCAGCAATGAAGCTGGTGTCGCCGTCGAGGTAGCGCACGCCCTGGTCGTCGTGCTCCCAGAAGTACGCCGCGGCGCCCTTGTTGTCCCCGGAGATGAGATGGTTCTCGTTCGTAAGCGAGGCGCAGTGGGTGGCGAACCAGTTGATCGCTCCGATGTCCTTGCTGCCCCGACTGATACGCATGACACGCATGTGGTGGTCGTTGCCACCGGGGTAGTAGGCCTTGTCCTCTTCGGGGTTGAGGTCGAACGCCACTCGCGATCGGTTGACGCTGGCGTCGGTGAGATCGGACCGCCCGAAACGGACCGTGCCTGGCGCCAGGTTCTCGTGCGCAGCGCTGATCGCCTCGACCATGCCGTTGACCTCGGCTTCGAACACCTGCAGTTCGAAGCCGAGAACTGCGAGGTTGTACGCGTAGTTGTGCGAGGCCCCGCCACATGCCGCGTGTGAATGGATGGCCGTCAACATGACGTTGCGTTCGGTGTAGATGTCACCGAACCTCCCGGCCAGTCGGCGCAGGACCTCGTCGTGAACGGACTGGAAGATCATGCAGTTGTCGACGCACACGTAGGCGACCCGCGACCCGCCGGACTCGAAGATGAAGGCGCGTGCGCGCATTCGCTGGTGCAGTCCTTCGGCGCGTTGGTCGAAGCTCGAGTAGCCCATCATGCCGACTTCGGCGACCGGTCCGGTCACGTCGGAAATTCCGACGCCCACCTGCAGTGACGCCGACGACTTGTCGGTGCGTGCGGGTGAAACGGTGCGTGCCGGCGAAGCTGCGACGGCCTGGTTCGTCGACAGAGCGGCGAGCGCAGGTGCGGCGGCAGCGCCTGCCAGTACGGTGCGTCGGGTGATCTGCACGAGTGTCCTTTCGGGCGGTCTGACGCGAGTTGGTCAACCGTCCAGGAGTGTAGCCCGAGTCACACGTGACCGAAAGGGGTGCCGTCGGCCGACACTCAGATTGTTGTGGCCTCCCCGAACGTCATCGCCAGGTTCTTGATGGTCGTGGTCATCAGGGCCCGGCGGGGGAGTCCCAGTTTCCGAAGCTCCGCCGCCATCGGGTGACTGCCCAGTTGAACCTCGGCTCCACCAGGGCGCGATTTGACGCCGGTCGGTGCCATGTCCCACGACGTGCACCTGGTGGCGCCGTCGAGATGTGAGTACGCGGCCAACGACATGTTGGCTCCGCCGCCCGGCACGCTGACGCCGGATTTCACACTCAACTGTGTGATGAGTTTGCCGTCGCGAGAGACCGATCCGCGCTTGACCGAGCCGACGTGCTCGGTGTCGAACTCGGCGAGCACCTTCGGGAATCCCCAGATTTCCCGGCCGGCGGCCTTGGTGAACTCGCCGTCCACCGGCAACTCGTGAATGAGTGCCCCTGCAGTTCCGGCAGCGAGCGAACGTAGATCTCCCAGCACCGAGGTTTCGGGAGGCGCAGTGTGGCTGCGCACCATGTACGTCACTCCGAATTCGTTGTACGGCCCCAGATCCCCGTCGATGTAGTCGACAAAAACCAGGCCGCACAGCGCCCGGCCGGGACGGTACTGGAGCACGGTCAAGCCGGTGTAATCGATGATCGACTGCGCGGTTGTGCTGGGTACCGAGTACAACGCCATGAAGGCAGACGCGGTGCGAACTTCGACGGGCATCTCGACCTTCTTGCCCAGAATCGTATAGCTCATGGCGCCACCACCCCGCGGAGTCCGTCGGAGCCGTAGACGGGTTCGAGCATCGAGCGGAAATCCGGTCCGCGGCGCAGCATTTGGCCTCCGTCGACGTTGATGATCTGCCCGGTGATCCAGGTGGAGTGCGGTCCGAGGAGGAAAGAAGCGAGTCCGGCGACGTCCTCGACCTCGCCGACGCGTTCGAGCGGCGTGTTGGCCAGGTAGTCGTCCAGGATGGGGCCACCGTCGGTGATGAGCGCGACCAGATCCGTTCGGGTCAGCCCCGGGCGGATCGCGTTGACACGAATGTTGCTGGCGCCCAGTTCGTCTGCTGCCAACTGCACCAGGTGGTCGACGCCGGATTTCGAGACTCCGTACGCGCCGAACCAGCGATGTGTGTTGCTGCTGGCGATCGACGAGATCGCGACGATGGATCCACCGCCTCCTGCCACCAGTGCCCGCGCGCCGTGCTTGATCGTCAGCATGGTCCCCGTGACGTTGAGGTCGACGGTGCGGCGCCAGGCGTCGACGTCGAGTTGCGTGACCGGTGCGATGGTTTCGTTCCCGCCGGCGCAGGCCACGACTCCGTCGAGCTTTCCGGTGACGGACACCGCCGCGGCGACAGCGGCGACGACGTCTGTCTCGATCGTGACGTCGGCGGGGGAGACGCTGACCGATCCTGCGGCAGTCGCCTGCCGGATCGATTCGGCGGCAGCATCGAGTTTCGCCTTGTTGCGTCCGCAGATCGTGACGTGAGCGCCAGACGCAACCAGCGAACGAGCGATGCCCAGGCCGATGCCACTACCGCCGCCGGTCACCAGTATCGATGTGCCGGTGAAAGTGGGTATGCCCGCTGAGGCGGTGTCGTCGTCCATGCGTGTCTCCTGGTCGTTGCTCCGGCGGGCTCGCGTGCTGCTTCTGGAGGTTTTCCGGTCCGGCTTCGGTGAAAACGCCCCACGCTATATAGGAACAGGTTCTACTTATTGAGGCAAGGGTTGTGCGAGAGGTGGAGTGATGGCTACCAGACCGACCTTCGATTTGATCGACGGACGCTTCTACAGCGGAGACCTCGGGAATGTGCGCGACGCATACGCCTGGATGCGTGATCACGAGCCCGTGTACCGAGACGACGCCAACGGAATCACCGCGGCCGCGAGCTACGACGCCGTCGTCGCAGCCGAGCGGGATCCCGAACTGTTCTCCAACGCCGGTGGCATCCGCCCCGAAACCGGTCCATTGCCGCAGATGATCGACATGGACGACCCGCAGCACCTCACACGTCGACGCTTGGTCAATGCGGGTTTCACACGTAAGAAGGTCGAAGCCAAGGCCGGCCGTATCCGGGAGATCTGCGATCAACTGATCGACGCCGTCTGTGAGAAAGGAGAAGCCGACTTCGTCGCAGACCTGGCGGCACCGCTGCCGATGGCCGTCATCGGCGACATGTTGGGTGTCCGTCCGGAGGAACGCGCGTTGTTTCTGCGGTGGTCGGACGATCTGGTGAAGGCATTGGGAAGCAACGCTTCCCAGGATCAACTGCGGGCCATGATGGTTGCGTACGTCGATTTCACCGCGTACATGATGCGAACCATCGCCGAGCGGAGGAGCGACCCGGCCGACGATTTGGTGAGCACGTTGATTCACAGTGCGGTCGACGGCGAAGCCCTCTCCGATCAGGAAATCGTCAACGAATCCCTGCTGATCCTGATCGGCGGTGACGAGACCACACGGCACGTGCTCAGCGGCGGCATGGAACAGCTACTGCGCCATCCGGACCAGCGCCGGGAGCTAGTCGACGATCCCGATGCCATTCCCTTGGCAATGGAGGAGATGCTGCGGTGGTCCTCGCCGATCAAGAACATGGCTCGAACCCTGACCCGTGACACCGTTTTCTTCGGCGCGCAGCTGAAGGCAGGCGAGAAGATGCTGCTGCTCTTCGAATCGGCAAATTTCGACGAGTCCGTGTTCCTGAACGCCGAACGGTTCGATGTCGGCCGCACACCGAATCCGCACGTGGCCTTCGGCTTCGGAACTCATTTCTGTCTGGGCAATCAGCTGGCCAGGTTGGAGGGACGGATCATGTTCGAGCAACTCTTCGCCAGGCTGCCGGACATGGAACTTGCCACCGACGCGCCGTTGCAGCGGCGTGCGGCCAACTTCGTGTCCGGGCTCGAATCGATGCCGGTGCGGTTTAACTCTTCTGCCCCGTCAGCCGGGTAGTTGGCAGTTGGGCGGCGCAGCATCTTCGGAGAGGGGGCTGCCCGCCGGATTGACGTAGACGACCTCGAGCACCAATGGTGTTGTCTGCGAGTTGTTTCCGATGTGCACATGATCTGAACCGCTCGGTTCGATCAAAGTATTTCCGGCGCTGTAGATCCCGTCGACGGAGCAATCGGATCGGTAGTGGCTCAACGTGCCCTGCGCGATCAGCGCGTAGAGCGTCCCGTCGTGGAAGTGCCAACCGGTGGAACCGCCGGGGTCGATGGTGATCTGGCGCAGGATGTAGTCCTTGCCGTCGAAAGTCACCTGCCCGAGGATTTCCCCGTGTACTCCCGTGCTCGGTGTTGCCGACGCATTGATCGGCGTCAGAGACAGCCCGATCGCTGCGGACACTGCAAGCAGAACCTGATGGCGTTTACGCATGAGCGGCCCTCCCAGACGGATGTGCTCCTGAGTGTCCTCCGTCGATGCCCGGTTTATCCCAGTTTTCGTGGATCCAGCACTGCGAAGGCAGAGGTATGCCCTTGAGAGGCGGTTACGCTCGTGCCATGCTGCAAGTCGCGACGAGGCGCCGGAGCCAGCCGCCGCCTGCGCGCTTCATGTTCGAGGCATTGATCGATCCGTACCGCCAGCCCGCCCGGCACTGGCTGGAACTTCTCGAGAGCGAGATCGCACCGGAGATCGTCAGGGCTGAAGAACCGGAGCTGGTGATCTGGTCGTCGATATGGCCGGACCGACCCGACGCCGTCATCCGATTCGACATCGAGGCGGTCGGAAACAGCACGATGCTGCGTTGGACGCTTTTCTTGGACGATCCGATACCGCCCGAGGCAGAGGTTGTCAGAATGCGAAAGCGGCTCAACACCTTGATCAATGCGAATCTCAGGTTCAACTTCGGCCAATAAGTCGGATCACTGCCGCATTACTTGGTGTCGACTCGGCCGATCGGGTCGGCGTTGTCGCTGAATGCGGCCCGGGCCGCTGGCCAGCTGGTCTCATCGATGCGCAACGTGGTCCGAAGGTAGGCAGTACTCATCCGTTGGATGGCGGCGACCCGCTCTGGGTTCTCGTCAGTGGTCTCGGCGACTTCGTATCCGACGATTCCGCCGAGTGCGTGCTCGGCACCGTAGAAGGTCAGGAGGTCGGTGGCTCCTGGGCTGTGCGTGTAGGCGTCGGTGAACCAGTCAGGTCCGCGGCTGGACATCTTGGACTGGTCGTGGTCGCCCGCGACGACGAGTGTCGGCGTCGTCAGTTCCTGGAACGAGGGGCGCATGAACGGGAAGTTCGCCTGCGCGAACGGATGCAGGTTCTCGCCGCCGAGACCGGTTGCCGCGAACAGGATTCCCGCGGTGACGCGACTGTCGGACGTGTCCTGGCCGACCTGGCCGGCCTCGTCGAAGATCCTTGCTCCGAGGAGTGACTGAGCGGTTTGCCCGCCCCAGGAGTGACCAGTAGCGGCAATTCGACTGCGGTCGATGCGGCCGGCAAGCCCGGGCACGGCAAATTCGATGGTGTCGAGCTGATCAAGGATGCGTGTGAGATCCGCGATTCTCTCGGTCCAGATCGTCGGGAAAACCGGGTGGTCGAACCCGAAACCGTTCCGGCGCGAGTCCAGATGTGTCGGCTGGATCACCACGAATCCGTGGGATGCCCAGAATGCCGTGAGTGGCGAGTATCCATCGAGGTTCCAGCCGTTGCCGTGGGAGAACACCACAACGGGGAGGTTCGTGCCTGCTGCCGGAGCAGACACACGTACTTCCAGCGGGACAGGTCGATCGGGGGCGAACAACTCGACGGGGGCAACGGAGACGACCGGGGTGCCGGCGCCGATGATGCCGTTAAGAGTGTCGATCATTGATGAGGTCATGGCAAGTTCCTTGCTGAGGCTGCACCCTGCGATACTGTTTATCGGAGCGTCGCTCCGCAACATTACGGAGCGTTGTTCCGTAATGCAAACATATGTTGTGAGTCAGCGAGGAGTGCACATGGCTGATGCCCAGGACGAGCAGTCGCGCGTCGCGTCTCCCAAGCAAGTCGGTCGCCCACGTCGAAGCGAGCAGGCGCTGCTCGACGCGGCGGCAGCAGTGTTCGTGGAGTCCGGAGTCGACGCTCCGGTGCGGGAGATTTCGGCGAAGGCCGGCGTCGGCATGGGGACGATCTACCGCCACTTCCCGACGCGTCCCGAGTTGGTGGTAGCCGTATACCGACACCAAGTCGAGGCGTGTGCGGACGCGGGCCCACAGATGCTCGCGGAGAGTGCAACGCCCGAGGCGGCTTTGCGGGCATGGGTGGCTTTGTTCGTGGAGTTCCTGGTAACCAAGCATGGGCTCGCCGGTGCACTGCAAGGAGACAGCGCCGGGTCCGACGCTCTGCATATCTACTTCGTCGACCGCCTCGTTCCGGTATGTGACTCCCTCCTCGCGGCAGCGCTCGAGTCCGTTGGCACTGCTTCGCGGGTCGATGCGTACAACGTGCTCAAAGGCATCGGGAACCTTTGTATCGGTGCTGGGTCCGATGACCGGTACAAGGCCGAGGTCCTTGTACAGCTATTCATCTCGGGCGTACTCGCGCGGGAGGTTCGCTGACGCTCGGCAGTCAGATCAGCTCCGGATTCTCGGCGTACACCTCTTCGAGGATCGACATGTCGAACAGTTGCTCCGCCGTAATCTCCAGCCCCGCTTTCGACAGTGCCGCGATGTTCTGTTCGATCAGTTGTGTTGTCATCGTGAACAACCCGTTTGCTTTGGTATCTGCCGACACCATCAGATCATTCTGGGCGGTGGCTTCCTTGATCTGTTCTTCGAGTTCCATGTTCTGGTCCTTGTTCTTCAGCTCAGGGCCCTGCCACCGTCAGCATCCCTCGAAACGAACTCCACTGCACACGAGGCCGATGACGAACAATTCTTGTTCCTTGGCAGAACACAGCACCGGGCACGGCTGCCCGGTGCTGTGTTGGAGGCGTACGTTCCAGAGTCGGCTACGGGAGGGTCGGAAGATAGCTCGGCGATTTCCGGATCTGGGCAGCGTGCTCGTACGCGTAGGCGAAACTGATCAGTTTTGCGTCGTCGAGGCGTGTACCGAGGAATGAAAGACCGAGAGGTAACTCTTCGCGCGCGTATCCGGAGGGGACGGTCACCATCGGGTAGCCGGCGAGCGCTGAAGTGCGGGTTGAACTGGCAAATTGTGGGCCTTCACCCCCTCCTCGGTAGTCGATACCTGGGGCCGGCAGTTCGGTAGGCGTGACAATCGCATCCAGGTTGTTGTCGACAAGAGCGTCGTCGATTGCCGTTTGTGCGCGTCCGGTCGCGGCTTCACGGTGGGCGCGGTACGTGGGATCGGAGAGGTTGCCATCTGTCTGATCGGCCATTTCAAATAGCTCTTGCCCGAAACCCGTCAACTCTTCCTGGGCATTTTGGCGGTTGTATTCGATCAGGCCGGTCAGGTCTCCGGGGTGTTCGCCGGGAGTATTGGCGAGATATTGGTTGATGTCATGTTTGAACTCGGTGAGTACTGCGGGGAGCAAATGTTGTGAGACGACGTCGGCGTCGGTGGTGATGTTGACCTCGACAGCGGTGGCGCCGAGATCTTGTAGTTGTTCGACGGCGGCATCGAAGGTTCTGTCGACGTCAGGATCGATCCCGGCCCGGCCCTCGCGCCATATTCCGATACGTTTGCCGCTGAGTGAGTTTGGGTCGAGCATGTTCTGAAAATCTGCGGGTAGGGAACCGGCGACGTCAGCACTGTCCGGATCGGACGGATCGGACCCATATATCACCGACAATGCGAGTGCTGCATCTTCCACGGAGCGCCCCATCGGGCCGGGACTGTCATGTCGTGAGGTGATCGGCACAACTCCGGAACGGCTCACCAATCCGAGGGAAGGTTTGATGCCGACCGTTGAGGTGACACTTGCGGGGCACGCTATCGAACCGTCGGTGTCGGTCCCGATAGTGACGGCGGCCAAACTGGCCGCAGCAGCGACGGCCGACCCGCTCGAGGATCCACAGGGGCTGCGGTCGAGAACGTAAGGATTGTGTGTTTGGCCGCCAGTCGCACTCCAACCGGCGATCGCCATCGGCGATCGGAAGTTCGCCCATTCAGACATGTTCGTTTTTCCCAGGATTACAGCGCCTGCTTTACGCAGTTGATCGACGAGAAATGCGTCGTCGGATGGACGTGAGTTGAGTAGCGCAGTCGAACCTGCTGTGGTCGGTTGGTTGTCGGCAGTGTCCATATTGTCTTTGAGCAGAACTGGAATTCCGTCCAAAGGGCTGAGAGGACCGTGGTCTCGGCGCGACTGATCGCGGGATCGCGCGATATCGATTGCATCCGGATTCACCGTGACAACCGCACCAAGTTGTGGATCGAGAGTCTCGATTCGTTCCAGGTACGTCGCGGTGAGATCTTCGGACGTCAGGCGGCCTTCGTCGATTGCGTTTTGCAGATCAACGATTGCGGCGTCTTCCACATCGAATTCTTCGCGGTCTGACCGGGTGGCCGAGGCAGCCGTTGCTGGCGAGTTTGTTGTCTGAGTGGAATGGCATCCAGAGGTCAGACCTATTGCAGAAGAAACAATTACGGTGCTCAGTACGAGTATTCTGGCCGATCTCAGCATGAGTTCTCTCCTTGGGAATGCCTTACGTTGTTGTGAACTCAATTATGAAAACCACAGCCGTGGAATGGGATACAGCTGGACCCACCGTTCTTTGGTGTAGATGGGTATACCTCGATCATGCTTCGCCAGGTGAAACTCCGAGGCATTCCAGGCTATGTGGAGACCGGCGAAGGTGGACGAGGCGGCCACGCTCAGTTCAATCGCATTTGATCGAGACCGCCCTGCCCGTTTTCATGTCAAGCCACTCGCTTGGCGGTGCGGCCGCGGAATTCGAGCATCACTGCGCGACCGGTGTCGTCGGTGACGAAGCGGCCCAACGCCCGGGTGGTGTCGGCGCGAGCAGCGAAGTCACGGTCGTTGAGGAAGACGATCGGGATCGCCGGCGGCCAGACGATGTCCTCGTATTCACCGAGATCCTGCGCGCTACCCATCCGGACGCCGATTCCCTCGTCACCGGGGGCAACGGTCATCATCAGGTCTCCGGCCCGGTACTTACCCAAGACCGCGTCGACGGCAGCCGGTTCGGGCTCGACCACGTCCAGGGATGCCGGCGCGGCCAACTCAGCGAGATTGTCCATGCACCAGTCGACGATCTTCTCACCGATACCGCCACCGAGGGCGTTGGTCAGCACGGTGACGGCGAAGTTCTTCTCGGGCACTGTCATGAACTCGGAGACCTGGAGGTTGCTCACGTTTCCGCCATGCCGCACTACCTGCGTGGTTCCGTACCGAGTCAACAGCCATCCCAGGCCGACTTCTTCGAACATCATCGCGGCGGGACGCTGCGGCTTCTGCATCAACAACCGGGTGGACTCGTCGAGCGGCTGTCCTTCGCCGGGGTGTTCGCCAGACAGTGCGTAACGTGCCCAGACGAGTTGGTCTCGCACCGAGGACCACATTCCGCCGCAAGGGATCATGCCGCGGTCCAGTCCGGTTTCGTTGGACACGAACGGCACACCGTCGCGGATGTAGTGACCGAGTGCGAACCGGTGGGTCATCACGTCCCAGGGCAGGAAGGCCGAGTTCTTCATGTCGAGGGGGTCGAGCACGCGCTGCTTGACCAGCTCTTCGAAGGTCAGTCCGCTGATCTTGGCCACGACATGTCCGGCGAGAACGAATCCGGAGTTGCTGTAGGAGAAGACTTCTCCGACGGGAAATTCTTGTCGCAGTTCGTTCAGCCGTGAAACCGAGCGTCCCAGGGCGTCTTCGCCCCAGCCTGCCGAGAAGCCGGCGTCGCCGGTGAATCCGCCGGTGTGGGTGAGGAGGTGACGCATCGTGACTGTGCGCGTGGCTGTTTCGTCGGCGAAGGTCAGTTCGGGGACGTACTCGACCAACGGGGTGTCGAGATCGAGTAGGCCGTCCTCGACGAGTGCCATCGCGGCTGTTGCGGCGAACACCTTTGTGGTGGAGCCGATCATGAACATCGTCTTGTCGGTGACCGGGAGTTGGGTTTCGACGCTCTCGATGCCACTGGTGACGACGATGTCCTTGTCGTCGTGCACGATGCCGACCGAGACGCCGGGGATGTTCGCCTCGACCCTCCACTGATCGACGAGCTTTTGAAGTTCATTTGTCATCGATTTTTATCCTCGCGTTTCCTGAAAGCGTGACGACGTGAATGTCGCCCGGTAATCGGATGAGATTCGGACTGGAATGTCGGGAACGCACGTTTGACGGGCACCAGTGACGGCTATTGGCCCGTCTGTCTGCTATTGCAGCAATTTACGCACGGTCTTTTCGTAATCTCATGCAGCGCAGCTATCTCAGTACTCGTACACCGGCGCCGACGAGGATGCCGCCAGCCGGTGCGTACAGGGATGTTGCGCCGTTGAAGTACATGTAGTTCGGTGAGACCGATATCGGCACTACGTCGAAGTCCGCAAAGAGCGCTTGCTCGGCGTCCTTCCAGACAGGACAGGATTGCTGCCCCGGCAGTACCGAGGCGGCGGCGGCGAGTTCGGCGTACTTGGGGTTGTCGATGCCTGCAAAGTTGGCCCCGGCCGGGGGCGTAGGGCCGGAAAAATATGGAAGGAATGTACTAGGCGCACTACTTTGAACGGCAAGTCCAATCGAGATGTCCCATGATGTGGGGTCCTTGGCGCCGTAGGTTTCCGAAATGACGAAGTTGTTGTCACCACCGCGTAGCTCGACGTGTGCACCTAGTGCCTCCCACCGATTCAGCACGTATTCAGCGGCTGCCGAAGACGTGTCTCGAGAGTTGTTGAACACCACATCGAGTACCAGCGGCTTGCCTTCCTTCGCCAGGATTCCGCCGCCGCCAGACCGCCAACCAGCGTCGTTCAGTCTCTTTTTCGCTGCCTCTACGTCAAAGTTCGGCAGGACGCCGGTCACACTGTCGTAGTCACACGACCGCGGCTCGCTTACAGCCAATGCTGTTGCACGCGAGCCTTTGCCTCCAGTATTGATCGCCGTGTAGTCCTCGAGGTCAATCGCTTGAAGAAGTGCAGCTCGGACTTCTTTGTCTGAAGTCGGCAACGCTGCATTGTTGTTGAAAATGAACTGACCCGACAAACTCGTATAGTCCATCGAGTCGAGGCCGACTGATTCGACTCGGTCGCGATCGGGCCCACCTATTGCTGCTGCGTTCACGGATCCAGTGAGGACGAGATTGGCGGTGGTTGCGGGATCAGAGACAACCTTGATTGTGACTGACTTGGGCACTCCTAGGGTATCGGAGGTGGTTTCCCCGTTAGGTCCCCATTCGTATCCCTCACGCCGTTCGAGCATCACGTGATCATTGGCCACCACTTCGGTCACTTGGAACAGGCCGGTTCCATTGCTGCCGTTCCGGATGCTCGACGGATCGTCCAGCGCTGCCTTGCACACGAGTTTGAGTCCGCCGATCCGCTCGAGAAGAAATGGAGCGGGCTCTGCGGTCGTGACTGTTAGGACGTCACCGTCGGCCGTGGCCGCAGTCGATTCAGGCACGGATACGCCCAGCCACGGGGAACCATTCTTGGGATCTGCGATCCAATTGATGTTGTCGGCTGCGGTCTGCGCAGTGAACGGCGTCCCGTCCTGACAGGTGATGGACTTCTCGAGCGTGAAAGTCAGAGACGTTCCTGCGTCTGACCACGTTTCCGCGAGGTAGGGGCCAGTCGCACCTGTCTTCGCATCAGTAGCCAGTAATGAATCGTTTGTATAGGAGTTGATCGCCTGACCAGAGATCGAATTGGTGAGCAGGGGGTGAAGATTGCCGGGATCGGTGCTCACGACCGTTGTGAAACTGCCGTCCTTGGCGTAGTCGGTGGAGGATATGCCGTTGGGTAATGTGTTCCCGCATGAGGCAAGTGAGAGCAGGCCGAGCGTGACCAGAATGATGGTGGGCACTGAACGAACTTCCATCTGATTAACCTTTTGGGTTGAAGGATGCTTGTTCGTCAATGTTGCGGTATCAGTGTGGCTCCGGTCTCGTTTGATCTTCTCATTTTCAACAGCCAGATATGTTCGGACGTCACTTCCAACAATGGGTCGGATAGTTCACAATTGGCCGATTCAAATTCGGCCGTAGTGTCAGATCAACTCCGGATTCTCGGCGTACACCTCCTCGAGGATCGACATGTCGAACAGTTGCTCCGCCGTAATCTCCAGCCCCGCTTTCGACAGTGCCGCGATGTTCTGTTCGATCAGTTGTGGTGTCATCGTGAACAACCCGTTGGCTTTGGTATCTGCCGACACCACCAGATCGTTCTGTGCGGTGGCTTCCTTGATCTGCTCTTCGAGTTCGAGGTTCTGGTCCTTGCCGTAGACCTCGACGGCAAGCCGTGCCGACTCTGCCGGATCGGCGACCGCATCCTTCCATCCTTGGATCTCGGCCTTCAGGAATGCCTTGAGTTTGTCCCGCTCGTTGTCGATGGTGGACTGGAGAACCGTGAACGATTCGGCGACCAACGGCAGGTTGTAGTCCGCGAAGAGGAAGTGGGCGTTGGGGAAACCTTTGGCGGCCAGTGTGATCGGCTCGTTGGTCACGTAGGAGACCCAGCCGTCCACCTCGCCGTTTGCCAGGGGGCTCGGATCGAACTGCGCGGGCACGATCGTCATCTGGCTTTCGGTCAGGCCGTTTGCTGCCAGGAGAGCTCCGAAGACGAGCTGATTGGAATCCTGGACGCCGATCTTCTTGCCGATCATGTCCTGTGGTGAGTTGATCGGTGCCGCAGCGGAACTGACAATCGCAAACGGGTTCTTCTGGAATGTCGCACCGACGATCTTTGCCTCCAGTCCGTCGAGTACGGCGGGGGCTGTGAGCTGCGGTGCGGACATTCCGATCCACACCTTGCCGGTGTCCAAGCCGGCTTCGACGCCGGTACCGGCTGCGCCACCTGCCACCAGGTCTACATTCCCGAACCCGGCATCCTCGTAGTACCCCTTGTCGAGAGCGAAGTACTCGCCGGCGAACTCGATGTTCTTGATCCAGGACAACTGCACTGCAACTGTTCCGAATTCGGAACCGTCGTCCGTGGTTCCGCCACTCGAACTGCTGGAGTCACTGCTACACGCGAGCAATGACGCACTACCGGCGACTGCGATGCCGGTCAGCGCGGAGTAGCGGAAGAAGGCCCTGCGGTCCAGCTGGCGGACGGGCTTGAATGGCGTCATGAATCGGAACACTAGGGCCAGTCGGTTTCGTTCAGTTTGCTTGGGAGAGAGAGTTTGTTGAGGTCGTGTTAACAGATGTCACGACTTGCCCGCCGAAGGACCGAAACGAGACAGAGCGATGCTTTCGAAGATCCCGACCACGGCGTAGAGGACGATCGACACCACGGTGATCACCACGATAGATGCCCACAATTCGTTGTACTGGTAGCGCGGAATGGCTTTGATCATGCTCGAACCCAAGCCTTGACCGCTACCGAGCCATTCGCCGATCAGTGCTCCTATCAAAGCGCCGGGCACTGACACCCTAGCGGCGGCGAACACCGCCGGAAGTGCGGACGGTACGGACACCATTCGCAATGCGGTCCAACGACTCCCGCCGTACGCAGCGATGAGGTCTTGTGCCTGAGCTGGAGCGGCGCGCAGACCGACCATGATCATGACCAGGGCCGGAAAGAACACCACTATCGCAACCATGACCGTCACACCCACGATTCCGCGGCCGAATATCAGGACGATGATCGGGGTCATCGCAACGAGAGGAACAGATCGTAGAAGCATTGCAACGGGCATGAAAGTCTGTTCGACAGTGCGGGAAACGACGAAGATCGATGCCACCACGAGCGCGGCAGTCATTCCGACGGCAAAGCCGACACCGGCGTCGCGCAGAGTGATGAACAGGTTGTCGATGATGCCCGAACGAGCGTCGGCGGATTTTGGGCCGGAGAACAGGTACTCCCAGACGTCGGCCGGCGTCTTTCCCACACGCGGGCCGACCTGGGGGAAGGCGTTGAGGAAGACCACCCAGATGACAAGCAACAGCGCCGAGGCGATGGCAATCGGGGCGAGGAATCTCAATGTTCCTCGTACCGCGGTCATTTCTGTGCTCCCGGAGCGCTGGTCCACGGCGTGACGAGCCGGGCGATCGCTGCGACTACGGCGTACCCCAGACCGGCGAGCAAGGCGGCGGCGATAGCCATTCCCCACGTTCGCGGGACGTTGTACGACGTCTGAGCGGCCGTTAGTGCGACGCCGATCCCGCTGTCCACCCCGCCGAGATACTCGCCGAGAATTGCACCCAGTACGGCCGAAGGTGCAGCAATCTTGAGGGCAGCAAAGGTGCTCGGAAGTGCGCTCACAAGTTGAACTTTGGTGAACTTCTGCCAACGCCCACCGCCGTAGGCGGCGACGAGATCGAGGCTCGTCTTGTCGGCCGATCTCAGGCCGGCGAGTGTGCCGACCATCGTGGTGAAGAAGCAGTACATCGCGGCGAGAAAGATTGTGGGGGTCCGGCCGCCGAAGACGACCAGGATGATTGGGCCAAGCGCCAACAGCGGTGTGCAGTAGCTCAGGATCGCCAGTTGTGTGGCCAATCCCTCGATGGGCGGAATGAGAACGACAAGCACGGCAAGCGTGATCGCCAGCAGGTTTCCCCAGAGGAAGCCCTGCAGCGCACCGGAAGCCGTGACGGTGAAATTGGGTCCGTACAGCGACCAACCGTCGTCGAACATCGTCGAGACAACCACCCACGGCGTCGGAATCGTGCCTCCCGCAACACCGGCCGCCGCCAGAATCCACCAGAGCACGATCAGTCCGCAGATACCGACTGCACCGCCGAACCACGTAGGACGCCTAAATCGGATCCGGCGCGGTACAGATGGCTGCGCCGCCGCGGTCGCGACGTTCTCGATATCGGTAATTGTCATGCGACGCCTGCTTTTCCGAAGAGCAGTCCGGAGAGGTAGTCGTGGATCTCGTGGAACTCGGGTGTACGCATCATCTCGGGTGTACGCGGGCGCGGCAGGTCGATCGGCACGACTTCGAGGACGCGTCCGGGCCGCGGCGTCATGACGGCAACGACGTCGGAGAGGAACACGGCTTCGGCGATTCCGTGAGTCACCATCAACGTGGTCGCCGGTTTCTCGGTCCAGATCCTGAGCAATTCGATGTTGAGTCGTTGTCGGGTCATGTCGTCCAGCGCGCCGAAAGGCTCGTCGAGTAGCAGGACACTCGGCTTGACCACGAGCGATCGTGCGATCGACACACGCTGACGCATACCGCCGGACAATTGAGCGGGCTTGGCCTTCTCGAATCCTTCGAGGCCGACGAGAGCGATCAGGTCGGCTATCAGTCCGGGGTCGGGATCGATGCCGGCAACCTGAAGGGGCAGTTTGATGTTGGAGGCCACTGTTCGCCACGGCAGCAAAGCCGAATCCTGGAAGGCGATTCCGAGTTCGCGGCGCTTGCGTAACTCGGCGGGCGACTGCCCGTTGACAAGGGCCGTTCCCGACGTCGGATTATCGAGGCCCGCAAGGATGCGAAGAACGGTGGACTTCCCGCATCCGGACGGCCCGAGCAGAGACAGGAAAGAGCCTTCGCTGGTTTGAAGGGACACGTCGGTCAGCGCGGTCACCGACCGACGACCCATCTCGAAGGTCTTGCCGAGGCCGGAGATGTCGAGACCGGTTCCAGCGGGGCGAGGTGTGGTGACGGGACTGGTCATTCCCGCACAGTACGAACGTCCGGTTGCGGTCATGTTGCCTGCGCGTCACCGCTGCGTGAGGCTGGTTCGGCGTCTCCTGTCACAGCGCCGTGGTGAGATGGACGTCTGGACGGAGTGAGGGGAGCGAAGATTGCTGAAGTTGTACCGGGCCGAGCGTTCGGACACCTTGGTCTCGGCGTTGGCCACGCTCCTCCGTACCCCGCTGTCGGATCCATTCGCCCGGGAAACTGTTGCGGTGCCGGCCAAGGGCGTCGAGCGTTGGCTCAATCAGCGGCTGTCCTCCCAGCTAGGCACGTCCGGACCGTCAGCAGTGGACGGAATTTCTGCGAACATCGCGTTTCCTTCACCCGCGCGCCTGGTCGCGGAGTCCGTGGCCGCGGTCAGTGGAATCACGGCTGACGACGACCCATGGTCGCCGACGCGATTGGTGTGGACGGTTCTCGATGTGATCGACGAGTCCCTCGGCGAGCCCTGGTGCGGAGTCCTGGCGAAACATCTCGAAGGCCATCGTGAAGGTCGACGGTTTGCCTCCGCCACACATGTCACCGAACTCTTCCGCAGTTATGCCGCGCAACGCCCGCAGATGCTGATCGACTGGGCCGCCGGGCGGTTGACCGACGGACACGGATTGGCGCTGTCGGAGGATTTCGAATGGCAGGCACGTCTGTGGTGCATCGTCGCGGACAAGATCGACGTTCCGGGGCCCGCAGAGCGACTGGGGCAAGTGAGCCGCGCACTGGTCGAGGACCCGGCCTTGGTCGACCTACCGGAACGTCTGTCGGTCTTCGGGCCGACCCGGCTGCCGGTCGATCAGCGAATGATCTTGAGCGCACTCAGTGCGAATCGGGACGTGCACATCTGGCTCCCGCATCCCAGCCCCGCGCTGTGGACCAAGATGAGCTCGCGCATACCGCCTCGAAGTGAGAGCACGATCCGACGTTCGGAAGACGGGTCAGCGCTGATATCCGCCAATCCGTTGCTGTCGAGTCTTGCTCGCGACGTTCGTGAACTTCAGATCAGCCTCGGTGCCGCCGAGTTCGAGTCGGTGCATCTTCCCGAACCAGCCGGCCCGAAATCCCTCCTGGCGACGGTCAAGGCCGATGTCATCGCAGATCGTGCTCCCAGCGTTGCAGCGGAACCGGATGGGACAGTTCAGGTCCACGCTTGCCACGGGCCGGCACGGCAGGTCGAGGTGCTCCGCGAATGTCTGCTCCGATTGTTCGAGGACGACCCGACATTGCAGCCGCGCGACGTACTCGTGATGTGCCCGGACGTCGAAACGTACGCACCTTTGGTTCGTGCTGCATTCGGGCAAGGCGTCCATGGCCACCCGGGGCATCTCCTTCGAGTAAGGCTGGCAGACCGCGGATTACGTCAGACCAATCCTGTCCTGGCCGTTCTCGGCTCTCTCCTCGAATTGGCCGACGGCCGGGCCACAGCCAGTGAGGTTCTCGACCTGGCCGCGACCGAGCCTGTCCGCACACGTTTTTCGTGGGGCGACGACGAGTTGGAAAGACTGCGGGAATGGACGACGGAAGCGGGTGCTCGCTGGGGAATCGGTAGTCGGCAGCGTGCCACGTTCGGCCTCGACGCATTTCCGCAGAACACCTTCAACACCGCCATGGACCGAATCTTGTTGGGGGTCAGCGCGGACGAATCGGAAAATGCCTGGTTGGATCTCGCGCTACCACTCGATGACGTGGACGGCACAGACATCGACCTGACTGGACGTTTCGCAGAGTTCGTCGATCGCCTGGCCGTCTCGCTTCGCGATCTTGCCGGCCCACATTCACCGGCCGAATGGCTTCGTGTGCTGATGCGGGCCCTGGATCTGCTGACCGACACAGCGCCCGCAGATTCCTGGCAGAGCGCGGGGGCCCACCGCGAACTGGTAGCTGCTGTCGAATTCGGCGGAGAGACGGTGTTACGTCTGGCCGATGTTCGCGCGATGCTCTCGCGCAGCCTCGCGGGCAGACCGACGCGTGCCAACTTCCGAACCGGCGAACTGACGGTGTGCACGATGGTTCCGATGCGTTCGGTACCGCATCGCGTGGTCGTGCTCATCGGACTCGACGACGAGGTGTTCCCTCGAACCGGTGGAGTCGACGGCGACGACATCTTGTCCCGTGATCCCGTTGTGGGGGAGCGTGATCTGCGCAGTGAAGACCGGCAACTGCTTCTCGATGCCGTGATGTCTGCGGGCGAACATCTGATTCTGTTGTATACCGGTGCCGATCCGGTCACCGGTGTCGTCAGACCACCGGCGATCCCCCTCAGTGGCCTTCTCGACGTACTCAGTGCGACGGTGGGTCCGGACGCTGTGAACGGGGTGCTGACACGGCATCCGTTGCAATCGTTCGACAATCGAAACTTCGCGCCGAACAAGCCGTTCAGCTTCGACACGGCAGCGCTGGCCGGTGCGAGGGCTGCCTCCGGAACACCGGTCGAATTGCCGACAGCCTTGTCGGCCGAGCTACCCGAGGTGCATCCGAAGGAAGTGAACCTCGCCGACTTGGTGAACTTCCTGGTACATCCCGCGCGTGGTTTTCTGCGCCAACGCCTCGGCGTCCGGGTACCGGAACTCGACGACGACATCGCGGATTCGCTGGCAACCGAGCTCGATCCACTGTCCACCTGGGCTCTGGGTGACCGAATGCTTCTCTCGCGCTTGGCTGGACGCAGCTCGGCGGATTTCCGTGCAGCCGAGTGGCGCCGCGGTACTTTGCCGCCCTACAACCTGGGCGCCACGGTTCTGGGCAACGTCGAGTGGGTGGTAGACCAACTTGCCGGTCTTGCATTGCCACACCTCGAGGGCGACTCCGAGGCTGTCGACGTCGACATCGACCTCGGTGACGGGCGTCGTCTCACCGGAACGGTAACCGGTGTGCACGGCAATTCAGTGGTGGGAGCGTCGTATTCCTCACTGGCGCCTAAACATCGGATGACGGCCTGGATAAACCTGCTCGCCTTGAAAGCGCACGGACGACCCGGTCCGCTCGATGCAGTGTCGATCGGACGGGGTCGGGGAAAGACAGCAGCGGCACGATCAGTGCTCGATGCGCCGGGCAATGCGGTCGAGATCCTGCAGCAACTGGTGGACCTACGCGAGCGGGGGCTGCAGCGTCCGTTGCCGATGTGGGCCGCTACTTCAGCCGAATATGCGCGCCGACGCTTTGGTGGCGAGTCGGTCGACGATGCGACAAACGGTGCGGACACCCAGTGGACCGGGCAGTACGGCGAGATGATCGATCCAAGCAACACTTACGTTTTCGGAGAGGCTCGAACACTGGCGGAGTTGGCTGCGGATCCGCCGTCGGACGACGAATTCGTCTGGGCCGAGGAACCGACTCGATTCGGAGTTCTCGCCCGACGACTGTGGGATCCGTTGCTGACCAACGAAAGAGCGGAGTAACCCGTGGACTTCGACCTTTTGGGGCCACTACCGACCGGCACCACGGTGTTGGAAGCGAGCGCCGGAACTGGCAAGACCTACGCGATCGTCGGACTCGCGACCCGTTGTGTAGCCGAAGGTCTCGCTGACATTTCGCAAGTTCTGCTGGTGACATTCAGCCGGGCCGCCACTCAGGAACTTCGTGAGCGTGCCAGGGAGAGGTTCGCCGGAGTGTCCGCAGCACTGGCTGACCCAGTGGCGGCGAGGCGGTCGGATGATGATCTGGTGGCGTACCTCGCCACAGCTGACGACGAGGAGATCGGCGTGCGGCGTCGCCGACTCCTGCGCGCTCTCGCGGAGTACGACGCCGGCACCATCACGACCACCCACAGTTTCTGTCAGAGGATGCTCGACGGGCTGGGCATCGCCGGGGAACGCGAACCGGACACAACTTTTGTGGAGTCGGTTGACGACCTGATCAGTGAGGTCGTCTCGGATTTGTACCTCAGCCGCTACAGCCGGACGGACTCGTCTCCACCGTTTTCCACGAAGGACGCGCTGGCTATTGCCCGAAGCGCAGTCGGCGATGGTCAGGCAATTCTCGAACCCGACGGCGAGGAGGAGACCGCCCCCGGTCAGCGAGTCCTGTTCGCGGCGGCAGCTCGCCTCGAGGTCGAACGACGTAAGCGGACCAAAGGAATTCGCGACTTCAACGATCTGCTGACGCTGTTGCACGGCGTATTGACCGATCCGGAATACGGCCCCGTCGCGTGCCGTCGGGTGCGCGAGAAGTTCAAGGTCGTGCTGATCGACGAGTTCCAGGACACCGATCCGTTGCAGTGGGACATTCTGCGGTTGGCCTTCCACGGTCACACCACCCTGGTCCTGGTCGGTGATCCCAAACAAGCCATCTATGCGTTCCGCGGGGCAGAAGTCCTGAGTTATCTCGATGCGGTCGATCAGGCGGATGCGCACCAGGAGTTGACCACCAATTGGCGTAGCGACCCAGGGTTGTTGGCGGCACTCGAACACCTCTACGGTGGTGCCGCACTCGGCAACGAAGGCATCGTCGCGCATCCAGTGGAGGCTTCGCACAAGAAGTCTCGGTTGTTCGGCCCGGTGCCGATGCGTGTACGCCATCTGCCCCGTACCGGAGTCGGACCGCTCAATCGTTCGGGATTTCCGGCCGTAGGCAGACTTCGCAGTCGCGTCGCGGACGACGTCGCAGCAGACGTGGTCGCGCTCCTGGGCGGCGATGCCCGCTTGGCAGTCGACGGTGTTCCACGCCCGGTCGAACCGGGAGACGTCGCGGTGTTGGTGCGCACCCACAAGCACGTGGCGATGATCCGCGATGCTCTCGATGCCGTCGGTGTACCTTCCGTATTGACCGGAGGGTCCAGTGTTTTCGCGACACCCAGTGCGACCCAGTGGCTGTGGCTGTTGCAGGCGATCGAGCAGCCCCATCGCTCCGATCGTGTCCGGTTGACGGCCCTCTCGCCGATTTTCGGGCGCACCTCCGAAGAACTGGACAAGGACGGCGACAACGTCGTTGCAGAACTTGCAGGTCAACTGCGCTCCTATTCCGGGCTGTTCGCACGCGTCGGGTTTGCGGCTGTGTTCGAAAGAATCTCTGCCGAAACAAATCTGGAGAAGCGTGTACTCGCGGCCCCGTCCGGCGAACGAGATTTCACCGATCTGCGGCACGTCGCACAACTCCTCGGTCGCGTCGCGACCGAGGAAGCGTTCGGGTTGAGCGCACTGGTTCGCTGGCTTTCCGATCGGATCAAGGACCCGACGTCCGGGAGCGCCACCGACCGAAGCCGCCGCCTCGACAGTGACGCTGCCGCAGTGCAAATCGCTACGGTGCATGCCACCAAAGGGCTCGAGTTCCCGATCGTCTACGTCCCGTTCAGTTGGGAGAGCGTTGGCGGCTTCAACTCGCCGACGCAGCTGTTGCACGACCCGGAGGGACGCCGCATCCTCGACGTCGGCGGGCAGGAAGGCCCGGGGTACAACGCCAGAAAGACTGTTGCGGAGGCCGAAGAAGCGGGCGAAGAACTGCGGCTGCTGTACGTGGCGCTGACCCGGGCGCAGTGCCAACTCGTGCTCTGGTGGGCACCCAGCTACGGGACCTCCCGCTCGCCGCTGCACCGGTTGATGCTCGGACGTACTCCCGGCATCGCCGAACCTGCTCGGGTAGTGAAGGTGCTCGACGACGGTACAACCGCAGCACGGCTCGCAACCTGGCCGGCAGCAGCGTCCGTCGTGATCTCGGTGGAACCTGTTGGTCCCCATCCGCCCTCGCCCGTCCACTGGTCCAGAGCGGCTGCGGACGTGACCGAACTGGCCGCGGCGCGTTTCGATCGAGACCTGGACACTCTGTGGCGTCGTACGTCGTACTCGGCACTCACCGCCGGAGCGCACCACGCGGTCACGACCACGGGCAGCGAGGTCGAGGATCCCGAAAAAGACGACGAGCCAGAGGATTCCGTAGACCTCGGGAGCATTACCCCCTCGCCCCTGGAGGCGTTCCCTTCACCCATGAACG
The DNA here is from genome assembly GCF_021352185.1 of Rhodococcus sp. Ni2. Lineage (NCBI taxonomy): Bacteria > Bacillati > Actinomycetota > Actinomycetes > Mycobacteriales > Nocardiaceae > Rhodococcus > Rhodococcus sp. Ni2. Next base: position 328,179 of record NZ_WOXZ01000002.1, read on the forward strand.
GACTTCCCGCGGGCGCCGCATTCGGCACGCTGGTGCATGAGGTGCTCGAGGTGGTGGACACGGCTGCGGCAGATCTGAGAGCGGAACTCGGGATGCGTTGCGCCGAGGCGGTCTCGGTTCGGGCGGCCGAGGTCGACTCCGAAGCACTCGCGGATGCGCTGTATCTGGTGATGCAGACTCCCTTGGGATTCGGAACCTTGGCCACGATCGCGCCGAAAGATCGTCTTCCCGAACTCGATTTCGAACTCCCACTGGCCGGTGGCGACGATCCGGTGTCGATGAGTGTCACACTCCGCGGAGTGTCGGAACTGTTGAGGCGCCACCTTTCCTCCGACGACATTCTGGCGTCGTACGCCGACTATCTGGACCGTGTCGAGACGTCACCGATGCGCGGATTCCTGACGGGCAGTATCGACGCAGTCTTGCGGATCCCGGGCCCGTCGTTCGTGATCGTCGATTACAAGACCAACCGGATCGGTCGCGGCGATCTGACGGCTGCCAACTACACGCGTGAACTCATGGCGACGGAGATGATGCGCTCGCACTATCCGCTGCAGGCACTGCTGTATTCGGTTGCACTGCATCGGTATCTGCGGTGGCGCCTGCCCGACTACGATCCGCACCGTCATCTCGGGGGCGCGCAGTATCAATTCGTGCGTGGGATGCTCGGCCCGGACAGCCCGCCGGAATGCGGTGTCTTCGAATGGAAACCGCCTGCTCAGCTGACGGTTGAACTATCGGATCTGCTGGCCGGTCTTGATGCGTCCCACACAGTAGGGGAGAAGATTCGATGACCGAGGCGCAATTGGCGCAGCGCGCCAAAGGGATCGTGCGAATCTTCAACGAAGCCGGGGTTCTGGTTGCCGCCGATGTTCATGTCGCGACGAGAGTGTGCAGCCTGGGCGGTGAAACGTCGGACGAGGTGATGCTGGCCGCAGCGTTGGCGGTCCGCGCTGTGCGCTCAGGTTCGGTGTGCCTCGATCTGCAACGGATGCGTGACGTGAGCGTCGACAATGCGACGGAGGAGGAACTCACGTCGTTGCCGTGGCCCGAACCGTCGGAGATCGTTGCCGCCCTTCGGCTGAGCCCTCTGGTGATCGGCGGAAACGCCGGACCTCTCAGACCGCTCCGGTTGGTCGACACGGACGACGGTGAACTCCTCTACCTCGATCGATATTTTCTGCAGGAGCAGACGATTCGGCGAGTGCTCGACGAGCGGGCGTCCACGTGGCCGCCCGCCGACCTGAAAGCGGTCCGAACGCGGCTGGATTCGCTGTTCGTCGACGAGAACGGGCCGACCATCGCGCCGGATCGTCAACGGATAGCAGCTGCTCTCGCCGCGACACAGTGGACCACCGTCATCGCCGGTGGGCCCGGAACCGGCAAAACCCATACGGTCGCACGTATTCTCGCTCTCCTGTCGGAGGAACTGGGTTCGAATGCTCGCATCGGTCTGGCCGCACCGACGGGTAAAGCCGCAGCACGGCTGCAGGAGTCCGTACGTGAGCAGACCGCGAGCCTTGGCCTTCCCGAAGAACTCGCGGCCATGACCCTGCACCGCCTACTCGGTTGGCAGCGGGGGAGTTCGAGTCGTTTCAAATACAATGCGACCAACAGACTTCCCTACGATGTGGTCGTCGTCGACGAGACGTCGATGGTCTCCCTCACGTTGATGGCGCGCCTGCTCGAAGCCGTTCGCCCCGATGCCCGGCTACTGCTCGTCGGCGATCCCGATCAGTTGACCTCAGTCGACGCGGGCGCTGTTCTTGCTGATCTTGTCGCCCGCCCGGTAAACGTCAGTGGAAATCCGACGCTGACACAGTTGGTGGGTGACGATCTCACGGCCACTGGTTCCGAAGAGGCATTGAGTGCGGATGAGCAGGATCGTCTGCGGGGCGGGATCATTCAACTCTCACGCGGGCGCCGCTTCGACGGAACCATCGCGTCGTTGGCCACGGCAGTTCGAGCGGGAGATTCCGCTGAGGTTCTGCGTATCCTGCGCAGCGGTGATCCCGCCGTCTCCTTCCATTCGCCCGAGGATGTTGACGCATTGCGCGCCGACATCGTTGCGAGTTCAGAGGTGGTGACTGCGTCGGCCGAGGTGGGTGATGCGATCGGCGCGCTGAAAGGCTTGGAATCGCACCGCCTTCTGTGCGCCCACCGTGACGGACCGTACGGTGTCGGGAGGTGGGCGCAGCAGGCGATGGAGTGGGTCGGCACGGCATCAGGGCAGTTTCTTGACCCGACGCGGTGGTATCCGGGCCAACCGCTGCTCGTGACGGCCAACGACTACGAGGCGAAGATCTACAACGGGGACGCCGGGGTGATCGTGCAGCGTGAGGATGGCGTGCCTATTGCCGCATTCCAGCGGGGCAGTGATGCGTTTCTGATTCACCCGAGCCAACTCTCGTCGGTGCAGACGGTTTACGCGATGACGATTCACCGGAGCCAGGGCAGCCAGTACGACACCGTATCGGTGATGTTGCCGGCCGAGGCGTCGTCACTGCTGACTCGGGAGTTGTTGTACACGGCGATCACTCGCGCCAGAAACCATGTGAGAGTAATCGGCACCGAGGATTCCGTGAGGGCGGGAGTGCAGCGACAGGTACTCAGGGCAAGTGGGCTGCGTCGTGAGATCCGTCCGTACGACGGGCCGTGAAAGTCGGATGTTGCGGATTCTCTCGGTCATACGTTGTATACGACGAACACCTTGCGTACGGTCTCGGTGACCGTCCACGTACCCTTCCATCCGATCGGGAAGATTGCACTCGTACCGGCAACGAGATGTACGGGATCGCCGTCGTCCTCCTCGACGGTCATGGCGCCGGAGACGATGGTGATGATCTCGCCGCGGGTGAGGAACTCCCACCGCGACTTTCCCGGTTCGCTCTCCCAGACTCCGGATTGAATGCGGCCGTCGGCACTGGTGAACTCGACATCTGCACGAGTGATGATGTCTCCGCCGAGTGGCTCTGCACTGGGTTGGCCGAGCAGTGCTTGCTGGAAGATCCCACTTGCGCTGTTCAACTCTGCGGCACGGAAGGTAATGGTCACAATTCAATCCTGACTTTCGAAACTCATGTGAATCATCGGACTTGTCGATGATGTCGTGTGTCTGCTGGGTCGGGATAGGTTCACTTGTCGCATCTTTCGGCACTTCGCTCGTACAGATGTCGAAAGTGCGATCGGCCATCATTCAACCGGGGTTCAGAGACCCGTCTCACGCCGAAACGTGACCGAGCCAATGGCAAACGGCCCCGCGTCGGTGATTTCGAACGAGGGTGATCGGTTGTGAGGCCTTACGTGGTGGACGCTGTCAACGAGGTGATGAAGCGCTCGGCTGCCGCGTCGACCTCGGCGTCGGGGGTGAGCAACCTCTGCAACAACAGTCCTCGCAGACATGCGGTTGCGATGATGCTCTGCTGCTTTGCATCCACCACTGTGAATCCTTCGCGAAGGGCTGCCGCTTCAAGGAGATGAGCCAAGTCGTCGAGGTCGGCGGCGAAATCTTGAAATGCTTTGTGCTCGTACACCGCAAGTCCGGCCAGGTGAAAAAAGGTGCGGCTTCGATCTTCATGCTCGGCGTTCGAGTAGAAACTCCAGATCGCCCTGCACAGGGCCGCGAATCCGAGATCTTTGCCCATCGCGGCGATGACGAGGTTGTCACGGCGGCGCGCTTCCGACAGTACGGCGCTGAGGAGACCTGGTCGTGATCCGAAGTGATAGGTCAGAAGCGTGTGGTGCACGCCGAGTCGCTCCGCTACTTGGCGCATCGACAGCTTCGGACTCGGGCCGGTTTCACCGAACTCGTCGAACAGCGCCTGTAACAGTCGCTCTCGACCCTCCCCAACCGGCGATCTCACGCTACCTCCATTGACGGGTTCACCACTGTTGAGTACGGTACCGCATATCGAATTCACCAGTGTTTAGGAGAGTGGTTTCCAATGCTCGGGAGGTCCCTTTGACTGACGTATGGTTTGCCGGCGGCATGGTCGCGGATGGATCGGGCACCGACCCGGTCGAAGTCGACGTGTGCGTGAGTGGCGGCATTGTCACCGCGATCGGACAGGCGCCGTCGGGTTCGACGACAGTTGACTTGGACGGCATGCTTCTGACTCCGGGGCTGATCGATGCTCATGTCCACCTGGGTATTTCGAGTCCGATCCGAAGGCAATTCGGGTTTGAGCTCTCGGCAGCCGAACTGGCTGCGGGCATCTTCGCCACCGCGGGCGATGCCCTCGACGCGGGCTTCACCACGGTGCGAGACGTCGGTGGCATCGACGGCGGAGTCGTCGACGTTATCGCGAGCGGCAAGGTGCGTGGTCCGCGTGTCCTCTCGTGCGGTCCTGTGCAGTGCCAGACCGGTGGACACGGCTACTACGGGGCCGCATGGGAGCCGACCGAGCTGTGGAACATGCACCACATTCCAGGGCTCTGCGCCTTGTCCTTGATGTCGGGTAATGCCGACGAGCTACGACGCAACGTGCGCGAGTCGTTCCGCCGAGGCGCAACATTTCTGAAACTGTGCGTCACCGGCGGTGTCGTCGGAGGCCATGACCACCTCACCGACACACAGTTCACCGTCGAGGAAATCTCCGTGGCAGTGGAAGAAGCAGCGTCGCGCGGCACCTACGTCACGGTGCACGCGCACAACAATGCGGGCATTCGCAACGCGGTGCGAGCCGGTGTCCGGTGCGTGGAACACGGCACCGACATCGACGAAGAGACCGCCCAGCTGATGCGCGAGCATGACGTGGCTCTGGTCCCTACCTTCGCCGTGGTCGAGCAGTTGACGGACACCGAGAGCATGGACCTGGACCCTGCAATACGAGACCGCGCCGCCGGAGTATGTCAACGCATGGCCTCGGCACTCGCGGTCTCTCGCGCAGCAGGCCTGAGGATCGGCCTGGGCTCGGACCTCATCGGGCCGCACCAGCAGCGCCGAGGCGAGGAGTTGCGCTTGCGGGCCGAGTTGGAGTCGCCGATGCATGCTCTCGTATCGGCCACCAGCGTCAACGCCGACATCCTCGGTATCGGGGACACCGTTGGAACTATCCGCGTCGGAATGCAGGCGGACATGGTCGCCTGGCAGCAAGACCCGCTCCACGACGCCAAGGTGTTCGCCGATCCGGACATGGCTGTTCTCGTCGTGAAGGCCGGCCACGTAGTGAAGGGAGAGGTTCGATGAGCGCAATGCTGCACGGATGTTTTGCAGACACGGAGTACTTCGAAATAACGGCGAAGTCGGGGTACAGCTACGGCATCTGGGTGACCACACCCCCCGGCTACGCGGACTCCACGGATCCCTTACCGCTGATATACGTGATGGACGGCAACTGGGCTGTAGGTCTTACCGCCCCGCTCATCGTCACGCAGGCAGACCCGTATCTGACGATCGCCCCGTACATCCAGGTCAGCGTCGGTTATGCCGGTGAAGAAGCTGCCAACTGGGCACGACTACGCAACCGCGATCTCGTGCCGCCCGGGGAACCGGTAGGCGACGAAATGACGGCCACTCTTGCCGCTGCTCGCGACTCGGGTGCAATGACCCAGGAGTATGTGGACGCCTACCTCGAGGAGCTGGCAGACACCCACGCGGACGTCTTCCTCGACTTCCTGACCAACGAACTCCACCCTCGCCTGTACTCGTCGGAGCTACGTGTCAGCGAGTCCGGGCACGGACTCTTCGGGTACTCGTACGGAGGCCTTTTCGCCCTCTACGCATGGCTGCGCGACGCGCCCCCATTCGCGACCTTCGGTGCGGGTAGTCCCGGAGTTGTGAACGCCGACAGCCAGATCCACACACTGGTCGAGGCACTGCCCGAGCGTGGCGTGGGCTCAGTTGTTCCGCAGCTGCACGTCACGCTGAACGAAGCCGAACTGACTGGACCCATTCCGATCTATCGCGGACTGTCACGCAACGTTCTCGCCGTCGTGGAGCAGTTGCATGGCAAGGGACGGTCGCAGGATGTTTCGACCGCGTTGTTGCACGAGACGCACGTAACCGGGCTGCAGGCATCGTTCCTGAGCTACTTGAAGAGCTGCCATGCACGTTAGCTCTCCGTCCCGGAGGCGATGTGCCGCTGACACGTTCTAGGGCGATTTTCCGTAGACGCCGTTGAAGGAGAAGTCGGCTGTGGGTGTCCACCACGTAGTGGACACCCACAGCCGTGTCTATTCAGTTGTCGCGGCTATCGATTCTCCAAGCCGGACAAGACTTCTAACCCATGACCGTCCCGGTCGACTCGGCATTGGGTGCCCGAAGGCGGGAGAATGCGCCGAGGTCGATTTCGAGCCCGGTGTGCATCCCGACATAGGTCAGGGGATCAGCGTCGTGATCGTGTCCAGCTTCCACCTGGTCGATGATCCTGGACATGAGGCGCCCAGCGATGGGCGCATTTTTGAATTGGTTCCCGCTGGTGCCCATGGCGACGTAGAAACCTTGCCTGTCTGTCTTGTCATAGATCGGGGTCCAGTCGGATGCTGCGTCGTACACGCCGGCAATACCTTTCGGTTGTGACGGGACCTCCAGGGTGGGGAAACGCCTGGCGGCGCGGAAAACCTGCGCTTCGAACCGGGCAACAGTGCGATTCGGGTTGGCGGTATCAGGGTCGTCGATCCACTCGAGCGGATCGCAATCCGGTTCGGTTCCGCCGACAAGGAAACCGTTTCCAGGTTCGGCTCGCATGTAGGTTCCGAGATCCAAATCGGCGATCATCGGGCCGAGGATCTCGTCGTCGTTGTAGCCAGTGGGTGCGGTGACGTGATGAACTTCCTGGCGCAAGGGCCGAACCGAAACCTTGAAGTCGGCCCCGACGTTCGACAGCTTGTTGAACGCTCCTGACCAGGGGCCGGCGGCATTGACGACAATCTTGGATTTCACACTTTCCCCGTCGTCGAGCCCTAGCTGCCAGATGCCGTCAGGCAACTGCTCGACTGCCACTACACGCGTGTTGTATGCGAAAACCGCACCGTGCGAACGTGCTGCCGCAGCAAGATTCGCGGCGGCCAGTTGCGGGTCGTCGACGAACCCCGCCTGAGGTGTGTACAGCGCGCCGAGCGTGGTTTCGGCATCTGCGAAGAAGGACTCCGAGTCGACTGGCTTCGGAGGATAGTATTTGCCGGCGTCGATACCGGGAATCTTCTCGACGAGTGTCGTTGCGTCCCAAAGCTGGTAATCGATTCCTATCTTCTCGAATAATCCGATCGTGCGCGCGTGGGGCGCGACGTCGACGTCGAGCAGTGCCATCCCGCATTGCCGAAACTTCGCAAGCGCGCCGTCGACTGTCGCGTTGAGATGCTCGTTCCAGTTTTGCCAGCAATGCAGCGACTCCCAAGCCGCAGCCATACCGTCGAATGTGGAGTAGTTGAACCGGATAACCGCACTGGATGCACTGGTCGAGCCGTAGCCCGGACCACCAGACTTGTCGATGACCAGGACTTCGTAACCTCGAGCGGCCAGTTCGTAGGCGATGGAGCTGCCGATCACTCCAGCTCCGACCACAACTGCATCGGTCTTGTCGGTAGGCACTTTCGGCCTCTCTTTCTACTGATGGCTTCGCCGGATCGAAAGCACAGCTGTTCGATCCGGCAAGCTTGGGTTCTGGTAATTCCGACGCCGTCGACTTCCTCTGGAGAGCTTCATCCCGACTTCTCGGATTCGGCTCTGCCTTAATGAATTTGGCACCTGAAAGTCCAGAGGTGTTCGTCGTCCTCAACTCTCTCGTGGCGGCCATCGGAACGCTATCGACAGCTGCGCAAAAAATTACAGCCGTGGCGCGTCCGTTGTCAGAAATGTTTCGTCGGGCTGCCCTGCGTGGCAGACCAGTTTTTCGTTTCCGGAATCCCTCGCCACAGAATGGGAAGCGCGATCAAAGCGATGGCGGTCGCATAGAAGGCAGGCGACAGATCGCTTCCAGTGGCGTTGACCAGTGCTGCGCACACCAGAGGAGCGGTCCCTGCAAAAAGTGCATATGCGATGTTGTAGGGGATTGCCGTGCCGGTGAATCGAGCATGCGTCGGCATCATTTCGAGGATTACGAGCAAAGCGGACGCGAGTAGGGAAAGCGCGATGACCAGAGCAGCCAGTGCAATGGCAATCGCGAAAATGTTTCCGGTGCCGATGAGCATGTAGCTGGGCACCGAAACGAAAACTGACATCACCATGCCGATTCTGACAAGAGGTCTCCGGCCGATTCGGTCGACCGTGGCGCCGAAGAAGATGAACAGCGGGACTGCGAGAACCAAAGCGCCGGTTGTCATCAGCAGTGCCACCGTGCTCGAAACGTCGGCTGAAAGAATCAGAAATGTCGGCATGTAGCCGAGCAGCATATGAGTAACGACACCGAGCGAGGCGAAGTACACGAAGGACGTGAGCAGAGTCCGCCAGTGATTGCGGAACAGATCTGCGAGTGGGCGGGTTGGAAGGGAATCGTTTTCTTGCATTTCCTTGAACGCCGGAGTCTCCTCGACGGCAAGCCTCATGAACAGGCCCACCATGGCGACAACGCCTCCGATGATGAACGGCCAACGCCATCCTCCGTCGGCGAAGTGCTCAGCGCCGACCGAGCTGAATGACAAGACTGTGACCGTGGCCAAGATGCTGCCGACAAATGACGAAGAGCTGATTATCCCTGCGTACAAGCCTCGGCGGTGGGACGGCGCATGCTCGACGACGAAGGTGGCAGCTCCGGTGTATTCGCCCCCGGCCGAGAATCCTTGAACCAATCGGCACAGCAGCAGCAACAGCGGTGCGGCAACACCGATCGAAGCGTACGTCGGTAGGAGACCGATTGCCGCCGTCGAGCAGCCCATGAGCGTAATTGCCAGGGACAGTGACCTCCGTCGGCCGAGGCGGTCACCCAGTCTTCCGAAGAATATGCCGCCGGCAGGTCTGGCCAAGAATGCGACTCCGTAAAGAGCGAAGGTGGCAAGCAGTGCGCCACTGCCGAACTCCGGAGGGAAGAACACTGTCGCGAGAACTGCGGCAGTGAAACCGTAGATCGTGAAATCGAACCATTCGACGATGTTGCCTGTCGCGCCGGCAATCAGGGCCCTACGGCGTGCCGATCGACGTCCGGGTGACGTCTCGGTTTGATGCTCTACAGGAGCATTTGCTGTGCCGGTCATGATGATTCCTCTCGGGATATGCTGAATGGCAACGGCTTTGCGATATCACGGTCACCGATGTCATTCGAGGTATTCGACATTGAAAGAGGTCGGTGGGATTCGATGTTGAACTGGCGACCGAAGGTCGTTTGTCGATTTCGGGTCGGAGGCGACTTCGTCTGAGGGAGATCGTGCCGGCCGGCCTCGCTCCCCATTACGCAAATCCCACGGCTGCAACAGATCTCGTCGCTGCCACTTCTGCCGGTTTGCGGACCGAGTGAAGACGTCACGGGTCTCGGGTGCTTGGCATGAAGCGAGCCTATGGTGCAAAAGTTAGTTGCATCACTGTCATGTGTTCAATTTTCTACGTAGAAATTTGGGCATATGTTGCAAACCGGAGAGGGGGCTCGTACAGTTCGACCATGGTCGGAGAACTGCAGCATTTGGTGGACACTACCGGGCGCCGACTGGACCGTTCCGTTGCGATCGATGATGTACAGATTCGTCTGCTCGCGTACAACTCGCATGACAGTGCCGTCGATTCAGTCAGAATGAATTCCGTTCTACAGCGGAATGTTTCACGCGAGATCGTAGACTTCATCTACGCGAGTGGAGGCCGTGAAGCCCTCGATCTCTTCACTGTTCCCGTCAACGAAGAACTAGGGCTGACCCTTGGCCGGGTCGGGATGCCGATCCGATACCGCAATGCGCTGCTGGGCTTCGTCTGGCTGTTGACTTCGGAGGGCGAAGTTGACGAGGATCAAGCCGAGGTCTTGAGGCGCACGGCTGATGCGGCAGCGATGATCCTCCACCGCGAACAGTTGCTGGACGAGTTGTCCCGAAGTCGGGAGCGGGAACTTACTCGAGACGTCCTGTCGGGCGAGCGGTCGCTGCGCGAGGACGCGGCAAACAGGTTGGCCGAGGAGGGCTTGTTGGCTGCGGGTCCAGCAGTCGTGGTCACTGTGTTGCTCCGTCCTGGCGACCAGTCGACATTGACCGAAAGAGATCGTCTGAGTGTTGCCGTCGGCGTCGATCAGCTTCGTCGGAGGCTCCCGCGGAACAGTGCAATCCAACTCGACCGCCCCGACCACAGTCTGTTGATCGTATCGGTGGCCGAACGCTCGACTCAAACCCATCTGGTCTCGCTGATCGTGGCAGCCCGGGAGCGAGTCTTGTCTGAAAGTGGGCGCCAGAACATCGAATGTTGGGTCGGTATCGGTGAACCGCGAACCTCGGTTGCACACGTGCGCGAATCCTACGAAGAGTCCAGACGTTCCGCAGATGTGGCCCAGGTCGTCAAGGTGCTCGGAAATGTTGTGCGTTATCGGGATCTCGGCGTCTACGGACTTCTGGCCGAACTGTCGGAGGATCGACTCGAGAACAGTATTCACTCAGGTTTGCAGTCCTTGCTCAGCCATGAGGACTCGAAAAGTGAGGCTCTTCTCGCGACGCTGGAGAGTTTTTTGGACAATGCCGGTGACGTAAAGCGAACGTCAGAGGCGCTCTGTGTGCATCGAGGGAGCTTGTACTATCGCTTGCGGCGAATTCAGGAGATAACACGAGCAGACTTGGCAAACGGCGACGACCGGTTGGCCTTGCATTTGAGCCTGAAAGTCGCGCGGCTGTTGGATCTCCGATGATCCCGATCCGAGAAGAGGGGACTGCGGAAGAATCAAGCGGCTCAACGTAGTTGGCGGCTTTCGATCGTCAAGCGGGATGATTCCGGGGTGGGAAAGGAAGCGCGTCGTACATCGGCCGGGGTGGGTTGGCTTGACCTGCTGAGACGTTCATACGTTTGATCGGGCATCTTCTATTTTCTTGTCGGCAGATGCGGCGGAGCGCAACTTTTTCGGGCATTGAAAGTGCAGAATCGTCGAGATGGGTGTCGAGCTGTGTGAAGAAGGCGCGTTTTTGCAAACCGAAATGACGACGAATTTGGTCTGAGTTCGGTCCCCCGGTACGCAGATGTTCGCGCGCGAACTGGACTATTTGTTGCCGACTGCAAACAGGGGATCTAGCGTCCATTCCCGTTGGCTCCCTTTATGGTTGGATTGGATCAGATACCTGAGTCGGTGCGATTCGTATGCACCCCTTCACCGCAGGTCTGGTCTGATCTTTCCGAAGTCGGAGTCGCGGAGATACATGCAGTTGTTCGAGATCGTTCCCCCGAAATTGAACAAACGCGCCAGACTGGATTGTGGCCATCGAGGCTGTACGTCTATCCATTTGCTGGTTGCTGAGCCGGCTGGTCAGTACGACACTGAACCGGTGATGTTGCCGGCCTATCGCCAAACGGTGAAGTGGTTTTGCCAGGAGAACGACACGTTTTTGCCGGCATTCGAGACGACGACTCCGCGCGGATCGACCTCTGGCGGAAGGGGGACCGACCACATCATCTTTCCGTCGCGAGCCCTGATCGAATGCATGCCGGTGTAGTCGCTGAAGACGAAGTGATCGCCATCAGTCGCACCGCTTCGAACCCAGTACGCGTCTTGCCAGGGTGTTTGCCACAGTTGTCGGCCACTCTCGACGTCGAGACCCGAGATTGTGCGGGTCTCCGGCGACGTGACGAGGATTGTTTTTCCTACCACTGCGGCGATGGTGCTTCCTGTCCCGGCCGTCGCGGTGTTGACGATTTGTGAACTGCGCCAGAGTTCGTCACCCGACTCCGGATCGTAGGCGCCGTCGCCGAGAAACATCGGCACCGCCGTCGAGGGCTTACTCGGGTAGGACGACGATGAGTACGAGGGAATCGGTATCGCACGAATCGTGGATCCGTCGGAAGCCAAGAGGTTTTGGGTTCCGGCATATCCCGACCGGCCGCCGACACTGGTGAGGAACAATCCGTTCCCGGTAGGGACAAGCGAATCGCCCTCGAATCGGAATCGTTCGGCGCCGGACTGCAGATCGTAGATTCGATAGCGGTACTGCGGGTCCCCGCCGTCGCCCTGTTCCATCGCAATGACAGTGTCGGTGTGAGGGACCGTGTAGACGGCCCCGAACTTCTCACTTGGTTCGAAGGTACGCACGAAGTTGGCCGTCAAATTGGTTGTGGTGCCGCTGGCAAGAATTCGTGTTCGAACCGTTCCGTCCATCCTTTCGCCGGACGTGTACACGGTGTCTCCGGCGATGGTGGCGCCATTGAGATCGAAGTCGGTTCCGAGGTCGGACATCAGAGTTCCGGTCGCGGTATCGACAAAGATCATCCGTCGATCGCCCCAGCACGCGATGATCGTGGATTCGTTCTGCTGACTGCACTGGCCGATGACTCCGCCGATTCGCGTTTTCCACAGCGGATTTCCGTCGTCGGGATTCACCCCGACGAGTGTGACGGCACCGACTCCCTGACTCGACGAAGACTCGTCGGTCTTGGGAAGCGGATAAGCAGTCGCGGCCACCAGCACGTCACCGACTTGGTACGTGTTGCCGTAGCCGTAGTAGCTATCGAGCGTGGAAGGCATCGACAGCAGCACGTCCCCGGGGTTGTCCGTGAGCGCTCGGACATCGAGTTCCCAGGCTTGTTGCGGAGGATCGGAGAGGTCTACGTCGACAACGCCTTGCTCGACGATCGGACCGCCTGTCTTCTGCTTCGGCCATGCCGCATCACTGGAGTCGGAGATTACCGATACGACGATGAACGCGATCGCCACGAGCAATGCCAGTCCGAGTGCGACCAGTTTCCAATGTTCCTTCAACCGAAGCTGCATCGAAAGACCGTAACCGATCGATCAAACTGATCGGTTCGTTTCGCGGACGGCCGGCACGATGTCGATCGCGAGATCGAGCCCACGTGCTCGGTGTGACGAAGTGTGGTGGCCTCGTACGCACGAGACCACCACACCGACGGCGTCAGACGTAAGGCGAGTACGCCGGAAGATCCAACTGACCGTTGCCGGACAGCCCGATCACGATCACCTCGGGTTCGGTGACGGCACGGGCGTGAGCGATAGCGCCGGCAACCGCGTGGGTTGATTCCGGAGCCGGGATGATTCCTTCGGCGCGGGCGAAAATCAGACCTGCCTGGAGTGCGTCGTCCTGATCGACGGCAATTGCATCCATGAGTCCGAGGTTGACCGCGTGCGAGACCATCGGCGACATGCCGTGGTAGCGGAGGCCACCGGCATGGATGGCCGGCGGTACGAAATCCTTACCCAGAGTGTGCATCTTGAGCAGCGGCGTCAGGCCGGCGACATCACCGAAGTCGTAGCGGTACTCGCCCTGGGTGAGGGACGGGCATGCCGACGGCTCGCAGGCGACCAGACGAGTCTTGGTGCCTTCGCGAAGGTTTCGTCCCAGGAACGGGAAGGTGAGTCCGGCGAGGTTGGAACCGCCACCGGCGCAACCGAACACGGTGTCGGGGACGGCGTCGCCGGCTTCTTCGAGCTGGACCATTGCTTCCTGACCGATCACGGTCTGGTGCAGCATGACGTGGTTCAGCACGCTACCGAGTGAGTAGTGCGTGTTCGGATCCTGCGCAGCGACCTCGACGGCCTCACTGATGGCCATACCGAGCGAGCCGGTGGTGTCGGGATGCGACTTCAACAGTGCGCGTCCGGCTTCCGTCAGGTCCGAAGGCGACGGGTGACAGATTCCGCCGTACGCCTCCATCTGGATGCGTCGGTACGGCTTCGAATCGAAGGACGAGCGAACCTGCCATACCTCGACGTCGAGTCCGAGCAGCGCGCCCGCGAACGACAGCGACGCACCCCACTGTCCCGCACCGGTTTCGGTGGTGAGCTTGGTGGTTCCCTCGATTGCGTTGTAGTAAGCCTGCGCGACAGCAGTATTCGGCTTGTGTGAACCGACCGGGCTCACGCCTTCGTACTTGTAGTAGATGCGGGCAGGTGTGCCCAGAGCGCGCTCGAGTCGGTGCGCGCGGAACAAGGGAGAGGGCCTCCACATGCCGTAGATCTCGCGAACCGTCTCCGGGATCTCGATGTAGCGCTCGGTTGCGACTTCCTGCGCGATGAGGTTCATCGGGAACAGCGGCGCCAAGTCCTCGGGGCCGAGCGGCTCACGAGTGCCCGGATGCAGGTGCGGGGGAACAGGCTCGGGGAGGTCAGCCGCCAGGTTGTACCAGTGCGTCGGCACTTTCGACGGGATGGAGACGCCCAAAGGCTCGAGCGAACGGTTGAGTGGGGTGGTGGTCAACTAACTCTCCTTCGTGGATTCGGTACCTGATCTTGGCGGTCGTAGCGACGACGCGTACGGCATTTGCCGGATCGGGGATCCTGAGAGGAGCCTGCTGGACCACCCGATATCGGTCCGGGCAGCACGCAGTTGCGGCTGACCGTCAGCGGTCGGGCCACCAGAGGTGCGCAGTGAGCAGGGTCACGAGCCGATCGTACATCGGCACTCGCACCCTGCTCACGTCGGGCGCGGCTACATTTTCGCCATCCTCCGTCGGCTCAGCGGAAAATCATGCACGTCGTAGTTCCGTGCGCCACCAACTTGCCGTTCTTGTCCAAGACCTTGCCCTCTGCCGTCGCGGTACGCCCGCCCACGTGAATGACACTGCCGTGGGCTGTCAGCTCGTCACCGTCGAGAGGCACAGTGCGGATGTAGTTGAGCTTGAGTTCGAGGGTCGTGTAGCCGACGCCCGCGGGAAGCATCGTGTGTACCGCGCAGCCCATGACCGAGTCGAGCAGCGTTGCGCAGATGCCGCCGTGCACAGTGCCGAGCGGGTTGCTGAAATCGGCGCGCGGGGTCAGGGCGAAGCTGACGGATCCCTCGTTGACCTCGCGCATCTCCATGCCGAGGAGGCGTCCGATGCTGGGTCGGTCGTTGACCTGGGTTCCCATCCAGCGGAGAAGTTCGAGGCCTGTCATCTGCGCCGGATCGACGGTCGCGGTTGTCTCGTCACTCATTGTTTCATCCCATCACTATGTAGGTCGTCATACATAACGTAGCGTATGAGTCGACAGGTGTACCGACGGCCGAAGGATCTGTGACATGGCAGAGCTGAGCTCACGTGATCGCATGATTCGCAGTGCGGTTGAACTGATCAGCCGCAACGGTGTCGACGCGACGTCCTTCAGCGACGTCATCAAGCACAGCGGCGCACCCCGTGGGTCGATCTACCACCACTTTCCTGGCGGTAAGACCGAGTTGATGGTCGAAGCCGTGCGCGCGGCCGGTGCGATCATCACCAGACGGATCAGCTCGGCTGCGGCTACCGGTTCCACGGCCGACGTGATCGAAGCGGTCGGAGACATCTGGCGACTCAATCTCACACGCTCGGACTTCGCGATCGGCTGCCCGGTGATTGCCGGCGGGTTGGCGCGTGCCAGTGAGCCAGAAGTCGCGGAAGTGTCGGCTGAGGTCATGCTGGGATGGCAGAAGTTGATCGAATCGCAACTCGAAACTGCGGGTTATCCTGCAGTGCAGGCAAAATCGATGGCAAACCTGACGATCACGTCGGTCGAAGGTGCGGTGGCGGTGTGCCAGACGACTCGAAGTATCGAGCCGCTCGAACAGGTCATCGCTTCACTGCAGGGGCTCTCTCGTTCTGAGGCTTGGTCCGGCTGAGCCTTCGGGGGTTGACTTCGGTCGTCAAGTATCCGTAACTTCATGTAACGGCTAATTGGGCAGGAGTAGGCGATGACACATTGGTTCGACCTCGAACCGGTCGGTGTCGATTTCTTCGACACGGCACCGCATATCTTCACGTACTCGATCGACCTCACCGCCGAACCGGATGACGTCTGGGCTGGTCTGACCGCGGACGAACCGCTGTCGTGGTGCCGGCTGCTCACCAAAGTGCACTACACCTCGCCGCGCCCCTACGGCGTCGGCACGCGCCGAATCGCGGAGGTGGGCGGTGGTGCGATGCAGATGCGCGAAAAGTTCATCACCTGGGACGACGAAACGCGTCGGCACTCGTTTTACGTCGAACAGTCCAATGTTCCGCTGTTCCAATCCTTCGCGGAGGACTACCGCGTCGATGAGCTCGCAGTGGGTTCGAGACTGCAGTGGAATTTTGCATTCTCGCCGCGTCCGAAGCTGTCGCTCGCGGTGCGTGGCGGGCTACCGGTCAACTCACTGATCTTCTCGAGCTTCGTGCGCGATACCAAGCGGCACTTCGGTTCTGCGCCACGCCATTGACTTTCTTCCCTTCATACGAGAGGCATCCATGACCACACTCGGAGAATCGTTGACTTTGCCCTGCGGGCAGATCCTGCGGAATCGGACCATGAAAGCTGCGCTCAGCGAGGCTCTGGGTGACCGCACTCATGGACCGTCCACTCGCTTGGAAACGCTGTACGGTCGTTGGGGCAGTGGCGGGTTCGGTTTGCTGATCACCGGCAATGTCATGGTCGATCGATCGCAGATCGCCGAACCGGGTAATGTCGTCGTCGACGACGATCGTGATGCCGAAGCACTGACTGCCTGGGCCAAGACCGCCAAGAACGGCGGCGCCGAGATCTGGATGCAGCTGAACCACCCAGGGCGGCAATCCAACCCGATTGCCAGCAGAGGTAGACCGGTCGCCCCGAGCGCGATCGCGCTGAAGATTCCGGGAATGGCGACGCCGCGAGAACTCTCGACCGCTGAGATCGACGAGATCATCGACAAGTTCGCGGAAACCGCTCGCGTCGCCGAGTCCTCCGGCTTCGGGGGCGTGCAGATACACGCAGCGCACGGTTATCTTGTTGCGCAGTTCCTTTCGCCCTTGTCCAATCAGCGGACGGACGAGTGGGGTGGAGATCCTGAGCGTCGACGACGCTTTCTGATCGAGATCGTTCGGCGCATACGCTCTGCCGTTGCTCCGGGATTCGCGGTCTCGGTCAAGCTCAACTCGGCTGATTTCCAACGAGGTGGATTCTCGGAAGACGAGTCGCGAGAAGTAGTGCGCGCGTTGACCGAAGAGTCGGTGGATCTCATCGAGATCAGCGGTGGCAGTTATGAATCGCCGGCCATGATGGGTAAAGCGCAGAAGCAGAGCACTCGCGATCGAGAGGCATATTTCCTCGAGTACGCCGAGACAGTCCGAGCGATTGCCGGCGACATTCCCTTGGCGGTCACCGGCGGCTTCCGCTCGCGATCGGCGATGGTCGAGGCACTGGCTTCCGGCGCGTGCGACGTGATCGGCCTCGGCCGGCCGACGATCACGATCCCCGACGCGGCAACCGTTCTCCTGGAATCGGATCGGGAACGATTGACCGTGCCGACTGTTGAGTTCGGAGCGCGGAAGTTGTTGGGGAAGGTTGCCGACATCTCGATGCTCGACGGTGCACTCGACCTGCAGTGGCATACCGATCAGCTGCACCGGATGGGCGACGGAAGCGAGCCGGATCCGGCTCGGCCGTGGTGGAAGACCCTCGGAACGATGGTGAGGCGAAACGGATTCGATGCGCTTCGCCCCACCAAACGAGCGGCTTGATCAGTTCGGTGCACCGATGTTGAGTTCATCGGGATGCGCGCCGACGCGGGTACCGTCGTCGAGCGTATCGATTTCGCTCAGGTCGAGATCGGTGAGTTCGAAGTCGAATACGTCGATGTTCTGAGCGATTCGAGCATCGTGTACGGATTTCGGGATGACGATCAGGCCGTTCTGAAGGTGCCAACGGATCAGGACCTGCGCGGCAGTCTTGCTGTGGCGGTCACCGATTCGAGTGATGATCGGGTCGGTGAGCAGGGTGTTGGGCTTGGACGCCTTACCCCAACCTGCGTTACTGGTACCGCCGAGTGGGCTCCACGATTCGACCTTGATCCCGTGCTCGGCGGCCTTGTCGCGAATGGCCTGCTGCGTGAGGTGCGGGTGCAGTTCCACCTGATCGACTGCGGGCAACAATCCACCGCGTTCGACGAGAAGCTGCAGATGATGCGGCTCGAAGTTGCACACCCCGATTGCCTTGGCGCGGCCCGATTCCGCGATCTTTTCGAGTGCGTCCCACGTGCGGAGGAGTCGGTCGTTGTCCTGCAGAGGCCAGTGGATGAGGTAGAGATCGACGTAGTCGACGCCGAGCTTGTCGATGCTGGTGTCGAAAGCCTTCAACGCCGGCTCGTAGCCCTGATCTGCATTCCACAGCTTCGTGGTGAGGAAGATGTCCTCTCGCGCGACGGACGAGTTGGCGATACCTCGTCCGACGCCCTCTTCGTTTCCATAGGCGGCAGCGGTGTCGATGTGCCGGTAGCCGGCCTCGTCGAGTGCGAACCGTACTGCATGCTCGGTTTCGTCGTTGGTGGCCTGCCAGACTCCGAGGCCGAGTTGCGGGATCGTGGTTCCGGAATTCAGCGTGATGTCAGGAATGCTCATGGATCAAGGCTAGCGATCTCGAGCTGTCCTTGCCTGGGTCAGAGCTGCCTGGGTCAGAGCTGCCTGGGTCAGAGAGTGGTAGCCGAGTACCCATGCGCCGCTGCAACACTGTCGGACAGGAGCAGGCCGTTGTGTGTGCTCAGACCTGACCCCAGGCCGGGAACTGTCGCGACCGCGTCCTTCCACCCCTTGTCGGCCAAGGCGACGACGTACGGAAGCGTCGCGTTGGTGAGTGCGTAGGTGGACGTACGGGGGACCGCTCCGGGCATGTTCGCAACGCCGTAGAAGACCGAACCGTGAACCTGGTACGTCGGATCGGCGTGCGTGGTCGCGTGTGAATCCTCGAAGCAGCCGCCCTGGTCGATGGCGATGTCGACCAGGACAGAACCCGGCTTCATACGCGCCACCAGGCTGTTGGAGACGAGAGTCGGCGCCTTCGCCCCGGGGACCAGCACTGCGCCGATGACCAGGTCGGCGTCGAGTACTGCCTGTTCGAGTTCGAGGCTGTTGGACGTGATGGTCTTGACCTGGCCGTGGTACAGCTCGTCGATTTCCCGCAGGCGCGCGATCGACAGGTCGAGAACGGTGACGTCGGCTTGCATGCCGTAGGCCACGGCGATGGCGTTCTTGCCGGAGACTCCCGCACCGATCACCACGACCTTGGCGGGGCGCACTCCGGGGACGCCGCCCATCAGAACTCCGCGTCCGCCGCCGTGACGCATCAAGTGATAGGCGCCCGCCTGCGGTGCCAGGCGTCCGGCTACTTCACTCATCGGGGCGAGGAGGGGCAGTGAACCGTCGGAACCGACAACTGTTTCGTAGGCGATGGAGGTGGTCTTCGACGTCAGGAGCGCGTCGGTGCATTCCTTCGACGCCGCCAGGTGCAGGTAGGTGAAGAGAACCTGATCCTTACGAAGTCGCGAATACTCCTCTGCAATAGGTTCTTTGACCTTCAGGAGTAGATCTGCGTCCGTCCAGACCTGATCGGCAGATCCGAGGATCTGCGCGCCCGCGGCCTTGAAATCCTCGTCACTGAACGAGGAGCCGACGCCTGCACCCGTTTCGATGACGACTTCGTGTCCTCGGCCGACCAGTTCGTGGACGCCTGCTGGGCTGATGGCCACGCGGTACTCGTGGTTTTTGATCTCGCGGGGGATTCCGACCTTCATGACACGGCTCCGAACTGAGTCTGTTGTTTCTTCGAATGGCAGGTGCCAAGCATGAAGTTTCGTCGCCAGATAGTGAAGAGAAGTGAAGATAATTCTCTACGCTGTATGTATGGTGCGTGAAAGTTCAAAAATCGGTATTCAGACGGCTGCCTCGCCGAAGCATGTTCGGGCAGCAATGAAGTTGGACGAGATCGACCGGGTTCTGCTCGAAGAGCTGGCGAAGGATGCGAGGATTCCGAACAATGCGCTGGCCGCGATCGCGGGAATTGCGCCGTCGACATGCCTCGGACGTGTGCGCGCCTTGGTGGACAACGGCGTGATCAGGGGATTCCATGCGGACATCGACCCCGCCGCTCTCGGAATGGATCTGCAGGCGATGATCGCAGTTCGACTGCAGGCCAACGCACGGTCGCACCTCAGCCGGCTCGGCGACGATTTCGCCAAGCTGGACTCGGTGCTCAACGTGTACTTCGTTGCCGGTGTCGACGACTACATGCTGCACGTCGCAACGACGGATTCGGCGCAGTTGCGTGACTTCGTTGTCAACAATCTCTCGGCGCATCCGGCGGTTGCTGCGACCGAGACGATTCTGATCTTCGAACATGTCAGGCCGCGAGGCGGTACTGCCTGATTCGTTCTCACCTGATGGCGGGTCGACGCCCGGACCAGGCGTTCTCGAGGAGTTCGCTCAGGCCTGCCGGGGTGATCTCACGCGGGTTCGGATAAGCGGCGGCGTTCGCGAGTTCGACTGCACGGCCGATCTGATCGTGACTCATTCCCACCTCTCGCAGAGAGGTCGGTCCGCCGCACGAGGTGACGAGGTCGAAAACGCCGGTGGCGGCGTCGGATACACCCAAGGCAGTCGCTATTCGAGACATGACTTCCGGGACGCCAGGCGCGTTGAACGCCATTGCCTGGGGAAGGACAACGGTGTGGGTGGGAGCATGCGGCAAACCGAAGCTGCCACCGAGGGTGTGGCACAACTTGTGATGAAGCCCCATACCGACCGTGCCCAAGCAGGTTCCGGCCAACCAGGCTGCTTGCAGTAGTTCGGCCCTACCTTCCAGATTTTTCGGATCATCGACAATGCTCGGCAGCGCACGGGCGATCCCGGAGATCGCCTCGATCGCCATCAAGTCCGTGATCGGGTTGGACTCGGTGGAGTACAACGCTTCAACCGCATGCGCCATCGCGTTGACGGCGCTGGTGACGGTGGTATCCAGCGGCAGATCGAGAGTGAGGTCGACGTCGTAGATGACGGTTTCCGGTCGGATGTGGGGAGAGGAGCGAGTTGTCTTGCGTCCGTTCTCTGTTTCACCCAACACCGGAGTGACTTCTGATCCCGCGTACGTTGTCGGAACGACGATCTGATCGAACCCCGCTCGTAGTGCCAATGCCTTGGACAACCCGGTTGCCGAACCACCGCCGATCGCGACGACCGTGTCGACGTGATGGTTCTCGGCAAGTCTCAGCGCGGCTGTCGTGACTTCGATCGGAGTATGCATCAAAGCGCCGTCGAAGCGGGCCACCGCCATGTCGCCGAGAGATTCGGTCACCGCGGCGGCAACCGCGTCGAGTCGACGACTTGCCAGCACCATCACTCGGCTACGGCCGAGCCGCCGCACTTCTTCGGCGATCGTATCGATCATCCCTTGGCCGAAGACAATTCGAGCCGGTGAAGCGTCGTACGAGAAGGGCTTCATGTCATCCCTGCGAAACGGTGGCGTGCATTTCCCAGACGATGACCTCTGCCCCGGTATCGGAGCTGATCTGCTGACCTCCGCCGCCGGACACGCGTACCGCGTCACCTTGTTCGAGCACTCCGACGCCTTCCATGGCGGCCTGACCGTCGGCGACAAAAACGTGCAGGAACGGTGCGTCGGGCAGGGTCACGGGCTGTCCGGGTTGCAGACGCGCAACGTGCATCGCGGCGTACTTGTTCTTGATCCGGATTGCCGAGTGATCGGCGTACGCGTCCATGCCGGAGGCGACGGGAACCAGTCCACCGGCAAGCAATTCGGCGTCGATCTCCAACTGCTCGTAGCCGGGGGTGATTCCGGCTTCGTCGGGGATGACCCACATCTGGATGAAGTGAACCGGGTCGCTGTGCTTGTCGGAATGCGCACCCGCCACGTCACCGAGTCGCCACGAATCGTTCTTCTCCGAATGCAGGATGCCCGTTCCGGCGCTCATCCGCTGGGCTAGACCGGGGTAGATGACACCCGAATGACCCATCGAATCCTGATGTACGAGAGAACCTCTCAGTACCCAGGTGACGATCTCCATGTCCTGGTGGGGATGGGTGTCGAATCCCATTCCCGGCGTGACGATGTCGTCGTTGTTCACCAGAAGAAGACCGTGGTGAGTGTTCTTCGGGTCGTAGTGATTGCTGAACGAGAACGAGTGCTTCGAGTCCAGCCAGCCGGCATTGGACTTGAAACGATCCCCGGATCGACGGATATCGAGGTTCGGCTGCGACAGAGTGGAGGTCATGGTGTGCCTTCCGAATGGTATGGGGGAGAGCAAGTTTTCAGAGGACGTGATTGCCGTACATCTCGCCGAGAGGGTCGGCGATCAGCTCGAGTCGAGCGCCGTCGGGATCGCGGAAGTACAACGAGACCTCGCTGTGCTCGATCAGTTCGACGCCGGCCTCGGTCAGTTGGGTGCGCAGCTTCGCCCACTTGGCAGGTTCGACGCTGATCGCGATGTGGTGGAGGCCGCCGAGTACTTCTTGGTACGGGCCCACGTCGAGACCCGGGAAGTCGAAGAAGGCCAGAAGGTTGCCATTGCCGATGTCGAAGAAGAAGTGCGACGACCCGGGATAGTCACGGTTCTCGATCAACTCGGTGAGTGGGAATCCGAGGAGATCCTGGTAGAACTTCACGGTTCGTTCGACGTCACTGCTGATCAGGGCCGTATGGTGCAGGCCGCGTGCGGTCGATGCGGGTCGTTTGTCGGCGGGGAGCAGATGTCGATCCCTGATCTCGGCCCGGCGTTCCTCGAACTGCACTGCGTTGTTGTCGCTCATGGCGCCCGCCTCCCGGTTGAATCTTCACTTCGAACAAGTAGTTGACTGATCAACTACATCGAGAATAGCTCATTTGATTTTGTTGTCAACTACTTCGGATATGCTGGCGTTATGGAATCAGTGCGGTGGTTGACCGACTCGGAGCAATCGGCCTGGCGGGCGTATCTGGACTCGACGCGACTGCTGCAGCGTGTGCTCGATCAGCAGTTGGTGCGAGACTCCGACATTTCCTTCACCGATTTCGAACTGCTGGTCGCTCTCGCCGAAGCGCCCGGCCGGCAACTGCGCATGAGTGAGCTCGCCGACGCTGTGATGGCTACCCGAAGTGGTGTGACCAGGGCCGTCAATCGGCTGGTCGGTGCCGGGTGGGTGCGCCGGGTCGAGTGTGTCGACGACAAGAGGGGCGCTAATGCGGAGCTGACCGACTCGGGTGCCGAGAAATTGGCGTCGGCAAGCCCGGCGCACGTGGCCGCTGTACGGGAGAGCATGTTCGACCTGCTGAGCCCGCGAGATGTCGAGCGGCTGGGTGTGGTCTTCGGTGAGATGCGTCGGCACCTTCTCGAGGCCCAAGCAAGTAATTGACAGAGCAACGGCCCATGTCACGTAGTTGGTGAGGGCTGCGAACGGACTGCCATCATTGTCTGGTGACCCGTATTCGTATGTTCGCAACCGACCTCGACGGCACCCTGCTGCGCTCCGACCGAACGATTTCGGCGCGCACCGCGCAGGCCATGGAGAACGCGCGGCTCGCGGGGATCGAAGTTGTGTGGGCGACGGCCCGGGCCAGGCATTCGGTACACACGTTGGCGAGCTCGTGCGGATTTCGCGGTAAAGCTGTGTGTGCCAACGGAGCTGTCATTCTCGACCTGGCGGACGGGACTCCGGAGATCGTCGACACCGTTTCGATCGAAACATCTTTGGCTGCAACAGCTATGGAGCAGGTTCGTGCTCTGATTCCTGGCGTCGTGTTCGCGAACGTCGGACCCACGCAGTTCTTTGCCGAGCCGGAGTATGCCGCTCTGTGCGAGTTCGCGGACCATCACCGGCACCTGCACGAGATGGTGCTCGCCGATACGCTGCCGCTGGACGTGGAGCCGATGGTCAAGATCGTGGCCCGGCATGCCGAGGTTCCCAGCGCCGACCTGTACCGAACTGCGGTCGCTGCGGGCATCGAGGGTGTGGAGTTGACCCACTCCGGCGCCCCGTACATGGAAATGGCTGCAGCGGGCGTCTCGAAGGCCAGCGCTCTCGCGCAGTTGTGCGCGATCGACGGCATCGACGCGTCAGAAGTGGCCGCAGCCGGTGACGCCTTCAACGACGTTGCGATGCTGACCTGGGCCGGAACAGCTCTGGCGCCGGCCAACGCCAGAACCGAGGTCATCGAGCTCGCCGACCGAATTTTGCCCACGAACGACGAGGACGGCGTGGCGAGCTACCTCGAAGAGTTGGTTGCGGGGCGCTAGTTCAGCTGCTGACGGCCTTGGGTCCGGTGCCGATACCGACTCCGCAGTCCGTCATGAATTCGGAGAAGACACGGTCGAAGCGATCCGGGTAGTCAAGGTGCGGGAAATGTCCGGCGCGCTTGAAGATCTCCACCCGCCCCAGCGGTAGTTCGGCGCGAGCGTTCTCGGTGTGGGCGTTGGGGATGATGGTGTCTTCCTCACCCCATACCAGTAGTGCCTGCAGATTCTTGAAGTTGGCGAAATGCGGAGTGGCATTGACGGTTTGACCGTTGTAATTGATGACCGATCGTGCCGTCGCCAGAAATGCCTGACGCGTCGACGCGTCCGATACCGAAGCAAAGCTCTTACGGGCCTCACTCGCGCTGGCACCGAGCTTGAACAGGCCGATCTTGTTGAAAAGTCCGAGCGCTTTGTCTGTCACGTCGGTCAGCGTCCGGGACGCGAGGACGGGAAGTACCAGTTCGCTGCCGGGCAGAGTTGCTGCGCGCAGGAGTGGGCTCACCTCGGGGCCGAGTCCGCCGCTGGCTACCAGGCACAGCCGCTCCACACGCTCGGGGAAGAGATACAGCGTCTGCATCGCGATCCCACCACCGAGGGAGTGGCCGACGAGGGTGGCCGACGGAATGTCGAGGGCCTCGAGGAGGTCACGCACAGTGGCGGCGTGAGCGCTGAGTGAGTAGTCGCCGGCAGGCTTGTCCGACGCACCGTGTCCGAAGAGGTCAGGAGCGATGACACGGTAGTGGCGCGAGAGTGTCTCGATCTGCGGCTCCCAATTGGAGTGCGCGCCCAGTAGGCCGTGAATGAGCACCACAACGGGGCCACTGCCTTGGTCGACGTATTTGAGCTGGTCGCCGTGCAATACAACCGTCTGCAATTGGTCGGTTGCCATGATTGAACCTTTCGGAGCCGCCAGTGTCTGTGGCTGCTCGCGTGTTGTCGGACCGCACCCGCCCCGACGCGGATCCACGGGTATTTGTGACCGGGAGTAACCCCAGTTCCCTCAGTATGCCCACCGAGGGGCCCGATGTCGTCGCCATCGGGCGTGTTGTGACGAACCGTGAGCCGTCGGCTGAGGGGAGACGTACAACTCACCGCCGCGTGTCGGCGCCGCTGATCAGGCGAAATCGACCAGTTTGCCGAAAGTGAGGTTGATGTCCCACGGTGTGACGCCCCACGTCTCGATCGCTGATACCGCGAAGATTCCGGCAGCCCCGATGGTGTCCTGTGAGGCTGGTGCCGAAACGGAAACGCCGGTTTGTCCGCTCGGAACCTCCGGCCAGACGCCGGTTCCGGCGGGCGCGGGGGTGGCCTCCATGACCGCGTTGGCCAGTCCCGATTCGTCGACGGTCGTGAAGAGGCAGTTCGGCTCGTGCGGAGAATCCCACCCGCCGAGTTCCGCGAGCCAGAATTCGCCACGTCCAGCAGCGGAGATCGCGATCGACGCGAGTACCGATTCGAGATCTTCCCAAGCGTCGGACGTCGGGGCCGACGCCTCGGTGAGCTTGAACGGTGCGGCAAGTGCAGTGCTGTCAGGGGAAGCGAAGCGCGGCTGCACAGTGAGGGCCTGGGTCTGGGTATCCAGAAACGCAATTTCTCGGAACTTGTTGTCCGGCAGGGTCGTACGGGCTACGAGACCGCGTCCCAACAGTGCGCCGAGCGCCGCGGGATCGTCGACGCTCCACAAGCGGGTCTCGTCCTCGGACCAGGTGCGGATCTTTCCGCCGACGACGGGACTGATCAGCACGGGCTCGAGGTTCGTAGTGCCTGTTGACTCGCTCACCGCTGGCTCCCCACCGCACGTCGTACCGCCGGACCGGTTCCGGACGACGAGATAAGTATGCCGCCTCGCTGCTGTGCGCCTTTATTAACCGCCGGGGGTTAATAAAGGCGCACAGCAAGTGGTCACATATGCGTGCCGCCGTCGATGCGGATTTCCGTTCCGGTGACAAACGAGCCGTCTTCGGAAGCGAGCATCGCGATCACGCCGGCGACGGCGGACGGGGGCGCGAAACCCTCACCGATTGCCGGGGCCAGCTTGCCGAGCAGCGTGAAGTCGATGTCGGCCGGGAAGCCGGGATCGGAGGTCATGCCCGAAGCGATGCTGCCGGGTGCGACGGCCACGGCGCGAAGGCCCTGCTTGCTGTACTCGAGTGCAAGTGCGTGCGTGAAGGATTGGATTCCACCCTTCGACGCCGCATATGCCGTCATGTACGGGTGGGCGAAGGTCGCCGATGTGGAACTGAAGTTGACCACGACGCCTGCTCCGCTTTCGAGCAGTGCCGGCAGGGACTCCCTCGTCATGAGGAATGTTCCGGTGAGGTTGACCCCGATGACGGTGTTCCAGAAATCGAGTGTCATCTCGTGGGTGTGCGCGGAGCGCAGAATGCCCGCCGCATTGACCAGCACGTCGAGCCCGCCCAGAGCCTTGATCGCAGCGCCGACCTGTTCGCGAACAGACTCTTCGCTGGAGATGTCGACCTTCACCGTGGTCAGGCGATCGGAGTGTCCTGCGTCCTTCGCGGTGTTCAGCGTCTGTTCGAGGCCGGTCTCGGAAATGTCGGCGGCGACGACGGTGCCACCTTCTGCCAGGATGCGGGCAACGGTGGCCTGGCCGATTCCGGATCCTGCGCCGCTGATGAGGACGCGCTTGTCGTCGAATCGATTCACGAGAAAACTCCGGTCTGTGGGATGGACAGCTGTCTGGTGACCGATTCTGCGCTACCGGAGGGTGCGAGACAGCGGAATGTTCCGCTCAGTGGGTGACTGCTACTTGCAACTGGCTTACGCAGGCGCAGCTGGTCGAATACATTCAGACCGGTCGCAATAGGTCGGCCCATTGAACGCGAGAATCGGGGAAAAAAGTGTCGCTTCCGCAGTTGACTTTGGACGAGGCTCTTCTGCTCGAATTGCTTTCTTCAAACGGAGATACCCTTGGTAACGGCAAGCTCAGGCAGAAGGCAAGTTTCGGCAAAGAGCGGTATCGAACTGCTGCAAATTCTTTGGTGGCCAAGAACCTGGTCCGTAAAGCAGGCGGCCGGGGTGGAAGCGTGGTTCGGGAATCTTCTACGAGAGACCAGGACGACGACGAGTCAGTTACGACGCTGACGGTGCCGTTCAGGGTCCGGGAATTAAACCTCTACGCACCGATGGTCGATGTGCTGCGGGAGCTTCCACTCCGCAAATCCGGCGTGGCGCCACTGACGGTCGACGACGTCGCTAATCAAGGTAAGCGAAGCACCGGTGGTACGTGGTCACGCTCAGATCTTGTGACAATCTCGGTACGTAGATTCGACTACGTACCTGGAATCTTTCTGGAGGCCACAACCGTTGAGGTGAAGCCTTTCGATCAAGTCAATGTCACAGCGGTGTACGAAGCGCTTGCGCATCGTCGGGCCTCGACGCACGCTGTTGTCGCGTTCCATATCCCTACGTATCTCACGGATGCACTCAAGAGACCGCTTCGAGAAGTTCGCACAGTTGCCAGTTCTCACGGAATTGGGGTCGTCACCTTCGCGGATCCTGGGGATAAAGCGACTTGGCGAGTGCGTGAAGAAGCTGAACGGTTCGAACCGGATCCGGTGAGACTTAACAAGCTGATAGAAAAGCAGCTTTCGGCCAGCTCACGGGAACGGATAGCAATCGAACTGAGGCGGAACATGCAGTTTCAGGAAATCTCACCATCAGGACTGTCAATACCCGAGAACGGGTTAGTCGCTCCTGCAGAGAGCTGAAGTCTGGTTCAGACCGAACGAGACGGTGCTTGTTCGCTCGCAATCCCGAGCGAACAAGCACCGACGTCTCCTAGAGGCCCGCTGCCTGCGCGAGGCTCGGCAGGTAGGTGCTCGGCTGACCGAAGAGCTGAGCGCTGCCGTGTGCACGCTTGAAGTACAGCTGAGCGTCGTGCTCCCAGGTGATCGCGATTCCGCCGTGCAGCTGAACTGCTTCGGAGGTGATCTGCTGCAAGGCTTCCGAGCAGTAGACCTTCGCCACTGCCGCGTCGTCCGCCGACTGCGTCGCCACGGCGGCGTACGTCATCGACCTCGCCGTCTCGACCAACGTGTACATGTCGGCCATCCGGTGCTTGAGGGCTTGGAAAGAACCGATCGCGCGACCGAACTGCTTGCGCGACTTGGTGTATTCCACGGTCTGTTCGACGATCGCTGCTGCCGCTCCGACCTGTTCCGCGGACAAGGCGATCAGAACGACGGTTCGGATCCGATCGACCAGATCTTCGGACCACTCCAGTGGCCGACCACGAACACCGGAGAACGTGACCTCCGCCAGCGTTCGCGTCGGATCCATGGTGGGGACGCGTCGGCGGGAGACGCCTTCGGCCGCTGGATCCACTTCGTAGAACCCGTCGGCCGTGAGAACGAGCAGGGTGTCTGCGACGTGTCCGTCGAGGACGTACGACGCCGTGCCGGTCAACGCGTCTTCGGTTGCCTCGACGCCGAAGGTGCTCCAACCCGCGGCACCTGCCCAGCACAGAGCGAGCGTGCTCTCGCCGGACGCGACACCGGGCAGCAGTCGCGAGCATGCGTCGTTGTCACCGGAAAGCAGCAGTGCCTGTGCGGCAAGAATCGCCGAACCCAGCATCGGTGACGGGGTCAGCGTGCGGCCCAATTCCTCCTGGACCACGTGTACTTCGCCCAAACCTGCTCCGACGCCGTCGAACTCCTCCGGAATCGCCAACGCGGCGACGCCGATCTGCTCGCACAGCTTGCTCCACAAAGCGGCGTCGTAGCCGATCTCTGTGGTGATGGCGGCGCGGACGGCAGCGGAGTCGGAATGCTTGCTCAGGAGATCGCGTACCGATGCGCGCAATGCTGCCTGGTCTTCGGTGTCGATGCTCATGATGCAACCAGCGCTTCGACGACGCGTGCGCGATGCTCGGACGGTGTGCCCCACGCGGTGAGCAGCGCCCGTACCTTGGTGAGCCACAAGGAGAGATCGTGTTCCATCGTGTAGCCGATGGCGCCGTGAACCTGGAGTCCGACGCGAGCGGCCTTGTACGCAGCATCCCCGCACGCGACCTTGGCCGCAGAGATGTCACGCGAGGCGTCGGCCGACTGATCGCGAACCGACAGTGCGGCGCCGTGCAGCAGGGGGCGAGCCATCTCGAGGGAGACGGCAACCTCGGCCAGGTGGTGCTTCATGGCCTGGAACTGTCCGATGACCTTGCCGAACTGCTTGCGCTGCTTCGCGTATTCGGTGGTGACCTCGAGCAGTGTCTGGCCCAGGCCCTGCAACTGCGCGGCAGTGGCAAGAGCGCCCATGTCGAAGGCGGCCGAGAAGTCGGCGGAGCCCAGCGATTCGCCGGCTGAAACCTCGTAGAGCTTGCGGGAGAGATCCACTGATGCCTTGGCTTCGCCAGGGACGCCGAGTGATACGGCACCGTCCTGCGCTAGCAGAACCAGATCCACCGCATCGGCGTCGAGCGCGAACGGTGTGCGCGGGGGAGCTGCGACGGTTGCCAGCGAACCCTCGGCGAGAGCAGAGAGACGTTCCGGTGCAACGGAAGCCAGGAGCGTCGGCGCCACGGCGATCGTTTCGACGACCGGTCCGGGTACTGCGTGCCGACCGAGCTGTTCGAGCGCAACGACCAGGTCGACGGCGTCGGCGCCGAGTCCGTCGTGCTCTTCGGAGATGACGAGACCGTTGACGCCGGTCTCGGCGAGGCGCTGCCAGAGCTTCTTGCCCGGCTCGGTGTCACCGTCGTTCCACGAACGGATGACGGCGGGCATGTCGGACTTGGTCAGCAGTGCATCGATGCTTGCAGCGAAGTCCTGGTGGGAGGAGTCGAGCGCGAATCTCATCGGTCCGCCTTCGGTAGGCCGAGCAGACGCTCAGCGATGACGTTTTTCTGAATCTCGTTGGTGCCTGCGTAGATCGGGCCGGACAGGGAGAACAGGTATCCGTCCATCCAGTTGTCGGCCAACTCGGCTTCAGGGCCCTGAAGTTCGAGAGCAGTCTCGTGGGTGGCGATATCCCACTCGGACCAGAAGACCTTGTTGATCGAGGACTCGGCGCCGAGCTGTCCACCGTCGGCCAGACGGGTGACGGTGCCGAATGTGTTGAGTTGGTAAGCGCGAGCGCCGATCCAGGCGTCGGCGACCTGGTTGCGCAAAGCGCTGTCGTCGGTGCGTCCGCTGGACTTGTACAGCTCGAGCAGGCGGTCGACGGTGGCGAGAAAGCGGCCGGGGCTGCGCAGCGAGAGACCACGCTCGTTGCTCGCGGTGCTCATCGCGACCCGCCAACCTTCGTTGACGTTTCCGATCACACCCGACTCACCTGGGTTGGCCGGGTCGTCCGGAACGAAGACGTCTTCGAGGAAGATCTCGGCGAAGCCGGGCTCACCGTCGAGCTGATCGATCGGGCGAACGGTGACACCCTTCGACCGGAGGTCGAACATGAAATACGTGATGCCCTTGTGGCGCTGCGCATCCGGATCGGAGCGGAACAAGCCGAAGCCCCAGTCGGCGTAACTCGCGCGTGAGCTCCACGTCTTCTGACCGTTGAGCAGCCAGCCGCCGTCGACCTTCTTCGCACTCGAACGCAGGCTTGCGAGGTCGGAACCGGACTCGGGCTCGGACCAGGCCTGGGCCCAGATGTCGTCGGCACGAGCCATGCGCGGCATGATGCGAGCCAACTGCTCGGCATTTGCATGCTCGAACAGTGTGGGAGCCAACAAGAAGATGCCGTTCTGGCTGACGCGGCCGGGCGCGCCCGAGCGGTAGTACTCCTCCTCGAAGATGACCCACTCGAGCAGGGACGCATCGCGTCCACCGAGTTCCTTGGGCCAGGAGACGACGGCGTAGCCGGCGTCGGCGAGAGTGTGCTCCCACTGACGGTGCTCTTCGAAGCCTTCGGCGGTATCCATCGACTTCAGGGGAGTCGCGGGCACATTCGCTTCCAGGAACGAGCGAATCTCGTCACGGAATGCGGTTGTGGCGTCGTCGAATACGAGATCCACTAGTTTGTTCCTTCCTGCGGTGCGCGAGCACTGGCAGCCATAGCTTTGGCGTCGAGACCACCAAGCGAGTCTTTGCCGACTTCGGCGTTGTGAGCGTGAGCGAAGTGATGCAGACCGAAGACGGAGTCGATGCCGTTGCGCATCCCCATCTGATCCTCGCACTGATTGACGGCCTTCTTGGTCAAAGCCAGTCCGAAGCGCGGCATCTCGGCGATACGTCCGGCGAGCTCGAACGTCTCCTTCTCGAGATGCTTGCGGGCGACGACGCGGTTCACCATGCCGATTTCGTATGCACGTTGCGCGGTGAACCGATCGCCGGTGAAGAGCATTTCCTTGGCGAATCGTGAACCGACCATCCACGGGTGCGCGAAGTATTCGACGCCGGGGATGCCCATGCGGACAACGGGATCGGAGAAAAAGGCGTCGTCGGCCGCGACGATCATGTCGCAGACCCAGGCGAGCATGAGCCCGCCGGCAATGCAGGCGCCTTGCACCATCGCGATGGTGGGCTTGGGGATCTCCCGCCAACGGCGGCACATGCCCAGGTAGACCTCCATCTCGCGGGCGAAACGCTGGTCACCGCCTGGCTTGTCGACGTGATCCCACCACATGGTGGCCTTGTTCTCGTACTCGACGTGATGGTCGCGTCCCGGAGTTCCCAGGTCGTGACCGGCACTGAAGTGAGGTCCGTTGCCTGCCAGGACGATCACCTTCACCTCGTCGTCTTCGACGGCGCGCTGGAATGCCGCGTCGAGGGCGTACGTGACCACCGAGTTCTGGGCGTTGCGGTAGTCGGGTCGATTCAAGGTCACGACGGCGACCGAGTCACGAACCTCGTAGGTCACGACGTCGGCTTCGAAGGGAACGGTCATGATTGTTCCTCGCGCAGAACCGTTTTGAGGACCTTGCCCGAAGGGTTACGGGGCAGGTGATCGACGAAGCGCACCTCGCGGGGCACCTTGAAGCCTGCGATCTTCTCCTTGAGGAAGGCGATTACCGACTCTTCGGTGAGGCCGGCACCGTCGAGTTGGGCGATGTAGACGCGGCCCACCTCTCCCATCCGGTGATCGGGGATGCCGATGGCAGCAGACTCGTGGACGCCGGGCAGGCGAGCCAACATGCCCTCGATCTCGGCGGGGTAGACGTTGAATCCGCCGCTGACGTACATGTCTTTCAGACGGTCGGTGATGTCGAGATATCCGCGCTCGTCGAGGGTTCCGACGTCTCCGGTGTGCAGCCAGCCGTCGGCGTCGATTGCCTTGGCGGTGGATTCGGGGTCGTCGAGGTATCCGAGCATGACGTTCGGTCCACGAAGCAGGATCTCACCCTGGTCGCCGATCTTGACCTCGAAATCGGCTGTCGCGCGGCCGGAACTGGTGGAGACGGTGACCGGGTCGTCGTCGGTGCGGCACATGGTCGCAACCACTGCCTCGGTCAAACCGTATGCCGTGAGGACGGCGTCGAAAAGCTCTGCTTGCATGCGCTCGACGAGAGCAACCGGCACGGGTGCTGCGCCCGTGATCGCGATGCGGAGCGAGGACAGGTCGTATTCGCTGCGGCGGGGATGATCGAGGATGGTCTGGTAGATCGTCGGGGCGCCGGGCAGGATGCTGATCTTCTCGCTGCTGACCAATGCGAGGGTGTCGTCGATGTTGAAGACGGACACCGGCACGATCGTCGCACCGTTCAACAGGCAGACCAGGATTCCGGCCTTGTACCCGAAGGTGTGGAAGAACGGGCTGATGATGAGGAAGTTGTCGTCGGCGGTGACCTCGGCGCATTCACCCCACGACTTGGCGACAGCGATGGACTGACGATGCGCGGTGATCGCGCCCTTGCTGCGCCCCGTGGTGCCGGAGGTGAAGAGGATGTCGCTGACGTCGTCTGGCTGCACCTTCGCAGCACGCGCGTCGGCTTCGGTGCGGGCGGCGTCGGTGGCGAGCGCGAGGAAGTCCTCGAACTCGATGACGCCGTCACGGTCGTCGTCCCCGTCGATCGGTACCTGGATGACGGTGGGGATCCTCAGGTCCGGATTGGCGTCGAGCAACTGCTGGTACCGATCGGCCTTGAGGAACGTGCCGACGACCACCAGGGCAGCTGCGTCGACGCGCTCGATGATGTCGAGTGCTTCGGTGCCGGTGTAGCGCGTGTTGATCGGGATGATGGCTGCGCCGGCGTACTGAGCGCCGAGCAGGGCGATCACCCAGTGGTACGTGTTGGGCGCCCAGATGACGACGCGGTCGCCTGCCTTCACCCCACGGTTGATCAGTGCGCCGGCGAAATCGCGGACGCGCTGATGTAGCTGTGCGAAGGTCAGTCGGGTGTCGCCATCGGCGATAGCCGCGCGCTCACCGAACTCCTCGGCGGCCCGGATGAGGGCTGATGGGATGGTTCTCGGTTGTTCGGTCACTGGACTCCTACCTGACACGCTACCTAGCAAGTGCTTGGTAGGTTATCTTACATATGTGGACCAGAGCGAGAGCCCGGACGGGCAGATGACGGACGACGAGTTTGCGGCCACGGTCGCGCAGTGGTTGGCCGAGAACTTGACGGGCAAATTCGCCCAGCTCAAGGGTAAGGGCGGCCCCGGCAGTGAGCACGAGTTCTTCGAGCAACGACTCGAGTGGGACAAGCACCTCGCAGCGTCGGGGTGGACGTGCCTCGGGTGGCCGAAGGAGTTCGGCGGGCGGGGAGCAAGCATCTCCCAGCAGGTCATCTTCCATCAGGAGTACGCGAAGGCCGGTGCGCCCGCTCGCGTCAGCCACATCGGTGAAGAGCTGCTCGGCCCGACGCTGATCGCGTACGGCACCGACGAGCAGAAGCGCCGATTCCTTCCTGGCATCAACACGGTCAGTGAACTGTGGTCGCAGGGCTACTCCGAGCCCGGCGCCGGTTCCGACCTCGCGAACGTCTCCACGACCGCACGCCTCGAAGACGGCAAGTGGATCATCAACGGCCAGAAGGTGTGGACCTCACTGGCTCACGTCGCGCAGTGGTGCTTCGTGGTCTGCCGCACCGAGGTGGGCTCCAAGCGTCACCAGGGGTTGAGCTTCCTGCTTGTCCCGTTGGATCAGCCCGGTGTGACAGTTCGGCCCATTCAGCAGCTCACCGGCACATCGGAGTTCAACGAGGTCTTCTTCGACGACGCCGTCACCGATGCCGATCTGGTGGTCGGGGAACCCGGCGAGGGCTGGAAGATCGCGATGGGGCTGCTCACCTTCGAGCGCGGTGTATCCACGCTCGGACAGCAGATCGGATTTGCTCGCGAGCTCCAGGGCGTCGTCGACCTGGCGAAAGCCAATGGCAGTGACCAGGATCCGCACATTCGCGAAAAGATCGCCCGCGCGTGGGTCGGACTGCGCGTGATGCGCGCCCACGCGATGCGCACTCTCGACGCGGTCGACGCCGGAACCGGTGGCGGAGAAGCGTCCGTCGCAAAACTGTTGTGGGCCAACTGGCATCGTGATCTGGGACAGCTGGCGATGGACGTGCAGGGTGCGTCGTCGTTGGTTGCACCGTGGGCGGATTCCGAAGGCAATGCCTCGGACATCACCGATCCCGAGCACCTCGAGCTCGACGAATGGCAACGCCTCTTCCTCTTCACCCGCGCCGACACGATTTACGGCGGCTCCAACGAAATTCAGCGCAACATCATTTCCGAGCGCGTGCTCGGTCTTCCCCGAGAGGCCCGTTAATGTCTGACACCAAAGCCGCGTCCCCGCTTTCCGTTGCGCCGGAGGAAACCCCGGGCCACGGACTGCTCGCGGGCAAGAAGGCGATCATCACCGCCGCAGCCGGAACCGGCATCGGTTTCTCCACTGCGCGCAGGGTGCTTCTCGAGGGCGGCGACGTTCTCGTCTCCGACTTCCACGAGCGTCGACTCGGCGAGACGGTGGAGAAGCTGAAGGCCGAATTCCCCGGTCAGCAGGTCGAATCGATCATCTGCGATGTATCGAGCACCGAGCAGGTCGACGCGTTGTTCGTCGGCGCCGCCGAGAAGTTGGGACGTATCGACATCGTCGTCAACAACGCGGGCCTTGGCGGTGAAACTCCCGTCGTCGACATGACGGACGATCAGTGGGATCGCGTTCTCGACATCACACTCAACAGCACCTTCCGTTCGACGCGCGCCGCCCTGCGGTACTTCAAGAGCGTTCCCCACGGCGGTGTTCTGGTGAACAACGCGTCCGTTCTCGGTTGGCGCGCGCAGCATTCCCAGGCGCACTACGCCGCAGCCAAGGCCGGCGTCATGGCGCTGACTCGGTGCAGCGCCATCGAAGCAGCGGAGTACGGAGTCCGTATCAACGCGGTCTCGCCTTCCATTGCGCGTCACGCGTTCCTGGCGAAGGTCACCAGTGAGGAACTGCTCGACCAGTTGGCTTCCGGTGAGGCCTACGGCCGCGCCGCGGAGGTCTGGGAGATCGCAACGGTCATCGCGATGCTCGCCAGCGATTACTCCACTTACATGACCGGCGAGATCGTCTCCGTTTCTTCGCAGAGGGCCTAGCGTCCCCGTGCGCGGTTAAGGAGTCCCTGGACTCGCTGACCGCGCACAGGGGAAGGCCCTGGATAGGATTGAATACATGACGCCACCTCGAAATTCCGACGAATCAAACGGCAAGTCCGGGCGCCGCGACGAGCTGCTCGAGATCGCGGCGGGGCTCTTCGCCGATCGCGGAGTGCGCGCGACGACCGTCCGCGACATCGCCGACGCCGCCGGGATCCTGTCCGGCAGCCTGTATCACCATTTCGATTCCAAGGAGTCGATGGTCGACGAGATCCTGCACCAGTTCCTCGACGAACTCTTCGGAAAATACCGCGAGATCGTCGCGGCGGGGTTGGACAGTCGCGCGACGCTCGAAGCACTGGTCGTGACGTCGTACGAGGCCATCGACGCCTCACATTCGGCTGTGGCGATCTACCAGGACGAGGTCAAGCACCTCGTCGGGAACGAGCGCTTCGCTTACCTGGCCGAGCGCAACACCGAATTCCGGGACCTGTGGGTCGGCGTCCTCGAAGCCGGCGTCGCGGACGGGACCTTCCGCTCCGACATCGACGTCGAATTGGTCTTCCGCTTCATGCGCGACACCGTGTGGGTCGCGGTTCGCTGGTACCGCCCTGGTGGATCCCTCTCGGCTCACGCCGTCGCGGCTCAATATCTCGCGATCGTGCTCGACGGGCTCTCCGATCCGGCCACAACTTCAGACGCTATTGCTGAATCAACTTCAAGAACTATTGCTGCACAACGAAACTAGGAGCTAACGCTATGTCCGAGGTTTACATCGTCGACGCCATTCGCACACCGATCGGCAAGAGGGGCGGCGCGCTGTCCGGCGTGCACCCCATCGATCTCGGTGCGCACGTCGTCAAGGCACTGGTCGAGCGCACCGGTATCGACCCCAGTGACGTCGACGACGTGATCTTCGGTTGCGTCGACGCCATCGGCGGCCAGGCCGGCAACATCGCCCGTATGTCCTGGCTCGCAGCGGGATTCCCGGAGCACGTTCCCGGGGTGACCGTTGACCGTCAGTGCGGTTCGAGCCAGCAGGCAGTGCACTTCGGCGCTCAGGCCATCCTGTCGGGCACTGCGGATCTGATCGTTGCCGGCGGCGTTCAGAACATGAGCCAGATTCCGATCTCGGCAGCGATGATCGTCGGTCAGCAGTACGGATTCGACACGCCGACTTCGGGTTCGGTCGGTTGGACCGAGCGCTACGGTGACCAAGAGGTCTCGCAGTTCAAGGGCGCCGAAATGATCGCCGAGAAGTGGGACATCAGCCGCGAAGAGCTCGAGAAGTGGGCCCTGCAGAGCCATGAGCGCGCCAAGGCTGCAATCGCCGCGGGTCGCTTCGACAACGAGATCGTCGCCATGGGCGACGCGACCGTCGACGAAGGACCCCGCGAGACCAGCCTCGAGAAGATGGCGACGCTCAAGGTTCTCGTCGAAGACGGACGCATGACCGCGGCAGTGGCCAGCCAGATCTCCGACGGTGCGAGTGCGCTGCTGCTGGCGTCGGCGGAAGCGGTGGAGAAGTACAACCTCAAGCCCCGCGCCCGGATTCATCACCTCAGCGCACGCGGCGACGACCCGATCTTCATGCTCAGTGCGCCGATCCCGGCCACGAAGCATGCTCTCGCGAAGGCCGGCCTGAGCATCGACGACATCGACATCGTCGAGATCAACGAAGCTTTCGCCCCGGTCGTCCTGGCCTGGATCAAGGAGATCGGTGCAGATCCGGCCAAGGTCAACGTCAACGGCGGCGCGATCGCACTCGGTCACCCGCTCGGCGCGACCGGCACCAAGCTGATGGCAACCCTGCTCAACGAACTCGAGCGCACCGGTGGCCGCTACGGCTTGCTGACCATCTGTGAAGGTGGCGGCACCGCGAACGCGACGATTATCGAGCGTCTCTGACGCCTTGCTGTGCGCCTTTATTAACCGCCGGCGGTTAATAAAGGCGCACAGCAGTTAGTTGTTCGGCGCATCCGCGACCTTGATGTCGAAGTTCGCACTTTCACCGTCAACGCTGGTCACGGTAGCTGTGACGTCGTATTCGGTGCCCTGCTCGGTCAGGACGCACGTGATCGATGCGCCGACTTCGGCGTCGAGGTTCTCCGGACACGTCACGTCGTCGGGTGGCTCGCCGATCTTCTCGGCTAGTTGAGTGGAGATCTGACTTGCGACTTCGGACTTGTCCACTTGCGGCGTCCCGACGCTTGCCGAGCAAGCTCCCGTGGCCAATGCCGCCGAGAGTAAGACGATTCCCACTGCAGGCCTCTTTGTCATGTGAACTCCCAGGGTGCGCCGGTGCTCGCTGCTGCCACCTCAGGGATTACCGCATTCGGGACTGTTTCAACCGAGTTGCGCGACGCAGTTTTGCGAGGTCAGCGT
The DNA here is from genome assembly GCF_021352185.1 of Rhodococcus sp. Ni2. Lineage (NCBI taxonomy): Bacteria > Bacillati > Actinomycetota > Actinomycetes > Mycobacteriales > Nocardiaceae > Rhodococcus > Rhodococcus sp. Ni2. The sequence continues at coordinate 366,071 of NZ_WOXZ01000002.1, forward strand.
CGGCGGACCGTCAAGTTGAAGCCTTCGGGCATCAGGGTGAGCCGTTCGGCTACCTTCAACTCGTAGTCCGGATCGGCCTCGATCGTGTATTTCTGCAAGATGGTGCCCAACACGAGGACCGCTTCGTGAATAGCGAATTGTCTTCCGATGCAGGCGCGTTCACCGGTTCCGAACGGCTTGTACACGTGCGCCGGCCTGGCTTTGATGTTGGCGGGCAGGAAGCGATCCGGATCGAACGCCTCGGGATCGTTGCCCCACACCGGATCACGATGAAGTGAGGGGATGAGCACGAGCATCCAATCGCCCTTCTTCATCGGATACTTGCCGACGAGCGTCGTGTCTTCGAGCGCCGCGCGCCCGTAGGCGGGAGCGGTCGGCCACAGACGCAATGATTCGTCGAGGACGCGTCGTACGTATCGAAGTTTCGCGATCTTCTCGAAGGCGGGCTCCTCGCCCTCCCATACCTTGTCGACCTCGGCTTGCGCCTTGGCCAGCACGTCAGGGTTTCGTGACAGGTAGTACAGCGCGAACGACAATGCGCCGGAGGTCGTTTCGTGTCCGGCGACGAGGAAGGTCACGACCTGATGGCGGATGTTCAGTTCGTCGATACGGTTGGGATCGTTCTCGCGTGCCGCCCGCAGCATCAGTTCGAGAAGATCTTCGGGCCCCGGTTCGGTACTTGTCCGCCGGGCACGGATCACTTCGTCCACAACCTCGGCCATGTACGCCTTGCGGACCTCGTCACGTTGATCGGCGCGACGTGCGAGCACTCGCCCGAGGGCGGTCGACTTCAGGAACGTCGTGCGCTGCGAATGGGAGAGTGCGCCGACCATTGCCTTGACGAACGGATGCTGTTCTTCACGTTCGAAGGAGTCGAACGAGTAGCTGAATCCAGTGCGTCCGATGGTCTCCAGCGTCAGCTTGGTCATGTCTGCGGAGACGTCGATGGGGGAGTCACTTTCACGACTGTCCCAATGGTCGACCAACTCGCCGGCCACGTCGAGCATGGTGCGGTGGTACGAGCGCATCGCAGTCTGGCTGAACGCCGGTGCCAGGAGATTGTGCGCCTTGCCCCAGTTGGGTTCGTGGTTGTACGCCGTGAACAGGCCGTCGCCGCCGATTCCGCGGAGTGCTTTGACTCCAGGTGCAAGGTGCTTCGCGAACCGGGACTCGTCGGACAGTTCTGCCACCATGTCCGCGCCCGAGGCGAAGACGAAGCGATTTCCCAGGACATTTCTCTCGAAGATCGGGCCGAGTTCGCGGCCGATGCTCACGGAGTTCTGCAGCGGTGTCCGGATATTGATCCCGAGAACGTCCCCGAGGACCGGCAGGCGCCACGCCGGATGCGGTATCCGAGCATCGGTCGTCGCCTCTGGAGTGGTGTCGACGCTCATTGTGTGTCCCCCGGGGTGAGATCGCTTACTGAATTGATGTCTAGTACGCAAAGTACGCCTTACTGAATCGGTGTCAAGTAGTAATCTGACTTGCCTATGGTCGCACCACGAAAACGCCTGGACCGAGAGCAGCGGCGCACGCAGTTGCTCGACATCGGCGCGCAACTTTTTGCCGATCGCTCGTACGAGGATGTGTGGATCGAAGAGGTCGCCGAGATTGCGGGCGTCTCGCGCGGGTTGATGTACCACTATTTTCCGACCAAGCGAGACTTCTTCGCCGCAATCGTCGAGCGCGAATCGCAGCACCTGCTCGAGGTGACCGCACCCGATGCGACGCTACCGGTGCGCGAACAGGTGGCAGCCGGGTTGGACGCCTACTTCGCGTACGTGAAGTCGCACAGCAGGGGAGTGCGCGCCATCAACGTCGGGACGCTCTCGGCCGAGGCCGGTATCCGGGCGATTGTCGAGCGCGAACTCGAACAGCAGCAGATTCGAATCCTCGATGCACTGGGATTCGAGGGCGAAAGAAGACAGCTCGCTGCCGTTGCAGTTCGGGGATGGATCGCGTTCGTCCGAGCTGTCTGCCTCGACTGGCTCGATCAACCTTCCATACCGCAGGAAGAGTTGAGAGTGATCTGTCTGCGGACCCTCTCCGGAGCGTTGGGCATCGACCTCGAAACGTGAAATGCCGACCGCGCGGGAGCGGCCGGCATTTCCACGGACAAGTCTGATCAGTCGAGCGTCGAATAGAGATCGTCCCAGCCCTTGGCGACGTACATGTTGGTGTAGATGGACCCGTAGTACGTACTTCCTTGCAGAACGGTGACGTTCCCGGCCTGCACAGCCGGAAGTCTTTGCCACAACTTGGTGTCCGAGAGTTGTTCGAAGGTGGTGTCATTGCTGTCTGTGACAGAAACCATGAACGCGTCGCAGCCTTGCAGACGATCCATCTCTTCGATGCTCAGTCGTCCCTGATTGTCGAAACCGGTTGTGTTCAATGTTCTTCCGCCGATATCGGCGAGCGTCATGTCGGTGGGTTGACGATTCTTCTTTCCCGTTTCCTCCGACACGGGCAGGCTGTCGATGTAGATCGTGGCCTTGTCCGGACTGTAGGACAAGCTTGCGACGGTTTTGCCCGCGATCGCGGAAGCGTGTCGAGTGCGAATGTCGGTGATCAGAGCGTCATAGTCGGTGATCAGGCGATCCATGGTGGGTGTTCGGCCCAGCCAATCGGAGAGCTGGGTCAGGTTCTCCCGCCACGTCTGCTTCGATTCGGTCGTCAGGACAGGAGCGATGCCTTGGAGCTTTGCAGCGGGCCAGTACTCGTTGTCGGCGTTGACGCAGATGATGAGATCGGGTGCGAGTCCGAGGATCTGCTCCAGATTGGGCTTGTCGCTGAGGTATTCGGCCGAGCCGTCGGCGGGAACCCACTTGGTGACGGGCGAGATGTTGTATCCGAACACCGGTAGTTCCAGGGCAATGGCGAGCTCGAGGTCAGTTCGGGCGTCGACGGCCAAGACCCGCTTGGGGTTGGTAGGTATGTCGTAGGTCCCCAACGGCGTGGTGACGGTGCGCATTTGAGCGTCATCATCGGCCCCTGAACCGTCGCTGGAACTGCAGGACGACAGAATAGTTGCGACTGCTGCCATCCCGGCTCCGATGCCGAATTGGCGACGGGTAAGTGCGTCGACTAGCTCTTGCCAGACGCGTTCGTCCGGCACGGTAGGTGTGTTGGTCAGCATTTTTTCGATACCCTTCGGTCTGAGTCCGTATCGATCGTAGGGTTGGCGATACCAGATCACCTATATCGAAAACCGCCTGATATTAGTCGATTTCGGCCATGGTCCGTGACTTTCGGGTGATGGCGGCGCCGAAGGCTGCAGCGAGCGGGAACATCAGAACGCCGTACACCGCGGCCGGCACTGCCAATTGCACGTTGTCGAGGAGACTGACGGCGATGGTGATCGCCAACGTGCTGTTGTGGATGCCGATTTCCATGGAACTGGCGATGGCCTGACGATCCTCGATGCCGAATATCCGGGGAACGACGTAACCGATCGAGAGGCTCAGTAGGCAGAACAAGGCAGCGACGACGCCGATGTCGACGAGATAGTCCGCGATGTTCTCGCGCTCGGAAACAACCGTTCCGACGATCACCAGTGCCAGAACCACCGCGGATCCGATGCGGACGGGCTTGTCCATGCGCTCGGCAAAGGCGCTCGAGCGCAATCGAACCCACATTCCGAGGGCGACAGGAATCAGTACGACGGCAAAGACCTGAAGTACCTTCGTGAACTGCAGTCCGAGGGTGCCGTCCGCGTCCTCGGGTTCGAAGTAGCCCAACGCGAAGTTGGTGATGAGCGGAAGGGTGACCACCGCTATCACCGAATTGACCGCAGTGAGTGTCACATTGAGAGCGACATCGCCGCGGAACAGATGGCTGAACAGGTTTGCCGTGGTGCCGCCCGGTGATGCGGCGAGGAGCATCATGCCGACAGCGAGCAGTGGGTCGAGGTCGAACAACGTGACCAGACCGAAGGCCGCGGCCGGGAGCAACAACAACTGACAGATCAGGGCAATCGAGACGGCTTTCGGCGCTTTTGCCACGCGGGCAAAATCTCCGACCGTCAAGGAAAGCCCGAGGCCGAACATGATGATGGCGAGTGCGGCGGGTAGGCCGACGGAGGTGAGTGCAGAGTCCATGAGTTAGTGGCTACTTCCAGTCACTGGGGGAATTTCACTGAAACTACCGTGATGCCCGGATCTGCGTGGCAGTTTGGATACATTGATGTATCGAACCGTGACGGCGTCGGTGAGCAGGGTTATCGTCGAATTATGTGCCGAAACATCACTGAACTTCGTGGACTCGAGCCCGCTGCTACGCCGGAGGAGATCGAAGCGGCCTCTCGCCAATACGTACGTAAGGTGAGCGGAATAGCCAAGGTGTCCGACGCGAACCGAGACGCCTTCGAACAGGCGGTGCGTGAGGTGACCGAAACGACGACGCGCCTGCTCAGTGCGTTGCCGCCTCGCAGACAGCCACCTCAGACCGTCCCTCCGTTGCGTCGCCCGGAAGTACAGGCTCGGATCGCTGCTCGTTCGTCCTGACCCGAGTGGATCTCACAGATATCGACGTATGGGACGTCGAAGCCTTGGATCAACTGTCTGCTGGGTTGGAAGGCGTTCTGGTCGCTCACCGCGTTCGCGACATCCGTCGACGGCTGGATACGCTGCGCAAAGAGGCCGTCGCCGACGACTTGCATATTCGTCAGGATGGAACCGTCTCTGCCGTTGCGCCCATCGCCGACGGTCACCCGCTCCACGTGCACGCCCAGTTGCTCGAGGTCGCAGTTCGAGAACTGATCGGTGAGGCACTGCTGGTCAGCGCGGATCTTCATCATGCGTTGTCTCTGCGGTCTCAGGTCGGCACCGACCTCCGCGACAAAGCTGTGCGTGTGGGGGAGGAGTGGCGAGCGTTCAGCCCTGATCGGCAGCGTCAGATGTTGCGTCATGCACCAGGCCTGATCGCCAACCTCGACGGCATTCCTGCTGCGATTCGCAGCCCGGCCAACCTCGATCGAATTCAATCGGAACGAGCACGGCTGCAAGATGATTCAGTCCGAATATCGCAAGAACTTCACCGCGAGTTCTTCGGCGGCAGACTGAGTAACACCGGGGCGGGCCAGTGGTACGCCGAACGCAAACTCGAGGATCTGGACGCGCTCGACGAGTTGTTTCGCGCCGAACCTGATCGACGGTTACTGCTCATGGACATGCGCTCGGGCGAACGAGGCTTCGCTGCAATTGCGATCGGTGATCCGGACACAGCGGATCACATCTCCGTGACGATTCCCGGACTGAACACCAACGTCAAGGACTCGATGCGCGGAATGGTCGGAGAGGCAACGCGATTACGAGCCGAGGCGATGCGGCAACTCGAACTGGCCGGCCGAAAGGAAAGCGTGGCCACCATCGCCTGGATCGGATATGACGCGCCACAGGTGATCGGGCCGGGAAAGTTCGACATCGGTCGGGCCAGCTTCGACGTCAGTCGATCGTCCAAAGCAGGCATAGCCGCCGACGCATTGGGTAGCTTTTTTCACGGTCTTCGTGCCGCGTCGGTCAACGACGGAGTCCATATCACCGCGTTGGGCCACTCCTACGGATCCCTCGCGACTTCTCTTGCGCTGCAACGCGGGGCAAGCGCAGCGGTCGACGACGTGGTGTTCTACGGTTCACCCGGGGTGCGAGCCAAGGTGGAGTCGGACCTCGGTATCGCCGACCGCCACGTCTACGTCATGAAAGCGGAAGGCGACAGTATCGCGGGGTTCGGCCGTTTCGGTGGCGATCCGACGCGCACCGAGTTCCATCGGTTGTCCACGGCCGAGGGGATCACCCCGGATGGAGTGAAACACGAGCGGGCGTTCGGGCATGCGGAGTACGCGAGGACAGGGGACAACGGAGAACTGCGGATGTCGGGATACAACCTCGCGGTTGTGGTTGCCGGACTGCCGGAGTTGGCCGTTATGGCCTGACCTGCTGACTTACAGTGGCACTCATGCGTCTGAGGCATTCGGCCAGGGGGTTGGTCGTTGACGACCAGTCCCGTCTTCTGCTTTACCGACTCATCGCGCCCGGGGGTGGGCTGACGGTCTGGTGTCCTCCGGGCGGAGGCTTGGAAGGAGACGAAACCCCGTCCGAGGCGCTCGCGCGCGAATTGGACGAGGAGATCGGCTTGCGCGACTACGGCGCAGCCACCCATGTGTGGCATGAGGAGATCCGTGACCCGGCGATATTGCCGGGTTGGGGCGGTGCGATCAACGACTACTTCCTCGTGCCGGTGGCGACCGTATTCGAGCCCTGTGGGTCGTTGGGGCGCGAAGCGCTGGCCGCCGAGCTGGTCGAGCACTCCGAGTGGTGGAGCGTTGACCGCCTTTTGTCACACAGTGGTCGAGAAGTGTTCGGGCCACGCGATTTACCCGACCGGTTTGCACGCCTGGTCAAGGATGGGCCATCGAGTGCGCCGGATCGATTTGTTCGGTCGCCGTGAGGGATGCGAGGTAGCGATTGAAAACGAACATTTCGGCATCGAAACACGGCTACGCTGGGGTTATGGAGCACTACGTGCGTAAGGACCCCATCCCGTACGCTTCTACGGCTGCGCCGGTCAGTTCTCACAACCGGTTGGCAAGGACGGCCCAAAAATTGTGGATGGCTCTTCGAGGGATGATGGGGGATCGGAAGGCGAGTCGGTATACCTCGCTCGCTGCGCGGCATCCCGACGGATCACGCACCGCTGTAACATCTTTCAACAGTAGTGGTGGTGGGAAATAGGTATCGGTATACAACACTGCCCGGTGTTCGTCGAATTCTCGACGAACACCGGGCAGTGACGCACTACTCGAACTGGGGTCAGCGGAGGTACTGTCCGCACACCGGCCACGCGCCGGCGCCCTGACCGGCAAGGACGTTTTCAGCAACGCGGACCTGTTCTGCCTGGCTGGCGTTGGCGGCGCTGCCCGCTCCGCCGTAGGCCTCCCACGTGCTCTGGCTGAACTGGAGTCCGCCGTAGTAGCCGTTTCCGGTGTTCGCGGCCCAGTTGCCCGAAGATTCGCATTCTGCGACACCCGACCAGTCGTGGGTGGCTGCGGATGCGGTGCCTGCGCTCAATCCGAGGGCTCCGGCTGCGAGGGCTCCGGCTGCGGCGACAGAGGCAAGTGCACGGGTAACGGTGGTCTTGGTCATTTTTGGTAAATCCTCTCGAGTCCCGCCGACGGAGGACGGTGACCGTCTCAGCTCCGCTCCCACCACTAGGAATGTTGTCGAGTCCGAACCGCGGGGTGGGACGGGCGGTGGCGATTCGGTAATGCCCGGTTGATCGGGCTGTCACCAACCATAAGAGATGATTACGGATTGGTCACGGGTCGGCGTGTCGACACATGTATGTGCAACAGAAATGCATCAAAGAGTGTTTTCCCAGGTCGCATGGCGATATGCCACCTCTCCCGGCGTTACATAAACGAGATGAAATGTGATGCAAGTCACCTGAAACGTGCCTCGGCGGCGTCGATATGCGGCGAATGTGACACTCGATCAGCCCGGTTTGTCGGCTTTTCGACCCGGTTTTCAGTCGTGCTGGAACCCATGTCCAGCCGTGATCTGTTGTCGACCGACCGGCCCGATTTACCTGTAGGGCAGCAGAATTGACAACGAATAACGCGCCGCTGGCTCAGACGAGATTCTTGCTCGCCTTGATCCGGCGGCGAATGTCGCGCATCTGAATGGTGTTGCCGGCCTGACGAACGGAGCGTGGGATGAACCTGTTGACGAACGACACGAAAATGAAGAGGTGTTCGAACCGGCGGCGGTCGTCTTCGGTCCACTCGAGATCGAGTTGGTCGCGGTAGATCGGTGGAAGGAATCCGACCGTCAGGAACCGCAACAAGTTTCGGAACACCAGGCGTATCGGCCACGCGATCATCTGTAGGTTGACCAAGTCGATCAGGTACTGCTTGGTGCGTTCGTCGATGACGACGCGTTCGCAACCGAGGTTCCAGTAGCGCTCGAAGTCGGCACGTGTGGCCGGCCACATCTCTTCGGTGACCTGCAGCGTCGTTCCCAAAGTTGACGCGGACTTGTAGAACGACTCCGCCTGTTCTTCGGACATCTTGCCGTGCAGCAACTGATGACTGTCCTCGAAACCGATGAACAGGCATGCAGCAACCCATAATTGGAGTTCGCGATTGAAGGCGTTGTACTTGACCGGGCTGTTTGAATCCGACTTCACATGTCGGTGCACCGAGTTCACGGCCTCGCGGTAAGCCTTTCGCTCTTCCTCGTCACCCAGGATCGCGACCGTCAGGTACTGCGTCGTGGTTCGTGCACGCTTCCACGGATGCGCTGTCAGAGCACCCGATTCGACCTTGCTCTCCATGACGCCGTACGCCACCTCGGGCCAACCGAGTTGCAGGATGACGTTGGCAGCGGCTCCGGCGAACGACCAGAAATCGAGTGCGTCGGTGATGTGTGCGGGCTTACGTGCCCACCGTCTACGCTCGGCCGTGATGGTGATGCGTGTCTGATCGGTGCGAAGCGACGACTCGGACTTTTCCGAATCCAGGTAGTGAGTGGGCATGGATCTTCCTCCGCGTGTGGTGAGTTACTTGGTCTCGACGTTGCTCACGAGCCACCGGTCGCCCGAGCGGACCAGGGACACGACCATGCGGTACTTCTGTGTGTTTCCCTCTGGCGCTGCGACATTCTTGGCTTGTTGGTCGACGAACACGAGCAACTTGGCCGACGAATTGTCCAGCGATTCGATACCGACGTCTGTCGCCGTCGCGCTCGCCTGGCCTTGGCCCCCGGCAACGACTTCGCGAAGTGAATCGACCATTGTTCGGTAGGTGCCGGCAAACTCGTCGGTCGACATCGAGGCAATGCTGTCTTTGTTGGCATCGAGGTTCTGATAGTCGAAGGAGGACATGATGGTCGAGTAATCCCGCGCGGTGTCCAAAGCCTCCTGCCGCAGCGTGTCTTCCTGATTCGCCGAGTACATCTGGAATCCGAGCACCACCAACGCGGCGACCAGCGCTACCGCTATTAGTGAGATCAGTGCGTTGCGTGGCTCCTTCAGGCGGCGAAGTAGCGACGGAGAAGTCGGATGTTCGGCCACCTCGGCTTCTGCCTCGTCGAGTAGTGCGTTGTCACCGTGTGCCATTTCCCAGTCCTTCCAACATCAATCTCCAGTAGTTCAGGGCGTCGACTCCGGTCGGGACGAGAATCGGATCTGCGACGACGGGCGGTCCGATCGGAGTGCCCGGGACGGTCGAGTTCTGCAAACCGAGGTCGTTCGGACGCGGAGCATTCTGTGCTCCGCGTTGGACGAGGTCGTCGGCGGGGGGACAGTACATCGCCAGACTCGGACTGGTGGGAGACAGATCGCCGACCTCACGCCGAGGGGTGTCGTAGTTGCAGACCGGCCCCTGGGTCGCAACCAAGGCAAAGTCGGCTCGATCGCCTTTGACGATGGATGCCAGTTTGGCGAGACCTTCAGGAATCGTGACAAGTCCGGTTTCCAGGGCGTCTGTGCGGTCGGAGATGATCGGTGCGACAGTGACGAGGTTGGCCAGGACCGCTCCGAAAGTGTTGTGGTACTTGTCGAACAACTGTTGAGCGCTGTTCAGGGCGGCGGGCGAATGATCGGTGAGGTAGATCAGCACCGGCGCGTTGGATTCGAGTTGTTCGGTGAAGTTCTTGGCAGCTGACATTCCCCGGACGAACGAATCCGATTGTGTCGCCATGGAGTCCACCAACGTGGAGGTTCGCGACAGCAGCGCAGCGAGTTCGGCCGACTGGTCGTTCAACTGCGCCGACATGGTCCCACCGTTGTCGATCATCGTCGCCAAGCTCGGGCCGAGCCCGTTGAACGAATTCCCCAGCTCGGTCCCGATGTCGCTGATCGCTTGTGGATCAATCCCTTCCAGGACACCGGACGCCTGAAGCATCAACTGGCTCATCTGGACCGGTTGCTGATCCGCGGGCATGGCGATCTCGTCGCCGTCCCTAAGATACGGGCCGTGGTCTGTGTTGGGGTAGATGTCGACATTCTGAATTCCGGCTGCGGTCCCCATCGTCACCTTGGCGACGCTGTCGGTAGGTATCTCGGTGTTGTCGTTGAGTGAGAGTTCCACCCGAGCCGTGCGGGTGCCTGCGTCGAGTTCGACTTCACTCACTTTCCCCACCTGTACGCCGCGATACGTGACGACCGTGCCCTTGGTCAGTCCGAAGGCGTCGGACATGTTGGCGTGCAGCCGGATTTGACCCCCGAAACCCTGAGGGCCGACCACGTAGACGATCCCGAAAGGGATGACCACAGCAGCGATCAGAGCGAACAGGACAAGTTGAACAAGCGCAAGGCGACTCAACGCGGACCTCCCTGAAGTAGATCGGTGAGAGTTCCCGCTGGTGCGATCGATTGACCGGCCATACCGCCGCTCCAGAGCTTGTCGATCGTTCCCGGAATATCCAGGGCGCCGTCGAAAACGAGGTAGTCACCCTGCACTGCACCGGTGAAGTTTTCGAGCAACCCGTTCATGTTCGTCAGCGTCTGGCCGATCTCCGAGTTGAACGAATCCAGAGTCCCGACAACGGTCGACGCATCGTGCAGCATCGCGTCGAGGCCGTTGGGAGACGAGTCGAGAATGGTGTTTGCGTTGGTGGCGAGCTGAACGGTCGAGTTCAACAGGCTCGCAATCTGATCCTTCTGTCCCACGAGAATCGACACCACCTGTGGAACGGAATCGAGGTAGTTGTCGACAACTACGCGTTGGCCGGCCAGTTGGGAGGAGACCCGGGCAGCGAGGTCGACGGCCTCGTCGAACTCGCTGCGGTGACTGCTTGCCTCTGCCATGAGCGAGGTGAGGGTCTCGGTCAGAGAACGAACTTCACCGAAGCGCCCGGAAAACGCGGTGTTCAGCTCGCGCACCACGGTATCGAGTTGGTCGATGCCGCTTCCGGTCAGAACCGTGCCGAGGGTGGCAAGCGCACTTTCGACCTGCGGACCGATCTCGGTGCGAGACTCCGGAATTGTGTCTCCGTCGCTGAGCGTGGAGCCGGACGGAACTTCCGGCACCAAGAGTCTGATGAACGGATTGCCAAGTGCGGACGGGAGTTCGACGGAAGCTTCGACGTTGTCGGGCAATGGCGTCGCGGCGTCCAGACTCAGAGTCACATCGGCTCCGACGACATCGGCTGACAGCGCGGATACTCGACCGATGACTTTCTGGCCGCTGCGGACGTCTGCTCCCAACACCAGGCCGTCGGCGCCGGCCAGCTGCAGCGCCACGTTGTACGCGTCACCGTCGGCCGAACGACCGAGGGGTAGGTCTTGAATGCCTGCGCTACAGCCGCCGAAGGCGAACACGGCCGCAGAACCCACACCGATGATCGCGATACCGGCGATTATTCGAACTGATTGCCGCGTCAATTGCCACCTCCGGGGACGGCTCCGCCGGAAATCGCGGAGGCGATGCCGAGCGGATCAGAAGTGCTGAGGGGGAAGGAAATCGGATTCGTGAACCCGGCTCCGGTGCAGATCGGCAACTTGTAGGTGTCGCACAGCGGTTTCGCCACCGCGAACTGAGTCAATGCAGTCGAGACGTTGAGCCGAATGCGCCCGCGCTGATCAGGACCGATTGTCTGGGAGAGGTTCTGCATCATCAACGGCACCAGGTCCATGAACTCGGCGAGGCCGGGTTCTTTGGCAGCCAGAGTGTCACCGAGAACTCGCACGTTGTCGGCTATGGCACCGACATCATCGCCGTGAGTTGTCATGAAACTGTTCAACTGGTCGAAGACCACCTGCAGATCCTGCAGAGGCTGTGAGATGTCCATGTTCTGGCTCGCCCATTGATCACCCAGGACGCCGAGGTCGCCGACAAGTTCGTCGAGGCTGACCTGCCGTGCGTCCAGAGCATTCATCAAAGTGTTGAGATTGTCGACAAGGGCACCGATGTCTTCCGACCGAGCGCCGACAACTCCGGTTGCTGTGCTGAGGTTGCGAATTGCGGTGTTGAATTGATCGCCCTGGCCCTGCCACCCGGCGGCGCCGCGGCTCACGAGATCGCCGAGATTGCCCCCATCCCCGGCAAATGCGTCGGCCAAAGTGCTGACGCTTCCCATCAAGCCGTCGAAATCTATGGGGGAGTGGGCACGTTCGATCGGAATCTGGTCGCCGTCTTTCAGTGTCTCTCCGCCGGTGTACGCCGGGCCGAGTTCGATGTGTCGATCGCTGATCACCGATGGATTGAGGACATAGGCCGAGGCGTCGGCGGGCAGGTCCACGGAGTCGGGCATCGACATCGCTACTCGAACAGAAGTTCCGCGAGGTTCCACCGACGTGACCGTCCCGACGCCGACTCCGAGGACGGTGACCTTGCTTCCCTCGTAGATTCCGCCGACGTAGCTGAAATCGGCGTAGACGGTCTTGGACTGATCTGTTCGTCCGAATATGTACCAACCGGGCAGGGCGATCGCCAAGGTCACTACCAGCATGGCCGTGACGGCTTTTCGTGTATTCACTTGCAGCCCTCCATGATGCCGAGCGCGCAGAGCAGATTGTCCGGGATCACGGCCGCCGGCGCGTTGACGTCGGTCCAATTGCCGGTGCCGGTTGAATCGGTGACCGAACGCAGCGCGGAAGGAAGACGAGTCAACAGCAGGTCGATCTGATCTGCGTTGTTCTTCAGCGTGGTGGTGACCGCGACGAGGTTGTCGGTCATGGCTCCGAACTCGTCCTGACGATCGACGAAAGTGGTGGAGAGCTTCGAGATGATGATTGTCAGGTTGTCGACCAGCTGAGTCAGTGCGTCCTTGCGCATCGCAAGAGTTCGAACGATCGTCTGAGCATTGGCCGCAGTACCGACGATCGAATCGGTTTGTGCCGCAGCCATGTCCGACAGCTCACGAGACATGATGAGAATCTGGTCGATCCGTTCACTGTTCTGCGCGAAAGCCGCCGAGGCGCCGCTGATTCCGGCCAGAGCCCGGCCCACCTGATCGGAATCAGTGGGAATCGCCTGCGAAAGGGTGTTCATCATGGACTCCATCGCCTGTAGGTCGACGCCTGTTGCCGCAGTGGTGGCATCACTGCTGACGTCGTCGAGGCTGTACGGCACGGTTGTGCGGGAGAGCGGGATGACCCGCGCCTCGGAGTCGTCGACCACTCCGGCCGGCACGATCTCCAGGTAGCGCTTGCCGAGGACCGTCTTGAGCCTGACCGTCGCCGTGCTCTGGTTTCCCAAAGGCTGGTCCTTGTCCAAGCGGAAGTTGACGACGACGTGGTCGCCGGCAAGGTCGATCGAATCCACTCGGCCCGCGGGAACCCCGGCCACGTAAACCGGATCGGTGTCGGAAAGCCCGCTGGCATTGGCTAACTCGGCTGTGTATGCCGACGTGCGTACGTTGTACCAGAGCTTCGGAATGCCCAAGGCGGCGCCGAGTCCCACCACCAGAACGAGGATTCCGAGACTGCCCAGGGCGAGAGCGGTGCCGCTACCGCTGCGACGGCGATCCCCTTTGAACAGGAAGAGCACGATGCCGACGAACACGTCGATCAGCTTGACCAGGAACATCATGAGCACACCGGCGAGTGTGTCGGACCGAAGATGTTGGCTTCCATATCGCCTGCCTTCAGAGTGAAATTGCACAGATACAGGCTGATGAAACTTCCGTAACTTCCGATCCGGTTGGCGGCGTCGGCGAACTGGGGAAGGTTGACGAGAAGTCTGTTGAACTCGTCGGTGCTCGCAATCCAACTCCCGGTGACACTTTCGAGTTGTTGCACGGTCTGACCGAATGCGCCGTTCGACCCGGCCATGATCTGAGCCAACGACGAGACAGTGCGGTTTCCCTGATCCAAGAGCGAGACCAGTTGATCGTTCTGCCCGACGACGGAAGTACTCAGATCGTTCAAACCGTCCAACAGACCGACCAATTCGGGTTGACGCTCGTCGACGGAGGTGAGAAGAGTGTTCATGTTCGTGAGTAGTTGCGCGAAGACGTCCTGACGGTCGACCAGGCCGGAACTCATGGTCGCGATCTGGTCGAGCAGGGTGGTCATTGCCTGGCCCTGGCCGTTGAAGGTTTCGACAAAACTTCGCGTGAGCGTGTTGACCTGCTCGGGCTGCAGCGCGGCGAACAACGGTTTGAACCCGTTCATCAGGGCCGTCAAGTTGATCGGCGGTGTTGTCTGCGCCAGCGGTATCGTGTCACCTGGTTCGAGCTGTCGTGCGGATACCGTTGTTGCGCTGTCGTCTTGCGTCAGTGCCAGATATCGAGCACCGAGCATGTCGCCGTAGCGCACGGCGGCACGGACATCCGACTCGAGGGAATATCGCGACTCGATTTCGACGTCGACGATCGCCTTGCTCGTCCCGCCTCCGTTGTCGGCGAACGCAACCGAGTCCACGCGGCCGATACGCACACCCGACATGGTGACCGGGTTGCCCGGGTTGAGTCCTTCGACGTCGGTGAACTCGAACGAGTACGAATCGGTGCTTCCGCGAACCGGGACCGACAACGTGTTCGCCACGAACGACGCGCAGGCGACGCCGGTGAGACAGAAGAGTGACAACCGAATTACCTGGCCAGGACGGACCTTCACGGGACGGTCACCTCGTTACCTCTGACCATCGGCCCCAACATCAGTGTTGTTGCCGGGTTGGGGGTATCCGAGGGTTCCGGCGATCCGCCCAGTAGTTGATCTTCGAGGTACCGCAGGGGGGCCGCTTCGGCTACGCCGCCGACGACCGGGGCACTGACGGGTTGTTCAGGCGTCAGGTTGGAGCCCGAACACTGTGCTCCGCGCGAGTCACCGTACTGCGGGCAATCATCACCCGTGTATGGGAGCGGTTCGGCGAACGTGGCAACTGCTGTGATGTCGAACTTTCCGGTGGCGAAGACCCGAGCGCCCGCGGCGCCGAACGTACTGGCATTCGCGAGGGTGGAACGCAGTCCTCCGGGATTGGCCGCGGTGGTTGCGAGTATCTTTCCGGCGGAATCGATCACAGTGATGATGTTTCGGTTGTTCGCCCCGACAAAATCGTCGACGGTAGCGGCGAAGACTGCGGCCGCGCCGATCGAGGACTCGAGATTCGCTCTGTTGGCGACCATGTCGTTCGAGACGGTTGTGGCGGCTGCCAAGGTATCGAGAATGTCGGGGGTCGCACGGTCCAACGCGTCGACGACCGACTTGAATTCGGGTGTCGATTCGAGGAATTGGTGTGCGGCGGGTGTCAGTACGCCGGACGCGGCACTGAGATTGTCTATCGTGGTACCGATCTCGGCTCCGTTTCCGTCGAGCGCCTGGCCCAGCGCAGTCAGGGCTGTCTGCAACTTCTCGGGCTGCATCGCAGTGAGGACGCCCACCAACTTGGTGTACACGTCGTAGAGCGCAACGGCTTCGGGACCGTCGTCCATGTGGATCTCGTCTCCGTCCGCCAGAGTCGTCTGGCCCTGCTCATTCGGACTGTCCACGAGCTGCATGTAGATGTCGCCGAAGAACGTGCGTGGAACAACGCGAGCCACCACGTCAGCGGGAATCTTCGACGCGTCATCGGTCTGAATCTGCAACTGCACAACGGATTCGGCGGTTCCTGATTCGATTTCGCCGATTCGGCCGACGTTGACGCCGTGGTACCGAACCGGAGCTTCACCGCTGATGAGACCGGCTGTGGCTGGAACAGCGACGAAGATGTCGGTGCTCTGCTCGAGATTTCCCGAACCGCGTAGAACCATTGTCACGGCGGCGGCGACGGCTACGACTATGGCGATCGCGCCGCGAAGGGCGTACACGATCTTCGTGCGTGTAGTGAGTCTGTCCACGGCTCAGACCCCCATTCCCGGGATCTGGGGCACGAGGCCCCACAGCGCGAAAGTCATCAGTACGTCGAGGATTCCGATCGCGAGGATCGCAGTCCGGAGCGCGCGCCCGGCCGCTTGCCCGACGCCGGCCGGACCACCGGAGGCATAGTAGCCGTACGCGCAGTGAACCAGCGCGACAACAGCGGCGAACACCACGGCCTTGAGACCCGAGTACAGGAGATCCTGCGGAGAGATCGCCAGATGGAAGAAGTAGTCGTAAGTACCGGCCGATGCGCCGTTGAAGAACACGACGACCAGTCGGGTCGAGAGGTAACTGGCCAGGAGTCCGATCATGTAGATCGGGATGACACAGATCATGGCAGCGATCACCCGGGTACCCGCGAGGAAGGGGATCGATCGGATCGCCATCGAGTCCAGCGCGTCGATTTCGTCGGAGATACGCATGGCCCCGATCTGGGCGGTGAAACCCGTTCCGACCTTGGCGGCCAACGCGATCGCGACGACAACAGGGGCCAGTTCACGGGTGTTGGCAACCGCGGACAGCATGCCGGAGAGCGAGGTCATCCCGACAAGCTCGAGGCCCCGGTGGGTCTCGACGCCCAACATCATCGCCGCGGCCAGCGACATCGCGAAGACGATCCCGATGGTGCCGCCGCCGGACAACAAGGAATTCGTGCCGAAGCTGACCTCGCTGATCTGACCGAGTACATGCTTGCGGTACTTGGTGAGCGCAAAGGGGATCGATGCGATAGTGCGGACGTAGAAAGTGACGTGCTGACCGAGGGAGACGAGGCCGTCGCCCGCGGTTCGCAGGGGTCTGCTCGCTTGACGTGCTCGAACACGGAGATCGACGAGCGACATCAGAATTCACCGACTGCCGGGACGATTACGGTGTAGAGCGCGGACAACACTGTGTTCACGATGAAGACGAGCGCGAACGCGATGACCACGGCTTCGTTGACTGCGTCGGCAACGCCGCGTGGGCCACCTTTTGCATGTAGACCTTTGAAGGTGGCGACCAAAGTCGAAGCGATGCCGAAGACCGCAGCCTTCACCAAAGCCATGACGAAGTCGGAAGATCGCCCGTACTGACTGAACGTTGCCATGAACGTTCCGGCCGGAAGATGCTGGACGTAGATGTGGTACAGGTAGCACGCGATCACACCGCCGAAGGTGACCATCGAACACAGTGCAAGGGAGACGATCACTGCCGCAACCAATCTCGGTGCGACGAGGCGCTCGATCACGTCGATGCCCATCACTTCCATCGCGTCGATCTCTTCCCTGATCTTTCGTGAACCCAAATCCGTGCAGATCGCCGATCCTGCGACACCGGCCATCATCAACGCGCACACCAGCGCCGCGGCCTGACCGACGATGATGAAAGCTACGACAGCTCCGGAATATCCACCGGCTCCGATCCGGCCGGCCAGTTCACCGACCGAGACGGCGATGAATACACCGATCGGAATCATGAGAAGCAGCGACGGGCCGGTGCTGACGCGACCGATGAACAGGGTCTGAGTAACCGTCTCGTGCAATGAGAGTCGTCTGCGCAGGATTGCCGTGAACAGGCCGAAGAGTGCCTGAACCGAGAATCCGATCAGATAGCCCCCCTGTAACGCTACGTCTCGCACCGGGCCCTTCGCGGCTGGCAGCTCGTACGTCATCTAATTGAATTCCTTTGCAGATCAACAGTGTTCGGCGCGGAGTTCGAACTGTTCGAGCGCTGGCGGTCGAGCGAACTGCCTGTGAAGCATCTCACACATATATGTGTCCAAGCAAGCATTATGTGAACCGAAATTCTCGTCGAACTGTCAGCCCTGTTGACCGAGTTTCCTTCATTGACGTGGAGATATCGGAACTGTTCATATCGACATCCTGTGTATGTTTACGAATATTCCGAATCTGCCAGTCGGATTGCTTCGTGGATGCGGGCTGGATGCTTCGAGCGGTGACCCTACCCACTGCTGGTGGCCACAGGCAACGTTTTGTTAACGAAGATTCTCGGTGGAAGCAACGGGGGAGGTGGCGAAGGGCGAGTGGTGTGTTCTGATCAAAGTCAGCGTTACCTGCATGTATGAAACTCTAGACGCGCGATGTGCTGAAATCGGTGTACGAGTTTTCAGAATCATGCTTATGCTGATTCTCGTCTGATGAGCAGGCGGATCGAAGTGCTTTGTGCGTGAGGGCTGGAGAGTGGGGTACACGGTGAGCCTGAACGATCAGTTCGTCGACGCGCAGACGTCGAATGGGATTGTTCGGCAGCCGAGGTCCGACTCCGTCAAGAGGCGACCGAAGGACCGCAAGGCGCAGATCGCGGCAGCAGCGGCAATCGCGTTCAGTGAGCGCGGATATCCTGCTGTCAGTGTCGACGACATCGCGTCGGCGGTCGGTATTTCGGGTTCGGCGCTCTATCGGCACTTTCCGAACAAGTACGCGATGTTCCGCCACGCGGCACTGGAGTTGACCGGAGCGCTCGCCAGTGCCCTCGATGCCGTTTCGGTTGCGCCTGCGGCAACCGATGCGCAGCGGTTGCGCGAAGATCTGATTGCAGTGATACGAACGACGATCCGCAATCGGCGTACGGCCGGAATCTATCGTTGGGAGAGCCGGTTTCTCGACACCGATGATCGGAAATCCGTTCGAGCGCAAGCCAGTACGGTCAATCGCCGAGTAGCCCGGTATCTTTCGCGCTCCGAACCCGCGATGACGGCGAGGGACGAGACCCTTGTCGTGGCAGCGATGTTCAGCGTCATCGGCAGTATCACCGCCCATAACCTGTTGCTGCCCCAGCGAGCGATGGAGAAGGTTCTGCTCGACGCGTGTCTGGCGATAGATCAAGGTGAGGGTGCAATCACCGCTAGCCGCTTGGAGCAGTCCTCGTTACCTCGAACCGTGACCACGAACAAACGTGAACGTCTCTTGCAGGAAGCCGTGCGCCTCTTCGACTCTCGCGGGTATCACGACGTCAGCATCGAAGAGATCGCCGCGGCCGCCGGCTTGAACGCATCCGGTATGTACCGCTACTTTCCCAGCAAGGCAGAGCTTCTCGGCGCCGTGTTCTATCGAGCTGCAGATCGCTTGGACTTGGCGACGGCAGCGGTCTTCGACTCCGCGACTTCGCACGAACAAGTGCTCCGGTCACTGTCGGCGATGTACGTGGAGTTGTCGTTTGCACAGCACGAATTGATGTCGGTCTACTTCTCCGAGATGAACAACCTTCTGCCGAGTCATCGAAGCGATCTGAAGAATCGCCAGAAGCTTTACGTGGTCGAATGGGCGCGAGTGCTCGGCGAGATTCGTCCTGAGCTGTCGGCAGTAGAGGCGAAGTTCGTAGTTCACGCTGCGCTCAACCTGGTCCCGGATGTCGGCCGCATGATGAAGTTCGACGCTGCCGCAGAGAACGCGGCCATGTTGCAGGTGTTCATGTCGGCAGTACTGTTCGGCCGTCGGGCTTCGGCCGCCTGAAGCGTGTCGGTGAGTGTGCGTAGTCTGGCCCACTATGAGCGAAGTCGTGTCACTGGCAGCTGCCCGTCGCATAGCGCTTGCCGCTCAGGGATTCGGCAAATCGCATCCCACGACGGTGACGCGTCGCAATCTGGTCGGCGTGATGGACCGGCTGCAGGTGCTGCAGATCGACTCGGTCAATGTCTTCGAACGCAGTCACTACCTACCCGTTTATGCGCGATTGGGCGCATACGACAAATCCAGACTCGATCAGCTTGCCTTCGCCCCCGGTTCGGGATACCTCGAATACTGGGGCCACGAAGCAACGTTCTTGCCGGTGGACATGTGGCCGTTGTTCCGTTGGCGGATGGACCAGTTTCGCGCCAAAGCGTTGAGTGACAAGGACGGGTGGGCTTCCGATCGGAGTGTCTTCCTCGATTGGTTGCGGCAGGAGTTGCGCGACAACGGTCCGATGGCGGCGAGCGAGATCGAACACGAGGCGAACACACGGCGCGGTCCGTGGTGGGGGTGGTCCGACGTGAAGGTCGGGCTGGAGACGCTGTTCCGTTGGGGCGAGGTGGTCTCGGCGGGGCGCGCCGGTTTCGAGCGTCGTTACGGCCTGGCCGAGCAGATGCTTGCACCCGAGATACTCGACGCACACGTCGAGCGGTCGGAGGCGATACGCGAACTGGTGCTGCGGGGTGTGAAGGCACACGGTCTCGGCACCCTCGACGACATCGCCGACTACTTTCGTCTGCCCAGCGCAGAAGCACGAACGGCATTGCAGGAACTCGAAGATGCCGGCAGTGTGCGCCGGGTGTCCGTCGACGGCTGGGAGCGTCGAGGCAAGGCAAGGGAGGTGTGGATCGATCCGCGAGCGAAGCGTCCCAGGTCCATCCGTGCGGATGCGCTGTTGTCACCCTTCGACCCGGTAGTGTGGGCACGCGATCGAGCGTTGCGGCTCTTCGACTTTCACTACCGGATCGAGATCTACACTCCGGCGCACAAGCGAGTTCACGGATACTACGTGCTCCCGGTGTTGATCGACGACAAGATCTGCGCCCGAGTCGATCTGAAGAACGACCGTCAGAACCGTCGACTGCTTGTCCGCGCGGCGTGGGCCGAACCCACCGCGGACGCCGACACTGCGCCGCGGTTGGCGGAACTCCTTCGGAGAACTGCGCGTTGGCAGGGCTGCGACACCATCGAGGTGGAGAACAAAGGCACGTTGTCTCAGCAGTTGGCCGCCGCCATGAGGTGAGCCTTCAAGGCCGCGAGGGAGATTGTCATTCGGGAACGGTTATCCGCCCGTCGATTGCGGCCCTGCTGATGGAATTTCTCAATGCGGAACAACTTCCGGATCGAATTCTCGGCGGTTCAGCATCGTCGCGGTACTCCAAACATGCCGTGCGCGAATCTGATCGCCACTGGGTCGACGTGTGATGCCAGCTGTTCTTCTCCACGAGGACGTATGTTCCGCACCGCTCGCAGTCCAGCGGTTCCATGGTCACTGCCCTACTCCTGCGGCGGCCCTGCGTGCGATGTTGTCAGCGACTTCCTGCTTCCACACTTCGATGGGTTTGCTTGTGTCCATCTCGAATTCGAAACGGTCGACCATGTCCGGGGTGATGTCGGCGACGTCTACGTAGAACTGTTCGTACCAACGGCGTAGTTGGTAGACCGGGCCGTCCTCGGTGCAGAGCAGTGGATTGTCGATACGGGTCTTGTTCTTCCATATCTCGATGTCCTGTTCGAATCCGACGCCGATGTACCCGATCATTGCGTCGACAAGTTGATCGGCGAACTCGGCGGGCATCTCTGCGGACTTCTGGACGGTAATGCCGTACATGAGTACGAATTTGTTCGGGCTCACCGGGTAGTGGCAGTTGATCAGCACCGAATCGGTCGTGAAGTTCTCGTAGACGTAGCGCAAGTCGTCGATCATGAACGACGGTCCGTGGTAGGCCGCTGTCGAAAGATTCGACACCAACTTCGGTACGTCGGGGTCGGTCCAGGTCACGATGTCGTCGCGGTTGATGCCGCTCTGCTCCTGGATGGCGACGTGTCCTTCGAAGACGTTCTTGAAATAGGTGGGGAACGAGAAGTGCACGTAGAAGAAGTGCGCCATGTCAACGACGTTGTCGACGATTTCTCGGCAGTTCGTATCGATGACTATCGACTTCCAGACCCAATCGGTCCACTCGTGCTCCGCAGACTTGATGATCGGTATGGCGACTTCGGCAGGAGGCGGATTGCCTTCGGGGTCGTGCCAGACGAAGAGCAGCCCGTCTTGTTCGAGCGCAGTCCAAGCGCGGGTCTTGGCAAGCGGGGGGACACGTCGAGCATAGGGAATCGCGGTGCACTTACCGTTGCCTCCCCACCTCCAGTCGTGGAAGGGGCACGCGATCGAATCGCCCTTGACCGTGCCCTGACTCAGGTCGCCGCCCATGTGACGGCAGTACGCGTCGAGGATCTTCAGTTCGCCATGCGAGTCGGAGAAGACGACCAGTTTGGTACCGAAAGCTTCGACGGAATGCGGGTTCCCGTCGCTGTAGTCCTTGGCGAGGCCGAGGCAGTGCCATCCGCGGGCAAATCGAGTGGGAGGTTCTCCCTGGTCGATGATGCGAACCTCTTCCGATTCATTGACATCCGCAATTGTCATGTTCTTCCTTTCGTGAGTGCACCCGGTGGGCTGGACCGAGCGACGTTGTACGACAGTCGAAGGGGGGTAAATCTCTGGGCAAGTCACATACGCTGCGACGAGATGTTGCCGCCGTCGACAACCAATTCCGTTGCGGTGATGTAACTTGCTTCGTCGGACAGCAGGAAGCGGACAGCGTGTGCGATTTCCTCCGGGCGACCGAGCCTGCCGAGGAGGATGCGTCGTTCGAATGCCCCGTCACCCAATGCGTCTACGGTCGGCTGAAGCAGAGGGGTCAGAATCTGTCCGGGAGAGACGCAGTTGATCCGAATGCCGTCCGGGCCCAGTCGGTCCGCCAGCGATCGGACCATCGACAACATCCCACCCTTTGCAGCGGAGTAGACAGGGTTGATTGCATTGCCCAAAGTTGCGTTGATCGAAGCGATTCCGACTATTGCCGAACCGGGATTGGCCGTGAAATCAGGCATCAACTGTTGAACCAACAGGATGAGCGGACGTAGATGGGTGTTGATACCCGTCTCCCACACGTCGAGCGTCACTCCTTCGAGGGATCCGATATCGACGACCCCGGCGGAGTGAACAAGTCCGCCGATGGAGGGAAGTGAGGAACGGGTTGTGGCCAATGCGGCCGCGTAGTCGTCCGCTCTCGTGAGATCGATTCCCACTCCGATGGCGTCGATGCCGAATTCGGAGGAGATCACGGCTGCCTGATCGACCGCTTTTGCCTCGTCGATATCCCAGAGAGCGACTGGTCGTCGGATCGCCGCGAGCGCGCGGGCGGAGGCCAATCCGATTCCGGATGCGCCGCCGGTGATGATCACGCCTGTCGACGGGGATGAAGCATTCATGTGTCCTCCTGATTTTGAAGCGTTCTGCTCGGCGCCGCATGATCTGATGGGCTCCGGTCATCACTGTGACGAGGGATGGATTCGGGCTCAACGAACATGACCGATCATCGGTATAGGTGCTGGTGAGAGCCCATGCAGATGCATCTCCCGCTGCGTGGGAAACGTACTGGCGTCGTGTGTCCACGGAAGCTCAGATGGGCGGAACGAATGTTGGCTGCCGAAGCGGCGGGCCACCGGAACGGAGACATCGATGTTGGTCGGACCGATCACCGAAGAGTCCATCCCCATGTCAACTCTCGACAGACTGTCGGTGGTGGTGGACTGCTTTCGTGACGCGCCTCGGCTGACATTGGGGGAGGTCGCGCGCCGAACCGGGATTCCGCGATCGTCCGTGCACCGGATGCTACTGAAACTCGTGAGGATGAACTGGCTACGCCGCGAAGGACTCGAGTACGAGATAGGCGACAAGCTAGGAGATCTGGGCGCGCTCTCGCTGTATCGAAACAAAGTGGATCGAGTGGTTACGCCCCTACTTCAGCAATTGCATTTCGTGACTGGACACGCCGTGCACCTCGGGGTGTTGGAAGGAAACCATGTGCGCTACATCCAGAAGATCGGGAGCCTGATGGTCCCCGACCTTCAGACTCGCGTCGGCTCACGTATCCCAGCGCAAGCGTCGACCATCGGGAAGTCACTGTTGAGCGCCGGCAACAGATCGGTGGCATCGTCGCACAACGCCAATGACGTTCGCCAACACGCAGTTGCGTTCGGAATCTGCAATTCCGGGATGGGCTGTATCGGCGCGCGAATCGGGGTGCTCGACCACATGCCAGTAGGTCTCTCGATTTGTGGGCCCTTGATTCGCGGCACGATAGACAAGAGGAACGCCGCTCCCGTACAGATGGCGGCAGCAGCGATCTCGCAGTATTTCGGAATGATCGACGGGTTCGAGCAGGAGAAGACGGGATAGTCCGACAAACGCAAAGAGTGCGCCTCCCCCCACTACGCGTAAAGCGCAGTGGGGGAGACGCACTCGGATAGAGCTGTGTCAGCGAAGAGCCGCAAGCGCGTCGATACGCCCCGCGGCACCTTCCATGATGCTTTCGATCAGTTCCTTGCAGCTGGGCAGATCGTTGATCATGCCGACAACCTGACCCGAAGCAAGAACACCGGCTTCCGTGTTGCCCTCGACCAGTCCGGCCTTGAGCAACATCGGTGTGTTGGCTGCCATGATGATCTGCATCAGCGTGCGGTCACCCGACCGCTTCATCGCGAGACCGTCCTTGGCGAGGGTCGACCACTTCATGCCCGTCATGGCCTTGAACTTCGTGGCATTCTTGGCCGCGGCGATCAAACCGGTTGCATAGCTGGAACCTTCGAGGCTGTTGACCAGGTCGGTGTTGAGCACACGATGAGGCATGCCGTCGACCTTGCGGGAGACAGTCGTATCCGTCAGTCCGCGCTTGAGATACTCCTGTTTGACGGAATCGGGCACCGAAGAGTCGCTGGTGAGAAGGAATCGCGTTCCCATCGCGACACCGGCAGCGCCGTACGCCAGTGCGGCAGCCAGCCCGCGGCCGTCGAAGAATCCGCCACCGGCGATGACCGGAATATCGACCGCGTCGAGAACCGAGGGGAGAAGCAATGTCGTGGCCACACCGCCGGTATGGCCACCACCTTCGCCGCCCTGGACGATGACGGCGTCCGCGCCCCAGGATGCAACCTTGACCGCGTGCTTCGCGGCACCGATCGAGGGCACGACGACGATGCCGTGGTCCTTGAGCTTGGCGATCAGTTCCTTCTTGGGAGCCAACGCAAACGACGCGACCTTGACGCCTTCACGGATCAGCAGATCCGCGCGTTGCGGGGCGTCAGTGGCGTCGGCACGCATGTTGACGCCGAACGGCTTGTCCGTGAGCTGCTTCGTCTTCTTGATCGCGTGCTCGAGCTCGTCGTACGTCATCGTGGCCGAAGCCAGGATGCCGAGACCACCGGCGTTAGCCGTTGCCGACGTGAGGGCGGGACCGGAAACCCAGCCCATACCCGTCTGCACGATCGGGTACTCGACACCGACCAGTTCGGTCAGCGCGGTCTTCAGGGTGGGGGTCATGCCGAGACCTCACGGTCCCGGAGGTTGCGCGGATCGAGGGTTTCGCGGATGAGGTGAAGTTCTTCGGCGGTGGGGTCACGGGTGATACCGGCCTCGGCGAGTCCGGCAACCTCGAACGAGGTGTTCTCGGCTACCTCTTCGGCGGTGACGCCGGGGTGAAGGCTCAACGCGCGGAAGGTGTTTCCTGGTCCGCCGAAGTCGAAGACACCGAGGTTGGTGACGACGCGGGGGATGTTCAGGTACTTGTAAGCCGGGTTCTCGGGATCGATCTGGTCGTAGCCGACACCGCACACCACGTCGACCTTGTCGACGAACACTCGCTTGGAGTGCTTGGGGACGAAGTAGCTCGTCGCGTGGTTGATGGTGTTACCCGGGGCGCCGCGCACACCGAACATCTGACGCGTCGGCTGCTGAAGCGGGCCGAAGGCGGAGAGGTTCTGGTTGCCGTGGCGATCGAGCTGATTGGCGCCCATGACAACGTGGCGACGGCCGGAAGCGACGACGTCGAACACCTTGCGGAACGGCATCCATCCTTCGACGGGGCCCTTCGTTCCGACGGCCGGAGTGTCCTCGAGAATGAGGGCTTCACCATCGGTGATCAGCAGGTCGGGTTCGGTGGTGAGTCGAGCCAGGCGAGCGCCGATGGTGGACGACGTCGACATCGGGCTGGCCATGATTTCGCCTGCACCGGAGAAGATTTCAGCGCAAGCGAGAACAACGTACTCTGCGCGGGTGACGGTGGATTCGCTCATTTTGCCTGCTCCCCTGCCTTTGATGAATCGGCAAACTTCTTTACTGCGGCTTGGTAGTCCTCTTCGCTGCCGGAGAGGAAGGTGTCGACGAACGCCTGCCACGACTCGGGGGTCTTGGCGGACTCGGCGTAGTGACGCTGGAACTTCTCGTCGCGGCCGTAGCTTTCGCCGGCCAACGTGAAGTGCGCACCATTGGGTGCCTCGACGACGGCGTCGACCATCATGCGGTTGAGCAGAAGGTTCTGCAGTGGAACGGATTTGACCAGTTCCTCGGTCTCGACAATGCGTTCGACGGAGACGTAACGCTTTTCGGCGGCCATGCAGTACAGGTCGTCGAAGTACGGGTCGACACCGTTGTACGCGGCATTGCCGTGCTTGTCACCGAGATTGAGGTGAACGAAGGACGCATCGAGGTTGAGTGCAGGCATCGCGATCAAGGTCTCGGAGCGGCCGTCGGCCTCGGGGTACGGGGAGGTGACGGTCTTGAGTTCGTCGCCCCAGAAGTTGCGGACGTCCGAACCCAGGCCGGCGCGGATCGGGAGGAAGGGAAGGCGAGCGGCAGCTGCTTCGAGGCCGCACTTGACCATGCCCTCGTCCATCTCGCGGACTTCGATCTCACCGGCGGTGCGTGCCTTGGCAAACCACGGGTCGTAGAACGGCGCGGAGTCGAGGGACACGAAACCGTAGTACGCCTTCTTGACCTTGCCGGCCGAGCACAGCAGTCCGAGATCCGGTCCGCCGTAAGTGACCACGGTCAGGTCCTTGATGTCCGAACGCAGAATCGCACGAACGAAGGCCATCGGCTTGCGGCGAGATCCCCAGCCGCCCAAGCCGATAGTCATTCCGCTGCGGAGTTCGCCGACTACCTCGTCGAGCGACTTCGTCTTGTCACGCTTGCTAGCCATGTTTGTCTCAGCCTTCCTTCTGGGTTGCGTTCTCGCGCGGCTTGCCGGTGGCGACGAACTCGTCGCGGTGTTCGTCGGACACGCCGAGGAGGTTGAGTTCGAAGGTGTAGCCCTGCTCGAGGCGGTAGCTGCCCTTGACGTCCACCGGGTCGATGCCGTTGATGGCTTCCTTGGCGCACCGGATGATGCGGGTGTCCTTGGCGGCGATCTTCGCGGCGATCTCGCGAGCGCACTCGTCGAGCTTCTCGCGTGGGACCACGTCGTAGACGCTGCCGAACTGCTTGAGTGTGTGCGCGTCGACGCTCTGTGCGGTGTAGTAGAGCGTGCGCATCATGTGCTGTGGCACCAGCCTCGAGAGGTGTGTGGCAGCGCCGAGTGCGCCGCGGTCGACCTCGGGGAGGGAGAAGATCGCGTCGTCGGAAGCGACGATCACGTCCGCGTTGCCGACGAGTCCGATGCCGCCGCCGACACAGAATCCGTTGACGGCCACGACGACGGGTACAGCACAGTCGTAGACGGCCGCGAAGGCCGCGGCGCAACCGCGGTTGGCGGCGACCAGCGCGTCGAATCCCTCGGTGGCCTGCATCTCCTTGATGTCGACGCCGGCGTTGAATCCGCGTCCCTCGGCTCGCAGGATCACTACGTGAGTGTTGAGATCCTTGCCCGCGTCGAGGATGGCGTCGGCAAGCTCGAACCATCCCTTGGACGGGATTGCATTGACCGGCGCGTAGTCGATGGTGACCGTGGTGATGCCGGTTCCGTCGGAGGAGGTGCTGATGCCCATATCGGGATTCCTTACGTCTGTGTACCAAACCAAGCGATTGCTTGGTAAGTTAGCACACAAGCGGAGCCGACAAGCCCGAGCAGAGTGCATTAGGAGACAAATATGAGTGGATTGGTCGACGGACGCGTAGTCATCATCACCGGGGCTGGCCGCGGTATCGGACGTGCGCATGCATTGGCATTTGCTGCCGAGGGCGCCAAGGTTGTCGTCAACGACATCGGTGCGGGTGCCGACGGTTCCGCGACCGGTGAGAGTCCGGCCGAGCAGGTTGTCGCGGAGATCATCGCCGCCGGTGGCCAAGCAGTGGTCAACGGAGACGACGTCGCCGACTGGGCGGGCGCCGAGAATCTGATCAAGACCGCGATCGACACCTTCGGTGGCCTGGACGTACTCGTGAACAACGCAGGCTTCCTGCGGGACCGCATGCTGGTCGGTATGAGCGAGGGCGAGTGGGACGCGGTGATCCGCGTGCACCTCAAGGGGCACTTCGCGCCGCTCCGTCACGCTGCTGCCTACTGGCGCGCCGAGGCCAAGGCAGGCAAGACCGTCGACGCACGCATCATCAACACCAGTTCGGGTGCAGGACTGCAGGGTTCGATCGGCCAGGGCAACTACGCCGCGGCCAAGGCCGGCATCGCCGAGATGACCATCCAGGCCGCCGCCGAGCTCAAGAATTACGGAGTCAGTGTCAACGCGATCGCGCCTGCTGCGCGCACACGCATGACTGTCGGCGCGGGCGGGGCGATGGCAGAAGCGATGGCAGCTCCGGAAGAGGGCTTCGACGCCATGGCTCCCGAGAACATCTCGCCGCTGGTCGTCTGGCTCGGTAGCGCCGAGTCCAAGGACGTCACGGGCCGGGTGTTCGAGGTAGAGGGCGGAAAGATCACCGTCGCGGAGGGCTGGCGTCACGGCCCGAGCGAGGACAAGGGAGATCGCTGGGACCCGAAGGAGATCGGGCCCGTCGTGGCAACGCTGTTGGAGAAGGCGGAGATTCCGACGCCGGTGTACGGGGCGTAGGGCCTCCGGCCCCGTGAGTGGTTAAGGAGTGCAGGGACTCCTCAACCACTCACAGGCGGCGTGCCGCCTACGCGGGCGCCCGAACCACCAACACGGTGCCGGGGAACTCAGCTGCGAGTTCGCGCCGCGAATGCTTCACGCAGGCGGTGCCGTAGCCTTTCTTGCGAGATTCCGGCGCGATCCAGATCGCCACGTTCACCTCTTGGCCGTCGAGTTCGCCGAATACCAGGCCGACGCTCTTCGGGCCGTCGCCGGAAACGTCCTCGGCGACGAACCAGGCAGCGCTCTCGTCGTCGATCCGACCGAGACCGCCGACGCGCTCGGCTTCGATCCGATCCTCGCTCCACGGCTTGCCGTCTTCGCCGAGCTGCTCGGCCGAGCGAATCGTGAACAGTGCCTTGTCTTCTGCGCTGTCGCTGAACGGACGCAGGGTGAAGTTCTGCCCGCTGCTCGCGGGACGATCGAGCGTCGTCCATTCGAGAGTGGCGTCGAGATTCTCCAGCTCGCCCTGGATGCGATCGCGCGCTGCCTTGGTCAGTGCGCTGAACTTGAGGCTCAGAACTGCTTCGGCATTTGCTTCCGACGTGCCGAGGAGTTCCGCGACGGTGGTCAGTGCCTCCTGGTGGTCCTTGCTGTCGACCACTGCGTCCAGCACCTCGTGGCGACGCTCCAGCGCACGCACGAGGGCTGAGGTGATCTCGCGTCGGTCCAGGATTTGATCTTGAATATGCGTCGTCATATATGCGACTCCTTGCTGTGTTCGAGGCTCTGTCGAAACGCCGTGCGGACCGTACGAGTCAATAGTGCTCCAACTCGCCGGTTATGGCACGCGTTCAGCCTCCGGTGCGGCGAACGAGCCGTTCGTAGCGCTGGCGGGCGGCTTGAGTGCTTCCGAGTCCCAGCCCGAAAGCGATGTCCTGCCAGGTCATGCCCCGTTCGCGGGCAATCCCGAGGAACAGTGCTTCCAGCTGTTCCATTTCGGCTCGGGCCTTGGGGATCAGAGTCAACGCAGCCATGACGTCGGCATCGTCGACCTCGGGTTCGTTCGGCTCAGGTATGTCGGTTCCGCCCGCAAGACGAGCCACGACGCGCACCGCGCCGTAGGGCTCGAGCATCTCCGGATGAGATTGCCGCGCGCGCTGGCTTGGGGTCGCGCCGTGGCGCTCGCTGATTCGAAAGAGTCCGGCGTACTCGCGATGTGCGCGTTCGCGGCCGGAATCGATCGGTCTGAACTGGTCATCGGTCATGAACCCAGGGTGGCACGAACCCGGGTCAATGTAAACGTTTTGTTGTAAACAGTTCGTTTAACTCTTCAGTGGCTCGCACACGATGACGGGAATGACCCGGTCGGTCCAGGCCTGATAGTTGTCGAAATCCGGATACATCGCCCTCAACATCGGCCACAGCCGAGCGCGCTCGTCCTCGGCCGCGACGCGGGCTTTCATCGAGCGGATCCGAGACTTGATCTGCACCGTCACCACCGGGTCTGCCTTGATGTTGAGGTACCACATCGGGTTCTTCGGAAGACCGCCTTGCGACGCCACCAGAATCACGTTCTCGCCGTCCTCGAGGAACAGCAGCGGGCTGATCCGCTCCTCGCCGGATTTGCGACCGGTGGTGGTCAGCAGGCAGATCGGCAGCCCGCGAGGGAACGCGCTGCCGACCCGCCACTTGCTACCCAGCCGCCCGTCGGTGGCGCGATACATCGCGACGTTCGCCTTCGACATCCACTTGATGATCTTGACCGTCGCCGGAGCGTCGAGTCCCTTGGGTTTGGCTGGGGGAGTAGTCATCTCAGATACGCTCGATGATGGTTCCGGTGGCCAGTGCGCCGCCGGCGCACATCGTGATCAGAGCCGTCGAGCCGTTGCGACGCTCGAGTTCGTGCAGTGCGGTGGTGATCAGGCGAGATCCCGTGCTGCCGACCGGATGGCCGAGAGCGAGCGCGCCGCCGTTGACATTGACGTTGTCGAAGTCAGGTTCGTGAACCTGAGCCCAGGACAGTGCGACGGATGCGAATGCTTCGTTGATCTCGAACAGATCGAGATCGCCGATCTTCATTCCGCTCTTCTCCAGGACACGGCTGGTTGCCTGCACCGGTCCGTCGAGGTGGAATTCCGGTTCCGAGCCGACCAGCGCCTGGGCGATGATGCGGGCTCGCGGCTTCAATCCGAGCGCGCGAGCCTTGTCCTCGTCCATGAGCAGGACTGCGGCCGCGCCGTCGGAGATCTGGGAAGACGTTCCGGCCGTGTGAATCCCGCCTTCGAGGACGGGCTTCAGTCGGGCAAGGGACTCCGCCGTCGTATCGCGCAGGCCCTGATCGCGATTGACGACCTTGGTCTCGCCCGTGAGGTTTCCTTCCTTGTCGACCTGGGGTGCCGAGAGTTCGAGAACCTCGCGGTCGAAACGTCCTTCCTCCCAAGCCTGCTTGGCCAGCGCCTGCGAGCGGACGCCGAGGGCTTCGACGTCGTCGCGGGTCAGTCCGCGTCGACGCGCGATGCGTTCTGCAGCTTCGAATTGGTTGGGCATGTCGATGTCCCACGTCGCGGGTCGGCGCGGTCCGGCCTGATCGCCGACGTTGGCGCCGAGGGGAACCTGGCTCATGGCTTCGATGCCGCAGGCGATACCGGCGTCGATGGCGCCGGTGGCGATCAGACCGGCGATCAGATGGTTCGCCTGCTGGGCCGAACCGCACTGGCAGTCCACGGTGGTTGCGCCGGTCTGCCACGGAAGTCCGGCGTGCAGCCAGGCCGTGCGCGTGATGTTGTTGGACTGAGCGCCGGCCTGGGTGACGCAGCCGCCGATCACCTGCTCGATCAGCAACGGGTCGATTCCCGACCGGTCGAGAACTCCCTTTTGTGCAGCTCCGAGGATCTCGGCGGCGTGCAGACCGGCGAGCCAACCTCCGCGCTTGCCGATCGGTGTACGGACAGCCTCGACGATTACTGGTGTGCCCACAGCGGGCTCCTTTCCTTGTAATGAAAAAGTAGAACAGGTTCTCTGCGGGAAGCAAGACCTGCCGACGTTTCCTTTCCTAGTAAGCAGGCTTGTGTTTCAATGAGAGTAGAACGTGTTACACATCACGGATCCCCATCACCCCTGTGATGAAAAGGCTTAGGGCAGGAGACATCAGTGGCACAGCCCGCATTCCCCGAGGGAATCGACTTCACGGACCCCGACATCTACGCGGAACGCATGCCGTTCGAGGAGTTCGCCGAACTCCGGAAG
This sequence comes from Rhodococcus sp. Ni2, assembly GCF_021352185.1. Classification (NCBI taxonomy): domain Bacteria; kingdom Bacillati; phylum Actinomycetota; class Actinomycetes; order Mycobacteriales; family Nocardiaceae; genus Rhodococcus; species Rhodococcus sp. Ni2. The sequence goes on from NZ_WOXZ01000002.1 coordinate 397,603, forward strand.
ACGGCCCCCGTGTGGTGGAATCCGCAGCCCCCGGAAATCGGTGGATTCCAGGACGAGGGCTTCTGGGTGGTCACCCGTCATGAAGAGGTCAAGGAAGTTTCGCAGCGAAGCGACATCTTCTCGACCCACGAGAACACTGCGATTCCTCGCTTCGCCGACGACATCCCGCGTGAGAACGTCGAGATGCAGCGATTCATTCTCATCAACAAGGACGCTCCGGAGCACACCAAGCTGCGCAAGCTGGTATCTCGTGGATTCACCCCGCGCGCCATCAACAGCCTGCGCGAGGAACTGACCGAGCGTGCCGAAAAGATCGTCACGACCGCGGCTGCCGGCGGTGCCGGTGACTTCGTGGTTCAGGTCGCGTCCGAACTTCCGCTGCAGGCAATCGCCGAGCTTCTCGGTGTGCCGCAGGAAGATCGAATGAAGCTCTTCGACTGGTCCAACCAGATGACGTCGTACGACGATCCCGAGTTCGACATCGACCCGCAGGCAGCGTCGATGGAGATTCTGGGATACGCGTACCAGATGGCGGATCAGCGCAAGAAGTGTCCCGCCGATGACATCGTCACCAAGCTCATCGAAGCTGACATCGACGGAAATGAGCTCTCCCCAGAGGAATTCGGCTTCTTCGTGATCCTGCTTGCGGTCGCGGGTAACGAGACCACTCGCAATGCCATCACACACGGCATGGTTGCCTTCCTCGACAATCCCGACCAGTGGGAGCTGTACAAGAAGGAACGCCCCAAGACGGCGGCCGACGAGATCGTTCGTTGGGCGACCCCGGTGACTTCCTTCCAGCGCACCGCGCTCGAAGACACCGAACTCGGCGGACAGAAGATAAAGAAGGGCGATCGCGTCGTGATGATGTACGCGTCGGCCAACTTCGACGAGGACGTCTTCGAGAACCCGACGAAGTTCGACATCATGCGTGACCCCAATCCGCACCTCGGATTCGGCGGCACCGGTGCGCACTACTGCATCGGCGCCAACTTGGCCCGTCTGGAAATCGATCTGATCTTCAATGCGATCGCCGATCACCTACCCGACATCACCAGGCTCGGGGATCCCCGACGCCTTCGCTCGGGCTGGCTCAACGGCATCAAAGAGTTTCAGGTTGATTACAAGACATCGGGCTGCCCGGTCAAACACTGATCCGGACATATACTGACCTGGTAACCGGCGAGTAGGTTCTGTGTAGGTTTTCGGGAGTTGCCTCTGCACTCTCGAACACGCAGAACTACAGTAGACGTTCCGGGGAGCCACTTGTTGGCAACCTGGAACTGCGGCGGCGTCTGCGGGATCCCTCATCTCCCGTAGGCGCCGCCGTTTGTAGTTCAATCTCCAATTCAGCCGCCGTACGGTTTGGTGATGGCTTCCAGGAAATGTCCCGACGGGTCGAGGAAGTAGACCCCACGCCCACCGTCGTTGGTGTTGAAGCCGGTACTCGACTGGCGCGGATCGGCCCAGTGATCCAGTTTCAGCGCCTGTATCCGCTGGTAGATGCCGTCGAAGTCATCCTCGGAGACGAGGAAGGCATAGTGCTGAGACGCAACCTCGGCGCCTTCTTCCACCTGTGCGAAGTCCAACGTCACGCCGTGCTCGAGTTCAACGCCGAGAAAGTAGCCGGCTTCGACCGGGCCTGGAAGGCCGAACATGTGAGTGAAGAACCACGCAGACTCTTGTCGGTCTTTTGCGGCGATGATGGTGTGATTGAACGAAATGGTCATGAGTGACCCCTTGCGGTACGACGCCTCCATGCCTGACGCAGTCCGTCATCGACACGCGACGTTGGGAACCAGGAAACCATTTCGAGCTTCTCGGTGCAAGTACGACAGGCTGATTCGAATACGACGAGCGCGGCCCCGGTCGATGACCGGGGCCGCGCTCGTACTGTGGGTTCTCAGGCTTTGCGTGCCGTCTTCATTGCACGGTCCACTTCCCAGAATGCTCGAAGCGACGCGATCTTGCCGTCGTCGTTCACCCGGTAGACGAACACGCCCTCGGCGTCGATGATCGAGCCGCCGATGGTGGTTCGGATCTTGCCGATGTTGACGTTCTCGTTGCCGCACACCAGGGAATCGTCGATCAGAAATTCGAGCTTGTCCGCGTTCGCGATCGTCATGTCGTAGAACTTGGAGATCGCTTCGCGCCCGTGATGGCCTTTGCCTTCGGGATCGAAGCCCGAAGGCCCGACCGGATCTTCCACCCAACCGTCCTCGGCGAAGAGGTCCAGCCAGGCTTCCTTGTTCTTGCCACTCGCTGCGGCGCGCGAAGCGTTACCCGCGACGCGGGCGGGGTGTTCGTCGGTCATCGCGGCTCCTCAGTTGATGTACTGCTCGGCGAATTTGCGCATCGAATCCTGCTTTGCCTCCAGTGGGGCATCGAATCCGATTCCGTCGAAAACCCAAGGCACGGTAATGATGTCCGTGACGCCGGCATCTTCGAGCTCTGCGTAACCGTCCTTGCCGAAACGGTCGATGCACACCGTCTGGATTTCGAACGGCTCGTTCTCGCGGCCGTACTCGGCGCGCAGTTCGCGTAGTCGTGCGATCACACCCACCAGGTCGTCGAACTTGATCATCGCCGAGGTCCAACCGTCGCCGACTCGCGCAGCACGCTTGAGTGCGACCTCGGTGTGGCCGCCGACGTAGAACGGAACCGGCTTGGTGGGGGCCGGGCTCATCTGCAGGCGATCGAAATCGAAGAACTCACCGTGATACTCGACCATGCCGCCGCCGAGGATCAGTTTGAGGACGTCGATCATCTCGTCCACACGTGCGCCCCGACGCTTGTACGGAGCGCCGCACCACTCGAACTCTTCCGGAGCCCAACCGATTCCGACGCCGAAGCCGAAACGGTTGTTCGTCAATGCCGCCACCGAACCGACCTGCCGCGCGAGCAGGACGGGATTGCGGCTACCCAGCTTGAGCACCTGGGTGTAGAACTCGATCTTCTCGGTCACCGCGCCCATTGCAGCCGCGGCGATGAGCGGATCGACCCAGGGGGTCTCGGCATTCCACATCCGAGACCCGTCCGGGGTGTACGGGTAATCCGCCGCCTGTGTTTCCATGAAGAACAGTGAATCGGGGAGAGCGATCGACGAGAAGCCGCATTCCTCGGCAGTTTTGGCGATACCGGCTAACTGGTCCAAGGGGTTCATGGCAACCCCGACGGTGTACTTCATCTTCGGCCTCTTCCTGATCGGCGTGTGTGCTGCTGCTTACGTGGTGGGACGTTCGGAGCCGACGACCCACATCGAGAAGTACTGCGAGCCACCGCCGTAGGCATGGCCGAGAGCCTTGCGCGCGTCGGCTACCTGGTGATCGCCGGCGCGGTGCATGACCTGCATCGCCGACTCGGCAAATCGGATCATGCCCGAGGCGCCGATCGGGTTGGAGGAGAGAACACCGCCCGAGGCATTGACCGGGAGCTTGCCGCCGATCGCGGTTTCACCTGCCTCGGTCAGCTTCCAGCCCTGGCCTTCCTCCGCGAAGCCGAGGTTCTCGAGCCACATCGGCTCGAACCACGAGAACGGGACATAGATTTCGGCGCAGTCGATCTCGTTCAGCGGATCGGTGATTCCCGCTGACTTCCACAGTGCTGCTGCAGCGTCACGGCCGGCTTGCGGATTGACCTGATCGCGTCCGGCATAGAAGGTCGGCTCGGTGCGCATGGCCGTCGCGTGGATCCACGCGACCGAACGACCCTCGGCCTCGACCTGTGCGGCCGCTTCCTCGTTGCCGATCACCAGAGCGCACGCGCCGTCAGAGGACGGGCAGGTCTCGTCGTATCGGATCGGATCCCAGAGCATCTGAGATGCCTGTACCGATTCGAGAGTGATGTCCGGCTGCCGCAAGTGCGCATACGGATTGAGGCTGCCGTTGAGCCGATCCTTCACCGCGACGAGGTAGCCGATGTGCTCCGGTGCGCCCGATCGACGAATGTACGAACGGACGTGCGGGGCGAAGTATCCACCGGCACCGGCGCCGACGGGCATGTTGAACGGAACCGGTACGGACAGCGCCCACATGGCGTTCGACTCGGACTGCTTCTCCCAGGAAACCGTCAGAACCCGCTTGTGGACACCGGATTTGACCAGGCTGGAGGCGACGATAGCTGTCGAACCGCCCACCGATCCGGCAGTGTGAACACGCAGCAACGGCTTTCCGTTTGCGCCCAGAGCATCCGACATGGCGAGTTCGGGCATCATCGAACCCTCGAACAGGTCGGGGGCCTTTCCGATGACGACGGCGTCGATGTCGTCCCAGCCGACGTTGGCGTCGAGCATCGCGGCGTCGATGGCTTCACGAACCAAGCCCGCCATCGAGACATCGTGACGCTTTGCGACGTAGTGAGTTTGGCCGGTGCCGAGCACGGCCGCGAGTTGAGGCGTTCCGGCCATCAGTTCCGTCCCTCCAAGACTGCTACCAGGTTCTGCTGCAGCACAGGGCCGCTTGTTGCATGGGCCAGAGCGCGATTCGCCTGGCCGTCGAAGATTGCCTTGGCGGCGTGGCCGATTCGTTCCAGACCACCGGCGAACAGTGGGTTGCCGCTGAGCGGACCGCCGGACGGATTGATCGTGGTGGCGTCGGTCAGGCCGATCGCTTCCTTCAAGATCAATTCCTGGTGAGTGAACGGTGCGTGCAGTTCGGCGACGTCGATGTTGCCGACCTCGCCGCCCGTTGCCGCCTTGGCTGCGGACGTAGTGGACGGTGAGGTGGTCAGGTCACGTGCACCCAGGTTGGGGGAGTCGATGCGATGCTCGAGTCCGGTGATCCACGCCGGCCGCTCGCAGAGATCGCGGGCGCGGTTACCCGAGGCCAGGACGATTGCTGCCGCGCCGTCGGTGATGGGCGCACAATCGTGTGCGCGCAACGGATCTGCGAGGAAGGGGCTGGCGAGAAGGGCCTCGATGTCGACCTCGCCTGCGAGCTGAGCCTTCGGATTACTCAGCGCGTGACGACGGCTACGAGCGGCAACCTCCGCCATGTCCTCTTGCGTCCACTTACCCGCGTCGAGTCCGAGTCGGGCTTGAAGTCCGGCGATCGAGACGGAGTCCGGCCACAGCGGAGTGACGAGGTACGGATCGAGCTGCATGGACAGGATCTTGCGCAGGTGCCCGGCGGAGGATTTGCCGAAGCCGTATACCAGCGCGGTCTCGACCTCGCCGGTCAAGATCTTGATCCACGCTTCGTAGAAGGCCCACGCAGCGTCCATCTCGACGTGAGATTCGTTGATCGGCGGGACCGCTCCGATGGAGTCGATGGCCGAGATGAAGGAGAACGCTCGTCCGGCCAGGTAGTCGGAAGATCCGGAGCACCAGAAGCCGATGTCTGACTTGGTGATTCCCAGATCGCTGTAGAGCTGCTGGAAGCACGGGACGAGCATCTCGACGCCGTTGGTGGTGCCGTTGGTTTCGCGGACGTGGGGTGCCTGAGCAAAGCCCACGACTGCGATGTCTGCAGAAGTCATTTCAGGAGCCTCACAGGTGGTGTTGGAAGGTGGAGTACTCGGCGTCGGGTTCACCTGTCGGCCGGAAGTATTCGATGTTCTCGAGGGTGTAACCCCACTCTTCGCGAGGCTTCCACTTGGCTTCGACGCGCATGCCCATGCGTACGTCCGCGGCATCACATTCGAGAATCAAGTGCAGGAACGGAATGTCAGCCCCGTCGAGAAGCACGTAGGCGGCCACGTAGGGCGGTTTGATTCGCTGCCCGAGGAACGGGACGTTGACGATGCAGAAGGTGGTGACAATTCCCTTGTCCGGCAGTTCGATCTGCTCGCTCGTCGGCTTCCCGTTGGTGGGATTCGCGCCGCGCGGTGGGATGTAGATCTTGTCTTCGGGTCCGCTGCGACCACCGATGAGCTTGCCTTCTGCGAGACCGCGGAGGTAGAAACTCTCCTCGGCCGAAGCGGAATGCATGAAGTGCAGATCGACAGGCGTCGTGATCATGGTGACAGGATCGGCGCTGGAATCGACTGTCGCGATTCCATTTTCGCTCTCACCTGGTTCGAAGCACTCGATGTCCTTGATCTGCCCGATCCGCTCCGACGCCCAGCGAGCACGGACCCGCAGGCCGGTGCTGATGTCGTCGGGGGAGTCGACGTCGACTGCGTGGAGCATGGACGTGTCCGCGCCGTCGAGCTTGATCAGGGCCCACGCGAAAGGCTTCGTCAGTGGTTGACCCTCGATGGGTTCGGGCATCCACGTCCAACTCACGACCGTTCCGCCGTCGGAGACTCCGACGAAGTCGGTCAGTGGCTCGGCCGTGTCCGGATCGAATTCCGGTGGCGGCACGAAGACACGACCGTTCGACCCGCGTGCGCCGATCACCTTGCGATCACGCAGGGCAGTCACGAACGCGCCGATGGTCGGTCCCGTCGATCTGGTGTAGTCGAAATGGAGATTCAATGGTGCGCTCAGGGGCTTGTCGGCCACCCCGCTCTTTCCGATGGTCACAAGATCGAGTAGAACAGGTTCTAGAGATTGTGGCAAGAGTCACTTCTGATCACCGGCAATGTGGAGGCCTGCGATGAAGCTTGGGTTGCAACTCGGATACTGGGGCGCACAGCCGCCGGCAAACGCCCCGGAACTGATCGAGGCCGCGGAAGGCGCCGGATTCGACGCGGTCTTCGCGGCGGAGTCGTGGGGCTCGGACGCTTTCACCCCGCTCGCCTGGTGGGGATCGCGCACCGAGACGGTTCGGCTCGGTACTTCCGTCGTACAGATTTCGGCACGAACACCGACCAGCTGTGCCATGCACGCGCTCACTCTCGATCACCTCAACGGTGGGCGAACGATCCTCGGGCTCGGCGTATCCGGCCCGCAGGTCGTCGAAGGTTGGTACGGCCAGCCGTTCGAGAAGCCGCTCGCACGCACCCGCGAATACGTCTCGATCGTGCGCCAGGTCCTCGCCCGTGAAGCGCCCGTCACCAGTCCCGGTCCCCACTACCCTCTGCCGTATGCGGGACCGGGTAGTTCGGGACTTGGCAAGCCGCTCAAGCCCATTACGCACCCGCTGCGTGCGGACATCCCGATCTGGCTCGGCGCCGAAGGGCCGAAGAACGTCGCGCTCGCCGGTGAAATCGCCGACGGCTGGCTGGCGATCTACTACACCCCGCGCCTGGCCCCGATGTACAACAAGTGGCTCGACGAAGGGTTCGCGCGCGCCGGGGCCCGTCGCAGTCGCGAAGACTTCGAGGTGGCCGCCACGTGCCAGGTCATCGTGACTGACGATCGCGCCGCTGCCATCGCCGCTCTCAAGCCGATGACCGCCCTCTACGTGGGCGGAATGGGCGCCCCGGAGTTGAACTTTCACGCGCAGGTCTACAAGCGGATGGGCTACGAGAAGGAGGTCGACGAGATCGGTCGCCTCTTCATGTCGGGCCGCAAGGACGAAGCTGCTGCCGTCGTCCCCGACGAGATGGTCACCGAGACCATGATCATCGGCAACGTCGACGAGGTGCGCGCAGACGTGAAGCGTTGGGAGGAAGCCGGAGTCACGATGCTGCTGGTGACCTGCCGCGACGCCGACCATGTGCGAGAGCTCGCGGCCGCGGTGGGTGGTTGAGCGGGGCACCCCCTTTTTTTTCGAGCGGTACCCCCCTTTTTTCTTCGAGCGAACGGCACGTTCAGCGCATCTGAGGCGCTGAACGTACCTTTCGCTCGCCCAAAGTTATCCACAGGCGCACCGAAACCCCAGTTCGCCGCCGGGGCCCGCGCTGATGCTCGAGTCATGCTGCAACCATGCGGCGAGGAACGTGGGGCGATGATCTGGACGCGATTTACCGCGTCAGTCGAAGCGGAGTGATCCGAACGGCGGAGTTGGCGCGATTGGGCGTGTCCAACTCCGCAGTGCACACCCGGTGTCGGGTAGGTGGACCGTGGCAGCGCATATTGCCGGGGGTCATTCTGCTCAGAAACGGTCAACCGACGCCACGTCAACGCTCGATCGCTGCGCTCATGTTGAGCGGTGACGATTCCCTGCTGACGGGGCGATCAGCCATGTCGGAGTACGGATATCGAACGCACTCGGGGGATGTGCAGGTGCTCATCCCCATCGACCGTCGAGTTCAATCGGTTGGGTTCGTCACGGTGGAGCGCACTGTTCGACTGCCCGAGCCGGAGATTCGGAACGGTCTGCGCTGTGCTCCGCTGCCGCGAGCGTTACTCGACGCTGCGAGGCGGTACAAGGCGCTCGATCCCACACGGGCACTCATCGCTGAGGCTGTTCAGCGCGGCGATGTCTCGGTGCGCGAACTTGCGAAGGAACTCGAAGCGGGTAGCAGTCGGGGTTCCGCGCTACCTCGGGTCGTGTTGCGCGAAGTGAACGCGAACGTCCACTCGGTTCCGGAGGTTCACGCGCGAAAATTGTGGCAGCGGAGCGGGCTGCCGGAAATGTTGTTCAACCATGAGATCCGGGATGCCAACGGGGACTTCATCGCAGTTCCGGACGGATGGATCGATTCGGTTGCCTTCGCGTGGGACATCGACTCCTTGGAATGGCATGCCGCACCGACGGACTACAAGCGCACGGTGGAGCGTCGGACGCGTATGCAGAATGCGGGAATCATCGTGTTGCCGACGGTGCCCAGTGCACTGCGAACGGACCCTGATCGCGTGATCGAGGACCTGCGTGCGCACTACAGATTGGCGCAGTCACGTCCCCGGCCGCAGGTGTTCGCGAGGTCGAGATGGGTGAAATTGGACGAAACCGGCTGAGCGAAAGTGCCTTTCGGCGCACTGAAGGCGCCGAAAGGTACGTTCGCTCGAAAAGGGGGTGGGTGGGACCGAGAGCGGACAGGAAAGGGGGCTCAGGCGGGGGTCGGTCAGACGGGGGTGGCTCAGACAGGGGTGGGTCAGACACCCTTGAACTGGGGCGCCCGCTTCTCACCGAAAGCCCGCGGGCCCTCCTTGGCGTCGGCGCTCATGAACACCTTCATGCCCAGCTGTGCGTCGATCTGGAAGGCCTCTTCCTCGTGCATGCCCTCGGTGTCGCGGATGGTCTTGAGAATCGCCTGAACGGCGAGAGGGCCGTTGGCACTGATCAGGTCCGCGAGCTCCAGCGCCTTGTCGAGGGCCTGGCCGTCCGGGACCACGTGGCCGATGAGCCCGATCTCCTTGGCCTCCGGAGCCTTGATGTGACGACCTGTGAGCAGGATGTCCGCCGCGATCGTGTACGGAATCTGTCGCACCAGACGCACTGCGGAACCGCCGAGCGGGAAGAGCCCCCACTTGGCTTCGGAGACGCCGAACTTGGCGCTCTCACCCGCGACGCGGATGTCGGTGCCCTGCAGGATTTCGGTTCCGCCGGCGATGGCTGCACCCTCGACCGCAGCGATCAGCGGCTTGGTCAACCGACGGCCCTTGAGGAGGCCTTCGATCTTGGACATGTCGACGCCACCGCCCGCGAAGGAATCTCCCGGCGGCTTGGCGGACATGTTCTTGAGGTCGGCGCCGGCGCAGAAGTCGCCGCCCGCACCGGTGAGGATGGCGACACGGATTTCGGGGTCGTTGTCGACCTGATCCCAGGCGTCGACCATGATCGCCATCATCTCGCCGGTGATGGCGTTCTTACGCTCGGGGCGATTCATGGTCACGATGAGAACGTGGCCACGCTTCTCCACGAGGCAATGCGGCGCGGTTTCCGAAATGTCTGATTTTTCGGTCGTCGAAGTGGACACTGATGGCTCCTGGCGGGTCTGTGAGCTGGCTCTCAAATTGGGTCTTGCCAGAAACGGTAACACGTTCTACTTTGAACTCGTGGCCCTTAACATCGCAGACTTCGTAGAGCACGCAATCGACCTCGTTCCGGACCGCGTTGCGCTGGTCTCGGACAACCGCGAGATGACTTATGCACAGTTGGAGGACCGAGCAAACCGCCTCGGCCACTACCTGCGTGAACATGGCGTTCAGCCGGGTGACAAGGTCGGCATCTACTGCCGGAACGTCATCGAGGCGATCGAGGCCATGGTCGCGGTTTTCAAGATCCGGGCCGTGATGGTCAACATCAACTACCGGTACGTCGAGAACGAGTTGCAGTACATCTTCGACAACTCCGACATGGTTGCGCTCATTCACGAGCGCCGCTACTCGGACAAGGTCGCGAACGTCCTGCCGAACACTCCCAAGGTCAAGTCCGTCATCGTGGTCGAGGACGGCACCGATCTGGACTTCAGTGCTTTCGGCATCGGCTACGAGGACGCACTCGCGCAGAGTTCGGGTGAGCGTGATTTCGAAGAGCGCAGCAACGACGACATCTTCATGCTCTACACCGGCGGCACCACCGGAAGTCCCAAGGGCGTCATGTGGCGTCACGAGGACTGGTGGCGTGTTCTCGGCGGAGGCATCAACTTCGTCACCGGAGTTCCGGTCGAGGACGAGTACGAGATGGCGAAGGTCGGCGCAGCCAACCCGAGCATGATCCGCTACCCGATCCCCCCGATGATTCACGGCGGTTCGCAGTCGGCGGTATTCCACAGCCTCTTCGGCGGCGGAACCTGTTTGATGCACCCGGAATTCGACGCCCACGAGGTGTGGCAGAACATCGACAAGCACAAGGTCAACCTGATCTTCATCACGGGTGACGCGATGGGCCGTCCGATGCTCGACGCACTCATCGCCGGAAACCCGGAGACCGGTGAGCCGTACGATCTTTCGACGCTCTACGTGATGGCCAGCAGTGCTGCACTCTTCTCGCCGAGTATCCAGGAGCAGTTCCTCGAACTGTTGCCCAACCGCCTGCTGACGGACTCCATCGGAGCATCCGAGACCGGCTTCGGTGGACTCGCCGTGCTGAGCAAGGGCCAGAAGCACACTGGCGGTCCGACGGTCAAGATCGACGCCTCCACAACGGTTCTCGACGACGACGGCAACGAGGTCGAACCCGGATCGGGCAAGCGCGGCATGCTTGCTCGCAAGGGCAACATCCCGCTCGGCTACTACAAGGACGAGGTCAAGACCGCCGAAACCTTCCGCACCATCAACGGCGTTCGCTACTCGATCCCCGGCGACTATGCGCAGGTCGAAGCCGACGGCACGGTCACGATGCTCGGCCGCGGTTCGGTGTCGATCAACAGCGGCGGCGAGAAGGTGTACCCGGAAGAGGTCGAGGGCGCTTTGAAGGCGCACCCGGACATCTTCGACGTCCTGGTGGTCGGTATCCCCGACGAGCGCTTCGGTCAGCGCGTTGCCGCAGTGGTCCAGGTACGCGAAGGCACGTCGCCGACGCTGCACGACATCGCCACCGCAGCACGCAAAGAGATTGCCGGATACAAGGTTCCGCGCAGCGTGTGGTTCGTGGACCAGATCAAGCGCAACCCGGCAGGCAAGCCCGACTACCGCTGGGCGAAGGCCGAAACGGAATCGCGCGAGGCCGATGATCACAACGGAAACGGCGCTCCTGTGGCGTCCGCAAACGAAAGCGTGGAAGCCTGATGCGTTCGGATCTCGCCGACAAGTTCGGCATCGAATACCCGATTTTCGGATTCACTCCTTCCGAGCACGTCGCGGCCGCGATCAGCCGCGCGGGAGGTCTGGGCGTGCTCGGTTGCGTCCGGTTCAACGACCCGGAAGAGCTCGAAGCCGCACTGACGTGGATGGACGAGAACACCGACGGTAAGCCGTACGGCGTCGACATCGTCATGCCGGCCAAGGTGCCGACCGAGGGCGGCGCCGTCGATCTCGACAAGCTGATTCCGGAGGAGCACCGCGCCTTCGTCAACCGCACGCTCGACGAGCTCGGTGTGCCGCCGCTTTCCGACGACGTCGAGCATGCGACCGGCGTACTGGGATGGCTTCACTCGGTGGCGCGGTCACACGTCGATGTTGCTCTGGGACACCGGATTGCGTTGATTGCGAATGCACTGGGATCACCGCCGAAGGACGTCATCGATCAGGCACACGAGAAGGGCGTACCGGTAGCAGCGCTGGCCGGCGCCGTCGAGCATGCACGTCGTCACGTCGAGAACGGTGTCGACATCGTGATCGCGCAGGGCTACGAGGCCGGCGGTCACACCGGCGAAATCGCATCGATGGTTCTCGTTCCGGAAATCGTTGATGCACTGGGTGATTCAGCTGCCGTACTGGCTGCCGGCGGTATAGGCAGCGGCCGTCAGGTGGCTGCCGCACTTGCGCTCGGTGCGTCCGGAGTGTGGATGGGCTCGTACTGGCTCACCACGTCCGAATACAAACTCGGCAGTGCATCGGGCGATGGCCCGTCCGCTATTCAGCGTGCACTGTTGGGCGCGACGTCGGCCGACACCGTTCGTTCGCGCATCTACTCGGGTAAGCCCGCTCGGTTGCTCAAGACCAAGTGGACGGAAGCCTGGTCGAACCCGGGAGCACCGGCGCCATTGCCGATGCCGCTGCAGAACCTTCTGGTCAGCGACGCTCATCAGAGAATCGCTGCATCGGAGAATCCGGAAGTTGTGGCAATGCCCGTCGGTCAGATCGTGGGACGGATGAACGAGATCCGCCCGGTCGCCGAGGTCATGGCAGAGCTGGTGTCCGGGTTCGAAGACGCGCGAACCCGACTGGATTCGATGAAGTAGTAGATGACACGTGCGTGTGCCCTCGGCCGAGTTTCGGCCGAGGGCACACGTCGTTTCAGCCGGCGAGGTCGTCCGGTCCGACGGTGTCCGACAACCATTCTCCGCGACTGAGGGCGCCGTCGTCGCGGCGGCGTGCGATCACGAAAATGACCAGGGCGGCAGCGAGGACAACTGCGAGAACGCGCGAAGGCGTCAGGTTCGGGTTCTTCATACCTGTAATTTTGCCGGAAGAACGGGCGCGATGGTGAGCCAGCGGAGCAAAATCACGTGTTTCGAAATTACTGCGCTTCGGACGCATGGAGACTCGCGATCCGCTCGCGCAGGCCACCGAAGTGCACATCGAGAGTGTGCGCCGCCTCGACTGCATCACCCGTACGGATCGCGTCGAGAATCGCACGGTGCTTCGACGCGATGTCGATCAGTGGCGTATCCGAATGCCCGATGGCCTGCTGGATCTCGCTGTACACCTGCCAGAAGACGTCCATCAATTGAGCGAGGACCTGGTTGTCCAGCGGGGAGTACAGGCGGGAGTGGAAGGTCGCGTCGATGTCGGAGAAGTTCTTCCCGGCTGCGGCACGGACCTCCATGCCGGTGACGAGTTCGTCGAGGTCGGCGTGGTCGGCCGACGTCATCTCGGCCATCGCCGCACCGATCAGTCCGGTCTCGAGTGCCTGACGAATGTCGACCAGTTCCATCGCCTCGTGCCCGGTGCCCTGCAAGGACAACCGGCCACGGAAGGTCAGGCCGTCGGCGAGAGCGTCGAAGTTGCTAGGGGCGACGAACATTCCGAAGCCGTGACGGATCTCGACGACGCCCAAGGCCTGCAGAACCTTGAGCGCCTCCCGGAGCGTGTTTCGGCCGATACCCAATTCCTCGGACAGTTCGGCCTCGGTGGGCATCGGGTCGCCGGGGGAGAGCCTGCGTTCGAGGATCAAGTTCATGATGTCCGTCTGAAGTGCGCGCATGCGGTTTTGCGCGCTGAAACGAGCGCCCTGTGTGCCACTCCGGACAGACATCGATTCCCCTTTTCTGATACGAACGTCCTTCATCCTATGTCCGGTCATCCGCTCCATTGGTCAACCCACGTCAACGGTGCGTTGCAGGAGGCTGGGCGCCGCACCCAGCAGTTTGGCCGTGTACGCATCCGACGGGTTGTCGAATACTTCCTGGGCCGTTCCCTGCTCGACGATCCGCCCGGCGTTCATGACGACGATGGTGTCGGAGACGTACCGCACCGTCTGTATGTCGTGCGAGATGAACACCATGCCGAGCCCCAACCGAGCCTTGATGTCGCTGAGCAGATTCAGGATCTGCGCTCGCACCGAGACGTCGAGCGCCGACGTCGGCTCGTCGGCCACGATGACGTCAGGTTCGAGCGCGAGTGCACGCGCGATCGCGACACGTTGCCGCTGACCGCCGGAGATCTGGCTCGGGATGACTTCGAGCGCAGATTGGGGGAGTCCGACCAAACCGACCAGCTCGCGAACTCGGGCGGTCCGGCTCGCGCGGTTGCCGATGCCGTGGACGTCGAGTGGATCGGTGAGGATGTCGGCCACCGTCATTCGGGGATTGAGCGCGGTAGCCGGATCCTGGAAGACGATCGAAATCGCCCGGCCGAACTCCTTGCGCACGCCGGCCGACCGGGTCAGAGCGCTTCGGCCGCGAAAGACCACGTCGCCCGACGTCGGTTTCTGCAGTCCGACCATGACTTTGGCCAGAGTGGACTTGCCACAACCCGACTCGCCCACGATGCCGATCGTCGTCCCTCGTCGTACGTCGATACTGACATCGTTGACCGCGTGAACCGTGCCGGGTTTGAACAGTGATCCCGAACGGGTCTTGTGGACGACGTGAATGTTCTTCAGTTCCAGGATGGGTGCTTCAGCTGTAGTCATCGCACGCTCTCCAATTCCGATTCTGTACGTACGGGAGTCGCGGACTGGCTGGCGAACCAATGCTCGGTCCCGTCGATTCGGACCATCTCCGGCTTACGGAGGGGGTCGGAGTCCGGGCGAGTGGAACGCTCGGCGAAACGGTCACCCGCCGCGAAGTTTCCGGGCGAGGGAACAGTTCCCTGAATCTGATGCAGTCGCGGCGCTTCGTCCTCGATAGAGAGAACGGCACCGAGAAGGCCCTGGGTGTATTCGTGGCGGGGATCGACGAGCAGATCACTCGTGGGCGCCGACTCGACGACCTGACCGGCGTACATCACCGTGATCTTGTGGGCCAGGGAGGCTACGAGTGCCAGGTCGTGGCTGACGAAGACCATTGCAAATCCCAGCTTTTCCCGAAGATCGTTGAGCAAGTCCACGACCTGGGCCTGGACGGTGACGTCGAGAGCGGTGGTGGGCTCGTCCGCGACGATCAACCGCGGACTGCGGGTGAGCGACATGGCGATCAGAACGCGCTGACGCTGACCACCGGAAAGCTCGTGTGGGTAGCTGGAGAGAGTGCGCACCGGATCGAGTCCGACGAGTTCGAGCAGTTCCTCGGCTGTGCGGGTACCGCCGCGCTTGGTGAGCTGCTTGAACTGCGCGCGGATCAGCATCGCCGGATTCAGTGAACTCAGCGCGTCCTGGTAGATCATGGCCATGTCGTGCCCGCGCAGCTTGTTTCGCTCTCGGTTGTTCAGCTCGAGGACGTTGACTCCGTCGAACAGGATCTCGCCGGTCACCACTGCCGCCTTGGGTAGCAGACCCATGATCGCCAGCGAGGTGAGCGACTTTCCGCAACCGGACTCGCCGACGAGCGCCATCGTCTCGTTCGGACGGACGGTGAAGCTCACGTTGTCGACGATCGCGGTGTCTCCGTAGCGTTCCGGGAACCGGATCGTGAGATTGCGGACCTCGAGGAGTGGTGCGGCATCGCCCTCGTACACAAGACGATCGGACCGAGATCGCTCGGTTTCCGCCAGGATCTTCAGGTGAGTTTCGAGAGGAGTCGGCTCGGCGGCCGGTTTCAGGACATCTTTCACGACGCTCGGGTCGGCGAAGTCGTCGATCAACTCCGGAGTGTTGGCGACCGATGCGGCTTCGTCCTCCAGAATGAGTTCGTTGGAGGTCTCCTCCGCTGCGGCGGTCTGCGCTGCTTGGAGTGCGGAGGGCGTCTTCTTGGTCTTCTTCAGACTCGGATCGGCCATCGCGTCCGTCAGGCCCTCGGCGAGCACGTTGAGGGATAGCACCGTCAGAAGAATCAGCAGACCGGGGAACACCGTTGCCCACCAACCACCGAGAAGGACCATGTTCTTGCCGTCGGCGATCACCGATCCCCACGACGGATCCGGGGGACGGACACCTGCTCCGATGAACGACAGGCTGGCCTCGAGCACGATGGCGTCGGCGACCATGACAGTGCAGAAGACGAGAACGGGCGCAGCACAGTTGGCTACGACGTGCTTGACGACGATGTGTGAAGTTCTTGCGCCGATGACCTTTTCGGCCGCGACGTAGTCCTCACCGTACTGAGCGAGAACGTTCGCGCGAACGACGCGAGCCACCATCGGTGTGTAGAGGAACGCGATAGTGACGATCAGAACTGGAATCGAACCACCGAAGGCTGCGACGAGTACGGCAGCGAGCGCGATGCCCGGGAACGCCATGACCACGTCGAGCACACGCATGATGGTCTCGTCGACGCCTTTTCGGCTCGTTGCGGCCACCGATCCGATGAGAGCGCCGGCGCACAGTGCGAGGAAGGTGGAACCGAGGCCGATGGTCAGCGACCAGCGTCCGCCGTAGAGCAAGCGGCTGAACAGATCTCGACCGAGACTGTCCTGCCCGAACCAGTGCTCGGCGCTGGGGCCCGCGGTACCCACCGCCTGTTCGAGCGGCGTGTACTGCGTGATCAGCGGCGCGAAGAGGCAGGCGAGCACGATGATCGCGAGAACCGCCATCGACAGCCAGGTCGAGAGGGGGAAGCGAGAAAAGGTGATGCCGGGTCGCGAAAGCTTCTCGGTGAGTTTTCTTCTCATCATGCTGCGCTCCGAAGTCGTGGATTGACGAGCAGGTAGAGGATGTCGACGGCGAGGTTGACGACGACGAAGCCGACCGCGATGACGATGACAACACCCTGAACGACTGCGGGGTCACCGTTGGTGACGCCGTTGATCATGAGCTGACCCATGCCGGGCAGGCCGAAGATCTGCTCGATGACCACAGCGCCACCGAGGAGATAACCGACTCGTAGACCCAGGACGGTGAGCGGGTTGATCAGTGCGTTACGCAACACATTCCGTCCGATCACCACGTGATAGGGCAGGCCGCTGCCGATCGCGGTCCGGACGTAGTCTTTGTCCAACTCCTCGACCATCGACGTGCGGATGATGCGCGTGAGTTGTGCTGCGACGGGCAGTGACAGGGACAGTGCCGGGAGCGCCATGTACCAGAGCCAGTCGCTGACGGAGTCGCTCGGATTGACGTAGCCACCGGTGGGGAACCATCCGAGTTGAACAGCCAGATACTGAATCATCAGCAGTGCCAACCAGAATGACGGTGCCGCCACACCACCGAGGGAGATCACTCGGATGACCTGATCCGGCCAACGATCGCGGAACAGTGCGCTGGTGACGCCGAAGATCAGCGAGAGCACGATGGCGATCACCAGTCCGAGAACCGTGAGCTGAATGGTCAGTGGCAGAGCGGTGGAGATCGAATCCAACACCGGGGTACCGGAAATCAGACTGTCACCCATGTTGCCGCTGACCAGATCGGTCACGAAGTGAACGTATTGCAGCGGAAGCGGATCGAGCAGTCCGTTCTCTTCCTTGAACTGCTGCAACTGTTCCGCAGTCGGGTTGCCACCGTTGAACGCCGCGGTTGCGGGATCGGTGGGCGCGAACTGCATCACGATGAAGACGAACGCGATGATGCCGAGGATCAGGGGGATCAGTATCAGTAATCGCCTGATCAGCATGGGGAGGACTCTTGCCATCGGGGGATCTCTCAGTTGTGGGAAACGGCCGAGCGGGCGGGTATCAGGCCGGCTTCGCCTGAAGCAGGTTGACGCCGGGGTACGGCAGCGGAGTGACGTCGGCGATCTTCTTCGGATCCCACGCAGTCAGGAGTTCCTGATGGAGAACCGGGTAGTAGACAGCATTTTCGGCGATCTGGTTCAGGTACGACTGCACGAGGGTGCTGCGCTTTGCCGGGTCGGTCTCGCGGGTGGCTTCGTCCATGGTGGCGTAGATCTTCTGCGCTTCGGGGGTGTCGTCCCACTTGGCGTAGGTCTTCGTCCACAAGCCGCCCTTGCTGTACGTGTAGCGGACGAGAAGGTCGACGTCGCTGCCGAATGCCTGCGGGTTGGACGTACCGGCGGCGATCTGGAACTTCTGGCCGCTGTTGAGCTTGCTCACCATGGCGCTGGTGTCCTGCGGTTCGAGCGTCGTGTTGAATCCGACTGCGTCCCAAGACTCTTTGATGGTCGGCAAGCAGTCGGCCAGCCAGCTGACGTTGGTGGAGAGCAGTGTCAGGTCGAGGCCACTGACGCCGGCGGCAGCGAGGAGTGAGCGGGCCTTGTCCGGATCGTACGAGTAGACGGTGGACGCTCGCGCGTAGTCGGGGTTGCGCTCGTACAGGTAGCTCGTGGCCGGTGCTGCCTTGCCGCCGAGGGCGATCTCGATCATCTTCGGGGTGTTGATCGCATAGAACATCGCCTGGCGAACACGAACGTCGTCGAACGGTGCCTGAGTGGTGTCGAAGAGCAGGTACATGAGGTTCATGCCCGGGTTGCCCTCGACGGTGCGCCCACCGGAGGTCAGAGTGGGGACGTTGGCGACGGGGATGTTGTCGGCGAGTTGTGCACCGGCATTGTTGCCCGAGACGCGCGCGATGCGTGAGGAGGTGTCGACGATGGAGAGCCAGTTCATGGTCGCGAAGTTGGCCGGACGCGGCCCGTTGTACGCCTCGAAGGCCTCGAAAGCTGTGTTGCTCTTGGGGGTGTGGCTCTTGAGCTTGTACGGACCGGAACCGACGACCAGCGTTCCGGACTTGGCCTCGTCCCAGTGGCCGTCGAAGACGTGCTTGGGCATGATCTTGGCGATCGAGAGACGCTGTGCGGCAGCGCTGAACGGGTAGTTGAAGTTCAGGGTCACCGTTTGGTCGTCGACCTTGGTGACGGACTGCAGCCAGGAGGAGAAGAAGGAGCGGATCAGTACGTTCTGCTGTGGATCGAGGATGCGATCGAAGGTGAAGACGACGTCGTCCGAGGTGACCGGAGTGCCGTCGTGCCAGGTTGCTCCCTCGCGGATTTTCATGGTCCAGCTCGAGGCAGTGGCGTCGGTCGGGACGGCCTGTGCGAGCGCCGCATACGTCTCACCGGTGCCTGGATCGTTTTCGAGCAGTCCCTCGTAGACGTGGTTGACCGCTGCCATGAGGAAACCGGATGCAGTCTGCATCGGGTCGAAGCTCTGGTCGTTGCCGTATCCGATGGCGGTGGTCAGATCGCCGGTGCTCGCGGAACCGCCGACAACCGAGGTCGACGACGGCCCGCCGCCACAGGCCGCGAGAGTCGCGGTGATACCTGCTGCAGCTCCCAGTAGCCCGGTGTACCGGAACAGGTCTCGGCGGGTGAACGCGGAGCTCAGCGGTCGTTCGTTCTTCAAGGCGGCCTCCAAGGCGGGGAGCGGGACATCAAGGGAGTGGATAGGGGATGTCCTATGTTCGACGTCCGATGTTGCGTAACTTACATTGTGGATCAGAAAGCGTCTAGAGAATCTTCGGAACTGGCGGCGTCGAACTTCGACGTTTTGCCGGATTCGAGCCAAAAATAGTGCGCTCACCTGCATAGATGAAGACTGTGTTACCGGCGTCGAATTGACGAGCGATGACGCTGGCCGTATAACATAGGACATCCCTCATCCAATCTTTGGAGACTTCATGACCCGATACAAAGTCGGTGTGGTCGGTTGCGGATTCTTCGGTAGTTCCCTCGCTCGCGAGCTGGCTGCCCATCCACGTTTCGAACTGACGATGCTGTGCGACCGTGACTTCGAGCGGGCCAAGGACGTCGCCGCAGAGTTCTCGGCAACCCCGACAGACGATCACGACGCGGTGGCCGCTCACCCGGAGTTGGCCCTCGTTGTCGTCGCGACGCCCAATCACGCGCACGCCGAACCTGCCATCGCGGCGCTCGAACACGGCAAGGCAGTTTTTGTCGAGAAGCCACTCGCCGTCGAACTGGTCGATGCGCAGAACATGATCGCGAGCGCCGACGCGAGCGGTTCGCCGTTGATGGTCGGGCACATCATGCGGATGATGCCGGGTGTACGACGTCTGGCGGACCTGCTGGCGTCGGGGGAGCTCGGCGAGGTCGCTGCGATCGAAACGTCTCGCTCACGCTGGATCGACACCGACGGCGCAGATCCACAGTGGTGGAAGCTCGACAAGAGCCGAACGGGTGGAGAACTGACTCACGAGATTCACGAACTGGACCTGATGTGCTGGCTCGGCGGCGAGGTGACTGCCGTGTCGAGCATCGCCACCGCGGACGACGGCTTCCGCAACACAGTGGTGTCGTTCGCCGGCGGCGCGATCGGCAGACACACCATTTCGACGCGGTCACACACTTCGTCGTGGCAGCTGACCGTCGATGCCACCGAAGGTTCGGTCCACGCGGACTTCCACACCGGCCGGGTCAGCCGACTGCGCGGGGGACAGGTCGTAGAGTCGTGGCCGATCTTCGACGTCGACGCCGAGAACCAATCGTTGATCGACGCTGCGAGCAGGACGCAGAAGTACAACTCGGGCAACGGAGGATCCTCGCTGTGGATGCAGGCTGCGATTCGTCACGAAATCGACGAGATGGCAGCAGTTCTCGACGGCAAGGCTGATCCCGACTCGCCGTTGACGTACGCACGTGAACGCGCACTCGTCGTCGCCGAACAGGTGCGACTCGGTGGCGGCGAACCGGCAGCGCTCTCGGGAAGTGCCAAGTGACGGTGCGTGTAGCCGTCATCGGAAGTGGCGGAATCGCGCGGGACCACGTCAGCGCCTTGGCGCGCATCCCGTCGGTCGAAGTCGCCTACGTATTCGGCAGTGACTTGGACCGGGCCGCATCGGTTGCGGCGTTGGCGCCGGGCGCGAAGGCCAGTACCGATCTGGCGAAGATTCTCGCCGACCCGAGCGTGCAGGCGGTCAACGTCGTCGGGGCCACTCCCGACCACGCACCCGTGACGATAGCCGCGGGCCGCGCGGGAAAGCATGTGCACGTGGAGAAGCCGGCCGCGCTGACAGTCGCGGACTTCGACGCCATGGTCGAGGCCACCGAAGGTGGCGGCACCTCACTGATGGTCGGACAGACCGTACGATTCCAGCCGTCGATCACCTCGATCGGAAACTCGGTTGCACAAGGTGCCATCGGCGACCCCCGGTTGATCCATCTCAGTTGGTACACCGGCCATGTCTGGCCAGGGGGCTGGCGAGGCTGGCAACACGACAAGGAACGTTCGGGTGGTCACCCCGTTCACAACGGAACCCACGCACTCGATCTGGTGACGTGGCTGATCGGTCGTCGTCCGACCCGTGTGTTCGCTCGTAGTTTCCCCACCTTCGCGGCGGGGATGCCCGTGCACGACAGCTTCCATCTGACCGTTCGCTTCGAGGACGGATCGCTGGCTCTCATCGAATTGGCCTACGCGCTACCACAATCGGGAAAGATGGTACGCCGGATCGTGGTGTCGGGGACTTCCGGCACGCTCGCGCACGACACCGGCGACGACCCGGGACTGATGACGGACACGACCAACGCGCCGCCGTCGTCGATCGAGGACGCGATGTCGCATCAGATGCGCCACTGGATCGCCACTCTCGACGGTTCAGCGACCCCGATAGTCGAGAACTGGCAGGTGCGTGCAGCTCTCGCTACGGCCATCGCTGCACAGCAATCACTCGACACCGGCCGCGCGATCTCGATCGGAGAACACCAATGACCGGCACCGCTTCGATCCGCGTCGGATTTGTCAGCGGCGTCAGGCATGCCGGCTCCTATGCAGACCTGTTGCGTTCCGATCCTCGAGTGAGCCTGGTCGGGGCCTCCGACGAATCCTCGGTCCCCGATTGGATTCGTGAGGACGGAATCGCGATGGCAAAGGCCGCAGACATCGAGTGGATCGACGAACTCGGCGAGCTGCTCGACCCCGAACGGATAGACCTGGCGATCATCTGCAGTGAGCCGACCAGGCATGCACGGCTTGCGATTTCCGCACTGAACGCGGGACTCGACGTCCTGGTGGACAAGCCGGTGGGCGTCGACGAGGCGGAGGCCGCGGCGGTTCAGCAAGCCGCACGGTCGAACGGGCGAATCTGCACGGTGGTGAACCGCACTCATTCACCTGCGCTCCGGCGACTGCGCCGATGGATCGACGCCGGAAATCTCGGACTGCCGCGCCACATGGACATCGAGTTCCTCGCAAGCGGAACACATTTCGCGACGTCCGTCGAGCGTCCCGAACTGGTGGTGGATCCCGCGCTTTCCGGCGGGGGAGAAGTAGTGAACTTCGCCGGTTACGCCGCCGACTACCTCCGATACCTCACCGGCCTGGACGTCACCGAGGTGTACGCCGAGACGAGCACACTCTACGGCGGGGCCCACCAGCAGTTCGGAGTCGAAGACACGGCGTTGATCTCGCTCGCCCTGGAAAACGGCGTCACCGCGACGGTGACCGTCGGAAGAATCCCCGCAGCACCGGGTTTCGGCGCGAATACCGCGACGGTTCGCGTCCTCGGATCCCACGGATACGCGAGTTCCGACGACGACAAACCCGCGGTGACCCACTTCGCGGCCTCGGGAGACGTGACCGCACTACCCATCGGCGGCTTCGGTTCGGACAACGCGGTGTCGAGCTTTCTCTCTCACGTGCTCGATCGACTTCCCACACGGACCGAACCCGACTACACCGTGGCAGACGCCCGCGCGTCGATGCGCGTGATCGATGCTGCCTATCTGTCCGCCTCGAGCGGTCAGCCGGTCTCCGTTTCTCCCTGACAGCCGCACCCACAACTCAATCCGACAACCAACATATGGAGACCCCATGAGCACGGAAACCACCACCTTCAGCGGAATCGTCCCGCCGATCGTCACACCACTGACGCTCGAGGGCGAGGTCGACACCACGTCGCTCGAACGCCTGCTCTCACTGCAGATCGAAGCCGGAGTCGACGGCTTGTTCGTCCTCGGTTCCTCGGGTGAGGTCGGTTACCTCACCGACGCTCAGCGCGCCCAGGTGGTGCAGACGGCCATCGGTCACGTCGGCGGCCAGGTACCGGTCCTCGTCGGAGTGAACGACATGACCACCAACCGGGTCATCGCCGTCGCCGAGCAGGCGCGCGAGGCTGGTGCGGATGCCATCGTCGCGACGGCGCCGTTCTACGCGATCACCGATGCAGCCGAGACGGCAACGCATTTCCGCTCCATCCACGCCGCAGTGGATCTTCCGTTGTTCGCCTACGACGTCCCGGTTCGTGTCCACAGCAAGCTCAGCCCGGCAATGCTGGTCGAGCTCGGTCGCGAGGGAGTCATCGCCGGCGTGAAGGATTCGAGCGGCGACGACGTCAGTTTCCGTATGTTGCTCCGTCAGTCGGCCGGGCTCGAAAACTTCGCCGTCTTCACCGGGCACGAGGTAGTCGTCGACGGATGCCTGCTGATGGGTGCTTCGGGCGCAGTGCCCGGCCTGGCCAACGTGGACCCGCACGGCTACGTACGACTGTGGCGCGCTGCGCAGGCAGGAGACTGGGCCGCAGCGAAGGCCGAGCAGGATCGACTCACCGATCTGTTCTCCATCGTCGAGGCGCCGACACCGGGTCGCGTCAGTGCCGGTGCCGCGGGTCTGGGCGCGTTCAAGACGGCTCTGGCCCTGCGCGGCGTCATCACCGGCAACACGATGTGCGCGCCGATGCTCTCGCTCGACGAGTCCGAGACCGCAACGATCAAGGTCGTTCTGGAACAGGCCGGGCTCCTCTGACATGACATCTGGGCAGAAGCGATGGATCGGTATCGACATCGGCGGCACCAAAGTGGCTGCCGCGGTGGTGACGTCCGACGGAGACGTGATCGACACCGTTCGTGCGGCAACACCGACGGCGGGTAGGGAAGCCGTTCTCGGGACCGCTACCGCGTTGATCGACCGTCTGAGGGCGAATCACACGGTAGCCGGAATCGGAGTCGGTGCACCGGGAATCATCGATCGGGTGCGTGGCCGCGTCGTCTTCGCCTCCGACATTCTGTCTGGATGGAGTGGCGCCGAGGTTCGCGGAGAACTCGAGGCACACTCAGGCCTACCGGTGACGGTGGACAACGACGTGCGCGCGATGGCTCACGGCGAGAACATGATCGGCGCCGGTCGCGGTCGAACCTCTGCACTGTTCGTCTCGATCGGTACCGGAATCGGTGGCGCGTTGACCGTGGGCGGTCAGCTGTACCACGGTGCCCACGGAACAGCCGGCGAGCTCGCGCATCTGTTGGTTCCGGTCTCCGGGGCGATAGGTTGCGGTTGCGGCAGAACCGATCACCTCGAGGCAGTCGCGTCTGGCCCGGCGATGGCAGCCGAGTACGCAGCGCGGGCGGGTGTGCCCACTCAACCGTTACAGGCAGTGGTGGCGCTCATGCACTCGGGCGATCCGATCGCCCGTGCCGTGGTCTCCGACGCCGGTACTCTGCTGGGCCGCGTCCTGGCCGGCATCGCGACTGCATTCGATCCCGAGGTGATCGTCATCGGCGGCGGCGCAGCCCAGATCGGAGCCGACCTCCTGTCTCCGCTGAAGTCCGCTTTCCGGGTGGAAGCGATGGGCCCCATTGCCGAAACCGCCATTCTTCCTGCTCGTTTGGGCACCGATGCGCCGCTCGTCGGCGCTGCGCTCCTGGCCGCCGCAACACGAATCGAGGTAACACCGTGACTGTCGAAGAATTGCTCACGATCATCAGCGGGAAGCTGATCGTGTCCTGTCAGGCCGGACACGGCCATGCCCTGCGCGACACCGGGACCATCGAGAGGATGGCCCGCGCTGCGGTCGACGGGGGAGCGGTGGCTATCCGCTGCGGCGGTGTGGGCGGAACCCCGGATGTCGCAGCAGTCGTGTCGGCAGTGAAGGTACCGGTGATCGGTTTGACGAAGATCGGCTCGGAGGGCGTGTTCATCACGCCGACAAGGGAATCAGCCCTCGAAGTCGTGGATTCGGGTGCGCAGATCGTGGCTGCCGACGCCACGCTGCGACCTCGTCCGGATGGGCTGACCTTTGCCGACACCGTCGACGCGGTCCATGATCGCGGCGGCCTCGTCATGGCCGACTGTGGAACACTCGAGGACGGCGTCGCTGCCGCCGCGGCGGGCGCCGACGTCATCTCCAGCACACTGGCGGGATACACCGAGAACAGCCGACGGCTGGCCGGCCCGGACCTGGAACTGATCTCGGAACTGCGGCAGGCACTTCCAGATGCAGTCCTCATTGCCGAGGGGCGATACCACAGCCCGGAGGATGCGGCACGCGCCATCGCCCTGGGTGCAGACTCGGTGGTTGTCGGAACCGCAATCACGGATCCGGCGTTCATCACGTCGAAATTCGCAGCCGCAGTATCGGGCGCCGAAAGGTCGAGGGTGTGACCCCGACGTCGAAGGCTTTGAAGTCCAGCACTGCTGAACGGATTCGACTGGAGACTTTGCTCGTAGACTCCTCGACGCCGATACGGTGGGTCTTCACCGGCGACAGCATCACTCAGGGATTGACGCACACCGACGGTCATCGAAGTTACGTCGAACACTGCGCCGAGCGCGTCCGTGGTGAACTTTCCTTGTTCAACCACGTCCTTGTCAACACCGGGGTGAGCGGGAATCGATCCTCCGATGTGCGTGCGGGTTTCGCACACCGCATCGAAGTGTTCGAACCCTCGGTGGTGTTGATCATGCTCGGTACGAATGACGCATTGGATGGCGAAGAAGGACTGGAGCGGTTTCGAGACGACCTCTTGGACACGATCTTCCGGACACGAGCGATCGGTGCGGTGCCGATCCTGCAGACGCCGCCACCGATCGACGTCGAGAATGCGCCCACCAGAGCGGGATTGGTTCAGTACGTCGAGGTCGTGCGGCAGGTTGCCGCCTCGACGCGCGTGGTGTTCGTCGACCACTACGCGCAGTGGACGGCCCATTCTCCCGAGGGCCCACCGCCGGCTCTCCTGGCTGACGCATTCCATCCGAACGAACAAGGGCACTACGTGCTCGCGGACGCCGTGCTCCGTGAGTTGTCGATCGCGGATACCGAAGTTCCCGTTGTACCGCAGGTGATGTCGTGATGCATCGTAGACAAATTCTTCGTGGACAACTGGTGACCGGTGGGCAACTGCTTCCGGACGGTGTCGTCGAGATTTCCGGTGATCGTGTGGTGTGGGCCGGGCCCGCGTCGCAGCGAACCGACCCGTTACCCGAACGGGCAGCTGCGGGGACAACGATCATCCCGGGGTTGGTGGACGTTCACTGCCACGGCGCCGGCGGATTCGGTTTCCCCGAGGCAGACGAGTTCGGATCCACCGTGGCTGCCGATCACCACCGGACGAACGGCACGACCTCGGTGATCGGCTCGCTCGTCTCCGCGCCGCCGCAGATCCTGCGCAGTCGCATCGAGCTCCTGGCAGGACTGGTGGACGAGGGCACGCTGGCCGGAATTCACCTGGAAGGTCCATTCCTGTCGGTACTCCGTTGTGGCGCCCAGGATCCCGACAGCATTCTCGACGGCGACCCGGCTCTGCTCGAGTCGCTGCTCGAAGCCGGCCGCGGGCACATCCGCTCGATGACGATCGCTCCGGAGACAGCACACTTCGGCGAACTTGCCTCATTGCTGGAGCGTCACCGGGCCGTCGTGAGTATCGGACACACCGATGCGTCCAACCCGATTGCGACACGTTCGATCGCACACTCGGCGCATGCACCGCTCAGTGCCACTCACCTGTTCAACGGTATGGCTCCGATGCATCATCGCGCTCCCGGCGCAGTGGCGGCGTGTCTTGCCGCGGCCGCGAAAGGACAGATGGTGGTCGAGTTGATCGGGGACGGAGTACATCTCGCCGACGAGACGGTGGCGACGGTGTTCGATCTGGTCGGTCCGCATCAGATCGCGTTGGTCTCCGACGCGATGGCTGCGGCGGGAATGCCCGACGGGCGCTACCCACTCGGACCTCTCGACGTCGACGTGGTCGGTGGCGTGGCGCGGCTGGCCGGCCAGGGGGACACGGCCATTGCCGGCGGGACGAGTCGGTTGATGGACATTGTCCGCAGAGCCGTCAATCACGCGGGCGTCGATCTGCTTTCGGCTGTCATCGCAGCGACGGCAACGCCTGCTGCGCTGATGGGGCTGGCCGGAATAGTCGGCGATCTCGTGCCGGGTTGCCGGGCCGATCTGATCGTCACCGGTCCAGAACTCGAAACGCGCGCCGTCATGGCCGCTGGGAACTGGCTCATGAACTACACCGAAAGCTGAGGAATCAACCGATGGAAATTGTCATTGTCGACAGTGCGGAGGCGGCCGGCACCGTTGTTGCCGACGTCTTCGAACACGCGGTGCATTCAGGTGCACGGACTTTGGGCCTGGCGACAGGATCTTCACCGCTCTCGGTGTACCGCGAACTCGCGCGCCGTCACCGCGAGGAAGGGTTGAGTTTTGCCGGCGTGCAGGCGTTCCTGTTGGACGAATACGTCGGCCTGCCGGAAGGCCATCCGGAGTCGTATGCCCAGGTGATCCGCACCGAGCTGGTGAATCACCTGGACCTGGACGCGGCAAGGGTATTCAGCCCTGACGGAACCGCGCCGGATCCATTTGCCGCCGCGGCGGCCTACGACCGGGCGATTGCGTCGAATGGTCCGGTGGACGTTCAACTTCTGGGCATCGGCGGCAACGGTCATATCGGTTTCAACGAACCGACGTCCTCACTGAATTCGAGGACCAGGGTCAAGACGCTGACGGAACAGACTCGAACCGACAACGCCCGATTCTTCGAGAGTCCGGACGACGTACCACGGCACGTGATCACCCAGGGCCTCGGAACTATCTGCGAAGCAAAGCATCTGGTGATGATCGCGACCGGCGAGCACAAGGCCGCTGCGATTGCCGCTGCCGTCGAGGGGCCGCTGGCCGCGGTGTGCCCGGCATCGGTCCTCCAACTGCATCCACACGCGACGGTGGTGATCGACGATGCAGCGGCATCACAGCTTCGGCTCACCGAGTTCTACAAAACGGTGTCGGCGCACAAACCGCTTGCTCAGCACTACTGAGATATCGGGCTAGACGGGCTCTCGCGTCTTCTCGAGGCCGAGTGCCATTTCGGGAGTGAGTAATTGGAAGTCGGATTCTCCACGCCGTCGGATCCACACTGGATCGGAGGTGTTCCAGCGTTCGGCGCTCTGCGTTCGAGTGACCACCTTGAACGTCGCCGTTCTCGGGAACTCACTGCACACTCGGATCAAGGTCGGCTTCTGCTTCGGCCCGAGTTCCGGCCGGGAATCGATGTATTCGGCTACGGCTGCCGGGTCGAAGTTGTCGACATCGCCGACTGGAATCACCGACGCCATGACGCGGTCGCCGACGTCGCTGTCGGGGACTGCGTACACGGACACCTGCGCGAAGCCCGGGTAACCGACCAGGGAGCGTTCGATGGGTGCGGCACCGATGTTCTCGCCGTCCACTCGCAGCCAACCGGAACTGCGTCCCGCGAAGTAGACGTAACCGTCGACGTCGGTGTACGCCAGATCGCCACTCCAGTACTGGCCGTTGCGCATTCGCTCGGCGTCGGCTTCCGGGTTCTTGTAGTACCCGGCGAACGTGCCTGGGCCGGTGACATTGACCAGTTCACCAGTTGCCTGGTCGGCGTTGGTGATCCGGCCGTCGGCATCGAAGACTGCAGGCGGGCATGGCGCTCCGGTCTCGGGATCGAGGATCTTGACGCCGTCCGGGAGCAGTCCGAGGGCGCCGGGCCGGGGAACCGGTGCCGCGGAGATCGAAATGCCGCCCTCGGTGGAACCGAACCCGTCGATGACGCGAGCGTCGAAGCGCCGGACGAAGGTGGCGACGGCGGGCGCCGAACCCTCGTTGCCGTACATGATCTTCAAGGTGTTGTCCCGCTCGTTCGGCACCTCGGGGGTGGAAGCGATGAAGGACAACGGCTTTCCGACGTAGTTGGAGTACGTGATTCCGTACTTGTGAACGTCGGGTAGAAAACCCGAAGCGGAGAACTTGCGTCGCATGGCAATTCCCGCACGAGCGTGCAGCGCGACCGTCCACGCCGCCATCATCGCGTTGGAATGGAACATGGGCATCGCCATGTAGACGACGTCGTCGGCGCCGAGCCCGAAACGATCGGCAAGCATGACCCCGGGAGAGGCCAACTTGTGGTGCGTGCACCGAACCGCTTTGGGATCACCGCTGGTTCCGGAAGTGAAGATGAGCATCAACAGATCGTCGGGCTGCGCCGTCGACGCGTAGGCCGGCGTATCGGCGAAGGGCGCCAACAATTCCGCCCAGGCCGGAGAATCCACGTTGATCACCCGGACGTCGCCGAGATCGATGTCGTCGAGTAGATGTGCCTGGTTGTTCTCGGTGAAGATGACCTGGCAGTCGGAGAGCGCAATGTCTCGCGCCAATGCCGGGCCGCGCCTGGTCGTGTTCAGCCCGGCGGCGACCGAACCCGAGAACGATGCCGCTCCGAGCAGCAGCGAGAACTCGGGGACGTTCTCCATCAGAAGTCCGAAATGCCTGGGGCGCGTTCGATCGAGCAGCGTGTCCAGCAGCGCTGCTCGATCGAACGAGCCTTGAACGTGCTCGCGCCAGGTGATGACCTGGTCCTCGAAACGGATACCGCGGTCGTCGATCTCGCTGACTCCGAGGAGTAGATCGGAAACAGTGGGGCTCTGACTCATAGCTGCATCATCATCGATTCGTCTCGGACCAGGTCATGGATTTCCACTCGGTGGGACGCACTCAGGCAGGGACTGCGGCGAGTTCCTTGCCGAGCGCGCGAAGCTGATCCGTTGCGTTGCCGAGCAGGAACTCGTGATGCTTGGCCGCGAGGAAGTAGCGGTGAACCGGATGGTCCTCGTCCAGACCGACACCGCCGTGAACGTGAACAGCGGTGTGCCCGACGCGGTGTCCCGCATCTGCAGCCCAGAACTTGGCCGTCTGTACAGCGCCGTCGGAAGGAAGTCCTTCGCTCAGACGCCACGCGGCAGCCCACAGAGTCAGACGAACACCCTTGACGTCGATGTATCCGTCTGCGAGGCGCTGGGCCACGGCCTGGAAACTACCGATCGGTCGACCGAACTGCACACGCTCGGTGGCGTATTCGGCGGTCAGCTTCAACGCTTGATCGAGCACTCCGTACTGGTAGGCGGTCGAACCGAGCTGAATTCGCTCGACGATCCACGCCGCGATGTCCGATCCCTGGGCAACCGAGCCGAGAACACGATCGGCCGGGATCTGCACCGAATCGAATTCGACGAGACCCGCGCTCGAGAAATCTGTGGTCGATTGCCTGGTAATGCTCACGCCCGCGTCCGACGGTTCGACGAGGAAGACCGCGACGCCGTCCTCGGTGATGGCGGGGACGAGGAACAGATCTGCGAGCGGTGCACTGTCGACGGTGATCTTGGCTCCGTCGATGCGCCAACCGTCGGCGGTCTTCTCGGCACGCGTGACGGGGTGGGCCGGGTCGTCGTTGTATTCCTCGGCGAGGGCCGCGGTGAGTATCTTCTCGCCGGCGGCGGCAGCGCTCGCCCATTCGTCTCGCTGCTTGTCCGAGCCGAATTCCGCTATCGCTGCGGCGGATCCGACGATGGACGTCAAGAACGGAACGGCTGCAACACCGCGTCCGAGTTCGGCCAGGACGCTGCACTGCTCGAGGACACCGAATCCGTCTCCGCCGACCGACTCCGGAAGGGCCGCACCGAGGACGCCGGCCGAGGCCAGAGCGTTCCACAAGATGGCGTCGAAGCGGTCTTCCGCGGCGTCGAGTTCACGAAGGCGATCGTTGGTGACCAGTTCGGTGACTACGGATCGTGTCAGGCCGGACAGGTCCTGCTGGGCCTCGGTAAGGGTGAATTCCATGATCGTGGGTCCTTATCGCTTCGATGCGGGAAGCCGCAGAGCTGTCATTCCGATGATGTCGCGTTGCACTTCGTTGGTACCGCCGCCGAACGTCAGGATCAGCGAAGAACGATGCATACGTTCGATGCGGCCGCGCAGAAGAGCGCCGGGGGAGTTCTGCCTGATCGTGGCGGAGGATCCGAGGATTTCCATCAGCAAGCGGTAAGCCTCGGTGGCGAATTCGGTACCGAACACCTTGTTGGCGGACGCAGCTTCGGGGCCGGGAGCGTGATCGGTTGCGGAGGCGATTTCCCAGTTCATCAACTTCAGGTACTCGGCTTTGGCATGCACGCGAGCCAGATTGATCTGCACCCATTCCTGGTCGATCATGCGTCGGCCGTCGGGCAGCTTGGTGTTCTGTGCCCACTCGCGGACCTCACGCTGCGCGGTCAGAATCGGTCCGGCCGAGGTGAGGGCAACGCGCTCGTGGTTGAGCTGATTGGTGATCAGTGCCCAGCCGCCGTGTTCCTGACCCACGATCGACGACGCCGGGACCCGTACGTCCTGGTAGTAGGTGGCGCTGGTGTCGGGGCCGGCCAT
The DNA here is from genome assembly GCF_021352185.1 of Rhodococcus sp. Ni2. Classification (NCBI taxonomy): domain Bacteria; kingdom Bacillati; phylum Actinomycetota; class Actinomycetes; order Mycobacteriales; family Nocardiaceae; genus Rhodococcus; species Rhodococcus sp. Ni2. The sequence goes on from NZ_WOXZ01000002.1 coordinate 428,811, forward strand.
GGTGTGAACCGGTGTGTAGGAGAAGCCTTCTGCCGTGGTGGGGACGATCAGCATGCTGATTCCCTTGTGCTTCTTGGCTTCCGGATCGGTGCGGCACGCCAACCACACGTAGTCGGCGTACTGGATCAGGCTGGTCCACATCTTCTGCCCGTTGATGACGTAATCGTCACCGTCACGGACCGCCGACGTGCGCAGAGAGGCCAGGTCGGTGCCGGCCTCGGGCTCGGAGTAGCCGATCGCGAAGTGGAGCTCACCGCGAGAGATCTTGGGCAGGAAGAAGGCCTTCTGCTCGTCCGTACCGAAATGCATGATTGTCGGCGCTACCGAATTGATCGTCAGGAACGGCACCGGCGCACCGGCGATGGCGGCTTCGTCGGTGAAGATCAGCTGGTCCATCGCGGAGCGTTCCTGTCCGCCGTACTCTTTCGGCCAACCCAGGGTGAGCCAGCCGTCCTGGCCCATCTGCGCGACGACTTCGCGGTACACATTGCCTTCGCCGTACTCACCCGTCGTGGCGGCGAGCGCTTCACGCCGCTCGGGAGTCATCAGTTGTGCGAAGTAGGCACGCAACTCCTCCTGGAGCTGTTGCTGCTCAGGGGTGTAGGTGATGTGCATGGTTACCTCTCCATAGAGATACGAATCAAAGCGTCAACCATTCGATTGACACAGGTTCTATCGATGCGTACATCGGCGACAAGGGGCGCCCTCGCCGTCTCCGGCGGATCGTTCGACGTCCGTTCTCGGTACTTTTTCGAATCATTGCACACGACTGAAACAGGTTCTAGTGTTATCGCCAGGAACGGTGTGCGGCACAGCCCTGCGGCACTCGTTTCGTATCCGTGTTCGTGTGAGCAGTTGTGAGTAGAGAAGAGGAATCGCCATGGAGGTCAGGGTTGATCTGGACCGTTGCGAGGCAAACGGTGTGTGCGTCGGGATCGCGCCCGATATTTTCGACCTCGATGACAACGAGGAGCTCGTGATCAGTTCTGTGCGCCCACCGGAGGATCGCTGGGAGGATGTCCGTTCCGCGATCGCTCAGTGCCCGCGCGCGGCACTGACCGAACATCCGTGACGATGGTTGCCCAAAACAAGAACACGTTCTAAAGTTGCGAACTCGTGGGTCACGGCAATCGAGCCGGGTAACTCGACACACGACCGCAGAGAACCGGGAGAGCGCTTCGATGAATGCTGTGAACAGCCCAGAAACCAGTCTCGAAGGCAAGGTCGCCATCGTGACCGGTGCCGGATCGGGGCTCGGAAAGTTCGAGGCCATCGGTCTGGCGAAGGCCGGTGCTTCGTTGGTCGTCAACGATCTGGCCCCGAACGAGGCCGTCGAAGCGACGCTCGAGGAAATCCGTGGTCTCGGTGCCAAGGTCGAATTCGTGGCAGGCAACGTCGGTGAGCGTTCTACTGCCGACGCGCTGATGGAAGCAGCGCAGGGTCAGTTCGGCAGTGTCGACATCGTCGTCAACAATGCAGGGGTCGTACGCGACCGGATGCTGTTCAACATGTCCGACGAAGACTGGGATCTCGTACTCGAAGTGCACCTTCGCGGCCATTTCCTCTTGTGCCGCAACGCCGCTGCCTACTGGCGGGCGAAATCCAAGGAAGCCGGGGCGCCGGTGTACGGGCGCATCGTCAACACTTCTTCGGAGGCGGGTCTCCTCGGACCGGAAGGGCAGCCCAACTACGGCGCTGCAAAAGCCGGAATCACGGCGCTGACGTTGTCGGCCGCACGTGGGCTCTCGCGCTACGGCGTACGGGCCAACGCGATCTGCCCGCGGGCACGGACGTCGATGACCGAAGGTGTGTTCGGTGACGCGCCGGCCGACGGCATCGATCCGCTCTCGCCCGAGCATGTGGCATCGCTCGTCTCGTACCTGGCATCACCAGCGGCCGACGCCGTCAACGGTCAGGTATTCGTGGTGTACGGACCGATGGTTGCGCTGATGGCGGCGCCCGTCGTCGAGCAGAGGTTCGATGCAGAGGGAGATTCCTGGTCGCCGGAAACGCTGTCCGCAGTGATGGGTGACTACTTCGCTGACCGTGACCCGGCAAAGATGTTCTCGGCATCGGCGGCCCTGCGCGCGTTGGGCTGATCGACGGCGCTGATTCTCGGGTGCGCGACACGTAGAACCGTTGTTCACACTCAGACGGTCTACGTGTCCACTTCCTGGTAGAAATAGCGTGTTCACGAGTCGGTGGGCGCGGCAGTTTGCCTGCGTTCCGTAACGAGACCAACGGTCTCGAAAAAACTGGACTGTGTTCCAATTTTGCATTCCTGCTAACGATGCGATATTCGATCGGCGTGCCCAGTCAAGGCTCTCGCATGGCTGAATTTCGAACCTGGCGCCGAAAGGCGCCGATCATTCAAAAGTATTAATTTCCAGGATATTTCGGCGAAAATCGCATCGAAAAGGGATGCTTCCCATGTCTCCGATCTTCCGGTTTCGGATCGGCGCCGTGAGGCTACTCCTTAGAGTTGGACACTTGTTTTTGACAGGTGAACACGTTCTAGTTAATATGACCTGAGTCACAAGCTGTCGGGGGCTGGACTATGAGAACAGACAGTACTGCGGCAACCAAGGACGAGGAGGGCGAATGGTAGACCTCGTCGAGGTGCCATTACGAGCGGTCGGTGGCTTCTTTCAGATGTCCGCCCAAACCTTGAGGGCAGTCTTCTCCCGCCCCTTCCAGCGTCAAGAGTTCATCGATCAGGCCTGGTTCGTGGCCCGAGTCTCGATGGTGCCGACGGTGCTGGTCGCAATCCCGTTCACGGTGCTGGTCAGCTTCACCATCAACATTCTCTTGCGCGAGATCGGTGCAGCCGACCTCAGCGGTGCCGGCGCTGCGCTCGGTACCGTCACACAGGTCGGCCCCATCGTCACCGTGCTGATCGTCGCCGGCGCCGGCGCAACCGCCATCTGCGCGGACCTCTCGGCCAGAACCATTCGCGAAGAGATCGACGCCATGAAGGTGCTCGGTATCAATCCGATCCACCGGTTGGTCGTTCCCCGGGTGCTCGCGTCGACGGGAGTGGCGCTGCTCCTCAACGGACTGGTCTGCACCATCGGCATCCTCGGCGGTTTCGTCTTCTCCGTGTTCATCCAGGACGTGAACCCCGGCGCCTTCGTCAACGGCATCACACTGCTCACCGGATTCGGTGAGCTCATGCTCTCCATGGTCAAAGCAGGGCTGTTCGGCATGATCGCCGGCCTGGTTGCGGCCTACCTCGGACTCAACGTCAAAGGCGGCGCCAAGAGCGTCGGTGACGCGGTCAACCAGACCGTCGTGTTCGCGTTCATGGCGCTCTTCGTCGTCAACGTGCTCATCACGACCATCGGTATCAAGTTGACGGCCGGATGAGGCCCACGGCAGTCGGAGAGATCGAAGTGGACAGAACGACAAACGACAGACGGGAGGAGATCTGATGGCGTTGGCCGCAGCGGGACGCTTCCCGCGCACACGTCGACAGATCGGCTCGATCTCTCGCAGTATCGACAGCATCGGTGATCAAGCGCTGTTCTTCGCGAAGGCTCTCGGTCACGCTCCCAAGGCGCTGATGCGCTATCCACGTGAAACTCTGCGACTGATCGCCGAGATCAGCATGGGCACCGGTGCGCTCGCCGTCATCGGTGGCACCGTCGTGATCGTCGGATTCCTGACACTGTTCACCGGTGGCACCATCGCCGTTCAGGGCTACAGCTCGCTGGGCAACATCGGCGTCGAAGCACTGACGGGCTTCTTCGCCGCCTTCATCAACGTTCGCATCGCAGCGCCGGTCATCGCCGGAATCGGCCTCGCCGCGACCATCGGCGCCGGCTCCACCGCGCAGCTCGGTGCGATGCGCGTCTCCGAAGAGATCGACGCGCTGGAGACGATGGCGATCCCGTCGATTCCGTATCTGGTCAGCACCCGCGTCATGGCCGGCATGATCGCGATCATCCCGCTGTACTCACTGGCGGTGATCGCGTCGTTCGTCGCCAGCCGCTTTGCGACGGTGTTCCTCTACAACCAGTCCGGCGGCGTGTACGACCACTACTTCACTACCTTCCTGATACCCACGGACATACTGTGGTCGTTCGCCCAGGCGATAGTCATGGCGCTGGCCGTCATGCTCATCCACACCTACTACGGCTTCAACGCAACCGGTGGCCCGGTCGGCGTCGGTGTCGCGGTGGGTAACGCAGTGCGCGCCTCGTTGATCGCGGTCGTCACGGTCACCCTGCTCATCTCACTCGCCATCTACGGCGGGTCCGGCAACTTCAACCTGTCGGGATAGGCGGGCAAGCGATGACCGTACCCAGATGGCACAAGAAGTTGGCCGCAGCCGGCCTGGTCCTCGGACTCGTGGCGATCGTCGCCGTTGCTCTCACCATGTTCTCGGGTGGGTTCACCAAGAGCACGCCCATCACCGTGACGTCCACGCGTGCCGGCCTCGTCATGGAACCCAATGCCAAGGTGAAGTTGCGCGGAGTGCAGGTCGGCCGCGTCGAGTCGATCTCACTCGTCGGGGACCAGGCAAACCTGAAGTTGGCGATGGATCCGGGCCAGATGTCGAAGATTCCGTCGAACGCCCGGGTGGAGATCAAGACCACCACGGTGTTCGGTGCGAAGTACGTCAACATCGTGATTCCCGACGATCCGTCGACCCAACCGATCCAGGAGGGTGCTGTCATCGCTTCGGACAGCGTCACCGTCGAGTTCAACAGTGTCTTCGAACATCTTTCGGACGTACTCGCGAAGATCGAACCGGAAAAGCTCAACGCCACACTCGGCGCGATCTCCACCGCACTCAACGGGCGCGGCGAGTCGCTGGGTGAGGTTCTCGAGCTCGGTGACACCTATCTGAAGAAGATGAATCCGGTTCTACCGCAGCTCCAGGAAGACTTGGTCGGCGCCGCCGATGTCACCAATCTGTACGCCGACGTGGCACCGGATCTGATGCGCATCCTCGACAATGCCACCGCGACAAGCGGATCGATCGTGGCCGAGCAGGCAAACCTCGACTTGCTGTTGCTCAACGTCACCGGCCTCGCGGACACCGGCAACGCGTTGTTGACCGACAACGAGCAGAACCTGACCACCGCCCTCGACACTCTGACCGCGACGACGACCCTGCTCGACAAGTACTCGTCGGGTCTGACGTGCTTCATCGTCGGGTTGAACGACGGTCGGATCAAGTTCGAGCCACTGGCAGGCACCGGGGACAAAGCGGCGCTGATGCTGAGTGCGAGCTTCATGTACGGCGCCGAGGCGTACCAGAATCCGCAATCTCTCCCCAAGGTCGCGGCCTCCGGCGGACCCAATTGTTATGGTCTGCCCGAATTCGATCCGAAGGTCGACGGGCATGCACCGTTCGCAGTCACCAACACCGGCAACGTGCCCTTCGTTCCCAACACCGAACTGCGCGTTACCGTGCCGACCATTTTCCAGTATCTCTTCGGTGACTCCTACGAGCAGGAAGACGGGAAGTGATGAGACCGACCACGGTCAAGCTGCTGATTTTCACCGTCGTCATGGCGGTCATCTTCGCCGGACTGGCGATCGTCTTCAGTCAGGTGCGCTTCAGCAGCAGCAACGGATTTCACGCCACCTTCTCGGACGTCTCGGGACTCAAGTCCGGCGACAAGGTCCGCATCGCCGGTGTTCCGGTCGGGTCGGTCACCGGAGTGTCCATCGGTGACTCCAACCAGGCCGAGGTCGAGTTCGACGTCGACACCAAGTACTCGCTGATGAAGAGCACCAAAGCGACTGTGCGCTACGAGAACCTGGTGGGCGATCGCTACATGGAACTGCTCGAGGGCGCCGGTTCCACCGAGACGCTTCCGTCGGGAGGATCCATTCCGGTCGATCAGACGTCGCCCGCTCTCGATCTGGATCTGCTGCTCGGCGGATTCAAGCCGCTGCTTCGTTCGCTCGACCCGCAGCAGGTCAACGACCTCTCCGGGGCCCTGCTGCAGGTACTCCAGGGCCAGGGCGGAACGCTGGTTTCGTTGCTGGGAAACACCAGTTCGTTCACCAGCACGTTGGCGGACCGAGACCAGCTGATCGGGGACGTCATCACCAATCTCAACGACGTACTCGGCACCATCAACGACAAGGGCGATCAGTTCTCCACCACGATCGATCAGCTCCAGCAGTTGGTCAGTGGATTGGCGAAGGACAGTGGCCCGATCGGTAATTCGATCACCGAGATCGCCGGTGCCACGGGAGATCTCGCGTCGTTGCTGCAGGCGACACGTCCGGACATCCAGACGCTGATCGGGGAGACCAACCGAACGATGACGCAGCTGGACCTGGGCAAGGACGACATCAACACCGCTCTCGATCGTCTGCCGTCCGACTACCGGAAGCTGATCCGAGTGGGCACGTACGGAGCGTTCTTCCAGTTCTATCTGTGCGCCAACACTTTCAAGTTCTCCGGACCCGACGGGACGACGATCATCTTGCCCACGGCAGTTCAGGACACGGGAAGGTGCGCAAAAGTCTCATGACCCCAACCCGTGAACGTAATCCGGTACAGATCGGTGTCATCGGTCTCGTCCTGGCGGTGGCAACCGTCGGTGCCGCGCTTCAATACGATCAACTCCAGTTCATCAACGGTGGCATTCGCTACTCGGCGTACTTCCAAGATGCCGGCGGCCTGGTCACCGGCGACGACGTGACCATGGCCGGCGTGAAGGTCGGCAAGGTCAGCGACGTCGAACTCGACGACCAGAAGGTGTTGGTCACCTTCACCGTTCAGGACGGTGTCGCCCTGGGCGAGCAGACAGCGGCTGATATCAAGACCAACACGGTTCTCGGGCGAAAGTCGTTGGCGGTACGGCCGGAAGGATCCGGACTGTTGCGGACGGACACGCCGATTCCGGTCGAACGCACCAACTCCCCGTACTCGCTCAACGACGCTCTGGGTGACCTCGGGACAACGGTGTCCGAACTCGACACGGAACAGATCAACGATTCGCTCAACGCGATCTCGGACACGCTGGCCGATACTCCGCCCGAACTGCGCACCGCGTTGGACGGAATGACGCGGCTTTCGCAGAGCATCAACTCACGCGACGAGAGCCTGCTCCAATTGCTCTCGCGGGCCGAAGATGTCACCAAGATCCTCTCCGACAGAAGCGGTCAGATCGATTCGTTGCTGGTCGACGGCAACAAGCTGTTTGCCGAACTGAGCTTGCGGCGTGACGCGATCAGCGAACTGATCGTCAACACCGGCGCAGTCTCACGTCAACTGTCAGCGCTGGTGCAGGAGAACGAGGCTCAGATGGGGCCGACCCTCGAGAAGCTGAATTCGGTCGCCGAGGTTCTCCAGCAGAACAAGGACAACATCGCGGGAGCGCTCGACGGACTCGGACCGTACATCACCGCGCTCGGTGAGACCGTGGCCAGCGGCCCGTTCTTCGACGCCTTCATCATCAACATTCTGCCGAGCAACTGGTGGAAGACCCTGGTGGACACCAGCGTCGCGCCCGAGCAGGTTCCGGGCGACCTGGAAGACTTCTTCCCCGGTATTCCACCGACGATCAGGGGGCCGGGAGAATGACCGAGACCATGACTTCACAGGATCCACAGGGCTCCACCAACCCACGCAAGAAGTGGGTGCTGATCGGAGCGGGTGTGCTGGTCGCGCTGCTCGTCGCCGGTGCGGCCTACCTCTTCATCCCAGGCCTGGGCAAGACCAAGATCTCCGCGCACTTCGTCTCGACCACCGGTCTCTACGAGGGCGATGTCGTGCGAGTGCTCGGTGTCAACGTCGGCAAGGTGACCAAGATCGAACCGCGTGATCGGGACACCTACGTCGAGATGAAGATCGATTCGAGCGTCAACGTTCCGGCAGATGCCAAGGCGCTCATCGTTGCTCAAAGCCTCGTGTCCGCACGCTTCGTGCAATTGACCCCCGTGTACTCCGGCGGGGAACAGATGCCCAACGGCGGCGAGATCCCGATCGAGCGCACCGCCGTTCCGGTGGAGTGGGACGAGATCAAGACCGAACTGACCAAACTGTCGGACGCACTCGGACCGGAGGGTCTGGACGATCAGGGTTCCCTCGGTCGATTCATCGACACCGTGGGAACGAACCTCGACGGTAACGGTGAGTTGATTCGGTCGACGCTGCGCGAACTCTCGGCCACGATGCACACGCTGTCCGAAGGCCGGACCGATTTGTTCTCCACCATTCGGAACCTGCAGGCGTTTGTCACTGCGTTGTCCTCGAGCAACGAGCAGATCGTGCAGTTCAGCGGTCACCTCGCTTCGGTGACAAGCGTTCTCGCAAGCAGCTCCGACGAGTTGGGTACAGCCCTCAGTGATCTCGACCTGGCCGTCGGCGACGTCCAGCGGTTCGTCAAGGACAACAGCGAGGGACTGAGCGAATCGGTTGCGCGTCTCGCCGATGCCACTCAGGTACTGACTGACAAGCGCCCGGAGATCGAGCAGGTTCTGCACTCCGGACCGACGTCGCTTGCCAACTTCTATCAGATCTACAAGCCGGCTCAGGGCAGTATGACCGGCGCAATTGCACTGAGTAACTTCAAGAATCCGATCCAGTGGATCTGTGGTTCCATCGAAGGTATCGAGAGTGGTAACTCCCAGAACAGTGCCGACCTGTGTAAGCAGTACCTCGGGCCGGTGCTCAGCACGATGATCGGCAACTACCCCGGATTCCTGTTCAACCCGGTCGCGGGCGTGCAGGCTTTCCCGGATCAGATCGTCTACACCGAGCCGGGATTGGAAGCGGCAAGTCAGAATCAGCCGGAAACCGTCGCAGGACCGATGTCAGGTGCTCCCATGACGAGTGTTCCCAAGGATCTCGCCGAACTCTTCAACATGGGCGGAGGGAACTGATGCGGGTAGCTCGCAAGACCACGGTTGCCGTGTTGGCCACGGCAGTGGCTCTCGGCGCCAGCGGTTGTGAATGGAACGGTCTCAACTCGGTGCCGATGCCAGGCACTCAAGGCCGGGGCGAAGGCGCATACGAGGTTCAGATCGAGATGCCGAACGTGACTACGCTGTCGCAGAATTCGCCCGTCCGGGTGGATGACGTGGCAGTGGGAAGCGTTTCGAACATCGAGGTTCAAGGCTGGCACGCTCTGGTGACGGTGTCGCTGAATCCCGAGGTTCAGTTGCCGGCCAACGCGACGGCAAAAATCGGTCAGACCAGCTTGCTCGGCTCTCAGCACATCGAGTTGGCGCCGCCGGTAGGGGAGGAGCCCGAGGGCCGACTCGAAGCCGGTGACCTGATTCCGATCGAGCGGGCGGGCGCTTACCCGACGACGGAACAGACGCTGTCGTCGCTGTCGGTGGTACTGAACGGCGGCGGTCTCGCTCAGGTTCAGGACATCACGAAGGAACTCAACGCCGCTCTCGGTGGGCGTGAAGATTCGGTTCGCGACCTCCTGCCTCAGCTCGATCAGCTGGTCGGCAGTCTGGACAAGCAACGGGGCGACATCGTTTCGGCGATGGAGGGACTCGATCGACTGTCCTCGACGGTCCAGGCCCAGCACGACACCCTGAACAAAGCACTCGAAGGTATTCCGCCGGCACTCGAGGTTCTTGTCGCTCAGCGTCAGGACATCACCAACGCCTTGACCTCCCTCGGTGGTCTCAGCGAGGTGGCCAGTCGCGTCATCCAGGAGAGCGGCGACGATTTCGCGACCAATGTTCGGGCTCTTTCGCCGACTCTGAAGGCCTTGGCGGATTCGGGTAACGCTCTCACTCAGGTTCTCGGAGTCCTCTTGACGTTCCCGTTCCCGCAGAACGGAATCGACAACGTCATCCGCGGTGACTACGCCAACCTGGCGATGACCATCGACATCTCGCTGCCCCGACTCGACGCGAACTTCCTCACCGGAACTCCGTTGGCCGGAACACTCTCCGGACCAGAAGGCGTGTTGGGTAAGCAGGCGGGGCTCGCCGGACAGACAGGCAACCCGTTGAGCGATCCGCTCAAGCCTGCCGCACCGCCGGCACAAGCTCCCGCCGGACAGGCTCCCGCTGCGCAGGCCCCGGCAGCGGATCCGAATACCATTCAGATTCCGGGACTTCCGCCGATCAACATTCCAGGACTTCCTCAGGGGGCACCGGCACCATGATGCTCACAAAGTTCGTCCGTATCCAGCTCACCATCTTCGCCGTCTTGACGGTTGTCGGTTTGATCGTGATGGCCACTCAGTACGTGCGTGTTCCGGCGATGGTCGGTATCGGCCGTTACGACGTCACTGTCGAATTGCCCGCCACCGGTGGGCTGTACAAGAACTCGAACGTCACCTACCGCGGTCAGACCATCGGTGTCGTGAACGCGGTGGAGTTGTCGGAAACGGGCGTGAATGCGCGACTGTCTCTCGAGAGCGGCGTCAAGGTGCCCTCGGACGTCAACGCTGCGGTCAAGAGTGTGTCGGCGATCGGCGAGCAATTCGTCGATCTGATTCCGCACACCGACAGCTCCGGAGCGATCGTGGTCGACGGGCATCTGGAAAACGGATCGGTGATTCCCGAAGACCGAACCAGCATTCCCCAGGATGTCGGCGCGATGCTCGATCAGGCAGATCTGTTGCTGCAGAGCATTTCCGACACCAAGCTCAAGACCGTCATCGACGAATCCTTCAAGGCGTTCAACGGTGCCGGCCCGGATCTGCAGAAGCTGATCGACTCGGCTCGGCTGTTCGTCGAAGAGGCGAACAACAACTCCGACGCGACCAAGACCCTGATCGAGCAGGCCGGTCCACTCCTGGACACCCAGGTGGTCAGCAGCGACGCCATCCGTTCCTGGACAAGCAATCTGGTGACGTTCACCGACCAGCTCCGCGCCAGCGACCCTGATCTGCGTGCCGTCATCCAGAAGGGTCCGGCCGCAGCGGCGGAGGCGAATGCTCTTCTGCAAGACATGCAGCCGACATTGCCGATTCTTCTGGCGAACCTCGTGTCCGTCGGACAGGTCGGCGTGATCTACAACAACGCGATCGAGCAGATTCTGGTCATCTACCCGCCGCTGGCCGCGGCGCTGGTCACGGTGGCAGGCTCCGGCCCGGCTGCGGATGGTGCACTGGTGGACTTCCACATGGAGGTCAACGACCCGCCGCCGTGCACTACAGGATTCCTGCCCGCAGAGCAGTGGCGCAGTCCGAAGGACGAATCACCAATCGAGACGCCGTCGGATCTCTTCTGTCAGGTTGCCCAGGATTCGCCGATCGCCGTGCGCGGCGCGAGAAACCTTCCCTGCGAGGAGTATCCGGGACGTCGTGCGCCGACGGTCGAACAGTGCCGTTCCGGCTACGTACCGATGGGCACGAACCCGCAATCCGGGCCTCCGGAACCGATTACCGCGACCCCGAGCTCGTACACGTCGACGCCTTCGGTCTCGGCTCGTCGGTACGATCCGATTACAGGCACGTACATCGGGCCGGACGGAAGGACGTACTCGCAACCGAATCTCGGTGGCGGCGACGTCAGTCTCGAACAGTTCATGAAGGGTCAGCAGGGTTGATGACAGACGAAGATCCACAGGCCGGGCAGCGGGTGCGCCGTCGCGCGTCTCGCAGCGCCGGACCCACGGGTGCGGATGCAGACGCTGCCGCGGTAGTAGTGCCCACCGAAAAGAAGTCGGCCGAACAGAAGTCGGCTGAGCAGAAGCCAGATGAGCAGAAGGCGGCGGCGCCAGTTGCTTTGGGTAAGCCCGATACTCCACCTGAGAAGGTCGTCAGCGGTGATCAGGTCGCGACCAAGGCCGAGCCGACCGGTACCGCCGAAACCCCCGCAGAAACTGCTGTGGACACCCCTGTTCGTTCGAAGCCCAAGGCCGGGTTGGTAGTCGGGATCGCCATTGCTTCGGTGATCGCCATCGCTCTCGCAGCCCTGACGGTGTTTCTTCTCGTCGACCGGAACAAGGCGTCCAATGCCGACGAGGACCGAGCCCGCTACGTGGCCGGCGCCCGGACCACCGCACTGAATCTGACGACACTGCACGCGGATACAGCGGCTGCCGACCTCGACAAGTTCCTCGCCGGCACCACCGACGAGTTCAAGTCGCAGTTCGACGGACGCAAGGATTCGTTTGTCAACGTCCTCGGGCAGGCCGGAGTTCAAACCGACGGCGAGGTGCTCGAGGCCGGGTTCGAGAAATCCGACGGCAATTGCGGGACTTCATTGGTCGCGGTGCGCGCGATGCAGAAGAACGGCGACGAAGCGCCCGCCGAACGCAACTACCGACTCCGAATCACCATGTGCGACGTCGACGGGCAGTTGCGTGCCTCGAATGTGGAGTTTGTGCCATGACCCCAGAAGTGAACCCCGAGACGTCCAAGCAAGTTTCGCCGAAGCCGAAGCGCGCCTCACCGCTCGCCATCATCCTGTGCGTCATCAGTGCAGTGGCCATCGCGTTGGCGGCAGTGTCGGCGTATCTCTACTTCGGTCCGGACGGAACGCGTGACACCGCAGCGATCGATCAGACCAGAGACGAAGTGGCACAGGCCTCTTCCGATCAGGCGGTTGCGATGTTCCAGTACGACTACAACAACGTCGATCAGCAGTTGCACGCGGCCACAGACGGTTTGACGGGCGATTTCCAGGGCACGTTCACCAACCTGATCGAATCGGTGATCATTCCGGGAGCCAAGGAAAAGTCGCTGACCGTTCAGGTAGTCGTCCAGGGCGCCGCGGTTCTCGACGCGGAGGCGGACAGCGCGACGACGATGCTGTTCCTCAATCAGATCACGACGTCTTCGGAATCGCCCGAAGCCGTTGCCAGTGGCAGTCGCGTGAAGATGAGTCTGGAGAAGCAGGACGGGCGTTGGCTCGTGAACAACGTCCAACCCTTCTGATCAAACACAGGAAGGCTGGAGTCGGGTACGAAAGAGGCTGGGGCCGCGGAGATTCACTCTCCGCGGCCTCAGCCTTTGTGCACTGTCCTCAGTGGTCTTGGGCTTCGGCCGGGGCGATCAGCGCCGGGCCTGCGGCACCGCCGTGTGCGAGCGCGTCGAGGAACGAGCGCGCCCAGCGGTCGACGTCGTGCGTCAGGACCTGACGACGTAGCGCACGCATGTGGCGCCGGCCGTCCTCGCGCGGCTGATTGAGGGCCTTCTCCATCGAATCCTTGACGTCGTCGAGGTCGTGGGGATTGCACAGAAATGCCTGGCGGAGTTCTGCTGCGGCACCGGTGAATTCGCTGAGCAGCAATGCACCACCCAGATCGCTTCGGCAGGCGACGTACTCCTTGGCGACGAGGTTCATGCCGTCACGCAGCGGCGTGACGAGCATGAGATCGGCGGCGACGAAGAACGCGACCAGTTCGTCGCGTGGGATCGGCCGATGGATGTAATGGACGACGGGGCGGCCGACTTCGCTGAACTCGCCGTTGATTCGGGAGACCTTCTGCTCGATGTCTCCGCGCATCTGTACGTAGCTTTCGACGCGTTCGCGGCTCGGGGTCGCCAACTGCACCATGACGGTGTCGGCGGGGTCGATGCGCTTCTCCATGAGAAGTTCGTGGAGCGCAGCGAGCCTGACGTCGATGCCTTTGGTGTAGTCGAGGCGGTCGACGCCCAGCATGATGTGCTTGGGGTTTCCGAGTTCTTTGCGAATCTGCTTGGCGCGGTCTCGAATTGCCTTGGTGCGCGAGAGCTCGTCGAGCTTGCCGGAGTCGATGGAGATAGGGAAGGCGCCGACGCGGACGCTACGGAAACCTACTTGCACCACACCGAGTTTGGAGCGGACGCCGACGGTTCCACGTGAAGTCTGTTGCCCGGCAAGGCGTCTGGCCAGGTACAGGAAGTTCTGTGCGCCACCCGGAAGGTGGAAGCCGATGAGGTCGGCGCCGAGGAGGCCTTCGACGATCTCGGTGCGCCACGGCATCTGCATGAACAGCTCGACCGGGGGAAACGGAATGTGCAGGAAGAAGCCGATGGTCAGGTCGGGGCGCAGCATCCGCAGCATCTTCGGTACCAACTGCAGCTGGTAGTCCTGGATCCAGACTGTCGCGCCCTGTGCCGCTGCCTTGGAGGTGGCTTCGGCGAATCGCCGGTTCACCTCGACGTAGGCGTTCCACCATTCGCGGTGGTACTCGGGTTTGACGATGACGTCGTGATAGAGCGGCCAGAGGGTGGCGTTGGAGAATCCCTCGTAGTACTCGTTGATCTCCTCGGCGCTCAGCGGCACGGGGTAGAGCTCGAGTCCGTCTTCGACGATGGGGTCGAGCTCGGCGTCCGCCACCCCCGCCCAGCCCACCCACGCGCCCTGATTGCTGCGCAGGATCGGCTCGAGAGCGGTGACCAGTCCGCCGGGGCTTCGCTTCCAGCGGGTGGTGCCGTCGGGAAGCCGTTCCAAGTCGACGGGCAGGCGGTTCGCTACGACAACGAACTCAGCCTGCCCGGACACGGCTTCACCGGTCGAAGAAGCAGGTGCGCTGTCAGAAAGGGTTGAACTGGTCGAATCCGGACTGACAGGCACGTGGTTCCTTCTCGGTCGGTGAGGGAAAGATTCAGTCGAGCTTGGCGGCGGGGGAGATACCGAGCATCGAGAGCAGCATCCTGCACTCGTCGGCATCTTCCGCGTAGGCAGCGACGACGCGCTGTGCCTGACGAGCAGTTTCGTCCGCTACGGGCTCGAGGTCCTCGTCCGCGATCTCGGTTTCGACGGTCGTGTTCTCAGCCATCATGTTCCTCTCGTGCTTGCCTGCACGGCGCAAGCAATGGTTCTTACTCGCGACTCTATGAGAACTGGGCGTGTCGACGCTAGTTGCTCATGTATTAGGGTCGACTTACTTATCTCTGTACTCAACTTTATCGCTTCCATCGATGCTTGGAGTTCCATGAGTTCGACCCCCTCGAGTGTGACCGTCGACTCGGACGAGCCGGATAGTGGCAATCACAGCGGTGCTGCGATTTTGCGACGTGTCCTCGTCCGTAACCGTGGCCCGCTCGCCATCGGCACGGTTCTGGTCTGTCTGCACCAACTGACCGAGACGGCGGTGCCGATCTCCATCGGTGTGATCATCGACCGTGCGGTGGAGACTTCGGACACCACGGCCCTGATCGTCTCCATCGTCGGTCTCGCGGCTCTGTTTCTCGTTCTGACGGCCGCGTGGCGCTTCGGCGCACGCTTCATCGTCACCGCGATGCAGCAGGAGGCTCATCGCCTCCGGCTCGAGGTGGCGCACCGCGTCCTCGATCCGCGTGGGGTGCGCACCGATCTGCGTTCGGGTGAATTGCTGACAGTCTCGACATCCGATGCCGAGCAGACTTCGTGGATCGCGGACATCGTCCCGCGCGCCGCTGCGGCCCTGACAGCTGCGGTGGCGTCGGCGGTGGCGTTGGTGTGGATCGACCTCTGGCTGGGGCTGGCCGTTCTGATCGGAACGCCGGTCATTCTCGGTCTGCTGCAGTTGGCGGCGCCTCTCATCACGTCGAGGGCCACCGGTCAGCAGGCGTCGATCGCGCGGGCGTCGGCGATGGCTACGGATCTGGTCAGCGGATTGCGTCCGCTGCGCGGTATCGGCGGTGAGAAGACCGCGTCGGCGCGCTACCGCACGGTCAGCCGTCAAGCGCTCGCATCGACGATCGGCACGGCCAAGGCGACCGGTATCTACACCGGCGTTGCCGCGACCGTCAGTGCGTTGCTCGCAGTCGGTGTTGCGGGCTTCGCCGGATACTTCGCGTTGCAGGGCCGGATCACGGTCGGTGAACTGATCACCGTGGTGGGGCTTGCGCAGTTCATCATCGAACCGCTCGGATTGCTTGCGTCCATTCCCGGATACTTCGCGGTGGCGCGGGCGTCGTCGGATCGACTGGCATTGGTCTTGGACGCGGAGCCACTGCGTGGCGCGGGTTCGCAGACCGAACTCGAAGGCACCGACCTGACCCTCGACGGAGTCGAGTACAAGTCGCTCAAGGGCATCGACTTGCACCTGCCTGCGGGAGAACTGCTGGGCGTCGTGGCTTACCAGCCGCAGGACGCCGACGCCCTTGTCGCGGTCCTGTCCGGTCAGCTGGCGCAGGACGCGTATCGCGGAGTGGTGAGGGTTGGCGGAATCAGCCTGTCCGACATGGACTTGCGATTGGCACGTCGGACGGTGTTGGTGGAGCCGCACATCACCGATCTGTTCTCCGGGTCGCTTGCGTCGAACGTCACCGCGGGCGCCGGTGATGGCGCTGCTCTCGACATCCAGAGCGCTCTGGTGGCGTCGGCAGCGGCGGATGTCGTCGATGCACATCCGGACGGTCTCGACCTCGAAGTGACCGATCGGGGCGCCAGTTTGTCGGGAGGCCAGCGGCAACGCGTCGCCCTCGCGCGCGCCCTGGTGGCACAGGCACCCGTGATGGTCCTGCACGATCCGACGACGGCGGTGGACGCGGTGACCGAGGCGTCGATCGCCGAAGGAATCGCAGAACTGCGGCACGAGGGTGCCGGTGGCATCCACACGACGGTATTGATCACCAGCAGCCCAGCCTTGCTGGCCGTGACGGATCGAGTGATCGTGTTGAACGACGGAGTGATCGCCTCGATCGGCACACATTCCGAACTCTCTCGCGGCGACGCGAACTACCGAGGAGCGGTGCTGCGGTGACGGCCACGGACATGACAACCGAAATGCCGGCCGGGGAGAACGCCGAGAAGGTGACAGAGCGCGAGTTGTTGCCGATCGCGAGTGGTCGCCAGACCTGGAGGTGGTTGCGGGCAGCGCTGGCCGAACACCGGATGCAGAGCCTGCTGGTCCTGATCGTCGCGGCTTCGGCGTCGGCGATGGCCCTGGTGCCGATTTACGTCTTCGGTGTCCTGGTCGACCGGGTCCGGGACAACGCGCCCACGTCGACGATCGTCGGGGTGGTCGTGATCATCGCCGCTGCCGCAATCGTGGGCGGTGTGTTCACCGGTGTGGCTGCCTATCTGATCAAGCGGCTCGGTGAGACGATCCTGGCGGATCTGCGAGAGCGGACCGTGGACCGGGCACTGCGCCTGCCGATCCAGACCGTCGAGAAGGTCGGTAAGGGCGATCTGCTCTCACGAGTCGGTGACGACGTGTCGGTGATCGCCAAGGCCGTGTCCGACGTGGTTCCCGGCATGATCGCGGCGGTTCTGCTCGTGGCTCTGAGCATGGTGACCATGCTCGGACTCGACTGGCGACTCGGTCTGGCCGGAATGGTCGCGCTGCCGATGTACGCGCTGGCGCTCAAGTGGTACCTGCCACGCTCGGCTCCTGTTTACGCAGCCGAGCGGGTAGCGATGGGCGCTCGTTCACAAGCGCTGATCAGCAGTCTCCAGGGTGCGAAGACGGTCCGTGCGTACAGCCTCGAGAAGGAACACCTCGGGCAGATCGATGCGGCGTCGGCAAAAGCGCGCGATCTGGCAGTCGGAGTGTTCGGCCTGTTCACGAGGTTCGCCGGTCGAGGTAACCGCGCCGAATTCGTGGGCCTGTCCATGATTCTCGTCGTCGGATTCCTGCTGGTCCGTGAGGACGTCGTGACAGTCGGCCAGACGACGACTGCTGCCCTGCTGTTCCACCGCCTGTTCAACCCGATCGGCTCGCTGCTCTACACCTTCGACGAAGTGCAGTCGGCCGGCGCCAGCCTCGCGCGACTGGTCGGCGTCGTCGAGATCGAGGAAACGGAGCCTTCGACGGATGCAGGTTCCGTTCCGGCCGACGGTTCGCTGCGTCTGGATGACATTCGGCACAGCTACGACGGTGGTCATGAGGTTCTCCACGGAGTGAGCCTCACACTGCGAGCGGGGGAGCGCGTGGCGCTCGTCGGTTCGACCGGAGCCGGAAAGACGACGCTCGCGGCGATCGCTGCCGGTTCGATCACTCCGACGTCGGGCCGGGTGTCGATCGGCGGTGTCCCGCTTGCCGACCTCGACGACCTACGACGCCACATCGCGATCGTGAGTCAGGAGGTTCATGTCTTTGCCGGACCTCTGATCGAGGATCTGAGATTGGCGGCTCCCGAATCCTCGGACGAGGACGTTGCCGCGGCACTGCGGACGGTCGGCGCGTACGAGTGGGTGGAGGCTCTCGACGAGGGAATGCTGACCGTCGTCGGCGAAGGCGGGCACGAGATGACAGCGGCGCAGGCGCAGCAGTTGGCTTTGGCGAGACTGGTGTTGGCCGATCCCGCCGTCGCCGTACTGGACGAGGCAACAGCGGAGGCGGGCAGCGCCGGAGCGCGGGAACTGGAAGCGACTGCCGACGCCGCTACGGAGGGCCGCACCACTCTGGTTGTCGCACACCGGCTTACGCAGGCTGCGGGCGCCGACCGAGTGATCGTGCTCGAACACGGTCAGATCGTAGAAGAAGGCCCGCACCGCGAACTGGTGTCCGCGGGCGGGCGTTACGCACAACTGTGGGCGGCCTGGGAAGGTCGCGACTGAGGGGTTTGTACTGGGTTTTGTACTGAGGGGGTCTGATCCGGCGATCAGGTGAGGTACCCGCCGCCGTGGGGGAAGAACTCGGCGGCGGTGTACTCGCTGCCGTCGTCGAGTCGGACGCGCTCGATCCGCAGTCCCTTGTTCTTGCCCGACCACGCGTCGGGGCCCGCGACGATCACCATGCCGTCGTCTTCCTGGATGAACACTCGGCCGGGGGTTCCGCCGTAGTGCCCGCGTGAGACGGACGCCTTCAGGATGCGGATGCGCTGGCCCTTGAACTCGGCGAAAGCGTTGGGGTACGGATCGGACTGTGCCCGGACGAAACGCTCGATGACCTCGGCGGGCCAGGACCAGTCGACGTGGCTGTCCTGCGGTGCGCGCTTGTGGAAGAACGTGGCCTGCGATCGGTCCTGCGGCGTCCAGTCGGTACGGCCGGACGCGATCAGATCCAGGGCGTCGAGTGTGATGGGGCCGATCATGTCGATCGTGCGGTGGAACAGATCGGTGACGGTGTCGGTCGGGCCGACCGTCGTCGAACGCTGCAGCACGATGTCGCCCGCATCGAGTTCCTCGTCCATCAGGTGCGCCGTGAGCCCGACTTCTTCTTCGCCGTTGATCAGAGCCCAGATGAGCGGGGAGAATCCCGTGTACTTGGGCAGCAGCGAATCGTGGATGTTGAGGGTGCCGTACTTGGGTGCGTCGAAGACCTCCGCAGGCAACCAGGTACGCCAGTTGTTGGCGACGATGATGTCGGGAGCTGCTTCGGCCAGCGCGGCTTTGAAGGCGTCGTCAGGCTTGTTCGCCACGTGAACGGGTACACCGTTCTCGGCCGCCAGATCTGCAACCGAGTCCGCCCACATCTGTTCGTAGACGTGTTCGCTCTTCGGGTGTGTGATTGCCAGCACGACCTCGTGATCGGAGTCGATCAAGGCCTGCAGGGTACGGTGGCCCCAGGTTTGGTATCCGAGCGTAGCGACTCTCAACGGGGGTCCTCCTGGACGAGCATGGGCTGGGGTTGCGGTCACACGACCGCCCATCAGCTTAGGCTATCCAACCAAAATTGTTGATCACACGTACGAGGAGGAAGGCTGACATGACGGTCGCCACAATCAACGGAATCCCCATCAATTACCAGGTCAAGGGTGATGGAGATCTGGTGGTGCTCATCATGGGGACCGGCAGCCCCGGCCGCGTCTGGGATCTGCACCAGACCCCGGCGCTGGTGGCCGCCGGCTACCGAGTCTGCACCTTCGACAACCGCGGAATCGCACCGTCCGGCGAGAGCCTCGGCGGCATCACGATGCCCGACATGGTCGCAGACACCGCCGGACTGATCGAGCACCTCGGTGGCGGTCCGGCCCATGTCATCGGCACCTCGATGGGCGCCCGGGTGGCGCAGGAACTGACGCTCGCCAGGCCCGATCTGGTTCGCAAAGCAGTGTTCCTCGCCGGCCACGCCCGGATGGATCATTTCCAGCAGGTCCTGACCGAGGGCGAGCGCCAGTTGTTCGACAGTGGCGTCGCTCTGCCGGCCAAGTACCGTGCCGCAGTGACCGCGGTGATGAACCTTTCGCCGGCCACGCTGGCAGACGATCACTCGGCGCGCGACTGGATGGATATCTTCGAGTTCACCGGCGGCGCAACGTCACCGGGTGTTCGCGCACAGCTCGGTATGGACCGCGCCTTCGATCGACGGGGTGCGTACAAGTCGATCATGCGCCCGTGCCTGTCCGTCGCTTTCGCCGACGACCGCATGATCCCGCCCTACCTCTCCCGCGAGGTGGCGGACTGCATCGCGACGGCGTCGTACGAAGAGATTCCCGACGCCGGGCACTACGGCTACCTCGAGCGTCCGGAGGCCGTGAACAAGGTGCTGATCGACTTCCTGGCGAAGTAGTTTTCCGCACGCGAGAAAGGGCCTGACCTGCTAACTGCAGGTCAGGCCCTTCACATGTTTCAGGCCAGTGCCAGGAACAGCTTCTCGAGTTCGGCCTCGGTCATCGGTTCCTGACCTTCCGCGCTGTCACCGCTCAGGCATTCACGCAGCCCGGAAGCGACGATCTTGAACCCTGCTCGGTCCAGCGCCTTGGACACGGCGGCGAGTTGCGTGACGACGTCCTTGCAGTCGCGGCCGTTCTCGATCATCGAGATGACCCCGGCAAGTTGGCCGTGGGCACGACGCAGTCTGTTCAATACGAGCGCAATGCTCTCTTCGTCGCCGGTCATGGTGGCCCCTTCTCGAGTGTTCGTGCTGCGGTCAAGGGTACCCCTGGGGGCATGTCACTGCTTGATTCAGTGTTTGATCCGACTGCGGTGTCAGATCAGCGAGTCGACGGCCGCGCGCAACTTGACGGCTGCGTCGGCTGCCACGGACTCGAGGCCGGGTTCGCCGGAAACCTGAACCATGAGAGCAGGGTTCATCGCTTCGACGAAGAACGAATTCTCGGTAGTCGTATCTTCGCGGACGACGACGTTGCACGGCAGCAGGAGGCCGATCTGACGATCCACCGAAACTGCCCGATGGGCCAACGGCGGGTTACAGGCACCCAGGATCAGGTACTTTTCCATGTCCTCGTCCAGCTTCGCCTTGAGTGTTGCCTGCATGTCGATCTCGGTCAGGATGCCGAAGCCCTGCTCGGCGAGAGCGCCACGCGTGCGGGTGACGACGTCGTCGAAGGTTCCGGTGACCTTGGTTGCGATCGCTATCGGTTCTGTGGGTGTTGTCATTGCGCGCTCCTCGTCGTGGGCTGTCACTGTCGCCGGCTTTGATTTCTCTTGTCCCCATCATACCCCTGGGGGTATCAGTAGGACAGTGATGTCGGGTACACGATCAGCCATGCGAGAAGCTGATGTTCGGCAGGACGCGACGCAGCCATGCCGGCGCCCACCAGGCTGCCCGGCCGGTGAGGCGTAGGAGAACGGGCAGCAGCACCAAGCGGACGAGCAATGCGTCCAGGAGGACAGCTACGCCGAGAATGATGCCCATTTCCTTGGGTGGCAAGGGATCTGCGAGCGCAAAAGTGAAGAAGACCGCAACCATCACCGCTGCTGCCGCCGCAATGACCCGACCCGAATGCGCGAGGCCGTCGATGTGTGCGATCGCGGGGTCGCCTGTGCGTTCGTAGTGCTCCTTGGCACTCGAAAGCAGGAATACGGTGTAGTCCATCGCGATCGCAAAGATCATGGCGAAGAAGAAGACCGGACCCCACCCGTTGAGGAAACCCTGGGGGGTGAAGCCGAGTAGGCCTGCTCCGTGACCGTCCTGGAAGATCAGCTTCGCGATTCCGAATGCGGCCCCAGTGGACAGCAGGCTGACCAGCGTGCCGATCAAGGCGATCAAAGGCGCCTGGAGGGCGATCAGCAGCAACAGGAATCCGAGCGTCAGAATCACGACCACGACGATGGGAAGGTAGTCGTCGAGTGCCTGCTGAAGGTCGAGATTTTCGGCCGGAGCGCCGCCGACGAGCGCCGATTCCGGCAGTTGCGACCGAAGGTCGGCAAGGATGGTTTCCATCGCAGGATCTGACGGGTCGACGGTGGGAACTGCTTGCAGCATAACAAGATCGGACCCGTCGGCAGCTTGTTGCGCTGGGGTGACCATGGCCACGCCGTCAACGCTCATGGCAATTCGTGAGGTGTCGGCTGCATCGTCGGCGGACGTGACGATCTGCAACATCCCCGGGGCGCCGTCCCCGAATTGCTGCTGCACCAGTTCATAGCCCTGGCGAACCGGGGCGTCCTCGGGAACCACGGCGATGGAGGGCATTGCCACCTTCAGTCCGAAGACCGGAACAACGAGTGCGATCAGGATGAGTAAGGCGCCGAAGCCGAATGGCCACGGGTGCTTGTGCAGCAATGATGCCCAACCTGCGAACATCGGGGAGCGGTGCTGCTGGCGCTTTGCATACGGTAGAGAACCGCCGTTGACCTTCGCGCCGATCCGGCCGAGCACGGCAGGCAACAGGGTGAGTGTTGCGGCGAGAACGAAGATCACAGCGAGCATGATTCCGACAGCCATCGTGCGTACGGCCGGGGCTGGAACGATGAGAACCGCAGACAAACTGACCAGAACTGTGAGGCCGGAAAGGACCACAGCCTTGCCGGCGGTGTCCATGGTTTGAGCCACGGCGGCCCTTGGATCCGGATCGGCTCGCAATGCATCCCGGAACCTGGCGACGAGGAAGAGTGCGTAGTCGATGCCCAGCGCGAGAGCGAACATCATCGCGAAGTTCATGGCCCACACGGAAATCGGCGTGATCTCGTTGAGGATTACAAGCCCGCCCGCCGAAGCGACCAGGCCCGCAAGCGTCAGCAGTAGTGGTAGACCCGCGGCAACCAGGGAGCCGAAGGCCAACACCATGATCGCGAGAGTGACGGGCCACGACATCATTTCGGCTTTGATCATGGCTTCGTGATTGGCCTTGTTGAAATCGCTCCACAACGCCGACGCACCCGTCGGGTACACCTCGATCGTGTCGGTGGACAAGCCCGTGAGCTTCTTGCCGAGTTCGTCTACCGCGCTGACCATCTCGTCGGTACTCGCGTTGGCGCCCGCGACCATGATGCCGGTATGTCCGTCCGGGCTGATGGTCATACCGGGCTGCGGGGCGATCACTTCGCCGAAGCGAGGGTCCGCGGAAAAGATTTCCGTTGCCGCGGCCAGGGTTTGCTGCATCGACGGATCCGTGATGGGTAGAGAATCGGAGTGAACGACCACTTGTACTGCGGCGGAGGAATTTCCACCGAAATGCTGCTCGGCCAACTCGCGAACTTGCACGGATTCGGATCCGTTTGCCTGCCAACCCGCGCCGGCCAGAGAGGTGAAGACGCTGGGTGCTGCGGCGCCGAGTGCGATCAACGCGATCAACCAGACGCCGACGACGAGGCGGGTGTGAGTCGCCATCGATCGACCGAGACGCGCAAGTATGCCGTCGGCTCGGGTGGGTGGGTCCGCGGTGACTGTTCTGGTCGCTGACATCTTCACTCCTGATACGGGTGGGGGTATTCCTGTCCGTCACCTGTATACCCCCAGGGGTATCGATCTGTCACATTCGAGGGTTCTCTATGCTGCTGGGGGCACCGTCCGATCTGAAACGGTGAAACGGATATGGGAGAGCAATCATGGACGCACGCGACTGGGACGAGCGATACCGAGCGGTGACGGAGCCATGGGGAGTCGACCCGGCGGGAACCGTCGCAACAAGAATTTCCGATCTGAGACCGGGCACCGCGATCGATCTGGCCTGCGGCGACGGCCGTCACGCGCGGTGGATGGCTGGGCAAGGTTGGTCGGTGACTGCGGTCGACTACTCGTCGGTGGCGCTCGATCTGGCACGGGCGAGTGACGGGGACAAGGCTGTCGACTGGCAGGTCGGCGACGCGACCGAGTGGCAGCCGGAAGGGCTGGTCGACCTGGTGTTGGTCAGCTTTCTTCACCTCGAGGTCGACCATCTGGCCGCAACCTTGAAGCGCGCCGGGGAGTGGCTGACGCCCGGCGGACGGGTCCTCTATTTGGGGCATTCCATCGAGAACTTCCATCGTGGTGTGGGCGGTCCACCCGAACCGACCATTCTGCCCGGTATTTCCGATCTCGCTCGCGCTGCGGAGGGATCGAGGGTCTATGCCCTCGAACATGTCGTTCGGCCGCAGGACGGTAAGACAGCAATTGACGTTTTGCTCGAATTCGGTCCGTGGGAACAGGTCTGACCAGGGCGGGAGCGCACCTTCACGTTCCTGGGTAGCCTACCCTAAACTTGCGAGGGTGTTCGTCGTTCGATGAGCATGAACGACGATGATCGGATTCTTGATGTCTGACCACTCTCAGGTAGCTCACCCGGCGGTATCGGGCGGTGCCGATCTGGACGCAGCGCTCCCGGCGACGGCCGCTCAGCGTGAGGTGTGGGTTGCTCAGAACGTGGATCCGAGCAGTCCGGTCTACAACATCGGACTTGTCGTCGAGGTCGACGGCACGATCGACATCGAGCGCGCGGCAGCGGCGATCGAGGCCAGCGTCGGACGCGTCGAAGCGCTGTTCGTGCACTTCGAGGTCGATGCCGACAACCAGCTGATCCAGGTGCCGATTCCGGATGCGCGCTGGGACGTGGAAATTCTCGACCTTCGGGCCGAGGCGGATCCCGATTCGACTGCGCAGTCGTGGATGGACACCGACATGGCTCGGGTCTTCGGTCCGGACGAGCTGCTGTTCCGCCAGGTGCTTCTGCTGACCGCTGACGACCAAGTCATCTGGTATCAGCGCTATCACCACAGCGTGATCGACGGGTACGGCATCTCGCTCATCGTCGCCGACGTCGCCGAGCGATACGACGATCCGAATCTCGGGACTGCCGCGCCGCAGTGGTCACTCGACGCCGTGGTTACAGCCGATCTGGATTACCGGAACTCTCCGCGATTCCAGACCGACCGTCAGTACTGGGTCGAACGCGTTGAATCGGGACCGGAAGCGACGCGGATTCTGCATGGGCAGGTGGATGATTCGCTGCCGCCGATCTCAGCGATACTCACGCTCGACGCTGATCGCGCGGCACAGCTCTACCGCTATGCGGCCGACGCCGGGATTCGACGAACTCGCCTGCCCATGGCCGCGCTGATCGCGTACATCGCACGAACCACCGGAAAGCACGACGTTGTCGTCTCGGTACCGATGGCCGCTCGGGTGGGGCGCGACATGCGTCGCACTCCTTCGATGGCGTCGACGATTTTGCCGCTGAGTATTCGGGTAGAACGCTCGGAAACCATCGGCCAGTTGGCAACTCGTCTCGACACCGCCCTGGTCTCGATTCTCAAGCACGGGCGGTACCGAGGTGAGGATCTCGCTCGCGACATTCGGGCGATCGATCCCGACCGTCAGGTCTTCGGCCCCGGCATCAACTCGATGATGTTCGAACACACACTCACCTTCGGCGGATGCCCGGTGCGCGTGCGTAATTCGGTAACCGGTCGAGTCAGTGACCTGGATCTGAGTGTGCGCGGTGGTCAGGACGGGGAACCGATCGAGATCGACGTCCGCGCCCCGGCCGGATTCGACAGGGAGTTGGCCGATCACACCGCCAGAATCGAACAGTTCCTCGATCGATTCGTAGCCGAGCCGCAGCTTCCGATCTCGGCACTCGACCCCATGTCGCTCGCGGAGAGAGAACTCGTGCTCCACGGGTGGAACGACACCGCAGAGCCGCAGCCAATCACGACGGTGCCGGATTTGTTGCGCAGCAGCTTCTCTGCCGATCGGGGCGCTGTCGCCGTGGTCGACGGCGACATCCGGCTGACCTACGGCGAACTCGAAAGTCGGGTATCACAGCTCGCCGCGCACTTGATCTCTCGCGGTGTCGCGACCGAAACCGTTGTGGCGATCGGGCTTCCGAGATCCGCCGAGATGGTGGTGGGGTTGTTGGCCGTCATGTGTGCCGGTGGTGCCTTCGTTCCGCTGGATCCGTCATGGCCTGCGGAACGCCGCGAATCGGTACTTGCCGACGCGGGCGCCACACTGGTGCTCACCTCGGACGGTGTAGACGACTCCGTTCCGGTCGATCTCTCCGCGTGGGCGTACGAGGACGGGCCCTCGGACCTGTCCGAGACGATGACCTCCGACATTCGTATTCACGGTGCCCAACTCGCATACGTCATCTTCACGTCCGGTTCGACCGGACGTCCGAAGGGCGCCATGATCCGCCACGAGGCAATCTGCGCAAGGTTGCTGTGGCAGCGGGAGCGGATTCTCGGGTTCGGGTCCGGCGATGCCTCCTTGTTCAAAGCCCCACTCTCGTTCGACATCTCGATCAACGAGATCCTGCTCCCGCTCGTCTCCGGCGGTCGATTGGTGATCGCGAAGCCCGAGGGGGAACGCGACCCGCAATACCTGCTCGACCTGATCGCCGGAGAATCGGTCACTTTCGTCTACCTGGTCTCGTCGATGCTCGACATCCTTCTGGATCTGGCGAACGGGACCGATCAGCTCGATTCGTTGAAGCACGTGTGGTGCGGCGGTGAGGTTCTCACGCCTGAACTCTTCGATCGGTTCCGCGATCAACTGTCCACGACGCTGTATCACGGCTACGGCCCGGCCGAAGCGACCATCGGTGTCTCCCATGTGATCTACCGCGAGGACGCGGAACGAATCGCCACATCCATCGGTCGCCCGAACCCCAACACTCGTCTGTACGTGTTGGACGGCGACTTGCAGCCGGTTCCGATCGGCACCGGCGGCGAACTCTACGCCGCGGGCTTCCTGCTGGGACGCGGATACGTGGGTGCTTCGGCACTGACCGCATCTCGTTTTGTCGCGGATCCCTTCGTCTCAGGTGATCTGGCCGGATCCCGCATGTATCGCACCGGTGACTTGGCCAGATGGACCGCCGACGGCACCCTCGACTTCCTCGGACGCACGGACAATCAGGTGAAGATCCGCGGCATGCGCCTGGAACTCGAGGATGTCGAAGCCGCCGTGATTTCGCACCCCGCAGTGCGTCACGTGGCAGTTCTGGTGCGCCAAGCACCAACCGGTGCAAAGTATCTCGCCGCCTACGTGAGCGCAGCGTCGGGGACGAACCTCGCGATCGACTCACGTGAGCTTCGCGAGTGGGCTGCGAGCAAGCTGCCCGACTACATGGTCCCGACCACCGTCACCGTCCTCGACAAGTTTCCGCTCACGGCAAACGGCAAACTCGACCGTCGCGCGCTACCCGAGCCCGATCTCGCCGAACTGAGTGCACATGTCGCTGCGAGAAACGAAGTCGAACAACAGTTCTGCACGTTGATCGCGT
Organism: Rhodococcus sp. Ni2; assembly: GCF_021352185.1. NCBI lineage: Bacteria > Bacillati > Actinomycetota > Actinomycetes > Mycobacteriales > Nocardiaceae > Rhodococcus > Rhodococcus sp. Ni2. The sequence continues at coordinate 455,948 of NZ_WOXZ01000002.1, forward strand.
CGGCAGTCGGCCTCGATTCGGTCGGCGTTACCGACGACTTCTTTGCACTGGGCGGCGACAGCATCGTCGCGATCGCACTCGTGACCGCGGCTCGTGCTGCCGGTTTGTCGATCAGTCCTCGCGAGGTGTTCCAACTGCGCACCGCCGAGGCTATGGCGCGTGCCCAGTCCTCCCGAGTGGCTGAGATCGTCGACCACGCGGACCAACCGATCGGCCACGTAGCCACGACGCCGATTGCCGCCAGGGTTCTCGGAGTGTCGGACGCAGTACGAACCTTCCACCAGCGTGCGCTGATTCAGACCCCGTCAGCCTTGACGTCCGAGCATGTCCAGGCGGCGCTCGACGCCCTGGTGGCGCGCCACGATGCACTTCGTGCGACGTTGACGCCCGAAGGAAGACTGCTCGTCCCGGAGACAAACGAAGTGGCTGTGGTCTTCGAGACCCGTGCACTACCGGCACCGCTCGAAGAATGCGGACCGTTGATCGTCGCCGAGACCGAGCGAGCTGTCGGCCGTCTGAATCCGGCCGACGGCACGATGGTCAGCGCTGTTCTGTTCCGCCCTGTGACCGGTCCCGGACGGCTGTTGCTTGTCATCCACCACGCGGTGGTCGACGGCGTCTCGTGGCGCATCATCCTCGAGGACCTCGCGCGCGCCGGCATCGCAGCGATGAATGGCGACGAACCCGCACTCGCTCCGGTCGGCACGTCGGTGCGAAGGTACGCCGAACTCGTCTCGGATGCGGTCGGAGCCGGGCGACTGGACTCGGAAATCGAGTTCTGGGACTCGGTGACGTCCGCACAACGGGCATCTCTCGGCCGTCGGGCACTCGACCCGGCAGTTGACCTCGCGCGCACCGCTGCAGCGCGGTCGATCACCCTACCTCCAGAACTTGCAGATCAGCTGTTGGGCAGTGTCCCACGGGCGTTCGGAGCCGATGTGAGCGAAGTGCTGGTCACCGCACTTGCCGTGGCGCTGACCCGTTGGAGCGGTGCCGGATCGGTGACGATCGACCTGGAGGGGCACGGACGCGACGAGGACATCGTTCGCGGTGACGGCGCTGCGCACGTCGACCTGACTCGTACCGTCGGATGGTTCACCACAGTGTTCCCGGTGGCGCTCGAGATCGGTACAGCCGCTCCGGATCTCGACGCGAGCGGCGAGTTGGCGGGGGTTCTCAAGAGCGTCAAGGAGCAACTTCGACGGGTCCCGAACGCCGGCTTCGGGTACGGAGCATTGCGATACCTCGGCGGCTCGGATCAGTTGCGTAGTTTCGCAGCGCCGGAGGTGGTGCTCAACTATCTGGGACGCACTGCCGCAGCGGAGGGGGACTGGTTCCCGGTGTCGATGGACGGTGCTGCCGATCCGTCCATGCCGCTGGGACACGCGTTGTCTGTCGACGTCGTAGCCGAGGACGCCGCCGGTGGACCACGCCTGCGAGCCACCCTGACCTGGGCGTCGAACATCTTCCTGCGTAGCGACATCGACAGGTTTGCGCGGTTGTGGCTGGACTCGCTCGAGGCCGTGTCCGGGCTCGCAGCCTTCGGCGGAGCCACACCCTCGGACTACCCTCTGGTGGCGCTCGCTCAGGCAGACGTGGACGGGTTACCGAAGGCTGAAGAGATTCTCCCACTCACTCCGCTGCAGGAAGGGATCTACTTCCATTCGGCGTTTGCCGATCCGGGGGCCGATCAGTATGTCGTGCAACAGGTTGTGGAACTGACCGGAGCCGTGGACAGTGCGGCGCTGCACCGCGCGCTGCAATCCGTCGTCGATCGGCATGAGGCGCTGCGCACCGGATTCTCGGTCCTGGGTGACGGCCGGGTCGTGCAGGTGGTGCACCCGAGCGCTGTCGTGGAGATGGCGGTAGTCGAGGTGGCCGGCGCCGATGTCGATGAACTGCTTTCCGCCGACCGCGCGCGCGGGTTCGACCTGGCGCAACCGCCGCTCGTCCGTTACACGCTTGTCCGTGCCTCTTCGGAGAAGTACCTTCTGCTGCAGTCGATTCACCATGCGGTCGCAGACGGATGGTCGGTTCCGGTGATGCTGCGGGAGCTGATGGCGTCGTACAGCGTTGGCGACTCCGGCGTGGTGCTCCCGACTCCGGCGCCGTACCGCAGCTATCTCGAATGGTTGGCCCGCCACGATCACGAGGCCTCGGCAGCGGTGTGGAGAGAAGCGCTGAACTCTCCCGGGCCCGCGGTCGAACTTCCCGCGCCGAGCGCGGGCAGCAGCGGCGTCTGTGCCACCCGAGTCGAGCTGTCCGACAGTAATACTCGCGCACTGGCGATCAACGGACGCTCCCATGGCCTGACGCTGAGTACGCTCGTGCACGGCGCCTGGGGGCTGGTGCTCGGCCGAATGACCGGCCGAACAGACGTGCTGTTCGGATCGACCGTATCGGGACGCGGTGGAGACCTGCCCGGGATCGAGTCCATGGTGGGCTTGTTCATCAACACCGTGCCGGCTCGGTTGCGGTTCGATCCGGCAGAGACAGCCGCGCAAGCGCTTTCCCGTTGGCAGAGGGAACAATCGGAACTACTCGACCATCAGTACCTGGGGTTACCCGAACTGCGACGGACCGGCGGACTGGAGCAGGACTTCGAATCACTCGTCGTGTTCGAGAACTATCCACTCGGTGACACGGCAATCGCTGATCCGACGAACTCGGTGCGACTGACGGGAATTCGATTCGACGAGCGACCGGCCTACCCGTTGACCCTGATCGTCGTCCCCGGCGATCGATTGGCGTTGGAGCTCAAGTACGACGCTGCTCAGGTGGACGGCGACGCCGCTGCGTCGCTGGCCGAAACTCTCGCAGTCGTACTCACCGAGCTCTCGCGCGATCTCGATCAGGTCATCGGCCGGATCGCGCTGGCACCCGCACAGCCGGGGAGCGTCGGCACGGCCTTGGATCGGCCGCGCGCAACGCTGACCGAGCTGCTGAAGGATCAAGCCGGGCGTACGCCCGAAGCCACCGCAGTGATCTTCCGTGAAGAGTCGTTGACCTACGCCGAACTTCACTCTCGCGCTGATCGTTTTGCGCATCTGCTGCGCGAACGTGGCGTCGGACGCGAATCGTTGGTAGCGGTTGCCTTGCCTCGCTCTCCTGATCTGATGGTCGCGATACTCGGCATCGGAAAGGCCGGGGGAGCATACGTTCCCCTCGACACCGGCTACCCGGCGGAGCGGCTGACGTACATGCTGGGTGACGCCGATCCTGTGTGCGTCGTGGTGTCGGAAGATTCTTCACTCGATTCGGGTTCGGTTCCGCGGGTGACGGTATCGGAGTCGGCGCAGTTCCCCGCCGATCCGCTGAGTGTCCCAGGATCGCCCGCGGATGCCGCGTACATGATCTACACTTCGGGTTCGACCGGTCGCCCCAAAGGCGTTGTGGTCAACCACGAGGGTGTGGTCAACCGATTGCTCTGGGCACAGCAGATACGTCCGATGGACGTCTCCGACCGGATGCTGCAGAAGACCCCGTCGAGCTTCGACGTCTCCGTTCCCGAATTCTTCTGGCCGTTCCTGGTGGGGGCAACTCTCGTGATGGCCGAGCCGGACGGGCACAAGGACCCTGGCTATCTGGCCGACGTCATCGTCGAACATTCCGTGACCCGAGTGCATTTTGTTCCGTCGATGCTCGACGTGTTTCTCGCGGAGCCGAAAGCAGCACTGTGCTCTTCGCTCGAGATCGTCAACTGCAGCGGCGAGGCACTGCCCGTTCACGTTGCGCGCAAGGTCTCCGAGATCCTGCCGAATACTCTGGTGGACAACCTCTACGGCCCCACCGAGGCCGCCGTCGACGTCAGTTGGCAGCCGTCGGTGCAGGAAACTCCGGCAGACGCCGTCAGCGTCCCGATCGGCGCACCTGCCGCCAACACCGGCCTGTTGGTTCTCGATCCCTACCTGCAGAACGTCCCGGCCGGTGCCACCGGTGAGCTCTATCTGGCAGGGCCACAACTGGCACGTGGTTACCACGGACGTGGGGGATTGACCTCCGAACGATTCGTGGCGAATCCGTACAGCGACGGCGGCTCGCGGATGTACCGGACCGGTGACATCGTGCGGTGGAATGCCGACGGCGTTCTCGAGTACCTCGGCCGTGCCGACGAGCAGGTGAAGGTTCGTGGATTCCGAATCGAACTCGGCGAAATCGAAGCGCAATTGGCGCTGTGCCCCGGAGTCACGGCAAGTGCCGTGATCGTCCGAACCGACGGTCCGAGCAACCGCGCACAGGTGGTCGCCTACCTGGTCGGAGATGCTGATGATGTTGCGGTTCGAGCTCAGTTGTTGTCAGTGCTACCGGAGTTCATGGTGCCAAGTGCCTTCGTGCGGCTCGAGTCGCTGCCGCTGAGCCCGAGTGGCAAGCTCGACCGAAAAGCACTACCTGCACCGGATTTTGCGGCACAGGTGGGCGACTTGACGGGAGTGGTTTCCTCGGGCGTTGCAGACCTCCTCGCCGGGCATTTCGCGACGGTTCTCGGACTGCCCCGTGTCGGGGTGCGCGACGATTTCTTCACTCTCGGCGGCGACAGTATCCTGGCGATCCGACTGGTCAACCTGGCTCGTCGTGATTCGGTAGTGCTGACCCCGCGTCAGATCTTCGAATTGCGCACTCCCGCTGCGATCGCTGCAGCGGTGGGTGATGTCGCCACCTCGGATGCCACCGTCACGGCCGACATCGGCGTGGGTGAGCTGGTTCCGCTGCCGGTGGTTCACCGCTTGTCCGAATGGACGGGTGGTACCGACCGCTTCAACCAGGCAGTTCTGATCCACTCTCCGGCAACATCTCTCGGTTCGATCACCGGCGCATTGCAGGCCGTGCTCGATCACCACGACGGACTTCGCCAAACCTTGATCCGACATGACCGCGGGATGTGGTCGGCTCGGATCGAGGAACCCGGTAGTGTCCGGGCAGCGAACCTGGTCGAACGCGTTGATGCTCGGGGACTGGATGACTCCGAGTTGCGAAGACTCGTCACTGAGCACTCTGAAACTGCGACCAGTCGATTGGATCCGTCTGCAGGGCGGATGGTCTCGGTGGTCTGGTTCGATTGCGGCGCTGAGAGTCTGGGCCGACTCGCGATAGTCGCGCACCACCTGGTCGTGGACGGGGTTTCCTGGGGAACCCTGCTCGAGGATCTCGCGATGGCCTGGGTGGCAGTCGAAGCCGGAGAGCCCGCCGCACTGGATGCCGTCGGAACTTCGCTGCGTACCTTCTCCCGTACGGTGGCCGAACACGCATACAGTGCTCATCGATTCGCCGAACTCGATCACTGGCTGACCGTGACCGCTCCGGGCGCGCAGTTGATCCCCGACGCCGCGGGCGATGCCGTCGTATCCGGAGGCTCGAGGCGCACGGTCACGGTGGACGGAGCAATCTCCGAGGCAGCACTTGGATCGGTTGCGGCAATGGTGGGTGCCGAGGGAACGGATGTTCTGTTGGCAGCGCTGACGATGTCCGTCGATCGCTGGCGCCGCTCCACCGGCCGCAGTGAGCACGAATTGCTGGTCGATCTCGAACGGCACGGCCGCGAGGAGTTGGTGGCGGGCATCGATCTGTCGCGAACAGTCGGCTGGTTCACCACGATTGCCCCGATGCGACTGCACGGCGGAATCGACCCGGTGGACACGCTACGCGAGGTGAAGGAGAGCCTGCGGGCGGCTCCGGACGGCGGTATCGGCTACGGGATGCTGCGATACGTGAATGCCCGCACGGCATCGACATTGGCGGGGCGCTCCGAATCTCAGATCCTGTTCAACTATCTCGGACGTACGACGACAGTAGGATCGACAGCATGGTCCTTGGCAGCGGAATCCGAAGCCTTGTCCACCGATCCCGACGCAAACATGGGAGGCCCGTACCGACTGATCGTGAATGTCGTCAGCGTGGATTCGGGGCTCCGCGCCGAGTTTGCCTGGGCAAGTGAAGATTTGTCCGAGGAGGACGCGCAGTCACTCTCCGACGGCTGGGTTTCGGCCCTCGGCGATCTGGCGGCTGCGGCCGCGCGTCACGCCGGGCCTCCCATTCTGACCCCGTCCGATGTGACGTTGCTCGACCTGAGTCAGACCGAGATCGACGCGATAGCCGATGCGAGTCCGGCAGGTGTCAGCAGCATCCTCCCACTCTCACCGTTGCAGGAAGGCCTGTACTTCCAAGCCGGCTACGCGGGCAGCAGCGACAGCAGCAGTGGTGGGGACATCTACACGGCACAGTTCTCGATGGACTTCGGGCACACCCTCGATGTCGACAGGTTGGCTGCGGCCGCCCGGACACTTCAACGACGAAATCCCACGTTGCGAGCGGGTTTCGTGAGCGAAGGGCTGAACGAGCCGGTGCAGTTCTTCAGCGCTGGACTCGATGTTCCGGTCGTCGTCCACGATCTCCGTGAACTCGACGACTCGGTTGCTCGTGAGCGTGCCGAGGCCGTCGCCGCCCAAGACCGAGTGACGCCATTCGACCTGACCGCGCCGCCGCTGTGGCGTATGAGTGTGCTGCATCTGCCCGGCGGCCAGGATCGTCTGGTGATCAACAGGCAGTTCCTGCTGTGGGACGGCTGGTCCAACGGCCTTGTCGTCAGTCAGCTTCTGGCGCTTTACGATACCGGCGGCGACGACAGCGCATTCGGCGAACCCGAGGGGTCGTTCGAGACATACCTCGCCTGGTTGGCCGATCGCGACGGTGCAGGCGCCGACGAGGGGTGGCGCGGAGCGCTCGCAGGACTCGAGGAGCCGACGCTTGTTGCCGAGCCGATGCCCGGCGTCGAAGTTCAGCTTCCGGATCGCCGCGATGCGGTTCTGTCGGAAACGCTTTCGCGTGCGTTGCGTGAGCGCGCTGCCGCGTCCGGCGTCACGTTCAACACGGTACTGAATGCAGCGCTGGCCCTCGTGCTGGCGTCGGCCACCGGTCGACAGGACGTCGTCTTCGGCTCCACGGTTGCCGGACGGCCACCGGAGGTACCGGGAATCGACACCGTGGTGGGAATGTTCCTCAACACCGTTCCCGTTCGGCTGCAACTGGATCCGAACGAGAGCGTCGAGGAACTTCTTCGTCGGACACAGGCGGATCGGCTTTCGCTGATGCCTTTCGACTACCTCGGTTTGGCATCGATCCAGCGTGTTTCCGAGCATCGTCAACTCTTCGACGTGCTGATGGTCCTGCAGAACTTCGTGGACGAGAGGCAAGTCCACGCGCTCAACGCCGCTCACGACGTGAGTGGAAGCGACAGTATCGATCACACGCACTATCCGCTGACCGTCGTGGTCACACCGGGTGCCACCGTCAACGTCAAGTTTGAGTTCCATCCGCATCTGGTGACCGCGCGCCGGGCCGAGGACCTACTGCGTCACTTCGTCGACCTGCTGCAGAGTTGGTCGCAGGACATGGCGGGATCGGTTGTTGCGTCTCCGGTTCCCGCAGTAGCGCAGCAGACGCAGATCCGGGAGTTGCCGGAGCGTACCATTGCCGACCTGTTCGAAGAAGTCGCGTCGGCGCAACCGAACGACACGGCACTCGTGTTCGGGAAGCGCCGGATGACCTACGCCGATCTCGACGGCGAGATCAACCGGATGGCGCGGTTGCTGATCAATTGCGGCGCCGGCCCGGAAAAGATTGTCGCTCTTGGCCTACCACGTTCGGTGGACATGGTCGTCGCGCTCTTCGCGGTATTGCGCACGGGTGCTGCCTACCTACCCCTCGAACTCGACCATCCGGCCGAACGGTTGGCCGTGATGATCGACGACGCGGATCCTGTCGTGTTGCTGACAACCGTTTCGGCCTCACCGAGGTTCGAAGGTGCCGACGTCCGCACTATCGTGATCGACGAACCCGATACAGCAGCAAGGAGACTGACGATCTCGGCGCGGGCACTCTCCGCGTCGGAACTCGGAGCATTCGCCCCGGGGGCACCGCATCGACTCGACCACCCCGCGTACGTCATCTACACCTCTGGTTCGACCGGCAAGCCCAAGGGCGTGGTCACCGGTTACCGCGGCTTGACGAACATGCAGTTCAACCACCGCGAGGCGATTTTCGAACCCGTGATCGCCGCGGCGGGCCGGCGCCTGCGGATCGCGCACACCGTGTCCTTCGCCTTCGACATGTCGTGGGAGGAACTTCTGTGGCTCGTGGAAGGCCACGAGGTGCACATTTGCGACGAAGATCTGCGTCGTGATGCCGAGGCACTCGTTGGATACTGCGACGCACTGGACATCGACGTCGTCAACGTGACACCGACCTACGCGACGCACCTGATCGACAGCGGGCTTCTCGACGACGGTGTGGGACACCACCGCCCTCCGTTGGTCCTGCTCGGCGGTGAAGCCGTTCCGGATTCGGTGTGGAACAGGCTGCGCGACACCGAGGGAACCGTGGGCTACAACCTCTACGGTCCGACGGAATACACGATCAACACGCTCGGTGGCGGAACGTCCGACAGTGACACCCCGACCGTCGGCAAACCGATCTGGAACACGGCCGCGCATATTCTCGACGGCTGGCTGCGCCCGGTCCCCGATGGAGTTGCCGGCGAACTGTACATTGCCGGAGCCGGTTTGGCTCGCGGCTACCTCGGACGCTTCGCGCTCACGTCCGAGCGCTTCGTCGCAGATCCGGCTGGGACCGGAGAACGTATGTACCGCACCGGGGATCTCGTGCGGCGACGCGGTGACGGCAACCTGGACTTCCTCGGCCGCACCGACGATCAGGTGAAGATCAGAGGTCACCGCATCGAGCCGAGCGAAATCGTCTCCGTTCTCGAATCCGACGAACATGTGCGGCAAGCGGCAGTGGTGGTCGACGTCGGGGCAGGTGGAGTCAAGAGGCTCGTCGGCTACGTGACACCCGTGCGACTCGGCGCCGGGCACGACTACCGCGCGCAGGCGCGAGTTCTCCTACCCGACTACATGGTTCCGGCCGTGGTGATCGAGGTGGAGACACTACCGATGACCGTCAACGGCAAGCTCGACGTCAAGGCACTGCCCACCGCCGATTCGGTGCTGGGGGAGCGGAGTGGGGAGTCGATCGCACCGCGTAACCACACGGAAGAGGTCCTCTGCGACCTCTTCTCCGACGTACTCGATGTGGACGATGTCGGGGTCGACGACAACTTCTTCGACCTCGGTGGGCACTCGCTTCTGGCCACCAAGCTGATCAGTCGAGCTCGGATCGCCATTCCGAACAGTCTGACCATGCGTGATCTCTTCGAAGCGCCGACGGTGGCGGAACTCGCGGAACGTATTGCGGCCGAGCAGGGATCGACGCGACCGGTACTGGTAGCGAAGCCGCGGCCGGACCACCTTCCTCTTTCTGCCGCTCAACAGCGATTGTGGCTGATCGGACAGATGGAGGAGAACTCCGCGGCCTACAATTTCCCGATCGTGCTCCGTTTGGACGGCGCACTGGACGCGGACGTCTTCGCCGCGGCGCTCGGCGACGTCGTGGAACGACACGAATCCCTGCGTACGGTGTTCCGGTTGGTGGACGGATCGCCGGAGCAGATAATTCTCGAATCGGCGACGATTCCGGTCGAGACAGTTCATCGAGACGAATCCGGTGTCGCCGGTGAAATTGCCGTGGCAGTGGGTCGTCCGTTCGACCTGTCTGACGAGATTCCGATCCGCGCACGTCTGATCCGGGTGGACGGTGCCGAGGTGGACGGTGCCGTAGTGGTCGTGATCGTCCTGCATCACATCACTACGGACGAATGGTCCGATCGGCCATTCCTGCGCGATCTGATGTCGGCCTACTCCTCTCGGATCCAGGGCGAAGATCCAATTTTCGAACCGCTTCCGGTTCAGTACGCGGATTACACTCTGTGGCAACGGGAATTGTTGGGCAGCCCTGACGATCCGTCGAGCATCCTGAGCACGCAGTTGGACTTCTGGGCGAAGAGTTTGGACGGAGCCCCCGAAGAACTGCTGCTTCCCGCCGACCGGAGTCGACCGGCCAGACCGAGTTTCTCCGGTGGTGCAGTGGTGACACAGTTGGGCGTGGAGACAACTGCTGCACTGCGAGATCTGGCGCGCGAGAGCCGGAGTTCGATGTTCATGGTTCTGCACGCGGCGTCGGCGGCGTTGCTGACTGCGCTCGGAGCGGGTGAGGACCTTCCCCTCGGCGCTCCCGTCGCCGGACGTAGTGAGCAGGGACTCGACGAACTGGTCGGCTTCTTCGTCAATACGATTGTGCTGCGCACGGATACGTCAGGTAATCCGACGTTCCGGGAGTTGGTGGATCGCGTTCGCGAGGGAGATCTCGAGGCCTTCGCCAACGCCGACGTTCCCTTCGAAACGGTGGTGGAGCGCCTCAATCCGTCGCGTACTTTGGCACGTAATCCGCTGTTCCAGGTCATGGTCGGCTATCACAGCCGCGAGGAGATGGGCGGCGATTCGTTCGAACTCGAGGAGTACACGGCCAAGTTCGATCTGGTGTTCAACTTCACCGAGTACCTCGGCGACGAAGGCTGCATCGACGTCCGACTCGAATACGGCAGCGACCTCTTCGATCGCGAAACAGCACAGCGAATTTCGAGCCGATTGGAATCGGTGATCGCGGCAGTCGTGGAATCGGCCGACATCGAGATCGGCGACATCGACATCTTCTTGCCAGGCGAACTCGAGCAAGTTGTCACCTCGTTCAACGACACCGCCGTCGACGTGCCGGAAGAGACGTTCTACGACGCTTTCGCGCGTGGAGTCGTTGCTACGCCCGAGGCGATTGCGGTGCGCGACGAGGCGGGGCAGGCCACGTACCGCGAACTCTCCGAGCAGTGTGATCGGATCGCCGGCGTGCTGTATCGCCGCGGAGTGTCGGTCGAAGACGTGGTGGGGCTTGCCGTCCCGCGCTCGGTGGAAATGGTCGCGTCGGTCCTCGCCGTGCTCAAGCTGGGGGCCGCGTATCTACCCCTGGATTTGAGTCACCCGAGCGAGCGCATCACATACATGCTCACCGATTCCCGCGCCTCGGTACTTCTGTCCACTGCGGAGGAAAGCTCGCGGATCGAGGATGTGGTCGGCGTCGAGCGAATCCTCCTGGACGATCCGCTGATCCGTGCGGAACTGGACGAGGCAGTGATCGTCGAAACTCCCCGGCCACCAGTTGGCGTCAGCCACGCTGCCTATGTCATCTACACCTCGGGATCGACCGGCAAGCCGAAGGGAGCCGTCCTCTCCCATGACGGTATTCCGAGTCTTGTTGCCACAGCCGAGGTTCGGATGCGACTGGTATCGGGTTCGGTGGTGATGCAGTTCGCTTCGGTCGGCTTCGACGTCGCGGTATTCGAGCTGGCGATGGCACTGTGCACGAGCAGCACCCTGGTGATCGTGCCGCAGAATGCACGAGTTGCCGGTCCGGCGCTGACCGATTTCATGACGAGCAATCGTGTCACCCACGCGATCATCCCTCCCTCGTTGCTGGCCGCTCTGCCGGCAGGATGTGAAGTGCCGCAGGGCTGCACCGTGTTGGTCGGAACCGAGACGGTGCCACCGGAGCTGATCGGGCGATGGGCGGAGCGGCTGAATTTGCTTGCCGCGTACGGACTCACCGAAGCCACGGTGAACAACACACTGTGGCAGGCGGAACCCGGTTGGAACGGTCCCGTGCCCATCGGAATCCCTGACCCCAACGAACAGGCGTACGTGCTCGACGATCAACTCCGTCCGGTTCCGCCGGGAGTATCCGGCGAGCTGTACATCGCGGGACGCGGCCTGGCGAGAGGCTATCTGGGCCGATTCGATCTGACGGCGCAGAGATTCATCGCCGATCCCTTCACCGCGGGCGATCGCATGTATCGCACCGGGGACCGCGCGCGGTGGCGCACTGACGGGAACATCGACTTCCTCGGCCGCGTCGACGATCAGGTCAAGATCCGCGGTTTCCGAATCGAGTTGGGCGAAATCATCGGAGCTCTCAGTGCCCATCCTTCGGTGAAGCAGGCAACGGTCGTCGCGGATCGGCAGGGCGAAATCACGCGCCTGGTCGGTTACGTGTCACCGGAACCCGGTGTCGTCGTCGACACGACGGCAGTGCGGAACCTCGCGGCACTGTCGTTGCCCGACTACATGGTTCCGACCATGGTTGTCGCCCTTGACGGTCCGCTGCCGTTGACGCCCAACGGAAAGCTCGACCGCAAGTCGTTGCCCACTCCGGACTGGTCGGAGCTGGCGGGTGATGTTGCTCCTCGCACGGCAGTGGAGTCCACGGTTGCGGCTGCGTTCGCGGAAATCCTGCAGCTACCGAGCGTCGGAGTCCACGACAGTTTCTTCGAACTCGGCGGCCATTCGATGGCTTCGATGAAACTGGTCGGTCGCATTCGGGAAGCGTTCGGCGTGGACGTCAGTATTCGAGACGTATTCGACGCGCCGAGTGTTGCGGAGTTGGCGGCCGTCGTCGCGCGTTCGGAAGGTAGGCGTCCGATCCTGGCGCCGGCGGTGAAACGTCCCGAGACGATGGGTCTGTCTGCGCCGCAACGTCGTCAGTGGGAGTTGTTCCGCGCGTCCGGCGCGCAACCGCAAGCAAGCCACGCTCTGGCGCTGACCCTGAAATCGAAGATCGATCCGGAGATTCTCGGGCACGCCTTGGACGATGTGACTTCGCGGCACGAACCCCTGCGGACCACCTTCGTCGAGGTCGACGGCATCGTCGTGGCAAGAGAATCGGTGCGTCCGACTGTCGATGTGGTCGATGTCGGCGCCGGCGATGTGGGTCGAGTGGTGTTCGAACTGGCTCAACTTCCGATGGATCTGCGTGAGCAATCACCGTTGCGGGTTCATCTGGTGCTTGGTGAAGACGGCTCTAGGACACTGCTTCTCGTCATGCACTACATCGCCGTCGACGAGTGGTCAGTAGTGCCGCTGTTGGGAGATCTGGTCTCTGCTTATGCAGCCCGGTCGCAGGGAGATCAACCGGTTTGGGACGAGCTTGCATTGACGTACGCCGATTACACCGTGTGGTCGGACGAGCTGTTGGGAGACCCCCGAGACGTCGACAGCCGTGCGTCGAAGCAACTTGCATATTGGCGGGATGCGCTCGACGGAATACCGACCAGTGTGAATCTTCCGTTGCCGGAAGGTGACTCGGAGCCTCGAGGTGACGTGATCGCCGTCGACATCGACGCGGGTCTGCACGCCGGAATCGACGCCCTGGCTGCGCGCACCGGCACGAGTATGTTCATGGTCCTGCAGGCCGCACTGGCCAGCGTTCTCACGAAGGCCGGCGCGGGTACTGATCTTCCCATCGGTTCATTGGTTGCGGGCAGGTCGGATCCCCGTCTCGAACCGATGATCGGATCGTTCTTCAATGTTGTTCTCCTGCGCACGGATACGTCCGGTAGTCCGACGTTTGCAGAATTGCTGGCTCGCATCCGGGAAAACAATCTGGAAGCGCTGAGCAATCAGGACGTCTCATATGTGTATGTCGAGCAGGCGCTGGGTAATCCGGCGTCCATGAGACCTCAGGTGATGGTGATCCATCATCAACAGGCGGATTTGGACGGGCTCGGCGACTTCGGTTCTCTCGTACCGATTCCGGTGGGAGTGCCCCATGCGGATGTGACGTTGAGTTTTTACGAGCCGGTGGGCGATGGGCCTGTCTTTGCAACTCTCGGGTTCCGTGCCGACCGCGTCGATGCGGGTGCAGTCCGCGTATGGGCAGGTCAGTTGGTCGACGTGATCGAGGCTGCAGTCGCCGCCGAAGGGGATGACGCGAGCGAGGGGGCGAAACTATGACATACGTCGCATCGCTCCGTGGGGTCGACCGCTATACGGGGGCTCACAGTGTTGATACCCTCACCTCATTAAGGGTAGCCTTTGCTACTTACTTCGGGACATCGATTGGCGGCCGTACCAGGTCGTTCCGTCGGGGATGGACTACCTGTAATGAGTGAATCACCAAGAGACTCCAGCGCCGAACCTGCCATTGTCGACATCGTCGGCGTCGGGTTCGGTCCGGCCAACCTCGCGTTGGCCATTGCTGTCGAAGAACACAATGCAAATTGTGCGGCCGTTGATCGGGTGAACGCGCGGTTCTTCGAAAAGCAGTCTCAGTTCGCGTGGCATCCCGGGATGCTGCTCGACGGTGCCACCATGCAGATCGCGTTTCCGAAGGACCTGGTGACGTTCCGGAATCCACAGAGCGGATACAGCTTCTTCTCGTATCTGTTCGAGCAGGGTCGACTGGTCGACTTCGTCAACCACCAGACCTTCTTCCCCACGCGCCACGAATTCAACGACTACCTGTGCTGGGCAGCTCGACGAGTCGACGCGGACGTGCAGTTCGGTACAACCGTCGACGGGGTCGAGGGCATCAAGAACTCCGACGGCGTTGTCGATCGCTTTGCGGTTCGCACCGCCGACGGTGAAACGGTGATCGCGCGCAACATCGTTGTCGGAGCCGGACTGAAAGAGCGGATCCCGGAGTGGGCGACGCCTTCGTCGCGGTGCTTCCACAATCACCAGTTCCTCTTCCATCTCGAAGCAATGCCGGAGCCCGTACACAACCGGTTCGTCGTTCTCGGCGCCGGCCAGAGTGCCGCGGAGATCGTGGACTACCTGCACGCGAACTACCCGAACGCCGAAGTTCACAGTGTTTTTGCCCGCTACGGCTACAGCCCGGCAGACGACAGCCCGTACGCGAACCGCATCTTCGATCCCGAAGCCGTCGATCAGCTGCACGGTGCAGACGCCGCGGAACGACGCCGACTGCTCGATCTGCACCGCAGTACCAATTACTCGGTCGTCGACATCGAACTGATCAACAAGCTGTATGCCACCGAATATCAGGAGATGGTTCGTGGGCCGCGGCGACTGTTCATGCGTCGGGCCTCGGAGATCACGAGTGCCGTGGAGACCGAATCCGGCATCGAACTGGCTGTCCGTAGCAATCTCGACGGCTTGACCGACACGCTGGCGTGCGACGCACTCATTCTGGCCACGGGTTTCACCCCGGCACCTCTGGACGATTTGTTGGGTGAACTCGTGCCGGATTCGTCCGTTCCGCGTAACGTCAGTCGGGATTATCGACTGGCTGTAACGGAGGACGTGACAGGCGGTATCTATCTGCAGGGTGGGACAGAACAGACTCACGGATTGACGTCGTCGCTGCTGTCGAACGTGGCAGTGCGGGCGGGGGAGATTCTGGCGTCGGTGCTGAGCCACCAGAACCGAACTGGTGCGCTTGCTAGTCTGGGCGCACAAGACACGTACGTAACGAGTGAGGCGAGATGAGCACTAACCCTTTCGATGACGAAGACGGCCGCTTCTACGTGCTGGTGAACGACGAGGACCAGCACTCGCTGTGGCCCACGTTTTCCGAGGTCCCCGCCGGCTGGCGAGTGGTGTTCGGTGAAGACAGCCGCAAGGCGTGCCTCGAATACGTCGAGGCGAACTGGACCGACATGCGTCCGAAGAGCCTGCGCGAGGCCATGGAAGCCGATCAGGCTGCCGGTGGAAAGCACGCAGTCGAGAGCTGATTCTCTCACCGCTCGGAACCCCCGAGTGAACAGAAAAGAGCTGGGCACCGTCAGGTGCCCAGCTCTTTCTGCTTGAACGACGCCTACTTCTCGGTGACGGGAACTCGACGCCTGCGCTTGCGGACCATCGGGCGACGTAGCGAGTCCACGCGCATCAGAATCCGTGGACGACGCAGCGTGCGCGCTCCCCATTCGCCGAGCGTGACGCCCGCGGCCAGGGCACAGCCGATACCGAACGCCGACAGCAAGGCAGTCAACCCGATCAGTACCTGGTCGTTGAGCAGCGCGTACAGGCCTCGGTACAGCGACAGACCGGGGAGCAGCGGAGTGATGCCTGCGACCGCGACAACCAGCGGAGGCGTCAGTGCGCGGCGAGCCATCAGACCACCGGCAAGACCGACCACGGTTGCGGCGATTGCGGCGGCGATCACGGGACCGACGTCGAGTGTCTGCACGAAGATCGACACACCACTGCCTGCCGCACCGCCCAGGAACGCCGCGGTGAGTGCACGCCGCTCGGCGTAGCAGGCGAGCGCGTAGAACACCGACGCACACGCACCGGAGAGCATGAGGATCGGCAACTGCGTGATGGTGGAGACTTCCACATTGATCGGTGGAAGCGTCGAACCCAACATCCCGGTCATTCGCAACGAGATTGCGACGCCCGCGATGATGCCGCCCGTCATCATCACCACTTCGAAGAATCGCGCGACAGCTGTAATGGGTGCACCCATGATCGCGTCCTGGACCGAGCCCACCAACGACAGCCCGGACAGCAGGACGACCACTCCGGCCGCGATGACCAACGACGGCCGGATACTGATCCCCAGCTGGTCCTGAAATGTATAGAGCGTGGCGGCAGGCGCAGCGGCGATGAGACCACCGACAACCTGCTGGAAGAAGAACGGCAACCCGAACCGGTTCAGTACGCGGTTGACTCGATCGATGACCATCGTCGTCAGAAACGCGACTGTGGCAACGAGGAACCCGCCGCCGAGCAGGACGGAGACCGAAGCCGCCATCGCCGCCCAGGCCATGGTCGCGGTCCACCGGTTGTACGGGTGCGGCGCCGTCGTGATGGCTGTGAGCGCGTCATGCGCTTGGTCCGGTGTGATCGCCTCACGGCGGATACGACGTGTCAGACGATCGACAGCCGCCAGCCGCGTGAAGTCCATCGACCGGTAGTGGACGATGCGCATCGTGCTCGCCGGCGGTCGCGTCGGGCCGCGATAGGCGGAGAGCACAATCGAGTTGTAAGTGACGTCGACGTCACACTGGGCAAGGCCGTACGTGGCGGCGATGAACTGCACCTGCTCAGCGGTGTCCATGGCCGCGGTTCCGGATGCGAGGAGGACTTCGCCCACCCGAACCGCGAGGTCCAGGACCTCTGCGACGACGGCGTCGTCTGTCAGGTCGATCGGTTGAAGCGGTGCGGGAGCCGACGTGACCGTGTCGACGGTGGCTTGCCGGTTTCCCGTCAGGCGTGTGAGTACTTCGGTGAATTTCGCCATCAGGGGGCGGAGTGGGAGTTGCGCATGGGGCCCACGCTATCTAACGTGACCCGCGCGCGGCCACCGTGACGGCTTGGATATGATGGCTCCGCAAAGTCAGTCGCGGCAACGCGTCGGTCTTCGCCTCCTTAGCTCAGTGGTAGAGCACTCGCCTTGTAAGCGAAAGGTCGTCGGTTCAATCCCGACAGGAGGCTCCGAAAGAAGAGGCACTCACCAATGTGGTGGGTGCCTCTGTATTTGCTGAGGTGCCGATAGGCGCCCGGTTCAGTTGGTCTCGGGCTTGTTCGTAGCCTGGCGCGGGTCGATCGCGCCGTCGATGTACTGCTGGGCGATCACTCGCAGTTTGACGTTGCTGCGCTGCGAGTCCTGGATGAGAATGCGGAAGGCTCGGTCGGCGTCGACGTGGTGGGTGCCCATGATGATGCCCTTGGCCTGTTCGATGACGCCTCGCGATTCGAGTGCTCGCTCGAGGTCCATTGCGTGCTTTCTGGCGATGTCGAGGCGCTGCGAGCTGTGCAGCGCGTAGGCCGAGGTCACGGCGAACAGTTGGAGCAATGCCACGTCGGCGCCGGTGAAACCTCGGAGGTCGTGGCTGTAGAGATTGAGGGTTCCGAGCGGGCGTTCCCGGCCAGGCAGTGGCATGGACAAGAAGCTGACGGCGCCGACTGCCTTTGCCGCGCTTGCGAATTGAGGCCACCGGCTGTGGGCTTCGCTGGCATGTGCGCGGACAACGGTTCCCGTGCGTGACGACGTCACACTCGGTCCGTAGTCCAGTCGGAATTGGATCGAGTCGACGGTGCGAACAAGTTGGTGGGTGGCGGCGACGGTTCGGAATGTCGTGTCCGAACCGCCGATGGTAATTCCGGCCATGTCGGCGTCGGCGATGAGATCGACGGCATGCCTGCAGACTTGTTCGAGAAATTGCTCGGCCTGGGCATGTGGATCGAGGTGCGCGTACAGCGATTGCAGGGCGTCCGAGGCGGCGTCCAGGCTGTCCTGCGACGCGGAATTTCGGCCCCCGGTGGGGCCGCGGTGTCCTCTGGCGATGCGCGGCGCCGTCATTGTCTCAACCACCCTTCCCCATCACGTCGCAGGCATGTCCGATTCGTCTCATTGTTGCACCGGACTAACTGTTGTGCACTCTGTTTCGGTGGACAAGTGTCTGATGGGGCGGACGGTTATGTGAAGTGGTCTGCGTATGCCCAATCGTGATGTTTGATTCGGCCGTTAGCGGGTACTGCGCCGATCTTGGAATTATGTTGTCCTGCAACAGTTAACGTGGAAACTGCGACCGGGGTACAAGTTTTCTCCGCAATGGCGCGCAGGTCACGAACTTGGCCTATTGTCAGCGCCAGCGCACAATCTTGTACGCGTAACCCGTAGACAGTGAAGGGGATACGACGATGAACGGACTGATCGCGGCTCTGAACAGTGGAATGACCGTTGGCTTGGCCAACACGATCCTGACTTTCGGCGGAATCATCATCAACCTCAACATCGTGATCAACAACTGACCGCGTAATCGGCGAGTAACCGTTTGTTATGCCGATTCGATCGGAAGGTCCGGCCCTGGGCGGTCGCTCTTGCTCTTGAGCCACCGATTGGGAAGTTTGCCGGCAAGTTCTCCGAGTGGACCGACTGCAGCGCTGAGGATTCCGACGGTTTCCTGAAGGACCTCGATGCTCGCGCTCATCCGCTCGAGGTTGGGGGCGAGGGAAGTCAAGGTGTCGGACAGTGCAACGATCTGGTCAAGCGGGCCGCCTTCGGCGATGAGCCGTTCGAAGGCGCCGTTCTCTGCCAGGAGTGTTTCGAGGATGCCGTTCTCGGCCAGTGCGCGATCGATGACACCGTCCTTGGCAGTCAGGCGTTCGACGGCACCGTCTTGCGCTGTCAGGCGTTCAAGCGGACCGTCCTCCGCCATCATTCGGTCGAGGAGACCGTCCGGCGCGAGCAAGCGTTCCAATGCGCCGTTCTCGGCGAGCACCCTATCCAGCGGTCCGCCGGGGGCAAGAAGTCTTTCGAGTGGTCCGCCGGGAGCGAGTAGTCGTTCGAGAGTGCCGTCGGGTGCAGTCAGTTTGTCGACCGGACCGCCGGGAGAGAGAAGTCGATCGAGTGGCCCACCGGGGGCCAAGGCCTGCCCGATGGGCCGATCGTCAGCGGTGAGTGATGACAACTGCTGGATCATCTGCATGGGTCCGCGGGGGCTTGCCAAGCCGGCAGCACCCGCCGTCACCGCGCCGGTATTACCGACGGCGATACGAACTGTCGTGACCGTCAGCTCGGCGATTCCCAAACTGATCTCTGCGGCTGCAATGCCCGCGCGTAGGGGAAGCGTGAGCATCTCCAGCAGTTTCATGCGTTAACTGTAACCGGTAACACACAAACACTCACCAGGATCGCCGGTCAGTGAAGGACCTTCAGACCGACGACACAGCCGACGATGCCCAGGATCAGCAGTATCTTGACGATCGACGTGGACTCCGCGCCGGTGATCATCGCATATCCCACAGTCAGGGCGGCGCCGATGCCGACCCAGATCGCGTAGGAAGTCCCGATGGGAAGGGTACGCATTGCATACGCGAGGCCGGCCATACTGACGATCAGGCCGAGGACGAAGACGATGGTAGGCGACATCTTGCTGAATCCGTCGGACTTACCGAGGGCGGTAGCCCAGACAGCTTCGAAAAGTCCGGAAATGACGAGCACGATCCATGCCATGGTGAACAACTCCCAAGGCACCGTCTTTTCGCTGGCCGGGTACGGTGCGCTCGTCCGGATGTCGTCGTTGACCACCCAACCATAGCAACAGAATTCTGCGTTCCGACCCGATCAGCTGGCGATTTAGGTCACCACCGCCGGTCGAACCCGCTTCAGATGGATGCTCGTCACGGCCACCACGATCGTCGCCGTTGCAGCGAGAACAGCCAGAGGAATCGGCGTGTCCACCGAGACGGGACCGTGTTCCTCGAGCGTATCGGTCGACCACCCGAATTCCTGCGAGACAGGGTCCAGGAAGGTCGCTGAAACCGAGAACAAGGTAAGAGCGAAGGGAAATACGGACCCGCTCGAGACTGCTCCGACGGCAACAGGCATGCATGACGTGACGGCCAGTCCCAGCGCAAGCGGGAGGACGAGGACGTAGGCAACCGTGGTCGGGGCGGCATCCAGCAATCCCGAGAGTGCAGTCACGGCAAGGAGTCCCAGCCCGAGTTGCGGCATCGGTCTTCTCCAGCCGACGACGACGCCCAACGCCAGGGCAGCAGCTCCCGCGGGCATCGCCCAGGTCCAGTCGGATGGAAAGGAAATCGAGCTGACCGAAACCGCGCTGACTGCCAGTCCGACGAGTACGAAACGACCGTCGTGTGGCGGCAACCGCCAAGCCAGTGCGACGGTAACGGCAACCGCCAATACCACCGCGATCACCCATGACCCAGGTGATGTCGTCGAGCCCAACCACACATAGAGAGCCGTGAATACCAGGGGCAGAACAACTCCCAGCTTCACCAGGCGTGCGTCGATGTCGCCCGGCTCCTGATTCGGTCGTGCGAGTGCGGCGACTCCACCCACGAGAAGAGTTGCGGCGAGCAGAATCCAGACGGGAACCGTGGACGGCACGGGGTAGGAATCGCCCGGAAGTGTGAGCGACCACCTGGGGACGCGATCGCGCCACAAGTCCGCTGCGCCGAAGTACAGGGTCGTCGTGGTTACGCCGAGTCCGAGAGCGGTTTGTGCTCCGCGGTGCCCCTTCGTCGGAAATGCCGCTGCCGCGAGGAAAGCGCCTGCTCCGACTGCGTTCAGAGTCACCGAAATCTGGGCGGAGACGGGGACGAATGCAGGTAGCGCGATGGCGAGGGCGCCGACTACAGCGAAGACACTCGCGAGACCGCCACGTCCCCAGCGATGCAGTAGCGCTACGCCGACGGCCGCAACCACCGCGGCAGTTGCTCCCGCCCACTGCGGCGTGATCACCACCGAGATAACGCCGGCGTCGGAGAAGGAGAAGTCGTCAACTCGGGACTCGGCCACTGCGTACGCGGCTACCACACCGCCGACCAGCGCGGACGCCACAGGACCGTAGAGCTGAGCGATTTGAACTGGGCTACGTTGCTGCATAATTCGTCGAATTCTTGCACAACTCGCCTATACGACTTATCGTCACATCGCCGTGCGGATCAATCCACACCGGTTCCCCGTCCCGAAGTCGAGGAACCAGCAGATGGCGTCCTCGACTCGGCCACTGAACGAAGTCGTAGCCGGCCAAATTTGTCTGAACTGCGTCGGCGACCCACACCGCAGCGTCCGCGAATGCAGTCTCCATCGACAGTGCGTTGAAGTAGCTGAATCCGCTGATGTCACGTGTGCCTTGCCAGCCGATCGTGACGTTGTAGTCGCTGTTGATCGAAAATTCCCATATCAAACGGTCGACAACAACTTCAGGTCCGAATCGCAGGCAACGCAGATCTTGGGCAACACCTGCGAGGGCCTGTGCCCAAGACTCCGGTGGCGCGAAGCCGGGATCCTCGCCGGTATCGGAGTTGTTGGTGAACAGAGGAATACGCCAGGTCAAGCACTCCATGTTCCACAGTGGGGGTAGTGACATGCCGCATCCTTCCGGTTCGTGGGCCTGCACCCCAGCTTTTCAGCTGCACCCGGCTTTTCACCTGCACCTGGCTTTTCACCTGTACTCAGTCCATCACATGCACCCGGCCGTTCACAGGAAGCTCCCAGGGAACATACAGCGGGAATCCAGTGGCAGGGGAGAAGATGGTTCTCGTGACCGACAAGACCCCCGAAGCCCGCATCCTCGTTGTCGACGACGAACCCACCATCGTGGAGTTGCTCTCCGTGAGCCTCCGATTCCAGGGTTTCGAGGTGGCAACTGCTTCGAGCGGCGCCCAAGGCCTGGACGTCGCACGGACATTCCGTCCCGACGCGATCGTTCTCGACGTCATGATGCCCGGGATGGACGGCTTCGGTCTGCTTCGGCGCCTGCGCGCCGACGGCGTGGACGCGCCGGTCCTGTTTCTGACGGCGAAGGATTCGCTCGACGACAAGATCAGCGGCCTGACCCTCGGCGCGGACGACTACGTGACCAAGCCCTTCAGCCTCGAAGAAGTCGTGACGCGGTTGCGGGTCATCCTGCGCCGCGCCGGTCGCGGTGTCGCGCCGGAGCAGTCGCCGCGGGTGAAGTTCGCCGACATCGAACTCGACGACGACACCCGCGAGGTCTGGAAGAAGGGCGAGTTGGTTGCACTCTCGCCCACCGAGTTCACACTGCTCCGATACTTCATGGTCAACGCCGGGACGGTTCTCAGCAAACCGCGGATTCTCGACCACGTCTGGAATTACGACTTCGGTGGGGAGGTCGGAGTTGTCGAGTCCTACGTTTCCTACCTGCGGCGCAAGGTGGACACGGGGGAGACACCGCTGATTCACACATTGCGTGGGGTCGGCTACGTGATGCGTGAACCGCGGCAATGATCGCCGCCGCGGAAAACGATCAGCTTCCGAAGCGGGGTCGTTTCCGTCTCCATTCACTGCCGCTGCGCTTCACCCTGGTTGCGGCCTTGCTGGTGTTGGCCGCGCTGGGTCTGTTGGCGTCGGGTGTAGCGGTCACTTCTGCTCTCGAGAACTCACTGACCCAGCGAACCGACAAAACGCTGTACGAAGCGGTCGACGGTTGGGCAAAGCCGCACAGCAGAGACCTGCAACCGCCCAGTGATGTCGGCCCGGGCACCCGCCCACCCAGCCCCTTCTTCGTTCGGACCGTGACCCCGGACGGACGGGTGATCATCCTGAACGACAAGTCGACGACGACCGAACCCGACCTGTCGAAAGATTCCACCAACGGCCCGATCACCGTCGGATCGAGCGACGGTTCGGACGTGAACTGGCGGGTTCTCACGACGGTCCGCGACGGCACGACCACGACTATCGGTGTGCGACTGACGGATAACGAGCAGACCGTCGACGACTTGGTCGGCCTGCAACTCGGCATCGGCCTGGTTGTCCTGCTGATCCTCGGCGGCGCAGCGTATTTCGTGGTTCGTCGGAGCCTCCGTCCGCTTGTCGAGGTGGAGGAGACTGCCGCTGCCATTGCCGCCGGCGACCTTCATCGACGTGTTCCGGAGCGCGATGACCGCACCGAGGTCGGTCGACTGTCCGTGGCGCTCAACGGAATGCTCGCGCAGATTCAGCACGCATTTGCCGCGACCGAGGCTTCGGAGGAATCGGCCCGGCGTTCCGAGGAGAAGATGCGTAGGTTTGTCGGCGACGCGAGCCACGAGTTGCGCACACCCTTGACGACTATTCGTGGGTTCGCCGAGTTGTATCGCCAAGGCGCCATGACTGATACGGAAACGCTGATGAACCGGATCGAGGGCGAGGCGTCGAGGATGGGACTTCTGGTCGAAGATCTGCTCATGCTGGCAAGACTCGACGAACAGCGTCCACTCGAGAACAAGCCTGTGGATCTGCTTGCAGTTGCGGCGGATTCGGTACAGGCGGCACGAGCGATCGCACCGGATCGAACTGTCGAACTTCAGATGACCGGCGGCCCAGGCCTGCCCGAAGTGCATGGTGACGAGGCCAGACTGCGTCAGGTAGTTGCCAATCTGGTGGGCAACGCGATCAAACACACGCCGCCGGATGCGCAGGTCACCGTTCGTGTCGGTACGACCGAGAACTCCGCGGTGGTCGAGGTTTCGGATACCGGTCAGGGTTTGAGTGACGAGGATGCCGCGCGGATCTTCGAGCGTTTCTACCGCGCCGACACCTCTCGCACCCGTGAGACCGGGGGCGCCGGTCTCGGCCTGTCCATCGTTTCGGCTTTGGTTGCAGCGCACGACGGAACCGTCAGCGTCGAGACCTCCCTCGGGCAGGGGACGACGTTCCGCGTCGAATTGCCGCGTGACCCGAAGGACGACTGACGCCGGATTGCCGCAACCGGTCCCCTCAGAAGTAGGTGTGCACCGTGCCGACGACGCGGTAATCCGAATCGACCTCGGGAATCAGTGACCACTTGTCGAATGTGGTGCAGGGATGCGAGATTCCGCAACCGAGCAGATCGCCGACCTTCACGTCGAAGTCAGCCGGAACGTCGACGTACGCGTGCTGGTCGTTGAGTGCGGTGATCGTCAGCTCTCGCGCTGATCGGTTGGATCCGTCGCGTCGGCGCCACAGGACTATGGGAAAGCCTGCGTCGGAACCGACATCGCGGCGGCCGAAGCCCAGGATCACCCGTCCGGGTTCAGGTATGGAGAGCACTACGCCCCAGACCTCTGCGGCTCCCTGCAGAGTTCGCGGACCGTCAGCCCACGGCGAAGTTTCGGCATAGAGACCGTGATCATGGGTGATATAGCAACCGCTGCGCAGCACGATGCGTACACCATTGTCGAGTGCCCATCGGCCGGCCAGCTCGCGTACGACCAGATCGTGAAACGCACTGCCGCCGAAAGTGACCAGTGGCCTGGGAGCCTTCGCGGAGTTGTTCTCGAACAGGTTCTCGGCCACACAGATTTCCGTGAAAACCCGCGCGGATTTGAGATACGAATCGACGGAGATACGGCGGGCTGCTACCGAGGCTCCGGGCATCATGCCCTCGAACCCCTCGACTCCGGTGAGTATCAACGAAGGTGCCTGCGATGCTGCGCGTGCGACGTCGAGTGCTTGCTCGACAGTGCGAGCGCCCGCGCGTCCGCTGTCGTAGCCGAGTTCGACGAGAACCCGGATACGGGTGGCCGGTGAGACTTTCGCGATCAACTGTTCCATCAGGCGGACGCTCTCGACCGAGTCCACGAGGGTGGTGACGAAGAAATCGGGGTCGGTGGCCTGGGCGTCGCAGATCCACCGAATACCGGCGGGATCGAGAACCTGGCTGGCGATGATGATGGTGTCCACACCGAACTCACGCAGAATGCGTGCCTGCGCAACGGTTGCCGCCGTCATCGCCCAAGCCCCGGCGTCGAGCTGCCGTCGAACCAGTTCGGGGCTCATCGTGGTCTTCGCGTGAGGCGCCAGATCCACATCGTGGTCGGAGCAGAACTGCGCCATGAGGTCGACATTGTGCGCGATCGCTGCACGGTTGAGTGTCATCACGGGTAGCAGGAGGTTGCCGTCGAGTGCCGAGATCCCCAGCGGCTCGAGGTCGGAACCGTCGCGACCTTCGAGGTCGGTGCCGAAGGCCTTGTGCTGCCAACCGATCGGGGGGTTCGCGAAATCCGTCATGGCATCGATTGTGCCGTTGATTGCAGACGATGTGTTCATGTGTGGTGACTTTCTGTCAGAACTATGCAGGTCAGGATGAGATCCGGCTACGAGCGGCGTACCGGGCGACCAGGCAACGCGTCCTGGACCACGACACCGTCTTCGACGACGGGTACTCCGCCGACCAGCACGCGGCTGATACCGGTGGAGGGGCGGGTGCCGTCGATGTACGTGGCGTTGTCGGTGATTCGCTCGGGGTCGAAAACGAGGATGTCCGCGTCGCTACCGGGGCTGATCCGACCTTTCGTCGCCATCGAGGGAACCGACTCCTCCAGAATCTGCGCAGGGATCAACGAGCAGCGCGCGATGATCTCCGACAGCGACAGCAGCCGACGCTCGCGGTACAGCGTACGAATCGCACGTGCGTAGGTGCCGGCGCCGCGGGGGTGGCCGAGTGCCTTCTTCGGCAGTGGCCACTGCAATGAGTCGGCAGGCGAACGGCCGGGCCAGGTCAGTGGCATCGCGTCGCTCGCGATGGCGGCGCGATCGAAAGTCATCGCCCGTTCGAGGAATTCGCGCTGCACGGTGTCGTTCTCGTCGAGGAACTCCACCAGCACCAACCCACCGGGGTCGGTGGCCCGAAGATGTTCCAGCTGTTTGCGGTCCGCGATACGTTCACCGGTGGGTACGAATGTCAGCGACCGTGGTGTCAGATTCATCAGGTGCAGCTTGTCGGGATCGAGAAACGCAGCTCCGACGGCCGTCGACCCGGAACCGTACGGATACGCCTCCGTCGTGACGCGCGATCCGGCTGCCTGAACTTGTGCCACCACCGACAGCGCGTGGTCGACGTGCATTCCCGAGGTGCTGTTGACGTGGCAGTAGTGCATGTGTGCGCCGGTTTCGGCTGCTGCACGGGCGATTTCGACGGCACCATCCACCGGGCTCGACGGATCGGCCGAGATGAGCGGGCGCGCATGGGTATAGGTGGGAACACCGGCTCGGGCCGCGAGATCCGCCACCTGTAGGTACTCCACCGGATCGGATTTCGGCGCGTACCCGACCACCACGCCGATGCCGAGAGCGCCTGCGGCCAGATCGTTTTCGAGGAGTTCGAGAATGTGGGCGCGCTGGGAGGCGGTGGGCTCGCCCTGCCAGCTCGGGGAACCGAGATGGTGCAGGAGCGTTCTGATGTCGCCGTCGGGATCGGCCCCTGAGAGTTCGATCATTCGGGCGTGCGCCCACGACGTCGCGTAGCCGTAGTTGATCGGGCGGCCCTCGGCGCCGGCCTGGGCATATGCCTTTGCAACAGGAATGACGCCGGCTTCCAGTTCGAGGGCCGTCGTGACTCCGTCCAATGCCTGAAGTCGCTGCTCGGCGATTTCCTGTCCGTGGCTGTGCAGGTCGATGAATCCGGGGCAGATGACCTGACCGGTCACGTCGATCGTCTGCCGGGCTTCGATCGCGTCGCGACCCCACGCCGAGACCTTGCCGTCGGTGATCGCGATGCCCCGAACCTCGTCGGTCCCCGATGCGGGATCGACGACGCGGCCGCCGGTGAACACGATGTCGTGGACCTGCATCAGCGCTGCACTCCTGTCGTTGGTCGAACCGCATGGCCCGGCGAATGTCCCGATGGTTTCACGGCTCGGGTATCGGATTCTGGTGTGAACGTCCCAAATGGAGGCCGACTCACCGTTCGAGCGGACAAGAAACGGATGCGCTCGAGTGTGAAGGTGAAAGCGAAGTTATCAATTCAGCCGATTGAGATCGATGGAGGACAGGAATGCACGTCTATATTTCGGTGGACATGGAGGGCATCGCGGGTATCGCGACGCTCGATCAGACGATCCGCGGCGGTGGCGGCTACCACCGTGCGCAGATGCTCATGACCGCCGAGACCAATGCCGCGATCGCCGGTGCGTTCGACGCCGGTGCGACGAGCGTCCTGGTCAACGACAGCCACGGAACGATGGACAATCTGCTTCACGCCGACCTGGATCCACGGGCGCGTCTGATCTTCGGAACACCGAAGATGCAGTGCATGGCGGAGGGACTGACGTCCGATCACGACGTCGCTCTGTTTGTCGGCTATCACGCACCAGCCGGTGGGCCCGGCGTCCTGGCGCACACGTTCTCGAGCTTGTTCGCCGACGTCCGCCTCGACGGCAAGTCCGTCTCGGAGACCGACGTCAACACCCTCTACGCTGCCACCCAGGGCGTTCCCGTCGGCCTGGTGACGGGTGACGACATCATCTGCGGCTTGGTCGACGCGGCATCGCCGACAACCGAGACCGTCGAGGTCAAGAAGGCACATGGATGGTCGGCAACCAATTCGCTGCCGCCGTCGCTGGCGTGCGAGCAGATCCGAGCAGGAGCCGAGCGCGCAGTGCGTAAGGCCGACACACTGAAGCCGGTCGAGCTGCGTGACGAATGGACCCTCGAGATCGTTCACCCCACCACCACGGGAGCTGAACTCGCCGAGGCTGTTCCCGGCTCGCGACGGATTTCGGATCGTACGATTTCGCACACACTCGGTAGCGTCGACGACATTCTCGGTCTGATCACTGTCAATGCTCGGCTTGCAGCCGCAGGCGTCTCGACGATCGTGGCAGTCGCCAATCGCACGTGATGAAGTAGCGACTCCATCGCGAAATGCCGTCGACGCCTTGTGTGTCGGCGGCATTTGTCATCTCTTGGGGCAGAACATGTTCCGACCGACCAAACGTTGCTTCGGCTATTGGTGAAACGGACCAATGCGGTAGACGTGTTCGCTGTCACACTTCATCAGTCTTTTCAATGTTCCAGTCCATGCGGCACAAGACAATTCGGGAGGCTTGATGAAGGCGGAACGCGTCACAGTGGAAGCGCCGTCGCGGGCGAGCGACGGTTCGGTTCGAAAAATGATGGACAACAAGTCGATTCGTCGTACGACCACCGTTACGGTGGGGCTGCTCAGTACCATCTGGTTGATCGACATGGTGGATCGCGTCATGATCGGGCTTGCGCTTCCGATGATCGGCGACGAATTCTCGCTCAGCAGTACGCAGTTGGGTGGCGTGGTCTCGGTATTCGCGATCTTCTACATGCTCGGGCAGGTCCCCGGCGGAATGTTGGCCGACCGCTTCGGACCCAGGCCACTGTTGATCGTTGCTTTGATCCTGTGGTCGGTCTTCACAGCGTTGACAGGGTTCGCGTGGGGTCTCGTCTCGCTGATGGTCATGCGTGCGATGTTCGGCATCAGCCAGGGGCTCTTTCCAGCGGCGTCGTTCAAGGCTTTGGCTGAGCGGACGCGTCCGAAAACCAGGGCGACCGCGATGGGTTTCATGCTCGGCGCCAACAACCTCGGCCCCGGCATCGCACCGCTGATCATCGCGCCGGTCCTCATGGCCGTGGGGTGGCGTGACGCGTTCTGGCTGGTGGCGATCGCCGGCGCAGTGATCGGCACGGTGGTGTGGTTGGTGCTGCCCGCACCGCTGGACACGGAAATCTCGGAAGATCCCGAGGCAGCCTTGCAACCTCTGGCGAGCGAGCACTCTCGCGCCGCGGTGTTCAAGTCCGCGTCGGTGTGGAAGTTCGCGATTCTGTTCTGCCTGGCCAACATGTCCGCGTACGGGCTGATGACCTGGGTGCCGAGTTATCTGCTCAACGACAAGGGACTCTCGCTGATCGACACGGGAATCTTTGCCGCAATCCCCTTCATCGTCACGGCGCTGGCCACGATTGTGGGCGGGCGGTTGGTGGACAAGTACTTCCACGACCGGGCCAGGATCCTTCTGGTTCCGTGTATGGCCACGTCGGCAGTCCTTTTGTTCCTGATGACCACCGCTGACACCGTCGCGATGTTCACGTTCTACGAGACGTTGGCTCTAGGCATCAGCGGTCTGTGTTCGATGTCGATCTTCGCGATGCCGTTGCGGGCACTTCCGGCCGAATTCCTCGGTTCCGGAATGGGTTTGATCAACGGTTGTGGTCAGTTCGCCGGTTTCATCACCCCGCTCGTGATGGGATGGATGGTGGACCAGTTCTCGTACATGGCTGCATTCGGAGTCCTGGTCGGAGCGACGAGCGCTGCCGCATTGGTGGCCATGATCGTTCCTCAGACCCCGGCGAAATTCTGACAAGGAGACCGAAGATGTCGGCAACGGACGGCACACGAAAGATCGAAGACGACGTCGTCACCGATTTTTCCGGGAAGATGAGTTACGGGGCCTACCTCGGACTCGACACCCTCCTGGATTCGCAGCACCCGGTGAGCGAGCCGGAACACCACGACGAACTCTTGTTCATCATTCAGCACCAGACCAGCGAGTTGTGGCTCAAGCTGTTTCTCCACGAGATTCGGGCGGCCAGAGCAGCGATCGCTGCCGACGACATTCGGGTTGCGTTCAAGCGGATCGCACGTGTCAAACATATTCAGGCCACCTTGACCGAGCAGTGGTCGGTGTTGGCGACACTGACGCCGGCGGAGTATGCGGAGTTCAGGGGCGTTCTCGGCAACTCGTCGGGGTTCCAGTCGTACCAGTACCGCGCCGTGGAATTCGTGCTCGGAAACAAGAACGCGGGCATGCTGAAGGTGTTCGAATCGGATCCGTCCGCCCATCGATTGTTGGAGACCCTGCTCGGGGAGCCGACACTGTACGACGAGTTCTGGCGGTACCTGTCCAGGCAGGGGTACGACGTTCCGGCGTCGGCTCTCGAACGAGACGTCAGCGCGCCCTACGTGCGAAACGACGAACTGATTCCGCTGGTCAAAGCAATCTACGAGAACGTCGAACAGCACTGGACGGCGTACGAGGCGTTCGAGGAGTTGGTCGACCTCGAGGAGAGCTTTCAGCTGTGGCGGTTCCGGCACCTTCGGACCGTGCTGCGGGTGATCGGCATGAAGAAGGGGACCGGCGGTTCGAGTGGTGGTGCCGGCTTCCTGCAACGTGCGCTGGAGTTGAGCTTCTTTCCCGAGCTGTTTGCCGCCCGAACAGAGATCGGTACCTGACACACCTGCTTGATGACACCCAGCTGTTCGTGACACACGACGAATCCGAGCCCGAAGGACAGGAGTCTTGGACAAGATCCGACAGGGTCGCTTCGACCAAGCTTGACTGCGAAGTTGCAAGTCGGTGACAGGAGAGCGTCGGAGTGGACAAGAAATCAATGGTGGCAGACCTGGCGGCGTTGGTAACCGCCGAGTCGCCCAGTTCCGATCTCGGCGCAGTCGATGCATGTGCGGACGTGGTGGCCGAAATCGGCGAACGCCACCTCGGAAGCACCCCCGAACGTATCCGCATCGACGGGCGCCAGCACTTGCGTTGGTCGTTCGGCGCGGAGCCGAAGGTGATGCTCCTGGGCCATTTCGACACCGTCTGGCCGCTCGGAACGCTCGCGGAGTTGCCCTGGTCTGTCACCGACAACATCGCCACCGGACCCGGAGTCTTCGACATGAAGGCCGGCATCGTCCAGCTCTTCCACGCGCTCGCATCGCTTCCGTCGCTCGACGGGGTGGTCGTGCTCCTCAGTTCCGACGAGGAAATCGGCTCCCCGACCTCGCGCGCACTGATCGAGGAGCAAGCACGTCAGGTCGACGCGGTGCTGGTCCTCGAAGCCGCAGCCGACGGCGCAGTGAAGACCGCGCGCAAGGGTATGTCGCTGTACTGCGTCGACATCGAGGGACGCGCTGCACACGCCGGACTGGAACCGGAACGAGGTGTGAACGCTGTAGTGGAGCTCGCACACCAGATTCAGGCCGTGGTGGAGCTCGCGGACCCGGCGGCGGGAACGTCGGTGGTGCCGTCCGTGATCAGTGGCGGCACGACCACCAATACTGTTGCAGCGCAAGCGCAACTGTGGTGTGACGTTCGCATGTGGTCGGCGAAGGAACAGGAACGCATCGACCGTTCGATCCGTGCACTGACACCGGCGCTGGCCGAAAGTCGAATTTCGGTGTCCGGAGGCCCCAACCGTGGACCACTGGAATCAGTGTCTTCGGAGAAGCTGTACTTTCTCGCTCACCAGGTCAGCAGTGAGAGCGGTTTGGGGATGCTGCGCGACTGCGCCGTCGGCGGTGCATCGGACGGAAATTTCACTGCCGCAGTAGGAACTCCCACGTTGGACGGCCTCGGTGCCGTCGGCGGTGGCGCCCACGCAGCGACAGAACACGTAGAGATAGATCAGATGATCCCGCGCGCCACCTTGTTGGCCGGTCTGGTGACTCGAATCCTGGAGGGAGGACTGTGACTATGACGTCGCCGAACAATGTCCAACGCAAGACCGTTCAACCATTCGGAGGTGTATCGCCTTCAAGGATGCGGCAAGCAATCAGCCAGGCCGAGCAGGCCGCCCTGCTTGCATGTGTGACTATCGAAACCGTCACCGGGCATGCCGAGTTGGAACAGGTATTCGGTCTGTTCGAGAAGGTATGGCAGCCGGAGAGCGGTAACCCTCCCGTCCATCGGGACATGATGAAAGCGCTCGCATACTCCGGTAACTACGTCGCCGGCGCGTTTCGTGGTGGAGATTTGATCGGCGGCTCGGTTGCATTCTTCGAGGAACCGCAACACCGTTCGTTGCATTCGCACATCACGGGGATCCTCCCGAACGTGCAGAACGGGCACATCGGCCTCGCGTTGAAACTGTTCCAGCGTGCGTGGGCACTGGAACGGGGAATTCTCCACGTGCGGTGGACTTTCGACCCGCTCGTCGCACGCAATGCCTACTTCAACGTCTCGAAGCTCGGTGCGTTCCCGATCGAGTATCTGCCGCGTTTCTACGCGCCGATGAACGACAGTCTCAACGGCGGCGCAGACAGCGACCGATTGCTGATCGACTGGGAAATCGGTAGTAGCAAGGTTGCCGACGTCGTCGCCGGTTCGGGAGAAGTCCCGACTCCCGAGTCCTTGGGGGCGAGCGAACTGCTGTCCGTCTCCGAAGCCGGCCTGCCCGTGTTGAAGTCGACCAAGAATCGATTCGTCACGGTGGCTACACCGAATGACGTGTACACACTGCGTAAGTCGGACCCGGCGGCGGCGAACGACTGGCGCCTGGCAGTCCGCGAGACTCTCGGTGGTGTGCTCGCCGAGAACGGAGTGGTTCTCGCAGTTACCAGAACCGGAAAGTACGTGCTGGACCGTGCGCCGGGAACACAGGCAGGCAGGACAACAGCGGAGGTTACATCGTGAAGATCGACGGAGTTGAATTACGCCGGGCGGCAATGCCGTTGAAAGCGCCGTTCCGTACCTCGTTCGGCACCGAGACCACCAAGGACGTGTTGTTCGTCAAGGTAGTCACCTCGGAGTCGGAGGGCTGGGGCGAGTGCGTGGCGATGTCCGAGCCTCGCTACTGCTCCGAATACACGGACGGCGCCGCCGAAGTCCTTCGTAAGTTCCTGATTCCGTCTCTGGGTCAACTCACCGATCCCGACGTGCACGCACTGAGCGCGACGATGGAACAGTTCGCCGGGCACCCCATGGCCAAAGCGGCACTGGAAACCGCATTTCTCGACGCCGAGTTACGGGCTGCCGGGACGAGCATGTCTTCGTACCTGGGCGCGGTGGTCGATCGCGTACCCGCGGGTGTCTCGGTGGGTATCAAGAATTCGATCGATGAGCTGCTAGAGGAGGTAGGCGGGTTCCTCGATGCCGGATACCTGCGCATCAAACTGAAGATCGAACCGGGCTGGGACATCGAGCCGGTTCGCGCAGTCCGCGAGAGGTTCGGCGACGACGTACTCCTCCAGGTCGACGCGAACACCGCGTACACCCTGGCTGACGCCCGCAATCTCCAGCGGCTCGACGACTTCGACCTCCTGCTGATCGAGCAGCCGCTTCCCGAAGAGGAACTGCGCGGCCACGCCAGGCTGGCCGAGATGATGCGGACGCCGGTCTGCCTCGACGAGTCGATCACCTCCGCGAAGGTCACCGCCGACGCGCTGGCAATCGGTGCGTGCAGCGTGGTGAACATCAAACCGGGACGTGTGGGCGGTTATCTGGAATCGCGTCGTATCCACGACGTCTGCAAGGCCAACGGAATTGCCGTGTGGTGCGGCGGAATGCTCGAGACCGGAATCGGCAGGGCCGCCAACGTCGCGCTTGCCGCGCTCCCCGGATTTGCCCTACCAGGCGATACATCGGCTTCCGACCGGTACTTCGCCGAAGACATCACCGAGCCGTTCGTACTCGACAACGGTTACGTGAAGGTTCCGGAAGGACCGGGCATCGGCGTCGAACCGATCCCCGACCTGCTCGAAGCAATTACCACGTCGGTCGAATGGATCGGCATGGATCGGCTTTGACGAATCACTATGA
The DNA here is from genome assembly GCF_021352185.1 of Rhodococcus sp. Ni2. Lineage (NCBI taxonomy): Bacteria > Bacillati > Actinomycetota > Actinomycetes > Mycobacteriales > Nocardiaceae > Rhodococcus > Rhodococcus sp. Ni2. The sequence goes on from NZ_WOXZ01000002.1 coordinate 489,427, forward strand.
CACACTTCGTTCACCGGACGAAGGAGTGATAGACGTGGGCACCGTACGACCTCGCATCAGTTTGGTGCGGCTTCTCGAAGACGTGGGAACTACGGTGCTGAATCCGGTTGTCGGCGACCCGGAGGCGGTCCAGGAGATCGCCTCGGTGGTCATTCACGACCCCGACGACGACTCACCCTCGACACCGGACTCCATGGTGCTGCTCGTCGGCGTCACCGGAGGCGAACGTATCGCGGAGTCCGTGGCCGGCCTGGCCGAGCGCGGAGTACGCGTGGTGGTCGCGCGAGTGACCGCCGAGGTCAGCGATGCGGACCGCGAATCCGTCATCGCCTCGGGCGTCGTGCTGTTGGCCTTGGCGCGTGGAGTCTCGTGGGTTCAGCTGACAAGCCTGCTTCATTCGGTGCTCTCGGCCCGAAACGAAGTCGGGCACATCCACTCACGCGGAGGTGGCCCGGCCGGCGATCTGTTCGCCTTCGCCAACGCTGTCAGCGCACTTCTCGATGCGCCGATCACGATCGAGGACCGAAGCTCACGGGTCATCGCCTTCTCCGGCCGCCAGGAAGAAGGAGACGGTCCACGTATCGCGACCGTGCTGGAGCGGCAAGTTCCTGACCAGTACATTCGAGTGCTCGAAGAGGCCGGGGTCTTCGACCGGCTCTATCGCAGCGACGATCCGGTGTGGGTCTCGGCCGAGACCCTCGGTACCAAAATGGGTCGTATCGCCGTGTCCATCAGAGCCGGCGACGAGTTCCTCGGCTCCATGTGGGTGGCAACCGGTGAGCCGATGTCCGACGACCGTATGCGTGCTCTGCGCGATTCTGCCGGGTTGATCGCGCTGCAGATGTTGCGGTTGCGCGGCGGCGCCGACGCCGAGCGCCGACTGCGCGCAGACCTGATCGCAACCCTTCTCGACGGTGGGTCAGGTGCGGTCGACGCGATGAATCGCCTCGGTCTCGGGACCGGCCCCGCACTCGTGATGGCTTTGGGTCGTAGGTCTTTCGAGGGATCGTCGAAGCCGGACGATGCCGCCCACGTGGTGCGACTGACCGACGCTCTGGCCATGCACCTCGGCGCCGTCCACTCGCAGTCGGCGGCAGCCTTGGTCAACGGAACCGGCTACGCGGTGCTGTCTGTACGAGGGCATTCCCCGGCCGAAGCCGAGTTGCAGGCGTTCCGTGTGGCCTCGGACTTCCTGGACCGCACCGGAGCGTCCGGCGACACGATCATCGGGATCGGCCGGGTCGTGACCAGACCGGCGCAGCTGAGCCGATCGAAGCGCGACGCCGAACATGCCCTCGAAGTGTTGTTGGCGGGACGAGCGTCGGGCAGCGTCGCCACCTTCAGTAGCGTCCACGTCGATGCCATCCTCTTGGAGATCGCGTCGGAAGCTGCAGCCGAAGGGTTCTCGGACCTCGGACCGATCGAGGCGATCGCCAGCCACGACGCCGCTCATGCGACCTCGTTCGTGGACACTCTCGATGCGTGGCTCAACGCGTTCGGTGATGTCGGTGACGCCGCGGCGTCATTGCACGTGCACCCCAACACCTTTCGGTATCGCCTCAGCAAGTTGAAGGGTATGGCCGCGTTGGATCTCGACGACCCCAACGTCCGCTTCCGGTTGATGGTGCATCTTCGTCTGCGCGGTCCACGCTAGCTCGAAAGCCGAAAAATGCGGGTCGCACTGATTTCTCAGCGCGACCCGCATTCTTTGTCAGTGGGTTCGGATCAGCTGTTGTTGCGAAGTGCTTCGACAGCGATGCGGCCGACGGTTCCGATGGAGGCGTCGATCTTCGGGGCGCGGTGGGTGAGCTCGTGGGACTTGGTGAAGACACCGACGGCGTAACGCTTGCCGTCCGGGTACGCCACGACGCCGGCTTCGTTTCGTACCAGTCCCAGCGTTCCGGTCTTGGCGGCGACAGTGACCTCGTCGGGGAAACCGGACGAAAGGCGGTGCGGCCAGACCTGCTTGCTCATGATGGTTCGGACCTCTTCACAAGCCGATGCGGGGCCGGCTTCGTCCCTCCAGATTGCAGCCAGCAACATTGTGATCTCACGAGGAGTACTGGAATTGGAGCGGGCGGGATCCATGACGGAAATTGTCCGAAGAATTTCGATGGGGGGCATTTCCAGCAAGGTGCTCTTGTCGACGCCGAGGTCGTCGTAGACCGTCTTGAAGAGGCCTCGGCAGTCACGGACCAAGTTGGTCTTCTCCAAACCGAGCCCGCGCAGCGTTGCGACGATGTTGTCGAGTCCGAGACGTTCGTACAAGAAATCCGTGGCGGCGTTGTCGCTGAAGCTCATCATGAGCAGAGCGAGGTCTCGCCAGCTTGCAGTCACGTCGTCGGCGCAGCCGCCGATACCGATGCCGCCGGAGCGGAACTCGGCGGTCACCGTGGCGTGCTCGGTCGGATCAAGGGTGCCTGCCGCTACTTCACGGGCGTACTGAAGCACAACAGGAATCTTGAAAACGGAGGCGAGGATGACACCTTCGTCCGCGCCGTAGCCGAACTCTTCGCCGGAATCGATGTCGCGTGCGTGGACGTAGGCATCGGTCTTCGCTTCGGCGAGTACAGCAGCGATCTCCTGCTGTGCGCTCTCAACGTACGTGGCGGTTTCGGTCATTCGAGAAGCCCTTTCGTCGGTATCCATGTATCTGGGTTATTCGTGGATCTGACGATAGTGAGTCGACGACGGGGGGTCTTGTACGAATCGACGAAGGTTGGCGCACGGTTCGGTGCTGATGCGCCGAATCATCCGGGCGTCGGGGTGTTCTCCGGATCAGGACGCATAAGTTTCGAGGCGACATCCGACCAGTTCGGCGACGGCGCTGCGTCGCTTGTCGGAGACCACGCCTGCCAACAGGAGGGTGAACAATTCGTCGATACGGTCGTTCAAATCGCTTCGTCTGGTGAGAACGTTCGAAACCAGTTGAACGCCGGTGAATGCCGAGATCACCACGCGACCCACCGATTCCGGCTCCACATCGTCGCGGATGTCGCCTTCGAGCTTCGCGGCCTCGGCCAGTTTTCGAAGCTCGCGGATCCACGCGACGTACGGGCCTTGCGAACCGTCGGCAGAGGCCAACTCGAGGGTAAGTCGGATTCCCGCACGAACAATAGGTTCTGCGACGAGTTGGCGGCCCATCTCGTGGCACACCATGACGAGCTGTTCCAGTGCCGGTGCGCCTGTGGCTGCAACTGCGGTGAAGGCACTGATCGAGATCTGGTGCTGTTCTTCGATCACCGCCTGAGCCAGTTCGTCTTTGGACGAGAAGTGAAAATAGACCGCGCCCTTGGTCATCTGCGCCGCGGACACGATGTCATTCATGCTCGTGCTGCCGTACCCCGTGACTTCGAACCGATCAGCAGCACCTTGAAGAATCTGTCGGCGACTGATCTTGGCACGTTCCTGCATTGCTCCCTTGTCCTCCGACTGTTAACACGTGAACCAGTTTTAGGGCCCTAGGTCCCGGACCAGCGACCCACGGTAGCAGCGAATCTCGTGCTCGCGCGACAGCGCGAAACGGACTGTTCGGTGTGCAATCGCAGGTCACGGTCGGTAGGAGCGACAAATGCGACCGCCGCAACCTCCGTTGGAGGCTGCGGCGGGGAGTCCAGTTATCGGCCAGCGAAATTCGGTCGAAGGTATGCGATCAACGAGTCGAGACAGTTGCCTCGAAGCCGAGGTCGCGTAGCGCCGACTTGAGTTTGGTCTGCGCCTCGTCGAGAGATTCGGGTGACGGCGAGGTGTCGGCGCCACTGATGTCGAAGTTCCCCATGTCGTATGCGGGGAAAACATGAACGTGAAGATGCGGAACTTCCAGACCTGCGATGAGGAGACCCGACCGAGGCGCGTCGAACGCCTTACGCACGGCTTGGCCGAGGTTGCGGGCAACAGCGGTGACCTTGGCAAAGAGTTCAGGATCCACGTCCTGCCACTGATCGACCTCGGCTCGCGGAACCACAAGCACGTGGCCCTGCGTTACCGGCGCGATGGTCAAGAACGCGACGACGTCCTCGTCCTCCCACACGAAACGTCCTGGTAGATCCCCGTTGATGATGGCACTGAAGACTGAAGGCATACCCCGAGATTAGCCCGCGTCCGGTTGCCAGGAAACTCCCAGGCTGGACGCAGGTTCGTCGGAGCCGGCCCGACAAATCTAGGACGTATGACGACAGAAGCCATGCAGACCGCGGGCAGCACGGACGCAGAGGAGGTCTCCGCGACGACTGTAGTGCTGGACGTGGTCGTCCCGGTATACAACGAAGAGGCAGGCCTCGAGACGTGCGTGCGGCGCCTGCGCCGGCATTTACGCACGCAGGTGCCATTCTCTGCACGAATTACCATCGCGGACAACGCCAGTGTCGACGGCACGTTGGCACTCGCCCGTTCCCTCGCCGAAGAATTCGACGACGTCCGGGTCGTCCACCTGGATGCGAAGGGTCGTGGTCGAGCACTGCGGCAGGTATGGAGCGAGTCCGATGCCGACGTGGTCGCGTACATGGACGTCGACCTCTCGACCGACCTCAACGCCCTGATGCCGTTGATTGCTCCGTTGCTCTCCGGACACTCGGACATCGCCATCGGTTCCCGGCTGGCACGATCGTCCCGCGTGGTGCGCGGCCCCAAGCGTGAGTTCATCTCACGTAGCTACAACCTCATCCTCCGAAGCGCACTGCATGCTCGCTTCTCCGACGCCCAGTGCGGATTCAAAGCCATGCGCGTCGATGTTGCACGCCAACTACTTCCGCTGGTGGAGGACACCGGGTGGTTCTTCGATACCGAATTGCTGGTGCTGGCCGAGCGAGCGGGCATGCGGATTCACGAGGTCCCTGTCGACTGGGTGGACGACCCGGACAGCCGGGTGGACATCATTGCCACGGCAGTTGCCGACCTCAAAGGTGTGGTCCGTGTCGGGCGAGCACTGTCTACTGGTTCCCTTCCATTGGCCGAGCTCAGGGCTAGTTTCGGACGTGAACCGTTGGTTCCCGGAGTTCCACGAGGAATGGTCGGGCAGCTCTCACGCTTTGCCGTGGTGGGAGTCATTTCGACGCTCGCGTACGCGCTGCTCTACCTCGCTCTGCACTCGATCATGGGTGCGCAGTGGGCCAACGCCGTCGCATTGCTGGTGACCGCGGTATTCAACACCGCCGCCAACCGGGCCTTCACCTTCGGGATCCGAGGGTCGGAAGGATCCGCTCGTCACCAGATGCAGGGCCTGCTCGTGTTCGGGTTCGGTCTACTGCTCACCAGCGGATCGTTGTTCGTGCTCGACGTCATGGCGCCCGATGCTTCCAAGCATGTGGAGCTTGCCGTACTCGTCATCGCCAATCTTGTTGCCACAGTCAGTCGATTCATCGCACTGCGCTGGGTGTTTCGCACCGCACAATCCGTAGGAGCCAATCGATGACCGCCGCTGCAGAGACACTCGCCGCGCCGCTGCCAGCGCCGGAACCGCAACGTCAGGTGCGCTGGGAACCGTGGGCGCTGGGAGTGTTGTTGGTGGGCACCGGAGTCGCCTACATCTGGGGCCTGGGCGCGTCCGGATGGGCCAACTCGTTCTATGCCGCTGCGGTACAGGCAGGTTCGGTGTCGTGGAAGGCTTTCTTCTTCGGCTCCTCGGACGCTGCAAACTCGATCACCGTCGACAAGCCGCCCATGTCCCTGTGGTTGATGTCGCTGTCGGTTCGCATCTTCGGACTCAATTCCTGGGCGATGTTGGTGCCGCAGGCACTCCTCGGGGTCGGATCGGTTGCACTGTTGTGGGGAACGGTTCGACGGTATTTCGGTGCGGCCGCCGGCCTCCTCGCAGGCCTGGTACTTGCGCTCACACCCGTAGCGGCGCTGATGTTCCGGTTCAACAACCCGGATGCTCTGCTGGTGCTCCTGATGATCGCAGCAGTGTGGGCGATGATGCGCGCCGTGCAGGACGGCCGCACCCGCTGGCTCGTGTTGGTCGGTATCTTCTGCGGATTCGGTTTCCTGACAAAGCAATTACAGGTCATGTTGGTGGTTCCACCGCTGGCGCTCACCTATCTGATCGCCGGACCGCCGAAACTGGGTAAGCGCGTACTCCAACTGTTCGCGGCACTGGGCGGACTGATCGTCTCCGCCGGATGGTGGTTGGCAATCGTCGAACTGTGGCCGGCCGACTCGCGTCCGTGGATCGGTGGTTCACAGAACAATTCGATTCTCGAACTGACGCTCGGCTACAACGGGCTCGGGCGCTTGAGCGGCAACGAGACCGGAAGCGTCGGCGGCGGCGGAATGCGCGGTGCTGGTGATGCCGCGGCCGGCGCTGCTGCGGGCGGTTTCCCAGGTATGGGCGAGGCCGCGGGTGGTATGGCCGGGGGAGGTATGGCACCAGGTGGTGCGGCCGGCGGTGGTATGTGGGGGAGTACCGGTATTACCCGACTGTTCGAATCGGCCCAGGGCGGACAGATCGCCTGGTTGATTCCTGCTGCGCTGATACTTCTGGTGGCTGGAATCGTGCTGCGAGGCAGGGCACCCCGCGCTGATACACAGCGCGCGTCATTCATCGTCTGGGGACTGTGGCTGTTGGTGACCGGACTGACCTTCAGTTTCATGGCGGGAATCTTCCACGCCTACTACACCGTTGCGCTTGCGCCGGCGATCGCCGCGCTGATCGGTTCAGGATCGGTAGTGGCGTGGCGTCATCGTGACGTCCTCTGGGTTCGCATCATTCTGGCGGTGTCCTTGGCCGCAACCGTCGCGATGGCGTGGGTACTGCTCGGACGCTCGCCTACGTTCGTACCGTGGCTTCGCTGGACCATTCTGGTGGTCGGCATCGTCAGTGCCGTGGCAGTGCTGATTCCGGCAGTGACGCGAGGTCGATTGGCTGTGGCAGTGATTCTCGCAGCGATCTTCACCGGTCTGGCGGGTCCGACTGCATACGCGATCGACACGATCAATACTCCGCATACCGGTTCCATAGTTTCGGCCGGACCGAGCGTCGAAGGTGGAATGGGCGGGCCCGGCGGTGGCCGCGGAGGCTTCGGTGGATTCGGTGGCACGGCTGATGGCGGTAACCGTCGGACTGACGGGGCTGGGACCGGAATGCCGGGCACGCCCCCTGTAGGAATGGGTCAGATGCCCGGTGGTGCAACAGTTCCGGGTGGTACCACGCCGACCACCGACGGAACGCGAGGCGCAATGGGAGGCGGTGCCGGTGGTCTACTGCAGGGCAGCACGCCGGGAGCCGCTGTTGTGTCCACACTCGAAGAGAACTCCGACCAGTTCACGTGGGTAGCCGCGGCAATCGGGTCCAACAGCGCCTCGGGTTATCAGCTTGCGACGCAGTCACCAGTCATGGCTATCGGAGGGTTCAACGGGAGCGATCCGTCGCCGACGCTCGCGCAGTTCCAGCAGTACGTGGCAGAGGGCAAGATTCACTTCTTCATCGCCGGCGGTGGGATGGGTGGCGGTATGAACGCCGAAGGCACCGCTACCGCCATCTCGACGTGGGTGACCGAAAACTTCACCGCCACAACGGTGGACGGAGTAACCCTCTACGACTTGACGGTTGCAGGCTGACCAACAGGAACGCACGCCAGGTCCGCATCGGAGGTGCTTCCTCCGATGCGGACCTGGCGTGAAGTTGTATGCCTGAGGTTCGTCCTCAGGTTTTGAAGGTGGTGTTCGCCGGCCTGGGTTGCTGCCCGGGGTCGATCGAGGGTGGCGGGATGAACCAGGGTTTGTTGTCGGCGCCGATGCGGATTTCCCATTTCCCGACGAACCCTGATTTTCGGTGCATCAGCCGGTGATGTGAACGGCACAGCAGGACCAGGTTGTTCATCACCGTCGGCCCACCGTTCGCCCAGTGCCGGATATGGTGCGCATCCGTCCAGGCCGGTACACATGTGCAGCCCGGGAAGGCGCAGCCTTTGTCTCGGGCGATGAGGGCGACGCGTTGTTCGGCGGTGACCAACCTCTTCCCTGGTTGCGCATCCAAGGGCGCGCCGTGATCGTCGAGCAGAACGGTCGAGAGGAAACAATCACACCCGAGAAGTCGGGTCTGCGACACCGACAGTGGCCCGAGCCAGGGCATGTGCCCGACATCAAGATCAGACACAGCCACTCCACCACCATCAGTTGGTGTGGCGGCGCAGTCCCGATGCTCGGCCAGATCCCGAGCATTGATGTGCACGTTCACATGCGGACGCTGACCACCATCGATTCCGGTCTTGGCGCAATCGAGATAGCGGCGAATCAGTTCGGTGAACCCGTCCGCGGTCCGCTTCGCTGCCGACCGAGAATCCGGCGTCCCATCTGGTGCCGGGGTCGGCATCGTCAGATTCGACAACGCCGACAGCAACATCTCCCCGGTGAGAGCGTCGAAATCGCCGCGCACCACCACTCGACCGTTCAATGTCGAGGCGATCCGGAGCTCGTTCCGGTCGATGTCTTCGGCGGGCGGAATCTCATCCGATTCGAAGATTCGCTCCAACGTCGCGATCACGTTCCGCACTTTCGTGGTCGTCGCTTCCACACCCGACGCAGCCGCAAGCAGTAGGTCGATACAGCGAGGGAGCGCGGCGTCTGGCATGCCTTTCGGTGGTGATTCGCAGAACGCCACGATCAACACCGCATGCTCGAAGGAGCAGTCCCCGCCATCGAACCGAGCAGCCACCGCCGGAAATGGCCGCAAAGCTGCACCTAACGCGGCGATCTTCTTCCCGTCCCGAACCTGCAGCATCGTGTTGGCCGCCAACCACGCACCCACCCCGCGACTGGCAATCACCTGATCATCCGGGCGCAACGACAACTCGTCCACCACCGCCACCCGCACAGCCTCGAGACGCAGAATCTCCGCACTCGCTTCGACAGCAGCAGCACGCAACTCGGCAGCAGTCAACTGCCACAGGCGTCCGCGTAACCCCACCGCAGAACCAGACACCACATCCGACAACAAGACGCTCATTGAATCCCCCGATCCCCTCCCCAAACCATACTCGAACACGTGTTCGAGTCAAGGGCCGATTTCGCAGGGGCTAAGCGCTAATAATGTCGAGGTCGTGGACAACGTCGCAGCAGGCGCCGAGCAATTCGCGATCATGGCTGATGAGTAATACGCCGACGCCGGTTTCGGCGGCGCGACTCTCGATCAACCGAATGAGCGCGGCCGTCGTGGCGGCGTCGAGCATCGCCGTCGCCTCGTCACAGATGAGGTATTTCGGTTGTTGCGCCAGCGATCTCGCCAGGCAGGCGCGCTGTAGTTGGCCGTCGCTCACCTGGTGTGGTCTGCGCGACAAGAGATCGGGAGTGAGGCCCACTTCTGCTGCCAGCGCGGCCACATCGATTGACCTACTGGCAATGTCACCGGGTTGGCCGATGATCGAGGCGAGCGTCTGCCGAGGGTCGGTCGATGCGCGAGGTGACTGAAACAGCATGGACACCGTGCCGCGTAGTGCCGCGGGTACCGAGAATCTGGTACCCACAACGGGTGATCCGTCGATCCGCACTTCGCCTGACCACGGTGCATCCAGTGAGGCGAGAATCCTTGCAAGTGTTGATTTTCCGGTGCCCGAAGGCCCGGTCAGGCCGATCAGCTTTCCCGACGGAATCTCGAGCGAGACGTTCTCGAGAACTGGCCGGTTGCGACGGTAACCGCTGGTGATTCCCAGAGCTTGCAGACTCATGTCAGCCCACCTTCCGCAGCGTTCGGTACGTGCGGTCACCCAATGTGACGAGTTCGGTCGGGCCACCGGATTGTTTCGACTCCGGGCGTCGTAGGTGATAGACGCACTCCTCGGGGAGATCGGTGAGTTGCGGTGGCGATCCCGGCATGGGAGTCAAACCTCTGGAAGGTAAGGCGCCGAGAAGGTCTCGGGTGTAATCGTGAAGCGGATCTTTGAACACCAGCGCGGCCGGACCGGTCTCCATGATGCGTGATGCGTACATGACGGCAAGTCGATCAGCGACACCGCTGCGGGTGAGGGATGCCAGGTCATGGGTGATGAGCAGGACCGCCGCTCCGGCGTCCGCGCACTCTCGAAGTAATCCCACGACGTGGTCGGTGAGTTCGCGGTCGAGGTTGGCGGTGGGTTCGTCTGCGACGATCACCGACGGATTCCCGGACAGCGCACCGGCAATGGCCACGCGTTGCGCCATGCCGCCCGACAGTTCGTGCGGGTAGCAGTCCAGGGCCGACGGTTCGAGTCCGACGCGAAGTGCCAAGGCATCGCAAGTGTGATCGCTGCCGAGTGCGTCGATCGTCTCCTGTAGTTGCGATCGCGCAGTGCGGACGGGGGTGAGATGTGTTGCGGCGGATTGTGGAACGAGAGCCACGTGCCGCCCACGGAACGCGGTGCCGGAGAAGACGTCGATCTCGAGGTCCGGTGTTCCGACGGTGACCGTTCCGGTTCGAGAAGCATTCGGCGGCAACATGTTCATGACCGAGGTGGCGATGATCGACTTGCCACACCCCGATTCCCCGACAAGTGCGGTCACCGTGCCGGCTGGAACGTCGAGGTCGATGTCGCTCGCAGCGTGAACTACCGATCCTCCGAGTAGAGGGATCCTGACGGTGAGAGATTCGATGCGCAGGCCGTGGTTCACAGTCGCAACTCCGAAGGTCGAGGGGGCGTGAGCATCGACCGCAGGGCCGAACCGGCGACGGCAACTGCGACGGTGGCGATCACGAGAACTGCGGCGGGGAATACCAGCGTCCACCAACCGCCGAGGAGCAGAGAACTGCGTGCCTCTTCGAGAAGCGTCCCGAGACTGGGCTTGTGCGGGGGAAGGCCGAATCCCAGGAAGGACAACGTCGATTCGTGCCAGACGGCGTGGGGCAGCAGGAGAACGACTGCGATCCAAGCCTGTGGCGCCGTCGCCGGCACGAGGTGGCGCATGATCACGTGACGTCGACTTGCTCCCGCGAGAATGGCGGCGTCGATGTAGGGACGCTCGCGCAGACTCAAGATCTCGGAGCGGATGATCCGGGCCACTTGGGTCCAGTGGGTCAGTGCGATCGAAAGCACGATGGCGGCAATGCTTCCACGGAACATCGCGACGATGACGATGCCGAGCAACAGGTGGGGGAGTGCGTTGACGGCATCGGTGCCGCGCATGACGAACCTGTCCACCCAGCCACCGACCAGTCCGGCCGTAGTGCCGACGGCGACGCCGATCACCGTGGCGAGCAGCGCGCAGGCGAGTGCGATCAGAAGTGAGGTTCTGATGCCTGCAGCTATGCGCACGAATAGATCTCGGCCCGCCGAGTCAGTTCCGAACGGGTGATCGAACGACGGAGCCAGGCGAGCTGCCGAGAAGTCTGTGACTCGGTCGTCGACGTCGGCCAACCATGGGACCAACGCCGCGTACAGCGCCACGAGGATCAGCACGCCGACGGCGATCTTGAAGCGTCGTTCAGCCATCGGTACTCACTCTCGGGTCGAGTACTGCAACGAGGACGTCGGCAAGCAGTGAGCCGAGCATGACCGTCAATGTCGTACCGACGGTGAGGAACGCGAGCAGTGCCATGTCGAGGTCACGGGCTGACGAGACGATGGCGCCGGCGATCCCTGGCCAACTGAAGACCTCTTCCACCAGCACTGCCCCGACTATCAGCTCGGGCAGTCGCACGCCGACGATGTTCACGAAAGGCGCCAGTGAGGTCGGCAGTATGTGGCGTTTCGTGATGGTCGGCGTCGGGATTCCGCGTGCTACGGCGCCCGCGACAAATCCCTCACTTTTCGAACCCACGACGGATTCTCGGACCGCGAGTAGGAGCCACGGCATCTGCGAGATGGAGAGGACCGTCACCGGTAGCACCAAGTGCCGGATCACCTGTCCCGGTGTGGGATCGGCACCCCCGTCGGTCAACCCGGCGACCGGGAGCCAGCCGAGAGTCAACGCGAAGAGCGCGATGGCACCCAGCGACAAGACAAACGGCGGAAGTCCTTGGACCACGACGCTCAGCCCGGACACGGTCTTGTCCAAGAATCCTCCACTGCGGATTCCGGCGAGAACACCGAGTGTCAGCGAGGCGAGAATCGCGATGAGGAGTGAGATACCGACCAGCAGCAGGGTCCATGGCAGACGCTCGGAGATAACTTGGGAAACAGGCTGATTGAACGATCTGGAGATCCCGAGATCACCGGTGAACACGCCCTGGAGCCAATTCCAGTACGTGCTGTACCAGGGGTTGTCGAAACCCATCTGATCGGCGATCAACGCTTTGTCCGCGTCGCTGGTCGTCATGTATCGCGTGCCCAGGTAGCCGACAAGTGGATCGAACGGTGAGATCGCGGCGGCGGCAAAGAGTCCCGCGGACACCACGGCGATCACCGGCACGATGAACAACGCCCGCCGACCGACCATCGTGAGGATGGCCTTTCGGCGGGAGTTGCCACGGTGGTCGAGCGATTGCCGCGCGTCTACCCGAACGTCGACCGCTGTCATTGCCCTCTGGCCCACGTCTGCAGTGACCACCACGGGCCCCAGGTCACACCGTGTGAGTGTGGCTCGAGTACAGGTCCGGACATCTGCCAGTCGGAATCCTTCGAAACGTACGTATGGTCGAGGAATACGAGGATGACAAATCCGGGATCCTCGACGTACGCCTGCTGCACGTCGCGATACGCGGCGTCACGCGTTGCCTGATCCAGGCTGCGGCGTCCTACTTCCAAGCCTGCGTCGACTGCTGGATTGGAGTAGTCGCTGGCGTTGTCGTAGATGCTGCCGACCCCGGGCGCTATGTACTTCGAGTTCAGCGCGTCGTACGCCTGCGTGTCTGGATCGAAAGGTTCGTCTCCACCACCGAGAAGCGTCGAATCCAGGTTGATTCGAGGGTCTATGCGGTCCCAGGAGAGCGCTTCGAGATCCACCTCGATGCCGACAGCGAGAGCATCGGAGGCAAATGCCTGAGCGAGATCACGTCGAACGGTGTCGACGGAGTTGTACATGATCGTGAACTGCGCCCGCTGACCGTCTTTCGAACGGATTCCGTCGGCACCTTCGATCCAGCCCGCTTCGGTGAGAATTCGCTCGGCCTCGGCCGGGTCGTAGGCGAAGGTTGCGTTCGGGTTGTACGAATCGCCGTAGACCTCGGGGATCGGAGTGGCGGCGACGCGGCCGTGTCCGCCCAGGACGTTGTCGATCATCGACTGGCGATCGGCGGCGAGGTTGAGCGCCATCCGTACGGCTTTGTCGCCTGCCACGGGATTGTTCGTCGGAAGTGAGAGACCGCGCCAGTCCGCTGACTGATGGGCAGTCACCGACATGTTGTCTTTGCCCGAGAACGTATTGGCAAGCAGTGGAGGGAGGTTGGTTCCGTCGATCTCGCCCGACACCATACGTTGGGCGCGGGTGTTGTCGTCCGGAACGTAGAGGAGAGTGAGCTTCTTGATCTCCGGTGCACCGTCCCAGTAGTTCTCGTTCGCCTCGAAGACCGCTCGATCCGGTGAGAGATCGACGAGTGTGTACGGACCCGTACCGACAGGCGCGGTGTTCAACGGCGATTCGGCGGCCAGTCCGGGTGTCGCGAGGGATTCCGACGGAACCATGCCGATCAGCATCTTCGTCAGCAGGGGCGCATACGAGTAGGCGAGACGAAACTCGACTGTGCTGTCGTCGACGGCCACGACGTCGCTGATCATGTCGTACGACGACCGCGCTTCGGAGGCGGAAGCCGGATCGAGGATCGCCTTGTACGTGGCAACCACGTCGTCGGCGTCGAAGGTCGACCCGTCGGAGAAGGTGACCCCGTCGCGGAGTTTGACCGTCCAGACCGTCGCGTCGGCGTTGGCAGTGGGCATCTCCGCGGCCAGAGACGGCTCGAAGCCCGGCATGCCGGTCCCTCCGGTGAGTCGGACGAGACCGTCGTACATCTTGGCCTCACCGGCAGCGCCGAAGCCTGCGACCGGGTTGTAGCCGCCCAGCTCGTAGCCGTCGGCCAAGACCAGGCCGTCGTTGTTGCCCGAGGAGTCGGTGCCAGTCGGGCTACTGCACGACGTGATCAGAAGTGCGCCGATTGCGGCGGTTGCGGTGAGCGTCAGAACGCCTGGTTTGTGGAGTTTCACGGGTGTCCTTTCCTTGGTGGACAGGTGTCCGAAAACATCTGTTCACCTATTCAGGTATTCATATGATCTCATCTCGAAACGGATATTTCGCACAAAGGCCGAACGCTGGGACCTTGGCCCCGCCAGTGGCACTCCGAGAGCGCTGTTATCGCAGGCCGTAGTCTGTTCCCCGTGCGCGTACTAGTAATCGGCTCCGGAGCCCGTGAACATGCCCTCCTTCTCTCTCTTGCTCGCGATCCAGGTGTCACGGCCCTGATCTGCGCGCCTGGCAATGCCGGGATCGCAAAAATCGCCGAGCAGCACCCCATCGACGTCGCTTCGGGTGACGCGGTTACCGCGCTGGCCCAGAAGGTCGAAGCCGACCTCGTCGTCATCGGACCCGAGGTTCCGCTGGTCCTCGGTGTCGCAGACGCGGTGCGCGCAGCAGGTATCGCCTGCTTCGGGCCTTCGGCCGACGCCGCCCGCATCGAGGGATCGAAGGCTTTCGCCAAGGACGTGATGGCTGTCGCCGGCGTCAAGACCGCTCACAGCGAGATCGTCGACAATCCGGCCAAGCTCGACGAAGCACTCGACCGCTTCGGTCCCAACTGGGTGGTCAAGGACGACGGATTGGCCGCGGGTAAGGGCGTAGTCGTCACGACGGATCGTCTCGCCGCGCGCGATCATGCCGCAGAACTGCTCGAGACCGGACACCCGGTTCTCCTCGAGTCCTTCCTCGACGGTCCGGAAGTTTCGCTCTTCTGCCTCGTCGACGGCGAAACCGTGATCCCGCTGCTCCCGGCACAGGACCACAAGCGAGTAGGCGACGGAGACTCCGGACCCAACACCGGCGGCATGGGCGCGTACACCCCATTGCCGTGGCTGCCCGACGAGATGGTCACGCAGATCGTCGACGACGTCGTCAAGCCTGTCGCTGCCGAGTTGGTCGCGCGCGGTAGCAGTTTCTCCGGCCTTCTCTACGCCGGTCTGGCGATCGGTGTCGACGGCCCGGCCGTCGTCGAATTCAACTGCCGGTTCGGTGACCCCGAAACTCAGGCCGTGCTTGCTCTCCTCGAAACGCCGCTGGGCGGTCTACTCAATGCGGCCTCGACCGGAACACTCGATTCGGTCGGTCCGTTGCAGTGGCGCGACGGTTCCGCTGTCACGGTCGTGATTGCCGCGGAGAACTACCCGTCAACCCCACGCACCGGCGACGTGATCACCGGAGCCGACGCCGACGGAGTCCTGCACGCCGGTACCAAGAAGCGTGAAGACGGTGCCGTCGTCTCGGCCGGCGGGCGTGTGCTGAGTGTTGTCGGAGTGGGCAAGGATCTGACCGAAGCTCGCGACGACGCCTACGCAAAGATCGCCGACGTCAAGCTTCCCGGCGGTCATTTCCGCAAGGACATCGGGCTCGGCGCCGTCGAAGGTCGCATCTCAATTCCCTGACTCGTTCTTTCGGAGGGCCGGTGAACTTTCTGTTCATCGGCCCTTTTCATGGAAAATCAACGGTTCCTCGAAGTTACCCACGAGTATGGACTTCTCGTTCGGTTTCTCCCGGTATATCTCAGCGCGGGGGTCACGGAAAGAGAAGGGCACACTTGAGCATTCGCGCTGGATCCAACGAACGGCACGCACGTACCAATTCCACGCTCTCGCGTAGAAACTTCTTGGCAGCAACAGGATTAGCTGTGGGGGCCGCCGCACTCTCGTCCTCGTGGACCACGGCGGCCGCTGCGCCCAGACGAGCATTGAACGACGGAGACCGTGTCCCCGCGCTCGTGATCGGCAGTGGATACGGCGGTGCCGTTGCGGCACTTCGCCTGACACAGGCCGGTATCGACACGCACATGGTCGAGATGGGGAAGTCGTGGACCACACCAGGGTCCGACGGCAAGATCTTCTGCCCGATGCTCTCGCCCGACGGTCGGTCCTTCTGGCTCAGAGACCGTACAGTTCAACCGGTTTCACACTTCTCCGGCGGCTCGGTGGACAAGAACATCAGCCGCTACGTCGGTGTTCTCGACGCCGAGGACTTCGGCGGGATCAAGGTCTACCAGGGCCGAGGGGTCGGCGGTGGGTCGCTGGTCAACGGCGGTATGGCCGTCACACCCAAGCGTAACTATTTCGAAGAGATCCTGCCCGGTGTCGATTCCAACGAGATGTACTCGACGTATTTCCCGCGCGCGAACGCTGCGCTCGGAGTCAACAACATCGACCCGGCCTGGTTCGAATCGACCGAGTACTACAAGTTCGCGCGGACGGGGCGAAAGACCGCTGAGAGATCCGGTTACACAACAACGTTCGTGCCGAATGTCTACGACTTCAACTACATGAAGCAAGAAGCTGCCGGCCAGGTCACCAAGTCCGCTCTGGTCAGTGAGGTCATCTACGGCAACAATGCCGGAAAGAAATCTCTGGACAAGACGTACCTCGCTGCGGCATCCGCCACCGGCAAGCTCACCATTTCAGCTCTGCACGTCGTGACCTCGGTTTCCCCGGCCGCGACCGGCGGTGGCTATCAAGTGGTGATGAACCAGATCAACGAGCAGGGCAATACCGTCGGCACCAAGACAGTGACGGCGGACAAGGTCTTCTTCGCGGCCGGCAGTATCGGGACCAGCAAGCTCCTGGTCGCGATGAAAGCGCAAGGGCAGCTGGCGAATTTGCCGGGTGCAGTTGGACAGGAATGGGGTCACAACGGCAACGTGATGGTGGGCCGCGCCAATCACATGTGGGACGCCACCGGTGCGAAGCAGTCGGCGATCCCCGTGATGGGTATCGACAACTGGGCCGACACATCCGCTCCCGTCTTTGCGGAAATCGCACCCTTCCCGGCCGGTACCGAACTGTGGGTCAGCCTGTACTTGGCGATTGCCAAGAATCCGCAACGTGCTCAGTTCCAATTCAACTCGGCAACAGGCAAGGTCGGATTGAACTGGCAGCGCTCGCAGAACCAGCCGTCGATCGACATGGCGAAGAAGCTCTTCGACAAGATCAACAAGAAGGAAGGCACGATCTACCGGACCGACCTCTTCGGCCCGACGCAGACGTGGGGCGATCAGTTGACGTACCACCCCCTCGGCGGTTGTGTGCTCGGCAAGGCGACCGACGGCTACGGTCGTCTGCCGGAGTACCCGGGTCTGTACGTCATGGACGGATCCCTCGTACCGGGCAATGTGGGAGTCAATCCGTTCGTCACCATCACCGCTCTGGCCGAACGGAATATCGAGAACATCATTGCGAACGACATGAACTAGGGCGGTAACTCGTCAGCAGGTGCGGTGCGGTGCGGCAGGTGCTGCACCGCACCGCTTCTGTATGTCCCGGAGTGTCATCGCGGTGCGTGATCTCGCAATGATCGATTGACTCGGTCGAGGATACCGACGGCAGTGGTCAATGTGTCGAGGTCGCCCTCGTCGAGGGCCGCCAATTCTTCGGCGAGAACGCCGATGCGTAGTTCGGATCGACGGTCTCGTCGCGCGCTTCGCTCGTCCTTCACGAAAAGTGTGCTCACTCGGCCGTCCGTGGGATCGGGTCGCCGCTCGATCAGGTCTTTGTCGGAGAGGATGCGCACCAGCGTGCTGACGGTGTTCGGGCGTCTGGAGAGGCGATCGGCCACGGCCCCGATGCGAGTGCCCGGATGGTGTGCGACATCGTGAAGTACTTCGGATTGTGCCTCTGGCAGAGTCGCGTCGGTACCCGACGTATCCATGTATTCCCGCAGCGCTCGACGCAATTCGAACGCCGCAGCGATGAGTGATCTCGATGCTTCTTCCGCGGTGGGCACGCGATCGGAGTAGCGATCGACCTCGTGTGATCCACGCCCTGGAACTGTATCTGACACAGATATAGTTTACAGTTCTTCAAAGGGTAGGGTCACCTAACCATGACGGAAGATGAAGCTGTCATGCTTCACGACGTACGGGACACGATCATGAATTTTCGAAAGAAGTCACGCAGTGTAATGCTGATCGGCGCACTGACATTGGTGGCAGCTCTCAGTGGCTGCTCGAGCGAGGACGCGTCGCCCACAGATGCCGAGATCAGTGCGTCGGCTCCGGCGGACTCTGCGTTTGTCGCTCCGCGAGAAGTCCCGGTTGGAATGGGGAGCGGAAAGTCGGACGGCGAGTTCCCTCGTACCGTCTCACACTTCAAAGGGGACACCACGATCGAATCGCAGCCCGAAAAGGTTGTCGTCATCTCGACCGGGCAAGCAGATGCTCTCCTGTCGCTCGGTGTCGTGCCCGCAGGTTCGACGCGTGGTGACGGTGCGGACCTGGTGCCTCCGTACTTGTTGTCTGCATACCCCGAATTCCGTACTCAGCTAAGTGATGTCGTTGACGCAGGTGGACGCTTCACACCGAATTTCGAAGCGATCGTCACGCTCGATCCTGACCTGATCTTGATGAATGTTGCAGGAAAGGACGCTGATTCGCTGTACGACCAGCTTTCTGCCATCGCACCCACGGTGGCAACACAGGGAACCGGCGTCTACTGGAAGCAGGACTTCCTGCTGGTTGCCGACGGGGTAGGTAAGACGCAGCAGGCGACGGTACTGCTGGATACCTTCAATACCGATGCCGCGGCCCTCGGTGCTTCCCTCTCGTCGCCGCCGACGGTGTCGTTCACGCGCCAGAACGGAAATCGTCTGCGCATCTTCGGTATTCCTTCGTTCACCGGCAGTATCGCCGAGGATGCCGGCTTGACCCGTCCGCAGTCGCAGCAGTTCGACGACACTTCCCGAGACATCAGTGAAGAAGAGTTGAACGTGGCGGACGCCGACTGGATCTTCTACGGCGTGCAGGGCGGGGACCCGGCGACATTGACGAACGCGCCGTTGTGGGCGCAGTTACGTGGTGTGGTCGCCAACCACGCCGTCGCTGTTGACGATGACGTCTTTTACCTCAATACCGGGCCGACTGCGGCTCGTGAAGTGCTGAAGGTTCTGCAGAGCGCATTGCAGCAGTAGTCGATTCAGCTTGGTTGTGAGTGCCGACGAATCGGAAGAGGGCTCCACCCACCGTGACTGCAAGCGTCGCGAGAATGGCTCCGGCGATGACGTCGGTGAGCCAGTGCGCACCCAAGTAGAGGCGAGTCAGCGCGACGACGACGGTGACCGTCACGGCGAGGAGCATCAGAAGGCGTTTGACGGCCGGTGTTCGGTCGACGCTCACAACGAGAACGGCAATGCCGAACAGCGCTGCTGTGCCCGTCACGTGACCGGAGGGGAACGAGTGGCCGGTCTCGAGAAGAACCTGGATGTTGGTCGGCGGACGTTCGCGACCGACGAGCGCTTTGATTGCCGTGCTGGCGACCGCCGCCCCGCCAACGGTTCCGATCACGATCAAGCCCGGAACGACCGAACGCGCTCGCCATGAGATGAGCACTCCGCAGGTGATCCCGAGCAGCGCGGTGGCGACCGGGCTACCGAGATCTGTGACGGCGACCGCGATCTGGTTCAGGGCGCCGCTCCGATGATCGACCATCCAGTCGGTCACCGGCCCGTCGAAGCTCGTCAACCACCCGCTTCCATACACCTGGATCGACAGCGTCACCAGTGCAAGCACGAGTCCGCACGTGCGAAGGGCTGTAGACCGAACGCCGGAAGCTCGGTAGATCGAACCGAACGCGAACAGAGCTGCGGCCACCACGATTGCGGCAACCGCGATCTCTGCGGTGGTGCTCTCGGTCAGGACTTCGGTGACCACGTTTCGCACGGTCGACACAGTTGCAGGCATGAATGCAGTGTGACGAGCCGAAGCTGAAGAAACGCTGAACGGAACTCGGCTCTGGGTCTACCGTCTGCTCTACTGGGTGCATCCGAACAACTGCGTGGCGACGAAACGGGGCCGGTGGTGCGAGTACTGGTGGTCGAAGACGAAGTGCGCTTGGCCGAGACGATCCGGCGGGGATTGGTGGCCGAGGGATTCGTGACCGCCGTCGAACTCAACGGTGACGACGGATTCGCGACTGCGTGCAGTGACGAATTCGACGTGATCGTTCTCGACATCATGTTGCCGGGCAAACACGGGTACGACATCGTGCGGGATCTACGCGCCCGGGAGATCTGGACGCCGATCCTCATGCTCTCGGCAAAGGACGGCGAATACGACCTGGCCGATGCATTCGATCTCGGCGCCGACGACTACCTGGTCAAGCCATTCTCGTTTGTCGTGCTTCTCGCTCGGCTGCGCGCACTGGTGCGTCGCGGCGCTCCACAACGTCCGGCGATACTCTCCGTTGGAGACCTGTCCCTCGACCCGGCCAAACATCAGGTGAGCAGAGCGGGAATCGAATTGACCCTGACGCCGCGGGAGTACAGCGTTCTCGAATTCTTGATGCGCAACAATGGTGTGGTGGTCACGAAGACCGAGATCGTTCGCGCTGTCTGGGACACCAACTACGAAGGTGACGAGAACATCGTCGAGGTGTATATCGGTTACCTTCGTAAGAAGCTCGACCTCCCGTTCGGAACTCAGAGCATCGAAACGGTCCGAGGCGTCGGGTACCGCTTTGTCGGCACTGCCTGATCGTCAGTCGTTCGGTACCGGAATCGTCACCTCGAATCTACTTCCACCGCCCGCCCTCTCGCTGACGGAAATGGTTCCGTGGTGCGCCGCAACTATTTCCGACGCGATGGCGAGTCCAAGTCCGGACCCGCCTCCCTGCCTCGACCGTGGCTGGTCCAGGCGGACGAAGCGTCCGAAGATTCGTTCGCGTTCTGCTGCAGGGATTCCGGGCCCGTCGTCCTCGATCACGATGTGGGCTTCGTTTCCGGCTTCGGAGCACTCGAGATACACGAGGGTCTCCGCATGCCGCACTGCATTGTCCACGAGGTTTCGCACCATCCGCGTCAATGCTCTCGGGTCTCCGGAGACCCGAACCGGAGCCACGGCAGCGGCGACCGTAACTGCGGAGATACCGTCGATCCTTTTCTGCTCGGCGAACAAGATGTCATCGAGGTCGACGTCGACGACGATGCCGAACTTTTCGAGTTCGCTTTCGTCAGAGCGCGCGAGAATCAACAGGTCTTCGATCAACTGCCGCATCCGGCGCGCCTCGGGAAGTAGTGCGTCTTCGATCAGCGCGTCGTCGAGGAGATCCGGGCGTCGGTGTGCCAGTTCGAGGGCCGTCGTGATCGTGGACAGCGGACTGCGTAACTCGTGTGAGGCATCGCTGACAAATCGTTGCTGGGCCAGCGCACCTTCGTCGAGGCGCGCCAGCATGTCGTTCATTGTTGTTGCCAGTCGGGCTATCTCGTCGTTCCCTGACGGGACAGGCACTCGTTCACCTTGACGCCCACTCGAAATCGATGCTACCCGAGCGCGGATGCGTTCGACGGGAGCGAGGGCCGAACCGACGAGGCGGTAGGTGGCAAACGCTGCCAGCCCCAGGACCAGAGGTCCGACGATGGCCAGCAGAACGGCAACGGTCGTCACCACGGTTTCAACCGGTTCGCGGTCGGCGCCGACGAAGACGGTGACTGGTCCGGTCGCCGTCTGAGCGCCTCGCCCGATCAGCCAGTAGTCCTCGTCGTCGGACTTCTTGACCCTTCCGAGAGCGTCCGACTCGTCAGGGCCGAGAAAACGTTCGGACAGGAGGTCGCTGTCGGTTCCAGGTGATTGGGCGACTATTCGGTGATCGGCGTCGACGATCTGCACGATTCCGATCTGACTGTCTGTGGACAGAAGCGAAGGGTCGAGATCGGCCGGGTTTTTTCCGTTGAGCTGCTGGACCAATTGCGTGGCGCGAGCGTCGGAGCTGTTCAGCGCGGACAGATGCAGGGAGTTTGCCAGCACGAAAACCAGTGCAAGCCCGGCGATCACCAGGCAGAAGGCGATCACGAGTGTCGATGCCACGGTCGAACGGGCACGCACGCTCCACCGGGAGGGGTGCAGAAGCGACTCGCCGATGAAGTTCATGGCGTCCAGTCTGTACCTTCTCGGCTGTGCATTTACGAAGACGGGTGACGCGGTCCCGTAATCGGACCGCGTCACCCGTCTAGAGGATCAGGCCACTCGCTTGGCGGTGCGGCCGCCGAATTCGAGCATCACGGCGCGACCGGTGTCGTCGGTGACGAAGCGTCCCAACGCCCGGGTGGTGTCGGCGCGCGCAGCGAAGTCACGGTCGTTGAGGAAGGCGATCGGGATTGCCGGCGGCCAGACGATGTCCTCGTATTCACCGAGATCCTGCGCGCTGCCCATCCGGATGCCGATTCCCTCGTCACCGGGGGCGACGGTCATCGTCAGTGAGCCGGCCTGATACTTGCCCAGGACTGCGTCGACGGCAGCGGGTTCGGGCTCGACCACGTCGAGGGATGCCGGCGTGGGTAGTTCAGTGAGGTTGGCCATGCACCAGTCGACGATCTTCTTGCCGATTCCGCCGCCGAGGGCGTTGGTCAGCACGGTGACGGCGAAGTTCTTCTCGGGCACTGTCATGAACTCGGAGACCTGGAGGTTGCTCACGTTTCCGCCGTGCCGCACTACCTGTGTGGTTCCGTATCGAGTCAACAGCCATCCCAGGCCGACTTCTTCGAACATCATCGCGGCGGGACGCTGCGGCTTCTGCATCAACAACCGGGTGGACTCGTCGAGCGGCTGTCCTTCGCCGGGGTGTTCGCCAGACAGTGCGTAACGTGCCAAGACGAGTTGGTCTCGCACCGAGGACCACATTCCGCCGCAAGGGATCATGCCGCGGTCCAGCCCGGTTTCGTTGGACACGAACGGCACACCGTCGCGGATGTAGTGACCGAGTGCGAACCGGTGGGTCATCACGTCCCAGGGCAGGAAGGCCGAGTTCTTCATGTCGAGGGGGTCGAGCACGCGCTGCTTGACCAGCTCTTCGAAGGTCAGTCCGCTGATCTTGGCCACGACATGTCCGGCGAGAACGAATCCGGAGTTGCTGTAGGAGAAGACTTCTCCGACGGGAAATTCTTGTCGCAGTTCGTTCAGCCGTGAAACCGAGCGTCCCAGGGCGTCTTCGCCCCAGCCTGCCGAGAGGCCCGCGTCGCCGGTGAATCCGCCGGTGTGGGTGAGGAGATGACGCATCGTGACTGTGCGCGTGGCTGTTTCGTCGGCGAAGGTCAGTTCGGGGACGTACTCGACCAACGGGGTGTCGAGATCGAGTAGGCCGTCCTCGACGAGTGCCATCGCGGCTGTTGCGGCGAACACCTTTGTGGTGGAGCCGATCATGAACATCGTCTTGTCGGTGACCGGGAGTTGGGTTTCGACGCTTTCGATTCCGCTGGTGACGACGATGTCCTTGTCGCCGTGCACGATACCGACCGAGACGCCGGGGATGTTTGCCTCGACCCTCCACTGATCGACGAGTTCTTGAAGCTGTTCTTGCATCTTTGATTCCTCGAGTTCGCTGGCGTTCTGTGTTTCGGCGTTCTGTGTTTCCGTCATCGTATGTGTATCGGTCATCGTCACGCGTTAACCCGTGGTAGGAAGCGGAATCCGACGTACACTCCGTCTCGGTGCGGCCGTACCGTCGTCCAACCGGCGGCCCCGGGTTGACGGGTGGTCCAGGTCCCCGGGATCTGTGACGGTACGAGAGTGGCTACCGTTGCAGGCTTCTTCGGAGCTGTTTCGTCTTCCTCGGGATTCGGGATTACGTCGCCGATGACGGTGATCACGGCCTCGTCAGCGGACTCTACACGACGGAACTCGATTGCTATTCCGCCCGAGCTGTACTTTCCCAGAACCGAATCCGGAATCGACTCCACACTCGCGGGGTTCGGGGCGAGGGCTTGCGGAGGTTCGAGTCCGACCAACGCGGCCGCGGCTTCGGTGAAGAGATCACGGTAGAGGCCGTCGGCCTTGCCGCCGCTGGTCAGCAGTGCGATCGCGACATTGTGGCGGGGGAAGATGCGCAGATACGCGTGCTGGCCGATGGTGCTGCCGTCGTGCCCGAAAATCTCTTCGCCCGACCAGGTTTCGTGGAACCAGCCCAAGCCCCAACCCGACTTGTCCGGGAACAGTTCGCTGATGTCGATTTCGGGTGTGCGCATCGCGGCGGCTGACTTTTCCGACACGATCCGTACGCCGTCGACGCTCTGTCCTTCGAGAAGACCGAGTTCCGCGAACGTGAGTAGATCTCCGATGCTGGCAGTGATGCAGCCGGCGGGCCCCATCGAGCGGGTGATCGGCCAGACGGGCATCACGACGGAGTTCCCCGTATGACCCGCTGCCACAGAGTATCTCGGTGTATCTCCGGTCAACGTGAGTGTGTGCGCGAGGCCGAGAGGATCGATGATCCGCTCCTTGAGGATGTCGTCCCAGATGCCGCCGCGAAGAACCTCGACGATACGAGCTGCAAGGACGTACGCGGAGTTCGAGTACGCGAAGCCGTCCTCGAGTGGATGAACCTGACGGAAGTCACGCAGGCCCTCGACGTAGCGTTCGACGACGTCGTCGCCGCGACCCTTGTCGATGAACAGGTCACCGTCGATTCCGTTGCGATGGTTCAGAAGTGCGCGAACCGTGATGCGGGCAGCTGTTTCCTCGTCCTGCAGTGCGAAATCGGGCAGGATCGACCGGACGGTCGCGTCCAGGTCGAGCAAGCCTTCGTCGACAAGCTGCATGACCAGCATCGCGGTCCATACCTTGGTGATGGATCCGATCTGGAACAGGGAGTCGGTGGATACCTCGACCCCGGTGTCTGCGTTGATCACGCCGGAAGCCACCGTCGTACGGGTGATTTCCTTGCCGCTGGAATCGAGTGTGAGAATACCGAATTGAGCACCGGTGACGCCGTAACGCTCACACAGTACGTCCAGTGAGCGCTTCCACGCGTCGGCGCCGGCAGATGCATTGGCCAGGCCGGTCTTGGGCAGCTTCGCGGAGGTGTATCGCTTCACCCACTCGATGAGCCGCGTGCTGTAGTCGATTCGGTGCGAGATCGAGCCGTTGACGAGGAACCCGTGGCTTGCACCGGGATACGCCACCAGTCGGGTGGGTACATGCTGCTGGCGCAGTGCGGCGAACCAGGCCTCGGCCTGACCCAGCGGGCACCGCTCGTCCGACTTTCCGTGCAGGATCAGCGTCGGGGTCACCACGTTCTTCACAGCGGCGAGCGGTGAGGCTGCCAGCAGCTTGGCGGAGTTCTCGGGAACAGTCGTGCCGGTGGCGAGTGACGCGAGGTGCGGACCGAAATCGCAGACTCCGGCCATGGCGTTGAAATCGCAGATCAGCCCGCCGGCAACCGCAGCGGCAAAACGATCCGTCGCGGACGTCAGGTGACACGTACTGTATCCGCCGTAGCTGTACCCGGTGATCGCCAGACGGTCCCCGTCGACAAGTCCCTCGGCGACAAGCGCGTCGATCGGCTCGAGGAAGTCGGCTTGGTCGGAGGTACCCCAGGCGCCGTTGACGGCGTACATGAAGTCTGCGCCGTACCCGTCCGACCCACGTGGATTGAGGGTCAGGATGCGCCAACCCTGGGCGGCGAGAACCTGGTGGGCGGGGTGATAGGTATCTGCAACGCCGGTCCACGCGTTGTGCGGTCCGCCGTGAATGTCGAGCAGAAGAGGTGCAGCGCCACTGGTTTCGGGAGCGGACAGTAACCAACCATGCACGGTGCGGCCGTCGGAGATGGTGAACTCGCGTTCCTCGGCGGCAAACAGTGTCACCTCGGGGAGTGCTTCTGCGGTGAATTTCGTCAGCGTGGTGACCGCGCCGCTGTCGAGATCGACGAGTGCGACCTCGCCGAAGGACTGCTGCGTGGTGACGATGACGGAGGCGACGCGGGCGTCACGGGCAACGGAGAGCGCCGAGACGACCTCGTTGGGATTGGCGACGAGGGATCGAGAGGTGCCGGTTTCGATGTCGGCCGCGTACAGATGCGTCCATCCACGATCGCGTAGGCAGAACACGATTTCGTCGCGAGTATTCGACAGTGCCGGTGTGCCGCCGGGGTAACCGGGTGCACCGGGCATCACGTTGCGATCGAGATGAGCTGTGAGGGTGACGTCGACCGGTGTCTCGGTTGGGCCGGGGACGGACAGCCGGATCAGGTCTGCAGTTCCGACACGGACCTCGGGAGTGCCGATGGCGACGACCGAATCTCCCTGCGGATGCCACAGTGTGGAGCCCTGCACTCCGGTGGCATGACCGAGTCGCTGCGGGGGAACCGACAGATCGTCGACGAGGATGCGGTAAGCGCTGAACGTGAGGTTCAGATCGCTGTCCGGTTCGAGATTCGCGGTGAAGGCAAGGGCCGTGCCGTCGGGCGACCAGGACGGAACGTCGGCATTCCAATCACCGTCGGTGAGCCGTCGAACTGCCTTCGTCTCCAGATCGACAGTGTGAAGGTGGCGACGGAAGGTGCCGAGCCAACCGGCACCGTCCACCTTGTATCCGAGTCGGTCGGTGACGATGGGAGCATTCGGATCGGCGGAGTCCGAGCGTGAGACCACAGCGGCGAACGCGATGGCATTTCCGTCCGGGCTCCAGGCTGCTGCACCGGCGCCGAGGGGGAGTGATGCTGATGTGGTGAGAGTTTCGGCCTCGCCACCGGCGAGCGGGATCAGGTGCAGCTGCGCGGAGTCGCCGACCTTACGCAGGAAGGCAATCGAGGTTCCGTCCGGAGAGAACCGAGGGGCAGAATCGGCGGGCCCTGCGGTGAGGCGGCGAGCCTGGGAATCGCGGGACACCGCCCAGAGCGATGTAGTTGCCTTTCCAGCAACAATTTCCGAGCGAACGAAGACGACCACGGTGCCGTCGGGAGAGATTGAGGTCTCAGTGGGTGTGACCACACGGTGGAGGTCGTCGAGAACAAATGGACGGTCAGTCATGTAGATCCTTCGAATCGGAGAAATAGATGCAGACGTAAAGCTTTGTCTTCCGGCTTATTTCAGAACGCGAACGCCAGGGCCGGCCAGGGTGCCGCCAACTGGTGCATACAGGGCCGTTGCGCCGTTGAAGAACATGAAGTTCGGCGACGTGGACACCGGAATGACGTCGGACGAGGTGAACAGTGCTTGTTCCGCTTCCTTCCACACCGAGCAGGATTCCTGCCCGGGCAGAACCGAGGCCTTCGCCGCCAGTTCGGCGTACTTTTGATTGTCGATCGATGCGAAGTTGACACCCGACGGTGGGGTGGGGCCGGCGAAGTACGGAACGAAGATGCTGGGGGTATCGCTCTGGACGGTCAGTCCGATCGAGATCGACCATGACGTCAGGTCTTTCGCTGCGAATGTGTTGGAAATGATGAAGTTGTTGTCACCACCACGAAGCTCTACCTTCGCGCCGAGCTCCTGCCACTGCTTCATCGCGTATTCTGCTGCTGCAGAGGTGGTGTCGCGGTAGTTGGCAAAGATGACCGTCAATTGCAGCGCTTGACCGTCCTTGGTCAGGACACCGTCGGATCCGGGTTTCCAACCGGCGTCCGCAAGAGTCTTTTTCGCAGCGGCCATGTCGAACTTCGGAACTACACCGGTGACGCTGTCGAAGTCACACGCCCGCGGATCGACTACTGCCAGTGCCGTAGCTCGTGAGCCTTTGCCACCGGTGTTGATGTCCGTGTAATCGTCGAGATCGATCGCTTGCACGAGTGCGGTGCGTACGGCTTCGTCCTTGGTGGGGAGAGCCGCATTGTGGTTGAAGATGAACTGTCCGCTCAGGGTGTTGGACGTCATCGACTCGAGGCCTGAAGCTTCCACACGTTCGATATCCGCGCCGGCAACCGGGGCCGCGTTGACCGTTCCGGTGAGGACGAGATTCGCCGTCGTCGCGGCGTCGGTCACGACCTTGATCGTGACCGTCTTGGGCACTCCGAGCGTGTCCGACGTGGTTTCGCCGTTCGGCCCCCAGTTGTATCCGTCGCGGCGTTCGAGCGTGACGTGATCGTTGGCCACTACTTCGGTGATCTTGAACAGTCCGGTTCCGTTGCTGCTGCCTCGAACACTGGCAGGGTCGTCGAGGGCTGCCTGGCACGCCATCTTGAGAGCGCCGATGCGCTCGAGGAGGAAGGGCGCGGGTTCCGTTGTCTTGATCGTGAGCTCGTCACCATCAGCGGTTGCTACCGCAGTTTCGGGTACGGATGCTCCCAACCACGGCGAGCCGTTGGTCGTGTCGACGACCCAGTTGATGTTGTTTGCCGCTGTCTGGGCAGTGAAGGTCGTGCCGTCTTCACACGTGATCCCCTTTTTGAGGGTGAAGTTCAGCGAAGTTCCGTTCTCGCTCCATTTTTCGGCCAGATACGAGCCCGCTGCGCGGGTTTTGGGGTCGATGGCCAACAACGAGTCGTTCGTATAGCTGTTGATCGCCTGCGTGGCAGTCAGATTGGTGATCAGGGGATGAAGGTTGCCGGGATCGGTGTTCACGATCGTGGTGAAACTGCCGTCCTTCGCGTAGTCGCCGGAAGAATTGCCGCCAGGATCAGAGGTGCTTCCGCACGAGGCAACCGTGAGAACGCCGATCGTGACCAGAGCCGCAGTGGGCACTGAGCGAGCTTTCATCTGATGCACCTTTTGATCGAAGGAAGTCGTTGATCAATGTTGCGCGAGGGACGTGGCCCAGGTCTCGTTGAATCGACTCATGCTGAGCGCCTGAATCTGTCGGATCGTCACAATGGGTGGCCGTCGTTTCTTGCCGCACCACGGTTCGACTACCGTCGGAGTGTGCGCTCAGAATCTCGTCGATCAGATATCCAGACGTTCCATGTCATGGATGTATGGAAGGCCGCGACCGAACGTCAGCGGACACATGGTGACGTCCTGACCTTGGCGGCAGGTCAACCGTCGACGCCCGCGCCGGCACCGGTGCTACGTGCGACGCGAGAGATTCTGGGCACCGAACTACTCGGGTATACCGAGACTTTCGGGATCCTGCAGCTACGCGAGGCTATTGCGCGCTACCACAGCGAGCGATCGGGAATCGCCGTCGACGCCGAAGACGTGGTGGTGACGACCGGTTCGTCCGGGGCGTTCACCTTGCTCTTCCTGGCCGCGTTCGACGAGGGCGACACCGTGGTGGTTGCTCGACCCGGATATCCCGCGTACCGCAATACCCTTGCCGCTCTCGGCTGCAACGTCGTCGAACTCGACTGCGGGCCGGCAACTCGATACCAGCCGACAGTGGAAATGCTCGAGGCTTTGCCGTCGCCGCCTGCCGGTCTGATCGTCGCGAGCCCGGCAAATCCCACGGGCACGGTGATCTCGCCCGAGGAGCTCGCTGCATTGGCGACGTGGTGCGAGCAGCACGGAACTCTTCTGATCTCGGACGAGATCTACCACGGCATCGGATACGGCGATCAGCACACGTCGAGCGCCTGGGAGACCTCACGCGAATCCGTCGTGATCGGCTCGGTGTCCAAGTACTTCTCGATGACGGGTTGGCGACTCGGGTGGATGTTGGTGCCGACCTATCTTCGGCGCCCGCTGCAGAGACTCGCGTCGAACATGACCGTGTGTCCGCCCGCGATCTCTCAGTACGCCGCCGTCGAGGCGTTCTCGGACGAGGCGAAGGTCGAGTTGGACGGGCACGTTCAGCGGTACGCCGTCAATCGTGAACTGTTGTTGACCGGGTTGCCGAAACTGGGCATCACCGAGTTGGCTCCCGCCGACGGTGCGTTCTACGTCTACGCGGACATCGGCCATCTGTGTGGCGACGAGGGCGCCACCGCGTGGTGTGCCCGGTTGCTGACAGATACCGGGGTCGCGCTGGCACCCGGAATCGATTTCGACACCGTCCACGGAAACCGGATGGTCAGACTCTCGTTCGCGGGTGCGACAGCAGACATCCAGGAGGCACTGGCCCGCCTCGAGAAGTGGCTCGGGTAACAAACAGCAGGGTCTTCGAGCTGTTTCGCCATGCGGAGGTGCCCTCTGCTGGCACGATGTCGTGGTGTCTTCTGCAGCTACGCCCAAGGGCGAACGACGTCGCCAAGCTCTGGTGGCGTCCGCTGCTGAACTTTTGCTGGAGGGCGGGTTCGACGCCGTTCGTCACCGAGCGGTGGCAACCAGAGCTGACCTTCCACTGGCTTCGACGACCTATTACTTCGACTCACTCGACGATCTGATCGCGTGTGCCGTCGAGCTCAACGGCAACGCCGACATGGAAGCGATGCGCGCCAGAGTGGCTGCGGTGACCCAACGTCGGCGGGGCGCGGAATCAACCGTCGAACTGTTGGTCGAGCTGCTGCTCGGAGACGAAGAGAAGCGGCCGGAGAGCCGCGAGCGTTTGATCTCGCGCTACGAACGATTTGTGGCATGTGCCCGTCATCCCGCACTTCGTGACGTGCAGTTGCGCCTACGAGCCCAGCTCGACGACCTGTTGACCGATGCGCTTCGACGCTCGGGCCGGTCGGCTCCCGAGGGGCAATTGCGCCGTCTTGTCGCGATGGTCGACGGTGCGATGATCACGGCTCTGGGGGAGTACGACCCGGACCCACGGGGGTTGGCCAGGGGAATGCTCTTGGAATCGATCGACGTGATGGCGCCGCCGGTCTAGCTCGGTCTCCTATCGGGGGTAACGGCACTGCTCGGCCACCGTTAGACTGAGGCCTCGTGAGCCGCATCCCGAATGTCCTTGCCAACCGCTACGCCAGCCCGGAGCTCGTTGCTCTGTGGTCTCCCGAGTACAAGATCGTGCTCGAGCGTCAATTGTGGGTGGCGGTGTTGCGTGCGCAGGCAGAGCTGGGCATCGACATTCCGGCCGACGCCATCGACGACTACGAGCGTGTCATCGACAACGTCGACCTCGAGTCCATCGCGGACCGCGAGCGGGTCACCCGCCACGACGTGAAGGCACGCATCGAGGAATTCAACGCACTTGCCGGGCACGAGCAGGTCCACAAGGGCATGACCAGCCGCGACCTCACCGAGAACGTCGAGCAGCTGCAGATCGTGCGTTCTCTCGAACACGTCTACAACCACGGCATCGCCGTCGCCGCCCGTCTGGGTGAGCGCGCTGCCGAGTACTCGTCCATCGTTATGGCCGGCCGCTCGCACAACGTCGCAGCTCAGGCCACCACCTTGGGCAAGCGTTTCGCTTCGGCCGCCGACGAGCTGCTGGTTGCACTGACGCGTCTGCGCCAGCTGATCGACCGGTACCCGCTTCGTGGGATCAAGGGCCCGATGGGGACCGCTCAGGACATGCTCGACCTCCTCGACGGCGATGCGGCCAAACTCGAGCAGCTCGAAGCGAAGGTTGCGGAGCACCTCGGATTCGCTCACGTGTTGACCAGCGTCGGCCAGGTGTACCCGCGTTCCCTCGACCACGACGTCATCTCCGCGCTCGTTCAGGTCGGCGCGGGCCCGTCGTCGTTTGCACACACGATCCGCCTGATGGCCGGCCACGAGCTGGTCACCGAAGGCTTCCAGCCCGGCCAGGTCGGCAGCTCGGCGATGCCGCACAAGATGAACACCCGCTCGTGCGAGCGAGTCAACGGACTTCAGGTGATCCTGCGCGGATACGGCTCCATGGCAGCCGAGCTTGCGGGTGCACAGTGGAACGAGGGCGACGTCTTCTGCTCCGTTGTGCGCCGCGTCGCGCTCCCGGACGCGTTCTTCGCGATCGACGGCATGTTCGAGACCTTCCTGACCGTGCTGATCGAGATGGGCGCGTACCCGGCCGTCATCGAGAAGGAACTGACCAGGTATCTGCCGTTCCTCGCCACGACGCGCGTGCTCATGGCCGCCGTCCGCGCCGGCGTCGGACGCGAGACCGCACACGAGGCGATCAAGGAGAATGCCGTCGCAGTTGCGCTGGCGATGCGTGAAGAGGGCAAGGAGCCCGACCTGCTCGATCGCCTTGCCGCCGACGACCGTTTGCCGCTCGACCGCGTTGCACTCGACGAGGCCCTGGCCGACAAGGCTGCTTTTGTCGGTGCCGCTTCGGCTCAGGTCGATGCCGTTGTCGCCGAGGTGCAGAAACTTGTCGACGCCAACCCCGAAGCTGCGGCGTACGCGCCGTCGCCGATTCTGTAAGGGCTACGCCCCGTGCGCCTTTTCGGTGGTCACCACTACCGAAAAGGCGCACAGGGGCCGGAGACCATGGACTGCATCTTCTGTTCCATCATCGCCGGTGAGGCCGAGGCCAGCGTCGTCTACGACGACGCGAATGTCCTTGCCTTCATGGATATTCGGCCGTTCACATCCGGCCATCTCCTGGTCGTGCCGAAGCGCCACGCCAGTGGATTGTCCACGCTCGATCCCGACGACGGTGCCAGGATCTTCGCCGTCGCGCAGAAGATCGCCGCGGCGATGCGTACCGGATCTCTTCCCGTCGACGGAGTGAATCTGCACCTCTCCGACGGAGCTGTTGCGGGGCAGGAAGTCTTCCATGTTCATCTGCATGTCATTCCGCGAAATCGCGGCGACGGCTTCGGCCTGCGCGCCCTACCTCGCACGCCCAATCGGACAATCCTCGACAGCACGGCTGCCGTCATTCGAGGCGCACTGAACTAGAGGTTCACCCGGTGTGGGTGATTCGCGCCGAGGTTTCTCCCAGCACCATCTGGGTATGGCCGACATCGAACTGACGTATTCCTGCGGACTTGTCCCGAGGGACGGAGAGCTTCCCGCTCGCGAAACCATCGCAACGGTCTTCGACGAGCTCGACTTCCAAACAGCAGTGCAGGCGTACTTGTGGGCCATACCCATCGTGTCCTGGGCTCAGTGGATGGACGTGCATACCAACATCTTCGGAGCAACTGCCTCCGATATCGTCGTCTACCGCTCATATCGTGACCGACTAGGCCTGATCACCGCCAACGCGACGACTCCGTACATCTTGAACTTTTTCGATCTCGGTGCAACGGGGCCGTTGGTGATCGAATTGCCGCCAGGGCCGACCGCCGGGGGCATCGCAGATTTCTGGCAACGAGAATTCGCGGTGCTCGGTGAGATGGGCCCCGATGCAGGCAAGGGTGGCAAGACCCTGGTAGTCGGCCCAGGCCAGAGTGCCGAGGACACAGGTGATTACACCGTTGTCCACTCCCCGATGATGCACATCATGTTCGGCTTCCGCACGCTCGATCCCGACCCGGCGCGCTCGGACGCGTTGGTCGACGCCGTCCGGGTGTACCCGTACTCCGATCGTGAGAATCCGACTCCGACGCGTCTGGTCTCACCGGACGGCAAGCCCTGGAGCGGAATTCAGCCGCGAGACCTTCGATACTGGGAACTCCTGCACGACATCGTGCAGGACGAACCTGTCGAAGAGCGCGACCGCTTCCCGATGGCGTGGCTTCGGCAGCTGGGGATTGAGAAGGGCAAGCCATTCGCCCCGGATGATCGAGCGAGAAAGATCTTGCAACGGGCCGTCGAAGTGGGGGAGGTGTTCGCCCAGGCGAATGCGTTCGTCAAACGCTTCCCCGGTTCGCGCTACTGGCCGGATCGCCAGTGGGACTTGGCGATTGTCCTGGACAACTCAGCTCAGCGAGGGGACAACTACGACGAGTTCTACGAACGCGCGTCGTGGTTCTACGAGGCGGTCACCTTCTCCGAGGCGATGAAGAGTACGACGCCCGGACTTGGGCAGGCATATCTGGGTAGCTACGCCGACGCCGAGGGCCACTGGTTGGACGGAGCAAAGAGTTACACACTCCACGTACCCGCCGATGTCCCGGCAAAGTTGTTCTGGTCCGCGACGGTCTACTCGGTCGACACACGCTGCCTTGTCGACAACGAGCAGGGCCGAGGTGACCGTGGCTCGCGAGATCCCGATCTTGTTGTCAACGAGGACGGTTCGGTGGATCTTTACTACGGACCTACAGCTCCGGTAGGGAAGGAACCCAATTGGGTTCAGACCATTGCGGGTCAGCACTGGTTCTCGTACTTCCGCTTCTACGGACCGCTCGAACCGTATTTCGATCGGACTTGGAAGCTTGGTGACATCGAGCCGGCCTAGAGCGTGGTCTGTCTCACGGACTGCCGATCAGTTCGACAACGGAGTCCAGAAGGACACTGCGCCAGCACAACCAGTCGTGGCCGCCGTCGAAGATCCGACACGACACTTGCGCTCCTGCGGCCTCCAGCGCCTGTGCGACCGCTGCGCTGTGCCCGACCATGTCGGACTCGTGCTTACCTACTTCGAGGACAACGCGTAATCCGTCCGGTACGCCGTCGCGCTCGATGCGTGCGGCTATGTCTCCACCCGGCGGGCCGTCTTCCCCGCGCTTCAAGCCGGTTGGCCACCAGAACGAACCGGACCCGCTGGCGACCAGCGCGAAGTGTTCGGGGAATTCGAGTGCTGCGAACATCGAAGCCAGGCCGCCGAAGCTCTGCCCCGAGACCACCGTTCGCGTTCGATCAGACGAGAAAGGTGTGACGGCGCGCACCTGCGGAAGCAGTTCGTCGACGACTGCACTCCAGTAGTCGCGGTTGCACGGCAATTCCTGCGAACGGCGTTGATTGTCAACGGAATCGATGGCCAGCAGAACGCAGGATTTCAGTTTGCCGGTCTGGACCGCACGATCGAAGGCGGCGCCTGCCGGCATGACCTCGGCCCAGTGACGCCCGTCGAGAAGTATCACGAGCGGCCGTTCTTCGAGCGGTGTCAATCCGTCGTCCACGGTCTCGTAGATCCACACCGGCCGCTCGACGTCCAAAGTCGAACTAGCCCAGGTGAGCTGTACCGACTTCCTGAAAACTGGAGCATCCCAACCGAACTGGACCGGCGCCAAGGGCATCTCGGCGACGGAACGCCTTGTGTCCACACCTGCGGAAAGCGGATTGAGTGGGTCGGCAATTCGGTGCTCGAGCAACCCCAACCAGCGTGTGCGGCGGGTCGAGTCTTCCTTGCCTGCTCCCGGATAGTCGAACTCGTCGACTACGGACTTCGGTACCGGGATGATGCTGTAACTGCTACGCCAGGTGTTCGAGACTTCGGCGGTGTAGAACCACACCGGACTGTCGCCGAGTCGCTGCATCACGCTGAGTTGTTCTGCGTGATGGTCGGTCAGCGAATTTGCATCCAGGTAAACGCGCTCGACCTCGGTCTCCTCGGGCTGACGCCAGAGGAACGTAACTCGAACAGTCTGTGTATCAACGCTTTCGATGATCGGCGTTCCTTGTTGCACTATCCGATTCCAGGACGTCTCGATGTCGGGCGAGGCCGCGAGGGTAGCGGACAATTCGGTCACCGCCTGAGTTAGCATGAGCACAGCCTAACCTAATTTGATGGGCTTTTGAATTCGAGGAGTGGTCCGCCAGTGGGCGTCACAATGAAAAAATCACGCACCCTGAAGGTGCTCTCCGCAGTCTTGGTAGCAGGGTTCGCCCTCGCCGGTTGTAGTTCTGCGGATGCCGATTCCGATGCTGACTCAGCTGCATCGCAGGGTAATTGGCCGCGTACCGTGGAAACGCCGAAGGGGCCGGTGGAGATCACGTCGAAGCCGGAGAGGATCGTCTCGACCAGTGTGACGCTGACGGGCACGCTGTTGTCGATCGACGCTCCGGTGGTGGCTACCGCATCGACGGGACCGAACACCGACGTCTCGGATGCGCAGGGGTTGTTCACACAGTGGGGCGACATAGCAGAAGAACGCGGACTTGCAGTGTTGCCGATGGGCGGTGCGAACGCGGAATCCGTTCTGGCGCAGAACCCGGACCTGATCGTCGTCTCGGCAACTGGAGGTGACTCCGTCGTCGATCTGTACGAACAGTTCACGGCCATCGCGCCGACAATCGTGGTGGACTACGGCGGAAGTAGTTGGCAGGAAGTCGCCGCTGTGCTGGGTAAGGCGACAGGTCTCGAAGACAACGCGGCGGCCACGGTCGCGAAGTTCGACAGCGCAGTAGAGGCCGCGAAGGCCAAGATCACACTTCCCCCGCAGCCGACCACTGCGCTGGTCTACTACGAGGACGGCAGCGGCGCCAATATCTGGACGCACGAGTCGGGGCAGGCGAAGTTGCTCACGGCGATGGGTTTCACGGTCGCCGACATTCCCGAGTCCGCGAAGAGCAGTGAATCCATGGGTAAGCGCAAGGACATCATTCAGGTCTCGGCGGAGAACCTCTACGACGGTATCGCGGGCAACACCCTGATCTTGGTCAGTGCCGACGACGGTGCGGTGAAGGCGGTCGAGGCACTTCCACTGTTGGCCCAGCATCCGGCAATTCGTGATCACCACGTCTATGCCGTGGGTCTGGACACCTTCCGTCTCGACTACTACAGCGCAACCAACATGGTGAACCGGTTGGTCGAGCAGTTCAGCTGAGCCATAAGTACTAGGCCTTTCACCTTCAACTAGTGCTTTGGTAGGAGCCGGGAATCGAACATTCCCTTCACGTTCGCCGAATGTGGGACCAAGTGGTGCGCGCATGCCACCATGAACGTCAATCATCGGATGCGGAATGGGGAGTGGATGTTCGACTCGGCTGGTCAGAATGCCCCGGGGCAAGCCCTGGCATCGCGAGGGTGGGGACGTTTCAACCTGAACAACCCGGCCACGGCGGCCGTGATCGTCGGCCTGCTGAGTGTGCCGTGGGTGTTCGGTCTCGCCAGTCTCAAGACTGAACCCGAGACGAGCAATCGAGTGCTGAGCGATCCGGGAACCGTCGTCGGCATCATGGGTTTCCTGACGGTGTTGACCGTTGTGGCGTGTGCGCGCCGGCGGTACCCGATCGCGTACTACCTCCTGACGTTGGCAGGATCCGGCGGATTGATGCTCTTCCTCGGCAGTCGATCGCTGGGGGCCACGCCGCTTTTCTGGTTCGCGATCATGGCAGTGTCCATCCGAGTGACAGGCATGCGCCTGGTCGGACTGCTGGTCCTCGGAATGGCGATGGACGTGATCTTGGCGATGTATCTCACCGAACGGGACGGGCTGACGGTCGCCGAGGTTCAGGTGGGGGAGTTGCCTCACTTGTTCCTCGAACCGGCGGCAAACACCGTCACGAGTTTTCTGGTCGTCGCAGCCATGGGAAAGATCGTCGCGCGCCTGCGAAAACAAGCAGTGGAGAACAGTCAGGCAGTAGCGGATCTGCACCGGGACCGCGAACGCAAGATCGCGAATGCCGTTGTCGCCGAACGGCAGGACATGGCACGTGAACTGCACGATGTCGCTGCCCACCACATGACCGGCATGATCATCCAGGCTCGTGCCGCCGACAAGTTCTTCTCGAGCAATCCCGAACAAGCACAAGCCCTTCTGGGGGGGCGTCATCGAGCAGGGTCAGCGGGCCCTCAACAGCTTGCGGCAGATCGTGGGGATACTTCGTCTGGGTGAGGAAGACCCCGATTTCCCGACGCCCATGGTCTCCGACATCGACGAGTTGGTGGACGACTGCAAGCGCACCATCTCGTCGATCTCGTTGGAGAAGGTCGGCCGCTTCGACGACCTGGACAGCGGAGTCCAGTTGACGTGTTACCGCATCGTGCAGGAGGCGTTGTCGAACGTCCTTCGCCATGCGCCGGGTAGCGAGTCCAAGGTGTGTCTGAGTCGAGAAGCCGGTGCGGTGAGGGTACGGGTGGTCAATACTCTCGGGAATGCTCGCCCGGCCTCCGACGGGCAAAACCTCGGAATTGTGGGAATGCGCGAACGCGCGACGCTCATGGGTGGTCAACTGGACGCCGGACCGAATTCGGAAGGTGAGTGGGCTGTGCAGGCACTGGTGCCGGTGAACGGGAGGATCAACGCATGATCGATGTCCTTATTGCAGACGACCAGCAGGTGGTACGGCAGGGGTTCGAGCTGTTTCTCTCCGGTCACCCCGAGATTCGCGTCGTCGGGCATGCCAAGACGGGAGTCGAGGCGTACGAGCAGGTGCGTGCACTGCGTCCGGACGTCGTGCTGATGGATATCCGAATGCCGCACGGCGACGGGTTGACTGCGACTCGGGAGGTCCTTGCCGAGTTTCCCGGGACCCGCGTCATCGTGATCACCACGTTCGATCTCGACGAGTACGTTTTCGAGGCGCTCGACAGCGGTGCCGCAGGGTTCTTGCTCAAAGACGCCGATCCCGAAGAGCTCTCGTCGGCAGTGTTGACCGTGGCCGAAGGTGGTTCGGTGCTCTCGCCGAGATTGACGTCGAGACTGATCGTGGAGTTCGCGAGGCGCAAGCCGGCACCGATGTCCACGGCGCGCTCCGGATCGGATCACGGTCTCAGTGCGCGTGAGATGGATGTGGTGCAGTTGCTGTCACAAGGCTTGGGAAACAACGACATCGCAGATTCCCTCAGCCTCGAACAGAGCACGGTGAAGTCGCACATCAGCAACATCTGCAAGAAGCTGCAGGTGCGTACCCGTGTGCAGATCGTCATCTGGGCGTACCGAAACAACGTGATCGCCGTATCGCGCTGACGCACGGGACGCTGCGGCGCATCCGCCGCGGCACGGGCAGAGAAGTACACGTGCCCCGGGTCCGATCCCTCGTCGAACCCGGGGCATCCGTGCCACTCAGCCCAGCAGTTTGGCTTTGAGCGTCATGACAGTCGCCGGGCTCAGACCCAGGCCCTCGGTCAGGTACCGATCGACCGACCCGTAGGTCTGGTCCAACTGGGCGAGACCGGCATCGAGATAGCTTGCCTCGACACCCAACAGAGGCTCCATGTTGACGGCCATCTGTTCGCCCAGGCTCGCCGCGATGCCCGCGCGCGTGGCCTTCATGCCTTCGGCTGTGTACTCGTTGGTCAGCAAGTAGTCGTTCATGATCACCGAGCGGTCGACACCGGCGATACTCAGCAGCAGAAACGACGTCCAGCCGGTGCGGTCTTTGCCTGCGGTGCAGTGGAAGACCTGTGCACCTTCGGTTTCCGCGAGACCCGTGAGCAACTGCGCGAACCCGGCTCGCTCCGTCGCTCCGGTGACGAAGGCGCGGTTCATGTCCTGCATCATCGATCGTGAGTCCTCGGGGGACTTGATCTTCGCGATCATCTCGGCGATGTTCCCGGACAGGATCGGAATGTTCTCGTACGCAACCCCGTCGGGCAAGACATCGGGCTTACTGGCGATCTCGGGTTCAGTGCGCAGATCGTAAACCTTTGTCAGTCCCAGCTTTTCGAGATTGCTCATGTCATCGCCCTTGGGCGTGATCGCGTTCGCGCGGTAGAAGACTCCCTTGTTCACGGGCAGGCCGAAAGTCCCCGAGTATCCGGCGCCGGTGCCTGCGACGTCGCGGAAATTGTCGATTCCGGTCAGCCGCGGCGCATCTGGGGTCTGCTCGGAACTGCCGAGGTTGCTGGATCCGAAATCCAGCGAGCCGAACAGCGGAGCCGAGGGGCCAGGTTCGGCCTGCGCGATCGAGGCGCCGAAACCGGTGATGAGAAAGCTACTGGTCAACGCAATGGCCGCGGCAGACCGTAGTGAGCAGGTACGGGTGGATCGGGACATGTGTGAGCCCTTCGTCGAGCGGAGAGAGTGGCGAGTCGATGAGGTATCGCGAAGGCAAGGTAGCGAGTTCGCGTGTCCGATTCGAGAGGAATCTTGCTTTGCTCCCTCTCAGTGGGAGGCGTGCTGCTGTGAGCGTGGGCGGCTCGGGAGGCGCAGTTCATTCCTCGGGAGCTGTGTTTGTGTAAAGGTCCAGTGCCCTGATATTGGTTAGCCTCACCAAATCAATTCCGGAGCAGTCCGGTGCGTTCAGATGGAGTTCAACATGCGGGTTCAAGGTCTGTCGCGGTTTCGCCGCGCAGTGGTGATCGGCGCAGCAGCTGCGCTGGCGGTCGGCGTCGCCGGCTGTAGCAACTCCGAGGAGGCGTCGTCCGAATCGTCGACGACAGCCGCGAGCTCGCAGACCCGTGTCTTCGAGGCACAGAACGGATCCATCGAGATCCCGAGCGACCCGCAACGGATCGTGGCCTGCGGATACGCAGTTCTGCCGCTGATTCAGGCGGGAGCGAACCTGGCAGCAGTATGTGAGTGGACCCGTGAACTCGGCAACATGGACGACAAGACCAAGGCCGCTTACGAAGCTCTGCCGAAGGTCGCGCCCGACGGCAACGTCTCCCAGCTCAACTACGAGGGAATCGTCGCTGCCGAGCCCGATCTGATCATCATGGGTGTTCCCGCTCGAGTCGAAAGCCAGCTGGACATGGCGCAGCTCGAGGCGGCCGCTCCCGTCGTCTTCCTGGGACCGACGGTTCCTGCTGATTGGCGAGTGCTGGGCGAGCAGTTCGCCGATGCCGCGAATGTCTCCGACAACTACGGCGAGTTCAAGGACGACTACGACGCCAAAACCGCCGAACTGGCCGCGAAGTACAAGGACAAGCTCGGCTCGCTGACCTTCGGCGGCGTGTGCAACGTCTGCAAGCCGGAAGCCGGCACCTTCTCACGCGAGTACGCGTCCTCGTACACGACCAATCTCTTCGACGGACTCGGACTGCAGTTCCCCGGCACCCCCGCAGACCCTGCCGACATCCACGTCGAACAGGTATCCATCGAGAAGATCGGTGAAAATCTCGGAAATGTCGACGTGATCGTCTACGGCCTCAATGCCGACGGCTCGATGTCGCCCCAGTTGCAGGAGCTGGTCAATTCCGAGCTGTGGAAGGAATTGCCCGCAGTGAAGGCCGGCAACGTCGTCCAGGTCCAGCATTCGCTGGCCGCGACCTATCAGACGGCCCTTCTGACGCTGGATTCGATCGACGAGGGCCTGTCGAAGCTGCCCGCAAACCAGTAGTTCATCGACTGTGACGGTGGCCTCTCGCCTGATGGCGAGGGGCCACCTGCATATCCGGATGAGCAGGGCGGACAGCTCTCCGAACGGCGAGGACGCTTACCTGTCCCGGCTACCGGGGTTCTGTACGAACTGCGAACGCCCGATAGGGTGACCGGGTGCGTCCTACACTTGATTCCTACACTCATCTGGCCGGTGGCAAGGTCCGTGACCTTTACACGATCGACGACGAGCATCTGCTGCTTGTCGCGAGTGATCGGATCTCGGCCTACGACCACGTGCTCAGCACACCGATCCCGGACAAGGGGCGCGTGCTCACCGCGATGAGCGTGTTCTTCTTCAACGTCCTCGGTGGCACCAACCACCTGGCCGGCGAGCCCGACGACGATCGTATCCCGGAAGAGGTTCTCGGCCGCGCTCTCGTGGTGCGCTCCCTCGACATGGTTCCCGTCGAATGCGTCGTTCGTGGCTTCCTCACCGGCTCCGGCTTGGTCGACTACAACAACACCGGCGCAGTGTGCGGCGTCGCGTTGCCCGAGGGCCTCGTCGAGGCGTCCCGTCTGCCCGACCCGATCTTCACCCCGGCGTCCAAGGCGGCTCTCGGGGATCACGACGAGAACATCAGCTTCGATCAGGTAGTGGAGAAGGTCGGCCAGAAGCTGGCAGTGCAGCTTCGTGAGGACACTCTCGACGTCTATGCCCGCGCCTCCAACTTCGCAGCGGATCGCGGAATCATCCTTGCCGACACCAAGCTCGAATTCGGTCTCGACTCCGCTGGAAACCTCGTGCTCGCCGACGAGGTGCTCACCCCCGACTCGTCGCGCTACTGGCCTCTCGAAGGCTACGAAGCGGGCAAGGTGCAGCCCAGTTTCGACAAGCAGTTCGTGCGCGACTGGCTCACGAGCCCCGAATCCGGCTGGGACCGTAGCTCGGACACGACACCGCCGCCGTTGCCGCAGGAGATCGTCGACGCGACCCGGGCACGCTACATCGAGGCGTACGAGCGTATTTCCGGTCTGTCCTTCGACGATTGGGTCGGTCCCAGCGCATGAGCCTGATCCCGCCGGTCGCAAAGAAGGTCCCCACCGAACGTACCCATCACGGACACACGTTCGTCGATGACTACGAGTGGCTGCGGGACAAGGACAACGCCGAGGTAGTCGCATACCTCGAAGCCGAAAACGCGTACACCGACGAGCAGACGGCCGCGCTCGAGCCCTTGCGCGAGAAGATCTTCCAGGAGATCAAGTCGCGGACGCAGGAAACCGACATGTCGGTGCCCACGCGCATGGGTAAGTGGTGGTACTACTCGCGCAGCGTGGAAGGCAAGTCGTACACCGTCCAGTGCCGGTGCCCCATCGCCGGTGAAGATGACTGGACTCCGCCCGACCTGACGCCCGGCGTCGAGCTGGCCGACGAGCAGATCCTCATGGACGGCAACGTCGAAGCCGAAGGGCACGAGTTCTTTTCGCTCGGCGCGTTCTCCATCAGCGAGGACGGCACGTTGCTCGCGTACTCGGTGGACATCGTCGGCGACGAGCGGTACACCTTGCGGTTCAAGAACCTCGAGACCGGTGAGATGCTCGCCGACGAGATTCCCGATACCGCGCCTGGCGCCACCTGGGCGATCGACCACAGTCACGTCTTCTACATGACGGTCGACGACTCCTGGCGTCCGGACACGGTGTGGCGTCACAAGCTGGGAACGCCGCAGAGTCAAGATGTTTCGGTGTTCCACGAGCCCGACGAACGGTACTGGGTTTCGGTGGGGTCCACCCGCAGCGAGAAGTACCTGATGATCTGGGTCGGTTCCAAGGTGACCAGCGAAGGCTGGATGCTGGAATCGGCGAACCCGGAAGGCGACTTCCGCGTCATCATCCCGCGTCGCGAGGGCGTCGAGTACGGGGCCGAGCACGCCGTGATCGGGGGAGAGGACCGCTTCCTGATCCTCCACAACGACGTCGTCGACGGCATCAAGGCAGAGAACTTCGTGTTGGTGGAAGCTCCCGTGTCGGATCCGATGAACATGACGACGCT
This sequence comes from Rhodococcus sp. Ni2, assembly GCF_021352185.1. Lineage (NCBI taxonomy): Bacteria > Bacillati > Actinomycetota > Actinomycetes > Mycobacteriales > Nocardiaceae > Rhodococcus > Rhodococcus sp. Ni2. The sequence goes on from NZ_WOXZ01000002.1 coordinate 532,051, forward strand.
GATCGAGCACAGCGCGGACGTTCGGCTGGAAGAAGCCGAAGCCTTTGCCGGACACCTCGTCCTGAGCTACCGACGCGAGGCGCTCACTCGGGTTGCCGTGTGGCCGTTGACGGATGACGGCTACGGCGAACGCCACGAGATCGACTTCGACGAAGAACTCTTCAGCATCGGCATGGGGTCCAACCCGGAATGGGCGCAGCCCACCATCCGGCTCGGGTTCACCTCATTCATCACTCCCGGGCAGGTGTACGACTACTACGTCGCCAGTGGTGAACTGGCACTGCGTAAGTCGCAGCCCGTTCTCGGAGACTTCGATGCGAGTAACTACGAGCAGCGTCGCGACTGGGCAGTAGCCGACGACGGAACCCGCATTCCGCTCTCGATCGTGAGGCGCGTAGGTGCGCCGCAAGGTCCCGCGCCGCTGCTGTTGTACGGCTACGGTTCCTACGAGGCGAGCATCGACCCGTCGTTCTCGGTTGCCCGCTTGTCGTTGCTCGATCGCGGTGTCGTCTTCGTCGTCGCACACGTGCGCGGCGGCGGCGAGATGGGCCGTCACTGGTACGAAAACGGCAAGACGCTCACCAAGAAGAACACCTTCACCGATTTTGTCTCTTGCGCAAAGCATTTGATCGACACCGGTGTCACGTCGGCCGACCGGATGGTTGCCGACGGCGGTAGTGCAGGTGGATTGCTGATGGGCGCTGTCGCCAACATCGCTCCGGAACTGTTTGCCGGCATTCTCGCCAACGTTCCGTTTGTCGACCCGTTGACGTCGATTCTCGATCCGTCGCTGCCGTTGACGGTCATCGAGTGGGACGAATGGGGAGATCCGCTGCACAACAAGGACGTCTACGACTACATGCGCTCGTACAGCCCGTACGAGAACGTGGAAGCCAAGGACTATCCCGCCATTCTTGCGATCACGAGCATCAACGACACCCGTGTTCTGTACGTGGAGCCGGCCAAGTGGGTCGCAAAACTGCGCGCCACCAAGACCGGTGATGCTCCGCTACTTCTCAAGACCGAGATGAGCGCCGGACACGGCGGTGTCAGCGGTCGGTACGAGAAGTGGAAAGAGGTCGCGTTCGAGTTCGCCTGGGTGTTGGACACCGTGGGCGCGAACTAGCTTCTGTGTCAATCAGGTTCGGTGACTGTCAGGTTCTGTGTCAATCAGGTTCTGCGGTAACGAACCTGAGGGCGCCCAGCGCGCCCGTACTCGGTCTCCCGGGTGAGCATGCCGTCGTCTGCCAGCTTTTCCAGGTAGCGCCAGGCTGTCACCCGGGACACGCCGACCGATGCTGCCACCTCTGCAGCGGTCACGGGTCCCTCAGAATCCCGGACGGACGCTGCGACGAGTCCGAGTGTTTGAGACGCAAAGCCTTTCGGTGCCGCTGCTCGATCGTCGGACGTTCGTAGCGCGGACATCGCGCGGTCGATGTCGTGTTGACTGACCGCAGACTCTCCAGCGGGAAGCGCTGCACGATATTCGAGGTAGCGCTCGAGCTTGTCGCGGAATGCTGCGAAAGTGAACGGCTTGAGAAGATAGAGGACGATCCCGCGAGCCACGGCGCTTCGGACCACCTCCAGATCGCGCGCCGAGGTAACCGCGATGATGTCCGGACTCGGGCGCAAACCGCCCAGGGCGGAAGCCACGTCGAGACCGCTGGCGTCGGGCAACCCGATGTCGAGCAGGACCAGGTCGATGGGCTGGTCGGTGGCGTTGGCCGCCGTAACTGCACGCACGGCGGCGTTCCCGGAATGAACCACGCCGTGGACCACGAATTCCGGCACTCGCTCGACGTAGGAACGGTGTGCCTGCGCGATCAACGGTTCGTCGTCGACTATCAGTACACGGATCATCGCGGCGCTTCCGCCTCGCGCAGCGGGATGCGGACCACCAGCATGGAGCCCATCGCCGGTTCGCTGGTGAGCGTGCCGCCGTGCCGTTTCACCACTTGAGAGACCAGTGCGAGACCGAGTCCGCGAGAGCCGGATTTTGTGGAGTAGCCACGGCCCTTGGCCTTTTCGAGTGCTTCGGGTGTCATTCCCGGGCCGCTGTCGGCGACGGCAACAACCATCATCGAATCCTCTTCCATTACCGTCACTTCCACCCACGGAGACTCGCTCGCGCGCGATGCGTCAATAGCATTGTCCACGAGATTGCCGACCAGCGTGACCAACTCGCGTGCATTGAGCGAAGGAACCGGACCGAGCGCGGTGTCTTCGGTGATGGTCAGGTCGACCCCGCGTTCGGTCGCTTCACTCATTTTCCCGAGCAGCAGTGCGGCGAGCGCCGGTTCGTGGACCGCATTCATCAGACGATCTATCAACTGTTGGGACACTCGCAATTCATTGGTGGCGAAGGCTACTGCGTCTTCGTTCCGGCCCAACTCGACCATCGTGATGATCGTGTGCAGACGATTTTCACTCTCGTGGGCTTGCGATCGAAGCGACTCGGCAAAACTGCGTACCGAATCCAATTCCCCGAGTACGTTCTGCAATTCGGTGTGATCGCGAATTGTCAGCACGGTGCCAATTCTGTTGCCCTCCCACTCAACCGGGTGTTGGTTGACCACCAGCACACGCTTGTCGGTGAGGTGCACTTGATCCTTCGCGGGAGAGGCGTCGTCGACTCGCATGGTCTCGGGGATGGACGAAAGTGGCACGGGCCCGTCCGGTAGATCGAGGAGGCGACGCGCTTCGTCGTTGACGATATCCACTCGCGCATCTCTGCTTCGGCCTCGCCCGATCACCACCAGACCCTCACCGATGCTGTGCAGGACGGCGTCGTGGTGTTCGTACATGGTGCGCAGTTCATCCGGCGCCATCCCCAGGGTCTGTCGCCGGATACGCCGACTCACCAGAAGTGAACTCAGGAGGGCGGCAAGAAGACCGCCGCCGGCAACGAACAGGATGACCGGAACACTTTGGGCGAACTGCTTGGTGATCTGCTCGCGGGTGACACCGGCAGAAACCAGACCGACCAAGGTTCCGCCGGAATCGTAGACAGGAGTGACTGCGCGGATCGACGGCCCCAGCGACCCGGCGTACGTCTCTGTGAAGGTCACGCCGGCAAGTGCGCGGTCGATGTTCCCGGTGAAGAGTTGACCGATCAGCTCCGGGCTCGTGTGGGTGAACCGAGTGCGATCAGGCGCCATCACCACGATGAAATCGACGCCGGTTGCCTGTCGGATCTTCTCGGTCTGTGGTTGCAGAATCGCGGTCGGGTCCGGACTCGTCAGGGCTGCCGCCGTCGAATCCGACAGGGCGAGAGTCTGCGCTATCGAGCTCACCTGCCTGCGGATCGCGTCGTCGCTGTCTCGGCGTTCGTCGACAACTGCGAGCGCGGCCCCCACACCGATGACCAGCGCCAACAACGCCAATTGCAGGAGCAGGATCTGCCTGGCGACGCTCATACGTCGGCCGGTCTTTCGTTCGACCATCGAGCGCCTCCTGAACGTAATGAACACAAACTTCCGGGCCCACCTGTTTGCAACAAGAATTCTCCACGACTCGAAGTGATCCCGATCACTTCACAGATATCCGATCCAAAGGACACCCCATGAGCAGCACGGCAACAGGGACAGTAGACGGTTCCCCACAGCCCGAGGGCACCAAGGCAAAGCGCGACAAGACGCATTGGCTCTACATGAGCGTCATCGTCGCGGTCATCGGAGGCATCCTCGTCGGTTGGCTCGCACCCGAGTTCGGTAAGTCCGTCGGTGTACTCGGCACGTTGTTCGTCAGCCTGATCAAGATGATGATCAGCCCGGTCATCTTCTGCACCATCGTGCTCGGCATCGGCTCGGTTCGAGCGGCGGCCAAGGTCGGCAAGGTCGGCGGCCTCGCACTCGCCTACTTCATCGGGATGTCCACCATCGCACTCGCGATCGGCCTGGGCGTCGGCAACCTGCTCAACCCGGGCAGTGGCCTGAACATCACGCCCAATGCGGCCTCCGTGGCCAAGCTTGCAGATCAGGCCCACAGCGCGGGCGGTACCTGGGACTTCATCGCGTCCATCATTCCGACGTCGATGCTGTCCTCCCTCACAGCCGGCAGCGTGCTGCAGACTCTGTTCGTCGCCCTTCTGGTCGGCTTCGCGATCCAGTCGCTCGGCAAGTCGGGTGAACCGATCCTCAAGGCCGTCGGATACATCCAGAAGCTCGTGTTCAAGATCCTGACGATGATCCTCTGGCTCGCCCCGATCGGTGCTTTCGGTGCCATCGCCAGCGTCGTCGGCCAGACCGGTTTGAACGCCGTCGTCCAGCTCGGCACGCTGATGATCGGCTTCTACCTGACCTGCCTGATCTTCGTCTTTGGTGTTCTCGGAACGCTGCTGCGCGCGGTCACCGGATTCAACATCTTCAAGCTGGTCAAGTACTTGGCCCGTGAGTACCTGCTCATCTTCGCCACGTCGTCCTCCGAATCGGCACTGCCGCGTCTGATCGCCAAGATGGAGCACGTAGGCGTCGAGCGCACCACGGTGGGCATCGTCGTTCCCACGGGCTACTCGTTCAATCTCGACGGCACCGCGATCTACCTGACGATGGCCTCGATCTTCATCGCCGACGCCATGGGACAGCCACTCGGTTTCGGTGAACAGCTCTCGCTGCTGGTGTTCATGATCATCGCCTCCAAGGGCGCTGCCGGAGTCAGCGGCGCCGGTCTGGCCACGCTGGCAGGCGGACTGCAGAGCCATCGCCCCGAGCTTCTCGACGGCGTCGGACTCATCGTCGGAATCGACCGCTTCATGTCGGAAGCGCGAGCGATCACCAACTTCTCGGGCAATGCGGTTGCGACTCTCCTGGTCGGCGCCTGGACCAAGACGATCGACAAGGAACGCGTCGTCGAGGTACTCGACGGGAAGATTCCGTTCAACGAAGCCACGATGCTCGACGACGAGGACGAAGAAGAGCAGCACAAGCTCGAAACGGCTCCGACCGGCACCAAACAGTCGTTCGTGAGCCATCACTAGAAACGTCCGCTCTGCTGAACGTTTGACTGCGCTGCAGGCGCGGAACCCGATCTACGATCAGTGATCCTGGTCGTAACGATGAAAGAGACCGCCGCACCAACCGTGCGACGGTCTTTTTCTGTTCGTGGCTAGGTGTACCAGGTCGGTTCGGGAATCTCGCCGGTCAGAAAACGACTACCGACTTCACGGCGCTTGTACGCGAGCGGATCGTGAAGGGTATGCGTCCGGATGTTGCGCCAGTAGATGTCCAGGCCGACGTCGTTGGACGTGGCTCGGGCACCGGTCAGTTCGAAGATCTTGTTGCTGATCTCCAAGGAGACGTCGGCGGCGCGAAGTTTTGCGGCCGCAATGCGTACGGCGAGGTCGCCGCGAGCCTGCTCGGTGAGGTTTTCGCGAGCGTCGTGGAGCACGGCGTCGGCCTCACGGCTGACCTGGTCCACGAAGGCCTCCGCTGCCCACAGCTTGGATTGCAAGTCGCCGTAGCCCTCACGGAGGTACCACTCGTCGGTTGCGATTTCGCGGTTGTCACCGCCGTACGGCCATGGACGCGTACGGGTTCGGGTGTACTCGGCGGCAGTGTCCAGTGCGCCACGAGCGATCCCGAGGTAGAAGTTGGCGAACACGATCTCGATCGCCGGGAAGTTCAGGGTGTTGTAGACCAGAGGTTGGAATTCCTTGTCGACAAAGCCTGCCGCACTTGCCCAGTCGACCTCGACGTCGTTGATCTCGACACTGCCGGAATCGGTGAGGCGCTGCCCGAGATTGTCCCAATCACCGCGGAAGACTATGCCGTCCTGAGCAGTCGGCACGATTGCGAACACATGCGTCGCAGTTCCGTCGATGATTCCTTCGAGCACCGTGAGGTCGGTGACTCGGCCGCCGGTGGAAAACGACTTCACACCGTTGAACACCAGGGTGTCTCCGCGGTCCGCGACGGTGAGGTCGGTGTCTCGAGGGTTGACCGCGCCGCCGAAGAAGAATCGGTTGCTCGTGTACAGCTCCTCGACAGCGGAGATCTGCGGATCTGTTCCGACCAATCTGGCTGCCCATGCCCACAGGTAGTGGTATCCGAGCAGTTGTCCGATGGAGCCGTCGGCGCGGGCGATCTCCCGAACCACCTTGTAGGCGGTCTCCCATCGCTGCCCGCCGCCGCCGAACTCGACCGGGCCCAGGAGCGTCACAAGACCACTGTCCTTGAGCAGCTGAACTTCTCGGAACGGTGGTTCGCCGGCTCGGTCGCGGGCGAGTGCGTCGGCGGCAAGGATGTTGCTCACCTCGCGAGCCCGGTCGATCCAGCCCTCGGATGTGTCGGGAACGCCGACGAAGACTTCGGTTTCACTGGTCACGGTCATGCCTGTTCATCCTTTTCGGTCGGTGCGGTCCCGATGGCCCACACGTAAATCGGTTCGGTTCTGTTGATTTCGTAGTCGCCGACAACTTTGGATTTGAAGACGACCGGATTGTGGCTGGCGACGGTGCGGGCGTTGCGCCAGAATCGATCGAGATCGAGGTCGCGGCTGACTCCGGAAGCACCGAGTGCGTCGAAGATCTTGGCCGTGGCCGGCACGACGAGTCCGATCGAGGCGACTTGCCCTCGCCCCGAATCGATTTCGGCTGCGATGTTGGCGGCCTTCTCTTCCTCCGGCGAGCCGGAGAATGCGGCTTCGTAAGCCCATTGGGACGACTGTGCTGCGTGCAGTGCAACGGCCTCGGCTGCAAAGGCAGCAGAGGACACCTCGCCGACAACTTGCTGGATCTGCGAATCCTGCGCGTATCTCGGAGCGTTGCCGTGACTGAAGGTTCGAGTACGAGAGGCAACTCGACGAGAGATCTCGATCGTAGCAGCCTTGGCGATGCCGGCGAGAGTGGCGAGGTGGAACAATTGGTAGAACGCGGTCTGGTATTTGAATCGTGTCGAGAAGTCGAAGATGTTCTCCGGCTGTACAATTGCGTCCTCGTAGACGGACGAACCGGAGCCAGTCGTCTGCTGACCGAACCCGTTCCAATCGTCACTGTGTGTGACACCGGGTTGTCTCGCCTCGACCGCCGCGATCACGAATGCGCCGGTGTCGGTGCGCTGCGAGTACAGGTCGATCCAGTCGGCGAAGATGGAACCCGTGCTGTAGAACTTTGCCCCGTTCGCCAGGAAATGGTCGGCATCGGGTGCGGGCGAGACCTTGGTATTGGCTTCGCCCAATGCAACGTCGCCGATTTCGGTCCATGCGTTGCCGACCAACTGTCCCTCCGCGAAGCGTCGGAGCCAGATGTCACGCTCCGGGCCGGGGTCGGCGACCAGTCGGTCTTCGACAAACGCGAAATGTCCGCGCAGGGCCTGGGTGATATTGGAATCGGCGCTCGACAGCTCGACTAGTAAGCGGATCAATTGCGGGATGCTCGCACCCGATCCACCGTGTGTTGTCGGCACCCGAACGGCGCCGAAGCCTGCATTCTTGAGTGCGTCGATCTGTTGGAAGGGAAGTACGTGATCGCGTTCGCGTTCGACGACGCCTTGTGCGATGTCCGCGAAGATCGGACGGAATTTCTCTGCCAGTGTTTCGTAGTCGACCTCACTTTTGATCGGATCAGCAGACCGGGGTACGGCATTCGGCGTCAGTGCGGTGGTCATGGGAAGAATGCAAGCTGTAAACACCAGGGGCGTCGATCCTTCATCGCGACCTGATTCGAAGTGTTGTCAGTCAGCGCAAATCTCGGTTCGATGGCCTGCCGGGCACTCTTGTCGAAATCGAGTGGTCAGTGGGGTTGCTCGCGAACGTGCTCGACGGTCCATCCGCTCCATTCGACGGTCCCTCCGGCACCACAATCATGTCGGAACGGCAGCCCTGGAGGACCGGAGCGAACGACGACGCGAAAGTCTCTCCCCTCCAACCGAAGATCGACAGTCGTGTGTTCTCCGTCCATACTCTCGCTGATGCTCTCGAGTGCGTCCGTGGCGACGATGTCGGTGGCGCGTCGGACTGCGTGTTCGGCGGCCTGAGCGGCCTGTGACAGTGCCGCCCGGCCGCGCAGGTGCAGCAGCTCCAATTCTCCGGCTTGGTATTTTTCGGCTGCATCGATTGCGGAGTTGCCGTCCAGTCGGCTGAAATAGACTGCGGCGGGCCACGCAATCATGTTGGCCGCGAAACGATCTCCGCCGATGTGACTGCATTCCCACACATCTGCGATCTGTGCCGCGTTCAGCGCCGCCACGACCGGGCGGCCGAGTTCCGCGCAGCACGCATCCTTCTTTCCATGTGTGCAGACTGCGAAGAGCGGTTCCGTGCGGGAGCGGCCGAAGTCGGGTTCCGCTCCGGTGGCCATCGATTCGAACGGCAGTACCGACAGGTCCTCGTATCGGTCGACCGACCCTTCCCGCATCCATTGGCGTGTGCCGTCCGTCCAGGCGAGTACGCACGTCGGGGTGAGGACTCGGCGGTTGCGGGTCCGCCGGATCACCACGACACGGATACGGCCCTGCGCTGCGTAGATTTTTTCGGTGAGCGCGACGGGGAGAATGTCGTCAGGGGCGGACGCCGGCCAGGGGCCGGGGTGCTCGATCAATACCCACAGATGTGTCATTCCGGCGCGACCGACCATAGGTTCGCCGGCGGTCGACGACTGCCGTGTACAGGCGTGAGGGCGTCGACTGGTTTGCGGATTGGCGACAAATTCCGGAAAGCACTGCATAGATGCCTTCCCCAGGACACCGTCGCTGTGGCAGGGGAGGGAAGACATGATGAGGCTCCAGTCTCGTAGGTTAGGCTCACCAGACTATTGGATGGTGAATCCTTTGCTCAGCCGTGGTGAATGCGCGTGGCTGTGACGGTCGAAAGCAGTCGGTAACAGGAGTGTTGGGAATGAAACGCAGTAACTCGCGGGCGAAGTACGTGCTGGGTGGTTTTGTCCTCGCCGCCATCGTGGCAACGACAACGGCGTGTGGCAGTGACGACAAGACCGATTCCGGCAGTCAGTCTGCCGACACCGTGCACGCGGTCACCCACGCCCGCGGAACTACCGACGTACCGACGGATCCGCAGCGAGTTGTCGTGCTCGAGCCGGTTCAGCTCGACACGTCGGTAGCGCTCGGCGTGATTCCCGTGGGCACCGCGGTACTCAGCGAGACGACCGGCGTTCCGGCGTACCTCGGTGAGAAAGCGGCGGAGATCGAGATGGTCGGAACCGTCGCGGCACCGAACCTCGAGAAGATCGTCGCACTGAGCCCGGACCTGATCATCGGAACGGAATCGCGGCACGGTGATATGTACGAGCAGCTCGCTGCCATCGCACCGACCGTCTACATGGCAACTCAGACCGATCCGTGGCAGGACAACGTCCAGTTCGTCGCAGAGGCGTTGAACAAGACCGATCAGGCAGGTGAACTGCTCGGTGACTACACGGCACGCTGCGAGGAAGTGGCGAGCAAGCACAGCACCGAGGGCAAGACCGCTCAGCTGATCCGCCCACGCGACGACGTTCTGACGCTGTACGGACCCACGTCGTTTGCCGGAAGCACTCTCGAATGTGCTGGACTCACGATTCCCGCACGCGACTGGGAGAACTCGATCTCCGTCGACCTCTCCCCGGAATTCGTCTCCGGAGCCAACGCCGACCTCATCCTGGTCACCTCCGCGAAACCGGCCGATGCCGGCACGATGCCGAAGGCCGTGGCCGACAACGCCGGATTCTTCCCGAACCCGCATCTGGTGGACATGTCCTACTGGATCACCGGCGTCGGACCGCTCGGCGGCCTCACCGTTCTGGACGACCTCGATCGCATTCTCGGAGCGTCGAATTAGCAGTGCGCGAAGGAGCAGTGCGCGAGAGAGTCGCTAAGTTGGAGCCTATGACAACTCCAGTACAGAACATCGCGATCAACACCCTCGGTGGCGTGCCCACCTCTTTGGGTGAATACGACGGCCGCGCCGTCCTCGTGGTCAACGTCGCGTCCAAGTGTGGACTGACCCCGCAGTACTCGGCGCTCGAGAAGCTGGCCAGCGAGTACGCCGATCGCGGTCTGACCGTGATCGGTATCCCGTGCAACCAGTTCATGGGGCAGGAACCGGGTACCGCCGAAGAGATCGAGACGTTCTGCTCCACTACCTACGGCGTCACGTTCCCGCTTCTCGAGAAGATCGAGGTGAACGGCGAAAACCAGCATCCGCTGTACGCCGAGCTCACCAAGGCGGCCGACGCCGAAGGCGCTGCGGGAGACATTCAGTGGAACTTCGAGAAGTTCCTGATCGGACCGGACGGCACCGTCGTCAACCGCTTCCGTCCGCGGACCGAGCCTGACGCACCCGAGGTTGTCGCCGCGATCGAAGCTGCGCTTCCCAAGAACTAGAGGTTTCCAAGAACCAGTAGGTGCGCTGAAAACTGCCGCCGGATGATCATCCGGCGGCAGTGTGCTGTTCACCCACAGCTGCCACTATCGGAGTATGTCCGCAGAACTGATCGTGTCGGTATCCGGAATCAGAGACGAGACATGTTATCTCGCTGCCGGATTCGCAGACGAGATGGACACTCGAGGTGTCCGCTTGTCGCTCCTGGTGGCGCCGCGACTGAAGGACAAATACCGACTGGCCGACGACGCGGTGACGACGGCTTGGCTGCGTGAGCGTCGCGAGCACGGCGATGCCATCGTTCTGCACGGCTACGACCAGGCCGCGACCAAGCGTCGCCGAGCCGAGTTCGCCACTCTGTCGAAGCACGAAGCGAAACTGCGACTACTCGCTGCGGACCGCGTTCTCGAGCATGCAGGCCTTCGGACCCGGGTGTTCGCACCGCCGCGCTGGGTGGCATCGCCCGGTGCCATGTCGGTGTTGCCGGAGACGGGCTTTCGCACGATGGCAGGCCTCGGGGCAGTACATGATCTGACCCGCGGAACCTTGCAACGGGGAAGGGTTTTCGGGATCGGCGAAGGCTTCAAGGCCGAGCCGTGGTGGTGTCGCGCATTGGTTCTCGGCGCCGGGCGTGCCGCCAAACGTGGGGGACTGGTCAGATTGTCGATCACGGCCAAGCAGTTGGGAAACGAGGGCCCACGTCAGGCCGTCCTCGACGCCGTCGACCTTGCCCTCTTCCACGAAGCCGACTCGCAGGTGTATCGGTGGAACTCCCCGTCTCAGGAGCTCGGCGCTGCCTGAATTCGGCAGTTGGCAACTATTTGATAGCTACGAGACTATGTCGTCTGTCCGGGTTGTCCGAGCGGGCAGACTCTTCGCGTTTCTCCACTTCCTTGCTGGTAGTAGTGCAGAGTGGGTCAAAATCGCATAAAACGGACGATTAATTAGAGCGCTGGGTCAGCCAGCTCTCCCACTGCTAGAGTGCGTGCAGTTAATCTGCCGCTAGTAGATGGGATCGGGATCTCGCCATGCGCACGAGAGTGTTCTCCAAGTCGGCCGAGGGTCTTGTCGCCGTGGCTGTGGGCGCAGTCGTCTGTGCTGCGTTCGTTCCGGCGCTCGCGTCTGCCGCTCCGACCGGCGCGGTTCACACGCTGCCGACGGGCAGTGTCGACGGCGGGTCGAGCGGATCGAGCGGATCGAGCGATGGCGTCCGCACCGCAACCGTCGACGATGAAGGTGAGCAACTCACACTGCGCCTTCACAAGATGAACCTGCGGGGATCCGAGTTCTCGATGGCTGTGCAAGACAGCGACGGAGAGCTGACCGACGCGGTGATCCCGGCGCCCCGTTCGTACATCGGCAGCGTGGAAGGGCGTCCGGACGCAATCGTCTCGGCCATCGTCGACTCCGCCGGAACACTGCGCGGGCAGGTGATTTTCGATCGTGGTGTTTCGATAGAGTTCGTCGGATCCGAGGTGGTCGGTCGCAGCACGGCGCCGATCGACGCAAAACCCAAGTGGCCCACCGCGGCCATTGCGCCGGCCTCGGCCGCAAGGGTCGGCAAGACGGTCAAGCAGTTCGTGGTCGGACTGGACCTCAGTGGCGAGTGGTACTCCGCGCACGGCGCAGGCAGTGCCGCCGTCGCTCTGGATCGGGCCGAGGAATCAATGGCCCGCACCGCTGCCATCTGGATCAGAGACGTCGGGATTCGGCCGGTCCTCGGTCGAGTTGTCCTGCGGGCAGATTCCGCCGGCGATCCGTACTCGAGCAGTTGTGAAAATCTCGAGCAGTTAGAAGATCTGTGGTCCGATCAGGTCGGGTCGAGTGTCGATCAGGCGACCGTCGTGTGCGCATCCGGTGGCGGAAATGCCTACTACTCGAAGTTCGAACTCGACCACAGCTACGCGCATGTCGGTGCCGAGTCCGACGGCAACTTCAGCCGCGTTCTCCGCCACGAGTTGGGCCACAACTTCTATGCCGACGACTACCACGGCGGCGGCGCCGAGGGATCGACCATCATGAACGGTAACGACCTCTCGCGCTTCGACGGCACCGAATTCGCTGCCATCGTCGATGCGGCGGAGGTTGCCTCGGCTCGACTCGACGACGTCGGTCGGTACACGGCAAGCCCGATCCCACCGTACGCCGCACTCGACACCGCGCGGGTCCGCTCAGGCGGCACAGTCACCGTCGACGCCGTCGCGAATGATCATGACAGCAACGGAGATTCGATCAAAGTGACCGGCGTCGGGGCGACGTCACTTCTCGGTGGCACCGTGAAGCTCGAAAACGGCGAAGTGGTGTTCGAAGCCGGAACGAAGGCAGGCACCGACAGGATTCTCTACACACTCACCGACGCAGCCGGTGGCACGAGCACCGGCTGGATCATCGTCGATGTGAGTGCGTGAGAACCGAATCAGGCGACTTCGACGCTCGACTCCTCGTCGAGAACTCGGAACTCGGTGCCGTCGGCAGCCATTTCCGAGTAGCGACCGTAGAAGATGCCTGCGGCCTCGTCGCGGATGATCGCTTGATGAATGGGAACCGCAACGCGCGGCGCCACCGCGCGGAGGTAGTCGATGGCCTCCGAGATCTTGAGCCACGGTGCGGCGGCGGGGAGGGCGAGAACGTCGACCTTCTGTTCGGGGACGTAGAGGGAATCGCCGGGATGCATGAACCGTGCCGGGTTGGTGGCGTCACCGAGGAGGAACGCGGTGTTGTCGATCATCGGTAGGTCCGGATGGATGATTGCGTGCTCTCCGCCCGTTCCGGTCACCTCGACGTCGCCGATGCTGAACCGGTCGCCCGGCCGGACGCCGGTCCAGCGCCCACCGAGCTTTTCAGCCGTCTGCGGATCGCTGTAGAGCACGGCGTCGGGATTCGCTTCGGCCAGTTCGGGCAGCCGCGCCGGGTCGGCGTGATCGGGGTGTTGATGTGTCACGAGGATGGCGTCGAGGCCGGTGATGCCTTCGAATCCGTGCGAGAAGTTGCCGGGATCGAAGAGGATCTTCGAGCCGTTCAACTCCACGAGCACACAGGAATGGCCAAAATGTGTCAGTCGCATGATTTCGAGTATGCGCCGCCCCGAAGGGACTCGCAGGCGGGTTTCACAGGTGGTGGCCGTCACGCCCCGATCACTCGATGCGAACCATCTCGGGTCCGCCCGGTAAACTGGCCATCACCCGAGCGTTTCACTCCGGGTTCGCGCACTAGTACCGAGGAGCAGCACGTGGCCCGTGTCGTCGTCGAAGTCATGCCCAAGGCCGAGATTCTCGACCCCCAGGGACAGGCAATTGTCGGGGCACTGTCTCGCCTGGGCTTTGCAGGAGTATCCGATGTCCGTCAGGGCAAGCGGTTCGAGTTGGAGATCGACGGCAGTGTCGAAGACGCCGAACTCGAGAAGATCGCCGAAGGCCTGCTGGCCAACACGGTGATCGAGGATTGGACCGTCAGGCGAGTCGAGGCATGAGCGCACGTATCGGAGTAATCACTTTCCCCGGCACGCTCGACGACATCGACGCGGCGCGGGCAGTGAACCTGGCCGGCGGTGAAGCTGTCGAACTCTGGCACGGCGATGCAGACCTCAAGGGTGTCGACGCGGTCATCGTGCCCGGCGGATTCTCGTACGGCGATTACCTTCGTTGCGGCGCGATCGCACGTTTTGCTCCCGCGATGGGCAAGGTCGTGGAAGCAGCCAAGGGCGGCATGCCGGTCCTGGGCATCTGCAACGGTTTCCAGATCCTCTGCGAAGCAGGTTTGCTGCCCGGTGCCCTGACCCGTAACCAGGGTCTGCACTTCATCTGCCGCGACGAGTGGTTGACGGTCGAAGCCAACAACACGGCGTGGTCCTCGCGATACGAGGCCGGCGCGCAGATCCTCATCCCCCTCAAGTCGGGTGAAGGTCGCTTCCAGGCGTCCGAGAAGGTTCTCGACGAACTCGAGGGCGAAGGCCGCGTCGTCTTCCGTTACTCGGAGGAGAACCCCAACGGCTCGCAGCGTCGTATCGCCGGCATCTCCTCGGCCAACGGCCGGGTCGTCGGTTTGATGCCGCACCCCGAGCACGCCACCGAGGCTCTCACCGGTCCCAGTGACGACGGATTGGGCTTGTTCTACTCGGCCCTCGACGCGATCGTCACTGCCTGATCGCCTGCTGATTTTCACCACTGAACGCCGACCGGAAATCCGGTCGGCGTTCAGTCGTATGTGGGCCCGGTACCCAGGGCTACTGGCTGTAGGAACTGAGGAAGTTGCCGAGTCGCTCGAGTGCCGTCGAGAGATCGTCGGTGTTGGGGAGAGTCACCAACCGGAAGTGATCGGGTTCGATCCAATTGAACGCGCGACCGTGGCTGACAAGAATCTTCTCCGATTCCAGTAGATCGAGAACGAACCTCTCGTCGTCGACGATGCCGAACTTGTCGACGTCGAGCTTGGGGAACAGGTACAGCGCCCCGTCGGCCTGTTGGCAACTGATCCCGTCGATGCTGTTGAGCGTGGTGTGTGCGAGATCGCGCTGGGCCGTCAGCCGACCTTGTGGGAGCAACAGGTCCTCGATGGACTGGCGTCCGCCGAGTGCAGTCTGGATAGCGTGCTGCGCCGGCACGTTGGCACACATTCGCATGTTGGCCAGCAATTTGATGCCTTCGATGAAGCTCGACGCCCGCTCGAGTGGTCCGGTGATGGCCAGCCATCCGGCTCGGAATCCGCACACGCGGTAGGCCTTGGACAGTCCCGAATACGTCAGACACAGAACGTCTCGCCCGGTCATCGTCGCAAGGTTTGTCATGGATCGGCCGTCGTAGACGATCTTTTCGTAGATCTCGTCGGCGAAGAGCATCAGATCGTGTTTGCGCGCTAGATCCACGAAGCGTTGCAGCACCTCCGTCGAGTAGACGGCGCCCGTCGGATTGTTGGGATTGATGACGACAATCCCTCGGGTGCGCGGCGTGATCCGAGCTTCCAGATCGTCGAAGTCCGGTGCCCAGCCTTGGCTTTCATCGGTGAGGTAGTGGACGGGCGTGCCGCCGGCAAGTGAAACCGAAGCCGTCCACAAGGGATAGTCGGGAGCGGGAATCAGGATCTCGTCCTCTGGATTGCAGAGGGCCTGCATCGTCAGGGTGATCAGTTCGGACACACCGTTTCCGAGATAGATCTCGTCGACGGTGACGTCGGTGATACCCCGCGTCTGGTAGTACTGGACCACCGCAGTGCGCGCCGAATACAGTCCGCGAGAATCGCAATATCCCTGCGCGGTAGGGAGATTGCGGATCATGGCCATCATGATTTCGTCCGGAGCTTCGAACCCGAAGGGGGCCGGATTGCCGACGTTGAGTCGCAGGATCGTGTGTCCCTGATCCTCGAGTTCTTCGGTCTTGTCGAGAATTCGCCCTCTGATGTCGTACCTGACATTCTCGAGCTTGCGGGCCTGATCGATGGGTGTGTTCACGCGGTTACGTACCTCTCCGGTTCGGGTGGGTGAGTTGTGTTTCAGATGAGAAGGGCGCCTCAGGGTTCGGTCTGGAAACGGACATTGATTCGCGATAGCGCTAGCGGCGAAAGAAGAGTAGCGCTACTATGATTCGACATGTCCAATGATAGCAGTTCGAGGATTGTCGCAGCCTTGCGTGAGTGGATCGCGACGGCTCCTCCAGGCGCGAAGCTTCCGTCCACTCGGTCGCTCGTCAGCCTGCACGGGGCGAGTCCGGTCACCGTGCAGAAGGCGCTGCGAACACTGGTATCTCAGGGGGTTGTGGAGGCTCGTCCCGGTGTGGGGACCTTCGTGCGCGCGGCGCGCGTCGTGCGACCCAACGACTACGGGTGGCAGACAGCGGCGCTCGGATCGCCGAACTATCGTCTGCAGTTGCCCATGGCGCTGCAGTCCACCTCCAACGACGTGATCGCGCTGCATTCCGGCTATCCGGCCCGAGAGCTGTTGCCGGAAGGTCTGGTTCGTGCAGCCTTCACCAGGGCGACGCGAACCGACGCCGTGTTCAATCGGCCCCTCGCTGCCGGGCTTCCGGAACTGCAGTCCTGGTTTGCCTCCGAATTGGGTTCCGCCACTCCTGCCGGGATCACTCCGCCGGGGCCGAACGACGTGGTTGTACTTCCCGGCAGTCAGGGTGGGCTTGCGACGTCCTTTCGCGCGTTGGTGGGGGAGGGACGTCCGTTGCTCATGGAATCGCCGACCTACTGGGGAGCGATCCTGGCCGCCGCACAGGCTGGAGTCACGGTCATTCCGATTTCCAGCGGCGCCAACGGTCCTGATCCTGAAGAGCTTTCGCGTGCATTCGAACAGACCGGTGCCCGTGCGTTCTACGCACAACCGAGCTTCGCGAGTCCGACCGGAGCGCTGTGGTCGCCGTCGTTGGCTGACAAGGTTCTCGACACCGTCCGTCGGCACGGCGCATTCCTCATCGAGGACAGTTCGGCGCTCGACTTCGGAATCACCGCAGATCCCAGCCCCATCGCTGCACGAGACGACAGCGGTCACGTCGTCTACCTTCGTGCGCTGACCAAGAGCGTGTCCCCATCGGTGCGAGTTGCCGGATTGATCGCTCGGGGTCCGGCGTACGAGCGGATTCTGGCTGATACACAGGCAGATTCGATGTATGTCAGCGGGATGCTGCAAGCGGTAGCGCTCGACGTCGTGACCCAACCGGCCTGGCGAACGCACTTGCGCAGGCTTCGTCACCAACTCGAGGCCAGACGCGACCTCCTCGTGTCGAGTCTGCGCGAGTACGCGCCGGACGCTCACCTCGACGCCGTACCGAAAGGCGGACTCAACCTCTGGCTTCGGCTCCCGGACACCACGAACGTCGAACGCGTGGTGCAGGACTGCCGGTCGGCCGGCGTCATCGTCGGGGCCGGTGACGATTGGTTCCCGGCAGAACCGACTGGAAAGTTCTTGCGGCTCAACTACGCCGGACCGAACCCGGGTGAGTTCCCCGACGCCGCCCGCATTATCGGCCGAGCAATCACGCAACATATGTAGAACTTCACCTCGCTGGTGGTTGACCTGAACTTCCGTTGAGGTTTTATCGTCGTGTGCATGAACAAACAAGCGATGCAGCCACCGGCCAACCAGCCGATCGGATTCTGGACCGCGCGAGCCGGTGAAGCGATTCGCACGCGCACGCGCGGAGCACTCGAAGCGATCGGCGTCACCCAGCCGGGGTGGTGGGTCCTGCACCAACTTTCGCTGCACCCTGAAGGAGTGGAGCGCGCTGTCCTCTTGCGGACGATCGGTCCGAACGAATCCACCGACGTGATCGATGACGCCGTCGACTCTGCCCTCGAACTGGGGTGGGCGCGCGAAGACGGGTCTGTCCTTCGCCCGACTGATGCGGGCTCCGAGCAGTTCGATCGCGCCGCGCGGGTACAGCAGATGCTGCAGGAAGAGCGGATGCAGGGAATCACCGAAGAGGAGTTTGTCACCACCATCACTGTGCTGCAGCGAACCATCAAGAACGTGGGCGGCGACGCCTGGCACTGGTAGCAGACATTATCTGGGCCCGCTGCCGGGTAGAGCGGCTTCGATCAATTCGACGGCACGGGACACACCGCCCGCCGCTGCGAGTTCTTCTGCCAACTCCGCGCTGCGCCGGCGGAACTCGTTGGCGCTCACCAGAGTCAGCGCCTCACGAAGCTCTACTGCCGTGACGGTAGCGCTGTCGACGCGTACTGCGACACCGGCGTCGACGAGCGAGTCGGCGTTGCCGAACTGATCGACGGCTTGCGGCACTGCGATCATGGGTGTCCCGGTCACCAGTCCCTCGCTGGATCCGCCCATACCCGCGTGGGTCACGAACGCGTCGGCCTGCTGCAGAATCGCGAACTGCGGTACCCAACGGTGTATTTCGACGTTGTCGGGCAATGGTCCGAGATCTGAGATCTGCACCTGCTTTCCGATCTGGAGGACGACGTGCCAGCCGTCCATCTGGCCGAAAGCCTCGACGCAGGTGCGGTAGAAATCCGGATGATCGGTGAATGCTGAACCCAGCGAGATCAACAAGAGCTTGCGTTCGGGATCCGGGTTCACCCAAGGTTGACTGCTCGGTTCGAGTGCGGGGCCGACGAACGTGTAGACGTCGCGGTTCACGCGTTCGGCGTTGGGCTGCATCGATTCTGCGATCAGCACGATTGCACGGGGTGGGCGTCCGGTGAACTCACGTGGATCGACCTCGACGCCTTCGGCGCGGAAGAACCGGGTCTCCCGATCGAGCAGGTCGACGCCTCTCGGATCGGAACGAATTTCGTCGTACATCGGTGCGGCGTCGGCTTCGTAACCGTCCCAGGCAACGTACGTCGGCGACAACTGGATGATGGGAACGCCCCACTGCTGAGCCAGTATTCGTGCCGGAATGCCGGCGATGTCGTAGAGAAAGAGGTCAGGGCGATCGTCTTCGTAGATTCGGCGTAGCTGCGGCAGCATCGACTCGTAATCGTCCTGGAAAATCGTCAACTGATCGATCAGATCCCCGTCCCAGCTCTTCTCGGATTCGGCGCCGTCGGGAGAAGGGACGAGGCTGGGCAGCGTGGAGACGTACGGTGCGAATTCGGCCCCGGTCGCCTCGATGATCTCACGCATCGACTCGTCGTTGGCATAGGTGACGCGGTGACCGGCGGCGACGAGACGCGCGATGATCGCCAGGCTCGGATTGACGTGGCCCGGTGCCGGAATGCTCACCATGGCTATATGTCTGCGGGTCATCGATCACTCCTGCCGTCTGACTGTTCTGGAACAACTCCGGATACGGGACCGAGACTATCCACCAGGATGGGTGACGGCATCTGATTTTTGCCGGGGAAGTACCGTGCGCGCTCGAGTAGGACTACGCATCCGAGTGCCGGGATGGGCGAGCAGACTTCGAAGCATGAGCACACCGACAACACCCTCGAAGACCACTGCAGCCTTCTATCTTCAGGCCGGAATAGCCTTTGCCGTCAGTTTTGTCGGCACCCTCCTCGGAATTGCGTATCTTCCGATCGATGCGTGGCAACGCGGATTTCTCGGAATGTCCTTGCTGTTCTTGGTCACCAGTACGTTCACGTTGGCCAAGGTGATTCGTGATCAGCAGGAGGCATCCACTGTCAGGGTTCGAGTGGACGAGGCTCGACTCGAGAAGCTGATCGCCGAGCACGATCCGTTCAAAGCGGCAGCCTGAAACCTGTCGGCAAGGTGAGGATCAGCGTGCTGCCGAGAGGTTGCTCGTTTCGGAGCGCCGACAGATCGCCGCCGTGTGCGAGCGCGAGGCTGCGCGCAATCGTGAGCCCCAAACCGGAACCGTCGGATCGATCACCGCGATGGAAACGGTCGAAGACTGATTCGAGTTGGTCTGCGGGAATTCCGTCACCGGTGTCGGTGACGGACACCGAGAGGTGGTCACCTTCCCGTGCGAGTGTCACCGTCACCGAACCTCCGCTCGGAGTGTGCCGCAACGCGTTTTCGAGCAGATTGGCGAGGATCTGTTCGATTCGTTGGCGATCGACCTCGGCCGTGATCGGTTGCGGAGGTAGCGCGGTCGTCAATTCGACTCCACGATCGGCGAAACGTGGCGCCGCTGCTGCCGTTGCGCTGCAAACGATGTCGTCGATCTTCTCGTCTCGGCGATCGAGTTCGAGAGCGTGTTCGTCGGCCGCGGAGACGTCCGCCAGATCGCAAGAGAGCCGACGCAGTCTTTCGAGTTGATCGCGCATGACCGACCATGAAGAGTTGTCCGTGGGGAGGACGCCATCCTCGATGCCGTCCACGTACGCAGCCAAAGTCGATACCGGAGTGCGTAATTCGTGGGCAAGATCGGCAAGCAGGCGTTTGCGGACCCGATCCGAATGATCAAGGCGTGCCGCCATGTCGGCAAAGGCAGTTTCGAGACGCGTGAAATCGGCATCTACGTCGGACCTGCCGATTGTCACGTCGAAGTTCCCGTCTGCGACGCTTTGAGCCGCCTCCGCCAGCGTTGAGATCGGGGCCGTGATGCGTCGGACGATGTAGACCGCGGCGATGCTTGCGCCCACCAGTGCGACCGCGATCCCGCACAACAGTGCAATGGTCATGGTCTGAGCGAATGCCTCTTCGGTGTGGGTACGGACATTCGAGTCTTCGATGCCGGCCATCATGAGGTGGTTGTGAAAGAGTGGGGCAGCCACGGCAATGGCAACGGCGGCGATGGCGAGGCAGGAAACGAACAGGACGACAAGCTGTGCGAGCAGCAGTTTTCCGCGTAGCCCGAGTTTCTTCATGACGACCCCGCTCATGACGACCCCGCTCATGACGACCGCGTTCATGACGACCTCAGGGAGTATCCGACGCCCCTGACGGTTCTGATGAACCGAGGATCGGTCGCGTCGTCGCCGAGTTTGCGGCGTAATGCACGCACATGGACGTCGACGATGTGCTGGTCCCCGTACCAGGACGAGCCCCACACCGAGGCGATGATCTCGGCCCGACTCCAGGCAGCGTCGGGTCGGGATGCAAGCGCGGAGAGCAACGCGAACTCGGTGGGAGTGAGATCGACCAGGGTGTTGTCGACACGGACCGTGCGGGCCAGGACGTCGATGTCGAGACCGGGAGGCGTCGGCAGCACTTTTGGCAGCAAACTCGACGCGCGTGGCCGTCTGAGCAGTGCTTTCACTCGCGCAACCAGTTCGCGGGGGCCGAAGGGTTTGACCACGTAGTCGTCTGCGCCGGCCGCCAGACCCGTCACCTTGTCCGACTCGTCACCGCGGGCGGACAGCATCAGGATGTACGCATCGGAGAAGGTACGGATTCGTCGGCAGACTTCCATGCCGTCGAAGCCCGGGAGCATTAGATCGAGCACTATCAGCGCGGGCTCGAATTCGCGCACCGAACGTACTGCGCTCGGCCCGTCGTGGGCGAGGCGCACGGTGAATCCTTCGCGTGTCAGATAGTTGGCGACAACCTTGGCGAGGGCAGTCTCGTCGTCGACGACAAGAACGCGCCCCGGTTCCTCGCCAGGTCGTAGTTCGGCGCTCATCAGACCGAGGTTAGTCGACTGCGTGTCTGCATTGCTGGCGCGTGGTGGTTTCCACTCGACTGTGAAGATTCGATGAAGGAAGCCTGTTCGAGCCGGTTATCGGGCTTCGCGGTGGATTTTCGCCGGTAACGTGGCAACTGTGCATGTGCAGCACTCTTGTCAAATCAATTGTGGTGCAGTGCATATCGGACAGAATCAATTCTCGGGAGTGAAAACATGTCTTTGACGGTCAGGAAGAGCGCCGCGCGGTTCGTTCCGGTTGTGGCAGCGGCAGCACTGTTGATTGCCGGATGCTCGGACAACTCCGGGGAGAGCATCAACCATTCTTCCGAAACAACCAGTTTTGCAGCACAGTCGGAGATTCCTTCGGGTGTCAATGCTGCCGACATCGAGTTTCTCGAAGGGATGTACCCGCATCACGCGCAGGCATTGGACATGGCCAGAATGGTCGACGGTCGAACCGACAATGCCGAACTTCTCTCTCTTGCAGCGCAGATAGAGGCAGCGCAAGGCCCGGAGATGGCTCAGATGACCGAATTGTTGACGGAGTGGGGACGCCCCGAGCCTTCGTCGAGTTCGATGGAGGGCATGGATGAGTCGGCGCACGCGGGACACGGCGTCGGGATGGCCGAGATGCCGGGAATGATGTCGGCCGACGACATGACCGCCCTCACCGATGCCAGTGGCGCGGAGTTCGACAAGTTGTGGCTGACGATGATGATCGAGCACCACAAGGGTGCCATCACCATGTCCCAGACCGAACTCGACAACGGGCTCGACCCGTCGGCGGAGAAGATGGCAGAAGCGATCATTGCCGGTCAGCAGGCGGAAGTCACTCAGATGGAAGCGATGTTGAAGGGGAGTTGAACAGGAGGCCTTGGCCGCGTGACCTTGCTCGGGTGGCTACCTGGGCATACGTTCGAGGCTGATGGCTTGACCGGTGCTGTGCTGCAATCACACGCGAGGGGATGACCGCCACATGGATCACAGTCAGATGGACCATGGCCAGATGGAGCATGGGGCACACGGTGGTCACGGGGATCACGTCGCACAGTTCCGGACGTTGTTTGCAGTCATGCTGGTCATCGCGGTTCCGGTCGTTGCGGCAGACGCGATGTTCGCTGATCTGGTCGGGTACACACTGCCGGAAAACTCTCTGGTGGAATGGATCTCACCGGTACTCGGCACGGTGATGTACTTCTGGGGTGGCAAGCCGTTCCTCGCCGGCGCTGTTGCCGAAATCCGTTCTCGGCAGCCGGGAATGATGCTGTTGATCGCGCTCGCGATCACCGTGGCCTTCTTCGCGTCATGGTCTGCGAGTCTGCACTGGGTGGATCACACTCTCGATTTCTGGTGGGAGCTCGCGCTTCTGATCGTGATCATGTTGTTGGGCCACTGGATCGAGATGCGTTCGCTCAGTCAGACATCGAGCGCCTTGGATTCACTTGCCGCTTTGCTGCCCGACGAGGCAGAACGGGTGGTGGGGGAATCGGTGGAAACCGTGCCCACCGCAGCTCTGGCGACCGGCGACCTGGTGATAGTTCGTCCCGGCGCCCGTGTTCCCTCGGACGGAACGGTGGTCGAGGGAAGCGCCGACATGGACGAATCCATGATCACGGGCGAGTCGAAGACCGTCCGCCGGACTGTCGGAGATCAGGTGGTGGCCGGCACGGTAGCCACCGACTCGGCACTTCGGCTTCGAGTCACCGCCGTGGGAGAAGACACCGCGCTCGCCGGAATCCGGCGCCTGGTCGAACAAGCCCAGAACTCGTCGAGTCGCGCGCAGGTGTTGGCGGACAAGGCCGCTGCTCTGCTGTTCTGGTACGCACTGGGCGCGGCAGTGCTGACCGCGATCGCCTGGAGTATCTGGGGCACCCCGGAGAGCGCAGTCACCCGGACGATCACCGTTCTGGTGATCGCCTGCCCGCACGCGCTCGGGTTGGCGATTCCACTGGTCGTCTCGATCGCGACGGAACGGGCGGCTCGGGCTGGGATCTTGATCACCGACCGCATGGCCCTCGAGGCGATGCGTAACGTAGACACCGTTCTCTTCGACAAGACCGGCACTCTCACCAAGGGGGAGCCCGCAGTGGTCGGTGTACGCGGTGTCGACGGGTATTCCGATGACGACGTTCTCAGCGCAGCGGCTGCCGTCGAGTTCGACAGCGAACATCCACTCGGGCGCGCCGTCGTCGCGGCGGCGCAGGAGTTGTCGCTCGAATTCACTTCGGGTTCCGACTTTCAGGCGCACAACGGGATCGGGGTTGCTGCGGACGTCGCCGGTGCACGCGTCGGTGTCGGCGGACCGGGGATGCTGCGATCGGTCGGGGCCACCGCAATCCCGGGGACCGAAGAGTGGCTCAGTGACGGGTCGACCGTCCTGCATGTAGTGCGTGACGAGAAGGTAATCGGCGCATTGGCATTGGCCGACGAGATTCGCCCGGAATCAGCATTGGCCGTCGACGCCCTCCATGCTCGCGGTGTGCGGGTGGCCATGGTCACCGGAGACGCGGAGGCCGTGGCCCATTCGGTGGCTCGCAGGCTCGGGATCGACGAAGTTTTCGCCGAAGTGCTTCCGCAGGACAAGGGAGCGCAGGTATCTCGGCTTCAGGCTGCGGGCCACCGCGTGGCGATGGTCGGTGACGGGGTCAACGATGCGCCGGCACTCGCCCAGGCGGATGTGGGCATCGCGATCGGTGCCGGAACCGACGTGGCGATCGCGTCGGCGGGAGTTGTTCTGGCCAGCGATGATCCGCGTTCGGTGAGCTCGGTCATCGAGCTCTCCCGCGCCACCTACCGGAAGATGGTTCAGAACCTTTGGTGGGCAGCGGGATACAACGCGATCTCGGTTCCCCTCGCTGCGGGAGTACTGGCGCCCGTCGGGTTCGTGCTGCCGATGGAGGTCGGAGCAATCCTGATGTCGGTATCCACTGTGGTCGTTGCCGCGAATGCCCAGTTGTTGAGGCGCTTGGACTTGCGGCAACCACCGGTGACCGCGCTGGAGTCGAGAGTGCTCACATCGCAGTAGCGAGAGGTTCAAGGCGGACTACTGTCGGCTGAGGAACGGAATGAGCGCACGCAGTACAGCATCGGAGTCTGCGACTGCGCTTGCGTGGTCAGCCCCTTCGATCACAGTCAAGGCACTGTCCGGGATCAGCGACGCGAGATGCTCGGTATCCGGCAGGCGCTCGCGATCTCTCGATCCGACGAACAACAACGCCGGTGTGGTGATCCGTTGCAGCACGGCGTCGTCGATGCCGTGCTCCTTCTCTGCGCGGCGCATGTAGGCAGCGAGCGCGATGGCATCATTGATTCGGAAGGCAGTCGCAGTCTGAGGATCCACCGGTTTGCCGCGCCTCACGCCCCAACCGGTCAGAAATCCCTCGATACCGCCGCTTTCGAGTACGTCGATGCAACCCGGGAAGAACAATGCGTCGAACGCGCCCGTCATCGGTCGGCTGCTACCGCCCCCGACGGTCAGCGATCGCACCCGTTCGGAGTGCTCGACTGTCAGCGACATCACCGAACGTCCGCCGAACGAGTATCCGAGGACGTGTGCCGGCTCGAACGGAGACTCCGTGTCGAGGATCTCCAGGAGATCGCCGACCACCAGATCCATTGCATACGAATCGGAGTCGTGTGGTTTGTCACTGCGTCCGTGACCCCGCATGTCGACGAGGATCAGACGATATTGCTCCTGAAGTGCCTTGACGTACCCGAAGCCACGCCAGATGGAGCGCGACAACGCTGTGCCGTGCACCATCAACAGGGGTGGGCCATCGCCCACGATCTGATAGGTGATCCGCGCACCGTCCACCGGATTTCTCACGTCGTGCAACACCCGTCCAGTATGGGTGCCAGTTGCTACGCACGTGAACTCGAGTAGTCGTCCGGACCCATTCGACGGATGGCGTGGGCTCTCACGAACAGTCGGGCCGTCAACTCGGCCTCCCTCAGAGCTACTGGTCACTGCCCGGCTGGGCAGTACCCACTGTTCCAAGCAATGCATCGGTGGAGGGGTCTGCAGTGCTGACGCCTGCGGCTATGCCCCGAATCAGAGCCTCGAAATCAGCGGCGACGATGGTGACCTCCTCGAACTCCGGCTCTCCTCCACGGACAACCTGACCGTCGGGTGCGAGCGCCAAGTACTCGTACCCATTGCGCACCGACAGCAGGACCGGGAGGTGAGTGGACCAGAAGGCGTTGATCGCCGCGCGCTCCGCCGGCCCGGAAGCGACCGCCAGGCTCTCGTGCCGGAACGCATTCCAGGGAAACGCCTCATCGCTGACGCCAACGCCACCGGCATAGTTCTCCGCCGAGAGAAACCACACCTGGTCGTCGGAACTGGCAAGTACGGAGAACGAACTCGCCCACACTACGAGTTGGTCACAACCGCCGACCAGTGGTTGCGGAACTGGGGCAGAGGCCGATCGAGTGGGTTCTTCGCGAACCCAACCTGCGAGCGACAGCGCGGCGGTTGCGTCGAGGTGAAGGCACATCGCCCCACGGTAGGCCAGACCGTCGAGCGCCGACAGCGTCAACCGTCGGCCTACTCGGGATCGATGTCTC
The DNA here is from genome assembly GCF_021352185.1 of Rhodococcus sp. Ni2. Classification (NCBI taxonomy): domain Bacteria; kingdom Bacillati; phylum Actinomycetota; class Actinomycetes; order Mycobacteriales; family Nocardiaceae; genus Rhodococcus; species Rhodococcus sp. Ni2. The sequence goes on from NZ_WOXZ01000002.1 coordinate 557,922, forward strand.
GAATACCAGTCTCGTCCATGCTGATCCATCGCGTTATGCCGATGCCGCGAAGGAACGGCAGATCGTGACTCACCACCACCATGGCGCCGCGAAAATCGGAAAGTGCCTGCGTGAGGTGGGCGAGACTCGGTAGGTCCAGGTTGTTGGTCGGCTCGTCGAGAAGAAGCAGCTGGGGCGCGGGTTCGGCCAGCAGGATCGTGGCTAACGCCGCACGCAATCGTTCACCGCCGGAGAGTGCGGATGCCGATACGTCGGAATCCGTTCCCCGGAAAAGGAACCGTGCCAACTGCCCGCGAATTTCCTCGGCTGTCGCGTGTGGCGCGGCCAACGCGACGTTGTCCGCCACCGAGAGGTCCTCGTCGAACACGTCGAGACGTTGGGGGAGCGCACGAGAGGCTACGAACGGAGTCGACGCGGCGAGTGCATCGAGCAACGTCGTCTTGCCGATTCCGTTGCGTCCCACTATCGCAATCCGCTCCGGTCCGGTGATCTGGAGCGATACCACTTGGCCGCTCTGCAACGTCACCTCGTCGAGCCGCGCAACCTGCTGCCCCGGATGAACCTCTGTAGCAGGCAGATCCAGACGAATCTCGCGATCGTCTCGAAGGAGTTCCTCTGCCTCCGACAGGACAGACTTGGCCTCGTCCACCTTCCCGATATGGTTGAGGGCCAGCTTTCCCGCTGAAACTTGGGCCTGACGTTTTCGTGTCTGCGCGATGATCGGCGGCATCCGCTTGTTCTCGAACATCTTCTGCCCATAGCGCTTACGCCGGTCCAGTTTCGTTCGAGCGTCGATCAGCTCGCGGCTCTGCTTTGCCAGATCGGCCTTGGCGTCGCGAACGGTGGCGAGTGCGTTTTCCTGCTCAGCGGTCACGACCTCCTGGTAGTGCGAGTAGTTGCCGCCGAACACGCGTAGATCCCCCCGACGTAGTTCGATCGTGTACTCCGCGGTGTCGAGCAGTTCCCGGTCGTGGCTGACGATCAGCACGGTTCCCGGAAACTGTTGGACTGCAGCATGAACTCGTGATCGAGCGTCGCGATCCAGGTTGTTGGTCGGCTCGTCCAGGAGAAGTACCTGTGGATTCTTCAGCAGCGTTGCGGTCAAGCCGAGTAAGACGGTCTCTCCGCCGGAGAGGGTGCCGACAGTTCGGCTCAATGCTGCGGTATCCGGAACCACCTTCTCGAGGCCGAGTCGATGCAAGGTGGAGAGGGCGCTCTCCTCGATATCCCAGTTGTTGTCCACCAGCGCAAAGTCGGATTCGGAGCCGTCGCCGGTTTCGATGCGGTGCAATGCGTTTCGGAGTTCGTGGATACCGAGGATGTCATCCACCCGAACGCTCGGATCGAGTGTGATGTCCTGACGGAGGTAGCCGACCTCGCCGGAAGCGGTCACGGATCCGGATTCCGGTGAGAGCTCTCCCGCGATCAACCGCAGCAGAGTCGACTTTCCCGATCCGTTGAGTCCCACGAGACCGACACGGCCACTGGGGAATACAAAATTGGTGTGGGAAAAGACTGATTCGCCGTCCGGCCAGATGAAGGTGAGATCCGAGAGCGACAGAGAAAGATGGGATTGGGTCATGAGTACTCCAGAGGGTGCTTGGACTGTGCGCCCGGCTCAGCAAGTGCTGATGGGTGCGAGTGCCTTCGCGTGATGAACCTCTAGAGGAGCAACGGCCCGTTTCCTGTTCTGTCGGGAATGATTCGTGTTCCAGGTTAGAACACTCGAACGGTCCCGTGCAATCGAATTATTCTGTGCTGTCGGTCTCGTCGGTGTTCGGTGCTCAGATTTTCGGGCCGTCAGATTTTCGGACCCTCGGATCGGAGGTCGTCGACCTTCGACATCGCTTCGCGGAGTTCGGTGAGCCATTGTTCGCTGTGCTTGCCCGCCAACCGGACTGTCCACATGAGAGCGTCCGCTCGGGAGCGAGCAACTCCCGCGTCCACCAAGGTGTCGAGAACCTTGCGTTCGGGCTGACGTAGTCGTGTCATCACCGGAACTGCGAGATGTGTGAACAGGACGGTCTTTTCGTCCAGACGTACACCCCAGGCGACCTTGCGCCCGTAGCGAGCCTCGGCCTCGTCGGCGATGCGCATCCGGTCGGCGCGCGTGGTTTCGCGAAAGCGTGAGATCCTTCCGTCCGCGGCGGCCTCGCCACCGTCGACTGCCGGGAGTTCACCGATCACGACGATTTCTTCGCGGTCGACCTGGACGTCGGCCGTTCCGGTGAACCAGTCATCTGGAAGTCGACCGGCAAACCAGTCGGACGCATCACTCGCGTCGGGAACCGACGCCTGTTGCCAACCTCCGGGACGGCCGAACCTGCGGTCGCCGGAGTTTTGTGAGTTCTTCATGGCGTTCTCCTCGGAGAGCTGGTGGAGTGTGGCGTGCATTTATTGCACTGATTACATGATTACACCGATAGTCGAACTGGCGCCACAAATTCGGGCATGATCGGAGTCGTGCGCCTTTCACACGCTCGTCAGAGCTTCCGAACTTTCCGTCGTCCCGTGGCTGCCGTGGCACTGGGGGTATTGGCCGCAGGATCGGTAGTTGCCTGCAGTTCTGGCCCTGACCAGCCGAAATCAGTGGCAGAGGAGTTCGCCTCCGCGCTCACGTCCGATGACGTGCAAGCGGCGGCAGCCCTGACCACCGATCCGGCGGCGGCGTCGACTGCGATTTCGGCTCTGATCGACGGGCTGGGCAAGGACGAGGGAACATTCACCGTCTCCGACGCCACCGAGTCCGGTGATTCTGCGGGGACGTTCACACTCGATGCGGCGTGGAAGTTCGGTGAAGGTCAGGACTGGAACTACTCGACGCGGGGAAACGCGTCGAAAAGCGGGGACAACTGGCTGATTCAGTGGGACCCGGCGCTGTTGGCTCCGGACCTGACCTCCTCGACGACCTTGCGCTACACACCCACCACCGGTGCTCCGCCGTCGGTGCTGGACGCGGCGGGCCAGCCGATCATGGAGCAGCAGGTGGTGACGCTGGTCAATCTCGATTCCGCCGCGGTGCCCCCGGTGGACACGGCAGCCGTGGCGGCCCTTCTCTCGCCCATCGCACCGACGATCACGGCGGCATCGCTGAGCGGCGATCTTGCGTCGGCAAGTGGGAAGCCGGTCACCGCAATCACTTTGCGGGCCGAGGATCTTTCACCGATCGAGGAGAGGTTGGTGGCGATTCCCGGAGTGAGCTTGGCGCCGCAGGCTCGGTTGCTCTCGGTGGACAAAACTCTGGCGTCGCCGACTTTCAGTGGGTTGTCCGATCTGTGGCAGGAGGGGCAGGACAAGTCCGCGGGCTGGGCGGTACAGCAGGTGAAGCAGAACGGAACCGTCACCACCGTCGCCGGCCGAGACGGGCCGGTTGCTCCGAACATCGCCACAACGATCGACCGACCGATGCAACTCGCGGCCGAGAATGCGCTCGCCGGGGTGACACAACAGGCGGCGATCGTTGCGCTGCAGCCGTCGACCGGAGCGGTGTTGGCGGTGGCCCAGAACGCCCCCGCCGACGCACAGGGCCCGATCGCTCTGACCGGCCTGTACCCACCGGGTTCGACGTTCAAGACCGTGACGACGTCCGCGGCCCTGCAAGCCGGCGTCGCTACACCGGACACCGTTCTGCCGTGCCCGGGTACCGAGAACATCGAGGGCCGTCAGATTCCCAACGACGACGAGTTCGACCTCGGATCGGTTCCGCTGCACACCGCGTTCGCGAAGTCGTGCAACACCACAATGGCGAGGATGGCCGTCGGTCTGCCCGCCGATGCTTTGCACAAGGCGGCGCTGCAGTTCGGGCTCGGCGTCGACTACGTCACCCCCGGACTCACGACGGTGACGGGCAACGTCCCTGACGCGAACACCCCCGCCGAACGCGTCGAGTCCGCGATCGGACAGGGCACGGTGACCGCCACGCCCTTCGGGATGGCTCTCGTGGCGGCCTCGATCGCCAACGGAACGACACCCGCGCCGATGTTGGTCAAGGGACAGCCCGGCGTGGCAGATCAGACCGTTGCACCGGCTCCCGCGGAGGTGACCGAACAGTTGCGGGTGATGATGCGCGAGACCGTCACAGGCGGTACGGCGACGTCGTTGCAGGACATTGCGGGGCTTCTCGGCAAGACCGGCACGGCCGAAACCGAGGGTGGCCCGGCACATGGGTGGTTTGTCGGAATCAAGGGAGACCTCGCATTTGCGGTATTCATCGCGGGTGCGGACAGCTCTTCGCCTGCAGTGCAGGTAGCGGGCACTTTTCTGCGCTGAAACCTGTTTTCCGTTGCAGTTGGATCACACCGTCGTAGCTCAACCGTGACACGTTCGTAGGCATCCCGTGCTTGTTACTCGTGTGACAGAAGTAAAGAGTTACATGCATGGGGCCCGGAGGACAGCACAACCGTCGTGGAAAATATGTCGTTGCGTCGATAACTGCTGTCGTTCTGACAGTGGCGCTCGCGTCGTGTGTCATCGGTGGGGAGAAGAAATCCGACGCCGCCTCGGTGGTGGAGGACTTCGTCACCGCCCTCAACAACCACGACGCCGAAGCTGCCGCGGCGCTCACGTCGTACCCCAACGCGGCGCGGCCGTCGATCCAGCAGATGTTCGACGGACTGGCCGCCAAGTCCACCGACTTCGACGTCGCTCAGGTCATGGATCTGGGTAGCGACTCCGGACTCTTCACACTCGACGCGTCCTGGAACTTCGGCGAAGGCAAGGACTGGAGCTACCAGTCGCAGGGTGAGGTTCGTGATCTGTCGGTCGGCTGGCGTGTGTCCTGGGACCCGTCGGTCCTCGTCCCCGACCTCGGCAACGGTCGCACCGTTTCGTACACCCGCACGGACGCAGCGCCGCCGAAGGTAGTCGACAGCACCGGCACCCTGCTCATGAACGAGCAGACCATCAACGCGATCACTCTCGACCCGGCCACCATGCCGGACCCCGTCGACACCACTCGTCGCCTCGCCACGGTGCTCGAACCTGTCGCACCGTTGGTCACTTCGGAGTCGATGTTGGCCGACCTCGCCGCAAACCCCGGCAAGCCCGTCACCGCCGTACTGCTCCGCGATCCCGACTACGCCTACCTGGAAAGCGATTTTGCGATCCCCGGCGTCGTCGTGGTCAAGACACCCAAGCTGATCGCCTCCGACCGTCGAATCAACTCGCCGTTGCTGGACCCACTGCGGACCGTGTGGCAGGCCAATCGCGACGCCACCGCCGGCTGGGCGGTCAATCTGGTCGAGCCCAACGGATTCCCGATCAAGCAAGCCGGCTTCCAAGGACCTCCCGGCCCCGACGTCGCCGCGACCCTCGATTCGCACGCTCAACTCGCCGCGATCGAAGCTGTCGTCAGTGCAGGTACTCCTGCGGCCATCGTCGCGATCCGCCCGTCGGACGGCGCCATTCTGGCTGCAGCACAGAACAATCAGGCCATCGAACAGGGCCCGATCGCCTTCACCGGGTTGCGCCCGGCCGGCGGTGCCCTCGATCTGGTCCGTCTCGCATCGTCGATGCAGAACGGCGTCGACCCCGGCGCCGTGTCACCCGAGCAGTTGGCCGACACCGGGCAGCAACTCGGACTCGGCAACGGCTTCCACATTCAGGGACTCGAACAGCAGACAGCAGTGCTTGCCGCGAACCGCCCCGGCGTGGACCAGGCGATGAACAACGTCATGGCCAACAAGACGTCCAACGACGCGAGCGCACCGACGGTAACTCCGTTCGGAATGGCGATGCTCGCGGCATCGATCGCCCGCGGCAGTGCCCCGATGCCGATGATGGTCTTCGGACAACCGGCTACCGCCGACGTCACGCCGACGGCGTTGCCCGGCGACGTCAACAATCGTCTGCGTGACGCCATGCGAGGCGCCGGCGGACTGGCTGGGTACCCGGACATGATGGCGGCCGGTGCAGCGAGCGGTGACGATCGCTGGTTCTACGGATCACGCGGAGACTTCGCGTTCGCGGTGTTCGTCGCAGACGCCGACGGCGGCGATCGAGCAATGCAGATGACGGACAAGCTCTTCCAGGAACTCGGCAAGCCTGCCGACAAGTAGTACCGGGCACCGCGAGTAGATTCCTGGTTCGTGAACCTGCTCGATTTCCTTTTCCTCGTCGTAGCGGGATTCTTCAGCGGTCTAGTCGGTTTTGTCACCGGTCTTGCATCGATCGTTTCGTATCCGGCGCTGCTGAGCGTCGGGCTCTCACCGGTCAGCGCGAACATGACCAATACCGTCGCGTTGGTGGCCGTCGGCGTCGGAGCGTTGGCGAACTCGTCCCGTGAAGTTGCCGATACCGGTCCGAAACTTGTTCGCTGGTCTCTCTATTCGGCTGCCGGTGGCATCATCGGTGCCCTCATCCTGTGGTTGGCACCGGAAGGTTCGTTCGAATCCGTTGTGCCGGCGATGGTCGTGTTCGCCTCGCTCGCGCTGCTGCTGCAACCGAAGATTCGTGAGTTGTCCGGCGGCGGCGACCGCCCCGGAATCTACTCCGCAGCACTGTTCGCCGTCGCGGTATACGGCGGCTATTTCGGTGCCGGTGCCGGCGTCATCTTCCTGGCTGCGACGCTCATCCTCACTTCCGAAACGGTGTGGCGTGCAACGATCCTGAAGAGTTTCTTTCTCGGCATCGCCAATCTTGTGGCTGCACTCATCTTCGCCTTCTCCGGACAGGTGCATTGGGTGGCCGCGTTGGCGATGGCGCTCGGCGCGTTGGCCGGAGGTTGGTGTGGCCCGCCCGTCGTCAAGAAAATCCCGCCATCGGTACTGCGTGTGGCAGTAGCGATAGCGGGATTCGTGTTGGCTCTGTGGTTGTGGGTGAAGTGAGCCCGTCTACTTCACGCCCTGCATCAGCTTCTTGATCCACGGCGAGGCAAGAGCAAGAATCACTCCGATTCCGATCGACGAGAAACCGATGATCAGGAAGAACGGGCGACTGTCGTCGATGTCGAAGTAACCGGCCAAGGTTCCCGCCATCGAAGAACCCAATGCAACGGACAAGAAGAACAACGCCACCATCTGAGTGTGGAAATGCTCGGGCGCGAGTTTGGTTGCAAGGGAAAGGCCGACGGGGGACAGGAAGAGTTCGGCGAAGGTGAAGAGCAGAAGCACACCGGCAAGGCCGAGGAGCGGTGCACTGTTCGGTCCGCCCCCGGTGATCGGGATGAACGCCAGGAACGCCAGACCCATCGTGCCGGTACCGAGCGCGAACTTGATCGGCGACGACGGCTGACGGTCACCGAGTTTGGTCCACATCGCTGCGAACACCCCGGCAAAGATGATGATGAACACCGGATTGATCGACTGTACCCACGTCGGCGGGAAGTCCCAACCGAAGAGATTGCGGTCCAGGAGCTTGTCTGAGATCACCGGCACGGTGGTGAACTGCTGCTGAAACAGCGACCAGAAGGCCGCGCTCGCGATGAACATCGGGATGAACGCAAAGACTCGACTGCGTTCGACCTTGGTGACCTTCTTGCTGGTGAGCATGAGGAGGAAGTAACCGACCGACGCGACGATCGTGAGTCCGACAACGACGTCGGACATGTTGTCCGCCGTGATCAAGCCGGTGACGGAGGCGACCGCGACGACGACGATCGCGGCAATGCCGATCCCGATGTAGAGTGCGCGCTTGTCCGCGGGCAACGGGTTGCCGGGTTCGGCACCGATTCCGTGAAGATGCTTGCGGCCCAGCGTGTACTGGATCAGGCCGAGCGCCATGCCGACGGCAGCGAGAGCAAAACCGGCGTGGAATCCCCAGGCGTCCTGGACGGCTCCGGTGAGCAGCGGACCGACAAGACCGCCGATGTTGATGCCCATGTAGAAGATGGAGAATCCGGCGTCGCGGCGAACATCCTGTTCGGAATAGAGATCTCCGACCAGAGAGGTCGCATTGGCCTTCAAGCCGCCGCTGCCGAAGGCGACCATGACGAGGCCGACGCCGACACCCCACATGCCGGGAAGAACCGACAGTGCGATGTGGCCGGCCATCACCAGCGAAGCACTGTAGAAGAGCGTGCGCTCGGAGCCGAGCAGTCGGTCGGCCACCCACGCCCCGAGAATCGTCGACAGGTAGACGGTGCCGCCGTACGCGCCGACGATGCTGGTCGCTGCCGCCTGGCTGATGCCGAGGCCGCCGTCGCTGACGCTGTAGTACAGGTAATAGATGAGGATGCCTTGCATCCCGTAGAAGGAGAACCTCTCCCACATCTCGACGCCGAACAGGTTCGCCAGCGCAAAGGGTTGGCCGAAGAACCCCCGGTCTTCCTTCTCGCTACGTTCGACGGGCTCCGTAGTGTTGCTCATCCGAAAAGTGTCCTACGTGCTCGGGCATTTCGGGTGGTTCCGAGCCGTGGAGTTTGGTTACGACTTGGTGCGGATTTTCACTACCAGCGGAGCGAGTGCGCGCCAACCGAGAAGGAACGCGCCGAGGACCAGCGTCGCGACGACGATGAAGCTGAACTGGGTGCCCTGGCCACTCAACACTCGCAGGATCATCCCGAAGACGACGGCGCCGAGCCAAACGACAACGCCGGTGGGAACAAGGAGAACGGCGTTGAACTTGTCGCGGTAGAGCGCGAACGTGGCAGCCCATCCGATCACCAGGCCGGTCAGGAAGGGCCAGGATGTCTTCGCCAGACCGGCGAGCGCATTGGCTTCCTCGTGGGTACGGCGCCCTATCGCGCAGAAGATTATGACAAGAATGGCGTCGATCAGCAGGAATGGTGCGTACTTCTTCACGCTCACACCATACGACTGTGCGCCTTTATTAACCGCGGGCGGTTAATAAAGGCGCACAGTGTTGTTAGGCCTGGAGGCCGGCTTCGATCTCGAGGGTGATCGTGATCTTGTCGCCGACAACTGCTCCGCCGCCTTCGAGGGGCATCTCGATGGAGATGTCGAAGTCCTTGCGGTTGATGACGGTGGTGGCCTCGAATCCGGCGACGGGGCCCTGGCCCATGCCCGGGTTGACGCCGTTGAACTCGAGGTTCAGCTCGACCTCGCGGGTGACGCCGTGGAGCGTGAAGTCGCCGGCGAGGACGAAGTCGCTGCCCTTGGAGCGCACTGCGGTGGACTTGAAGGTGGCCTTCGGGAACTTCTCGACGTCGAAGAAGTCAGCGGACTTGATGTGGCCGTCGCGCTGCTCGTTCTTGGTGTTGATGGAGTCCACGGAAATCTCGGCCTCGACGGCGGGGGTTCCGTCTTCGGCAACGGTGATCGTTCCGGAGAACTCGTCGAACGTTCCACGAACCTTGGAAACCATGAGGTGGCGAACCGAGAATCCGACAGTGGAGTGGACGGTGTCGATGACCCAGGTTCCGGCGGTCAATGCGGGCAAGGTTGCGGTGGTCATGGAAGCTCCTGAATAAGTAGTTGAATGTTCAAGTTCTTGTAGCTTCAACTATGGACCCCAGGAAATCCTTCCGCAAGATCATGTGAGCTGCATCACAGTGTTTGTGCTTGCGGCGTAGACCGCGTGAAGCGCCGACGCTGTCACCGACTGATGCACCGCAATGCCCCAGCGCCCTTCGGCGTTCACCACGCACTCTGCAATGGTGACTGCCGAAGTCGCACTCCCGGAAGAATTCGGGTTGCGGGGCAGTGAATGCTGGGTGAGCGAGACAACCTCGACGGCCGAGCCCTGTTCGGTCAGGATTTTGCTCAATGCCTCGACCGGCCCGGACGCACTGGCCGCGGCGGTGACCTCGCGCCCGTCGCGATCGATGGCAACGAACAACTGATCACCGTCGGCGGTGTGTTCCAGTGAGTACCGACGCACTCCTCCGTTGTACCCGTATTCGCGCAGCAGCAGTTTCCACAGTTGGTCGGCAGTCATTTCGGTGCCCGAGTCGTCGGTTTCGAGCTGCACCCGCGAGGCGAAGTCGATCTGCAGGCGCCGGGGGAGTTCGACCCCGTACTCGGTCTGCAGCAGATATGCGATTCCGCCCTTGCCCGACTGGCTGTTCACACGAATGACCGCCTGGTAGTCGCGGCCGACGTCGGCGGGGTCGATCGGCAGGTAAGGGACCGCCCAAGGCGCCGATCCCGGATCGACGCCGGCAGCCTCCGCGCTCTCGTAGTGATGCGCGAAGCCCTTCTTGATCGCGTCCTGGTGGGTTCCGGAAAATGCCGTGTACACGAGATCGCCGCCGTACGGGTGGCGTTCGTGGACGGGAATTCTGTTGCAGTACTCCACCGTTCGACGGATCTTGTCGATGTCGGAGAAGTCGATTTCCGGATCGACGCCCTGTGCATGCAGATTCAGCCCCAGTGTGACCAGGTCGACGTTGCCCGTCCGCTCGCCGTTGCCGAACAGGCATCCCTCGACGCGCTGCGCGCCGGCCAGCACTGCCAGTTCGGCGCACGCAACGCCGGTGCCGCGGTCGTTGTGCGGGTGGACCGAGAGGATCACCGAATCGCGTCGGGCCAGATTCTGGTGCATGTATTCGATCTGATCGGCATAGATGTTGGGGGTGGCGATTTCGACTGTGGCAGGGAGGTTGTGGATGACCGGGCGATCGGGGCTGGCGTCCCAGAGTTCGGTGAGACTGTTGCAGACCTGCAGGATGTAGTCGGGTTCGGTGAGGTTGAAGACCTCGGGTGAGAACTCGAGTCGCCAGCCGTCGTGGCCTTCGCCGCCACGAGCAACGTCTTGCGCGGCGCGGAAAATCATGTCGTGCAACTCTTCTCGCTCCTTGCCGAGAACGACGTTTCTCCACGTCGGCGCAGTCGCCGTGTACATGTGGACAACCGCGTCAGGCAGCCCCTCGATCGATTGATATGTCCGTTCGATCAAATCCGTACGCGCGGCAGTGAATACGACGATAGTGACGTCGTCGGGAACGAGATCGAAGCGCACCAGGTCGCGAACGAAATCGAAATCGGTCTGACTCGCGGAGGGGTAGCCGACCTCGATTTCCTTGTAGCCGATTGCCACCATCAGTTCGAACATTCGACGCTTGCGTTCGGGGTCCATCGGTTCTGCGAGGGCTTGGTTGCCGTCACGCAGATCGACGGGCACCCACAGGGGCGCCGCGGTGGTGCGATTGGACGGCCACGTCCGCTCGAAAGTCGGAATGTCGACGCGATCCCACGCGGCGCGATAGCGCTCGGACGGCATGGGTGACGGCTTCTGGTTGTTCCAGCGGTTGGCGCGGGTAGTACTCATCTTCGGTTTCTCCTGCGGTCGAGTCGAGAGACCGGCATGGCGAAACCCCGCGGAGGGGTGCCGGTCTTTCAGGCCCCGCCGCGGCAGTCGAGAAGGAGTGCTCCTGTAGCCATGCGGGCTACACTAGAACGAAATTACTTATCAGACAACCTGAGGAGTTCACGTGTCCCCGATCGTCGAGCGTCGGCTGCTCACCGACCAGGCCGCGGAGTTGCTACGCGCGCGGATCGTGAGCGGTGAATGGGAAGTCGGCGCCAAACTTCCAGGTGAAACCACTCTTGCTGCGCAGTTGGGTATCGGGCGGTCCACTATCAGGGAAGCAGTGCGGACTCTCGCGGGCCTCGGCATGCTCGAATCGCGGCAGGGCGCCGGGGTCTTCCTACGGAGTACGACGCCTCCGGATCAGTGGCCCCGAGTGCTCGAAGCCGAGGCGATCCTTCACGTCGTCGAGGTGCGCAACGCGGTCGAGATCGAAGCAGCTCGCCTCGCTGCGCAGCGGCGCGATGCCGTTGACGTCGCGGCTCTGCGGCAAGCGCTCGACGGTAGAACTGCCGCAGCGCACTCTGGCGACGCAGCGTTCGTCGACGCCGACATCGCCGTCCACCGAGCAGTGGTGGACGCGGCACACAATCCCGTGCTGTCGGAACTCTTCGAGACCTTTGTACCGCGTCTGCGGGCTGCGTTGATCGAGTTGATCGCGGTTCTGGACCTGCATCCACACAGCCAGCCCGACGCGGACGAACATCGAATGTTGGTGGACGCCATCGAAGCCGGCGACGCGGAGGCAGCCGTTCGGATCAGCCGGGCACACCTCGACGACATGGCGGCAGCGTTGCGACGCTAGACGCCCGGCTGTTCGCGGCGTTCGAACTCGAGGTCCATCTCGAGGTCTTCGTGGTGGGTTGCACGGAAAGTGATCAAGAAGACGATCCAACCGACGACAGCGACCATGACGAGGCTGACCATCCGATACACGAACACCGACGCGATTGCCTGCGCTCCGCCGGCCCCTGCGATCGTCAGCGCGGTGACCAGAGCAGCGTCGACGTAACCCAGCCCGCCGGGAACCAGCGGAATGCTGCCGACTGCTTTTGCGGCGGCGAAAGCGATCAGGAGCCCAGCAAAAGAGGGCTCCGCGCCAACAGCCCAACATGCGAAACCCAAACAAGCGACATCGGCGACACGATGGATGGCCGACCACCCGAATGCGATGACCGAGTCGGTGCGGCTGAGCTCGACCGTATCCAGTTGCTTCAGGATCTCGGACCAGCGTCGCATCCCGTGGCCGAGCGGATTCTTGCGAATTCGGTTGTAGCGGGCTAGGACTCGATGCCCGATTCGCTCGATACTGCCGGGATTCTGGGCTATGTATCGCAACGCCAGGAACAGTGCCGCCATGCCGATGATCGAGATCGTGAGCGTTATAGGGCTGACCTTGGTGCCGAAGGCAAACGCGCCCGCGGCACCCAACAGCGCCAAAGTCGCCGCAGCGATCACTCCACACACCGCCAACTGCCAAGACGCGACAACTGGTGTAGCGCCCCACTTCCGAGTCTGCTTGTAGGTGAATGCGGTCGAGAAGACCTGGCCGGCTGGCAACGTCAGCGCCATCGCGGTGCTGGCGTAGATGACCGAGAGGTTCTTGAGGTGACCGGCAATCACACCGGCGGCATTGAGAAGACGTTGCTGAACGGACGCGTATCCGCTGAGCGAAATGAGTTGCGCCGCGACGCACGCGGCCACCCAACCCCAATGGATTTCGGTCAAGGCTTGCCAGGACTCACTGAGCTTGGACCACAGAATTGCACCTTCGACGATCAGAAGAGCGATCAGAGCCACCCCGAGCAGCCACTTCAGCCACCAGAAGCGCCCTCTGACCCGACTGGTCTCGGCCACGGGCGAGCGTGGTCGTCTCAGTCGCCGTGGGGTGTTTCCAGGCTGAGCCATCGACTCACCCTAACCAATTTGATCCGGATCGACCTCTGGATACTTTTCCGGCCACGCCAGATGCGTCAGTCGTCGGCGCCCACGCAGTTGGACTTGCTCTCCGAGTTCCCACTCGGCCTGTTCCTCTTCGTCGGCGAAGTACAACGCGCTCGTCGACGCCAGCACCCGGCTGGGCCGAAGTTTCGCGAGCTCGGTGAGCCGTGACGCCTCGTTGACCGGATCACCGATCACGGTGTACTCGAAACGTTCGGCAGCACCGATGTTGCCGGCGACCGCGAGCCCCGCGCTCACACCGATTCCGACGTCGAGGCCGGTGATGTCGTTGAGCTTGAACCGCAGCTCGCGAGCCGCAGCGAGGGCTGCCGTCGGAGCGTCGGGTCGATCGAGTGGTGCACCGAAGATGGCGAGCGCTGCATCACCCATGAACTTGTTGACAAAACCATGGTGACGATCGATGACGTCGACGACCACACGGAAGAACTCGTTGAGCAGTTCGACCACTTCACCCGGCGGGCGCTCGGCCGCGGCACCGGTGGATCCGACCATGTCGACGAACAGAACTGCCACGAATCGAGTTTCGCCGCCCAGCTCGGTACCGAACTTCAACGCGCGCCGGGCCACATCCTCGCCGACGTGCTGACCGAACAGCTCACGCAGCAGACGACGCTCGTCGGACTCTTTCATCATGCGGTTGAAGCCGACCTGCAGCCGGCCGATCTCACTGCCGTCGAACACCTCGACGCGTACGTCGGTGGCGCCGCGCTGCACCCGCTCGATGGCGCGTCGCAGTTGGCGGATCGGATCGGAGATCTGGGTAGCCGTCAGCATCGACAGCGCAAAGGCCTGCACGATCGCCATGATCGAGATGAGCAGGATCGCCCACGCGAGAGAGTCGGGGGAGAACTCGAGATCGGTCGTGAGCTGCGTCGAGCACAGCAAGATGATGCCTGCGACGGGCATCAGCGTGCCGAGACCCCAGGTCATCGCCAGCCGGGTTCCGACGCCAGGCGCCATGGTCCGATCGAATTCGCCCTCGCTCAAGGCCTGGGCGGCGACCGGACGCAAAATGCGCTCACCGAGCATGTAGGTGAACCCGAAGGTCGTGGTCGCGGCCATGCAGACCGTCACGATCACGGCGATCGCGAGTCCGGGCATCTCGGTGATGGTCAGGAACACGAAGATGATGCCCCCCAGAATCCACAGCACCAGGTGGACGATGGCCTGGCGAAGCGGCGCGTGCAGTGCCGCCATCTGCTCGGACCTCGTGGGTGGACCCCCGCGCAGCCGCCAGCGAATGACCGACTTCAACATCATCGCCGCCGCCGTGAGGCTGACGGCGCCGGCGAATGCCAGGTACACGCCGAAGATCGCGAAGTTGCGGACCCGGTCGGCAACTATCGCGTCGGACTCCTGGATCGGCACGCCGTACCGGACGAAGGCAAAGACCAGTACCGCGCCGATCAGATTGGCTGCGAGCATGGAGAGCATATAGAGGGGCCACCGGCTGCGGATGGTCACCGCTATTGCTCTGTATGAGGCCCGCACAGGGTTCAATTTAGCTGGCAGAGGTCGAAGTGTTGGTACGCGCGTCCGATTATTCGTCCGCTCACCTGTGTCGGCCGGGCCGGTTAGGCTCGCGATGTGAACGCAAACAGGGGGCGTGCGGAGCGAGCATCGAGGATGAACAAACCCATCTCCGCCGACGCTCGGGCGGTGCATCCCGGCGTGCGCATCGCTGCGGAATGGTCGTGGCGCCTCATTGTGATCTTCGCCGGACTGTTGGTTCTCGGGTACGTCGTACTCCGCCTCGAAACCGTGCTCATCCCGGTGGGGCTGGCTCTGCTGGCATCAGCTCTGCTGATCCCGATTGTCGATCGGCTACAGGTGTGGGGTGTTCCCCGCTCGGCAGCCGTCATCGTCGTTCTGCTTGCCTCGATCGGGCTGGTCGCGGGAATCATGACGTTTGTCGTCGAGCAGTTCATCGACGGGTTGCCCCAGCTCACCGACCAGTTCACGGCCAGCGTCACGCAAATTCAGAACTGGCTCACCAGCGGTCCGCTGCACTTCAGCGAGGATCAGATCCGCCAGGCAGGTGATTCGGTCGTCAAGTCGGTGCAATCCAATCGTGAGTCCCTGACCAGCGGCGCTTTGACCACGGCGACAGTCATCGGCGAGATCTTCACCGGGGCATTGCTGACGCTGTTCACTCTCATCTTCTTCCTCTACGGCGGCGATCAGATCTGGCAGTTCGTCACCCGGATAGTTCCCACCGACGCGCGTCGTCGCGTACGGATCGCCGGTTCTGCAGGTTTCGGGTCGCTGATCGGCTACGTGCGCGCCACGGTCGCGGTTGCCGCCGCCGACGCGATCGGTATCGGTGCCGGCCTGGCGATCCTCGGGGTGCCGCTCGCCCTGCCGCTGGCGTCGTTGGTGTTCATCGGCGCGTTCATTCCGATCGTCGGTGCATTTCTGACCGGTTTTCTCGCGGTGCTTGTCGCTCTGGTCACGAAGGGTTTCCTGACGGCGCTGATTGTCCTCGGCATCATCATCGGCGTCATGCAGCTCGAAGCGCACGTGATGCAACCGCTGTTGTTGGGTCGCGCTGTTCGCCTGCATCCGCTGGCAGTCGTTCTCGCCATTACAACGGGCATCGTTCTCGCTGGAATCGTCGGCGGGCTCTTGGCTGTTCCGATCGTCGCGGTCCTGAATACCGCTATTCGTTCCCTCCTCGCCGACGACCCGGACATCGCGTACGCCGAACTGCACGTCGAAGATCCGGACACCCCACTGTTCCCCGCCGAACCCGATGAGCCGCGCGCCGAGCCTCGCATCGTGAACCCCACTCCTCCCGATGACTGAGCCCACCCGCCGTCGTCGGCTGCACTATCAGCCGACCGTTCGCGAGGCGTCGGGCGTCGACACCGACCCTGATGCCCCGCTGTGGCGGGCGGCGCAGGCATTTCGGCTCGTCACGCTGGTGTACGCGATCAGCTACCAGTTCGCCTCGGCCTCCGACTACACCAACTCTCGGCTCAGCTGGTTCTTCGTCGCTCTGATGGCCGTGTGGACCGGGGTGTCGGCACTGTTGCTCGGGACATCCGGTGCTTTGTTCGGGAAGAAGCTGCCGCGGTATCAGGTGGTGATCGCCGATCAGGTGGTCGTCATCTTGCTGATGGCGTCGACGAGGCTGGTCTCCGACCACGAGTGGTATCAGAATCACCAGACGCTGCCCACCACGCTGTGGGCCACCAACGCGGTCATCTCCGCGGCAATTCTCGGCGGGCCGTGGCTCGGTATGGCGTCCGGAGTTGTCATCTCGGCGGCCAGCGCGATCATCCGCGACCAGGTCAACCTGGACCTCTGGCGCGATGCGACGGCTCCCGTGCTCGTATCGGTCGGTCTGGCGTTGGGCTTGGCCACCACCACCGCTCGGCGCTCGCATCGACAACTCGAGCAAGCCGTCCGTCTGGCGGCGGCCACCGAAGAGCGCGAGCGTTTGGCACGCGAAGTACACGACGGCGTTCTGCAGGTGCTGGCGATGGTGCGCAGGCGAGGTGCGGCACTCGGCGGCGAGGCAGCTGAACTGGCTGCTCTGGCCGGTGAGCAGGAGGTCGCCTTGAGAATGCTGATCTCCGAGCAGGTTTCGGGCGCCGCGGCAGACGTCGGCGGACAGACAGTGGATCTGTGTCCGCTGCTGACCACGCAGGCAAGCACGTCGGTGTCGGTGTCGACGCCCGCGCACCCCGTCGTGATCGAGCGTGATCGAGCCATCGAACTGGCAGCCATCGTCGACAATGCTCTGTCCAATGTCGGGCTGCACGCCGGGCCCGCGGCGAAGGCATACGTATTGCTCGAAGATTTGCCGGACGAGGTGATCGTCAGCATCCGCGACGACGGCGTCGGAATCCCCGAGGGTCGCTTGGCGCAGGCCGAAGCCGAAGGCCGCATGGGAGTATCGAAGTCCATTCTCGGCCGAGTGCAGGTGCTCGGCGGCACTGCAGTCCTGCAAACCGGGCCGGGGGAGGGCACCGAATGGGAGATCAACGTTCCGAAGGGGAAAAGTGAGCGCGGCTGACGAACATGGCGAGAATCCGGTGACGGTGATGGTCGTCGACGATCACCCGATGTGGCGCGACGGTGTCTCCCGGGACCTCGAAGCTGCCGGCTTCACCGTGAGCGCCACGGCGGAGGGTGTCGAGAGTGCGCGCCGCCGGGCCGCCGCCGTGCAACCGGCGGTGGTTCTGATGGACATGAACCTGCCGGACGGAAACGGTGCCGACGCCACCACCGCAATTCTCGAGGTTTCGCCGAAGAGCAAGGTACTGGTGCTTTCGGCCTCTGCCGAACGTGACGACGTCCTCGACGCGGTCAAAGCCGGAGCGTCGGGTTACCTGGTCAAGAGTGCTTCGGTGGCGGAACTGCTCGAGGCCGTGCGAGCGACTTTCGACGGACAAGCCGTCTTCACCCCCGGCCTCGCCGGATTGGTGCTCGGTGAGTACCGCCGGATGTCGACGGCACCGGCCGACGATCGCGCACCCGAGCTGCCTCGGCTCACCGACCGTGAGACCGAAGTGCTCCGTCTTGTCGCCAAGGGGCTGAGCGCAAAACAGATCGCCACGAGGCTCTCGCTCAGCCACCGGACCGTCGAAAACCATGTGCAGGCAACGCTTCGGAAGCTTCAGTTGGCCAATCGCGTCGAGCTCACGCGATACGCGATAGAACAAGGTCTCGAATAACGTTTATCCTGGAAATCATGGAGGCCAGGAATCTACGCGTATCCGATGCCGAACGAGAGCATGTCGGCGAGCTGCTGCAGAAAGCTGTCGGTCAAGGGATGCTCTCGCTCGGTGAGTTCACCGAGCGCATGGACACTGCCTTGGCCGCAAAGACACGAGGTGAGCTCAACTCGGTTCTCGCCGATCTTCCGGGCATCACACTGATCTCCGACTACGACCCACCCGCGTATCCCAATGCGGGTCAGCCGATGTACCAAGGCCAGCCCTACCCGGCGCCGACGTACCAACCCCAACCGCCGCCGGTTCACCCGAGCCCGCCTTACCGCGCTCCCGTCGGGGCTCCGGTTGTAGGTACTTACGGAGCGGCAAATGCTGCCGTGATCCGTGGACGAATGGCGACGGTGACGCGGAACGGTGCCTGGATCGTTCCACCAGCTGTCGTGGTCGACACCAGAATGTCCAGTGTGACTATCGATTTCACGCGTGCGGTGATGCAGACGCAGGTCGTGAACATCTCGATCGACGACTACGCCAGCTCGATTTCACTGATCGTTCCCGAAGAGGCGACGGTGGACATGAACGGTGTCGAGGCAGTCGGGGGAAGCGCGTCGAACAAGGTTCGTTCCGGCCCACAGATGGGCCCGCTGCATCTGGTGGTGCACGGCAAGGTGCGATTCGGCAGTGTCACCGCGAAGCATCCCTTCGGTACCACGATCCGAAAGATGTTCGGCTCCTGACCTTTCAGTGATACGCGCGGGTCAACATCTCGGCGACGCACACGGGCTTGTCACCGTGTTCTCGTTCGAACGTCTGCGTCACCGTGATCTGGACACCGCCGTTGATCGGTTCGACTTTGCTCAACGTCGCGCGCATGCGGACACGAGAGCCGACCGGAAGCGGAGCGGGCAACCTGACCTTGTCGAATCCGCAGTTGAGAGCAAACGCAAAACCTTCGAGCGAGAACATTGCGTACGAGAACTTGGGGCCGAGTGAGAGCGTGTAGTTGCCGTGCGCGATGGTTCCGCCGAACGGCGACTCCTTCGCGCGATCCACATCGACGTGAATCCACTGATCGTCGCCGGTGACCCGGGCGAACTCGTCGATGGACTCCTGGGTGACATCGTGCCAGTCGCTGACGCCCAGCTCTTGGTTCAGGTTGGCGCTGAGGTCTTCTGCTCCGGTGAGTACAAGCATGAATCTTCCTTCGATCGGTAGGTGCTGACAGTCGGTCAGTGACTTTCGATGCCGAATCCCACACCGTGTGTCTGTGCGATCTCGGCGGTGGCAACGAGATCGAATTCGATCCCGAAGTCTGCTTCTACCCGCGCTGCAACCGATTCCGCGGCGGAACCTGCTTCGGCCAGTAGTTTCGGCATCAGTTCGAACAGGTCTTCCATTCCTCCGGGCGTGATGATTTCGAGAATCCGCGCTGGAGCGTCGTCGGGATTCCACACGGCGTGCCACTGGCCACGCGGTTTGAAGATCATGGCGCCGGTCTCCGCGTAGACGACCTCGTCTCCGACCATCGCTGCGACGCGGCCACTTTGAACCACCGTGTACTCGTCTTCCCGGCTGTGGCGATGGACCGGTGAGGTCATCGAATGCGGAGCGATGCGGTGTTGTACAAGAGAGAGACCTCCCTCGGTTTGTTTGTTACGAACCATCATCCGGACGCCGGTGGCCGCGAGGGTCCCGGCGAGGTCTTCGTCCGGTCCGAGGACGGTCGTGGTGGTGTTGTTCGGGGAATTCGGTGACATCGATTCAGTCCTTCGTCGTCGTGAGCGTCGTTGTCCGCGCTCCGGTTTGTTGATTCCCGAATCATGTACCAATCGGTCTAGTGATGCAAGGTTTTGACAATTTATGCACTTCAAGTGTTGTCGATATGTGTACTGATCGGTATATTGAACGTATGTCTACGAGGGATTTGTTGGTCGATGCCGCTGCCGATTTGTTGCAGCGGAAGGGCTACGCCGGAACGGGGGTGTCGGAAGTTCTCTCGGCTAGTGCGACTACCAAAGGTTCCTTGTACTTTCACTTTCCCGGCGGCAAGGAAGAACTCGCAGGCGAGGCTCTGAGGCGACGTGGCGAGGCAATGGCCGATTTCATCCGGCACCTGCTGGAGAGCTCACCCGATGCAGCCACCGCGATCTCGGCATTCGCCGCCGCATTGGCTGCGCGTTTGTCGGATTCGGACTACGAACGTGGATGCGCCCTGGCTACGGCAACACTGGATGCCGCAACCGAATCCGAGGTCATCCGCGGTGCTTGCGCGGACGGGTACAACTCGTGGCTCGCACTGCTGGCTCAGCGCCTCGAGGCAGACGGTTGGTCCCGCGAAGACGCCGAGTCCGAGGCAATTCTCGCTCTGTCCGCACTCGAGGGCGCGCTGGTCCTTGCTCGGGCGCGTCAGGATCCCGCTCCGCTTCACACTTCGGGTCGGCTTCTGTCCGAACGATTGCGGAACGCGGCACCTCGGCGTTAGTGCCCTGTCAGTTGAGTACGAGAAGTCCCCAGGCTGATCGAGTAGTACTACTCATCTGATCGGTTCGGCCACGCAGCAAGCTCGAAGCCATGACCACACCGAGCTTTTCCGCCGTCGATCCGCGACTGGTGACCGCCCTCTCGGCCGAGTGCGACAGCATCGGCCGGCAGTTGCGTCACATGGGCCAGAACCTGTCGATCCTGCAGACTCAGCTGTCCTCGGCTACTGCGACCCCGCCCATGCCGGTAGTTCCGGCACCCGCATCTCCGGCGCCACAGGTGCCGCAGATGCCACCAATGCGTCCTCAGCAGAGCGTGCCCGCGTGGCAGCCGCCGACGTATCCGGTTGCCGCGCCTCGCCAGCCCTGGTGGCAACGCGACGGTGTCATCAGTCGACTCCTGGCCGCGGCAGGTGTTGCCGTCACACTGATCGGCGTCGTGATGCTGCTGGTACTTGCAGCGCAGGCCGGATTCTTCGGACCTCCGCTGCGGGTGCTCGGCGGTGCGCTCCTTTCCGGCGCCTTGGTGTTTGCCGGGGTGCGGGTCCACGGACGGCCAGGGGGCAAAGTTGGGGCAATTGCCCTGGCTGCCACAGGTTTTGCAGGGATGTATCTCGATGTCGTCGCAGCCTCCGTTCTCTACGGTTGGGTGACGACACCGCTCGCGGTGGTGATTGCCTTCGGAATCGCCGCCGCCGGCGTTGCCCTCGCCGTGAAGTGGGATTCCGAATCGCTGGCGCTCATGATCGTTCTGGGAGCAGCGCTGCTGGCTCCCGTGTTGACGTCGGGAATATCGTTGACCCTCATCGGTTTCCTCTTCGCGATCCAGTCGGCGACATTCTCCGCCCAGCTCGGTCGTGACTGGAAGTACCTGGGCATGGCGCGCACCGTACCGGTGGTTCTCGCACTGCTCGCAGCGATAGCGTCGGAGTCCATCTTCGGCGAATCCGGTAACAGTGCAGTGCAATTGGTGATCAGTGCCGGCGTGGTTGCAATCGTGGGGGCCGGCTGCGCGATGGTTATGCAGTGGACGGGTTCGCCCTCGCGTGACGGCATTGCAGGGGCGTGGTCCACCGCTACCTTTGTTGTCTCGTCCCTTCCGCTGATGAGCGTCGGAGCCGTGCTCGGGCGCACCGAATCCGCAGTGCTGTACGGAATTGCTGCGGCACTACTTCTTTCGGCTGCAGCGGCGGCCAAGCCTTTGCCGACGCAACTGCGATTCGGACTGGGCGCAACCGGCGCCCTCGCATTGTTGCTCTGCTGCTTCTCCGGGGCGACTGAATCTCTGGTCGTACCGCTGATCCTCACGGTCGGAATGATCTTCCTCGGAGTCTCGCTGTATGCGGGTTCGCGCTTCGTCTTCGCGCTCGGAACCGCCTTTGCGGCAATCGGATCGATCGGATACCTCACGACGGTTCCGCCGGAAGCGTTGACGACCGCTCGCGCCGCATCCATGCAACTCGGTGCGATCACGGCGCTCTCGAGCCTGACGGCGATAGGCGCGGTGGTGATGCTGGTCTGGGCGATTCACCGACTGAAGTTGATTGCCGATTCCAACGCGGCGGTTCTATGGGCGGGCGCAGGGTTCGGTGTCCTCTACGCGGTGACGTGCGCGCTCGTCTCATCCGGCGTCGAAATTTTCGACAGTGCAACCGGTTTCGTTGCCGGGCACAGTGTTGCAACCATAGTGTGGATGCTTGCCGCCACGTCAGCGCTGGTGCTCGGATTGAACAACCGCCAGCACGCTCGCGTCTTGCTCGGAGCCGGGCTTGCTCTCACCAGTGCGGCCGTGGCAAAGCTGTTCCTCTTCGACCTGGCCACACTCAGTGGGCTGGTGCGTAGCGTTGCCTTCCTGGTGGTCGGCTTGCTGCTCCTGCTGGTCGGGACACGTTATGCACGAGCCTTCGCCAAGCAGGAGCAGGAGCAGGTCAGCTTCGCTTCTGGCGAGCGATGAGCTCGCTCACGCTGATGGCGCCTGCGTCGTCAGGCCGGTGCCTGCCGGTGGCGTTGTCGTCGCCGTCAGGGGTGGCGTCCGAGACTCGGGGCTCGTTGGTAGGCGAAGGCGAATCCGTGAAAACCCCGTTACGACGCTCCGGAGCGGTCGGTGGAGGCGGCGACTGGGGGGTCGCCTCCACCGAGGTCGGGGCTGAACCGTTTGTTGCAGAGCCGTTGGTAGCACCGTTTGCGGAGCCGTTCCGGCTCGCGCCGTTGGAGCCTGAACTGCTGCTGGCAGCACCGTTGGTCGCCGAACCGTTTGTCCGCGAAGGCGTCCGGACCACCGGCAGTGGACGTGAGGCCGGGGGAGTCTGTTCCCGGGCCCGCAGGTCCGACAACCAACTCTCGATGGGACGCTCGGCCGGCGCAGCGGGCGTGGGGTTTCTGCGCTTGTCGCTGGCATTCGGTTGCGGCCGGTACGAGGGATTGGGTACAGGTGCCTCGATCAGGTTCTGGGGGGCGCTGGCTGCACTCCCGATATCGAGACGACGTCGCGGTGCCGGCTTCTCCGCGGCGGGAGCCTCCGTGTTGGGTGCCTTGATCGCCATTTCGCTGAGCGGAATGGGCTCGGTGAGAGGATCGGGAACGCGAGGTCCGCTTTCCGGCTGTGCAGCCGGGGCAGGCGGCGGCATGACCCGCGAGGCCGCTTCGATCTTGCGCGGCTGCCCCGGTCCGGCGATCGCACCGACAGGCGCGATCTGCGGGACGTTCGCGAGTACCAGCTCGTTGTCGAGGATCGGCTCGCCCAGCCCGATCTTCTGCTGGATCCGCTTCATCCAGGCCGGAGCCCACCAGCAGTCGTCGCCGAGCAGTTTCATGGTCGCGGGGACCAGGAACATTCGGATGAGAGTCGCGTCGATGATCAGCGCGGAGATCATGCCGTAGGAGATGTATTTCATCATCACCAGATCGGACAGGCCGAATGCGCCGGTGACCACGATCAGAATCAGTGCGGCAGCGGTGATGATCCGGCCGGTATGTGCCGTGCCGATACGGATGGATTCGGTAGTACTCGCGCCCTGCGCGCGCGCTTCGACCATGCGGGAGAGCAGGAACACTTCGTAGTCGGTCGACAGGCCGTAGACGATCGCGATGATCAACACCAGGACGGGAGACATGATCGGTCCCGGCGTGAAGTTCAAGAGACCGGAACCGTGCCCGTCGATGAAGATCCAGGTCAGGATTCCGAGCGTCGAACCCAGTCCGAGCGCGCTCATCAATGCGGCCTTGATGGGCAGGACGAGCGAGCCGAACGTCAAGAACATCAGCAAGGTCGTCAGCAGGATGACGGATACGACCATCAGCGGCAGACGATCGAGCAATGCGTCGACGCTGTCCTGCTCGATGGCCGGAGTACCGCCGACCAGCACAGTTGTGCCCTCGGGCCAGTCCGCGGACCGCAGATAGTCGATGGTGGGACGTGCCTCGTTCCGCTCCGTCAGACCGGCCTTGAGGACGTTGACACCGTCCTTCGTCGCAACCTCCGGGGTGAACTTCTCGACCAGACCCGGCGCAGCATTTGCGGTCTTGGAAATCTGACCGAGGGTGGTGTTGTCGGCTCCCTCGATGACGAGTCGAACGGGCTCGGTGCGATTGCCGGGGAAGAGTTCGTCGAACTGCGCCTGCGCGACACGCGTGGGGCTGTCCGGGGGCAGGTACGTCTCGTTGATACCGCCGAACTTGATGCCCGTCAGCGGAATGATCATCAGCAGTAGAGCCGCGACGATCGGGACCGCGACCTTGAGCGGATGCTGCATGACCCAGCGGGTGAGCTTGCCCCAGAAACCGTTCTCGATTTCCTCGTTGGTCTTGGTCTGGCGCAGCTTCTTGAAGGTCAGCGCGTCGATCCGCTTGCCGAGAATGCCGAGAATCGCGGGAAGAATCGTGATGGACGAGATCGCGGCAAGCATGACGGCAGCAATGGCGCCGTAAGCCACCGATTTGAGGAAGCCCTGCGGGAACAACAGCAGACCGCCGAGGCTGACGGCAACCATGGTCGCCGAGAACATGACCGTTCTACCCGCCGTCATGACCGTTCGGCGTACAGCGGTCGGGGTGTCGTACCCCTCGGCTATCTCTTCTCGGAAACGGCTGACGATGAACAGTCCGTAGTCGATCGCGAGACCCAGGCCGACCAGAGAGACCACGGGCGCAACAAACGCGTTGACCTCGGTGAAGTTGGTGATCAGTCGAATGATGCCGTTGGCGCCGATGACGGTCAGACCGCCGACGATCAACGGGAGGGCAGCAGCGACGACGCCACCGAAGACGAAGAACAGCAGGACACCGACAGCAGGAATCGCGAGCATTTCCATGCGCTTGATGTCGTTGGCCATCGTGTCGTTGAGCGAATTCGCGACAGGTTGCAGGCCGGCGAGTTGCACGTCGACGCCGTCGATGTAGAACTGCGACTCGACGTCGCGGAAGTTGTTGGACACCGCGGTGTCGTTGTCTCCGGCGATCGCGATGCTGGTGACCGCGTGTTGCTTGGTCTTGTCCGCCAGGGCCGCCACCGAGAGACCGTTGTCGACCTTGAAGTACGAGCCGTTGATCTTCATGATCTGGTCGGGGTTGTCGGCGACGAGTCGCTGCAGATTGTCGATGACCTTCGCTTGGAACTCGGGGTCGTCGACGGTCTTGCCCTCCGGCGCCGTGTACAGCGCCAGAACGTCACCCGTCGTGCTGCGTCCGAACGTGCCGTCAGCGAGTTTGGCAGCCTCTACCGATTCCGACCCCGGATCGTCCCAGCCGCTCTGGCTGAGATGATCCTGCAGGCTCAGGCCGTACGCAGCGAGCCCGAGGAGCCCCGCCACCATGACAGCGATGACGGTGAAGCGGGCTCGATAGACGATGCTTCCCCAGCTGGCGAACACTGATCAACTCCTACTCGGCAACACTTTTTCGCCCGATGAGCAGGGCAGAAAGCGGTCGGAACGGCTGCAACCAGGCGCCCTCGTCGGGCAGGGTGTCCAGGCTTACCCGTGGCAGAGGCTCACGGAAGACACCTGGGATGTCCTCGAGATCGACGAAGTCCAAGATATCGGACGACACAGCCCAGCTGGCGTGTTCACGGAACCCGAGAACCTGGACCGGGATACCGGTTGCTGCGATGTCCTCGAGAGGTTCGCGGAACGCTTGGCCGTCGGCGGAGGCGACCATGATTCCGGCGAGGCCCTCGCCGTACCGGAGCGCGATGTGCTCGAGCATGTCCGAATCGACATCGCTGTCTTCATCGACCTTCGGCTTGGCGAACACCGCGAAACCCACGTTACGCAAGGCTTCGACCCAAGGACGAACGACGTCGGCGCTGCCGGACGCGATGTTGGTGAAGACGGTCGCTTCAGGCTCGAGCGTGCCGCTGTTCTGTGCGGACAGTTCGGCGGTGCGAGAGAGCAGCCAACGACCCAAAGCGTCGAATCGTGGCCGGTAGGCGGCGGTAGGCCGACCACCGAGGATGGCGCCGAGGCCCATGTCGAGGTTAGGGGCGTCCCAGACCAGAAGCACCCGCTTGGGGTGGCGGGAGTCACGACCGAAGTCGAGAGGAGATTCCGACGACGTCACGTCGTCGGATAGCTGTTCGCTGACGCTCATGCTCTGATCTTCCCCCATATAAGCTCGGTGATTGCACTTCCGACCTTATGGGCTTTGTCCTCGAACTTGGTGACCGGACGCTCGTGGGTCATCGGAGACTCCCAGTCGAGTGCGGTCAGCAGCGGCTCGGCATTGCCGGCTTCTTCGATCCATTCGGCGTACTCGGCGTGATCGGTTGCCACGTGCAGCACTCCGCCAGGCTTGAGACGGTTGGCGATCAGCGCGAACGTCGGCCCCTGCAGGAGGCGACGCTTGTGATGTCGGGCTTTGGGCCACGGATCCGGGAAGAACACCCGGACGCCCGTCAGCGATTCGGGGGCGACCATGTTCTCGAGTACGTCCATCGCGTCACCGCGCAGTACGCGGACGTTGGGAATTTCTTCGCGTTCGACCTGCTGGAGAAGCTGCGCCAGCCCGGGGCGGTACACCTCGATCGCGATCAGGTTCACGTGCGGTTCCGCCTTGGCCATTGCGGCCGTCGCGGTGCCGGTACCCGAACCGATCTCGATGATCAGGGGTGCTTCGCGTCCGAACCAGGCGTTCGCGTCGAGCGGTGTGTCCGAGACGTCGGCGCCGATGAGCGGCCACTGACGGTCCCAAGCCTGCTGCTGTGCGTCGGTCAGCGCACCCCGGCGAGAGCGAAAGCTGGTCACTCTCGGATGGAGACGGGACCCCTTGGTGTGGTCCGTCTGCCCCGTGTCAGGGGTCTGCGGTGCATGCTGATCGGCTTCGTTCACGAACCCATTGTCACGCATGACCCCCGTTTAGCGCAGACGGGTCTGAAGTTTGAGTTGAGACTTTCCACGGAAAGTCCTGAAACCGTCGACTTCGGACTGTCGGCGAAAGGGTGGTGTCACCTGCCGTCCTTGCCGAGAACCTGACAGAATCTCACCGACACGATGGGGACGTGGGGTGGGGATGAACACAGGATTTGCATGCAGTAATTGGTCACGAATGTTGCCCGCAGAATCGATCGACGACGCCTGCTCGGAGCCGATCGATCAGCTGCGCGCTCTGGCATATCGGCTGACGTCGATCGATTCGGGAGCCGCAGAGGCGGTTCACTCGGTGCTCGGATCGCTGACAGCGCCGCTCGAATTGGTGGTCGCCGGGCGAGCCGGGGTGGGGCGGTCGTCTTTGGCGCGGATCCTGGGGCGCGACGACCGGTTCTCGCGCAGAGTTGTCGGCGCACCGGTTGTGGTGACCGAGTCGAGGGCATTCGATGTCCCTGGAACGTCGAACCCCGATCTGGGTCCTCGTTGCGTTGTCTACGTGGTGGTCGACGCGGTCCGCGACGTCGACGGCCGAGCCATTGCCCGAGTTTCCGATCGTGTGGTCGTCGCTGCGAACAAGGCTGACTTGTTCGGTCCGCGCTGGGACGAGGCGCTGGGACGGGCGGCGGAAATCTCGGAGAACGTCGGCGTGCCCACGGTTCCGGTGGAGACACTGACCGGGCGCGGCGTCGAAGAGTTGTTGGCGGCTCTCGGACCTGTTCTGGAGGCGCAGTGGTGGGGCCGGGTCGAGCAGATCGGCCCGGCGCTGAGGCGATCTGCCTCGCGCAGCGCTGCGGGCAGGGACGAGATCGAGTTGTATCTGAGTTCGGACTCCGCGGTGTTGTTCGGCGCTGCGGCGGCGATGATGAGCCCCGAAATTCGAGCCCTGCGTCAAGGCGAGCCTCCCGATCCTCGTACCGCTGACGACGCGGGCACGTGCAGCCGGTGGTGGGGCGAGCTCGTGGACGAGTCGGAACAGTGTCCGCAACAAAGGGTCTCACTGATTCGACGCGGGTATGTGCGTCGGTGGGCGCAGCTCGGAGGCGATCGCTCTGCCCCGGCGGTGACCGATGAATAGCGTTTCGGTACTTCCGGATTCGGTGCTGCGCGTGGTGCAGCGATGGAATCCGGCATCCGATCCGGGTCGCCAGGTCGCCGCCGAAACATGCAGGGGCACTCGCATTTACGTTGTCGGTCCACCAAGGTGTGGACGGGAAGACGTCGCGCAGATGTTCGATGCTTCGGATGATTGTTCGTCAGTGACACGCGAGGTGGACGCCGACGTCGTACTTCTGGTCGTCGACGCCGCCAGTGTGATCGGACGCGAGGATCTCCTTCTCCTCGGCGACGCTGCGGCGCGCGGAACCCCGGTGGTGGTGGCGCTGACCCGCGTCGACGTCTATCGAGACTGGCAGGCGGTGCGCCGGCGTGATGCCGAGATTCTCGCTTCGCACTGCACCGCTTTTGCTCAGGCTCCGGTGGTCCCGATTGCGCCTGGTCAGGAGCAGTCACTCGTTGCGGTCGTGAGCCGGGCGGCACGGGAGAGGGAAGCAGGTGGTTCGGATTCCGGAGTCATCGCACAGACGCGCCGGATGATCGAGATGGAGATCCGGAATCTACGTGACGGTGTTCCTGGTGCCGAACTGCGGGCAGAGCGATCGCAGCTGCTCGCAGACCGTGACGGCCGGCGAGGCGAACGCCTGGTGCAGGTGCGAAGCCGACTGCAACGAGCGCGCGGGGATCTGTCACAACAAATCGCCGAGGCAACCCGGGCGACGGTCGCCGGGGCACGTGCCTGGGTCGACACGGCCTCGCGAGCCGAATTGGGCAGCGTGCCGACGCGACTGCAGCACGAGGTCGACCACCACACCCGGGTGTTCGACGCCGCGATGGCGGCAGCGGTGGAATCTGCGGGGACGAACGGATACATGCCTTCCCCGCAGATTCCGGAGGGCCTGCCGGGCCGTCAGCGCGGAAACGAGGACCGGGTGACAATTCTTGTCGGCGCGTCCGCGGGTCTCGGCCTCGGCCGTATCGCAGTGACTCCGCTGGAAATGATTCCGGCCTTGGAGTTCGCAAGTATCCCCGTGACGTTGATTCTGGGTGGCGCCGCGGCGTGGTGGTTGGCGCGATCTCGCGGGCTGACGGCCGATCGTGCCCACTCCAGGTCGTGGATCGTCGAATCGATGTCGGCGGTTCGCGCTCAGTGGGAGCAGCGAGTGCAGAGCGTGCTGCTCGAGGCCGAGGCGGATCTGGGAGCGGCGATCATGGCGGAGAGTCGCGAGCAGTTGGCGTCGGCGCAGGCTCGAATCGTGGAGATCGACGGTGAACTTCGTGAGCTCGCCGCGGCCAGATCGGGTCAGCTCGCGTCGTGCGAGCGCGACCTCGCCGTTTTGAACACCGCCTACTGATCATTTCGCGAGTGCAGAGTTCTCCACAGTGCGGCAATTTCGGCCACGACTGATCGTCGGGGTCTGGTAATACTGAGCGGACGGTTTCGGTAGGGGTTGCCGAAGCAGTAGGTCACCATCCAGTAGGGGGAGTAATGGAAGCATTTCTGATCACGGCCGGACACATCGACGGGCACGAAGCCGAAGCGCTCGATCCTGGGCGTATCGAGCCCGAGACCTTCGGGCCCGCGTCGGGACCGGTCGATGCCGGCGACCTGAACTTCGACGCCTTCGACTTGGACGGTGACGGAACGGTCGACAGCCGTGTCGTCCACTCCGACGACGCTGTCGTGATCGTGTCCGATTTCGATCGCGACGGTAGCGCCGATCGCCTCACGATGATCGAGTCGGACGGCGACTACTCGGCCTGGGAATGCAGTCGAGACGACGAAGGCGCCCTCGTGTGGCAGAAAATCGATGCCGGAGCGCTCTGAAAAGCTTCCGTTTATGTGCTCTGAGCGCCGGGTAGGCACCTGAACACACCAACTGAATCGTTTCTGTGACATTTCTGACCGCACCCGATTACCTGCAGGTGAACAGCCAGCGTTAACCTCAATACATAGGACACCCGGCGTCCGTGAAATCCACGTGAGTGGATGACGCGGCTGGACCCCGTCGAGAGGGGGACACCGGGATCGACTGGTATCGGGGCGCTGCAGTTCGCATCCGGTGTCACGAGAACCCGGTTCCGGCTCACCCCAGGAGAGTTTGATGACCTCAGCGACCATTCCCGGTCTCAATGGAACTGACGGCACGCCCCCCACGCAGCACAAGGAACTGCTTGCATGGGTGCAAGAGGTTGCCGAACTCACCCAGCCTGATCGCGTCGTCTTCGCAGACGGCTCGGACGAAGAATGGGACCGACTGACAACGAAGTTGGTCGAGGCAGGAACCTTCACCCGCCTCAACGACGAGAAGAAGCCGAACTCTTTCCTCGGCAACTCCGATCCGTCCGATGTCGCGCGAGTCGAATCGCGTACGTACATCTGCTCGAAGGAAGAAATCGACGCAGGTCCCACCAACAACTGGATGGACCCGGCGGAGATGCGCACCCTCATGGGTGACCTGTACCGCGGTTGCATGCGTGGACGCACCATGTACGTCGTGCCGTTCTGCATGGGCCCCCTCGACGCCGAGGACCCGAAGCTGGGCGTCGAGCTCACCGATTCCGAGTACGTCGTCGTCTCCATGCGCGTCATGACCCGCATGGGCAGCAAGGTTCTCGACAAGCTCGGCACCGACGGGTTCTTCGTCAAGGCGCTGCACTCGCTGGGCGCTCCGCTGGCCGAAGGCCAGGAAGACGTCGCGTGGCCGTGCAACGACACCAAGTACATCACCCACTTCCCCGAGGATCGTGAGATCTGGAGCTTCGGTTCCGGCTACGGCGGAAACGCTCTCCTGGGCAAGAAGTGCTACTCGCTGCGTATCGCCTCGGCAATGGCGCACGACGAGGGCTGGCTGGCCGAGCACATGCTCATCCTCAAGCTCATCTCGCCCGAGGACAAGGCCTACTACATCGCGGCGGCATTCCCCTCCGCTTGTGGCAAGACCAACCTCGCGATGATCCAGCCGACCATCCCCGGGTGGCGCGCCGAGACCCTCGGTGACGACATCGCCTGGATGCGTTTCGGTGAGGACGGACAGCTGTACGCCGTCAACCCGGAATTCGGTTTCTTCGGCGTGGCTCCCGGCACCAACTGGTCCTCGAACCCCAACGCCATGCGCACCATCGACCAGGGCAACACGGTCTTCACCAACGTCGCTCTGACTGACGACGGTGACGTCTGGTGGGAGGGCCTCGAAGGCGACCCGCAGCACCTGATCGACTGGAAGGGCAACGAGTGGACGCCCGAGTCGGGCACCCATGCGGCTCATCCCAACTCGCGTTACTGCACCCCGATGTCGCAGTGCCCGATCATGGCTCCCGAGTGGGACGACCCGAAGGGCGTGCCGATCTCGGCAATCCTGTTCGGCGGACGCCGCAAGACGACGGTTCCGCTGGTCACCGAGGCTCGCGACTGGCAGCACGGCGTCTTCATGGGTGCAACGGTCGGCTCCGAGCAGACCGCAGCAGCCGAAGGCCAGGTCGGTACGGTTCGCCGCGATCCGATGGCAATGCTGCCGTTCCTCGGCTACAACGTCGGTGACTACTTCCAGCACTGGATCGACCTCGGCAAGTCCGCCGACGCGTCCAAGCTCCCCAAGGTCTTCTACGTCAACTGGTTCCGCCGCGGCGACGACGGACGCTTCCTGTGGCCAGGCTTCGGCGAGAACTCTCGCGTCCTGAAGTGGATCGTCGAGCGTATCGAGCACAAGGCTGCCGGTATCGACACCCCGATCGGCGTCGTTCCCACCGGATCGGCACTCGACATCGAAGGCCTGGACGTGTCGGACGCCGACATCACCGAGGCCCTCGCGGTCAACATCGACGAGTGGAAGGCCGAGATCCCGCTCATCGAAGAGTGGTTCGACTTCGTCGGCGAGAAGCTGCCGACCGGCATTCGCGACGAGTTCGAAGCTCTGAAGCAGCGGTTGGCCTGATAAACCGCCCCCGTATGTAGTGGCCTGATGCCGCATTGGTTCAATTTGATGAACCGATGCGGCATCGGTCGTCTGTATGCCCTTGCCTGTAGCCGTTAAGCAGTTCAGCCGTTATGCAGTTCAGCCGTAAAGCAGTGATCAGCGAGCGGGTCGACACACTCGATCCTCAGGAGGACCAGATATGAGCGGGATCTACAACAACGTGACCGAATTGGTCGGGCGCACCCCGATCGTGCGGCTCAACCGTCTAACCGAGGGCCTGGACGCACAGGTCGCCGTCAAGCTCGAGTTCTACAACCCGGCCAACAGCGTCAAGGACCGGATCGGCGTGGCGATTATCGACGCCGCCGAGAAGTCCGGTGCACTCAAGCCCGGTGGCACCATCGTCGAGGGAACCAGCGGTAACACGGGTATCGCACTCGCCATGGTCGGTGCTGCTCGCGGCTACAAGGTCATCCTGACCATGCCCGAGACCATGTCCACCGAGCGTCGCGTGATGCTGCGTGCTTACGGCGCCGAGATCGTGCTGACCCCGGGATCCGAGGGCATGGCCGGTGCGGTCGCCAAGGCCAAGGAAATCGTCGAGCAGACCGAGAACGCTGTCTCGGCCAGCCAGTTCGCGAACCCGGCCAACCCGGCCATCCACGAGGCAACGACGGGCGAAGAGGTCTGGGCCGACACCGACGGCGCCGTCGACATCTTCGTGTCCGGCATCGGCACCGGCGGCACTATCACCGGCGTCGGACGCACCCTTCGCAAGTACAAGCCCGAGGTCAAGATCGTGGGCGTCGAGCCCATCGACTCACCGATCCTCAACGGTGGCCAGCCCGGCCCCCACAAGATCCAGGGAATCGGCGCGAACTTCGTGCCCGACGTCCTCGATCGCGAGATCTACGACGAGATCATCGACGTCTCGTTCCCCGATTCCATCGAGGTCGCTCGCGCACTCGGCACCAAGGAAGGCATCCTGGGCGGCATCTCGTCCGGCGCCATCGTCTGGGCAGCACTCGAGTTGGCGAAGCGTCCGGAAAACGCCGGCAAGCTGATCGTGGCTGTCGTGTGCGACTTCGGCGAGCGTTACATCTCCACCCCGCTGTTCGAACACATCCGGGACTGAGACTTGTGAGTATCCTCGGGACAATTCGCGAGGACCTGCAGGCTGCGCGCGGTCAGGATCCTGCCGCGCGCAGCAATGTGGAGAACGCGCTCGTTTATTCAGGGCTGCATGCTATTTGGGCGCATCGGGTTGCGCATCGCATGTGGGCCGTCCCTGCGCTACGCGGCCCGGCGCGAGTGCTCTCGCAGCTGACACGCTTCGTCACCGGCATCGAGATTCATCCCGGTGCCACCATCGGTCGGCGGTTTTTCATCGATCACGGCATGGGCGTCGTGATCGGGGAGACGGCCGAGGTCGGTAACGACGTGATGCTCTATCACGGCGTCACTCTCGGTGGTCGCTCGCTCGAGCAGGTCAAGCGTCACCCGACGCTGGGAGACCGGGTCACCGTCGGCGCTGGTGCCAAGATCCTCGGACCTGTCGTCATCGGTGAAGGTAGCGCTATCGGCGCCAATGCCGTTGTCACCAGAGATGTTCCGGCCGAATCCATCGCGACGGGTATCCCGGCGGTGGCGCGGCCACGGACCACCAAGGAAAAACTGGTGGACCCGAACAGCTACATCGATCCGGCGATGTACATCTGAAGCACTCCTTCTTCGATGGCCACCCTCGTGTAGACGGCGGGTGGCCATCGGCGTCTGTTCAGGCTCGCGTCAGGTGCCACCCGCGACGTCCCAGTACGACGGCCGTCGCAGCGCCCAATGCTGCTCCGATCAAGGGATAGCAGGCCAGGACGAGCCAGCGCGGTCCGTCTAAGGGTTCGTAGGCGGTGGCTATTGTCGACTCGTAGTCCCGAGCCATCTGCACGTCCCGGAACGGTACGTAGGAACCCTGATAGACGATGGTCTCGTCAGGGCTGGTCATCACGTCGATCAGACTGCCCACCAGGGGAATTCCCCCGACGACAAATCCCAGAACCGCCAGAATCACGATCAGTGTGCGCATCGCCCGAGCCTATCGCCCGGCCGGAAGTTCAGACTGTGATCGACGGTTCTTCGGGGGTCGAGAGGGTCAGGATCGCCCGCACGACACGTGGGCTCTGCTCGAGTGAGCGCTCGAGTTCGCGCAACGTGTGGGCCACACGGGATTCCGCGTAGTCACCGACCAGGTCGACGCTGGCCACCAGGTAGACCTGTCGCGGCCCGAGGTATTCCATACGCAGGAACGTGATTCGGTTGATCTCGGGCAGTTGGGTGAGAGCTTCGACGGCTGCTGCCCGCAGCGTCGGTGAGGCCTCTTCGCCGACCAGGAAGCGGCGGTTCCGATCTATCAGAATGATTGCGATGACCCCGAGGAGAATGCCGACGAAGATGGAGCCGAGGGCGTCGGGGATGGGTGAACCGGTGACCTGGTGCAACAGAACACCGACGAACGCGATGACCAAACCGATAAGTGCCGCAGCATCTTCGGCGAACACGGCCCGAGTCGTCGGGTCGGATGTGTTGAGTGCCTGGGTCATGACGTCGCGGTTCACGGCGGACGCTTCGTTTCGGAGTTGTTTGTACGCCTGCCGGAACGAGATGCCTTCGAGGATGAACGAGACGCCGAGGACGGCGTAGGCGACACCGAAGTCGGACGCCGGTTCGGAATGGAACAGTTCCTGGATGCCATGAGTGATCGAGACACCCGCGCCGAGTGCAAACAGTCCGAGAGCGGCGAACATCGACCAGATGTATGCCTCCCGGCCGTAGCCGAGTGGCTGGTCTCGGTCGGGAACCCTTTTCGAGCGGCGGTTCGCGATCAGCAGCAGCACTTCGTTGCCGGTATCGGCCCAGGAGTGGGTGGCCTCTGCGACCATCGATGCAGATCCGGTGACGATGGCGGCCGCCGTCTTGGCACCGGCGATCAGCGCGTTCGCCGCAAACGCCAGTACGACCGTCGTGGTGCTCTCGTCGGCCGATGCTTCCGTTTCGGTGCTCACGATTCTCAGGCTAGGCGGGTGACGACAGTTTCGTGCGGTGACGCTCGGCGACGGAGTGCAGCAGTGTGGCGACGGCGTCGTGGAACTGCGTCAGGCCCGGCTCTTCGACGGGAAAGTGCCCGCACCCGTCCAGCATCACGAATTCGGTGGGTGCGTTGATGCGGCGGAGGAACTGCAGGCTCAGTTCGGGTGGCGTCCATCGGTCGTCGGCCGGGTGGGTGAGCAGAACGGGCGTCGTCCGAAATGCTTCGGGTGCGGTGTGCTCGAACGAGAAGTAGCTGCTGAGGAATCCGAGTGGCACCCGAACACCGCCACCGCGCGGATCGGTTGCGCACAGCGTTGCGAGCTCCCGATTGCTGCTCATGTTCGCCACGTCGGCTACCTCGTAGGCCAGCAGACCGCCGATGCTGGCTCCCAACAACACCAGCGGCCGATCGTCGGCTGCCTTCTCGGCCCGGACGAGATCGCAGAGGAGATCGACCCACTGCTCGTACCGGACGCCGGCGGGATCGGCTACGACGGTGTCGCCGTACAGCGGAAGGTCAGGGAAGAGGACTTCGGCTCCGAGTTTCACGCCGATCCCGGCGAACGGCCACAACGCGCCCGAGTAGCCGCCGGCGCCGTGGATGCCGAGAACACGAACCGGCGCGTCTGGAACCACGGCCCGTGCGACGTGGACGGTGTTGCCGTTCCACTCCCACCACGTCGGGGTCGGCGCCGGCATGTGGTCGGTGTACCGGTCGGGCATAAACTTCGAGTAATCGGCGCTGGTCACCTACACAATTCTCGGTATCGGCGTCGCGGCTGACAACTCGCATCGGAGGACCGTGTCGACTCGGCGGAAAAGGCCCTCCCAGCAGCGCTCGAGGGCTACCTACGACGCGATCCTGGAGGCAGCTACTCGCGTTTTCGCTTCGGAAGCCATGGCAGCGACCACCAACCGGATCGCTGACGAAGCAGGGGTGTCGGTGGGCTCGCTCTACCAGTATTTCGGCGACAAGTACGAGATCCTCTCGGAGTTGGCGAACCGTCACGTGAGTGCTGCGCGGGAGAGTTTTGCGCTCTGCCTTGCCGACATCGTCGAGCGTGAGCTCACCCCGGACGAGGCCGTGAGGATGTTGGTGGAGTGCGCGGTCGAAGTGAACAGTAAGCCGCGAGAGTTCTTTCACCTGCTCTACGATCAGGTTCCGCGTACGCGTGAGCTCATCGAGCAGGTCGAAGGAATGAATCGGCAACTGGTACTGGGTTTTTCGGATTACTTGCAGAGCCGCGGTTTCAGTGCGGAGGATGCGTTGCTGACATCGCGGCTGACTGTGACTGCCGTGGACAGCCAGGTGCATCGGGTTGTGCTGGAATCGGATTCACCCGAAGAACTTCGAGTGCGAACGGAAGCCGTCGTGCGGCAGACGAGATCGATGATCGCGTCGGAATCCTGATCCGGTGTGCGGAATGGTGACCACAGTCCGTTATGGTTCTGACGTCATCATCGAGGTAATGGGAAGTCGGTGCAATTCCGGCGCGGTCCCGCCACTGTGAGGTCGTCCCTGCGTCGACCGTAGCCAGATACCACCCTCGTTGACGTTGTGTCATGCCACGAGGATGGATCGGTCACACCATGAATGCTGTTGGCGGAGCTCTGTCTCCACCTACCCACCTGCCTCCGCCGAAGGCGGGTGCGCCGCGAGGACGGCTCAGTCCGGGTATCGTGCTGCCCGCTCTGCTGGTCGTCACCGTGCTCTCTGCTGTGTGCGCGTTGGCATTCGGATCCGAGATGCTCCCCGTGTCCACTGTGGTGGACGTGGTGCACTCGCGCTTCGGAGGCCCACCCGTCACGCGTTCCGAACTTGCGATCGTGTGGGGGATCAGAGCACCTCGGGTACTGCTCGGTCTGGCCGTCGGCGCTGGTCTTGCCGTCGCCGGCGCGGTGGTGCAAACCCTCGTCCGTAACGCTCTTGCCGATCCCCACCTGCTGGGAGTGTCGTCCGGCGCGAGTGTCGGTGCCACCGCCGTCATCACCACCGGACTGTTCGCCGGCGCGGGAGTGTGGGCGCTCAGTTTCGGCGCGATGATCGGGGCGTTGGGAGCTGCGATTCTCGTCTTCACCATCGCGACGCTGCAAGGCGGTATCACTCCACTGCGATTGGTTCTGACCGGCACCGTTACCGCATCCGCCCTGTCGGCGATCGCGAGTTTTCTGGTGCTGCGTACCAATGATTCCCAGGCCGCGCAGTCCGTATTGTTCTGGCTCCTGGGAAGTTTGGCCGGGGCATCCTGGGACAAGTTGTGGGCGCCGGTCATCGTTGTGTTCCTGCTGACGGCAGCGGTGTTCGCCCTGCACGGTTGGCTGGATGCGCTGGCGGCCGGACCGGACGTCGCGGCTTCGCTCGGTATTCCCGTCCGAACCCTGCGAAACGTGCTGTTCGGCGTGCTGGCAGCGTTGGTCGGCACGATGGTTGCAGTGTCCGGCGCGATTGCCTTCGTAGGCTTGGTCATACCGCACGTCACACGCATGCTCGTCGGAGCCAGACATCGAGTGGTGTTACCGGCGGCAGCACTGATCGGCGCGTCCTTCCTGGTGTGGGTCGACGTCGTGGCGCGGACCTCGTTGCGGCCGACCGAGATCCCGCTGAGCGTGGTGACCGGGGTGATCGGGGCCCCACTGTTTCTCCTGCTTCTCGGCCGTCGGCGCTACCGATTCGGTGGCAGTTCGTGAGCGCCCGAGCCCTGGCGCTGACCGCGTCCGGAGTCGTTGTCCGCATCGACCGTCGAACCATCGTCAAAGGCGTCGACATCGCGGCCGACGCCGGCGCAGTGGTCGGCGTGGTTGGTCCGAACGGATCGGGCAAGTCGACGTTCTTGCGTGCTCTCGCGGGTCTCGGGCCGATCGCCGGCGGTGACATTCGTGTCGGCGGCGACTCCGTGCACGCGATGTCCGCGCGGTCGAGGGCCAAAGCCATTTCCTTTGTGGCGCAGGAAGAGCAGAGTCCCGCCGATTTGTTGGTTCACGAGTACGTGAGTCTGGGCCGCACGCCACATGCAAAGCCCTGGAGCGTCGGTGGAAAGCACGAGAATGCCGTCGTCGATCGTGCTCTGGGCGAGGTCGGAATGATCGAGCACCGGTTCTCTTCGATGGACACGCTTTCCGGCGGTGAGCGTCGGCGGGTGTTTCTCGCCCGAGGTCTCGCGCAGGACGCCGGTGTGCTCATCCTCGACGAGCCGACCAATCATCTCGACATCCGGCATCAACTCGAACTGCTCGATCTGGTCCGGTCGTTGGACCGGACGGTGATCATGGCACTGCACGACCTCGATTTGGCTGCGGCAGTGTGCGATCGGGTGCTCGTGCTCGCGGATGGAGTGGCCAGGGCGTTCGGACATCCATCCGACGTACTCACCACCTCGGTGGTGGCAACTGTTTTCGGCGTCGAGACTTTCGAACTCGTGAACCCCGCGACAGGCCGTTCACACCTCGTATTCGAATCACGAAATTCTCAACCACAACACACATTTTCGGAGAGTGCACTTTGATACACGTAAAGACCCGCGCGTCGTTCGGTGCGGTTGTAGCCGCGACAGCGTTGTTGGCCGTGTCCGGATGCTCGGCAACCGCGCCCGTCGACGAAGCCGCGGACAAGACTTCGGTCACGCTGGAGAACTGCGGAACGGAAAGCACTTTCCAGCTTCCGATCGAAAAGGTTGTTGCCACAAGCAATGCGGCCAATATCGGTACCATTCTCCGAGTCGGCGGTCTGGATCGTCTCGCTGCCGTCGTGTTGAACACGAACAACGACGCGGTCATGGACTCGATGTTCGGTCCCGGAATCGCCGACGTCCCACACCTGGACGGAACGATCACGATGGAGACGATTCTGGGTAAGCAGGCGGACCTGGTGGTCGGCTCCTACAGTGGCTTGTTCAAGGGAGCCTCCGGTGTGACGCCGGAATCGCTGCAGAGCAACAACATCGATGCATATGTGATCTCCGATAGTTGTCGGCAGAGTGCCGCAGCGGATTCCGCGCTCGGCACGATGGGTCCGTGGGATGCCCTTCGTGCGGACGTGACCAATTACGGAAAGCTGTTCGGAACCGAGGACACCGCCGCCGAGGCATTGACCGAATTGGATTCACGTTTGGCACGTCTGGAGTCCGCGCCAGATGCCGCCGACAAGCCGAAGGTGCTGATCTACGACAGCGGTGAAGAAGATCTGTACACCAGCGGCGGCAACGGAGCCCCCAACGGAATCATCGACGTCGCCGGGGGAACCAATGTGTTCGCCGACGTCGACAACACCTGGTTCAAAGCGAGCTGGGAGACCGTCGCGAAGTCAGAACCCGACATCATCGTGATCATGGACTACAAGAAGAGTGCCGACGAAGTACAGGGCAAGATCGACGCGATCAAGAGCCGAGAAGGCCTGCGTGACCTCGACGCAGTCAAGCAGAACCGTTTCGTCGTACTCCCGCTCGCCATGTTCACCAGTGGGTTCCCCAATATCTACGGCGCGGAACAGTTGCGCGCGAAGATCGAAGAGTTCGGGCTGGCTCCGTCGAGCAGCATCGACTGGACAACCGCGCCGTCGGCATGAGCAACAACCGGTGCTCGCGTCGGGTGATTGTCGTCTTACGGCCGACTGTCAGCGGCCTGGACGAGTCGGCTGCACGACGGATGCTCGACGCTGTTCAGGCGGGCACCGACGTCGACGTTCGTATTGCGTACCTCGATGTCTCCTCGCCGAGCCTTCACGAGGAACTCGATCGAGCCCATGTCGATGACGTCGACAAGGTCGTGTTGATTCCAGTTGCGGTGCCGAGGGATCGGTACCTGCTCACGTGGACCAGCAAGGCGGTTGCGAACTGGCGCGAAACCCGGATCGACGCCGAACTGGAAGTGACGCTCCATGAAACGGAAACGCTCGAAGGTGCGGTGGCCGGGCAGGTGATCGACGAACTCGACTCGGCGGGAAAGCCGATCACCGCGAGTCCGGCGTCGTATCGCAGTCCGGCGTGGTCCGTGATCGAGCAGCACGATAGGCATCTGTTGGTGTGCAAGGGCCCTCGCTGTATGGCGTACGGAGCAGGACCGTTGCACCGGGCGATGAGCGCGGCGGCCAAAGGTACCTCGTCGAAGGTGACCGGAACCGGTTGTCTGAGCCCGTGCAACCTGGGGCCGTTGGTGATCGCGAACCCCGGCGGTACCTGGTTCGGGCACGTGGACGCCGGTGACGCTGAAGCATTGGTCGCAGGTCAGGAGAATCAATTGGAGGATCACGTTCTGGACCGGTAGATGCAGGTCGGCGAAACAGAGAACCCGCTGAGCGCGAAGTGCGCTCAGCGGGTTCTGTTGTCCTGTCTCAGGAACCGAAGGGAAGGGTTCCCGGCGGGATCTGGTATCCACTGCTGCCGACGGAGGCGCTGCCCCAGAGTGCGAGGAAAGCGTTGATGGCGTTGGTGAGCATATGAATGTCCTTTGTGAGATGACTGATTCGTTTTCGACGGTACCGGGTGGATCTGTGGATTCGCTGGGAGTTGGCACCCATTTCATGGGGCTGGCACCCGTTCCGGCAGGTCGGAACGGGTGCCAACTGTCAGCAAAGGGTGCCAACTCCCGGGTGGGTCAGCCCACGTAGCCGGGCGGCATGAGTACGGACTTGGTCTCGCAGAAGGCTTCGAGGCCCTCAGGTCCGTTCTCGCGCCCGATACCGGAGTTCTTGTAACCACCGAACGGCGATCCGGGATCGAAGGCGTACCAGTTGATCGCGTAGGTACCCGTGCGGATCTGCGCAGCAACTTCGAGTCCGTGATCGATGTCGGTGGTCCACACCGATCCGGCGAGGCCGTAATCCGAATCGTTGGCGATCTTGATGGCCTCGTCCTCGGAGTCGTACGGAATCACCGAGAGAACGGGTCCGAAGATCTCCTCGCGTGCGATGGTCATCGAGTTGTCCACGTCGGCGAAGATGGTCGGCTCGACGTACCAGCCCTTGTCCAGGCCGGCGGGGCGTCCACCACCGAGTACGACGCGCGCGCCTTCTTCCTTACCCTTGGCGATGTAACCCTCGACGCGCTCGCGCTGCTTCTCGGAGATCAGCGGGCCGAGTTGTGCTGCGGGATCGGACGGATCGCCGACGGTCATGAAGCCTGCGGCGGTCTTCATTCCCTCGATGACCTCGTCGTAACGCGAACGGGGAGCGAGGATTCGGGTCTGAGCGACACAGGCCTGACCGGTGTTCATCAGGCCGGACATGACGAGCATCGGCATTCCGGCGGCGATGTCGGCGTCCTCGAGGATGATCGCGGCGGACTTGCCACCCAGTTCGAGGGAGCAGCGCTTGAGGTTCTGTGCGGCGATGGCACCGATCTTGCGGCCGACGGCACTGGATCCGGTGAACGTGATCTTGTCGATGCCCGCATGAGAGACCAGGTATTCGCCGGTCTCGGCTCCGCCGGGGAGCACGGAGATGACGCCTTCTGGAACGCCTGCCTCGGTGAAGATCTCGGCGATCACGTGGACGGAGAGAGGGGATTCGGGTGCGGGCTTGAGCAGTACGGTGCAGCCGGCGAGCAGTGCGGGGGCCAGCTTGTTGATCGCCAGGAACAGCGGGACGTTCCAAGCCAGCACGGCGGCGACGACGCCGACGGGCTCACGGGTCACCTTGGTCTGCCCGAATGCGCCGGTGCGCTTCTCTTCCCACGCGAACTTGTCGGCCAGCTCGGCGTAGTAGCCCAGCGTCGCCATCGACGGGGTCTGCTGCATCATGCCGACCATGGCGGGCGGCTGGCCCATCTCGTTGGAGATGAGCTGGTTGATCTCCGCGCTGCGCTCTTCGATCAGCTTGGCGGCCTTGGCGAGGATCGCGCCGCGCTCGGCGGGGGTGGTGCGTGACCACGGTCCCTCGAACGCCGCGCGGGCTGCGGACACGGCCGCGTCGATGTCTGCCGGTGCTGCGATGGGACAGCTGCCGACGCGCTCCTCCGTTGCGGGAGAGAACACTTCGAGTACCTGGTCGGTGGCCGGGGCCACCCATGCTCCACCGATGTAGAGCTTGTCGTAGTCAGTCATCAATTCATTCCTCGGTGTTGTCGGTCGCCGCGAGGGCATACGCGTCATCTGCCTGTGCGGTGTCGGTGAAACTGGTGAATCCGTATTTCTCGTGCGGTCCGATGGCGGCTACCTCGAAAAGACCGGTGCCGGTGTTGGTGTTCGTGCCCTCAGCGAGAGTGAAGGACGCGAGATTGTCGACGGGGGAGAACATGCGTTGGAACGGTTCGATCTCGTGGACCTTGTGGCGCAGTCCCTGTACGACGAGTTCGCCCTGCCACATTCCGTGACGCCAGTCCTGTTCGAGCCCGTAGCCGGTGCCGATTCCGATGTAGTTGGCCAGCAGCAGTTCGCAGGCGACGGTGAGGACTTCACCGCCTGGCCGGTGGAAGGTGATGGTCGCTCCGGTGACGTCGCGGGTGTCGGGGCAGAACGTCAGTTCGTGTTCGGGTCGGCCGAGCCATTCGTTGTCCCTGGCTTCGTCCGGCCACACTCGCATGGCTTCTTCGACGATGCGCCTGCCTTGCTCGTCTTCCTGCATGATCACCGAGATCGTGAACTCGTCGAACTGCATGACCGCGTAGATCCAGAAGAAGTTCTGGATTCCGTCGACGGCGCGTCTGCCTTGCGGTTCGGCTTCACCGACCGGACGCACACCCCACGAGCGGTCGCGGTTACCTCGCCACGTCTTCGGGTCGATCGCGAAGTCCTCCCCGTCGACGGTGAGCGATCCGGTCCAGGTTCCGGTCTGCAGGAAGCGTGAGGTGTCGAACGTGACTCGTTCGAGTTGACGGCGAAAGTGCTTGGGCTCGAGCGCCGCCGGGATAGTGGCATCGAAGGTGATGTCGAAGGAGAGATCGTATTCGCTGCCCGGTTCGAGGACGACGCGGAGCTTCTGCAGCCCTTCGAGCACTTCGATGCGCAAAGGCCCGACGGTGGTGTCGGTGCGGTCGGCGCCCAGAGCCTTCGACATACGAGCAACGATGTGGTCGTCACCGCGGCGCAGTACCGCGAAGGCGTCCATGACGCCGAGGTTGGGGTACTGGCCGAGTCCGACGATGAGGAACACGTCGGGGGATTCGGTGGGGTAGCAGTTGAAGTAGTAGCGGTCGTAGAAGTTTCGATCCGAGGTGGCTACGTGACGGATCGGTTCGGCGATCTGGTGAACGGGATAGTCGTCCATCGGTGAGAGCATGTCAGGCCAACCTCTCCCAGTAGGTACCGTCGAGCATCGCGGCGAGCGAAGCGCGGTGCATGATCATGTCGTCGGGGTCTTCGGGTCGCTGTGACTGGCCGAAAGCTATGGCGCGAGCCTGGATTCGCCACATGATGACCGCCTGACGCAGTGCGGCATAGGTAACGTAGAACTCCAGATCGTGTGGGGTGTGGCCGGTGATCTCGGCGTAGGTCTGCGCGAGATCCGGCAGTCGAAGGAAGTCGGGAAGACCGGGTAGGTTCGCCAGTCCGGCGATGTCCTCGAAGAACCTGTGCAGGAATGCCATCCAGCCCAGATCCATCTCCCGCGGGCCGAGAGTTGCCATTTCCCAGTCCAGTACGGCTACCGGCGCGAAGTCCTGGTACATGACGTTGCCGATGCGCGAGTCGCCCCAACAGAGCACTGCCGGCGAATCGTCCGCGGGATTGTTCTCCTCGATCCAGTCGAGGGCACGTTCGATGAGCGGTGATCTGATCCCGTCGGAGACCACCCACTCGTAGTACGCGCGCTGCTCGGCGATGTGCGCCGTGAATGCTTCTCGTGCAGTCGTTCCCGAATTCGGGAGTCGGAGGAAGTCGAAACGCTCACCAGGTTTGTCGATGGCATGCAACTGAGCCAGGACGTCGACCGAGCTGCGCTGCAGGGTCTTTCGCTGCTCGGGTGACGCTTCGGTGACCCACGATCCGAAGTTGTACGGCATGACGTCCGGTGGCACGTCGCCGGAGATGCGTTCCATCACGAAGAACGGCGCACCCAACGCGTCCGGGTCGGATTCCGACCAGTACACCGCGGGTACGGGCACTGCCGAGTGCTCGCGCACCTGAGCCATGGTGCGGAACTGGGATTCGAGGTCGTAGGCAGGAAAGACCGGCATGGTCGATTCCGTCGGCGCCACCCGAGCGACCAAGGGATGATGTTCGCCGTCCCAGGTGGCGTCGAAGAGGATGGTTTCGCTGGACATGCCGTTGGCTGCGGGCAAGGTGACGTCGGCGACGGTCACAGTGGATCCGCTCGGCACCTTGCCGACCATCCACCGTTCCAGGCGCTCACGGAGGTCTTCGGTGTCGCGGAGGGAATCGCTTGGTCGGGCGACCTGGGCGTGATGCTCGGTTTCATCGGTCGAAGAAGCAGTCGAGGCAACGTCAGATGAGGAAGCGTCTGGGCTCACGGTCACCTCCTTCCCGTAGGCGTCACGTGCAATGCCCGTAACGGTGTGAGTCAGAACACTAAAACACGTTACAGAAATTGGGAACAGGTGGCACCCGTTTAGTGGGACTCCCTGCGGATTTATCGGGGAAGAACGCGTGTCAGATAACGGCGGTGAGCGCGAGCAAGCCCGCACCGGTCAGAGTTCCGGCGCCACCCAGCTCGGCGGGAACGATCCGGAGCCCGGCGACGAACGACAAACGGGCATGTCGGGCAGCCGCGTCGAGCATCGGTTCCCACAGCGGTGTACCCGACTGGGCGAAACCGCCGCCGATCACCGCGAGGTCCACGTCCAGGAGGGCAGCCGCCGAGGCGATGGCACCACCGAGCGCCGTGCCTGCACGGTGAAGCGCGTCCACGGCGATCGCGTCGCCGCTGCGTGCACCCTCGGCTAGTTCACGGCCGGTGTTCCCCGACCAGCCCTGGCTACGAGCCCATCGCACCGCGGACGGTCCACTTGCCACCGTCTCGAGGCAGCCGACGCCCCCGCAGCTGCACGGTTCGGCAGATCCTGGAACGACGATGTGGCCGATGTG
This sequence comes from Rhodococcus sp. Ni2, assembly GCF_021352185.1. Lineage (NCBI taxonomy): Bacteria > Bacillati > Actinomycetota > Actinomycetes > Mycobacteriales > Nocardiaceae > Rhodococcus > Rhodococcus sp. Ni2. The sequence continues at coordinate 602,636 of NZ_WOXZ01000002.1, forward strand.
ACCGGCGTTCCCCGTGCGACCCCGAGCAATCTCACCGCCGAGAACGATTCCTCCGCCGATTCCCGTCGAGACGACCAGGCTCAGGAGGTTCGGGGTTCCGCGTCCGGCGCCGTGGTGGAACTCCGCCAATGCCGCTGCGGCTCCGTCCATTGCGAGGGCGGTTCCGGCGTCGGGAAAGACGCTGCGGACGCCCGCTACGAGCTCGAATCCCTGTGCCCACTCGGTGATGTTGATGGGAGCGACGACGCCGGCGACGGTGTCCACCGGCCCGGCGCACGCGATGCCGACACCGTCGACCTCTCGGCCGTCTGCGACTCGTTCGAGCAGCGCCGCACAGGATCCCCACGGGTCGGTCTGCGGCGTCGGAACGCTGTCGAACACGGGAACGCGGCCGTCCTCGGACACGACCCCGGCAGCCATCTTGGTACCACCGATGTCGACTGCGAGGCGCATGTCGCTATCGCTTTTCGAGAACCACGACGAGGTTGCTCACCAGGAACTCCCGCAGACCGGGGACTCGGACCATCCACCACGCCCACGACGGGTGGTAGCGCGGGATCGCGGCGAGCAACGTGCCCTGGCTGGTTCCACGGGCCCAGCGTAAGCCGTCCGTGGCGCCGACTTTGAACAACGACACCCCGAATCTGTTCTTCGGTTCGCGTCCGGTCTTGCGTAGGTACCGCTTGGCTGCGTACTCGCCACCCAGCGCGTGCCACGGTCCGGTTTCGTGGCCGCCGAACGGACCCCACCACAGGGTGTACGAGAGAACCATCAAGCCGCCGGGCTTGGTCACGCGCAGCATTTCCTCGGCCATCAGCCAGGGCTCGCTGACGTGTTCGGCCACGTTGGAGGAGAAGCAGATGTCCACGGACGAGTCCAGGAACGGCAGTGCCAAACCGGATCCACGCACCGCGCCGCCCACGGTCAGACCCGCAGCATGCATCTCCGACGGATCGGGTTCGACGGGAATGTAGCGGGCACCTGCGGCTTGAAAGACCTCCGCGAAATAGCCCGGACCGCCGCCCACGTCGAGGACAGTGAGACCGTCGAGGGATCGTCCGGTGTGACCTTCGTGCAGGTCCGAGATCAATTCGACGGAGTCGCGCGCAAGCGCGCCGTAGAAGATGTCGGGCGCGGACTGCTCGTGGCGGAAGTCGCTGAGCAGGCCGAACGAGCGTTTCAGGGTTGCCCGTCGGCCGAAAATGCGGGTCACTGCGGGCTTGGTCACGGGTAGCAACTTTAGCCACTGGGTCGCCCGGTCCACGAACACCGTCAGGAGCGCGGCAATACGGACGCTCGAACAGTTAGGGTGTTCGGCAGGGTTACCGGCCGGTCAGGCGGGGCATCCCGCAGGATCGCCCGAACCGGGGTGGCCACCGACCAACTCAGGGAGTAACGCACGTGCGCGAGGTTCTGTTGCTCTGCTGGCGCGATACCGGGCATCCCCAGGGCGGTGGAAGCGAGCGTTACCTCGAGCAGGTCGGATCCCAGTTGGCCGAGCGCGGTATCAAGGTGACGCTGCGGACGGCGTCGTATCCCGGGGCGCCCGCGTCGGAGGTTCGAGACGGCATCACGATCAGCCGGGCCGGTGGACGTTTCAGCGTGTACCCCCGCGCTCTGGCCGCCATTGCCGCCGGACGTCTGGGTTTCGGATCGCTCAAGGGCATCCGCCCCGACGCGGTGATCGACACCCAGAACGGCATCCCCTTCTTCTCGAAGGCCGTGGCGGGTGCACCGGTCACGCTTCTGGTCCATCACTGCCATCGCGAACAGTGGCCGGTGGCAGGCAAGCTCGTCGGCCGGATCGGCTGGTGGGTCGAATCGCGATTGTCACCGCGCACCCATCGACGTAGTCAGTATCTGACGGTGTCGCTTCCCTCAGCGGAAGAATTGGTGGACCTCGGTGTCGAGCGCGAACGAATTGCCGTGGTGCGTAACGGTGCCGATCGGCTCCCCGTCGGCGTCGACGCGGGCGGATCGATCACCAGGGCCGAGCGTCCCACCATCTCGGTTCTCTCACGGCTGGTGCCGCACAAGCAGATCGAGGACGCACTCGAAGCGGTCGCAGCCCTGCGGCCGACGCTTCCGGACATCCATCTCGACGTCATCGGTGGTGGTTGGTGGGAGCAGAACCTGCGCGATCGCGCCGCCGAGTTGGGGATCGGTGACGCCGTCTCGTTCTACGGCCACGTCGACGAGGCTCGCAAACACGAACTGCTGGCGCAATCGTGGATCCACCTCATGCCTTCGCGGAAGGAAGGGTGGGGCCTGGCGGTCATCGAGGCTGCGCAGCACGGTGTTCCGACGATCGGTTACCGCAGTTCGAAGGGTCTGACCGACTCGATCGTCGACGGAGTGACGGGCCTTCTGGTCGGGGGCGAGAATGCCGGTGACGGCGACATCGCCGATCTGACGCAGGCTGCCGGCACTCTGCTCCGCGACCACGAACTTCGCATGGTGCTCGGTGAGAAAGCTCGGGTGTGGTCCGGTGAGTTCTCCTGGGAGCAGACCGGCACCGGAGTGCTCGAGGTGCTGACCGCGCACAAGGACGGTCGGTGGGTCTCAGGACTGGCCGCGCCTCGCGAGTCGAATTCGGTTCTGGTTCAGTCCGACTGAGATCAGCGCGATCACGCCCATCAGTATCCAGGCGAGATGCGCAACTATGACGGCCGTTCGGGCGCCGGTCGAGGCTTCGTGCGCGGCAACATCTCCCGGTACCCGGTAGAGCTCGAGATCGTTGTCGGCAAAGACCTGTTCCAAGCCGTCGAGCGTGGTTGCCGAGTTGCCGAGTTGACCTGGTGTCCCGCGCTCGATCAGTACCCATCCGACTCCGAGATCGGCCAACTGCGTAGGACTTCCGCCGGCCAGCAGTAGGTCCTCGACCCGAGTTGCCCGAGTCCCCTCGCCGCCGACAGCACCACCGGCAACCACCAGTTGGCCGGTCTGCAGAACGTCGAGGGGCAGGAAGCGTGGTGCAGGGTCGAGTACCGGCGCATCACCGCTGTAGGGGAACGCGCGGAACATTCCGGCGGGAAGCACTGCAACGTCACCGGTTTCGTCTCGCAGTTGCTCGGTCACCACGGTCCAGGACCCGGGGTAGTGCACGGGCTTCAACGCGCCGCCGACACCCCACACCAGATCCGGCAGTGCCACGATCGTCACCACGACGGCGGCAACCGAGAATGCCGGGCGGGGGAGGGAGAACCGATTGCCTGCCCACATCACCGCGGCGGCCGCAGCAAGTGCGTAGAACGGGACGGCCAGCGCGACCCACTTCTGCGCGTCACGCAGTAGACCGGTGCCGGTGAACACCTCGACCGACCATCGGCCGGCGTCGAGACCCCACGGGGTAGCGCCCATGGTCGGACCCAGCACCGCGAACAGGGCCAGCAGTCCGAGTCCACTGACAACAGGATTCCGGCGTCGGCGCCACAGAGCGGGCATACCGGCGAACACCACGACAAGCAGAAGAACTGTTCCCACCAATGCGAAGAGTGTTGTGCGCGTGGACGGTACCGCTGCCGAGTTCCAGATACCGCCGAGACCGGCGAGGCTGCCGAGCGTCGCGAGTCCCGGTTCTGCTCGGGCGGCAAAGGCGGCGACTCCCGCCGGATCGGAACCGTCGCCTGCTGCTCCGGATACGAAGGTGGCGACCAACCACGGCGAGGCGGCGACGAGGAACAGCCCGATAGCGCCGCAGACACGCCGCATGGCCGAGGTTCGGCCTCCGGGGGTGGCAACTACCACCAGTGCGGCCGTCAGAGCGAGTAGAGCGCCGGTAGGTGTCAGGCCCGCGAATGCCAGTGACGCGGCCAACGCCCACCAGGACCCGGGCGTGGCTCGGCGAACTCCGATTCCGGCACACACGATCCACGGCAGTGCGGCATAACCGGTCAGCAGGCTCCAATGTCCTTGCAACAGGCGCTCGGCCACGTAGGGGTTCCAGAGCATCACCGTCGACGCGACCAGTTGTGGACCGAGACCGGCCGTCGGCAGCAGGACGGCGACCATGCGCGCCGCACCCCAACCGGCGAGCCAGAGCGCCACGAGCAGGATGAACTTGACCACCAGTCCGCCGTCGATCACGGTGCTCAACGCTGCGATCAGCGCGTCCTGGGGAACGGCGCGGGCCGCGGCGTCGGTGAGTCCGAGGGCGGAGTCGGTCAAGTACGAGCGCGGCGTGCTGACGGCGTCGCGCAGCAGGAGGTAGCCGGGGCCGAGCAGCGGTCCGAGGATCAACAGTGCCAGCGCCAGGCTGTACGCCGCAGGCAGGTAACGGCGGTATCCGGCTTGCACTGTCATGACGCGCACGATACGTGGTGCATCATTACTGCCATGCCTCGCCAACCACTCGATCGCGCCGCCGCGGCCGGGGTCGGCATGGTTTTGGTGGGATCGATGACGGCCAATGTCGCGTCGTACCTGTTGGCATGGTTGGCCAGCCGATGGTTGGGTCCGGTCGGCTACGGCGAGTTCGCGAGTCTGCTTGCCGCCCAGTTGGTACTTGCGGTTCCGGCTTTGGCGTTGCAGACGGTGGTCGCCCGCGAGGCGGTGCGTGGCAAGAGCACAGATGCGTTGCGGTCGTTGGGGTATCGATGCACCGCGATCGTCGCCGTCCTCGCGGTGGCGCTCGCTCCGGCGATGGCGTGGCTGCTCGACACCGGAATCGTGGCGTCGTTCTCGGCATTGGTGACTGCGCCCATGTTGGTTCTACTGGCAACGGAGCAGGGGTTGTTGCAGGGTCACGGTCGGTTCGGCACTCTCAGTGCCGTGCTGGCCGGAGCCGGGGTGATGAAAGTCCTTCCGGCAGTGATCGTTCTGGCTTTCGGTGGCGGAGCAGGCGCGGCATTGGTCGCCGGCGCGGCCGGAACTGCGTTGCTGGTGGCGATAGTTCGAGTGGTCGACCGAACCGTCTCGGTGAGCGAGGACCGTCCGGTGCGTATCGGCGTCGTCTCCGTGCTCGCGGCGTCACAAGTCCAGCTTGCGTTGATCGCGTTGTCTTCGCTGGACCTGCTGATCGTCCGCGTCGTCCTCAGTGAGTACGACGCCGGTGTCTACGCACTCGGCGCCGTCGCGACGAAGGTGGCGTTCTGGCTGCCACAGGCAGTGGGCGTCGTGCTGTACCCGAAGATGGCGAATCCGGCGCACTCGGCGCAAGCGGTTCGCTCGGCGTTGGCGGTGCTCGTCGGTATCGGCGCCGTGTTGGTTCTGGGGGCGGCGGTTGCCGGCCCGCTGGTGCCGATGCTCGTGGGCGACGCGTACGCCGCCGTGGCTCCGATGCTGTGGGCCTTCGCCCTGCACGGTGCAGCGCTAGCGGTACTCCAGGGTGCCTTGCTGTCCGCAATCGCGTCAGAACGCACGCGAGTGGCCCTTCTGGCGTGGGCAGGACTGGTTGTGGAGGCGACGGTCATGCTGGTGTGGGCGAAGACGCCGGGAGAGTTGATTGGCGTCGCCGTGGTGGTTGCGTCGACGACGGCCTTGGCGGTGTCCGTCGCCGCAGTGCGAAGTGCCGACCGCGCCCGGCCGGCACCTCACAGCGACGTCAGTTCTCCAGACGCGTGAACAAATCGTCGAAGTAGTCGAGCGTACGCATCGCGGTGTAGACGGATCCGTAGTTGATGTTCCCGCCCGTGTAGACGACGTTGTCGCCTTGTACTGCGCGGATACGGTTCCACATCGCGCGGTCGTCGCTGACGGGATCCACGCCGGGCGCGGTGGTGACGATCATTCCGTCAGCCGAGTCGAGGGAAGTCACCAGGTTTTCGGTAGAGATCTCCTTCTGTCCCTCGACCGGCCACTGGAGCTGGACGCCGAGGTCTTCGGCCACCTGCGTGGAGATGCCCTTGCGGTTGACGCCGTTGACCTTCTGATTCACGTAGTTCAGCAGCACGATCTGCTTGCTCGCCAAGCTCGGGGCGTGACGTTCCTTCAATCCGGCTGCCTTGTCCTCGTACGCTCCGATGACCTGACGGACGTCGGGGTTCTCGGTGCGATTCAGCCAACTCGCCAGCTGATCGATGTTCTCGCGCCACGGACGCGTGAAGTCCATCGGAAGCACAGGCGCTGTCTGGCTCAACTGCTGTAGCGGCCACATGTCGGAGGCCTCACCGATGTCGGTGCAGATGATCAGGTCCGGTTCCAGCGCGAGAATTGCCTCGACGTTGACCGGTGCCTCGAACACCTGTGCCGTGGGATCGGCCGGAACCCACGGCTCGGCGGCGTCGAAGCTGTACGCGATGACCGGCAGGCCCATCGCAACGGCTGGTTCGAGGTCGAGTCTGGAGTCGATGGCGACGACGCGTTTCGGTGTCACCGGAATGTCGTAGGTTCCGAGCGAGGTCGTGACCGTGCGCATCCCGGCCGAATCGCCCTCGGTACCGGCGGACCTCGCGCAACCGGCGGCGAACAGCCCGGAGAATGCAGCCGTGCCGACAACAAATCTCCGTCGCGTCAGATCGCTGACACAGATGTGCGAACCCAGAACTGTTGATGCGGGCATGTGGCTCCTCGTGTTCGGGGTGGTCTGGACTTCCAGAAAACGCTAAGCCCGCAACCACGCGGAGGGAACGACCCGTTGCGCCAATCCGTACGCCGATCCGGCAACAAAGCCCCGAAACGCAGCAGAGCGCCCCTTCCGTGTGGAAGGGGCGCTCTGCTTACTGTCTGAATCAGTCCTTGCGCAGATCCGGACGCGGAATCACCTGAGTGTCGTCCGAGGTCCAGTCGTGCTCACCCGGAGCCGGCTCGGGCGAGCCCTGGCCGCTGGGATTCTGGTTCGTTCCGCCGTGTGCAGCGCGGGCCGGAGTTCCGCCCTTGCCGCCGCGAATGCCGAGGAAGATACCGGCGATCAGCGCGATGACACCGAGGACACCTGCCACGATCGGGACTGTGCGGCCGAACAGCGAGAGCTTGTCCATGCCGTCACGTGCCTGCTGGACCTGGTACTCGATGGTTGCTTCGTCGAAGGGCAGCGTGACCTTGAGAACCTCGACGTCGACCGAGTCCTTGTTGCGTCCGTAGTACTGGTGCAACTGCTCCTGGCCCTTGACGACGACGCCGGTCTTGGGCTCGACCCACAGGTCACGGACGTTGGTGTACCAACGCGTCATCGTGATCGGAGTAGCGCCACCGGGAACGCCCCAGGTGTCGGCGGGCAGGCTCAGCTTGTTGGTGGGGGAGTTGACGACCTTCGACAGGTCGACGGGATCGATCGTCTGCTGGAAGTGGTACACCTTCAGACCGTTGATCTCGGTCTCTTCGACGAAGTCGATGTCCTTCGTGGCGCGAGCGTTCAGGTCGAAGTAGGGGTAGCTCTTCTGTTCCGTGTTGAACGGGAACTTGTACTGCAGACCGTCGCGGGAAACTTCTTCGGCGGGCTGGTCGCTGGACGTCTGGACGGTTCCGACCGGATCGTTGGTCGGCATCGAGCTGACGCGATCGAGCGTGACGCGGTCCAGGGTTGCGGTCAGCAGTCCGGTGTCGCCCTGCTTGTCGGTACGACGGACGGTCTGGCCGGCTTCGACGGTGATGATGTCGGCGTCGGACGGGTCCTGCGTGGTGACGTAGCGCTGAGCGACGATCGGCACGTTGGTGTCGACCTGTGCCTTTCCGCCGAGGAGGGCCGCCGAGTTGAGGACGCTACCGGTGCCTGTGGCGACGGTGGTCACCTCGAGGTCGAGTGGCGTCTTCTCCAGCTTGCCTACCGTGTAGGTAGGAATGAGGATGGCGATGGCCAAAAGGAAGGCACCGAGGCCCACCAGAATGCAAGGAAGTATCCGGCTCGGCCCTGAGCGTTCCGCCATGCTGTGACTCCTAACCCGTTAAGTCTTTCGAGGTTCCCCAACCGGCACAATATGAGCTGCGCAGATCGCATGGGGCCCCCGATGGACACCATGTGTGGCAGAACACTAACAGTCCACCGGCCCGGTTTGTCGCATGAGGGCATGAATTGGCCAGGCATTTTGTTGTGAGTCCCTGGTGGTTTCCCTCAATCGGCCTGGGGTGCACACTTATCCGTGATGATCAGTTCCACGAATTCCCCTCAGACGGTCCCGCCACAGGCTCGGGGCTTCGTTCCGGCTTTGGACGGTATGCGTGGATTGGCGGCGCTCGGTGTCCTCGTCACCCATGTCGCGTTCCAAACCGGTGAAGCGCAGTCCGGCGCGATCGGGCGCGCGTTCGGTCGACTCGATCTCGCCGTAGCGGTGTTCTTTGCCTTGTCCGGATTTCTCCTGTGGCGCCCCCACGCGGCAAAGGCCCGCGGAATCGGGCAGCCGCAGTCGACCGTCCGGTACTGGATCTCCCGCGCGACGCGCATTCTGCCGGCGTACTGGGTGGCGGTGGTCCTGATCCTGCTGTTCCTGCCCGGTGCCGGCGGGGGCTACCAAGTGTGGTTGGCGAATCTGGGGTTGGCGCAGGTGTTCGTGCCGTTGACACTCACCGAGGGCCTCACGCAGATGTGGAGCCTGTCGGTCGAGGTTGCGTTCTATGTACTACTGCCGCTGTTCGCGTATCTGATGGTGCGACTACGCGGAAACTCGGCCCGGTTCCGGCTACCGCTTCTGCTCGGGGTGTCGGTGTTGGCGCTGACGTGGGCTTTCATTCCGATCCCGACTCCGGACGCCATTCACCACGACAACTGGCTGCCGGGCTACCTGCCGTGGTTCGGCGCCGGCATGGTGCTGGCCGAGCTGGCCGTGGGCCCGTCGACGTGGATGCATCGCCTCGCGCACCGGCGGGTGCTCCTGACTTTTGTTGCGTTTGTGGCCTTCGTTCTCTCGTGCACCGATCTGGCCGGGCCCGAAGGTCTGGTGCGGCCGGAGCCGTGGCAGTACGCGATCAAGATTGCACTCGGCGCGATCATCAGTTTTTCGTTGATCGCGCCATTGGTGTTGCGCGATCAATCGCAGCATCGATTCCTGGCGAGCCCGCTGGCGTTGGCAATCGGACGCTGGTCCTACGGCCTGTTCATCTGGCACCTGGCCGTACTGAACGCTGTGTTCCCCGTGTTCGGCATAGTTCCGTTCTCGGGCAGCTTCTTCTACGTCCTGGCGTTGACGGTCGTCCTGAGCGTCGCTGTGGCCTCGGCCAGTTACGCCTTGGTGGAGGAACCGGCGCGCGTCGCCGTGACGCGCTGGGAGAAGCGCCGCCATATCGGTGAACCGGCAAAGGGCAACGCGGCCAACCCGGTCACGACCAAGGCCACCAACATCGAGAACTGAATCGCGAACGAGTCGCCCACATAGCCGCCCGGTGCTCGCCACGGTCCGGTCGAGAGCAGCGTGATGCCGATCATCGCGGCCACGCCGGCGGTGCCGACGAGAATGCGTGCGGTCCGAGCCGGGCCGAAGATTCGCAGCGCGGCAAGTCCGAGGATCGAGCACACAACTGCGATCGCCGCTCCCACTCCGCCGCCGATGACGGTGGCCGCCGCGAGCACGCCCACCCATCCTGCCGCGACGCTGCGCCACGGACGGGGTGGTGTGAGGGACTTGGGCTCTCGGCGCGTAGGGACAAGTGCCGCGAACAGCAGCGGGATCAGCAACACGAGCCCGCCGAATATGCCGAGGCGGTACCAACGGTCGCTGGGGAAGTCGATGGTGACGGTTCCCGCGGTGCCTGCCGGCACGATCCAGCCCTGCTGCCAACCGTTCACGACCACCGGCGTCAGCTCGGAACCGTCCGGCGCGGTGGCGATCCAACCGATGCTGGTGCTCTCGGGATTGACGATCAGCTGATCGATGGACGAGTTCGTGACGGTGAGTTCGCGGTGATTCGCCGTCCACGCGGTCGATTCGAGCGGTGTATTCCGCTGCGCGGCTGAAGGACCGACCGCCGTCAGGTCGAGATTGTCGACCGAGAATGCGGGGCCTGGTTCGACGACCACTTCAGGCTGTCCCGCCGGCAAAGTCGCCGAAGCGTCCAGACCGCACACACGTGCCTCGACGGGTGCGCCGGTCCGAAGTTGCGTCGCCGTCGCCGTGATCGAGGTGGGGAATTGCTGTCCGGCAACCGAAATGGTCGGGCCATCGCCACAGGTGACGGTGACGGTGCGGTTGTCGAATGAGTCCGAGCCCTGCACTCCCGAACCGGCGATCGGGGTTCCGTCGGCACCGATGACGCCGACCTCGGCGAGGCCGGTGGGCTGCGCCTGGGCGAAGCCGAGCGCCGTCTGATCGAGGACCGGTTCCCAATCGGTGATGCTCAGGACGATCTTGTCGGTGACGAAGGGGGAGAGGGCAATTCGAATGGTTCGAGGCGTATCGTCCGAGGGTTCGGGCAGCTCTCGCACCTGCGGCCCGTTGCCGAGATTCACCGCGACGCTGGTCGGCAGCGACGGCAGGGTGCCGAGTCCCCGCGTGATGTCCAGGCCGGTGACCAGGGTCGGCTCGGGAAGATTGAGAGTCAGCGTCGGTTTCGGGCCGCCCGGTTCGGTGGTGCTCTGCGGCGCCGACCACGTGGTGCGTGCGTCGCCGTCGGTGGCAGCGAAGGCAGATCCGCGTGTGTCGCCGATGTCGCTCGAACCCGAAGCCGTGATTCGGCCGGGGACGGAAAGCAGATCTTCGAGGGCGTTGCCCTGACGCGCCCGGACGGTCAGTGTCGGTGCAACGACTGTATTTTCGGGCACCGTGAGTGTGCGTTGGAAACGGCTCGGCTCTTCGGGTATCGCCATTAATGCATTGCTGCACCGCACGCGGTCGGTCGAGTCCGCGCACGCGTTGCGACCGGGGAACTCCTGGCTCAGATTCCAGGCGTTCACGGATGCGCCCGTCGGCGTATTCGGCAGGACCGTGTCGAAACGGATCGGTACGGTCTTCGGTGCGCTGCGATCGGAGAAGTCTTCGACGGAGAGTTCGCTGATGCCGAACTGTGTTCCAGGCGATCCGTTTTCGGTGTGAGTCGCTGTGATGCGTACCCACGGAGTGGTGCCGCCCGGGATCGAGACGGTGATGGGCTCACCGGGACGCTCCACCTTCACCGCTGTGCTGCCGTTCGGTGTCGAGACCTCGAGCCATTTGACGGGAGCACCGATTGCCGCGGCACTGGTGGTCAGATGAAGCAACCCGCTGGAAATCGGTGTGTCGAAGTCGATCTGCAACCACTGGCCCAGGGCTCGTTCGATGCCGTTGCTGAACCAGCCGGTGGCGGGATCGCCGTCGACCGTCGACGCGGGACTGCTCGACGGTGAAGTGCCGCCCAGCTGGGTGGCATCCGAGGCGGCGCTGGAGACGGTGATCGAAGCTCCGCTCCAACGGCCTTCCACGAGAGGCGTGTTCGCAACCGGGTAGTCGGGCACCAGATTGTAGGTACGACGAGCGTCGTCGGGGGTGCGCAGGGCGGAACTGTGGTTGTCGACCTGACCGAAATCGGTTTCTCGATCGCGCGGTGTGTCGGTGACGGTGACCGAATCGACGGGCAGTCCCGCAGCTTCGGCGTCGGCGGCAAGAATCATCGGCCCGGTCCCCGGAACCAGCCCGCTTTCGTGAAGTCGCACAGACGATTCCGGCCCACCTTGTACACGCGGAACCTGGTTCAGGTCGACGGAGTACGGGCCGCTGACCGCCGTGGTGCCGTCGGGCGGGGTGACCTCGAAGATCTCGATGGCTGGGTAACCGGGCCGCAGATCGCTGTCCGCGACCAGCCCTTCGATCGGTTCGGGGCTGTCGTCTTCACCGAAGTGGGCGACTCTCTTGATCCCCGGCGAGCCTTCGACCGCCTGGTGCACGAGTATCGGTCTGGCCGAGCGCGACGTTTCGCCGTCGAGGTCGTTGCGCATCACCAGGTAGTGGATGCCCTGCCCCAGCAAGGTCTGTGCGAGGCCGTCCGACGGACGTCCGTCGGCGATGAGACGTTGCACCGAATCGAGCGCTCGGATGGCGCCGGGAGGGGTCAGGGGGACCGAGTCACGTACTGCCCACGGCGTACTCGCCAACGCCTGAAGCGGTTCGTCGCGCGTCAGACCCCAGACTTGGCTGCCGAAGGGCGCTCCCGGGACGACCAGGGCACGTTCGGCTTCCGATCCGGGGGAGGTGTTGTCCTCGAGCCACTGCGCTGCTTCGTTCCAGTACGAGGGGACGTCCGGATACGCACCGCGGGGAGCGAGCTTTCCCGTCCAGGCCAAGGCGGTCGAGAGGGTGAGGGCAACGAGGATCAGGCTGGTCAGTGCGACCATCGGTTCGCGCTCGGGATGGGCGAACGCACGCCGCCATCGGGCGAGTGGAACTGATCCCGGCAGCGGCACTTTGGCCAGCAGGTGTGCGAGTCCGAGCACCAGCGGCAGACGGACCAACGGCTCGAGCTTGTGGACGTTGCGCAGCGGCGCGCCTGCCGAGTCGAGGAACAGGCGCACCGACTCCGACACCGGCGAGCTGAGTTCACCCACGTAACCCGCGGCCAGGCCGGTGATACCGACGAACAGGATGAGCGTCAGCCGGCCGCGAGCAGGCATGGACCGCATGCAGAGCCCGGCGAGGCCGGCGGCGGCAACCAGGCCGGTGGCGACGACTGCTGCGGGTTGGGTGACCAGGACGGCGCCGGCAATGCGTTCGGGGGAGACGAACGGGGTCCAACTGTCCGTGCCGCGAAGTATCTCGGCGAGCGATGCCCACTGAGTGGTGACACCGGCGGACTCGATGTAGTCGAGAAACGGTGGGCTGATCTTGCCGAGCAGAAGTAGCGGCACGATCCACCAGAGGGTGCCGAGAGCGACGAACAGCGCCCACCACGCGGTGAACGTCAGCCATGTTCGGTTGGGTTTGTGCGAGAGCCACCAGATGATCGCGACCAGGCAGGCCGCGGCGGTGGCGACGGCGTTGATCGAACCCATGAGTGCGACGGCAAGTGCGGATTGTGCGGCCAACCGCCTCAACCCCCGTGAGTGGTCAGGGAGTCCAGGGACTCCTTTTCCACGCACAGGGCCGAAGGCCAAAACCACCGGCAACAACACCCACGGCGCCAACATCATCGGAAGGGTTTCCGAGGAAATCGAACCGAGCGTGGTCAGCACGCGGGGAGAAAGAACAAAGGCAACCGCTGCGATGACGCGCGAACTACGGCTGCCGATACCGAGAGCCTCGGCAACGCGGATGATGCCCCAGAAACCCGCGATCAGAAGCAGCGCCCACCAGATGCGCTGGGTGACCCACGGCGGAACGTTCGCCAACTCGCCGAGCGCGAAGAACGGCCCGTGCGGAAAGAAATATCCGTAGGCCTGGTTCTGAACCTGGCCGAGCGGGGCCTGACTACTCCACTGATGCGAGGCGCGTTCGAGAAAACCGAACGGATTCTGCGTCAGGTCGTACTTGGTGTCAGCGGTGATCAGACCCGGCGATTGCAGGAAAGAGAGAAGAAACGCTACGACGGAGGCGCCGAACAGCCACCGCTTCGACAGGGGCTCTGCCGACGGGGCGGTGTCTACCGAAGACACCGCTGCGTCGGCGGAAGAACGGGAACTCGCGAGGCCTGCGCTCTCAGCGGCTGCCGTACTCAACCTGGTTCAGCACGGAAGAATCTGCGTTTCCGCTGCGGTCGATCTCGGGACGAGTGTTGTCCGACGCGGCGGCCGTGACACCGAAGATGACGCCGGCACCCAGAACGGCACCGATGACAGCGCTGGCCACACCGGGGACAAGGAACTTCGTCATCGCGGATCTCCCAATTGGTCGTTAGTCGGTCGTTCGCGGTCGGACGGACTTACCGGCCCGTACGAACTGCTCGGGTCAAGGTATCACCCGCACTCGAGAATCCGGACGATTACCCTCGTGACGTGCTGGTCAGTCGAGGGTTTCGGCACCAAGCGCGGTCAACAGAGTGCGCAGTTTCGTGGACGTCTCGTCGAGTTCGTCCTGCGGATCCGATTCGGCGACGATTCCGCCACCCGCGCTGGCCCAGGCAGTGAAGCCGTCTGCACCGATCTCGGCGCAGCGGATGGCAACCACCCAATCGCCGTCACCGGCCTCGTCGCACCATCCCACGGCGCCGCCGTAGAAACGCCGAGGTTCCTCGGTCTCGCGGATGACCTTCAGTGCCGCGTCAGTGGGTGTTCCGCACAGCGCGGGCGTCGGATGCAGCGCGATGGCGAGGTCGAGCGCAGTAGTGTCGTTTCGCAGCGAGCCGCGGATCGGGCTGGCCAAGTGCCAGACCTCGTGAGTATTGGTCAGTTCGGGAGTTGCCGGCACCGACAGATCACTGCACATCGGTTGCAGGACCTCGCGGATCCACGACGTCACGAAGGCGTGCTCGGCCAGATTCTTCGTCGAATGCAGAAGGCTTTCGCCTGCCTCGCGGTCTTGATCGGCGTCGGCGGATCGCTTGGTGGTCCCGGCCAACGGGCGACACGTCACGACGCGCCCGCGTCGACTGACCAATACTTCGGGCGTCGCGCCGACCAGGCTGTGGCCCGCGAATTCGGCTCCCGCAGCAGAGAGGTCGACGGCAAAGGTGTTGGCGACGGGATTGAGCGCCGCCATGCGTGCGGCGAGCGCGGTTGGGGAGATCGGGGTCTGCGTGCGAAGTTCCACAGTGCGAGCCGCGACAACCTTGTCGATCTCTCCACTGCGGAGGCGTCCGATCAACTTTTCCACTCGACGAAGATGCTCCGACGACGACGGGATCTCCCGGTCAACCCGGGTCGTGGGCAGGGCCTGGGGATCGCGCGGTTGCCACGGCCGCGACGCGATCGTCGCCTCGGCAGGTTCGTACAACGCCGTTGCGGCAGCCGGGTCGAAGGGGAGCGCTCCGACGATCAGCTTTGTCGTACCTGCCGACAGAGCGTTGGTGGCCGCGTCGGAGCTGTCGAAGCTGCGTCGTACGCCGCGGGTGACCACGCTGTGATCGGGGCGCGAGAGAACAAAACCGTCCATGGTGCTTTCGACACTAGTCGGCCACGGATCAGGAATGCGCGAAGGTCACTTCCCCGGAGGGACGATCAACACCGGCCGATGACTGTGACGCAGAACATGATCCGCGACGCTGCTCTGCAGTAGCGACCGCAAACCCGTGGTGCCACGGGTGCCGGTCACGATGATGTCGACGTCCAATTCGTCTGCGGTTTCGCAGATTGCAGACCAGATCGCGGATCGGCACTCGGCGCTTCTGCCTTCGACGGTCAGGCCTGCGGCCTCGGCCAGTGCGACGCCCTCGGCGAGGGTGACTTTGGCGTCGGTGTAGGCGATGTCCTCGACGTCGTCGTCGGGAACCCACTCCGGTTGCATCACCCCGGACAGGCCGGACATGCGAGCGGCCTGGCGAACCATGGGCTCCCAGGCAGTGACGAGAACAGCACGATTGGCGGAGAGGAAACGCCCCGCATAGTCGACTGCACGCTTGGCGTTGTCGGAACCGTCGTACGCGATGAGCATCAGACCTTGTGGCATCACGACCTCCTCGTCAGCGGGGGAATCGGTTCTCTTCCAGGCTACCGTCCCGATGTGCCCGTGAGGGAGTGTATGGGTACCGGGTCCGTTACGGTCGAGGTATGCGGATCAAGTTTCTGAAGGCTGCGACGACCATTGCATTGTGCGGAGGGTTGGTTGCGGGATGCTCGGGCGAAAACGGGACCGCCGATCCGGTTTCGAGCGCCCCGACCAGCACCAGCACCGAGATCACGTCGACGCCTGCGGCATCGAGCTCCGCACCCGTCGCCGCATCGTGCGGTAGCGACCTTCTAGCCTCGCTGTCCTTGCGTCAGAAACTTGCCCAGCTGCTCAACGTCGGCGTCACCGGGACCGACGACGCGTTGTCGATAGTGCAGAACGAGGAGATCGGCGGTATCTTCGTCGGAAGTTGGACCGATCAGTCGATGCTCACCAATCGCGAAGTGCCGCAGGTTGCTTCGGCGTCGAAGTTGCCGTTGATGGTGACGATCGACGAAGAAGGTGGACGGGTTTCGCGCGTCGCGGACATCCTCGGGCCCGATCCGTCGGCCAGGGAAACGGCGCAGACCATGACAGTGGAACAGACGTACCAGATGGCACTCGAGCGTGGACGCGGTTTGAAGGATCTCGGGATCACCGTCAACTACGCCCCCGACGTCGACGTCAGCAGCCAACCCGACGACTCCGTGATCGGGGACCGCTCGTACTCCGACGACCCCCAGACCGTGGTTGCCTACGCCGGTGCGTACGCGCAGGGGATGCGCGACGCCGGAATCTTCCCGGTGATCAAGCACTTTCCCGGGCATGGCAGCGCGTCGGGTGACTCGCACCGGGGTGAGGTGACAACGCCGCCGCTACAGGATCTGATCGCGTCGGACCTGATTCCCTTCCGTGAGCTGTCGGGAACCGGAGTCGGCGTCATGATGGGTCACCTCGAGGTTCCCGGTCTGACCGAGCCCGGTACCCCTGCCAGCATCAGCCCCGCAGCCGTTGCGTTGCTTCGCGACGGAGTGGGTTACGGCGCAGCGCCGTTCACTGGCCCGGTATTCACCGACGACCTCAGCGGAATGCAGGCGATCACCGACCGATACGATATTGCCGACGCGGTTCAGGCTGCGCTGGTGGCTGGAGTCGATCAGGCATTGTGGCTGACCACCGACGACGTTCCGCGGGTTCTCGATCATCTCGAGCAGGCCGTCGCGTCGGGTGAGCTTCCGCAGACGCGGGTCGATCAGGCTGTGGTCACAGTTGCCGCTGCCAAAGGTGCCGTGACCTGCTGAGTCGAAGTCAGGATTCGACGCGCAATCTTACCGTAGAGTAAGATCGGCATTTACCCTGTGGTTGGAGGAAGCATGGCCGGCGGTACCAAGCGACTGCCACGCGCAGTGCGTGAGCAGCAGATGCTCGACGCGGCTGTGGACGTGTTCTCCGACAGGGGGTTTCACGAAACTTCGATGGACACCATCGCAGCCAAAGCCGAGATCTCGAAGCCGATGCTGTACCTGTACTACGGCTCGAAGGAAGAGTTGTTCGCGGCGTGCATTCATCGTGAAGGGCTCCGCTTCCTCGAGGCCCTCGCCCCGGCCGGCGCGCCGAACCTGACTCCGCGTGAACAATTGCGCGCCGCTCTCGAGGGCTTCCTCGGGTTCGTGGGCGCAAACCGCAAGTCGTGGATGGTGCTCTACCGTCAGGCCGTCGGGCAGCAGGCTTTTGCGGGAACCGTGCAGTCCAGCCGCGATCGGTTGATCGAGTTGACCGCGCATCTGCTCGAGTCCAGCACCAAGGATCCTGATGCCGCGCATGATTACGGGATCATCGCCATCGCGCTCGTCGGCGCCGGTGAGGCGGTAGCCGACCGGGTCGCGGGTGGGGAAATCGAAGTGGATGCCGCAGCGGATCTACTCGAATCCCTCGCGTGGCGCGGTCTGTCGGGCAAGAAGAAGTCCGAATAGCTCTCAAACCAATCTGAGCGAACGTACCTTTCAGCGCATCCAAGGCGCCGAAAGGTACGTTCGCTCAATTGGGGCGGGTGGGAACCCGACAAAACTCAGGTCAGCGCAGCGTCGCAGTGACGTGCGGGTAACCCTTCTTCGGGTGGCGCAGTGACAGATCCCAGCCGTCGTCGGTGCGATCAGCGTAGGCATTCAGCGTCGCCGGTAGCAGAATCGGCTTGCCGAAACGCACGCGGTAGGTGACCTTGTCCGCGACGGACCCCTCGACGGTCCGCAGAACTGCCGCGGCACTCCACATTCCGTGAGCAATGGTCTTCGGGAAACCGAAAGCCTTCGCGCCCAGAGACGAGACGTGAATCGGATTACGGTCGCCGGAGACAGCGGCGTACTTGCTGATCGTGGTCTGGTCGACGCGGATGGTGCTCATCGGCATCGGGGGGACCTCGTCGGCCTTGGGCTCCGGACCGGGCTGGCCGGACAGGGAGGTCTTCTGCTGGTTCAGGAAGCTCGAGGTCTGTCGCCAGACCAGTTCCCGTCCCACCCGAATTTCGGTGATCACGTCGATCAGCAGGCCCTTGCGGTGCTCACGCAGGTTCTCGGCATGCACCGAGAGGTCAAGCGGTTCGCTGACGGAGATGGGCCGCAGTGATTCGATGACGTTCTCGGCGTGAACGGAGCCGACGGCGGCGAAGGGGAAGTCCTTCGACACCATCAGCTTCATCACGGTCGGGAAGGCCAAGGTGAAGGGGTAGGTGATCGGCAGAGTGTCGCCGAACCGCAGTCCGGTCACGCGGCAGTACGCCGCCAGATTGTCGGTGTCGACCTTCAGTCCGGTGAGGGTGAAGGTCTGCTGTGGCACCGAGCGCGAGTTGGACTTGTTCCACGGCAACAATCCCAGTACCGCGCGGGAGTAGATGTCGAGGGTCTTCGGCTGCTCGGTGAGCGCGACGGTCTTTGTTGCCATCATGCGCCCAGGAGGCTCTGGCCGCAGACGCGAACGACCTGTCCCGTAACGGCATTGGAGGCCGGGCTGGCGAAGTATGCGACGGTCTCGGCGACGTCGACGGTCTCGCCGCCCTGCAGGAGCGAGCTCATGCGGCGGCCGGCTTCGCGGGTGGCGAAGGGGATGGCTGCGGTCATGGCGGTCTCGATGAAGCCCGGTGCGACGGCGTTGATGGTGATGTTCTTCTTCGCCAGGACGGGAGCTTCGGCGTGTACGAGGCCGATGACGCCGGCCTTGGAGGTGCCGTAGTTGGTCTGGCCGCGGTTGCCCGCGATGCCGGCGATGGAGGAGACGTCGACGACGCGGCCGCCTTCCTTGAGAGCGCCCTTCTCGACGAGGTGCTCGGTGATCTTCTGCGGTGCAAGAAGATTGACGTTCATGACCATGTTCCAACGGCCCTCGTCCATGTTGGCGAGGGTCTTGTCGCGGGTGATGCCGGCGTTGTGGACGATGATGTCCGCTCCACCGTGACGCTCGAGGAGGTGAGCTGCGAGGACCTCGGCTGCGTCGGCTGCCGTGACGTCGAGGGCGAGGGACGTGCCGCCGACCTTGTTCGCGGTCTCGGACAGCGCTTCGCCGGCGGCCGGGATGTCAGCGCAGACGACGTGCGCGCCGTCGCGGGCCAGGACCTCGGCGATGGTGGCGCCGATACCGCGGGCTGCGCCGGTGACGACGGCAACCTTGCCTTCGAGCGGCTTGTCCCAGCTTGCGGGCGCGACGGAATCTTCAGTGCCGACGACGATGACCTGGCCGTCGACGAAGGCGGACTTTGCCGAAAGGAGAAAGCGCAGAGTCGATTCCACGCCGGAGAGTCCGGTGGATGCCTTGGGGGAGACGTAGACCAGCTGAGCGGTGGAGCCGCGCTTGATCTCCTTGCCGACGCTGCGGGTGAAGCCTTCCAGAGCGCGCTGCGCGACATGCTCGTCGACGCTCGACGTTTCTTCCGGCGTCGTGCCGAGAACGACGACGCGAGCCGACGGTGCGAGGTTGCGGATTACGGGCTGGAAGAACTCGAACAGCTGCTCGAGCTCGCTGACCTGAGTGATTCCGGTGGCGTCGAACACGAGTCCGCCGAAGCTGCTGTCGTGTGCCTGAGCCGCCGGGTAGTCGGAGAGCAGTACGCGAAGTGGTTCTGCGAGTCGACCCTTGCCGCCGATGAGGACAGGTCCGGCGAGTGCGGGTTCCCCTGCTTTGTAGCGACGCAGGTTCTCGGGCCTGGGCAGGCCGGCCTTCGACGCGATGAATGCGCCGGGGGCGGACGAGAGGAACTGTGAATAGAGGTCGGGAGCTCCCTTGCTGGCTGCCACGGTCCTACCTTCTGTTGTGTTTCGGGTTGTCTCTCACCGGGCAATCGAAAGAATGCGGCGATAGACAAGTAACTTACTACTGAGTAAGAATAGTCTTCAACAGGTAATCGCACCATCCTTGGAGACGCAAGTGACAAGCAAAGCCCGTTCAAATGCAAAGCCCGCCGCACCGCGCACTGCACCGGCCACAGCCGCTGCAAATTCTGCAGGTCAGCGCCGTCCGGTTGCGATCGTCGGCGGAAATCGCATTCCGTTCGCACGCTCGGACAAGGCGTACGCACAGGCGTCCAACCAGGACATGTTCACTGCGACGCTCGACGGTCTGGTGAGCCGATTCAATCTGCAGGGCGAGAAGCTCGGCATGGTCGTCGGCGGTGCGGTGCTCAAGCACAGCCGTGATTTCAATCTCATTCGCGAGTCCGTTCTCGGCAGCGCGCTGAGCCCGTACACGTCGGCGTACGACCTTCAGCAGGCGTGCGGCACGGGACTGCAGTCGATCATCGCCGTCGGCGACGCCATTTCGGCCGGCCGCATCGATTCGGGCATCGGCGGCGGCACGGACACCACGTCCGACGCTCCGATCGGCGTCAACGATCAGGCACGCGAGTTCCTGCTCTCCCTCAATCGCGCGAAGTCCACGGGCGACCGCATCAAGCTGCTCGGCAACGTCCGTGCGGGCATGCTCGGCCTGGAGATTCCGCGCAACGGCGAGCCTCGCACCGGCAAGTCGATGGGTGACCACGCTGCGATCACCGCCAAGGAATTCGGCATCAAGCGCGAGGACCAGGACGAACTTGCCGCTGCCAGCCACAAGAACATGGCAGCTGCCTACGACCGCGGCTTCTTCGACGACCTCGTCACCCCGTTCCTCGGCCTGACCCGCGACGACAACCTCCGTCCCGGTTCGACCGTCGAGAAGCTGTCGACGCTCAAGCCCGTCTTCGGTACCAAGCTCGGCGACGCGACGATGACGGCAGGCAACTCGACGCCGCTCACCGACGGCGCTTCTGCAGTGCTCCTCTCCACCGACGAGTGGGCAGCCGAGCGCAATCTTCCGGTTCTGGCGCACCTCGTCGATTCCGAAACCGCTGCCATCGACTACGTCCACGGCAAAGACGGGTTGCTCATGGCTCCCACGTACGCGATCCCGCGTTTGCTGGCCCGCAACGGTCTGACCTTGCAGGACTTCGATTACTACGAGATCCACGAAGCCTTCGCTTCGGTGGTTCTGGCAACCCTGCAGGCCTTCGAGTCGGACGAGTACTGCAAGGAACGCCTCGGCCTCGACGGCGCATTGGGATCGATCGACCGAAGCAAGCTCAATGTCAACGGATCGTCCTTGGCTGCAGGTCACCCGTTCGCGGCAACCGGCGGACGTATTGTGGCTTCCCTCGCAAAGATGCTCGCTGAGAAGGGTTCGGGCCGCGGCCTGATCTCGATCTGTGCGGCCGGTGGCCAGGGTGTCACGGCGATCATCGAGCGGTAACCGCTCCACAATCTCCCCATGCGACTGAAAACTGCGCTCACCTGCAGTGATCGTCGCGAGGGGATGCGTAATCGGGGATCCGGCCACGAGGGGTGGCCGGATCCCCGAACTCTTTGCAAACTTTTTCGCGCAGGCGTGTAACGCTGCAGAATAGCTACCGATATTCATGACAGCCCCGTGTTGCTGCCTGACCCCCGACCTGGCAGCAGCGCGGGGCTCTCGTATGTCCGGATATCCTGTATTGAGTTGTCGGTGAGCGCCGCAGCGACGGTTGATGCAGCGAGGAGCCAACAGGTGAGTGACGAAGAGGGTCCGTCCGTCGAGAAGACGAACAGCGAGGACTCGTCCCTCCCGGAACAGGAACTCGAGTCGGTCGAGGAACCTCAGGCGGTCGAAGAGACCGAGTCGGTCGAGGAAACCCAGTCGGTCGAGGAACCCCAGTCGGTCGAGGAACCCGAGGCCCCTGAGGACACTGAGGCTGTTGTCGAGGCTGAATCAGTAGAACCTGAACCAGCCGAAGCACCAAGGCCTGTCGACGAAGAAGCAAGCGATTCCACGGAAGCGACAGTCGACGAATCGGCAAACGAGGTCACCACCGTCATCCCTGTCGTCCCAGCGGAGGACGCACCGCCGTCGGAAGTAGTCGACGAGGTTCCGGCGACAGAAGCCATCGACGAGCAGACAGAGCAGTTCGAGCCCCCGGCAGTGGTGGTTCCCCCGAAGCCGCCGCGTCCCGAGTTCGTGCAGCAGTACGACACCCAGCAACTCGAACCCATCCAGCAGCAGTACGAGCCTGTTGTCCGAGAACCAGAGGTAGTTGCACCCCCGGCGCCGCAACAACCGGTGGTGCCCGCTTCGCAGTCTTCCCGCAAGTGGGTCAAACCGGCGATAGCAGTCGGCGCCATCTTTGCCGTCGCAGCGATTGCCTACGGAGTGGACATCTTCACCTCGTCCGGGAAGACACCACGCGGCACTCAGGTCGCCGGGGTGGACATCGGTGATCTCACGCCCGCCGACGCGGAAGCCACGCTGCGCGCCCAACTCGGCCCGAGGCTCGTCGAACCGGTAGCGGTACATGCAGGCGGCGTCGACTCCGAGATCGTTCCCGCGTCTGCGGGTGTGGACGTCGACTGGTCGGCGACGCTGTCGGGCGTGAACGCTCAGCCCATCAACCCGATCACCCGCATCACGTCGTTCTTCGGCTCCCGCGAGGTGCCCGTGGTGTCGGCAATCGACCAGGGTGCGTTGGATGCGTCGATGGCGCAGCTCGCGGCGAACAGCGATCGTGCGCCCGTCGAAGGTGCAGTCGTGTTCGAGAACGGGAAGGCGACTGGTGTTTCGCCCGCTGCCGGTCAGGCGCTCGAAACGCAGCAGGCGGGTTCGACCTTCGCCGCTGAATGGTCCGATGGTGGCGTCGTCGATCTTCCGGTCGACGAGGTTCCGGTGACGGTCACTCAGGCCGGTGTCGATCGTGCGCTGCAGGAGATCGCTATTCCAGCTGTCTCGGGTGACGTCGTGGTCAACGGCCGTGACGGCAAGGTCGCGACACTCGGCGTCGATCAGATCGGCGAGGTTCTGACCTTCACACCCGACGGCTCGGGTGGGCTGACTCCGCAGTACAACACGGATGCTGCGATCAAGATTCTGACTCCGCAGTTGGCGTCGACGGAAGTACAACCCAAGGACGCGTCGTTCACCTTCGCCGGTGGCAAACCGTCGGTTGTGCCCGGTGTCGTCGGTGATCTGATCAACTGGCCGGACACGGTCAAGGAACTTCCGGTTCTGTTGGGCAGCACGGCTTCTCGGGCAACGCCCGCCGTTTACGGACCGGTCCCGCCGGCGTTGACCACCGAAGCCGCGGAGGCCCTCGGCATCAACGAGGTGATCGGCGAATTCACTACCGGTGGTTTCGAATACGCGTCTGGTGTGAACATCGGCCTGGCCGCGTCGGAGATCGACGGGGCCGTGATCAAGCCCGGTGACACGTTCTCGCTCAACGAGTACACGGGCCCGCGCGGTGCGGCGCAGGGATACATCGAGTCGGGGATCATCAACAACGGTCGCCCGGACAAGGCTGTCGGCGGCGGTATCAGCCAGCTCGCGACGACGCTCTACAACGCGACGTATTTCGCAGGTATGGAGGACGTCGCGCACACCGAGCACAGTTACTACATCTCGCGGTACCCCGAGGCTCGTGAGGCGACCATCTTCGATGGTGCGATCGACCTGCAGTTCCGTAATCCGGCGAAGACCGGCGTGATGATCGAGACGATTGCGACGTCGTCGAACATCACCGTTCGGATCTGGGGAACCAAAACTGTCGATGTCACGTCGACGACCGGCCCGCGGACGTCGCCGACGTCGCCGAACACCGTGACCTTGCCGGAGGGGCCTGGCTGTGTGGCTTCGAGCGGTGCGCCCGGGTTCACGGTCAGCGACACTCGCGTGATCACCGACCACGCGAGTGGCGCCGAGATTTCCTCGAACACCCGGACCGTCAAGTACGACCCGGTGCCGATCGTGAAGTGCGAGTAGGGAACTACTTGCCGACGAGTGGGGCGAGGGTGCGGCCCGCGAGGTCGACGATGCCTGGCTCTTCGCCGTTCGTGATCAGGTTGATCACGACGCCGTCGATGCCGTGGTCGAGGATGCGCGTCTGGACCTGCTCGGCTACGTCGTCCGGGCTGCCGACGAAATGGCGTTCGGTGGCCTTGGCGACCACGTCTTCCGGCGCGGTGGTGATGTCGAGGCCACGCTCCGCGAGAAATGTTCGCTGATGCGCGCGAGCCTTGTCGCCGTCCTCGTCGATCATCATGAACGTCAGGAAGCTGGTTTCGAGGGTTGCGGGATCGCGACCGGCTTCGTCGCAGCGTGCCGCAAGTGCTTCCATCTTGCGGGGCAGTTCCGACGGGTCGCAGATGATGTTGAGGTGATCCGCGAAGCGAGCGGCGAGGCCGAACGTTTTCTTCTCACCGCCACCGCCGAGCAGGATCGGTAGGTCGTCGCGGACGCGAGGCTCGTTGATGGCGTCCTCGACGTGGTACCACTTGCCGTCGAAGGTGGGGCGATCACCGCGGAGCATCGGCGCGATGATCTGCAGGGCTTCGTCGAGTTTCTGGAAGCGCTCGGTGAAAGTGCCGAACTCGTATCCGAACGAATTGTGTTCGAGTTCGAACCAGCCGGCGCCGATGCCCAGGATGGCCCGACCGCCGCTCACCACGTCGAGGGTGGTGACGGTCTTGGCGAGCATGGGCGGATTGCGGTAGGTGTTTCCCGTGACCAGTGCAGACAACTGGATGGTCTCGGTGGCCGTCGCCAGCGCGGAGAGCGCGGAGTAGGCCTCGAGCATCGGGGCGTCCGGCGCTCCGATTCCGGGGAGTTGGTAGAAGTGATCCATCACGAATGCAGTGTCGAAGCCTGCGGCTTCGGCTTCGCGGGCCTGCGCTATGACGGTGGGGAAGAGGTCCTTGACCGGACCGCCGTAGCTGAAGTTGGGCATCTGGTATCCGAGGCGAGTGCTCACCGTTTCGACGTTACTCGCGATCGGTTGACCTGGCACGATTTTACCAACTCTATGGATTCCGTTGTGCTGGGCAGACTTCCGGAATTCAGAGAAGTTCTTCGGCCGCTTCGCGTCGCTTGGCGCGCTGCTGGTGAAGTTTGACGATTGCGATTGCGACGCCACCGCCGATGATGGCGCCTACCAGCGCGCCGACCCAGGTTGACGATTCTTCGTACGAATCGAATTCGAGACGGGCCATGATTCCGACAGCGGCCACGAGGTAGAGCGCGATGCTGATCACCACGCGAGGACGGCCGTAGGTGGACAACACGTACACATCGACGTCGCGACGCTTCGCATAGATGATCGTGATCAACGAGCCGAACAACGCAACGATCAGCAGCGCGAGCGAGATCCACGCCCCTGTTCGGCCGGCGACCCAGGGCAGAATCGCCGAGCTGACGAATATTGCCCAGAAGACACTCTGGAGTCCCACCGCCGAGGCTTCGTTCCAGACGTCGCGCTGACGCTCGTCCTTGTAGAAGTCGTCGTCCAGATCGCCGACGAACCGCATTGCCTTCATCATGGTGCTCATGCCGTCTCCTCTGGAATTTCTGTGGTGAGTTCCGATTCGGGTAGGGGAAAGAGCGCTTCGACGGTGGTCCCCAGTGCCAGTGCCAGGCGTAGTGCCAGGTAGACACTCGGTGCATAGTCGCCGCGTTCGACGGAGACGATGCTCTGTCTGCTCACCTGACCTGCCGTGGCCAGTTGCGCCTGGGTGAGGCCGGCGAGGCGTCGGTGCTCCCGCACGTTGTTGTCGCCGGCCTTTCCAGTCATGCAAAAAGTAAAGAATACTTGTCACTAGATGTCAAGTTTGCTTGTCATATGAGAGGCTGAAGAGCATGCGCGAACGATTTCTCGAGATCGCCCTGGCCAATCCGGTGGTCGCAACGATCGTGGATCGGGCACCGAAGCTGGGATTGCCGGAGTGGTACCTGACGGCGGGTGGGCTCTTCCAAACCGTCTGGAATCACATCGACGGCCGTGACCTCGGCGCCGGAATCAAGGACTACGACCTCTTCTACTTCGACGCCGGCGATCTGAGCTACGACGCGGAGGACCGTGTGATTCGTTCGGCGGCAGAACTGTTCGCCGATGTCGATGCCGATGTCGAAGTACGCAACGAAGCCCGCGTGCACCTGTGGTACGAGCAACATTTCGGGATTCCCGGCGTTCCGTTCACCAGTTGCCGCGACGCTATCGACCACTTCGCTTCCACAACTTGCTGTTTCGGGATCACCAAGGGATCAGACGGCACCGTCGACGTGTATGCCCCGCATGGCTACGACGACCTTTTCGACATGATCGTCCGCCCCAACCCGGTACTGGCGCCGAGAGAGGTGTACGAGGCCAAGGCGGCACGGTGGCGCAGGGAATGGCCCGCGCTGACCGTGGAGCCTTGGCCGGAGAACCTGACCTAGACTTCGATCGGCGGATGCAGCCTGTCCATGGTCCATTGCCGATTTCGGCGTGAGAGGCGTGTCTTCCCTGGTCGCAGTGCGTCCGCCACGGCCACGAACTGTGGCCGATCCGTGTCGACCCTGCTGTCTCGTCCGTCCGTGCATGGAGACAACCGGCCGGATTCAACGCATCCAGCTGTAGTTCTGGTAGTTGAACCCCCGCAAGACCTTGCGCCTTTCGGAATCGTCTGCGCTAATTTCACGAACTTTCAGTGTGCTGCGACGTTCATCCATGATTGTCTGGGTCCCCTCATGGTGAAAATCTCTTCCGATATTTGGTGGATTGTTTCTAATACTTTACGTCTAATTCTTTAGTGCTAATAAGGTTTCTCCAATGTGAATAGCAATCATCACTAACAAATGAACATTCTACGGTGAAAGTGTGGTTTGTCTATGTGGCTTTTCGTGCAACGTGCGATATATCGGAATATTTTCTGCTCGACGACTGTCGTGGCTTTTCAAACTTCTCGACTATTTGGATTGTCGGTTTAAACGCTTTGCATTCGATGCTCGAAATTTCATTGAGAAAAATATCGAGGTTGGACGAAAAATTTCTAGAACCTGTTCCCGGATGGACGAAATGTGAGTACAGTGACTCACGTCACCAGAGCTTCGGGTCCTGTTCAATGCGAGCTCTCACCAGGGCATTCCCTTTTAGGGAAAGCTGTAGCCCTGCGAGCAGGGCCATAAATGCGAAGTTGGCGATAGCCCCGAAGATAGCAGGTCGGTTGGTGATAAGAGATGGTCAGAACAGATCGGGTTGGAGCGTTAAGGACTCCGCGCTCTCGCCTATGAATTGAACGCCTGGGGTCTATCAATTCAACCGAAGGAAGAACTCGTGAAGTTGACTGCCAAGAATTCCGTCAGAGGTGTCCTGCTCGGTACCGCAGCCGGTGCGATGGTGCTCGCCGGAACCGGTATTGCATCCGCTGCCACCGTCGGCGCTGCTGGCTCCGCCGTAACTCTTTCCGCATCCTCTGCGTATCAGGTATGTGGCAATTTCTACGTCGGCCCGGACGCCCACGTGGCGGGCGTGCCTTCTGGTGCCAAAGCGGTAGTGGGCGCCCAGGTCACTGGCAAGCTATACAGCTCATCCTCCAGCACGACTCCGATCACGACCTTCACCGCCACAACGAATGCCGCGGGTGGATGGTGCATGCAGGGTGACTCGGCGATGGCTAGCACCGTGACGAGCGGTGGTGAGGTCAGGATGTCCACCGACACTCCGACCGTGTTGGACGGCACAACAACTCGCACAGGGCAGTGGTCGGGCGGCGGGGCGGACGCCGTCATCGATGCAGGGGAGTTCCTCCTCCATGGCAATGCGTTCATCTTTTCGGATAGGGCCTCGAAGGTGAACTTCTACTACCAGTAAGTCGATCGGCTGCAAGGTTGATCGTAAGAACCTGGACGGGTTGGAGTGCGGGTCTCCGTGCTCCAACCCGTTCGCCGTATGACGCCGTGTTGCGAGTTCGGGTGTGTGTTTCGGCAATTGTGACAATGGGCGCGGGTGTCGCCAGGGAGATGGCGAATGCTGCTTCGGCTGTGACGAATGCAGGCCTGTCTCTGCGGCTTTGTCTCGCAGCCTGCTCGATGTAATTCGGTCGTCCGGCACGGATTGGACGGCATCGGTATCGTCTCGAAGTCATGGCTTATGGGCAATCGCCGTAAGGTTGGCTCGCAATCAATTCTTGTGCCACTGAATAGTGTTCGTGAAGCCGTGATCGGGAAGTTGGCTGCGCGACCTGAATCCGTGATTCGGGTGGCTTTCTGATCCTGCAAGCGGTTCCATCTCGCTTTCGGTGCAAAATTTCTAGTCCTAAAGATTTAATGAACCGAACTATAGTACTAGGACTTTAGTGCTAACTAAATGAATTCCATCTATGGCAAGAAAAATTCCTAGAACGAGTTCCTAATTTGCAAATTTTGGGTACAGTTGTCGGCACCACGAGGAGTTGCGGGCTTCCCCAAAACCTCGCTTGGCAACCACTGTTGTGCCGGATAAACCGACCTGGCCCCGCGCCACAGTCAGAGCAATTACCTACTGGAAACGGAGTAACAAATGTTAGGTCAGTTCATGGCCCTCCTGCGGGCATTTATCCCGTCCTTTGCAACATCGTTAGGCGACGGGCTTGATGGATTGAACGCCATCTCGCTCGACATGTCCGCGAGTGGAGGAGAGGGCTGATGGGATCCGTGCAGCAAGGTACCGCGTCGCTGGGGCAGACCGTAGAACAGATGCTTCCGATGTTATTTACATATCTGATGGATATCCCGCTCCAACTGTCATTCGGTTACCCCCGGTGACCCTGTTCAATCTGAGGAGAAACTAGATGTCGCTCAACGCAATGAGCACGGACCTGGCTGAACTTGCAACCATGACGTTCTACGCCCTTAGGTTTCCGCTTCAACAATTCCTTGTCGGACTCTCGTAAAGAAGGGTGAACTCATGTCGTCTGATTTCTGGACCGGAAGTGTCAAGAACACGCTAGCGTTTTACGGGCTGACGTTGGTCGGGTTGTGGACCGCATCAATGGAAGGCGGCGGGTGGGCAAGCCTCGATCGATGAGCGCGAAATAGAATATTCGACGTGAGCTGATCGGCAGCTCCGACGATATCTGAGATAGCCGAATGCAGACCCTGTCGTAAAGGTTCCTGGCAGGGTCTGCATCACGTGCGAGGCAGCTTCAAAACATGATCGTCCGCCCCTCCCGGTGCTGGCGCCGCGAGAGGTTTACGAGGCCAAGGCAGCACGGTGGCGCAGGGAATGGCCTGCGCTGACCGTGGAGCCTTGGCCGGAGACCCTGACCTAGACTTCGATCGGCGGATGCAGCCTGTCCATGGTCCATTGCCGATTTCGGCGTGCAGCAAGTGAACTGGCCCCGAGTGAGGCGACGAGAAGGCCGCCGAGGACGGCGATCGAGACCCACAGCCTCGAGTCGATGCCGCCGACGGTGAGTTGTCGAAGCCCGTTCACCGCGTAGGTCATGGGGTCGAACGGGTGGATGATCTGGAACGGTTTCGCGGTGGTTTCCACGGGATAGATGCCGCCGGCCGAAACCAGTTGCAGCATCAGGAACGCCAGGGTGATCACGCGTCCGACGGAGACTCCGAAGATGGCGTTGAACGCCTGGATCAACGCCATATACGTGGCAGTGATGAGCATCAGGAATCCGACGGTGCCGAGGGCGTGCGTGGGGTGCAGGCCAACGGCGAAGTGCACGACCAGGTACATCACGATCACCTGGCAGATGCCGATGAGCAAGGCCGGCCAGTACGAGGCGAGGACCACTCGCAGCGCGCCGAGTCCGTTTGCGATAGGCCGGTTCTGGAGCGGCTTGAGCAGCATCCAGGTGATGATGCCGCCCACGAACAGTGCGAGGGGCAGGAAGAACGGAGCAAAACCGGTACCGAAGGTGCTTGCCCGGTTCTCGTAGGTCTCCTGCAGCTCGACCGGACTGGAGAGGGTTTGAGCGGTTGCTGTTCGCTGCTGATCGGTCCAACTGGGAACCTGGCCGGCGCCCTCGGTGAGTTTGGTTGCGAGTTCGGCAGACCCGGCACGGAGTTGCTCGGTTCCGTCGGCGAGTTTGGCTGCACCGTCGGAGAGTTGGACGCTGCCGTCGGTGAGTTGAACCAGTCCACTGCTGAGGGTTTGAGCGCCGTCGTTGACTTGCTGACCGCCGTCACGCAGCTGTACCAGGCCGTTGCGGAGTTCACCGCCGCCGTTGGCCGCGGCGCTGAGCCCGGCGCGGAAGGTGCTCGAGGGATCGTCGAGTTGGTAAGCGAGTTGTTGTGCGCCGCTCTTGAGTTCGCCCAGTTGACCCATGGTCGCTTCGCCGAAGCCCTGAGTGCGCAGCATGTCCTGGGCAGGCGCGAGGGCGTTGGCGATCTGTTGGCTGACGGGATCCGGGTTCAGTCGAAGGCTGGCCACTGCCTGACCGACCAGCTGTGCGACGTCTGCTTGTGTGTTCCCGAGTACGCTCAGCTGGTCGACGACCTGGGTGACGCCACCACTGAGTTGGCTTGCGCCGTCGCCCAGTTGGACGGCCCCGAGATCGAGCTGCCCCAAACCGTCGGTCAGTGCGAGGACACCGTCCGTGGCGGTATTGATACCGGTCGAGAGTTGCGCTGTACCGCCGGCAAGAGTGGCTGCGCCGTCACGTGCGGTAACCATGTTGTCGGCCAGCGTTTTCGAGCCCGACGCCAATTCGCCGGCTCCGGCGTTGGCAGTGTTCACTCCGGCCGAGAGCTGGAGTGCTCCGTCGGCGGCCTGCTTCAAACCTGCACCCGCGTCGGTCAATCCGACCAGGACCGTCTCGACGGACTGCGCGCCGATCTTGTCGCTGACTTGACTGAGGACCTGCTGGGCGGCGTTTTGGCCGATGATGGTGCCGAGGTAGTTGTTGACGTCGTTGAAGGTGAACTGCAACTGAGCTTTGTGGGGGTCCTTGGTCGTCGGGGAGGCCACGGCCTCGCTGAAATTCTCAGGCAAGGTGAGAGAGAAGTAGTACGTGCCGTCCGAGACTCCCTGAGCGGCTTCCTGCTGTGAGACCAGGTGGAGATCGAGCTCACCGGAATCGAGCAGCGCTTGGCTTACCTCGTCGCCCGCGTTGAGTTCCTGACCCTGCACCATCGCACCGCGGTCTGTGTTGACCAGCGCGACGGGGACCTTGTTGACCTCACCGAACGGATTCCAGAAGGCCCACAGGTACATCGCGCCGTACAGCAGTGGCATCAAGATGATGGTGACGAGTGCGATCCTGGGCATCGCGCCGCGGGAGAACCGCTTGAGTTCGGTTCCGAGAGACATTCCAGCGAGCATCGCGGTTACCTCGCCCCTTCTTGGTCGGGATTGGTGACTTCTTGGAGCAGGGTGACGGCATCGATGGGTGATCCGTCGGGCAGCGGGTTGACGGTCGACGCGATGATGGTCTGGTAGCTCCCCATCTCGACCAGTCGCTCGACGAGATATGCGCGCTCGGAGTCACGCCGCACCTGTTCGAGATCGTCGACGACCAGCAAGGCCGGCTTCTTCGTGTTCGCGACGGCGATACGCAGCAGGGTCGCCTCGAGTTCCCCGAGATCGCTGACGTATCGGCCGAGCGCAGGCAACGGATGATCGCCGAAGACGGGAGCGCACACCGCTTCGAGTTCGCGGTCTCCGGCGCGTCCGACGAGTTTGTACCAGGGAGCATCCCAGCGAATTTGTTCGGTGATCAGATCGCGGACGGTGACGGACTCGGCAAGCTCGTCGATGTCCTCGAACCCGGCGATCCCGGCGATCTCGAAGATCTCTCGGGGACGCGTTCGACCGAAGACGGACAGTGATCCGGAACTGGCTTTCATTCGCCCGCTGAGTGTCAGAAGTAAGGACGTACGTCCTGAACCGGCCGAGCCTTCGAGGATGGTCACACCGCCCGCACGAATCTCGAGATTGACGGGTCCGAACACCGGCCCCCATGGGCCGTCGAGCGCCAAGTCCGTGGCGGTCAATGCCAGGTCAGGGGCGTAATCGGGTTGTGCGTGCTCTGGTGCGACCACGATGATCACCTGTCTGTTGATCTACTCGGCCTTCGAAAGAACCGAGTGCTGGTTCAGTGGACGTTCGTGCTCACCCAATCACATCGGTAGCGGGCGAGCTGTCCCATGAATGGGATGTGTCGGACACGTCCGGCAACTTGGAGACCGAACGGTATGTATTCTGTTGGAAACGGAACGGGGGAGTCGAGGTGCCGGTTCGTAGACGCGGGATGTGCGCGGTGCTGGTCATGGCCACCCTGTCGGTTGTCTCCTGTGCCGGTGAGCGCGAGTCGCCCCCGTTCGTGTCGAGCGAAAGGCTTTTCGAGTTCACCGGTCGCAATGTCGGACCCTTGACGGTGCCGCCCTTGCCCTCCGATCGGCACGAGTCCGAAGCAGCGCCATACGGAGCCATCACCCTGTCCGGTGGGTGGAGCGGCGCAGCCAATGTCTCGCTGCCTGGATCCGTCACGTGTTTCGAGCACAACTGGGCGGATTCGCTGCCCGCCGGTCACCGTCAGTGGGCCTACGAGGTGCACACGAGTTCCTTCTACGAGTACGACGGCGGCGGCGAATATCCGGGACGTGATTTCCAGTTGCAGGTCTACGTGAACGAGAAACCCGAACCAGGTCAGCACGGGTCCGCGATCATGAAGTTCTCGGATCAGAGCGGACAGTTCGTGTCCTTCGGCGGTGGCGACGACAAGTCCGTCGAAATAGTCAGTTCTCCGGACCGCAGGCGCGTGGCGCTTTCCCTGGCGGGTACGGCGGCACGACCGGGCGAGCAACCGACGACGTCGGTACTGTCCGCGCAGATCAGTTGCCCGACCATCGAGCGCAGATGACACCAGTCACCACCGAGTGCCGACAACCGAAAATGCCGGCCCCGAAACGTTCTCGGGACCGGCACTTTTCATGAATCAGGAACGAATCAGAATGCTGCTTCGTCGATCTCCATGATGTCGTTCTCGGTGTTCGCGATGATCTCGCGTGAAGCGGTGAGCTCGGGCAGGACGTTCTTGGCGAAGAAGGACGCGATGGCGACCTTGCCCTCGTAGAAGCCCTTGTCCTTGTCGGAAGCGCCGTTGTCGAGTGCTGCGAGAGCAATCTCGGACTGGCGGAGCAGCTGCCAGCCGATGAGCAGGTCGCCGACGGACATCAGGAAGCGGACGGAGCCGAGGCCGACCTTGTACAGCTCGGTGGGCTGCTCCTGAGCTCCCATGAGGAAGCCGGTGAGCGTGGCAGCCATGGCCTGGACGTCTTCGAGTGCGGTGGCGAGCAGTGCGCGCTCCGCCTTCAGACGACCGTTGCCGGCTTCGCTGTCGATGAAGGTCTTGATCTGTCCCGCAACGTGAGCGAGCGCGACGCCGCGGTCACGAGCGATCTTGCGGAAGAAGAAGTCCTGAGCCTGGATGGCCGTCGTGCCTTCGTACAGCGAGTCGATCTTGGAGTCGCGGATGTACTGCTCGATCGGGTAGTCCTGCAGGAAGCCGGAGCCACCGAGGGTCTGCAGGCTGTCCGTCAGGTACTGGTACGCACGCTCGGAGCCGACGCCCTTGACGATCGGGAGCAGCAGGTCGTTGACGCGGAACGCGGTGTCCTTGTCTGCGCCCGAGACGAGCTGGGCGACAACCTCGTCCTGGTGTGCTGCGGTGTAGAGGTACACCGCGCGCAGGCCCTCGGCGTATGCCTTCTGCATTGCCAGGCTGCGACGCACGTCGGGGTGGTGCGTGATGGTCACGCGCGGTGCTGCCTTGTTGGTCATCTGGGTCAGGTCTGCGCCCTGAACACGCTGCTTGGCGTAGTCGAGAGCGTTGAGGTAACCGGTCGAGAGGGTGGCGATTGCCTTGGTGCCGACCATCATTCGAGCGTGCTCGATGACGTCGAACATCTGGGCGATGCCGTTGTGGACCTCGCCGACCAGCCAGCCCTGTGCGGGGATGCCGTGGCCGCCGAAGGTGACCTCACACGTGGCGGAGACCTTCAGGCCCATCTTGTGCTCGACGTTGGTGACGAAGACACCGTTACGCTCGCCGAACTCTTCGGTCTCGAAGTTGAAGTGCGTCTTCGGGACGAAGAACAGGCTCAGGCCCTTGGTGCCCGGTCCGGCGCCTTCGGGGCGAGCGAGAACGAGGTGGAAGATGTTCTCGAACAGGTCGTCCGAGTCGGCCGAGGTGATGAAGCGCTTGACGCCCTCGATGTGCCAGGAGCCGTCGTCCTGCTTGATCGCCTTGGTGCGTCCGGCACCGACGTCGGAGCCGGCGTCGGGCTCGGTGAGGACCATCGTGGCGCCCCATCCGCGTTCGACGATGGTGGCTGCCCACTTCTTCTGCT
Organism: Rhodococcus sp. Ni2; assembly: GCF_021352185.1. Classification (NCBI taxonomy): domain Bacteria; kingdom Bacillati; phylum Actinomycetota; class Actinomycetes; order Mycobacteriales; family Nocardiaceae; genus Rhodococcus; species Rhodococcus sp. Ni2. The sequence continues at coordinate 636,631 of NZ_WOXZ01000002.1, forward strand.
CTTCGGTGCCGTTGTTGAACAGCACGTCCGCGAAGGCGGGTCCGGCCTGGTACATGTGCGCTGCAGGCTGTGCGCCCAGGATCAGCTCACCGATGGCCCACACGACGGAGCGGGGAACCGGCACGCCGCCGACCTCCTCGCTCAATCCCATGCGGTACCACTCGGCATCCCACAGAGCCTTGAACGACTTCTTGAAGGATTCCGGAAGTGCAACGGTGTGCGTCTCGGGATCGAAGACAGGGGGGTTGCGGTCCGCATCGGCGAAAGATTCGCCAAGCGGTCCCTCGGCCAGGCGTGCGACCTCTGCCAGCATGTTGCGGACAGTGTCGGCATCCAGGTCGCCCCAAGCGCCTTCGCTCAGTGGCTTCTCCAGTCCGAGAACCTCGAAGAGGTTGAACTCCAGGTCCCGAACGTTGCTCTTGTAATGGCCCATGTCTTCTGCTTCTCCCAGTGAGGTGGTGCGGTCCAGCACTCCTAGTACCGCCCGAAGTTTATTACTCGTCGGTAACTTAATACATGTTACTAGCCGTTCTTTGCATTGCCAACACCGGATTTGCGTCCGATGACAAGCGCGTCGACCGCGATTCCCGTTTCGGTGTGCCTGTGGGGATTTCCGGCGATCTCGAACTCGAGCTTTCCGCGGAACTCCTGCATCAATTCTTCTGGTGTGTAAAGGATTTCGGGATCTTGTGGCCCGCCGACGCCGTAGTCGATGTTGCTTCGGTCGTGACCCAAAATCATGAGGATTCCGTCAGGTTTCAGAGAATTTATGGCACGGTTCACAACCAGGGTGCGTTGTGGTGCGGGCAGATGAAGGTAAAGAAGCAGGGCCAAGTCGTATCCCTGCTCGTTCCTCGAGGCGTAATCCGCGACGGTGACGTCGCCGTATCGGTAGTCGAGCCGGTCGAGAACCGATCGGGGTGAGCGGGCCGCGATCGTGCGGGCTTTCTCGATCGCGACGGCCGAGTAGTCGATGCCGGTGACCTCCCAACCGCGAGTCGCGAGCCACAACGCGTTACGACCCTCGCCGCACGCCAGGTCCAGTGCCTGGCCGTGGGGGAGGGCCGTCGCGTATTCCACCAGCAATTCGTTGGGAGGAGCGCCCCAGACGAGCTCGGTTTCTTCGTACTTCTTGTCCCAGGCCGCCGCATCCATAGATGACGACGGTAGTGCCACTCAGTGGTTACGCACTCCGTCCATCGGGTTCTTGCGTAGAGCGGCGCGCGTCGGGAGCGCGATGGAGACAAATCCCAGAACAGCGGTCACCGCGACGATGGAACCGTAAATCGCCGGTGAAATCGCCGGGATCGGCTGCCCGGACACCGCTACGGCAATGCCCATCAGAGGCGGCAGGGCGATCAGTGATCCGACCACGACGGCGATTCCCACCACCATCAACGACTCGATGCGCATCATTGCTCGGACCTGCCTCGTCCGCGAGCCCACCAGTTGAAGGAGCGCGAACTCGCGGGAACGCTCGGCAGTGGCGGCGACCAGGGTGTTCACGACTGCGACTGCGAGATAGCCGAGCAGGACGAGGACGGCGAGGATGCTGACCCACGACTGCATACGACGCTGATCTTCGCCCGCGGCCCCGAACTGGTCCTGGTTCATCGCGGCGATCGAGGGGAACGAGCGCAACGACTGCTGGACTTCGGCCGACCGTCCGGGTTCGGCAGCAACCAGAACGGTGTCGATCAGAGCGTCGGTGGAGTGCTGACGCAAAGTCTCGATCGGCATGGTCACGTCCCCGAATCCGAGGCCGCGACCATATTTTGCGACGACCATGGGATGTACCAGTGTTCCGTCACCCAGATAGAGGTCGACGCGCTGGCCTACCTTGGCTCCGAGGGTGAAGGCGCCGTCTTCGCTCACGGCAACGGTATCGCCGGTCAGAGCGCTGAGGTCGCCCTCGGTCACCGCGAGATCGAGGGTCGCGTCGGCGCTGGCGGCGTCGATGCCCTGGGCCGCGATCGCGCTGTCGGCTGAGCCGCCTTCCTCTCCGCTGGGTACCGGGAGGACTTGACTGCGGACCACCGGGTTTGCCGCACTCACTCCGGGCACCGATGCGATCGACTCGAGGAGCGAGGGAGCGATACCGGCTGGTGCGCCGACGATCAGGTCGGCGGTGACGCCCTTGATCGACTGGTTGGTCGCCTCGGCGGCGACGGTGCTCTGGCTGAAGAACTGCACCGAGCCCAGTGCGATTGCGAGAGCCAACGGAACAACCGCCGACGAGAGCCGTCTCGAATTGGATTCGGCGTTGGCGGCAGCGAGAACTTTGGACGCCGACCCACTGCGGCGCAGCGGACCGCCGATCACCTTGATGATGCCGCGCACCAACAAGGGGCCGAGCAGCGCGACCGAGAAGATCAACAACAGTGCGCTCGAACCGGCTCCAGCGGCCGCCACGCTGCCGGGCAGGAAAGCAGGGAGGACGCAGGCGCTGAGGCCGGCGGCGCCGAAGATCAGCCCGGTGACGATGCGTCCGCGGCTCAGTTTCGCCGGGCCGCTTTCGGATTCGCGAAGCGCTTCGACGGGGTCGAGCTTCGCCGGTCGTCGTGCCGCGATCGCCGCTGCCGCGCGGGCAGTGAGTACGCAGATCAGGAAAGCTGCGATCGCCGGAAGCGGGCTGTAGGCCAGCGCGAAATCGGTGGGCATGACCCCGGCGTCGGCGAACTGTGCGCCAAGCACTCGGGCGAGCAGGTATCCGGGCACCGCGCCGAGAGCTGCCGCCGCAGCAGCAACGAGCAGCACTTCACGTCCGATCATGACGTGCACTTGCCGCGTGGTGGCTCCGATTGCCCGCAGCAGAGCGAACTCTCGGCGTCTGGCGTTGATCGAGAGCGACAGCGTGCTGGAAACGACGAACATACTGACCATCAACGCGAGACCGGCAAACGACGCGCAGAGCACGATCAACTGCGTCCGCGCAGCACCGGCGTCGAGGAATTCGATGCCTCCGCGTGCGGTGCCGGTCGAGACCTCCGCACCGGATCCGGCGAGTGCGTCGCGAGCGAGAGCGGCGGCGTTGACGCCTTCGGGAGCGATCAATCCGACTGCGGTGACCGAGTTCTGGTGCGGCCACAACCGTTCGGCCTCTGCGTCGTCGAGGAAGACGAGTGCCGGACGGTCGGGTGACGGCGCCGAAGCCGAATCAGCTGTGCCGACGACGGTGTACTCGTCGGCTATCGCGCCGTGAGCCAGCGTGATTCGCTCGCCGAGCGCGGCGCCCGTGGTCGAGACCACCTCGTCGCGGCTCTGCGGAGCGCGCCCCTCGATGAGCGAGTACGGCGCCAATTGTGCTGTTTCCCAAGGATGTGCGTCGAGTACGACGCCCTCGGCGGTGCTGACGGGGACGGAGATGTCGGGAACCACGGTGACATCGAGTGCGTCGAGCTTGCGGACCGTATCGCCGGCGAGGAGAACTCGCTCGGCAAAGGGCTGATCGGCGTCTTCCTTGACCTCGAGCGCCTGTGGTGCACTCACGACGGCGTCGGCACCGGCGTAGAGATGTGGTGAGACACCGCCTCGCACTCCCGATTCCAGCAGCACACCCAGACCGCAGGTGAGGAGCGCTGCGCAGAATACGGAGACGAACACGGCGACGAAACCGGAGCGATGCGCTTTCAGGTGCGCAAAGGTGTGCGCTTTCATCATCACCAGTCCCCGAGGTGTGTCATGCGCTCGGCGATCTGCTGCGGGGTCGGGCGGTCGATGTGCCCGACAAGTTTCCCGTCGGCGAGGAACAGCACACGATCGGCGTACGACGCGGCCACCGGGTCGTGCGTGACCATGACGATGGTCTGATCGAACTCGGCAGCCGTCCGGCGCAACAACTCCAGAACCTGCTTGGCGCTGCGGGAGTCGAGGGCGCCGGTCGGTTCGTCGGCAAAGAGTGCGTCGGGGTGAGTGACGAGGGCGCGCGCGATTGCGACGCGTTGCTGCTGACCGCCGGACAGTTCGGAGGGTTTGCGCTTTCGGTGTGATCCGAGTCCGACGGATTCCAGGACGAAGGTCAGGTACTGCTTGTCGGCTCGTCGCCCGGCGAGGAGTAGGGGGAGCGTGACGTTCTGCTCGACGTCGAGAGCGCCGAGCAGGTTGTAGGCCTGGAAGACGAAACCGATGTGATCGCGACGGAAGATGCTGCGGGCCTTCGGCTTCAGTTGTGAAATTTCGGTGTCGCCCAGCCACACCGATCCGCTGCTCGGTCGGTCGAGGCCCGCGGCGCAGTGCAGGAAAGTGCTCTTACCTGATCCGGACGGGCCCATCACTGCGGTGAAGGTGCTGCGCGGCAGAGTGAGGCTGACGTTGTCGAGGGCGGTCACGGCGCCGCGGCCGTTGCCGTAGACCTTGCTGACCCCTTCGAGTCGCACGGCAGATGTTCGAGCTCCCGTGGCACCAGGAGCCGGCGGGGCGAGGACCGAGTGTCGATTCTTCATGGGAAGAACGCTATGGAGATTCGCCATTCGTCGACATCCAGCAGAGTCCCGAATCAATGGTGTAGCCAGCTGTAGTGGATCGTGCGGTGTGGTGCGGCATGCTGGGGCAGTGAAGAAGAGAACCAGGGCTGCGGTGTACGTGCTCGTCGAGGGCGCGGCAGCTGTGGTTTCCCTGTTCTTTCTGATGGTCGGTCTCATTCTGTTGTCGCTCTCGATTCTGATCGTCGGCTGGTTGCTGTTGCCGTCGTACGTGCGAGTGCTCCGGTGGTGGGCCGGCCTGGCTCGCAAACGCACCGCTGCGTACACCGGACGCCCTGTTCTGCAGCGATACCCACCGATGCCCAGCAATCCGACATTCGGGGACTGGAGCCGGTTCCTCACCGATCAGTCGACGAGGCGCGACGCGGCCTGGTTGTCGATTCATGGTCTGGGTGCTTTCGTCGCGGCGATGCTGACCATTGCTCTGCCACTCGGTGCGCTCAATGCGATTGCAGTCCCGCTGTACTGGCAGCAGATGCCCGCCGGTGAACCCGTCAACAATCCGTACCCCGTGACGTCGTGGCTGGGCGCTGCCGGAATGCCGTTGATCGGCATCCTGTACTTCCTGATCGCGTGGTGGTTGATCCCCGCGATGGCGAAATGGATCAGCTGGTCGACCACGACTTTGCTTGCGCCGGATACGCGTTCGGACCTCTCGAAGCGCGTCACCGCCCTGACGGCCAGCCGCGCTGCGGCGCTCGACGCGCATTCGGCCGAACTCAAGCGCATCGAGCGGGATCTGCACGACGGAGCGCAAAACCGTCTGGTCGCGGTGGTGATGATGTTGGGGATGGCCGAGCGGTCGTTGCAGAACAATCCGGACCAGGCTCTGCCACAACTGCATCGGGCCCAAGATGCGGCCACCGAGGCGTTGAGCGAACTCCGGACGTTGGTGCACGACATCTACCCGCCGATCCTCGACGAGTTGGGTCTGGAGGGCGCGATCTCGGCGCTCGCCGGGCGCTCCGCCGTGCCCTGCGTACTCGAGATCGACGAGCTCCGCCGTGCCCCGGCTGCCGTCGAGGCTGCTGCGTACTTCGTCGTCGCCGAGGCCTTGACCAACGTCGCAAAACACAGCGGAGCCCGCAGGGTCACCGTCACGGCACGGACGGAGACGTCGGACGACTCGTCGGGTGAGACGATGCTCATCGACGTGATCGACGACGGTCACGGCGGCGCGAACGAACGCCCGGGCGGCGGCGTGGCGGGTATTCGACGCCGGGTCGAGGCTTTCGAAGGAACCGCAGTATTGGAGAGCCCGGAGGGTGGACCGACAACTATGAGGGTGGAACTACCGTGCGGATTCTGATTGCCGAGGACGACGCTCTCCTGCGAGAGGGGCTGGCACTGCTGCTCCGCGGAGAGGGCTTCGAGGTGTCTGCTGTCTCCGACGCCGCGCAGTTCCTCACGGTGTTCGAGGAGACCGCCCCCGACGCCGCGGTGCTCGACGTCCGGATGCCTCCTACTTTCACCAACGAGGGACTTCGAGCGGCGATCGAGGTGCGCAGGCTTCGCCCGGGCTTTCCCGTCCTGGTCCTTTCCGCGTACGTCGAGGATCGCTACGCCGGTGAATTGTTGGCAGGAGGCGCCGGCGGGGTCGGGTACCTGCTCAAGGAACGAGTCGGGAAGGTAGCCGAGTTCGTCGACGCATTGAACCGGGTCGTCGACGGTGGAACGGTGATGGATCCCGAGGTCGTATCCCAACTGATGAGCCGTCGACGCGCCGACGATCCGATCAGATCGCTGACGCCACGCGAGTCCGAGGTTCTCGGACTGATGGCGGAGGGGTTGGGAAATCAGGAAATCGCCAGGAAACTGGTCGTCAGCGACACCGCTGTGAGCAAGCACATAGGAAATATCTTCGCAAAACTCGGCCTGTCGGCTTCCGAAAGCGGGCATCGTCGTGTTTTGGCAGTTCTAGCTCATTTGCGCGCCTGATCGTGGATCTGGACTACATACCTGACCGAAGCGTAATGTGAGCCAGCCTCATGTTGTTGCCGTGATCGAACGGTGACCTGAGAGGCAGGGGCTTATGTCCTGTACGTAACGTGTGATGTCGAATGCGCGTCATCACCAGAAACCAACGAGGAGATCGATCAATGGGTAAGCCGATTGCCAGTGTGGCCGGAGGTCGGCAGTCCGTCCTTCTCGGGCTCGGCGTTCACCGCCCGGAGCGAGTCGTGACCAACGACGAGATCTGCGAGCTGATCGATTCCACCGACGAGTGGATCCAGACGCGATCGGGTATCAAGTCGCGCCGGTTCTCCGGCGAAGGTGAAGGCATCCTCGCGATGTCGATCAGCGCTGCCCGTAAAGCACTGGACGTCAGCGGCATTGCACCCGAGCAGATCGGTGCCGTGATCATCGCGACGTCGACGTGGGACCTGCAGACTCCCCAGGCTGCGTCCATCGTCGCCCACGAACTCGGCATCAAGGGTCCGGCTGCTTTCGACGTCGCGGCAGGCTGCGCCGGTTTCTGTACCGCTCTTGCAGTGGCCAGCGACCTCGTTCGCGGTGGCACGGTTGATCACGTACTCGTCGTCGGCGTCGAGTTGATGAGCGAGGCCACCGAGCCCACCGATCGCAGCGTGCGCTTCATCTTCGGTGACGGCGCAGGCGCAGTCGTCGTCGGCCCGAGCGATACCGTCGGAATCGGCCCGGTCGAGTGGGGTTCGGACGGCAGCCAGTCCGACGCCATCGTTCAGGAGCCGAGCTGGCTCGACTACACCAAGAACCCGACCGGACCTCGTCCGTGGATCAAGATGGCCGGTACCGCCGTGTTCCGCTGGGCTGCCTTCGAGATGGGCAAGGTCGCCACTCGCACCCTGGAGAAGTCGGGGCTGGGCATCGAGGACATCGACGCTTTTGTGCCGCACCAGGCAAACCAGCGCATCAACGAGGTCATCGCTCGCAGCATGAAGCTGCCCGAGGGCTTCCCCGTCTCCAACGACATCGCCGAGACGGGCAACACGTCCGCGGCCTCGATCCCGCTCGCCATGGAGCAGATGCTGCGCGACGGCCAGTGCAAGCCGGGCGACAAGGCATTGCTTCTCGCCTTCGGTGCGGGTCTGTCCTTCGCCGGTCAGGTTGTCGTCATGCCGCCGTTGGCTGGAGCAGAATCCGCCTGATTGTTCCTTACGGAAGGGCGCCTCGAACCCACGGTTCGGGGCGCCCTTCCGTTTCCGTCCGGATCGTCGAACGTCTGCGATGTGGCACTCTGGCGAGATGGTCGAGAACGTGGGGGAGTCCGAACGGGAGTCCGAACGTAATGGTGTGACGGGCGGCAGCTTGGCGAAGATGGGCGGGCAAGTGGCGCTCGCCAGCACGGTCAGTCGGATCACCGGCTTCGTCCGCACCCTTGCCCTTGCCGCGGTCCTGGGCATCGCCCTCGTCAGTGATGCGTACAACGCGGCCAACAGCTTCCCGAACATGGTCTATCAGCTCCTCCTCGGCGGGATTCTCGCCAGCGTCCTGCTTCCGTATCTGACGCGGCAACGGAGCCGTGGGCGGACGCTCGAACGAGAGCAGACGCAGCGCGTTCTCACCGTCGGAGCGCTGGCTCTTGCGCTCGTGACGGTAGTGGCCGTGGTGTGCGCGCCGCCTCTGGTCTCGGCCGTGATCGATGATCCGGCTCAACGAGAGCTCACGACGCTCTTCGCCTACTTGCTTCTTCCGGAGATCTTCTTCTACGGCGTCACGGCGATGATGACGGCTGTGCTCAGCGTTCGATCGGTGTTCGGCGCGCCGGCCTGGGCGCCGGTGATCAACAACGTCGTCCTTCTGGTGACGGTCGCGGTCTTCCTGTGTATCCCGGGGCCGGTGGCTCTGACTCCCGAGTCGATGACCACCGCGCAGGTTCTGGTGATCGGTATCGGCACTCTGCTCGGGATCGTGGCGCAAACCGCCGTCGTTGCTCGAGCGCTGCACCGCAACGGGTTTCGGTGGCGCCTTCGCGTGCGCGTCGTACCGCACACCTGGCGACCGGTGCGCGTCGGGGCGCCGTTGCTCGGCTGGGTACTTGTGTACGTCGTTGCCGGCCAGATCGGTGTGTGGGTGACGATGAAGGTCACTCTCTCCCGTCACGTCTACTCGATGTACACGCACGCGGATCTGCTGTTTCAAGTGGCGTACGGCATTCTCGGTGTGTCGTTGTTGACGGTGCTGATGCCGCGGATCGCCAGGTCGGTTGCTGCGGGTGACGACGTCGGCGTCGTATCCGATCTCGGCCGGGGAGCCCGGTATTCTGTGGTGGCGCTGATCCCGGTGACTGTGGCGCTCATGGTGTTCGGTCCCTCGTTGACCACCTTGATCTTCTTCGGCCGGGTCGACGGCAGCAGTGCCCGGTTGATCGGGACGGCCGTTGCGGTCAGTGCATTCGGGCTGGTGCCCTTTGCGATGGTCATGCTTCAGCTGCGAGTGTTCTACGCCGACAACAACACCCGAACTCCCGCGGTGATCGCCCTGGTGATGGTGGTCGCCAAGACTGTGCTCGTCCTTCTTGCGTCACTGTTGGCGAGTGACGAAAGGCTGGTCCTGGCCGTCTGTGCCGCCGGCTCGTTCTCCTACGTGTGTGGAGCGGTGCTCGGCCACATCCTTCTTCGAAAGCGATACGGGCTGTTGGGATTCCGTCGCGTGCAGGCCACCGTCGGAAGGATTTCGGCGGCGGCAATTCTGGCAGGTGGTTGTGCGCTCGCTTTGGTGGTGGCGGTTCAGAACCGAGTTCCCGAGCCCAGGCTTGCTGCTGTTATTTCATTGTCGGCGGGTGCGGCCGTTGGTGCCGTCGTCCTGTTGGGTGCATGCAAGGTCGTCGGTGTTCCCGAGATTCGCCGGGCGCGAACCCTACTGCTGTCCTGAGGACAAGAGAGGTACCAGCAGTTCGTCCGGAGTGAGGGCGCCGTGCTGTCCACGGAGGCCGGACAGTCCCGATTCGACAGATCGACGTACGACGGCCACGTCCCCGGACGCAATGGCGATGACATCACCGATCCGGCCGTGATACTCGGAATGCACTGCAGGCCCGAACAATCCTGCGACTATGCCCTCGGACCTCGTCCCGATCCACATGCGGTCACCCAGTTCGGCGCGCCAGCGGTCCGCAACATCTTGTGCAGCGCCTTCTCGGGTGTGGATGTGACGACATCTAGGTTCACCGGCAAGAGCGAGTACATCTTTGGACAGAATTGGAGTGTTGTCGAAGTCGATCTTGTTCTCGTCCGACACGTCGACCATTCCGTGGTCTGCCGTCACCAGCAATCTCACGTCCGGGCCGAGAGCCGCGGCGAGTTGCTCGACCAGTCGATCGACCAGCATCAGTTGGAAGATCCACGGCTCGGACTCGGGTCCGTAGACGTGGCCGAGTGCATCGATCTCGCTGATGTAGCAGTACGTGAACGTGCGGTCGGCAGATTTCGACGCCGCCACGGTGCGAGCGAGGAGGTCTCCGTATGCCTGGATTCCGGCGAACTGGGCACCGCGCATCCCGGCACGGGTGAGGCCGCTGCCGTCGAACTTCGACGGTACGACGGTTGTAACGGTGATGCCGGCTGCGGCGGCGCGATCAAACGTCGTGGCTTGCGGCTGCAGGGTTTCCGGGACGATGGAGTCGGTCTGAGATTCCTTCTTGCCCGCGCTGTGCCAACCCAGCCAGTTGAACACCGAATCGGCTTCTTCGACGTAGGACTGGTAGCCGGTGATGCCGTGCGCTCCCGAAGGCAGACCGGTCCCCAGTGAGACGATGCTGGTGGCCGTCGTCGTGGGGAAGCCTGCCCGGATGGGCGTTCCGATCAGTGAATTCAGGAATGGTGCATGTTCGGCGTTGCGGGCGAGCAAGTTCGCGCCCATCCCGTCTACCAGCAGAATTACGGTCTTCTTGCTGGGCTGTAGATCGAGACGGTTCGCTTCGCCGCTCACTCCGAGAGAAGCGAGTACCGACGGCGCAAGCGTCGACAGAGTCGGCTGCGAGTACACATCGAGGAGAGGGGCGGGGGCGGGCATCCCATGAGATTAGGCGTTGGACGCAGAAAACTGCATACCTTCTGGGCGAGTGTTCAAATCTGTGCGGTCAAATCCGGACTTTCCAGATGATCAGCGCGCAGAGACCGCGGACCGGTGCGGCCTCCGCGCGGAGATTCATTCCATGATCGTGGAGATCTGGAACTTGGCACCTAGTGGATCGGCCACCGACGCGAGACGACCGAAGGGCGTGTCCTCGGGATCGCGCAAGACGCTGCCGCCGAATTCGACGACCTTGGCGACGGCCGCATCGGTGTCGTCCGCCCCGAAGTACACCTGCCAGAACGACGGCGCCTCTGCCGGGAGGAACGAGCTGGCATCCATCAAACCGGCGACGACGGTGTCACCCTGCTTGGCCTGTGAGTACCGGAACTCGTCGCTGTCACCGATCGACTCGTAAGTCCAGCCGAACACGTCGGTGTAGAACGGCAGGACCGCGGCGTAGTTCTTGGACAAGGTCTCGTGCCAGACCGGCGCTCCGGCCTCGCCGACCAAACCGAAGCCGTGATGCTGATCTGCCTGCCAGATGCCGACGACGGCACCGGCCGGATCGCCCACGATCGCCATGCTGCCCTGAGGACCGACCTGCATCGACGGCATCATGATCGTTCCGCCCGCGGCTTGGGCCTTGGACGCCGACGCTGCCGCATCAGTCGAGGAGATGTAGGTGGTCCACACGTTGCCGTAGGGGTTTCCCTCCTGCTGGGGTCCGAGCCCGGCGATGGGCTGCCCGTCTTTGCTGAAGATCGCGTAGCCGCCGTACTGCGGGTCGTCGTTTGTGTCAGCCTGCCAGCCGAACACGTTGGTGTAGAAGGATTTGGCAACCTCGGTGTCGGAGCTGGTGAGGTCGATCCAACAGGGTGTTCCGTCGAGCGCTGTGCGTGCGGGCATCTGAAAACTCTCCTTAACCGAAACGGATACACAAGCAGGGGACGCGGAAATGCTTGGCCGAGGAAGGCCTGAATCTCACGCTACGCGCGTACCCCGACACATTCCCAGGGTTCGAGAGCTTTGGGGTATGTGTCCGTTTCGCGTTCCCCGGTGGGCCGGACCTGCCAACGTAGACGACCGCCGAATCGTTCTTGATACTCCGAAGTTGATGGGGCACTTGCTCGATCGGCAAGGGCGTTCCACCGGGGAGTGTTGGTACGTGTCAGCTCCTGATCAGCCCCGTGCGATCGAGCCACGCGAGCGCATGACGGGTGAACTCGTCCGGAATCTCCAATTGTGGGGTGTGGCCGGTGTCGCCGAGAATGATGGTGGTCCAGTGTGGATGTGCAGCAGCGGCTGCCCGTGCGGCCTCGACCGGGACAAGCCGATCGCGATCGCCGTGCATCAGGAGCGTCGGAGTCGTGATCTCTCGCAATGTCTTTCGATAGGAGGCAGGACGGGCGAGGGTCATCAGCAGTGACCGTGCTGCCTGAAGGAATTCGGCATCCTGGGTAGGTTCGTTGCGGCGAATCGCCGTCAAGGCAGCGCCCGCGTCGAGGACCGCGGGGTCGGCTCGCGTCGGATCGGCAAAACACAATCTGGTCATCTGAGCGGCCAACTGCCGGTCTGACATCTTTCGGCGTCCGAAGCCGAGAACCTGCTCACCGACGTACGGCATCGAGTAGAGCGCGAATTGGGCGGCGACGGTCAGATCGGGAAGTTGGACGGGCAGGGGGAGCGCCGGATCCACCAGGACCAGGCCGGCGACTGATTCGGGACTGGCATGGGTCGACATTGCCGAGACCATTCCGCCCATGGAATTGCCGAACAGGACGGTGGGCTCACCCACCACTGTGTCGAGAAAGCGATTCAGAAGTACTGTGTTGGCATCGACGCCGGTGTGTCGCCCACGGGCAGAGGTGAGTCCGAATCCGGCGAGGTCAAGTGCGTACACGCGCGTGCGCGCCGCCAGCGCCGGTGCCACCCGCACCCAGTTCAGGTGCGAGCCGCCCAGACCGTGAACGAGCACGATGGGCGGCGCTCCGTTGGGACCGCCGAAGTCGATCCAGTGAACGTCACCGCCGAGATCGGTGATGTTGCTCGTCCCGCCCCACGGGTGTGTGAGGGTGCTTCCGTCGACGAGTTGGGCCGAAACAGCGGATTCCATACCTGCCAGGATGCACCGAGGTGTCGTCGTAGTCACGCACTCGTTCCGGTTCGGGATCCGAATATGTGTCATCGATCACGGATTCTCAGGAAGCTCAGGAAACGGGCAAAACGGAATTTGACTGGTGTTCAGCACTTTTCGAGGCTGTCGCCGCTTTCCGGCGGCCGTGGCGCGCGTCCGGCGGAGGTCGGTTCGGGCATACTGAAAACCATGTGGTGGATGGTCGGGCTCATAGTGCTGGCCGCGTTGGTTTTGGCATCCGTTCTGGTCGGTTTCGTTTTCCGCCGCCCGATCGCCGAAGCCAAGTCGGCGGTGCTTGCCTTCGACGACGCCAGCTCTCAGCCCCAGCGCGACTGACCACCGTCGAGCGGAATTGTTGCTCCAGTCAGATACGCGGCATCCGGGCCGACCAGGAAAGCCACCGCGGTTCCGATGTCCGTTTCGCAGTCGCCGATCCTCCGGAGCGGAATCCCGGCAACAAAGGCGGCAGCCTCCTCCGGGCGTGCATCTGCCCACCGCTGCAGCCCCGGCGACGACGCGTGGGGAGCAACCGCGTTGACCCGGATCCCGTCGACGCCCCATTCGCATGCTGCCGCGCGACTGAGGGCTCGGACGGATTCCTTCACGGCCGCGTAGCCGCCGTAGCCGGCAGCGTCCCAGCGGACGGCCACGGAGCTGACCATGTTGATGATTGCCCCGCCGCCGCGCTCCTTCATGAACGGGTAACAGGCTTGCATGGTTCGCAGAGTCGCGACGGGGCCGGACGTCAATCCGTCGGCAAGGCGCTCCGGAGTGAGGTCGAGGACGTTGCCGAGCGGGTTGAGGCTGGCGTTGTTGATCAGAATGTCGACGCCGCCGAACAGTTCCACCGTTCGCGCCACGGCTCCGGTGATGGAATCTGCGTCGGCGATATCCATGAGCACCGGTTCGGCACGGCCTCCGCGTTCGGCGATCTCGTTACATGTGACGACGAGTTTCGACTCAGTGCGGCCCGCGACCGCGACGGAAGCGCCCTCCTTGGCGAGCGCAAACGCAACTCCCTGGCCGACGCCTTGCCCTGCGCCAGTGATCAGGGCCACTTTTCCATCCAACTTGCCCACTGCTGTTCTCCTGCTCGTCATTCAACGGTTCCCGAAGCGTTGTCCGAATCGCGCATTGTTACTCGTGGGTTCCCGCTGGATGAGATGTGAGTTACGTCCCACTCAGCGGCACCGCTTCAAATTTCGGTCGTCTTACGTATATTGTGAGCGCCGTTACATACCGGGCGCGCGGACCGCGTACACATTCCATGATGAGGAGCTAGACATGGCATTCACCACTGGCAGCAGCAAGACGGACCTCGCAACTCTCGGCGACTTCCAGAAGATCATTGCAGGCCTGGGCGGCGTTCTCGTCGGCATCGGCGCAGTTGCAGGTCTTCTCGGCGCAATTGGTGGCGCAGGAAGCTCGCAGCCGAAGGCTTGATTGCTTCGCTGAACCGGATTTACGGCCCCCGGCCCGCATTCTGAAGGTATTGCCTTCGTGGATGCGGGCCGGAGGTTTGCCTGCAGATGAATACCTGTGTCTTGCAGGCACATTCATTTTTGTGATACGTCGATCTTTGCCGGCACATCCACACCTTCTTCGTAGACCTGGGGCCCGAAGTTCGGCAGCGGAGAGAAGTCGAGCGCCGCCTCCGAACCGCGGTAATGGCGGAAGTAGAAGAGGGATCGGTCGGGCCGCACCAGGCTGTCCGGTTCGCTTGTCTTCCATCCCCAGTGGACGTCTGCTCGCAAAATCTCCGACAGCCTCAGTATGTTCTTGCAACCATGGCTCTGTAGCCCAAGGCATTTCAATTCCTCGACGTCTCGCAATTGCCCGTCGCGCGTCCACCTGGATTCGTAGACCAGAGCATCGAGAACGACGCGGTGCGAACCCGCTTGAGTAACGCCGGCAAGTAGAACCTCCCAGTCCAATCCTGGTGCGTGTTGGAGGTATTCGTCGGCGTCGATGAATGCTGCCCATGCGACGGTGTCGCGGTACCGGCTCACGTAATCGACGTACGCCTCTACCTGTCCGTGCACGATCCGACCGTCCGCGTCGCGCGGTTGCCAGTCGACGATCGTCACCGGAAGGTCGTGCAGTTCTTTGCGGAATGCGACCTGAACTTCACTGTCCGACATCGATCGGGTGAAGGCGCCGTAAGAGTTGCCTCTCTTGTCCTCGCTGCGGCCGTGCCAACGGTTGAGACTGAATGCGCTTGTCTTGCGGGTGGACCCGACGGAACCGGTGTTGTCGTAGAGAACAACCTCCCAGCCTTGCTCGATGTGGTGCAGGCACCAGTCCCTGATGAAGGGGAGATGTTCGCGGGGGAGCAGGACCGCAACCACGGCGCGGCGCCCGGCGTCAGAGCTGTTCGGATGATTCTTCGGATCCGTGATCACCCGACACACGATAGTGCTCTGCGTGGATGCGAGTTACTCAATGCTGCTCGTGGGAACGGTTGATCGTAGAACGTTGACACATTCGGCAATTTGTCTCATAGTCGAGTCATGACAACTTCTGTGTCACATTCGCCACGGTTTGTACCTTCCACCGGGGAGTCCTGGCGTTCGCCCTGGGCCATGTACGACGCATTGCGCGAGAACGACCCGGTGCACATCGTTGTGCCGGAAGCTGCGCCGCAGGACGACTACTGGGTGCTCACCCGTCACGAAGACGTCTACAACGCCGCTCGCGACTACGAGACGTATTCGTCGGCAAAGGGATTGACCACTGTCTACGGTGAACTCGAACAGATCGGGATGCAGGACAATCCGCCGTTCGTGATGCAGGATCCGCCAGTGCAGTCGGAGTTCCGGCGCATGGTGTCGAAGGGTTTCACTCCGCGTCAGGTATCGGCGGTCGAGCCGATGGTTCGCGAATTTGTCGTCGAACGTATCGAGGCGCTGAAAGCGCGTGGCAGCGGCGACATCGTCGTCGAGCTCTTCAAACCGTTGCCGTCTATGGTTGTCGCACACTATCTGGGTGTGCCGGAATCGGACCGTGACCAGTTCGACGGCTGGACCGAAGCCATTGTCGCTGCCAATTCGGCAGGTGGTGTGGCCGCGGCAGCGACGACGGCGCAGGCCGCCACCGGTGAGCTGATGATGTACTTCGCTTCGCTGATCGAACGCCGCAAGGTCGAACCGGGTGACGACACGATTTCGCACCTACTCGCCGCTGGACTCGGTGAAGACGGCGACATGTCCGGCCTGCTGTCGATTCTGGGCTTCGCCTTCACCATGGTGGCCGGGGGAAACGACACCACGACAGGAATGCTGGGTGGTTCGGTGGCGATGCTGACCGAACGCCTCGACCAGCGTCAGATCCTGCTGGACGATCCCGCATTGATCACCGACGCGGTCGACGAGTTGCTTCGACTCACCTCGCCGGTCCAAGGACTGGCACGCACCACGACGCGAGATGTGGCCTTGGGTGGCAAAGTGATTCCGGCAGGACGTAAGGTTCTGCTGATGTACGGTGCGGCCAATCGTGATCCCGAGAAGTACGGACCCGACGCGGCGGAGTTGGACGTCTTGCGTCGACCGCAGAAGATCCTCACCTTCAGTCATGGCGCCCACCACTGTCTGGGGGCGTCGGCAGCTCGGATGCAGGCTCGAGTTGCGTTGGAAGAGTTACTCTCCCGGATTCCCGACTTCCATGTCGACATCGACGCGATGCAATACGCGCCGGGCAACTACGTGCGCCGTCCGCTCTCGGCTCCGATGTCGGTGACTCGGCCATGAGCAACGACTGGCTCGGCGAGGGGCGCGCCTTGGCGGCAGCCGAGAAGATCCTCGACAGCGCGGCACAATTGTTCGTCGCGAAAGGCGTCAACGCGGTCGGTATGGCGGAGATAGCCTCTGCTGCAGGATGTTCCCGGGCCACCTTGTATCGGTACTTCGAGAATCGGCAGGCTCTTCACATTGCGTTCGTTCACCGCGAAGCTCGCAGGCTGGGAACTGCGATCGCGGAATCGGTAGCGACCATCGACGATCCGAGTGAGCGTCTGGAGACGGCCATACTCACTGCAGTGTCCGCGGTGCGTAGCACTCCGACGTTGGCTGCATGGTTCACCCCGGGTGATGCGAGTCTTGCCGGTGAACTTGCCAATTCATCCGACGTCATCAACGGACTTGGTGTCGCGATGCTGGGTGAACTCGGAGCAGGCACAGCGTCGCGGGCGCGCTGGATCGTGCGAGTGATTCTCTCGCTGCTCATGGTGCCGGGGGCGGACGAGAACGACGAGCGGACGTTGGTGCGTGAGTTCGTCGTTGCGCTGTTGATTGCTGGACGGGCCACCTGATCATCCCTTCCGGGTGATGTGCGAGGGCTGCGTGGGGATCGAGGATGAACCGATATCCCGACACAGGTCATCGCGAGTTCCCGAGGAGCGTAAGAGAAGATGTCTACACCGTTCGAACTCGACCCCAAGCCCGCCACCGAAGCGACCGCCTGGCAAATGCCCAGGTTCTCCGTGACCTTCCTTTCGACGACACCTTCGACTTCGAACTGATTTCTCGAGGTCTCGTGGCACCGCTCATCGATGGCGGACTGGTCAAAGGTGACAAAGGGCAGTTCATCTTCTCGTACGACGCCTACGGGTTCGCCGACGGCGATGCACCGGATACCGTCAACCCGAGTCTGTGGCGCCAAGCCACTTTAATGGGAAAGGGCGGTGGACTGTTCAAGCTGGCTGATCGTCTGTACCAGGTGATCGGCCAGGACTTGTCGAACACGACGATCATCGAGGGCGACACCGGGTTGATCATCGGTGACACTCTGATGTCCGCGGAAACAGCCGCTCTCGCGCTGGAGTTGTACTACCAGCACCGCCCGAAGGTTCCGGTCAAGGCAATCATCTTCACGCACTCCCACGGCGATCACTTCGGCGGTGTCAAAGGATTTGTCACCGACGAAGAGATCGAGTCCGGTGCCGTAAAGGTCTACGCACCAGACAGTTTCACGGAGGAAGCGATTTCCGAGAATGTACTTGCCGGCACGGCGATGACACGTCGCGGAATGTACATGTACGGATCGTTCCTGCGTCCGGGGCCACAAGGGCAGGTATCCGGTGGTCTCGGCCTGTCCACTTCGCACGGCACTTCGACGTTCGCCGTGCCTACCGACGTCATCACCGAACCGGTGCACGAAGAGGTCATCGACGGTGTGCGCGTGACGTTCATGCTCGCGCCGGGAACCGAAGCGCCATCCGAAATGCTCTTCTATTTACCAGATTTCAAGGCGCTCGGGTCAGCTGAGGACGTCACGCACACGATGCACAATCTATACACGTTGCGCGGCGCCAAGACTCGCGACGCCAAAGCGTGGTCGCACTACGTGCGTCTGGCAATGGAACTGTTCCCCGACGTCGAAATCATCTTTGCGCAGCATCATTGGCCCACGTGGGGCAACGACAAGATCTTGAAGCTGATGTCGGATCAGGCAGATCTGTACAAGTATGTGCACGATCAGACGTTGCGCCTTGCCAACAAGGGACTGACACCGGTAGAGATTGCCGACCAGATCGAGGTACCCGACGCGATCGGAAAGCAGTGGTACAACCGTGGGTACTACGGCTCGCTCAGTCACAACGTCAAAGCGATCTACACCTTCTATCTCGGTTGGTTCGACGGCGTTCCCGCTCACCTCAATCCCCATCCGCCGGTGGAGAACGGCAAGCGCTACGTCGAAGCCGTCGGCGGGCCGGACGCACTTCTGACCAAGGGCAAGCAGGCGTTCGACGACGGAGACTACCGCTGGGCCGCGGAGTTGGTGAACCATCTGGTGTTCGCCGATCCGAGTAATCAGAAAGCGCGAGAGTTGTTGGCGGACACGTACGAACAACTCGGCTACCAAGCCGAGAACGGTACGTGGCGCAACTTCTACCTGGTCGGAGCGATGGAATTGCGGCATCCGCTGGCACCGATGCCGTCCAACAACCCCACTGGCCCGGCCGTGGTCGCAGTGATGCCGCTCGAGCAGATGCTGGACTTCTGGGCAGTTCGCCTCGACGGTCCCAAAGCAGCCGATGTAGACCTGTCGTTGCGATTCGTGTTGTCGGACACCGCGGACAACGTCCTGGTCACAGTGCGCAACGGCGTGCTGAACTACGACATGGACAAGGCAGATGCTTCGGCCGCCCTGACTCTGACCTTGACCCGTGCCGTGTTCAACGAGGTGTATCTGGGAACGACCTCGCTCACCGAATCCATCAAGGCCGGAACGGCAAAAGCTGTGGGAGATCAGTCCGAACTGGAGACGTTCATCTCGCTGCTGGAGGACTTCGATCTGTGGTTCGATATCGTCACGCCGTGACTGGTCGACTCCATGATGTGGCCCGGGCGGGGGATCATTCGAAACGAGAAGGATCTCCCGCGCCGACCCGCACGATTTCGGGAACACCGGACGAATAGTCGACGACTGTGGTGGGTTCGGTTCCACAGTCACCCGAGTCGATGACGGCGTCGAGTTGGTGGTCGAGTTCTTCCTTGATCTGCCAGCCGTCCGTCATCGGTTCCTCGGCGCCGGGCAGGAGAAGGGTGCTGGAGAGGATGGGTTCACCCAACTCTTGCAAGAGTGCCCGCACTACCGGGTGGCTGGGGATACGCACTCCGACGGTCTTCTTCTTGGCGTGTGCCAGCCGACGCGGAACTTCCTTCGTGGCGGGAAGGATGAACGTGTACTGCCCAGGCGTAGCCGCTTTCACCGCGCGGAACGCCGAGTTGGTGACGTGGACGAAGTGCCCGAGCTGCGCGAAATCGGCACAGACCAGCGTGAAGTGATGGTCCGAACGCAGATGACGGATCTCGCGGATCCGATCGGTGCCCGAGTGATTGTCCATTCGGGCGCCCAGGGCGTAGCAGGAGTCGGTGGGGTAGGCGATGACCGCGTCGTTGCGCAGCATTTCGACGATCTGGCTGATCGCGCGCGGCTGCGGGTTTTCCGGGTGAACGTCGAAGTATCGGGCCATCAACTCAGCTTAGTTCAGCTTGCAGATCACGAATGCCGTTCACCGTTGAGACTGTGGTCGGCGAGCAAACCCGTCAGCTCTTCGGCGTAGGCGAGTTGCTTACGTAAGTGTGTGCAGCTTTCTTCCGCCCGGGTGTGGCAGTCGGTGACGAATTCGGTTGCAGCGGTGCGCGTTGACGCGTCCGAAGCTTCGTCGTCGAGCACTGCCAGAGAATCGAGAAGTTGTTTCATTTCTTCGAGACTGAATCCGAGCGGCTTCATTCGTCGGATTACCAGTAGCCGTTGGACATCGGCCTCGGTATAGAGGCGGAATCCTCCGGCGCTCCGCTCGGACGGAGTAACCAGACCGACCTCGTCGTAATGACGAATCGTCTTGATCGACAGTTCGGTGCGTTCGGCAACCTGTCCGATCTGCATGTTCGGCCCTTGGCCCGCATGTTCCGGCTCAGACATCACTCCCACTTTCCTCGCGCTGGGCCTCCATACTCTCAGTGACCGTCACCCAGGCGACCGGACAGGCGCAGGTGGCGCTCGGCCGATGCGTCGTCGAGCCCCACGATCTCGACATTCTTGCCTCTGGCCGCGTACTTGGTGGTGATGGCGTCTAGTGTCGCGACGGTCGACGCGTCCCAGACATGAGACTCGGACAGATCGATGACAATGTTCTTCGGGTCGCCGGCGTAGTCGAACTGGTAGATCAAATCGTTGCTGGATGCGAAGAACAGTTCGCCTCGAACCGCATAGACACGGGTGTCCTCGTCCGGATGCGCGACGTCGATCACTTCGGTGAGATGCGCGACGCGGCGAGCGAAGATGACCATCGCGGTGATCACTCCGACGATCACGCCGTAGGCAAGATTGTGGGTCGCGACGGTGACTACCACGGTGACCAACATGACCACTGTCTCGCCGATCGGCATGCGGCGCAGGGTCTTCGGATTGATGCTGTGCCAATCGAAAGTGCCGACCGAGACCATGATCATGACGGCCACCAATGCGGCCATGGGAATCAACGCCACCACATCGCCGAGGCCGACGACGAGTATCAGCAAGAACACGCCCGCCAGGAAAGTCGAGATTCGAGTGCGAGCGCCGGAGACCTTGACGTTGATCATGGTCTGGCCGATCATCGCGCACCCTCCCATGCCCCCGAAGAAGCCGGTGACGATGTTCGCGACGCCTTGGCCCCACCCTTCTCGGGTCTTGTTCGAGTGAGTATCCGTGACGTCGTCGACGAGCTTGGCCGTCATCAACGATTCGAGGAGTCCGACGAGCGCCATGGCCAATGCGTACGGCGCAATGATCGACAGTGTGTGCATGTCCAGGGGGACATCGGGGAACAGTAGCGTCGGTAGGCTCGACGGAAGCTCGCCCTCGTCGCCGACGTTGGGGACATCGAACGCGAAAACGACTGTGGCGGTTGTCAGTAGCACGATTGCCACCAGTGGAGCCGGGACGGCGTTCGTCAGTTTCGGCAGGAATACGAGTAGCAGAAGTGCGACTGCAAGGAGTGGGTAGACGAGCCACGGAACATCGATCAGGTGGGGGAGTTGGGCGATGAAGATCAAGATGGCGAGTGCGTTGACGAATCCCACCATGACGCTGCGCGGAATGAAGCGCATCAACTTTGCGACGCCCAGGAGGCTCAGCACGATCTGGAGAAGGCCGGCCAGAAGGACTGTCGCAATCAGGTAGTCGATTCCGTACTCGCGCGTCAGTGGAGCGACGACCAGTGCGACGGCGCCGGTAGCTGCGGAGATCATTGCGGGTCGTCCGCCGACGACGGCGATGGTCACTGCCATCGTGAACGACGCGAACAGTCCTACCCGCGGATCGACGCCGGCGATGATCGAGAACGAGATCGCCTCGGGAATCAGTGCCAACGCCACGACCAGTCCGGCCAAAACCTCCGTTTTGAGACGGTGAGGTGACCGGAGCGCGGCCCGAACCGAATTGTCGTTGGTGGATGAAGCGATGGTTACTGCCATGAGATTCCGTCCTGACGAGGTTCTCATACTCTACCCTCCTGTAAGGGTAGAGTATGACCGGAGATCTCGCTACGGTGCGAACTTCTGTCGAATTGTGTTTCCCCGCAGTGAATCTCGAATCGCGAGATTGATCGAGAGGGGAAAGGCCTGCGGCGGCGGTCAGATGTGACGACCAGTAACCCTTACCAAGTATTTACCTACTGTGTGGTTTTTGTTTATTGAAAAAGGGTCAACTCGGGCGCTGGCTCCGTTACAGTTCGGCGGCAAACGTCAATCAGGTTGTTCCGAGAGGACATCATGTCAAAACGCCTACTGAATGCTGCGCTCCTTACCGGCCTCCTTGCCGGTGGAACCGCTGTGTCCGTGATTCCGGCAACCGCGGCGCCCGTTGCAGAAACCACGTCGACAACGTTCCAGGTCACGTGCCGCGCAGTTCCGAGTGCGTTCTCCGGTCCTTCGTCAGACGGAAAGCCTGCTACGGTGCGGGTTTCGGCTCCGACGGTAGTCGCGCCAGGTCAGGTCTTCGACATCGACTTGGATCCGGGTAGCGTCCAGATCCCGAACGATGTGAGCGGCGCAAGCGTCAAGAAGATCTCGCGTCTGAAGATTGATCTGCCGATTCCGACCAACGCGGAGTTCGTTTCGGCGACGGTCACCGATCCGGGCAATGTTATTGCCGGGAAACCTGCTTCGGTGATTCGTGTCAACGAAGACGGCACTCCCGCAGCGGACGGTCCGATACTCCGGTTGTCCGGCGCAAACGAAGCGATCGGCAACAGTCCGTCATCGTCGTCGGGTGCGCACGGCGGGCTTGCGATCAATGCTCAGTCCGGAGCCGAGACCAACATCGTCTTTCCGAAGATCAGAATCACCGTAAAGGCCGGGCCGTCCGGCGCAGTCGAAACCAATGTGCGGACTTCGGGTGCTGCAGGTACTTTCGGTGGGCCCGAGTCATTTTTGACCTTCCTCCCTCAGGTCAGTCACTGGCTCGCGGGAACCATCTGGGCGCCCACATCCTGCTCGCCGCGCGACGCTGAGACCGGCCCCCTCAATGCCGGTGCCGGCGCCCTGGCATCCACGAAGATCGACGGGGACCTGGGGCCCGTTGATCCTGAGCCAGGCGCGGACATCGTGACTAAGCTCGAAGGACCGGCTACCGCCGCGACCGGTACCAAGGTGTCTTTTGCTTCTCACGTCGATCCGGAAAACACAACGGGAACAGTACAGTTCATGGTCGACGGCAAACCCGTCGGTGACCCGCGGCCGGTGGTTCGCGGTATTGCGCGCCTGGATCTCACCTTCGGTAAGGCGGGTACCAAGTCCGTGACTGCAGTATTCACCGCTACCGGAGACGAGGCGAAGTACACGTCGGCGGCACACGTACTCACGGTGACCGGTGACACCACAGGTCCGGTCGATCCCAACCCGACCGATCCGGGCACCCCGGGTGGTCTCGGCAGCCTCGAGTCCGTTCTGCCGCAGCTGCCGACGGGTTCGCTCGGTGGCAAGTGATCACGGTCCTACCTCACTGAACTTTCAATGGCCGAGTTCTTCTGAAAGGCAACACATGAACCCCCGCACTCTGGCAGTTTGCGCTGTCGTACCAGCACTCGCGACCGGACTCCTCGCTGTGTCCGCGCCGGTGGCAGCGGCTTCCGATACCGTGACGCGGACAGTTTCCTTCGAACACAAGTGCCGGGTCGACGGCGCCACCGATTGGGATTCGTCGTTCTCCGACAACATGGAGGTAACGGCGCCCACGTCCGTGCGTCCCGGCGAACAGTTCACAGTGAAATTGCATCCAGGCACCATGCGTAGTTCGGATTCGGACACCGGTCGTATCAAGTACGACATCGCACTACCGCAAGGGGCAACCCTGGTTTCGTACTCCCTCGTCGGTGATTCGTCGTCCAACTTGACCGGCGAGACTGCGGTGCTGCTCCGGGTGGGCGCAGACGGAAACGCAAACCCGGCGGGTGAGTACCTGCGAATTACCGGTACCGGCAACAAGACAGTCAACGACGGTCCGAGCGCGAACGACAACAAGCCCAAGGAAGGGCTGCAAGTCAAGGCGAACACGGACTTTCGTTTGCCGGCAGTCGAATTGAAACTCGAAGCTCGGTCCGACGAGGGAAATGCGACGACGCACCTGCGCGCCGGGGCGACGAGCCCGAGCATCAAGATCAAAGACACGAGCATGAGTTTCGGTGAGTCCCGGTGGGTCAATGCCGCTGGGTATTGTGTTGCTGCGGGGGAAGGACGCAACGCCCTCTCGACTGCCGAGGTCTTCACGACCAACCAGACCGAGACGATGGTCGCTGTCGCACTGGAGGCACTGACGGGCGAAGACGTCAAGATTGCGGCGAGTATCGACCCGAACCCGGGTGAGGGAACGGTCGAGTTCTTCGACGGCGATACGAAGATCGGCAGCGCCACAGTCGATTCCAATGGCCATGCAGAACTGGTCTGGCCGTTCCGCGACCAGGGCGAGCATCGCATCACCGCAAAGTTCTTGGGTACCAAGAAGTTCAGTTCTTCGGAATCTGCGGACAAGACCGTGACCGTCACCGTGCCTGGTGTCATCGTCGTCGAGCCGGTGGATCCGACGGAACCGGAAACTCCTGGTGGAACCGGAAGCCTCGGGGACATCTTCTCGAAGCTGCCGACGGGCTCACTCGGAGGCTGAGTCACCCAAACGGCAGGGGAGCGTCGACGTTTCGGCTCGAAGACGGGTGTGTGATCGAATACTGGAATGACAGGTTCGAATCATGCCGAGAGCCGCAACGCCGGCGTTCCCAGTTTTTCTCAATGGGAGTCTCCGTCACGTAAATCGAGCCAGAACCACAAAAGGTAGCTCACCAAAACTGGTGCCCTTTTACTACCGTTAGTTGACGAACTGCGCGAACCGCGGGTTCTTACATCAACAAGCCTTCGAACTCGCCGCTGCGGTTCAGGTATGAACAAGGTAGGGAAAATGCGCAAGGTTAGTTTGCTCGCGTCCGCTGCAGCAGTAGCTGTCGGTGTGGCAATGATCGGGACGTCTGCGGCCTCAGCAGCGCCGGGAACGATTCCTGGTCACGGACTGTTCGACGTGCCGTGGGAGGTGTTGCCGGGAACCTACACGACGTCTGGGCCCGTATCAGCTGACATGCCGTGCATATACGGCCGAGCGAAGGTCGACGGCGATGGTGAATTGAATGTCCTCGAGTTCGAAAGCACCCTCGAACCGGCGACAGTCACGATTCTCTTGACGGATTCTCGCTTCACCACCGCATATTGCGCTGATTGGAAGCGAGTGTCGTCAGTCGGATCGTTGGATCTCGGATCACTTTTCGGGTCATAGACGTCTCCGCTCTGATTCCAGATGGGCCTCTGGCCGTGGCCACGGACCTCTGCTATCTCGGCTAACGCTCGCCTCGCGGATGTGCTCGTTCGTCTCGAGTTTCCGACCACTCGTCGCATGAGTCCATGACCAGGGACTTTAGCCCTCGGTAATTACCTACCAATCGGTATATTCTGCGAAGGTACGGACTTCGTGAACCGATGTGAGTTGGCTCCGGGGGACGTGCCGGCCTCGCAGGACCGCCCGCAAAGTCAGCCCGGTGAGGCCACCGGAGTTCGCGCATTTCGACAGATTGCCGCTGGGTCCGTCCGCTACGAGGGGAGCGGACGGACCAGACGGCACGAGAGTGCCATGCCTGAACGTGGTCAAAGCAGAGTGGACGCGGGGATCATTGCCGTCGTCGCAGTCATCACCGGTGTGTTCGTCGCACTGACCGGTCACGGTCTGGTTGCAGCGCTCGCCACCGTAGTGGGCCTCGCGCTCGGAATGGCGATTGTGCGGTATCTGATCAAGGGCCGCTGATCACCGCAAGAGTTCAGCAGGTCGCGAGAATGTCTGCGATGGTGTCGTGTTCGGCTTGGGTGACCCACAAACCGTATGCCGCTTTGACTTCCACTTGAGCAGTCACGTACTGGCAGCGGTAGGCCTTGTTGGGTGGCAGCCACGACGCCGCGTCGGAATCCGACTTCTTCTGGTTCGTGGGCCCGTCGACAGCGCGCAGGTTTCGAGGGTCGTTGGCCAGATTGGTTCGCGTCTGTGTATCGAGCTGTTGTGCGCCCTTCTGCCAGGCGTCCGAGAGTGCGACTACATGATCGATCTGGACTGCAGAAGACGTGTCCTGGCCGCGGGTGAACGCGATGGTCTTGTTCGTGTACGGGTCACGGAGCGTACCGGTTTGGACCGAGCAGCTTTTGGAGCCGTCCTTGAATGTCAGGTCGGTGAGGTCACGCCGCAGGATGTCGTTGCGAGTATCGCAGCCGTTGTGGCCGAATTCGACGGTGACGTCGTCGGTCCAGGCGGTACCGAACAGCGCGCGGTCGTATCCGGTCTTGGGTGCGCGTCCCTTGACGGGGATCTGTGCCAGCAGTTCAATTGCGGCGGACGAAGGAGCCGAGGCTTCGGTCACGACCGTCGTGGTGACACCGGATCCGATTCCCGAACCGAGAGAAGATGTTTCGGGCGCGTCGGCGTTGGAATTGGCGCAACCTCCCAGCACGATCACGGCAGCAATGCCGATGGTGACGCCGGTGATGCCGCGCCTGTGATGTGCCGTGCGTGCCATGTGTGAGAGTCCATTTCTGCGAGAGATGAACTACAAGTATGTCATTCACGACAATTCGGGCCTAACCGGCACTGTCTGTCAGTCTGGTCGAAGGAACCATCGAGTCACCGGGACCGAGACGAGGACCCGCGGACCGTCACGAGTTTCGTCTGCGGCATCCCAGCCGTCGTACTTCTCGCCGAAAAGTCTCAGGAGGTCGACGAATTCGCCGACATCGTGATGAATTGTCGCGAGGCCCTGTGCGACCCACGGGTCGCCAGCGGATCCGTCGACTGCCAACGAGACCCGAGGATCGTCCAGCAGGTTCCGAACCTTACGATTCTGCTCAGCGCTCGGTATCCAGAATGTGTTCTGATGCAGTAAGAACCAGACCGGAGTCGTGTGCGGCGAGCCGTCGCTTCGGAGGGTGGTCAACCACACGCAAGGAGCATCCGCGATAGTCACGGTCCCAGTATCGGCGCCGGCGCGAGGTTCACCAATCGAGTGTTCGGAACGAACAATGCCCGGTCCTCGCCGTTGGCGAGGACCGGGCATTGTCGGGAAGGGAGTGGAAGCGTCAGATCTCGATCTTGGGGGTCTGTTCGCCCAGCTTGTGGCGGGCCAGCGCCAGGTTCGCACGCGCACGGTCCAAAACGAGGTACACGAACAGCGTCGACAGTCCGGGCGTCTCGAGGACGCGAATGAGGTGGTACTGGTTGCTCAGGGTGATCAGGATGTCTTCCAGGGTGTCGGTAATCCCCAAGTTGCTCATCGTGCGGAGCTTTGCTCGCACAACCTCGGAGTTGCCGGCGCCGGCGTACTCGAGGCTGAATGACGGGTTGCCGCTCATGCCGAGAACCATTCCGCTGTCGGCGTCGACGACGGCTGCACCGCTGGCACCGTCGATGCGCATCAATTCGCCGAGGATCTTGTCGATGTTGCTCATTGCTTCTCCTTGGTAGGGCCGAGTCGCGCGGGGCGACTCCAGGTGATGCTTCGGTGGTGAAGTCATCGGTACATTTCGAGGTGGAATTGTTGGTTGCGGCGTCGGGAGTGGGTCGGGCGGCAACTTTTCAGTTTGTGAGATTTGTGGGCTCGTTCCGTTCGGTGCAGATGGGCGGCCATTCGACGACTCGAATTCGTCGATGCGGTCTGCGGGTAGCCAGCCGTCTCCGGCGGGTGCGTTGAGTGGCCGTCTCGTATCCGTCTCGTAGTCCGGGGCCGGCGGCTGGAGTTGCGGATACACCGGTGCGGTCAGCGGTCGCTTGTACGGAATCGGCTGACCACCCGCGTCGGCGACGTTCGCGAACCAGGCGGCGTACCCGGGGTCGCTGCGATCGAGGTTTTGCCCGCGATCGTCGTCTTCCTCGCGGGAACCTCGTCGACGAAAAAGTCCCACTCGTTCCAGCCCCTTATAGACGAACTATTTCCGATCGGAGCGTTCCGGATGAACGCGGCAGACCGGACAATCCCACCCGTAGTTATTTTGCAGTTAAGTCACCGTAGCATGGGTTCGCGAACGGGGCATACAGTCCAATCCCGCAGTCGGGAGGGCGAGGCGCTCGGATTCGGCAGGATGCTCGGGCAATCGGCGCTGACGGGCGACGCCGGTCCGTTCGAGCGCCAGTGGCCCTCTGGCATCCTTGAGGGATGAAGAAAACGATCACCGGGTTCATCGGTGCCTGCTCGCTGGTGGCGCTGGTTGCCTGCGGTTCTGACGGAGACAAGCCGACCGAGGTCGGAACACTCACTTCCTCTGCTTCGGCGACCACCACGGCGACGTCGACGACGTCATCCGAGGCTCCGGCGACATCGTCGGAAATACCTACCGAGACCCCTTCGGTCGACTCGAGTGCTCCGGCTGAGGTCCCGTCCGACCCGAATGTGAGTTCGGCGCTGCCACGGACCTACGCGCAGGCGTGCTCCGACGTTCTCCGGTACCTCGACGCATACCAGCCGGCCATCGACGAGTCCGGAGAGGAAATGGGCATGACGCGTGAATCATTGGCAAACGACATGCTGACCTCCATCCAGGCTTATCCCGAATGGTCGAGCCTGTCTGCCGACGAGCAGGCCGAGGTCACTCGCGGATTCGCCGCAGCGACCGCGGGAAGTTGCTGACCTACTTTCAGAACAACGATTCCTGAATCGCCACGCCAGGGGACTCGAACTCGCCGACGGTGATGGTTCGACCGACCAGTCCGGACACGTCCGCGACAAAGCGTGGCGATTCAGAGTCGGGGTCGATCCGCAGCGAGGCGATCGAACCGGCAAGGCCCTCCAAATACAAGGAATGTTCGCCGGACTCGAAAGTGTGCGGGTACGCGATCAACGGTGCCGCATCGAAGACCATGTCAGCGCACGCCGGCGCCGTCCATTCTTCGGGAGCCTCCAGGATCTCGATTCCGTCGATGTCCGATCCGATGTCATTCAGCTCGTCTTTGATCGACGATACGAAGTGGTGCAACGACTTTCGTAGTTTCTCTCGATCCAAGGGCCCTGTCAACGCTTCGATTTTCCGAGACGTACGTATTGCCTGGCTCAAGTGGAAGTGCTCCGAAACTCGGGCTTCGAGGGCGCGAATGCTGTAACCGTCCGTCGACCGCGCTACGAACAATGCGCAGACTGCCCCTTGTTCGGCGACTCGCGGATGCTTGCGGAACTCGGACGCCGTCCCCACCTTCATCTGGCCGCCGGCGAATACGTCGACGTAGAGCCATTGTGGTTGTGCGAGGTAGGTACGCACATTCGGATGAATGTGCGCGCCGCTGACGTGTGCCTGATGAACCGTGGTGAACCCCTCACGATTTCGGCATCGGTCGCATTGGCGTCCCGCGGTGACCGTCGCCCCGCGGTCGCACGGCGAGTGTCCTGGACCTTCGGCGGTGAGATCTCGCCAGCCGAGGCAGCGGCGGCCCTTCGTCTCGTCGACGGAGAATCGCAGCACCGAGTCGTGAGTGAAGAAGGTCGTAGCGGAAGTGGTGTCGTCGACGCATCGGATCCGCGGTGCTGTCGGGTTCGACCAATCGATTCCGCGAACAAGCAGGGTCATGATGAAGTGTCGATTCCTTCTGTAGTTCGCAGGTCGACGCCTATGGTAGTCACTGGACATGCGGGTCAGTGCAGTGGTTGTGCCCCACGTTGTTCGAGCATCAGTGTCATCAGCCCGGATTCCTGACTCTGGGTGTTGATCATGTCGCGGGCGGACTGTTTCACCGGCCCGCTCTCGAGCAGGGCATCGGCGGCCTGCGCCATGGCGATCCCGCCACGGTGGTGGCGTTCCATCAGTTGAAGGAAAAGGACCTCGGCGTCGAGCCCGCGAGCGCTGCTCAGTTTCTCGAGTTCTTCGGTCGTAGCCATACCAGGCATGGAGTCGGTCTCGGTGTCCAGCGTTGCCGGGTGATGACGAGAGTCACCCGCGCCGCTCGGCGACGCCTCCATCCACGCCATCGGCGTTCTACTGTTCGGCGGGACACCGGCCAACCTCAGCCAACCGAGCATGACACCGATTTCCGTTCGTTGAACATCGTCGATCTGCTGGGCCAGTCTCGTCACCGCCGGGTCCACATCGGGACTCAGACGCGCGAGAATGAAGAGGGCCTGTTGATGGTGGGCCGCCATGTCGTGCACGAATCCGATTTCGGTTTCGCTCAGAACAGCTCTCTGCGTGTGGTTCTCGGGTGCGAACAGCGGACGTAGTGCTGCGCCGAGTACGAGCAGCATCAGTGCTGCAGCCACGAGTGCGACGGCTTTGACCGCTCGCGGTGCCGTCATGATCCCACGGTCGTCTTCTGGTCAGCCGGTGGTGTGTAGACACCGTTTTCGAGTTGCATGGCAACAAAGCCGTTGTCGGCGCACGTCGCCCACAACGTGGTCCCGCGCCATTCGGGCGGGGAGAAGCACCAATCGGTCGAGATGTCGCCGAGAGCGACCATGCCCGACCGCGAACTCAGTGCTTGGCCGGGGTCGAACTGGCCCTGCGCGATCGACTGCGCGATTGCCGGGGTGCTGAGAACGGGTACCCCGATGAGCGACGCGAGAGCGTGTGGCGAGTTGGCGAGTTCGAGATTGCCGCCGGTCCGAGCAGGTGGGTTGAAGTACGCAATTTCGTGGACGTCGAAGGGATCTCGAACATCGAAGACCCGAATCCCGCTCGAGATCCATCCACATGCCAGCGCCGTCGGGTCGACCGGGCGATCTGCCGAACAGTAGTGAGATTCGTACGCGAACAGCGATCCGCCGGCAGCAGACGCCAGCGCAGCGTCTTGATTCTCCGGCAGATTGATTTCGAGCTTCACTGAATTGACGACCGACGGTTCGTCGTCATCGGAGACGTCGATCAATTTGACTCCGCCGGAACCACCTTCGTCGACGGTGAACAGGTACGGCGAACCGTCGTAGGTGACCGGAATGCTGTGTTGGGTGGCCCACCCGTCGGTCCACGAGAGCTGGGACAGTTGGCGCACCCGAGGATTCGGGACGCGGCGCTGAACCTCACTGATGTCGAGGACATGTATTCCGCCGAGATTGTTCGACAAGTACATGCGATTTCCGTCGGGACTGATTCCGAAGCCGTGCGTCGACAACCCGATGAGGTCCTGCCAGACGACGCGTGGGTTGGCGGGATCGGTGAGATCGACGGCGCTCACCACGCCGGGAGCGGTGCCGGAAGACCAGTAGGTGTTCCCGTCCGGTGAAAATCCTCCCTCGTGATTGGTGATGGGCAGCAGCATCCCCAGATCGGTTCCTGGTCCGGGGTTGAGTAGTTTCGGGTGCGCGCAATCGGAGATGTCGTAGACCGACATCAGGCCGACGCCGGTCAAGAGCGGAACGCCCGTGCCCACCAGCAGCTTTCGCGCGGTGTCGACCTTGAGGCTCTCCCACGTTCCGGCCAGCATCGCGGGTTCGGTCAGCGTGGCGGTGAGAGCGGGATTGGCAGGATCCGACACGTCGAGAACTTGGACGCCCTGGGCGGGGCCCAGGAGGTTCCCGGGGAAGAAACTGCCGACGTACGAGCAGTGTTCGAAGTTGGTGGACGTGATCCCGCCGCCGCGACCCGAGTAGCCGCCGATCTGAGACATGTTGCAGCTGTAGCCGTCTCGGCTGCGTCCGCTGTTTCGGTCCTCGGCCGGAACATCACCCTGCAACCCGGTCTCGGGCATCGATCCCGGGCCGCATTCGGCGCGGCTTGCGGCGGTGGAAGCGACACCCGGATTCTCGTGGATCGAGCCCGGGGCAGTGGCGGGCTCAGCCGACGCGACGCACACGGGAAGGACGGTGATCAAGGCGACGAGTGCGATGGCAGATCTGGTTCTGATGGTCGTGAACGATTTCATCGAGTCCAACTCCCGGTGCGGGATTGCCTTTCGTATCTCACGGGCAGACGTATCTCACGGACAGGCAGCACGGAGGGCAGGCGCGTGTTCGAGCGCTCACGACGATCGGGTCGGGGTGTGAACCGGTGTCGGGCCGCAACCAACCGGACAATGCTGTCCGGTTGGTATCGTAGTGTGCGTGACATCGTCTGGCCGCGTCAATAGCGGATCTCTCAACAGAGGGCCGAGAGATGCGGCGCGCAATCGTGCGGCACTCGTCTCAGCAGCTCGTGAGGTGTTCGCCACTCAGGGTTTTGCTGCTCCGCTCAGCCTGATCGCCCGCACGGCCGGCGTCGGTCAGGGCAGCCTCTACCGGCACTTTCCCACTCGCGAAAGCCTCGCACTCGCGGTGTTCGACGAGAACATCGTCGAGCTGCAAGATATGGCTGCCGATCCGGATTCGACTCTCGACGATCTTTTTCGGTTGTTGGTAGACCAGATCACCACCTCCATCGTGTTCGTGGAGGTCATCAAGCCCGTCTCCTTCGGCGACTCACGACTGAATTCGGCAGGCACCCGCCTGACCGATCTCCTCGAAGGACGCCTCGAGGAGGCGCGTCGAGCTGGGAAGATACGCGAGTCCGTGACTGCTGAGGACGTGATCCTGGCGATCGCCATGTTCGCCGCGATCATGGAACGGACTGCCGAGAGCTCGCGAAAAGAAGTCGCGCACTCGGCCTGGAACCTACTTGTGCAGGGACTGGCCGGGCCGGCAGCGGCGGGCTGAGTCGCGTTCGCCTCGCGTCTCGAGGTGATCGCCTAGGCTCGTGGCATGGCTATTGTCTGGACAGTTCCTCGCGCTATCGGCTCCACCTTGCTCGTTGCTCCGTTGATCAAGGAGTTCCTTGTCGAGGGTGACGGCACCCTCGATGCAAAACTGACTGCGGTCGGTACGGTCTCTGCCTCTCTCGAGAAGCAAGTCGGCCGCACGTTCACCTCGATCAGCGCTGCTTCGGCGGCAATCTTTTCCGGTGCTGCCGGTTCCACCAGCGTGCCAGACGCACTACGTCTGGCCGTGATGCGCACTCTGTCCACCGAGGTCGTCGTCAGGAAGCCCGCTCCGCAGCCGTTCTCCGAGAAGGTCGGGAAGAGGCTGGGGCAGTATGTCTTTGCTTTGCGTGACCCGCGTAACGACCAGGTGTTCCATGTCGGGCACGGCACGGGAAATCAAGTATTCGCGCCGGTATTCGAAGCGCTCGGTGAACTCGCGAACCTCGAAGGAGCGGACGCTCCGGCCGAGTCGAATGGTGCTGTGACGGCAGCCAAGATCGCTCGGATCCGCGAGATCTACGACGCAGGTTCGGCGGTGGAGCACTTCGTACTCCTCCGCTCGGTCTCTGCCGCCACGGATTCGGCCGCCACTACCGACGAGGTCGTCCGCGGCATCGTGGAAGCCTTGCGGATCACCGACGCGGGAGAGGGTCTGACCAATCTCGCAGGCGATACCTCGGACAAGGACGCCCGAGCGACCCGCGTCGAGGAACTCGCATTGCGCTACTCGGCTGATCCCGCGCCGGAACTCCCGACGCCGAGCATCGTCCTCCACGTACCGGCCTCCGCCCGTCCGGGAGCAACGCCGGAAGAGATCTACGAACTCGCGCGCGCCGAGTGGTCTGCCGGTGCGGCTGTTCGTGCCGAGATCGGAATTCCCGTTCTGGTGTTTGCCGACAGCATCATTCGTGGTGCCTTCCGTGCTCAGTCATGGGAGGTGTCCACCCGCAATGCCGACGGAAGCCAACTGTGGCGGTTCAACGGAACCGTCGACGACGAGCTTGCTGCCAAGTACGTCGGAACCGAGGTCACCCCACACAACGTCGGACTGAAGAAGTGGCCCGTCAGTGGTTGGGTCACGAGGTTGACTACCGCCCGTCCAGGTGCGGTCATGCCGGGACCTCGTAAGTCCAAGTAACGCAACAACTTCAGGTAGAAGGAATTGTGGGGGCGGGATCCGTTCGGATCCAGCCCCCACAATATCGTTGCCCGGGGTTGTCAGCCGAGCAATCCGCTTCCCAGATAGTCGTTCTCGGTGCATCCCGGCGGAATGAGATACACCGCAGAACCGATCGGCGTCGTCCACTCGTTGAGTGCGTCGAAGTCACTCAATCGCTGTTGGACCGGTAGATATTGCTCGGCGATGTCCCGTTGGAATGCTGCGAAGATCAATCCCGAATTCGAGGTCTGCCCGCTCTCGGGTGCGTCGTCGTAGTTGTATGCCCGACGGAAGAACTGCTCCTTCTCATGCGTCTGGTGGGCTCGCGCGATGTGTGATCCTGGCGGGATCACCGGAATCCCGAACTTGTCCGTGAGTGTGAAATCCGCTTCGTCGAATTCGTTGGTTCCGTTGAGCGGAGCGCCATTGGACAACGTGCGCCCCATCGTGAGTTCGCGCCCCGAACGGTCGAGTTCGTCCCAGGTATCCATTTCCATGCGAATGCGTCGCAGTACCAACGAGGTTCCGCCCGCCAGCCACGGTTGACCGGCGCCGTCGTGCCAGATCAGTGAATCGAAATCCACTGTTCCCGGAGCAGGATTGACCGTCCCGTCCACTTGGCCCATGAGATTGCGCATCGTGGTTCCCTCGGGCGTGGTGCCGCGAGCGTTGCGGAATCCCTTTTGTGTCCACCGGATTGTCGTCAGTGATCGGACGTTCTTGGTCAGAACTCGCACAGCATGAGCAATGGTCACCGGATCGTCGCCACAAATCTGCAGCAACAGGTCCGACCCGCCCCATCGGTCGTCAAGTCGGTCGATCTCGTAGCTCGGCAACGGCTCGAACCAGTCCGGTTGACGTGCTTGCAATCCCAGCTTGGTGAACAGGCCAGGACCGTAGCCGACGGTCACCGTCAAGCGTGCCGGATCCACAGCCAGTTCCCGTTCGGTGTCCGCCAACGCCGGGTTGCCCGCGGTGAGCCGTGACGCATCCTCGGACCACATCTTCATGATTCCGACGACGACTGCTCGATCGGTTCCAGGCAAGAGGTCGAACCCGATGAAGGTGCCGTGCGCTTGCGGCGTGGTGTCGATGCCGGCTTGGTGGACTCCGTAGAACGGTTCCACCAGCTTGCCTGCTTGCTGCTCCTGTTGGCTGCGCTCGACCACTGTGGTTGCGCCCCAGGTTATTCCCGCCACGCCGAGCGCGGCGGCGCCTCCTCCGAGAAGGCGCCGCCGACTGACTGCTCGGCTGGGCGGGTTCGTGTTCTCAGCCACCGTGATTCGGGTCGTAGTTCTCCTGATTACCGGAGAAGTCGCGAATCTGGGCTGTGAACGTGGTGCTGGAACCGTCGTCGTAGATCAAGGTGAGGTCGGTTTCTGCGCCTGGGAGCAGCGGCGCGGACAGGTCCATGAACATGAGGTGGTCACCGCCCGGGGTGAGGGAGGCGGACCCGTTGGCAGGGACCAGGAAACCGCCGTCCTTGGGACGCATCGTCATCGTTCCGCCGTCGCCGGTCACGACTTCGTGCAGTTCGAGTCGAGACGACGCGGGGCTGGTGGCCGAGACCACGCGTACGTCCTTGTCACTGGAGTTGACGAGTTCGGCGAACGCCGCGCTCATTCCTTCCTGCGCGGCCTTGACCCATTGATCCTGAACTGTGATGGATTGTGCAGCTTCGGTTTCCTTGTCGGAGTTGGAAGAACAGCCGGTCAGGGCGAGAGCTGCGGACAGTGCAACAGCTGCGAATATCTTTGTGCGAACAGTCATGTGTGTCTCCGTAATTCGTGAAGTGTCAGGTGGTGGCACGGCGTTTGAACGCCGCAAGGCACAGGTCGATCAGCAGGAATGCGAGAAGGCTGATGCCGAGTAGCGGAACGAACCAACCGACCAACGCCGTGATCGCGACGAGCGCAACGAGGCCGACCGGGGAGAGGTTGCGGATTCCGCCGCGGGCAGGAACCCGGCCGACTGCCCAGTCGGAGCCACGAGTGGGGCGTCGGCGCCACCACATGATGTAGCCCCGAATGACCACGCTGACCAGTGCGAGTGCCAGTGCGGCGAGTGCGATCTGGTTGGCAAGACCGAACAGCAGGCCCATGTGGAGTTGGATTCCCCAGGCCGAAAGTTTGGCTGCGAGTGGCCAATCCGAGAACCACAACTCGTCGGTGACCTTTTGCGTCGCTCCGTCGATTGCGATGGTGTTGTTGCTGTACACCCAGGGCTGACGTGTCTGGGCGACGGTGAACGCCGTCTCGGCGTTCGCGGGTATCGATACTTCGACAGGACCGGTGATCCCGTTGTACCTGGCGATACCGAGGACGGTGTCGACGCGTCCGACGTTGGTGTCCGTCAGCGTGCCGGTGGCGGCAGGGGCCATGTCGTGACCCTCGTGCCCGCCTGTCGCCGGAGGGGGAGCGTCGCCGAGAGTTTTCACAACTGAGGGCGTCGTCCAACTCAACGCGGTTCTCAGATTGCTGACGTTCTCTCCGGCGTAGGTCGACCACGTGAGGCCGGTCGCCGAGAGGAAGACCAATGCAACTGCTATCCAGATGCCGACGACACCGTGCCAGTTCAGGGTCCGGCTTCGTCCGGTGGATGCTCGGTCGATCGTGAGCAGTCGAGCGTTCCGGGCGGTGCGGTAACGACGGAACCAGAGGTAGACACCGCCGAGTGCGACCACCCACATCCACGACGCGGCCAATTCGCTGTAGAGGCGGCCGGGTTCGCCCAGATGAAGGTGGCGATGCAGTTGGGAGATCCAGGTTCGCAGTGGCAGCGAACCACTGCTTCCGTAGACCGCCAACTCGCCGACCGGCTGTGCGAGCACCGGATCGACGAACACGGCGAGCCTCTCCGATTCGCCCAGTGACGGATCGGTGAACAGGACTCGGGTGGTTTCGCCGGCAGCAGGGGACGGACGTACTGCCGAGACCGTCAAGTCGGGGCGGTACTGCTGAGCGGAACGGATCTGGTCGTTCAGTGACGCGATCTGTCCGGTGGTGTCGGTCTGGAGGTAGTCGCTGTAAACGAACTTCTCGATGGTGGGTGCCATCGCGTAGAGGCCACCGCTCAAAGCGGCGATGAGGATGAACGGTCCGATCAGGACGCCGGCGTAGAAGTGCAGACGCAGGATCAGTGGTCTGGCGCCGCCGACCTGCTTCTTCGGGGGAGAACTGTCGTTGGACGCGCGCGTCTGTGCGCGCTCCAATTCGGGTGCGGACATGCGTGTACTCGATCCCGCTGTGCGCCTTTATTAACCGCGGGCGGTTAATAAAGGCGCACAGCAAAGTGGCGCACGTAATCACGTGCGTGAAAGGAAAGGGGAGGTGAGTTACACGAATGCCGGTGGGCCGCGAGTGCCCAGGCCAGAGGTGAGAAGTTGACGTAGAACAACTTTGGCGCGGTATCGAGTACGTGCAGCGAACGGCGACGGTTCAGCTGCCCACGGGCGCAATAGAACGGCGACGATTGCCGCTACCGTCGATGCGGCCACGACGTATCCGCGTTCTGCGCCGCGGATCAGCACTGCGCACACTCCGACGGCAGCGATGTGTGCTGCGAGCATCGGAAGGGACAGGAGCAGGCCGTGTTGATGATCCGAAGCGATGGTCAACGTCGCGTGACCGATGGCCTGACCCGCAGCGAGCATGAGGGCGAGCAAGAGCGCGGGGGAGCGACGGGTGTCGATGGACGTGACCACCGCGCCGACGCTCGCGCAGGCGAGGATCAGCAACACGACAGCGCTTTCGGACGGGGCCATGCCGCCGCCACCGAGCGCGTGGGCTGCGACGGAAACTGCGCCGGAGGTGCCGCCCACGAAAGCACCGCGCAGCTGCGCGACATCTTTCGGACCCGGCGTCATACGCGAAAGGATACAGGCGCCTACTACCGGGCTTAGTAGGTGATCGGTCGGGATCGTTTCGGTGGCCGACCGACGAACGCGCTAGGTGGGAGATTTGTCCGATTCGCCAAACTTTGCCGAGGACCGGGTGAAACAAACGTGACGGTCATTTTCCGGTGCCAGACTTGGCTCTGGTCGCCGGCAACGGGTCGACGGCAGGGCAAACACATAGGAGAGTTTCATGAGGCGTCGATTCTTTGCGATATTCGCCCTGATGGGTGCGTTCGGTCTCTTCCTGTCTTCGGTGGCCTCGGCGGACCCGGTCACACGCTCCGTGTCGGGCACCCTTGTCAACTCGTGTAGCGATACTGGCGATCCGGTCGGGATATGGATGGTCGTATGGGATGGCTCGACGCAGATATCCTCGGCCACTGTCGGGGTGGGTGGCGCATACACGATCACGAACGTTCCTCCGGGCAATTACACGGTCAGTCCATACTCGCCGGCTGGATGCGGATCCGTACCCGACAGGACGGCGGTAGATCTGACGACGTCCGACGCGACCGGGATCGACTTCGAGTTGGTGAAGGTGTTCAGCATCGTCGGAACTGTCACTGGGTGTCCGGGTGCTGACGCGGTCGGCGCGTCTGACGTGACGTTGAATCTCCTCGATGCCGGCACGCAAATCGCGACGACAACGACGGATGATTCCGGTGACTACTTCTTTCAGTACAAGCCGGCCAAGGACGGCTATTCCGTAGAAGTGGTTCCCGGCAGCGGATGCGGTGCCGATCCAGCAGCAATTCCGGTGAATCTGAGCACGAATGACGTCACCGGTGTCGACTTCGCGCTCACTGCCGACGGCTGCGATACGGGCAGTTCGTTCGGAAGTGTGGATCTGTCGACGATTTTCGGAAGTCTCGGTAGTTCGGAATTCTGCAGCAGCTGAACACTTGTCCATGAAGGGAGGGTGATCGCCGAGGCGATCGCCCTCCCTTTTCTCGTTTGTTACCAAGGGATTTGCCCTGACATTGCGGAAGGCTGTTTCTAGCGGCAGATGAAGATATCTGTGCCGCATATCGTTACGACGTTCGTATTTGCTGAGATCGGCACAAGCTTGGGGACCAAAGTCATCGAAGTGCGGGTGTAACGGTCTGTTGTGCCACGACGGTATTGAGCAGAGAACGGCAAGCCCGCCAGAGTGATAGCGTCCGAGAGGCTATGTCCGAAATGATTCCGAACTCGACCTAGGAAAACGGTGCGCAGCGATAACAACGGTTCGAATAACGGAGTCCTGGGGAACAACTCCGGAACGACTCAGGGCGACGGCCATTTCGACGCGTCCGACGACGGCTATGCAACGTCGATTCGAACCGTCACCTTCACACCACAATTCGACGAGCCTGCAGCAAAACCGTTGCCCAGTCAGCGGATGCGCCAGCAACGTCGTGAAGAGCCGACCGATTTCCGGACCTCGACGCCCAGGCCTATGACCTCCGTCGACGACCTGGACATCATCAAGCGGGCGAAGCGTCCACCCGAACGCGGTTTGGGCAGTGTGTTGTTCAAACTCACCGGGGGCCGGATCAACACCGGGCAGTCGGCTGCCGAACTCGAACACCAGGCTCTCGTGCGCCGTGCCAACCGAACGGTGCGCGGCGTGTACAAGATTGCTTTCATCTCACTCAAGGGTGGAGTGGGGAAAACCACGGCGGCCAAAACTGTCGGTTCGACGTTCGCATCGATCCGTGGGGATCGAATCGTAGCCATCGACGCCAATCCCGACCTGGGGACTCTGGCTGATCGCGAACGACGTGAACATCACCTGACCGTTCGTGATCTGTTGGCCGACGGTGACATTCGTACGTACAGCGATGTTCGCTACTACACCTCGCAAGGCGACAGCCGACTCGAAATCCTTGCGAGTGAGGCAGATCCGGAAACTTCGGAGTCGTTCAACGAGCAGGACTACCTCGATACTCTCCGAATTCTCGAGGTGCACTACAACATCGTCATCACCGACTGTGGCACCGGAATCATGCACTCGGCCATGTACGGAATTCTCGACGAAGCAGATGCTTTGGTTGTCGTCAGCCCGACGGCTCAGGATGGTGCCCGTAGTGCTGCAGCAACGCTCAGTTGGCTGACCAAGCACGGATACGCAGATCTGGTGAGCAGGTCGGTCGTGGCGATCAATTCGACGCGGCCGGGTTCGTCTTCGCTCGACCTCGATCAACTCGAGGACGTTTTCGCTCAGCGTGGAGTGCGAGCGGTCAAGACGTTGCCCTACGACGATCACCTGGGCGAAGGCGGTCCGATCGACTTGAAGTTGTTGAACAAGCGCACGGCACGGGCATATCTGGAACTCGTCGCAGCAATTGCCGATGGGTTCCCGGACTCGGTGGGCAAGCACGCTTCTCGATAGAACGTGCTCGCCACCGAATCTGATCAGCAGGCTCCGGCGTTCAAGGGTGTCGAAGTATCGCGCCGTATCCGTCGGCGAGAACGAGGCGTTCGTCGATCTGTACCAACTCGGTGCCGGTCCCGATTGCGATGTAGGGGAGTACGCGATCGGCGGGCCCGATCAACTCTCCACTGGTGACTTCCTTGTCGTCAGGATCGGTGAGCAGCAGCGTCTCGACCTTGCCCTGTTCGAGGGCGTCGAGGACGCGTGCGGTCCCGTCGATGGAGAGGCCGGAGTCCCGGCCCTGCTCGGCGACGTAGCGTTCGGTTTCCACATCCATTCTGCGCAGTCGCTGCGTGTCGATCAGTTCACGAATCGACTTGGACACCTCGGCGGGTGTCGAACCGACTGAACGCGAACCCTTTTCGACGTCCACCACCCGTAGCGTCGACGGCAAAAGCTGTGCAAAAGCTTTGCGGGATTGTACTTCTCCGATGACAACCACCAGCGCGACCTTGTGTTCACGGGCGAGCGCCGCCGCGCGCTCCACAGCCTGAGTCAGGTTCTTCCGGATATTCTCCTCCACGAGGCTTTGGCTGTCGGTGTATCGCTCCTGACCGCCCACGTGTGCCTTGTGGACCGGGAAGCCGTCTCCGTCTACCGTTTCGCCGTACACGTCACGCCCGCGAGCATCGCGCACGCACAGGTCCGCGCCGGTGTGGTCGACCTTGGCGATGAGGAACGGTTCGGTGTCGTATCCGTGTGCGATCAGTGGAATCAGGTAGGGCAGTTCGCCCAAGGTCGCGATAGTGGAGCCGGCAGGTTCGAGCAGAATATCGTCGATCAGTACTGCCTCGGAAGTGGCGACGATCGCGCGTCCGGCGCGACCTGAGATGCCGTGATGGTTGTCCTTCACCTCGTCCAGTCGTGCGATCAGCGATTCCGATGCTCCCTGTTTCGTGAGTTGATTGCGCATCGAGCGCCATTCGAGTTCGAAGCGCTCGCGCGCATCTTCCCGGTTACGGACGTCTTCGAAGTACACGGAGGCAAACGGGCCGTCACTCGAACCGACCTTCTTCAGTCGCCCAGCATGCATGTCGGCTCCCTTCTGTAGTGGTCCTATGCCGCGTACCCGACAACCGGTGATTCGACACGACCGCTTTCAGTTCGCACGTTTGTTCGACTGCTGGTACTGTCTGTGAACGTGAGGGTGGTGCAGAGGGAAGCCTGCATCATCTTCACGCCAAGAGCCCGGGACCTGCCGCCGACTGCCTTCGGCGGCAGGTCCCGATTCTGCTTACTCGGCGTCGTCAGTGCCCTTCGACCTGTCGGAACTCTTGCGCCAGTGGGTGAATCGTTCTTTGATGTCCGACGCTACATCGCCGACGCCATTCCCCACGGCGCCCACCGCACCGCCCAACCCGCTACCGATGTCGCGCACCATGCGGATCAAAGGGTCCTCCGACTCGTCGAAGTTCTGCTTGTAGGTCTTGGCTGCATTCTTGAACTCGTCGCTGATCTTCGCTCCGTCGTCATCGCCGCGACGGGGGTAGTTTCCGCGCAGAATCGCGGCGTAGTCTCCGCTGTCCACCCACTTCTTGAGCTCGGCGGCGCGAAGCACCGAGAACGGGTGAGAGAGCAGTTCGATGTTGAGGAGCTTGAGTACACCGTCGCGGAGGTCGCCGCTGGCGTCGTACTCGGCGGCCTGGGCAAGAAACGCGTCGATGTCGATTTCACTGACTCGGGATCCGCCCGCCAATTTCATCTGGACGCGAATCGCGGTGTGTACGTCCTGCCCGCACAACAGTCCGGCACGATCACCGGACAGTTCTGACTTGCGCTGCCATTCCATGAGGGCGGCGATGATCGCGCGCAATGCCCATCCGCCGACGGGCAGCCATCCGATGGTTCCGGCCAGTCGCATCAAATGCATCAGGATGGTCCGATACACAGCATGACCGGACAGCGCGTGGCCAAGTTCGTGGCCGATGATGAACCGCTGTTCCTCGTAGTTCATCACGTCCAATAGGCCGGTAGTGACCACCATGAACGGCTTGTCCATGCCGATGGTGAAGGCGTTGACCATCGGGGTCTGGAGTACGAACAGCTCGGGTGTCTCGTCGGCCTGCAGGATCTCGACGCAGTCACGGCGCAGGTCGTTCAGGTCGCTGAACTGGCGTTCGTCGACTCGCACCGACGTGGCGAGGTACATGAGGCGGTGCTGACGTTCTTGGAGCAGTCCGGACAGCGTCCGCAGAACAGTGTCGAACCCCCGAAGCGTCCGGAGCGTCACCAATGCAGCCCGATCGGCTGGGTGTTCCCACGCACGCGAGCTGATGTCCGGGAACTCGATTCGGGTGCGATCTGGTGCAGTGGTCATGGTGGCCCCTCACTTCGATGTGTGTCGACTCACCTCCAGGGTAACGACTAGTCGGTTTAGCGTGGATTTCCGGCAGCTCACTCGGTGGGCTGGGGGAGCGTGCAATCGGTGACTTTGGGGTTGACGCCGAAGTAGTTCAGCGGACCCGCGATGACCGTGAGCGCGATGGTCCCGACGCCGGCGCAGTTGGTCGGCGAACTGCTGTAGTAGCCGCGTTGGCCGGCCGCGACGGCCCCGACTATCAGCCAGATCAGAACGATCAGAGTCACAATTCTCATCATGGCGGGCTCGATTCTTCAAATATTATGGTGCCCAGCGAAATACCCGGTCAGAGTGGGTATGAAACGCTGTGCCGACGGGTATCCACGGTGTATGCGGCTCGAGGCGGGCGTATCCGCCCGAGTGAACGCACTGAAGGAGCTTGTGATGATCATCCTCGGCGTGATCCTGCTGATAATCGGTTTCGTGGTGAACATTCCGATCCTGTGGACGATTGGTGTCGTCTTGCTGGTGATCGGAATCATCCTGTACGCGCTTGGCGCGGCCGGGCACGCCATCGGTGGTCGGCGGCATTACTACTGATCCGTTGTCGGCTCGTCGTGCGTATCCGTGCCAGTCGGCGCGGTCGGTACGGTGCGCTGAACGGCACGCGCAATCAGTTCCCGAAGGCAGACCTGGCGCAGCGTTCGCTGTTGCCAGTCGCTGCCGTTGCCTGTGACTGACTTGAGCTGCAGCGCCGACTCCACGCTCGCGTACTCGCCTCCCTCGTCTAGGGAGTCACGGACATGGATCAGGAGCCGGTGCAACAGTTCGGTGGCTGAAATTCTTTGTGAGGTAATCGGATCGATCGACGCTCCCAGGACGCCTTCCTTCGCGGATACCCAGGTTGCGAGGCGGAGGCTCTCGAGGGAAATGTTCGGAGCCTCGATGCCCCGGTCTATCGCGCGTAACGCAGTTGCCACCAGAGCCCGTCCAAGGGTTGCAAGTAGCGCTGCATCCTCTGCTGTCGGCTGAACGTCGCAGACTCGGATCTCGACGGTCGGTAGGTGGCAGGAAGGTCGGATATCCCAGTAGGCCATCCGCTTGTCGAGCATCACGCCGCAATCCACCATCTTCGCAACCGCGGTGTCGAAGTCCCCGGTGGTCTCGAAGTACGGCGGCGGCCCGGCGACTGGCCACCTGGACCATTGGATCGCCCGCCAACTCGCGAAGTCGGTGTCGACTCCTTGGTGGACACGGGAATTGGCGCTCAGTGCCAACAAGGCGGGCAACCAGATGCGCACGTGATTGCAGACCTGCACGGCCTGTACTTGATCAGCGACGCCCACATGTATGTGGCAACCGCAGATGCTTTGTTCGGCAGCGAGGGCGCCGAAGCGTTCGCCCATCCGGCGGTAACGAGGCGAGTCGCTGATCTCGAAACGCGAAGGCCCCGAAAGCGGTGCGCCGACGGCCAACAGCCTGCAGCCGTTCAACTCGGCAGCTTTTGCCGCGAGCCGACGCATGTCGGTCAAGTGGGTTCGGAGTTCGTCGATGCCATGGCACACGGGAGAGTTGGTCTCGACTTGGCAGCGGGACAACTCGAGCTGAAGATCCAATCCCAGTGTCGACGCGGTTTCCGCAACCGCAGCATTGTCGGTGGACGGCAACCAGGAGGTCGGGTCGACGAGGATGAATTCTTCTTCGACGCCGACGGTCGGGGTCGTCGATTCGTGGCGGCCAGCGGTGGATTCGGTCGAGCAGGTGGCGCCCATGCTCGCGTCTACCCGGTCGGTCGAAGGCGGAAACCGACCCGAGGAAGCCCCGTTCTCGTCGGGAGAACGGGGCCTGTGGTCGGCCTTGCCAACATCTCGGAAGCGTCAACGAGTCCTTGCACACCGTATGAATCTGGGGACTGGCGTGCCTGGGAAAACGTACTGTGTCGGACTCGGTAAAACGAGACCCCAAGGCATGTCTCACCCCCTATTTCACCCTCGTGTGGACTTGTCCGCACACCCTTCGCCGAGTCGCGGATCATGACCTGGCGGCCTGCGGTGGTGCAGTCTCGGTTTTATCCGTGGGGCCGCCGTTATCGAGCAGATTCCGAGAATACGAACCCATCTAAACTAACGTCCAGCATTCGGATGTGACGTTCTGGCGGAGTGTGTGGGTTCGGTGAGTCAACAGATAATTGATCAGTTAATCGCGTGCACAGCATCCGGAGAAGTTGTGGAACTTTCGAACTGGTATTGCGTTT
Source organism: Rhodococcus sp. Ni2 (assembly GCF_021352185.1). Taxonomy (NCBI): domain Bacteria; kingdom Bacillati; phylum Actinomycetota; class Actinomycetes; order Mycobacteriales; family Nocardiaceae; genus Rhodococcus; species Rhodococcus sp. Ni2. Next base: position 680,976 of record NZ_WOXZ01000002.1, read on the forward strand.
CACCAGCGCAAATCTTCAGTGGTCATGGGTAAAATTCAGAAGATGGGAGAAAGTGCCTGGGATTGTGTTGCTACCGGTTCGTTATCGCAGACGAGTGTCCACTATGTGCGTGGATGACGACTCTTGAAGGCGGGCAAAACTGCGTGTCAGCTGTGTCGGAGCTTCCTCTGTCTTTGTGTTCTTGGATTGAGAGTTTCACCAGGAATATCTTTCGTGATCGACGCGCCGGGAAATTTTTCTCAAGATTTACCCACTTGCGAATTGGGGAAATAAGCGGGTTGCGGAAGACCGAAATATTGCGGGTGGGAGCTGTTATTTCCGGTGATTTGCCCATATCTTGCTGAGTGACGTATTTGCAACCGAAGTGTCGCGCGGTCGAGAAATAATGCTTTTCATGCTTTACATTGGAAATTGCAAGATGCACGATTCATCCTCAGTGTTAAACGAAAGGACGAACGCAATGGGTAGCTTGGAAGATTTCGACATCGCGGCACTTCTTCAGAAGGTCATCGCATTCTTCGACGGATTCTCGTCGGACGAGACCGAGACCCCCACGGGCTAAGACTTAGCGAAGCCGCTGTGCATCCGGATGACACTGGATGTGCAGCGGCTTCTCTGTATCCGGCGCCTTCATCGGCGAAGGCAATGAATCGGCGTGCGTGGTTTCGGCCCGCCACTGGGCACTAACTGGTTGCATCCGTCTGGATCAAGAGCATCGCGTCGTCGACCGGATCGAAGTACAGAGCCGGGTCGGCAACCAGTGCAGCGTCGTCACCATGAGTTTGCATGGTGACAACCCAGGCACGATCGTCGTGTTCCACGTAATAGGCACCCGCGAGGACCCCGATGGAACTGCCGCCCTTGAATCCGCCGTAAGTGAACCATTTCGCGGACTCGTCGCTGAGCGCCGGATCCTCGGCGAGAATGTCTCGAACCGGTGCGCCGCTCTCGGTCTTCGCCTTCTCTTGCAACGTGACCAACGCGGCACGCAGGTCGGCGGGCGAGGCGAACCAATCGATGTCGAAAGGCCAAGCGGGGGTGGTGAATGCTGACGCCGGGATGTCCACCAGGCCGCCAGGTAGTGCCGCGAGTATCGCTCGACGCTCGTCCGGAGTTCCGTCGCGCCAAGCGATACGTTGTGCGCCTTGGTCACCCCAGCCGAGTTGGAACAGTGCGCGGGTCGGCTTGAGCGGGATGTTGAGCGAAGGATTTGCCATGCCCATCGGGGCGAATTCGGCTTCTACCTGCTCGCGCCCGACAGCAGCGATCAGCATGTCGGTGGCGGTGTTGTCGCTGATCGAGATCATCTTGCCGGCGGTATCTCGGACCGTGACTCCAGTTCCCGATGGCAGGTCCTGCATGGTCCCGCCGGGCATCGATTTGAGGTCGTCGGTGATGGTGAGCTTCTGATCCCAGGAGAGTGTCCCGTTCTGGACGGCCGTCGCGACCGCGCCGAGAACGTACAGCTTGATCGTTGACCCTGTGGGCTGTGGTGAGGTGTCGCCGACACTGAAGACTTCGGCGTTCTTTCCTTCGGTGACCTCGGTGACGGTCAGATTGGTCGGCGCGGGAAGCGCTTTGACAGCTGCCTCGAGTTCTTGCCAAGATGCGGCCGGCACATGAACGTCCTTGGTCGGTGTGATCGCCATTCCGAGGATCAGCCCGTTGCCGTCGACGACGACGTTGACGTCGAACGCACCGCCGGTGGTGCTGGTGATGGAAACTGTGCCGTCGGAGTCGCCTCCCTTGTACTTCACTGTTGTCCAAGGCTGTCCGGCTCGGATGGAGTCGAAGTCCGGAGGTGTCAGGACGACGGGTGCAGTGGGCCCGAAGTGTTCGGCGATTTCTTCCTGGGTCAACGGCGTGCTCGTGTTGAACGCACTGAGAAGCCAGGTGATCTGCTTGCCGACGGAGCTGTCAGGGATCGTGACCGTAGCGGGTGCCGCGGTGGGGGAGGTCTTTGTGCTGTTTTCAGAGGTTTGTGCGGAATCAGTCCCGGAAGTACATGCGGCGAGGGCGAATACCGCTGCGGAGGCAAGTGCTACCAGCGCGAGCGGGCGGCCTTTCCTGCGTGTGTGTTCGAGATTCATGGACTTATTTCATCAGCATCTTCTTCGGCGCGCGTCCGTCTGAGGTGTAGACATACTCAGCCTGAGGTACTGAATCGCTTCATCCTGGAGTACCGTCAACCACTTGTAGTGGTGACACGCGCCTTGCCGCTGGACAAATGGGAGAAAGGCTGCACTCGAAGAACTTTCGTGATGACTGCGAGAGCTAGTTCTTGGTCGCGGCCAAAAAGGACGGTTGCGTTGACAGCGCTGCGATTTCTTCGGGGAGTTCGGGGATCCGACGATCGTACAGTTCTGCCAACTCGACCGAGCTGAAGCGTCGGACAGTCCAATTGTGTTCAGCCAACCACTGGCCCGGATCGGATCGCTTGTCGCTGTAGAACAGTTGCGAAATGTCCAGGTCTCCGAACGGGTCCTTGGCGAAGTACTTGGATCTGATGGCCGCAAGCTTGCTCGGGTCGGTTCCGGCCGGAAAGTCGTTCACCGCCAAGCGACTACCGGTGGCCGAGAGTTCGTCGATCCGCTCGAACAGGGCGTCGTGGGCCGGGCCGGGGAGATAGGCGAGCAGGCCTTCCGCCGACCAGGCTGTGGGTTCGTTCGGGTCGAAACCAGCCTCCTCGAGTGCGGCCGGCCAGTCGTTTCGCAGATCAGTAGGCACAGTGCGTCTATCGGTCTTCGGCTGGGCGTCGTGCGCAGCGAGCACTTCGGCTTTGAACTCCAGCACCTTTGGCTGATCCACTTCGAATACCGTCGATCCTGAGCTCCAATCCAGCCGGTACGCACGCGAATCCAACCCTGCTGCAACGATTACCGCCTGCCTTACTCCGGATTCGGTTGACGACGAGAAGAATTCGTCGAAGAACCTGGTTCGCAACCCCATGAAACCGCCGAAGGGGGTGTCCTCGAGGAGCGTGGGATCTTTCAGAAGAGCTGTGAAATGCGGCTCGGCTGCAGCTTCTACGAACCACGATGCGAACTTGTCTTCGATGATCGCGTCCGGACGGGTGCTCTCCAGTGCTCGGAACGTTGCCACTGCCAGCGCGGTAAGTCCGACGCTACTGACGATGTCCCACGTATCTCCATCGCTCCGCATTGTCTGGGTGTCCTTCCGCTCTTGACGACTGAGCCGAACTCTCTCGACCCTACGCCCGTGTGACCCCTCGTCGCCTGGAACGGAACGGTCGGACTTGGAGCAGCAAATACACGCTGACCGGATCGAAAAATTCTGCAGTGCAAGGCGTTCGGTTTGAATCAGCATCCTGCCAGGAATTTGCCAGGTCAGTGCCAGTGAGCGGCAAGGATGCAGGACTTCACTGGGGTGTGCCTCAGGGCTGAGAGAGAGCCTCGAGAATCCTTCGGGCAGGGGATTGATCGTGGCATGACCATCCGCCGGAACCACTTCGTGGGACCGTTCGGTTCCAGCTGATCTCTCGGACCGCACAACGAATGTCCCGTCGAGAAAGAGAGATGTGAGCCCATGTTGCAGGAAGGCTCGCTGGATGTATTGGCCGCCGCGGCGCGGAGCGGTAGCCGTGAGTTTATGGCCAGTTTGTATGCGGCGTTTCGTCCGATGGTTGTGCTGCGGTGCCGCGCCGAGCTTGATCGGGCCGTTTCCGATTCCGCCGCGGATGCCGCGTGCGTCGCCGTTCTCACGGCAGTGTGCGACGGATCGGAGACGTATCAGCCTTTTCTACGCGTGCTGTACGCGAGTACAAGCATCGCGATTGCTCGGGCGGCATCCGACGGGTTCAGCGGTGGATCGCTCCCGCCTCCGACAACGCTCCCGATTGTCGAACGCGATGTCCTGGTGTTGCGGCTGATCGTCGGGCTCGATACAAAGGCGACCGCAACGTCGCTTGCCCGTACGACAGACGAGGTGTCGCTCGACCTGCATCGGGCGCTGCAGCGACTGCGAAAGTTGTCTTCTCCGAATGCAATCAGAGAGAGTTTGGTATTCACCTGAGGGCGTTCGGAATGCGCAGATTCGGGCGGGAACGGATCCCTGCCTTACTGGCCGGCGATGTATTCGATCGACGGGCCGGCAGTCCAACCGCCGTCGACGGCGATCTCGGAACCCGTTGTGTACGAGGCATCGTCGGAAAGCAGGTAGGTGACCGCGCCGACCAACTCCTCCGGGCGACCGACACGGCGATACGGATTGTTGGGGAATGCGCCCTCTTCGAGGCTGATACCCGTCGGTGCAGTCATGGGCGTCAGGACCATGCCGGGGTGAACCGAGTTGACCCGGATCTTGTCGCGACCGAGTTCGACGGCGGCGATCTTGCTCAGCCCACGCACGCCCCACTTGGCTGCGCCGTAACCGCTGGTCAGAGCCATGCCCATCAGGCCGGCGGCCGAGGAGATGTTCACGATGGATCCGCCGCCGGCTGCCTTCATGAACGGCACTACCGTGTGGATACCGGTGTGCACGGACACCAGGTTGATCTGGATGATGCGCTGGAACGTCTCGAGTGGTTCCTCGGCGACTGTCTGGCCGGACGCCGAGATTCCGGCGTTGTTGACCAAACCGTTGATCGCGCCGAACTCGGATACCGCGTACTCGGCGGCGGACTTCCAAGACGCTGGATCGGTGACGTCGAGGTGAACGTAACGCGCTGCGTCGCCGAGAGATTCGGCCACTGCTCGACCGTCGTCGTCGAGTAGGTCGCCGATGACGACGCGGCCGTTGCCCGCGACGATGCCGCGGGCAAACGCCTCGCCCAGGCCGCGTGCGCCGCCGGTGACGAGAACGATTTTTCCGGAGAGATCCTGAGTCATGATTGTTCCTTACCTGTTGGTGTTGCGAGATATGGCTTCGAGAACGCCCCGAGCGCGCGGGTGATGGCCTCGGGTGCGGGCGTCCGGAGGTCTGCCATCTCACGCAGTGCGGCGACTACCGCAAGTGTTGCCTGGCCCGAAGCCGCTGTGGTGTCGAGCGAGGTTTCCGGACGGTCGATCAGGCGTGCGACTTCTGGGCGAATCAGTTCCATCGTCTCGAAAGTTGCTGATTCCCAAACTCTCCGGAGTGCCGCATCACCGAAGATGATGGGCATCAGTGACCGGGTCATCGGCTCGAAGGACTCGCCGACCGATGCGATAAAGGCATTCTTCACAGCCGCTGCGAGCCCGAATTCGCGGGCTTGCGCGCTGAGTGCGGTGGCCAGACTGCGGTTTCCCTCGTCGAGCATCGGCCAGATGCTCTCCTCTTTGGTGGCGAAGCAACGGTAGAACGTTCGCTCGGAGATTTCTGCCCGCTCGGCGAGCTCCGCGATGGTCGTCGAAGTGTCGCCGCGTTCGACGAAAGCGGCAGCACAACTCTGCGAGACGCGGAGAAGTAGTGCAGTGCGGCGGGCTGTTGCCATATCCGCACTGTACCAAAAGTGGCAGAAACTGCCACAAATGGTGTCGGCCGGTCAGCCGACGTTATCTTCGATTCCGGAAACCTCCTGCTCAACTGCGTTCTTGAGGTTCAGGAGCGTCTTGCGGATGTTGCCGCGCTGAAAATCGGCGAAGGTTTTTCCTCCGGTGGCAATTTTGTCGAACATGTCGGCGGCGAAGTCCGGCCAGCCGCGCCTGTCGTCGGTCCACGTTTCGGTAACTCGGGTTCCGTCGGGCACCGGCGAGAATCGGTACTGCCAGGTTGCGATAGAGGCGGGGATCCGGGGAGTACTGAGGCCGATCTTGTGAACACGGAATTCGAAGAGCTTCCCGGCCTCGGCAGCGGTGACGGTGCATCGCGTGGTCCACTGCGCGCGCCCACGCTTGTTGTGCCCGTCGAACTCCATGCCCAGGAAAGCGCTTTCGCGGTCTCCCCGCAAGGTTGCGCCTGTGTTTTCGGGACTCCAGGCACCCATACGAGTGGGATCGCTGATGACCTCGTAGAGGGAAAGCGCGTCGGAGCTGACGACGATGCTGTCGGAGACGGTAAGTTCGCGAGCCATTTCGGTTTCAGGTTCTTTCTGTCGAGCGTGTGTGAGGTGAGTATGACGATCGGTGGTTTCGCGAACAAGATGCGGACGTGGCGGATGAACCGTCGACCTGATCGGCGTTGAACTACAGGTGCGGTTTCAGTTGGATCTTGACCGCGCCTTCCTGCTTCTTCTGGAAGATCTCGTAGGCGTGTGGCGCCTGATCGAGCGGCAGCTGATGGGTGGAAAAGGTGTCGACGCCGAGTGGGTCGTCGTCAGTGAGCAGGGGCATGATGTCCTCTACCCACTTCTTGACGTTCGCCTGGCCCATCCTGAGCTGAATCTGCTTGTCGAACATGGTCATCAGCGGCAGCGGATCAACCATTCCGCCGTAGACACCGATCAAAGAAATGGTTCCGCCGCGCCGAACGATGTCGATGGCCGAATAGACAGCGCCAAGGCGATCGATTCCTGCGTTACGCATCGCAGGCGCGGCAAGAGCATCGGGAAGGAGTCCGACGAACTGCTGCGCGAGCTTTCCGATCGGAGACCCGTGCGCTTCCATACCGACAGCGTCGATCACCGAATCGGTTCCGCGGCCGTTTGTCGCGTCTCTGATGGCATCGCCGATCTTGCTGCCGTAGTCGTCCAGGTTGAGGGTCTCGATACCGCGTTCGGCAAGGCGCGCAAGGCGTTCGGGTACACGGTCCACACCGATTACTCGAAACCCCTTGTGGTGGGCGATACGAGCCGCCATGTCACCGATCGGTCCGAGGCCGAGGATTGTCACGGACCCACCCGGCGGAATGTCGGCGTATTCGACCGACTGCCAAGCGGTGGGGAGCACGTCGGAGAGGTAGACGAATCGCGAATCCGCGGGACCTTCGGGAACTTTGATATGTGTGAAATGTGCTTGCGGTACTCGGAGGTACTCAGCCTGCCCGCCGGGCACCGAGCCGTAGAGCTCGGAGAAGCCGAACAATGCTGCGCCCGTTCCCTGATCGCGGACCTGCGTCGTCTCGCACTGTGTGTAGAGGCTCGAATCGCACATGAAACAGTTGCCACACGAGATCTGGAACGGAATCACGACGCGGTCACCTATCTCGAGATTCGTGACTTCCGAACCGACTTCTTCGACGATTCCCATCGGTTCATGGCCGAGAATGTCGCCGGCATTCATGAACGCACCCAGAGTCTCGTACAGGTGCAGATCGGATCCGCAGATATTCGTCGTGGTGACCTTGATGATTGCGTCGGTGGGTTCGACGATCTTCGGGTCCGGAACCGTATCGACGCTTACTTTCCGTTTGCCTTGCCAAGTCACTGCGCGCACTGGGATCGACCTCTCATCGTGGAAATGCTGTTCGCAGTCACCTGCCCGAAAGCACTGAAATGCAAACAAAATCGGTGAGGGTTGCGAGAAGTCCTGAGCGCGTTAGATTGAGATGGAGCTGGGTCCCGGTCTCTTTGCGCCGGCTCCAGGACCGAGACGACGAGATGATGAGGACGATCGCATGACCGACAAAGACGACAACGACCAGTCGCCCAAGGGCGGGCACCCAGGACCCGTGGACAAGGGCGGCGACGGGGGAATGGCAACGCGAGAACAGGCGCCTGAACTGGTCGAGGAGACCTCCGACGAGAAGTCTGACGACGAGTAGTTTCCTTTTACTCCGCGTTGGGTAACAACGGGGATAGGCCGCATCGGACCGTCCCGGAATCAATGCGGGCGAGGTTCCTCGAGGTTGAGCAGCCAGCCACGGGAACCGCCTTAAGCAGATCCCTCAACCCTGTTGTCATTCAACCCTGTAACAGCACGTGATCGAATCGGGTCCGCAGTAGTGTCGGGACCCGGAAGTCGTCAAGCGTTCGAACTATCAACTGTTCGGCAACATCCCGGAGTTTCACGTTGGTCTCTTGAGAACGCCACACGAGGATGTCGAAGGCGCGATCGGCCGAAATGCCGTAGATCACCATGAGCATGCCTTTGGCTTGCTCGATTACTCCGCGAGAAGCGGTGATTTCGTTGACCAGCACGTCGACAGACGCTTTCACCGTACTGTCGAGGGTTTCGGTGACGTCGATGTAGAAGCCTGAGCTGCCGACCACGGCACCCGACTCGTCCACGACGCTGTCGCCGACGACGATTACCGAGTGAGTGTCCCCTGCAGTGTCGATGATGCGGTGGCGGCTGCTGAACGGTCCGCCTGAAGTGCGGATGGCGTGCAGTGTTTGAGCAACGTGTCTTCGGTCGTCGGGATGCTTGTGCGAGAGCATCAATTCTGTCGTCGGAGCTACTTGGTCGGGTTCGTATCCGTGAATCCGTGCAACTTCGTCCGACCACTCCCACCGATCGCCGTTGCGGTGATAGAGAAAGCCGCCCACCCGGTGTGGAGCCCCCGATCCTGACGTTCGCCCCAACCCGTCCTCGTTCACCACACACGCCCCCTCGTTCTCGACCTCGTCCCAACCGGCGTACTCGCCAGTTAGTTATATCGGACAAATCCGGCGGAGGTGGTGTCGGTCCCATATTTCGGAGCATCGTCTGGATCGCTACCGCATGGGTCGGGGAAACCGGCCCTCAGAGTACTTGGCGACGGTCCCACGTCACTCGCGGTTGAAACAGTGTTGCCGCTGTGTCCATTCGGTGATCGCCGCCGCGATGGCCGCAGGCTGATCCTCGGGGGCGAGATGTCCTGCGGGACCGCACTGTTCCACCTCGAGATTTGCGATATTCGATCGGCTCCACGTGACTTCGTCAGGTCCGATCATGAGAAGTTCTGCGGGGCCGCTGAAGGTGAGAAGAAGTTTGGGTACGTCGGTGCTTTCTGCGAGCCAATCGCTGTACGCCGCCACACGTGCATTCACGTCACCGGGAGTTCCTTCGATGGGGAAGGATCGTGGCCACTCGAGAAGGGGTCGGCGACTCTCTCGTGACGGATAAGGGGAGCGATAGGCCTCGGCATCGGTTTCGGTCATTTCACCGAGAACCGTTCTGTGAAGCGCTATTTCGAGAAAGAAGTTCTCGTCGAGTACCTTCGTCTCTCCTGTGTCGGAGTCCCTCAGAGCTTCCACCCGTGCCCGTGCCTCTCCCGGGAAGTGTTCGTCCCAGGTCATCGGACGAAGGATCGTTTCGAAGAAGGCCACACCTCGGACGCGATCGGGGTGGCGGGCAGCCCAGTCCAGTGCAAGTGCCCCGCCCCAGTCGTGTCCGACGAGTACGACGTCGTCGAGTTCCATCTGGTCGAACCAGGCGTCGAGGTAGCGGGCGGTGTCGAGGAAGCCGTAGTTGATTGGCGGTTTGCCTGACCGCCCCATTCCGATGAGGTCAGGGGCAAGTGCGCGGCCCAGATTTCCTATCTGCGGCAGGATGTTTCGCCACAAGTGCGAGGATGTGGGGTTTCCGTGGATGAGTACGAAGGGTGGTCCTTCGCCGCGCGAGCGGTAGGCCATGGTCGAGTCGAGCACGGGAATTGTGGGCATTGCGACTCCTCAAATAGTTTCCATATACTCTAATTGAGATAGTAGCCATGTATTCTATTTGTATGCAAGATCGAGAAACATGGACGACAGGGTCGCTGGTGTGGCACCTTGGCTTGCGCTGGCGGGCGGGGGTTGACCGAGCGATCGCGCACCTGGGGTTGACTCACGCCCAGTATTCAGTGCTCGCGTCTCTGCATGGTCTGGTGAGTGCGGGGGAGAGGCCGAGTCAGCGAGAACTCTCAGCGCACACAGGATTGCAGCGAATCTACATATCCAAGCTCGTGCGAGCGTTGGAGAAGAGCGGGTTTGTTGTCAGTGAACGCGATAGACGCGATGCGCGAGCCGTTCGCCTCGATCTCAGTGACGAGGGCAAACGAGTCATAGAGCTCGCTAAAGACATTGTCCGCCAATTGGATGCAAAGAATACGGAAGTGCTGACGAAAACCGGAGGGCGGGAACTCGCCGAGCTCCACCGCGCCCTTGACGCGTTACTCGACGCCACCGAAGCAGCAGATGGATAATGCGCCGGTCCGCTTCGTGGCGAAACCGAAGGCGATCGTGTGCGGACCCGGTCCACAGGACGTTCGTTGGGGGAGCGACGGAAGCGTCGATCCCCCAACGAGCCCTATTGTCTAGCTGTCGATCGTCACGGTGTCACGTTGATCGGTGTGGCCGATGCGAACTGCAGTGTGCCCGACATTGTTGCCGTCCCAGTGGCTGCGGCGGGGCAGACGGGTCCGGTGCCGGTGCGTGTGTAGTTCACGGTGCCGGTGTTGCTTGCCACGACGCGCTGGTTGGGAATATCGAATGGCAGCGGTCCGACAGTGCTGGCCCCGACGGTGACTGTGCATGTTGATCCGGGCATCGTGACGACTGCGCCTCCTGCAGGAATGACCAGGGATCCCTGAGCCGATCCGGTGTCTGCCGATACGTTCAATAGCCAGGAGCCGGAGGTCGTGACCACAGCGGGTAGGCCGTTAGCCTTGCACCCGGTCAGGCTGGGGGTGCCGATATTGACGTTGACTCCGCCGGTGCCGGTGTTGGAATTACCCGGCGCGGATGGGATGGTCCCGGAGCCCGTCGTACTGGAGCAGGTAAGTGTGATCGTTCCTGTCTTGATACTGAGATTGCTGCTCGAAGCAGTCACGGCTTGACCCGCTGGAGTGACGACGGTCGAAGCCAGAGCGGTGCCGGCTGCGACCGCAATCGCGGCTGCGGCGGCAGCTGTGACGATGGTGGTGCGGCGAACTGCATGGGACATCGATATCTCCTTGTTGTCGGTGATACTTCGTGAGTCGCCGGTGCTTGCTCTACTGCGTCCGCAGGCTGTCGGCGCCGATGTTGAACACATCGCTTGTGGTGGTCAACGAGTTGTGACCACTCGAAGACGGAACGTTGGCGCGAAGATTGACTGCCCAATTCAATGCGCCGAACAGTCCACATCCAGATGCGCCCGGTACCGCGAACGTCTGGTCGGCGTGCGTCACGTTTCTGACGGCGGCGGTATCCGGAAATCCTGGAACTTCCTCCAGGACACCATTTTCGGACACTCCGAGTTTGAACATGATCGGGTTGCTCGCAGAACCCAGATAGCAGTTGCCGCCCAGCAAGGGGTTGGAGATCTTCAATCTTGCCGGAAGTGTGACACCGAGTTGGAATGCGTCGACTGTTGGCAACGCGACCGGTTCGACTGTTGCCTTGATGGTGGTCAAGCCGCCGGGGAACGGTATACCGAGCCCGAAGATTCCTCCTGGTACCTCGATGGGGGTGGAATAGACGCCTTTGGTGCCGTCAGTGGGAGGAATGAAGATCTGGTCGAACCCGAATTCAGCGTCGGGGTTCTCGCGATAGGCGACACCGCCGGCGATATTCAACGAGCCGGAAGGAATCGGTACTTTGAGCCCGTTGATGTTCATTTCGCCGCCTTTGACGACGACATCGACACAGGTGCTTGTCTCCGGATTGGCTATCGGGCATTTTCCCCAGCCCCCGAACGGCGCATTGGGCAGCGGGGCCGCCGTCGCGGTTGACACCGCCCCGAGAGTGAGGACTCCCGCTGCGACGACGGCGAGCGCGGCTCTGAATCGTATTGTGCGCATGGACAAGTGAACTCCGTTTCGAGGTGGCAATCTGTCGTCGATGACGGTTCTGTGGCAGTGGGTTGGATTGCTAGTTGGCGCTACGCTCGGCAACGACGGCAGCGGGTTCGGGTGAGCCGGCCGGCTGGGGCCTGAGGCTGTCGGCACCGATGTTGTAGACGTCACTCGTCGTGGCGAGGGAGTTGGACGTGGTGGACGAGGGAAGCCCGGCGCGCCAGTTGACGATTGGATTCAGAACGCCGAACGGGCCACATCCGGAAGCTGTCGGGACCGCGAAGGGCTGTCCGGTGTGCCCGGTGTTTCGAACGACGGCAGTATCCGGGAAACCTGGAACCTCTTCGAGGACACCGTATTCGGTCACATCCAAGTTGAGTTGGACGGGGTTGTTGTCCGAGCCCAGGTAGCATTTGCCGCCGAGGAGAGGGTTCGCGATCTTCAATTTGACGGGTAGCTTCACACCAAGCTGAAATGCATCCACGGTGGGGAGTGCAGACGTCGACTCTACGGTGGCCGAAGCCTTGTTCAGTCCGAAGAGATTGTTGAATGGCAGGTCGATTCCGAGTGCGCCCCCGGGGATGTCGATGGGTTTGGCGTAGATCCCCCGACTGTTGTCGTTCGGCGGGATGAATACTTGGTCGAATCCGAATTCAGCCTCTGGATTCTCCCGGTATGCAACTCCGCCCGCGATGCGCATCGCCCCGGCGGGAATGTTGACGGAAAGCTTGCCGATCTTCATGTTTCCGCCGGTGACCGTGACGTCCATACAGGTGCTGGTCTCGGGATTGTCGATCGGACATGAATCCCAACCGCCGAAGGGGATCTCCGCTGCCGGGGCGGCTCCTGCAATGCTTGCTGACAAGCTTCCCACCGCAGCGGCGGTGGCGAACACAGTTGCGGTGGCGAGTGCGCCGAAAAGCCCACGCGACGTCGAACGTCGGGACATGTATTTCTCCTTTGGGTACAACCGACCAGTCGGGATTGTGTTGATGAGTGACGGTAGTCACGTGTGACTTGGATGTACAGACAATTTGAAACAATTCCGACAAAAGTATTACTGCGATCGCCTCCGCTACTACTTGTGGCTGTGAGGATTGAAATTTGTTGCAGTGCTCTGTGTCTCGTCATTCACCTGCGAATCGCTGTGAGGTGCTTCGACCCGAAAGGCGTTCGTCGACGGGAATATCGGACTCCTGTCGAAATCGAGGTGGCAATGTTTTGTCGGAGTCGCCAATGAGGGAAGTCAGGGCGAGTAACTTTGTCGAACAGCGGCTGATCGGTACTCCGGGCAGCCGCCCGAGAGAACGGATCGCCATGACGCTGATGCTGCCGCTCGACTCGATGTTCCTTCTGATGGAGTCACGGGAGCATCCCATGCACGTCGGTGGCCTGTCGCTTTTCGTTCCGCCGGAAGGGGACGACGGCGAATTCGCAAGATCGCTCTACCGTTCGCTCACCGACGTCGACTCGATTCGCCCACTCTTTCGCCGCAAGCCGGTGCAGTTCTTGTCGAACTTCGCGCCGGTGCGTTGGACGGAGGACGAGGACGTCGATCTCGAATATCACGTCCGGTTGCTCGCGCTGCCCAAGCCGGGGCGAGTCCGCGAGTTGCTCGAGCTGACCTCCATGCTCCACGGCACGCTGCTCGATCGGCATCGGCCGCTGTGGGAGGCGTACGTGATCGAAGGTCTCGCCGACGGCCGAGTTGCCGTGTACATGAAGACGCACCACGCGCTCATGGATGGTGTGTCTGCTGTTCAGGCGTGGTACCGCAGCCTCTCGTCGGACCCGCTCGATCGAGAATCGATGCCTCCGTGGGCGCAGCGACCTTCTTCGGGGCGGGTTCGTGCCGGTCGCGGGCTGGACCTGCAGAGGCGGGTGGGCTCCGTGATCGAGACCGTGCAAGATGTGGTCGGGGTCGGCCCTGCGATAGTGAACGCCGCTGCCTCGGCAGTGAAGGACCACGTCGCACCGTTGCCGTTTGCTGCCCCGAAATCTATCTTCAACGTCCCGATCACCGGAGCGAGGCGTGTCGCCGCGCAGTCGTGGCCGATCGAGCGCCTGCGCAAGGTCAGCTGCGTTGCAGACGTGACGCTCAACGATGCGGTGTTGGCAATGTGCGCGGGTGCGCTACGGCGATACCTGATCGAACTGGACGAGTTGCCGGACAAACCGTTGATCGCGATGGTGCCGGTATCCCTTCGCAAAGGTGAAGAGGGTGAGGCTTCCGGCAATGCCGTAGGTGCGGTGTTGTGTGATCTGGCAACCGAATTGGCAGATCCGGCGGCCCGACTTCAGAGAGTTCACGACTCGATGAGTAGCGCCAAGTCTCTGATGTCGGGCCTGACGCCCCTGCAGATCACGGCGCTCAGTGCATTGAACGTCGCGGGTCTCGGGCTGCCGCTGATCCCTGGTTCATCCCGACTGATCACTGGGCGTCCAGTCTTCAATCTGGTGATCTCCAACGTCCCCGGCCCGACAACGACGCGCTATTGGAATGGCGCGAAGCTCGAGAGCTGTTACCCGGCATCGATTCCGTTGGACGGGCAGGCGATGAACATCACCGTCATCGGCTACGCGGACACCATGCAGTTCGGGCTCGTCGGCTGCCGCCGCAATGTTCCGCACTTGCAGCGGCTCCTCGGCCATCTCGAGGAATCCTTGAGTGAGCTCGAAGCCGCCGCAGGTTGAATGCGTGAGGAAACCTCAGCTGACGGGGACCGCTCCGCGAGCGTTCGATACCAAGTGAGTGCCGATCTGAAGGAACGCGGGTACGAAGTTCGGGGTGTCGATTGCAGGCGAAAGGATGTGGGCTCCGAAATGCGCGACCACAAACTCCAGGTCGCGTGAGATCAAGAGCCTCTGGCCATGGATTCCGCTTGCCATGAACGATCCGAACGGATCATTGAGGATCCACCAGTAGTCGTGGTAGCTCATCGTCGCGGGGGAATCGACAGGGGCACGCGGGCTTCTGACCTCCGAAGGATAGCCTGCGGGCACTCCCGCGGTCATCGATCGCGCGATGTGCGGTGGGATCACCTGACGATCCTCGACGGCACCGTCACAACGAATCATCTCACCCAATCTGGCCACGTCTCGAAGGGTCGCACTGAATCCGCCCGCCGCCATTTCCGTTCCAGCGGAGTCGACTATGTAGAACGCATCTTCTTCGGCTCCGATTCTTGACCAGACTAGCTCACTGAGTAGTTCGGCGAGTGAAGTTCCGGTCACGCGGCGCAGTATTTCTCCGACAGTCTCGACATTGCCGTTCTCGTAGCGGAATTCGACGCCGGTCGGGCCCGCAGTACGTGCCGTGGCGAGGTGCTCGAGAATGGTCTCCGGGCCGCGGTAATTCATGGGGCGCAGCTTCGGGGCGACTACGGCCCAGAAACGGCTGGCTTCGATGGTGCGATGGAACGGCCGACCGCCGTACGTTACATCAGTGCCCATGTGAAGAAGGTCCTGAATCCGATTGTCTCCGAACGCAGTTCCCGCCAACTCGGGAATGAATTTCGACGCCCGATCGTCGCGGTCGAACAATCCTTGTGCTTCGACCAGTGCAGCCATCAAACCGACGTAGGATTTCGCCATCGATGCATTGAGGTGCGGTTCGTGCGGTTTGCAACCGTGCAAGTAACTCTCGTACACGATGCGTCCCCGATGTAGCACTGCGATACCGTCACTGTGCGCACCCGCGAGGAACTCGGACACCGTCTGCTTCGGCTGATCCGGGAGGTTCAACGTGACACCGGACAGATCCGTGTAGTCGGTCGGGAGGGTCCATTTGGGTCCGTCGCCGCGCCACACACGGCGAGTCGCAACCATCTCTCGTATGGTTGTGGCTTGTTGGCGCACGTCGGCCGGGTCGGTGAATCCGCGCGCCCAGGGGATGTCATCCGTTGCGATGTTTTGTGCCATCTGAGGTCTACTTCCGTCTTGATTGCCGAGTTGGAGTGTTGATTGCCGCGTTCGTAGTTGATGAACTGAATTGCCTAGTGCCGAAGCGCATTCTGTTCATGTAGGGGGTTGGCGGATGGCCCGGAGAGTAGGGCCGCACTGTCGCGGGCGTAGGGGCGATACAGTGCGCCTGAAGCGACCCCGTTGACGGTGGTCAGCACTACGGTGACGATGAAGAGCGCGCCTTGCAATCCGATTCTGTCGCCGAGGGTTCCGACCAAGACAGCGTATCCGGCGTAGGCCAGCGCTTCGACTGTCGAGACGGAGACGGCAAAGGCCAGGGCTCGCAGTTCCGGACGAACTACGGCCATGATAATCGGCCGATTGACCACTGGGACCTGACCTTGAAGGACGCCGACGATCCCGAACAAGACCGCGTAGACGCCGATGCTGTTCCAGGAAATCTGCGTAGCGATCAGTGCTGCGGCCGCGAATCCGAGTTGGCTGGCCTGAAGCATGATGATGCGGCCGTTTCGGGGTCGTTTGACGTGTACGGCGTCGTTGACTCGTCCGCCGACGAACGTGCCGAGCAGGTACCCGATTGCGAAGGGCGGTGCGATGATCGAAGCAGTTGCGGTCGTGAATCCGTGCTCCTCGACGAGAAATACGATGCTGAAGCTCATGATGACGTTCTGGCCCGAGAATGCGCGTTGTACGAGTAAGTATCGGAATGTCTTGATAGCGAGTAGCTCTCGTATCCCTTCGCGCCAGAATCTTGCTTTGGAGCCGAAATCGTCGGTGGTCGTCTGTGCGGGCGCATCGGCGGATTCAGGATCGTCGAGGAAAAGCATGATAAGCACACCGATGGCGATGCAGATTGCACCGGTGATGATGTATCCGTAGCGCCATCCATCTTCGAAGCGAGACAAAAGCCCGAATATCGGGGCGGTCGCGCCGGTGATGACGGCGACGCCGCCGTATACCAATCCCGTTGCGCGGCCCCTCCGGGCGTCCTCGTACAGATCTCCGAGGATGGACAATGCAATCGAGCCGGCGCCGGCGAAACCTGCGGCGCCGATCGCATAGAGGACGAGAAACTGAGTGAAACTGCCGGACAATCCGGCCAGGATTACCCAGACACCCCAGAACCCTGAACAGATGGCAAGTACCGACTTACGAGAATATCGTCGGGCAAGGAACGCCCAGGGGATTGCCGTGAAGACCCCGACGGCCTTGGCCACTGCAACGATCGTGCCGAGCGCCGCCGATGACAATCCCATGGCCTCGCGCATGAGAGGGAAGAGCACGGACGTCACGCTGCTTTCGGCGTTGTCCATTGCCGTGGAGCCGGTCAGGAGTGCGAGGTTCTTACCTCGCCGACTGCGTGGAAACTGAGTAGGTGCCGCAAGTTCTGTGGTCATTGTTCCCTCTCGAAAAATGCCGATGATTGCTTGGGCGCGGTGGGCAGCGCTCGGCGGTCGACTGTGCACTGAGTCACAGTGAGCATTAATGGAGACAATATACATAAATAGACATACTGTCTATCTCTTTGTTCAAAGTTGGATGACAGTGCAGGTGCCGAGTCCCGCAACCGTGACGCCTACGGCCAAAGTCGCCATGACAATGAACGGTATTTCTCGAGAATCCTTGTCGTCCAGACTGAGTCGACGATGACGGATTGTCGTGCCCACGATGACTCCGGCAGTCGTAATGATGAGCGTGGCGAACACTGCGATTCGTAGAACGGACGGATGCAAAGCGATTTCGCGACCGGTGATCACTGACACAGTCACAGAGGAGAGGGCAGTTCGTCGCCAGGCGAGCACGGTTCGCTCGGGTTGCAGTCCGGGCGGCTCGTTTTTCGTCACAACACGGTCATCCCTACGCCGAGACCCGCAACGACACACACCCCACCGACGAGAAGCGCGATCATCGGTGACGTGGGTAAGGGAAGATCACGCCTCATCGCGGTTTGGACGGCCTTCCAGTGTCTGAGCGCGCCGAGCGCTACAGCCGACGCCACGACGGTGCACACGACTCCGAGCATTTTGTACATATTGTTGTCGTTTTCGGATACGTAGAACTGACCGACTGCGACGCCGCCTGCCAACAACCCCAACGCAGTTCGTATCCAAGCCAGAAATGTTCGTTCGTTCGCAAGACTGAATCTGTAGTCCGGTTCGTGATCGATCACGGTGATTGCCTCCGAAATGTCGAGTGCCCGCCAGGCCGTCACGTCGAGCGTATGACGACCTGGCGGGCGCGAAATTGGATACGACTGTCCTTGAATGATCTTCAGGTGGTGAGTAATTGACGCGCGATTCCGTTCTTCTGAATCTCGGAGGAGCCGGTCAGGATTCGGAACATCCTCAACCGCTGGAACAGTGATTCGACCTCCGAACCACGGATGACCCCGGCTTTTCCGTGAATCTGAACTGCGTGGTCGGCGATGGTGAAGGCCTTCTCGGCAACGAACAGCTTGCACATAAATGCTTCGGTACGCGGACTCCCACCGGCATCGAGTGTGGCGAGTGCGTCGTAGGTCATCGAGCGCGCAGCGTAGTAGTCGGTCGCCATGTCGGCGAGTTTGTGTTGGATGGACTGCAACATCGCAAGAGGAGCGCCCTGCACCTGGCGAGTCTTGCTGTACTCCAACGACAATTCCAGTGCTCGGCGGGCTCCGCCGAGGACGGTGGGGCAGTGCAACAACCGGTTGACTGTGACTCGACCGAGTCCGATTCTCAAGCCTTCGCCCACATTTCCGAGAAGCTGTTCCGGCCCCACGTAGCAGCCGTCGAGGATGATGTCCGCTTCGATGTGCTGACCGGACATCGGGACGTCACCGTCCGCCACTGTGCAGCCAGGAGAATCCAAGTCGACCAGGAAGGCCGAGTACGAATCCGGTCCGTCGCCGTCGGATGCCATCTTTGCGATCAGGACCGAAAAGTCGGCGAAGGGGCCCGCGGACGAGAACACCTTGTGGCCGTTCAGGCGCCATCCGGCACCGTCCGGGGTAGCTGTGGTGAGCATGCCGCGAACATCGGAACCTGCGTCGTTCTCGGTGAGAGAAAAGCAGCACGCCTTCTCTCCTCGCAGCACCGGAATCAAGTACTTTTCCAACTGGTGCTCGGTGGCGTATTGAAAGATCGATCCCGCGCGGAGTGGGCCACCCATGTCTCCGAGCACGGACGTCGCGAGGACCCGCGGCGATGCACCGACCTCTTCTTTGAGTGCGGCGAGTTCGGTATAGGTGAGGTTCTGGCCGCCGAGTTCAGTGGGGAGGTGTATTCCGTAGAAGCCGAGTTCGCGGCTGCGTCTCCACACTGGCTCGAGTGTCTCACGGATGTAGTGGGATTCTTGAGTGAGACCCAATTCGGCTTCGTACTCGGCTAGTTCGCCGTCGAGATAGTCGCGTAGACGCTCGACGAGCGATTGAAGTCTTGGATTGTCTTCGTAGGTAGGGGTGAGAGCGAATGACATGTCTATTTCCTGTCAGTTGACGTGACGGTCAGCGGTGGTCCAGTAGGTCGCGCGAATCGCGCGGCGATCGATCTTGCCGTTTCGGTTGACAGGCAACGAATCTGCGAAGTCGACCGAACGTGGCTTCTTCATGCTTGCCAGACGCGTCGAGCAGTGCGCGATCAATTCCATTGCGGTGGTGTCAGTTCCATCTCTGGTCACGACAACAGCCTTGACTGCTTCGCCCCACTTCGGATCGGGAACTCCCACTACGCAGACTTCGGAAACGGCGGGATGTTCGTACAAAGCGGCCTCCACCTCGCTGCAGTAGATGTTGAATCCGCCCGAGATGATCATGTCCTTCTTGCGGTCGACGATGAACAGGTAGCCGTCTTCGCGGAAATAGCCGACATCGCCCGTGTGGACCCAGCCGTTCCTGAACGTCTCAGCCGACAGCTCGGGTTCGTGGAAGTATTCGCGGACACAGTCCGGACCACTGGCTACGATCTCGCCGATCGTGCCGGCCGGGACCTGTACGCCGTTGTCGTCGACCACGCGAACATCGGTGTCGTATGCCGGCCGGCCGCACGAGAGAAGAAGCTCAGGGTCGGATTCGATACCGCGCACCACGTCTTCAGCGGTCAAGACAGTGACGACGCTGGTCGTTTCGCCGAGCCCGTATCCCTGAATGACGATGGGACCGAACACCTTTACCGCGTCGCGCAACCGTTGTGGAGAAACCGGCGCTGCGCCTACGCCGATGCAGCGCAGAGAGCTCAGGTCGACTTCGGTAACCGACGGATGGTCCATCAGCAAGTTGAGCATCGTCGGGACCACCATGGTGGTGGTGATCCGCTCACGTTCGATGGTCTGCAGGAACGTCCTCGTGTCCCATGCCGGCAGGATCACCACTGCGGCGCCCCTGGCGAACATTCCGAGCATCACCATGCCGGAAGCGTGTGTGATCGGGCCGGGGGCGAGGTAGCGATCACCAACAGTCGGCGCGCCTTCGGGGCTCATCAGTCGCTTGCGCATGTTCGCCAAGCGGTTGCCGTGACTCTGGACCGCAGCCTTGAGCTTGCCGGTGGACCCGGATGTGTAGTTGAGGACAGCCGGGGCGTCAATGTCGACGTCCACCTCGACGTTGTCTTCGCTGCCCCTTGTCGTCAGTTCGTGATAACTGTCCGCGCCGGGAGTCGAAGTGCTGTAGTCGATCACCCTGCAGTTCAGCCCTGCGTCGGCGACGACCTTCAGCGCCATCTCGGCATGGGCGGGGTCGACGAAGAGGACACGCACATCGGCGTCGGCGAGGATATGCCCGAGTTCGTCGGCGCCCAGTCGTGCGTTGATCGGCACCCTGACGAATCCTCCCTTGTACAAGGCCATTTCGGTCACTACGAGTTCCCCGCAGTTTCCGGCAAAGGTTCCGATCATGTGTCCGGGCCGTGTCCCGGTCACTGCGAGAGCGGACGCGAGACGGTTTGCGGCCGTATCGAGCTCGCTGTAGGTCCACCGGCCTTCGCCGCAGACAAGGGCTTCGAGATCGGGGTAGTAGCTGGCGCTTCGGGCGAGATAAGTACCGAGGTTCATGGACATCTCCAGAGAAAATCGACATCACGAATGTTAATGGACAGTCTGTCTATATTCGATCGTCCTGTCAATGTTGAACTATGCTTCGTACAACAGTGCGAAGGAAGGGAACCCAATGCCTCCAGAAGACAGACGTGTCCGGCGTACCCGACGATTGCTGCGGGATGCCTTGGTCTCGCTCGTTCTGGAACGGGGATATGCCGGGATCACCGTCGAAGACATCACGGACCGTGCAGATTTGGGTCGGGCGACGTTCTACAGTCACTACACCGACAAAGACGATTTGCTCGGTCAAGTCGTGTCCGATCTGGCCGATGACCTGCAAGAGCGGCTCGGTCCACTCATTCCCGCCTCTTCGATCGGATTCACCGGCAAGCCTGTGCTCGAGATGTTCAGGCATGCCGCTGAGGAACGTGACGTCTACCGTGTGATCCTGCGTGGTGAGGGGGATGGCAAGGCGCTGCGAAAGTTCGTCGAAGACCGCAGCGTCGCCGCTGTGCGGATATTTTCCGCACGGGCAGAAGCGCTCGGGGTTACTCCGCGAATCGACATCGAAGTACTCTCGCGGGCATGGGTGGGTGAACAGATCGCGGTCATGCAGTGGTGGCTCGAGTCCGACCCGCCACCGCTGACGCCGGAAGAAGTCACCGAGATGCTGCTCGAACTTTCGTTGCGGGGACGCTACTGGTCTTCGGGTTTCGACGGCGAATTGAAATCCGAATAGCCGCTGTCACGTCTCGCCGTTGCCGCGGCGGCTTCGTCGAGAACCGACTCGGTGTGCTCGCCCACGTATGGAGTCGGAAGTCGAAAACTGTTCAGTCCCAAGCTGAATTGCGCCGGGAATCTCATCTGGGGCCAGCTTTCTCCGTTTTCGGTCGCGACCTCGCTGAACAGGTTTCGAGCGACGACATGGGGATCGCTCATCAGCTGTCCGGCGTCGGTGAACACCGGCGCCCATGGGGCATTGATCGCAGTCAACGATCTTTCCCACCACTCGTATGTGTGCGTACCGAAGGTGGTGACCAGGAGTTCCCGCAACTCAGCCTTGTGCTGTGTTCGGGTCCATCGATCGTCGTAGCGCAGTGTGTTCAGTGCTGGAAACTCAGCGCTGAATGCTGTGCGGAACTCGATCCAGAACCTGTCTTCGAAAGTGGCAAGTGAAAGCAAGCAACCGTCGGAAGTCTCGAAAATGTCGTTGTCTCCCTGGACGGTCGGTGAATCGGTAGGGTTCTCGATATCGCGGATCATGAGCGCGAAAGGCGCGCACCACGCGGTTGCAGCCTCGGCGAGGGAAATGTCTATGTGTTGTCCGCGTCCGTGCTTGTCCACGCTGGCGAGAGCAACCGAGATGGACAGTGCTGCGTACATCGAACCCACCAGATCACCGGCCCGGATACCAGGGCGGGTGACGACTCCGTCGGTGCACCCGGGAACTGCGAAAAAGCCGGAAAGGCCGAGGAAGTTCAATTCGTGCCCCGGCTTGTCGGCATAGGGTCCGGACTGCCCGTAACCGGTGATCGAACATAATACGATGCGTGGGTTGGCTTTTCGAAGTACGTCGTAGCCGAGTCCCATGCCTGCCAGTACCTGTGGCCGGAACCCCTCGACCACTGCATCTGCAGTCTCGACTAGTCGAAGGAACGTCTCGCGATCGGATTCGAGACGGAGATCGAGCGCGATCGATCGCTTGTTCCTGTTCAACGAAGCCATCCGTTCACCAGCTGCCCGCGTGGGATCAGGTCGCTTCGGGTTCTCGACCTTGACCACGTCGGCGCCCAGATCTGCGAGCAGCGTCGTCGCAAACGGGCCGGGCAGAAGGCGAGAGAGGTCGAGAACGCGCTTGCCGTGTAAGAAACTCCATTCCGACGTGTTGTCGCTGTCCATGTTCACACTCCGAAGACTGTCGAGGCAGTAGCCGATAACGCCAAACCCTCATCGGCACGGCATTGTTCGTAACTGCTGGATCCCAGGATGATCAACCTGATCGATAATTGGCAGACTATCGATTAATGAACAGGATGTCTACGAATTGATTGCGGCGAGGTTTTGTTCTGCTTTGTCGACGCGACGCTCAGCAACACGGAGTTCCTTCTCGGATTCTCGAACCGCAGCGTCACTGGTCTTCTCGGCGTTCCGTGCGAACTGCCGTTGCTGCTCAGCGTGCTCGAGTTCGGTGCGCAGTTCTTCAACGCGCCGTTCGACGTCGGAGAGCGTCGTTCTGGCTTCCTGGAGTTCGGCGGTCTCGGACTTCACCCGGCGGCGGATCTCGTCGGCCTGCGCCGTGGCTTCCTTCAATTCTGCTTTTGCTCTGGCTTGTTCGGCCTTCGGTTCCGGAGTTTTCGACTTCGGAGTCGTCGGCTCTTCAATCGCGGCGTGCTGCGGTGATTTCTCATTCACCACGGCGAGCCCGGCGGGTCCGAAACCGCTGTAACTCGCCGCGGTCACGACCCGTCCGAGTCGAACCTGCGCGGCAGTCTCCTCATCGGCCAGAGCGGCATTGAGGGTCTGCGCGACATCACGTAAAGCATCCTCGCCGACGCTTTTTCCCCGTGAAGCCGCGATCTCACCGGATTTGTGGGCGAGACTCCGCACCACCTGCTGCCTCTGTGTCGTCAGCCGTCGCAAGTCCGGGCCCGAGAGATGGCGTTGAGCGTCGCGTAGCGATTCGCCAAGCGCGAGAAGTGCATCCAGATCCTCTGGTGCATCGCGCGAGATGAGATTGACCAACCACCCCACGGTGGTCGGCTTCCGAAGTTTGCCGATTTCCGCGGCCAATGTGCGGTCGTTGTCCTCCCGGGCGGCCTTCACATGATGTGTACGCGCCTCGACGAACTCGCCGGGGTCGAGCCCGTACAGTTCGTTGGCGACATCATCGAGGGTCACGTATCCATATTGGCACTCGGAACGGTTACATGTGGCAAGGCGGAAGGTATCGCACGGTAGGTACTCCGCCGGGACCGTCCAGGCGAACCTCGGCGTCGACCTGGTAGACCTCGGCTATCAGGTCAGCGGTGAGGACCTCGGTCGGGCTTCCGTGGGCAACGATGGATCCCCGGTTCAGCATCACTATCGAATCGCAGAACATGGCGGCCAGATTCAGATCGTGCAATGCCATGATCGTGGTGGTGGGGAGGCGTCGCACGAGCGCGAGCAATTCGAGTTGATGGTTGATGTCCAGGTGATTGGTCGGCTCGTCGAGTAGCAACTCGTGAGGTTCCTGAGCGAGGGCGCGCGCGATCTGGACGCGTTGGCGCTCCCCGCCGGACAGGGTGTGCCACGACCGGTCCAGCATGCCGGCGAGGTCGGTGTGTTCGATCGCTGCCCGAACGGCGTCGCGATCGGAATCCGACTGCCCACCCCACAGTCCGCGGTGCGGTGTGCGTCCGAGTTCGACTACCTCCGCGACCGTCAGATCGATCTCGGTGTTGCTGTGCTGATCAACGGTCGCGATCCGACGCGCGACGTCGCGGCGTTTCCAGTCGGACAACGGGGTTCGGTCCAGGGTCACGACACCGGACGTCGGACGATTGTGCCCGGCAAGCAGTTTCAGCAGCGTCGATTTCCCCGAACCGTTGGGGCCGAGAAGCCCCACCGTACTTCCGGTTGTAGGCGAGACGTCGAGGTCGTCGACTATGAGCGCCCCGCCGACCCGCCAACTGACGCCGGCAGCTTCGAGTGTCATGGCCTGGCCTTCCGTCTCCAGAGGATGACGGCAAACGCAGGCACACCGACCAGCGCGGTCACCACACCGGCCGGGAGTTCCTGCGGCGCAATGGCTGTGCGTGCTACTGCGTCGACCCAGACAAGGAAGATGGAGCCGATCAGTGCGGACGCAGGCAGGAGTCGGCGGTGGTTCGAACCGACGAGAGCCCGCGCCGCGTGCGGGAGGACCAGGCCCACGAAGCCGATGGCGCCTGCGACGCTCACGATCACCGCGGTCATCAAGGCTGTTGCCAACAACAGGGTCACACGCACCCGCCACACGTTCACCCCCAGCGACGACGCCGCGTCCTCGCCGAAGGCAAAGGCGTCGAGTGCGCGGGAGTGAGTCAGACAGACCGCGAGGCCGACTGCGACCACCGCAGCGCAGAGTGCGACGTCGAGCCAGTCGGCGCCGCCGAGTGAGCCCAGGAGCCAGAACATCACGCCGCGGGTCTGCTCGGGATCGGCCGAGGTGATGACGATGAACGAGGTGAGCGCGGAGAACAGTTGGGTCGCGGCGACACCGGCCAGGATCACCCGATCCGGCGTGCCGCCGGCCGCATGGGCGAGCAGCAACACAAGGGCGAAGGAGATCACCGCGCCGATGAAGGCGCCGCTCGACAGGCCGATCACTCCCGACCCGACTCCGAGGATCACGATCAGTACGGCACCGGTCGAGGCGCCGGACGAGATACCGAGGACAAACGGATCGGCCAGCGGATTGCGAAGCAGCGACTGCATGATCGCACCGCACAACCCGAGACCGGCACCGCAGAGCGCGGCGAGCAGGGTACGCGGCAGACGGAGGTCCCACACGATGCCGTCACGGATAGGGGTGACGTCCGCCGCGGTACCGCCGAGATGGCCGACGACAATCGAAGCCACCTCACCGACCGACAGACCGGCCGGCCCCAACGTGATGGCAACGGCGGCTGATCCGGCCAGCGTGACAACACCGATCACCCACAGCAGGGTGACGGTCGTCGGGTTGTCACGCAGCCGAACTCTTGTCGTCATCTCACGCCGTAGACCACGTAGTCGTCGAACAGTTGCCAGACCGTCCCCGACTCCCGAAAACCTGCTTGCGCGAGCGCCGCCAACTGGAAGTCGACGGCTGTGGGCGCGGTGGCGTCACGTCCGGCGAATCTACGCTCACGCTCGTCGGTCAGTGCCCCGATGCCGTGAGTGGCCCGCAGCTCGTCCCACCAGCTGTCCCACTCGGGAGCGCCCGCAGCAAAGGCGGAGCGTTGCGTCTGCTCGTCGTGAGCGTTCGCCCATCGCCCGATGACAGGGAAGCGGCCGTCGAAACGAAAGTGATCACCATTGAGCAGAACGCCGGCAGGGCTCAGCAGTTCGCGGCACTGCCGATACACCTCGACGAGCTGCTGCGGTTGCAACCAGTGCAGCGCGGTTGTCGACACTATCGCCTGAACCGGCGCAGCCACCGAATTCGGCCAATCGGCTCCCGCCAGGTCTGCGTCGATCAGCTGCAGTCGGTCACCGAAACGCGTCGACGACTGGCGGGCGAGCGCCAGCAGCATCGGGTCGTAATCGATCCCCACAACGCTCGCATGCTCGAACTTTTCGAGAATCCGGGCGCTCAGTGAACCCGGCCCGCAGGCCAGGTCGACAACCGTGAACGGGGCGTGCGCGTGCTGCAATTCGAGGACGTCGAGAATCACGTCGAAGCGCTTCTCACGGTCGGCGATGTATGCCGCCTGCTGGTCGTCCCACCGACGCACCAGTTCACTGATCTGCGCGGACATCTAGACCACACCCAACTGGCGCAGCCCGTCGGAGAGCTGTTCGATGCCACCGACATTGCGGATCGAGGGATCCATCGTCGTTCCTTCGAGGATGATGTAACGCTTGTTCTTCACTGCGGTGAGCTTGCTGGCGACCGGGTCCGATTCGAGGAACGCGATCTTGTCTGCGGCACTGTCGCCGTCTCCACCGCGGTCGAGATCTGCGAGCACCAGCACGGTCGGGTCTCGATCGAGGACACTCTCCCAACCGATTTCGGGCCAGTACTGCTTGTTGTCGTCGAAGGCGTTCTTCGCACCCACCGCGTCGGTCATGATTCCCGGTGCACCGCAGCACCCGGCGAAGTACGGAGTCTTCGTGGCTGCGTACCACCACGCCAGCGTCACGTTCTCAGCTCCCAATGCCGCCGTGGCGGTGGCCGCGCGGTCCTTCAAACTCTCGGTGAGCTCGACACCTTTGTTCTTGACATCGAACAGTGTTGCCACGTCGTTGATTTCGTCGTACAAGTCGTCGAGCGTGAGGGCCTTGCTCTGCTCGGCATCCTGACCGGTGCACTCGCTGGGTGACTGATATGTCGCGACACCGAGGTCGGTGAACTTGATCCGGTCGGCGATGCCCTCCGAGGTGAACGTGTAGTTGAACGTCGTGTAGACCATGTCCGGTTCGCGTTCGAGGACACTTTCGAATGACGGGAACTCGGTGTCGAACGCCTGGACCTGACCACGCGCCTCGCGCAGTTCGGGGAGGACATCGTCATCGCTCATGGCGTACCCGGCCATCCGGTCCTGCACTCCCAGCGCGAACAGCATCTCTGCTGCAGGTTGATTTACCGCGATTGCCCGTTCGATCGGTCGCTCCACCGTGACGTCTCGGCCACAGTTCTGGACTGTCACGCGCGATTGTTCGGAAGAGTTGGATTGTCGGGCAGCACTGTCGTCGGAGGAGCAGGCAACCAACGACGCGCTCAACAGGGCAGCGACGGCGGCGGCGGGTAGGCGAAGTCTGGACAGACGCATGGAATCTCGTTCTCGCAGGGGCTCGTTCGCGGAGCCCGTTACCGTGTGAACAGGCGCCTGTTGACCCCTGCTGCCAGCCGGTATTCGGACTCGAGATCGCTCCACCCGAGCGCCTTCCCAGATTGTCATCCAGTGGCGTAAGCCCGGGCGGTCACCCTCACCGCTGCGCGTCAGTTCCGGATTCACACCGGATTCCCTGACCCCCTGTGTGGAGGTCCGCTGGCACAGAGGAACTTATCACCGCAGTGCACCGCCGGTCAGGTCGGCTGGTGTGAGGCAATCAGATCTCGATGGCCAGGTCGTCGATGTCGGTGAGGGTTCCGCCGTCGGCGAGGATGCGCTCGTAGTTCTCGCGTCGACGGAGGTCGATTTCGGTGTTGCTGACGCCCTCCTTCCAATATCCGAATATCGCGACGTCGTTTTTGTCGAGTCCGACGGTCGATCGAAAGTGCTTCCGGATTGCGCGCATCTCGTTGCGTTCACCGGCGCCCCACACGACGTAGCTCGCGGGATTGGCGAGCTCGCGTGCTCGTACCGCCAGTGGGCCGTCGGGCTCGGCCGGATCTGCGCTCACGCGGTGAAGCTCCAGGCCGGGGAGGGCGGGCAGTTCGGCGAAGGCGACCTCGTCATCTGTTGTGACCCAGCCGATTCCGACGACGTCGGTAGGTAACTGCTCGATGATCGAGTGCAATGCGGGTATTGCGGTGCCGTCCAGAAAAAGTGCGATACGTCGACCAGGAACATCAGGGATCAAGAAGTGTGGCCGCGGACCGGTGAGGCCGAAGGTGTCACCGACGGCCAACGCTGCTGCCCACCTCATCATCGGACTGGTCTGTCCGTGCAGGACCACATCGACGACGATCGATCCGCTCGCTGAATCGTAGGAACGCACCGTGTACACGCGCGAAGCGTCGTCGAAGGCCGGCCCGAGATTCATGCGTACGGTTACATTCGGGCGTGACCAGGTCGGATCGTCGGTCGACTCCGTCAAACGAGCCGTGATCCGCAGCAGGTGATCGCTCGGTCGCTCCATCGCTTCGACGATCGCGAGAACGTCGTTGAGTCCGCGATTGTGGTCAGCGGTCCGTAGGACGGTCGTCGGGGGAGTTGTTGTGCGCGAGGCGTCTGCATGTGTCATCGACTGTGCTCCTGGATCGGGTTTTTCGGGATGCCACCAGGTTAGTGCTGCCTAAGTCGAGCGAGTTGTCCAGAAGTGACATCTGATTACCTGAATGATTCGGGTCTCGAAACGACGCGGTTGAGCGAGTGGTGCCGGCGCTGCTACCGTGCCTGTGATGTCCATACGCCTCTGTTCTCTCGCTTCCGGCCGTGCACTGCGCACGGCCCGATTCGGCGTAGCGACTTTCCGACGTGGGCGTAAGGCGATCGACCGCCGCCCGTCCGGTCTTGTCTGGATCGAAAGAGCCTTGGCCGCACCGGCCGGATCCGTCTGACATTCGCCACTTCGGCGAGCATTGCCTCGCCGAGATTTCGCAGTGCCACACCTGTTGCAGTGCTGCGCATTTCCCGTACCTGAAGTTTCTCGCGGGTGAGTTGTGAGTGTCGGCGCCACCGAGCCTGGACTACCAGCCAACTCGTTTTCGTGAAAGGTACACAGCAATGAATCGTTTCGAAGGTCGTCGTATTCTCGTCACCGGCGCAGGATCTGGAATCGGGCAGGCCACCGCGCTGCGGTTGCTCGCCGAAGGTGGCCGCGTGGTCGCTGCAGACATCTCCGAGCAGGGTTTGGCGAACACCCGGAAATCGGCAGAACATGCTTCGACGGAGGATCGCCTCGACACCGTCGTCGTCGATATCGGTGACGAGGGTTCCGTCATCAAGGTTGTGGGTCAGGCGATTTCGTCTCTCGGGGGATTGGACGTACTGGTCAACGCCGCCGGGATACTGCGTGGTGGGCACACCCACGAGACCTCGCTGGACCTGTGGAATCAGGTGCTCTCCGTGAATTTGACGGGCACTTTCCTCGTCACGCGCCAGGCACTGCCGGCTCTCCTTGCCACCGGCAACGCAGTCGTGGTGAATTTCAGTTCCACCTCCGCTGCCTTCGCGCACCCGTACATGGCCGCGTATGCCGCAAGTAAGGGAGGAATCCAGTCCTTCACTCACGCACTGGCTCTCGAATACGGCAAGCAGGGTCTGCGTGCCGTCGCGGTGGCTCCGGGCAGTGTGAAGAGCGGGATCACCGATACTACGGCGTCGTACTTGCCGGAAGACACCGACTGGTCGCTCTTCGGCAAGTTGTCACCGATTCTGAGCACTGATCTGGAGTCCGGTGGTGCCCCCATGGCCGGGCCGGAAAGTGTTGCGGGAGTTATCGCGATGTTGGCATCCGACGATGGTGCCTTCATCACGGGCACGGAGATCCGGATCGACGGCGGCACGCACGCCTGATTCTGCGTCCGTCTGACGGCCCGCACAGGCAGGCCGTCAGACGCGAGCCGTCATTCTTGCGAGCGAGTGATGGCGGGGACGACGTAGGACTGATCGAGCACGGCGGGCGAAGGTTCGTACATTCTCAGTACCGGTCGGAAATCCCCGCGCGGTGCGGGCAGCCAGTTTGCCTTCGCCGTGGGATCTTTCGGCTCCTCGTGGCTGATCGTGATCGTCAACGCACCGTCGGCGTCGTGGACGATTCCTGGAGTGCGGTCGCCGATCGAGTATCGGTCGACGGGGTTCGCCACGAGGAAGAAGTCCGGCACCGAGTACATCGTCAGCGACCAGAAGGCGCTCACCGGCGGAGTGGGGTCGAGTCTTATTGTGTAGGTCTGGTTTCCGTTCAACTGCTCGCCCTGATCGTCGACGTAGGTCATGATGTACGCCGCTTCGTAAGGGTGGTTGCCCCACAGCCCGCCCTTGGCAGCCGCGGCGCGTTCGACGATGCGCAACTTGGGATCGGCGATCTTGAATTGTGGATCGTCGATTGTGCCGACCTCGAAGTAGTCGAGGTTGTAGTCGAAGGCGTGGAATGTGAGCTTCCATCCGTTGACTTCGGGGCTGGAGCCTTTCGTGAGGGCCTCGAGCAGGTTCTTCTCACCGATCGTCAATCCGTCAGCCAACGCGGCTGCCTCGTCGGCAGAGAGTGAAGCGGCAGAGTGTGAGCTATAGGGAGAGGCCCCGGGCTCGTCGATTCCGATCGGGGAGAAGGAATCCTGGAGTTCTCGATCGCGTGGGGCCGGCGGAAACGCCTGTGACCAGATGCGGAGTTTCTCGAGGAACAGGAGGTCCTGGCTTACCCCGGGTTCGGGCACTGGGAGACCCGCCGAGTTTCCGGTGGAGTCGACGACGGTCAGTGTGGTGGCGTCCTGCAAGGCGTGCACCGCAGGGAGGTCGTCGTCGCCACCGCATGCCCACCGGCCCACGATCGACGCAATGTTCGTGGGAAATCTGATCACCGTGGTCTGGTCCGCCGGGGTTCCCGTCCAGGTGGGTGGGACGAGAAGGAAGTCTCCGCTCTTCGTGCCGGTGGCCCGATGCCCGACGTAAGCGAAATTGTTTGTCCAGGCGTCCACGAACTGGAGGACGTAGTAACGGCCATCGGTATCGGGGACGTGCAGCGCAACGGGGCCGACAGAGAGATCGATCTGCGCCATGGAATACAGGGTGTCGTTGTTGATCGTGACGAAAGTGTCTGCCGGCCCGGCCAGTGTGCGGGCGTGGCTGAAGGTGTTGAAAGGTGCGGCGGGGTTCGCTCCGACACCGTTGTGAACATACCGATGGACCTGGTCGAGATTGAAAACGAGGGGAAATCCGTAGATATACGCCTGAGCTGCAAGCTCGGTGCGACTGGTGTCTGTCATCTCTGCCCTCTCGTCGTGCACGTCGGTTCGAAGTCCACCCTGCGGGAACCCTGCCGTCGAGGCATCACCCGCCGAGGGTGACGACGGTAGAGGGAGAAGACATGTCGGATCAGGAGAGTGCGGCATTGGTCGCTGTCGCAGACGAGTGGAACGTCGCGATGTGCTCGAACGACGCCGAACGGATCGGCGATTTCATGGCAGACGACTGGGTGATCGTCTCGGAATCCGGAGTGTCGACCAAAGCGGAGTTCCTGGGCTTCGTGGCCTCGGGCGACTTGACTCATTCGGCGATGGACCGCGTCGGGAGCGCTCGCGTGCGTTTCTTCGGTGACGTCGCACTGTTCACTACGCGGATCGTCAATACCGCGCACTACGGCGGCAGACAATACGACGCCGACGAGTGGACCACCGACGTGTTCGCGCGGCGAGACGGTCGTTGGTGCTGCGTGTTGAGCCACATCACGCCGGCGGTCGAGGCGAAGATCGAGGACGTGGAACTGTGACGTAGAGATAAGAGAAAGGCTGATGTTTTAACGGTGACACTATTGGGTAGTAATACGAGTTTCGCATTTATGAATGTATTTATCGGATTTATCGATTGTGAAGTTTCTGTAGTAGCGTCAGTTGAGTAGATCATTTTGATACGCATACCGGATGAGGTTCTCACATGATTGTTCTCGGCATTATTCTGGCGTTGATCGGCTTTTTCACGGGGTTGAGCATTCTGACCACCGTCGGCATCATCTTGGTCGTCGTAGGTGCAGTTTTGTCCATCCTCGGTGCTACCGGGCGCGCAGTGGGCGGACGAAAAGTCTGGTATTGATCAATACTGCGCGAGTAGCTGAGAAGGCGGTACCCGATCTCTTCGGAGATCGGGTACCGCTTTTTGTGCTCCAACTGGTTTTCGGTCTCTCTACCCCAAATTATCGATCTGAGCGGCATCGGGTAAACATGAAGGATGCTTTCTCGAGACCATGACGAAGAGAAATCTGCCGAGCGATTCAGATTCCCTCGCAGATGGAATCAGGTTGACGAATCGCGCCGCGGTTTGGTGTTGGCGTGGGTGGCCTTCACGTTGACGTTCGGCGGAGCACGTCTGGTGACGTGGTTGATCCAGATCGACACCAGAGACGTCGGCGACATCAGCGCCGGTGGCACTCATCTGCATCACTATTTATGGGGAATTCTGCTGTTGGCCGGGGTGGCGATCTTCGGACTCGTAGACCGAAGCCCTCGCGCAAGAACATGGATGGGCATCGCGTTGGGCATCGCACTCGGGCTCATCGTCGACGAGGCTGCGTTACTGATCACTCTCGACGACGTCTACTGGCAGAGCGACGGTTGGCCCAGCATCGCCATCGCTGTGTCGATCATCGGAGTGGTAGGAACCGGTCTCGCGCTGACCCGAAGCGGAGCGGAGAAGCCTCGAGGTTGATCCGGCCACGGCACGGGTACTCACTCCCGTGCCGGGAAGTCGCGCGGATCGTGAGGTGGCTTGAATGGATCCCAGTTCCGCGGACACCTCACCGGACTCCGACAGTGAAGTCAAAGCGGCAGATCCGATGGCGGAAGCCGAACGTGAAGCCGCAGCATTGGCGACTCCCGTCCGGCCGCTGGGCGAACCGGGGCCGAGATTCGATCGTCGTTCACCGTTCTTCATCGGTCTGAGCGCGGCGGCCGGTGTTGCCGTGACGTACGCGGTGATCGAAGTGCTCCTGGCGGCGCGAGGCATGCTGATCCTGATCGTGGTCGCGCTGTTTCTCGCGGTGGGCATCGAACCGATGATCGTCTGGCTGGAGCGGAGACATTTCCGACGCTGGATCGCAGTCACTGTGGTACTCCTCGGAATTGCAGTGATGTTGGCGCTGTTTCTGGTTGCTGCGATCACCCCGCTGGTCGAGCAGGGACGTCAGTTCGCATCACACGCTCCCGAACTTCTGACACACATTCGTGACCGGTATCCGATCGTCAGCGACCTCGACGAGAAGTATCACCTCGAGGAGCACCTCACCACCCAACTGGACGGTTCGGGGTCTGCGCTCGCGACGGGTTTGCTCGGAGCGGGGCGGGCGGTGTTCAGCGCAGTCGCCGACGCTGGAATCGTTGCTGTACTGACGACGTACTTCTTGATCGACTACCCACGAATCCGCACGAATCTGTATCGGCTGGTGCCACATTCGCGGCGGCCACGAGCAATCGCCATCGGTGATCAGATACTGGCAGGTGTGGGTGGGTACGTCCTCGGCAATGTTCTGATCTCCGTGATCACCGCAGTGTGCACCTTCGCGTGGTTGTTGATCTTCGACGTGCCGTATCCGTTGATCCTGGCGCTGCTGGTCGCTCTGCTCGATCTGATCCCGATAGTCGGTTCCACGATCGCAGGGGTTGTCGTCGCCCTGGTCTCCCTGACAGTCTCTGTCCCAACGGCATTGGCGACAGTTGCGTTCTTCATTGCGTTACGTCTGCTCGAGGACTACCTGCTCGTTCCGAAGATCATCGGGAAGACGGTGGCGGTCCCGGCACTGGTGACCGTTGTCGCGGTTCTGTTGGGTGGAGCGTTGCTCGGTATTGTCGGTGCGTTGCTGGCGATTCCGGTCGCTGCGGCCTTGCTGCTGCTTGCAAGGGAGACGCTCTTTCCGCGCCTCGACGCTTCTTGACCGGCTTCTATCGGACGCTTCGCGCGCGACGCCGAGAACCAGGATTCGGCTTGGGACACATCCGAGTCGGGATGGTTTCTCCCTCGGCGGTGATACGGAATACCGAGACTTTCTCGCTACAACCGTGATTCAGATCGACCGCGTATGCGATTGCGGCGCGATCCGAGACGAAATCTTCCATCACCGTTGTACCGTCCGGTAGTTCGATTCTGTAGTTTTCCATGACTTACACAACCTTCTTTCGCTAAGACGATCCTACCCGGCTCGAGAAGTGGCAAACCCGTGGAACACAACGTGCGACAGTCGTCTTCGTGCCTCACCGCCGACGGTGGCACCACGTTGACCGTGAAGGCGATTAAGGCGATCGACAGGCGGTCCACCGAACTTGACCTACTGGACGAGGCAGAAGAGTCACTGGTGACTGTGTATCTCCGGCCCGAAACGCTGCTGACCGTGGTCGGCCCACCCGAACACGTCCTTCGTACGTCGAATCCGGTGGTAGTCGACGGCACTGCAACCTTGCAGTCGCTGCTCTACGACTCCGACGCGGTTCACTTTCCGTTCAGCGAAGCGAATCGGACTGAAATAGTCAACATTGCGAATGCCTCGGTGCGGTCGGATTCGGACTACGACAAACAAATGAGGATCGACCAGGATGAAATGTCGCTGCTCGTGAACGGACTCCTTGTGAGGAACGCCGATCACTTGCGGGCCCGAGTTGCCGGGGTCACCACCAGAGAAGGCGGCTTTGTCGTGTTTTATTTGAC
Source organism: Rhodococcus sp. Ni2 (assembly GCF_021352185.1). NCBI lineage: Bacteria > Bacillati > Actinomycetota > Actinomycetes > Mycobacteriales > Nocardiaceae > Rhodococcus > Rhodococcus sp. Ni2. Next base: position 715,202 of record NZ_WOXZ01000002.1, read on the forward strand.
CGACTGCTCCCGAAATGAGGAGCAGAGGGTGGGGGGAGTGGCCCGTTGACCTCAACGATCCTCACGCGGTTGCTCGGTCCGCATTGCACATGTTCAGTTTGTGTTCGATCTGACCTGGCTCAGTAGGCCTCGATAGCTCGATCGGGGCCTAATTCGACTCCGCGTCCACTGAGCACTCCACCCGTTTCGGTGCTGGCGTGTTGCTTCCGCAATCACGAGGAGTGCTGGTCGAATGTCGGTATGACACGAACGCCAGCATCGGCACCTGCGATTCCCTTCCGCCTCGGTCCGGTCCGAGTCGCGGCCTACGCGGCCTTCACGATGCTCGTGGTCGTCGTCGCTGCGTACTTAGTCTTTGAAGGCCTTACGCAACCGATCGCCCTACCGAAAGTCATAGCTGGTGCAACGTACGGAGCCATCATGGTTCCAGGAATCATGTTGCTGGTCAACTACTTTGAAAAGGCCGACCGTCGTACATCGATGCGTACTGTGTTGCTCTCGTCTGGATTCAGCTTCCCGCGGTCCATCTGGACCGCCCACCGTCCCGTCGAGCCGTTGCTGCTGGGCATTGTTGCTCCCGTCGTCCTCGTCTTCGTCTGGTTACGGGTCCTGGATCCTCTGTTGCGTTCTGCCACATCGATCACACCGGCGATCGTTTCCACCGACCGCATCAACTGGTACAGCGGCCTCCCCACAGGTCTGGTGATTGTGTCGATCGCATCTGGTGTGATCTGGGAAGAGGTCCTGTTCCGTGGCCCCGGACTGCTGCTTTGGCAACTCCGTGACAGTGTCGAGAGCCGGATCAGTAGACACGCGCTGACGGTCGTCTCGATCGTTGGCGGCGGTCTGCTCTCCACCGTCGCATTCGGCTACCACCACGGCAATCAAGGCGCCTGGAATGTGCTCCTCGGGTGCACCTTTGGTGCATTGTTCTACCCGCTGGCGCTGGCGACACGATCGCTGTGGCCGTCGATTATCGGGCATCTGGTGTGGAACCTCGATGCGTGGGGGATCGCGAACTGGCTCCACTGACGATGCCGATGAGGACAGAGGGCACCGCTACGGTTCCAACTATGGATCCGTCAACGATTCCGAACCTCCCCTGTCGCCACTTCGACTGTCGCACAGCTCTCGCTATCGCGGGAATGGGGCGGTGTCCCGAACAGCTATGCGGGACACCGCCCCGTTTCGTCGGTAAAAAGGGGCGCGGCCGGCTGACCGGGCAGCACTTACGCCACCGGCGGGAAACAGCGGGCGCACCCATTGCACGCGACGGTCGGCTATGTGCGGCGGGGCCAATCCAGAAAGGCCGCAGCCCTAACGTGCCACTCCGCGGTGAGGCTCCGACGGCGTGTTTTATTCCGTTAGGAGCCGAACACGCTGCTCCCAGAGGATCCTGAGCTTCCAGGCGACGGTGGGCCTGTCGTAATCGGCGGCTCCGGATCAGTCGGCGTTGGTGAAGTGAGATCAATTTCGCTGATCACGATGACGTCACCGGACTCATCGGGGGCGGTCGCCGAGATACGAATCGGCACGATGAAGCGTTGGCCATCGCTATTGGTGGCGATGAGGTGATGATCGCCATCTACGAGCGATGCGGGGACGGTGAACTCGAATGCTGCTAGCCCGTTGCTGTCAGCGACGACGGTACCGATCTCGACTGGGTCCGATTCGATGGTCAGGTTGTACGCCATACCCGCGACTCCGGTCAAAACGCCCGTCGCCTGGCTGCCCGGCTTGAGTTCCAGCCATTCCCATCCGCCGAAGGCGTCGAAGGTGCCGCGCGGGACCACGTATCCCAGTTTCCGGACGATCTCTGTGGCTCCGCATGTCGTTGTGGTCAAGCGGAGAACGCCTATACCGCGGACCGTGCAGTTCATTGATGTCGTTTGATATGTGGTGTGCTGGTTGTACCCGATTTCGGCTGCGTTAGCTGCCCCAAGAGGACTGAGAACCCCACCTCCCCCGACCACGACCAACGTGGTGCCTAGAAGCAGGTTGTCGGAGGCGTCGCACACAAGGTCGAGGCTGGCGCAGATCGAGGTGAATCTCGATTTGTTGTTCCCATTGTTGATCCAGCTGTCGGTTTCAGGGTCGACGGCGGCTCCCGCGATCCGGCGTATCCCGAGCCCTTTGGTGTCGCTCAGTTCGTGAAGTTGTCCGCCGATCCGGCTGGGATTGCCGTAGTAGACGATTGAGACAACATTTTTGAAGTCGGTGGTGTTGCGCTCCCGTTGGACAGCTGCTGCGGCGGTATTGATTACGTCCGCGCCCTGCGAGTATCCAGCCAAGACAATTTTGGTGGATTTCCCGTTGCAGTTCTCATTGATCGTCGCGAGTTCATTGCGCAGGCTTTCGGCGCCTGCCCATAGAGATTCCAGGTATGCAAGGTCGTTGGCAGCGTAGTCTGGGACAGGTATTGCTGGGTAGACGATGCCGACGCCGCGTAGGTCGTTGGCTTTGCCCAGTCTTTGCAGAATCGATCGCAATGCGCTGTACTGGGCAGCGATAGGTTCGCCCATGCCGTTGTTGGTAGTACCGACTGGGTAGGTAGACGATGACGGAGTCACTCCTTGTGGTGCTTCGCTGGATCCCCGGACACCGAGATAGTTGATCGGTTTGCATGAACCGAAGAGGACTGTTGTCGGCGTGGATCGGTTGATGTCGGTTCCGTCTCCCAACTGCCTGTACTGGTTGCTTCCCCAGCATTTGATTTCGCCACCCGCCACCACCACGCACGAGTGTTGGGAGCCTGTCGACACTGCCTCAACACCGGCGATTCCAACCACGCTCACCGGTGCGGGTTGATGAGGAACGTCGGTGCCGGCTCCTAGTTGCCCGCTGCCGTTATCCCCCCAGCATTTGACGGCTCCGCCCGCCACCACCGCACACCCGTTGTATTCACTCACCGACACTGCTGTGGCAGTGGAGATTCCCACAATCACCGGTTTCGGTCGAATGTCGTCGATGCCGTCTGATAGGCGCCCTTCGACGTAGAGTCCCCAGCACTTGACGGTGCCACCTACCACCACCGCGCACGTTTTAACCCCTCCGGCCGCGAGTGCGGTGGCCCCGGAAATCCCCGCCACATCCACTGGTGTGGGGTGAAGAATTCCTATCCCCCCAGGATTCCCGTCTCCTAGTTGTCCTTCGTTGTTACGTCCCCAGCACTTGACGGCGCCCCCTGCCACCAGAGCACAGGTGTGGTAATTGCCACCAGACACGGCGGTGGCGCCGGAAATCCCCACCACGTCCACTGGTATTGGTCCTCCGGTGTGCAGAGCGCCGTCTCCTAGCTGCGCACTGTTGTTGTTTCCCCAGCATTTGACAGAGCCGCGTACCACCACCGCACACACGTGTTGCCAGCCGGCAGACACTGCAGTGGCGCCGGAAACCCCGACCACGCTCACGGGCGTGGGTATTCCCACTCCGTCGCTAGGGTCGTTTACCCCGTAGGTGTTGTCTCCCCAGCATTTGACAGATCCACCTGTCACTACGGCACACGTCTGATTCCCTCCTGCAGTGAGTGCGGTGGCGCCGGAAATCCCCACCACGTCCACCGGGGTCGATCGCGGGGTTATGCGGGTTCCGTCGCCTACCTGCCCCTTATCGTTGCTTCCCCAGCATTTGACGGTACCGCCCACCATCAACGCGCATGAGTGAGAGTGGCCGGCAACGACCACTTTGGCTTGTCTAAGTGGTTCAGTTGGTGCGGGATCAGCGATCGCACGACTTGCATCTGGAATTGTTGTTAATCCGAACGCGACGAGAACCGCGACGACTATCAGTAGAAGGCTCCGACTTCGGATGGATTCAAGCAACCTGGCACGCATCAAAGTATGTCCCTCGCTGGAAGTGTTGGTCACGTGGTCAGGTGCTCACGAAACAAGGAACTGCTGACGACACACCCGGATGGGACGGTATCTGTGGATTGCGGAATTTGGTATCGGTTGTTCAGATGACATTTATGGGCAGATGAGCTTTCCGAGACCGCCTGTAAGACCCGCAGAACAGCCGGTTAGCAAGTACTAGGCTCATCGCCGGGCCCAATCGTCGAGATGTCAAAGGCCGTGGAAGTCATCTAGGGCGGACGCTGTGACAAACACGCGAGAGCGGAGTAGATCCAGTGTCGCCGCAATGGATTGCCTCGGAGTTCTCGTTCGCTAGAAATCTGCTGGCGAAGGCGCTGAGGTGGCCGGTTAGCAATTGCAGGCACGCGAACTTCTCTGATTTGGCTGAATCGGCGCGATGGTGACTGCAAACAAAAAGCCGCACCCGGAACATCGCCGGGGGTGGGCTGTCGTTCCGGCGGCACCTGCAGCCACTCAGAGGTGAGGGTTCAGGCCGCGATCTCGCGGCAGTAGGGGCCACAGCGACGTGCCAATCAGCGCCCGCGCCGGCGATCCAATCGGCCGCGACAGCACCGTCGAAGGTCCGCGGCGACCTTCAGGGTTCGACACCTCGAGGATACCCTCAACGAGGACACGGGGACCGGAAGTGTGGAGTCGTCGGCGAACGCAACGAGCATGGCTCCCTTGCCCTCTGCGTTGTGTGCAACGCGGTCGAGGACATGTTGTTGTCGGTGATGTCGTCAGCGGCGTTCATCGTGTGCTCCTCGGCTCGGCGTTGCTGTTGGGAGACTCGCTCAGGCGAGGGATTCCGGTGTGCAGCACTGTCGAACAGTGCGACGGCCGGTCCCTACCCCATAGTTGTCTCTCCATCCGCCGGTGAACGGGGCATTTGGATAAGGGAGTCGTTGGTCCGCGGCGAAGGACAGGTTAAGGGCTCCAAGCAAGACACGCTGCACACGTATCGCGGAGGGACCGCGGCGGACACCGTATGTCGTGCACGATCACGGCGAACTCGAACGGATGGGCGGGCTGCACGTCATCGAGCGCGGTGGTCGTTATTCGCGGATTGGTGCATCGGTGTCGGTGTTACCCCGTTACCGGCAGACCGAGAGACGTTGATCGGGTTCGTGCGCGCGGATCCGGCAGCCTGTCGACGCAACGGGAACGACTGGCGGCTGTGTGGACGGCTCATTTGCACGTCCCAGCGCCTGCCAAGACCGATACGAGGGTCTTGAGGGGCGGTGGTCACGAGTGGCCTTCGGGCGAGGCCGCACGGGTGGTAGCTGCGCTGCCGTCAGCTGGATGACAGTCGGTGCAATGTTTCGACAACTCGCCTGCGGGGTAATGAGAGTCGGTCAGCCGCTCAGGCGGTACGTATCGAACCACGGAGGATCCGCGCAATGAGCGCAGTATCGAAAGCGATGTACAAGCCACTCTCACTGGCGACCAGCGTCCTGGGCGGCATCTTGGCCGGCGCTGTCTTCCAGCAGGTGTGGAAGCGCATCGGTGACGACAAGAATGCGCCCGAGCCCAAAGACTTGAGCAGGTCGAGCAAGGAAGTCCTGATCGCCGCAGCCCTGCAGGGAGCCATCTTCGCTGTTGTGCGAGCCGCAGTGGATCGTGCGGGGGCAAAGGGCTACCAGGCCCTTGCTCATGAAGATCCTCGGTAGGGACGCCCGGTTCGGTTCGAGTTCAGTCGACGACGGCCGCGATTGCCTCGATCTCGACCAGTTGATCGTCGTAACCGAGAACGGTCACACCCATCAGAGTGCTCGGGGCGTCGTGATCGCCGAACGCGTCGCGGACTACCTCCCACGCCGCAACCAGGTCGGCTTGATTGCTCGACGCCACCAGGACGCGGGTGTTGATCACGTCGGTGATGGACGCGCCCGCGTCCGAGAGAGCTGTTCTCAGGTTGTCGACGGCCTTGGCTGCCTGTCCTGCGTAGTCACCGATGGCGGCAGTGGAGCCGTCCTCGTTCAACGGGCAGGATCCGGCCAGGAAGATCAGCCGTGCATCGGCGGGAGCCGTTGCTGCATAGGCATATTCAGCCACCGAAGAGAGTGACGTGGAACGGATCAGAGTTACCGACTTCGACATTATTTCCCCAAGGAATAGTAAAGTTTTGCAGCGAGTCTTTCACAGCACGCCAGGGGTTGCCAATTCATCGTCGGACCCATCCCTTCAGTCGGCAGCTACGAATGACTGCCAATGAGCCGAGAAGAAGAGCACACAGCACCTGTCGACGAGTGGCTGACGACCAAACAGGTTGCAGCACTGTTCCACGTCGACAGGACCACGGTGTCCAGATGGGCGAGGGAGGGCAAAGTCGGCACTCTGAGAACGCTTGGCGGGCATCGGAGGTACCGGCGATCGGAGATCGAGACGTTGCTGCGTAACCGCTCGACGACGCTCGATCACCAATAACCTCCGGCACGAAACAGACAGGTCGCCGAGCATGATGAGGGCTCGGCGACCTGTCTGGTGAGCAGGAAGTAATTACGCCTTGGGGACGCGGACGATGAGTGCGTCGCCTTGTCCGCCGCCGCCGCAGAGTGCGGCTGCGCCGATGCCGCCGCCGCGGCGTTGCAGTTCGAGGGCGAGGTGCAGGGCGATGCGGGCGCCGGACATGCCGAGGGGGTGGCCGACGGCGATGGCGCCGCCGTTGACGTTGACCTTGGCGGGGTCGAGGCCGAGTTCGCGGGTGGAGGCGATCCCGACGGCGGCGAATGCTTCGTTGATTTCGACGAGGTCGAGGTCGGTGGGGTCGATGCCTTCCTTCGCGCAGGCTTTGGCGATGGCCCGGGCGGGTTGGGACTGGAGGGTGGAGTCGGGTCCGGCGACGACGCCGTGGGCGCCGATTTCCGCGATCCAGGTCAGGCCGAGTTCTTCGGCTTTGGTTTTGCTCATCACGATCACGGCGGCGGCGCCGTCGGAGATCGGGGAGGCGGAGCCGGCGGTGATGGTGCCGTCCTTGCTGAACGCGGGACGCAGTTTGCCGAGGGATTCGGTGGTGGTGTCGGCGCGGATGCCTTCGTCCTGGGCGAAGACGATGGGCTCGCCCTTGCGTTGGGGGATGGAGACGGGGACGACTTCGTTGTCGAAGAGGCCGTCTTTCCAGGCGCGGGCCGCGTTCTGGTGTGAGGCGGCGGCGAAGGCGTCCTGCTCGGCGCGGGTGATGTGGGCGGTTTCTTGTTGGTTGACTTGTTCGGTGAGCAGGCCCATGGCCTGGTCGGTGAAGATGTCGTGGAGGCCGTCGTAGGCCATGTGGTCGCGGAGGGTGACGTCGCCGTATTTGAAGCCTTCGCGGCTTTTTTCGAGCATGTGGGGTGCGCGGGACATCGATTCCTGCCCGCCGGCGACGACGATGTCGAATTCGCCGGCGCGGATGAGTTGGTCGGCGAGGGCGATGGCGTCGATGCCGGAGAGGCACACTTTGTTGATGCTCAGGGCGGGGACGTTCATGGGGATGCCGGCGGCGACGGCGGCTTGGCGGGCGGGCATCTGGCCGGCGCCGGCGGTGAGGACCTGTCCCATGATGACGTAGTCGACCTGTTCGGGTGCGACTCCGGACTTGTCGAGGGCGCCTTTGATGGCGATGCCGCCGAGGTCGGACCCGGAGAGGTCTTTCAACGATCCGAGGAGTCGACCCATCGGGGTACGAGCTCCCGCAACAATCACAGTGGTCGTGTCGGTCATGCCAGTTCAACTTTCAGTTCGGTGCCGGTTGCGGCGACTACGTCTTCGACGCTGACATCGGGGGCGAGTTCACGCAGGACGAGTGGACCTTCTTCGCTCACGTCGATGACGGCGAGGTTGGTGATGATCCGATTCACCACGCCCTGGCCGGTGAGCGGCAGGGTGCACGCGTCGACGATCTTGGGGTTGCCGTCGCGGTCGTTGTGCTCCATGACGACGATGACACGCCGGGCACCGTGGACCAGGTCCATTGCGCCGCCCATGCCCTTGACCATCTTGCCGGGGACCATCCAGTTTGCGAGGTCACCCGTCTTCGACACCTGCATACCGCCGAGGACTGCGGTGTCGATGTGGCCGCCGCGGATCATCCCGAACGAGAGGGCCGAATCAAAATATGCTGCACCGGGGTTGACGGTCACGGTCTCTTTGCCGGCGTTGATGAGGTCAGGATCGACGTTGTCCTCGGTGGGATACGGTCCGGTGCCGAGAATTCCGTTCTCCGAGTGCAGGACCACACGAACGTCCGAGCCCAGGTATCCGGGAATCAGTGTGGGAAGGCCGATTCCGAGGTTGACGTACTCGCCGTCGATCATCTCTGCGGCCGCCCGCGCTGCCATCTGCTGGCGCGTCCAACCCGTCACTGTCACTGGTGCGGTCATCGTGTGGTTCCTTCCGAAGCGCTGACGGTTCGCTTTTCGATTCGCTTGTTCTGAGGTCCGGTGTGGACTACGCGCTGGACGAAGACCCCAGGTAGATGCACTGACGCCGGATCGATTTCACCGGGTTCGACGAGGCGTTCCACCTGCGCGATGGTGATGCGACCGGCCATGGCAGCGAGAGGGTTGAAGTTCATCGCGGTCTTGTCGAACACGAGGTTGCCGTCGGTGTCACCGAGAACGGCGTGCACGAGTGCGTAGTCGGCGTTGATCGCCTCTTCCATCACGTAACGCTTGGTTCCGAAGACGCGAGTCTCCTTCGGAGGCGATGCAATAGCGATCGAGCCGTCGGCGTCGTAGCGCCATGGCATTCCGCCGTCGGAGATGGGGCTACCCACTCCGGCCGGTGTGAAGAATGCGGGGATTCCGGTTCCGCCGGCGCGCAGACGCTCGGCGAGCGTGCCCTGCGGCGTCAGTTCCACTTCGAGTTCGCCGGCCAGGTACTGCCGGGCGAACTCCTTGTTCTCACCGACGTACGACGCGGTCACCCGTCGGATACGGCCGGCGCTCAGCAAGATTCCGAGACCGTGATCGTCGACACCGCAGTTGTTGGAGAACACCTCGAGGTCGGTTGCACTCGTAGCTGCGATCGCGTCGATCAACACGTCGGGGATGCCGCACAAGCCGAATCCGCCGACGGCCAGCGTTGCGCCGTCGACGATGTCGGCGACCGCCTCCGCTGCGGACTCGTACACCTTTGCTGTCATGTTCTCTCCCTGCCAAGCGTTCATTGAGTAGACACTCACTCACTTCGATATCCAGTGAACTATCTCCAGTTCACAGGTTCAAGGAATCTCGAACATCAACCGAGAACTGATCGACTACTGATCGTCTGAAGGAATTTCGTTCATTGAATGGACGTTAGGATGGCTGCATGCCAACTCACGGGCAATCGCCGGCCATGGTCGCGCGGGTGGCTGCACTTCTGCGAGCCCTCGGCGCGTCCGAACCAACGGGCACTTCCACCACGGAATTGGGCAAGGTCACCGGCCTCGCTCGGCCCACTGCGCACCGACTGCTCACGTCCCTGGCTGCCGAAGGACTGGTCGACCGTGACGCACGAACCGGTCGGTGGTCTCTCGGCCCGGAGTTGTACCTCCTGGGGGCGGCGGCCGGAAATCGGTACGACATCACCGACCGGGCTCGCGACGTCGTCGACGAACTTGCCCGGGTCACGGGGGAGAGCGCCTTCCTGTCGGCACGCCGAGGTGACGAGACCGTCTGCATCCTGAGTCAGGAAGGCAGTTTTCCACTGCGATCTCACGTGCTGCACGAGGGGAAGCGATTCCCGTTGGGGGTCGCGTCGGCGGGGCTTGCCATCTTGAGCCATCTACCGACGCGGGACGTCGACGACTATTTCGCCCGAGTGAATCTGGAATCGGAATGGGGTGAGATCCACAGTGAGGCATCACTCCGTGAGCGAATCGAGTCGACGCGTGTCACCGGGTACGCGGTCAATCCAGCCCTCATCGTCGAGGGAAGCTGGGGGATGGGTGCCGCGGTGTTCGATCGCAACGGTCGCCCGGCCTGGGCGCTGAGCCTGACCGGAGTGGAAACACGCTTCCGGCCCGCGCGTCATGCCGAGTTGGGAACGCTACTCCTCGAGTATGCTCATACGTTGTCGAACCGACTGAAAACACATGCAGTGAACTAGCTTTCGATAAACACGCTTTAGGCAGGAGCGTTCTTTACCTTCGTGCGCACGTGTGCCTTCTCGCCTTGCGGGCCGAACAGGTGCAAGATCTCCACCACCTGTTCATCGGCAGGCCCGAACCAATGGGGCTCGGCAGTGTCGAACTCCGCGACTTCCCCGGGGTGCAGGACAACCTCGTTCGCCCCCAGGATGAGACGCAGATCCCCGGCGAGGACGTAGAGCCATTCGTAGCCGGCGTGGGTGACGAGCTTCGGTGGACGCGGCCCGATCACCTGCTTGAAGACCTGCACTCGGCCGGGATAGCGCGTCAACGGAACGACGGCACTGCCGTTCTTGCGTCGGCTCGGGGTGAGATGGACCCGAGGATCGCCCGTAGCGGGGGCGCCGACGAGTTGGTCCAGCGCGACCCGGTGCGCTCGGGCAAGCGGCAACAGCAGATCGAGGGTGGGACGACGCTTACCCGATTCGAGGCGTGAGAGTGCGCTGACGGAGATGCCGGTGGCTTCGGACAGGCCCTCGAGGGTCAATCCGCGATCGCGTCGGAGCGTGCGCAGTCTCGGTCCGATATCGGTGATCAACTGCTCGAATTCAGCATCCATGCTGTCCATCTTTGCAGTTTCCGCAAAATTTCTACCGGCTTCGGACGCTGGAGAGCAACGATCCTTTCGACAGTCGAGTACGGCAGAGCACTTCGAGAGATGGAGTCCGACCATGAAACCTTCGAGCGGGATCGAACCGCAAGTGATCGGACTCGATGCAGGGCGGCGATGGGGCATCCTGTCGATCTGCTGCACGAGCCTGTTCGTCGTCGGGTTGGACACGACCATCGTCAACGTAGCCCTGCCGACGATCGGTGAGGGATTTCGCGTCGGAACCCGTGGTCTGGAATGGGTCGTCAACGCGTACACACTCGTCCTGGCCAGCTTGCTGATCTCGTCCGGAGCGGTGGCCGATCGATTCGGCAGGAGACGAGTCTTTCAGATCGGGCTTGTCGTTTTCGGGGTGGCGTCGATTGCCTGCGCACTCGCTCCGTCCGTCGAGATGTTGATCGCGGCGCGGATCGTCCAAGGCGTCGGCGGGTCGATGCTCAGTCCGGTTGCCTTGGCGATCGTCGTCAACGTGATGACCGACCCGAAGGAGCGGGCCAAGGCAATCGGGGTGTGGGCCGCGGTCTTCGGCCTGAGTATGGCGGCAGGGCCGATCGTCGGCGGCGTGCTCATCGAAAGTTTCGGCTGGCGATCGGTTTTCTGGATCAACGTGCCGGTGATCTTGGCCGTGCTCGTCTTGACTGCTGTGTTTGTTCCGGAGTCCCGAGCGCAGCAGTCGCGACGACTCGATCTTCCCGGTCAGTTGCTACTGGTGATTCTTGTCGGCGGGGCGGTTGCCCTTCTGATCGAGGGTCCGCGAATCGGATGGTTCTCTGCCGCGGCGACGGCAGGGTATGTCGTTGTTGCTGCAGCGTTGGCCGCATTCATCCGCGTCGAATCACGCAAGCGCGAGCCACTGATGGATCTGGTGCTCTTCCGCCGCAGACCGTTCTCGTCGGCTGTGGTCGGCGCTGTCGTGGTGTTCGTGGCGTTGAACGCGACGCTACTGCTCGGCACGTTCTACTTGCAGCACTCCCGCGGTATGAGTCCGGCCCTGGCCGGCGCGATCACCCTCCCGATGGCTGTTGCGGCAACGGTCTGCGCGCCGTTGTCCGGAATACTCGTCGGACGCTTCGGCCCGCGGCGACCGCTGCTGATCGCCGGTAGTTTCACGACGCTCGGTGGACTGTGCCTGGTCTCGCTCGACAACAACACGGCGATTCCGATGCTCTTGGCCGCTTACCTGTTCCTCGGTATCGGATTCGGGTTCTCGAATGCCCCGATCACCAACACCGCCGTCAACGGGTTGCCGAGATCGCAGGCGGGGCTTGCTGGTGGAATAACCTCCAGTGCACGCCAATTCGGTGCTGCTCTCGGTGTTGCGCTGGCCGGTGGCATCATCGGCGGCAGTGCATCGGTGGATGTCGCGCAGGCATCGAGGTCGGGATGGATCCTGGTTGCCGGATGTGGGATCGCGGTCCTGGTGATTGCACTCGCATCTCGGAATTCCGAGGAACTCCCCGGCTGATCACCTCGCGTGTTCGTGGGAGCTTCACCCTGCGCGGGTGATTCCAAGCGCGTGCCCAACCGATACAGATGATGGGGTATCAGATCGTCGTATCCGAGCGGGGAGTGCCATGTGCCAGACACCGAAGGACGCAACACCGGCCACAGTCACGGCGAATCGCGAGGCAGTCGCACGGTATGCCATGGACGACCGGCAGGATTTTGCCGACGCGGATCGAGGGTTGATCGCTCCGTTGCCGGGCAAGGTTGTCGCCGATGACGGGCATACGGTCTTCGATCCTGATGCGATGGCATACCTCGGTGACGATGTTGCCGCGCCGGAGACAGTCAATCCGAGCCTGTGGCGTCAAGGACAACTGATGCGCCGAGGTGGTCTGTATCAGGTGACGGATCGCCTTTACCAGGTACGGAACAACGACCTGGCAAATTTGACGGTTGTCGAAGGTGGCGAGGGACTGATCGTCATCGACTGTATGGCGGGGGTCGAATCGGCGCGCCAGGGTATGAAGATGATTCGTGAGCACGTCAGCGACAAGCCAGTTTCGGCGATCATCTACACGCACACCCACATCGACCACTACGGCGGAGTCAAAGGGATCGTCGATCTGGACGACGTGACGTCCGGGCGAGTTCCGATCATCGCACCGGGCACGATCGCGTCGTTCGACAAGTTCGCGATCGGGGAAAACGTCGTCGCCGGAAATGCCATGGCGAGACGGTCCTTCTACGCCTTCGGTGGATTGCTCGATCTCGATGCCAAAGGGATGGTTACCTGCGGCATCGGCACGATCAGCACGAAAGGTCCACTTGTCTCGTATATTTCCCCCACTGACAGCATCACGGAGACCGGAACGAAGCGTGAGATAGCCGGTCTGGAATTCGAGTTCCTCTACGCGCCGGATACCGAGGCCCCGGAGGAAATGCACATCTGGATCCCCGAACTCGCCGCGCTGACCTGTGCGGAGAATGCCAATCATTCGCTCCACAACATCCAGACCTTAAGAGGTGCGCGCACTCGCGACGCTCGGAACTTCGCGCGGTATCTGGACGAGACTCTCGAGCGGTGGGGAGACGACGCGACTGTTCACTACGGACCGCACACGTGGCCGGTGTGGGGTAACGAGAACCTGGTGCCGTTCATCGAATCGCAAAGGGACACTTACAAGTACATTCACGACCAGGCACTCCGTCTCGCGAACAAGGGGTACACGCCGCTCGAAGCTGCCGAGGTGATCGAACTACCGGACGAACTCGGGCGCAAGTGGTACAACCGCGGATATCACGGCACTTTGCACCACGACGTTCGCGCCGTGTACACCAAGGAACTGGGAATGTGGGACGGCGATCCGGTGTCGCTTCATCCGCATCCGCCGGTCGAATCGGCGAAGAGGTTCGTCGATCTCCTTGGCGCGCAGAAGATCCTGGACGAGGGTAAGCGCGCATTCGACGCCGCGGACTACCGATGGGCGGCAGAGATCCTGCACAAGTTGGTGTTCGCGCAACCGGAGAACACCGAAGCGAGGAATCTGCAAGCCGACGTCTACGAGCAGATGGGTTATCAAGCCGAGGGGCCGCAGTGGCGTGGGATCTATCTCTCGGCCGCATTGGAACTACGCGAGGGCGCCCAGCCTGCCCCGTACGTCACGGCAAGTCAGGACAGTGTCCTCGCGATGCCCATCGACATCCTCTTCGACTTCGTTGCAATACATCTCATCGGCGACAAGGCCACCGACGCGGAACTGCGGATCGATTTCGTGTTCACCGATCGCGGCGACGAGGCATGGACTGCGTGGGTCAAGCGCGGTGTCCTCAATGCACGTAAGGGTGCGTCACCGAACACACAACTGACGGTCTCGGGCCCGAAAGCGGCACTCGTGGGAGCGCTTCTGCAACCGGGCGCGGCCGCCGAACTGGCCAAGGCCGGGAAGATTTCGCTCGACGGAGACGAATCAGCGCTCGAGACGCTGGGAGGGTTGCTCGATACCTTCGATCCCAGTTTCAATATCGTCACGCCGTAACGAAGGGATAGTTTTCGATGTGTACACGCTTGGTCTACTTGGGGCCCAACGACACTGTGATCACTGCTCGATCGATGGATTGGAAGGTCGACCTCGGAACAAACCTCTGGGCTTTCCCGCGCGGCATGACCAGAGGGGGCTGCGCAGGTCCGAACTCGATACAGTGGACGTCGAAATACGGAAGTGTTGTCGCGACGGCCTACGACATGTGCACGACCGACGGGGTCAACGAGGCTGGACTGTCTGCCAATCTCTTGTGGTTGGTCGAGTCCGAGTACCCGACGTATGACGGTTCGACCCCGGGATTGTCGATCGCGGCGTGGGCGCAATACGTCCTGGATCGCTTTGCGACAGTTCAGGAAGCGGTCGAAGTACTCGCGTCGGAACCGTTCACGGTAGTGACCGCTGCCGTTCCCGGCGAAGACCGCCTCGCAACGCTGCACATGTCGCTCTCGGACGCCGGGGGAGACAGCGCGATCATCGAGTACGTCGGTGGACGCCCGACGATTCATCACAGCCGTGAGTACCAGGTGATGACCAATTCGCCGATCTTCGATCAGCAACTCGCCGTCAACGAGTACTGGAAGCAGATCAACGGAACCGTCATGCTGCCCGGAACCAACCGTGCCGCTGACAGATTCGCTCGGGCGTCGTTCTATGTCGATGCGATACCGCAGACGGACGATCCGCGGGCGGCGTTGGCATCCACCTTCAGTGTTATTCGGAATGTGTCGGTGCCCCTGGGGATTTCGACTCCCGATGAGCCCAACATTTCATCGACCCGTTGGCGCACCGTCGTCGATCACAAACGCACGCTCTATTTCTTCGAGTCGGCGATGACGCCCAATATCTTCTGGGTGGACGTGGCGTCGATGGATCTCGCGGAAGGGACACCCGTCCGAAAGCTCGGACTCGGACCGAACGAGAGCACCGTCTATTCCGGTGACTCCACTGACCAGTTCGAACGGGCGGAGGCATTCACGTTCGCGGGAGCATAAGGCTTCGGGGCGTAGTAAAAATCCAATCGTGAAACTTCTTGACATTTCTACTCTGTTCAGATGAAACTTTGTTGCATATTCGGGTTTCGTCAACGGAGGACGGCATGGGCATCACAGTGCAGACACGGAACGATGGTGCGCAGCTCAAACGGCGCAGGGCGCTCGTCGCCGGCTCCGTCGGAAATTTCATCGAGTGGTACGAGTTCGGTGTGTACGGGTTCTTCGCGACGATCATCGCGTCGAACTTCTTCAGCGCCGACGGCTCCGGCGACCTCGAAAGCCTGATCAAGACCTACGCGTCGTTTGCGCTGGCCTTCTTCTTCCGCCCAGTGGGGGCCGCGCTGTTCGGTCGACTCGGTGACCGCATCGGCCGACGCCCCACCTTGGTGATCGTTCTTCTGCTGATGTCGGGTGCGACGACCCTGATCGGTGTGCTGCCCACCTACGAGAGCGTCGGAATTCTGGCACCGCTGCTCTTGACGGTCCTTCGAATTCTGCAGGGATTGTCGGCCGGTGGTGAGTTCGGCGGTGCAGTGTCGGTGATGACCGAGTTCGCTCCGCCCGGACGACGTGGGCTGTACGGCTCGTGGCAGTCGTTCACCGTCGCACTCGGACTGCTCGCCGGTGCGGGGATCGCAGCACTCCTCGCCACTGTCCTCGACCCGTCACAGCTCGGTGACTGGGGCTGGCGCATTCCGTTCCTCCTTGCACTTCCGATGGGTCTGGTTGCTCTGTGGCTCAGGCTCCGCCTCGAAGAAACGCCGTCGTTCGAGCGTGCTCGATCAGTCCAGTCCGAACCGACAGCTGATGAAGCGGCGCCTGTAGTGCAGCCGACTGTCGGAGAGACAGCCAAGGCGATTCTGCTCGGAATCGGGCGGTTGATGGGGTGGTCTGCTGCTGGTTACACGTTCCTCGTCGTGATGCCGACTTATCTTCAGAGTTCACTCAACGCGACTTTCCATCAGGCACTTGTTGCTTCCGTGCTCGCCAATGCGGGCTTCGCGGTGACCATTCCGATCGCGGGTGGACTCAGCGATCGCATCGGACGACGCGCGGTCATGCTCACCGGCACCGTGATAATTCTGGTCTTGGCTCTGCCGCTGCTCAACGTCCTGCAGAATGAGCAGACGTCTCTGACAGCCAAGGGATTTGCAGTGTTTGCCGCCGGCGCCGCAGTGGGACTTGTTGCCGGACCAGGACCCGCCATGCTCTCCGAGATGTTCCCCACCTCGGTCCGGTACACCGGATTGGGACTCGCATACTCCCTGTCCAACGCGGTCTTTTCGGGCTGCGCCGGTCTGATCATCACGTGGTTGATCAAGGAAACGTCCAATCTCGATATTCCGGCCTACTTCGTGATGGCAACGTGCGCCGTCAGCGCGATCGCCTTGAGTACCTTGCGAGGGAATGCCCACAAGCGGGCACTCGTCGACTGACCGCAGTTCTTCCGAATGCCGAAACGATGCGAGTAAGGGATATTTCATGAGAGTCATCGGTCTGATGTCCGGTACTTCGTACGACGCTATCGATGCTGCCGCAGCAGACATCCGGATCGACGGGGACACTCTTGTGCTCACCCCACTGGGCATGGTCAGCGAACCGTATTCCGGTGAGTTGCGGGCTGCGGTGGCGGCTGCGGTACCGCCGGCGTCCACCACTGTCGGTCAGATCTGCCAACTCGACACCGAGATCGGACAGGCATTTGCGGCCGTGGCTGCGCGGGCGAACGAGGAACTGTGCGGTGGCAGTGCGGAATTGATCTCCTCACATGGTCAGACGATGTTCCACTGGGTCGAAGGAGCGCAAGTAAAGGGCACTCTTCAGCTCGGGCAGCCGGCCTGGATAGCCGAGAAGACCGGATGCACGGTCGTGTCGGACCTGCGCTCTCGCGACGTGGCGACGGGTGGTCAGGGTGCACCACTGGTCAGTGCGTTCGACGTATTGTGGCTCAACGGAAGAACTTCGGGTTCCGTCGCGCTCAATCTCGGTGGCATCGCGAACGTCACTGCTCCGGGAGGCGCCCCGACATCGACGGCAGATGGTGCCGCAGTACCGATTGCCTTCGACACCGGCCCCGCAAATGCGTTGATCGACGCTGCGGTAGGCGAATTCACTGCCGGGGAGCAGTGGTTCGATCTCGGAGGTGCTCTGGGCGCAGCCGGCACACCGAACGTCGATCTGCTCGCACAACTACTGAGCGAACCGTATTACGCGCAGCCCGCTCCCAAGAGCACAGGCAAGGAATTGTTCCATCGGGACTACCTACTCGCCGCACTGCGGGGCTACGAATCCTTGTCTCTGGCCGACATCGTCGCGACACTGACTGCACTGACCGCCCGGACCGTCGCCGATTCCGTCAAAGCGCTGGCGGCTACCGAAGTGGTGGTGTCAGGCGGTGGCACCAAGAACCCGACGTTGATGGCGATGCTTCGTGACGAACTGGGCGACATCGCGCTTGTCTCTTCGGACGAGCTCGGCGTCACCTCCGATATCAAGGAAGCATTGGCTTTCGCGGTTCTCGGCTATCTCACCGCACACGGATTGCCCGGCAGCATCGCTTCGTGCACCGGTGCGCGTCACGCCAGTGTGCTCGGATCTCTGACGCCAGGAAGCCGTGGGCTGCCTAGAATCACATCGGTGCCGTCAGCTCCGAAAACGATGCGAATCGAGGCGTTATGACTTTGGACCGGAGTGCTCCGGCGTCCGTCGACCTGCTTGCTCGTATTCGTGCATCACTGAGCAGCCTCTCGCCTGCCGAGCTGCGGATCGCCGAAATCATCGAAGCCGACCCCAGTCTGGCCTCCACCCTGACGGTCAACGACCTCGCCGAACGAGCGTCGACAAGCACGGCGACAGTGGTCCGCACAGCCAAACGACTCGGTTTCGAGGGTTATCCACAGCTTCGTCTCGCGCTGGCGGCGATCAGCGGGTCCGGTACAGAGAACACGATCCCGCTCGGTGTGGACATCGTTGCTGCCGACTCGGCCGGTGAGGTGATGGCCAAGCTCGCCGAGTTCGAATCCGAACAACTCAAGGGCACGGCGCAATTGACAGATCCTGCTGCGCTCGAAGAAGTTGTGTCCCGGATTCGATCCGCCCGCCGCGTCGAGGTCTACGGCATCGGCGCCTCTGGCATCGTCGCGCAAGACCTCACGTTGAAGCTCTCTCGCATCGACGTCAACTGCCGGGTTCATCTCGACCGAGACGCGGCCATGGTCAGCGCCAGCTTGCTCGGACCGGACGACATCGCAGTGGGGATCTCACATTCGGGTGAGACTTCGGATGTCGTGGAACCACTTGCCCTTGCCCGTCGAACCGGGGCGTCGACGGCTGCGATCACCGGAGGGGCACGATCGACGCTCGCCGTGCAGTCACATCACGTTCTGCTCACTGCCGGTAGAGAATTCGGTTTCCGATCGGCTGCGATGGCAAGCCGCACCGGTCAGCTGTTGGTAGTCGACACAATTTTTGCGATGGTGGCGCACTCGCTGCCCAGCGCACTCTCTGCTCTGCAACGAAGCCATGATGCCATTGCTTCGAAGCGGCACTGACGAGGAGTCGTCGCTGTGAGTACTGACGAGGAGTCGTCGTAATGAATATCGATCGAGGAGGACTCGCCACAATGCAATTGGAAATGCTCTCCACCGAGAGACCCAACCCTCTGACCCGCGATCTCGATGTCATGTCGGTGTCGGGTCTGCTGACGGTGATGAATCAACAGGACGCAATCGTGGCCGGCGCGGTGGCAGCGGTACTACCCGCCATCGAAGCCGCAGTCGACTTGATCGTCGCGGCCCGAGCACAAGGTGGTCGACTGATCTACCTGGGAGCGGGGACAAGTGGGCGTCTGGGAGTTCTCGACGCGGTGGAATGCCCTCCGACGTTCGGGACCGATCCGGGCGAGGTGATCGGCATCATCGCCGGTGGCCCTGGAGCGTTTCTGAACGCCGTCGAGGGGGCAGAGGACGATCCGCGAGCGGCTGGGGTCGATCTCGACGCAATCTCGTTGAACGCCAACGACGTCGTGGTGGGTCTGGCTGCCAGCGGTCGTACCCCCTACGTCATCGGGGGACTCGATCACGCCCGCGAACTCGGCGCTGCAACAGTGGCAGTCTCGTGCAACCGGAACGCGGCAATGAGTTCTCACGCCGGCGTGGCCATCGAAGTGGAGACCGGCCCCGAAATCCTCACCGGATCGACGAGGCTCAAGGCCGGAACTGCGCAGAAGATGGTGTGCAACATGCTCTCCACGGCGAGTATGGTTCGCTCCGGGAAGGCATTCCACAATCTGATGGTCGATCTTCGGCCGACCAATGCCAAGCTTGTCGATCGTGCGAACCGGATCGTCGCGGCAGCCACCGGAGTCGATACCGAGATCGCTGCGGAGACCATCGACAATGCCGATGGTCATGTGAAGGCAGCGGTCGTCATGTTGTTGGCCGAATGCGACTTCGCCGAAGCAACCGAACTGTTGGACCGCGCTTCGGGTTCGGTACGTGAGGCCATCGTCGGAGCCGGCAAGAGCAGTGAGGAAGTCTGAATGGAAATCGTCATAGTTCCCAGTCCGGAGGACGGCGGGCGAATCGCTGCCGATATCGTTTGCGGCGCAATCGAAAACGGAGCGCGGACGCTCGGCCTCGCGACCGGATCGTCACCGCTGCACACGTATCGAGAGCTGATCAAGAGGCATCGAGAATCGGGAGTGTCGTTCGCGGCGATGAGCGCGTATCTTCTCGACGAGTATGTAGGTCTCACGTCCGATCAGCCGCAGTCCTACGCGCACACCATCCGCACGGAACTCGTGGATCACCTCGACATCGACAATGCGCGAGTGTTCAGCCCCGACGGCGGGGCCGCGGATCCCAGTGACGCTGCCCGGCGTTACGACGCTGCCATCGCCGAAAACGGTCCCATCGACGTGCAGATCCTCGGCATCGGCCTGAACGGACACATCGGTTTCAACGAGCCCTCCTCCTCGCTTGCATCGCGCACCCGAGTGAAGACCTTGACCGAGAGGACCCGCGCCGACAATGCACGGTTCTTCGCAGACCCAGCCGACGTACCGCATCATGTGATCACGCAAGGGCTCGGAACCATCAGTGATGCAAGGCATCTCGTCCTGATCGCGGACGGCGCCCGCAAAGCGCCCGCCGTCCGGGCCGCGGTCGAAGGTCCGGTCTCGGCATTCTGCCCGGCGTCGGTGCTGCAGCTGCATCCACACGTGACCGTCATAGTCGACGAGGCAGCTGCCGGCGAACTCCAACTAGCGGACTTCTACCGCTACACAACCGAGCACAAGCCTGCAGAGCAAGGTTACTGAAAAGCGGGCTGCTGAAAGCGGACTTGATCTCCAGCGCAGTTGAGGTCCTAGCCTCGGGGGATGATCAACGCCAGAGGTCCAGCGGTATCCCCGCCTGCGGCGCCCCGATTCTTCTCACCACCGCTCAGTGTCGCGATCGTCGGAGCGGGGCCGGCGGGAATCCACGCCGCCGGCGCTCTCGCCGAACTTGCGCCCGGCACCAAGACAGACGTGTTCGAGCGTCTACCGACGCCGTACGGACTGGTGCGCTACGGTCTCGCACCAGGGCACCCCGAGTCCGAAAAGTTCGCCCATTCTCTGCACACCACGCTGGTCGCCAGTGAGTTCCGGCTGTTCTGCAACGTGGAGATCGGAAAGGACCTTTCCGTCGATGACCTACGTTCGTCCTACGATGCCGTGATCATTGCAACCGGTGCGCCGCGGGATGCACCTCTCGACATTCTCGGCGTCGAGCTTCCAGGTTCTTTCGGTGGCGCCGAGTTTGTCGGTTGGTACAACGATCACCCGGACAGCTCGCCGCAGTGGCCGCTGAACGCGGAATCGGTCGCAGTGATCGGAGGTGGCAACGTCGCACTCGACGTCACCCGTATGCTCCTCGCCGAGGCGCAATCGCTGCAGGCCACGGACGTCTCCGACCAAGTTCGGGAAGGGATCGCCGGCAGTCGAGTTCGCGAAGTACACATCTTTGTCCGGCGCGGACCAGCCGACGCTCGCTTCTCCCCGAACGAGTTGCGCGCTCTCGGTGAACTACCCGGCGTAGATGTTGTCGTCGATTCTGTCGATGTCGTACCGGACCGGCATGTCGAGCGGATGACCAAACAGTTGGTGCACACCCGACTGGCAGTCGAGACACTCCGTGGTTTCGCGGACACTGCGCCTGCCGACCGAACTGCCCAGCGTCGAGTTCACCTGCACTTCTACCGACAGCCCGTGGAGATTCTCGGCAACGGGAAAGTCGAGGCACTCCGCGTCGAGCGGACAGTCCCGGACGGATACGGTCACGTCACCGCTTCGGGTATCTGTACCGACTATCCGGTTCAAGCTGTGTACCGGGCAATCGGATTTCTCGGGACGCCACTTGCCGGGGTGCCTTTCGATCACGGACGCGGCAATGTTGCGCACCAGGGCGGCGCAGCGGTCGACGAGAGCGGCTCGCCGATCGCAGGTTTGTTCGTGACGGGCTGGATGAAGCGAGGTGCCGCCGGGCTGATCGGTGCGGCTCGGCCTGATGCACGCCAAACCGTCGAAACCTTGCTGCGACAGTTGGATTCGGCATACGAGCGTCGAGCCGTCCACGGCCGGATCGCGGAGGTCCTCAGGGCCGGCAGAGTGGTGCCCGTCGATTGGGACGGATGGCTTCGCATCGATGCCGCCGAACGTGCCCTCGGTGTGAAGCATGGGCGTGATCGGATCAAAATCAAAGAGCGCGACGAACTCGTTCGCATCGGCACGGAGTCGGCAGTTCACGCCGAATAGATTCGCTGGGGTCTGGAGTACCACCGGGGTTACGCTGAAGTGAGTCACTCCGATTCATTGTGATCGAGGTGCGGAACAGAAGTGTCATGAATGAACGTGGTGCGCAGGCCAGTGACGCGACAATCGCGAGCGGGCCCCTGACCGAACGGGGCACCGTCACCGAGTTGCGCCCCTCAACGCTGCCGGTGATGCGTGACGGCCAGAACGGTGCAGACGGCCTCGGCCGCCTTGTGGCGGATTGGGAGGAGGGACGAACCCCGTCCGACCTGAGCGACTATCTGCCTGATCCAGCCAAGATTCGTCGGGCGGCGCTGATCGAACTGGTCGGAATCGACATGGAGTACCGCTGGCTGAAAAATGATTGCCCGAAACGGCTCACGGATTACTGTGCCGAGTATCCCGAATTACTCGAAGAACCATTACCGGCCGAGCTCCTGTACGAGGAGTTCCGGCTGCGGAAGCAGGGTGGGGAGGACGTCGCAGCAGCCGAGTACCTCAGCGAGTTTCCCTTGCAGGCAGAGAGTTTCGAGCAGATGTTCGACCGTGATTCGATGGCCGGTCGCGAAGACGTGATGATGTTGGGACTCTCGGGTTTCGACGAGTTCGAAATCGGGCAGCACC
Organism: Rhodococcus sp. Ni2; assembly: GCF_021352185.1. NCBI lineage: Bacteria > Bacillati > Actinomycetota > Actinomycetes > Mycobacteriales > Nocardiaceae > Rhodococcus > Rhodococcus sp. Ni2. The sequence goes on from NZ_WOXZ01000002.1 coordinate 737,669, forward strand.
TGGACGATTTCGAACTGGTGTTGGAACTCGGGCACGGCGCATTCGCCCGAGTGTTCCTCGCTCGGCAACTCTCGATGCAGCGGTGGGTTGCGTTGAAAATCTCGCGCAACATTGGAGTCGAGCCACAGACTCTCGCCCAGCTCGACCATCCCAACATCGTCCGGGTCTTCGATCAACGGCTGCTCGAGGAACGCGCACTGCGAGTCCTGTTCATGGAATACGTGCCGGGTGGGACCCTGCTCGACGTGGTCAAACTTGTCCGCGTGACACCGCAGGCCCAGCGGTCCGGACAACTACTTCTCGACGCCATCGACAAGACCCTGGCGAAGAAGGGAGAGATGAAGCCCAGCGAGACGAGCCTGCGGAGCGAGATCGCTGCGATGTCGTGGCCGGAGACCGTGGCCTGGATGGGGATGCGACTGGCCGATGCCCTCGAGTATGCGCGTGAGCACGGCGTATTACATCGGGACATCAAGCCGGCGAATGTCCTGCTCAGCGTCGAAGGCATCCCCAAGCTCGCCGACTTCAACGTCAGCTCGAGCGAGGAGGTCTCGACCGAGGACGCTGCATGTTTTGTCGGAGGCTCGCTTGCCTACATGTCTCCGGAGCAATTGGAGGCCTGTGCGGTGGGGGCGCCTGGCACACTCGACACCCGTAGCGACATCTATGCACTGGGCGTGATGTTGTGGGAACTCCTCACCGGGAGTAGGCCTTTCACGGACGACGGTACGGGGGAGAGCCCACCGTCGCCCAAGAAGGCGCTCGAGGCCCGCCGGCGCGGGGTGGATCCCGCAGCCGAGGCACGGCTACCGGACGACTGTCCGCCGGCGCTGCGCCGAGTTCTGGTCAAGTCTCTCTCGCCGGAGAGAGACGGAAGGTGGTCTGGCGGCCGAAAGTTGGCTCGTCAGTTCGCACTGTGTCTGGACCGGTCTGCTCGCAATCTGGTGGACCCACCGGAAGGGAGTCCACGTTCGACGTTGTGGAAGTGGGCGCTGCCGATAGTGCTTGCCGCGATCGGAATTCCGAATCTTCTTGCGGCGGGCTACAACTACTATTACAACAAGATGCTGATCATCTCGGGTCTCTCGCCGCAGGCTCAGCAGCATCTCGAGCAGGTTCATCTGGTCATCGGGGTGGCTGCGTTCTCTCTCGGTGCCGCAGCGATCCTGTATTGGTGTCGGCTTGCACTCACCGTGCCTGACGGACTGCGCAACGGTCAGACGTACAGCGCGGAGGTCTTGAACAAAGCGCGTACCGCGACGCTGAATGTCGGACATCGCGCGGTGGTGATCGCATTCGGTCTGTGGGTTCTGGCCGGTATCGCATATCCGGTCGCATTGCAGATTGCCGCCGGCGGAATTCCGCAGCGAGCCTACGTGCACCTGATGTCGTCGCTGGCGGTGTGCGGCGCCGTCGCAGTCGCGTATCCGTTCTTCATCCTGACGTACTACTCGGTTCGATGTCTGTATCCGATCTTGTTGTCACACGGCGAGTTACGAAGCGATGACGGACGCGATATTCGCTCGTTGGGTCGGAGCAGCACGCGTTACCTCGCAGTCGCGGCGTCGGTTCCACTGGTGGGAATCGCGGGGCTCAGTTTTGTCGGTTCGGGTGCCGGTGAGGAACTCAACGCAACAGTCCGTGCGCTGTGTTTGGGCGGGATCGCCGGATTCATCGTTGTGTATCAACTGTTTCGACGGATCGAAAGTGACCTCCGAGCACTGCTGCGCGTCGTGTCTCTCGAGGTGTCGGCGTCTCCGTAAGTGCCGAACAACCGTATTCGAGTCGGCCTATGTGGAAGTGCTCTTGCGTGGTCGGCTGCGACGAACTGCTTTGGTGCGAGGCGGAGACTTCTCTTCCGATTCTTCCTGAGGGTCGTCGCGCCAGTGAATCTCGATTTCTATCTCGACTTCGTTGCCGTCGACTTCGATCTCGAGTTCCCACCGAACCTGTTCCGGAACACTGATTTCGATCGAGTCCCCACCCGACCCCAGCTCCACTTCCGATCCACTGGCGAGGGCTTGGCCGAGGGCGATGAGTCGGTCGGCGACTTCCTGCCGTGAGAGTTCTGACTTCCTCTTGATCTCCAGTTTGGGCACGAGCACTCCTGACCTCGGCGGATTCTCCCTTTCACGGTAGTTGGACGAAGGGGAGATTGTCGGAGTTTGTGGAACCACACAGCGGGACGCGTCGACGCGCAACAAACCTGAAGGCGCTGTTGGGGGCGTGAGAAACAGCGAGGAATCCGGCTCACTTCCAGCACGGACGAATCGGTCGGGAGGGCCCTGTCCGCGATGATTTTCGCGAAAGTCTGGGTTCAGTCCAGAAGATTGCGCAATAGTGGAAAGGTGCCTTCGACGCCGGATTATGCAGCCCAACTGCGTAACGCTGAGCTTCGCGTGACTCGTCCCAGAGTCACGGTGCTCGAGGTTGTGCATGCACGCCCACACGCAGCCACCGAGACTGTCTTCGATGCTGTGCGGGCTGTTCTGCCGGGGGTGTCGCGGCAGGCGGTCTACGACGTGTTGCACGCTCTCACCGACGCCGGGCTGATCAGGCGGATCCAACCGTCCGGATCGGTGGCGCTGTACGAGTCACGCGTCGGCGACAACCATCATCACGTCGTCTGCCGGTCCTGTGGGGTCGTTGCAGATGTCGACTGCGCAGTCGGAGAGGCACCGTGTTTGACGCCGTCGGCGCACAACGGTTTCGTTCTCGACGAAGCCGAGGTCATTTACTGGGGCCTGTGTCCCGACTGCTCGACAACTCAGAGTTTGCGATCACAAACGTGATCGAAGTCCGTTCTACTCGCTCATGGAGGGATTACCGTGTCCGATAGTTGCCCGGTTGCTCACGACGGAAACACCGAGAGCACCAGCGAAAGTGAAAACCCCGCAATCCCGTCTCCGACGCCTACCGGGAATCGTCCGAGAACAAACAGCGACTGGTGGCCGAATCAGCCGGATCTCTCTGTCTTGCATTCACATTCGTCGAAGTCGAATCCGATGGGTGCCGACTTCGATTACGCCCAGGAATTCGCCAAGCTCGATGTCGAGGCGCTAAAGCGCGACGTCATCGCGTTGATGACGGCGTCGCAGGATTGGTGGCCGGCCGACTACGGGCACTACGGCGGACTCTTCGTGCGTATGAGCTGGCATGCTGCCGGCACCTATCGCATTGCAGACGGCCGCGGCGGTGGCGGCCAAGGTGCTCAGCGTTTCGCCCCGCTCAACAGTTGGCCGGACAACGCCAGCCTCGACAAGGCGCGGCGCCTGCTCTGGCCCGTGAAGCAGAAGTACGGAAAGCAGGTTTCCTGGGCCGACCTGCTGGTGTTTGCGGGCAACTGCGCCCTGGAGTCGATGGGGTTCAAGACCTTCGGCTTCGGATTCGGCCGAGAAGACATCTGGGAGCCCGAGGAGATCTACTGGGGTCCCGAGGACACCTGGCTCGGCGACGAGCGTTACAGCGGAGACCGTGAGCTGTCCGGACCGCTCGGAGCCGTGCAGATGGGCCTGATCTACGTCAATCCCGAAGGACCCAACGGGCAACCGGATCCGGTAGCGGCCGCCCGCGACATCCGAGAAACGTTTGCCCGCATGGCGATGAACGACGTGGAGACAGCTGCGCTGATCGCCGGCGGTCACACCTTCGGCAAGACGCACGGAGCCGGACCGGCCGACCTCGTCGGACCGGAACCGGAAGGTGCTCCCATCGAGCAGCAGGGACTGGGCTGGAAGAGTGCCTTCGGCACGGGTGTGGGTAAGGACGCGATCACCAGTGGTCTCGAAGTCGTGTGGACTCCCACTCCGACGAAGTGGGACAACACCTTCTTGGAGATTCTGTACGGCTACGACTGGGAGCTGACCAAGAGTCCGGCGGGTGCGTGGCAGTGGATTCCGAAGGACGGCGCGGGGGCGGGCACCATCCCGGATCCGTTCGATTCGTCGGCCGGACGCACCCCGACGATGCTGACGACCGACCTGTCCCTACGCCTGGATCCGACATACGAGAAGATCACCCGGCGCTGGCTCGATCATCCGGAAGAATTCGCCGAAGAGTTCGCCAAGGCTTGGTACAAGCTCCTTCACCGTGACATGGGACCGGTCACGCGCTACCTGGGACCTTGGGTTCCCGAGCCGCAGCTGTGGCAGGACCCGGTTCCCTCGGCCGATGATCAACTGATCGGGGACGCAGACATCGCGATCCTCAAGAGTCGACTTCTCGACTCCGGGCTGTCCATTTCGCAGTTGGTATCGACGGCGTGGGCGTCTGCCGCGAGCTTCCGCAGCACGGACATGCGCGGCGGCGCCAACGGTGCGCGAATCCGACTGGAGCCGCAGAAGAATTGGGAAGTCAACGAGCCCGCAGCTCTCTCCGCGGTGCTTCAGACTCTCGAGCGGGTTCAGCAGGACTTCAACCAGGCTGGTGGAGCAAAGGTTTCTCTCGCCGACCTGATCGTTCTGGGTGGTACAGCGGCCGTCGAACAGGCTGCGAAGAACGCCGGACAGGACATCACGGTCTCGTTCACTCCGGGACGTACGGACGCAACGCAGGAGCAGACAGACGTCGACTCGTTCGAGGTACTCGAACCCCGGGCCGACGGATTCCGGAACTACCTCAAGGGAGGCGAGAAGATTCCGGCAGAGATTCTGTTGGTCGACCGCGCGTACATGCTGTCGCTGACCCCGCCCGAGGTGACAGTGCTGGTCGGCGGACTTCGCGCGCTGAACGCGAACTTCGGCAATACCCGTCACGGCGTGTTCACCGATCGTCCCGAGACGTTGACCAACGATTTCTTCGTCAACCTTCTCGACATGGGTACCGAGTGGAAGCCGTCGAAGACGGACGAAAACGTCTACGACGGTGTTGATCGCGTGACGGGCGATCCGAAGTACACGGCAACTGCGGTCGATCTCGTTTTCGGATCGAATTCGCAACTGCGTGCACTCGCCGAGGTGTACGCCAGTGCAGACGCCAAGCAGAAGTTCGCCGAGGACTTCGCCGCAGCCTGGACCAAGGTGATGGACCTCGACCGGTTCGACGTGAACTGATCCAGCAGATCGTCGACGACGCCCCGCGAGCTTGTTCTCGCGGGGCGCCGTCATTTCACGCGCACGATAGCGTGGTCGTGTGGCCGATCAATTTGCGCTGGTACCAGCGGTGTACGTGCTGTTCTGTCGAAGCGACCCGGTACAACGGCGCGAGGTGCTGCTGCAATTGCGCGAGGGCACGGGATTCATGGACGGATACTGGGCTCACGCTGCTGCGGGCCACGTCGAACTGGGGGAGTCGGCGATCGACGCTGCCGTTCGGGAGGCTGCGGAAGAACTTGGTGTCGAGTTGCTTTCCTCGGAACTGAAGCCGCTGACCGTGTTGCATCGCCGCCACGCGGACGGGAGCGAACCGGTGGATCATCGAGTGGACTTCTTCTACGAATGCCGCACGTGGTCGGGTGAACCACGCCGGATGGAGCCGTTGAAATCTGCAGATCTGCGGTGGTGGCCGGTTGACGAACTTCCGGAGAAGTTGGTCGACCACGAGCGTTTCGTAATCGAAGCCCATCACTCCGGTCAGCTCGCACCCATCCACAGTTACGGCTTCTGACCGGGTGAGGATCTGATTCAGGCTTCGCTGGCAACGATGACCGGGCAGTGTGCTTTTCGAATCATCGCACTGCTCGTGGTGCCGAGAGCGGTGTCGTCGAACGAACCTCGTCCGCGCCGGCCCACGACGAGAAGCCGTGCCTCGGTGGAGAGTTGTTCAAGAATGGCAACCGAGGGGCCGTCGAACTCGATCTGACGGATCGCGACGCCAGGGTAGAGCGTGGCCCAACCCGACAGTTGCCACGTCAGCGGCGTCGAGTGCTGGGGCGAGTGCCCGGATGCGAAGTCTCGACGCAGCTCGGCCTCTGGCGGCGCTGCGTGCACGACGACCAGTTCGGTGTTCGCTGCCTCTGCTTCCTTGAATGCGATGGCCAGAGCGCTTTCGCTGTAGGCGCTTCCGTCCAAACCGACGACAACCGGCAAGGCTGCCGCAGCGCTGCTTTCACGCGGTGTTCCGACTCTTGCGAACGAACATGTCGGTCCAGGTGCGGCGGGATCGTCCTGTGTTGCGACGATCAAGGCGGCCTCAGCTGTCAGCGCGGTGAGAATTGCGGTGTTCTCCCCGGAGATCAGATCGGTCCGGATCCGAAGATCTGGCGACACCGACTCGGCGATCTGAATGGCCTCCATGAACAGGCCGGTCGGCGATGCCGAGGTGTTCAGATCGGCGCTCGGAGTTACGAAAACGATTCGCATCCAGAGACCGTGGCGATGTGCGAACTCAGCCGCCCACGTGATCTCGCCGGGGCGCAGCGGGGATCCGTCGATGCACACGACCACCGCTCCGTCCGCGGACCACTCCGAGGTGATGAGATCAGTCGATAGTTCGGGCTTCATCGTGAACTCCTCGAGCTGTGTCTGTTGAATGCGAACTAGCTTGCAGGACAGTGCCGAACAGCAATCCTGCGACGACTATCGAGCACGCGGCAGTCGTCAGGGGCAACCACACGAGCGTCGTGACAGCGAACATGAGCACGAGCAACGGGGCGAGGAGATGGCCGGGTTTCGCTCGGCATTCGTGTTGCTGCCTTTCTGCCCAGGCTCGGTACTTCGTGCCGTCATTCATGTTGTTTCACCTCAGTTCTCACGTCGGAAACCGACTTGTGACCAAGCAGTCCGACATGCGCCTCGTCGCGCATTCTTTCGACCATGTGGGGGTAGTGCAGTTCGAATGCCGGCCGCTCACTGCGGATTCGGGGAAGTTCGGTGAAGTTGTGTCGCGGTGGTGGGCAGGACGTCGCCCATTCGAGCGAGTTTCCGAAGCCCCAAGGATCGTCGACAGTCACAATTCGGCCGTACCGGTAGCTCTTGAAAACGTTCCAGATGAACGGAATCGTCGAGGCTCCGAGCACAAACGCGCCGATGGTCGAGATCGTGTTGAGAAGAGTGAAATTGTCCGATGGCAGGTAGTCCGCGTACCGCCGAGGCATGCCCTGGGCGCCGAGCCAATGCTGGACGAGAAATGTTGCGTGAAAGCCGATCAGGGTCAACCAGAAATGGATCTTGGCGAGCTTCTCGTCCAACATCCGGCCGGTCATTTTCGGGAACCAGAAGTAGATTCCGGCGTATGTCGCGAACGCGATTGTTCCGAAGAGGACGTAATGGAAATGCGCGACAACAAAGTACGAGTCGGTGACATGAAAGTCCAAGGGCGGGCTGGCAAGGATGACGCCGGAGAGTCCGCCGAACAGGAATGTGACCAGGAAGCCGACGGAGAACAGCATGGGCGATTCGAAAGTCAACTGCCCCTTCCACATGGTGCCGATCCAGTTGAAGAACTTGACTCCGGTGGGAACTGCGATCAGGAAGGTCATGAACGAGAAGTAGGGGAGGAGAACGGCGCCGGTTGCGTACATGTGGTGAGCCCACACAGCGATCGACAGTGCAGCAATTCCCAATGTTGCATAGACCAATCCGGTGTATCCGAAGATCGGCTTGCGGCTGAAGACGGGGAAGATCTCCGAGACTATGCCGAAGAACGGCAGCGCCAGAATGTAGACCTCGGGATGGCCGAAGAACCAGAACAGGTGCTGCCACAACATGACTCCACCGGTGGCGGGGTCGAACAGGTGCGCTCCCAGGTGCCGGTCCACCCACAGTCCGATCAAGGCAGCAGCGAGCAGCGGAAAAACGAGGAGGATCAGCATGCTGGCGACCAGCGCATTCCACGTGAAGATCGGCATGCGGAACATCGTCATACCCGGGGCGCGCAGGCAGACGATCGTCGAAACGATGTTGACTGCGCCGAGGATGGTGCCGACCCCACCGAGAGCGAGACCGATGATCCACAGGTCGGCGCCCATGCCGGGGGAGTGGAGTTCGCTGGTGAGCGGTACGTAGGCGGTCCAGCCGAAATCTGCCGCACCACCAGGTGTTACGAATCCGGCGGACGCGATCAGGCCGCCGAAGAGATAGAGCCAGTAGCTGAAGGCGTTGAGTCGCGGGAAACACACGTCCGGCGACCCGATCTGCAGTGGCATGAGGTAGTTGGCGAATCCGAAGAACACCGGGGTCGCGTACAGCAGGAGCATGATCGTGCCGTGCATGGTGAACAACTGGTTGTACTGCTCGTTGGACAGGAATTGCATTCCCGGAACGGTCAATTCCATGCGCATGAGTAGTGCCATCAGTCCGCCGATCAAGAAGAAGGCAAACGATGTCACGATGTACATCAGACCGATCATCTTGTGATCGGTGGTCCTGAGGATCTCGACCAGTTTCGAACCCTTCGGAGCGGTTCGGGGAATTGCATCGGCGGGGGAATCGACCTCACCGACCGGCCGGGGTGCGAGATCAACCACGACGGCCGCCTACGCACATCGACGTGACGAAAGACCGAGAATGCCTGGGACTGTGGAACATAACGCAATGATCGTGGCGACCGGGAACTCGGACGAGGGGAAAAGGTCCCTAGGATCGGAACAGAGGCATGGCGTAGATCACGTGGTCCGGTACGGTCGAGAGAGTTGTCTTCACGAGCCGAAAGAAAGCGAGATGGTCATGGCATGTCGTATCAGTGAACTGGTGCTCGGTTGCCGGGAACCCGAGGTGCTGGGCCGGTTCTGGTGCGAGGTCCTGGACTTCGTCGTGCTCGATCGAATGGACGACGGTTCGTTGGAGATCGGCCCACGCGAAGGGTTCGGCGGTCCGCAGCCGACGATCATCCTCAGTCGCAGAGACGAACCGGAGAAGGGTAAGCCCCGCCTGCATATCGACGTCAACGCCACCGATCGCGATCAGGAGGCCGAACTGGAACGCCTGTTGAGTCTTGGTGCGCGGCCGGCCGACATCGGCCAGACAGGGCACGAACAATGGCATGTCCTGGCCGATCCGGAAGGTAACGAGTTCTGCCTGCTCAAGGCCCAACTGGATCCGCTCTGACGCTCAACGATGCTGGATCGGCAACGGACTTCGCCTGGGGCTCAGCGGAACACGCCACACCAGTTCGGTGACACCGTTCTCGCTGGTGATGTTGCTCGAGCCTCCGCACTGACGAGCGCGGGTCGCCAGGTTGTCGAGACCGTGGATTCTGGTTGCCTGGTCGATTCCCACACCGTCGTCGACGATGCTGATGACAAGCTCCTCGGTGGCCCGGATGGTGACGTCGATGGCATCGGCATGTGCATGCCGCAGAGCGTTGCTCAAGCCCTCGCGCACAACGGCTTCGGCGTGCGGGGCAAGTCGAGACGGGACGGAACTGTCGATGGTTCCCTCGAAAGTGACGCTGGGAGTGATCGACGAGTGGCCGGACAGACCGTTGACGGCATCGAGTAGTCGCCGCCGCAGGCTTGTGGGAGTAGACATCTCGCTCGTATGGAGGTCGAAGACTGCGGTGCGGATTTCACGGACTGTTCGATCGAGTTGATCGACAGAGGTGTCCAATACGGTTCGAACGGTGTCCTCGTCGCCTGGACGTTGCAGCACCCCCTGCAAACTCAACCCGGTGGCGAACAACTGTTGGATGACGTGGTCATGGAGATCCCGCGCGATTCGGTCGCGATCTTCGAGGACGTCGACCAGTCTTTCTTTCCGTTGCTGTTCTGCGAATTCGACAGTGACAGAAGCGATGTCTGCCATCGCCGTCAGTTGCTCGATCTCGTCCACTCCCCACGGGCGGTTGCTGCGGCGTGACGCGAAGAGAACACCGCCGCCGAACGAGGTTCCGGAGAGGGGGAGTGCGACCACTGATTCGTCGCCGGAAACGTTCAGTGCCGGAACGGAACTGCCATGTGGTGCAGAGATCGGCCGCCGGCTCCGCGCAGCGTCGTCGATCACGGTCCCGGACAGATCGACGGCTGATCCGGTCGCGGGGGCAGGCTGGGAATCAGCAGCATCGGCGACGTGGACTACCGGCTCTCTGCCGAGGTCGTAGCGAACGACGCACACAAGATTTCCATCCGTGAGGTGCCGCGTCGTCCGAACCAGTTCCGATAGCGTCTCGTCGCGGGATCCGCCGCTGAGCAGACGTGCATTGACGGCGGCGACGGCCTTGAGCCAGGCTTCTCGCGTCCGGGATTCCTCGAACAGACGCGCATTGTCGATGGCGATGCTCGCAGCATTTGCCAGAATCTGGAGTACAGCCTCGTCGCGGTCGTCGAATGCAGTCCGTTCCGAGCTGTCCGCGAGGTAGATGCTGCCGAACACCTCGCCCCTGACGAAGATCGGAACACCGAGAAACGTGTCCATCGGCGGATGATTGGTCGGAAACCCTGCCGAGGACGGATGCGAGGAGATTCGGTCGGTTCGAACCGGGCACGGTTCTCGAACGACCAGGCCCAGCAGGCCGTGACCTTCGGGAAGATGCCCGATCTTGGCAACCTGCCCCTGAGTCATACCGGAGTGGATGAATCGGGACAAGCGTCCGTCGGGGGATTTCACGCCGAGCGCGCCGTAGTCCGCTTCGAGGAGATGTCGCGCGACGTCGACTATCTGTTGCAGGGTTTCGTCGAGCTGGAGTGTGGACCCGACGGTCAACACGGCACTGAGCAGTTTGGGAATTGCAGTCGGGTTGAGAGCAGTCAGCTCTGCGCTTCCGGCGATGTCGCCGAAAAGGCTGAGCATGAGCGCGTCGCGGCTACCTGGCATGGTGCGTGCCCGTGGTGGCGGAGAAGGGCGAGCCGGATGGCGTCAGCAGGTGAGTGGTCGCCTGGCCGGAAGGATCCGGGTGCGAAGTGCCCGCACGAAGCTTTGTCGCCAGAACTGCGGCCTGCGTTCGACGTTCGAGACCCAGTTTCTCGAGGATGCGTGAGACGTAGTTCTTGACTGTTTTCTCCGAGAGTTCTGCGTGCGAGCTGATCTCTCGATTGCTCAGTCCCTTGCCGATCAACTCGAAGATCAAGAGCTCCTGATCGGTCAACAGGGCTGCCGCAGTACCCGACTCCTGTTCGGACCGGATGCGCCGGACCAAACCGATCACCGCCTGGGTGTTCAACAGCGACTTGCCGGTAGCAACCGTGCGGATCGCCGACACCAGGTCGTGGCCGCGGATGTTCTTGAGGACGAATCCTCGTGCGCCGGCGATCAGGGCGTCGAGCAGTGCGTCGTCGTCGGAGTACGACGTGAGCATCAAAGTGGCGGCGCTCGGGTAGGTCGACGCCAGTTCTCGGCACAGTTCCACACCGTTACCGTCGGGAAGTCTGACGTCCATGACAACCACGTCGGGTCGGCATTCGGGTATTCCGGCCGAGGCTTCGCGAACACACGACGCCTCGCCAACAACGTTGAATCCCGATACCTGGTTCAACAGGTCTGCCAATCCACGACGGACGATCTCGTGGTCGTCGACCAGATAGATGCCGATCGTCACGGTGGTCACCTCTTCCAGCTCACGCCTGCCGTCGATGTTACCGGACGGTAATGTCCCGACAGGATCGGGTTGTCCGACCGATGGTCGACAAAAAACCCGCGTCGAAGGGTGCGAGACCGAGTCTCGATTGCACAGAGTCAAAGGTCCCGACCGTCACGAGATCTGAATCACCCAGATCTCGTGAGGCGGTGGGTGTGAGCTGAATGTGATTGCACCGGTGGCTGTTCGATCCGCTCAGTCGACGGGAGCGAGTTCGACGGAGACGTAGACACCCTTGCCTTTTCGGTGTGCGAGTGCCTCGCCGGGGCGATCGATACCGTCCAGTTGGAGAACGATCGGACCTTGTTCCGGGTAGAAATTGCGCCACCAACTCTTCTTGTCTGGCATGGCAACGCCGATCGTCACATGGTCGCCTTTTCGTTTGTAGGACACGGGCGCGCTGAAGGTGCGACCGGACTTGCGTCCGACGTAGGTGATGACGGTCATGGAACGGCCCAGTAGTTTGCCTACGATCGGAGCGCCGATCAGTGGTTGGACCACTACGTTCACGGCGGCGGATACACGTTGGAAAGTGTTCACGAGAAGCCCTTTCACGACGAATGCTGCACGAATTCGAATCCTGCACGGAAATGGTGCGTGCAGTAGTTCTATCCTGCTCGACCGGGAATGTCGCGTGGGCAGAAATTGGTACAAACCGGTGTGCCGAAGCGAGTAGCGTGGGGTACGTCGAGGGTCATTCGAATATGCGCGGTCAAGCCATGTCGTCCTCGACGCCAACCCGGTCTGTGGTCGAACGGCCGAGAACTGGAGCGCCTGTATGGCGTCGAACCCGTCCGATGTGTCGAATGCACGAGGGCAATCCGAGTCGACTGACGAGGATCAGAAAACACCGTCGATCTGCCCGGCGTGTCAGCACAGTATGGAATCCCATGATCCGCTCGGGGTTCGCTTCTGCGCAGTGACTGCCGACCGCGGTCTCGATCGAAAGTGCATCTGCGCTGCCGATCGTGAGGAAATTCAGCACTACTCGCGATACTGATCCGCCTGGGCATCACGTCAATTCATACGCCAAGATTCGACTGTCACCTCGACGACACTGCCCGCGCCACTGAACGCGCCGCGGGTGAACCGCACTGAGTGACAGATTCACCCTCGTTGCGACCACTTGCCGCGCAGAAGCATCAGTGCGGTAAGGGTGAGGCCCCATCCGATCGTGGACAGTGCGACGCCCACGCCTGCCTGTCCGGTGACATCAGTACTGGCGTCGATGCTGAATGCGGTGGTGAATCCCGCAGCAGTGCCGGCAGCGGCCGTCATACCGCCGGCCTTCATCCATCGCGAGCAATGGGCGGAACCGAAACACGCCAGAATCACTGTCAGTCCACAGGCGACGACCTGCCAGGTGGGGAACTGTGTCGGGGCAGGCAGGCCGGGGCCGCGGAATCCGCCTTTGTAGTCGGCTGACCAGCTGAGCCAGCCCATGCAAGACAGAAAGCCCAGTGCAAAGGCCAACAGGCCGGTGCTCCACAGTCCGAGTGAGCCCGATCCCGTGTGCCCGCCGCCGAGGGCGGTCGTGGAGTGCTCCAGGCCAGTTCGTTCCGAACGCCAGATTGTCCAGATGATGCTCGCGCCGATAGTTGCGGGCACGCCGACGAAGATGAATGCAATCCAGAGAAACTGCGGCCAGGAGAACTCGAGATCGACAGTCATAGTCGGAGTATGCGCGCACTTCGAATCATGTGCGCCCATCTGTCAATCTGGCGAGTTGCGGGTCAACCTTCCTCGACCTTCTCCACATGTGTACTTGTAGGGTCCAGGTCGATATTCCGTGTGTTGATCAGTCGAAGCCTGGGAACCGGATCGCCCGTGGTGTCGTCGATCAAGATCGAGTGTGGCTCACCGTCATCGAAGGCGTGGCGCTCTCCCCACTGTCGCAGGCTAATGATCACGATGAACAGATCCATACCGCGTTCGGTCAGGATGTACTCGTTGCGGGTACCTTGCGCGTTCGGTTGGACTTCGAAGATTCCCTGCTCGACAAGGACTTTGAGCCTGTCCGTGAGAATGTTCTTTGCGATGCCCAGGTTTCGTTGAAACTGACTGAATCTCGATGACCCGTCGAAGGCGTCACGTACGATCAGCAGCGACCATCTGTCGCCGATGATGTCGGCCGCTCGGGCCGTCGGGCAGTGCGGGTCCGTCCATTGTGCGCGATCCGGCATCGAGTTCCTCATTGGTTGCGTTTTGAAACTGTATTGACGTAACCTCCAAATGGTATCAAAACGCAACCAAGTTGAGGTGGAAGTGACTGCACGTCATGCTGTCGAGAACGCGCGGGGCAAGTTGAAAATGTCTCGCGGACTTCGCCTGTTGCTCGCAGTGCTCTGCGGGGTCTCGGTAGCCAACATCTACTACGCACAGCCGCTCCTCGGGCAAATAGGCTCGGATCTTTCCATTCCTCCGGCCGGCCTCGGTTTCGTAGTCGCACTCGCCCAACTCGGTTATGTGGTGGGGTTGATCGTGTTGGTGCCATTGAGCGATCTCGTGAATCGAAAGAAATTGATCGCAATCCAGATCGTCGCTGCTGCAACGGGAACGATGCTTGTTGCTCTGGCCACCACGAATCTGCAGCTGTTGATCGGGATGGCGGTTGCAGGCACGTTCTCGGTAGTTGTTCAAGTCATAGTTGCCTATGCTGCGGCAATCAGTGACCCGGACGAGCGGGGCGCAAACATCGGTGTCATCACCAGCGGCGTTGTCGTCGGCATCATCCTCGCTCGGACTGTCGCCGGCGCAGTTGCGGATCTGGCAGGCTGGCGGGCGGTCTACGCGGGATCCACTTTCATTTCGGTACTGGTCGCGGCCGTCGCGCTGACGATGCTGCCGAAAGATCCTCGTTTGCAACACGATAGGCGTTCGTACGTGCGTGCAATGGGGTCTGTCGTGACGTTGACGCTTACGAACCGACTGTTTCGCACCCGGGCCCTGATCGCCTTGTTCCTTTTCGCGTCCTTTGGTGCTTTGTGGAGCGGAATGGCCCTGCCGTTGAGTGAGGAACCATGGCGGTTGTCGACCACACAGATCGGGCTCTTCGGAATCGCAGGATTGGTTGGAGCATTGGGCGCGGTCGGTGCCGGTCGGTGGGCCGATCAAGGCAAAGCGCAACGCGTCACCGGGGCGTCTTTGGTCGTTCTCTTGCTGTCGTGGGTATTCAACGCGCAGGCGACGCACTCGCTGGTGTTACTCGTAGTCGGTGTTGTTGCGTTGGACTTCGCCGTACAGGCTGTTCATGTCACGAGCCAGAATCTGATCGTCGCGAACACACCGGAATCGTCGGGGCAGATCATCGGTAGTTACATGGTGTTCTATTCGTTGGGCAGCGCGGCTGGGGCGGTTTCCACCACTATGGTTTTCGACGCGGCAGGGTGGGGCGCTGCAAGTATTCTCGGCGGCGCCTACGCGTTTGCAGCCTTGATCGCATGGACGATCGATCGATTGCGGACCCGCAACACTCTAGGGAGTTCGGAGCCACGTCCTGGCCGCGACGACCAAGGCGTTCACACCGATGGTCAGGGTCGGCTCGATCACGGGAGCGTAGTGCGGAGAGTGGTTCGACGGCACGGTTCGCAAAGCCGGATCAGTCATGTCACCTGTCGTGAACAGTGAAGGGTCGGTACCGCCCAACAGCCAGTACGACAGTGGCGCACCGGCACTGGTCGCGAGAATGCCGACATCTTCACTACCTGCTGCCGCTCCGGGATCGAGAATCTTGTTCGTCCCCAACCATTCGGCAAACGCATCGAGTGTCTTGTCCAGCGCTGCCGGATCATTGACGACGATCGGAAAGTGCTCCGTCTCGGTGATGGTCGGTGAGGTGGGTGCACCGGCGGTGGCCGCTTCGCCCCGGACGATGCGGTCGACGCTGTCCAGGATGCGCTGACGCACACCTGCGTCGTAGCTGCGGATGTTGAGTTGCAGTTCTGCTTCGCCGGGAATGACGTTGGCGGCATCTCCAGCATGGATGGAGCCGACGGTGAGGACAGCTGTGGCAGTACTCGGGACCTCGCGTGAGATGACAGTTTGCAAACGCAACACGGTTTCGGCTGCCATGACCACGGGATCGACCGAGTTCTCCGGCATAGATCCGTGGGCGCCCTTTCCGACCAGTCTCACACGAAGTGAGTCCGATCCCGCATACGAGGGGCCGGCGTGCCCGGCGATCGTGCCTGCCGGTAGCGGCGATACATGTTGTCCGAGAACGATGTCGGGCCTCGGGAATCGCTCGAACAGTCCGTCGTCGACCATGGCTTGCGCACCCGCGCCAAGTTCCTCAGCCGGTTGGAAGACGAGGACAAGAGTGCCAGACCAGGTCGTCGTATCGTGAGAGAGGATCCGGGCCGCACCGAGTAAGCAGGTCGTATGCAGGTCATGGCCGCACGCGTGGCTGACCGAGACGGTCTTTCCCTGATCGTCGGTCGTTGTCACGGTACTGGCGTAGTCCAATCCGGTTTCTTCCCGAACCGGGAGGGCGTCCATATCCGCACGCAGCAGCGCTGTGGGGCCCACTCCGTTCTTCAGGACTCCGACGACTCCGGTAGTCCCGACATCGGTGGTGGTGTCGAATCCAAGTGCTGTTAAATGTCTTTCCACCAGACTGGATGTTCGTTGCTCCTGAAACCCCAGTTCCGGATGGCTGTGGAGGTCCTTGTACAGGTCGATCAAATCCAGATCCACGGCGATCGTTTCGTGCACTGACGAGGTCATGAGTGTCCTCTCGGTAGCGTCTTTTCAGGCTAACCGGGATGACGGGTCGGTAAACAGGACCTTAGGTCCCACGGTGCCGGTGATGCGGAGTTCTGGTGCTACGGCACGTAGAACGATGTGACACCTGGGGTGATGATGGATCCGGCCACGGACAGCACGGCAACAGCGACTTGACCGGTCCCGGTCTGCACGATCGCCTCTGCTGGGACTCCGTTGAGGCCGTCCGAGAGCCGAGCGGAGCCGGAGGCCCCGGTCGAAAGGTTCAGCCAGCGCACTTCGGACGAGAGCAGGCATCCCCACCTGCCTTCCTTGCCTCCGGTGATCGTCACCGTGCCAGGTAGTTCGCCGACGACAGCTACGCAGCGGACGGCCGGCGCGTCGAAGCTGCCGTTCGGGTTGCCGTACGGCGCAGGGTTGACCTGGAATGGAATGGTCACCGCGGCGGATGCGAGCGCTACCGACGTCAGAGTAGAAGCGATCACGACGGATGTGCAGACGCTCAGTCGGCGAACGAGATTCATCACGGAGGCCTCCAGCCATGTCCAGGTGATTTGCTTGTCTTCCCCGACGTAACGTTTTGGTCGTAGCTTCCCTTCTTGCATCGCCGCATTGAAGACGACAGCCTCACCATATCCGGTTGCACAGGAGAATTCAGGTACTCGTCGCTATTCGCTACATGTGGCGGCCTCAGATGCCGTCCGTCGAACCGCCTCTGCCGTCGTCGAAGCACGTACTACGGCAACCGGTGTTCCGGCTGCGGGATCGAAACTCCAGTCCTGCCGATAGGACTGGAGTAGATCTGGATCTGTGATCATCGCACCTGGCGACAATCGCTGGGCGAGCGTGTTCAAAGCGTCGACACTACCATGATCTGGTTTCAGCCTTCCGCTCCGAGATGTGAAACTCATTGTGTCCAAGGCATGTCCGTGGACCCGAGAGTTGAAAGTCAGTATCTCGAGTGCGGTTGAGATCCACCGAATATGGCGTACGTCATATGTTGCTGAGGTCGGTCAGTACCTGATCGAAGGCGCCGGTACGTCCAGGTGTCACTACCTTCTGAAACAGTGTCAGGACACATTCGTCAAGGGCGTCCGTTGCCGTGAGGGTTCTTCTGGCGACGGTGCTTCTACCGGACCATCGGCCACGTTCCATGTGTGCCAATGCGATTCCGTCACGCCGGGCTGTTGCCTTTCGGCCCGATGAATGAACGAAGAGGTATGTTCTGCCCGCGATATCGACTTCGCACAGCTTGTTCTTGCGGCGCATGGCCTTGGGCTTCTGGTCGATCAGGGTCCCGATCGTTCCGTCGGACAATCGAAGTGATGCAGGTCGGCCTTTACGGAATGTGAGCCTGGATCGATCCTGCTCGGCTGTTGACGATTTCCTCTTCCGCCCGCCGGCAACGCTCTCCGATCCGTCGTCGGATGCGGGAATCAGTTCGCCTTGAACGTTCCCCGACGGATCGAATATCGATACGGCCGAACCACCTTCGGCGAGGTTGACGAACCAGCCGGTCTCTGTAGGGGTGTTCCATTTCATGTAGATGATTATTCTTCATCAGTGCCGAGGAACATCAGCCGACAGCCCGAGACGAGGATCGCGGTCAGGATTCGACAGTCACCTCGATCACGCCATCGTCGCCGTTGAAACGAACCGCCGGCCAGTACCCGTCCATGAAATGCAAACCGCACGAGTCTGTCAGACGTTGACAATCGCTTCGACGGCCAGACGGTGAAGAGCCTGGTGCTGCTCGAAGACGTGGCGTAGGCGGGGAAGCATGCCGCGTGCAAGGGTGCCGAGCGTTTCGTCGACGATGCCGAAGCTGGGATTTGTCCTCACGTGAGCAGCGTAGACATCGAAGAAGGCAAGCCGCGATTCTGCTGGGGCGGGCACAACGCCCGAACCGTGGCAGGAGCCGTTCTTCGCCAATCCACTCGCAATGTCCCGCTGACTGGGCATCCGGAACCTTCTGCGCCGCGACTGCCTTAGCGTTCTACGTCGATAACCACGTGAAGGGATTTGTTCAATGGCGAAGAATCAGGCACCCCCCGCGACACAAGCCAAGGACATCGTTGTCGATCTACTGGTGATCGGGTCCGGTACCGGCATGGCTGCCGCCCTCACCGCGAACGAGCTCGGCTTGTCCACGCTGATCGTGGAGAAGACGCAGTACGTTGGCGGTTCGACGGCGCGGTCCGGTGGAGCGTTCTGGATGCCTGCCAACCCGATCTTGGCGAAAGCCGGTGCGGGCGACACCGTTGAGCGCGCGAAGACATACGTGCGGTCGGTGGTCGGTGATACTGCCCCTGCCCAACGTGGGGAGGCATTCGTCGACAACGGTGCGGCCACCGTCGACATGCTTTACCGCACGACGCCCATGAAGTTCTTCTGGGCCAAGGAATACTCCGATTACCACCCCGAACTGCCGGGAGGTAGCGCCGCCGGACGTACCTGCGAGTGCCTGCCGTTCGACGCGTCGGTACTCGGCGCGGAACGCGGTCGCCTGCGGCCCGGTTTGATGGAAGCCGGACTGCCGATGCCGGTGACAGGTGCGGACTACAAGTGGATGAACCTGATGGTGAAGAAGCCGAGCAAGGCTTTCCCTCGCATCATCCGCCGCCTGGCGCAGGGCGTTTACGGCAAGTACGTACTCAAGCGTGAATACATCGCAGGCGGTCAGGCGCTCGCCGCCGGCCTGTTCGCAGGTGTGGTCCAGGCCGGTATCCCGGTGTGGACGGAAACGTCGTTGGTTCGGCTCATCACCGAAGATGGCCGCGTAACGGGTGCAGTTGTGGTGCAAGACGGACGTGAAGTGACGGTGACCGCTCGGCGTGGTGTCGTTCTGGCAGCCGGCGGGTTCGACCACAACATGGAGTGGCGCCACAAGTACCAGTCGGAGAGCCTCGGTGAGCACGAGAGCCTGGGCGCAGAGGGCAACACCGGCGAAGCGATCGAGGCAGCACAAGAGCTCGGCGCAGGTATCGGATCGATGGATCAGTCGTGGTGGTTCCCCGCGGTGGCAAGCATCAAGGGCCGCCCGCCGATGGTGATGCTCGCAGAGCGTGCGCTGCCAGGCTCGTTCATCGTCGACCAGACCGGTCGTCGATTCGTGAACGAGGCGACGGACTACATGTCGTTCGGCCAGCGCGTGCTCGAACGGGAAAAGGCCGGAGATCCGGCCGAGTCGATGTGGTTTGTTTTCGACCAGGAGTACCGCAACAGCTACGTGTTCGCAGGCGGTATCTTCCCCCGTCAGCCGCTTCCGCAGGCATTCTTCGACTCCGGCATCGCGCACAAGGCGAGCAGTCCGGTCGAGCTTGCCCGCAAGGTCGGTCTTCCCGAGGAGGCTTTTGCCGAGTCCTTCGAGAAGTTCAACGAGGCCGCTGCTGCCGGTAGCGATGCGGAATTTGGTCGCGGCGGAAGTGCATACGATCGGTACTACGGCGACCCGACAGTGTCCCCGAACCCGAACTTGAGGAAGCTCGACACGAGTGCCCTCTACGCGGTGAAGATGACGCTCAGCGACCTCGGCACCTGCGGCGGTGTGCAGGCGGACGAGCATGCACGCGTACTTCGTGAGGACGGCAGCGTGATCGACGGCCTGTACGCGATCGGCAATACTGCGGCCAACGCATTCGGTCACACCTACCCGGGCGCCGGTGCGACGATCGGCCAGGGGCTGGTTTACGGATACATTGCCGCCCACCACGCAGCCGAGAAAGTAGCTTCGACTCAGCAGTAGATCCACTAGGCAACAGATCGCCGAACGGGAGATCAGCACGCGTTTCCGATGCCGGGAACGTGCACTGGTCTCCCGTTCGGCTTGTAGGAGCAATGCCACCTGTATGTCCCATCTCGGTAACGCTGACGCGCCGGGTGACCAAGACGCGGTATCGTCTCCAGAAGTGACATGGGGCACTGGCGATTGTGCGACCAGATGCCATCTACCGCAGGCGCGCCTGATATCGACCGGTCGGGTCGAATGCGCAAAAACAGGTATGTACCCAGGTAATTCAACCGTGGTGTGGAGCGTCGTGAAGCGACAGCGTATGAGGTGATTCCTCATCCGCAACGCAAGGATCTCCATGTTCCACCCCCTTTCCGACCATCCGGGTAGACACCCACCCTGTCGATCTTCGAATGAGAAGCCTTCGGTTTGTTCCGGCATTCGTAGTCCTCGATCAACGATCGATTCAGGCACTGCCTCGATGTAGAACCCGTATCTCCTGTGCTGTCACCAGGAGATACAGACCTGCGGGTCTATGCGCGCGCTCGCGTTCGAGAGCGGTCACCGTGCCTCTCTCCATGGCGCGATCCGAACATTTCACTCCAACGGAGTCTTGGTGCGATACACCAAGTAGCTCAGCACGTATTGAGTGCTGTCTGCGGGTAGAGCCTGCACCTGCTCCGAGCACATCAGTCAAGGAAAACATGAGTAAGCACAGAAAACACAAGCCTTCCAGCACAAAACGATTCATCGCCGTAACTGCGGGACTGGGCGCCCTTGTGGGGGCCGGAGCAGTAGCCAATGCAGGTACCGCCGGTGCGCAGGGCTGGTCGGCGAGTTGCAATTGGGAGTGGCCGGTAAGCGGATCACTTTCGCAGGGTTACCACGCGGGACATGACGGAGTCGACTTCGCTGTCAACGTCGGCACCGCGCTCCACGCGCCCACATCGGGCACGATTTCTGTTGCCGGACCCAATGATCCGGGTGGATATGGAACGTACATCCAGTTGGAAGCGGACAGTGGCGAGCAGATTCAGATGGGCCACCTCTCCGAAACATGGGTCGGTGTGGGGCAACACGTCGAGGTAGGCGACGAGATCGGGGCAACGGGTAACACCGGTAGCTCCACCGGCCCACATCTGCATCTCCGCATTCACAGTGGAGGCGCCGTCGATCCCATGTCCTTCCTGAGTTCGATCGGGGCGTGCGATACCGGGTCGAGTATTGTTCCCGCGCCCGCGCCGGCACAGGACGTAGCACCCGAATTTGCACCGGAACCGGCGCCTGCTCCCGTTGTCTACTCTGAGGCATCCGAATCTGTACCGGTAGAAAGCATTCCGGAGTCGGAGACTCCAGCGCCCGGCTCAGAGGTAGTCGTTGCAGCCGGTGATACATTGTTCGACCTCGCGACAGAACGAGGTCTCACCTGGCAGCAGGTGTGGGACATGAATCCGCAGATCGTCAATCCCGATCAGATCCTTGTGGGCGACGTGATCAACTTGTGAGAGTTGATAATTCGATACTGATCCGGGGATGAGTCAACGGCTCGTACACGACCGGTTTCAGTACCCAGTTGACTCCGAGTTCCACTTGGTGTGCGTGAGCGCTGCAGCCGGGCCGTGTATTTCACGGTCCGGCTGTTTTGCGCGCTCCGAGAAGTGATTCCTACCGAAGTACTGATGCGTGGTGGTTCGCTTCTCGGACAGCCGCAGCCAATCGCTGGGGATCTTGCCGATACTATTGAGCCCGTGAACCGGTCCGCGATCACCTCCCTACGTCGACGTTGGTCAGATGAGGGCGTCGATAATTTACGGGCGCAGCTGCTCGATCAGTCGCGGATCGTCAAGCCGCCCCACACTCTCGTCTCCCCATGGGCGGAGACCGATGACGGGCTGATCGATGTGCGTGGCCTGACAGCGGGTAGCGCTGGATTGGACATCCGGTATCTCACGTTGGAACGGATTGATCTGAGTTTCGCTCGGGGTCCGATCTCCGTCTTCGAATCCGAATTATTCGACTGCCGTTTCGATTTCGTGGCACTGACCGGACAGCCCCGTTTCAATCGCCGATTCGAACGGTGCAGTTTCCGGGGTGCGACGCTCTCGCGTGTGGCGCTCGGACCGAGGGTCGTCGATTGCGATTTCACTGGAGCCAAAGCACGCGGGCTCCGCTCCGTGCCCAATACTGTGTTCGAACGATGCGCATTCGACGACACAGACCTGACTGGTGCGCAGTTCGCCGATACCTCATTCGTGGAGTGTACTTTCGGCGGCGCACGATTCTCGGCGGCCACGAGTTTTGTGCGGTGTTCCTTCACCCGGACCGCTGTCGAGTTCTCCGAGGCGCAAGTGTCGCGAACAACGTGTGACGGCACCGCGATTCCGGATCAATGGGAAGGTGAGGCCGATTCAGCAGTCGCACTGGAGCGGTATGCCGGTCGATATGCCCGAGCACTTGGCGTGGGGGATACAGAGGGTATGGCCCTCGATCCTGAAATGGATGATTCGTAAAGGGGGGCAGATCGATGACTCGCGGGGTCACGTTCAGGACAGTATTCGGTGGACCGTCGGTGCCGCTTGACTTCATCGAGGAGTTGACTCGGCTCAGACACCGGCTGAGGGGCATCGCGATGCAGTACGACTTCGATCTGTTTGTTGTGGTTGGTGGCGACATCTCCGTGGTGACCGATCCGACCGGGACCCGGCTTCCGCGTGTGTTTCTGGGCAGGCGTACCGCTACGGCGCAGGTACAGATGAACACTGACGACGTGATGGGGGTGCCCGACCCGCGTGCATTTCTGTACACGACGATCCATGCGGCACTGACGGAACTGATCACGCGTGTCTCAGACCGCGACAACGACTTCGATGCGGACGGGGAGCGAGCGAAGATCGAGTTCTTGATCCTCGATGACATTGGCGAGCGCGAATCAAAGCTGTGATGGCAAATGACAAATGCTGCGCTCCCGCATTCGTCAGGCTGTTGTCACTCTCTGGCATCAAACACTGCGGTGACCACTTCACAGAAAATCGCCGGGTGCCGGCGATGGACGAACCTCACTGTGAGTTCTGCGGTGCGCGGTAGCGGTGACAAGTAGGTAGCGTTCAGCTGCGGCGTAGTCGGTGATCGATGTTCCGTCGGGCCCGGGGGTTTGAGTGATCAGGTCGAGGTATCGGCGGCGATAGAGGTATGCGTCGGGCTGGGTCAACAGGTACTCCGCGGCAGCGACGACGTCCAGGCTCGGTGCGGCTCGTCTGAGCCGGGTGCGCGCCGGCTGGTACGCAGCTCTGGCGTGTTTGGTCGGCCCGGTGGCCGTGTAGTGCCCGTCGCTGTGGTCGTCGTCTCGGGCATTGTCATTCATATCGTCGCCTTGGTGTGAATGAGCTCGACGTTGCCGTTGTAGTAGCCGAGGACACGGTGATCCATCATCCGCCGCCACAGTGGTGGTACGGCAGCGCAGACGATCATCACCGCGTATCCGGCAGGGAGTTGCGGAGCGGTTGGAGCGCTGCGCAGAGATTGGTAGCGCAGACGCGGATTCGCGTGATGGTCACTGTGTCGTTGTAATTGGTACAGGAACAAATTGGACAAGAGATGATCACTGTTCCAACTGTCTTCGGGCCGGGCTTTGACAAAGCTGCCGTCTTGTCTTCGCGCACGGAGCAATCCGTAGTGTTCGAGGTAGTTTGCGGCCTCGAGGAACGTGATCCCGGCCAAGGCTTGCAGGAGCAGCCAGGGCAGTATCTGCCACCCGAATAAGGTGATCAACGTCCCGAACAGTGCGGCGCTCAGCGACCATGCCTGCACGATGTTGTTTCGAGGTGACAGTGCGGGTGAACCCTGCCGGCGCAGGCGTGCTGATTCGATCCGCCAGCCCGATTTCAGACCTCCGAATATGCTGCGGGGCAAGAATATCCAGAACGATTCCCCGAAACGAGCACTGGCGGGATCGCGCGGCGTCGCAACGTTGACGTGGTGACCGTGATTGTGCTCGATGTAGAAGTGCCCGTAGAACGATTGAGCGAGCACAATTTTCGCCAACCGCCGCTCGAGGCGGCTGCTCTTGTGGCCTAGTTCGTGTGCGGCATTGATACCGACGCCCGCAACGACGCCGACGGTCATCGCCAGTGCGATCTTCTCTCCGGTTGCCATCGGGGCGTGCGCCCAACACCATGCGGCGAAGACGAGGCCAGCGTATTGAAGTGGCACGAACAGGTAGGTACACCATCGGTAGTAGCGGTCGTCCTGCAATGCCGCGATCACGTTGTCGGGTGGGCTGCGGCCATCTGCGCCGACTGCGACGTCGACGATCGGGATGACGAGAATCAGGATCCAGGCACCGGTCGCCCAGAACAGGCCGAGGTGCAAATATTCGACCAGCAGCCAGGACAGGAAGGGACTCAGCGGGATCAGCAATCCCAACGGCCACCAGTAACGCTTCCGATCCCGCCATGCAGGAGCGTCGACACCTGCTTCGGCGCTCGCTCGAATGTCGTCGGTGTCTGTCATCGAAACTTCTCGAGCACGGGAAAGTGGAATACGGTCATTGTTCTCCAACGGTTCGTGCGGACTTTCGAAGTGGTGTGCTGCGGCGTCTCAGGCGGTTAGGCCAGGTCGGCAAATGCGATGATGTTGTCGTTGTAACTGCGTGCGGTTTCGTCGAAGGATCCACCGCACGTGATGATCCGGAGTCCGGGGTGGTCGATGTCGCCGTATACGACGTCGGTGGGAAAGTCCTCTTTGGGGAAGTGTTCGACACTGGTAGCGGTGAACACTGCGCGACTTCCGTCTTCGCGGGTGACGATGATGTCGGCTCCTGTTTCGAGATTCCGCAGATCGAAGAAGACCCCGTCGGTGCCTTGCCAGTCGACGTGGCCGGCGATGATTGCCGGTCCGACCTCACCGGGGGCGGGAGCGCCGGTGTACCACCCTGCGTCCTTCCCATCCGGTGGGACCTCGAGTGCTCCATCGGTATCGAGTCCGAGATCGATGATGTCGGTGTCGACGCCGATGGACGGGATTTCGAGGCGCGCGGGGCGGTGGTCAGCAGTTACCGGCGCCCTTTCGGGCAGTGCAGAGTCAGTGGCGCGCGGCGCGGATGTGGTGTCTTGTCGAGGCGACGAGTGTGGTTGTGAATTTCCGCTGTCGGATTGTCCGCCGGCGCATCCGACCACCGTTACGAGTACTGAAACAGTAAGGGCGAGAGCCGTGATGGCTCGGCGAGTTCGCGGAGCCATCACGGAGTTTTCGTCTTTCATCTATCGACTTGTCCGACGGATGACGAGGGCCGACATAGCCACGACGCTGAAGAAGCCGACGAGCAGGGCGATCCACCCTCCACTGGACTGTCCTCCGCGTTGGGATTGTGTGCTTCCGTCACCGGTGTCGACCGACCCTCGTGGTACCTGCTGCACCTGAGGGGCTCGAACATTCGGGGATTCCGGGCCTACCGGTTGAGTGGTCGGGGTACCCGTTCGAGAAGCTGACGTCGTCGGCACCCGAGACGGGACGGTTACCGTCCCGGGAACGGTGGGAGGTATTCCCGGCAGTGGTGGGAGACCGGGAATCTCGGGTATGGACGGAATGTTTCGGCTGGTCGTGATGATCGGCGGTACGTCCACAGTGGTTGTAGTCGTGCCGTTCGGCCCTGGTGTGGTGGTCGTCGCTTCCACCGGTGTACCAGTCGTGGTTGTAGTCACCTCCGGCGGGACGACCGTCGTGGTTGTAGTCACCTCCGGCGGGACGACCGTCGTGGTTGTAGTCACCTCCGGCGGGACGACCGTCGTGGTGGTAGTTGTCGCGGTGTCAGGCGGGACCGTAGTCGTCGTAGTGGTCGGAGTCGTGGTCGTGACAGGAGGCGCACAGGTCGGGATCGTAACGGTGTTCGTATCCAGAGTGACCGCGCCATTGATCGCCAATAGTCGACCCTCGACGGTTGCCTCGGTTGTGGCAGTAATGTCTGTCAGCGCCAACAGGTTTCCTCGGAAGACGGAGTTGGTGCCCAGGGTGGCGGAACTTCCAACCTGCCAGAAAACATTGCACGCCTGCGTTCCGTTGATCAGTGCAACGGTGCTGGACGACGATGTGATCAGCGTTGATCCCGCTTGGAAGACGAAGACTGCATCGGGGTCACCTTGCGCGTCGAGGGTGACGGTTCCCGACAGTGCGATCGACGAACCGGAGTTGTAGACACCCGAAACCAGTGTCCGACCGGTCAAGTCGTCTCCCGTCGGTTGTGTGGGTCCCTGACCGGCAAGAGTGTTGTAGGCAGTCAACACGTCGGGTTTCGCTCCCTGCGATACCGCGTCGCCACCATGATTGGTGCCGGTAATCGTCAGGCCCGATACACCGGTGATGGTTGGAGTCGGATACGTGCCGATATCGCCGCCGAGGGTTGTCGGTCCGGTGTTGGTGATTCCTGCTCCGGCAAGGACTGCAAAGGGCTCAGCGGTGCCGAGTCCGACAGCAGTCGCTTCCGCGCCGGCAGTGCCGGCCGGCAAGACGAGAATGCCGACGGAGAAAACGGAAATCGTTGCAATACCCGAGAATTGAAAGAACCGCGAGCGTCGTGTTGCGGTGGGTGCTGTCATGTTCTGTTCATCTTCGATCCTTTGAAGAAGGGACTCATGCGACGAAAGTGAGTCCGTACGTCCGCGCCGACTCCGGCGCCGGAACGTATCGATGAGCGCCCACGTAAATCCGGACATTCCGGGTATACGTTGTGTGTATACGTTGTATGCATAGGGCGTATCCGAACAGTAAACCAGCCGTACTGTTCTGTCAACGCGTAGGCATACGATGTATGTTTTGTGGATGACCGGACACTCGCCAGATCGCACTAAGGGTTTGATTCCCGCCGCGGACCGCGAGGAGCCCCTCACCAGGGCGCTCGTACTCTCGACGGCGTTGGCGATCATCAACGAGGAAGGTGCCGACGGCCTCTCCATGCGCCGACTGGGCAAAGCGCTCGACAGAAATCCGATGACTCTCTACAGGTACGCGGCCAACAAGGCGGCCCTGCTGGACGGGGTCGTCGAGACCGTGCTCGAACAACTGGTCGTCGACCCGTCCGATCGCGACTGGAGGGGGCAGCTGCACGCAGTTGCGTACGGGTATCGCCGCCTCGCGCTCACGCACCCCAACGTGGTTCCTTTGCTGGTCACTCGGCCGCTGTCCACCCCGCTCGGATTGCGTCCTCCCGGGACGTTGCGCTACGTCGAAGCGATTCTCGAACTGCTGATACGGGCCGGTTTCACTCCTGAAGACGCATTACACATCTACCGAGCAGTGTTCGGCTTCCTCAACGGGCACATTCTCAACGAGCTTCAGGAAATAGTCGAAAATCCCGAGGAGACGGACGATCTCTTGCGGCTCGGTCTGCATCGGCTTGCGCTTGCCGAGTTTCCGAGACTGCGGTCGATGGCTACGATCATGGCTCACTACGACGGGCAGGACGAACTCGAGCGCGGTCTGGCAATCCTTCTGGAGGGTCTGGCGACGGCATCTCCTCCGACGAGGGTTGAGGGCTGACCACTTTCAGTTTGGGTATAGACATGAGACGACCTCGACGGCCACACAATTCAGGGGACCGACGAGGTCGGTAAGCGTCAGCGCAGTCACTGACGTCTACATTTCAACCGTACGAGTCACGGTTGGCAGGTGGCGGCGAGCTTCGTCCTTGTTGTGTGAGTGTTTCGTCCTGCTTCGCCCATTTCGGGCGGTTCCTGACCTGCTGCAGGTGATGGCTCTTCGGTTCGGCCGGAATGCTTCATCGAGCTGAACGTGTGTAGAGCGCCTGTAAATGCCGTCCGTCCGCCTCGGTGGACGGACGGAAGGCATCAATTCATTTGTGGGTGACCGTATTCGGCGAACACGGTCTGGTTTTGTCAGGGTTGAAATTCTTCGTTGGTGGGGTTCTCGGGCGGGGTGGCCGCGAGGATGCGCTTCCACCAGCCTTGCCGCTGCGGGTCTTCGTTCCAGACGACCGGTTCAGCCAGAGCTGCGGCGGGGGCCATGATTGGCGCGGGCATAGTGGACCTCCTGGATGAAAGGTTCTCGTACAGTCGATTTCGTGCCAAGCCGTTCAGGTCAGGCTTCGATCTGTCCTTGGGTTTTCACCTCGGAGTTTGCGGTGCGGGACGGCGGTCCCGACGAGATTTCGATCCGCCGCGGTTTCGCCTTCTCTGCGATCGGCAAGGTCACGGTCAACACGCCGTTGTCGTATGAGGCGACGATCCGTTCGGAATCGATGTCCTCACTGATGGACAGCTGCCTTCTGTATGTTCCTGTGAAACGCTCACCGGCCAGCCACGTCACTCCCTCTTCGGAAATGGCGCTGCGGTGCGCGGTCAGGGTGAGGGTCGAGCCGTCTACCTGTACGTCCACTGATCCTGGGTCGACGCCGGGAAGATCGGCGTGAAGGACGTAGTGGTCATCGATCTTGTAGAGGTCCATCGGCATGAAGCGTGGACTTCGGCTGCTGCCGGTTCCGGTGGCAAGCAGGGACTTGGTGATCGCGTCGATGTCGGTGAAAGGATCGAAACGAAGCACAGCAACACACCTCCCGTATCGTCTAAGAAAGGTCACCGTCACCTCGACGGCGACCGAACTTACTGTGCGAGAACATGATAACCAGCCAAACTGGCACTCTGCAACCTCGAGTGCCAGATTTTTTCGGTGAACTTCGGTCCGATTTTCGGAAGTATCCGAAATGGCGCGATCAGTTCGCCAGGGATGTCAGAGGGTCCGGCGAAACACCTTGTCTTCGTCGACTGTGACGGCACCGGATGCGATGAGTCGTTCGAGGTGTAGCTGAGCTGTCCGTCGTTCGACGGCGTCGACGTACGGTGCCGATACGTGGGGGCGGTAGACGAGTCGATGAGCGACTATGTCTTCCAATAGTTTTGGTTCGCCGAGGAATTGGATGAGACGGTCTTCGCGGCTCAGTAATTTGTCGCGGTATGCGGACAACCGGCGACGGAACTCGTCGCTGCCCTCGACCACGCCCTTCTGATGGAATGTTCCGTACCAGCGTGCGTCGATCGTTGCGACGTGGTCGATGGAGTCGAGGAAGTCGTTGACGCTGCTACCCAGGTCGCCGTACATCGGGCCGAAGGAGGTGAGGTCGATGTCGGCGACGTAGAAGAAGCCGTCGGGTTCAACGAGGACCCCGCAGTGTCCGCGGGTGTGCCCTGGCAAATGAATGACTGTCGCAGTGCGGTCGCCGAGGTCGAAGACGTGGCCGCCCGCGATCCCCGAC
Source organism: Rhodococcus sp. Ni2 (assembly GCF_021352185.1). Taxonomy (NCBI): domain Bacteria; kingdom Bacillati; phylum Actinomycetota; class Actinomycetes; order Mycobacteriales; family Nocardiaceae; genus Rhodococcus; species Rhodococcus sp. Ni2. The sequence continues at coordinate 766,828 of NZ_WOXZ01000002.1, forward strand.
ACGTTCTCGTGGGTCGGGGGTATGCCGTATTGCGTAGCGATCGACTGCTGGACCTCGACTCGTTCGTTCGGAGGAAGGCCGTAATTGGTGAGCATCGTGTCGAGGGATGCGACTGCGGGTGCATCGAGATGGTGCGCATAGGCCGGGGTGTCGAAATGGCGTAGTCCGGCGATGTGGTCCTCGTGCCCGTGGCTGACGAATACGAGGTCTGCGCCGACGGGGTCGCGGTCGAGGGAGAGCGAAGGGTCGATGACGAGCGTGCTTTCAGATCCGTGCACTACCACGGTGTTCCCGTAGGGGACGGCACCACCGTTCTCAGGAACCAGTACCGAGACCTTGCCGAATTCTGCAGGTGTGAACATCTTTCGCCTTCCTCGTGACGATCGTGTCGTGACGACACCGGCTTGCAGGCTCGAATCAGTGGAGATGTTGTCGAGACGTCTCGACAGTATCCGTTGCCCAAGCGGCGAGGTGCATCGGATAGTGGCAGTAGATCCAGTCAGTGTGCAGTGCCGGCTATTTCGTCGAGAGTCCGTTCGACGGCTCGGGCGATCTTGGTTGCAGGTGGGAGATGCTCGGCATCGGCCTGGATTCCGATCCAGAATGTGTCGTTGTAGGACGCTGCGGTGAAGCCGACGCGGACATTGCCCGCCAACGGGCCCAGAGGCCAGAGTTCGACTAGCGCTGCCCCGTCGAGCGTGAGCGGGCCGCGCGGTCCATGGACGTTGGACGCGACTGCACCGATCATGTGCTGCCGCTTTGCGAGCTTGTCGAAAACGCCGGCGATACGCGGTGACCGAAAGGTTGTTCCCGCAGCGCGTGCGGAAGGTTTGGCCGCAGCGGTTTGCTTCGCGACGATCGCGACTGTGCGTTGTGGGTCGGTTTCACGAAGTGGAAGGTCGATGATCATGAACCCGACGGCATTGCGTGCGCTACCGATCGCTGTGACTGCGACGGGTACCGATACCGCAATCGACTTGGGGATGGGCTCGCCGCATTCTTGGAGGATGAATCGCAGTCCGCCGCCCACCGCAACGAGATAGGCATCGTTCAAAGTGCCTCCCGCTTGCTGCGCGGCATGCTCGATCAGAGAGGTGCGGACGTTGACGGACGAGATCGATCTCGTGGGACCAATGGCGCCCAGCAACACCCGTGATCGGATTGGCCGGTGCAGGAAAGTACCGATTCGAAATCGGAGGAGGTCGAGGGAACCGGCGGCCTTCGGAGGGATGTTCGGCACGGGAGCGCCCGGGTCGGTACTTTTCGAATCAGGTGAGGCGAACAAGCGCTCGAAAAGGTCGCTGGCTCTGGCGCCGTCGAGAACCGCGTGATGCACTCGGATCACAATGCCGCACAGACCCGGTCGAGCTGCAGGAACGAAGGCGATGTGCCACAACGGTCGGGTGGTGTCGAGGGGTTGCATCACGAGTCGACCACAGACGGATTCGAAGTCGGGTTCTGTAGGCCCGCGTTCGTCAAGCGAGAGATGGAGGTCGAAGTCGATGTCGTTTTCCGTCCACCACCATGACCCGTTCCGCATGATCGGTCGCTGCCGCAGTAACGGCTCCTGCGCGATGTGAGCGGCGAGAGTGCGGTGAAGTCGCACTAGATCAGGTCGGCCGTCTCGATCGACGAAGCCACCAGGAGCGAGCAGTCCGGCAATAGTGACCAGGTAGGGCTGGACGTGCACACCGAGCTGGAAGCTCGCAGCGTCGACGGGTGATATCGGCACGTCGGGTGTGGTGTCGACCATCTGCTGAGCCTAATCGAGGCGACATGGTGGACGGCGCTGTTTTCGGCTAGCGGATCACCAAGTCGTGGTCGGTGGCGCTGAGCGTGATCGCGGCAATGGGGTTTCCGTGCATCCAGTCCTGCACGAACGCGTCCAGAGCGGGGTTCGATGCCCGATCCGCGTACGCGTCCGACGGGATCTCGATTGCCCCGACGACGTGGCGCGGATCGGCATCGAGGCCGGATGCGCGGGGAGTCATCCGTAGTCCGTCGGCGGTGTGCAGGACGACCGGAAGAACCGTGCCATCCGGTGCAGTCACGGTCGCGGTCCGCGTGGTGGCGACCGGGTCGAAATGGTCCACGTCCAGTCGGTATCCGGACGGTTGTGCGTGCTGGCCGATCGCGTCGAGCATGCGCGGATCCACCACAGAGTACGGAAACCCGATGTCGATCAGAGTCTGACCGTCGATGGCACCGTCGCGGGCGGGCAAGGTCGTGGACAAGTGCCAGGGGGCAGCGGGGGACAGGGTATCCGTCGACCGGTCTGTCGGCGCGTTTTCGATCAGTGTGCCGAGGAGGGACGCGCCGGTCGGTGTGAACTCCCAGTCGCCGCCGACGAGATCCTTGTGCCAGAAGCCGGATTCGGCGCCGCGGAGACCCTCGACACGCAACTCCCGCCGGTTCGGGCCGGGACCGAGTGAGTGCACACTGATCGCGGATGTGACTTCACCGGGAATTTTGGGCTGGTGCACCCAGTCTGGGGCCGGAAGTCGGATCGCGGCGGTGCTGCGGTCGAGTGTTTCGGCCACGAGGTTGGGTGCCGACGGCTTGTCCGACTGATCTTCCCAGCTGTAGCGGAAGAAGATCGAGTCCGATCCCGAAGAATCGAAATCAAATGTGCGGGTGTATATGTCGCCGTACTTGTTCATCACGAAAGTGGTTGATCCGGCCGCCGACAGCGAGTCCGCCTGGAATCGCCCGCCGAGCGGGCCGCCGATCTCGTAGCTGTCGTCGTTGGGCAGCCACGGGTCCGCGTAGGTTATCCGGCTGCCGTCCCCGGTCAACGTGGGGATCATCGTCATCTTGGCGAGTCCGACGAAGTGAATCCGTCCTGCGACGTCGGTGAAAGTTTGGTTGTCCCAAGGCGACGAGACGCTCAGTGCCCACCCGTTCGGGTGGTCTCCGGGGAGTTGTCGGCCGGGACCGCTCCACAGCGGTGCGCCCCATGCCGAGGTCCAATTCCACACCAGCGGATCCTGGGATGCGTTGTCCATCGTGTAGATCCAGCCGTTGTCGTCGACCGCGACGAGTTCGTCGTCGTCCAGTGATATCCCGACCAGTCGTCCACGCAGGCACTCGGGCATCGGCACGAAACGCCACGGTTGAGCCGTTGATGCGCCTGTCTCTCGCGGCCGAGCGAGTAAGTCGTGGTCGACTAGCGCGAAGTCCCAGAAACGATTGAATTGCGTAGTTGGCGTGCGGATCTGGACCGAGCTGGGGGCGGTTGAACCGGTGAATGTCGGTAGGTTTGCCAACCCGACTCGACCTCCACCGGAGGGCGCACCTGGTGGCAGTTGGGCGGTTCCGAATGATATGCAACTGGCCGGCCCAGGTTCGGTGGGCGCGGCAGCGGCGAGGGGGTGGACCACAGGAGGGCGGCGGAGAGTAGGACGCCGACGCTCAGCAGTCGCGGTCGGTGCGGGTGCGAAACTCCACTCGCGGTCTCGTTCACCGTCCGATTGTCGCATGATCGGCACGTTGAATCTGCGAATTGTGAGGTTTGTCCATCTGTGTCGGTTGCGGCGAGAGTGCCGATCGCTGCGTTGGTTGTTGTGAGTGGAACGAGAGTGCGTGTACTGCAAAGGTATTCGCCGTGTAGCTGAGTTTGCCATGACCTGCAGATACGGTGGGGTGATGAGAAGGCCGAAGTCGCTGGGTGAATGGTTGGTAGCTGACCCTCCGGAGTCGTCCAAGCCACCGGGGCCGATTCTTTTGGCATTCACCGTTGTTCCGCTCATTGCGTTGGTCTGCCGGCATTACGGTTGGTGGCCTTCGCCGTTCGGGGAGTACAGATGGTTGGATCCCTTCCTCGTCAGCGCCGCGGCTCTGCTCATCTTGATCGTGGTCGGTCTGGTGTGGGCGATCCGCACCCTCTATGCCCTTGGCCAGGACCGGCGGTGGTCGTGGTGGATTCTGTCCTCCCCGATCGCCGTCATCGCTGCAGTAGCTCTGGTGTTGTTGATGCCGCCGGCAACTTTCCTCGACAAGAGCGGAGAGTTCGAGACCATCGCGATTGGTCTTTTGGAGCAGCCTGAATCGACCGTGGAAGAGCTCGAGATCGGCCAGTTCGATATCAGTAGTGCCCATGTCGTGCGGCCGGATGAGGTCTACTTCATCGACAACGACAGCATGTTCATCACCTCGAGTGGGTGGGTGTACTCGCCCAGCGGCCCACCATCGGGGTTCGATGATTTCTCCGCAACTCACCTCGGCGGACCTTGGTACGAGTTCACGGCGGTATGGCGTGACTGATAAATCGAGTGGCCTGTAACGCAGGCCTGTAGCTACCATCGCGGTGTGGATACGTACACGGTGACGCCCCATGGGCGTGAGGGGGTTGTCGGCGTCGTCTTCGCCGGCGACAGATAGCGCATTTCGGACCCGACAGCACTTGGTGCTGATCGGGCCATGAGCTGTACCCACCTTCACCGAGCCACGATTGGTATACACCCATGATCATTTTGACCGATACATCTATTCGTTCCAGCCTCGTCAACGCGAGTCGTAAGGAGAAGTCCGATCTCACCCTGCCGGGCGGCTTCGGCACCATCGACTTCGACGCTCTCGACTACCTGGGCTGGCGAGATCCGAAAATGGGCCGACGCGCCTACGCGATCGTCCCGACACTCGACGGGGAGACCATCGGAGTCTTGCTCGTTCAAGCCGAGGCCACTCCGCGATCGCGCGCCCAGTGCTCCTGGTGCCGCGACACGCGACTCCCCAACGAGGTCGTCTTCTACGGCGCCAAGTTGGCCGGGCCCGCCGGTCGACGTGGCAGCACGGTCGGAACACTGATCTGCCGAGACTTCCAGTGCTCGTCCAATGTTCGTAACGACCCCCCGCTCCCGTATGCCGGCTACGATGCCGCCGCTGCGCGCCAGAACCGGAAAGATGAACTGGTGCTGCGGGCTTCGAGTTTTGTCGAGCGGGTGGCTCGGCAGTAGAGCGGACCAAATCGGGGACGAGATAGCACCCTGTTGCGACGTTCGTCCCCCTTTCCTGACTCAGGGAGGGGGACGAGCTGTCTAGACGGGCTTGATCCGACGAGCACTTCGAGACGACGCGACATGTGTCGTCGCACATGATTGCGCGGTCACGGCGTTGCTCGACGCAACGTCGCCCAGGCTCCGGCGATGCACGCGATGGCAAGGGCCAGAGGGAGTAGTGCCATCGGTACAACTCGGGGAGTATCGACAAACCACGAACCGATCGCCGGCCACCACCCAGCCCAGGTGATCGCGATCGCTGACAAGCCGAGGAAGCCGAAAAGCCCGGTGAGGGAGGCGAGTAGACCGGTGATCCTCCACCGCTGGTAGATAGCACCTGCCAGCATTGCGATCGAACTGGTCAGCAGCAGCGTCGCGAACAGTGCGAGCAACTGTACGGCGGTGTTGTCGGTGAAGTAGCGTGCGATGCCGAACATGCGCATGTGCACACCCCAGCCGTTGGTGGCGGACTCCACCACTGACAGCAGTTGCAGCGCGATTGCGAAGATTGCGGACTGTGCCAACGCCATTATCGCGGTGGCAGTGAAGAACTCGCGGCGAGTCACGCTCAGCCCGAGCGCGAACGGGAACGTCTGGGTCATCGACTGGAGGTAGAACGCCAGCACGAAACCGTAAACGGAGAACACACTGCCGGTGAATCCCTCACCTTGCTCGTTTCCGACGATCGCGTAGATAGTGAAGCTGATGAGGAAAGAGATCAAAAGGATGCCCACCGGCCAGGCGATCAGCAACGGCCACGCGACCGTATGCAGTTGTAGGACGGCACCGATCCTGGACCGAGCGGGCGTCTTCGGGACCGTCCGTGGCTCTGTCGTTGCGATACTCATACGGTGATCTCCTTGCGCTGCGTCGAAGTCGCGATGACAAGTTCCTGCAAAGATGCCGGTTCCACTTGGACTCCAGCCTCCCGCAGTCGGTTTCGCTCGGTCTCTGTCACATCGGCCTGCAACATGATTCGGCTGTGGGCGCCCAGTGTCTCCCGGCGCAGGACCCTGCCGGACGCAGCAACGGCATCCACCGCATCAATGGGACCGGATACCAGCACGGCGCGACCTCGCAGTGCGTCCTCGTCGACGACAATCCGGCCGCTGTCTACGACAATCACGTGCTCGAGCAGATTGGCTACCTCGTCGATCAGGTGAGTCGAAAGCACTACAGTGCGAGGATGTTCGGCGTAGTCGGCAAGCAGTCGATCGTAGAACAGTTGGCGTGCAACGGCATCGAGGCCGAGATACGGCTCGTCGAATAGCGTGAGCGGTGCACGGGAGGCAAGTCCGATGATCACTCCCAACGCTGACCGCATGCCGCGCGAGAGCTTCTTCACCTTGCGGCACAGGGGAAGTTGGAAGTCGTCGAGCAGTGTCTCGGCGAACGCGTGGTCCCAATTCGGGAGTAGATGGCCGGCGGCGACGAGTACGTGCTTGACCTTGAGGTCTTCGGGGTACGTCTGGCTTTCCTTGACGAAGCACACGTTCGCCAGTACGTCGGCACTTTCGAACGGGGCAGCCCCGAAAACTTCGACGTCGCCGCTGGTGTGCAGGTCCTGCCCGGTCAGTATCTGCATGATCGTCGTCTTGCCTGCGCCGTTGCGACCGAGCAGGCCGTAGATCTTGTTGCGGCTGATCTCGAACGAGACGTCCGCGAGCGCGTCGACGTCCCCGTACTTTCTGTCCACGGAGCGCATCGAGGCGACGAGTTCAGTTTCGTCGAAACGCCTGACGTGGGGCTCGGTCGTTGTCGTGCTTGCGTTCATCAGTCCGCCTTCCTGTCGTCCAGCATGGATTTGAGTTCTTCGAGGGAAATCTGGAGGCGGTCGGCCTCCGCGACCAGCGGCTCGATGTACTGGCGTGCGAACGCTTCTCGGCGTCTGAACCTGAGTGCATCACGGGCGCCGACAGTGACAAACATTCCGATTCCGCGTTTCTTGTAGAGAATCCCCTCGCCCACGAGTTGATTGAGGCCCTTGGCTGCAGTGGCCGGATTGATCCGGTGGAACGCCGCCAGTTCGTTGGTCGACGGCACCTGCCCGTCTTCCGGCAGGGAGCCGTCGATGATCGAACTCTCGATCTGTTCGGCGATCTGTTGGAACAGTGGTCGTCCGTCGTCGATCACGATGATCGATGCCCGATGTTCACTGGTTCATTACTCATGTAATGAACCATAGAACGTCGTGGGGCATGTTGGCAATGAGATCGCGGAATCTGGCACCGATGACTTGGGTCTCCGAGCGCTGCCTATCGGGACATTCATCGCAGAGGCTGATGGAACAGCTTGGATGCAGACCGGCTACGACTTCCAGATCCCGGGGCGTTGCGCACAGGCATTGAGCTTCTTCGGAACCATGGAACCGCCGATCTAGGTGGTCGACCACGGGACGGGGCACCTTCGGGTGGCCGGTAGATATCGCCTCAATGAATTCGGCCACCTCGTCGAAGGCGGCAACTATGTCGCGGGGGTCATTCTGCATGGACGTTGTCGATGGAGAGTTCGCTATGTGTTGACGCAAACACCCGTCAGCATCGGCAGTTCGCCACCCACCCGTGAAGCAGGCGAAACCACCAGCCTCGGCTTCCGGTCGTAACCCGCAGTCGTAGAACAGAAGCCGGACCGCACGCCGCGGTCGGGCTGTTTTTCGTCAACCCAAAGACGGAGTCGTATCCACCGCAAGTAGGGACTTAGCGCCCTGTTTTGGTGTTTCTGTACTGATTCGCAATCCCGATACGTACGCTTCCGGCCAGGGAATCGGACACTCGACCAGCAGGGGTATCTATGCCGAATGTGACAGTGAAATTCGGGGGTTCAGACCCGGAAACAGCAGACCTCGCACGCCGGGCACTGCAACCAGTACTAGACAGCATTTACCGCACGTACCGCAGGAAACCGCTCCCATTCGTCGAAGCCGCACTTAGACGCGCAGGTCGAGGAAGCTTCTCACAAGCAGGAATTGAGCGATTCGCCGACTACATTTCAAGAGGAGACCGACCGATTCTCACCACATAGCGGCCGCTCGTGATCGGGCCGAAGACCGAAGCGCTTCCACCGGCTACCTGTTCGACGACCTAAATTGGTCAGTGCCAACTAGGTGCAGGTCCATCGTGGTCAACATCAACATCAAGAGACAGCGCCCGCCCGCGTCCGAGATCGGTAGCTTGCCTCACCGTGGCAAGGGCACTCGAGCCAGCAGACGTATTCGATCAAACGGAGCTGAGAAGGCTGATTCAGCAGATGCACATTAATCGACCTCTGTGTGAATTCTGCTCACGGTGCGCACTCGCGTGATCAAACCAGTCGGCGCTGTGACATTCGGTTGCTGATCCTATTCGGGGCGACCTCGACCGACTATTTGTGACCACCGCACGATCCACGCATCTTCTGATATGCAGGTTTCAGGCAGAGCTGAAAATGTCATCCACATGCGGTCGGCCGATCTTCTCTACAAGTCGGGAGCGGTTAGTGGCCCTGCGCCTTCTAGTGAGAAGGGGATCGTGGAACCGTTCGCCATCGCCACGATCACGTTGACGATAGCAAAGAGGACGTTATCCATTTGAATTCACCTCCTCGCTCCGTCTAGGGCCCGGCAAGATTCGCTACTGCATACAGGGCAGATGTCCTGCTATCGAAATTGGGACCTGCAATGTAAGCGGGCGAGCCTGGACCGAATGAGGTGACTGTCCTGATATATCCGAGGCGATTCGAGGAGTTGTAGTCCACCAACCAAGGTCCACCAGAAGCACCTGCGCCAAAGTTGCCCGGTTTGGGAGTTGCGTGAGAAGCCGTAGCTCCGAACGTCATAACCAGGGAAGGCGCTGCGATGCTTGCGGGGAATAAGGTTTCGACTCTGGACACTTACGGCCTTCTATCGAATTGGGGCCAATCTGCCGGTTTCTAAAGATCGTCGGGAAGGTAGCACGACGCTAATGTGACAGTCCTCGAAACTGGGGTATTTCTTCGAGCTTTATCCGGCTCTCCGGATCCGTGCAGAGCGATGGTCGTGCATTGGGACTTACGGTTAGGGCTGTCCGATACTTAGGAAGAATACGTACTTGATGCTTTTCGAAGGTGATTTTTGACGGACTTGGGTATTTTCACAGTTGTGATTGTGAGAAGATCTGCATTCTTGCGTGAGTTGTGGTCCCCGGTGTCCGGGTGCGCTACGGCAGATCGGTTTCAAAAACTTCAACTGATAAGCGGGCGGAGTCCGAGCGGAGACAGTTTCCAACCCCATCGGTTGGTAGTCGCGCTCGAATCACTGATGGACGGCAAACGAACCGAGGTACCGGCAACCATCGGCTTCGAGGTCGACTGCACTCTCCTGACAGTGCGCGCAATGGACACCGATTCAGGCCGGGGGACGACCAGTCGGACTGCATCGATGAACTGCAGAATTCCGAGACGCGGTCCTCTAGCACCCCCATTTTCGTTGGATTCACATTGACTGATCACTGAATGGAGGGGGTTGTGTACCTGCCGTGTACCTGTCACAGGATTGGGTCCCAAACAAGCGAAGTTCGACTGCCCCAAAAGGGCTCTGAACTGCGGAGAATCTGTGGAGCCGATGACGGGAATCGAACCCGCGTATTCAGCTTGGGAAGCTGATGTTCTACCATTGAACTACATCGGCGTCGCAGCCGACCGGACGTGTTTTCACCGCCGATCAACGTGCTTTCCGAACATTATCAGACGAGCTTTCAAGCAGCGGTGTCCCCGGCCGTCATTGATCAACACAGGCGTGTGGAAGTCGGAGCCATCGGTAAATGATTTGCCCACAAGTTCTGCGCGGGAAAGCCTTTCGGCATGGAGAACTTGAGACAGGTGGGGCTGGGCTCTGCCGTGGGAGTCCAGAACCCGCGCATCGTGTTCGGTAACCACAGTGTGATCGCCCCGGCGATGGGTCGGCACTGCCCGCAGAACCGGTAACCTCTACCTGTGCTGCTCTCCGATCGTGACATCCGTGCCGAAATCTCCGTTGGACGTCTGGGTATCGACCCTTTCGACGACTCCATGGTGCAACCGTCGAGCGTCGACGTCCGACTGGACGGTCTGTTTCGGGTGTTCAACAATACGCGGTACACGCACATCGACCCGGCACTGCGCCAGGACGAGCTGACCAGCCTGGTCGAACCGGCAGAGGGCGAGCCGTTTGTACTGCATCCCGGCGAGTTCGTTCTCGGTTCGACTCTCGAAGTGTGCTCACTGCCGAACGACCTCGCCGGCCGTCTCGAAGGTAAGTCGAGCCTCGGGCGCCTGGGCCTTTTGACGCACTCCACCGCCGGCTTCATCGACCCGGGTTTCAGCGGCCACATCACACTGGAGCTGTCCAATGTCGCAAACCTGCCGATCACGCTCTGGCCGGGCATGAAGATCGGACAGCTCTGCCTGCTCAAGCTCTCGAGCGCTGCAGAGTTCCCCTACGGAAGCTCCGAGGCCGGATCCAAATACCAGGGCCAGCGCGGCCCGACACCGTCGAAGGCGTACCTGAACTTCAACCGCGGCTGAACGAACGAACTTCGGGGGGAGTCGCATGATCGGAATTTTCTACGGTCTGGTTTTCATGAACTTGTTGTTCGTGACCAGCACCGTGTGTTTGATGAAGCCGTCCAAAGCCAGTGTTGTTGTGACCGTCTGTGCAGGGGTGGCGTGGCTGTTCTTCAATGGACCGCTGGAAGGTCAGGTCTTGTGGTCGTTGAACAGAGAACACGGTCTGACGGTCTCGGATCTGATGTCGCTTGTTGCCTTCGGCATCGCCGCTCGTGGTTGGAATCAGGTTCGCAAAGCCCGTGAAACCGTCGACGCAGATCGTTTCTGACCTGCGCGCTCACCTGGATTGACCGCCACGATTCGGACAGATGTTTCGACCTGGAGCACAACAGTCGTCGAATCGGGCACAATTACTGGTTATGTGGTGGATTGTCGGAGGCGTACTACTCGTATGGGTCGTGTGTTCCATTCCGATTGCCATCCTGGTGGGGCGGGGTATCGCGCGTCGGGACCGCGCGGAATTCGACGGGCGAAATCAACAGTGGGCCGACGAGGTTGTCAGGTCGATCGAGAAGCAATCGGAGCAGGACAATGCCGATCGGCGTAAGCCACCACTGATAAGCTGACCAGCTGGACTTTTCCGGAGGTGAGTGGGCATGGAACTTCCATCCGATACTCCCGACGAGGTCGTGGCCGCGGCCGCCGGCGGACCAAGGGTTCCGCAGTTCGATCCCACAGTGGGGATTCCGGTAGTTCCGCCAGGGGGAGATGCTCCCCACCGGTTGGTGGTCATCGGCGATTCGCTGTCGCAGGGATTCCAGAGCGGGGCGATCTTCAATACCGATCTGTCGTATCCGGCGATCATTGCTTACCAGCTGGGCCGGCTCGACCAGTTCCGCTTTCCCCGTTACGGCGGCCCGGGCGGGCTTCCGCTCAACATCGAACTGTTGCTCCGCACCCTCGAGGAGCGCTTCGGCCCACGGCTCGACCTCTGGGAGGTTCCGCTCGCACTCTTTGCTGCACGTGCGTTCATGGATCAGGTAGAGGATTACTGGGAACGCGGACCGGGCAGCGAAGCGCCGACGTTCTCGGCAATCAACCACAACCTCTCGGTGTACGGGTGGGATCTTCGTGACGCTCTGACCAAGACGGCGCAGGGCTGTGAGGCAGCCCTGCACGAACCGCACGACGATTTGATCAGCCAGATCGTCGAGAACAACGGTGAGCGCGCCGCACTGCGAGTTCTGCCGCGAGGCTCCGACGCCGAGAAGCGCATGACCGCGTTCGACGCAGCAGCGGAGTTGGGCAAGGAAGGCATCGAAACTCTGATCGTCTTCCTCGGAGCCAACAACGCGCTCCGCACCGTCACCGAACTCCGAGTCGAGTGGAGCGGCAACAACTTCCGCGATCCGGACAGCAAGCGTGACTACACGGTGTGGCAGCCCGAGCACTTCGCGTCGGAGTATGCCGAGGTGCTCGCTGCGATCCGGAAGATCAACGCGCAGCACGTCATCCTCTGCACCGTCCCACACGTGACCATCGCACCGATCGCCCACGGGCTCGGCGGCAAGATCGAAATCGGATCCCGCTATTTCCCGTATTACGCGCGACCATGGTTGCGCGACACAGACTTCGACCCACAGCGCGATCAACACATCACCGGTGCGCAGGCGTGGGCCGTCGATACCGCAATCGACATGTACAACGACGGAATCGAGCAAGCCGTCGCGAATGCCCGTCGGGTGGGGAAGGACTGGTACCTCTGCGATATTGCCGGGTTGCTCGAGCGCGTGGCCTCACGGCGCTACGTCACCGACGTCAATGCGCGGCCGTCATGGTGGACGCCGTACCCCCTTCCCAAGGCGCTGACCGACTTGCAACCCGTGCCGGACTCGCTGTTCCTCTCCGCCGACGGTCGCGGCGGCCGCGCTTCGGGCGGCCTCTTCTCGCTCGACGGCGTTCATCCCACGACAGTCGCGTACGGGGTGATGGCGCAAGAACTGGCGAACATCATGGTCACGGCAGGGGTCCAGTTCGACCGCGCTCAGATCGATTTCGACCGACTCGTCCGACGCGACACCTTGGTGCGCACTCCGCCGCAGAATCTCGATTCCACGCTCGGCGTCATCGGCTGGGCCGACGAGCATCTCGGCTTTGCCAAACGTGTGTTCGGCCTCTGACTTTCAGCTTGCCTTCGACATCGTCGGTGCAACGATGCGTTCCGCGTACTCCCGCAGCAGTGCCACCAGGTCTGCGTCGTCGACGGAAAGTCTGCCGGTCGGACCTATCGCAGCCAAGGCACCGACGACACACCTTTCCGCGTCGTGGATCGGGACGGCGACGGCGGAGCGTCCGACACGAATCTCGTCGACCTCACGGGCGGCCTCACCGCGCCGGATCCGCGAGAGCTCGAGTTCCAACGCGTCGCCGTCAGTGATGGTGTGTGCGGTGACCTTTCGCAATGGGGCCTCGGCCAATTCGGGTCGGTTGGCGAGGAGCAGCTTCCCGATAGCCGACGCGTGAACGGCTGTGACCAGTGTCCGTTCACCACTGAGTTCGTGGTCGGGATCGCGATCGACGAGCCGAATTCTGTTTTCTGCAAACGACGCGAGGTAGACGCCGAACCGTAGCTGTTCGCGGAGTTCTTCGAGGAGCACCGAATTGTCGATGGGTGTGGGTTCGGCGGCAGCCCCGGCTAATTCACGGGTGCGTCGGCCTAGTGCGAAGCCGGAGAGGTCGGCGATCCGAACCAGGTAACCGTCGGCGACAAGGATGTTGAGTAACCGATACGCAGTGGCAGGTGGGATGTCGGCCAGGGCGGCAATGTCCTTGGCGGTGGCTCCCGATCCGAGCCTGGCCGCCGACTCGAGGAGGGCAAGGGCGCGCTGAACTGCTCGGGGTTCGTGCCCACCGAGGTCGCGTGGTCGGCCCACCATCAGCGGGCGCCGGCAGTCGGCTCGCCCACCAGCACGATGTTTCCGGCTGCGTCGGTGGCGAACACCCCAGCTCCTGGTAGTACGTCCTCGGTTTCGGGACTGTCGAAAGCTCCGACGTGCAGCAGACTTTTGGGGCTTCGGCGTCGCAGGTAGAACTGCCAGAGTGTGCCCGAAGTCAGGATCACGAGCACGGCGATCGGTGCAACGTACGCGTGGTCGATCGTGTTGGCATAAACCAGGTAACCGAGGACTATCGCTCCGGCACCACTGCCACACGACGCGGCCGCGAGAACGCCGGGAGTGTGCTCGCCGATCCGTGTCAGGAAGACAACGGATGCGATAGCCGTCAGTGCATAGGCCACGATGACGGCGCCGCGAACAGTCAGTCGAACGTCGTCGAAGATTTCTCCGCGCCCGAGAACGGCAAAGGTTCCGCCGCCCAGCAGGACGGTGCAGACCACGGTAGTCAATGCGAAGTAGGGCGTACGGAAGGCACTGTGAACCGAGGCGAACCGGCGGGGGAGTAGGCGCTCGACACCGAACGAATAGACCAGGCGTGACGCAGCATTGGACGACGCCATCGAGGACGCCAGCCACGAGCACCCCAGACCGACGTTGAGCGCGATCACGACACCGGGGCTCACGCCCGTCGCCGTTCCGTGGAGATAGGCGTTGACGAGGGTGTCACTGCGCCCGGACCAAGCGGCCCAGCCCGCGAAGATGAAGAGCGATCCACAGATGATCGGAGTGAGAAGGACTGTGCGGGTGACGGTTACCAGCGGGCGACGGGCCTCGGGGCCGAAGAAGGCCGCGCTCTCGAATCCGGCGAGAGCGAACACGGCAGCCAGGGCGGTGAGTAACAACCCGTGGCCGGAGGTGGGTGGAACGATCTGTGCTTGTTGACTTCCGGAACCGCCCAGGATCATGAGCCCGACGATGAACAGAAGTGAACAGCTTTCGACGACGAGGATCGCGAGCGCGGCAAATCTGACACCTCGCACGAGAGCGCCGAGAATCAGCAAGGCTATCCCCAGATAGAGCGCGATGACGTGAAAAGTCTTGTCCACGTGCACACCCGCGAAGCCGAGCAATGCGATTGCGGCCTGTCCGCCGTGATAGAGCGTCATCACCGCGCTGCCGACGTACTTGACCAGCATGGCGATGCCGGTGGTCAATGCTGCCCAAGTGCCCAGGCCACGAAAGACGAAGCTGTGCAGCCCACCCGATGCTGCCATTCGGCGCGTGAACTGCGAAACGCAGAAGGCTATGAGCGTCACCAGCACGGTGGCCGCGATGATGGTGATCATCCCGCTCAACAACCGGCCGTGTGTCAGCATGGTGACGGGCAGAACGACCATCGACACAGCAGGGGCAGTGGTTGCCACCGACTGGGCCAGCACTTCGGCGCCCGAGAGTTGCCGACGGCCCAACGCCCGCAGCGGTGATCGCGCCGGGGGCTGCTTCTCGCGCGTGGTGAAGGACCGCGCGATGGCTTCGGTGAGAGCGGACATGTCGCGTCACGCTAGTCCGGTTCTGTAACGCCGATATTGCGGGCATGCTTCCGCTGATCGCACTCGGGTGAGAGAGCAAGATGCGAACGCTCGCACGTTTCTCACTCGGTCCCCACCGACTGTTTCCTGCGCGTCAAGTTCCGGACCCAACGCTCCTGAAGTCTGTGTTCAACACCAACCACCCGGGTCACCGGGAGCACACTGGGGAGCTCGAATGCCATACACACGTAGATCTTTCATGCGCAGCCTGGGAATCACCGGCGGCGCCGGCCTGGCACTCGGTGCTATGTCGTCCATCGGCCTGGCGCCGGCAGTGGCGTCGACGCCGAGGCGATTTCAGGCACCTGCTGCGGGTGACCTGATCGGAAAGGTCAAGGGAAATCACTCCGTCGTGATCCTCGGCGGCGGACCGTCCGGGCTGTGCTCTGCCTACGAACTGCAGAAGGCCGGATACAAGGTCACCGTCCTCGAAGCACGCAACCGCCCGGGTGGTCGGGTGTGGTCGATCCGCAACGGCACCGAAGAAACCGACCTGAACGGTGAGACACAGACCTGTTCGTTCTCCGAGGGGCACTTCTACAACCTCGGTGCGACGCGTATTCCGCAAAATCACAACACCATCGACTACTGCCGCGAACTGGGCGTCGAACTGCAGATGTTCGGAAACCAGAACGCGAACACCTTCGTCAACTACACCGGCAACAAGCCGCTGGCGAATCAGTCGATCACCTACCGAGCAGCCAAAGCCGACACCTACGGATACATGTCCGAGCTGCTGCAGAAGGCCACCAATCAGGGCGCTCTCGACCAGGTCTTGAGCAAGGAAGACAAAGAAGCACTCTCGTCCTTCCTCACCGATTTCGGCGATCTCTCCAGCGACGGCCGCTACGTCGGATCCGCGCGTCGAGGGCACTCCGCGGAGCCGGGCGCCGGCCTCAACTTCGGAACCGAGATCGAACCATTCGGGATGAGCGATGTCATCCAGGGCGGCATCGGGCGTGCATTCTCCTTCGAGTTCGGTTACGACCAGGCCATGACGATGATGACCCCCGTCGGCGGCATGGACCGGATCTACTACAAGTTCCAGGACGCGATCGGGATGGACAACATCGAGTTCGGCGCCGAGGTCAGCGGCATGAAGAACGTGCCGGAAGGCGTCACCGTCGACTACGTCGTCGACGGCAAATCCAAGTCGATCACCGCCGACTACGCAATCTGCACGATCCCGCCGCACTTGATCAAGCGGCTGAACAACAATCTGCCCTCCGACATCCTGCTCGCGTTGGATGCAGCCAAGCCGTCGTCGTCGGGCAAGCTCGGTATCGAATACTCGCGTCGGTGGTGGGAGACCGAGGACCGCATCTACGGTGGCGCGTCCAACACCGACCGCGACATCTCCCAGATCATGTTCCCCTACGATCACTACAACTCCGACCGCGGCGTCGTCGTCGCGTACTACAGCTCGGGTAAGCGTCAACAGGCTTTCGAATCGCTCACCCACCGTCAGCGGCTGGCAAAGGCCATCGCCGAAGGCGCAGAAATCCACGGCGACAAATACACTCGCGACATCTCGTCGTCCTTCTCCGGAAGCTGGCGTCGCACCAAGTATTCGGAATCCGCCTGGGCATCATGGGCCGGCGCGGGAGATTCCCACGGCGGCATGGCAACTCCCGAGTACACCAAGCTGCTCGAACCCGTCGACCGGATCTACTTCGCCGGCGATCACCTCTCCAACGCCATCGCCTGGCAGCACGGGGCCTTCACGTCCGCGCAGGACGTCGTGACCCACCTGCATCAGCGTGTTGCGCAAACTGCCTGACGTGCTTCGTTTCCCATCACTTTTTCTGGAGGTCTAATCATGAAATCTTGCAGCACCAAGGTCCTTGCAGCGGCATTCGCCGCCACCACGCTACTGGGCTTCGCCACTGCCTGCTCGTCTGACGAGGCGGACGCCGAGACCACATCGAGTTCGTTCGTCTCGAAATCGATTCTCGAAGCGGGGCAGGCAAACCCGATGATCGCTCAGGGCGTCGCGATCGGCGGCGACACCGCAATCTACAAGACCAGCGGCATCGGTCCGTCGGCAGGAAACAAGGCGGCGCCGGAAGGTTCGCCGGAGTCGTACATCGACGGTCAGTTCTCCGGCGGTGTTCTGCCGACCGGTGTCACCGTCACCGAGGCGCAGGGCATCAATGTACTCAAGAAGATCCGCGACAACCTCGAAGCTCAGGGATTGAGTCTCGAAGACGTCGTGACGATGCGCGTCTTCCTCGACAACGCGCCGGGATCGGACAAGGCCGACTACACAGGATGGAATCGCGCGTACCGGCAGTTCTTCGCCAACACCAATCTCGACACGGGTGACACCGAGTTGGTGCCGATGGGCACGGCCGAGCCGATCGCTCCGATCGAGCGAAACAGCGCCCGGCCCACCCGATTCGCCCTCGAGGTTGCCGGACTGCCCGTTGCCGGTTGGCTCGTCGAGGTAGAGGTCGATGCGGTGTACCCCGACGGCAAGGAACCCGCCTGATGGGCGCGCTCAGCCCGACTCACTGGGCGATCGTCGCAGTAGTGCTCGTGGTGCTGTTCGGTTCGAAGAAGCTGCCCGACGCGGCCCGGGGCCTCGGCAGGTCGATGCGGATCCTGAAGTCCGAAGTCGGTGAACTGCAGTCGGATACGGACCTCGCGTTGGAGCAGCGAGACTGACCCCCGTGCGCGGTTGAGGAGTCCCCACACTCCTCAACCGCGCACAGGTCTACTAGATCAGACCTTCGGAACGAGCTACCGACGGTGGTGACGGCGGACCCTTCACGAAGACATCGATCAGCACGTCCTCGTCCTGGTACGACGCGAACTGCGCCAACCCCGGCGTCTGGCGCACAGCCGAATGAACGGCGTCACCGTTTTGCGGGTACTCCGGTACGACGTGACGCCAATGGGCGCACAGCAGCGTTCCGCCAGGCTCGAGATGCTCGACGACCTGCAGCATTGCCTCGATGAGCTTTTCGAAGGTCAGGTAGTAGCCGACTTCGCTGATGACGACGAGGTCGAAGGTTTCGTCGGACCAGTCGTCACCCAACGCCCAGAGCCGAAATTCGGAGTCATGTCCGGTAAGCCTCGCTCGAGCGCTCTCGAGTGCGGTCGGGACGATGTCGGTGGCGAGAACGCTGTCGCAGCGCTCGGACAACTTCTCGGTGAGAACCCCGATCGAGCACCCCGGTTCGAATGCGCGACGGTATCGAGGTTTCGGGAGCATAGCGACACTGAGTGCGTACTTCCGCTGCTCGTACCAGCGGGATTCGAAATCCCATGGGTCGGACTGTGCGGCATACATCTTGGCGAAGTAATCCGCGGGGAGTTCACGATCGCTCATACGAACACCGTCTCGTACGGCCTCAGTAATCGTTCCATCGCGTGGCGGGGGAGGATGGGTGCATCCGCGGGATGATCGGAAAGCGGAGCGATCTGTGAAGTGAACTCATTGGTGGCAGCAGATTTCGCAGCCTGAACGTCGGAGGGCAAGGTCACCTTTCGTGCTCTTTCCCACGGGACTGCCGCATGATCCGGCGCGGCCCAATGCCACGCCCAGATGGGATACTCGATCAATCGCGATCCAGTGTCCGCGCACGCCCTCGCCGCCGCGTCTCCGGTGGCTTCGTGGTCCGGGTGGCCGTCCCCGCGCCACGTGGAGGCGCACCAGGTATCCGCCGAGGAATCACCGAGAATCGAGCTGAGGCGGTCGGTCAACTCCTGTCGGTTCTCGCCGATCTTTCCGTCCGGGATGCTCAATCGAACCGGTGTGGGAATTCCGAGGACACGCGCTGCCCGATCCGACTCGGACCGTCGACGGCGTTCCATCTCGGGCTGAGTCACGGTCGGTGAATCGGGATGCGAAGCTCCGCCGTCGGTGACAGATACGACCTGAACACTGATGCCGGAAAGTATTGCCAGAAGAGCGGTTCCGCCCAGACCGAGTATTTCGTCGTCGGGATGGGGAGCGACGATGATCAATCGTGAGCATCCGGTGAGATCCAGTTCCGGAAAACTTCTTCCCCACTCCCGCCATGTCGATTCGGGAGTACCGCCGTCGTCGACAGGTTTCTGCGCGAACAGTTTCGAGTTCACCACGGCCGTTTCCCCTTGGCTGCAATCCGGCCCAGCTCGGCGAGATCCTTCTCGGCGTGACTCTGCCGCAAGTAGACGGTGAGATCGGCTACCCGTGCCGCGTGCGCGGCGTCCATGCAGAGCCGTGCGGCGCCGAGAGCGCGTCCCACCCGATCCAGGGTCTCGGTAGCGGCGCGCTCGACAATTGCGCGCACACGGAGTGCCCGCTGCATGGCCTCGGCATTTTCGTCGAAGGGATCCGCATCGATCTCGGCCGCCGCGACTGCGAGCGCGTTGCGCGCTGCGGCGAGCGCTGCATCGACCGCACCGAGGTGTGCGAGTACGTAGGGGTCTTCGCTGCTTGCAGCCTTGTCGTACAACGGATCAGCGACGCCGCAGGCGCCGCCGTACCAGCATGCAGCCACGCCGATCGCGCCGTGCCAGAACCCCGGGCGGCTCAGATAGTCGCCTGCCGTCCCGACCGGTATGGCCGGAACCATGTCGAAGTCGACCGCGCTGGAGTCGCTTTCGGCCATACCGACGGCCTTCCACGAATCGGGAACGGGATGCACCCCAGGTAGTCCGAGCTCGACCGCGAAGAGGGAGGGGACACCGTCGACCAAGGCGGTGATCAGTGCATGCGTGCAGGTGTTGGCGCCGGAACACCACAACTTGCGACCGGTGAGCGTCCAGATCCCCACGTGCTCAGACGCATTCACCACAGGTTGGGGTGGCTCGGCCGCCCACACTCCCCACAGCTGCCCGGGTTCGGGATCCGGTCCGTCGAGTTCGGTGAGTATCGCGACGGCATCGGTGTGAGCCTCAGCCATCCGGCCGAGAACCACATTCTCCCGTGTGAGCTCTGCCAGGGAGGTCCACCGTGCGGCCGTCGCGCCGCCGCCGGGCAGCGGCAAGTACAGTCCACCTGCGTCCAGGAGTGTGTGTAGTCGTTTCATCGTGCCAGCTCCGCTTCTTCGTTATCGGCGGTCGTACCACCCAGGTTACGGATATGTCCGGCAAAGCCGCCCGGAGTTCGGCCGTCGAGACGCGCAGACGTGGTGACCGCAATGTCCTCTGCCCACGCGATACAGGCACCGGCCTCGCTCAACCGCCGGACGAGATCGACATCCTCGTCTTCTTCGAGATCGCAGAATCCTCCGACGTCCCAGTACATATCGGCGCGGACACCGAGGTTGGCACCGTGGACGTGACCGTGTCGACCATAGGGATGTGCGTGGTACATACGTTCGTACCGTTCGCGAACGGAGTGCGGATGGCCTTCCCAGTCCGCGATGCGAACGGTGCCCGCGACGACGTCCGCAGTACGCGCATACTCCAATTGGCGCGCAATCCAGGTGGGGCCGACCACCGAATCGGCATCGGTCGTGGCGAACCACGCTGAGGCCCCCAAATCCGAGCCGAACGCAGAGAAACCCGTCGCTCGCGAACGGCCGACGTTCTGATGCTCGACGCGGAGTACTTCCACCCCGTCGGGGATGACCCCCGCGGTTCCGTCCGAACAGTTGTCGAGGACGGCAACCACTCGGACGGGGACAACGCAAGCCGACGCCGCTGTTGCGAGTGCACGAAGGCAATTGGGGAGGTCTTCGGCTTCGTTGTGGGCGGGAACTACGACAAGAACCTGGTCGATTGGCACAGTGACGATCCTTTCCTCACCCTGGTACGGTCGGGTCTTCTTTCGTCCCGGTTCTCAACAGATAACCACATTTCGGACGGGTGCCGCCGCGCGACCGCCAGCAGCCGTGCAGGTCGAAAACTGTTTCGGTGAAACATCTCTGGATACGTTTGAGAGATGTGCCGGCGGGGTACAAGACGGGGTTTTGCGACTGTGCTTTCGGGTGCAAAACGGGGTTTTGCACCGAAGAATCTTCAGAACCGGCGGTGGCGCACCGAATCGACGAGCATCCGGGCCACCTCGTGCAGTTTCACGTTGGTGTGCTGCGATTGCTGAACGAGTCGGCTGAATGCTTCGTCGGCGTCGATGCCGTGGATGGCGATCAGCACGCCCTTGGCTTGTTCGATCTCGGCACGAGATTCCATGGCGCAGTGCAACTGTTCGATGTGCTCGTGTGCCTGACGCCAGCGTCGTGAATCTGCGATCGCCGCGCCCGCACCGGCGGTGAACAATTTCATCAACTCTTCGTCGAAGGGCTTGAACTCTGTCGAGGCGAATCCGTAGACGTTGAACGCGCCGAGAAGTTCGGTGCTTCCTTCGCCCATGGTGAGCGGCACGGACAAGTAGGACCGGACACCTTGTTTCCGGGCCTCGGCGGTGAATTCCGGCCATTTGTCGTCGTGATCACCCACCTTCGACCGAACCGACGACATGGTGCGCGCGGCGTCAACGCACGGACCACGATCGGCGGAATGCTGGGCATCGTCTATCGCGGAAAGGTAGTCCGCGGTAGATGCAGCAGTTCGTGGGCCATCGGCGGACAGCACCGTCACGCTGACAGCATCGGCATCCGGCAGCGCTTTGACCGCCGTCTCGGCCAGACGTTGGAGCATGGAGTCGAGATGCGCGTCCGTGTTCAGAGTGGACCGGAGTCCGGCAATCGCTTCGGCGAGGGTGTCGAGCGAATCTGCTGCGGAAACAAACGCCGCGGCTCCCTGTGGGGTGTCCGCATTGCCTGTCATGATTCAGGTCTACTCCGCAAATTGCGGCGATGTAACCGTTCCAGGCGGTCTTTGCTTCGATGTTGCATGAAATCCGAGGTTCCTGGGTAGCCGCACGCAGCGATGTGCGATGTCGCCTGAAAAAGAGGAGCCGATGATGATCCTGCGTTTACCTGGTGTGTATCCACCGCAACACGACACGTCGTTACTGGCGGATGCGCTGCTGTTCGAGCGCCTCACCGCTCGCAGTCGGGTGCTGGATCTGTGCACGGGGACCGGCGCCCTCGCTGTCGCGGCATCAGCGGCAGGCGCAGGCCACGTCGTCGCGGTCGACATATCTCGCCGCGCGTGTGCCAATGCTCGTCTCAACGGGATCCTCAACGGAACCTCGATCGACTCCCGTCGTGGCGACCTCACCGAGGCGGTGCACGGCGAACTCTTCGATCTGGTGATCTCCAACCCGCCGTACGTCCCTGCTCTTGCAGATGATCTCCCTACCGCTGGAATCGAACGTGCTTGGGACGCAGGAAAGGACGGACGCGCCCTCATCGACAGGATCGCAGCCACCGTGCACGAGGTGCTCGTCCCGGGCGGCACACTGCTTCTCTTGCAATCGGTGCTGTGTGGGGTCGACAAGACCGAGGCGATACTCGAAGAACACGGTATGGCCGTAGAGATTTCAGCCCGGAAGTACGTTCCCTTCGGGCCCGTGATGCGCGAGAGGCGCACCATGCTCGAGGCACGAGGGTTGATCACCACCGGTCAGGAAATCGAACAACTCGTGATCATTCGCGCAACGAAGTCTTGCCCTTCTCCCAACTCGATGTGAGGTGATCGCCGAGAAGATCGTCGAACGCCAGGCACGCTGCGGCGCCGAACAAGATGTCATCAGTGCGGTGCGGCTGCGAAGAAGCGAGACCGCCGGCAAGTTCCCGAACGGCGATCTGTTCGTGAACGGAATCCGCTTCCACGTGCTCGTCGTAGAACAGTGTCGCGCCCGAACCGAATCCGAGTCGGCGCAGTCCTGCGCTGTATCGTTTGCTCGGCAGCGCAGACGTGGTCTCGACAGCGCACAGATGCCCGACCAGCGTTCCGAGATGGCGGCGATGAAAACCGAAGAGCGAGAGAGTATTCAACGACGCCAACGTTACCGCGGGAACAGAATCGATGTAGTGGCCGTAGCGGTCCGAAAGACCCACAGCCCGCATGGTGTCGGCAAAAAGACGCGAATGCATTCGCTCTGCGCGGCCGCCTCCGTACTCGTCGCTCTGCACTTCGACGAGGGCGGCCTTGACGGCACCGGAGAGGCGCGAAATTCCGAGGGTGTGCACATCCGCCTCGCGGAGCTGATTGAGCGAACGGTGAATCAGCACCTCCGAGAACTGATCGATCGTTGCATCTTTCGCCATGAAGGACGCAAGACCTGGGCCTGCACTGGGGGCGGTCATCGACCAGAGGTCGGCCACGACGTCGCCAGACGACTCCACTGTCCCCACGAGTTGCGCGATGGCGGACTCGAAACGCTCTTCGAGCCGAGACCGCACCGCGAGCAGGTCCGGATTCCACTCCCATTTGTCCGAGACGTTCTCGATTCCCTGCAAATGAAGCTCGTAGAGGAGCGTCAGGGTCAGCTGAGCGTCGTCGTCACGAAGAATGTCGTAGGTGAGGTCGGTGGACTGTGCATCCTCGTACGCGTCAGCGGCAGCCGTAATCTCCCTCGGATCGGCCGAGGAGCGCAGAATGGAAACGAGAGTGGCGCTCAGTGGGCCGCGGGCCTGTGGAACAGGCATGGAAGTGGGCACACCAGTGGCCGAATCGAGAACTGAAGAGGACATATGACCGCGTTTCCCGAATCGTCATCTGCCGAAACACCGAGTGTTCCCGGTAACAACACCACCATAACCGCCTGCACGGACGGCCCGCTGCTGGTGCGTGGTGACTTCGAGTTGCTCCGTGACGACGGCACTCCGATAGAGAACAAGCGCTCTACGGTTGCATTGTGTCGATGTGGGCGGACCGGCATCGCGCCGTTCTGCGACAGCTCCCACAAGAAGAAGCGGGCGCGAGCGACGTAACCGGTGCCAATATTCGGAACAAGCCCGACCCGTGAACCGAGACGACCCGGAAACCAAGAAAAGGCTGGATGCCGGCACCATGCGGTGCAGCGTCCAGCCTTTTCAGTCTGAAGTCAGACTGGGATCGAACTCAGATGGCGCGAACATTCTGAGCCTGGGGGCCCTTCTGGCCCTGTCCGATCTCGAACTCGACCTTCTGGCCCTCGTCGAGGGACTTGTAGCCGCTGCCCTGGATCTCCGAGTAGTGAACGAACACATCCGGTCCGCCACCTTCCTGCTCGATGAATCCGAAGCCCTTTTCACCGTTGAACCACTTGACACTGCCCTGAGCCATAACCAAATTCTCCTGGATCCATCGAGCCGAGCCCTCCCATCGAGAGTCCGGTCTCACACCTGATCCTGCCATGCTCTTCTTTTTCTGTCTCCAATTAGATGCATGGCGAGTTGCAGTATTTGACGGCTTTGTCCCGTTCCGGGACCACGTCGGAAGCAGGTGATTGTTCAACTATGCGCGTTTACCTGCTGTGATGTATTCGTCCCTTCGATGCAGCGCGAAATGACAACACCTGTGTTAAATCTGGATTCGCGGCGCAGAATGCCACCCCGATACCGAGGAGGGGACCAAATACCCAACTCGATCGGGGTCGAGATCAGTCCGAATCGTCGGGTTTGGTGTGCCCGTCGAACGTCACATGGATGTTCTCGTGGGGAACCGCGCGTTGTGCTTTTGCTTGATCGGCGAAGGTGCGCCGATCGCCTTCGATGAGTTCGGTGTTGTCGGTGAACGGAGCCAACAACGCCCGCGGATGGAGTTTGTCGACTCGCACGACGTTGATTTCCGCGCACATGACGATCGAGGCTGCAGCGAGGAACAAGAAGGCCAACAAACCCAGAACGATGGCAAAGACGCCATTGGTGGTGGAGGCACCCCGCACCACAGAGGTCACATAGAGGGCACCGAAGGACTGAAGTGCTTGCCAGAGAACAGCAGCGGCGATCGCTCCAGGTGCCACATCGGCTACCGAGAGCGGGCGGGCGCAGGTGAGCCGGAAAGCGACGATGAAGATGCCCGCATTCAAGACGACTACCGCAAGGGTCAGCAGGAAGCTGAACGAACCGCCCAGATGAAGCGCACCGCCGATGTTGGAGACAGCGGTGGTCCCCAAGATCGCGAGACCGATCGTGCCGAGGAGTAGTAGCCCTTGGAGACGCCCGCGGATGGGATCCGGTCGCATATTTCGGGGTACCGACCACACCGTGTTCATCGCGTTCTGGCAAGCCAGAGCGACACCGAGGCCACCGTAGAGACCACCGACGATTCCGATCACCAGACCCGTGACACCGCCGCCGATCTGTTGCGCATTGCCCAGGTCGTCACCGATCACCGGAAACTGATGCAGCGCGGAGTCCAAGATCTGTTGCTGAAGCTCAGGGTTGCCCGACAGCACGAAGCCGAGAATGGTCGAGAGCAACAGAAGAAGAGGAAAGAGCGAGACGAAGCCGTAGTAAGCGATCAGCGCGGCTAGATAAACACCTTGATCGTCGAGGAACTTGTAGAGGACCGCTATCGGGAACCCCAGGGCCGGATGCTTCTGTTGCAAGGCATCGAGGCGCTTGGCGATTGTCATTCTCGGTCTCTCTCAGCTCGTCGGACAGCCCGACGAACCTTAGTCGCTGCGAGCGCCCGGCGCTCGACGCCGGTGCAGCCGTCGCGTCAGGAGGCTTCGAGTGACTTCTCTGCTTCGTCGAGCGCGCGCATTGCTCCCTCGACAGAGTTGGTGACCGGGAATTCCTCTTCTGCCCGCGCCGCGCGAAGCAAGCGTCGAAGCGGGTGTGACCCGATCGCGGCCCACTGGAAGTCGTGGGCTCGCGAACGGGAGTTCAGCTCGGCGAACAGTTCGAGGCAGACCGCACCGACGAACAGTGAGTTGGACAAGTCCAGAATGACGCGAGACCACTCCGCAGCGTACGAGTTGAGAAGTTCTCGTAGTGCTGGGGCGGAGAGTTTGTCGAGGTCGACGTCGACCTGGATCAAGACTGTCGAGGGCGCTATCCGCCAGGCCGCGAAACCATGCGTTTCCACGATCGGCCCCAATTGTGTTGAGGGATCGATGGAATCGATCGGTGTGTGGTCGAGTTCATTCAGATTCATGGCAGATCCGGTCTGTGTGCTTTCATCGAAAGGCTGACGACCGATCTGGCGGCGCGGAAAGTGAATGCGTCCAGGCGTGGAAAGCTTTAGAGCTCAATGGAAATGAACAGTACAGATGTGCGCAGGAAATACTCACCTGATCCAGAGCCTTGATGCGAACCGAGCGCCAGTGGCTTCAACCCCGGCTGTATTCTCAACCTCGGTACCGTTCAGTGTAGCTCGAGGGCGTGAATCGGTCCAGGTGAGAGGTCGAATATTAAGCGGTGCAATGTTTTTGGCTCGACGCTTCGGTATGGTGGAAGATCAGCGTCACCGGACGAAGGGAATCAGATGAACGACCGCGATGCACTCACGGCCATCTCGACCAAGCTCGACACACTGATCGGCGCGGAGACCAACGGTTTGCGGGACGAGGTTCCGCCCGGTTCCAGTGTGCAGCGCACCGAGCAGGATGGCGAGCACGGCCGGTGGGGGCACGATTACCGCCTCGCCAACAAGTATCTCGAGGCCCTGGACATCGGCCAGCCCGGCCTCATCGATCGAGACGAGCTGGAACGTCTTGCACAGGAATACATCTGATCCTCGAGACGTACCTTCAGAAGATTTCACCCATCTCGGTGCGTAGCTGCTTCAGTGACTGAGTGAGGATTCTGGATACATGCATCTGAGAGATGCCGACCTTTTCGGCAATCTGGGATTGGGTGAGATGGCCGAAGAATCTGAGAACGACGATCGTGCGCTCGCGCTCCGGTAGTGCCAGGAGCGCGGGCCGCAGGGTTTCGTGATTGTCGATCCGACTGATCGCTTCGTCGTACTGTCCCAAAGTGTCTATCAGAGTCAGACCACTCCCGTCGCCGGCGGAAGCGGTGTCGAGCGGTGTGGTTCGGTACGAATTACCGGCGGTCAAACCTTGTTCGACCTCGTCCGGTTCGATGTCGAGTTCCTTGGCGAGTTCCGCGACTGTCGGTGCACGGCCGAGCGTCTGGGACAAAGTCGTGAGCGCCCGGTTGAGGGCAAGGTGCCGTTCCTGAAGGCTACGAGGCACTCGCACGGACCAGCCGTGATCGCGAAAATGCTTGCGAACCTCACCCATGACGGTCGGGACGGCGAACGAGAGGAAATCCGATCCTTTGTCGACGTCGAATCGCTGCACGGCCTGTATGAGCCCGACGCGAGCAACTTGCTCCAAGTCCTCGAAAGGCTGGCCACGCCCCTGGTATCGGCGAGCGACGTGTGTGGCCAGGGGTAGGCACAGTTCGATGATCGAGGTGGTTATTTTTTCTCGGCTGGGATCATTCGGCGGAAGCGAGGCCATCGAGACGAACAGTTCGACAGCTGTTTCGTACTGGTCCTTCTTGTCCGGTGGGACAGCGGTCACGCACGCTCCTGGGGCAAGCCCTTTTCAAGCGTCATCGTCAGGGTGATGTGACCGTCCGCGTCGATTTCCGACTGTTCCAAGCGGACGGAATCGACCAGCGCTTCGAGAACGAACCATCCGAAGCTGTGCGACTTGTCGGGTATCTCGGAGTGCGCGATCACGGACACGACGGTCCGAAGTGTGCGGCCGACGGTGTCGAATCGGCAGGTCAAGTCGCTGGACGGTATCGCGTGGCCGATGAGGATGCTCGCGACTTCGTCCATCGCCAGAGCAAGGTCGGCTGTTCCGTCGACATCGAGTCCGGTGTTGTTGGCAACCGTTCGGGTGATTCCGCGCAGAGTGGGAAGTTGAGAGTACGACGCGCGGACGCGGAGCGAGGCGATGGAGTCGTGAGTTAGTTCGGTTTCGGTCGGACTCGACAGAGGGATCAAGGGGCTTCCTGTAGGTAGATGTGGCGTAATTCCGGCGGACCGAGGCAAGGACCGGTACCGGCCGTGCGTGCCAGCCATCTCTACCCCGGAAGTATTCATGGCCTTGGATTACCCTTCGCCCGGCGAACTAACCCTCTTTACCCGAACTAGAGGATGAATTGTGAGACACATCACCTGTGGTGCGGACGTACCGAATCCTCATCTTTCATTTTCGCGTCGATCGGGTACAGCCGCTTCATGGACACCCATTCGGACAGACAGATCCCCGTACACATACGACCGGAAGGTGTCACTGATGACGAGGTGAAGGCGGCAGGAGTGCTGTCGAACGCCCTTGAAACGGTGGAACGGGCACGCGGTGCTCTGTACGACTTCCATCAGCTGATAGGGCATGCCGATCTGATGCTCGACGAGGTCGTCGAGCTACTGCGATCCAGCGGCAACGACGACCTGGCCGATCAGGTCGAGGGCGAGTTGATGGGCCGGAACGTGGTCGAGGGGCGCTGGACTTTCCAGTTGGTCGAAGAGTTCGACGAGAACTACTGGTCGTTTTTTCGTGAATGCGAGAAAGTGGTGCGCGACAAGCTGGCAGGCGGAGTGCCGCACCTCTTCGAAGCCGAGATGAAGGAGCGACGCCGAACGCACGGTTTGCGGCACCACGAGGCCAGGCCCTGAGGTTCCTATCTACTCTCGTGAGCTCGTCGCGGCACTGATCAGTGGTTCAGTTCGAGCTTTGCGCAACGATTCTCGCTCGGTCGCCGTCATGCCGCCCCAGATACCGTGGGGTTCCCCGGTCTGGATGGCGTGCACCAGGCATCTCTGCACGACAGGGCATCTGGCGCACACCAGCTTCGCCGAACTCTCGCGCTTCGCTCGCCTGGAGCCGCGCTCGTTCGTGTCGTCGTAGAACAGAGCGGGGTCGGTGTCGCGGCAGGTGCCGGACAGTTGCCAATCCCACTCGTCGGCAAGGGGCCTGGGAGATGTGTAGGAGCGCATGAACATGGACGTTCCCTTCGCTGCGTGACGAACTCGACTCGGATCGCGGATCCAGGTCGGGTGTTAAGGCAAAGCTCGGTCCCGCCGGCCTGAACCGGCGGGACCTTCGAGGCTCCTCCCTCGAGGGGGAAGATTTCGGGGGTACCTCTGGTCGGTCATTACCCAGCCGTACAACTTTTGAATCCCGGTCGTCAGGAATTCTTTTGATCCACGGCACGTCGTTCTGCTGCGGCGACAAGACCACCGGCGATGTCGCGCACCTTGACGTTCCATTCCTGCGACATCTGGACCAGAAAGTCGAAGGCTTGGTCGGCCGAGCACTCACGCTCGGCCATCAGTAATCCCTTGGCCTGCTCGATCAAGGGCCGAGAATCCAAAGCTCTTCTCAGTTCGTCATTTTCCGCGCGAAGGCGGGTGAGGACGTCTGACGCCGAACTGGACTGCTGAGCCAGCGGTCGTTGAACCTCGTATACACGATGAAGCACACCGATGACCCTGCCGTCATCATCGGTGACGGCGGAATTCACCGTATTCCAATAGCGGGTGACAAACATCCCGCTCCCGCGCTCGTCGCGCACGTCGTAACGCTGAGTCGGCAGTGCGTCCCGAGTTCGGGACCGCATCGTGCGCTCGAATGACGCTGTCAACGAGAAGATTCCATCGGCAAACGAGTCGTCGGGATTGTCGGGGAAGGCTTCGAACACTTCCACTCGGTGCAATTGATCGAGGCTGCGACCGGATACGGCAAGGTATTCGTCGTTTGCGCCCTGGATACGAAAATCGCTGTCCACGAGCAGAAGAGAAGAACTGCTTGCCGCAAATCGATCGCTACGAACGATCGAGCGGAGAGTGCTCGAACTCATGATTGTGTCGTTTCTGTCCTGTCTTCGACGGTTGCGGCCCCTGATATTTCAGATGATATTTCAGAAGTAGGTGATCGCGAGAACTCCAAGGGCGGTGCCTGCCACGATCGATCCGAACAACAAACGCTGCTGCAACACGAACATCTGATACTCGCGACGTGTTTGTGTCGACGTGCCGCGCGAGTCCGCAGACATGCTCTTGCCCTTTCCTGTTGTGGGGAGTGCGATTTCGGCCGACCCCCGATCGGCCGAAACCGCGGACGGTGCATCAGTTCTGACGCGCCTCATTTGCGGCATCCTGCTCGGTGGACGCGCCTTCGTGTACGAGGCTGCCACCCGAGTTCTCGAGGTGAGCACGAACGAACCACTGGAACTTTTCCAACTGCGCCGTCTGGCCGATCAACATGTCCTCGGTGATCGGATCGATCTTGCCGACGCTGTCGATTGCGGTGCGACTGTCGGTGATGATCCCGGTGTAGACGAGGTCGAGCGCAGCGAGGTGCGCACGAGCGTCGTCGCGGCCGACGGAGTAGTCGTCCCACGTTCGATCGCGCTCGATTGCTCCCGCGGTGCCCTTGGGCGAGTTACCCAGTGCCGCGATACGTTCGGCCACATCGTCGGCGTAGCCGCGAACCAACTCCACCTGGGGGTCGATCATCTCGTGCACGCCGATGAAGTTGGGGCCCACGACGTTCCAGTGAACGTGCTTGAGCGTGAGGTGAAGATCGTTGTAGGCGCTGAGGCGTTCCTGCAGAATATCGGCGACGGACGAACCGTCTGCGCTGCTCAGTCCCGGTACGGTGAACTCGGACATATGTTTTCCTCTCGTCTTGATGGGGATCGCCCTCCAGTGGGGCGGTCTCGCGCCATCGTCAATCGGATCGCGTGTCGGTCAGGTTCAGTGCGCGAGTGCTACTGGCTCCTCTGTCACCGGGTCGCCGTACATCATCGCGATTCGGCGCTTGACCTCTTCGGTTGTCAAAGTCGCACTTGCGACAGTGATTCCGATGCCGGTGGTGCTCTCGCCCTGTGTGGGCGGGATGTCGATCGTCGTCATCTTGCTCCCGGTGAAGAGTGTGCCGTGAGGGAGTCGGCTGAACCACCGACTCCGACGTCTGGGTGTTCTGCGCCTTCGAGCTCCAGTTATGGCGCTTTCAGGTGCTACAAAATCTATATCAGCCGATGTAGATAATTGGCAAGGCTACTTCGATTCGCGGGCGAAGGAAAGCGCATTGTGCAATCTTGTCGAAATCGGCTTTGATCTGCCATTTCACGCCTTTTCTGCTCGACGATTCTTGTTGTCAGTGGTCCTGGACACGCTTGAATCTATGTCCTGGGCGTCAGATTCACTGCGTGATGGTGCTAAGGTCGGGTGACGCCGATTGAGACAGCCGACACCGAACTAGGAGGTTCCAGTGACGTCGGAATCCCAGACCCGGGCGCTGCGCGGCGTGTACGGGATCTCAGTGATGTCTGAACTGTCCGGGGTAGGACCTCAGACGCTGCGCCTTTACGAGCGAAGGGGCTTGCTCACACCAACCCGCACCGATGGCGGTACGCGCCGGTACAGCGAAGCCGACCTGGATACGCTCGGACGAATCACCGCGCTGATCGACGACGGAGTCAATCTCGTCGGTATTCGTCTGATTCTGTCCCTCGAGGCCGAGAATGCAGTCTTAGCGGCTCGAATCAGCCAGTTGACCGCCGAGGGGGACTAGTGGTGCTGCTCGAGACGATGCCGTTCAGGATGGAGTTTCGGTGCGGGTAGGGTCGCCGAAGTCCGCGTCGGCGGAGATTTTGTTCCCTGCCGCTGCGATCTGTTCGAGCGCGGCGTCCAACGCATCGACCAACCATTGATGCGACGCCTCCGCGAGGAGGCGATCCGGAGTGTCGGTGTTCTCGGATTGGAAGAACCGCACCAGCCATGATTCTCCGTTGTCGGGTCGATCGGAGAGTCCAGCCGCGGTATTGGTCGCCAGAAGGAACCGGTTGTATTCGAGGTCAACACGAATGGCGTACTCGCCGAACAGGTTCACCACGTTGGCCGGCCGATGAGTAGCGGCAGCGAGCGCAATGAGAGCGTCGTTGTAGGTTTCGGAGTACTTCATCGTGAGGGGCATGGTCGGCCTGTCTTTCTGGGCCGATGCAGCATTGCACGGCTATGTCGAGGAGATCAGTTCGCAGCCGCTGCTTGACGATGAACTGAAACCAATCCTAGCTCGAGTCTCCGAGCGCACTGACGCAAGCCCGTGAGGGTCAGTTGTTGCGCGCAAAGTTCGACTCACGCTCCGTGACGAACTGATCGTCCGGAAGCGGTCCGGGTGGGGCAAGCGCAGTCAGGAACGACTCGGCCCACTGATGCACATCGTGTGTCATGACCTGTCGATGCAGCGCAGCCATACGGCGACGGCCTTCCTTCGGATCCTGATGAACCGCGGTCAGGATCGTATTCTTCACGCCGTCCAAATCGTGCGGGTTGACCAGGTATGACTGTCGTAATTCCATTGCGGCACCGGTGAACTCGCTGAGAACGAGAGCACCTCCGAGGTCGCCACGACAGGCCGCGTACTCCTTGGCCACCAGATTCATCCCGTCGCGCATCGGCGTCACGAGCATGACGTCGGCAGCGACGAACAGTGCGATCAGTTCTTCACGGTCGACCGGCTGATACAGGTAGTGAACGACGGGGCGGCCGATCTGACTGTGGTCACCGTTGATGCGGCCCACCTGCTCTTCGATGACGCTACGCAGGTCGATATAGTGCTGCACGCGTTCACGACTGGGCGTCGCGAGCTGCACCATCGTGTACTTCTCCGGATCCAGACGATCCTCGTCGAGGAGTTCCTTCAAGGCTTGAAGCCGCAGGTCGATACCCTTGGTGTAGTCCAGCCGGTCGACTCCCAGCAAGATTTTCTCGGGATTTCCCAGCTCTTCCTTCAACTCGCGCGCGCGACGCAGGACCGAATCGCTTTTCGACTGGCGCTCGAGTTCGGCAGAATCGACGGAGATGGGAAAGGCGCCCACCTTGACGACGCGAGAATCGAAATCCACATGCCCGAGCGCACTTCGAACACCGACGCCCGCGGTCGTCGTCTTGAGGCCGAGAAGTTTGCGGGCCAAGAACAGGAAATTGTTTGCGCCACCAGGTAAGTGGAAGCCGATCAGATCGGCGCCCAGCATTCCCCTGACGATTTCCTTGCGCCACGGAAGCTGCATGAAGAGCTCGACCGGAGGGAACGGGATGTGAAGAAAGAACCCGATCGTCAGATCTGGGCGCAGCTCGCGCAGCATCGCCGGCACAAGTTGCAACTGATAGTCCTGCACCCAGACAGTCGCTCCGTCCGCGGCGCAACGCGCGGTTTCCTCGGCGAACCGCTGGTTGACTGCGACGTAGGTGTGCCACCACGACCGCTCGAACGTCGGAGCCACCAGAACGTCGTGGTAGAGCGGCCACAACGTGTCGTTGGAGAACCCCTCGTAGTACTCGGCGAGGTCCTGAGAGGTCAGCTCGACGGGAAACAGACGAAGGCCGTCAACCACTATCGGATCGACCTTCTCGTCCGCGACCCCCGGCCAGCCGACCCAGGCGCCATCCCGCTGTCGGAGGATGGGTTCGAGCGCAGTGACGAGCCCACCCGGACTTCGCTTCCAGTTCTTGCTTCCGTCTTCGTCGGTTTCGAGATCGACCGGCAGTCGGTTTGCGACGACGACGAATTCGGAGAGCTTTTCGAGATCGGTACTCACGCCGACATCGGCTCCGCCAGGGTCTCGTCCAGGACGGAGGTCGAGGACAGGTACGCGACTGCATCGGCTGTCGAGTCGGTGTACACGATGTCGGTGTCCATCTTCAGAAGAGACAGCGGACGCCTGACAGGGTGCGCTGCGACGAGCGTCCACGGCACGCCGAGCCTCCGTGCCTTGGCCGACAGAGTCTCGATGATGGAAAGACCTCCGACGGAGATGAACTGGACGTCCGAGCAGTCGAGTACGAACGGGTGTCGCTCACCGATCAGGTCGTCGACGCAGGCAGCGAAATCAGCTCGGGACCGGACGTCGATCTCGCCGCTGACCACGAGCGACTGAATGTTTTCGGCACAGGTCGTCGTGAAGGTGGGGGGACTGTCCGTACGCTCATCTGTAGTTCTCGAAAACTCGTTCATCGAAACTCCTGACGGATTGCTCGAAACGGTTCGTTCGAACGGTCTGGTTCGAAACGGTTTCGTTCGAAACCGGGAAACGGCACGGGAAGCAACGCACGAACCGTGCTCGTCTTCAACGGCTGGGTACTCAACCGTGCTGAGTGCCTACCTTACCGCATCGCGAAAACCCAGGTGAAAAGCGTTAGATCCGTACGGATTTCAAGGTCCCGTGAGCGTCGGCCCACGGGACCTTGGTCCCGATGGTTCAGACCTTCCGGGATCAGTCGGTGTCAGTCGCCGGGCCGGTGCTCGAGGCTCCGCCCTCGTCGGCCCACGTACGCTCGCCCGACGGATCGGTCTGAACGTCCTTGGGTGCGGTGTCGGAGCCGGTTCCCGGACCGTGGTCGGTGCCGGTGGTCTGCGGCTCTTCCGTTTGATCCGTGCGATCGGTGGAATTCTGTTCACTCATGGTGTGCGTTTCCTTCGGGAAGTCGTTGTTCATGTACTTGTCGTTTCCTGCTCACCCGCGAGGGGTACTCAGTAGGGGGTAGTGCGTCACGTCGAGCCAGTACGTCACGTCGAGTCCATACCGGCAAAGTCAGCTGTCACCGAAGCAGGAGATTTCACGTGAACCATATGACCGTGACGACCGACCACCTGCGTGCACTGCTGGGCAGTGGCCCCCATTCGGAATTGGTAGCGGTCGGGGGCGAGATCGAGATCTACGTCCCCGATGAAGAAGGGTTCGGTCTCGAGGGTATCTCGCTTGTCACTCGCGAGCAGTTGGCCGAACGTCTACCGTCCTCACCCGACAACCCCGACGAAGGTGAACTACGTATCGCCGCAGAATCGTTGAGCGAGATGATCGCCGAACTCGGCGGTTGAACTCCGAAGTTCGGGGCAGCCGACGTCAGATCTGCGGGATCGGATCCGGAGGGTACGGGTTCGGTGGCGTCGGAGTCGGTGGCACGGGCGGCGGATTCATCGGATCGGGTGGTGTCGGCGCCGGTGGTGTCGGCGGCCCCGGGTCGGGGGCGGGGCCCGGATCCGGTGGTGGGGGAGTGGTCATGAGTGCCGGGTTCCCAAACACTTGCCGAACAAACACCTAGTGTTCGGAGTGGCTTTTGGTGTTCCCTTCGGCAGGTAGATCATCGACGATGTCGACTACGGCGACGTGGATGCTCTCTGCAGAGACCGGTGGGTCCGTGTCGCCGAGGATCAGGTGAACGACGTCCACGACGGTGAACCGAACCCGGTCCGACAGTTCGGCCAGATCCACTCCGTATGGCGCTGCCAGTTCGATACGTAGTGAACGTATTTCGTGGCCGTCGACGAAGAACTCGATGCTGCTCGGCGAGCAGTGGTGCCGAGAACGTATCTCGGCGGCCAAGTGGGTGCGGAGTACGTGGTCGCTCACCGACACCGTGCCTAGACGTGGACCTTCCGACGCGTGTGCGTCGAGCGGCCAACCGGACGCCGAGGTCGACCGTAGCGCCCGGATCACCTTGTCGCTGATTCGATCCCAGCCTGGCTCGGGAGCGTTCCGCAGGGCGTCGGATGCGTGCGCCATCAATGCGTCGGTTCGTGATTCAGTCATCGCCACCTCGTCATTCGTTCACTCAGGTTAGCCCGTGCACGATGGTGATGCCCGCGCACCGCATCCGGGGTGAGTCTTAGAATCTTGCCGATTTGAACGAACGTGAGCATCTCCACCTCTCGCAGCGTCCATGCCGCACGCTGGCGATAAGGCAGTTCACCCAACGCTTCTTCCAGTGCCTCGAGGAACGCGGAGTTCGAGGTCGTGTCGAACGGGCCGGCCTCGGGAGACGGCACGAGAGGATCGAGCAATCTGTCGTCGATCGGTTGCGCTCTCTTGATTCGATAGCTGTCCACGATCTTTCGGGAACAGATCGCGAAAAGCCATGTTCGCATCGACGATTCGCCACGAAATGAATCGAGTCGGCGCCACGCGGCCACGAAGGTGTCCTGGACTACCTCGAGAATGTCGCCTTCATCTGCGAGCATTCGACGCGCATAGCGGTGAAGTGCAGGTCCGTAGTAGTGCACCAGTGACTCGAATGCTTCTCGGTCGCCGAGTATCGCAGCGTTCACCGTTGCGGTGTCCAAGCCGTCAGGTGCTTCGGTGAGCCCCTGTGTGTGCGGTAACGCCACAGTCGCTCCTCTCGCGGAAATGCGGAAAACTCGGCTGCGTTCGAAGATTGTTCGCCCGGCCGGGGCGTTGAATGTTACGGACAGTAACTAACAAGTGTCAGTGATGCACGTCACCTGACTGGGGCATTCGGTTTTGCCTTCGAGTGACGACTACACAGGTAGATCGATCAACAGGAGGAGATGACAATGGTCAGCACGCAGGTTGCGACAGCATCTACGAAGGATGTTGCATCATCGAACGACTCGGCTCTCGTGAGTTCGCAAGGAAAGACGTCGATCGCCGACACCGTTGTCTCGAAGATTGCCGGCATCGCTACGCGAGAGGTGAGCGGGGTGTACGACGTCGGCGGCGGAGCGTCGCGGGTTGTCGGGGCACTGCGCGAGCGGATCCCCGGCGCGAGTGTCAACCACTCCCAGGGAGTATCGGTCGAGGTCGGCGAAAAGCAGGCAGCGGTCGACATCGACATCGTGGCCGAGTACGGCGTATCGCTCGCCGATCTGGCCACCGGCATTCGCCGCAACGTCATTGCGGCGCTCGAACGGATGACGGGTCTCGAAGTGACCGAGGTGAACATCACGGTTCACGACGTTCACCTCGACGAGGGCAGTGACGACGAAACCGGCGAGCCCAAGACTGCACGGGTGCAGTGAGTTCCGAAATCGCCGACACCATCGCGGCGGCTGTGACGGGGATACCTGGGGTCGCCTCGCTTCATGCCGGAATGTTCGGCGAGGTTGGCACGTACCTCCCCGGTCGCCGCGTCGTCGGCGTGCGGGTGACGGAGGCGTCGACAGACATCCATGTGTGCATCTTCGCCGACGCCGCCGTTCGAGACACGGCTTTACGTATCCGCCAAGCGGTTTCAGGACTCGTTACAGGCCCCGTGAACGTGACAGTGGAAGACGTAGTCGGTCGTGGACGCGATGCCTGAGCACTCTCGGGGTTCAGTTCCTGATCGACGATCCGCACGCCGAGAGGCGATCAGGAACTACCACCCCGACGTGGGCGGATCTGCCGACGCGCTCAATCGAGCACTCGAACGCGTCGACCGGGACTTCGCGTCCCCGATCGGTGTGGGTGTGCGCAGGACACTGCGCGGCACGATGCGGCAGATAGCGAAACCCGCTCGGACCCAGTACACGCGTTTGCGCGCTCGGTTTCCGGGTGCCAAGACCTACACCGAGATCTGACTCGCACCAACGAACATCATCCACAACGGAGGATTCACATGACCACCTCGACTGTCGGCCTACTGGCAGGACTACTTCTCGGAGTCGCAGCTGCTGCAGGCGGTTTCACCGGATTCCTCATCGCTCTGGTTCTCGGTGTGATCGGATACCTCGTCGGTGGTCAGCGTGACGGCGAGTTCGATCTCGGTGTGATGCTGAAGGGTCGCGGACGTGGCTGAGACAGCTCGACCGGAGTCGTCTGTGCTTGCCGAGCCGGGCGATCGCGGAACGCTGACGATTCGAGACAGAGTCGCGCAGAAGTTGGTTCTCGAGGCGACGCGCGGAACCCCGGGGGTGCGCCATCACGCCGCCGGCATGGACAAACTGACCGGGCGCGAATTGCCGAGGGCGCGAGTGCTGGTATCCGGCAAGCGGGTACGGGCCAAGGTGGACATCGCGATCGAGTGGCCCGGATCCTTGTCGGTCATCGGTACCGCGGTGCGAGAGAACGTGACAACCCAGTTGCAGTCTGTAACGGGCCTGGACGTAGACGGCGTGGACGTGGCGATCGTGAGCGTTCTCCCGGCATCGACCACGCGTGACGCGGGAAGGAAAGTGCGATGACCGCCGACAAGGTCGCACCACCCACTGCCTCGAGGGCTGCTGCTCCTGTTCCCCTTGCGGCGCCCGGATCGGCCGTCACGGGATTCCTCATCGCCGCGGCGCTACTTGCGCTCGGCGTGGTCGGCGTCCGCGACGCGCTGGTGGATACCGGCGTGATCACCGGGTCGCAGTGGATACCAAGTGCTGCCGCATATGTGGACGGGCTCGCGTACCAGGGTTGGATGTTGCCGGCGGGGATCGCAGCCGTCGTTCTCGGCCTGTGGTTCGTCATCCTCGGACTCAAACCGCGACGAAAGACTGCCAATGCCTTGGTCGGAGTCGCGAATACGTGGATCGATCCCGCCGATGTAGCGGCGATAGCGTCTGTTCGCGTCGAGTCACTGGCCCAGGTTCGATCCGCTTCGTCACACGCGACCCGGCGCAAGCTGGAAGTGAAGGCCTCGGTCACGCCCGATGGAGCCGCCACCGCTGAATCGGAAATCCGTGCGGTGCTGGGGGACTTGGCCGGGTCGCTGTCACCATCGCCGCGAATCAAGGTTCGTATCCAGACGGGATCGCTGTCATGACTCGGACGGCGACGGCGATGGATCGCGTGGCGACATGCGTCGTGGGGATGCTCGCGATAGCGGTGGGAGTTGCAGCGATCCTGTGGAATCGCGACGTGATCAAGGATTTCCCGGCGCGTATCGAGATCCCGTGGGCTGAAGATCTTGTCGATCACTCGTGGTGGCCATGGGCTGTCGGAGCTGGGGGAGTACTGCTAGTCCTCCTCGCGTTGCGGTGGTTGATCGCGCATGTGCCGCTGCGTCGGGTGAAGGAGATCGCCGTCCATGGGTCGAACTCACACAATTCCATCACCGCGGATCTGGGTGCGGTGGCGGAAGGGGCGAGCGCATCACTGGAGGACTTCGACGAAGTGTCGCGTGTCCGAGGAAAAGCGTTGCTCGATCGTGGAGTTCGCACGATCGATTTGCGAGTGACATTGAGACGTAGCGTCGTATCCGGATCGGAAACGTTGTCCGAGCTGATTTCTCGCGTCACCGACACGGGGGATCAAGTCGCTGCGGTGGTCGGTGATCCATCCGTCGCGACCAGAACTCACATCGCCGTGGAAAGCGCGAAACGCGATGAGCCGAGAACTCTCTGATCAATCGAGGTTTGAGCCTCCCGGTGACCGGGTATTGGTAGACCTCCCGATCGTGCACAGAGTCATGGATGTTGCTGTGGCACTGTGTGTCACGTTGCTCCTTGCGACCGTGACCTCTATGGCGATCGCGATCGTAGTGACGCTGATCATGTGCGCGTCGGTGAGTGTCGTTTCTCGTATGTGGTGAATCGCCAGTCATTTTGGTTCTGTCGTGAACACCTGATAGAAAGGTAAGCAGACAATGTGGCTGCTACTGAGTGCACGATCCCCCGCGTCGTGCGGCGGAGAGTCCGGTTGTGTGCAAACACAACCCGCGATCACGGTCTAGTTGCGCGGGCCGATCGCTCGGAACTCTCCCTTCACCGGCAGTCTCTCATTGCGCCGTCCCTTACCTCAAGGAGTCACAATGCTCTCACTCGGAATCATCGCCTGGATCATCATCGGTGGACTAGCGGGTTGGATCGGCAGCAAGATCATGAAAACCGATGCGCAGCAGGGGATCTTCCTCAACATCGTTGTCGGTGTGATCGGCGGCCTGATCGGTGGTTTCCTGCTTCGAGTCTTCGGCGTCGATGTCGAGGGCGCGGGCTGGATCTTCAGCTTCCTCACTTGCCTCCTCGGCGCTGTCATCTTGCTGTTCCTGGTCAAGGCAGTCACCGGAAAACGCTGACACATTTGTCCACGCAGTTCGAGTTCGACTGAATCCACGGCCGAATCCCACGGCCGAACGCACGACCGAATCCACACCGAATTCAAGAAGGAGAAATACATGTCTGACTTCATCGACAAGGCAAAGCACCGCGCTGAGGATCTCATCGGCGAAGCGAAGGAAAAGTTCGGAAACGCCACGGGCAACGATGATCTGGCTGCCGAGGGTGTTGCCGATCAGGGCGAGGCGAAGGTCAAGAAGGCCGGAGACACTGTCAGTGACAAGGTCTCGGATATCAAGGACAAGTTCACAAGCTGAGTGAGCTTCGGCGCGGTTGATCGGCAAGTCCGGTCAACCGCGCTTTTGTGTGTCTCCTCGGCCGTTGCGGCTACCGCGATACGCGAACTTGCGCGTTTCTGCGAGCCACTCCGGAAGCATGCGCATGTGGGCCGGCCTGTTCAGAATCGGATCGAAGGACGGCTGGAGGCAATCCGGGTGGTCCTCGACCTCGTCGAGACAGAGATGCCCGATCGGTATCAACTGAAGTTGAATTCTCGCGAGGTACACGGAGAAGTGCAGCGGGGAATGATCGACCGCAGCTTTCAATGCAGACAAAGAAGTGCCGGCCGGATGGACACCGCGCGGTGTCACGATCAGCCACGCCGCGGCACCGCCCGCGCGTGAGTAAGGAACCAGTGTGCTGTATCTCGCGCCGTTCCACGA
Source organism: Rhodococcus sp. Ni2 (assembly GCF_021352185.1). Lineage (NCBI taxonomy): Bacteria > Bacillati > Actinomycetota > Actinomycetes > Mycobacteriales > Nocardiaceae > Rhodococcus > Rhodococcus sp. Ni2. Next base: position 807,031 of record NZ_WOXZ01000002.1, read on the forward strand.
GAAAGCCGGAGCTGGAAACATTTTCGAGAAGGTAGAAAGTCCTGATGTTGCGAGAAGAATGTCCCACGGGTTTTCATCTGCGCCGACATCGTGCAACCGAAGCGCCAGGCCGAGTACGTCGGGTAGGTCTCCGGGTGTTCCGAGGGCTTTCGACATTCGAGCGGTGACGGTAATCGTCGACGACTCCGATACCGGCCACCATGGGGTGGCCGGCTTCAATGTTCCCTTCAGTTCGATCCCGTGAGGGTGAAAAACCCTGGCCATGCGCAGCGATGATGCGAAGTGGAACGGCGCACCGACTAGCTTTCCGATCGCACTCTTGCCGGCGGGGATGATCGAATTGATCGTCACAGCTTCCTTTATCTGAGAATTCTCCGCCCGTGAAGCGCCCGGACTGGACGGACGTTCAGGCGTATTGACGGGCTTTTCAGTGGCGTCTTTCGACTTCCCGGTGGTGGTGATTGCTAATCATGTGACATGCCGTAACAAAAGTCTCGCCCGCCGGGATAATTAGCCAAACGCATAAATTGGTCGTTATGGTTTGTTTGTCCGTAACGGTGCGATCGGACCTGCGACCGTCGCGAACTGGCGAGATTGCTACTCGTGATTTGTGTTTGGTGATTGCGCGGAAACAAGAAATGTCGAGGAGACACGCTGATGGGCCACTCTCGAACCTGGCTGACGCGCGCGCTGGCAATGCCGGTGGCTGTCGCGGTCACTTTGTTGCTTCCGCTCGGCAGTGTCGCCTCCGCCCAGGATTTCGAGGACGACGCAGATACTTCGGTGGCCGCCGCAGCCACAACTCCGATCTCCTTCACCGAACTCGGACGAGGAACAGACATCGTGTTCTCCTCCGATGACGCACCCGTCTTGGTGACCGTGCCGGTGCCGGACGGACTCACCGCAACAGCCGTGACCGGAATCCTGACCGCCCCGACCGACTTCAGTAGGGGTTGGCTCGAAGTGACTGCGGACGGCAGATTGGTGAGCCGCGTCGACTTCGACGCCGGGCAGGCCGGAACCGGCCTACCGATTTCGGTTCCGTTGCAAGGTCTCGAAGTGGTCGACCGGAGCGTGACCGTGTCGATGATCGCTCACCTCGTTCCCGTCGACGACCGCTGCTACGACCGAACGAGATACCAGCCCCTTGCGCTCCGGGATGCCTTTGTCGCCTACGACGGTGCCGAGCAGCAGCCCACGACTGTTGCAACCTTCTTTCCGCCGATTTTGAGGAAGGCAACCATCTACGTCACGGATGGTTCGTCACGGTCACAGCAGAGTGCGGCTCTGCAGCTGAGTGCAGCGATTGTCAACAAGTACGGAAGTCAGCCTGACGCCGTGGTGGTGGAGCAACTGCCGAACGGCCAGAGTCTGCCGTCCGCTGAGCCGGGACTTTTCGAGAGAGCTGTAGTGCTCGGCAACAGTGGGGACGCCGGCATCGATCTCGCGGCTGCTCCGAGTGCTGCACCAGTGCTGCGAATTTCAGGGGACGACAAGACCCTCGTTCCTCAGGTCAGTCTGTTGGCGGCGAACTTCGACGGTTACTGGGCGGCGAGCAGGGCGCTCGCGTCACCGGACAACACAGTTGCCCAGATTTCCCAGGACGCCATCACCGTCGGTGAGCTGAAGCTCGGAACGTTGACGGCTTCCGGTCTCAATCACATCGAGGTCGACGTCCCGTTCAGCCAGTCGCAACTGGGGCGTCCGATGAAGGACGTGTCGATCCGAATGATCGGTTCCTATGTACCGCTGCCGAATTCACGCAACGGAGAACTGTCGATTTCGCTGGGGGACTCACGGCTTGCTTCGCAGACGGTGAACGAGACAGGGCGCTTCGACATCGGCGTCGATGTTCCGAACGAACTCCTGCGTCGTGACCTGACCTTCGAGGTCTCGATGGATGTGACCGGCGACTTCCAATGCGGCACCAGTAGCCCGTCTTCGCTCACTGTCGATCCGGCAAGCACCATTACGTCCACTACCGGATTCCCGCCGACGCCTGGAGGATTCCAGGCATTACCGCAGTCGATGCTGCCCACACTCGATGTCGGTTTGAGTCACGGTGATTTCGCAGATCTCGTTCGCGCGCAGCGCCTCGTTGTCGCGATGCAGCGGTTGAGCTATCTGCCGCTGCAACCGCGTGTGCTCCCGTTCGGCGACGCGGCGACCAGTTCGCTGCCGGCGTTGTTGATCGCGGCGGACGGGACGCTTCCCACTCCGGTGGCTCTACCCATGGACACAGCAGATCAAGGGCTCCTGCGCTTGCAGGGTCTGGAATTCGGTGGACAATACGGTGCCTTGCAGGTGGTTTCGGGTTCGCACAACGAAGTGGTGGCGCTGACCTCTGAGGGTGATGCGGCCGATGCCGACGGTCTGCTCAACTGGTTGGAAGGTGGGAAGGACCGGTTCGCAGAACTGACCGGCGATCTCCTGGTCGCGCCTCGGGGAGGTGAGCCCTTCGATGTCGGAGTCAACGTCGCCCCGTTGGGCACCGCGACCTCGGCCGAAGAGGAGACCGGACTGAGCGCGGTCACGATCGGCTGGATCGGATTCGGGACCGTGGTTCTGATTGCTGTTGCCGTCGGTGGTGTGCTCGTGGCTCGGCGTCGCGGACAGTGACCGTCACCGATCGCCCGGCCCTGTCCGTCGCGGTCCACGATCTACCGGGCCGCAAGCCATGGCGGATGTTCGTCGCGCTCTTCGCGATCTACACCGCGTTGGGCGTGTGGATGAACGCGGGTATCGGGTTCATCTTCACCGATTCGCTCAGCCGCGTCGCCGCGGTGTCGGCGATGCTGCTCAGCCGTGATCCGCACTTCGCGGCGATCGGGTTCGTGTTCACCCCGTTGACGGCGGCAGTCCAGATTCCGATGGGCCTGATGGGTCATTGGTGGCCGGATCTGCTGCGGTGGAACATCACTGCGGTCGTGATGTCCGCGGCCTTCATGGCCGGTGCTGTGATTCAGGTACGTGGGATCAGCCGCGACCGTGGGTGTGCGCGATGGGTCACCGTCGTCCTGACCGTGCTGTTCGCTGTCAACCCGATGATCGTCATGTACGCGGCGAGCGGAATGAGCGAAGCTCCGTTCCTCTTCTTCGTTCTGTGGGCGACACGTCGGTTGATTCGGTGGATGCGAAGCGACGACGTACACGACCTCATCGGTGCCGGCCTCGCTTTCGCTCTGGCGTACCTCACCAGATACGACGCATTGGCCCCGCTGTTCGTCGCGGTGGTGCTGGTGACCGTGGTGAGTTGGCTTCGTTTCCGCCCGACTGCTGAGGAGCGCGGCGAGGGCGCGGGGCCTGGCTTGCGGCTCTGGGCAGCAGCCCTCGACGGTGCCGTAGTGCTGATGCCGGGATTCCTTGCCTTCGCCTTGTGGTCGTTTGCCAGTTGGCTCATCACAGGTCAAGCGTTCCAACAGTTCTCGTCGGTCTACGGGAACAGTTCCATCCTGGAGCAGGCTGGTGCCGGAACCGACTCACCGATCGCCCGTCTTGCGTTCTCGATTACCGAAATGGCCGTACTCGGCCCGGCGCTCCCGGTGCTCGCGGTCCTTGCAATCATCTACGCACTTCGGCGGCGCGACACCGAAGTGGTCGTGCCTCTTGTGTTGTTCGGCGCCATCCTCGGTGCCCAAACCTTGCTCTACGTGATGGGATCGACGTTTCCCCTTCTGCGCTTCTACATTTCGATCATTCCGCTGTGTTTCGTGTTGGTCGTCCTGATCGCACCTCGCGGTGCGCCGGTCGTCACGCGTCGACCGGGGGCTGCTGCGTCACGCTCGGTATCGACGTACCCCGAGCAGTCGGGACCCTCTCTGCCCCTTGTGATCTCTCTGTGCTTGCTGGTCGGGTCGACGCTGGTCACGTTTGTCGCGATGGGCAATGCGCGGATCGCAGTGCTCGAGCATTCCATTGCCAGTGCGATCATTCCGGGTCGGCAGAACCTGGAGGAGCAGACGAATCTGCGCACGTTTGCGGCCGAGCGTCGCATCGCCAGGTACCTGGACGACTTGGCTTTGCCGGAGGGGTCGGTTCTGCTCGACACCGTGCAGAGCTATGCCGTCGTGGCGTCGTCGAACAACCCTCGGCAATTCGTCGTGCCTTCCGATGCGGATTTCGTGCGCGTACTGAACAACCCCGCCGAACATCACGTCGAATACATCCTGTCGGTGCCGAACACCGGTCGCGGTGTGTCGGACGCGGTCAATCGGCGCTATCCGACGATGTACGACACCGGGGCCGGCGGTGTGGGGGCGCTGGTACTCGAGGTTCCCAACGACGGCGGCATGGACCCTTCGGCCTGGCGTTTGTATCGCGTCACCGGTGAACGGCAAACGGGTCGATGAGGCAATTCGTGTGGGAGGATTGTCCGTATGACGTGGATGGTTGTAGATGTCTTCTGAAGAAGTGCGTCCGCGTGTGCCTGGCACAGTGCGTCGCCGTATCGCTGCCGCTGTAGTCAGCTTTGCAACCGTCGCGGTGGTGACAGGAATGTTCATGACGCCGGTGGTTGCCGATTCGCCCAAGACGGTTCGGGTGGGAGCGTCGTCGAGCGGACTGACGCTCGACGGACAGCCATGGTGGCCTACCGGGCTGAATGCTTATCAACTGGCCACTGATTGGTCGGTGAACTTCGGCTGTGGCGCCATGGTCGATCTCGATGCCTACTTCGGTTCTCTGCCACCGAACTCCGTCACGCGTTTCAACGCGTTCCAGGCGCTCGCGGTGAACAAGGTGTCCGGGGAGATGGATTTCGGCCCGATGGACGCGGTGTTCGACGCTGCGGCGCGACACAATCAGTTCACGATTCCGGTGCTCTCACCCCAGGACAGCGGGTGTGATGACGGGCTGTTCAAATCCAGGGACTGGTACACCGACGAGTGGAAGGTCGCGAACCTGATCCCAGGTCGAGCCACCATGAGCTTCCAGGACTGGATGCACACCGCCGTCGACCGTTGGAAGAACGAGCCTTCCGTCGCGGCGTGGGAATTGGTGGGGGAGCCGGAACCGAGCCTGTGTACCGATGCCGCCTGCAATTGGTGGACAAGAACGTGCCCGTCTGATTCCGCGCAGGTGTTGCGGGAGTTCTTCGACACGGCAGGCGCCGAACTTCGGGCGATCGATCCGAACACCCTGATCACGGCCGGATACGTCGGGGGCGGTCAGTGCGGCACTGCGGGTGACGACTACCAGTACGTGAGCGAGTCCGACTTCGTCGACGTTCTGCAGTATCACGACTACGGAGCAGACGGGGTTCCGCTTCCGGGCGACCAGTGGAACGGACTGGCGCGTCGCATCGAACAGGCCGCGAACGTCGGGAAGCCGTTGTTGGTCGCCGAGACAGGCGAATTGGCAGGCAGTTGTGAATCACTGGCGACCAGAGCCACGAATATCGAGACGAAGCTGACGGGGCAGAAGGTGGCCGGTACTGCTGGAGCTCTCCTGTGGGCATTCGTGCCGGATCCACGGCCGAACGAATGCACGATGGATATCGGGCCTGACGATCCACTCTTCGACGTAATTGCTTCACTGGCAAGTTAGGACACTGCGAGTAGTCCACTGGGAGTTCCGCCCAGTGGGAGTATGGTCACGATTTGATAACAACCTGAACCTGGTGTTGCGGCGTGATGATCGTATTTCGTTCGTATTCAATGGTATTCAGTGGCATTCACCTGTGGATAACCGAACTTGAAGGCTGGTGAAGTCGCACGGGACCATCGATGCGACGCCTCCAGGACCTACGTCCGGGTCGGCTGGGGACGGTCCGGTTGAGGCGCTGAGTTCGGAAGTTGTGTCGTACCTGTCTCTTTGGTCAGTTGCTACGTCCCGCCGTGGTCAACGTCGAAATACGATCACAACCGTTCGCCGCGGTAACGGGTAGTGCGCGGAGTGCGGCGCGCCCCTCGTGGAAGTGACATCGAGGGGTGGTGTGTAGCTCTCGCGCGCAACGAATTCCGAGTTCGAGTCAACTTGCGGCGGCATCGGCCGCCCGGTAGACCTTGTGCGCAGGCTGTACATGCGGTGTGAGCTTCGGTCGTCGAAATGAGGGGACGACCGCTGCATGCGCGTAACGGTAAGTGTGTGAAACATCGCGTGAGCGGAGAGGTGAACGATGACTGGGTGCGCTGAACGGCCTTTCAAGACTGCTGTGGTTCCGGCTGCCGGAATGGGGACTCGTTTCCTCCCGGCCACCAAGACGGTTCCGAAAGAGTTGCTCCCCGTGGTCGATACACCCGGGATCGAGCTGGTCGCCAGCGAAGCGGCGCAAGCAGGCGCGGAACGTCTGGTGATCGTCACTGCGCCGGGCAAGGCATCGGTCGTCGGGCATTTCGTCGAGGACCTGGTGCTCGAGGGCAAGCTCGCCGCCAGCGGGAAGCACCATCTACTCGAACGTGTGCGTCGGGCTCCGGGCCTGATCTCGGTGGAGCCGGTTGTGCAAGAGTCTCCGCTGGGATTGGGACACGCTGTCGGTCTGGTCGAATCGGTGCTGGATGCGGACGAGGACTCGTTCGCGGTGCTGCTTCCCGACGATCTGGTCCACCCCTGCGGCATTCTCGACGCGATGGCGAAGGTACGTGCCGAGCGTGGTGGTTCTGTGCTGTGCGCGTTCGACGTCGCGCCCGATCGTGTTGGGGCCTACGGAGTATTCGACGTCCAAACACCTGTGGAGGGCAGCGATCCCGATGTACTTGCCGTCATCGGCATGGTTGAGAAGCCGGCTCCTGAGGATGCTCCGTCCACTCTCGCCGCGGCCGGACGATACCTTCTCGATCGCGCCGTGTTCGACGCGCTCAGACGAATCTCACCCGGGCAGGGTGGCGAACTACAACTGACGGATGCGATAGCGCTGTTGATCGCGGAGGGGCATCCGGTTCACGTCGTCGTCCATCACGGAACCCGCCACGATCTTGGTAACCCGGGAGGCTTTCTGCGAGCATCTCTCGACCATGCGCTCAGTCGCACCGAGTACGGACCGGAGTTGCGAGTCTGGCTCAAGGAACGATTGGATCAGCCGGATCCGCAGCTGACCTACTGACTTGCAAGGCTATGCGACGCGGAGCGTCTCGCCAGCTCATCGAGGAGATCTTGCGTGCTGAGCGACGACAGCGAAATCGGCTTGTCGTCCAGACCCGACTCGTCAGGTGTCATGTAGCCCGCCGCGACAAGAATTTCCTGGACGTGGACGTCGAAGACGCGGCAAGCAGTTCTGATCGTGTCCTGCGTGGGAGGGCGTTTCGCGGACAGCCACCGACCGAGCTCGGAGGGGCGTATTCCCAGCGCACGCGCAGCATCGGCTACGTCAGTTTCTTGGCGAAGTTCCAGTTGATGCTTCACCCATTCCGAAAAACCGCTCATACCGGTCATAGTGCCTGAGTGCTGCGCGGTAAGCCAGCGCCGTCTCGACACGTAAGGCGCTCGACGGCTGATCTGTGATCATTCGGCAACCAATCACCGCAGTTCTCGCGTACCGGTAGTTAAGTTTTGTGACTGGATTGTGTGTTTACCGCAACCATCTAGCTGTGCGTTTTCCGGTGAAACCCGAAATCGGGTGAAATTGTGGGTGAGGCGGATCAGTAGACATAACTCACACCTGTGTAGAACGTGAGGGTTGCGTTGTCACGTGTTCAGACCGTGGAAGGTTTTTTCCCAGTAGGACGGGTTGCGAATCAATTGGTAGGTCCCCTTGATCGCCGCGATGCTCATCAGCACCCAATACAACGGAGCAGTCAGACAGGCGAGGAGGAGCATCGCGTTTCGCGTTTCTCGGCACGCCACGAGGTTCATGTAGAGAACAGCGGCATTACCGAATGCCAGAGAGATCAACGCGGGGAAATAGACATAGTTGGGGAAGACCTGGTGGATCACTTCAGGTTGTCCGAGAATCCAGTCCAGACTGATGAGCCAGAACACCATGTTCAAAGTGGCGACCAAAGGTGTGCCGGCCATGAGAATCGTGAATCGGAGAAAGCCGATCGGACCCAATCCTCGCCATAATTTGACGGGTTGGCGCATGTGGACGAGCCACGTCTGCAAATAGCCCTTGTACCAACGCGAGCGCTGTCTGATCCAGTTGATCGTGTCACTGTTGGCTTCTTCGAGCGTGGTGGAATTCAAGACCGCGGTGCGATATCCGCTCTCTGCAATCCGCACGCCGAGGTCCGCATCCTCCGTGACATTGAAAGGATCCCACGCCCCGATCTCGTCGAGGACGCTACGGCGTAGGTGATTCGAAGTGCCGCCGAGAGGAATCGGTGAATTGCTCCGCATCAATCCAGGAAGGATGAAGCTGAACCACAGCGCGTAATCGGCGGTGAACCACGCGGTCAACAGGTTCTGAGTTCCGTTGTGGAATGCAAGTTTGGCCTGAACACAAGCAGTGTTCTCGGGAAGTTTCGCGAAAGTTGCGACTACTCGACGTAATTGGAGTGGGTCGGGGGAATCCTCGGCGTCGTAGATCGTCACGATCTCGCCCGTCGAGAAATGCAGACCGTAGTTGCATGCTTTCGGTTTGGTTCGTGGATCGGCCGCGGGCACCTTCAGAATGCTGACGACCTCGTCCACACCGGCGGCAAGTGCAGCTTCGATAGTGACGGCGTCGTCTTCCTCCAGTAGGAGAAGGACTTGCATCTTGTCTGCCGGATACTCGATCGCTCGCATGGCTGCGATGAGGTCGCCGACGACTTCAGGCTCGTTGTATGCGGGGACCAGAATGGTATAGGTGGGAAGGTCGTCGTATGAAAGAGCAAGTGCCTCTTCGTCACTGATCGTCATGATCGAGGACGCATCGAGACCCCTCGTGAACAAGATCAGACGGTCGACCATCGCCCAGATGTATCCAATGGTGCAGATCAATGTCAGCGCGATGAGAGTCGGGACGAGGAAGAACACGAGGCTGACGACGACCAGCGCAAAGCCTGCCAACAACGTATTTCGCTGCCACGGATAGAAGGCCACGGAGGCGGATGAGATCGGATGGCGCTCGCGTAGACCGTTCACTGCATCGTGCAGGGCGGCCTCGCGGTACTCCGCTGTATCCGGGTCACCGCTGACCACGACACTGTTGGACTGGCTTCGGTTTGCGTTCACCACGTCTGAGCCTCCACGAGTAGTCGAGCGAGTGCTTCGAGCATGTCCAGGTCCTTGTACTCGGATTCGGTGTCTTCGGTCGAGGTTTCACCACGCAGTAGAACGGCGAGGGTATTGCTACCGTTGGACGCCATCGACGGCTTCGGTTCGGGGAAGTAGGCGTCGGGTTCGTGATTGTCGACGCTGATCAGGCTGACTCGTTGCGCTGCTCCGTCGCCCCGCGTCCAGACGAAATTGAGATTGCTCCATGTGAGAAGGAGAGCGTCGTCGACGATCGTGTACATCTCGGCGACGATCCCGTGCGGCAGCTCCAGCGTGACCGTCGGGCTGACTCTCGCGTTCTCCAGGTCGTAGGTGGTCTTGCTGGGATACACGGCGAGCGTGGAGGGTCGACGGACCTGGACGACGTCAATCTGTACCGTGCGAGGCCGCATCTGTGAGTCCCAAGCGGGATTCGGAGTGTCGGCCCGAATGGTCTGACGACTCAGTTCGGCGGTGCTGCCGAAGTAGCGACGGGGCCAGTCGTATTCGGATGCTCCAATCTGATGCCAGCCCAGCGGAACGACAAGTCGAGGATCCGCAGTAGCCGGGGGCGGACCGACGTTGACGGTCAAACTTGTCGATGGCAGCGGCGTGAAGAACATCAGCACTGCGGCGGCAAACACCGCGAGGATGGTCCAGTTGCTTGTGGCTGTCGAAGGCTTTCGGAGTGGTCGGTCGAACGGTTTGAGCGACTTACCCCGGCGTTCGTACAGATAGAAGGCGCCGCCGACGACGATTGCGGTTCCGAGTGCCGGAAACAACTGCACGGCGAAAAGCGGAGCAGTGGGATACTTCTGAATCGTGAAGTAGAGAATCACCACACCGAGCACCGTTGCGGCGACGAAGGCGATCGCCCCTCGCCTCCACGTTCTACTGACGGCGATCGTGGTCGCGGCAGACGCGACAAGCACCATGAGGACGCTGTAGTCGAAACGAGTCCCGCCCATTTCGGTCGCGATGGCGCGGTAATGCAGCGGCGCCAAGATGATCGGGACCACCCAGATTGCCCAGTACCGATTGACCGGACGGAGGCCGAACATCAGAACCGCTGCGCTCCAGACGAATACCCAGGCTGCGATGACGTCGATATGCATCAGTTCGTAGGTCTCGGCGAAACGCGGTAGCAGGAGCGCTTGAAGTCCCAACGCGACGAAGAGACCGATGCAGCCGACTATCTTGTCGGTCTCACGATCGTGAATCGGAAGCTCCGGGCCGCGCCTCAAGTCTGTTCCGACGGCTGCAACCAGGCACAAGAGCGGTAGAGCGAAGACGTAGCCGATGGCAGTTCCGCTGGCCGTGCTCTGCCAAAGCTTGGTCCAGGTGGGCCAAAATGCAAAGATCGTGGCGAGCGCGATCATCAACCACCGCACTGCGAGTCGAGGAATGATCCCGGACTCGGAGCGGATCTCACGAATCTTCAACATTTCCAGTTCCATTCGCTTGCTACCCGACATCTGCGTGCGATTCGAGGCTGCGCACCGCTAGGGACTGACGACCATCGCCATCGGTCCGGCGCCATATGCAGACATTACTTGATCGAGACATATCGCCCTCGCCATGTCGAAGCGCCAATCTCCGAGCAGTCCGGCCGGAAGGTTTCACGTGCTCACATCTCACATAGTGGGAATTTTGAAATCCTTTTTTCGGTACCCAGTGCGGGTCTGGGTTGGCCGGATGGCATGGCGGGATTTCGGGTCTGCCGAATTACTCCATATCGAAGGGCAATTCACTTGCGAATTGCAGAAAGTTCAATCAGGTCCGGCGGATTCGACCTACGGGGACATAGGTCCCCGGCGTGCAGGGACGGTTCTCGGTTGCGTGGATTCGGGTCCAGTTACCCATGCGAAAGAACTGTGGTCAGCAGTGAGAGGCAATGTCCGCTTTGTGAGCTATTGCGGTCGTCGGGACCTAAGCCCTCGACGTTTCCGCGGATTTACTCAATAGCTGAACTATAGCTACTAAATGGTAACTACAGCGTAAATGGCACCGTGACATTGCGGCGATTGAACGTGAACGATCGTCCAACATCCTTTGGGTGTGTGCTGGGAAGAAAAATTGCCGGTTAGAGTCTTGACCTGCAACATTATTCGAATTGAACTCCGGCCTTGGAGATGTTCTCATAGTACTCACGCGGCACGTGCAATGCCTCCGGATTATCGAGTTGCAATGTTGCCGATACCTAAGCGGAACATTTGCTCTTCTCCATCTTTAGCTGTGCCTGAAGCGTTCGGGTGCAAACGGGAAATTCCGAAGAACGGTCGGGGCCTGGCGGCTCGCAAACGGGAAGGTTGGTCAGATGTCGGCATTGGACATGTCCATGGCGCCGTCGCTCGGGTATCGGCGTCCGCGCATCGTGCCGGACTCCCGTGCGGAGTTTTCCTCGCGTGCTGCGTGGCAGCATCGATACATACGTGCTCTGGCAGTGACGGATTCGCTGATTGTCGTAGCGGCGGTTTCGGCTGCGCAGTGGCTTCGATTCGGCGCCGCGCCGACCGCCGTCGACGCTCGTGAGCTCGGGCAGTTCAGCTACACCGGTTTGTCGATCGGCGTGGTGATCGCGTGGCTGGCGACGTTGCAGATATTCAGGACCAGATCTGCGAGTGTGATCGGAAGCGGTCCTGAGGAGTATCGGCGAATCCTGGTGTCCGCGATGAGATTGTTCGGCGTCATTGCGATAGTAAGCCTTCTGCTTCGTCTCGATATCGCCCGGCTCTACCTCGCATTCGCGTTCCCTGTCGGCCTTCTCGCGCTACTGGTGAGCCGTTGGCTCTGGCGTGGGGTGATCGTGCGAAGGCGTACTCGCGGGGAGTGCCTCACATCGGTACTGGTGGTGGGCAGCAAGGATGCCGGCGCTGAACTTGCACGAAACTTCGAGCGGGGTAGCGCAGACGGTTTCCGCGTGGTGGGAGTGTGTGTGCCGGGGTTCCTTCGGCGCGCGGACGAGTCCATCGCAGTCGACGGGCGTGACATACCGCTCCTCGGTGGTGAGACATCGGTGGTCGAAGCGCTGGAACTGGTCGGCGCAGACACCGTTGCCGTGACGGCAACCGAACATCTCGGCTCGGATGGAATCCGTGCGCTTGCCTGGGATCTGGAATCGCGGGACGTAGATCTGGTCGTTGCGCCAAGTATCGTCGACGTGTCGGGGCCGCGCCTGTCGATGCGGCCGGTGGCCGGTCAGCCTTTGATACGCGTCGAGCGCCCGAAATATCATGGTGCGCAACGCTTTGCGAAATCTTCGTTCGACGTAATTTTCGCGTCATTGTTACTGGCAGCAATTGCACCTGTTCTCCTGGCCGCGGCTCTGGCGGTCAAGCTCTCGAGCCCGGGCCCGGTGTTGTATCGAGCGGAGCGAATGGGACTGGACGGCAAACCATTCCCGATGCTCAAGTTCCGTTCGATGGTCCAGAACGCAGACTCACAGGTGGAGTCGTTGATGGCCCAGAACGACGGCGCCGGTGTGCTCTTCAAGATGCGCGACGACCCGCGCGTTACACCGGTCGGGCGCTTCTTGCGCCGTTACTCGATTGACGAGCTGCCACAGTTCGTCAATGTTCTTCGGCGCGAGATGAGCGTGGTCGGCCCCAGGCCTCCGCTTCGCCGCGAGGTCGAGGCCTACGACGGAACAGTCAGTCGCCGACTCCTCGTCAAGCCGGGAATCACAGGGCTGTGGCAGGTCAGCGGACGCTCGGATCTTTCCTGGGAAGAGACTGTACGACTGGATCTCTCGTACGTCGACAACTGGTCGCTTATGGGGGATGTCTTGATCGTCGGCAAAACGTTGAAAGCGGTATTGGCCAGTGACGGCGCCTACTAGTTTCCCGCTTACCGATGCCCGCAACGAAATGACTGGCGCGTCGGCGCTTCGCGCTCCGAGCGAATCGACGAACGATCACAGCCGGAAGATGTCGAGCGCCTCCTGGGTAGGCATCGTTGCCGGTGCTGCCGCGGCTCTTACCGGAGTTTCTCTGCCTGGCCTGCCCTCGACGGTCAATGCATCACTGCCAGTCGCAGCACTGGCTCTGGTCATTGCATGTCTGGCATCGCCGCGGGGACGCATGGTTCGGTTTCGCTTGCGGGCGTTGGATGCATTCCTCCTGCTGTACGTGACGGCCATCGCGTTGGTCGAGTATTTCGACGTAACCTATTCGGACGCCGCCTTTTCGCTGTCGACGATCCTGAACCTGGTCGGTGTGCTTGCTGTGTACTTCGCGTGCCGACTGGTCGTGACGAGCGCAAACGACGGTCTCCGTGTGCTCCAGGGCGTGTTCATTGCAGCGATTCCGGTTGCAGTGCTGGGAATCTCCCAGATGCTCGGCGGCCGTCAGGTCAGCGAACTTCTGGTGAGATTCACCATTGCACCAGGATTGCAGGGCAGGCTTGATCTCGGATGGCCATTGCGCGCCACGAGCACCCTTGGCCACTGGACGGCACTGGGTGGATACCTAGCCATCGCGATCGCCATCGGCTGTTATCTGATTGTAGAGAAATCGGGTTCGCAGCTGATCCCCAAGCCTTTGGTTCTCGGCATTGGCATCCTCTTCGTCGCTCAAGTGTCGACATTCACGTTTGCGCCGATCTTGGTCGCGATCGTGACGATGCTCTACACGGCAGTGCAGGTCAAGATTCGTTTCATCGGCCTTCTCTCTCTGGTCAGTATCGGGGGCGCGGCATTCTTGCTGTTCGACGAGCAAGTTGGCGATCGACTGACCTCGCAACTGAGCAGCCCGTCCAAAGATGGTCTCCCTCGCTGGATTCCAGAGACCATCAGATACCGCGTCGGGATATGGAACAACGAGACTGTCCCGGCCGTCCTGGACAGTCCGCTGTTCGGGCACGGGGCGAATGTCTACAACCGCATTTCCGCAGGGACGGCACCTTCGACGTTGCGATGGCCGTCTCCTGAATCCGAGTGGATGAGAACGGCTGTTGCCAGTGGTGTCGTGTTGGCCGTGCTGGAGGTGGCACTTCTCGTCTACGCCGTCAGCAAGGTATGGACGACCTCGGACCTACCGGGCGTCACCAGTTTTCGCACAATCGGGATCGCCCTCGTCGGGATTCTCGTCATTTCTTCCTTTCATTCGCATTTCAGTAGCGGGTCGGTGGCGATGATGTTCTGGATGGTCGTCGCCGTTGTTCTGAGTACGCAGGATTCTTTGACTATGTCGGGCAAGAATAACTATGGGCGGGTTAGTTGAATGGATACCATCGATCTGTGGGGAATACGCGTGAAACCCTGTGCGCCCGATGATGTCATCGAATGGATCAGGAACAATCAGGGTGAAAAGAAGGTCTTGCTGAACCATAATCTGCACAGCACGTACCTCCACCTCACGAATGAAAAGTTTCGCAGTCTCTATTCCAGTTCGGATCTGACTCTGATCGACGGAATGCCGATACTGGCGGCTTTGGCAATTCGCAGATTTCGGAGACAACAACCGTCGCTGAGCGTGTCGCAACGCTGTGGTTCGACGGACTGGATTCCGCTGGTCGGTGACATCGACGATGGGATTCGTATCGCGGTCATCGGTGCCAGCCCGAGTTCCAATTCATCTGCTGTGGATGCGATTTCAAGAATGGCCGAGCATGGCGAAGTTCGAGGGTGGAGCGGATACGCGGGCAAGGAAGCGCTGATTTCCGAAGGCTTCGAGTCCCTGCGCACATTTCGACCAGATCTCGTATTGATCGGATTGGGTATGCCGATCCAAGAAGAGTTCTTGCTCGATCACTGGGATGCATTGCCCGCCGCCGTTTTTGCAACTGTAGGCGGGGCCATAGATCAACTGTCCGGACAGCAGCGCCTGGCTCCTCGGTGGACAGGCAAGTTGGGTATCGAATGGCTGTGGAGGCTGGCTTCGGACCCGAAGAGGCTTGCGTCGAGGTATCTGGTGGAGCCTTTCAAGCTGATGCGTGTGACTGTCGAGTTTCAGTTCGAGAGACGAGGAATTCTGTGACCGATGGAGTAAACGATCAACTGGTCACCGTCGTAATTCCGTCGCTGGGGCGGAGTGAACTGGTTCGCACGATCGAGAGTGTTCGGCACCAGACGCACCGCGATATCGAAATCATCGTCGTGCTGGATACCGCCATGGACGAGGGTGGCACTGCAACCGAAGCGGACATCGTGCTGACCACAGGGGGCGGTCGCGGTGCAGCAGTGGGAAGAAACATGGGAGTCGCAGCGGCGTCCGGACGCTTCGTCGCGTTTCTCGACGACGACGACTGGTGGGAAGCAACCAAGATCGAGCAGCAGCTCGCCAGTATGACTCGACAATCAACAGAGTTCTCCTACACCGCAACCTACTTCCACTCAGGAAACACAGTGCGTACTCTTCCGATCACTCGGTACGGTGAGGGCTCGTCGATGGGCGACTACCTAGTCTTGCGGCCTGGGTTGCGGCACGGGCACGGATACGTGCAGTCGAGTTCGATCATGCTGACTCGTCGACTCGCCCAGCACGTCGCCTGGGACGAATCACTCTCCAAGCATCAGGATTGGGACCTCGTGGTTCGTCTCGAAGAAGAAGTAGGCGAGAAGGTGTCGTATGTAGACGAGCCTCTCGTTCACGTCCAGCAGGCCAGCAATAGTTCAATTTCGACTGTGCGGAATTGGAGGCGAAGCGTCCCGTTCTACGACAAGCACGCGTCGTCGTTGGGGAAGACGGCGAGGGGCGACTTCATCGCCACTCAAATACTGAGATCTGCACTGGCTGCCGGAGACGGACGGGGAATCGTGTACGCAGCATCCGGGCTTTCGAAGGCCCGTGTTCATCCAGCGGCACTGATCGTCTCGCTCTACGGTGCGGTCGAGTTCGGGAAGCGACTTCGTCAGCGGGTGGCGTCGTGAGTAGGCAAATCGTGGTGTGGGATCCCAACCCCTTCAATCCCTACGGGGTGGAAGTCGCCCGAGTGATTGCGGATACGCATGAGTCGGTGCTTCGCTTCGGCCGGCGCGGTCAGGGGATCACTCACGATCGGGTCAGATCCGTCGGTCTGCTCCCTCCGCCTGCAGCAGGCTCTCGCAACATCTGGGTGCTGGTGCAGTACCTGGCGGGGCTTGCGACATTTGTCGTCTACGCAATCGTTCGACGGCCACTCGTCGTGGTCTGCTGGATGAATTCCGAATTGGAACGACGAATCATTCGTGGACTTCAGCTTTCGGGATGCCGGACGCTCGTAGTTGTGCACAATCCCGTTAAGAGTCGGGACGATGCGGACGATCACCCGATCATCCGTTCCATTCGTTCGGGCGCGAGCGGCTTGTTAGTTCACGACTCTTCGCTCCTTGCGGGAGTCGGAGAGTATCCGAACGTCCTGGTCGCCGCGCACCCCGCCTACCTTGCGTGGTCGGAGTCTACGGAAGGAGCGATGCGCCTTCCTCGAGATAGTTCGTCGGCAGCCCTCTATCTCGGGAGTGCTCGCGCAGACAAGGGATTCGACGTGTTGCCTAAGCTGGCGGAGGATCTGGCGCATCTGAACATCAGGCTGCAGTGTGCAATCGGAAGGCTGACATCTGGGGAGAACGACCTTCTCCGTCGATCCGAGAACATCGATATTCTGGCCGAACCGTCTACACATATGTCGGATGTGGACGTACGCCGATACATGGAGTCCTCATCTGTGTTGGTGGCGCCGTACCGGGATGTCACTGCATCCGGAACCATCTTGATGGCACTCACAGTGGGATTGCCCGTGGCCGCCTTCACATCGGACGTTCTCCTCGAAATGCTTTCCACCGACAGCCTAGCCGATACCGGAGACACGAAGATGCTCGCTGATTGTGCAGTCCGCGCAAGCGAGGCGGACCGCGCTGTCGTTGCAGAAACCGCTCGCAATCATGACATCCGCGCGACGAGGGAGTGGACGCTTGCTGTCCGCACGGTGCTCGACGAGACGATTCCTCATGTTCCCTCGACTAGGGTCGCGAATGTCTGAGGTCGAGGTTGTCAACTGGAATCCCAGGAACCAAGTCGTGATCCCAGGTATTTCGCGAAAGTTGCGGATCGGGAGACGAATCAACAACTTCGGCGACCTTCTAGGTCCGGTCGTGGTCGCATGGATGTCGAAGCAGAGTGCCAGACGAGCGCGCAGCAAGCGCAACCAGCGGCTGCTGGCGGTCGGTTCCATCATGCACATGGCGAGAACTGGAGACTGCATCTGGGGAACGGGGGTCAACGGCAAGATAACTCCTGACGAGTATCGCTTCGATGCGCTCGACGTCCGGGCAGTTCGTGGACCGCTTTCGCGTGAGTTCCTGGAAATACGCGGAATTCACACTCCGCCCACGTACGGCGACCCGGGATTGCTCGTTCCTTCCGTCTTTCCTGAACTTGTCGAACTCACGAAGAACCCTTCGCGCGACGTCGTTGTCGTTCCGAATCTGAACGACCTGCCGCGGTGGTTCGACACGCCGTCGGTTCTCGACCCAACCGAGGATTTGCAGACTTGCCTCCGAACTATTGCGAGCAGTCGACTCGTCGTCGGCAGTTCGCTTCATGCCGTGATCGTTGCCGACGCGCTGGGCATTCCAGCGCGTTTGATTCCCTCAGGTTCGGAAGCGGAATTCAAGTATGCGGACTATTACCTCGGCACCGGCCGCGAATTGTCCACCGCACCAACTGTGAAGGCTGCTATTTCAATGGGTGGCGCGCCTGGCCTGGGGTGGAATGACGGACCGCTTCGCGAAGCGTTTCCCCACGATCTCTTCGGAAAGTAGGCGCACGCAGTGGGATTGGGTACAACTGCTGCGCGCGGCTCCGCAATCACGTTGGGGGGACAATGGGTCAAGTTCCTCATTCAGTTCACCTCAATCGCCGTACTTGCGAGGGTTCTGAGCCCGGACGACTTCGGCAAGATGGCGATGGTCATGGCGGTGGTCGGAGCTGCAACGGTGATCGGCGATTTCGGGCTTTCTCTTGCCTCCGTACAAGCGTCGGAGATATCGGAGAATCAGCGTTCGAATCTCTTCTGGATCAACACGGCAATCGGATTGCTGCTGACGGTCCTGGTCTTCGCCGCAGCGCCATTGTTCGACCGGTTCTACGACGTCGACGGGCTTTCTGACATTGTCAGGGCGGTGTCGGTGATCTTCGTGCTGAACGGGCTCACCGTACAGTTGCGAGCGGATCTGACCCGGAATTTGAAATTCGTGAAACTGACGGTGACCGAAATTGCCGCACAGGGGATCGCGTTGGCCGTAACGATTCCGCTTGCCCTGTTGCACTACGGAGTTTGGTCACTCGTTGCTCAGCAAATCATCGTCTCTGCGGTACTCCTGGGCAGTTCGGCGATGCTTCTTCGATGGATTCCGAATCTCCCGACACGTCGTGCAGACATGCGGTCCCTGCTGTCGTTCGGCACCAACACCATGCTGACGCAACTGGTCACCTACTCGAGTGCGAACGCAGATTCCGTGGCACTCGGAAAGCTTCACGGCAGTACTGAAGTCGGTGTTTACGATCGGGCATATCAGCTCTTCAAGATACCGATCGCGCAATTGGCCACGCCGATGACACGTGTTGCGTTGCCGGTGCTTTCGCGAATTACCGATCCTGCTCTCTATATGGCGTATCTGGTCCGAGCTCAGACCGTACTGTGTTACGTCATGCTCGGTGCGTTTGCCTACGCGGCAGCCGTGGCGAACCCGTTGATGGATCTCGTGCTCGGAAGTGGTTGGGATGCTGCGGCGCCGATCTTCCGGATCCTCGCCGTAGGTGGTGCATTTCAAGCTTTGTCATACATCTACTACTGGGTGTTCCTTTCCACTGGCCGAGTCGATATGCACCTTCGGTATAGCCTTTTGGGACGTGGATTGATGATCGTTGCAGTCTGTGTCGGTGCGATATTCGGAAGCTTGGGCACGGCGATCGGGAGCAGCGTCGGCTTTGTTGCAGTCTGGTTGATCTACTCGTTTGTCGCCATTCCACGGATCGGAATCGGGACGGGTCCCTTGGTCCGAAGCGCTGTGCGGCCGATGGTGCTATTCGCTGCGATGTTCGGCGTTGCTTCACTTTCTCTAATCCTTTTTCAACAGGTTCCGAATTTCGTAGCGCTCGCACTTGCGGGAATGGTCTGCGTCGTCTTCGTGGGAGTTGTTGCCCTGACTACCAAGTCGGTGCGTTCGGACTTGAATGCGCTGGTGGACACGTGCAGAAAGGTGGTCGGTTGACAGTGCCGTTCAACGACCTCCGAAAACGGAGTACTCGGCCACACGGGAGTGGACGCCCCGACGACCTCGTCCACATGAACTTCGACCGAAAGGTTTTCAATGACTGAGCTCCGCCCGACTGAATCGATTTCGCGCCGGATGACCGTATTCGGTACCGGTTATCTCGGGGCGACCCATGCGGCGTGCATGGCCGAGTTGGGCCACGAAGTCCTTGGCGTCGACGTCGACCCGAGCAAGCTTGCCATGCTCGAAGCCGGCGAAGTTCCCTTCTACGAACCCGGCCTCGAGGAGGTACTGCGGCGCAATATCGCGGCAGGTCGTCTCCGATTCACATCGTCGTACGAAGAGGCCGCGGAATTTGCGGACATTCATTTTCTCGGTGTGGGTACTCCCCAGAAGAAGGGGGAATTCGCAGCGGACATGCGTTTCGTCGATTCCGTCGTCGACAGTCTCGCACCGCTGCTGACGCGGCCTGCCGTGATCTTCGGAAAATCCACGGTGCCGGTCGGCACCGCGGAAAGGCTTGGTGTCCGAGCACGAGAATTGTCACCGGCCGGCCAGGACGTCGAGGTCGCTTGGAACCCGGAATTTCTCCGAGAAGGGTTTGCAGTCAAGGACACCCTGCACCCGGACAGGTTGGTACTGGGCGTGGACCGCAAGCACCCGGGGCGTGCCGAATCTGTCGCTCGCGAGGTCTACGGGAAGATCCTTGACGAGGGTACGCCATTTGTCGTCACGGATCTTGCAACGTCGGAGTTGGTGAAAGCGTCAGCCAATGCATTTCTGGCAACCAAGATCTCGTTCATCAATGCGATCTCGGAAGTATGTGAAGCATCGGGTGCTGACGTGACGATACTGGCGGACGCGATCGGGCACGACGAGAGAATCGGTCGAAAATTTCTCAACGCCGGAATCGGTTTCGGCGGCGGTTGCCTACCCAAGGACATTCGCGCATTCATGGCGCGTGCAGGCGAATTGGGTGCAGATCAAGCTCTCACATTCTTGCGCGAGGTAGACAACATCAACATGCGTCGCCGGACACGGATGGTCGAGTTGGCGCGCGAGGCATGTGGATCGTTGTTGGGAGCCCGAGTAGCTGTGCTGGGAGCTGCTTTCAAGCCGGACTCCGACGATGTTCGAGACTCACCGGCCTTGAATGTCGCCGGCCAGATTCAACTTCAAGGCGCGGCTGTCAGCGTGTACGACCCGAAGGCGATGGGAAATTCTCGATCGTTGTTTCCGACGTTGACCTATTCGGCGAACACGGAGGAAGCTTGCGCGGGTGCAGATGTCGTCCTGATCTTGACGGAATGGGCGGAGTTTCGGAAGTTGCTGCCTTCGGATCTCGACGACATTGTTCGAAAGAAGGTTGTCATCGACGGGCGGAATTGTCTCGAACCGGCAATCTGGCGAGATGCTGGGTGGACCTACCGAGGGCTCGGACGACCCTAGGGCTCAGTTCACTCGGCTCGAACCTCAACTCTGTTTGGAAAGTCGGGACCAAGGTCTGTTGGTTGATTGTCCAGTCGTCACCGGAGATTCCGATCGGATATCCGGTAACGCATCGGCATTCGTGTGGTGTCGAACGGCAACTACCGGCGAGTCCACCGTTTGCAACCCACCGCGCCGCGGTGGTCGACGATTCACTCGCCGATTGTCGATTCGACGCACTGATCGGATGAGATAAGCGTCATGTCTCGGACGTTCCTCTCGGATGTTGTGGATTCATCGTTGATATTCGTTGTCGGACTTAGGTCCCAAGCGTAGCGCGTGATGAGTGGCCTACGTCGTTCATCGGTGCGACGAGATGCGAAGTCGCGGGGTGTATACGGTGGTTGGAGTGGTGAAAAGTGTGATGAGACAGTAATGTTCAGTTCAGCCCTTCGTGGTGTTCGCTCCCTTGGATTCACGGGATCAGCCGCAGTTCAAGACCTGACAGACCGGGCCGGTGAGGGCGAGGAGTGAGTTGTTCTCACCCTGCATTGTCTTCCGTTCAATGGGATCGTTGTGTCTTTACTCCGCCAGCTTGTTGCCGCGATACGTGGAAGAACGTCAATACGGATGGCTGTCCTGTTCAGACAAGAGCGGGGGTAGTGGCTCGACCGACAGCCGGTGATTACTGCTCGGATGCGCGATACGTATTCGAGCCGAAGGAGATTCGACGATGGATGTACGGGACTACCTGAAGACTTTGCAGGCACGGTGGAAGATCGTCGCTGTCGTTACTGTGGTCGTGATCTTGGGTGCATTAGGTGCCTCGTTGATTGCCACGCCGGTGTACAAGGCGTCTACTCGCCTGTTCGTGTCTACTTCGACCGGAACGACTGTGAACGAGGCATTCCAAGGCAATCAGCTCTCGCAACAGTTGGTCACTTCGTACGCGAGACTCCTCACCGGGGAGACGCTCGCCCAGCGAACAATCGATGCGGTGGGGCCAGATCGCCTCGGTGGCCTTTCTGCCGCGGAGCTTTCATCGAAGGTGACGGCCACATCGGCACCGGATACGGTACTTCTCGACCTGAGCGTGCAAGATACGTCGCCTGAGCTGGCCCGCGATATCGCCAATGCGCTCTCGGACGAATTTGTCTTCATGGTCAAGGATTTGAGCACGCCCGTTAACGGCGGCACTGCGCCTGCGCGCGTAGTTGTCGAGCAGCGAGCCCAAACCCCGGTAGAACCTGTATCTCCGAAAACCACGAGGAACGTCGCTCTCGGAGCAGTGATCGGTCTACTGCTGGGGATCGGTCTGGCTGTGTTGCGTGACCGCTTGGACAACACTGTCAAAGAACGCAAGACAGTCGAAGACATCGTTGGTGCTGCGATGGTGGGAACCATTCCGTTCGACAAGGAACGTGAAGTTCATCAGGCGATCAACTTCCACGAGGGCAACTCCGCCAGCGCCGAGGCATATCGTGAACTGCGAACCAATCTGCAGTTCTTGGCCGTGGATCGCCCCCCGAGCGTCATCGTCGTCACGAGTTCTCTTCCCTCGGAGGGCAAGACTACGACCGCCGTCAACATTGCACTCGTGCTGGCCGAGGCGGGCAAGAAGGTATGTCTCGTTGAAGGCGACCTTCGCAAGCCGCGTGTTTCGAAGTACCTCGGACTGATCGGAAGTGTGGGCCTGAGTTCGGTCCTGGCCGGGCAAGCAGACCTGGACGATGTGCTTCAAGTGACGAACAATGCGGACCTGACGGTTCTTGCCTCGGGCCCGATTCCTCCGAACCCGAGCGAATTGCTGGGGACCGACACTGCTCATGCAGTCTTTGCCGATCTGCGACGAATGTTCGACTACGTCATCATCGACGCCTCGCCGCTGCTTCCGGTTACGGATGCTGCAGTTCTGTCTGCTCTGGCTGACGGCGCTCTCGTTATTGCTCGTCATGGTTCAACGAAGAGGGAACAGTTGAGCAGGGCGGTGGGCAACCTCCACAGCGTAGGTGCGACGATTCTCGGCGCTGTCATCACGATGACTCCGCTGAACGGTCGCGGCGTTTACGAGTACAAGTACTACTACGACTCCGATCCTGTCGTGGCTGATGTGGCTGTGGGAAGTTCAGTCGGTGGCAGGGCACTCAACGAAGTGCGGGCACCGTCGACAGTCAACTGAATGGGTCAAGTACTGACCTTGTAGTACCCGCGTCCGCGCTGACGGGCCCCCGAGCAATGCTCGGGGGCCCGTTCTCGTCACGGCGCATCCGCTGGTCTCGGCGGAATCGCGCCGAGCCGCGTTACATCCAACCGATTCGATGTTTCGGAACCTGCCAATGGATGCGGTGAGTACCCGGCCTGTCAACGTCTGATTCGGTCTGGGTGAGCTGGATCGATTGGGATTCAGCAGTTTACGAACGTCAGTCGACGTGCTCTCCTTCCCATAAGTGCCGATGATCATCGGGCCAGTAACATGCGGCAGCAGGCTCCGTGCACTGCAGTTTCGGGCCGGCGCTCGGCCCAATTTGCGAATAGTTCTGTACTGCAATCATTTTCGACTTGCATCAACCTATGGTGGGTCTGGCCCAATTTGCTGAATAGTTCGTCTTCAACTGTCGCATGACGCTCTCATCGGCGAAGCTCGGACGATTGTTCAGAATTGCAGCGCCGCCGGACCCGCGATGGTTCGATTTGCGGAGCGATTACCAACTGTGTGCCGGTTTCCGTCCAAACGCGGAGCCCAAATGGGCTAGGCGATGAAAACTATAGGTACGCAATGGTAATGGTGAGCAATGTTCACTCCTTCTTGTCGGAGGGTGAATAACTGACGTCAATGCTGACGTCGGGAAAAACTTCGGAAAGCGCTATTGCCACGCTGTCCGGAATGTGGCAAACTCCTCACTGGTACTGACCAGCTAGCCGAAGAGTTGCCAAGATGTGAGTCCTGGCAATATCGAGGCCGGCGACGTCAGCGGGCGAGGAGAAATCGCCGATCGTCCTGTGTTTGGGTTGTTAGTGGACTCTGCTTCAATCATGGGGTGTGAGCTGCGGCAATGCCGCAATAATAGACAGTTGGGCCGAGGCCTGACAATAGTCGCCGGGTTAACTGCAAGGCGCACGTAATGCGACCATACGCACTGAACGCAGCAATGCGGAGCAGTTGCTTCGCTGTCGAAGTTTCGGGAATCGGCAAGGCGGTCCGATGGACCTCGGCCGGTGAACATCTTCAGGCCGAATTCTGTGCATGGGGAAAGGTTTCTGAACACATGACGGTTCTCGAGATGGCCGCGCCCACGAAAGAGCGGCCACAACAACACCGACGAGTAACGCCGGAGAGGGCCGGTGGAGTTTCCGCACGCAGGAAATGGCAATCTGCGTATCTTCGTCGTCTGGCGATCACCGACACGATCATCGTTGCGGCAGTTGTGTTTCTGGCTCAATGGTGGCGATTCGGTAGCGACGCGGATGTCGTCGACGGTGAAGCATTCGGCCATTTCAGCTACACCGCACTGTCTTTCGCCCTGATTATCGGCTGGTTTGCCGTACTGAGGGTATTTCGGACCAGATCTCCTCGTGTGATCGGAAGCGGCCCTGAAGAGTACCGATTGATCGCTGTCGGAACGCTCCGCCTGTTCGGACTGATTGCGATCGCCAGCCTTCTCCTTCACCTGGAGATCGCGCGCCTGTACCTTGCCGTGGCGTTTCCGATGGGATTGACCGCCTTGATCGCGAGTCGTTGGATCTGGCGACGGGTGATTGCTCGTGAGCGAGCCCGAGGTGAATTTCGAACTGCCGTACTTGTGGTCGGTGTGCGAGGGGCGGTTGTCGATCTTGCACGCAACCTCGAGCGCGACGATGCCCATGGATACCGAGTTGTCGGAGTCTGCGTACCCGGCTACGGAGGAGACGTGGGCGAAGTTGTCACAGTGAACGGTCGGGACATTCCGGTGCTCGGAGACGAGCACAGTGTCACCGACGCACTCGAACAGGTCGGTGCCGACACGGTGGCGGTGACGGCGTCGGAGCGACTCGGACCGGAAGGGCTGCGCAAGCTGGCCTGGGATCTCGAGCGCGATCATGTGGACCTTGTTGTCGCACCGGGGATTCTGGATGTGTCCGGGCCGAGGCTCTCGATGCGCCCGGTCGCAGGATTTCCGCTGATTCATGTCGAGCGTCCGCGCTATCACGGCGCACAGAAGTTCTCGAAGACGACCTTCGACGTTGCTTTCGCGGCGCTCGTGCTGGCCGTGATCAGTCCGGTGCTTCTGGCGGCTGCGATCGCCGTCAAGCTCACGAGCAAGGGTCCGGTTCTGTACAAGTCGGAGCGGATGGGGTTGGACGGTCAGCCGTTCCCCATGCTCAAGTTCCGCTCGATGGTCCAGAATGCGGATTCACAGGTCACGGCACTGATGAAGGAGAACGAAGGCGCCGGAGTGCTTTTCAAGATGCGAGACGATCCGCGTGTGACGACGGTAGGTCGATTCATGCGCCGATACTCGATCGACGAGTTGCCCCAGTTCGTCAATGTCCTCCGGCGAGAGATGAGTGTTGTAGGACCGCGGCCACCGCTTCGGCGCGAGGTCGAGATGTACGACGACGCGGTCAGTCGTCGGCTACTGGTCAAGCCCGGTGTCACCGGCCTGTGGCAGGTCAGTGGACGTTCTGATCTTTCGTGGGAAGACACTGTCCGCCTGGACCTTTCCTACGTCGACAACTGGTCGATGATGGGTGACGTCATGATCGTCGCGAAGACGCTCAAGGCGGTGGTGGGAAGTGATGGCGCCTACTGACAAGAAGGCGGTACCGGCGCCTTGCGAAAATGAGGCACCGAACAATCCGCTGATCTTGCGAACGACATTGGTGATCGCGGTCATCGGCGCGAGCGGAGCCTTTCAGGCGTACACGCAGAGGACAGCGCTCGGATCGTTGCTCGTACACGGTTCGGCCGTTCTTTCGGCGACAATTGCGTTGGTCTACTTCCTCGACCGGCGATACTCACGCAATACGACGTGGCCTGTCTTCACGCTTATGATCTCGGCCGGCGTCCCGGCAACCAGTTGGCACTGGTCGACACTGCCCCGGAACTCCGCCGTCGCCGGCATCGTCGTCGTGTGCCTGGCGATCACGGGAATCATCGTCGCCCGTGAGTTGACCTTCGCGGTGCGAGTGCGGACTGTTGCCCTCACCTTGCTGGTACTTCTCGTGCTGTCGCTGATGGTCGTGTTCCTCGATCCTTCGACTGGCATCGACGTGGACACCCGCGCCGTTGCTTATCGCGGAATCTTCACGCACAAGAACACTTTGGGACGAATGGCTGCCATCGAAGTTGTACTTGTCGGTGTCATGCTCATGCTTCCCGACGGCAAGCGTATTCCGTGGGTGGCGGCGCTGGCTGTCGCCGGCATCGTGTTGTTCGAGGCCCGGAGCCAGACCGGTCTCGTCGCTGCGGGGATTGCGCTGGCGACAATGCTTGCTCTGAGGTGCTTTCGACGGACACCGAACGCTCACCTCGCCTCGACTGTGATCATCGGCCTGTACCTCGGGGTGTCCGGCGCGATGAAGGTGCTCGGACCCGATGTCGCGGCGCTACTCTCGCGAGATGTCACGCTGACCGGCCGGTTACATCTCTGGACGGTATCCGACTACTACGCCGAACAGCGGCCTCTGCTCGGATGGGGATTCGGCTCGGTGTGGGCGCCGGACAGTGCAGTGGGGCAGATGATTCGGTCAAAGCTGTCCTTTCCGGCGACCAGCGCACACAACGGAATGCTCGACATTCGGCTGCAGATCGGTTGGATCGGATTCCTGCTGCTGTTGGCCGGCTATTACCTGCTTCTGAGCACGGCGCTCGGGCGAGCCCGCAGCAGAACGGAGTACATCGCCGTCGTCGCGATCATGGTTCTCGTCTTCTCGATGGACTTGACGGAGTCGACGCTCTTCTTCGGCGCCATGTGGCTGATCGCATGGGTCTTCCTGGCGCCGTACGGACCCTCGACCCACCGCTCTCACAGTGCGGGCAACGCCGAGTTGTCGATCCGTGGGGTTCGTGCCGACAAGAACGACGCGTACAGGTTCGCTCCGGAGCGAAGAGGAGGTCACTGAGATGTACAAGTCGTTCGATGTAGCGCGTTCGAAGCCCGAAGTGAACCCGACGTCCGCCGGTGGATTCACGCCGCCGAAAGCCTTGATGTTCCATGCGATCTATCGGAATCCGGGTGGTGAGGAGCAGAGCTTCGCCAACGAATCCAAGCTCCTGAAATCGATCGGATACGAGACGGTTCAGTGCACCACCGAGAATTCCAAGATCTCCCGGGGACCGTGGGCGGCAGTCACCGCTGTTTTCAGTCCTCGCGTACTCGTCGATGCGTTGCGCATCATCCGTTCGGAGCGCCCCGACGTCATCTACGTGAACAATCTCTGGCCGGCGTTCTCGGCTTCGTTGCTCGTGGCCGCAAGAGCCGCCGCAATTCCTACGTTGCAGGCGGTTCGGAACTATCGCCTGGCCACACCGTCAGCCAAGTTGCGCGCAGATGGCACGTGCACCGAATGCGGTTCCACCAAATACTTCACGAGTTGTGTCCGCAACGGATGCTACGGAAACAGCCGACTGCAGAGCCTTGTCTGCTACCTGAGCGCTACGGCGGTCAAGCTGAGCGTCTTGGGGTGGAAGCAGCACAGGTTCGTCGCAACGAGCGCGATGACAGCACGTCTGGTCGAAGGACGACTGATCGGTTCTGGCCGCGTCGTGGTTCGTCCGAACTTCGGATTCGAAGAAAATGAACCCGAGTTTCGGAGCACTGATTCGGTTGTGTGCGTCAGCCGACTGACACCGGAGAAGGGCGTCCTGGATTTGGTGCGCAACTGGCCGCAGGGCGCTGGAAGTCCCTCGCTCACAGTTCTCGGTGACGGACCGCAGTACGGCGAGATCTCCAGCATAAGCGCAGCTCTCGACAACGTCACGCTGGCCGGATTCACTTCGCACGAAGATGTGATCGAGATACTTCGAGACAGTGCGGCGTCCGTGGTGCCGTCTCAATGGGCAGAACCGTTCGGACGCGTTGCGATCGAATCGATGTCGGTTGGCACCCCAGTCATCTACGCAACCAACGGTGCACTCGCGGACATCGTCGGACCGGGCGGAACGCCTCTCAATACCTTGGAAGAGTCGTCGATACGCGAGGCCCTCGATCGAATCTTCGGAGCGGACGATCGATCGGCGATACGCAGATCCGCTTATCGTCACTACTCGAATCGCTTCACATCGCGCAAAGCGGCGACGTCGATGCGTGAGCTCATCGACGAGGTGAGATCGTGAAAGATCGCACTCGGCATGTGACATTCATGGCCGATCAAGGGCTTTCGAGCGTCCTGACTTTTGTCGTTCTCACCTCGGTGGCACGACTCGGTGGTCCGATCGAAGTCGGCCAGGTTGCCGTGATTCAATCGGCGGGTCTGTTGGCACTGGCACTGGGGAGAGCGATCGGCGTCGACGTCTGGCTGTCGCGAGGGGCGGGGTCTGACGAGCGTGGACCGGCGTTGGCGCCCACGATCGTGCTGGCGGCGGTATCGGTGACATCGGTGTGGGCACTGTTCGTGATCGCCGGCTCGGACTCGATGAATCTCACGGTATACGCCTTGGCTGCAGCTGGTTTCGTGGTGTTGGACGTGATACGCACGATGCTGATGCACGACGGTGCGAGTTGGATCTCTGTGTCGATACAGATCGTGAAACTCTCGTTCGTCCTTATTGCAGCTTTCCTGGTCGAGAATCTGACACTTGCACTCGTGACCTATACGGTCGGTGTCTTCGTCGCGCTCGCTCTCGGTCACGCATCCATGCGTCTGGTACCGCCGGTACCGTCGATCAGGTACTCGCGCACTCACCGATATAGATCCGTGCCGTTTGCGATCGAGATATTGATGGGATCAGCTGCGCAGCAGGCGATGTTCTTGATACTCACTGTGGTGGCGTCGATCTCGATGATCGGTGAGATCAGAACTGCCCAGACACTGCTCGGTCCGCTGTCCTTGATGTTCGCGGGCATCTCGCCAATTCTGATGCGTAAGTTCGGCAGTGGTGTCGAAGCGATGAGCCCGAGCGAGTGCATGGCACTCGGCCGCCGAGTGGGCTTGCAGATCTTCTGGGTTTCGATCATCTGCGTTTCGCTGATCTGTCTCACGCTCGAGATTCGACTCTCGGGAGTGCGATTGATGGATCATCTGGTCGGGTCGCACTTTCCGAACTTGATACCGGTCATTCTGCTGTGCGGGTTGGCGGTGGCGTTCAACGGGATTCTTCTGGGCGTCGGTACCTCGATCCGCGTCGTGGACAAGACCGCAAACCTCAACACATTTCGCGCCATGCTGTTGCCTCTACAGTTTCTGATCGTTCTCGGGGCGGGACTGACCGACAGCGCCGTATACGTCGCAGGAGCATTGGCCGTGTCGGCGTGCGCCAGCGCGAGCGTCGCACTTCTGGTTTCGATGAACCGTGACGCCCGACCGAAAGTTGACCTCTCATGAAGAATCCCAACGGCGTCGTAGTGGCGATTCTGACCTTCCGTCGTGAATCGGAACTGGCTGTCTGCATCGACAGCGTCCGGGCATCGATCCAGGCTTCCGGTGCCTCCGCCCAGGTCGTAGTAGGCGACAACGATCCGGAATCCACCACGCCGACGTATGTTGCCGACGGGATCGAACGACTGCATCTCGGATTCGGCGGGGTATCTCCGGCGCGACGTGCGCTCGTCGATCTCGCCCGTGCACGAGATCGTCGTTACATCGTCTTCGTCGACGACGACGAGTACGTCGATGTCGACTGGCTGTCGAATCTCCTCACCTGCGCAGCAGATTTCGACGCAGGTGCTGTGGCCGGTCCTGTGATTCCGGTGGGTCTGCCTGCCTCGGAACTTCCATTGCACACTCGCGTTCGCCATTCGACCGGCACCCCGGTTGCGTCTGCAGGCGCTGGAAATCTGTTGTTGGACCTGAAGGCTTTGAACGGCTTGAACTTCAGTGACGACTGGGATCTACCTGGCGGCGAGGACACCGAGTTCACGCTCAGGATGAGCGCCGGCGGTGTCCGGTTGGTGTGGTGCGACGAGGCGCTTGCGTACGAACCCGTAGGCGAGGATCGGCGTCGGGATTCCTGGCTCTTCGCCCGGTATGTCAACAACGGACGAATCCTCGCGGTCTGTCAGGGACAGCTCGAGCTGCCACTGTTGGCGGCTCAGAGTGCCAAACGCGCTCTGCTCGTCCTCGCGTCGGCGACGTTGATCCCCGTTGCCTTGATCAGTCCACGGATCAAGCGCGTGGTTCTCGACAACGGTGCACGCAACATCGGTTGGTTCTCAGAGCGATTCAGCCGCAGCGATTCTCGGACGCCGCGCGCACAGAGGCTGGTGGTAGCGCGATGACACGGTTGTTGATGACGGCATACGCCTGCGATCCGAATCAGGGGAGTGAGTCCGGTGCGGGTTGGGCGCTTCTCTCGGCAGCTTCCGAACTGTGTGAGTCGATCACGGTGGTGACTCGCTCCGGTGAGGCTCCCGCATTGGAATCAGAGTGTGAACAGCTCGGTTGCGAAGTTCGTGTCGTGCGAATAGCGACTTTGCCCGCGGAAGAAGCCGGATCGTACGGTCGATACCTCCGATGGCTCTGGCACACTTCACTGTTCGTTCGGCGTGAAGCGGCAAACTTCGACGTCCTGCACCATGCAACTTTCGCCTCCGACTGGCTGCCCCCACCGGTGCTGTTCGGTGGAGCCGGCGGAGTACGACTGGTATGGGGGCCTGCTGGGGGCAACACCTACCCGCCGATGCGGCTCGCCAAGCGCATCGGTATGCGGTATCTGGCATCCACGGTAGTTCGAACCTGCTCGACGAAAGCCGTTCGGTCACTGACACACATCTTCATGTCCGGACGAGTTGACACTTTCATCGCGATGAACTCCGACAGCGGACGTGGCGCACCGCGGGCACGCAACGTCGTCGTCCAACCCAATTGTGTTCTGGGCTACGACGGAATCGAGAAGCAAGCGGTACCCAGACCGAAACGAAGACTCTTGTTCGTAGGAAGACTGTTGCAATACAAAGGAATCGACCTGATTCTGGATGCGCTCGAGCAGCTGGGTACCGAGTGGTCCATGACCTTTGTCGGGGAGGGACCCGCCCGCGGGCGGATCGAGAAGTCGCTTCCGTATCGGCGCGGTCAGATCACGCTTCGCGGATGGCGCGACAGATCGGAAGTGGTGGGCGAGATGGGGGCCTCCTCCGCTCTGCTCTTCCCGAGCATGCACGATTCGGGCGGCTGGGTGGCGGCCGAAGCGGCTGCGGTGGGCCTGCCGGTGGTCTGTTTGGATCTCGGCGGTGTGCCGACACTGGCAGGTAGGAACGCCGTGACGATCCCGGTTGCTCCGGCGTCGACTCTCGCCTCTCGTATCGCTCGATCGATTGTCGAGACCGAGCTTTCTCTCTTTGAACCGCAACGTGATTGGACTCGGTCCCGGTTGACATCGGTCTTGTCGCGCAGCTACGGCCAGTGCAATGAACGTCGACAAACGAACTCGGAAAAGTGGTGAGACAGATGAGCAGTCCGTTCGAGGTCATCGAGGTGGGTGGCATTCCGTTTGCCGCGACCAATCTCGAGAGAGCTACCGATTGGGTGGTCAACGACAGACGAGAGGGAGCCGGAACCGGAGTCTCCGTGAGGTTGTCGAATTCCTACTGCGTGTCGGCGGCGCACAGTGATCGCGACTACTCCGCGGTTTTGAAGGGTCCCGGTGTGAACTTCGCAGACGGAACCCCGGTCAGCTGGGTGATGCGCCTGATCGGCGGCACCGCCGATCACGTCGGTGTTCGACCAGTCCGGGGTCCGTCGTTCTTCGAGGCCACCCTGGACAAGGGACGCCGCGACAGCCTTCGTCACCATTTTGTCGGCACGACAGAAGAGACGTTGAGTCTCTTGACGGATCGAGTCGAGGAGTTATACCCGGGAATCAAGGTGGCCGGCACATATGCCCCGCCGTTTGCCGCGTTCAGCAAGGAGTTCGTCGACGACATCATCACGAAGGTCGATCCGACGTCACCGGACATCGTGTGGGTCGGTCTGGGTGCGCCGAAGCAGGACTTTGTCACGAAGGCGATAGCGGATCGA
This sequence comes from Rhodococcus sp. Ni2, assembly GCF_021352185.1. Lineage (NCBI taxonomy): Bacteria > Bacillati > Actinomycetota > Actinomycetes > Mycobacteriales > Nocardiaceae > Rhodococcus > Rhodococcus sp. Ni2. Next base: position 838,916 of record NZ_WOXZ01000002.1, read on the forward strand.
ACCGACTACGTGGCCGTCGGTGTCGGCGCGGCCTTCGACTTCTTGGCCGGAACTGTTTCGGAGGCACCATCTTTCGTCCAGAACTCGGGTTTCGAGTGGTTGTATCGACTTGTATCCGAACCCAAACGTCTGTGGCGGCGCTACCTGTTCGGTAACTCGACATTCATACGGCTGGCATCACGTGACATACGAAAAGTCTTCGGCCGTTTGGGGGGACGCGCATGAGCGAGATCAAGACTGCCGAGCGATTCGGAGGACTACGGACCACAACCGTGGTTTCGCAACTATCAGGCGGGCTGTCCCGCAACGGAAGGAACGCAGGATGAAACGCGCACTGATTACCGGAATCACGGGGCAGGACGGCTCTTACCTTGCCGAGTTGCTGCTCTCCAAAGGCTACGAGGTTCACGGACTGATCCGTCGATCCTCGACGTTCAACACTTCGAGGATCAACCACATCTACGTTGACCCGCACGATGCGGATGCTCGACTTTTTCTTCACTACGGTGACCTCAGTGACGGAGCGCGCCTGGTGACACTACTCGCGCAGATCAATCCGGACGAGGTGTACAACCTCGCTGCGCAGTCTCACGTCAGAGTCAGCTTCGACGAACCCGAACACACGGGGAACACGACAGGTGTCGGGTCGATCCGACTACTGGAGGCGGTTCGGATGGCCGGACTCGACTGCCGGTTCTACCAGGCGTCGAGCTCTGAGATGTTCGGTGCCACACCACCGCCGCAGAACGAGGAGACACCGTTCTATCCACGCTCGCCCTACGGTGCGGCGAAGGTGTACTCGTACTGGATCACCAAGAACTATCGTGAGGCATACGGGATCTTCGCTGTGAACGGAATTCTGTTCAATCACGAATCCCCTAGGCGTGGTGAGACATTCGTGACGCGGAAGATCACGCGCGCGGTCGCACGCATCCAGGCAGGTATCGAGGATCATCTGTACATGGGCAATCTCGATGCGATTCGCGACTGGGGATATGCGCCGGAGTACGTGGAGGGAATGTGGCGCATGCTGCAGGTCGACGAGCCTGAGGATTTTGTGCTCGCCACCGGTGGCAACTACTCGGTGCGCGACTTCCTGACCGTCGCGTTCGAACATGCAGGTCTGAACTGGGAAAACCACGTTCGATTCGACGAACGGTATCTTCGGCCGACCGAGGTGGACGCACTGATCGGGGATCCGAGTCATGCCGAGCGCAAACTCGGTTGGAAGGCCGGCGTGCACACACCCGAACTGGCCCGGATCATGGTCGAGGCAGACATCGAAGCGCTCGAACACGAAGGGCGACCGTGGATCGACACTCCGGCACTTCCCGACTGGTCGGCGACGCGATGAGTGATTCATTCGCAGCGCGACCACTCGATCGAGGCGCACCGTTCTACGTGGCCGGCCACCGAGGTCTGGTCGGCTCTTCGGTGTGGCGACACCTGGAATCTGCGGGCTTCACCAGGTTGCTCGGAAAGACGTCGGCCGAACTCGATCTACGTGACCGGGAAGCTGCTTTCGATTTCTTCGCCCGCGAAAAGCCGACCAACGTGATCCTCGCAGCAGCAAAAGTTGGGGGGATTGCGGCGAATAGCACTTTCCTCGTCGACTTCCTGTCGGAGAATCTGCGCATCCAGGTGAACGTGCTCGACGCTGCCCTCGCACACGGCGTCGAGCGTCTCCTGTTCCTCGGATCATCGTGCATCTACCCGAAATTGGCACCGCAACCGATCAAGGAGGAATACCTGCTCACCGGGCATCTCGAGCCGACCAACGACGCCTATGCAATAGCAAAGATCGCGGGAATACTCCACGTTCAAGCTGCCAGGCGGCAGCATGGTCGCCCCTGGATCTCAGCTATGCCCACCAACCTGTACGGCCCGGGAGACAATTTTTCGCCGCACGGATCGCACGTACTTCCCGCCCTCGTTCGGCGTTACGACGAGGCGCAGTCGTCGGCAGTCCAGTCGGTTGTCAACTGGGGGAGTGGCAATCCGCGACGTGAATTCCTGCATGTCGACGACTTGGCGTCGGCGTGTCTGCATCTGCTCGACAACTACGACGGTGCATCGCATGTCAACGTGGGAACCGGCGAGGACCACACAATTCGCGAGATCGCCTCGATGGTCGCCGACGAGGTCGGATACACCGGCGAGACGCAGTGGGACACCTCGAAGCCTGACGGAACGATGCAGAAACTGCTGGACGTGAGCATGATTCGGGAACTCGGATGGCGGCCGACAATCGGATTGCGCGAAGGAATCGCGTCGACGATCTCGTGGTACCGCGACAACATCGGTGCCGTACGTACCTGAATCACTTTTCCCATCAACACACTTCGCACACTCTCGAGAAAGCAGATCGAGCAACATGAGCACTCGCATAGCAGTATTCGGCACGGGATACCTGGGCGCGACACACGCGGCCTGTATGGCCGAACTCGGTCACGAGGTCCTCGGAGTGGATGTCGATGCGGCAAAGCTGGAGAAACTGGCAGCAGGTGAAGTTCCGTTCTACGAGCCAGGGTTGGGCGAGGTCCTACGAAACAACATCGATCGAGGGCGACTGAAGTTCACGTCGTCGTACGAGGAAGCCGCAGAATTTGCGGACGTGTTCTTCCTCGGGGTCGGTACGCCGCAGAAGAAGGGTGAGTTCGCCGCGGACATGGTCTACGTGGATGCCGTGATCGAGACTTTGGCGCCGCTGCTCACCAAGCCCTCGGTCATCTTCGGCAAGTCCACGGTACCGGTGGGCACCGCGGAACGGCTCGGCAAACGCGCGCGGGAACTGGCACCGATCGGTGACGGCGTCGAAGTCGCGTGGAATCCCGAGTTTCTCCGTGAAGGATTTGCCGTCCAGGACACGTTGCACCCGGACCGACTTGTGCTCGGAGTCGATCGAAATGTCCGCGGTCGAGCGGAATCTGTTGCGCGCGAAGTTTATGCAGAGCTCCTCGATGAGGAGATTCCGTTTCTCGTCACGGACCTTGCGACGGCGGAGTTGGTGAAAGCGTCAGCGAACGCTTTCCTGGCCACCAAGATCTCGTTCATCAACGCCATCTCCGAAGTGTGCGAGGCCGCGGGCGCCGACGTCACAGTGCTCGCCGACGCGATCGGGCACGACGTTCGGATCGGACGTCGATTCCTCAACGCGGGAATTGGTTTCGGCGGAGGGTGTTTGCCGAAGGACATCCGCGCCTTCATGGCTCGCGCCGGTGAACTCGGTGCCGACCAAGCACTGACGTTCCTGCGCGAAGTCGACAACATCAATATGCGCCGACGTACACGCATGGTCGAACTGGCGCGGGAGGCATGCGGATCGCTTCTCGGTGCGAGAGTCGCAGTTCTGGGTGCCGCGTTCAAACCGGACTCGGACGACGTTCGTGATTCGCCGGCGCTCAACGTCGCGGGTCAGATTCAGCTCCAAGGTGCTGCAGTGAACGTGTACGACCCAAAGGCCATGGACAATTCGCGCGCGCTGTTCCCGACGCTGACCTACTCGGCAAGTGCATTGGAGGCCTGCGAAGATGCCGATGTCGTCCTGGTATTGACCGAGTGGCTCGAATTCTTGAAGTTGCAGCCGTCCGATCTCGATTCGGTGGTTCGCAACAAAGTGATCGTCGACGGGCGCAATTGCCTTTCCCCCGACGACTGGCGAGGCGCAGGTTGGAACTACCGCGGACTGGGACGCCCGTGAGCACAGGACGTCTCGTCCGTCGCAGCTGATCTATATCGAAATGAGAAAGCCCGGTTCGCCCTCGCGGTCCGACCGGCAAAGACCGCTCAGACCCGCAGTGGACATGCGTGAGCCGAAGGAGACATCAAGATGGAAATTGTCGACTACCTGAAGATATTGCAAGCCAGATGGCGAATCGTCGCTGCTGTAACCTTGCTCGGAATCCTCGGAGCCCTTGGCGCTTCTCTTCTTTCGACGCCCGTTTACCAGGCCTCGACGAGGCTGTTCGTTTCGACGTCGGCGGGTACCTCGGTCAACGAGGCACTGCAGGGCAGTCAACTTTCACAGCAGCGAGTTCTGTCCTATACAAAACTCCTGACCGGCCGAACACTCGCACAGCGGACGATCGACGAACTGGGACCGAGGGTGGTCGGCGGGATGTCGGCTGACGAGTTGGCCTCCAAGGTCACTGCGACGTCGGCGCCCGACACTGTGTTGATCGACCTCGCAGTCAAGGACGCGTCACCGGAACTCGCACGCGAGATCGCGAACACTCTCTCATCCGAATTCGTGGCATTGGCAAAGGAACTGGAGACACCCGAGAACGGCGGAACACCGCCTGCACGTGTGGTCGTCGAACAGCAGGCTCAACAGCCGACTGTTCCGGTGTCACCCAAGACTTCGCGCAACCTCGCGCTCGGCGCAGTGGCGGGACTGGTTGTGGGGATCGCGCTTGCGTTGATTCGTGATCGACTCGACAACACGGTGAAAGATCGTCGAACTGTAGAAGAGATCGCGGGTTCGGCGATGGTGGGCACGATCCCGTTCGACAAGGACGTCGAAGTCAATCACGCGATCGCTTTCAGTGACGGAAGTTCCGTGAGTGCCGAAGCCTTCCGTGAGTTGCGCACCAACCTTCAGTTCCTCGAGGTGGACCATCCACCGCGTGTCATCGTCGTCACGAGTTCGCTTCCCTCCGAAGGTAAGACGACCACGGCCGTGAACATCGCTCTCGTCTTGGCGGAGGCCGGCAAATCAGTGTGCCTGATGGAAGGCGACCTCCGGAAGCCGCGAGTATCGAAGTATTTGGGATTGCTCGGAAGTGTCGGCGTCAGTTCGGTGCTCTCCGGTCAAGCGACGCTGGACGATGTGCTTCAGCCGACCGAGTTCGACGGGCTGACAGTGCTCGCCTCCGGACCGATCCCGCCGAACCCGAGCGAACTACTCGGCACGGACACGGCCAAACATGTTCTCGAGGAACTGCGGGCGCGATACGACTACGTCATCATCGACGCCTCGCCGTTGCTACCCGTCACGGATGCCGCGGTCCTGGCCGCGATGTCGGACGGTGCCCTGGTGATCGCCCGACACGGCTCCACGAAACGCGATCAACTGGCGCGCGCGGTCGGAAACCTACAGAGTGTGGGTGCGCACGTCCTGGGCACTGTCATCACGATGACGCCGTCTCGCGGACGCAATGCGTACGAGTACAGCTACTACTACGAGTCGGACAAGTCGCTACCGCAGTTGACCGCGGTGCCCGCGCTCAACGCTCACCGAAGCGAAGTCGGCTGAGCAGCGGGCCGAGGAGATCGGCGATCTCAAGTCCGATCTCGTGAAACACGTTCTCTTCCTTACCCATCGGATCCATGACGTCCTCGGGTTCGGTGGCACGAAATCGGGGTCTGGCGGCGGCGAGGTCCTCGACAGTTCCTGCATCTGCGAGCGAGCCCAACCGTGCGGCTTCTCGAAGTGTGAACGTGCGCTTGAGCCGCGCCGGAGCCATCGCCAGGACTTTGTCTCGCTGACTTTCGGTCATCGTGAGAATGAGGTCGGCGTCCGAGGCCAGCGCTGTTGTCATGCGTCGGGCTTGAAACTCCGTGGGGTCGCCGCCGAGCCCCGCGAGAACCCTCGCAGCAGTCTCCTCGATCGGGTGTCCGACCATCGCCCGGGTTCCGGCACTCGACGCGGTGAATCCGGTGACCCCGGCTTCGGCGGCATAAGCACGTGCAAGGCGTTCGCCCGTGGGTGATCGGCAGATGTTTCCCGTACAAACGAAGAGAACGTGCATGGCAGAAGCATAGGTTGCACACGCGACGCACTCGTCGTACGCCCGATGTTGGTTTCGCGCCCACCTGGCGTACGCGTTTCGGAAAGTTCGGACGCATACCAACAACACATGAAGATGACCGTGTTCGGAACGGGATACCTGGGGGCGACCCACGCAGTGTGTATGGCCGAACTTGGCCACGACGTGCTGGGAGTCGACATCGACCAGTCCAAGGTCGACAAGTTGTCTCGTGGGGAGGTCCCGTTCTTCGAGCCGGGTCTGACCGACATGCTGGAGAAGAATCTGGCGTCGGGTCGGCTGCAGTTCACGACTTCCTACTCCGATGCCGCGGATTTTGCGGACATCCATTTCGTCGGTGTGGGGACGCCCCAGAAGAAGGGGGAGTACGCCGCAGATCTGAGTCATGTTCATTCGGTGATCGACATGTTGGCGCCGTTGTTGCGAAAGCCTTCGCTGATAGTCGGGAAGTCGACGGTGCCGGTAGGCACGGCAGCGGCTCTCGGCGAGCGACTCCGAGCGACTGCGCCGGCGGGTGGCTCGGTAGAGGTGGCCTGGAATCCGGAGTTCCTGCGTGAAGGACACGCGATCGCGGACACCTTGAGCCCTGACCGGTTGGTTCTGGGGATCGATCGTGACCGGCCGGGAAACGCCGAAGGCCTTCTTCGCGAGGTGTATGCCGAGATACTGGACGCAGGGGTGCCCTTCCTCGTGACCGATCTGGCGACGTCCGAGTTGGTCAAAGGATCTGCGAATGCGTTTCTCGCGACCAAGGTGTCCTTCATCAATGCGATTGCGGAGGTGTGCGAGGCGACCGGGGCCGACGTCACGATGTTGGCCGACGCTCTCGGGTACGACGCTCGGATCGGTAGGCGATTCCTCAATGCGGGCTTGGGGTTCGGCGGTGGTTGCCTGCCGAAGGACATTCGGGCGTTCATGGCACGCGCCGGGGAGTTGGGTGTCGACCAGGCGCTGTACTTCCTCCGCGAGGTCGACAGCATAAACATGCGACGACGGACAAAAGCTGTGGAACTGGTGACGGCAGCCTGCGATGGCAGTTTGCTGGGAGCTAACGTGTCGGTGCTGGGAGCCGCGTTCAAACCCGAATCCGACGATGTGCGCGATTCGCCTGCGCTCAACGTTGCAGGAATGATGCAGTTGCACGGGGCGGCGGTCACCGTTTTCGATCCGAAGGCAATGGATAATTCTCGCCGACTGTTTCCCACCCTTCACTACGCAACCTCCACGTCAGAAGCTTGCAGGAATGCTGATGTGGTCTTGATCGCCACTGAATGGGACGAGTTCGCCTCACTCGTGCCCGGCGATTTGGAACCGCTCGTTCGGCGGCGGGTGATCGTTGACGCCAGAAATTGCCTCGATCCGGACCTGTGGCGCGCCGCCGGTTGGAACTATCGCGGATTGGGGCGGTAGGTCGAACGTCCAGGTAGCGAAAAAATAGCTGCGAGAAGGCCTTAGGTGAGATGCGCGAACCTCGCAGACCATGCCCAGTGGGTAGACTTCCGGCCGGGGAATGACGGGGTCTGGTGACGGAACCCGTCGACGGTCGACGAAGGTGGATCATGAACTTGGTTTTGGGTGTGACGGTGGGAGCCAGCGCTGTGCGTTTGGCGCGCCCGGGGACGCCCGACCACAGTGGTCCGGTGTTCCGATCCAGAGCGGTCGATCGAGGCCGCGAGATTCCGGAGGAAGTCGCAGCGGAGGCAACCGGCGTGGCCTTGACCGAGAATGCCGACCTCGGCAGCAATACGGTCGTCGCCTACCGGGATCAAGCACAGGCCGGAGCACTCCAAGCAGCGTTCGAACAGAAAGGCATCGACAACTTCGAGCTGGTTCCCGAAGTAGTCGCGACGCTTCGAATGCTCGAGGAGTCCGGTGCGTTGACCGACCAGAGCACACTCGTCGTCGTCGACATCGGTAGTTCTGGATCGACGATCAGCATCGTGGACAGGCAGATGCGGTCTACCGTCGTCACCGCCCGGTCGACGCGGGTCAGTGGAGATCACTTCGACGAGCTCGTCTACTCGGATCAGACCGTGCGTCGCCGTATAGCTACGCCGGCCGACCCGGGCGGCGATGCCGAACTGCAGGCGCGATGCCGACTCGCGAAGGAACAGCTGTCCTCACGAAGTGCGGTGTGCCTGCCCGGCCCCGGCGGGCTTCTCCTGCTGTCGCGGGAAGTTTTCGATTCGTTGGTCGTCACGTCGGTGGAGGCCTTCGCACGCGAGATACGAGAGGTCATCGCAACGTCCGGCCGTAACCCCGACGCGATTCTCCTGATCGGTGGCGGTGCACGCATTCCGATCGTGCGGGCGACCCTCGCCGCGTGGCTGGAGTGCCCCCTCATCGCGCCCGAGCAGCCGGAACTCGTGACTGCTCAAGGCGCTGCGCTGATCGCGGAGTCGTCGATGACGCCATCGGCGCGCGCGGTATCTGCCCCGGTTCAAGTTCCGGCTGTAGCGCCGATCTTTGCGCCGTATCCGATCCACACCCCGGCGGAGGTACCCGTTCCGGTTCAGGCGTTCAGCCACGGAGGGGTCGCAACGCTCGCGGAATCGGAGCGGCCGAATGCCTTGTCCGAAGCCGCTTCCGGTACGAAGTCCGTTCCGCAGGAACAGGTGCCGAGCCCTTACGCGGCGGAACTGCCTCAGCCGCGACCGAACCGACACGAGCAACGATTCGATCCGGCCGCAGATCTCGTGGTCGCCGACAGCGACCCGGCCACGGACGGATTCGGCACAGAACGTGACGCAGACACCGAGGCCGTGATGGTTGACGCCCAGGCGTACTCGGCGATGTACGAAGGCGAGGGACCCGGGGCAGGAACCGCACACCCGTCCTGGCTCGCCGGGACACAACCCGTTGAATCGACATCCAAAGAGCCGAGAAACCCGCTACGGTTCGCGGGCCTCGGCGCCGGTGTGATCGCGGCGATCGTGATCGTGGGGCTGGGATTGGGCTACGGAGGAAAGGTCTTCGATTCCGAGGACGCCGGACCCGTGGCAACCGAGGTGACCACGACGGCACCGACGACCACGACTACCCCGCCGCCTACGACCACAACGACCCCGCCCCCGACGACGACGGAGGAAGCCCCTCCGGTCGTCGAGGCTCCGCCAGTCGTGCAGGACACTTACGTGCCTCCCGCGCCCGCGCCCGCGCCGCCACCGCCGGCGATCTACATCCCGGGGCTTCCGCCGATTCTGTTGCCGGTTCTCCCACCGATTCCCGGACTCTGAGCAGTTGATTCCTGGACCCTGAGTCGCCGATTCGTGGACTCTGGGGCCGGTTGGGCTGTTCCTGACGGGCGGCGCGGCCTTCGCAAAGCAGGTCCGGTGATCGACTTCACAGGGTTCCCGAAGGCTGGATGAGCAAATTTCTGGCTACTTTACTTTGGTGCCGAATTTCTTTGCTTTCGTGTTCCAATAACCGGGTTGTTGGTCTCTTTTCGCCCAAAAATTCAGGCAATTCCCCCTTTGAGCTGTAATTATTCGCCTTGCGAACAGTATCTTGCGACGATTTGGCTTATACAAACGAGGTCATGGTTTGCGCTCAGACGGATGACTATCCCGTGCATTCGGCGCAGATTCGTGTAGGTTTCGATTTGCTGATTGGTAGCGATTCGATGAATCTGTATCGATTGAGCATCACTGTGAGGCACACGACCGAAGGAAGCACATCATGGACAACGACGCCCCTGCGGCAGACGAGCGTATGCGTTCGGCGACGATGCGCCCCCGTGTCACGGTGATCGTGCCGGCGATGAACGAGGCGAAGAATCTGCCTCACGTGGCTGCTCAGATGCCGAAGGGAATCGACGAGATCGTGTTCGTCGATGGAAATTCGGTTGACGACACCGTCGAGGTCGCCACGATGTTGTGGCCCGACGCCACGGTGATCACACAAACGCGCAAAGGAAAAGGAAACGCCCTGGCGTGCGGGTTCGAGGCGGCGACCGGCGACATAATTGTCATGATCGATGCCGACGGGTCCACCAACCCCGGCGAGATTCCGCTCTTCGTGCAGGCACTCGTGGATGGGGCCGACTTCGCCAAGGGTTCGCGATTTATCGCAGGGGGTGGAAGTTCGGACATCACAAAGTTGCGGCGGCTAGGCAACTACGGCCTGAATTCCCTGGTGAATATCCTCTTTCGTACGCATTTCACAGACCTTTGCTATGGGTACAACGCGTTCTGGCGCAATGCACTCGACGTCATGCAGCTCCCGGATACAGGCATTGCTGCAGCTCAGTGGGGTGACGGATTCGAGATCGAGACGTTGATCAATGTTCGTGTAGCTGCCGCCGGATTGGGAATTGCGGAAGTCGGAAGCTTCGAGGCCGATCGAATTCACGGTGTCAGCAACCTCAATGCCTTCTCTGACGGAATGCGCGTGCTGCGTATAATCGGGATGGAGTGGCGCCGCCGACGCAGCGCGCGCAGGGGCGCCACCTCGCGTCGTTCCATCCCTCTCGACCCGCAAAAATTGACGTTGCCTGAGTCGATCGTTAGCTGAAGCAGGTTGGAGCGCACATTAAATCGGTTCCTGTTCGCGTCTGGTTGCCGGTTCGGAGCCCAGGACCGTCGCCAGCGCGATCAGGCCGATCAGTGAGGGGTACACCGTGAACCTTTGGATCGTGCCCATCCCGAGCATGCCGAGACCGCCGACTGTGTGGATGAAGTAGGCGCTCAGTCCGAGTACTCCGGCTGCGAGGGCGACCCATTTTGCTGGGGACGGTCTGCGGAGCGTCCGGGACGAGGTCGCGATCATGATCACGGCGGTGTTGGCCAAGACGAAATACATGTTTGCACCGATTCCATGGAGGATCGATCCGCGGTCGAGGGACGACACGGCGATCAGGATCAAACCGCTTGCCGACACGAGTAGAAAGGAGCCTTCTGTAGGCGATACGACTCGCGACTTCCACCACAATAGTGTGCCGACAGATATTCCCAGTGCAGTGGTCACGAAAGAAATGTTCATCAACCAGTACCAACTGCACACGCCCGCACGACTGTCGCAGACACGAACACCTAGTTCGCTTACGAATTGATTGCGGCGCGAGTAGTTTCCTCGCCAGCTCCACGCGGTCAAGAATTCACACACAAAAAACAGGAGTGTCGAAATCCACGCGTATCTGGCGAACAGCTCGATAATGTGCGAGGATTTGCCGTTTCCTTTGTTTGCGACGAATTCTTCGTTGTAGTCCGAGTGGATCATTCAGCGATTCCTTCTCTGAAGAACTTCAGTGGATTTTTGCATGCATTCTCGAATGCGGATCCGATTCTTTCGGCGTCGAATACATTGTCGTGAAACGAAAACGAGACATTGTTCAAGGTTCCCAGTCGTCCGACTGCAATCACGATATGTTCGGGACTTTCAGGTAACAAGGTCGCGATATAGACAGATTCTTTCGGGGTGCCGGTCAATGGAAAATTCTTGAACTGCGGAGCGCCTGACATATCGCTGTAAGCGATGCGCGCACGAGGGTGTGCCGGAGCGCTCGTCACAGCGTCTCCCACCGGCCTGCGCGTAATGCGACCGAGTCGGGACTTTACTGAAGTGGCGGCGAGATTGAGCAGCGGTCGACCCGAATCGGCCGCAGCGGAGATACCGTCCCCGACGGATGCAGGTGAGCCCGCATCGTCGAATGACAAGTCCAGGCCTGCCGCGAAGTTGGAGAGCGTCCGGTGGTTCTCGGGGAGGTACCGCCTGGCGTCGAACAGGACCTTCACGGTGTTGTCCACCTTGATACCTTCCTCTCGAAGTGCGCGCACTATGGAGGCGAAGAAGATCGACGACAACGACGCGGGAACGGCGTTTGCTTTCCTCCAAGCCGCGAGATCGCCAAGCGCAGTGGGTGACGATGTTGCGAATCCGACGTGATGGGAAGGTTGCCACTTCGCTGTAATTGGTTGTGAAGAAACCTCTTTCGGTCTCCCTGCGGTCACGCTGCGGAGAAGCTTGCCGGGGCTCGACGCATAAAGATTCCAGGAGGCAGCCGTCAGAGGGAATCGTGTCGGTTGTAGCGCAGTGCACCATTGTGGGACTTTGCCGGTACGCGTCGCAGGGTCAGCGAGCGCGCGCGTGAGATTGACTGTGGTCTGGCCGTCTCCCACTCCGTGTGCAAGTCGCACGATCAGGTATCGGCCGCAGACCGTCACCGCAATAGGCAGCGACACGTCGGCCAGGCGGACCGCAGCGGCGAGGGTGGCAGGTAGGTCTTGTGTGTGAACAGCAGGGATTTCGTGCACGCCGCGCTGCAGTGAGTCCGGTTCGAACACCCAATTCCGAGTTCGACTGCTCGGGATCAGTCCGACTCGCGCGTGTGGGCCCGCGGACGCGATCGTGCGGAGCGCAGCGCGAACTCCTTCCACACCTCCATGGTCGATTGGCCCCATTGCGACTAATGTCCAGTTTTCAACCATGGCAACGTCGAGATCGGTAACTTTGTAGCGCGTGGGCTGAATCTCATTCCGCACGGTGAGGCCTTTCTAATAGTAGAAAGTGGGGAGATATGCGACATTTCGGAAATTGTGTCCTCATGGCGCGTGATTCTTTCTTGGTATGCTAATTCAGTGACGCGTAGCGAGGTTATCAAAGTGCTTGGAGTGACGCTTTCGGAGAATGTCGGCGGAACCGATCACAGCTTCCGAAATCTAGCTCTCGTTCTTGCCTCGGAAGGTATTCAATTGTCGCTGGCAGGCCCGTCCGGAGATACCCCGACCCGGCGCTGGTGGACAGAATCGAACCTTGAATATGTTCCGCTGGAAATTCCCAAACGAGTTGGATTGCGTCCGACAAGCGGGGAAGGCTTCAACTCCAAGTATGACTTTTTCTCGCAAGTCCCGAAAAGTATGCGCGCGGTCAAGGCTTTGATCGGGAAGGTTCGTTCCTTCGATGTCGTCCATTCGAACGACTTGATGACTCACGTGGACGTCGTGCTCGCCGCGCGACTAGCAGGAAGGCCGTCGTTGCTCGAGTTGCACGACATCGTGCCCCCAGGTGGTGGGCGGCTGGTGATGAGTAGTGCGGTGTCCACCGCAAACGCAGCAGTCGCCGTGAGCGAGGCTGTATTCGAGCAGTTGGGCCCGCTGGCACGGAGGAAGGCCCGGGTCGTCCATCAAGGTGTCGACTCTGTTCGATTTAGTCCGGGAGTGGCCGATCCATCGATTCGCGCCGAGCTGTCAGCAGATCCCCGAGCATTGCTCGTGGCGGTGGTGGGGAGGTTGGACAGAGAGAAGGGCATCGGCGAGTTGATCGAGGCACTGGGGTCGTTGCGTCGATCGGGAGTTGACGTACATCTGGCTGTTGTCGGCGCACCGGCCAAGAATGACGCTGCATTTGTCGACGCGTTGCACACCTTGGCGCGGGCATCGATGCCGGGCGCCCATCGGTTCCTGTCGCCCAGAAATGACATTCCGTCGATTCTGCGTGCCGTCGACGTCCTCGCGTGCCCGTCTCGCGACGAGCCTTTCGGGCTGATCGCGTTGGAAGCTCAAGCCTCCGGAGTCCCGGTGATAGCCAGTGACAGTGGAGGATTGCGCGACTTCGTTCACGACAACAGCACCGGCGTGGTCTTCCGGACAGGGGACGTCGATTCTTTGACCGTTGCCGCACAACGGCTTCTCGGCGATCCCGCACTATGCACCCGAATCGCCGCCGAGGCGTTGGGCCGGTCCAGAGACGACCTGTCCATCGAGCGACGAGCAGATTCGTTCGCCACGACGTACAGAGCTCTGCTCCGTGACGCAGGACGGCGGAGGCGAATATCGAGGTTCGATTCGAACGGGCAGGGGTGATCATGTCTTCGTCGCCGGTTTCGAAGGTCGAATTCCTCGACAAGACAACATGTTCGGTATCCGTGGTGATCTGCGCGTACAGCATGAGTCGGCTCGAGATGCTGCTCGCTGCGGTTGATGCCGCCACTGTCCAGGCAAACGGCCCAGGCGACGAGGTCGTTGTTGTCATCGATCACAACGAGTCCATGCTTGCTCATGTTCGTGCACACGTACCAACGGGGGTCCGGGTGGTGCCCAACACTGCCGAGCAGGGCTTGTCCGGCGCGAGAAACTGCGGAATCAGTGCAGGCAACGGTCATCTGGTGGCATTTCTCGACGACGATGCGATCCTCCGAACTGGCGGGATCGACGCGATCCGAGCAACGATGAGTGCAGATCCCACGATTGCGGCAGTCGGAGGGGCAGTGCACGCACGGTACGAGGGGTCTAAGGCTCGGTGGTTTCCGGAGGAATACGGCTGGGTCGTCGGCTGCGACTACCGCGGCCTCCCACCAGACGGAGAACAGATTCGCAATCCGATCGGCGCATGTATGGCGGTTCGGCGCACCGCGCTCGAGTCCATCGGCGGGTTCTCGAGCGAACTCGGGCGGGTCGGCACGTTGCCGGTCGGTTGTGAGGAGACGCTGATGGGAATCAAGATCCGCCAGCGGGATCGCACTGCCAAGATACTGCGAGTCTGTGATTTCGCAGTCGATCATTTTGTTCCTGCCGACCGCCAGCAGTTTCGCTATTTTCGTCGACGTTGTTTCTACGAAGGTCGGTCCAAGCGAATTCTCACCCAAGCGGTGGGGAGCGCGGACGGGTTGTCCAACGAACGGGCGTACGTCGTCGGTGTCTTGAGCAGTGGAATCTTCACCGCAGCCAAGGATTCGATTCGAGGCGATCGCTTCGCGCCAGCCCGCGCGGCAGCTCTGATTTTCGGGTTCCTTGCCACCTTGCTCGGGTTCCTTTCGGCGAGAACCGTATTCGGTGGAGAGCACCTGGTTGACGACTGCGACGACATAAACGCCGATGAACTGGTGTCTGTGGTCGTGGCCACCGTCGGCCGTGATTCGCTCGCTCGGACACTGGACGCTCTGTTGGGTCAGAGCCACCACAATCTGCAAATTCTGGTGGTCGACAACAAACCTGATACCGATCGCGTGGACCAGGTCCTGTCGGCGATGGACGACGAGCGTTGCGTGATACTGAGACAACCAGTCAAAGGTGCTTCTGCCGCGCGTAATCTCGGACTTCACCACGCGAACGGGCGAATCGTGGCCTTCACCGACGACGACGCGGAGCCCGACCCATTGTGGATCGAGAAGATTTTGGACGTCTTCGTGCTCGACGCCTCCCACGAGGTTGCTGCGGTGACCGGTCGCGTTGTGGGAATTGGCATCGACACCGCCGAACAACGGTGGTTCGAGGAAGTGGGCATATTCGACAAGGGCGATACCACGACCTTGTGGGCGATGGAGACGCCGAAAATTGCTTCGATCGGATTGGGTCAGCGGGGGACTTCACCGCTTTTCCCCTACACGGCAGGCGAACTCGGTAGCGGCAACAACATGGCCTTCCGCACCGAAAGCATCCGACGTCTCGGCGGGTTCGACGAGGCACTCGGACCCGGAACACCGACGCTCGGAGGCGAAGACCTCGACCTGTTTCGGCGGGTAGTTCTTGCTGGAGCGACGCTGGTTTACGCCCCCGAGGCAACAGTAGGACACCATCACCGCGCGAGTGTCGCGGAGTTGCGGGACCAGATGTACGGCTACGGAACGGGAATGTCCGCGGTTTTGGTCAAGATCATTTCGGGCGGCGACCGGACTGCTCTGGGTTTGTTGAAGGTCGTGCCCCGAGGTGTGCGCATGCTTCTCGTTCCCGACACTGCGCGTTTCGGTGACAGAAGTACAACGATGCCCGGCGATCTCAAGCGAGTGGAACTGGCCGGGTATCTGGCCGGCCCCTATCTGTACGCTTCCAGCAAGCTACGCCTGCGTCGTAGGCGGGCGCAGGCGGATCAGTTGTCCCGATGATCGTCGGACAGGCGTCGACTAAGGGGGACGCGGAAACGAAGCGAGGTCGTCATCGAGGTGACCTCGATGACGGCGGAACCACTCGCACCGCACAACTGGGACTCGATCATGTCGTCCTCATCGCAATCGCTGTATTGACCTGTACCGCGCTGATTCTCGCGTTGCTTGTTCGCCGCGATGGAGGGGAGGGAGTTCCATTCTCACTGCGCGTGTTGATCGGGGTCGCGACGACGGTTCTGGTTCCTGGTGTGCCTATTGCACTCATGGTTCGCATTCCGGATCCAGTGATCACGACGGCAGTGGGGATAAGCCTCTCACTCTCGGTCAACATCATTGTTGCGCAGTCTCAGTTCGTTATCGGCGCATTTCATCCGACCTTGATTCAGACAGTGCTGTGCGGGCTGTCCCTCCTCTCCTGTGCGGTGGCGTGGAAGGTTATGCCCTATCGAGAGATCGGACCGCCGCGGGTAGGGCGTCGGCGAATGCTCGCCGGTGTGACGATCACGGTTGCAGTGCTCTTCTTCGCGGTGGCAGTTCGAACTCTGGACACCGCTGCCGCAGGCGCGGCAGGAATCATTCCAGAAATCGGGTGGGCGTACTACGTTGCGCTTTTCCTGGTCTCACTCGTAGCCGGGATCGCACTGACTTCGCGCAGACTCGACGCAGTAGTGCTGACTGTCGCAGCACTGACTTTGATCACATTCACGACTTTGCTGGTAAGCCTTGCAGACGGGGTGACATCAATCCCCACAGCTTACGTACATCGTGGTCTCATCGAGATACTCGTCCATTTCGGAGAACTTCCACCACCCTCCGACGCGCGCTTCAGTTGGGCTGGATTCTTCTCCGGGAGCGCCCAAATGAGTACCGCCTACGGGATTACCGATTTCACCGCCATTTTCATCTGGGCACCCGTGTTCTTCAACGCGATGATCGCGTTGCCGATCTACTCGATCGGGTTGTCGATATCACGGAGTCGACGTGTGGCATGGCTGGGCGTGTTTGTCTATTTGCTTTTCAACTGGTACCAACAGGACTACTTTGCGCCACAACCAACCGCAATGATGTTCTACACCAGCGTGATTGCAGTGCTCTTGTGGCAACTGCGTCGTGCTCCACTCCCCGTGGTCGAGGGAGGGTTGGTGGCGAGAACTGTCGGCGCATCTCGTCGCACTCCGGGGCGTGTGCCTGGACAGAGTTCGGCGCAGACCCTCGCCGTAGAGGCGATTCTGGTTGTGATTCTGGCGGCGATGGTTGTGACACACCAGTTGACGCCGATGGTGATGGTCGGTGCACTGTTGATGTTCACGCTGACGGGATCGACTCGCTATCGGTTGTTGTGGGTGGCCGCCGGCGCGCTCTTTCTCGTCTGGTTCAGCTACGGCGCAGTCGACTACTGGAAAGGCCACCTTCAGGCGTTGCTGTCGGATGTCGGGCAGGTGAGCGGCGCGGTGCAAGGCGGTGTCAGCAAACGCATCGGCTCCGGGCCGACCTACCAAGCAATGCAATATCTGCGGCTCGCAGCTACAGGTTTCATGGGATTGCTCGGGTTCCTCGGCTGGGTTCTGACACGTGGACGAAAGACGTGGTTGATGTCGGGAGTGCTGTGTGTGGTTCCCTTCGGATTAGTGGCAGTACAGAGTTACGGCGGCGAAGTGGTCATTCGGTGTTTTGTCATGGCAGCTCCGATCCTGGCTCCACTTGGCGCCGTGACAATTGTGCGTAGTGCCGCTGCGCTTCGGAACGTTCTGATGAATTCGAGACGACGGCGTGGCGGGCGTATACCGCGTGTTGTCATGGCGTCGCTGTCGATTCTCGTTCTCTCCGTCATTCTCACCGCTACTCGAGGGTTGAACACCTCATTCGAGCACTCGTCGCCTTATCAGATCCGGATTGGTGATGCACTCCTCGCGTCAGTACCGGACGGTGTCACGATCATGGCGTGGGGACCGTCCGCGCAACTGGTCTCCCCGCGAATTCTCACCGGAGTGACGGTTTCTCAAGTTGATTCGATCGATTGCCTGGACAACTTCGATACATGTGTCGCTGATCGAGATCCGGACTACGTATTCGTTGCGCAGCAGGCTTCCTCCCAGATATCCCTTCAATACGGATACCCTGCGGGAATGTTCGACGATGCCATCGCCGATATGCTCGCGTCCGGCAATTTCGAGATCGTCGTCGAGAATGCCGATGTCACCGTGCTGCGTCGCGCTGGTGCCCCCGAGATCGACCTGGAACAGCGATGACAAATCTGTTGGGAGCATGCATCTTCGGATTGTTGTTCGTTGTGCTCACTCTGATTACGGTGACGCGGGAACGGCAGGTGCCGGACCTTGGCACCATCGGCCGTGGGAAGGCTGCGAGAGCTCTTACCGTTCTCGGGGTCGTCCTGGTCCTGTGTGCAGTCGCCGTGGTGTTCTTACGATTCGACCAGATCGCGCTGATCTCGAGTCAGGAGTGAAACACATTGTTGTTCAACAAAATAACGGCCCTCGGGGGAGTTGTCGCTTTGTGCTTGTCAGTGGGGTGTTCGGTCACGGGTGACGTGCCAACCGACGCATGTGAAGAAGGACCGAGCGCGCCAGGCACCACGAATGCGCCGACAGGGGATCTGCGCGGGTGGACGCAAGTATTCGTGGACAACTTCGATCGCTGCGAGCTGGGAGAAATGTGGGGGGCGTACAGCGGCCAACCTGGGGGTGATCCTCACAGTTGGTGGGAGCCTGAGCAAGTCAGTGTCACCGAGGGGGTTTTGCGCCTGCGTGCGCAGCAGGATGGCGACCAGTGGGTCACTGGCGGTGTTTCTAACAGTGCAGTGTCGCAAACTTATGGGAAATGGATGGTTCGTCTGCGGGCGGGGGTATCGGACGAGATCAGCTATCATGTGTTGCTGTGGCCGCGAGACGAGGTATGGCCGCCAGAGATCGACATCGCGGAAAGTGTGTCGGGTCGACGTGAGTCGATGTCATCTTTCATTCATTGGTCCGACGAAGGTGAGCATCACTTCGCACAAGCGGACACAACTGGTCGATTCGACGAATGGCATACCGTCGGTGTGGAGTGGGGCCCGGGAATTGTTCGATACCTTGTCGACGATAGTGAGTGGGCTGAATTCGAATCATCTTTTGTTCCATCGACTTCCATGTGGTTGGGGATTCAGGCGCAAGCCGGGGCATGTGACAAGCAGAGGGAGTGGGGAACGGGGGATTGCCCGGTTTCGGGGTCGCCGGCAATCGCTGACATCGATATCGATTGGGTCAGCGTCTACTCGCCCGATTTCGCGGCTCTGGCAGCTGTCGAGTCTGCGCGAAGTACTGATCTCGAACTGATCGAACTGACTCCACGTCGGTAGTAGCTGTGGATTAATTGTCGCTGAAAATTTATACCTTTAGTCCCAATTGGTGCGTTATGCTCTGGTAGCAGATGAACATTCACTGCGACTAGACGGTGGCATGATGGTAAATCCACGGCAGCGTGTTTCGAAGCGGTTCTTCGGTTGGCTCAATCTTCTTCTTCTGTCTGTTCTTGTGGGAATAGTGCCGCAGGCAACTGTGAGCGCAGCTCCGCTGTGTTCTTCGGTAGCGAGGTCCGGTACCAAACCTGCTCCGGTCGGGAATATTTCGACCTGGCCGAAGTGGCGCCAGATCTTCATCGACAACTTCGACCGGTGTTCGCTGGGCGGGGACTGGGGTCCTTACTATGGTGCACCAGGTGGCAATTCGGCGAGCTGGTGGGATCCGTCGATGGTTCGCCTCGACGGTGGCAAGTTGCAGCTTCGTGCGCAACAAGTAGATGGTCGATGGCTCACGGGTGGGGTTTCCAACTTCACCCGCGCGCAGCAGTATGGCAAATGGGAAATGAGATTTAGGGCAGACAAGTCCGACGAGATCAGCTTCCATCTTCTGTTGTGGCCGAAGAATGAAATATGGCCCCCCGAGATCGACATTGCGGAAACTGTTGACGGAAACCGGAAGTCGATGTCGGCGTTCGTACACTGGAATACACCGACAGATGGATTCGGTCAGGGGCAAGCAGACATCACAGGCGACTTCAGCAACTGGAATACGGTGGGAGTGGAGTGGGGGCCAGGAATTGTTCGCGGCACTCTCAACGGTCGCGTGTGGACTACGTTCGAATCTGCAACCAAGGTTCCGGCGACGCCGATGTGGCTCGGACTGCAAACCGAGTCCGGGGCCTGCGCGCGGAAAGTGGCGTGGGGAGTGGGGTCCTGTCCATCTGCGGGTACGCCTGCGGTCTCGAACGTCGAAATCGATTGGGTGAGCGTCTATGCCCCCGGCTGGTGATCGACCGTCGATTCGTTGGATTCGATTTGAGTCGGAGTACGTGCGGCGCGTCGCAACATTCCGACCAGTGGAACCGAAACAATTGCTGCGGAGAGAATTTCGGCCGCGAGGTAGGACCAGCCGACACCGGCTATGCCGACGTGAGGTGTCAGGACAATTGATCCGGCGATGACCACGATGGTGTTGAGTACTTGCGCAACAACAGCCGAGCCCATTCTTTGGTACACCCTGGCGAGTGCGTTGTGTAGAACGACGAGTGCGGATATCGGAATGATGATCGCAGACAAGCGAAGTAGGGTCGTGCCTTCTGTCCGATAGTGATCGCCGACGGATCCCAGCGCAACCGGTGCCACGAGTGCGAGAAAGATTGCACCGAGAACGGCGAGTCCGGACAGTAGTGCGATGAATCGACGGGTCAGTGACTGTATCTGCGTCGGAAAGGCGCTCGCCTCTGAGACGAATGGGCCCATGAGCATGTAGAAGAGTACGAACAGGGCGCTCACCAATGCCCAGGTTATCGCGAAGTATGCATTCTCCTCCGCGCCGAGAAGTGAAATGACAACGAGCGGCACTGCAAGCGGGGCAAGGGAACCGAGCGTCATGAGGCCGTACGAGTGGCCGAAGTACGACCACAGTTCACGTGCAGGGGGAAGTGCCGGTTGGGCCGCGGACTCACCTCGCGTGCGCAGTTTCCGACGTATCGCAACACCGAGGACCAGGGCCGCGATCGCCGCCGACCCACCCCAGGCTCCGACGACAGCAAGTTCATGCGCTGTGAATGCCAGTGACGCGACAAGAGCTAGTTTGGCGATGGCATGAACGATGTTCTTCGCGGCTGACCACCTCGCAACTCGAAGACCGTTGGTGGTCTGGTCTTCGAGGGCGAACAGCGCGAGGGTAACGACGAGCCCTACATACGAGAGCATGGCCCACCCCGAGGAGAACAGTTTTTCACGTGGACCGAACATCAACAGTGCGGTGGCGAGGATTGTCGCGAGGAGCGCTACGAGGAGATATCCGCGCGCCACCAGTGCGCCGGCACGGCTTCCTGCCAAAGGTAGGAATCGCTCGTACATCGATCCGAGGCTCAACGTAGACAGAGTGGACAGTACCACCGCCGAATTGATCACCGCAGATGCCCGGCCGACAACGTCGACCGGATACATCCGAGCTGTGACTGCCCAGAACACCAGCCCGAGTACTGCCGTGACGGCGCCCGAGATCAGCACGGCGATCGAGTCGTACTCGAACTTGCGCTTGTCTGTAGCTGGCGTTTCTGGTGATGCCACGGTTGTGACCGGTGATGAGTGCGTCATGTCCACTTTCGGAAGTCGATCTTCCGATGCTACTTGCCAGTAGTTAACTTGTGCATGTCGACGGGTCGGTCAAAATTGCTCTATTGAGAATCGTTGCACTTCAAGGCGGGTGATAGCGCGAATAAATTGTGAACTTCCATGTGCGAGCGATTTGCCTGATGCGACCGACTGGTCGGGTTTGTGCAGTCCAGTACGATGGCGCCGTGGCTAATGGCGAGGGCGAAGTATGTGCATGCGGTCATGCAGAGGTGGCACACAGCCATCATCGTGCGGGAACCGACTGCGCCCTCTGTGACTGCGTCAGGTTCAAGCGTCGTGGGAGCATACTTTCCCGTCTGCTTCGCTGAACAGCTGGTGTCAACGCTTGGAGTGTCGGCCACCTGACGTGGGGCCGGCCTTGACCGCGCTACCGGGCGGACGGGCGAGAATCACGGCGATGGCAGTGGTGAGTGGAACCGAAAGCGCCAGGGCTATTCCGCCGACAGCGGACCTTACGATCTCGATTGCGACGGCGTCACCGACCAGGACGTCCTGAAGAGGGCGCCCGCTGACGCTGAAGAGCAGTAGCAGTGGCAGCGCCCCACCCGCGTACGCGAGAACCAAGGTGTAGACCGTGCTGGCGATGTGATCACGTCCGACCCGCATCGCACCGCCGAAGACTTTTCGACGGGACGCATGCTTGTCGAGTTCGGCCAACTCGAATGCCGAGGATGCCTGGGTGATGGTGACGTCGTTGAGAACGCCGAGCGAGCCGATGATGAAGCCCGCCAGCAGCAGGCCGGTGATGTCTATGTGCTCGATATAGGTCTGAACATTGGTGTTCTGCTCTTCAGACAAACCGGTGAGGTGTGTCAGTTCAATGCAGAGGTAGGAGAGAACCGCGGCGAGCACCATGGCGGCAAGGGTGCCGAGCAAAGCAGAACTGGTCTTGAGTGAGACCCCGTGCGCCAGATAGAGAACCGCGTACAAGATCACCGCCCCGGCGACCAGCGCAACCGGTATCGCAGGCTTGCCGTCGAGCAGAGCGGGTAGGAGAAACCCGACGACTACGCCGAAGGCGATCACCAGGCCGACGAGTGCGCGCAGCCCTCTCCACCGTGCGACTGCGATGATGACGACGGCGAACGCGATGACGATCAACGCCAGCGGGAGCCCACGCGAATAGTCTTCGAAGGAGTACTGCGTGTTTCCGTTCGGGTCGGTCTGACGCACCAGGCGAATGTGGTCACCCACGCGAAGGTCCGGCTGACCGGCGCCCGGAATGACCTCGAGCAATGTCTTCGTTCCGGCATTCGGCCCGGATTCGATATCGACGATACTTCGCTGGCACTGGTAGGCGGAGGTAGGCGGCGGTTGCGGGGCACCGACGAATACCCTTCCGGCAGAGGAACTTCCGCAGTCACCGAGATCCTGCATCGTGACGGTGCCCGCCTCGGTTTCCACCGAGCTGCCGTCGGCATTCTGGAAGGGGAGTGGGACGGGAATGGTGTTCTTGTCCGGCCACAGTGCGACAGCTGCCGCGACGACGACCATGCCGATGACGACGAGCAACCCGATGACGACGCGTGATGCGGTGGGGCCGATCTGAATGGGGCCACCGTGGCCGTGGCCGTGACTCATCGGAAACTGAGTGTCGGACTGGGGATTTGCACCGGTGCAATGTTATCGGCTCCGAAGCGAATGGTCAGCTTCTGACGGCAGTGTCGGTGAAAGGCAGTGTCGCTTCAAGGCAGAGTCGGCGAAAACCGGTGCTACCGATGAGGGGTTGTGAAACTGGGATTGGTCGAGCTGGGTGGCGGGGAACAGGGGGGGTTGTCCCCGCCACCAACCTGGTATCCACAGGGGGGGGAGGGATACCAGGTGCTCGCGGCACCGAAGTGCTGCTAACTAATGTACCCAATTTCAAACCGATTTGGCGCGTTGTCCAACTACCAATTTCACAACGAATCACGTACCGGTTGGACCGTTTTCACATCGGGGCAGGTCACTAAATAGTTAAAGAGTCAATCAAACCGCATGGTTTGCGAAAAATGTGACCAAGGTCGCACAAATGCCCCGCAGTTTTACGTTTACGGGGCATTTGTACAACGAATTGTTTACTCGATTTCAGCCGGATTCAGCGTGAGAATCTACTGTTTGTAACTGGTGAGGAAGTTGCCGAATCGCTCGATGGCCACGGCGAGATCTCGGGCCCACGGAAGGGTGACGATCCGAAGGTGATCGTGATTCGGCCAATTGAACCCGGTGCCTTGAACCATCAGGATCTTCTCCTGGAGAAGCAGGTCCTGAACCAATTTCTCGTCGTCGTGGATCTCGTAGACGTTCGGATCCAGACGAGGGAACGCGTAGAGCGCGCCGCGAGGCTTCACACACGAAACGCCCGGAATCATGTTCAATCGCTCCCAAGCGACGTCGCGCTGCTCGAGCAGGCGGCCGCCGGGCAGGATCAGGTCTTCGATGCTCTGGTGACCGCCGAGGGCGACCTGAATGGCGTGCTGTCCGGGGACGTTGGGGCACAGACGGGTCGACGCCAAGAGATCGAGTCCCTCGAGGAAGCCGGCCGCGTGATCCTTCGGGCCCGTGATCGCCACCCAGCCGGAGCGGTAGCCGGCGACGCGGTAGGCCTTCGAGAGGCCGTTGAACGTCAGGCACAGCAGATCAGGGGCAAGTGTTGCCAGCGAGATGTGCTTGGCGTCGTCGTAGAGGATCTTGTCGTAGATCTCGTCGGCGAGCAGCAGAAGCTGATGCTTGCGTGCCAGATCGACCAACTGCTGCAGAACCTCCATCGAGTACACCGCACCCGTGGGGTTGTTCGGGTTGATGACGAGGAGAGCCTTGGTCTTGTCGGTGATCTTGGATTCGATATCGGCGATATCGGGATTCCAGTCGTTGGCCTCGTCGCAGAGATAGTGGACGGGCGTCCCTCCGGACAAGCTCGTCATCGCAGTCCACAGGGGGTAGTCCGGTGCTGGGATCAGAACCTCGTCGCCGTTGTTGAGGAGGGCCTGCATGGTCATCGTGATCAGCTCGGAAACACCGTTGCCGAGGTAGATGTCGTCGACGTCGAGCTCGGGGAAGCCGGGAACCAGCTCGTAACGCGTCACGATTGCGCGCCGCGCCGACAGAATGCCCTTCGACTCCGAATAGCCCTGTGCATAGGGCAGGGCGGCGATCATGTCCCGCATGATCACATCGGGGGCGTCGAATCCGAACGGTGCCGGGTTGCCGATGTTGAGCTTGAGGATCCGGTGTCCTTCCGCCTCCAACCGGGCGGCATGCGCGTGCACCGGTCCACGGATTTCGTACAGGACGTTCTGGAGCTTCGACGACTGCTCCAGCTCGCGCTGCGGCTGACGGTGGCGGACGGGTTCTGGTGTGCTCACGAGTTACATGATTCCACCACTGTGCAAGTGCATTGTCGGGGACCGTGTCGCACGCCCCGTTGGCTATTGTCGAGCGATGACCCCCAGCGAGCAGATTGCAGCCCCGTACGGATCGTGGACTTCTCCGATCGGAGCAGCTGATCTGGCTGCAGGTGGGCATCCTGTCGAGGGTGGACGATACGTCGGTGACGAGATCTGGTGGGCTGAACTTCGTCCGACCGAGGGTGGTCGGACCTCGATCCGTCGATCTGGTCTCGACAACCAACCCGTCGACATCCTCCCCGCGCCGTGGAACGCGCGAACCAGGGTTCACGAGTACGGCGGTGGCGCCTGGACGGTCACCGAGTCCGGAAAACTGGTCTTCAGTGAATTCTCCGATCAACGGGTGTACATCCTCGAAGGAGTCACTCCACGGGCTCTGACGCCCGAACCGGCGTCGCCGGCCGCATTGCGATACGCAGACCTGCAGATCGTGAACGGCGAGGTGTGGGCGGTTCGGGAAGCGCACGCGGAGGACGGGGTGATCACTCGCGATATCTGCGCGATTCCGCTGGACGGTTCCGGCAACATCCGCTCGATCGTCGGCGGCTCGGACTTCCTCTCGTCACCGAGGCTTTCGCCGAGTGGAACCAAGATCGCCTGGATCGCATGGAACCATCCGCAAATGCCCTGGGACGGTACCGAACTGAGGGTAGCTCCACTCGTCGACGGCGTCGCTCAGGCGTATTCCGTGCTGATCGGCGGACTTGAAGAGTCCGTCCTGCAGCCGGAGTGGATCACCGACGACGAACTCTACGCAATCAGCGATCGCAGCGGCTGGTGGAACATCTATCGCGTCGGCGGCAAGATCAGCCCGATTTGCCCGGTGAACGCGGATTTCGGTGGCCCGCAGTGGCGCTTCGGTGGGCGCTGGTTCGTCGAACTCGGCAACGGGCACCTTCTCACCGCACGCACCGTCGGAACCGACACGCTGGCGGTACTCGACCCGGCGTCGGGGGAACTGCGCGACATCGCGACCCCGGGTGTCACCAGCATCGGCCTCATGCAAGTTCGCAACGATCGGTTACTGCTCATCTCGGGAGGCGCGAAACTGGCGGGCGCGCTACGTGAACTGGACCTCGGTACCGGCGAACTCACCGAAATCCGTTCGTCGGTCGAAGAATTGCCCGAGTCTGCCTACCTTCCGGAAGCGCGAGCCGTCGTGGCTCACGGACACGGGCGAGAAGTTCACGCCGTTGCGTATCCGCCGCGCAGTCCGCGATACAAAGGGCTCGACGATGAACGACCGCCGTATGTCGCGTTTGTTCACGGTGGGCCGACGGCGCACGTCGCACCGGCCCTCAACCTCGTCTACGCCTTCTTCACCAGCCGCGGAATCGGCGTCGTCGACGTGAACTACGGCGGGTCGACCGGTTACGGACGTGAGTACCGTAATCGATTGCGTGGTCAGTGGGGTGTCGTCGACGTGCAGGACGTCGTCACCGCCGTCAACGGGTTGGCCGAGCAGGGGCTTGCCGATCCGGCCCGCCTTGCCATCGAAGGCGGATCCGCCGGTGGTTGGACCGTTCTGGCCGCACTGACGACGTCCGACGTGTTCGCTTGTGGTGCTTCCTATTTCGGCGTGGCCGAACTGGACCTGTTCGTGCAGGAAACTCACGATTTCGAATCGCGTTACGTCGACGGTTTGATCGGCCCGCTGCCGGAATCTGCCGACCTGTACGCGGAACGTGCTCCACTCAACAACGTCGACGGGTTGAACTGCCCGGTGTTGCTTCTCCAGGGTCTCGACGATCCGATCGTGCCACCCTCGCAGGCGGAGCGATTCCGGGATGCTCTGGTGGCCAAGGGCATTCCGCACGCGTACCTGGCCTACGAGGGTGAATCTCACGGATTCCGCAAGCAGTCGACCATCATCAGCTCGCGCAACGCCGAGCTGTCTTTCTACGGGCAGGTGCTCGGATTCACTCCACCCGGCATTCCGACGATCGAGCTGTGGAAGCCTGTGATCAGTAGCTGACGGCCCCGTGGCTGCGCGCGAAGGCCGCCAGGATCCGACTTGCCACCAGTGACGGGGTCGACAGGTCGGCCCACGTCCACCTCGCGACCTCCCACCCTGCGTCACGGAGTCGGTCTTCGCGGAGCTTCTCGTTCCAGAGCGTGTCCTCGGGGCTGCGACCGGCGGGCACCAGTCGGCCGTACTTGACGCGGCCGTCGAACTCTCCGATGGTGCGCTGCTCACGCCACAGGAAGTCGACGCGGCCGGCGAACCCTCGAGGGTCGTGGATGTCGACCTGGGGTTCGGGGAGCGGTAAGTGTTCGTGCAGGAACAATGCGAGGCTCCGTGATTCACCGACGCTTTCGATACGGGAGTCCATCGCGGTGAGCGCGTGGAGCGCATGTCGATGGCGCGGATCGTTCGGGCTGAGTGCCAGCGATGCTGCAACCGCGTCCTTGGGCAACCTTGAACGGTGCAACGCTGAATTGCCCACGACGAGAGCCTGTTCGAAAGTGAGTGTCCTCGCGAGATCCGCAACAGTTCGTGCCGGAGTCGTGACGCGCAGCCCATCGACTTCGGTGATCTCGTTGTCCGCCAGCCATGTCGAGTGCACGTGACGTCGAGCGGACTTTCGGCCACCACCTCGCCGGTTCCGGGACAGGTGAACGACCTCGAGCGGAGTGTTCCAGAGTTCGAAACCGTGCAGAACCGCAGCCGAGACGTGGCTGACAGTGGCACCGGGTGAAGCGGCGCAGGCCACGGCCTCTGCCCGCAATCGATGTCGTCCGTATGCGTCGAGGCGGGACAGGTGGCCGCTGTCCACGTACGCACCACGATGGATTCTGGCCCAGGTTCCACTAGCGCAGGCCTGTCGGATCTCGGCATCGGTGCGACCGATCGACAGTTGGTCCGGCCTGCGGATGATATGTGTCTGTTCCCCCATGTCGATCGATCTTGCTGTGCCCGGCGCTGGAAAGGAAGCCGTGACCCCGGGGGTGTGGATAGCCGTGAGTGAACACCACTTGTCCACAGTTCGAACCGGTTTCGCGTCGCTGGAGAGGGTGTTCGGTATGGGGAAACGGTGGCAGGTTCCCGGTGTCGCGCTCTAGGAAACCCTTGCGTCCGCAGCGTTCGCGTGCCAGGCTGTTCAACTATGACTACAGGAAAGGCGGACACCGCCACCGTCGCGTGAGCGCCGCACCGATTCGCTCGTCGGCATCACATCGAGCGACATTGCCCGAGAACTTCAATCTCTTCGATGAAGACAGTCTGGCCCTGGAAAAGATCCGCGACGTATGGCTCGAACGCGGATTGTGTACTCGTCCTGCTGATCGAACCACCGCAGAAGCCTCTGTCGCGCAACTGTATCGGCGCTCCGGGCTCCCGAAACCGGAGTTCGTCTGGGTCCCGTCGCCGTCTGCTGGTTCGGACCTGATCGTCACCGAAGGACTGTCGACCAAGATGTCATTGGACGGCACCGGCCTCGACTGCGCTTCCGGGTATATCGCGAGCATGTTTGCGGCATCGCGCCGACGCATGGACGCGCGAATCGAATGTCGGAGAACTGGCTGGCAGATGGAACGCCGGCAGGGGGAGCGCTTGATCAGGGCGTCCATTTGGGAATCGTTGCACACCACGCTGTTCGACGGCGTCGCAGCTGCGATACGAACGATGTCGACTCCGGTGGCCGGGGAAGTGACCTGGTACGGGCAGCAGGACGCACATCGAATCGCGTACTACGACACATGTCATCGATTCGGTCTTGCGACTTTCCGCTCGGAAGACCGTGAACTCCTCGACGTGCAGACCGCACTGGCCGACTCGACCGGGTGGTGGTGGGCGTTCGACGACGTGTGCATCATGGCGGAACGACCCACCGCCTTACATGCCGAACCGATTCCGGGCAGCGCGCAGGGAGCACGGCGCTTGCATCATTCTGATTCCCCCGCAATCGAATTCGTAGACGGTACACAGGCGTTCGTTCTACACGGAGCGATCGTTCCAGACTGGGTAGTGCTCGACCCCACCGCCGAACGCATCGCACACGAGCGCAATGTAGAGATCCGTCGATGTGCAATCGAGCGGATCGGGTGGGATTCCTACATCGAGCTGGCGGGCCTGACACTGGTCGACCAAACCGACGATCCCGGTAACGCCGGTTGCCTGCTGCAGCTCTACGCGTCGCCGGAGGGCTGGGGTCGAAGTGGACGGATTCTCCTCGCGGTCAACGGTTCTCTCGAACGCGACGGGCATCGGCGTCGATACGGCCTTCACGTACCCGGATGGTTTACCTCCGCGTTGGATGCCGCCGGATGGACTTACGGCATCACCGGTACCGACTATTCCCGTCTCGTTCGTCGAACCTGAATCTCGAACCCTCTACCCTCAATCCTCAAACCTTGGGTGATACTTATGAACTCGAACATGACCTTGTCCGCTCTCACCAGCCTCACCGGCCTCGATGTCTTCGACTACCTGGACCAGGAAGTGTCCATTCCTGTGATCGACGGACTTCAGGCGCAAGGCGATCTCATCGTGATCCCGTTTTCGCTGCTCGCAAATATCGTGGCGCCTCTGCCATGGACACGCTCTGTGAGAGTGCCGCTCTCCGGCGTGGAACTGCTGCGAAGTGCGGCGGGAGGGAACCCCCACAGTCTGGTTGCAGACGAAGGGGAGTGCACGTGGTCGACGCCGGTGAAAGATGCTCGGGGCCTTGCACTCGGCATGCTCGACACCCGAGTGACCGCGTACCTCATCCACCCGGAGCACGGCGCGACCGGCATCGCTCCGGGACGATACGTCATCGGCCGGCAGCAGGAAAGGGGCGTCGGGCGTGCGCGCGGTGCGGTGATGCTTGTCGCCGATTGACACGCCGGCCTCGAGTTGGCGGGGGAGTGAGCACCACTTGCACAGGGCGAGCACCGGTTTCCGTGTGCTGGACGGTGTGTCGGGTCGAGGGAAAGGGTGCTCGGTCGGCAAAGGCTCCCGCACAAACACGAATGCCCTCACCGTGACGGTGAGGGCATTCGCGTGTGGTGCGCTTACTTCTTGCGGCCAGGAGCCTTCGCGCCGGCCTTGAATCCGAGTCCGCCTGCCTTGGGGGCGGGCGGCGCGGCAGCAGGCGCCGGAGCTTCCGCGGGTGCGGACGCCTCAGCAGGCGCTTCAGCGGGTTCTGCCTTCACAGGTTCGGCCTCGGGAGCCGGGGCCTCTGCAGCCGGCGCCGGGGCCGCAGCGGGAGCTGCCTTCCGGGCACCGGGAGCCTTTGCGCCCGACTTGAATCCGAGTCCGCCGGCCTTGGCAGCAGGCGGAGCCTTCGGGGCTTCCGCCTCGGCGGCCGGAGCCTCTGCCGGTGCAGCCGGAGCCTCTGCCGGAGCAGCAGCAGGTGCTTCAGAAGCAGGAGCAGCCTTTGCACCAGGAGCCTTGGCCCCACCCTTCATCTGCAGTCCCTTGCCGCCGGGTGCCTTGGCGCCGGACGCCAGGCCCAGACCCTTCGGCTTGGCGACGGGTGCAGCAGCTTCGGGTGCAGCAGCCTCAGCAGCCGGAGCTTCCGCTGCCGGCGCGGCAGCGGCCTTTGCTCCGGGTGCCTTGGCGGCGCCCTTCATCTGCAGTCCCTTGCCGCCGGGAGCCTTGGCCCCGCCTGCCAAGCCGAGACCCTTGGGCTTTGCGACAGGTGCTGCCGGTGCAGCAGCTTCGTCAGCGGGAGCTTCCGCGCTTGCGGCGGGAGCCGCTTTCTTGGCGCCGGGAGCCTTTGCCCCGCCGGCCATTCCGAGCCCCTTGCCGGGTGCCTTGGCACCGGGAGCTTTTGCACCTGGTGCTTTGGCGAGGCCCTTCATGGCCAGACCCTTGCCTGCCGGTGCAGCCTTGGCTTCCGGAGTCGCGGCAGCTTCCTCGACTTCGGCGACCCGATCCTGCTCGACGGTCTCGGCCTTTGCCTCAGCAGCGACCGGTGCCTTCTCGCGTGGGATCACCTTGATGTTCTCGCCGAGCTGGGCGGGATCGAGACGAGTGACGGAGTTCAGCATCAGCTGCGCGACGTCGACGACCTCGACGCCTTCGCCCTGGCCTTGCTCCTGGCGGGCAGTGACGCCGTCGGTGAGCATGACGCGGCAGAACGGGCAACCCGTGGCGATCTTCTTGGGGTTGGTGGAGAGCGCTTCGTCGACGCGGTCGACGTTGATGCGCTTGCCGATGTTCTCTTCCATCCACATGCGAGCACCACCGGCACCACAGCACATGGAACGTTCGCCGTGACGCGGCATTTCGACGAGCTTGGAGCCTGAGGCTTCCATGAGTTCACGGGGAGCGTCGTAAACCTTGTTGTGGCGTCCGAGGAAGCACGGGTCGTGGTAGGTGACGTCTTCGCTCACGGACGCAACCGGGATCAGCTTCTTCTGGCGCACCAGACGGTTGAGCAGCTGAGTGTGGTGCACGACCTCGTAGTCGCCGCCCACCTCCGGGTACTCGTTGCCGAGGGCGTTGAAGCAGTGCGCACAGGTGACGACGATCTTGCGCTTCTTCTGCTCGATACCGTCGAAGACCGAATTGAGCATCTCGATGTTCTGCATCGCGAGCTGCTGGAACAAGAACTCGTTGCCGGCACGACGTGCGGAGTCGCCGGTGCAGGTTTCGTCGGCGCCGAGGACCATGAACTTCACTCCCGCGGTGGCGAGGAGTTCGGCGACAGCCTTGGTGGTCTTCTTGGCACGGTCTTCGTAGGCGCCGGCGCAGCCGACCCAGAAGAGGTACTCGTAGTCCTCGAAGCTGTCGGCGTCCTTGCCGAAGACAGGGATCTCGAAGTCCATCTCGTTGATCCAGTTGAGACGGTCCTTGGAGTTCTGACCCCAGGGGTTGCCCTTGTTCTCGAGGTTCTTGAACAGGCCGGCGAGCTCGGAGGGGAACTCCGATTCGATCAGGACCTGGTAGCGACGCATGTCGATGATGTGGTCGACGTGTTCGATGTCGACGGGGCACTGTTCGACGCAGGCACCGCAGTTGGTGCAGCTCCACAAGGTTTCGGCGTCGATGACCGGGGCCATCTCACCTTCGACGGTTTCACCGACGAGCTTGCGGTCGGCCTCGAGACGTGCGGCCTCGGGGATGGCTGCGAGTGCGGCTTCCTTGACATTGCCTTCGCTGTCGACGAGACCGATCTCGTCGCCGCCCATGTCCTTGCGTCCACCAGCGAGCAGGTACGGGGCCTTGGCGTAGCCGTGGTCACGCAGCGACATGATGAGCAGCTTGGGCGAGAGCGGCTTTCCGGTGTTCCAAGCAGGGCACTGGGACTGGCAACGCCCGCACTCGGTGCAGGTGGTGAAGTCCAGCCAGCCCTTCCAGGAGAAGTCTTCGATGTTTCCGGCGCCGAGAGTGTCGGTGTCGGGGTCGACGTTCTCCATCGTCAGGACTTTGCCCTTGGACATCATGGGCTTTGCTGCGCCGAGCGCGACGGTGCCGTCGTCTTCACGCTTGAAGTAGATGTTGAAGAACGCCGAGAAGCGGTGCCACGCGACGCCCCAGGTGATGTTGCGGCCCACGATCGCGAGCCAGATCATGCCGGTCATCAGCTTCACGAATGCGAACACCGAGATCATGACGGGGCTGGCGGGAAGCAGTTTCGCGACCTGCATGGTGAAGAAGTCGGTCCACGGGTTGGCGTGACCGTAGGTCGCGATCTTGCCTGCCTTGACCATGATCATGCCCAGGCCCTCGAGCAGGACGATGCCTTCGATGACGTAGGCAGCCTTGAAGTTGGAGCCGCCGAAACGGGACAGGCGCGCGGGCAGACGCGGGTGGTTGAGCTGACGGATCACGATCAGCGTGGTGATACCGATGACGGTGCCCAGGCCGAGGATCTCGTCCCACAGGTGCCACGCCCACGTGTTACCGAAGATGGGCCAGTGGAATTCGGGGTTGAACGTCTGGCCGTAGGCCTCGAACCACAGCAGGAACCCACCGAGGAAGCCGACCATGACGAGCCAGTGGGCCCAGCCGACGCTGCGGAACTTGTTCATGCGCGTGTGCGCGATGAACTCGATGATCATCTGCTTGAAGCGAGGGAAGAACGGGCGCCATCGATCGGGTGCCGACTGGCCGATGCGCACGGTGTTGAACATCCTCAGCGCGCCTGAGAGGAAGATGTACCAACACACCAAGCTCAGCAGAGCACCAATCGTGCCCAACGTAATCGTCAGGGCATTCATGTCGCGGCCTTTCGTTTCAGGGCGACGCGTCGGCCACCTCGGGACAGCCCACTGATACTAACCTGCGTTATGTTACCCGCCAGTAACTAGCATTACCAGCCTGTAGGTACCGGCTGGTAACCGCTCGTGGCCTGGAGAGATCGATCTTCTGCGTCGGACGGGCTGGGCCAGACGCAGACATGTCTGGTCGTCACGTTAGGCGGTGCCCGTCAGGTGTCCATCTGTCAGGCAGCCCTAAGTCGGGTTCCGAGCAGGTGAGAACAACCGACCGGCTGTTATCGTTACGCCCGTCACGCACAGGGGAAACGGGTGGTGTGAGTCATCGACTGACGCCCGCCCGATCCCGGGGAGGATCAAAAATGTTCATTCGAAAAGCTGCGGCCGTCGCAGCGATGACCATTGCCGCTACGGGCATCGCTGCAGGTACTTCTTACGCAGCTCCGGAGACGTCACCCGACGTTTCGTACACCGCCGAGGTCGTCGACCAGGCCGTTGTCACCACCATCGACGCCGGAGCATTCCGGGTCTCGGGCGACGGAACTCACGTCGACTTGCAGAACAGCCAGGGCGCAACTCTCGTGAGCCTTCCGCTCGCGTTCAACCTCGGCGACGTTCAGTTCCCGTTCGACGAGACCGTCAGTGAGGACGGCAAGACCCTCACCCTCAAGCCTAACCTGGACCCGGCCAGCTCCAAGCCGAAGCCGGTCGCTGCCGAGTTCACCCCGGTTGCTTCGCCTGACGAGGATCAGAAGGCAATCGAGAAGTTCCAGTCACAGCTCGGGCTTGCCACGCAGATCGGTAGCCTCACCGGCACGATCGTCGGGGCGGTCATCGGTTGTATCGTGGGTCTGCCCGGCCTGGTCGTCGGCTGCCTGCCCGGCATGGTCACAGGGGCCGGTATCGGTGGAGTCGCCGGTACCATCCTCGCCGGCGGCGGAACCGCCGTCGTCGCGGGCTTGGACCTGATCAAGGTTCTGAACGCTCCGGCTGGAACAACTCTCTTCCAGTAGAACGTCACGAACGCCGAAACGGGCGCCACACCTTCAGAAGGTGTGGCGCCCGTTTTGCTGTCTCGAGGAATGCGTGTGATCAGTAGTCGCGAACCTTCAGGCCTGGGTTGGCGGCGAGGATGTCGTTGATCGGCGTCGCGTACTGGGTCGGGGCTTCTTGCCCGAACAGTGTCTCTGCCTGAGCGATCTCGCACAGGGGAGAGGTGGCGACGTTGGACGCACTCGTGATGCCCACTGCCAACGTTCCGGAGACGATCGGGCCACCGCTGTCACCCTGCAGGACGCAGATGTTGGTGGTGAAGCCGTTGTCGAGGGTGTGATCCAAAACCTTTGCGACGCGGTTGACGCCGGTGACGACGCCGCAGCTGAAGCCTGTGGTCGATCCTGCCTTGCAGACCGGGGCGCCCACGACAGGATCGGCGGTACCGGTGATGTTGACCGAGCGGTTGAACGGGACCCGCACGCTGTTGTTCTCGAAGCGGTACTTCGCGTTGTCGTCGATGTTGATGATCGAGTAGTCGCGCCCGTCGAAGCTGCTCTTGGCGAAGTACCCGACGCGGGGCCCGGTCTGGTTGTTCACCATCGGGAAGACCTGGCTGGAGTTCGAGGTGCCGGCAGCGGCACGGTTGGGATCGCAGTGACCGGCGCTGATGTTGACTGTGCGTCCTGAACCGTCGGTGCCGTTGAAGCCGAATGAACAACGCAGTCCAGTGTTACCGGAGGTTGCGCCGAAGGCGTCTCCGCCCAGTGCAGCGTCGCCGGTTGCGGATCCGGTTGCGGGGATGAGGTCCGCGACGATCGGGGGAACCAGTAGCGGAGCAGCGGTATGGACGACGGTCCGCTTCAGGAACTCTGGCAATTCGATGCCGGCGGCAGGATCGGCGGTGAGGGCGACTCCGTTGCCGACGACGTCGACGGCGATGCCACGCACGAGGTCTGCGACCTCGGCAGGCTGCGAATCGAGCCAGGTGTTGAGTGCCGAGAGTTGACCTTGCAGAGCCTGCTCGCTCTGCGCGACGTCCTTGACCTCGAAACCGGCCTTCTCGGCGGCCTCGCGGGCAGCATCCTTGTCGCGACCGTCAGCGAGAGCGACGATGCCCTTGCCGAGGTCGTCGAGCCACACTCCGGCAAAAGAGTCGGGAAACTGGACGCGCGCGATGGCGGCGAACTCCGCGAGCTTCTGCGCGAGTTCGGAACGCGAGACGAACTGGTCGGGCGTCAGCGCCAAGTCGTGCTGTAGGGCTTCGGCGAGTTCGACGGGCAGATGGGCTGCCTGATCGGATACCCCGGATTCGTTCGGTTCTGCGTTCGCGACCGCGGTAATCGGTCCGAGGAGCAGCAGCGCGGCCGAACCGAACACTGCGGCGCGACGTGCGATGGAGCTTCGCATGTGGGCCTTTCCACTTCGTTGACCGCGTACCACCCCCCTGGGAGCACACGGATACGGCTCACGGACTTGTGGTGAGCCGATCACAGTCGACCATGACTATATGGGTTCGAACGCGCTATTCCCACCCGTTACATGAGCAGACAGCGCTGACCCCGACCGACAACAGCACTGTGCCCGCCGATCGCGAAACGGATCGGCGGGCACAGTGTGTGAATCAGTGGTTGGTCAACCTGCAGTGCGGACGCGGATTCCGGCACCGACACCGCCACCGGAAGCGCGATCTGCCGCGTCGAGGATGTCTCCGACCGGAATACCCAGATTCGAGGTTCCACCGGAGGTCGCCAGTACCAGGTTCGCTTCGTTGCAACTGGGTGCTCCGCTGCTGTTGGAGCCGCTGGTGATGCCCAGAGCCAAGGTTCCGGAGACGATGGCGCCGCCACTGTCCCCGGCGAGGGTGCACGCGGTGCCGGCGAATCCGCGAACGGTTCGTGAATCACCGTCCGCCATGACCAGTTGAGTTTCGACGCGATCGGCTGCCACGACACCACAGGTGAAGGACGACGTCTGGCCGGACTTGCAGATGGGAGCGCCGATCACGGGACGTGCTGTTCCGGTGATCGCGAGGGTGGTCCCGTTGGCACCGCGGACGGCAGCACGGTCGAGGCCCGCGTCGATGCCGGACTGGTCGAACTTGATGACCGAGTAATCGAGATCGCCGGCGTTGTTGCCGACGGAAGACTGTGAGAATGCTCCGATCAACTGACTGTCGTCGACGTTCGCGTGATTCGGCAGGTAGACGGGCGACTTCGAACCCTCGGCCGGATTGCAGTGTCCGGCACTGATATTGAGAGCATTGTTCTGATCGTCGACGGCGTTGAACCCGAACGAGCAGACCGAGATGTTCTCGGTCGGTGTCTCGCGAATGGGGCCTGTCGACGTGATGTAGGTGTCGCCGCCGAGTGCTCCGGGATCAACCGATCCGCCACCGTCCGGGCTGAGAACGATCTTGGTGTTCTCGAGCAGGGTCGGAAGATTGAGCGCCTGCCCGACGGGGCTGTTCGCGACGTCGATGACGACCTGGTTGTTCAGGACGTCGATAGTCGCCGAATTGACCGCGCGTGAGATTTCCTTGGGCAGCCCGGCAATCCATCCGTTGACGTCGGCCAGCGTCTTCTCGAGGGTGTCGGCGGAGACGGGGGCGACGTGCGTGCGGTAACCGTCGTCGGCCGCGATGCGTGCAGCTTCGGTGGTGGTGACGGCTACGACGGGTTGACCGTCGAGTCCCATCCACGAGCCGGCGTAGTCGCCAGGGCGCTCGGACTTGAATTCCTGGGCGTATGCACCGAGTTCCTGAGCTTTGGCAGCGCGGTCCAGATACTCCTGTGGGGAGATCTTCAGATCGCGTGTGATCGCCTCGACCAGCTCAGCCGGAAGCTGATCTGCCCCGAGCTGTTCGACATGCGTGTCGGAGGCGGGCTCTGCCGATGCCGTCGTGGTGAATGGAGCTGCGAGCAGTAGTGCCGAGGCGCCGACCACAGCGGTGCGGATCGCCAACGAGTTACGCATGAAATCCCTTCAAGTCCCCGGCACCGAGCCGGTAGGTACCGCACCCACCATAGGGGAAAAGTTTCGACGAGGAATATGTGCCTGTTGTCGGCAAGTCGAATTATTCTGTCTAACTTGGCATTCCGGGTCTCGGGGCCAATGGCATGACGGGCATGTCGGGATTCGGAACCACCGGATCGGTTGTGTCGGTCGGGTTGGACGGCTGCGTCGGCGTTGTCTGTGTATCAGTGGGGTCGGTCACGGCGGGAGTGTCCGGGGTATCCGGATCGACCGGATCCAGCGGTCCGACGACCGGCGGCAGGTTCTCGATCCGAAGGGGATCGATCTGGATGGTGATCGGCGATCCCTGTTGCGCGGGGACGTTCGCCGTAGTGGATTTCTCTGTACCGGTGCCCGGACTCACCGGAATGGGCTGGGATTCGGATGAGGTCGATTCTGCTTCGGATGCCCACAACTGCGCCGTCGGCTGCGCGCCGAGAGCGGGTACTTCCGGTGGAGGTGAGGTCGCTGATTGCGTGCCTGTCCCGGATGAACTCGTCGGGGTGGCAGCTGTGTCCGTCCCGGGGGACAGGGAAGATTGTGCGTCGAGAATCCTGGGTGCTGAAATGGTCGGAGTGTGTCCGATGATGACCGCGGCCGCGCAACCCGACACCGTCAGAAAGACTGCGGCGGCTGCTGCGGCGATGATCGGTCGGCGCTCCGAGCGCCACTGGCGATTCAGCCAACCGTCGATGCTCGGTTCTTTCGTGACCGGTGCCTCCACGCCGGATTCCGGCTCCGGTTCGATCAGAACGAACGGCGGAAACTCTTCGGGGGTGTCCTCTGGCTCGGCAAAATCGGTTGGCTGGGGTTCGGGACAGGTAGAGGTGATCGAGAAGGGTGCGGCCAACGCTGCGGCTCCGCGAGCAGCACGGTCGTCGGCGTCAGGATCCGCGAGCCAAGCCGCAGAGGCTTCATCTTCTGAAATCAGTTCGACGCCGTCGAGATTCATGCTGTCGAGTGCGCCGCGCAGTACGTCGACGGAATCGCTCGACCAACCCGCGGGGATCACCGCAGAGATGTTCAGGTTCTGATCGGTGAGTGTTCGGACTTCCTTGACCAGGCAATACATCGCTGTCGCTACCAGTTCCTCCCCTCGCGTCATGTGCTCGGAGAAGTTGTCGGTATCGTCGGTGCCGACCCTGTCGAGGAACCCGCGCAACCCGGTGGACCCCGCCGCGGTTCCGCCTAGCTGCACGGTGCCGTCGGGGGCGTGGTGCAGAACCGATTCGCGTTCGAGGGTCACCAGCTCCGAGTCAGGTCTCGCGATCGCAGCAATGCTTCGTTTGTTGCCGACGGCGAGTCCGACTCCCCACTTCATAGCGATCCCCGTTTCACAGTTACCGAACTTTGCTCGGCAGGCATGTCCTGATTCCTGTGAAAACTATCACTTAAACGGATATACGCAACCCTCTGGACAATATGCAGCTAACTACTTGTTCGGCGGTGTCATGCTGCGAAGGATGGTGAGCAGTTCCGAACGAGACTGCGCCCCGACGCGCCGCTTGATCCGTGCGACATGGTGCTCGACGGTTTTAGCGGAGATGTAGAGGCGTTCGCCGATTTCCCGATACGTCAGTCCGACGACGACGAGTTCGGCAACTTCTTGTTCGCGCTCGGTCAACACCGACGGTGGCGCCGCACTTGTGGCGGTATCGGTTGCACTTGTCTCGGCCGTCGACGTTGTGCGTAGCGAGCGCGCAACGTGGAGCAGTGCCGTGGCCGATTTGGTGTCCGGGGTGCGCAGCGCTGCTTCGCCGGCGAGGCGAGCGGCGTCCCACGGGAGTCCGATCCGACTGAGCGTTCGTGCGGCGGCTTCGACACCGTCTGCGTCGACGTTGCCTTGCATCAGTAGGAGCCACTGGCGTCCGGCGATCGCCAAACCGGCTGCGTAAGTGTGAGTTTTGGCTGATTCGGCGAGTGTATGGGCGTGTGGGAGGAGATCGGCCGGCGACTGCGAGAGGATCGACGCCTGGACGCCGTACCAATGCAGCGGCGACGACCACAGCGGCGGCTCGCCGAGCGCGCGGAGGAGTGAGCGCGCGTCGTCGACGAGATGCTCGACCTGCTCGGTCTCCTCGAGCCGTACTGCCGCAAGCCACAGTTCGCCGATGGGAAGCAGATTGAACAGATCAACGCTGCAGGACGAGAGGGTGCCTGCCGCGCCCGACCAAGCTCGACGCAGCTGGGCGAGATCGCCGGAACGCCGAGCGAGACCCACGATCAGAGCATGCAGAAACAGTGCGTCACGCTCACGGAGGGGGCCGCGGACTACCTCCTGCGGTAGGTCTTCGAGAATCGTGTCCTGCCCGCGGACCATCGCGATCCAGGCGCCGAGAAGGTGAAGTCGCGCCCACGTGTGGCTGCTTGCGTCGTCGGCGGCGATCGCGGCCGTGACGACAGCGGCGGCCCGTTCATGGGCGCCGTTGTGCAGGAGTGCAAGAGCTACCAGCGCCGGGGCGGAATCAGGCTGGAATTCAGATGTGTCGGCTCCGCCGGGGAGCGAGAGTGCGCGCGACATCGTGTTGAGCGCACTCGGCGCGCTCCCGGTGACCGATTGCATCAGTCCGTTGGCCAGTGTGGTAGCGCCGACCGTCGAGCTCGACGGTGATCCGGTGTGTCCGGTGAGCGCGGCGTTCGCGTCATCGACCTTGCCGATGCCGAGGAAAGTGATTGCGACGAAGGGGGATTCGTTTCCGGTGCGCCCTGGCCCCAGCCAGGTGTAGAGATCTGCAGCGGCGCCGAGTTGGCCGCATGCTGCGGACGAAGCTGCGCGGATTCGCACCGCCGCAGCCAATCTCGCGTCGTCGAGATCGGGTGCGGCGATGACGGAATCGGCCAGACGGCAGGCAGTGTCGAGGTCACCACTGCGAGCCGAGACCTGGGCGTACAGCAGCGTGTCGGCCACGCCGAGAGGCTCGATCGAATTCACGCGGCGAAAGAGATCTGCCGCGACCGCCGGCGTGCTCGCCTCGACGGCGTCTCGTAGTACACCCGTGAGATCGCGGTGGCGGATTCCGGAGTCGAAAAGTCTTCGTGCTGCGTCGATATCGAGGGTTCTCGTGTGTGCGCGTGATTCGACGATTCTGATCAGCTCGCTGCGGATACGCCCGGTGCTCGTCGACTCGGCGAGCACGCTCGCGACGAGTGGTGATCGCGAACCGAACAGTCCGGTCGCCAGTGCCCGGTCGAATGCAGCTGTGAGGCTGAACTTCTCCTGTCCCAGATCGAGCTCGAAGGCGTCGATGTCCGGGACGGCGAGTGAAACTTCGAGGATCTCGCGCTCGATCGGATGCAGAGCGGTGACCTGGTGGAGGATGTGTGTGCGTATGGCGTTCGGCATTTCCAGGCGGCCTTCCGAGGCGGCGGCGAAGTACGCTTCGATCGCCCCGAAGGAACCACCGGACAGATGCTCGAGCGCCACCACGGCGCGGTCGTCGAGCGGGACTCTTCGCTCGGCCGCGATCTTCCGAATATCGTTTCGGTTCAACGGGTTCAGATGCAACACGGTGCCGAAACTCGAGATGTTCGAGTAGATCGGTGCGAGTGGTGGATCGATCCGATCGGAGGCTACGACAACTCCGAGGTCGTCACGTTGGACAAGCTCTTTCAGGGCACGGATTTCATCGGAGGTCAGAGCTTGCGCGTCCGCGATCACCACAATCGCGTCGGCGGGGACGTCATGCGTGACTGCGGTGACCACGGGCTTGTCACCCGATTCGATTCGCTTCCGTACAACCCTCGTCACTTGGGGCCGAGCGCTGGCATCGGTCCCGGTGACGAATAGGCGCAGTGGCGATGCAGTCAGGTCGACGTCGCGCAAAAGTCCTGCGATGAACGACGATTCGGTGCCGTTGTCACGGTTCATCGAAAGACCGCCGGTCAGCGGATCGGTGCGGTGACGCCGCCGACGACACCACCGACCACGTTTCCGACACCACCGACGACGTTACCGAGACCTCCGACCACGCCGCCGACTCCGTTGCCGACACCGTCGACCAGACCGCCGACTCCGTTTCCGATGCCGGTCGCAGCGTCACCGACACCGGTCCCGACGCCGGCTCCAGGCGCGGGTGCGGGTGCTGGTGCCGGGGCGGGAGCAGGTGCGGGCGCCGGGGCGCCGGGTGCGGCAGGTGCAGGCGCCGACGGAGCGGTCTCGCCCGGTGCGGGCGAGGATCCCGCCGGTGCGCCGGCAACCGGAACTGCCCCCGGCGCCGTCGTCGAGCCGCCTGCGGCAGCAGGAGAACCGGGCTGATTGCTTTGAGTGCCGTTGTTCGCAGTCGTGGATCCGGTGCCTGCCGCTTCCGCTGCCGTGGTGCTGCCGGGAGTAGAGCCCGCGGTGGTCGAAGCGGTCGAGGAGGTGGACTCGCTGGTGGTGTTCGCCGAACTGGACGGAACGTTGATCTTGTCCATGGCAGTTCCGATTCCGAGCCCGCCTGCGGCGAGCACGATGAATGCTCCCACCACTGCAGCAACGACGCCGACCCTCGACGAGCGTCGAGTCGCCGTGTTCTCTTCTTCGGTCGGCTCGGCAAGCAACGGAGTGGAGAAGGCGGGAACCGGTGCGGGCTTGCGAGACGGCTCGGCGGGAATCACTGCAGTGGCAGCGGCCGGCACTTGCGAGTCTCTGGCGTCGAGTGCGAGGGTCGCGGCGCCGGACGCCGCGCACGACGCTGGATCGGCGTCGGCGATCACCGGGACACGAAGCTCCGCCGACAGTAGTTCGGCGACAAGGGGAATGGACGAGCTTCCGCCGGCCAGGACAACCTGATTGACGTCACTGGACTCGACGCCGGCAGATCGCAGGCTTTCGCGAACCAATGCCACCGATTCGGTGAGGGCGGGCCGGATCAGATCTTCGAGTTCGGAACGAACGAGTCGAACGTCGCTGACGGCACCGGGAAGCGCCACGCGGGCAACGGTTTCCGTCTCGGTGGAAAGTTCCTCCTTGGCTGCGCGGGCATGCTCGCGCAGAGTTTCCAGCGCTGCAATCGTCTCGGGTGCAAAGGGATCAAGGGTTGCGAACTGGTCGGAAACCGCATCGAGCAGGTGAACGGTGACGAGGTGATCGAATTCGTCGCCGCCGATGTCCTCGCTGCGCAGCGGCTTACCGAATATCTCGCTTCGTCCGTCGGTCGTGGACATCATCGTGACGTCGAGCGAGCGAGCACCGAGGTCGTAGACGACGGTCAGACCGTCGCTGACGACAGTTCCGGAAGCGGCGAGCCACGCCATGACGGCTGCGGGTTCGGTGACGAGAGTCGCCCCGTGAATTCCGGCGTCGTCCAGAGCGGACTCCATGGTGCGTGCTGTGTGGCGGTTCCACCCCACCGGGTGAGCCAGGACGACAGTTGGCCCTTCGTTACCGCCTGCCTGGTCTACCAGTGCGCCGACCGCTGTCGCCGCGAGAGCCTCGCCGCGGTACTCGGTACCGTCGGCCGCAAGTATCGGAATCGGGTCTCCGACGCGCTCGACAAATCCGGTGATGACGGATCCGTCGTCCAATTGCAGCGCACTGGGTAAGCGGACCTGTTGCGTTTCACCGGTCGAGCCGTCGGTGACAGCTACGAGAGTGGCCGAACCGATGCTGATGCCGAGCCCTGCCGCCATGAACGAACTCCCCTGGTCGTGGGCGACAGAAGGACTGTCGCGGTTGTCTGCGATGTCGGTTTCAGGACCTAGATCGTTACCGGATCGGAGGCGTCGCGACGAAGTAGGGGACCGATCCCCTAATCGGGGCAAATCCCCTATTCCGACCGGGCGTAGCCCAATGGGGGGCTTCCCCACCTGTCCCTGGAGAAGAGGGGGGTGCTCCCCGTTGGCCCCAGTCGCAAAAGTTCTTAGCGTTGATTCCACTCGCTACCTCTGGCAGCGCACCAGTTTCCGGACCACCGGCAACTACCCACCGGCAACAACCCGGTCAACGAACTTCAGGAGAACCCGCCATGGCAACGAACGCCGTACTCGAATTCATCCTCGGGCTACTTCGTGACGACGAGGCAGCTGCCAACTACTGCGCCAACCCGACCGCGGCACTCGATGCTGCCGGTCTGTGCGACGTCAGCCCCGCCGACATCGTCGCGGTCGCTCCGCTGGTCGCCGAGTCCGGA
The DNA here is from genome assembly GCF_021352185.1 of Rhodococcus sp. Ni2. Classification (NCBI taxonomy): domain Bacteria; kingdom Bacillati; phylum Actinomycetota; class Actinomycetes; order Mycobacteriales; family Nocardiaceae; genus Rhodococcus; species Rhodococcus sp. Ni2. The sequence continues at coordinate 881,815 of NZ_WOXZ01000002.1, forward strand.
CTCTTTGCCGGTGGTGGCGCCGACCTGTCCGCGATCGTCAACGCCGGTGCGTCCGCTGCCGGTGCAATCGGCGGCGGTCTCGGACTCGGCGGTGGTCTCGGTGGTGGACTCACCGGTGGTCTCGGTGGTGGCCTCGGCGGCAGCCTGGGTCTCGGCGCCGGTGCAGGAATCGGAGTCGGAGGCGCCCTCGGCGGCCAGTTCGACCTGGTCGGCGACTTCGCAGCAGCCCTCAGCGCTGCGCTTGCCATCGGTGGCGAGATCAGTGCCGAACTCGGCGCAGCCTTCGGCGCTGTGATCGAAGCCGGTCTCGGTTTGGGCGGCGCACTCGATCTCGAAGGAGCTCTCGATCTGGGCGCACAGCTCAGCGCGGCTCTGGGCGGCGCCCTCGGTGTGACCGGCGGCCTGACTGCGGAGCTGGGAGCAGCCCTCGACGCCGCGATCGGCGCAGTCGGCGGACTCGACCTGACGGCAGGGCTCAGCGGAGCTCTCGCACCCGTATTCGCCATCGGTGGTGACCTCGGAGCCGATCTCGGCCTGGCTCTCGGTGGACTCCTCGGCGGCGCAGCAGACCTCAGCGGTCTCCTTGACATCGGCGGCGAACTGGGCACGAGCCTGACCGGCGCACTGGAATCCGCTCTTGCACTCGGCGGCGGCCTGGATCTTGCCGGCGCTCTGACAGGCGACCTCAGCACGGCATTGTCCGGCGCGCTCTCGGGCGTCCTGGGAGCCGGCGGCACGATCGGCGCCGATCTGGGTGCATCGCTCGGCGGCGTCCTCGGCGCGATCACGGATGTCAGCGTTCTCACCGATATCGCGGGCGGCCTCGATCTCGGTGCTGCCCTGAGTGGCGCCCTCGGCGGAGCACTCGGCGTCGGCGGCGGTCTGGAAACTGCATTGGGCGGCGCACTCGACGCAGCACTGGGTCTCGGCGGCGGACTCGACCTCGACGCCGTACTCGGCGGCGGAGCAGACCTCGGCGCGCAGCTCAGCGCGGCACTCTCCGGCGCCCTCGGTGCCGGGGGAACGGTCGGAGCCGACCTGGGTGGCGCACTCGGTGGACTGCTCGGGGGAGCACTCGACCTCGAAGGCGGTCTCGGCGCAGACCTCGCGGCAGCTCTGGCCGGAGGCGCGAATCTGTCGACGGCCCTCGAGGGTGTTCTCGGTTCGGCACTCGGCGTCGATGCCGGGCTCGCGGGCGGTCTCGGCGGCGCTCTCGACGCAGCGCTGGGCGCAGGCGGACTTACCGGAATCGACCTCGGTGGTGCACTCGGTCTGGGCGGTGAAGCAGGCTTGGCAGCCGGTGTCGCTGCGGCTCTCGACACCGCCCTCGCAGGTGCAGGCGGCTTGGGTGCTGTCGGTTCCGTGGGCACGGACCTGACCGGCGCGCTGGACGGTGCGCTGGGCGCGGGCCTCGGGCTGGGGGGCTCTCTCGACAGCGTTCTCGGTGCCGAAGGTGCACTCGGTGGAGCGCTGGACACGGCACTGAACCTCGGCGGAATCGACACCGGTTCGATCGGTGCCGACTTGCCCTCCGTCGACCTCGGCGCTGTGAACCTCGGCCCGATCTCCGCTGAACTGCCTTCCGTCGACCTCGGAAGCATCGCGGCAGAAGGCCTGAACCTCGGCGGTGTGACCGGCGACCTCGGAGCAACTGTGGGCGGCGCGCTGGACGCAACAGCAGGTCTCGACGCAACAGCAGGTCTCGACGCGGCCACGAACGCTGCGGCCGGTTTGGGTGGGTCGCTCGGCGGCGCACTGAACGGCGTCACCGATCTCGGTGGATCGCTCGGCGGGGCTGTCGGAGCAGTCACCGACGTGACGGGTTCGATCGGTGCCGACGCAGCCGCAGCTGCCGGTGGCACAGTCGACGGCGGCGGTACCGTTGGCGGCGGCGGAGTCGCTGACCTGGGCGGATCCCTCGGTGGAGCAGTGAGCGGAGTGTCCGACCTGACGAGTTCGTTGACCGGTGCGCTGAACCCGTGGTCGTCGATCGATGCGACCGATGCTTTCGGTTCGGGTTCCACTTCGGGTCTGAGCGCCGATACCGAACACTCGCTCTTCGCCGAGGATTCGGTTGCAGCGCCGGTCGATCACATCGACCCGGTTGCGGTTGTCGATCACCTGCATCCCTGATCTGCTGACGCAGGAACTGAAATCGGTCAAAATGACCTGATGTAACAAATCCGGCCCTGCGTGCGCTATGCGTTCGCAGGGCCGGATATTCGAGTCGGGAAGAATTGCGGGTCAACGTAGCTCATGAGTGATTCAGCGAGTCAGGTAAGCAGCCGGAAGGCGCGCGTCGCGTCGTCGACGGCGTCGTTGCTCGAACGAACAGCCGTCGTGGCGAAGGATTTCGGGCGCACGGATCTGGTGCGCCGACTCGAGAACGCTCAGGTGAGAGTCAACGACCCGCGTATTCGCATCGTGGTGGTCGGACCCCTCAAGCAGGGCAAGAGCCAGTTCGTCAATTCTCTGCTCGGCATCGACGTGTGCTCGGTCGGTGACGACGAGACCACGGCCGTGGCGACGGTAGTCCAGTACGCGGAGACCGCGGTCGCCGAACTGATTCTCGCCGATCCGGGTGCGGCGCCCATTCGGGTGCCCCTCCCGCTCGAGGAACTGATGGGGATCACCCCGGCCACGCCTCGCGCCGAAGGGCGTGAGGTTCTGCGTGTGGAAGTGGGTGTTCCCAGTCCGCTGTTGGCCGACGGTTTGGTTCTGATCGACACCCCTGGTGTCGGCGGTCATGGAAATCCTCATGCTGCAGGAACATTGGGATTGATCACTGCGGCCGATGCAGTGTTGGTTCTGTCGGACTCCAGCCAGGAGTTCACCGAACCGGAGCTGGGATTCATCCGCCAGGTCGTCAATCTGTGTCCTGCGGTAGCCGGGCTGATCAGCAAGACCGATCTGTACCCGCATTGGCGGCAGATCCTCGACGCCGATCGCGGACATCTCCAGCGTGCCGGGTTGGATCTGCCGCTCATTCCGATCTCCTCGGTACTGCGCTCGCACGCGCTGAGGCTGGGGGACAAGGAACTCGAAGCGGAATCCGGATTTTTGGACCTCTATCAGTTCTTGCGGGACAACGTCGTTGCGCGTGCCGAATCGAATACTCGACGCGCAGTTGCGATGGATGTGCGTTCTGCGGCAGCGCATCTGACGTTGGAGATGGGCAGTGAGCTTGCGGCGCTGAAGGATCCGTCGACCGCTCAGGCAGCGGTCGCGGGACTGCAGCGTGCCCGGGCAGCGGCCGAGGAACTGCACAAGAAGACCTCACTGTGGCAGCAGAGCCTCGGTGACGGCATCGCAGACCTCGCCGCCGACATCGATCACGACCTCCGGGACCGGTTGCGCCGGGTGACCCGCCAGGCCGAGGAGACGGTCGACGAAGGCGATCCCGGTAAGGACTGGGACGTCGTGGGGGAGTGGCTCGAACAGGAGATCGCCACCGCGATCGGTGACAACTTCGTGTGGGCGCATGATCGCGCACAGTGGCTGGCAGAAGTTGTGGCGCAGCACTTTGCGGAGACCGGTGACGTCGCGCTCCCGCATCTCGACGTCGCCGACACCGACGGTTTCCTGGAACCGGTCGGTGCATTGGCGGACCTCGAATCCGGCCGAATCGGCATCACTCAGAAAGTCCTGGTCGGCATGCGCGGCTCGTACGGCGGCGTGCTCATGTTCGGCTTGATCACCACGATGATGGGCATGGCACTGGTCAATCCGATCTCCATCGGCGCCGGGGTTCTGCTGGGCACCAAGGCTTATCGTGAAGACAAGCAGGCTCAGGTGCTCAAGCGTCGCGCTGAGGCGAAAGCGGCCATCCGACGGTTTGCCGACGACGTCAGCTTCCAGGTGGGCAAGGAGTCGAAGGACCGCCTGCGCCTGGTGCAGCGGCTGTTGCGTGATCACTTCACCGACATCGCCGAGCAGGCGTTGCGCTCGATCAACGAATCCCTCCGCGCCACTCAGGAAGCCGCGCAGTTGGAATCGAGTGAACATGCCGCTCGGATCAAGCGTCTGGAGACCGACATGCGCGTCGTCGCGGAGCTCGACGCCGTTGCCGGAACGCTGATCGGCGAAACTCCCGCTCCTGCCTCGGCAAAGGTGACCAACGCATGAATGCCGCGACCACCGTGACCGCAGTGGAGTCGGCACACGCCCTGATCGACCACGCCAGACGTGCCTACGCCGATCAGCCGCAGACGCGCGCCCAGTTGGAAGAATGTGCGGCCAGGCTCGACGAGCCACTCCGGGTGGCGCTCGCCGGCTCCCTCAAAGCGGGTAAGTCGACGCTGCTCAATTCGCTTGTCGGACAGGATATAGCGCCTACCGACGCGACGGAATGCACACGCGTCGTCACCTGGTATCGGAACGGGACGACGCCGCAGGTGACCGCGACGGCCGAGAACGGTGCCGAGTTCAACGTGCCGGTGACGCGCCGCGACGGCAGGCTCACGTTCGATCTGGGCGAGTACACCGCAGACTCGGTGGACCGCATCGACGTCGACTGGCCGTCTTCGGCATTGGCTCGTACGACGATCATCGACACACCGGGCACCTCGTCGCTCTCGACCGAGGTCTCGGCCCGCACCTGGGACATGCTCGTTCCCGACGGTGAGGCACCGGGCGCGGATGCAGTGGTCTACCTCTTGCGGGCTCTCAACGCCAGTGACATGCAGTTCCTCGGGAAGATCGCGGATCACGTGGGCGGAGAATCCGGGCCACTCGGAGTGATCGGAGTTCTCTCGCGTGCCGATGAGGTCGGCGCAGGCAGGCTCGACGCGTTGTCTTCGGCGAAGGACGTCGCGGCGCGATTCGCCGAGGAGTTGGAGCGAACCGGCCTGTGCCAGTCGGTGGTTCCGGTGGCAGGTCTACTCGCGCTCGCTGCTCGGACGATGAGGCAGAGCGAGTTCGCGGCCTTCTCGGCGCTCGCGCAGGTTCCGGCCGAGGATCTGAGCCTTGCACTGCTCTCCGCGGATCGCTTTGCCAGGCAGGACAGTCCGCTGCCGGTCGATGCGGCGATGCGGGCGCAATTGGCCGATCGGTTCGGGCTCTTCGGAATTCGCCTAGCCGTGACGTCGATCAAGTTGGGGGCGACCGATTCACCGTCCCTGGCGGCCGAATTGTTGGAGCGCAGCGGCCTGGACGAACTGCGTCAGGTGATCGACGTTCAATTCGGGCAGCGGGCAGATCAGCTCAAATCGCACACGGCGCTGGTGACGCTGGGAAGAATCCTCGAAGCCGATCCGAGCGAGGAAGGCGATCAGATCGCGGCGGAGGCGCAACGGTTGCTTGCCGATGTTCACGGCTTTCACGAACTTCGCCTGCTCGGGCGTCTTCGTTCGGTACACACGGATCTGCCACCCGACGACCTGGCACAACTGCAAAGACTGATCGGCGGCTACGGAATCCGGGCAAGTGACCGGTTGGGCTGCGAACCGGAAGAATCGCCGGAGGTGCAGCGTGCGCGGGCCACGGCGGCTGTCCGCAGATGGCGCGAGTTGTCCAGACATCCGCTCTTCGACAGGTTCACCTCGCGCGCCTGCCTGGTCGCCGCCCGCAGCGCCGAGGGCGTCCTGGCTGAAATTGTGCCCGAATAGGGACCCGTTCACTATGCGAGCGCCGGACGAGGGTTCTATCTTGAGTTCGGGATGATCCGGACATAACTCCCAGGTTCGGGTCCCACCTCGATGGGAGCACGCGCATGGCGAGTGACATCAAGTCCGCTTCACCGGATCGAGCCACCCTCGTCCTGGGGACGCTCATCCTGGTCGCTGCGGTCGCGAACCTCAATCTCTCGGTCGCGAATGTCGCTTTGCCCGATATCGGGCGGGCTTTCGACGCCAGTCAGACGCAACTGAACCTGATCGCGGTCGGCTACTCGCTGGGCCTGGCCGGAACGGTGCTCTACCTGGGGGCCTTGGGAGACCGATACGGCCGCAAGATGTTGCTGGTCACCGGCATGGCGCTGTCCATTCCGGCGTCGATCGTGGCGGGATTCGCCGGGAACTTCGAAGTGCTGTTCCTCGCTCGGATAGTCGGAGGCGTCTCGGCAGGTCTGGCGTTCCCGACCACGCTGGCAATCATCACGGCGTTGTGGGCCGGACCGGCACGAACCAAGGCGATTGCCATGTGGTCGGCAATCGGTGGCGCGATTTCAGCACTCGGTCCGATCGTCTCGGGGGCGCTGCTCGAGCAGTTTCACTGGGGTTCGGTCTTCTTCGTCACCCTTCCCTTGGCCCTTGTGGCACTGATCTGTTCCCTGGTGTTGGTTCCCGCTCACGTCAACGAGACGACCGAGCGAGTCGATCACCTCGGCGGCATAGTGTCGATCGTCTTCATCGGGGCGCTGGTATTGTCCATCAACTTTGCGCCGGTGAAGGGTTCGGGCACGTTGGCTCTGGTGCTCGGGGCGATAGCAGTTGTCGCGGGTATCGGGTTCTTCCTGCAACAGCGACGCGCGGTCAATCCGCTGTTCGATCTTCACGTAGCTGCGCGCCCGACCTTCTGGGTCGCGGCGGTGGGTGGGTTGGTCGTGTTCGGTTCGCTCATGGGCGCGATGTTCATCGGCCAGCAGTTCCTGCAGAACGTCCTCGGGTACTCGACGCTGGCAGCCGGTGCGGCGATCATTCCGGCTGCGCTGGCGATGGTGGTCGTTGCGCCGCGCTCGGCGACCATGATCGAAAGGTACGGCGCCCGCGTCACGCTGCTCGCCGGCTACCTGTTCGTGGTTCTCGGGTTGTTCGTCGCGCTGTTCCTGTGGAACGAAAGCACACAGTATTGGCAGGTCGCGTTGGCCTATGCGCTTGTCGGCATCGGCGTCGGTCTGGCCGGCACACCGGCATCGCGTTCGCTGACCGGATCCGTTCCCGTGCACCGCGCTGGTATGGCGTCGGGAACCTCGGACCTGCAACGCGACCTGGGCGGCGCCATCATGCAGTCGATTCTCGGCGGAATACTCACGGCCGGGTACGCAAAATCGTTGGGAAATGCGATCTCGTCCTCGCCGAACGCATCCGAAGTGACTCCCGAAACTCAGGCCGCGCTCACCAAATCCTTCTCCAGCGCCGAAGTTCTGGCGGAACGCTACCCGCAATACGCGGAGCAAATCATGACCGCCGCCAAAAACGCCTTCCTGGACGGGGATACAAACGCCTACATCGCGGCGAGCATCATCGTGTGTGCCGGTGCCGCGGTGGTGACGTTCTTCTATCCGCGTCGCGAGCGCGAACGAGTCCTGCTGGCGCAGTACGCGGCGGAATCCGATCTAGCCGCGGAGAAGAGTTGAGCGCGCTCTGGTAGTGATGAGGGATGCCACAGCTACTTCTCATCGATTCGTCCGCCGAACTCCACCACTCGACCTCACGTGATCTGACCGCACTGTTCGCTCAGCAGTGGTCGAAGAACAGTCCGGATCACACGACGGTGACGTTGGACCTGCACCGGGATCCCTTGCCGCACCTCGCGGACGCGGCCCTGCACTATGCACCACGCTTGCGAGTCGAGGGCGAGATTCCGGATCCCGCAGCGGAAGCACTCCAGGCTCGGGTCATCGAGCAACTTACCGCTGCAGACGTCGTCGTGATCGGTGCGCCGATGTACAACTGGTCGATCCCGTCCACGTTGAAGGCGTGGATCGACTACGTACACGTCCTGGGGACTACGGTCCCTTTCGACACGCGTACTCAGCCTCTGGCAGGTAAGCCGGTGGTGATCGTCTCCAGCCGCGGAAACACCTATGCGCCGGGCTCGGGAAACGAGGCCAACGATCACACCGTCCCGCCACTCGTTCAGGTGCTCGGGGTGTCGATGGGAATGGATGTCTCCGTCATCACCGCGGAACTGACTTTGGCGCAACGTATTCCGGCGATGGCACCTCTGATCGAGCAGGGTGACGCGAGCCTGCGTGCTGCCCGGGAGTCGTTGACCGAGCTGGCCCGTGCCTTGGGGGCCTGATCAAGAAGTTCGACCGGGTTCAGGTGAGAGACGAGATCATCGACGCCACGTCTGACGGTTCTACGTCGTAACCGGGGAAATAGCAGCACACTTCGTCCGCATGTTCGCCGAACCGCCGCCGAATCTCGGTGGCGCACTCTTCGGGAGTGCCGACGACGGCGAGTGTGGTCAGCATCGGATCGGTGATCAGCGACGCCATCTCGGTGTAGCCACCTCGCTTCGACAGGGCATTGAGTTCCGGTTGGACCTCGCCCCACCCTTCGACGTCGAGCACCGGACGGTATGCGGGCGTCGAACCGTAGAACGAGAGCAGGCCTCGGACGCCTCTGGCGGCCGCGGCAAGTTGATCGTCGCCGCGGCCGACGCCGACGATGACCTGCGGGATGATCGTGAATTCGTCTCGGGTGCGGCCGGATTCGCGAAGACCGGCATCGACGGCCGGAAGTGTTCGTTCGAGGAAATGACGTTGCGTGTGGAACGGCATGACCAGTAGTCCGTCGGCCACCTCGGCAGCCGTCCTGGTCATCACCGGTCCGAGCGCACCCATCAGGATGGGCGGCGGCCCATAGGGGTTGGGGCCGGGATCGAACGTCGGAGGCATCAACGTGTGGGTGAAGAACTCGCCGCGGAAGTTCAGCGTCGAGGTGTTCTCCCACGCAGTGAAGATCGCCTTGACCGCTGCGACCGTCTCCTTCATGCGGGCCGCCGGACGCGACCAAGTTGCGCTGTAGCGTTTTTCGATGTGCGGTTTGATCTGCGATCCGAGACCCAGTCGAAAGTGGCCGCGACTGAGCAACTGCAGGTCGTTGGCCGAATGCGCCAGATGCATGGGACTGCGGGGGAATGCGATGGCGACGTTGGTCATCAGGTCGAGGTCGACGGCCGATGCTGCTTCGACGAGCGGGAAGAACACGTCGTGTGGTCCCTCGAACGTGAACAGGCCACCGGCGCCGGTCTCCGCGAGTTCACGGCTACGAGCAGCGCCCGCGCCCGGCGCGGAGTCCAGTTGTACGTGAACCTTCATCGGCGTCCCCGCAGCCAGGTGCTGACACCGGGAGCGAACGGAGCGATCGCCGCCACCGCGACCAGGGCGCAGTAGAGAATCGGACCCCATCTCAGAACTCCGGCGCCGATGTCTGCTGCGCCGTCGACCAGAGACATGAAGCCGAGTCCGGCCGCGATGCTCACGACTCCCACGATCGCCGTCATCACCCGCCCGGCGTTCTTGCGTGCGCGGAGGAGTTGAAGGCTCATGAGTGCGAGCAGGACCAGGACGAGAGCGCCGCCGCCGCTGCCCGCGAGTACGACGGTCACGGCATCGGAGATGTCGGTGGACGAGTATCCGGGATTGTCGCGCGCAGTCGATTCTTCGAGAGCCGACCGGACGTCGTCGAGGCTGGTGACTACCACTCCGGCGATTCCGGCCAGGACGACGAACGAGCCGATCCAGGCAGAGGTGGACAATGTCACGGCTTTGGGTGTCTCGTCGCTCGCTGCAGGTCGGAGCGGCCGAACCGAGACGTCGGGTCGCTCGGGTGCCGGGCGTGGAGGTGACGGGCGAGGAGGTCGCGCGGGAGAATTGTCGGGATCGGTCACCGGCCGATCCTAGCCATTCGGAGAGATACGGAAGTGATGTGGCGCACTTTTCCGGCTTTTCGGGGAAGGCGGGAACAAATCTACGTGGGCTGTAGTTGACCATTTCGACAAGCTTGAGCGCCCTCGGCTCAACTTCAAGTTGACTCCCGGCCACGGTCGGAGGCAAACTTGAGCGGAGGACGCTCACCAAGCGAAAAACTCGCGGTCATGTTCGAGAGCAACCACTCGGGCAGAGAACCGCAGAACGAAAGGTAGGAACACTATGGCTCGTGCAGTCGGTATCGATCTCGGTACGACCAACTCGGTAGTTGCAGTGCTGGAGGGCGGCGAGCCCGTAGTGGTCGCCAACGCCGAAGGCTCACGTACCACCCCCTCGGTGGTCGCATTTGCCAAGAACGGCGAGGTTCTCGTCGGTCAGCCCGCGAAGAACCAGGCAGTCACGAACGTCGACCGCACCCTCCGCTCCGTCAAGCGCCACATCGGCACTGACTGGAACGTGGAAATCGACGGCAAGAAGTACACGCCGCAGGAAATCAGCGCCCGCACGCTCATGAAGCTCAAGCGTGACGCGGAGGCTTACCTCGGCGAAGACATCACCGACGCCGTCATCACCGTCCCCGCGTACTTCGAGGACGCACAGCGTCAGGCAACCAAGGAAGCCGGCCAGATCGCCGGCCTCAACGTCCTTCGTATCGTCAACGAGCCCACCGCGGCTGCACTGGCATACGGACTCGACAAGGGTGACACCGAGCAGACCATTCTGGTCTTCGACCTCGGTGGCGGCACCTTCGACGTCTCCCTGCTCGAAATCGGCGACGGTGTCGTCGAGGTTCGCGCAACCTCCGGTGACAACCACCTCGGTGGCGACGACTGGGACGAGCGCGTCGTCGCTTGGCTGGTCGACAAGTTCAAGGCTCAGAACGGCATCGATCTGACCAAGGACAAGATGGCCCTGCAGCGTCTGCGTGAGGCTGCGGAGAAGGCGAAGATCGAGCTCTCCAGCTCGCAGAGCACCTCCATCAACCTCCCGTACATCACGGTCGACGCGGACAAGAACCCGCTCTTCCTGGACGAGCAGCTCACCCGCAGCGAGTTCCAGAAGATCACCTCGGACCTGCTCGATCGCACTCGTGCGCCGTTCCAGGCAGTGATCAAGGACAGCGGAATCGCCGTCAAGGACATCGACCATGTCGTGCTCGTCGGTGGCTCCACCCGTATGCCGGCCGTCTCCGATCTGGTTCGTGAACTGACCGGTGGCCGTGAGCCCAACAAGGGCGTCAACCCGGACGAGGTCGTCGCCGTCGGCGCCGCACTCCAGGCCGGTGTGCTCAAGGGTGAGGTCAAGGACGTTCTGCTCCTCGACGTCACGCCGCTTTCCCTCGGCATCGAAACCAAGGGTGGCGTGATGACCAAGCTCATCGAGCGCAACACCACGATCCCCACGAAGCGTTCCGAGACCTTCACCACCGCTGACGACAACCAGCCTTCGGTGCAGATCCAGGTCTTCCAGGGTGAGCGCGAAATCGCTTCGCACAACAAGCTGCTCGGCTCCTTCGAGCTCACCGATCTGCCGCCCGCCCCGCGTGGCGTTCCGCAGATCGAGGTCACCTTCGACATCGACGCCAACGGCATCGTGCACGTGACGGCGAAGGACAAGGGCACCGGCAAGGAAAACACGATCAAGATCCAGGACGGCTCCGGTCTGTCCAAGGAAGAGATCGAGCGCATGGTCAAGGATGCCGAGGCTCACGCCGAGGAAGACAAGGCCCGTCGCGAAGAGGCAGAGGTTCGCAACCAGGCCGAGTCGCTGGTCCACCAGACGGAGAAGTTCGTCAAGGAGCAGCGTGAAGGTGAGAACGCGGGCAAGGTCTCCGAGGAGATCCTGACCAAGGTCGAGGCAGCGGTCAAGGACGTCAACGACGCCCTGGCAGGCACCGACATCGCTGCAGTGAAGACCGCAGTGGAGAAGCTGGGCACCGAGTCGCAGGCTCTGGGCCAGGCCATCTACGAGGCTTCCGCTGCAAACGAGGCCGGAAACACCGACGGCGCAGGCAATGACGACGACGTCGTCGACGCCGAGGTTGTCGACGAGCCCACCGACTCGGACAAGAAGTGACCTCGGACAACCCCGAGAACAACCCGGTCGACCCCGAGACCGGTGCACAGGGAGAGGCGGCGGGGGAATCCCTGCCGCCGCTCGACTCGGAAGACACAGGGGTAGTTCAGGAAGCAGAGTCGATCGTGGAGGAAGCATCCGCCACCGATCAGCTCGCCGAACGGACTGCGGATCTGCAGCGACTTCAGGCGGAGTTCACCAACTACCGTCGTCGCGTCGAGCGTGACAAGCAGGTCATCAAGGAAACCGCGCGGGCTTCGGTCATCACCGAGCTCATCGGAATTCTCGACGACCTGGATCGCGCTCGGGCACACGGTGACCTCGAATCGGGTCCACTGCGTGCACTCGCAGACAAACTCAACACGACTCTGACGGGTCTGGGTTTGACCGACTTCGGTAGCGAGGGTGACGATTTCGATCCCGCACTCCACGAAGCGGTGCAACATGAAGGCGAAGGCCACGACCCGGTACTCGGGACGGTCATGCGCAAGGGATACAAGCTCGGCGACCGGGTCCTTCGGACCGCAATGGTGGCCGTGACGGACCGGGTAGGCGACAAGCCTGCAGACGGTTCAGAACAAGAAGCGAAGTAAGAGTGAGAGGAGGAGACGCCCAGTGAGTCAACGGGAGTGGATCGAGAAGGACTTCTACAAGGAGCTGGGCGTCTCGTCCACCGCGACGGCCGACGAAATCAAGAAGGCGTATCGCAAGCTGGCTCGGGATCTTCATCCCGACGCCAACCCTGACGATGTGAAGGCCGAAGAGCGTTTCAAGTCCGTCAGTGAAGCTCATGCCGTTCTGTCTGATCCGGACAAGCGCAAGGAGTACGACGAGGCTCGGCGCCTCTTTGCCAGCGGCGGCTTCGGCCCCCGCGCGCAGGGCGGCGGCGGATTCAACCCCGGCGCTGGTGGTTTCGACATCAACGACCTGTTCGGCGGCGGGGCCGGTGGGCAGGACTCGGGTCTCGGAGACATCTTCGGCGGATTGTTCAACCGCGGGGGAGCGGGCCAGCGAACAGCTGCGCCCAACCGCCCGCGTCGAGGCAAGGATCTCGAGACCGAGACGACGCTCGCCTTTCGTGAAGCAGCGCTCGGTGTCACCGTCCCTCTTCGTCTGACCAGCCCTACGTCGTGCACCACGTGTCACGGCAGCGGCGCAAAGCCAGGCACCAGCCCGCGAGTGTGCCCACATTGCAACGGAACCGGCGTGGTCAGCCGGAACCAGGGCGCCTTCGGATTCAGTGAGCCGTGTGACGATTGCCGGGGAACCGGCTCGATCATCGACTCGCCGTGTGAAGACTGCCACGGTAGCGGCGTCACCAATCGCACACGGACCATCACGGTTCGCGTGCCTGCCGGTGTGAGCGACGGTCAGAAGATCAGACTCAAGGGCAAGGGCGAAGCGGGACTCCGCGGCGCTCCGGCCGGCGACCTGTTCGTCAACATCCGCGTCAAGCCGGACAGTGTCTTCGGACGCAACGGCGACGACCTGACACTGACGGTTCCGGTGAGCTACGGCGAGCTGGTGCTGGGAACGACACTGTCCGTGCCGACTTTGGAAGGCCGTGTCGGAGTGAAGGTTCCGGCTGGAACGGTGGACGGACGCATTCTGCGAGTTCGCGGACGCGGTATCCCCAAGCGGCCGGACGGTGCCGGTGACCTTCTGGTCACGGTCAAGGTATCCGTTCCGCAGAAGTTGGACGACCCGGCGATCGAAGCGCTGAAAACCTATCTCGAAGCCGAGAAGGCGAGCGGGTTCGATCCACGGGCCGGGTGGGCCGGTGCATGATGACAGAGCGACCGCAGAATCAATGGGATGCGACGGTCGATCCTGACGCTCAGATCTTCGTGATCTCGGTGGCAGCCGAGTTGGCCGGAATGCACGCGCAGACTTTGCGTAACTACGACCGACTCGGGTTGGTCACCCCGCATCGAACCACCGGTGGCGGACGACGCTACTCCCCGCGCGATGTTGCGCTTCTTCGTGAAGTACAACGGCTTTCGCAGGACGAGGGAGTCAACCTTGCCGGAATCAAACGAATCATCGAACTGACCAACCAGGTCGAGGCTCTGCAGCATCGCGTCCGCGAATTGGCCGAGGAGATCGCGAAAGTCCATGCGGGCTATCGCCGGGATCTCGTGCCGATTCCGCGCAACAACGCGTTGGTGGTCTGGAAGCCCCGCAACCAGCGATAGTCGGACCTTTACACAAACGGCTCCACGCCCTGTCGGATTCATTTCGTCGAATCCGCCAGGGCGTGGAGCCGTTTCGGCGTTTCCACCCAGCGGGAAGAGATCTGTCGACGCCGCCTCAATGTGCATAGCGTCCGCTTCCATGACTCCACTTTTCAGCGTTTGACGTTATCCAGATCACATTCTATGCTCCATCCCAAGCAACTGCTTGCTAGATCATCAAGCGGGTGCTTGGTTGGCTGGTGCTCGAAATCAGGCACGTCCACCGGCCGATCATTCTTTCGTCAGGTATTCGCCTGACGTTCGGTGCATACATGTGTTCTAGGAGTGCAGACATGAATCGTCGGCCCATTCTTGTTGCGGCAGTTGCCGTGACGGCTCTGGCTCTTGCAGGGTGCAGTGGTTCTTCGGAGTCCGACGGAGGTGCGGACTCGCCCTACCGTGTGCTGCTGACCGGCGGGATCAGTGCACAGGGAGTCCTCGCGGCTAATTCGCAGACCTCGCTGCTCGCCACCAAGGCGGGCGTTCAGGTCCAGAACGAAGCCGGGGGGATCGGTGGCCGTCAGATCGAGCTCACTACGGTGGACGACGCGGGTGACGCAACCATCGCCGTCACCAAGCTGCGCGAAGCCATCAATTCGGGGAACAAGCCTGACCTCTACCTGAACTCGGGTCCGTCGTCGATCGCGGCTGCGGTTCTGCCGATCCTCAAGCAGAACAACATTCTCTCGATGAGCATGGCTCCCTCGCCCGATTCGACGGACCCCTCGAAGTTCCCGCTCAACTTCGATCTGGCTCCGGGTGCGACCGATACCGCTCGCGGAATTTCCGAGTACGCGAAGTCCAAGGGTTACAGCAGCGTCGGAGTCTTGCACGGCAGCACCGCTTACGGTGAGCTGTTCGGCGAAGAAATGACCAGTGCTTTGCAATCCGCAGGTCTGAAGGCCGCCGGTAACGAGGAGTACGACGCCGCCGCTTTGGACATGACGGCGCAGTTGCAGTCGCTCAAGAATTCGGGTGCCGCGGCAATCGCCTTGGATGCGTACGGCGCTCCTCTCGGATACGTGTTGCAAAGCCTCGAGCGACTCGGCTGGGACGTGCCGCTGGTCGGAAACACCTCGGTGTCTGCCACCAACCTGATCGCGAATGATCCGCCGGCCGGTGTGCTCGGCACCCCGCAGGTGAAGAACCTGGTGACGCAGGTGTTCAGCAGCACGGTGTTCGATCCGAACAACGCACTCGTCAACACGATGGTGGACACGATGGCTTCGCTGGGCTCCATCCCGTCGACGCTGATCCTCGCAGACAACTACGACGCATTCCCCCTCGTCGCGGCGGCAGCGGAGAAGGTCGGCAGTTCGACCGATCCGAAGAAGCTCGCCGAAGCACTGGAAACCACTGAGGTCCAGGAGAATGCCAAGACCGCATTCCTCTCGCGCTACAACTTCAGCTCCGACAACCACGGCCCGAACCCGGACACCAGCGAGCTGAAGTTCATCAGCCCGACGAAGATCCTCAACGGTCAGTTCGGAAACCCGGCTGCGTCATGACCATTCTGTGGTCCGGATTGGCGCTCGGCGCGGTTTACGTGCTGGTTGCCATCGGGTACAACATCGTTTTCGTTTCCTCCAACACATTCAACTTCGCTCAAGCTCAGCTGATGATGGTGGGCACCTTTGTCGCCTACACGGGTCTGGTGACCCTGAAACTCCCCGTTCTCGTGGTGGCCGTCATGGCTACCGTGACCGTGATGCTCCTCGCCTCGGTCGAGGAGATCGTCGCGATCAGACCGGTGGCCGATCACCAGAACCAGTTGGTCACGACGTTGGGTGTCGCAACTCTGCTCAACGGCGCCACTCAATTGATCTGGGGTAGTGAACCTCTCACGGTTCCGTTCTTCGGATCGAACGAACCGATCACCCTGCTCGGCGGCCGTACCTACCCGGTCGAGATCGCTCTGCTGGTTGCGGCGATCGCACTGGTCGTCGGGTTGAGTTACGTCTCGAAGAAAACGATGACGGGTCTGGCTCTGATCGGCATCTCCGAGGATCGTGAAGCGGCGATGCTGCGAGGAGTCAACGTACGACGGTTGGCACTGGGAGCGTTTGCCTTCTCGGGTGCCTTGGCCGGTGTCCTCGGACTCTTCGTCGGCCCCAAGACGTTTGCAGTTGCGACGTTGGGTGCAGCGTTGGCCCTCAAGGGATTCGTGGCGTTGGCGATCGGCGGGTTCGGCTCTCTGCCTGGCGCTTTGATCGGCGGTCTGACCGTCGGCCTGGTGGAATCGTTCACCGCCCTGTGGGCGGGAAGTCAGTACAGCAATATCGCCGTCTTCACGGTGCTGATCGTCATCTTGATGGTCAAACCGGCTGGACTGTTCGGCAATGTCCGAGAACGGGTGGTGTGAGATGGTAAGTGCGTGGCGGACTTTCCGTTCCCTACCGAGCTGGATCATCCCACTCGTCCTGGCCGTGGTGATCCTGCTGCTGCCCGTGATGGGACTCGACCTGTCGACATCACGTCAGATTCAATTGGCCTGCATCCTGGCACTTGTGGTCAGTGGCCTGAACTTGAGCCTCGGCTTTGCCGGTGAACTGGCACTCGGCCAGGCAGCGATGTACGCGGCCGGTGCCTACACCGCGGGTCTGATGTCCCAGGCAGGTCACACCGACATTCTGCTTCAGCTTGCTGCCTCCGGAGCAGTGGCACTGGCGGTCGGAATCCTGACCGGTGTTCCCGGTCTGCGCCTGGGCAACTGGTCCCTGGCGATGACGTCGTTCTTCCTGGTTCTGCTGGTACCGGACGTACTGGCGATCTTCGGTGGCAAGACCGGCGGCCGAAACGGCCTCACCGGTATGGAGCCGCCGACGTTCTTCGGTTCCGAACTCGACACCCAGCAGTACTACATGGTGGTCGTCGTCGTGACCGTGCTCTGGTTCGCGGTGATGCGTAACCTGGTGGTCTCGCGGCACGGCATCGCGTTCCGCACGCTCAAGCAGTCGCCGGTTCTGGCGTCGTCGCAGGGTGTATCGGTGTACCGGATGAAGCTGCTCGGTTATGCCATCGGTGCGTTCCCCGCCGGTCTGGCGGGTGCGCTGTTCGCCAACACCGACCTGTTCATCTCGCCGGAAGCCTTCGGGTTCACCTTTGCCACAGCAGTTCTGGCGGCGTCGATCCTCGGCGGTGCGGCAAGTGTGTACGGCGCCGTGGTCGGTGCCGCGATCATGCAGCTCGGTCCCAACCAGTCGACGGCGTTCCAGGAGTATTCGCTGATCTTCTACGGCGGCTTCCTGATCATCGGCGGTGTGCTTCTCTCCGGGGGTTTGACCAAGGTCGGGCGAGCGATCGTCTCGAAACTCGATCGCAAGGCCGGACTGGGCGTAGTCACCGCAAAGGAAAACAGCGGTGGGACACCGGAACTGGCGCCGATCAACGGAGCACGGTTGGTGGTCGACGGAGTGTCCAAAGCGTTCGGTGGCAACCAGGCGCTCAATGCGGCAACCCTGACCGCAGAGGCCGGTAAGGTCACCGCGTTGATCGGGCCCAACGGTTCGGGTAAGACGACCATGCTCAACATGATCTGCGGCTTCTACACCGCAGATGCGGGCGTGATCACGATCGGTGACACGGTGGTCTCGCAGTCGTCGCCGCACAAGGTGGCGCGCGTGGGTGTGGCGCGCACGTTCCAAACTCCGACGATTCCGGAAAACATCACGGTTCTGGAAGCTGTTGCATCCGGACGTTATTCGGTGCACCGAGCGTCGATGGCGTCGGCTGTGCTTCGCCTGCCCAGCTTCCGCAGGATCGCGAAGGCCGACATCGTCGAGGCCGAGCGTGTCCTCGAACTCGTGGGGATGTCGCACTTGCGCAACGAGATCGCGACGTCGCTGCCCCTGGGGATGCGTCGCATGCTCGAGGTTGCTCGCGCCGTCATCGCCGAACCGAGGGTCGTCCTCTTCGACGAGGTGGCATCCGGACTCGACGAGGACGAACTCGAACGCCTGGCAGATCTGATCCGGGTACTGCGAGATGCCGGGGCGACAGTGGTGTTGGTGGAGCACAACTTCCGCCTCGTCCTCTCGCTGGCCGACGAGATAGTCGTGCTGGCGCAAGGGCAGGTGATCGCGACCGGCGATGCGGCAACCATCGAACATCACCCACGCGTCTTGAGCGAGTACCTCGGAGTCAAGTCCGGTGACGAAGAAGCACTTCTCGAAGAAATCGGCGCGGTAGACCATCAGACCAGTGAGGTGAAGTGATGGAACCGATTCTGAAGGTCCGAAACTTGCAGACCGGGTACGGCGATCTGCGCGTCGTCTGGGATGTCTCGTTCGACGTCTATCCCGGTCAGGTGACCGCCCTGCTCGGACGCAACGGCGCAGGCAAGACGAGCACGCTCCGTGCCCTGTCCGGCCTCAACAAGGTGGCCTCCGGAACCGTCGAGATGGACGGCGCCGACATCACCGGAGTCCCCGCGCACAAACGGGTACGACAGGGGATGGCGTACGTGCAGGAGGGCAAGCGGGTCTTCCACAAGCAGACCGTCGAGCAGAACCTCCTGCTGGGCGGGTACACCCGCAAGGCAAAGCGCGGCGAGCTTATGGAATCCGTCGAATCGATGTACGAGATGTTCCCGATCCTGGGGGAGAAGCGTTCGCTTCCCGCCGGTTCCATGTCGGGCGGTCAGCAGCAGATGCTCGCGATCGGCGCAGCGCTGATGGCGCAGCCTAGGTTGCTCCTTCTCGACGAACCTTCGGGCGGTCTCGCTCCCGTGATCGTCGGTGAGGTGATGGACCGCGTCCAACAACTCAAGGAAACCGGCCTGGCTGTTCTACTGGTCGAGCAGGCAGTCGAGGCCGCGATGAGCGTCGCCGATCATGTCACGGTCCTCGACATCGGCAAGGTGGTTCTCGACGCCGATGCCAAGGACATCGACGACCTGGCAGTGCTCAAGGATGCGTACTTCGGACGCGTCTGAACGGCAATGACGACTTCAGCCCGGCCTCCTCGGCCGGGCTGAAGCCGTTTCCCGCTCCGTGGCACGGGCCCTAGCCGGCTCGGGGCCATCGATCTACCGTCCTGCAAACAACTCCCGCGAGAGGCAAACTCGATGACCACTGCTCCCGACGTGCTCGCCCCGGCGAAGCTCGGCCCGGTGACCCTTCGAAATCGAATCATCAAGTCCGCGACATTCGAAGGCAAAACTCCCGACGCCCTGGTCACCGACGAGCTGATCGAGTTCCATCGTCGCCCAGCCGCCGGCGGAGTCGGGATGTCCACCGTCGCGTATTGCGCCGTCGCACCGGAAGGGCGCACCGAATACGGCCAGCTCTGGATGCGGCCCGATGCCCTCCCCGGGCTTCGGCGGCTCACCGATGCCATTCACGCCGAAGGTGCTGCTGCGTCGGCGCAGCTCGGCCATGCCGGTCCCGTGGCGAATCAGAAGTCGACCGGACTGCCCGCGCTGGCACCGTCGAGTTCGTTCAATCCGTTGAGCATGAGGATGATTCGCACTGCCACGACAGCGGACATCACCAGAATTGCGGCGGCGCACGGGAGCGCTGCGCGACTTGCCGTCGAGGCAGGATTCGACGCCGTCGAGATCCACTTCGGTCACAACTATTTCGCGAGCTCGTTCCTGAGCCCGAAACTCAACCGTCGTAAGGACTCCTACGGCGGATCGCTGGAGAACCGGGCTCGCGTCGTACTCGAAACTGCACGCAGTGTGCGCGATGCCGTCGGTGACAAGATCGCGATCTTGGCCAAGCTGAACATGGACGACGGTGTGCCAGGCGGATTCTGGGTGGACGAAGCAATCCAGGTGGCGCAGTGGCTCGAAGCATCCGGAAGCGTCGACGCGCTCGAGTTGACGATGGGCAGTTCACTGCTCAACCCGATGTACCTGTTCAAGGGCGATGCGCCGATCCGCGAGTTCGCCGCCGCGATGCCGCAACCTGTTCGACTCGGTGTGCAGTTGGTGGGGAAGAGCATGTTGCATACCTATCCGTACAAGCCGTTGTTCATGCTGGAAGAGGCTCGGCAGATTCGTGCTGCGGTGAAGTTGCCGCTCGTGCTGCTCGGGGGTGTCACGGACAAAGCGGGCATGGATACCGCAATGGCGGAAGGGTTCGAGTTCGTCGCCATGGCACGGGCGCTGCTCAG
Source organism: Rhodococcus sp. Ni2 (assembly GCF_021352185.1). Taxonomy (NCBI): domain Bacteria; kingdom Bacillati; phylum Actinomycetota; class Actinomycetes; order Mycobacteriales; family Nocardiaceae; genus Rhodococcus; species Rhodococcus sp. Ni2. The sequence goes on from NZ_WOXZ01000002.1 coordinate 901,840, forward strand.
AGAACCGGATCTGATCAATCGGATCGCGGCCGAATCCGATACCCAATCACTGTGCATCCACTGCAACAAGTGCATGCCCACGATCTTCAGTGGCGCCCGCTGCGTGTTGGTCGAACGCGTCTGAGCTGGTCAGCGCACACCACGTCCCGACATCCATGCGGATACCGGGTCGTGGGCCGTAGCGGATCAAGTTCGTGGTCGCATCAACGCTTGGTTCAGTTCTGCGTGAAGACGTCGTAGGAGGCGTTCATCGTGGGGTAGCCGGTGGCCATGTAGTCGGTGAGGATGACGTGCGTCGGGTCGCCGATGATGCGAGTCCCGTCGAGGGTGGGGTTGCCGACGTAGTTGTTGGCAGCCATGACCGTCTGGACGCCGTCGGCGACGTTGTAGGTGACGTCGACACCGATACCGCGGGGATCGCTGCTGTAGGCGGTGACGATCTCGGTGGTGTGCGGGGCCAGGTAGGAGCGGGGGCCGTTGATCCACTGTCCGTAGGGGTTGGACGCGCTGTCCAGCAGCATCGGGTTGTCGGTGTTGTTGGTGATGGTCATGGCAACCGTCGGGCCGTCGGTGGGCATGGTGCCGGCGTTGGCGATCGCTGCGGTTCCCAGTGCGGTTCCGCCGACAGCGAGGGCGATTGCGGTGACTGCTACGAAGCGAGTGGTGTTGGTACGCATGATGTCTGCTCCTGGGATGGTGTGTGGTTGCCGTTCTCGGCGATGAATCAATCTTGTCGCGAATGAGTGCTGCAGTATGTCCGCCGACGGGGCCGTGGCGGGGTTGAATCTCTTGTCCCCCGATCGGGGGAGGCGTAAGTGCTCGCATTGCTGGTACGGGCGTGAGAAAGTGAGCAATGCGCGAAGGCACGAAGCCGCTGGCCGGCAAGGTTTCCGTGGTGGTCGGCGACGATCACCCACTGTTCCGTGAGGGCGTGGTTCGGGCTCTGACCGGCAGTGACGGCATCGACGTCCTGGGCGAGGCCGACGACGGCGCAGCAGCGCTCGCAATGATCCGCGAACTACGCCCGCAGGTCGCGCTGCTCGACTTCCGGATGCCGCACCTGGATGGAACTCAGGTCGCCGCCGCAGTCGTTCGAGACGAGCTTCCGACGCGTGTGCTTCTGCTCAGCGCTCACGACGAATCGTCTGTCGTGTACCAGGCCCTGCAAGCCGGTGCTGCCGGATTCCTGCCGAAGGAATCCACTCGCGCCGAGATCGTGAGTGCCGTGCTCGACTGTGCTGCGGGACGAGATGTGTTGCCGCCCAGTATCGCCGCCGGATTGGTAGGAGAGGTTCGGCGTCGTAGTGAACCGTCCGGTCCGACGCTCAGCGCCCGCGAACGTGAGGTTCTCGGATTGATCGCGCAGGGCGCCAGCATCCCGGTCATCGCCTCACAACTCTTTCTTGCGCCCTCCACCGTCAAAACTCACGTGCAGCGCCTCTACGAGAAACTCGGAGTCAACGATCGAGGCGCCGCCGTCGCCGCTGCAATGCGGCAGGGATTGTTGGAGTGAGCAAGCGTCACCGAAGCACGTACGTGACGTTCATGGCCGGGTAACCCGAGGTCATCGTCACCGTGACGTCGTGGCTGTCGGGGGCGTACGTACCTCCGGCATCCGCCCTGGTCTTCGAGTTGGTAGCACTGAAGACAAACACCCCACCGTCGTCGGAGCGGTACGTGAGCACGATGGGGAAGTCGTTCTGGTTCTTGCTCGTGGCCACAACGTTCACGTTCATGTTGGGGAGGATGTAGTCCGCCGGCGGGACGACCCAGTCGCCGTTCGGGTTGGATGCGTCGACCAGATACAGGGCCCCGCAACCCGAATTGCTGATCATCGCCGTCGTGACGGATGTGTCGGTCATCGACTTCACCGTGTTCGCACCGGCGGAGCGGGCAACGAGAGCTGCCATGCTGAGGCCGGAGAAGGAAAGTGCTTCAGGTCGAATTGTGTTGGTGCTCATCATGTTCTCCTCGATTTGTCGGTCTCGGTGACCGTGTGTTTCTGTGATGAGACAACTATGGCCCCGAACTCCCTTCGGGTCTGTCCACCTACGGGTCCGAGTGCTGGACGACATCGCTGTCCCCCGATCGGTGGACACAGCGCTCTCCGCCCACCCAGTGTCATGGGGTGGAGGCTTCGCCCACCCAGTGTCATGGGGTGGAGGCTTCGCCCACCCAGTGTCATGGGGTGGAGGCTTCGCCCACCCAGCGTCATGGGGTGGAGGCTCCGCCCACCCAGCGGGAGAACCTGTTCCTCTACCATTCAACCCACTCGTAGCGTGGCCACCATGACCGATCCTGACTTCTCCACCGCACCACTCGACGTCGTAGTCATCGGCGCCGGCGTCGCCGGCATGTACGCCATGCACCGACTTCGCGAGCAGGGGCTGCGTGTCCACGGCTTCGAGGCGGGCTCCGGAGTGGGCGGCACGTGGTACTTCAACCGCTACCCGGGCGCACGCTGCGATGTCGAGAGTTTCGACTACTCCTACTCGTTCTCCGAAGAGTTGCAACAGGATTGGGACTGGAGCGAGAAGTACGCCGCGCAGCCGGAGATCCTGTCCTACCTCGATCACGTCGCCGATCGCTTCGACCTACGCAGTGGGTTCACTTTCGATACCCGTGTCCTGAGCGCACAGTTCGACGAGGACTCGTCGACGTGGCGAGTGCACACCGACGGTGGTCATGACGTCACCTCGCGGTTCGTGGTGTGCGCCACGGGCAGCCTCTCGACCGCGAACGTTCCGAACATTGCAGGTCGCGAGACTTTCGGCGGTGAGGTCTTCCACACCGGCTTCTGGCCGCACGAGGGCGTCGATTTCACCGGCAAGCGAGTGGGAGTGATCGGCACCGGATCGTCGGGCATCCAGTCCGTTCCGTTGATCGCCGAGCAGGCCGATCACCTCTTCGTGTTCCAGCGGTCCGCGAATTACAGTGTGCCGGCGGGAAACACGCCTCTCGATGACAAACGACGCGCAGAGATCAAGGCCGACTACGCCGAGCGTCGAGCGCTGTCCAAGCGCAGTGGCGGTGGATCTCCGTTCGTTTCGGATCCTCGCAGCGCGCTCGAGGTGTCCGAGGCCGAGAGGAACGCGGCCTACGAGGAGCGGTGGAAGCTCGGCGGTGTTCTGTTCGCCAAAACCTTCGCAGACCAGACCAGCAACATCGACGCCAACGCGACGGCGGCCGCATTTGCCGAGGCCAAGATCAGATCGGTGGTCGAAGATCAGGCCATCGCCGACCTGCTGATCCCGAACGACCACCCCATCGGGACCAAGCGGATCGTGACGGACACCGACTACTACCAGAGCTACAACCGTGACAACGTGAGCCTGGTCGATCTCAAGAGCGCACCGATCGAGGCAATCGACGAGGCCGGGATCAAGACGACCGACTCGCACTACGAACTCGACGCATTGGTGTTCGCCACCGGTTTCGATGCGATGACCGGGGCACTCGATCGCATCGAGATCCGTGGCCGCAACGGCGAGACCTTGCGAGAGAACTGGCATGCGGGTCCGAGAACCTATCTTGGTTTGGGAGTTCACGGCTTCCCGAACCTGTTCATCGTCACCGGGCCGGGCAGCCCGAGTGTGCTGTCCAACATGATTCTCGCTGCCGAACAGCACGTCGACTGGATCGCCGACGCGATCAACCACCTCGATTCGGCGGGCATCGACACCATCGAGCCGAGTGCCGAAGCCGTGGACAACTGGCTCGAGGAGTGCTCACGCCGGGCGTCGGCAACATTGTTCCCATCCGCGAACTCCTGGTACATGGGAGCCAACATCCCGGGAAAGCCGAGGATATTCATGCCCTTCATCGGAGGCTTCGGTGTCTACTCCGACATCTGTGCAGACGTGGCAGCAGCGGGATACCGAGGCTTCGAGCTGAACAGCGCGGTGCACGCATGAGCCGGCTGGAGGGCAAGCGGGTACTCGTGACGGGTGCTGCCGGAGGAATGGGACGCTCACACTGTGAGCGGCTCGCCGAGGAAGGCGCGTCCGTGATCGCGTTGGATGTCGAACAGGCGCAATCGGGGTTGGCGGAAACCGCTCAGGCAGTGCGTGATCGAGGCGGTGTCGCGGTCACCGGTGTGGCGGATATTCGGGACTTCGACGGTCTGGCCGCCGTCGTGGCCGAGTGCGTTACCGAACTCGGCGGGTTGGACGTCGTGGTCGCGAATGCAGGCGTCTACGACACGCCGGGACCGTCGTGGACCATCGATCCTGCAGTGTGGAACCGCTCGCTGGACGTCAATCTGACCGGGGCGTGGCACACCGTCAAGGCCTGCGTTCCGCACTTCGGCGACGGTGGATCCGTCGTTCTGGTCAGCTCGACAGCGGGAATCAAAGGTATTGCCGGAGCAAGTCATTACAGCGCAGCCAAGCATGCCGTGGTGGGCCTGGCCAGAACGCTGGCCAACGAGTTGGGGGCGCAGAGTATCCGCGTCAACTCCGTGCATCCGGGTTCGGTACGTACCCCGATGATCATCAACGAGCGAGTGTTCGCGAACCTGTGCCCGGACATCGAGAATCCCACCGAAGCAGACGCTGCTGCAGTGCTCAGCGCTCGCAACTTGCTGCCCGTTCCCTGGGTCGATCCGGTGGACGTCAGTAATGCGGTCCTGTTCCTCGCATCCGCGGAGTCCCGCTACATGACCGGCTGTCAGTTGGTTGTCGACGCCGGCCTGACCCAGAAAGTGTGAATTGATGACTTCTCGATTGGAAGGCAAGATCGCGCTGATCACGGGTGCGGCACGAGGAATCGGGCGGGCTCAGGCCGTGCGTTTTGCCGAAGAGGGCGCGGACATCATCGCGGTCGACGTGTGCACCTCGGTGGAAACCACAGTCACGCCGCCCGCGACGGAGGCCGATCTCGATGAGACAGTGGCGCAGATCCGGGCGCTGGGGCGAAAGGTCGAATCTGCGGTAGTGGACGTTCGGGATCTCGAGGCACTGCGCAGTGCCGTGGACTCGGCCGTCGGAACGCTCGGTGGTCTCGACATCGTCTGCGCTACAGCTGGTATCACGTCCTCCGACGGGGCCCTGACCATGTCGGAAACGATGTGGCAGACCATGGTGGACGTCAATCTGACCGGCGTGTGGCACACCACGACCGTCGCGGCTCCGCACTTGATCGCGCGGGGCGGGGGATCGATGACACTCACAAGCTCCATCGCCGGACTTCGGGGGCTGGTCGGAGTCGCGCACTACACCGCAGCCAAGCATGGAGTCGTTGGTCTGATGCGTTCGCTGGCAAAGGAACTGGCTCCGCACAACGTACGCGTCAATACGGTCCATCCCACCAACGTCGACACCCTCATGATTCAAAACCCGTTGGTGCGCGGCAAGTTCCGCCCCGATCTCGAGAACCCGACGCGCGAAGAATTTGCTGCCGCAGCGATGACGATGAACATGCTCGCCATTCCGTGGATCGAACCGGTGGACGTAGCGAACGCTGCTCTGTTCCTGTCTTCCGACGAGGCTCGCTACATCACGTCGGTCGCCCTGCCGGTGGATGCAGGAAGTTCGTCCCGCTGAGGTTTCGAACAGCTGAAATCTTGAACAGCTGAGGTTTTGACACGCTGAGTTCCGCCACGGTGTGTAGCGTCGGTTTCACCTAACCGAAAGGCGTACACCGTGGCGGAACGGCGCTATCTGGAAGTCACCGTCGGGACCAACATCGTGATGGTCCTCGACCACCGCACGGTGGAGGTCTTCGACCGCACCGCCGCGAGCACGAGCGAAGTGGCTCGTTGGCATGTCGAACACATTGCGGTGAAGGCGAAACCGTCGAAGTCGGGACTGAAACTCACCATCGGGAACAGGCTCGCCGACGACTCGATCGCGGTAGCGGGTCCACGGGCATCGCTGACTGTTCCGCCGGAGAACGAGGCAGCCGTCATCGCGTTCTTCGACGAGGTCAAGGCTGCTCGGGCGTGAATCGGCAGAAGACCTTCGGCGCGGATGATTCGGATTCTCTCGGCGAGCATGTCGTACGCTGCCACGATAGCGTCCCGGTACGAATCCCGGTTTCATCCGGCGCAGAGGATTCATCTGCGTGACGATCGACCACCACTGACCAGCCACGTAATCGTGCGTGGCTAGTCAGTCGAAAGGCCGGCGATATCAAGCTTTACGCGCGGCGGCATGGGCCCCGGCGACACGGCCGAATGCGAAGGCGTCGGCAATGTGGAATCCGCCGTCCTTCGCCGCGCTGTAGGTGGAACTGACCGCGCCCGCGGCGTAGAGGCCAGGAATTGGATTGCGGGCAGTATCGAGTACGCGGGAATGACCGTCGCGGCGCGGCCCACCGCTACTCCATCCCAGCAGTGGCGACCCGGAGACGGCGTAGAACGGAGCGGTGGCCACCGGGGCCAAAGTTTCGGGATTGCGGCCGAACGAATGGTCGATGCCGTCCGCGCACGCCTCGTTGTAGCGTCGCACGCTCGTTTCCACGACTGTTGGGTCCAGTCCGAGTTTCTCGGCGAGTTCGGCGAGCGTGTCCGCCTTGAGGATCCATCCCTTGTCGATCTCGGCTTGATTGTCCGAGCTCCACTCGTACCCTTCGTCGAGAACCCTGTGGCCGACGGGCAGTGCGTCGCGGCCGGGGCTCAGCTGTCCGGCCAACCTCATCGTCTCGTCGAAGACGACGTTCATCGGTTGCACCGGAAAGTGTTGGTAGGAACCCTCTCTGAACACATGACCATGCCGCATTTCGGCTGACTCGTCGGTGAAGCGTCTACCTTCCCGGCTGAGGAACACATAGTTGTGCGCGTTCCACAGTGCGAGGAAGAATCCAGTCGGATTTTCGAGGTCGCCGGGAATTCCCGTAATGGTCATCATGTTGTTCATGTGCCACAGATCGGCGCCCACGGCCTGTGCCATGCGGTGACCGTCGCCGGTTGCCGATGGTGAGCCCCAGATCTTCGGATTCTCCAGACGCAAGTAGTCGCGCACCATCGTCGGATTTGCTTCGAATCCTCCGGTGGCAAGGATGACGCCCCGGCGTGCCTGGATCTGCGAAGTCTTTTCACCCGAACGGATCTCGACTCCGGTCACCGCTCCGGATTCATCCGTCAGCAGTCCGGTGGCTTCGGTGTCGAATAGTGTTGTGACGCCGCGTTCAGCGAGAGCGGAGACGAGGAACCGGTAGAGAAGTTCATTGCCCATCTTCCCTTCGACGGTGTCCATCCCTGCGTAACAAGAACTTCCGTCAAGTTCGGCGAACTCTGCCGCGGAATGGAAATCGCCGGTCATCGCTACAGTTGCACCCAGACTGCGGATCCAGTCGGACAGTCCGTGAGTGTTCTCGGCCCAGGCATCGATGACGTCCTCGGCAACGGGGAACTCCCCGTTCAACGAACGCAGGAAGGTTCGGGCGGCAGCGGGGTCCTGGTTGACGAACCATCCACTGCCGGACAGTCGAGTGTTGCCGCCCGCGGAATCAGGTCCGCTCTTTTCCAGAATCACGACCGATGCGCCGTCGGCGTGCGCTTGGAGCGCTGCGGCCGATCCGGCAGCGCCCGATCCGATGACGAGTACGTCGACAATGTTATCCATGTCACAGAAGGTATTGCGGAATGGTGGTGCGGCGAACCCACCTTCCCGATGAGCGAGAAAGCCAGTGGTCGACGTCGCAGAGACGTCGCCCCGCAGGCACGTCGGGGGCCAGGCGAGGTAGCGGTTCAGTGCGTCGGGGGTGGCGCCAAAAGTGCGATATCGCGCTGTGACGTTTTCGAGACCCTAGCGTTATAGATGTGGTTGTGTCGGCGAAACCTGCCGGTGGCAGAGTTCGTCTGGAACGCAGTGACCGACACGGTTGGTTATCCGACGCACAGTGATTCATCGCTGATTCGGGCGGTGGGGCACGCCGAGTCCAGACAAGAGGCTTTCATGACTACGATCAACGAACGTTCTTCAGCTGCAAATGTTCTCGATCTCTTTGACAGCGCCGGCCGAGAAGGGCATCGGTACAGTATCGACGTGGAAAGCTACACCCCTTCGTATGCGGTACTGAGACTTGCCGGAGAATTGGACATGGGTCAGCGGGTGGAATTGGTGCACGCGCTCGACCGACTTCTCCTGATCGGAACCGATATTCACGTCGATCTCTCCGGCGTGACCTTCATGTCGTCCGGAGTGGCGAATGCCGTTGTCGATGCTGCGGGGCGTGGCAACAACCGCATTCGCTTGTTTGCCCCGACGCGAGCGGTCTCCATGATCTTTCAGGCTCTCGGCGCCTCCGAACTCATTGCGGGCGTTGCCACGTCGACCGCTGATGCTCTCGGTGCTTGAGCCGGAAACAACTCCCACGAACGATGTGAAGTGAGCAGTGCTCGATACGCGTTGACTTGGTATCTGGTCTGATCTGCGTGTCGATGTGCACTTTGCGGCGCGGGATCAGGTTGTCGTCACCGGGTTGCGCCGAGATTTGCGGTAGTCTCGTTCGGTGTCGAGCAGCCGGCGCTGCCATCGACGCGTCCGGCCGCATGAACGCTTGGTGGTCCCGACTCGTAGTGAAGAGCCACACCATGGCGTATGACACCAGCAACGGTTCGACATCGTCGAATTCTCCGATCACCCAGTTCTCCGATGTGATTGGTCTGGAAGTAAGCATGCAGTTCGCACCGATACGCCGCCTCGACGACCACGCACTTGCAGGCGCCGAGTTGCAATTGCGTGGGCCTGACAATTCCTCTCTGTGTTCGGCGCATGCCCTCCGTCGCGCCTCGCAGTTGATGCAGCAACGCTCGGAATTCGACAGTCACAAACTGGCCATGTCCCGTACTGCACTCGCATGCACCGTCGCGGATCGCCTGCCGTTGCTGGTGGCAGTCGACTCGGCTTCCCGAGCAGCTCTGAACGCTCCTGGTATCGAAGGAGCGACGAGAAATCTGCAACGGATCGTCATCACGGTTGACAGCGCATCGGTGCTTACCGATCCCCACAACTCTCTGGCAGTGATCAGAGAAGCCCGCGCGGGCGGGCGTCTGATTGCACTCGACGGTGTCGGCATCGACAGGCACTCGGCGACACTTCTGTCTTTGGTCGAACCCGACATCATTATCACTTCCGCTGAATTGCTTTCCAAGGCAGCATATTTCGAAGTGGGAACGACGGTGCACGCGCTCGGCGCCTACGTCGAGCGATCGAACGCGATTATCCTTGCCGAGGGTGTCGACTCGGAATCGTCCCGTCTTGCCGCAATCACCATCGGAGCCACATACGGAACGGGTGAGTTGTATCCCGCAGTCGACGATCCGAGTTCACTGTTGTCCGAACCGGTCGTCGCGATGCCCGACAGTCCGGTGTGGAGTGATCCCATCCCCGAGGTGGGCACTCCCTACTCGATCGTGTCTGCTCACAGCCGGATCCGGCGCGGTACCAAGCGTCTGTTGATCCAACTGAGCAAGTCCCTCGAAGCGCAAGCCGCCACATCGGGTTCCTCGATGCTTGTTCTGGGCACCTTTCAACAAGCCGAGCATTTCACCGCATCCACAACAGCACGGTGGCGTCACCTCGCCGATACCGTAGGGTTTGCCGGTGTCTACGGTGTCGGACTGTCCGTGATGCTCGACGGTAAAGTTCAACACGCACCGCTCGACCCGGGTGATGATCTCGTCAACGAGTGGACGGTCGTCACTCTGGGACCACACCATGCGGCGATGCTGTCGGCGCGAGATCTTCATGACAACGGTCCAGATCTCGAGCGGACCTTCGACTTCGTGCAAACCTACGATCGCACCACCGTCACCCAGGCAGCGCACTCTATTCTTCGTCGTTACCCCAAGACGAATTCGTGAACCCCGTACCGATGTTCTCGACGTTCGCCGCGAGCGCTGCCCGACCGGCGATCGTGGCTAAGGAGTGGCCGGGCGCCGCGCAGCACGTCTCTTTGCTGCAGAGTTGAGTAGATACCTTTCGGCGACCGTGTAGTCCGTGACGGTTGCGCCATCCGGCGCTGTGGTGTGGGTGAGCAGTTCGAGATAGCGGCGACGGAAGACATGGGCGTCGGATTCTGCGAGTAGGAACTCCGCCGCTGCGACGACCTCTGGTTTCGGAGCAGCGCGTGCATGCCGGTTTCGGGCGGGCCGAGTGCTCATGTTTTCCTCTGGATTTCGAAAGCGTCTGTGCCGGTAGTCATGTGCGAGTCGATCTTGACGTCGGTTCGGTCGCTACCGGTCATGAGAAGTCGTGAGTGGTTTCAGATCGATCGGTTGTCCGTCGGAGGGGAACGGCAAGGACATGTAGTTGAGAGGGGCGGTGTAGCCGGGCGCGACCTGCCAATCGAAGCGTGTGAGCAGGTGGTGCATGATCGCTTTGATTTCGACGCCGGCGAAGTGCATGCCGAGGCATTTGTGCACGCCTCCACCGAACGGTTCCCAGGCATACCGGTGCACCTTGTCTTCACGTCGGTGGTCCGCGAAACGTTCGGGATCGAAATGTTCGGGGTCGGGCCAGTACTGCGGCATGTGGTGAGTGAAATGTGGCACCACTGACACGTAGGTCCCAGCGGGTACGAAGTGGTCCTGTATCTGGGTGTCACACACCGCTCGGCGAGCCATGACCGGCACGGGAGCGACGAGTCTGAGGCATTCTTTCATCACCAGGTCCAAGCCGGCGAGTTGGTCGAGTTCGGCATAGCTCGGCGTCGACGTACTCAGTGCGAGTGATTCCGCCCGACATCTGTTCTGCCACTGAGGATTCTGGCCGAGATATTGCATCATTGTCGAGATGGTGATGGTGGAGGTGTCATGTGCGGCCATCAGCAGGAAGATCATGTGATCGATCACCTCGCCGTCGCTGAAGCGCTGTCCGGTGTCTGATTCGATGTGACAGAGAACGGAAAACAGGTCGTCGGTTTCGCGTGAACGGCGCGCAGGTAGGTAGCGGCGGAAGAAGTTTTCGAGGGTTCGGCGCCCGTCGAGGCCGCGCTTCCATCTGGTGCCGGGAACTCGATAACGGATCACCGAGGTTGCAGCTTGCACGCAATCGACGAAAGCTTTTTTCACAGAGTCGATTTCGTTGTCAGTGGTCCCTTCCGCGCCGCCCATGAAGATGTCGGTCGCGAGGTTGAGTGTGAGAGCTTTGAGAGCGGTGTAGGCGCGGAAGCCATCGGACGGAGTCCAGGCGTCGAGCGCGGAGGCGATCGCGGGATTCAGCACGTCCACGGTCTTTTCGAGACGCGATCTCGTGAAGGCTTGTTGCATGATGCGTCGTTGTCGTAGGTGCTCTTCGGAGTCGAGAAGCATCAGACCCCCGTGAAAGAAGGGACCGATGAGCACTGACCACCCGTCGCTGTTGACAAAAGCGCGGTCCTTGTTCTGGAGAACTTCTTGGCATGCGTCGGGTCCGAGGGCTGCGACCCACCGTCTACCGGCCATCGAGAACCACGAGACCTCGCCGTAACGATCCCAGCGTTTTTGCATCAGAGCTAGAGGGTCGCGGATGTATTCGAAAGTTTGCCCTATTCCGGGTAGTCCCGAATTGCCTGAGATGGGACGCAACTGCGACCGGATGGGTGGAGCGGCCAGGATTTTCGACATCACGTACCTGCCTTCCGTTTGCATCTGACAGTGGCGCCTGTCAGATGGGGGTAGTCTGCGTCACAGTCGCGTTGTCTGTCAAGATCGACTCATGGCTTCTCCCACACCCCGTCGATATGCCGGTCTGAGTGGTGAGCAGCGGGCCGCGCTTCGGCGTGAAAGCTTGCTCGCAGCAGGACTGGACGTGTTTGCAGCCGCGGGCAGGCAGGGTGCCACCATGACCGCCATCTGTGCGCATGCCAAGCTGACAGAGCGATATTTCTACGAGAGTTTCACCAGCAGGGACGAACTCCTCCAGCAGGTTTTCGACGGAATCGTCGACGAGGTGCGCGTGGCCGGAATGGCTGCACTCCGAACGACCGATGGGACACGGGAGGAGCGCGTGCGGAGCGCCATTGCTTCGTTCGTCAACATCCTGACGGACGATCCTCGAAAAGGGCGTGTCGCGATGGTCGAGTCGGTGGCTTACGAGCCGCTGCGCACTCACAGGCGGGGAGCGCTGCGTGGGTTCGCGCAGATGGTGGCCGACGAGGCTGCGCTCTTGTACGGCGATCGAGCTTGGCCTCCCCATCAGGGTGAGATCAACGGATTACTGTTCGTGGGCGGCCTGGCCGAATTGGTGACGGCCTGGCTCAACGGCGAAATCGACATCACGCCCGCTGAGATCGTGGATGCCGCAACCTTCCAATTCACATCCACAGCGCACCGATGAAACGCGGGGCCGGCGATGCGGACTGCCAACTCCAGTGGGCGGCATGTGTCGTGATTCGAGGCAGTTTCGGGTCTGAATTGTCGATGACACTGTCCGCGCGGGTCCAGGGCTCTGCAGCCGCGAAGTACAGACGTTGGCCGCCGACATAACGGTTCATCGACGGGTGTTCCGGATCCGCGTTCGTTCCGTGGCGAAGGTTCATTCGCTCGGCGGTGATCTCGAAGGGCACGTCGAGAAAGATCGAATAGTCCCATCGGGAAGCAAATTCGTCCCGATGCAGAAAGAGTCCCTCGACGAGGACCACGGCTCCGTCGGCTGCATGCAAGTACGCGTCGCTGTCCCGTCGTGGTCGGTACTCGCGGTCACCTCCCGGTCTCAGAGGGGCGAGAACATGACGCTCGAGGGCGTCGTAGTCGTAGCTGTCGAGCCAGAAGCCTTCCGGTGACAGCCGACCTCTGCGATGGCGAATCTCCGGCGGATTGAGGAAGTCGTCGACGTGAATCACAATGGCGGGGCGTTCATTCAGCTGTGCTGCAAGACTTTTCGTGAATGTCGTCTTGCCGCTCCCGTCGACGCCGTCGATCGCGACGACGGGAGAGCCGCGCAGCGCGTTTATTTCGGCGGCCAAGGTCTCGAAGACCGTCTTGGTGCTCATCGAGCAGTTCTTCCCGCGCTCGTAGCGACGCGAAGAGGCCCGGTGTCGTACAGGATTCGGTGGCCGTCTTCGAGGACGCGTCGAGTGCCCGCGTCGAGCGGAAGGTCGGCCCAGCTCTCGCTCGCGAAATTCAGTTCGACGAGAAGACCGGACCGTAGGCGGAAGCGTCGTTCTCGGACTGGCCCCCAGTTGGCGGCTCTGATGAATCGCGCGTCGGGGCGGAGCCGGTCGAACCAGTCTTCATTTGCGAGCGCGTTCGCGTCGTCGGCCAGGATCATCAGATCAAGATCACTCGCCATACGCTCCGCGCCGCGCGCGTAGGACCCGACCAGCGCTACAGCTTTGACGTCATCGTGCTCAGCGGCCCATCGTTCGACGTCGACGAGCAGCGCGTTCACCGCACGTCTTCGTCCCTTCAACCTTGCTGACATACCGGCATCATTCCCCATCGCCACCCTTCTCCGTAGCTTCGCCGGGGCCTCTATCCTGGAACTGTCAGTGACAAACCAGGCGGAGGGATGCGTATGTCCAAAATGAGAGAACTCAGCCGATGAAAGCAATCATCGTGTGTACCTCTGTCTCCCATGGCAATACGAAGCTGATCGCCGACGTCATCGGAGAAGTTCTCGATGCTCGCGTGGTCGAGCCCGGTGACATCGACGCTGCGCAGCTCGCCGACTACGACCTCGTGGGGTTCGGCTCCGGCATCTACCTACGCTCGTACCACGCAGATTTACGCTCGTTCGTCGAGGCACTCCCCGAAGAACGACGATCCAAGGCTTTTGTCTTCGCCACCAGTGGATTTCCTGACAAGGGGATTCATCGCTTCTCGCGTCCACTGGTTCAGTTGCTCGAACAGAAGGGCTTCGATGTGGTCGCAGCCTTCTCGTCCCGTGCGTGGGATACCTATCTCCCGTTCAAGCCTTTCGGCGGTATCCGGAAGGGGCGGCCGAACGCCGACGACTTGGAATCGGCGCGCATGTTCGCCGAAATGCTACGCGGAAGCGTTCAGGACAGCTTGCCCGGCACCGGGTAGCTGCGCAGGCTCATCTCCAGCTCACCGGCGTCGGCAAGGTCGTTGATCGTCTGGCGCAGAGCGCCACACGTCCGCTGAGCGTTGGCACGGCTGTTCGCGCGACCCAACTCCGGGCACACTTCCTGCGACTCTTCGAGCCATTGGACGCTGGTGTGCGCTTCGCTGTACTTCTCGACGAGGACGCGATTTCCGCAGTTGCGGCAACTGACCTGACGCATCAGCGTGCAATCAGATCGGCCGGTGACCAGAAGGCGCGCATGCTCGTGATCTTGGCGTCCTCGTCGAAAGTCATGACGTCGATCGGTTCGACCTCGTAGACCTGATCGCCCACCGGTGTGACGACGCGGAAGTGGAAGGCCGCGCTGGATCCGCTCACCCGCAAGGTAAGCAGTTCCGTCTCTTGCGAACCGCCCTCGAGAGCGCCGTAGAACTCGGTGATCGCGGCCTTGCCGACGCGGGGTTCGCTGCCGACCGGGTCTTCGAGCGTCGCGTTCTCGGCGTAGAGGGCGGCGATGTCCGCTGACGATCCGCGAGCCACGGCGTCGAGGTAGGTGGTAACCGTCGCCGTGATCGCGGCCGTGGTGTCTGGTTCGAGAGTGGTCATCGAGTTAGTCCGATCAGTCGAGAAGTTCAGGGTCTGACAACTACTTCGGACGCTATCGGTGCGGGCTCGATTCGGCGCCGGCATCTCCCACGCAGCGGGACAGCCTGAGCACTCAGGCGTCGAAGCGTCCGAACCCGCCGCGGTAGAACAGAAGCGGACCGTCGTGGCGCAGCACGTTCAGATCGGTGATGCGTGCGACGACGATGGTGTGATCACCGGCGTCGTGCTCCTGCTCGACCGTTGCTTCGATGCGGGCGAGCGCGCCGCTCAGCGCCGGAGCACCGTTGCCGGCGGCATCCCACTCGACGCCGAGGAACTTGTCCGTCCCGCCGCGAGCGAACGCCGAACACATGTCCTGCTGATCGTGGGCGAGAACATTGATGCAGAGAGTTCCCGTTTCGCGAAGCTTCGGCCAACTTGTCGACGTCTTCGCCGGGCAGAACGAGAGCAACGGGGGATCAAGCGATACCGAGACCAGGGACTGGCAGGTGAAACCGAGGGGTGAATTTCCGTCGTGAGCGGTGATGACGGTGACGCCGGTGCAGAAATTGCTCATCACGTTGCGAAGTGTGCGTCCGTCCAGAACTGGCGGCTCGGCGTTTTCCACGGTCATGTCGTCTCCTTGTTCAAATCTTTTGTTCAAAACTCTGCAAACAGCTTCAGAAGCAACGATGTGTGGCGCCGCGGCCGTAATCCAGCGGCAGTCCCACTCAATGGCAGCAATGGCTTCTCGGCACGGGTCAGGACCGACCGAGTGGCAGGTGGAGGGGTTTCGAGCAAATTTGATCCCGCTCAGCGGTCCGTTCGGATTCTACGAAACCAGCAAATGACCAGTGATTGTTAGACTTCGGGCATGTCCGAACCTGATGACGTGTCCCGAGGACTTCCCGCTACCAGCTGGGCAGTGCTCGGGATGCTGACGTTCGGGGAGGAGCTGACCGGAAACGATTTGAAGAAGTGGGCTGACTGGAGTGTCGGCTTCTTCTATTGGAGCCCGTCCATCAGCCAGGTGTACGCAGAACTGAAGAAGCTCGAAAGCATCGGGTTCGTGGAGTCCCGGGTCGTCTCCGAACCGGGGGTGCGAGGCAAGCGCCTTTACTCCATTACTCAGTCAGGAACCGACGCCGTCCGGACGTGGTCACGGGAGGCACCGGTGGAAGTTCCGGTGCTCAAGCACGGCGTGATGTTGCGTCTGTGGATGGGACACCTCAACGAGCCCGAGCGACTGAAGGCGCTGGTGGAAGCCCACATCGCCAATGTCGAAGAGCAGATTCGACGCGCGAAACTCCACGCAGATCATGCCGAGAACGAGCCGGCCTGGTCGTTCCCGGTCATGACGTTGCGATGGTCGGAACGGTACTTCCGAGCCGAGATCGAACTTGCTCGCGAACTGCTCGACGACATCGATCGTGCGACCGCCGAGTTCGCGAACGTCGCCGAGCACGACCGACTGGGATCACCGTTGCCCTCGACGCCTGGCAAATGGAAGAACGTCGAGGAGTACGTGTTGGCGCTCGAGCAAGCCGGGCTCACCGGCAACGGTTCGAGTATCTGAGTCAGGCCCCGGCTGCGGTCGGCATGTTGCGCAGCAGATGACGACGTTGCAAAGTCGGAGTGACGCTCAGCGATCCGCCGTCGATGCCTCGCCAAATGGCAGCGGCCGCCATACGGACCGGCGCTGCGCTGACGTGGTCGAGGCGGAGGGCCTTCGACGGCGCGCAGATGGATACCGCGGCGACGGCGCGGCCGATGGGGCCGATCGGTGCCGCAAGACAGCTGAATCCCGGTAGGCCGTTTCCGGATTCGAAGGCAACCCCGGACTCGCGGATTCTGGCGAGGTGGGGCAGTGCGTAGCCCGAGGACTTCGGCGAACCGAACGCGAGCAGTGCCTGACCGATCGCAGTGGTCTCGGCGCGGCGTCGACCACCGACACGCGTCGGCACTGCGGCGGCGAGGCGTCCGCCGATCTTCTCCATGTAGACCACATCGGGCCCGTCGAGGATGCCGAGGTGAACCACGAATCCGGTGACTCGGTAGAGCTCATGGAGAAGGGGCATGGCTGCAGCGTGGAGGCGGTCCTGATGAACCGCGAGCGATCCCAGTTCGACGAGGCGCATACCGAGTTCGTAGTCACGGCCGTCGCGACGCAGCCAACGCATCGAGACAAGACGTTCGAGCATGCGGTGGGCAGACGAGCGGGGAAGGCCCGTGCTCCGAACGACTTGAGCGAGCGTCAACCTGCCGGGACCGTCGAAGGCGTCGAGAACCAGCGAGACGCGATCGAGAATTGCTGTCGGGGCCGAATCGGCGCCTAAAGCATCCACAGCCTGCAGTGTCATCGTGTACCTCACTTCTCTTAGAGCTCCACAACCAGTGAACTGGCTATTTCAATTAGAAATAGTGTCATAGAGTTACGGATTTGTGAAGTGGATCACCGGTCTGTTTTCGGGCGCGTCGCGGTGGAAATGACGAGGGGGTTTGCGCGAATGCTCGCGCAAACCCCCTCGTCATTTAACTACTGGCAGGTATTACATCGCCACCGGCAGGTATTGATCGCCACCGGCAGGTATTGATCGCCACCGGCGGGTACTACATAGCTGCCAGTGGTTCGCTTCCGGACCAGTCGTGGCCCCAGTAGCTGTCAGCGGTGATCTCCTCGGAGGAGTACGAGTCCTGATCCACCCTCGCGCCCTCGGTGCCGAACTCGATGTCCCAGCCGCCGGGTGCGCGGACGTAGAAGGAGATCATCTTGTCGTTGGTGTGACGACCCAGGGTCGACGACACGGAGAATCCGTCCTTCATCACGCGGTCGAGTGCCTGGCCGACGGCGTCGAGGGTGTCAACCTCGACCATGATGTGAATCAGGCCGGGTGCGCCGCCGTGCGGTGCCGGGCACAGGGCCAAGCTGTGGTGACGCTCGTTGACGCCCATGAAACGGATTCGCAGCGGCCCGAATTCAGGCGGGGCCGGCAGGCGGAAGGCGCCGCGCGGGTAGAAGCCGAGCACCTCGGTGTAGAAGTCGAAGCTCGCAGCACTGTCCATGACGGGGAGTACGACGTGGCCGAGACCCTGTGAGCCGGTGACGAATCGAGCGCCGAAGGGCGTCACCACGGGGCTGTGGTCGAGGATCGCTCCGTGGAAGACCTCGATGGCTGCTCCGCCGGGATCGGTGAAGGCGATGACCTCTTCGACCCGTCGAGCATCTGCTTCGGCGAGCGAAAGCTGCTCGACCTCGGTGCCGTTCTTTTCGAGTGCTTCTTGAACGCGGCGCAGTGCGGCGTGGTCGGCGACCTCCCAACCGATGTTGACGATCTCGTCGCGCTCACCCTCGACGACGACGATGCGAGCAGCACGCTCGTCGAGTCGTAGGTAGAGCGCGTTCTCGTCCGGCCCACTGCCCTTGGCGAAGCCGAGGACGTCGAAAGCGAAAGTGCGCCAACGTGCCATGTCGTTGGTCGAGATCTTGACGTAGCCAAGTCCCTTGATGTCGGTGCGTGTCATCGTGTCTTTTTCCTGTCGATTTCTTGTGTCGAAGTCTGATCAGATCATCGCCCGCAGCGGACCCTGCGGGTCTGCGCCGAGACGGCTCAGTGATGCGGCGTGGAAAACGGTGCTCGGCACGTGAATTGCGTGATGCTGTCCAGCATGAGCATCGCGCCAGAATCGCTGAAGCGGCTTGTCCATCCGCAATGCGTTGCCACCGCAGCGTGGGTAGACCTGATCGATTGCGTTGACGGCGCGCCAGGCGGCCTGTACCTGAGTCTGACGCCCCTCCGCGCGCTGCTCGAAGGTCACTTCCTTGCCAGCGTCCACTCGATCGCACATGCGGTCGACGTTGGCAAGCAGGGTGTCGCGCGCAGCCCGGATGTCGGCGGTTGCCTGACCGATGGCGAACAAGGTGTACGGGTCGTCCTTGATCGCCGTGCCCTGCGCGTTGATGCGATCGGCTTGGTACTCGTTGGCGTGGAAGAGCATTCCCTCGCAGATGCCGATCGTGGCGGCGGTGATTCCGAGGGGGAAAATGTTCGACCACGGCATGAGGTACAGCGTCTCGGTGCGCCCGTACTTGCGCACTGCCGTGCCGTCGATGACCTCGTCGCAGTCCATGACGCGGTAATCGGGGACATACGCATCCTTGACTACGAGATCCTTGGAGCCGGTGCCGCGAAGTCCCATGACATCCCACGAGTCTTCGATGATCTCGTAGTCGGTGCGCGGAATGATCACATGGAGCATGCGCGGCGGCATCTCCATGTTGCCGTCCTTGTCACACGCCATCGCGCCGAGGAATGCCCAGTCGCAATGGTCGGTACCGGAGGAGAACTGCCAGCGACCGGAGAACTTGTAGCCGCCGTCGGTGGGGATACACATTCCGCCGGGCATGTACGGCGATGCCATCCAGGTGTCGGGATCGGATCCCCAGATCTCCTGCTGCACCTTGGGATCCGCGAACGCGAGTTGCCACGGGTGAACTCCGACGATCCCGTGGACCCAGCCGGCCGACGGGTTCAGTGAAGCCATCCGCATGACGGTTTCGGCGAATTCGCGCGGATGCGCCTCCATGCCGCCATGTTCCTTGGGCTGCAGCATGCGGATGGAACCGATTGCCTTCATCTTCTTGGCGGTGTCGTCGGCCACCCGGCCGATCCGCTCGGCCTCGATGCCTTCGGCGAAGATGTCGTCGGCCATCGCGTTGATCTGTTCGAGCACTTCGTACGTCATGTTGTTCCTTGCATCCAGTCTGTTTGTCTCAGCAGTGTTTTCGACTGCGGATCAGGAGGTTGTCTCGAGTGCCTGGGCGTCGCGTGCGGCAACGTTTTCGGCGACTTCCCGCTTCCAGCTCTCCACTGCGCGGGTGGTGTCGATCTCGAATTCGAAGCGCTTCGTCATGTCTTCCGTGACATTCTCGACGTCGGTGTAGAACTGGTTGTACCAGCGACGCAACTGGTAAACCGGGCCGTCCTCCTCGGAGAGCAGGGGGTTGTCGATCGGAGCTTTGTTCTTCCAGATCTCCACGTCCTGAAGGAATCCCATCTCGACGCCCTCGGTGAACTGCGCGGCCATCGCGGCAGTGGACTCGTCGTCCATACCGGGTAGCTTCTTGACCATCGCGCCGTACTGCAGGACGAACGCATTGTTCGAGATCGGGTAGTGGCAGTTGATCAGGACGGTCTCGATGATCTGCCCGTTGGCTTCGCTCTTGATCCAGTCGATCATGTACGACGGTCCGAAATATGAAGCATCCGAACGGAGCACAGCGTTGGGATCGCCGTAGTTGGTGCCGCTGATGACGTCCTCACGTCCCACCGATTCCATGTACTGGCTCGCGACATGACCTTCGAAGATGTTCTTGAAGTACTTGGGGAACGAGTAGTGAACGTAGAAGAAGTGGGCCATGTCCACGACGTTGTCCACGATTTCGCGGCAATGAGAGCCTTCGATGGTGAGCGTGTTCCAGCTCCAGGCGCTCCACTCATCGCTTCCGAAGCCCTCGATGTCGGGGATCGTGACCTCGGCGGGCGGGGGATTTCCCTGGGGATCGTGCCAGACGAACAGCTGACCGTTCTTCTCGAGAGTGATCCATGCCCGCGTCTTGGCCAGCGGCGGAACGCGTCGTGCGTAGGGGATCGCCGTACATTTTCCGTTACCGCCCCAACGCCAGTCGTGGAACGGGCAGGCGATCGAATCGCCCTTGACGGTTCCGTGAGCAAGGTTGCCACCCATGTGGCGGCAGTAGGCGTCGAGAATCTTGATGTCGCCCTTGCTGTCGGCGAAGACGACAAGGCTGGTGCCGAATGCCTCGATCTGGTGGGGCTGACCGTCGCGATAGGTATTGCTCAGTCCGAGGCAGTGCCATCCACGTGCGAACCGTGCGGGAGGCGCTGCCGCTTCGATTTCTCGAATTTCCTCGCCGGCGCCCGTCTGCGTCGGGGTGTCCGTAGTGGTGAGTGGGCCGGTTCCGAGTGCCATGTCTTCCTCCGAGCCGCGTCTTGCGACGCTCCAGTGATGTGATCCGTCTCATACAACGACGAAGCGTCCGCTGGAGATACGGCAGTTCCCGCTGGATGGAACGCCTACTCGGTGACCTGCAGAGATTCAGCTCGCGAGTGTCGCCACATCGTCGATCGCGTAAGTCGCCCAGGCCCGGGCAGTGACGACCCCAGCGGGATCGGTGGCGACCAGAGCTACGTCGGCCACGCTCTCGTGGTCCTTCTCGTACGTCGCGAGCACTGTCACGGAGCAGTGCAGATCTGTTCCCGTGGAAGTCGCGGTGGAACGTCCGCGGAAGCGTCGTAGTGACGCCGAGCCGTAACGACGAGCAGCGAAATCAGCAAGGGCGGCAACGGGATCGGTTCCGGTGCCCGCTGTCGGGACTTCCCGGACGAAGACCTCGGCCACCAGATGTCCGGTCTGGTCGTGGTATTCGGTGATCCGCTCGAGTGTCGAACTCAACGCCCTCACGGATCCGGTGAGCAGTGCGCCGGGATCGGGGCGTCCGAAGAACACGACGTCCTGCTCGACGACGGCCCCGTCGGGTGCCGAGCGCACGGTGCCGTACAACGAGTCGAAATCGGAGAGGAGCGTGGTGGCAGTACGCGGAGCAGTTGCCGTGAAGTGGGCGGTACCGAGGTTGGTAGTCATGACACTCTCCGTTGGACGCGACCGAGACGCTGTCGTCTCGGTGGGTACATCGACGCTAACCACCGCTCACGCGGGTGACGACGGGCTTCCCGCTGATCGGGAGCATTCTCGGATTCGATCGAAGAGGTGGAACCTGTTCCAGTTTTGTGCAATTCTGGATATCGTATCCGTGACCGGGAGCACATCTCGATGACTGCACGCGCCGAGCAGAAGGAAGACCAGATGACAGACGAGTTCGCTGACCTGCACCGACCGGTATACGGTCCGGACCTGCTCATCACCGCTCTGGAACGCAATCACGACAAGCCCGCGCTGTACCTCGGCGACGTGATCCTCACCGGCGGTCAGATGCGCGATCAGATCAGCTGCTTCGCCCAGGCGCTCGCGTCTTTGGGAATCACTCAGGGCACCAGCACCGCGATGCTGTCGAAGAATCGCCCCGAGGTTCTGATCAGTATGGGCGCGACCATGATCACCGGCTGCCGGGCGAGCGCCTTGAACCCGATGGGATCGCTCGACGACCACAAGTACATCGTCGACGACGCCGAGATCGAGACGCTGATCTTCGATCCCAATGCCTTCGAAGAGCGCGCCGCCGAGTTGAAGGCGTCGTCACCCTCGTTGACCAACGTGCTCTCGATGGGGCCGTCCGAGGTTGGAATCGACATCCTCGCGCTGGCTGCCACGTTCGAGCCCGCGCCGCTGAAGGCAGCGCACGTCGACGCCGAAGACGCCAGCAGCATGGTGTACACCGGTGGAACGACCGGCAAGCCCAAAGGTGTTGTCGGATCCTTCCGTTCGGGTGCTGCGCTCAATCAGATCCAGATGTCGGAGTGGCAGTGGCCCGAGGACAACCGCTTCCTCATCTGCACGCCACTCTCACACGCAGGTGCAGCGTTCTTCATCCCGACCTTGCTGCGCGGCGGTGCGTTGATCGTCCTGCCTGCCTTCGAGCCAGGTGCTGTGCTCGAAGCGATCGAGAAGCACAAGATCACGGCAACCATGTTGGTGCCCACCATGATCTACATGCTCATGGACCACCCCGATCTGCCCAAGCGGGACGTCTCGAGTTTGCAGACGCTGTTTTACGGAGCGTCCGCGATGTCTCCCGCCAGACTGCAGGAGGGCATCAAGAAGTTCGGTCAGATCTTCTTCCAGTTCTACGGTCAGACCGAGTGCGGCATGACTATCTCGGTGCTGCGCAAGGAAGAACACCTCGCCGACGATCCGGCCCGCCTCGCCACGTGTGGGCGTCCGGTGCCGTGGCTCGACGTCCGGTTGCTCGACGACGACCTCAACGAGGTGCCGCAGGGAGAACTCGGTGAGATCTGCGTCCGTGGCCCGCTGATCATGAAGGGCTACTGGAAGAAGCCGGCCGAAACCGCCGAGGCGTTCCGGGGTGGTTGGCTGCACACCGGCGACATCGCGCGCAAGGACAAGGACGGGTTCATGTCCATCGTCGATCGCAAGAAGGACATGATCGTGACCGGTGGTTTCAACGTGTTCCCCCGCGAAATCGAAGACGTGATCTCGGCGCATCCGTCCGTCGCGTCGGTGGCGGTAGTCGGTGTGCCCGACGACAAGTGGGGCGAAGCCGTCAAGGCCTGTGTCGTACTTCGTGCCGGACTGACCGTCGACACCGAGGAACTGGTCGACAAGGTGAAGGCAGCCAAGGGTTCGGTTCACGCTCCCAAGAGCATCGACTTCGTGGAATCACTCCCGCTGACACCGCTGGGCAAGCTGGACAAGAAGGCGCTGCGCGCGCGGTACTGGGAGACCAGCGCCCGCGCGGTCTAGGAACCAGCGTCGTGTAGCGAAGGGTCAGCGTTTCCAGACGTAACGACGTTCCGGGCGGCCCACCACTCCGTATTTCAGCGAAGTGGTGGACCGCCCGGTTTCGTAGAGGTATTCGAGGTAGCGCCTCGCGCTCGCGCGTGAGATGCCGACCCTCTCGGAAATGTCTGTGGCCGAGGCGGGTTCGGTTTCGTCTCGTAGTGCTGCCTCGACCAGCTGAAGGGTCTCAGGACTGAGTCCTTTCGGTAGACCCTTGAGGGACGACGCCGTTGTCGCGCCACCTGCCACGCCGAAAGCCTCGTCCACCGCCTCCTGTTCTGCCTCGCCGGAGCTGTCGAGGTTTGCGTATGTCGATCGGTAACGCTCGAGACGCTCACGGAGAACCTCGAACGTGAAGGGCTTCATCAGGTAATGCACGACGCCGCTGCGCAGCGCTTTCTTGACCGAGCCGGCCTCGCGCTCACTAGTGATGACAAGAACATCCAGCTCCGGTGCCAGCTCGCGAAACGGGGCGATCAGATCGAGTCCGGTGGTGCCAGGCAGGTGGACGTCGAGAAGCACCAGGTCGGGTTGCAACTCACCGACTGCGGCCAGCGCGGTCTCGGCCGAATGGGCAACGCCGCACACTTCGAAACCGTCTATCCGTGAGACGAATCCGCTGTGCACCTTCGCCACCATGAAGTCGTCGTCGACCACCAGTACCCGGATCATGCGCCCTCTCCGTCGTGTAGGACTGCGCTGAAGACAGTCCACTCGATGTCCTCTGCCGAACGAGTGCTCACGGTGACGTCGCCGCCCCGCCGACGACACGTCAGGCGCACCAGCGCCAAACCGAAACCGTGTCCGTCGCTCGATTGTCCCTTGGTGCTCCAACCCTGGCCGAACACCCTGTCGCGATTCTCCGGCGCGATACCGGGGCCGGCGTCCTCGACCCGCACTTCGACCGCGGTGCCACGGCCCCGAATCGACAACCGAACCTTGCGGCGCGCGGCTTCCGGCATCTCACCGACGGCGTCGATGGCATTGTCGACGAGGTTTCCGACCACTGTCACGAGATCTCGTCCGAGTCTGCGGTCCACCGTCTCCAGATGTGTGTCCGCCGCCAGCTCGACCGTGACCAACCCCTGTGCAGCAGCACCTATCTTGGCGATCACGAGTGCGGCGGTGCCGACGTCGGCGATCTTCTCGGTCACGGTCGCGCTGACCTGCGCGCGCTCCATGGTCAGACCCTCGACGTAGCCGACCACCTCGTCGTATTCGCCGAGCTGGATGAGGCCGGAGATGGTGTGCAGTTGATTGTCGAACTCGTGGATGTGGGCGCGTAGTGCGTCGGTGCTGGTTTTGGTCACGTCGAGTTCTTCTTCCACGGAGCGCAATTCGGTGCGGTCGCGGAAAGTGGTGACCGACCCGATGGTGCGGCCTTTCGATTCGATCAAGACGGTGTTGAGGACGAGCAGGCGATCGCCGACAAGAACCAACTGATCGGATTCGGTTGTGCCGGAGGTCAGTACACTCTGGAGGCGGTCGTCGAGACCGAGGTCCCGCACCGATCTACCGGCGCTGCCGCGTGGGATGTCGAGGAGTTGGTGGGCACTGTCGCTCATCAGCACCACCTTTCCCTGCGCGTCGAATGCGATGACGCCTTCCTTGAGACCGCGCAGCATTGCTTCACGTTGGCGAACCAGGTCCAGGATCTCGCCGGCTTCCATGCCGAGGGTTTGCCGTTTTACCCTGCGGGCCAACAGGATCGACCCGACGCCGCCGAGAAGGGATGCCACCGCGAGGTATACCAGGAGATTCGGTGCAGACTGCAGCAGCCGTGTCCAGATCGAGGGGTACTCGATGCCGACGATCGCGGTTCCGGTAATCGCTCCTTCGCTGCCGAGAATCGGAACGTGCGCCTCCACGGCCTTGCCGGAGGGCGTGTCGACCAAACCCGTCCACGACCGATCCTCCGTCTGACGTGCGTCGATGCCGACATCACCGGGACGCGTCGAAATGACGACACTGCCGTCGGCGTCGGCAAGCGAGACGTAGGTGACGCCCGAGATGGCGCGTACCGAGTCGACCGAACCTTGTAGTCCGGAGCGGAGGCGGGTCTGCGCCTGGGGGAGTAGCTCGCGTACTGCCGGATTGGCTGCGAGCGATTCCGCTGCCGAGAGTGCGCGACGTCCCTCCTCGCGTTGGAAACTCGCGGACGACTGCGCGAGGGAGAGGGCGGTGACGCACACGAGAACTGCAACGACGATCAGAAGTTGCAGTTCGAGAAGTTGTGTCGCCAGAGTGTGCCGGCGGCGAAACAGCCGGGCAAACAGAGACGACTTGCTCTCTCGCTCCGCCTGCTCGTTTCCTGAGGACACCAGCCAGACCCTAGCCTTCAGTTCGATGCCGGGAAAGCGGCCGTTCGTGAGCACAATGAGCACAAATCAATTTGCTTTCCCAATGGTGACCCCAGTCACAAAGTGCGTCAGTATGAAACCTGTTCACACATCGGTACCGGCAGACAAGGACGAAGCCATGAGCACATCGAAGGGGCTGAGCAGGCATATCGCCCTGCTCGGTGCCTGCGCGATGACTCTCGTGCTCTCGACCGGATGCACTCCGGTCGAGTCCTTCTTCGCCGGTGGCCGAGCGGGTGAGAGTTCCGAAGAACTGCGCGTACTGGTGCCCTCGGTGGCCGGTGGTGGTTACGACCTGACCGCCCGGACCATGGTGCAAGCACTGGCCGACGAAGGGACCGTCGACGCCGACGTCGTTGTGCTGCCCGGATCGGGCGGCATCGTCGGACTCAACCGGTTGGCTCTCGAAAGCGGGAATCCCGACCTACTCATGGTCATGGGGCTCGGAGTTCTCGGTTCGCTCGAGATACTGCCGTCCGAGCACACACTTGCCGACGTGACACCGATTGCGAGACTGGTCGAAGAACCGGAAGCGCTACTGGTTCCAGCAGATTCACCGTACAAAACTCTCGCCGATCTGACGCAGGCCTGGGTGGCGGATCCGTCGTCGATCTCGATCGGCGGTGGTTCGAGTGAAGGTGGACCGGACGGGTTGTTCCGCCTTCTGTTCGCACGGGCGGTCGGCGTCGATCCGTCGCGCTCCCCGTACCGCATCTACGACGGCGGCGGCGAACTGCTTCCCGCACTGCTCACGAGGCAGGTCGACGTAGCCGCCACCGGTATCGGTGAATACCTCGATCAGATTGCGGCAGGCACGGTTCGGGTCCTTGCGGTCAGTTCGCCGGCCCGTACCCCGGCGGTGGATGCGCCCACGATGGCGGAGTCTGGCGTCGACGTCACGTTCACCAATTGGCGGGGTCTCATGGCGCCGCCGGGCCTGACGGACGATCAGCGTCAGCACTTGCAGAATTTGGTGCGGGATCTGGCGGCAAGCCCGCGCTGGAACGAGCTGTCTCGCCGAAACGGTTGGAACAGTGCAGTTCTCACCGAACCCGAGTTCTCCGCATTCCTCACCGATCAATCCCGGTTCGTCGACGCAACACTCGATCCGCCCGGCATCAACTGAGCACTACCGAAGTTTCGTTTCACCTCCACGAAGGTCACCGGCTCGATTTGCCGTGCCGTTTTTCTCGGCAATTCAGCACTAAAGGAGTTCATCATGCTCGTCACACTCGGCTTCCTCATGGTTGCGGTGTTCATGTTCCTGATCCTCACCAAACGCGCGACCCCGGTGGTGGGACTGACTCTGGTTCCGGTGGCCTTCGGACTACTTGCCGGGGCCGGCCTCGGAATCGGCGACATGATCACCGACGGCATCAAGTCGCTCGCACCCACTGCGGCACTGTTGTTCTTCGCGATCATCTTCTTCGGAATCATGATCGACGTCGGACTCTTCGATCCGCTGGTCAAGCTCATCCTACGGATGGTGCGTGACGATCCGATGCGGCTCGTGGTCGGAACCGCAGTGCTCGCGATGGTGGTCTCGCTGGACGGAGACGGTTCGACGACCTTCATCATCGTGACCTCGGCGCTGCTTCCGCTCTACCTCAAACTCGGTGTCAGTCCCGTCGTTCTGACGGTGATCGCCGGCCTGTCCAACGCGACGATGAACATCATTCCGTGGGGCGGCCCGACCGTCCGGGCCGCGAGCGCGCTGGGACTCTCGCCCTCCGACGTGTTCGTGCCGATGGTGCCGTCGTTGATCGTCGGCCTGATCATGGTGCTCGGATTCGCGATTCACCTCGGGATCATGGAGCGCCGCAGGATCGGGACTTTGGTCCTGACTTCTGAGCGCATCCTCGAAAAGGTCGGAAACGGTGGAAGTTCCAGCACCGGTAGCGCCGGCACCGGCGGCTCGAAAGACTCCGAGGACGACGGCGGCGACACCGGACGATTCATCGACGGCCTCGACCCCAAGCGGGACACCTTGCGGCCGAAATTGCTCTGGTTCAACGCTGCGCTGACGACGATCCTTCTCGTCGTACTCGTGATGGACATCCTGCCCATCCCGGTGCTGTTCATGATCGCGTCGTCGATCGCCCTCGCGGTGAACTTCCCGGCGGTCAAGGATCAAGGTGAAGCAATCGCACGCCATTCGTCGAGCATCGTCTCGGTGGTCGCGATGGTGCTGGCAGCAGCGGTGCTGACCGGCGTTTTCCAGGGAACCGGCATGGTCGAGGCGATGGCAGAGTGGCTGCTTCAGGTCATCCCCGACGCGATGGGCCCGCACCTCGCCGTCATCACGGGCGTCCTGAGTATCCCGCTCACGTTCTTCATGACCAACGACGCGTTCTACTTCGGTGTGCTGCCGGTGCTGTCCGAGACTGCAGCGCAGTACGGCATCGAGCCGGTGGAGATGGCGCGCGCCTCGATCACCGGGCAGGCCGTGCACATGCAGAGCCCGCTGGTCCCGGCGATCCTGCTACTGGTCACACTCGCCGGTGTTTCTCTGGCGGATCACCACAAGAAGGTTCTGTGGCGAGCGGGCCTGATCTCGATCACGATGCTCGTGGTCGGCGTCGGATTGGGGCAGATCCCCTTCTGAGCGCGATCAGTTGTGGAAGGGGCACCGGCCTTGGTCGGTGCCCTTCTTCTTTTTTGTCACGAAATTGGGCCGGATGTCGAGATCGGGTTCGTCGTACAGGCGGTGGAACGTCGGCGTGAGCGAGCTGGACATGGGCGGGTTCACCCATGACCAGTCGGTCGGGCACTTGCGCCCGGCCTTGTCCTCACGCGCGATGTGATCGATGAATTGCTTTGCGACAGTGTGATGGTCGACCATGATGACGCCGGCCTTGCGGTAGCTGTGGATAACTGCACGGTTCAGTTCGACCAGTGCGCGGTCCTTCCAGAGCGTGCGGTCGTGGCTCATGTCGAGCTCCATCATCGCTCCGATGGTGGGTAACATGTTGTAGCGATCGGTGTCGCTGAAGTTGCGTGCGCCTACCTCGGTGCTGACGTACCAACCGCTGAACGGCGTGCAGGGATAAACGATTCCGCCGATGTCGAGGTTCATGTCCGAGACCGCAGGGACGGCATGCCATTTAAGCCCCAGATCAGCGAACCAGCTGTATTCGGGATGCTCGATCTCGACCTCGAGAATCAGGTCGGTCGGGACGTCGAAGTACTGCAGGGGTTCGTCGGGAACCGAAATCAGTACGGGGAGAACGTCGAACGGCGTACCGGCGCCCTTCCACCCCATCGCGGTGACCTGAGCAGTCAGATCGACGTGCCACGGGTCGCCCAGAATGGTGCCGTCAGGCTGCCGGTAGCCGGCGTAGCGGATCAGTTGCGGGCTGAGGATTCGGTACTCCTGACCGTCCTCGCGGGGGAGTGGCCCGACCGTCACGACCGACTGCAGAGCGCCGCCGTTGGTCGACAGTCGCAGGTGCTCCCAGCATGCTTCGGCGAGAGCGGAAGCCGTGACGGCATCGCGCGCGTCGATGAGTTTGAGGGTCCGCCAATGTGCGCGACCGACGCACCTGGCGTGGTTTCGCCACGCGAGTTTGGCGCCGACGAGCAATTCCTCCGCTGTGTGCGTGTAGGTGCCGGTCCGATGGAGTTCACGCAAGGCCTCACGCCGCCGAGACGTCGGGAGGTGGCCCAGTTCCGGAGAGTCGAAAAATTCGACGCACTCGAGTTCCCGACGTTGAAGCTCGGTCAGCGTCGGGGTAGTGGAGGCGATCTGGGACGTAAGCCCGCTATCGGTGGGCAATTCGTCCTGTCGAACAAAATCCACGGCACGACTCCTGTTTGGCTGGTTGAGATTTCGCTGAACGTTAGCTCGGCGATCGAGAGTGTCGAAGCTCTTGTTTATCTTGCACGCAAGAATAAGAAAGGGACGGTCACACCGCGAAATGGGGTCGCATTGTGACACTTGTCCAGAATGATTTACGAGTCAGACATTTGTGACATAAGCTGCAGACGAAATTCCGCGGCGGGTCTTGCCGCGTCTAGTCGGGACGAGGATGAGCGTGGATTCGCAAGCAATCTCTCTGGTCCGGTCGAGCTTCAAATCCGTCGCTGCGGTAGAAGATGGTCCGGAACGGCTCGCCCGTACCTTCTATTCGATCCTGTTCGCTCGATCGCCCGAAACCCGGGAGTTCTTTCCGGCAGCGATGGATGTGCAGCGTGACCGGCTTGTCAGCGCTATCGCTCACGTCGTCGAACGCCTCGACGAGTCCGACGCGATACTCGAGTACCTCGCGCAGCTCGGCCGCGATCACCGTAAGTACGGCGTCACCGACGAGCACTACACGGCAGTCGGCAATGCCCTGATCGAAGCACTCGAGACTTTCGGTGGCGCCGAAATGTGGACAGACGAGGTCGACAGCGCGTGGCGCAACGCGCTCGCGATCATCTCGGCAGCGATGATGGACGCCGCCAACGCGGAAGACGGTCCGCCCGCGTGGAGTGCCACGGTCATCGAATGCCGCCCGGTCATCAAGGGCGTCGCCGTCGTGCGGCTGCAACTCGACCAGACGATGGAGTACCGCGCCGGTCAGTACGTCAGCGTGCAGGTCGCTGCGAGGCCACGGATGTGGCGCTACCTCTCTCCGGCCACGCCGTACGACGGGACCGGAATCCTCGAGTTCCACATCCGCCAGGTCACCGGCGGGTGGGTCAGCCCGGTCATGGTGAACCAGACCGCTGTCGGTGACACCTGGGTGGTCGGTTCGCCCATCGGTGCCTTGGGGATTCCGGAGAACTCCAAGGACCTTCTGATGATCGCGTCGGGAACCGGAGTGGCTCCGCTGCGCGCTCAGATACTCGAGCTGATCCGACGCGGCAACACTCGCAAGGTCCAACTGTTCTACTCCGGACAGCATCCGTGCGATCTCTACGACCTTCCGCATCTGTGGAAGCTGGCCGAGAAGCACCCGTGGCTCACGATCATCCCGGTCTCGGAAGAAGACGAGAATCCGTGGTGGCACACCGAGTCGGAACCGCTGCCGCCGATCGGCATGGCAAGGCGCATCGTCGGCAAGGTCGGAAAGGTCGTGACCTCGTTCGGGGACTGGGCGGGCTACGACATCCAGGTCGTCGGCAGCGAATCCATGGTCAACAGCACCAAATTCAGGCTTCGCGCGGTGGGCATCGACGTCGACACCGTTCGCAACGACCCGACGTACTGACCGTCAGTACGGATCGAACTGAATGACCTCGGCCGGCGTTCCGGCCTCGATCAATCGATCACGCGTCGACCGAACCATGGCCGCCGATCCGCACACCAGGACCTGATGTTCGGTGAACGCACCGTACGACGCGACGACGTCGGCGAGCGTGCCTTCGATGAGATGATCGTCGCCGAATCCGATGTCGACGTTCAACCGGTCGAACCATCCGTCGGGCGGGCCGCCGTCGGAGAGATCTTCGACGACAGGAATGGGCTGCAACCACGGAAACTGGTCGGCGAGCAGCCACAGCATGTCCGCAGCGTAGAGATCACGAAGCGTTCGGCCACCGAAGAAGAGGTACACCTGCGGCGGGTTCGGGGTCTGAGCCAGATCGAAAATGATCGACCGGAGTGGGGCCAAACCGGTTCCGCCCGCGACCATGATGACGGTGGGGCCGTTCTCGTCGACGGACAGGTTGCCGCGCGGGTCGAGGATCTGCCAGACGTCACCAGGCTGGGTGTCCTTGACTATCGAACCGCTGACCCAACCACCGGGAACCGTCTTGACGTGAAACTCCAACTTCCCGTCGTGTGAGGGAGGCAGTGCGGGGGAGAGTCGACGGAGCAACCGCGAATTCTGCGGGACGCTGACGTCGACGTACTGGCCCGGTCGGAACGGGACGACGTCGCCGACAAGACGAACAACCGCCAGATCCTCACGGAGACGGTGATGTTCGACGACTGTGCTCGACCAGGTTCGCTGGGCCATGAAAGTTCTCCTGTAGTCAGTAGAGCGGGTCGTGCCGGATCTGGTCGAGCGGAGTTCCGCCGGCACGCAAGGCGTAGACGGTTGTCTTGATCATCGACGGTGACCCCGAGATCTGCACCTGACGGTCGGCCCACGAACCGAACTGCGCGACCACTTTTCCGATCGGTCCGATCAGCCGGCTGTGCATTCCGAACGGTGGTTCGAGCACCGGTCCGTTGTGCCACCAAGGGTTTTCGGGTTCTTCGGAAACCGGTACGACGGTCAACCACGGGTTGCTGAGCGAGATGTGCCAGAGGGTTTCGAGGTCGTAGAGATCGCACGGATAGCGGCCGCCGACGAACAGGTGCACGCGCGGGTTGTGCGCGCGTTGAGACATTTCCATCACCTGTGCCCGCAGTGGAGCGATACCGGTGCCGGACCCGATCATGAGAACGTCACGGTCGCTGGTGAAGTCGACCTCGAGACCGCCGAGGGGAGTGGACATGACCCAGCGGTCACCGACGTTGGTTTCGCTGACGATCGCGGGGCTGACCCATCCTCCCGACACCTTGCGGATGTGGAACTCGAGCTGACCGAAAGGGTTGGTCGGAATCGCCGGTGAGTAATACCTCCACATTTTCGGGCGCTGGGGAATCTGAACACCTACGTATTGCCCCGCCCCGTACGGAATGGGTGGGTCGGCTTCGAGGCGCACAATCGCCAGATCGTCGAGGACTCGTTCGTGGCTGACCACGGTTGCGCCCCAGAGCGCCGGGGTCGTATCGGATTCGGCGCCGTCGGCCATCGTGCCGACGACGAGGTCGGTGAACTGAGACCAGGCCTCGTCCAGCTCCGGCGTCCACTTGTAGCGGCTGTGCGCGCTCGTGCCGTACATCGACCGAACCGCGCGCTTCAGAGCGACGCCGGCGGCCTCGTAGTGCTCACGCTCGACGCCGTAGCGACGGTGGTCGCGGCCGAGTTGGGTGAGGAACTTCCGGATTCGGCGATGCTGGGGCAGATTCTTCACGACGAACTCGATGGCTCTGAAGAAACGGTGGCCCTGCGATTCCATCCCGGCCGGGAACAATGAGCGGTACAGAGGATGTTCCGCAAAGAGGCCGGTGTAGAACACTGCCGAGAAGTGCGCACGGCTCTCTTCGTCGTCGGTCAGGGAATCGAGGCTGGATTGCAGACGGGCGATCACTGTCGGATCCAATCCATCCCCCTTTCGCACCAGCTGCAACTCTCGCCACAATTCTAGTACGGCTGAAAATGTGACCTACGAAACCAACTCGGCCTGGCGAAAACAAACTTGAGCGGAATAGACTCAAGTTTGTCCGCGTTGAGCATATTGACACAGTCGCAATACCAACCGGTCGCGGCTCTTCCCGTTCGACTTCGCCAGAAAGGTGACAAGTGGACTCGTTCACACCAACAACCAAGACCCAGGCTGCGATGACGGCTGCACTGCAGTCGGCGTCGTCGGCGGGTAACCCCGATATCCGGCCTGCCCATCTGCTGGTCGCATTGCTCGACCAGACCGACGGCATCGCTGCCCCACTACTCAAAGCTGTAGGCGTCGACCCCACGGTCGTACACCGTGAAGCACAGGCAATCGTCGATCGCCTGCCCAAGACAACCGGCGCAAGCTCCACCCCGCAACTCGGGCGTGAGGCACTCGCGGCACTCACTGCTGCTCAGCACCTCGCCACCGAGATGGACGACGAATACGTCTCCACCGAGCACGTCCTCTACGGACTGGCCGGCGGCGACTCCGACGTCGCACAGTTGCTCGTACGGCACGGCGCCACCCAGGACGCATTGCGTGAAGCCTTCACCACCGTCCGCGGCAGCGCTCGCGTCACCAGCCCGGAGCCCGAAGGCACCTACCAAGCGCTGGAAAAGTACTCCACCGACCTCACCGAAGCTGCACGTAGCGGCAAGCTCGACCCGGTGATCGGTCGCGACACCGAGATTCGCCGTGTCGTGCAGGTGCTCTCGCGTCGTACCAAGAACAACCCGGTACTCATCGGTGAGCCCGGCGTCGGCAAGACCGCGATCGTGGAGGGCCTTGCCCAACGCATCGTCGCGGGTGACGTCCCGGAATCGCTGCGAGGCAAGACCGTCGTGTCCCTGGATCTCGGGTCCATGGTCGCCGGTGCCAAGTTCCGCGGTGAATTCGAAGAACGCCTCAAGGCTGTCCTCGACGACATCAAGAACAGTGCCGGACAGGTCATCACCTTCATCGACGAGTTGCACACCATCGTCGGCGCCGGAGCCACCGGTGAATCCGCGATGGACGCAGGCAACATGATCAAGCCGATGCTCGCCCGTGGTGAGCTGCGGCTGGTCGGTGCGACCACACTCGAGGAGTACCGCAAGTACATCGAGAAGGACGCAGCACTCGAGCGTCGTTTCCAGCAGGTGCTCGTCGGTGAGCCCTCGGTCGAGGACACCATCGGTATCCTGCGCGGCCTCAAGGAGCGCTACGAGGTGCACCACGGCGTGCGCATCACCGACTCCGCGTTGGTGGCGGCTGCCGCGCTGTCGGACCGCTACATCACGTCGCGGTTCCTGCCGGACAAGGCCATCGACCTCGTGGACGAAGCCGCATCGCGACTTCGTATGGAGATCGACTCGCGTCCCGTCGAGATCGACGAGGTGGAACGCACGGTTCGCCGACTCGAAATCGAAGAAGTGGCACTCGAGAAGGAAACCGACGACGCGTCCAAGGCTCGGCTCGAGAAGCTGCGTCAGGAACTCGCGGACGACCGCGAAAAGCTCAATCAGCTCAGCACCCGCTGGCAGAACGAAAAGCAGGCCATCGACTCGGTGCGCGTGCTGAAGGAACAGCTCGAAACCCTGCGAGGAGAGTCCGAACGCGCTGAGCGTGACGGCGATCTGGGCAAGGCAGCCGAGTTGCGCTACGGCCGTATCCCGGCGCTCGAGAAGGAACTGGAAGAGGCAGCAGCCGCTTCCGGAGCTGCCTCCGACGGTGACGTGATGCTCAAGGAAGAGGTCGGGCCCGACGACGTCGCAGACGTGGTCGCAGCCTGGACCGGAATCCCCGCCGGCCGGATGATGGAAGGCGAAACCGAGAAGCTACTCCGCATGGAGTCCGAACTCGGCAAGCGCGTCGTCGGCCAGACCGACGCCGTCGTCGCCGTCTCGGATGCGGTTCGCCGCGCCCGAGCAGGTGTCGCCGACCCCAATCGGCCCACCGGTTCCTTCCTGTTCCTCGGCCCGACCGGCGTCGGTAAGACGGAGCTCGCCAAAGCCTTGGCGGACTTCCTCTTCGACGACGAGCGCGCGATGATCCGCATCGACATGAGCGAATACGGTGAGAAGCACTCGGTGGCCCGACTCGTCGGTGCTCCTCCGGGATACGTCGGCTACGAAGCCGGTGGCCAGCTCACCGAAGCAGTTCGACGACGCCCGTACTCGGTGGTCCTCTTCGACGAGGTCGAGAAGGCACACCCCGACGTGTTCGACGTCTTGCTCGCAGTACTCGACGAAGGCCGACTGACCGACGGTCAAGGCCGCACGGTGGACTTCCGCAACACCATCTTGATCCTGACCTCCAACCTGGGATCCGGTGGCACGCGGGAGCAGGTCATGGATGCGGTACGCCACGCGTTCAAGCCGGAGTTCATCAACCGTCTCGACGACGTGGTCATCTTCGACTCGCTCTCCGAGGAGCAGTTGGAGCACATCGTGGACATCCAGCTCGAGCAGTTGCAGAAGCGTCTGGCTGCGCGTCGTCTCACCCTCGAGGTGAACGGTGCGGCTCGGATGTGGCTCGCAGTGCGCGGCTACGACCCGCTGTACGGCGCTCGGCCATTGCGTCGACTCGTTCAGCAGTCGATCGGCGACCAGCTCGCCAA
Organism: Rhodococcus sp. Ni2; assembly: GCF_021352185.1. Taxonomy (NCBI): domain Bacteria; kingdom Bacillati; phylum Actinomycetota; class Actinomycetes; order Mycobacteriales; family Nocardiaceae; genus Rhodococcus; species Rhodococcus sp. Ni2. The sequence continues at coordinate 937,041 of NZ_WOXZ01000002.1, forward strand.
GCTGCTCCTGGCCGGCAAGGTCCAGGACGGCGACACCGTGCACGTCGGTGTCAGCGAGGACGCGGATCAGTTGGTTCTCTCCTGATTCGGTAAGCGGAATGCCCCGTCGATCCACTTGGATCGGCGGGGCATTCGCATTTTGTTCTACCCTGGATGGCTGGATGCTCGAACCGGGGACGAGTGCACCCGCGCCTCTCCGAACGACTCCGACGCTCTTTCGTCCCAACCGAAGGTGAGCCAGGCATGACCGATCAGAACGATCCGCGTAACTCGGGTGGGCCGCGCCGTGAGGATCCCGAGGCGACCGAGGTGTGGGGGCGTACGCCCGACCAGCCGACGGAGCAGTACGGGACGGTGTCCGGCCAGAATCCGAACCAGCCGACGGAGTATTTCGGTCAGCAGCCGGGGGCACAGCAGTATCCGGGGGCACAGCAGTATCCCTACGGCGGACCGGATCAGAACACGGAGTACTTGGGGCAGCAGGGGCAGCAGCCGAATCCCACTCAGGCGTTCCCTGCCTACAACCCGCAGTTCGATCCGCAGGCGCCGCCGCCTGGTGCGACGCAGGCCTATCCGCCGTACACCGCTCAGCAGTACGGGAACCCGGATCAGTACGGGAACACGCAGCAGTACGGAAATACACAGCAGTATCCGGTTGCCGGTGGTGGCGGTGGAGTTCCGCCGGAACAGCCGTTCATCGACGATGGATCGTCGGGCGGCGGTAAGAAGCGCAAGCTCGCGACGTGGGTGGCCGCCGGTGTGGTCGGGATCCTGGTCGCCGTGATCGCGATCATCGCGTTCTCGGCGTTCGGCTCGAACGACAAGGGCACCCAGACCGCTTTCGTTCCCCCGACCACCACGACGCAGGCGCCGACCACGACACCGCCGAAGGCCAGCACCACGGCGCCGACTCCGACGACGGATTCTCCGCTCAGCCAGCTTCCAGGCGGGCTCGGCGAAGTCATCGGTGACGCCGGGGGAGCCGTCGGCACCGTGAAGTCGAACGACGGCGGCACGTTGGTCATCGATTCGATCGGGGGTTCGCAGGTGACGATTCTGACCACAGCGGACACCACGCTCATCGCGCTCAACCGCGCCACCATCGCCGATCTGCAACCGGGAGACAACATCGTCGTCGACGGCACGCCGGTGGAGAACGGCACGATGACCGCCAACACGATCCTGAGTACGTCGCTGCCGAAGTTCGGCAACTGAGTCGTTCACGACACATCGGGCGAGTCCACCAGGGTGTCGCGGGAGGTTGAGGCCGCGAGTCGCTACCCTGGAGGGTGATGACTGGAATGTGGTTCGGACTGGCAGCAATTGCACTCGCAGGCGCGGGTGCGCTTCTGTACGTCGACAGGACGAGGCGAGATCAATCCGGCCGAGTGCGTCAGATCTGGGCCAAGGCGCAGGGTTACACGTACACGGCCACTGACGATCAGCTGGCAGGCGAATGGCACCGCGCGGTCATGGCCAAGCAGGACTACCTCACTGCTACCGACGTCGTCCGCGGCCGCCGTCGCGGAGAGCAGTTCGTGCTGTTCGACCTGGAGGAGACCGCAACCATCGTGGCTGTTCGCCGCGAGATCGGGTCGGACGTCGACATCGATCTTCGGTTGAAGTCGACGGCTCCGCCCAAGGACGGCGACCTGAACCTGTTGGGTGCGATCGGTTCACGAGTCGTCTTCGCGACCGATCTCGAGATCGCACGTCGTGTCTGTGATCAGCGCATGGTGGCGTTCACCGAATCGGTTCCGCCGTCGATCAGCATGCTGTGGAGCGAAGGGCAGTGGACGCTCGGTTCGCTTCCGGTGACCAGTAACGGCCGGGACTGGGACGCGGCAATCGAGTCGGTTGCGCGCCTGTCCGGCATTCTGCATGTCCTGCCTCCCGTCACCGATCCCAACGAACTCGAGGTCGATCACGATCCGAGCCGCCCGCGGCCGGGCGCCGAGAAGTCTCGCCCAACTCCGGATCCGGTAGAACAGCCCCGTTCGCGTCAAGAGCAGCCGCCCCGTGACGCTCCGCCGCGTGAATTTGCCCCGCGTGAGTCCGCACCGCGTGAGCCCGCACCGCGGGAGCCCGCACCGCGGGAATCTGCGCCACGTCCGGATCAATCGCTGCGCAAGCCCGAGGCGGCTGACAAGCCGGCTCAGCGTCCGGCGTCGCAGCGCTCGGGCACAATTCGCCCGGTCGACTGACCTTTAAGGTTCCCGTCCAGGCGCGATAACCACTAGCGTGGCCGGTATGTCGACTTCCCACTCGGATCGCCCTGTGCGTCCCGTTGCCCTGGTGACCGGACCCACCTCTGGTCTCGGCGCCGGTTTCGCCAAGAAATACGCCTCCCTCGGATACGACCTGGTTCTCGTCGCACGTGACGAGGTCAGATTGCACGACCTCGCGTCCGAGTTGAAGACGATGTTCGGCACCGAGTCGGAGATTCTGGTTGCCGATCTCGCATCGGAGGCCGGACGCGACACGGTCGCGCTTCGTTTGGAGAAGGGCGTCGAGGTGTTGGTGAACAACGCCGGATTCGGTACCTCCGGCGAGTTCTGGACCGCCGATCCGGCGCTTCTTCAGTCTCAACTCGACGTCAACGTCACCGCCGTGATGCGGCTGACCCGTGCGGCGCTGCCCAGCATGATCGCGTCGGCGCACGGAACGATTGTCAACGTGGCGAGCGTCGCGGGCCTGCTGTCCGGGCGGGGTTCGACGTATTCGGCAAGCAAGGCCTATGTCATCTCGTTCACCGAAGGGCTGTCCGGCGGGTTGGCCGGGACGGGAGTGCGCGTGCAGGCGCTGTGCCCGGGCTTCATTCGCACCGAGTTCCACGAGCGCGCGGGCATCGAGATGTCCACGATCCCCAAGCCGATGTGGCTGAGCGTCGACCAGGTGGTTGCGGCGTCGATGAAGGATCTCGGTGACGACAAGGTCATCAGTATTCCGGGATTCCAGTACAAGGTCCTCACGACGGCCGGGCGTCTCGTTCCCAAGGGGCTGGTTCGCCGGCTGACCAACATCGTCGGACGTGGCCGCGGGCGGACGTAGCCCAGAGGCGGAAGCCGGACGTAGCCCAGAGGCAGAAGCCGAACACAAGGCAGTGGTCGGTAGGCTGAGCACTCATGAGCGATCGTGAGGATTTGGCTGCGCTGGTGCGCGAATTGGCTGTTGTACACGGAAAGGTGACGTTGTCCTCGGGCAAGGAAGCCGATTACTACGTCGACCTTCGCCGCGCGACACTTCACCACAAGGCAGCGCCGCTGATCGGCTCGCTGCTGCGTGAACTGGTCGCGGACTGGGATTTCGACGCCGTCGGCGGTTTGACGATGGGCGCCGACCCGGTTGCCATGGCGGTGATGCACGCTCCCGGCCGACCGATCGATGCGTTTGTCGTCCGCAAGGCCGCGAAGGCCCACGGGATGCAGCGCCAGATCGAGGGCCCGGACATCGTCGGCAAGCGTGTCCTGGTTGTCGAGGACACGACCACGACGGGCAATTCGCCGTTGACAGCAGTGAAGGCCCTGCGCGAGGCAGGGGCCACCGTGGTCGGAGTCGCTACGGTCGTCGATCGCGCGACGGGTGCGGATGCGGTGATCGGTGCCGAGGGCGTCGAGTACCGCTCGCTGCTGGGCCTGGAAGATCTGAACCTGAGCTGACGCCCCGTGAGTGGTTAAGGAGTCCCTGCGCTCCTCAACCACTCACAGGGGTCAGTCGCCTACGGTGACGGCGAGTGCTTCGTCGACGCTGTGCGGCGCGGGATCGTGGTCGTCGACGTGAGCGAGAACCTTACGTCCGCTCGACAGGACGAATACGGCGGCGAGGGTGAGCACCGCGCCGACCCAGAACGGCATGTGGACGTTGGATTCGCCGAGCTTGCCGGCTACCCACGGAGCAGCGGCGCCGCCGACGAATCGAACGAAGCTGTAAGCAGCCGAGGCGGTCGACCGCTCCACGGGAGCTGAGATCATGACGGTTTCGGTGATGAGTGTGTTGTTCACGCCGAGGAACAAACCGGCGAGGACGACACCGACGATCAAGACGATCTTGTTCTCGGTGAAGAGCGCCATCATGCCCAGGTCGAGTGCGAACAGGGTCAGTGCCAGCATCATCATCGGCAGGGTGCCGAAGCGTCGTTGCAGGCGAGGGGCGAGGAAAACCGACGAGATCGCCAGCATCAGGCCCCAACCGAAGAAGATGAATCCGATCGGGTACGCCCCCATGTCGAGGGGGAACGGCGTGTACGCGAGCAGCGTGAAGAATCCGTAGTTGTAGAGCAGCGCGGTGATGGCAACGGTGAGTAGCCCGCGGTGCCGCAACGCCTGGAAGGGCGCAGCGATGGACGTGTGGTGTTCGGGCTTGGGTGCGCTCGGAAGCATCACCACGATGAGAATGAAGGCGACCGCCATCAGGGCTGCGACGCCGAAGAACGGTGCGCGCCAGCTGATGTCACCGAGAACTCCGCCGACCAGCGGTCCGACTGCGATACCGATGCCCAATGCAGCCTCGTACAGGATGATCGCCCGTGCCACGCCGCCGCTGGCCGCGCCGACGATTGCCGCGAGCGCCGTTGCGATGAACAGTGCATTGCCGAGTCCCCAGCCCGCACGGAATCCGACGATCTGGCCGATGGTGCTGGAAGCGCCTGCCAGAGAAGCGAACACGATGATGATGGCAAGGCCTGCAAGAAGTGTTTTCTTGGCGCCGATGCGGCTGGACACCACACCGGTGATGAGCATGGCCACGCCGGTGACGAGCATGTAGCTGGTGAACAGCAGCGAAACCTGCGACGGTGTGGCGTCGAGTTGTTCGCCGATCGGTTTGAGGATCGGATCGACCAATCCGATGCCCATGAAGGCGATGACGCTGGCAAAGGCTACCGCCCACACCGCTTTCGGTTGTTTCAGGAGGCTCGGCGGAGCCTCGTTCTGGTGCGTTGATGTCGCGGTCGTGTTGCTCACGGCCACCTCCTTTTTCAGTGGTGGGTGTTTCAGCTGGGATCGGAAGTCTTGATGATGGACCGCAATTCGGCCAATCCGTCGGCCAGTTTCTTGATCTGCTCGGGCCCGAGTTCGACGAAGTGGGGGACTAGAGCGTCGGCGATCTCGTTTCGACCGTCGTTCAAGATCTTTCGGCCCTTGTCCGTCATGGCCACTCGAACTGCCCGGGCGTCCTCGGGGTCGGCGCGGCGTTCGACGTAACCGTTCTCGCCGAGTTTGCGCAGTAGTGCAGTGGCAGAGGGCTGCGAGCTTCTGTCGAGTCGAGCGAAGTCGCTGATCCGCATTTCGCCGTATTCCTCGAGTAACGAGAGTGCGCGCAGCCAGGCGCGTGGGTACTGATCGGACGCGAAGGAGCCTGCCAGCTTCGCGAAGCGGTGCGTATTGCTCACGAGGTCGACGAGTAGTTCGTGCAGTTGCTGTTCTTCGTCTGTCACGAAGAATATTATTGCATAGGTTAACTATGTAAATCAACGAGTCCGTGGAAGGTGGTCCGTCACGGCGGTGGCTACCAGCGACGGCACATCGAGGTCGGGTGCGACGAGTGCGAGGCTTCGATTTGCCGCCAGCACTGCGATGCCGTGGGTTCCGGTCCAGATGTTCAACGCAGATGTGGTGGGATCGGAGGCGTCGGCCTCTTCGGTCAGGGATTGCAGGGCGGCGAAGAGTGGGAGAGAAGACTCTCGGAGGTTGCTGCCTGCGCCCTCGAGGAGGTCGTGGCGAAACATCAACTCGAACATCGCCGGTCGCTCCTGGGCGAATGACACGTATTCGATTGCTGCCGAGATCAATCGGCTACGAGCGGATTGTTTGCCGGCGAGGACGGGATCGAGTCTGTCGGCGAGATCGCGCAGGCCGTGTGAGGCAATTGCGGCTAGCAGGCTGTTGTGGGTCGGAAAGTATCTCCGCGGGGCGCCGTGCGACACGCCCGCCCGACGCGCTATCTCCCGTAGCGTCAGTTCTGTGGCGCCGTCGGCATCGAGAATCTCGACGCCGGTGGCGACGAGTGTTTCGCGAAGGCTGCTGACAGTCATGGAAGACAGTGTCTACTATTCTCGTCGTAGACACTGTCTACTAGACGGAAAAGGTGATGCCCTGTGCTCTATTGGCTGTTCAAATACGTCCTGATCGGCCCGGTCCTCTGGCTGTTCGGGCGGCCGACGATCGAGGGTCAGCACCACATCCCCAAGGGAGGGCCGGTGATTCTCGCCGGCAACCATCGGGCAGTCGTCGACTCGTTCTTCCTGGTTCTCATGGTGCGCCGACGCATCACCTTCGTCGCGAAGAGTGAATATTTCACCGGGACCGGTGTGAAGGGCGCGATGCAGCGCTGGTTCTTCGGTGGGGCCGGTCAGGTGCCGATCGACCGTAGCGGCGCCGACGCCTCCCGTGCGGCGTTGGACACGGCCATCGGGATTCTCGACAAGGGTGGTGTCTGGGGGATCTACCCCGAGGGAACACGATCACCCGACGGTTGCCTGTACAAGGGAAAGACCGGAGCGATTCGAGTTGCCTTGGAAACCGGGGCGCCGGTCATTCCCGTCGTCGTACACGGCGGCGACGCAGTCAACCCGCCGGGTACGCGGATGTGGCGCTTCAGCAAGGTCCGGATCACGGTAGGGGAGCCGATCGACTTCTCTCGGTACCGCGAACTTCGTGGCTACCAGGCCGTCGTGCGTGCGGCGACGGACGAATTGATGGCAGTGCTCTGTGACCAGTCGGGGCAGGAATACGTCGATGTCTACGGCGCGGACGTCAAATCCGGCGATGCCGCCTGAGTGACCCAGTACGGTCGCTGTTGGACGTGTAACCAACAGGAGGATTGTGATGGCGGGCAAGTGGGGCATCGAGCACGCAGTTTTTGCGGCGGCGACGGCAGCGACAGTGGTCGGGGCAGTAGTCGGTAACGAGCGGGTTCAGCAGATCGCGAAGCCGTTGATCGCACCCGCTCTGGCCGCCCGAGTGCTGCGCAAGCGCTCGGAGACGGAAACTGCCGATACCGCACTGCTTCTGGCCGGTCTCGCCGCTGCAACTGTCGGCGACGTGTTCATGATCGACCCGGACAACGATGCTCGTCTGATCAAGGGCGCGTCCTCGTTCGCGGTGATGCAGGCCAGTTACTCGGCGCTCCTGCTGCGGCGCGGCGCTCGGCCGACCCGCGCTGCCCTGCGGCCCCGCATCAGCGGTTGGTCGACGGCGTCCGGACTGCTCCGTGCCAAGGCCCCGAGCGTGTCGACGCCGCTCACCGGATACGGATTGATGTTGGGAACCACCTCGACGTTGTCGGCGGACCCCGCTCTGGCACCGCAGTCCAAGGCCGTGCTCGACGTGGTCGTCCCGAACAAGGATCGACGCTCCTGGCTCGGATTGGGCGGAGTGCTCTTCACCGCATCCGACGGACTGATCGTGGTGCGTCGTCTGTACATCCGCGGGACCGCCGGCCGCGCTGCTGCCGAGGGTGTGATCCTGGCGTCGTACGCGGGAGCGCAGCTGATGCTGGTGGAGGGCATGTTGGCGCTGGGGCGCAAGAAGAGCGTCTAGTCTTTCACGGGCACAGCATGATTCGGTCTCGGTTCTTCGGGTCCACCATGACGGTGACCGTGGATCCGGGAGTGATCTTGTCTTTGTACTCGGGTCGGATCTCGTACTCGATCCGGCCCGAGTACGAATCGGAACCTGGAACCGTGAGGTGGAGTGCGAGCTTGGCCAATTCGCCGTCGACGGTTCGGCGCAGGGGTGTGACGGTGTCGATTCGTGCCCACCCTTCGAGGCCGTGCTTTTCGAGTTTGCGCTCGGCGCGGGTCGGGCGGTTGGCCCATGCCATTCCGAATCCGAGAACCGAGCCGAAAGCGGCGAGCAGCCCGCCGATCTGATAGGGCAGCGTGCCAGGCGGAGTGTGCTCGACCAGCCATCCGAGCCACACGGCGAGCACGATCAGATACCCCACCGCGATGAAACACACGGTGTGTACGACGCGACGGTGATTCATCAGATTTCCTCCACATCCAGGATAGCCTGACCGGATGAGCGAACCGAACGTCTTCATCACCGGTGCTGCGGCTGGAATCGGGCGGGAGACGTCGCTGTTGTTCGCGCGCAACGGATACCGCGTCGGCGCGTTCGACATCGACGACGCCGGCCTTGCCTCCCTGAAGGCCGAGATCGACGGTTTCGGCGGCAGTGTCGTGACGGGTGTCCTGGATGTCACCGATCCGGCGGGATGGGCGCAGCGTCTGGCCGATTTTGCCGGGGAGTCCGGGCGTCTGGACATCCTGATCAACAATGCGGGCGTGCTCTCGTCGGGACGGTTCGAGGATATTTCTCTTGCGGCGCATCGCCGAATGGTCGACATCAACATCACCGGCACCCTCAACGGCACGCACACGGCTTTCCCGTACCTCCGCGATACCGTCGGCGCCCAGGTGGTCAATCTGTGCTCCGCTTCGGCGATCTACGGCCAGCCCGAACTGGCGACGTACGGTGCAACCAAGTTCGCGATCCGCGGCCTGACCGAGGCGCTCGATCTGGAATGGGCACAGCACGACATCCGTGTTCTCGCGCTCTGGCCGTTGTTCGTCCAGACCGCGATGGTCACTGGAATGGACACCGGAGCCACCAGATCGTTGGGTATCAAGCTGACTGCAACCGACGTCGCGCAGGAACTGTGGGCGGCCACACGCGGCGCCGGACGGATGCACAAGGTTCACTACCCGGTCGGAACTCAGGCGAAGCTCTTCCTCAGCGCGTCGCGGTTCTCGCCCGCGTGGCTCTCACGGCTGATGAACAAGCGCGTCACCAGCACTTAGTCGACCACACGATAGAGTGCACTGTCGGCTGTTGCTGGGCCAAGATGACGTGTGTGGAGGTAGTCGGGTGGTTCGTGTTCGGGTGGGGTTCGTCTTGTTGGGCGTCGGGTCGGCGCTCGTGCTCGCAGGGTGCAGCGGGGAGGCGGATTCAGCGCCGACCGTAGCGGCGCAGCCCAGTTCGTCCACCACTACCGCAGTGCCGACGACAACCACCACCGTCGCGCCCGTCGTCCCCACGACCACCGAACCACCGACCACGACGCTGCCACCGACGACGACACTCACGGACGTGCAGTTCGAGCGCAACGAGTCGTACTACTTCACCACTCCCGACGGAAACTTCCAGTGCGGCATCATCAAGTTGCCCACCAGAATCGAAGCCGGGTGCGAGGGAACGACCACTCCCGTTCCGCCGCGGCCGGAGAGCTGCATGGTCAACTGGGGCAACGGTATTCGCGTCACCGACGAGGGTGAGGGTGCTTTCATGTGTTCGGGCGGAGAGGTGTACACCTCTGGCGGCCCCGACGCCGATCCGGTGTTGGCGGCCGGTCAACCGCTGAGCAAACTGGGTTTCACCTGTACGACCACCGCGACAGACGTCTCGTGTGTCAACGATCAGACCACGCACGGCTTCACCGTGGCTGCAGATTCCAACGAGGTGTTCTGATGACCGAAGTCGCAGCCGACGAGGTGTCCGGCGGAGCCGGTGAACCGGGACCCACCGAGTGGGGCGAGAACCCCAACGGCGTCGGACCCTGGGCCGAGGAGCACGACACGGAACCGCCGACCGACGCGCGCTACGACCCGGTACTTCTGGCCGAGGGTGATCGTCGAAACGTCTTGGACGAGTATCGGTACTGGACGCGGGAAGCGATAGTCGCGGATATCGACTCACGCCGTCACACGATGCATGTCGCCATCGAGAACTTCGCGCACGACGCCAACATCGGCACGGTGGTCCGCACGGCCAACGCGTTTGCCGCGGCCGCGGTCCACATCGTGGGGCGTCGGCGCTGGAATCGGCGGGGCGCCATGGTGACCGATCGATACCAACACATCGTTCACCACGCAGACATCGGCGAACTCGTCGAGTACGCCCGTGAGAATTCACTCACGATCGTGGCCGTCGACAACACCCCGGGGTCGGTGCCGCTGGAAACGGCAAGCCTGCCGCGGGAGTGCATCCTGCTGTTCGGTCAAGAAGGCCCCGGAGTGACCGATCATGCGAAAGAGGTTGCGTCCATGACGGTCTCGATCGCACAATTCGGTTCGACTCGCAGCATCAACGCCGGTGTCGCGGCCGGCATCGCGATGCACGCGTGGGTACGTGAGCATGCCGATCTCGCCGATTCCCGCTGATCTCGCTCGCGAATTCCGGCTAGCGTGTAGCGCCTCGACCAGACAGGATAGGTAGTTATGCAGGAAGTGTGGGCAGAGCGGGCCGATGCGGCTGAGGGCGCGATAGTCAGTCGTCACCTTCGGCGCCTGTGGGGAATGCCCCGGACAGCACTCGGCGTGGTTGCCTGGCCTGCTGTTCGACGCGAGCGGATGTTCAAGCCGTGGCACTACTGGTGGCAAGCGCACCTGCTCGATACTGCGATCGACGCACTCGAACGTGACCCGACCCCCAAGCGTCGTCGCCGGGTCGCGAAGGTTGCCCGCAGTGTGCGGGTCCGCAACGTCTCGGCGTGGACCAACAACTACTACGACGACATGGCGTGGCTGGGCCTCTCGCTCGAACGTGCGCAACGCATGTTCTCGGTCGATCACCGAACCGCGGTTCAGGCGCTCGAATCGCAACTCTTCGATTCGTGGTCCCCGGCCGACGGCGGCGGTATTCCGTGGTGCAAAGGCTCCGATTTCTACAACACACCGGCAAACGGACCCGCCGGAATCATGCTGGCGCGCACCGGAAAACTCTGGCGTGCGCAGGCAACGGCCGACTGGATCGACGAGACACTGCGGGATCCGGACTCCGGACTGATCTTCGACGGTATCCGCCGCGACGGCACCCTCGAGCGCGCGATCTATTCGTACTGTCAGGGCGTCACGCTGGGGTTGGAAACCGAGTTGTCGACGCGATTGGGCGAACCGCGCCACCGCGAGCGAGTCCACAAACTCGTCGACGCGGTGTACGACGGCATGACCGAGTACGGAGTCATCACGGGCGGTGGCGGAGGCGACGGCGGGCTGTTCAACGCAATCCTGGCTCGCTACCTCGCGTTCGTGGTGGTGAACCTGTCCTGGGAGACTCACGAGGACCTGCGAGCGCGCGAACTCGCAGCGCAGATCGTTCTGTCCTCCGCGGAAGCGGCCTGGAACAACAGACTGCAGATCGAAGGTCTGCCGCTGTTCGGGCACGACTGGACCAAGGATGCTCAGTTGCCGAGTCTGTCCGGCGACATCGCCACCTTCGCCGCCGGAACCGTGCGCGCGTCGAGCGTGCCCGAGCGAGACCTCTCGGTGCAGGTAGGTGGGTGGATGCTCATGGAGGCGGCATTTGTCGTCTCGGCGGCTGGATACCCGCGTAAGCGTTAGGCTTTTTCCTCATGGAATCCCGGCACGTGGTCGACACGGACGGCGTACGTCTTCACGTCGATGTCGGTGGGGCAGGGGCGGACGTTCTGGTTCTCTCCGGCGGCCCGGGATGCGTTCACTATCTTGTTCACGACGAGCTGGTTCCGGAAGGAATGCGCGCGTGGTGCCCTGAGCCACGCGGAGTCGGCCGGTCCGGTGGCGGCGCTCATACGATGGCGCAGGCCGTTGCGGACCTCGAACTCGTCCGCCGCACGTTCGAGATCGACAGCTGGGTCGTGCTGGGGCACTCGTGGGGATCCGACTTGGCGGTGCGGTACGCACTCGACTGTCCGGAATCGGTGTCCGGCGTCGTCGGCATCGCGGGGCACGGCCTCCACAAGGACCGGACATGGTCGAAGCAGTACGAAGCGGGAATCGAGCCGGACCCGCAGATACCTTGGGAACCTGTTGTCTGGCAATCGCTTCAAGAATCGTTCATCGAATGGATCCATGAACCACAGCTGTTTCGGCAGTTGGCCGACTCACCAGTGCCCATGACATTTCTCGCGGCGGCCGACGACATTCGCCCGTCGTGGCCGTTGCAGCAACTGGCCGAGCTCGTGCCTAACGGTAGTTTCGAGGTCGTCGACGGTGTCGCGCACAACTTCTGGCAGTCTCACCCGCTCCTGTGGAGGAAGATCGTCACCGAGGCTTGTGCGGCGCACTCTCGGCTCTCCTGATTTCCACCAGGATCCGCTCCGCGACGGTCTGGTATCCCAGGCTCCGATTGACGGTCAGCATCGGGTGATTCTCCGCGTTCACCGTTGTGTAAATCTTTCGCAGGGAGGGAAATTCAGCTGCCAATACAGACGCTTGTTGCTCCTTGACCCACTGAGCGAGACCGTGCCCGCGGTGCTGGGGAAGTACCACGGTGTCGTGCTGCGATGCGTGGGTGCTGTCATGTTCGTCCACCGTCACCACTGTCGCTGCGGCTACTTCGCCGACGCTGTCGTCGACCGCGCAGCACACCAGGAGCACTTGAGAGCCGTCCGTCATCTTCTGTTCCCACGATCTGACCTCGTCGGCTCCCCAATTGCGTTCGGGCACCTGCAGTTCGGCGCCCGGCGCGTCGAGGAGTCGGTTCAATGCCTCCGAGAAGGAGTGGACCAGCTCGTCCGGGGTTCGGTTGCGCCAACTGACGATTCGATAGCCGGGGCGAGCGCTGTGTGCGGTGGGAGCACTGAGGTGCTGGACCTGGTTGGCCAACCGAAGCAACACGCGGTGACCGTCGAACGATCGCAGGAAATGCTCGGCTGCGCTTCCGACGAGCGCCGTCACTCTGATTCTTCGCACGCCGAACCCGGCGATGTCGACTTCGACGAGTTCGGCAAGCGCTCGTCCCACCCCTCGTCGCTGCGCGTGGGGTGTCACGTACATCCGAAACTCTGCGAGATCGGCTTCGGCCGAGTTGCGTCGTGCCTGGGCGATGCCGAGGACCTCGTCGGTGCCGGCGTCGCGTGCAATCCAACGCCGTACATCGGCCGAATTGTCTTCGGCCTCGATCATTTCCATCAGCGCAGTCGCTGTCGGCGCAGTCCCGGACAGGTGACGCTGGCCTTCGGCGAAGACCTCACACCACTGATGAAGAACAGTTGCTGTCGATCCGGACGGTACGAACTCGGCTACGACTACGCGGCTCACCCATGTGACGATACCGAGCTGCCAACCCCGAGTTGGAATCACGCGAACCCTAACCCTGTCGGACTGCGGCGGCAGTTGCCAGCATTCAGGCATGTCTGATTCTCCGCGCCAACTGAGCCTCAACGCGTTCATCCACCCCGCCGGTCATCACGAAGCGGCGTGGCGTCATCCGTGGACAACACCGGAACGTCTGTTCGACGTCACGTATTTCCAGGAGATCGCTCGCACTGCTGAGGCGGCGAAGTTCGACGGAATCTTCTTCGCCGACGGTCCCGCGTTGCGCAGCGACGTCGAGCACGGTCCTGCAGGAACGTTGGAGCCGATCACCTTGTTGACGGCCATTGCAGTGGCAACCGAGCGGATCGGATTGATCGCGACGGCGTCGACCACGTACTACGAGCCGTACAACCTGGCTCGGCTGTTCGCCTCGCTCGACCACATCTCGAACGGACGTGCTGGGTGGAACATCGTCACCACGGGTACGGATCTGGCTGCCGCGAACTTCGGGCTGGCCAAGCATCCGGACCACGGCGACCGGTATTCGCGTGCAAGGGAATTCGTCGACGCGGTGGTGCGGTTGTGGGACAGCTGGGAGGACGACGCGATCAGTCTGGACCGGGAGAACGGAATCTACGCGGACAGAAACAAGATTCACGAGATCAACTACGTCGGCCGGCATCTTCGGGTGCGGGGACCGTTCAACGCACCGCGAACGCCGCAGGGATACCCGGTGCTGGTGCAGGCCGGGGCGTCCAACGACGGTCGCGCGTTTGCCGGTCAGTATGCGGAGGCGATTTTCACAGCGCACCAGAGACTTTCCGATGCGCAGGCGTTCTACACCGACATCAAGTCGAGGGCTGCTCAGTTCGGGCGCAACCCCGATCATGTCAAGATCCTGCCCGGAATCAGCCCGTTCATCGGTGACACCGAGGAACAAGCCAAGGCGCTCGAGCGAGAATTCAACGAGTTGACTTCGCCGGAGTACGGGCTCGCGCAACTCGGTGCACTCACCGGGACCGATGTTCGGAATCTGGAACTGGATGCACCGGTTCCTGTCGAATTGTTCGCGGCGGCAGGTGATGTCACCGACAACAAGCAAAGCAGATTGCAGGTGATCGCCGGCATAGTCGAGCGTGAGCGTCCGACGGTTCGGGGACTGCTTCATCGTTTGGCGGGTGCGCGCGGACACCGGGTGTTTGCTGGAACCGCCGAGCAGGTGGCTGACACGATCGAGGAATGGTTCACCAGCGGTGCTGCTGACGGCTTCAACGTCATGCCGCCGTACTACCCGGGTGGACTCGAGATCTTCACCGAGCGTGTGGTCCCGATCCTGCAGGATCGCGGTCTTTTCCGGACCGAATACTCGGGTACGACCCTTCGTGATCATTTCGGTTTGCCGAGGCCCGAGAGCCAGTTCTCGGGTAGTGCCTCTGCAGTGCAGTAGGCCCGCCCGCTGTTGTCAATAATGACAATGGTTACCATTAAGGAATGAAGCAGCTACCGGTAACCGTGCTGTCCGGATTTCTGGGCGCAGGCAAGACCACACTCCTCAACCACATTCTCGCCAATCGCGATGGCCGGAGGGTCGCCGTCATCGTCAACGACATGAGCGAGATCAACATCGACGCGGCCCTCGTCGCGGGCCAGGGTCATCTCGACCGCACGGAAGAGAAGTTGGTCGAGCTGACCAACGGATGCATCTGCTGCACGCTGCGTGAGGATCTGATCGACGCCGTCGGCGCCCTGGCCCGAGAGGGGCGATTCGATCAGTTGGTGATCGAATCCACCGGCATCTCCGAACCGATGCCGGTGGCGGCCACCTTCGACTGGGAATTCGAGGACGGTTTCAGCCTCGGCTCGCTCGCGAAGCTCGACACCATGGTGACCGTGGTGGACGCGTCGACCTTCCTCGGCGAGCTGGCAAAAGGCGAACGACTGGACGAGCGCAACCTCGAAGCCGGGGAGGGGGACGGACGCAGCATCTCCGATCTCCTGGTCGATCAGGTGGAGTTCGCCGACGTCATCTTGCTGAACAAAACCGACCTGGTGAGCCCGCGGGCGGCAGGAACCGTCGAGGCGACGCTTCGTAGGCTCAACCCCACCGCTCAACTGATTCGAACGGATCACGGCAAAGTCACCCTCGACCGTGTCCTCGAAACCGGTCTCTATAACCCGGAACTGGCTGCGCAGGTACCCGGTTGGGACGAGGAACTGGCCGGTGGGCACACCCCGGAAACCGAGGAATACGGAATACGCAGCGTCACATACCGCGCCTCGCGACCCTTTCATCCGGCGCGACTCGAGGCCGCGCTCGGTCAGTTCGCCGGACTCCTGCGGAGCAAGGGATTCTGCTGGATCGCCAGTCGGCCCGAGTTCGCCGCGATCTGGTCGCAGGCAGGCCCCAACCTCGTCATCGAACCGGCTCAACTGTGGGCGTCGGCGGCGGAGGTGCCAGGGCAGGAGATCGTGTTCATCGGAGTGAAACTGGACCCGGCGGCGCCGTCACGAATCCTCGATCCGGCTCTGCTGACCGATGACGAACTACGCGAAGGACCGCGGGCATGGACTCGCTACGAGGACCCGCTGCCGGCGTGGGACCAGGGACACCTGCACTGAGCAGTCAGCTTCTAGTCGAGGACTTCTTCGACCTCGACGTCTTCGGCCGGTCGGGCCATCTCCTTGCGGTACTGCCAGATTCCCAGCGCAGTACCGATGACCAAGCTGACCATCATCACGATCAGCACGGCGGGCAGCAACCACGGCACGCGATCGAGGAACGAGCCACCGTAGAAACCGAGTAGCAGGAGCACGGGCGCCCAGATGATCGCGCCGATGGTGCTCGCGATGGTGTAGCGCGTGTGGTTCATCTTGGCTGCGCCCGCGACCATCGGGCACAGGGTGCGCACCCACGGAACCCAGCGAGCAATCAGGACCGCCCAGAATCCGTGTTTTTCCAACAGGATGTTCACGCGGTGCAGGTTCTTCTCGGTGAAGTACTTGCCGCCCTTACGGGCTTTGATGTGATTGCCGGTCCGGTGGCCGATGACGTACCCGACCTGGTTGCCGGCGATGGCCGCGATCATCGCACCGACAGACAACGCCCACACGTGGCCCGCGCCGGATTCGTGGCCGGCGAGAACGATTCCGGCTGTGATCAGAAGCGAATCACCGGGGAGAAACAACCCGAGGATGATCGCGCACTCGATGAAGACGAACGTGACGACGATGATCCAGACCAACAGAGGCCCGGCAGTCTCGAGCGGGGAGAAACTGCCGGATGCGAGCGTCATCGTCGTCAGTTCTTCGCCTCGTTCTGCAATCAGGGGGTGGGGTCTTCGGGGACTGTCACCGTCGAATTGTCCGTAGTGGAAGTATTCGCCGTTTCACCACGTCTCGACGCCAGAATTCGCTTCCCGATTTCGAAGACGATCGGCAGAACCGACACCAGGACGATCAAGATGAAAATGTAGTCGACATTGTCGCGGATGAATTCGATCTGCCCCAGGAGGTAGCCGAGCAAAGTCACGCCGGCACCCCACAGGATGCCGCCGACGATGTTGTACGTCAGGAACAGTGAGTACTTCATCTTCGAAGCGCCGGCGACAACCGGAGCAAAAGTACGCACGATCGGCACGAACCGAGCCAGGATAATGGTGATCGGGCCGTGCTTTTCGAAGAAGGCGTGTGACTCGTCGATGTACTTCTTCTTGAAGAACCGCGCGTCGTCCGTCTTGAACAGGGCAGTTCCGCCCTTGGCGCCGATGTAGAACCCGACTTGGTCACCCAGAATCGCGGCGATCGGAATGGTCACCAGGAGCACCCACAGCGGCGCGAACGGTTCGATCTCGGTGGACTTGGACGCCGCGATCAGCCCTGCGGTGAAGAGGAGCGAATCGCCGGGCAAGAGCGGAAACAGCAGGCCTGATTCGATGAAGACCACCAGAAGCAGTCCCACCAGAACCCACGTTCCGAAGGAATTCAAGAGGTTCACGGGATCGAGGAAGCCGGGCAGCAAGGCCAGGTTCGTCACGGATTCAGTTGCTGCCTGCACATTCACGGTGGCCAGAGTACCGGCCGAATCTGAGTGTTTCCCACCACCGCAGGTCATCGCGTCGGTGGCGGCGGGCCGAGACCGCAAAGAGACGTGACGAGTCGGACTTGCCATACTGCTAGGACCACACGAAGCGCTTTCACATCGCCGAGCGCTCCGAACGACACGTATATGGAGGACTCCCGCCGTGCCTATCGCAACTCCCGAGGTCTATGCCGAGATGCTTGGTCGGGCCAAGGAGCATTCCTTTGCCTTCCCCGCCATCAACTGTGTCGGCTCCGAATCCATCAACGCAGCCATCAAGGGCTTCGCGGACGCCGGCAGTGACGGCATCATCCAGTTCTCGACGGGCGGCGCCGAGTTCGGTTCCGGTTTGGGCGTCAAGGACATGGTCACCGGCGCTGTTGCGCTCGCCGAGTTCGCACACGTGATCGCGGCAAAGTACGACGTCACCATCGCGCTGCACACCGATCACTGCCCGAAGGACAAGCTGGACACCTACGTGCGTCCGCTGCTCGCGATCTCGCAGGAGCGCGTCGACGCCGGTCGTAACCCGCTGTTCCAGTCGCACATGTGGGACGGCTCGGCTATCCCGATCGACGAGAACCTGGCCATCGCCAAGGAACTGCTCGCCCTCTCGAAGGCTGCACGCATCATCCTCGAGGTCGAGATCGGTGTCGTCGGCGGTGAAGAAGACGGCGTCGAAGCCGAGATCAACGACAAGCTCTACACCTCGAGCGAAGACTTCGAGAAGACGGTCGATGCTCTGGGCATCGGCGAACAGGGCAAGTACCTCCTTGCCGCCACCTTCGGCAACGTCCACGGCGTCTACAAGCCGGGCAACGTCAAGCTCAAGCCCGAGGTTCTCGAAGAGGGCCAGAAGGTCGCCGCTGCCAAGCTCGGCCTGGCTTCCGGTTCGCAGCCCTTCGACTTCGTCTTCCACGGTGGATCGGGATCGTTGAAGTCGGAGATCGAGGACTCGCTGAACTTCGGCGTCGTCAAGATGAACGTCGACACCGACACCCAGTACGCGTTCTCCCGTCCGATCGCCGGACACTTCTTCACCAACTACGACGGCGTCCTCAAGGTCGACGGCGAGGTCGGAAACAAGAAGGCATACGACCCGCGCAGCTACCTCAAGAAGGCCGAAGCCGGCATGACGGCTCGCGTCGTCGAGGCGTGCAACGACCTGAAGTCGGCCGGACGCTCGGTGTCGGCAGGCTGATCGGTTTCACAACTGCGCTTCACAGAACAAAATGCGCGCCGGCGAAATTCTCGCCGGCGCGCATTTTCTGTTCAGGTACCTACTTGCTGGGATCGCAGACCTTCCACGTGCCGTCCTGGCGCTCGAGGTCGAACGTGCGCCACGACTGCTCGCCCGTGCTCGGCAAACTTGCCTGGACCTGAGCGATAGCGGTGTCGTCGGTGATGCGCACCGCGTCGACGGCTCCGACCTGCGGGATCGTCTTCTGCGCGACGGCATTGTCGTGGACCTGAGCGAACGCTGCGTCGGGAATGGTGCGGTAGTACTCGCCCAACGCCCCACAGGTCGACGTTCGCAGCGTTGCCAGGTCGCCGGTCTGCAGAGCGTCGACATACGTCGAGATGGCGGTCTGGACCTGAGCTTCGGGTGAGCTTTCACCGCTACCGCTGTTGGACGAGACGAATACGGCGACGCCGATCGCCGCGAGGACGGCGACGCCGGCCGCTGCTGCCGCGATGTACCAGCCCTTGCCGCTGCGCTTGGTCTTCTCCGGCGCGGCGGGCTCGATGCGAGTCGGCTTCGGCTGAGCCGGCGGTGGGGTCGCTGCGACACCCACACGTTGAGGCGCGGCGCGCTGCGGTGGTTGAGGCGCAGCGCGCTGCGGTGGTGGTGGGGTCGGAGCCTGCCGGGGTGGTGGTGTCGGCTGCGTGGCTTTCGGAATCGCGACGGTGGCAGGCTCCGGCTTGGGCTGGGGTGTCGGTGCTGCTGTGGTTGCCTGAGTTGCCTTGGGGATCGCGACGGTTGGTGCGCTGGCAGTTTTGGCGTCGCCGTCCGCTTTCGAGGCCTTGTCTGTCTTCTGGATCGCCACAGTCGCAGGTTCGGTCGGGGCCGACTTCTCGGGCGCACCCTTCGGTGCTGCGCTCTTTTTCGAGTTGTCGTCTTTCGAGTCCGGCACGGGTAACCCTTCGGTCTTATGCAGCAATGACCATGTCAGGGTAACGACCGGTATGTAGCCTGCATAACTCCGACCGTCGGCGAGGCGGTCCTGTGGCAGAAAGGCGTAGCGGGCACAATGAGCGCATGACCCAATTCGGTGACCTGCTCGGACCCAAGCCCACTCTGCTTCCCGGCGACGACGACGCGGAATCGGCACTGCTCAACCACGCTGAACCGGCCCAGGTAGCGGCCGACCACCCCACTGCCTCCATTGCGTGGGCCTACCTGGCCGAGGCTGCCCTGGACAAGGGCGAAACCATCACGGCCTACGCCTACGCGCGTACCGGATACCACCGCGGACTCGACCAACTGCGTCGCAACGGTTGGAAGGGTTTCGGTCCCGTGCCCTACAGCCATGAACCGAACCGTGGTTTCCTGCGTTGCGTCGCAGTCCTGGCCAAGGCCGCGAAGACGATCGGTGAAGCCGACGAGTACGCGCGTTGCCTCGATCTGCTCGAAGACTGCGATCCCAACGCCGCCGAAGCGCTTGGCCTCGGTTAGCAGTTTCCGTCCGAGCCGGGCCGGCATCAAGGACCGGGCTCGCAAATCGGTGCGTCGGCTTCAGACGTCGGCGCTACCGATCATTCAATGTGCCTTGGCGGCCGGATTGGCGTGGTGGGTTGCCACCACGGTGATCGGGCACCACGCGCCGTTCTTCGCGCCGATTGCCGCTGTGGTCTCGCTCGGTCTGTCGTTGGGTGCACGACTACGACGCTCGTTCGAGTTGGTTGCGGGAGTCACGGTCGGTATCGGAATCGGTGATCTGATCATCTCCGGTATCGGGAGCGGACCGTGGCAGATCAGTTTGGTTGTCGTGCTGGCGATGTCCGTCGCGGTGCTTCTCAACAGCGGGCCGATCTTCTCCATGCAGGCGGGAAACTCGGCTGTGCTGGTGGCGACGCTGATCCCGCCGGGCGGCAGCGGCGGTCCCGATCGCATGATCGATGCCCTTGTCGGTGGTCTGGTGGGTATCGCGGTGGTCGCGATCATCCCCACCCACCCGGTACGACGCGCGCGCAAGGATGCCGCATCGATCCTCGGAACCGCTTCCGAGGTACTGCAATTGGTGGCAGACGGCCTCGTCGCGAATGACCCGGACCCGATCGTGAAGGCACTGCAGAAGGCGCGCGCAACTCAGGGTGCCATCGACGGGTTGCGCAGTAACCTTCTCGGCGGGCGCGAGATCAGCCGAATCTCCCCGCTGTACTGGAACAGTCGGCCTCGCCTCGAAAGGCTCATGGCGACAGCCGATCCCATCGACAACGCGATGCGCAACATTCGAGTGCTCGCGCGTCGTTCGTTGACGTTGGTCAGGGACGACGAGATCCTCGATCCGCGTCTGGTGGCTCAGGTCGAGCGCTTGTCGAAAGCCGTCGAAGTTCTCGAGGACATGATCCTGGCGGAGCCGGGGGAGCAGCCTGATCAGGCCGAAGCAGCGCGCGTCCTGCGCTCGGTCGCGAAGGAACTGAAACCGGCGATAGTGGAGAACGCGGGCCTGTCCTCGACGGTGGTGTTCGCCCAGATTCGATCGCTGGTCGTCGACCTGTTGCAGGTCGCGGGCATGAAGCGAATCTCGTCGATCGCCACTCTGCCGCCCACCGTGCCTCATCCCGCCTACGAGCCGGATCACTGACCTCTGCCGTTTCCCGCTCACTGAGCAACTCGTTGTATGTATGCGAATGTATGCATATGCTCTGAGAAGGACTTGGGAGGGAACAGGACAAATGGGAGCAGGGCACGGTCATTCACATGGCCACTCGGCAGCAGATTCGGTCGGCGTAGGACCGTCACCGCAACGCATCAGAAAAATGGCGATCGCGCTTGCGATCCTCGTTGCGTTCCTCGTACTCGAGGCCACGGTCGGCATCCTGATCAACTCGTTGGCTCTGCTTGCCGACGCCGGTCACATGCTCACAGACGTGGTGGGTATGGCCATGGGACTGACGGCGCTGCTGCTCGCGAAGAGGGGCAGCACCACCGCGGCCAGGACCTTCGGTTGGCACCGCGCCGAAGTGCTGACCGCCATGGCCAATGCGGTGATGCTGCTGGCCGTCGCCGCCTGGGTCTTCTACGAGGCAATCGGCCGCATCGGTAACGAACCCGAGATCCCGGGCGGCGCCCTGATCATCACGGCGGCCGCCGGCCTGGCCGCGAACATCGTCGTGATGCTGATGCTGCGCGGCGATTCCAAGGACAGCCTGGCCGTGCGTGGTGCCTACCTCGAAGTGCTTGCCGACGCCGTCGGTAGCGTCGGCGTTCTGATCGCCGGTGGCCTTGTCCTGCTGTTCAACTGGACGTGGGCAGACGTCGTCGTCGGTGTTCTCATCTCGCTGTGGGTGGTGCCGCGTGCGATCAAACTGGCCGCAGCATCGCTGCGCATTCTGACGCAGGCGTCGCCGGCCGACGTCGACGTCGAAGCGGTCGAGGCCGACCTGGCGGCGCTGCCGAGCGTGATGGGTGTTCACGACCTACACGTCTGGACGCTCACCACCGGCATGGATGTCGCGACGGTCCACCTGACCAGTGACGCGAATTCGTCGAACATTCTGGAATCCGCGCGCACCGTCCTCGAGAGTCACGGTCTTTCCCACGCCACCGTTCAGGTGGAATCGTGTGCCAACGGCGAGCATTGCGAGAAGAACGTCACTTGGTGAAGCGGGTGATCTCCTTGCCCGGCTTCCAGAGGTCGACATACATGTGTTCGTCGTCGACAGTCGTGTGCACCACCTCGTCGATGTCGAGGACAAAGAGGTGCAGAGGTTTCGGAACCTCGTAGGTGTAGCTTGCGAGCACGGCTTCGAACTCGTCGCGGGTCACCTCGCGTGCGAGTCCGGCGATCTTCGCATCGCCGCCCTCCATGGTGTGCTCACCGGGATTGCTGTGTAGGGCGTAGCGCCCGTCACGGATGAGATCCTTCGCCTTGAGTGCGCCGAACATCGAACCGAGCACCAGACGCCCGTCGAGGATTTCGACTTCGGTGCCGCTGACCCGTGGTGAGCCGTCCTTGCGCAGCGTTGCGAGGACGTGATGCTTGTGGGCTTTGAATCGCGCTTGGACCGCGTCGGCAAGAGCGGGTACTTCTTCGGAGAACTGCTTCCAAGTGACCATGACGGTCATTGTGCACCCCTATTCCTGACAACTTCTGTCAGTAATTCTCGATAATGTTCGGTCCATGAGATCCGCGCGGTTGCTCCAACTCATGCTGCGTTTGCAGGGGAGTCGCGGCGTTATCGCCGAGCAGTTGGCCGAAGAGTTCGGCGTTTCGGTGCGGACGATCTACCGCGACGTGGCCTCGTTGTCGGCTGACGGCGTGCCGATCTGGACCGAGAGCGGCCCCGGTGGTGGCATCCGTCTGCTCGACGGATGGCAGTCCAAGTTGTCCGGCATGACGGACGACGAGACGTCCGCACTCATGCTGTTGGGTGTGCCGTCCATCGCTGCAGATCTCGGACGATCAGACGCCGTCGGTTCGGCGGGGGCCAAACTGCTCCGCTCCCTGCCCGGTCCCCTGCGCGAGAGTGCACGACTGTGGCAGGACCGCATTCTCGTGGACGTTCCGGGTTGGTTCGGCGGCGTCGACGACATCTCTGCGCTTCCGATCGTCACATCCGCTGTGCTGGACTCGCGTCGACTGCGCTTCGCCTATCGCGATCGCGAGCGGACGGTCGATCCGCTGGGTCTGGTCATCAAAGCCGGTGTTTGGTATCTGGTGGCGGGGATGAACGGTCGAACGCTGTCGTTTCGAGTCGGGCGCATCAAAAATGCCGTGGTAGAAGATGATTCGTTCACTCGGCCGGTGGATTTCGACCTGCCGTCGTGGTGGGCGGCGTCGATGGCCGAGTTCGACCGGTCGCTGCTTCGCTTCGAGTGTCGCGTGCGATTGACACCAGAGGGCAGGCGCCGGCTCCCCGATGTGGTGGGCGAGCTTGCCGCTGCAGTCGAAGTAGGGCCAGAGGACAACGACGGATGGGTGAGTGCCGAGCTGAAACTCGAGAGCGAAGCTGTCGCGCTCTCGCAGTTGATCGGTTTGGGAGCGGACGTCGAAGTGCTCGAGCCACGGTCGTTGCGTGAAGGACTGCGGGCTGTGGCGGAGCAGATGGTGCTCCGCCACACTCGCAGTGACTAGGCCGTTGCAGAACGCTTTGCGAGCAGGCGAGTGATACCCAGTTGAGCTGCGACGATGATGGCGCCGACCACCAGACCCAGTGCCGCCGACGCAAGTGTGTTGACGATCCACGCCAACACGCCACCGACTCCGGCGATGTCTCTGACTGCTTCTTCGCCGTGATGAACGGCGTCGTAGAGCGGGTGGAAGCCCAGTTCGTCGATGCCGACCAACAGGATGTGGCCACCGACCCACAGCATCGCGGCGGTACCCACCACCGAGAGCACTGACATCACGTGAGGCATGCCGCGAACGAGGCCTCGGCCGACCTTGTGGGTGAAGCCAGACGACGTCTCGGCGATCTTCAATCCGATGTCGTCCATCTTCACGATCAGTCCGACGACTCCGTAGACGACCACGGTGATGACGACCGCCACGACGGCAAGGATCACCAATCGGCTCCAGAAGCCTTCGCCTGCGATGGTGTTGAGTGCGATCACCATGATCTCGGCGGACAGGATCAGGTCGGTGCGGACGGCGCCCGAAACCACTGCTTCTTCGTCGCGAGGATGCTCGTCAGCGGCCTCGTGGTGGTCACCGTGGCCGAAGATTGCACCCCAGATCTTGTGAACCGCTTCGTAGCTGAGGTAACAGCCGCCGACCATCAACAGTGGCGTCAGCAGCCAGGGGAGGAACTGACTCAGCAGCAGAGCGATCGGAAGGATGATCAGCAGCTTGTTGCGCAGCGATCCGATGGCGATGCGCTTGATGATGGGCAACTCGCGTTCGGCTGCGAGCCCACGGACGTACTGCGGCGTGACGGCTGCGTCGTCGATGACCACGCCGGCAGCTTTGGCGGTCGCCTTACCGGTTGCGGCGGCAACGTCGTCGATCGAGGCGGCAGCCATACGAGCCAGGGCTGCGACGTCGTCGAGCAGGGCGAAGAGTCCGCCGGCCATCACAGACCTCCAGTGGAATCAGTGGAAAAAGGTGGCCGGACCGAACCGGTGACGCAGTTACTTGATCGCACGAGGTCTCTATCCATGATCGTCGTAGGTGAGGTCAGGTCACCTGGAACGATACCGGGGGCATCCGTCAGGGACGACCTCGCGAGGTCGGTTGCCCTTCGTCACGAAAGGTCTTCCCGACCCGGTGCTCGCGTGTAAGACTGCACAGAAGATCGATCGAAACGGGGCACTATGCGTGAACCAGACACTGCACAGGTCGCCAAGACTTTCGACGCAATGGCGGCGCACTACGACCGACAGATCGGGCGCTTCGAACGCTTTGTGCTCGGTGACGCCCGGAAATGGGCCGTGGACCAGGCGCATGGCCGCGTGGTCGAGATCGCCGTGGGTACCGGACTGAACCTGCCTCTCTACGGAGACGACGTCGATTACGTCATCGGCGTGGACATCTCGACTGCGATGCTCGATCAGGCCAGGCTCAAGGTCTCCGAGGGAGTGAAGACCGAAGTCGACCTACGACTCGGAGACGTGCAAGCACTCGATGTTCCCGACGAGTGCATGGACACGTTGGTCTCGACCTACGCCTTTTGCACGATCCCCGATCCGGACCGAGTTGCGAACGAAGCATTTCGAGTCCTGGTACCCGGTGGTCGATTCGTCCTCGCCGAGCACGGACCGAGCAAGAACGTTGTTGCTCGTACGTTGATGAAGGTGGTCGAACCGCTTTTTGTTCGGTTCGGTGCCGATCATCTCACCCGTCAACCGGTTGAATACCTCGAAAACGCCGGTTTCCTGATCGACGAGGTGCAGCGCAGCGGCCGGGGCGGAATCGTGTTTCGGGTCGTTGCGCGCAAGCCGGATCCCGAATGGACGGCACTCGGTCACTGATGTCGGAATGCCGTCCATCGGGGATCGCTCAGCCCAGACGCTCCAGGATGGTCGCGTTTGCCAACCCACCTGCCTCGCACATGGTCTGGAGTCCGTAGCGCGCGCCGCGCTGCTCCATCGCGTTGACCAGGGTGGTCATGATCCGCGTTCCGCTGCCGCCCAGTGGGTGGCCGAGCGCGATGGCGCCGCCGTGGACGTTCACCTTGGACAGGTCGACGCCGGTGTCCGCTGCCCACGACAGGACGACGGGGGCAAAGGCCTCGTTGACCTCGAACAGATCGATGTCCGAGACCGTCAATCCCGCACGGGCCAGGACCTTCTGTGTAGCCGGGATGACCGCGGTGAGCATGTAGAGCGGATCGTCGCCGGCAACTGCGAAGCTGTGCAATCGTGCCTTCGGGGTGAGGCCGAGTTTCGCGGCGATCTCACTGGTCGTGATCATCACCGCCGAACTGCCGTCCGAAAGCGGGCTGCTGTTGCCCGCGGTGATGGACCAGTCGATCTGTGGGAATCGCTGTGCGTAGTAATCGGATTCGAAGGCGGTCCGTAGGCCGGCCAGGGTCTCGACCGTGGTGCCGGGGCGGATGGCCTCGTCGACCGACAGCTGCGGGAGCGTGGCGAGTTCCTTGGTGAAGTACCCACTCTCGGTTGCCAGCGCGGCTTTCCGATGACTCGACGCCGAGAACTCGTCGAGTTGGGTGCGGCTCAGTCCCCACTTGGCGGCAATCAATTCGGCGCTGATGCCCTGCGGTACCAGACCGTCCGGATAGCGCTCTTCGAAACCCACGCCGAGTGATTCGCGCCCGATGCTGCTCGAGCCCATAGGGACTCGGCTCATCGACTCGACTCCGGCAGCGACAACGATGTCGTACGCACCGGCAATGACGCCCTGAGCGGCAAAATGAACTGCTTGTTGGCTACTTCCACACTGTCGGTCGACGGTGGTTCCCGGTACCGACTCAGGGTAGCCTGCGGCGAGAAGGGCAGTGCGAGTGACATTCTGGCTCTGTTCACCGACTTGGCTTACCGCTCCACCGATGACGTCGTCGATCAATGCTGCATCGATTCCAGTGCGTTCGACTACCGCCTTGAGGCTGTGGGCGAGGAGGTCGACGGCGTTGATGCCGTGCAGGGCGCCGTTCGCCTTTCCCTTGCCGATCGGAGTGCGAACGGCTTCGACGATAACTGCGTCTCTCATGACAAATTCCTTTCAGGGATGGCGGATTCAGCAGGGACAACCGGGGTGGGTGTGGTCGCAGGCGTCATTCCCAGTGATGCCAGGGCAGACACAAGCGCGACGCCAAAGATCACCCACCAGGCCTGGCGGAAGGTGTCGTAGTCGACAGCAGAGCCGAGAACCGCGATCAGAACGCTCACGCCGAGAACGGTTCCGATCTGTCGGCTCATGCTGACGATTGCGCTACCGGTGGCCGATCTGGCAGGTGCCAGATCCGCCGTGGCCTGCGACAGGATGGTCGGCAGGGCAAGGCCGACACCGATCCCGGCGATGATCCAGCCTGGTAGGAGTCCGGTCGCGTAGTTGGGCGTCGTATCAACCGAGACGAGAACGAGTACGGTTCCGACTGCCCACAGAAGGCTGCCGAGTGCGGCGACGCGTCCCGCCGAGTACCTGCGCGTCAGCGATCCGCCGGCGATGGCGAACAGCGGAACGAGAAGCGGACCCGGTGAGACGGCGAAACCGGTTCGCAGAGCGGAGTATCCCCAGGCTTCCTGGAGCCACAGGATGTTCGAGAGAAGACCCGCGGCGAATGCTGCGCTGAACAGGATGGCGGTGACGTTGGACCAGGCAAACGAGCGGATCTTCAGAAGATCCGGAGCAATCAACGGACTCCGGTGACGAGAGTTGCTCCACCAGAACGAGAGTAGTGTCACGGCAGCCACGGCGAAGGCGATCAGAACGCGATTGTCGGTCCATCCCCAGTCCGGACCCTGGACGAGTGCCAGGGCGAGAGAGCCGATTCCGACGGTGAGGAGGGCAGCGCCGACGAAGTCGATACCGGCATCGGGATCCTTGTGTGTTGTATCCGGTACGAGTCGGACTGCGAAGTAGAGCAACACGATGCCCACTGGAACATTGATCAGGAAGACCCAGCGCCACGAGGCCTCTACGAGGATGCCGCCCACGACAGGGCCGAATGCAGCTGCTGCAGCGCCGGCGGCTGCCCAGATGCGAACGCCGGATTGACGTTTCGCGGCGGGAAGCGCATTGATCAGAAGCCCGAGGCTGGCCGGGGTGAGCGCTGCGGCGCCGACTGCCTGGACGATACGGAAGACCACCAGTGCCCACAAGGACGGGCTGAAGGCACAGGCGGCGCTGGCGAGGGTGAACAGTGCGAGGCCGGCGATGAAGGCGCGCTTGTGCCCGATCCTGTCCGCCCAGCGTCCGAGGGGTATCAACAGTGCGGCGTAGACGATCGCGTAGCTGTTGAGGATCCAACTGAACTCGCCGAGCGAGTGACCCGGGTAGCTCTTGGCGATGTCGCCGAAGGCCACGTTGACCACAAAAAGATCGAGGCTGGCGACAAACGGCGCCCCCGACAGTATCGCGAGCAGGGGTCCGATCCGCACCGGCTGGCTATGAAGTTCCATAGTCAGCAATCTAGACTCTGGCTATGGTTATGGCAAGCCAGGGGGTATGGTGAATTGCATGGACGCTGTACGACTGACCGGAGTGCTCGAAGATCGCGACGCCTGGCGGGCCACGCACTGTTCGATCGGGCGGGCCATGGAAGTGGTCGGCACTCGATCCGCGATGCTCATTCTGCGAGAGGCCTATTACGGCACAACGCGTTTCGACGACTTCGCGTCGCGAGTCGGCATCACCGAGGCGGTTGCGTCGGCGAGGCTGAGAGAACTCACTGAGGCGGGACTGTTCGAGCGTGTGCCGTACAAGGAGCCTGGAAAGCGGACGCGGCACGAGTATGTGCTCGCCGAGAAGGGCCGTGACCTGCTGCCGGCGGTTCTCGCGCTGATGCAGTGGGGCGACAAGTATCTGCACGGCGGAAAAGGTGGACCGTTGGAGGTGGCCGACGACGCTACTGGTGAGCGCGTTCGCGTCGAGGTGCGCAGTGAGTCGGGTCGTGAAGTGCCATTGGGGGAATTGCGAGTCTCTGTCAACGAATCGCGTCGGCGGTTGCGCGAATAGCGATGCATCTCAACAGCTCTCGAGTGTAGGTCTTCTTGAAGTTGTCCGGTTTGTCTCTGGTTATCGAAAGTATGTTCGATTAAACTTTGAGCATGGACAGTCGGGAAGCATGGCAGCTGGATAGCGAGGACCTCAAGGGTGAGGTTCTGGATCTGGTGCGCGCCCGACACGAGTTGCAGTCGCGGATGGTGTTGCTGATCGTGGAGATGTTTTCCCGTGAGGTTCTCGGCGGGAAGGGTTTTCGGGCGATCGCACAGTGGTTGCATGGTTCGACGAATCTGGAGATCGGTGAGTGCAGTCTGCTGGTCGGGTTGGCGCGGTTGTTGATGCTCGAACCTGTTGTCGGCGATGCGTTTCACCGTGGTGACGTGGATGCGTTGAAGGCGTGGCAGGTGGCGTCGTTCTGTCAGCATCCGCCGAAGAACATGACGCCGGCGGACGTGGAGACGGCTCGCGGGATCCTGCTTGGCCTGGCGTCGAAGAACATTGCGGATTGTGATGCGGTGCGAGTGGCGATCCGGCGGATCGAGAACCAGTACGGCAGGCGTGAGGACGGCGTCCCGGTGGGTGAGGATTCGGAGCGCAACGAGTTCTACGCCTCGAAAGGCTTGTACGGGCGGGTGACCGTGAAGGGTGATCTGGATGCTGTGAACGGGGCCCGGTTGATCACGTTGTTGTCGAGCCTGTCTGCGCCGACACCGGAAAAAGACGGCGTGAAGGACACACGCACGCCTGCATTACGGCGTGCGGATGGGTTCTGCGATTTACTGCAGCGGTACGAGCGGGCGGGGTTGGGTCCGATCGAGGGCGGAGTGAAACCGCACATCACGGTGACCGCGTCGGCAAAAGATATGACGGACCTTAAAGTTCTGAAAGACCTGTTGCCGTCCACCGAGGAACTGGGTTTCGCGTGGGCGGATTGGGTGGGCCCCATCAGTATCGATACCGCGCGGATGTTGGCGTGCGACTGCACCGTGACGCGGATTTTGTTGGACGAGAATGGTGTTCCGCTCGACTGCGGCAAGGAAGCGAGAACGGCGACGGTTCCGCAGCGGCGGGCGTTGGCGGTTCGTGATGGTGGTTGCGCGTTTCCGGGGTGCGGGACACCGCCGGGGTGGTGCGATGCCCATCATATTGTTCACTGGAACGATGGTGGCCCAACAGATCTCGACAATCTGATCTTGTTGTGCGGTCATCATCATCGAACGCTGCACCACACCGAATAGCGGGTCGAGATCGGCCCCGACCGAAAAACAGTGTTCTATCCACCGATGTCGATTGATCCGTTCCAGCGGCCCATCGGCGGGAACAGTCCGCCCACCGCGGCGTGAATCGCGACAACTGAAGACGTGAGCACCGGGGCACAACCATGCCCCGGTGCTCGAGCTCGCGTTTGGGAGTCCCCGAGTTTGGGAGTTTTGTGGCAGGGCGTCAGCTCAGTGACTTCTTGAACCCGACATGGGAGGCCACAAATCCGAGTCGCTCGTAGAAGTCGTGAGCTTCCTTGCGAGTTTGATCCGAGGTGAGCTGCGCCAGAAACGCGCCGCGCCGGGCACCTTCTTCGCAGGCCCATCGGATCATCGAACTGCCGATGCCTTTACTTCGGTAGTCCTCGTGGACGCGAACTGCTTCGATCTGCAGTCGCGTGGCACCCATCCGGCTCATACCCGGAATGAAGGTCAATTGCATTGTGCCGATTACCGCGTCGCCGACCAGAACGGTGACGAGAAGTTGAGCCGGATCCTCGTCGATTCGCTTGAACGCGTCCTCGTAGATCGTTCGGGCTTCGGGGTTGGTCGTCTCCCGGGTGCTGCCGATCGGGTCGTCGGCGAGCAAGTCGATCAGTGCCTCCACGTGTCGAATCTCGGCCCGCGTGAGGGTGTACTCCACTCCGCCGGACTGAAATGACGTCGCAATCATCGATGCTCCCCTGAAGAAGAATGAATGTCTGAAATGTCAGACTCTCACGAGTCTCCTCCAGCGCACTCGATCACGTCCAAAAACGCATGAGGGCGTTACCGAGCATGGCGTAGTAGTCGGA
Source organism: Rhodococcus sp. Ni2 (assembly GCF_021352185.1). Classification (NCBI taxonomy): domain Bacteria; kingdom Bacillati; phylum Actinomycetota; class Actinomycetes; order Mycobacteriales; family Nocardiaceae; genus Rhodococcus; species Rhodococcus sp. Ni2. Next base: position 967,481 of record NZ_WOXZ01000002.1, read on the forward strand.
CACACCGCTCAATTCGAAGATCCAGTAGATCGCGTCGAAGAAGACGACATTGATCTGTGGGACGAACAGGAGCGCAACCAGCAGGAGCAGTCCGTACGGCTTGAACTGGTCGAGTTGGTGCCGTGTATTGGGTGCGAGGTAGGGCTCCAGCGCGTTGTAACCGTCCAGACCCGGGACTGGGAGCAGGTTCAAAACCGTTGCCATGACCTGCAAGAAAGCCAGGAAACTGAGGCCGGCCCAGAACGTCAGATGCTCGGCCGATGAGCCGTACGTACGTATGACGACGAGGAGGATCACGGCGGCGACGGCATTCGTGAACGGACCGGCGAGCGATATTCGGGCCTGCACCTTGGGCGGGAACATCCCGGTGCGCAGGTACACGGCGCCGCCGGGAAGCCCGATGCCGCCCAATGCGATGAACAGCACCGGCAGACCGATCGAGAGCATCGGATGGCTGTACTTGAGCGGGTTGAGCGTCAGGTAGCCACGAGCCTCGACGTCGGTGTCTCCATGACGCCACGCCAGATAGGCATGCGCGAATTCGTGCAAGCAGAGCGTGACCACCCAGCCGGCAACCACGAGGACAAAAACACCCGCGCGGCCCGCGATGGAACCCCACGTCGAGTTCCAAGCGACGATTCCGGCGATGACAGTGATCGCAACGACGCCGAGGAAGACAGGGCTCGGCCGAACCGCCGACCGTGCTGCTCCGGTTCTCACCTGACCAACAACCAAGTCTTGTCGTGCCGGTAGAAGGTCGAACGCTTCAGATCGCGTGGGTTGGCCACCCCGTCGCGAACCAGTCGCGCTGCCGGCGAGCCCAGTTGAATGGCTCGGCCTTCCAGCCAGCGTCGCCCGCTCCAGCGGCTCTTGCGGTCGACTGATGCCTTGATCCCGGGGAGCTTGGGGCTCGGCACTATCCGGATGCCGGGGACTGTGCCGGAGAACAGCTTGTTGTCGTCGACGTAGGCCTCGCCGATCAGTTCGTCTGCATCCGCCGGACCCGTGACAGTTGCTGCACCTACCAGCGCGATTCCGGCGTCGTCGCGAATGAGCGGCACGGTGTGGACTGTGCCTTTCAAGGCCGTGCGCGCAGCTCGTGCACCGGTCGCGAGTTTGTACGCGTCGGTTGCGTCGGACCTGTTCTCGGTGACGTAGGCGAGTTCGACGTTGAGTCGCTCCAATCGCATCAACCGCGTCAATGCCGCGGCAAACGCGCCGTCGTTACCCACGACGATCAAGCGAGGTTCCGTGACGACCTGCAGTTGGGACAGGGCCTCGTCGAAGTCTTGCTTCTCCGGAAGTTCAGGGACAGTGAACGACGTGAGTTCACCCAGGGGGAGTGGAACCGGCGAATCGCCACATTTGAGCACCACAGGGGTCAAAGCCACTCCTAGCTCGATCAAGACTTCTTCACGGGTAGTGGGACCTCGCCACCCTTCCCCGAAATGGCCGTCCGAATCACTGCCGACGATCTTAGTGCGAGTGTCTGTGTCGACTCGCAATCGTGATGGTCACCGGCCAAATTCTGGACCGTCAGGTCTGGTCTGGTGCTCTGGGCTAGACTGCTCCTTCGGTCACTGCAACAGTTCGGCGCTGCATCATGTGCGCGGAAGCCAGGCAGTACCAATGCGGCGGGACAACTGCTGCACGTCGACCGTAGGAGACAACGTCATGCCGGCAATCGTCCTGATCGGCGCCCAGTGGGGCGACGAAGGTAAGGGCAAAGCTACAGATCTACTGGGCGAGCAGCTTCAGTGGGTCGTGCGATACCAGGGCGGTAACAACGCCGGACACACCGTGGTTCTGCCGAACGGTGACAAGTTCGCACTGCACCTCATCCCGTCCGGAATCCTCACCCCCGCCGTCAACAACGTCATCGGTAACGGTGTCGTCGTCGACCCGGGTGTGTTGTTGACCGAATTGGCAGGCCTGGAAGAGCGCGGCGTGGACACGTCCCGCCTCCTGCTTTCTGCTGATGCGCACCTGATCATGCCGTACCACGTGGCCATCGACAAGGTCACCGAACGCTTCCTGGGAGCGAAGAAGATCGGCACGACCGGCCGCGGTATCGGCCCGTGCTACCAGGACAAGATCGCCCGTGTCGGTGTCCGTGCCGCGGACGTCCTTGACGAGAAGATCCTGACCCAGAAGGTCGAAGCAGCACTCGAATTCAAGAACCAGGTGCTGGTCAAGATCTACAACCGCAAGGCACTCGACCCGCAGCAGGTCGTCGAAGAGGTACTGACGCAGGCCGAGGGTTTCAAGCACCGCATCTCGGACACGCGCCTGGAGCTCAACCTCGCCCTCGAGCGCGGCGAGACCGTTCTGCTCGAAGGTTCGCAGGGCACTCTGCTGGACGTCGACCACGGCACGTACCCGTACGTGACCTCGTCCAACCCCACTTCGGGTGGCGCGGCAGTCGGTTCGGGAATCGGTCCCACCAAGATCACCACCGTGCTCGGCATCCTGAAGGCGTACACGACGCGTGTCGGTTCCGGTCCGTTCCCGACGGAGCTGTTCGACGATCACGGCGCATACCTGGCGAAGCAGGGCGGCGAGGTCGGTGTCACCACCGGACGCGCTCGTCGTACGGGATGGTTCGACGCTGTCATCGCGCGCTACGCGACGCGCGTCAACGGCATCACCGACTACTTCCTCACCAAGCTGGACGTGCTGAGCAGCCTCGACACCGTGCCGATCTGTGTCGCGTACGAGGTGGACGGTGTCCGCCACGACGAAATGCCGATGTCACAGAGCGACATTCACCACGCCAAGCCCATCTACGAAGAGATGCCCGGCTGGTGGGAAGACATCTCGGAGGCTCGCACCTTCGAGGAACTGCCGCAGAATGCGCAGAACTACGTGCTTCGTCTCGAAGAGCTTTCGGGTGCGTTCATCTCCTGCATCGGTGTCGGCCCCGGCCGCGACGAAACGATCGTCCGGCGCGAGATCGTCCGCTAGTTCGTTCCCTCGAAATCCCCGCTCATGCAAGCATGAGCGGGGATTTCGAGTTTCAAGCCAGCTTCGACAAGTGTGCGGTGACGGACTTCCAGTCGGGAAACTTGGTGCTGCCGAACTTGATCCACTCACCCTCGAATCGATCTGCTCCGTTTGCTCCGCGGTCGTCGACGAGGTAGTCGCCACGATTGAGGTGTTTGTGGTGCGAGAGGATCAGACGTTTGTACGCGACGCTGCCTTCCTCCATTCCGAGGTGCTCTTGGACCCACAGAACCTTGTCGTGCCAGGCTGTGGCGTTCTTCCACGGCGCCGTCGAGAGGATGTAGGTGTCGAACTGCTGTGCCAGTTGGTGGTAGGCGTCGATAGCGCCGTCGAGAGGATCCATGCGAGAGAAGATGTGCGGCGCTTCGTCGAGGTCGTTCTTGTACTTCTCTCGGACGCCGTCGGTCAGGCGATCGATGCCCGACTGGAAGTTGACCAAGGTGTTGTCGAGATCGACGTAGAGAATCTTTTTGGAAGCCGGCATGGGAACCCTCTCTGGAGACTTTCTGAGTGCGAGAGAGTCCAGTTTTACGCAACTGGACTGAGATCAGTGCATTCTTCCCCCTGATCACAATCGCACGGGGGTCTGACAGCGTCGTTCTCGCGGTCTGAAGTCTTGTCGTGGAAGATGCCGCCGAGGGGTGCTGCCAGGCGAAACTGCTCCAACCGAATGTATGTACCTTCACCTTCGGCGGGCGCGAAGAAGTAGACGAGTGCCACGAAGAGTCCGATGCCGATCAGGGTTGCGAAGGTAGTCATGGACATATGATCAACTTGACTGGTATTGAGTTACATAGCCAAGTTGTCGATACTGGACTGCATGATGACTCGAGTTCTCGGTGCCCGTTCGCTTGCGCGCGATCTGGGATCCTGGCAGGAAGAGTCCGGACGCAGGCCCGCGTACCGTGCGCTTGCCGACGGTATCCGCCTGCTCGTGCACGACGGTCGCGTTCCGCTGGGAGTCGCACTGCCGAGTGAGCGTGAACTTGCGGCGGTACTCGAACTCAGTCGAACCACGATCACGTCGTCGTACTCGGTGCTGCGAGACGAGGGGTACCTGATCAGCCGGCAGGGTTCGCGAAGCACCGTGGCATTGCCTGCCGGCGCGCGGCCGAACGGGTTGATGTTCCGCTCCCATCAACCCGGGCCGAGTGGACCCGTCGTCGACCTCAGTTACGCGGCGATGGCAGCTCCCGCCGCTCAGGTCGAACTGGCGTATGCGTCTGCGCTGCAGGAACTTCCGAACTTCCTTCCCACACACGGGATGGAACCGGTCGGGATCGCCGACTTGCGTGACGTGATCGCGCAGCGCTACACGGCGCGGGGTCTTCCCACCACCGCCGAACAGATCATGGTGACCTCGGGTGCGCAGCACGCGCTTCGATTGTTGCTGTCGGTGCTCACCTCACCCGGCGAGCGAGTGCTGGTCGATCATCCGACGTACCCCAATGCGCTGGAAGCGATTCGGCGAAACGGCGCTCGGCCCGTACCGGTTCCGGTCCGACCGGAGTTCGCAGCAGCCGGAGCCTGGGATCTCGACGGGATTCGTAGTGCAGCAAGGCAAACCGCTGCCAGAATGGCATACCTGATCCCCGACTTTCACAACCCGACCGGCCTCTGCATGGACTCTTCCGGCCGCGCCGAGCTTGCGAAGATTGCGCACGAAACGCGAATGACTCTGGTCGTCGACGAGACGATGGTGGATCTGTGGCTCGACGCACCACCGCCGGCGCCGGTCGCCTCACATGGGCGAGGCGCAGCGAAAACCGAAGTGGTGACGCTCGGTTCGACCGCGAAGTCGCTGTGGGGCGGGCTACGTGTCGGTTGGATTCGCGCCGATGCCGCGCTCATCACCCAGTTGGTGGGGGCGCGTGCCGCGGTCGACCTCGGTACTCCCGTCATGGATCAGTTGGCAGCCGCCTACTTGCTCGCCGACGACCGCTCGTTGCTCGAACAGCGTCGCGAAGTTCTGCGAGAACAGCGTGCGGTACTCCTCGGTGCGGTGGCCGAGCATCTGCCGGACTGGCGTCCCACCATCGGTTCCGGCGGAATGTCGGTCTGGATGCGAATGTCCGCGCCCGTCTCGACGGCGTTGGCGGCGGTGGCACCCAACTTCGGCGTACTCCTTGCCGCCGGCCCCCGTTTCGGCGTAGAAGGTGCGTTCGAACGATTCATCCGCGTGCCGTACGCACGTTCTCCCGAGGACCTCATTCGCGGCGTTGCGTCCATCGCCGCTGCGTACGACACTCTCGCGACGGATCGCGACACGGCAGACCAACGAATGGTCGTCGTCTGAGAACTGGGTACACACCCTGAAAGTGGTGTGAAACCAGGAGGTAGGGCATGACGGCGGTAGACGGTACAGGCGCAGCGGGAACCAGTGCGGCGGAAGCGCTCGCAGAACGATTGTTCGCGGCCACGCTCGGGGCATCGGAGCTGCAGGCCGTGTATCTGGGCGACCGGTTGGGCTGGTACCGCGCGCTGAGCGATCACGGCCCGCTCACGTCGACGGAGCTGGCGGACCGGACAGGGACCGTCGAAAGATATGCGCGGGAGTGGCTCGAGCAGCAGGCCGTCGCCGGTTATGTGGACGTCAATTCGGATGCCGATCGCCGGTACAGCCTGCCGCAGGCCCACGCCGATGTTCTGGTCGACGACGAGAACCTACTTTTCCTGGCGCCGCTGGCGAGGCTGTTCGTCGCGACGACGTCGTCGATGCCACGTCTACTCGACGCTTATCGTCACGGTGGGGGAGTCACGTGGGAATCGATGGGCCCCGATGCTCGCGAGGGTCAGGCGCTACTGAATCGGCCGATGTATCTCCATCAGCTCTGTCAGCAGTTTCTGCCGGTAGTCACCGACCTGCACGCCACACTTTCGGACGGCGGGCAGGTCGCTGATCTCGGGATGGGGGAGGGCTGGTCGTCGATCGCGCTCGCCCTCGGATACCCGAAGATCGAAGTGCACGGCTTCGACGTCGACGCGGCGTCGGTGAACGCTGCCCGTCGTAACGCTCATGATCGGGGGGTGGACGACCGCGTGCATTTCTCGTTGGTCGACGTCGCCGGACAGGCTCCTGAGGCCGGGCGAGCCGATGCCGGGACCTACGACGCCGTCTTCGCTTTCGAGTGCCTTCACGACGTTCCGGATCCGGTGGGTTTTCTGTCCACGGCTCGGGCGATTGCCCAGCCGGGCGCTCCGGTGATCGTGATGGACGAACGAACGGCGGATGAGTTCGATCCCGAGGCGGGTCCGATCGAGCAATTGCTGTACGGATTTTCGCTGACCTGCTGCTTACCGGACAGTCTTTCGCATCCGGGAAGCATTGCCACCGGGACGGTGATGAGGCACTCGACACTCGAAAGCTATGCCAACGCGGCAGGTTTCGAGCGGGTGGACGTGCTGCCGATCGAGCACGAGATGTTCAGGTTCTACAGGTTGGGCTGACGCCCCGTGCGCCTTTTTGGTTGCAGTAACTACCAAAAAGGCGCACAGGGGCCGAAGGCCCTAGGTCCAGACCGTATCGATATCCGTCGCCTCACGCGCCGGCGCAGCAGGCGTCGTGGTGGGCGTGCGCGAGAAGCGCGGTGCGGGAGCATGCTGGGTGACGCCGTCCAGTTCGATGAGCGAACCGCGGGCTGCGATGTGTTCGTTGGACGGAGCCTCGGCGAAAGTCAGGACAGGGGAGACGCAGGCGTCGGTGCCGAGGAAGATCTTGGCCCACTCGTCGCGAGTCTTGGACAGGAACTTTTCGGTGAAGAGCTTCTTCATGTCGTCCCACTTGGACGTGTCCATCTGGTGAGGGAGCGTCGCGGGATCGAGTTCGAGGCCCTCGAGCAGCAATGCGTAGAACTGCGGTTCGATGGATCCGACGGCCATGTACTTGCCGTCGGAGGTCTCGTAGGTGTCGTAGAACGGAGCGCCGGTGTCGAGGAGATTGACGCCGCGCTCGTCGGACCAGACGCCGCGACCGCGGAATGCCCACATCATGTGGGAGAGCGCGAGGGTTCCGTCGACCATTGCCGCGTCGACGACCTGGCCCTTACCGGACGTCGAGCGCTCGACGAGAGCCGACAGAATGCCGAAGATCAGGAACATGGAACCGCCGCCGAAATCGCCGACCATGTTGAGCGGCGGCACGGGACGTTCACCCTTGCGTCCGATGGCGTTGAGGACACCGGTCAGTGAGATGTAGTTGATATCGTGACCGGCGGCGTTGGCGAGCGGTCCTTCCTGTCCCCAGCCCGTCATACGGGCGTAGACGAGGCGCGGATTGCGCTCCGAGACCACGTCGGGTCCGAGTCCCATGCGTTCCATGACGCCGGGGCGGAAACCCTCGATGAGGACGTCGGCGCGGCCCAGGAGATCGAGCACTTTCGCGACGTCGGCCGGGTCCTTCAGGTTGGCCTCGACGATGCGGCGGCCGCGCTTGATCTGGTCGGTTGCGTTCGAGTCCTGCGGAATCTGCCCTGCGCGCTGCACGATGACGATGTCGGCGCCCATGTCCGCCAACAGTGTCGCGGCGTGCGGGCCCGGTCCCAATCCAGCGAATTCCACGATCCGAATGCCCGCGAGCGGGCCCTTCTTCTCCACAGCTTCTGCAGACACACGCACTCCCAATTCAGACGGTGACAACACTTCTGACCCGACGGTAACGTGTCGAATCGATCAGGTGTGCTCCGGGGCACTGTGTCCACCGAGGGAGGCGCCGATCACTAGACGGCGGCACCCTCGAACTGAGCGTTGTAGAGACGGAAGTACGCGCCCGCCGCTGCGATGAGTTCGTCGTGTGTGCCCTGCTCGACGATCTTGCCCGCCTCCATCACGACGATCAGATCGGCGTTACGGATGGTCGAAAGCCGGTGCGCGATGATGAAGCTGGTCCGCCCGACGCGCAACGCGGACATTGCTTGCTGCACAAGCTGTTCCGTACGTGTGTCGACCGAGCTCGTCGCCTCGTCGAGAATCAGCAGCGACGGCTCCGACAGGAATGCACGAGCGATCGTGATGAGCTGCTTCTCGCCGGAGCTGATGTTCGACGCCTCCTCGTCCAGCACGGTGTCGTACCCGTCCGGGAGGGTGTGGATGAAGCGGTCGACGAAGGCAGCGCGTGCGGCTTCGTGAATCTCGTATTCGCTGGCGTCGAGTCGGCCGTATGCGATGTTGTCGCGGATCGTGCCGCCGAAGAGCCAGGTGTCCTGCAGAACCATGCCGACGTGCTTGCGCAAGTCGGAGCGGCGCATCTGCGAGATGTCGACGTCGTCGAGAGTGATTCGGCCGGAGTCGACTTCGTAGAAGCGCATGAGCAGGTTGACCAAGGTGGTCTTGCCGGCACCGGTGGGCCCGACGATGGCGACCATCTGCCCGGGCCGGGCCGTGAGGTACACGTTCTCGATCAACGGCTTGTCCGGCTCGTACCGGAACGAGACGTTCTCGAACTCGATGTGACCGACGTTGCGATGACGTCCGGCGGGCTCGGGGAGGAGCGGCACGTCGATGTCGGGCGACTGCTCGGGTTCGTCGAGAAGCTCGAAGACCCGCTCCGCCGACGCGGCTCCGGACTGCAGGCTGGTCGACATGGACGCGATCTGCGTCAGTGGCTGGCTGAACTGGCGCGAATAGACGATGAAGGCCTGAACGTCACCGAGTGACATGTTGCCGCTGGCGACCTTGAGAGCGCCGACCACAGCGAGCAGCACGTAGGTGATGTTTCCGACGAAGTTCATGACCGGCATGATCAGGCTGGAGAGGAACTGTGCGCCGAAGGACGCGTCGAGGAGCTTCTTGTTCTGCTCGGCGAATTCACGCTCGGCTTCGGCCTGATGCCCGTACACGCGTACCAGGTCGCGACCGCTGTAGTTCTCCTCGATCTGCGCGTTGATCTTGCCCGTCTCGGTCCACTGAGCCTTGTACAACACCTGTGCTCGCTTGGCGACCCTGGCAACGAGGAGCACCGATACCGGCACCGCGATCAGTGCGATCAGGGCGAGCATCGGAGAGATGACGAACATCATCGTCAGGACGCCGAGGACGGTGAGCACCGACGTCAGGAGCGAGGTCAACGTCGACGACAGCGTCGACGAGATGTTGTCGATGTCGTTGGTGACGCGGCTGAGGATCTCGCCGCGCGGTGTCTTGTCGAAATACGGAAGGGGGAGACGGTGAAGCTTCGCCTCCACCGAGGCACGCAGGTTGTAGATGGTCTTCTGGACGATGATGTTGAGGAGGAATGCTTCCAACCAGGCAAGCAGCGACGAGAGCAAGTACACGCCGATCGCGAGCATGACGACTTTGCCGATGGCGTCGAAGTTCAGACCCACACCGGGAACGACGTCGGTCGAGTTGGCGACAAGATCGGCGAACGTCGAATTCCCTGATGCCCGGATGGCGTCTGCGGCCTGCTCGCGGGTCAGTCCGGCGGGCAGGCTCTTGCCGATGAACCCGGCGAAGATGAGGTCTGTCGCGTGACCGAGGATTTTCGGCACTGCGACCGACAGCGCGATGCTGGCGATCGTCGCAACGACGACACAGAAGACTGCAAACTTGTGCGGCTGCAGAAGCGAGAGAAGCCGCTTCATCGTCGCCTTGAAGTGGCGAGGTTTGGTGTCCGTCGCGGTCAGCGCGGGCTTCGGCTCTTTGTCGGGGGTCTCGGGGTTACTCGACTTCGCATCCCCGTCCGCGGATTCAGGTTCGCTCGGGATCTTGGCGAACACCACCGTCGGGGCATCGTCGAAGTACTGGCTGTTGGGGCCGCCCCATGTCGGGTCCTGCGGGCTGGTCATGCGCTCATCTCCGCGGGAATCTGGGAAGCCACGATCTCTTGGTACGTCGGACAGTTGGCCAGAAGGAACTGATGGTCGCCGAGGCCGACCGGCGCACCGTCTTCGAGGACCATGATCTGGTCGGCATCGATGATCGACGCGACGCGCTGAGCCACGATGATGACCGTCGAATGAGTCGAAACCGTCCGGAGTTCGCGTCGGACCGCGGCGTCCGTATGCATGTCGAGAGCGGAGAACGAATCGTCGAAGACGAAGATCCGGGGTCTGCGGACCACCGCTCTGGCGATGGCGAGACGTTGTTTCTGTCCGCCCGAGAGATTGCCGCCGCCCTGCGCGATCGGTGACTCGAGACCGTCGGAGAGTTCCCGGACGAAGTCGTCTGCCTGGGCGATGGTGAGGGCTGCCCAGATGTCGTCGTCGGTGGCGGTCGGGTTTCCGTAGCGGATATTGCTCGCGATCGTGCCGGCGAACAGATAGGCCTTCTGGGGCACGTATCCGAAGTTGGCGAAGAGTTCGTCCTGATCCCAGCCACGGACGTCCAAGCCGTCGACCAGGACGGCGCCGGCTGTGACGTCGAAGAGCCGGGGGATGAGTGAGACGAGGGTCGATTTGCCACTGCCCGTACTGCCCACGATCGCGGTGACCGTGCCTGGCATGCATCGCATCGAAACATTCGACAGAACCGGCGTTTCTGCTCCCGGATACGTGAATCCGGCTCCACCGAACTCGACCACGCCGTATGGGCTGGTCGGGCGAAGGGGCTGGGCCGGCGCGGGCACGGTCGCCTCGGTGTCGAGTACTTCGGTGATGCGGTCGGCGCACACGGCGGCGCGGGGGATCACGACGGCCAACATGGTCGCCATGACCACCGACATCAGGATCTGCATGACGTAGGCGAGGAAGGCGCTGATCTGTCCGATCTGCATGTCCCCGGTGTCGACCAGATGCGCGCCGAACCACAGGACCGCCACGCTCGACAGGTTGGCGATCAACATGACGGTGGGCAGCAGAACCGCCTGGTACCGGCCGATGAGGAGCGAAGTGTCGGTCAGTTCCTTGTTGGCCTTGTCGAAGCGGATCGTCTCGTCGGGTTCGCGAACGAAGGCGCGAATGACACGCATACCGGTGAGCTGTTCGCGCAGTGATCGATTGATGTTGTCGATCCGCGTCTGCATCGTCCGGAAATGCGGGATCAGCTTGGCCACCACGACCGAGACGGTGATGCCGAGCAGTGGTACCGAAATCGTCAGGAGCCAGGACATCTGCAGGTTCTCGCGCAGAGCCATGATGATGCCGCCGATGCACATAAGTGGGGCGCTGACAAGCATCGAGGACGTCAGCATGACCAGGGCCTGGATCTGCAGGACGTCGTTGGTGTTGCGTGTGATCAGCGTCGGCGCACCGAAACTGTTGAATTCGCGATCCGAGAAACTGCCGACTGCCTTGTAAAAGGCGCCTCGAACGTCGTGGCCGAAGCCCATCGACGATTTTGCAGCCAGATAGGTCGATGCGACCGACGCGATGATCGACGCAAGCGAGACCAGGAGCATGATCCCGCCGGTGGACATGATGAATCCGGTGTCGCCTCGGGCGACGCCGTCGTCGATGATCCGCGCGTTGAGTGTGGGGAGGACCAACGACGCGATGGCCCCGAAGAGTTGCAGTGCGAGGACCCCGGCAAGCAACCAGCGGTACGGCGGCAGGTACGTCTTGAGGAGTTTTGCTAGCACGACGGTTCCCGGTGAGTTGCCTCGGTTGCCGCTCGTTCGCGATTGATCACACGCACACGGTATGACAGATCGCGGTCGAGGTTGGCACCGACTCTGACGATTGCATCCTTTTGTCCTAATTGACTGTGATCTCGAACACACTCGAATTCGAGATTGGATTCAGGTCACAGCACCTGAACTGCAGGTTTACATATTAATCCAATGTGTCACGTTTTCGCTTGAACAGAAACAAACTGGACGTACGTATTTAGCTTGGCTACAAAGACGTGGAGCGAACAAAACGTGCGCCGCGTCATAGATATTCATGCAAGGAGTCACATATGGGATCCCTCGGAAACCTCCTCAAGGCCAACGGTATGGGCTGGGGCATTCTCCAGCTTCTGCCCCTGGTCAACATGCTCAAAACCCTTCAGGGGCTGGACACCGCGAGCTCGAACTCCTGACGTTCGACCTCGAGAAATCTTCCGAAACAACACAGGAGTAGTCGCATGACCTCGATTCAGAATCTCGACGCCTTCCTCAAGAGTGTTCTTGCATTCGTGACCAAGTTGAACGCGGGATCGGCAGACGGCTCGGGTTCGGCCGGTTCGGCCGCCGAGTAGTTCTCGGTCCTCACTTCATCTCAACTGCATTCCGACAAAAGGAGGCCCGACATGGGTTCATTCGAAGACTTCAGCGGCGTCGTCAAGACGTTCATTCCGGTGCTCAAGGACCTGTTCACGGCACTCGGTGGTGGCTCTCTCACCCCTGGGACGGGATCGGCGGCCGATAAGTAAGTCCAGTTTGTCCGAAAGTGTGGCTCGCAGTTGTCTGCGGGTCACACTTTTCGGCTTTTCACTGTGAGTTAAATCACATTATGGGACATTCTAGAGGGTGGATTTGCCCTTTGAACTGCAATTATCCGTAAGGGTGTGACCGAAAGTCCGCATTGATAGCTATTAGGTAGCTAGACAAGTGTGGAAAGCCGGTCTATAAATGCAGGCAGCGCCAAGTAAGTGCGCTACATCACAGCTCGGGATGTTGTTCGGGGGGCGGTTCAGCCATCCGTGCGGCAGAAGTTCCCGAACCATCTCGGCCACCGCCTGCGGCCGGAATGGCGCTGGAACATCACATCACCTCACATACAGGAGAACCTCCTATGTTCGGATCACTCAGCACCCTCGGACCCCTGCTCACCGCGCTCGGAGCTTTCCTCAAGTCCGTTCCCACCGAATCGCTGTCCGGCAAGGGCGAGGGCTCGTCCACCGGTTCACTCTCGGGTCTGTCCAGCGGATCCGCCGAGTAGTCATCCCTTCCGGCAGGTCCATTCGGCTCTGCCGATCGGATTGCATGCAGGTGCCCTCTGTCCACTGTCGTGGCCGGAGGGCACTCGCGTTTGCGGAGATGGTCGCAGCTGCCGATTTGGCATGTGAACACAGAACTGCGAGTGGCAGCACCTGCGTACGATGGTTCGACGACATCGGCATACGGTCACCGCGACGTCCGGTGCTCCCGAATTCAGAGGTAGCCGACCGCGAGGTGACGCATGGTAGGGACGAGTCGCTTTCTGCGCCTTCTCCTAGTGCTGGCCGTCGTACTTGCGGCATCGTTGATCGGCATCCTCACGCGCCCACCAGGTTTGCTCGCGACTTTCTGGTGCGCCAACGCCATTCTGCTTGGAATGATGGTCAGATGGCCGGTCCTGATCGAATGGCGGACGTGGATCGCCGCGGCCGTCGGATACGTCTGCGCTGACCTGATTACGGGCAACTCGCTGTCGCTTGCCCTGCAGCTGAACGGGGCCAACCTCGCCGGAGTGACGCTCGGTGTTCTCGTTCTGTACTACTTGAAGCGCACACCGTTCCGATTGGTCGATTCGCAGTCGCTGGTATGGATGGTCTTTGTTTCGTTCGTCGCGGCGACTGGTACCGCGGCCACGGCCGGCGCCTTGGACCGGCTCTTACGCGGTCAGTCCTTTGCCGACACGTTTTTCCACTGGGGTGCCACCGAGGTCATGGCGTACCTGCTGGTCCTTCCTCTCATTCTCACTCTCACCATCCCATCGAGTCTTGCCGAGTTCCGCAGGAAACTGACCGCCAGAACTGTCGCCGCTCTGAGCGTTCCGCTACTCGCCACTGCAGCCTGCGTGCCGATCGCCCTCAGTATCGAAGGGCCGATTGCGCTGGTCTTGCCGATTCCAGCTCTCCTCTGGTGTGCCACTCGCATCTCGGTTCCGAGCACTGCCTTCGTTTCAGTGGTCTGGTCGGTGTGGTCACTCATGATGGCGGGTAGCGGTCGACTCGACATCGGAGATCAAGCCGCCTCGACGTGGAACGAGGACGTCATCACATCCATAGCGGTCACCCTGATCGCGTTGGGGCCGATAGCGGTTGCCTGTGCGACCGAGGAACGCCGTGCTGCCGAGCGTGAGCTCTTCCTTGCCGTCGAATTCGACCATCTGACCGGGGTCCTCTCGCGCGGTGCGTTCCTCGGCCACGCGGAAGCGGAACTTGCCGACGCGACTCGCACACAATCTCCGGTCGGCCTGCTGATGCTCGACCTGGACCACTTCAAGAGCATCAACGACACGCATGGACATATGACCGGTGACAGCGTTCTCGCGAACTTCGCCGAGCGGGCCGCTGACCGATTGTCGGACGGCGATCTGATCGGAAGGCTCGGCGGCGAGGAGTTCGCCGTTCTGCTTCCGGACTGCAGCTACGCGCGAGCAATCGATGTCGCCGAGGCGGTCCGCGGCGCGCAAGTCGAGTACTCGGCCGAATCAGATGTGACGAGCACCGTCAGCGTCGGCGTCGCGTGGGTCGATCATGCGACGCCGGCGCTGTCGACCCTCATGAGCGTCGCAGACGAGGCTCTGTACGACGCCAAGCGTGCTGGGCGCAACCTCGTGAAAGTGCACCGCGTCGGCAACGACACCGTGCCGCAACGGAATTCCGAGCCGGACACTGCCACCCACACCTATCGCAAACCTGCGCTACCCCGAACGATCCGGCGAGGATTTGGCCGCGAAGGTGTGGTGGACGGCCGATAACCGCGCTGACCTGCATCGGGATTGGCATATAGTCGCACCCATGCAGCTTGATTCGACGCCTTCGCCCCTGCCGACGCTTCCGCTCCGATTCGGAACCCCACTGACCGAGAACTCCATCCGCGTGATGATGTTGGGATCAGGCGAGTTGGGTAAGGAAGTTGTCATCGCGCTGCAGCGTCTGGGCGTCGAAGTGATTGCGGTGGATCGGTATCCCGATGCCCCTGGGCACCAGGTGGCTCATCGTGCTCATACCGTCGACATGACCGATCCGGAAGCACTGCTTGCCGTCATCGAGTTGGAAAAGCCTCACTTCGTGGTTCCCGAGATCGAGGCCATCGCGACGGATGCGCTTGCACTCGTCGAAGAACGCGGGGGTGCGGTGGTCATTCCGACCGCCCGAGCCACCCAGCTCACGATGAACCGTGAGGGAATCCGTCGGCTCGCGGCCGAGGAGTTGGGCCTGCCCACTTCGCCGTACGCTTTCGCGGACTCGCTTGCCGAAGTGCAGGCAGCGACAGACCGAATCGGTTTCCCGTGCGTCATCAAGCCAGTCATGTCCTCGTCGGGGAAGGGACAGTCGACGGTTCGATCCGCCGAAGATCTCGACGCCGCATGGGATTACGCGATGGCCGGAGGTCGTGTGAATCACGGCCGGGTGATCGTCGAAGGCTTTGTCGATTTCGATTACGAGATAACGCAATTGACAGTTCGAGCCGTCGGTGAGAGCGGTCAGGTCGAGACGTCGTTCTGCGAACCGATCGGGCACCTGCAGGAGGCCGGAGACTACATCGAATCGTGGCAGCCGCAGCAGATGTCCGCGGTTGCCCTCGCCTCGGCCCGAGACGTCGCCGAGAAGGTGACCACGGCTCTGGGCGGGCGAGGCATCTTCGGCGTCGAGCTATTCGTGAAGGGCGACGACGTCTTCTTCTCCGAAGTGAGCCCACGGCCGCACGACACCGGATTGGTGACTCTGCGGACGCAGCGACTTTCGGAGTTCGAACTGCATGCCCGCGCGATCCTGGGCTTGCCGGTCGACACGACGCTCACGTCTCCGGGAGCATCGGCAGTGATCTACGGCGGAGTGGAGGCAAAGGGGATCGGATTCGACGGCGTCGCCGAGGCGCTCGCGGTTCCCGAGACGGACCTGCGGCTCTTCGGCAAGCCGGAGAGCTTCACGCGTCGTCGCATGGGTGTTGCAGTGTCGACGGCCGCCGATGTGCCTACTGCACGCGACCGTGCTCGCGAGGCTGCGTCGAAGGTGCGTCCCGTCGGATGAGTCCAGCGGCCGAGGTCCTCGTCGGGCTGGTCATCCTGGTCGGTCTGATCGGTGTCGTCGTTCCGATTCTCCCGGGGACGCTTCTCGTTTTCGGTGCAATTCTGGTGTGGGCGATCATGACCGGTGGTGCCACGGCGTGGACGGTGTTCGCGCTGTCCGCGCTGGCACTGGTGGTCACCGGGATCGTGAAGTACACGTGGCCGGGCAAGCGGATGAAGTCCGGGGGAGTGCCCAACCTGTCGGTGGTGGTCGGCGGCGTCGTCGGCATCATCGGGTTCTTCGTGATTCCGGTCGTGGGGTTGTTCCTCGGATTCATCGTCGGAACGTATTTCGCGGAACTAGCGCGGCTGCGCCGTTACGACATCGCTTGGTCGTCGACGCTTCACGCGGTGAAGGCAGTCGGATTGTCCATGCTGGTGGAACTGTTCGGAGCGCTGATCGCGGCGGGGCTGTGGCTGGGAGCCGTTGCGTTCACCTGAGCGCAGCGGTACCAGGAGCGGGCGTTGTCGCACATGACCGCGGGCAGGTCGTCGCCGACAGCGTCGGCGATCACGTCCAGGTCGTGGACCTCGAACGCTCGACGTGCCCGTGTACCGGGTAGATCGGTGCCGAACATCAGCGCAGCGGGATTGACCGCGTGGATCTGGCGCAGCACATCGCTGACGTCGGAGATGGTGGTGCGGCCGAACCCGGTGGCTTTGACGCGCACTCCGCGGTCGACGAGGTTGAGGAGATACGGCAGTCCGCGGGTGGACATTCCCAAATGGTCGATGCTCACCGCGGGCAATTTGGCGAAGACCGGTTCCAACGACAGCAACAGTGTGGCATCGACGTAGAACTCGGCGTGCCAACCGACCAGATCGAATGCGCGGTTGGCAAGATCGGCAAGCAGACGCAGGTCGGTGGCGCCGCGGCGCAGGTTGAACCGGACGGCACGTACTCCCAGTGCGTCCAGAGCAACGATGTCTTCATCCGTCGCATCGAGCGGCAAAGCAGTGACGCCCACCCAGCCTTCGCCAAGTTCGGACAAGGCAGCTTTCAGGTATTCCTGGTCATTGCCCTGGTACGACGCGGTCACCACCGCGCCGCCGTCAACGCTGAGGCCCTTCAGCGAGGCAATCCGGGCCCGGTAATCGGCCACGGTGAAGGGCTCAGGCAGGTACCCGTGATTCTCGACCAGCGGGAAGCGCGGGTCGATGATATGCACATGGGCGTCAAACACGGGGTCTATTTTGCCCTGTTGCCCTGGGTCCCTGCACACACCACCGGCCCGATGTGACCTGGGTCGCGTCGGGCCGGTGGAGGGCTTCTGTTCAGTTACTTCCGCGCACTCAGTTCGCGCGGTCGGGCTCGGATGCCTTCAGCATGTCGTGACGCTCGACGACCTTGATGCGCTCACGGCCCTCGGGCTCGCCCAGGCTGCGCTCGTGCGCGTCGAGGCGGTACCAGCCCTGCCAGGTCGTGTACGGAACCTGCTTGCCTTCGAGGAACTCGATGACGGCGTTCTCGTCGGGGTTCGCGGCGCCCGCGAAGTCGACGGAGTCCTCGAGAAGATTCGCGACGGTTTCGTTGGCGTCACCCTTGGTGTGGCCGATGAGGCCGACGGGGCCGCGCTTGATCCAGCCGGTGACGTAGGTGGCCGGCATGAACCGGGCTGCGCCCTCGGCGTTGTCGTCGGCGACGACGCGTCCGGCGTCGTTGGGGACGGTGCCGGCCTGGTCGTCGAACGGCAACTGCGTGATGTTCTGCGAGAGGTAACCGACGGCGCGGTACACGGCCTGGACATCCCAGTCCTTGTACGTGCCGGTGCCCTTGACGTTGCCGGTGCCGTCGAGCTGAGTGCGCTCGGTGCGCAGGCCGACGACTTTACCGTCTTCACCGAGGATCTCCGTGGGAGATTCGAAGAAGTGCAGGAACAGCTTGTGAGGACGGGCTCCGACGTCGCGAATTGCCCAGTCCTGCAGCGTATTCGCAACCATGTCGACCTGCTTGGAGTTGCGGCGAGCCTGCTCGGAACCCTCGTCGTAGTCGATGTCCTCGGGGTCGACGATGACCTCGATGGTCGGCGAGTGGTCGAGTTCGCGCAGTTCGAGAGGGGTGAACTTGGCCTGGGCCGGGCCGCGGCGTCCGAAGACGTGAACCTCGACGGCCTTGTTGTTCTTGAGGCCCTCGTAGACGTTGGCGGGGATCTCGGTCGGCAGCAGTTCGTCGCCGGTCTTGGCGAGAACGCGGGCGATGTCGAGGGCAACGTTGCCGACGCCGAGGACTGCGACCTTCTCGGCTTCGAGCGGCCACGTACGCGGTACGTCGGGGTGGCCGTCGTACCAGGAGACGAAGTCGGCCGCGCCGTAGCTGCCGTCGAGTTCGATGCCCGGGATGCCGAGCGCACGGTCGGCGTTGGCGCCGGTGGAGAAGATGACCGCGTCGTAGAACGACTGCAGGTCGTCGAGGGTGATGTCGGTGCCGTAGTCGATGTTGCCGAGCAGGCGTACCTGAGGCTTGTCGAGCACCTTGTGCAGGGCGGTGATGATGCCCTTGATGCGCGGATGATCAGGCGCGACGCCGTAACGAATCAGGCCGAAGGGCGCGGGCATGCGCTCGAAGAGGTCGATGCTGACGCCGCGGCCGGAAACTGCGGTGTCGGATTTCATGAGGGCGTCGGCGGCGTAGATGCCGGCGGGGCCGGCGCCGACGATCGCGACCCGGAGTGGGCGGTTGGAGTCAGTCATCGTGAGGACAGCTACCTTCTTCGAAGTTCGGACAACATATCGACAAGTATCCAATTTAGCCGAACCTAAGCACAGTGCCTCGGTTGCGGCCGAACGGATCCACACTCTCACTCGATCGGTTGTGGGTAAACCTATTCTTTCCTCCCATTCTCCTGTTGTCTCGGGTATCCGGGGTAGGGGCCTGATCCTTGACGGGCCACAATTTCAAGTTGTGGGGGACTATTGGCGTTATGAGTGACGAGCTGCGCGAATCCGACAACATCGATGGCAAGAAGGCGTCTGCGGGGCCGTTCCTCTTGGCTGTCGCCATCGTCGCCTTGATCCTGGGTGGAATCTTCGTCGCATCGTGGATCTCGCCGGCCGAGGAGAACGTCACCGAGTCGGACCGCGTGAGCCGCTCCGTCACCGACTACGTCGATGCCGAGAATCGGAATGACGCGGAGACGATCAAGACCCTGACCTGCGCGAGCTTCAATTCGAGCAACGGTCCTATGGCCGGCGTCGACGGGACGGTCGAGCTGAAGGGTGTGGACGGGGTCGCGGTCAACGGCGATCGCGCCCGGGCCGACGTGACGATCACCGGTGGCGGAGCGGGCGAGCGAGTCTCGACCTGGGCCCTGACCCGTGACGGCAACCGTTGGGTCGTCTGCAACTGACGGCCCGCTCAGGCGCTCACGGCAGTCTTGTGAAAACATGGACTACGTGAGTTACGCAGGCGATCTGACGCCGGAGCAAGCCTGGGAGCTGCTCCGCGAAAACCCCGACGCCGTGCTGGTCGACGTGCGGACCGATGCGGAGTGGAAGTACGTCGGTGTCCCCGATGTGTCCTCCCTCGGCAAGCAGGCTGCACTGATCGAATGGGTGAGCCACCCGACCGGCGCGCGCAATGACAACTTCGTCGACCAGTTGAAGGAAGCCGGCATCACTGCTGATTCCTCCGGGTCGGAGCGTCCGGTGATTTTCCTGTGTCGATCCGGACAACGTTCCATCGGTGCGGCGGAAGCTGCGACTGCGGCGGGCATCGGCCCGTCGTACAACGTGCTCGACGGGTTCGAAGGCGCATTGGGTGCCGACGGACATCGCGGACTTGTAGGTTGGCGGGCCATCGGCTTGCCATGGAGGCAGCAGTGAGCGGAATTCCCCAGGGTGGCGCATTTCAACGAGCGCTGCCGGACGACGTCGGTCTCGGCACCCTCGGTGTTCGCGGCGGACTGATGCGTACCGGGTTCGAGGAGACTTCCGAAGCGCTGTTCCTCAACTCCGGATTCGTCTACGAGAGTGCAGAAGCCGCCGAACAAGCCTTCACCGGCGAGGTGGATCATTTTGTCTACTCCCGCTACGGCAACCCGACCGTCAAGATGTTCGAAGAGCGTCTGCGTCTCATCGAAGGTGCAGAAGCCTGCTTTGCGACTGCCAGCGGAATGTCGGCAGTCTTCACGGCGTTGGGCGCACTGTTGGCCAACGGCGACCGATTGGTGGCTGCGCGCAGTCTCTTCGGATCCTGCTTCGTGGTGTGCAACGAGATTCTTCCGCGCTGGGGAGTCGAGGTCGTCTTCGTCGACGGTGAGGACAACGCGCAGTGGGAAGAGGCGCTGTCCGTGCCTACCACGGCAGTGTTCTTCGAGACGCCGTCCAACCCGATGCAATCTCTCGTCGACGTTCGACGGGTGTCGGAGCTTGCTCATGCAGCCGGTGCAAAGGTAGTGCTGGACAACGTCTTCGCGACGCCGCTTCTGCAGCGCAGCCTCGATCTGGGGGCCGACGTCGTGGTGTACTCCGGCACCAAGCACATCGACGGTCAGGGGCGCGTGCTTGGTGGCGCGATTCTCGGTACCGAGGAATACATCAGCGGTCCCGTTCGAGAACTGATGCGGCACACCGGTCCTGCGCTCAGCCCGTTCAATGCGTGGACTCTGCTCAAGGGCCTGGAGACGATGCCGGTTCGTATTCGGCACTCCGTGGCTTCGGCACTCGAGATCGCCGAATTCCTCGAAGGACACTCCGGCGTCAAGTGGGTCAAGTATCCGTACCTGACGTCGCATCCGCAGCACGAGCTCGCGAAGTCTCAGATGAGCGGTGGCGGAACGGTTGTCACGTTCGAGCTCGATGCGCCTGACGGAGAGGGCAAGAAGCGGGCGTTCGAGGTTCTCAACGGCCTGCGCGTCATCGACATCTCCAACAACTTGGGAGATTCCAAGTCGTTGATCACTCACCCCGCCACGACAACGCACCGGGCCATGGGGCCGGAAGGCCGTGCAGCAGTGGGTCTTACAGACGGCGTTGTCCGTCTGTCCGTCGGGCTCGAAGACACGGCTGATCTGTTGGCTGATCTGAAGCGAGCACTCGGCTGAATCGCTGGAGCGCCTTGCCTCGAACTTCCGACGGCAAGGCGTTCTACGGTGCGGGCGTGAGACCCAGTTGTTTGACGTCGATCGTCAACGCCGTCGTATTCAGTGTGAGACCTGAGCTTGTCGTGTCGGTGGGGTAGATCGTGAACAACACCTGCGCCGTCAGATTGGTGTTGTTCAGGGCCGACGTGACCGCGATGAGGTTCGGCGTCGGTGCTGTGCTGTCGTACAGCAGATTGTTGCTCTGATCCGTGACGTACGTGCGAAGGTCGATGTTGGCGGCTGCGAGCCCGCCGCTCAACTTGGTCTTGTCGACTGTCACGTTCGCTTTCAGACGTGGGCCGGTGGCCATCACCTTCGAATCGCAGAAATACGTGTAGTTGAATCCGGGCTTGAGCCGGTAGGTAGTGATGTCCGGGATATATACGAGTGGATTCGGATTGGTGGGCGCGTTGACGTAGACCTGCGAATACCAGCCCCCGCCGTTCGTGGTCACGCATGCTCCCAGATCCAGGGTCCCGGACTGGACAGCGGCGCTTGTCAGGGTCGCACTGTCGGTCCACTTCGCCAATGTGCCCGAGCCGCCGAGCAATACAGCTCCGGCCGCGGCGACTGCCATTGCAGCCTTCGTCGTCTTCTTCATCACGGCACCAGTGCCTTGATTTCGTCCGGAAGTTCGCTCGGGGTAGGAGATTCGGCCCAGACTCCCGTTGACGTGTCGATGACGGTGACTCCGGAAGGGGTGATTACGTATAGCTGATCGGTACCGGTGAGCCAATGCAGGACAGCGTCGCTGTCAACGGGACCTCGATATACCTCAGCGCCCGATGAATTCGACACGGACACAACCGTTCCGCTGGCAGTCGAGAGCTTCTGGGCGCTGAGACCGGTCGTGGTCGCCGGGGCGTCGACGGGAACCTCGCTCGGGGTGGTCGTAGTTGGTGGCACCGTTGTCGTTGTCGTTGTCGTTGTCGTTGTAGCGGTCGTCGTCTGGGGCGCCGTAGTTGTAGCCGGTGACGAGGTGGTTGTCGACGGTGCAGTTGTGCTGGTGGTTGTCGACGGTGCAGTTGTGCTGGTGGTTGTCACAGCCGGCGCCAATGTCGTGGTGGGCGTGGTGGATGAGGCGGTCGTGGAAGTGACGGCCGTAGTAGGAGTGCTCGGAGCGTCTGCCGCCAGTGCCGGCGCTGCCGATCGACTGAGAGCAGATGTCCCGCTGATCGGACCGCCACACGAGTAGAGCAGGCCGACGAGAATGCTGAATTGGTAGCCGGAGTACGACGGCGTGACCGACGTGCCGCTCAGTCCATGGATTTCGATGTTGTAGGTGCCGACTATGAGCGGGAACGCGACTGTTGTACCGCCCGAGCCGTATCTCATGGAGCCTGTAGTAGACGTTGCGGTGTAGTCGTTCGACCCCAAAAGGTTTCCGCTGGCGTCGCGAGCGATGAGGCGGTATGAGCTTCCGACAGTCGCGGGCCAAGTGATCGTTACTGCGACCGGAACAACGAGCGCAAAATTCACCGCGCAACTGGCTGTGCTTGGCGACGTGGGAAAGGTTGCAGCAGTGCCGAACTGAATGCTTGTTGCCGCGGCTGTGTCGGTGTACCCCGCCTTGGTACCACCGATCTGGGACACACCGACCACCGTGAGACCGACCGTAGCCAAGGCGACGATGGCCTTGAGGGCATGGGAGTCGCCGCGTATGTCCTGACGATCCCGCTGAGGTTCCTCCGCGTCGGAAGCCTCACGTCGACGGAACGCGATGTACAGGAGCCCGCCGACGGCAATCGCACCAAGCACAAGCCCACTCGGTCCGGACAGCCAGACTGCCACGTATCCGAGGCGGTTGATGCTGAAGAAGACGCGATCGGCTTCGGTGATGACGTAGGGATCGGGATCGGCGATCGGATTTGCATCACCACGCAGTTGTGCGACGGCAAGGTTGTTGCCCTGCTGATCTATTGATTCCACACGATGGGTGATGCGCGTGCCTTGGCTGTCGGAGACGCTGACGATGTCACCGACCAGCACTTCCGAAGCAGGCACGGTGCGCGCGAATGCGAGAGCACCGGTATCGATCGTGGGTGACATCGATCCACTCCGAAAGATCAGCGGGGTGATACCGAAAGCCAGACCGGCGATGAAAATGATGATGGATACCAAGCCTGCGAGGGCTCCCAGGCTGAGCAGGACTTCCCGTACCCGGTTCTGCATCGAGGCCTTTGCATGTTTTTTCGTGTGTCGAGCCATTGCCATCACACCTTTGCCGTGAAGGTCAGGACGATGTTCGACGTGCTGTTCGTCGGCGGTGTCGGTGTTGTCGGAAGCTGCACCGAGACACATAAATTCTCGGTAGCCCCGACCGCCAGTGGGCGGTCGGGGCTACCGATGGCTTGATTCGCGGTGAGTGTCAGCGCGAGCGAGGACACAACGTTGGCGCCGTCAGTGCACTTGTTGGCAACAGTTCCGTTGGAGGAAACCGTCATTCGTAGAGAAGTCGTCAACGCACCGCTACTCGTAGACGTGATCGTGTACTTCAGTGGGACAGTTGCCGCTGTGCCCAGGTTGTTGACCTTGATCAGAGCGGTGTTCGAATCACCGGGAATCATTCCGGACTTGCCAAGCTCACTGAAATTCAGGGACTTGGTCAGGGTGGGCTGGGCGGTGCTGTTCAACTGCAGATTGATAGAACCCGTCGTGATGTTGCCCGAGGTTGCCGTGGCGGAAGACGTCCAGGCCGCGAGCGTGGTCACTCCGCCGACACCAAGCACCATCCCCAGCGCGAGCAGCGCGCGAAAACGCGTGCTGGTCAACAGGTGACGAATCCGATGGGCCGGACGGTCAGGGCGCGAGGGCATCGTGCTGGCCTTTCTCGATCTGGGCGGAGTCTGCGGGCGCGAAAGTTGCAGGGTCAGGAGCCAATCGGGCTCGAGCCCGCTCCTTCCGGCCGTCACGGATGCCGCTGATCATCATGTACGACGCGTACAGCAGTAGAGCGGTCACTACGATCACCACGATCACGGTGCGCTGCTCTCCCGTCAGCCAGGTGTTCACGTAACCGAGATAAGGCAGGCTGTACCAGACCTTTCCCCGGATCTGCACCGGCCGCACTTCCTTCTCGTCAGGCTCACCGTTCGCATCGCCCTGGGTGATGAAAGTTCTTTCACCCTTCTGGTTTTCACTTGTGGCGATGATCCGGTGCGTGACGACGGTCGGCTGACCCGATTCCAGCTGGTACGTAATAGGTGTACCGATCCCCAGTTCGGACGGATCGACAGGTTTGACCACTACCAGTGATCCAGGGTTGTACGTCGGGCGCATCGAACCGGTCAGAATCGTGAAGCGCTGTGCTCCGGCAAAGAAGGGAACGACAATCGTTGCGACGATGACTGCCGAAATTGCCAGCAGCAGTGTCCAACTGACGATAGAGGTGATCCACCAGAGTGGGCCGGTGCGATCGGTGCGCTTCGTGGAGTGTTTTGTCATACCGGACCTGCCTGGAAGGTCAAGGTCGTGGTGCTTGTTGCACCTGAGACCGCCCCGACGCCTACCGTGAGTCGCAAGCACAGAATGTACGTACCGCCTGAGACCAGTGGACTCGGCATGTACGCCGGTGAAACCGGGTACTGCAGCGATGCATCCATCGATCCGGACGTCAGTGGGGTCACTGCCGGAGCCGCGGTGTTGACGCCGGCAGGGCAGGCGCCTTCGTTGGCGACTCCGTAAGTGGTCAACGTGAATCCCGTAAATGCGGTCGTCGACTGCATTCGCCATTGCAGAGGATCAGTCCCCGAATTCTTGACGGTGAGCGGTGCTTGCACCGTGTTTCCCGGGACAACGGGCGTCGCGGCCGTCGTCAAGTTCGCCAGGGTGTACGCCGCACTGGTTCCGGCAGATGTACCAACCGTGAGGTTGACGCTGGCGGCTGTCGCCGTACCGCCATTCGCGCTCGCCGAATCGGACCACAGCGCGAGCGACTGCTGTGTCGATGCAAACACCGCTACAGCAGCCACCGCGACTGCGATCGCTCCCCAGACCTTTTTCCTCATGAAATTACGGGGCCGGTGTCAGTGCTGTCTGAGTGACGACCAACTTCATCGCCGACAAGTTCAGCGACTGGTTCTGCGCGACCTGATTGGCCACCTCGTTGAAGTTCAGCCGGACTCCGACGTGGACGATCGTTCCGTTCTGGGCTTTGGTGATCTGCGAAATCGGGTTGCCGCCAGTGTCCTTGATTGTCGTCACGGGCACGACAGCAGCGGCAAGCTCGGCGCTGTTCGCACCCGGAACGATTCCGGCCGTATCAGCGGTCAGAACAGCCGCGAGACGATCGCCCACTGCGGTCACAGTGACGTCGCAGGTGTATTCGATGCTCTCGGTGGTGACTATTCGGTAAGCCGAGATGTTGGTGATCGCGGTCTTCGTCGGGTTGAGGGAGTTCCACCCGCCACCGACCGGTGCGCAAGAGCTCAGGTCGAGGGCGCCGGACGTGACGGGCCCGCCGCCACTGACGTCGGCCGAATCGCTCCAGACTGCGAGCGAGCCGGCACCGCCGAGGAGGAGGGCACCGGCCGCCGCAGCAGCGATCGCACCCTTGGTCTGCTTCTTCATGAAAATCTCATTTCATGTCTGGGACCCGAAATGGGGCCATTCAGACATGAGTATCAGACACGGCAAACGATTCGTTACCACTTTTCGAAAAATCAATTTTACGACTGGAGTCCAACTGTCACTCGGTGTCGAAATGATCTTTGACCTGCGTCTAACTACTCGTTTGTAAGTTTGGTGCGAATAAAACCGTTGGTTTGTTCAGTTGGACAAAGCGGACGAGTCGGAACCTGGCAAATCTGCTGTTTTTTACCAGTTAATTACCGAGTTTCGGTTTTGTTTTGCAATTTGAATCAATTGTTTGTGTTGCTACGAAATGGATCGGTTGTTGTTCCCACAAGATCGGCGACCGACTCGAGGACGATGGTCGGGCGATAGGGATAGAGCTCTACCGACGCGCGGGTCGAGATCCCGGTCATCACCAGAATCGTCTGCAGTCCGGCTTCGAGGCCACAGACGATGTCGGTGTCCATGCGGTCGCCGATCATCAACGTATTGGCGGAATGAGCGCCGATGGACCGCAGGGCTGAGCGCATCATCAAGGCGTTGGGCTTGCCGACGTAGTAGGGATCGCGTCCGGTTGCCTTGGTGATGAGTGCCGCGACAGAGCCGGTGGCCGGCAGCGAGCCGTCTCGCGACGGTCCAGTGGCGTCCGGGTTGGTGGCGATGAACCGCGATCCACGCTCGACCAGGCGAATGGCGGTGGTGATTGCCTCGAAGGAGTACGTTCGCGTCTCGCCGAGGACGACGTAGTCGGGGTCGCTGTCCGTCAGAACGTAACCGATGTCGTGCAGGGCAGTGGTCAGGCCCGATTCGCCGACCACGTAGGCGCTGCCGCCCGGCCGCTGGTTGGCCAGGAACGTCGCGGTTGCGAGCGCTGACGTCCAGATCGACTTCTCCGGGATGTCGAGTCCCGAATTGAGCAGGCGTGCTCGCAGGTCACGCGGGGTGCGGATGGAGTTGTTGGTGAGCACCATGTACGGGATGTCGTTCGACGCCAGCTCTGCCAGGAACGTGTCCGCTCCAGGTATCAAGTGCTCCTCGTGGACGAGAACCCCGTCCATGTCCATGAGGTAGGTCCAACCGGTCTGATCTTCTGTACTGGTCATTACTCCAGTATGTGCGGGTGGCGCCCGATGTGGGCGGTCAAGCGAGAAGGCGCCACAGTCCGATCAGGCCGACGACGACAATCGTGTAGCGCAATGCAGTGGGGGACAGGCGCCGTCCGTAGCGGGCGCCGAGAACGCCACCACCGAGCGACCCGACAGCGATCAAACCGGCTGCTGCCCAATTGATCTGATCGAATGCCAGAGTGATGTACATCCCTGCTGCAACGATGTTGACGAGCAGCGACAGCAGGTTCTTCGCGCCGTTCATGCGCTGGAGGGTTTCCGGGAGGATGGCACCCATCACACCGATGAGAAGGATGCCCTGCGCGGCAGTGAAGTACCCGCCGTAGATCCCGACTGCAAAAGTGCCGGCGGTCAGGAGCATCAGCCTCTTGGTGGACAGCGTCGTTTCTTCGGTGGAACGCTTCTTGGCCCACGCCTGGATGCGTGGTTGGAGGAGGACGAGCGCGAGAGCGAGGACCAGCAGCACCGGAACGATGGTCTCGAACAGTTTCTCGGGTAGATGCATGAGCAACCACGAACCGAGTAGTGCCCCGGCGAGTGACGCCGGAATCTGCCACTTCAGTCGATCCCACTGTCCGGACAGCTCACGTCGGTAGCCCCAGGTACCCGAAACTCCGCCGGCGACGAGCCCGACCGCGTTGGACATGGTTGCGGTCACGGGCGGCATGCCGAAGGCGACCAGCGTCGGGAACGTGATCAGCGTTCCACTGCCGACCACGGCGTTGATCGCGCCCGCGCCGATACCGGCCAACAAGATGAAGAAAGCGTCGAGTCCACTCACTCCGCAGACGGTACGGCAGAGGAAAAGTCAGTCCGGACGGCGGTCCCGGTCTCCATTCGAACGCTCCATTCAACACGCCGAACGCGGCTGCGGACACCGTTGGAATCAATGCGATTTCAACATCGTGGACCCTTCATTTCCCTTGCAGTGCAGGGAAATACAACATTTGACGACTCGACATTTCGCGTCTAGTCTTTGCTCACCATCCAGAGCGACCGAGAGACCTGGCTCGTCGACGTCGCAGCAACCCCCCGAGTGATCGGGAGCGGGTGCTACCGCCAGGACCGATGGAAGGCATCACATGGGTACCACTTCGCACGCTGCGCACAAGCGACGTCACATCGATCTGTGCCGCACCGCTTCGTGTCACTGTCGCTGACCGAACTCTCGTCGTCTTCGCAACTCGAGCACACCAACTCGAGGACACAGCTGCGTTCCCATTCCCCGAAAGGTCTATTCGTCATGTCCACTCCGTCAGGTAGCGCGCCGTGAGCGCGCCCACCGATGTCCGCCCCGAAAAGTCGGTGTCCGAGTCGCAACTTCCCGACTCGGAGCTTGTCGTCGCTCGCACCTGGCACCCGCTGCGCTGGGTGATCAGTGCGGTCGTGCTGGTCCTGCTTGCTCAGTTCATCCACGGGCTCGTCGTCAACCCCGGCTGGGACTGGCCGACGTTCGCGCAGTACTTCACCGCGAAATCAGTGCTCGCCGCGTTGTGGATGACGATCAAACTGACCTTGTGGGGGACGATCCTCGGTTTCGGTCTCGGTGTCTTCCTGGCGCTCGGTCGGTTGTCGAAGAATCCGGTCCTGCAGGTGATCGCCTGGACCTACATCTGGGCCTTCCGCTCGATTCCACTCATCGTGCAGCTGCTCTTCTGGTTCAACATCACTTACCTGTACCAGACACTTTCTCTCGGAATACCTTTCGGGCCCGAGTTCTTCACCTTCCAGGTCAGCGGTGTGATCGGCGGATTCACCGCAGCAGTCATCGGTTTGGCGCTGCACCAGGCTGCATACTCGGCCGAGATCATTCGCTCCGGAATCATCTCGGTGGATCACGGTCAGATCGAAGCTGCTCACTCGCTCGGCATTCCGCGCAGTCGCCAGTTCTTCAAGATCGTTCTCCCGCAGGCAATGCGGGCGATCCTCCCCAACGCCGCCAACGAGGTCATCGGACTCTTCAAGGGAACGTCGATCGTCTCCACCATGGCAATCGCCGAACTGTTCTACCAGGTGCAGGTCATCTTCGGCCGCAACGGACGAGTCGTGCCCCTGCTGATGGTCGCCACGATCTGGTACATCATCCTCACGACATTGCTCTCGATCGGTCAGTACTACGTGGAGCGCCACTATGCACGAGGATCCGCTCGTGCTCTTCCGTTGACTCCGGTACAGAAGGCGCGCAAGAAGTTCGAAGAGATTCGCGATGCGCGTCTCGATATTCCGAGAGGTGCTACCCGATGACCGCAGAACTGGCCGAAGATTCGGTGTACGCCGTCGAAGCACGCGGAATTCACAAGTCTTTCGGTGCCTTGGAAGTACTTGCCGGCGTTGATCTCCTGGTTCGCAAGGGCGAAGTGACCGTCATTCTCGGTCCGTCGGGTTCCGGTAAGTCCACCTTGCTGCGAACCCTCAATCACCTCGAAAAAGTCGACCGCGGAACCGTACGGATCGACGGAGAGCTGATCGGATACCGGCGCAAGGGAAATCGACTCCACGAACTGCGTGACCGCGAGATCCTGAAACAGCGTTCGCACATCGGATTCGTGTTCCAGAACTTCAACCTGTTTCCGCACCTGACCGCATTGGAAAACGTGGTGGAAGCGCCGCTCTCGGCCCAGAAGCGTGATCGTGACGAGGTGTACCGCGAGGCCCGCGCGCTGCTCGAGCGAGTGGGAGTGGGGGACAAGGCGGACGAGTATCCCCGCCAACTCTCCGGTGGCCAGCAACAGCGCGTCGCGATAGCGCGAGCGCTGGCACTGCGGCCGGCGGTCATTCTCTTCGACGAGCCGACGTCGGCGCTCGACCCGGAACTGGTGGGCGAGGTTCTCGAAGTCCTGGCTCAGCTGGCCCGTGACGGCGCCACCTTGGTGATCGTCACACACGAGGTCGGATTTGCTCGGGAAGTGGCGGACACTGCGGTCTTCATGGACGGCGGCGTCATCGTCGAACAGGGCCCGCCTTCGCAGGTGATCGACAATCCGGTCCACGAACGGACCAAAGCCTTTCTCTCCCGCGTCCTCTGACGCGACCCAGACTCATTCCCGGAAGGAAAAATTGATGTTCTCCACATCCCGTCGCGCGACTTTTCTGATCTCGGCGCTTGCCACCGTCGGATTGCTCAGCGCTGCATGCAGCAGCGCGGACGCCGAGTCCGACGGCGCCCAGGTCACCGCTGCTGCGGGTTACAACCTCACGGCCGATCAGAACCGCATCAGCACCGACAAGGTGGATTCAATCGCCGCCGAGCTACCTCAGGACATCCGCGATCGTGGCACGCTGCGCGTCACCGGTAGTGCCGGTTCCGCTCCGCCGCTCCGTTTCTACGCCGACGACGACACCACTCTCATCGGTTCCGAGACCGACTTCGCCTATCTGATCGGTGACGTTCTCGGCTTGAAGGTCGACCTGCAGACAGCAGATTGGGCACAGAACTTCGTCCGGATCGACTCCGGTGAGGCCGACGCCTTCCTCTCCAATGTGACTGTCACAGAGGAGCGTAAGGAGAAGTACGACTTCGCGACCTACCGTCTCGACACCCTCGCCTTCGAAGCCAAGAAGGGTGCCGGAATCTCCATCAAGGAACCCAAGGACGTCGCGGGCAAGAAGATCGCCGTCTCCTCGGGCACCAATCAGGAAGCGCTGCTGGTCAAGTGGAGTGAGCAGAACGTCGCGGCCGGCCTGGCGCCTACCGACATCTCCTACTACCAGAACACCACCGACTACTACCTCCCGCTGCAGTCCGGCCGGATCGACGCCTACTTCGGCCCGAACCCGTCATCGCAGTTCCACGCCAAGCAGTCGGGGGAGACCGAGGTTGTCGGTGAGTTCTCCGGGGCCGGCGACACCCTGCAGGGGCAGATCGCGGTGCTGGTGAAGAAGGACAACGGCCTGATCAAGGCGATCAACGACGCGATCAACCACACGATCGAGAACGGCACGTACCAGCAGATCCTCGAGCGCTGGAACATCACCAGCGAAGCCGTCGACACGTCCCTGATCAACCCGCCCGGCCTTCCGAAGACCAAGTGAGCTCTCGTCCATGAGTGAGATTCTCGATGTGATCGTCATCGGCGGAGGACTCGTCGGGTCCTCCGCCGCATGGCGGCTCGCGGCACGCGGACGTAGCGTCATTCAGTTGGAACAGTTCGGGCCGAGTCACAAGCACGGTGCGTCGCACGGTACTTCGCGTATCTACCGGCAGGCCTACGACAATCACCGGTACACAGGTTTGGCGGCCGGCGCGCTGCCGCTGTGGCGGGAGTTGGAGACCACGACGGACATCGGGTTCCTGGAACTCACCGGTGCCGTTGATCACGGCCTGCCGCAGGCAGTGCAGTCCAAGGCGAAGATACTTCGCGAGGCGGGCATCAAGGGTGAGATCCTCACTCCTGCCGAGGCGTCCGCCCGTTGGCCGGGGCTGCGATTCGACACCACGGTGCTCCATCACCCCGACGCAGGCCGGTTGCACGCGGACCGCGCCGTGACCGCTCTGAAGGCGGGAGCGGTGTTTGCCGGTGCCGAGGTCCGTCACGATGTTCGGGTGTTGGCACTCGCGCGAGCGTCCTACGGCGTGGACGTGGTGACGGACAGTGGAACGCTCGCAGCTCGTCAGGTCGTGATCGCGGCCGGTGCGTGGACTGCAGATCTGATCGCAGACAGCGGTCTCGGCTCCGAGATCGTACTGCCGACGCTGCGCACGACACAGGAACAACCGGCCCACTTTGCACCGCTCGATCCCGGAGTCGAGTGGCCGAGTTTCGTCCACCACACCGGCGCAGAATTGGAGACCGCGGGGATCTACGGGCTCGGTTCCGAGGACGGGATCAAGATCGGCGAACACGCGACCGGGCCGGTGGTGACTCCGCAGACCCGTGACTACACCCCTGATGTCGACGGAGAGCAGCGATTGGCCCAGTACGCCGAGTCGTGGTTGCCCGGCGTCGATTCCACCCGTGTCGAGTCGCTCACCTGCCTGTACACGAGCACGCCGGACAGTAACTTCGTCATCGACCGAGTCGGCGCCGTCACGGTGGCGGCGGGATTCTCGGGGCATGGGTTCAAGTTCGGTCCGGCCTTGGGTGAACTTGTGGCGGACCTCGTCGACGGAACCACCCTCGCTCCGGAAGTTTTCAGGCTGGGGGAGCGTTGACCAGATTCATGGAGGAAAGTGTTGTGGCACTGGAGCTCGGAACTCGACAGCTCGAGGGTGTCGGAGCGGTAGAGGTCTATTCGGTATCGCAGGACGATCCCTTGGCAGCTCCACTGATCGCGGAGTTGGCACTCGAATACAGTTCGCGTTACGGCGGGACTCGCGAAGCGATGCTCGAGGATCTCACGACGTATCCGGCAGAAGAATTTGCCTACCCGCAGGGTGCGCTTCTGGTGCTCACCCACGACGGTCTGCCGATCGCCGGCGGTGCTTTTCGTCAATTCGATTCCACCACTGCGGAACTGAAGAGAATCTGGACGTCGGTCGACTATCGGAAGCGTGGCCTCGGCAAGGCCGTCGTTCGTGAGTTGGAACGAGAGATCGAGCTTCGCGGATACAGTCGGGTGTTCCTCACGACAGGGCCTCGGCAACCGGAGGCCGTCGCGCTGTATCTGTCCAGTGGATACACACCGCTTTACGACGCTTCGCTCTCGCCCGAAGAAGTGGGCGTCCACCCGTTCGAGAAGCAGCTTCGGGTGCTCGAAAATGTGACTCGAGCAGCAATTCCTACCGACCGGGTTGACAACACCCGGGTTTGACCTCGTACACTTGCGAACGACCATCCAGAGCGACCGAGAGACCTGGCTCATTGACGTCGCAGCAACCCCCCGAGTGATCGGGTGCGGGTGCTACCGCCAGGACCGATGGAGGAACACGAAATGAAGGCAGTCGAAGGCGGTTTCGATACCGCCTGGTCGCGTCGTCACGTAGACCTGTGCCGCACCGCGGGAT
This sequence comes from Rhodococcus sp. Ni2, assembly GCF_021352185.1. Classification (NCBI taxonomy): domain Bacteria; kingdom Bacillati; phylum Actinomycetota; class Actinomycetes; order Mycobacteriales; family Nocardiaceae; genus Rhodococcus; species Rhodococcus sp. Ni2. The sequence goes on from NZ_WOXZ01000002.1 coordinate 1,000,065, forward strand.
CTTTCTGTACCAACTGACCTCTCGGTCAGTCATTCACACTCAGGCGAGTCGTCGACAAGTCTGTTTTCTCTTCTCTCACAAGTGATTCGTGCTCGATCGCCTTTTTCGTCTCAGGCGACGGGTGCGCTCTTCGGCATGCCTCTTTAGGAGTTCTTGGTGTCTTCGCCCTCATTCGGTGCCCGCAAACGCGCGACCGTAATCGCCGGTATCGGTGCTGTCTCGGTTCTCGGCACCGTCCTCGCCGGCTGCAGCAGCGGGAGTGACAGTGCTGCCGACGCAGGCCCCGCCCAGTCCGGCGGAACCCTTCGCTACGGTCTGTCGCAGGCGCCGACGTGCGCCGATCCGGCCCAGGCCGGCAGTAACCAGACCGTGTATGTCACTCGGACAGTGGTGGATTCGCTTACCGATCAAAATCCCGACACCGGAGAGATCACCCCGTGGCTCGCCAAGAGTTGGGAGATCAGCCCCGACGCCGCTAGCTTCACGTTCGTCCTTCGCGACGACGCCACCTTCAGTGACGGCACACCGGTGACGGCGGATTCGGTGAAGAAGACCTTCGACTCGGTCAAGAACCTGGGACCGAACGCGTCGTTGGCGAAGAGTTACCTGTCCTCGTACACCGGTACCGACGTCGTAGATGCTCACACGGCGAAGATCAATTTCTCCGGACCCAATGTTCAGTTCCTGCAAGCAACTTCGACGCCACAGCTCGGAATCCTCGCCGATTCCACCACCGCGCTGGCATCCGAGCAGCGCTGCCCCGGTGCAGCGGTGATCGCCTCCGGACCGTTCGTGTACACCGACTGGCAGCAGGACAAGAGCGTCAAGATCGCCAAGCGTGCGGGATACAACTGGGCCTCGGATGCGGTCGCGCATCAGGGCGAGGCGTACCTCGATGGCGTCGACTTCACGGTGGTTCCCGAATCCGGTGTGCGGGCGGGCAGCGTGGCCTCCGGCCAGCTCGATGCGGTCAGCGATGCGCTTCCGCAGGATGCGCCGCAAATCGAGGGCGCGGGTGGACGAATCCTCACAAGGCCGAACCCGGGTGTGAGCTTCTTCTTCCAGCCCAACGTCAGTCGCGGCGTTCTCGCTGATCAGGCTGTTCGTCAGGCCATCATTCCCGCGATCAACCGCCAAGAACTCGTCGACACCGTTCTGGATCCGTCGTTCTTCCCGGCCACGAGCCCGCTGGCTCACACCACTCCGCTCTACAGCGACGAATCCAGTGTCGTGACGTACGACGCCGACAAGTCGGCGAAACTCCTCGACGCGGCTGGTTGGAAGACCGGCAGCGACGGTATCCGCGAGAAGGACGGGCAGAAGCTCACTTTCAGCGTCACCTTCAGTCCGGTGTTCTCGGGTAACCAGGCCATCCTCGAGCTCGTGCAGCAGCAGCTCAAGAAGGTCGGCGTCGACCTGCAGCTCAACTTGGTCTCGAACGGTGAATGGACCGAGAAGGGAGTATCGGGTGATTACGATTCGCTGTATTACAACAGCACTCGCGCGGACGCCGACATCTTGCGGGCATCGTTCAGCACCGAAGGCCGCAACCTGAACCGTCGCGGCGCAGATCCGGAGCTCGACAAGGTACTCACAGACCAGCTTGCAGCCACGGACAACGGCCAACGCGGCGAACTGGTATCCACCGCACAGGAATTGATCCTCGACCGTGGACTCTCCATCCCCACCATCGAGCTCTCGCAGGCCATCGGCGCCGGATCGAGTGTGCAGGACCTGAACTTCGAAGCCTCCTCGCGCCTGCAGTTCTACGACGCATGGTTGTCGGGTAAGTAATCATGACTCGATACGTACTCACCCGACTGGGCCAGGCCGCAGTGGTTCTGTGGGCCGCCTTCACCATCTCGTTCGTGATTCTGTTCCTCCTGCCGAGTGATCCCGTCAGCATGGCTGCCGACTCGTCCGGTCAGGGTGTTGCAGTGGATCAGGCTGCGCTCGATCAGCTTCGGGCACGGTACGGCTTGGACGAGTCGGTGTGGGTGCAGTACTGGACGTCGCTGACGAATGCTCTTCGCGGCGATTTCGGTACGTCCATCTCCACCGGTCAGTCGGTGACGGATGCCATCTTCTCGGCGCTGCCGAGCACTCTGGTCTTGGCAACCACCGCTTTGGTTCTGGCCGTGTTGTTCGGAGTGGCGATCGCGTTCTTCGCTGCCTACACCCGCAAGCGGTGGCTCGCGAATCTGTTGTTCTCGCTGCCGCCGCTGGGTGTGGCGGTGCCTACCTTCTGGGTTGGCCTGATTCTTCTGCAGCTGTTCTCGTTCCGTCTGCACATCTTCCCCGCTTTCGGAGACAAGGGATTCGCAACGGTGATTCTTCCGGCGATCACCTTGGCGATCCCGACCGGCGCGGTGATCGCGCAGGTGCTCACGACCAGCCTGCAGTCGACGCTACGTTCGCCGCACGTGGAGACTGCGTACGCCAAGGGCGCAAGCCGTTGGCGCGTGCAGACCCGTCACGCGTTGCGACTGGCGAGCATTCCGGCATTCACCATTGCCGGTGTGCTGGTCGGCACGCTGCTGGCGGGCTCGGTGGTTGTGGAAACGGTGTTCTCCCGCGCGGGCGTCGGCCGTCTGACACAGACGTCGGTGATGGCGCAGGACATCCCGGTGGTGCAGGGAGTCGTTGTGTTCGCCTCTCTCGTGTTCGTGCTCGTCAACCTCGCGGTCGACCTCTTCTACCCCTTGATAGATCCACGGATCATCCAGACGAAGAAGAGTCACACCGAAAAGTCGAATACCGAAAGCTCGACCGATCTGGAGCCGGCTCATGTCTGACACATTGATCGAACCCCTACTCCTCGATCCGACCGTCGAGGCGAAGGCACCTGTTGTTTCGCGCCGAAAGTCCACGGCCATCGGCTGGATCCGAAAGCCCGGCTTGGTGATTCCGGTGTTGATCGTGTTGCTTGCCATCGGCTTTGCCGTCGCACCCGGATTCTTTGCCAGCGGCGATCCGTTGTCCGGTGTCCCGGCGGACAAACTGCAGGGCCCGAGCCTGGCTCACTGGTTCGGAACCGACAATCTCGGTCGTGACCTGTACACACGGTTCGTGCACGGCGCCGCGCTGTCCCTGACCGCAACCTTGGTGGCGGTCGGAATCGCATTGGTGGCGGGATCGATAATCGGTTTGCTCGCGGGCTTTGTCGGTGGCGTCGTCGACGCCGTGCTGATGCGCATCGTCGACGTGCTGCTGTCCATTCCGGCGCTGCTGCTCTCGTTGGCACTGGTGACCGCACTCGGCTTCGGCACCATCAACGTCGCCATTGCTGTCGGCGTCAGTATGGTCGCCAATTTCGCGCGAGTGATGCGTGCCGAAGTGATGCGGGTGCGCGGAGCTCAGTACGTCGAGGCCGCGTTCAGTTCGGGTGTGCAGTGGCTCGGTGTCCTGCGTCGGCACGTGCTTCCCAACTCCTACGCGCCGGTGGTCGCGCTGTCCGCTGTCGAGTTCGGGCAGGCAGTACTGGCGGTGTCGGCTCTGAGCTTCTTGGGATTCGGCGCCGTTCCGCCTACCCCGGAATGGGGATCGCTGGTATCCGAGGGACGTAATTTCCTCGCCAATGCCTGGTGGATGACCACACTTCCCGGTCTCGCGATTGTCGCCGTGGTCATCTCGGCACACCGTATCGGCCACGAGATCGAAAGGAACAACCGGCGATGAGCACGACCGAGGAACAGTTGCTTTCCGTCACCGACTTACAGATCGCCTACGGCGCCGAGCCCGCGGTATCCGGCGTGAGCTTCACCGTCGGTCGGGGCGAAGTAGTTGCGGTGGTAGGGGAATCGGGTTCCGGTAAGTCGACCACGGCCCACGCGATATTGGGTCTGCTCGCCGGCAGTGGCCACGTCACCGGCGGGACCGTCGAGTTCGAGGGTGAACAGATCGACTCGTATTCCGACCGTGCGTGGCAGCGAATCCGCGGCGCGCGTATCGGTTTGGTGCCGCAGGATCCGACGACCTCGCTCAACCCGGTGACGAGGATCGGCGACCAGGTTGCAGAAGTCCTCCGGATCCACGGCCTCGCAGACCGTCGCAAAGCCCGGTTGGACGCCGTCGAGGTGCTCGAGCGCGCGGGTATCGACCGGCCGGAAATCCGAGCACGCCAGTACCCGCACGAGCTCTCCGGCGGTATGCGGCAACGCGTTCTGATCGGTATCGCGCTTGTCGCGACCCCGGCCCTCGTAATCGCCGACGAGCCGACCAGTGCTCTGGACGTCACGGTTCAACGGCGCATTCTCGACCATCTCGACGAGCGGATTGCCGAATCCGGTGCCGCCGTGCTCCTGATCACGCACGACCTGGGTGTGGCCGCAGACCGCGCGGACCGGATCCTGGTGATGCAGGGCGGCAGGATCGTCGAATCCGGCCGCACCGCGGATATTCTGGACAACCCGCGAGACGAGTACACGAAGAAACTTCTGAGCTCTGCGCCGAGCCTGTCCTCGGGACCAGTCGTTCGCCCGGTCCGCCAGGACACCAGCCCGCTGCTGACCCTGACGGGAATCACCAAGCACTTCAACGTCGGACGCGGGAGTTCGATCACCGCGGTGAACGAAGTGTCGCTGACTGTTCCGAGGGGTCAGACGGTGTCGCTGGTGGGGGAGTCGGGCTCCGGCAAGTCGACCACCGCACGCATTGTCGTGCGATTGGAGCAGGCGGATGCCGGCACCATCACCTTCGACGGCCAGGACATCACGAAGGTCAAGGGCAGCGACCTGCGTGAGCTGCGCCGAAGGATCCAGCTCGTGTATCAGAACCCCTATGCATCACTCGACCCGAAATTGTCCGTCCAGGACATCGTTGCGGAGCCGCTGCGGGCCTTCAAGGTTGGTGGACGCAGCCAGCAGCAGAGTCGTGCAGCAGAGTTGCTCGATCAGGTTGCACTTCCCGAGCAGTTCCTGAGCCGCAAACCGGACGAACTCTCGGGCGGCCAGCGTCAACGGGTGGCGATCGCTCGTGCGCTCGCTTTGAAGCCGGACCTGCTCGTTCTCGACGAACCTGTGTCCGCTCTCGACGTCTCGGTGCAAGCGCAGATTCTGGCGCTACTCGACGAGTTGCAGCGAGAACTGGGCTTGACCTATCTCTTCATTTCCCACGATCTGGCGGTTGTTCGCCAGATCAGCGACGTCGTCGGCGTCATGCAGGCCGGGCGATTGCTCGAAATCGGCACTACCACCGAGATTTTCGACAATCCCCGAAACGAGTACACACGCACACTTCTCGAGGCGATCCCCGGGCGGGATCATTCGACACGAAAGGCCGAACATGTCCGAGCGTAGTTCCGGAGCATTCCTGGTCGGTCTCGAATTCGAGGGCACCGGAGCTCATCCGTACTCCTGGCGACGCGAGGACTCACGCGCCGAAGATCTGTTCACACCGTCGTACTGGGTGGACCTGGTGACCACCGCGGATCGGGGTGGGGTGGATCTGGCGTTCCTCCCTGACTCGTTCGGACTGCAATCCGAAGGCCGGCACGCAGTGCGCGGGAGATTGGAGGCGGTGGCAACTGCGGCGCGGCTGAGTGCCGTGACCTCGCGCATCGGTCTGATCCCCACTGCGACAGTCACGCACACCGAGCCGTTCCACATCTCCAAGGCCGTCGCGAGTATCGACTACTCGTCTGCTGGGCGGGCCGGTTGGCAGGTCGCGGTGTCCGACACCGCCGAGCAGGCGGCGTTGTTCGGCCGAAAGACAGTGCAGGGTCCTGAGTCTGCGTGGGAGGAAGCGTCCGAGGCTGTCGAGGTGGTCAGTCGGCTGTGGGACAGCTGGGAGGACGACGCCGAGATACGTGACGCTGCGAGCGGACGATTCATCGATCGGGACAAGCTGCACTACATCGACTTCGAGGGAAAGAACTTTTCCGTCAAGGGCCCGTCCATCACGCCGCGCTCCCCGCAGGGGCAGCCGCTGATCGCCGTCGACGCGAGCAGGCCGGAGGCTCGCGAACTCGCGGTTGCGCGCGGAGATCTGATTCGGATCTCGGCAACCGATCTCGCCGAGGCCAAAACTACGGCCAAGCTGGTCCACGCGAGTGCCGCCGCCCTCGGGCGCAGCGTGCGGGTTCTCCTCGACGTCGACGTGCTCCTCGGCGCCGATCGCGGTGCCGCCGACGACGCTTTGGCGGAACTCGAGGAATGGGCGGGAGCGCCGTATGCCCCGCACTCGCTGTTCTATCGCGGTGACAGCGCGGGTTTGACTGCGCTGCTGCGTGAGATCGGTGGGCTCGCCGGGATCGACGGTGTGGTTCTGCGTCCACTGGCGCTGGCCGCCGCCGTGGAGAAGATCGCGACGGACGTAGTGCCAACTCTCAATCCGCGACCGAGTACCGCCCCGACGCTGCGCGAGCGGTTGGGCTTCCAGTTGCCCGTCAATCAGTTCGCGTAGCGCGAGTAGAGAACAGGAACACCGATGACACAGAACAGGATTCGCAAGCAAGTCCATCTGGGCGCTCACTTTCCCGGCGTGAACAACACCACGGTGTGGACCGATCCGGCGTCCAAGAGTCAGATCGAGTTCAGCTCGTTCGAGCATCTCGCCCGCAGTGCCGAACGCGGATTGTTCGACTTCTTCTTCCTCGCAGAGGGTTTGCGCCTACGCGAGCATCAGGGCAAAATTCACGACCTCGACGTAGTCGGTCGCCCGGACACCTTCAGCATTCTCAATGCGGTTGCCGGTGTGACAACGCATCTCGGCCTGGCCGGGACGATCAACACCACATTCAACGAACCGTACGAGTTGGCCAAGCAGTTCTCGACGCTCGATCATCTCTCCGACGGCCGCGCCGCCTGGAACCTGGTCACCTCCTCGGACGCCTTCACCGGCGAGAACTTCCGCCGCGGTGGCTATCTGGAGCATTCCGAGCGGTATGCACGCGCCAACGAGTTGGTCGACGCAGTACGGACGCTGTGGGACAGCTGGAGCGTCGACCGTCCGATCGTCGACCGTGAGCGCGGTGTTTTCGCCACCAACCAGCAGGTCGGCCAGTTCCAGCACTCCGGTAAGCAGTTCGACATCGCCGGACGCTTCGAAGTTCCACGGAGTCCGCAGGGGCACCCAGTTCTGTTGCAGGCCGGTGACTCCGACGAAGGACGCGAGTTCGGCGCGGCCAAGGCCGATGCCATCTTCACCGGGCACGGAACGCTCGAAGCAGGCAAGGCGTTCTACGCCGACGTGAAGGGACGCTTGGCCAAGTACGGACGCACGCACGCAGACCTCAAGATTCTCCCCGCCGCCACCTTCGTCCTCGGTGACAACGCCGCGGACGCACAGGAGAAGGCATATCACATCCGGCGGCAGCAGGTCGGACCCCAGACTGCCATCGCTTTTCTCGAACAGGTTTGGGGCAGAGACCTTTCCCAGTACGACGCCGACGGCCCGTTGCCGAAGGAAGATCCGTCGGACGACGTCAACATCACCCGTGGACGCGTCCGCCACGTCAAGGATCCACGAGCGGTCGCAGATCAGTGGCGTGCCAAGGCCGAGGCCGAAAACCTCAGCATCCGTGAACTCATCATCGAAGTGACTGCCCGCCAACAGTTCGTGGGTAGCGCCGCCGAGGTCGCTGCCGAGATCGACAGCTACGTCCAGGGCGACGCAAGCGACGGATTCATCCTCGTTCCCCACATCACCCCCGCGGGCCTCGACGAGTTCATCGACACCGTCGTACCGGAACTTCAGGACCGCGGCAGTTTCCGGACCGAGTACTCAGGAACCACCCTGCGCAGCCATCTCGGGCTGCGCCACCCGCACGAGCAGGCTGAAGGAGTCCGCGCATCATGACCGTTACCGACACTTCCACCAGTACCTTCACCGGCGATTGGAATGCCTGGCACGCCTCGCGCGACGCCACCTTCGGCGAACCCCTCGGCTGGCTGAGCCTGACTGCGTTGCATTGGCTGGTGGACACCGATTCCACCTTCGCGGACCTGCCCGGTGCATGGCGCGCCGACGCGAATGCCGTTGTCGTCACCGCGACGCCCGCAGACGACTTGTCGATCGACGGCGTCGCAGTGGACGGTTCGGCCACTCTGAATCCGATCGAGGGGGCGCCGGGACTGATCGTCAAGCAGGGCGCACGGTTGGTCGAGGTCATCCGCCGCACCGGCGAGGTGGCTCTGCGGATCCACGATTCGTCGGCCCCGGCATTGGCGCAGTTCAGTGGTATCCCGACCTTCGAGCCGAACCCGCAGTGGCGCATCGAGGGTGTCTTCACAGCTTTCGAGGAGGCTCGCACGGTGACGACGGGCGCGGTCGTCGAGCGCCTCGAGCATCATCACGACGCCCTAGGAACCATCAGCTTCGAACACGACGGTGCAACGTATACGCTGATTGCGTTCGCGGGCAAGGACAACGGCTTTCACATCCTGTTCACCGACGCGACCAGTGGTGTGTCCACCTACCCGGCCGCACGCTCGCTGCACGTGAGCGCACCTGAACCCGGTGGCGCGGTAGTCCTCGATTTCAATCGGGCGTCGAACCTGCCCTGCGCGTTCACCGATTACGCGACGTGCCCGGTGGCCCCCGCCGAGAACCGCCTGGCGTTCGCGGTGGAAGCCGGCGAGAAGACACCGGACACCCGCTCCGAAAGCGGACCGAGGTGAGCGCGCCGCTGTCCGTACTCGACCTCTCGCCGATCAGTGAGGGCGGAACGGCCCGCCAGGCTTTGCGGAACTCGCTGGACCTCGCTCGTTCTGCCGAAGCGTGGGGATACAAGCGTTACTGGGTCGCCGAACACCACTTCGTCGGTGTTGCCTCTTCGTCGCCAGCAGTGCTTGTCGGGCTGATCGCGGCCGCCACCAACACCATTCGTGTCGGCTCGGCCGCCGTGCTGCTGGGCAACAACACGGCGGCTCAGGTGGTCGAGGCCTTCGGTACCGTCGAAGCGTTGTATCCGGGTCGTATCGATCTCGGTATCGGGCGCAGCGGACAGCGTCGGGTGGAGGCACTTCGCGCCGTCGCTGCCGGAACGCCTGCGCCGGCAGAATCGAAGCGAGAGAACGTCGTACGCGACGGCGTCGTGATCCCGGCACCCTTCGATCCAACCGGTCTTCTCACGTCACCGCGGTTGCAGGCGTCGTTCGAGGCATTGGCGTTTCCGGGCGCGCAGGCGCCCGATTTCAAGCAGCAGGTCGACGACATACGCTCGCTCCTGAACGGTACCTACAGAACCCGCGACGGCATCGAATTGCACGCCAGTCCCGGCGAGAATGCCGACGTCGAACTGTGGGTGTTCGGAAGCAGTGCGGGCCCCAGTGCCGAGCTCGCCGGACGACTCGGATTGCCGTTCGGTGCGAATTACCATGTGGCGCCCTCGAGTACGCTCGATGCCGTCGAGGCATACCGTGCAGCATTCCGACCGTCGGCAGTTCTGTCGGAGCCGTATGTCGTCGTCTCCGCGGATGTTGTTGCTGCGGAAGACGATGCGACGGCGAGAGAGTTGGCGTCTACGTTCGGGCACTGGACGCACAGCATTCGCAGCGGACACGGCGCCATCCCGTACCCCGATCCCGCGACAGCGCTCCCACTTTCCGACGCCGACAAAGCAGTGGTGGAGGATCGGCTGATCACGCAGTTCGTCGGTTCACCGTCTACCGTCGCCGACAGGCTCGACAGTTTGCAGAAGCTCACCGGAGCGGACGAATTGGTAATCACCGGGGTGACCCATCGGCACGAGGATCGTCTGCGCTCGTACGAGCTGCTTGCCAAGGAATGGGGACTACCCGCACTACTGGCAGCGTGAGTTTGCCTTGGTCCATTAGTGTCGAGTGATGTTTTCACCTCGAGATGCCCTTGCGGTTGCTCTTGACGTAGCGCGTGAGGGCATGGAGCTCGGGGAGATGCCGATCGGCGCAGTCGTGTTCGACGACGACCGTGTGCTCGGGCGGGCGTATACGCAAGAACGGGCACTCGGCCGACGGGTAGTCCATGCGGACCTTCAAGCGCTCTTGCAGGCCGACGAGGCTCTCGGATTCACTCGAGCGTCCGGTGAATTGACATTGGCGGTCAATCTCGAACCATGTCTCATGTGTATGGGTGCCGCGATCACGCTCGGCGTGACCCGGGTGTGGTTCGCTCTCGAATCCCCGAACGACGGTGCGGCGGAACTCGTGCAGCTGTGGGCGCCGCCTGTGGAACTTCCGTTTTTCTGTAAGCCGCGTGAAGTCCTCGGCGGCATCCGCCGTGACGAAGCGCGAAATCTGTTCGCTGAATACGCCACCGGCACTGGCCCCGCCGGGATGCGGGACTGGGCGCGCAGTCTCACCTGACGCCATGGCTTGTAAGGAGGGCCGTGAGGCTCACGCCCCGATAGCGCCCGCGATCATCGGCCACGACGCGCGCATGTCGGCTTCGAAGAGCCCCCAGGTGTGGGTGCCTTCGGGTCGGAAGCTGAACGTCGCGGGAATGCCGAGCTGACCGAATCGCCCCTGCAGGGCAGCGGTGCACATGTTGGTGATGCCTTCGAGGACCGCGCCGGGAACGACGCCGGCGGCCATCGCCAGCGAGTTGATTCCGTCCACCGGGCCGGGGAGGCCGTTGCCGGTCGAGATGAACAGCGCTGTGCCACGCAGTCTCTCGGCGTTGATCAACGGGTCGTGCGCCGCCCACTGCGGGCTACCCCACGGCCCCCACATGTTGGCTGCGTTGCCGCCGCCGAGTATCTCGACCATCGAGCGCACCGCTGCCTGGCCGAGCGGGTCGCCGGCGCGCGGACAGCCGCTGTACGAGCCGACTGCGCGGTAGGTGCCCGGCGACTGGATCGCGAGGTCCAGAACCGGTCCGCCGGCCATCGACACACCACCGAGTGCGTTGACACCGGTCGTGTTGTACCGAGCGTTGACCGCCGCCGGTAGTTCCTTGGTGAGGTACGTCTGCCACTTGTTAAGGCCCAGCACCGGATCGTCGGCGTTCCAGTCGGTGTACATGCTGAACTTGCCGCCGACCGGCATGACCACGTTGACGTGTTTGTCGTCGAAGAAGTCACGAACTCCGGTGTTGTTGAACCACGAGATCCCGTCCTCGCCGCCGCCGACACCGGTCAACAGATAGAAGGTCGGGGCCGGGCCTCCTCCGGCCGGCGAAATCACGTCGTTGGCGATCCAGCGGTCCATCGAGGGGGAGTAGACGTCGATGCGACTGACCACGGAATCCGCGCTCGCGGTCGGCGCGCTGAGGCCGAGAAAGCCGGCGGCCATGGCCACCGCCATCGTCAGCCGAACCGTGAAACGACGTGTCTTCATATTTCCCCCCAGGCGCAAGCCGGACAGCGTATTTGTGCCTTCCAACAGTGGCACAATGCGAAGAGGAGTGACGAATGTCCGGGTAACAGTCGTATAAGAAGATGGAGACAATTGCGTGGGATCGCAGTCGCACCACCCCGAATCCGACGTGATTCGGCTGGCCTTCGGGCTGGCCGCGATCACGGCTGGTGCGGCGCGCAGAACCGCTGGTCTCGCACTTGATTCCGTGCAGCGGATCCCTGTCGTCGGTGACGCACTCGACGGCGCGATCACCCAGGTCACCACTCGCGGCACGGAAGCGATGCACTCGACCGTGGAGTTCGCCGACTCGACCTTGCGGACGGTGATCAAAGCTGTCGTCGACGCTGCTCTGTCCGAAGTCGACATCACCAAGATCGTCGTCGACCACGTGGACATCGACAAGATCGCCGAGAACATCGACGTGGACAAGATTGCCGAACGGGTCTCGCTCGAACCGATCATCGACCGGGTCGACGTGGACGAGATCGCAAGCCGCCTCGACGTCAAAGCGGTGATCGATCGCCTCGATCTCGACGGGATAGTCGACACGGTCGACCTCGAACGCCAGGTCAACCGCATCGACCTCGTCAAGATCGCCGACCAGGTCATCGAGGGCGTCGACCTGCCCCAGATGATTCGTGAATCGACCGGTTCACTCTCCACGGAAGCCGTGCACGGAGCTCGAGTGCAGGGCATGCAGGCGGACGACGCTGTCGCCGGCTTCGTCGGGCGACTCTTCGGCCGCGACAACGCACCGTCATCAGATAAACCGTCACCAGAAAAACCGTCGACAGAGACCGATCCGAAGACGAACGCAGGCGAACGCTAGTGGCCCAGGAGAGTTCCGGCCCAGCCGGCATCGTCACCCGTGGACTCGCCGGACTGATCGACCTGGGCGTCGTCCTGCTCCTGATGGGTTCCGTGTACGTGGGCTTCGCCTTCGTCCGACTGCTCTTCTCGCCACAGAGTTTCACTTTCTCGGAACCGGGAATCTTCCTGTCCACGACGGCATTTCTCGGTGTCTCGGTGGCGTATCTGACCGCCTGCTGGGCGACCACCGGTCGGACCGTCGGGTCCCTCGTGATGGGGCTGCGGGTGATCACGTCCGGGCATCGCCTCGTGCGCTGGCCGTTGGCCTTCATCCGTGCGGTGCTCTGCGTGCTCTTCGCCTTCGGATTGCTGTGGTCGGCGGTCGATCGACGACGACGTTCGTTGCAGGACATCGTTCTGCGCACCGAGGTCGTCTACGACTGGCGTCAGGACCCGGATCTGGTGGCACCGCACGGAGGTGAGCACGCATGAGTGAACCGAACCGCCCGGACGAGCGCTTCACCCTTGCCAGCGAGCGCACCTTCCTCGCCTGGATGCGTAGCTCACTCGCCCTGCTGGCCGGAGGCATCGCCGTCGTCCAATTGGTACCGGAATGGAGTACAGGGTGGGTTCGCACGACTCTCGGTCTGACCCTGATCGCACTCGCGGCGGCGGCCGCACTGGTAGGTATGCGACGCTGGCTACAGGTGAAGAAGGCGCTCGAGGACGGAGCGGCGATGCCGGAACCGCACGCTTTGTGGCTGTTTGCACTGGCACTGGCCGGGGTTGCCGTCGCAGCCGGCGTGGCAACGGTGGTCACCAGCCTCGCTCGCTGAGATACGCAGAGAAGTCCGAGCGGTGTCTGGATAGTCTGCAAAGAACGTGAAGCATGTCAGAGAAGTAAACGAAACAGACGACAAGGGAGTGCACGGTGGCGCAGGAACTCAAGCTCGGATACAAGGCATCGGCTGAGCAATTCGGCCCTCGCGAACTGGTAGAGCTGGCAGTTCTGGCAGAGCAGCACGGCATGGATTCCGTTGCGGTGAGCGATCATTTCCAGCCGTGGCGCCACAACGGTGGCCACGCACCGTTCTCGCTCGCCTGGATGACCGCCGTCGGTGAGCGCACCGAGCGCGTGCAGATCGGCACGTCCGTGATGACGCCGACGTTCCGCTACAACCCGGCAGTCATCGCTCAGGCGTTCGCGACGATGGGATGTCTCTACCCGGGACGCATCATGCTCGGCGTCGGCAGCGGTGAGGCTCTCAACGAGATCGCCACCGGCTTCCAGGGCGAGTGGCCCGAGTTCAAGGAACGCTTCGCGCGGCTGCGTGAGTCCGTGCGGTTGATGCGTGAGCTGTGGCTGGGCGATCGTGTCGACTTCGAAGGCGAGTACTTCACCACTCGTGGCGCGTCGATCTACGACGTTCCCGAGGGCGGCATTCCCGTGTACATCGCGGCCGGCGGACCCGTTGTCGCCCGATACGCGGGACGTGCCGGTGACGGCTTCATCTGCACCTCCGGAAAGGGCATGGAGCTCTACACCGAGAAGCTGCTTCCAGCCGTTGCCGAGGGCGCAGCCAAGGCCGAGCGCGACGTCGCCGACATCGACAAGATGATCGAGATCAAGATCAGCTACGACACCGATCCGGAGGCTGCACTCGAGAACACCCGCTTCTGGGCTCCGCTGTCCCTGACGCCGGAGCAGAAGCACAGCATCGAGGATCCGATCGAAATGGAAGCCGCTGCCGACGCTCTGCCCATCGAGCAGGTGGCCAAGCGCTGGATCGTCGCTTCCGATCCGGACGACGCCGTCGAGCAGGTCAAGGCCTACGTCGATGCCGGTCTCAATCACCTGGTGTTCCACGCACCGGGCCATGATCAGCGCCGGTTCCTCGAACTGTTCGAGCGTGACCTCGCGCCTCGCTTGCGTGCTCTGGGCTGATCCTCGAGATCAACTGAACGGTGTCTGCCACTCGACGTGTGGCAGGCACCGTTCGTCTTTCTCGTAGCCGCCGGTTGTCGGCACGAGCGTGAGCGTGACCACGATCAGTGGCAAGGTGGGCGGCGGCCCACACTAGGCTGTTGGGCATGCCAGAAGCGCCCGCTGCCGTGTCGAGTGTCTACGTTGCCTCTCCTGAAGGTGACACCGGAAAATCCACCATCGCGCTTGGCGTGCTGCAGATGCTGTGCGCGACCGTCGCCCGGGTCGGTGTCTTCCGCCCGATCGCCCGCTCTACCGAGGAAACCGACTACATCCTCGAACTGCTGCTCGAGCACACCACCGCCGATCTCTCCTACGCCGACGCACTCGGCGTCACCTACGAGCAGGTTCACGCCGATCCTGAAGCCGCGCTGGCCGACATCGTCGCGAAGTACCACACCGTGGCCGAGCAGTGCGACGCCGTCGTCATCATCGGAAGTGACTACACCGACGTAGCAAGCCCGAGCGAGCTGAGCTTCAACGCCCGCATCGCCGTGAACCTCGGCGCGCCGGTTCTGCTGGCGGTACGCGGCGCTCGGCGCAGTGTCGAGGAGGTCGCCCAGCTCGCGCATCTATGCGCCGCCGAGTTGGCCGCCAACCACGCTCATCTGCTCGCCGTCGTCGCCAATCGTTGCGATCCCGACAAGCTCGACGAGGTCACCGCAGCGCTGTCCGACATCGGTGTTCCGACGTGGAGCCTGCCGGAGATTCCGTTGCTCGTCTCACCCACGATGGCCGAGTTGATGGAAGCCACCGGCGGCGAGTTGTACTCGGGTGACCCGGAACTGCTGCACCGCGAGGCACTGAAGGTGATGGTGGGCGGCATGACCGCGGAGCACATCCTCGAGCGTCTGGTCGAGGGCATGGTCGTCATCGCACCGGGTGACCGCTCGGACGTGCTGCTCGCGTTGCTCAATGCGCATGAGGCGGAGGGATTTCCGTCGCTCGCGGGCATCATCATGAACGGCGGAATCACACCGCACCCAGCCATCGCAGCGTTGATGGCCGGCCTCAAACAGCGTCTTCCGATCCTGACGACAACCCTCGGTACCTTCGACACCGCAAGCGCCGCAGCCCAAACCCGCGGACGCGTGGCAGTCGGTTCGCAGCGCAAGGTCGACACCGCGTTGAGCTTGATGGAACAGCGCGTCGACGCCGACGTCCTGATGGACCGACTGGCACTGCCGATCCCGTCCGTCGTGACCCCACAGATGTTCGAGTACAAGCTGATCGACCGTGCTCGACGCGATCGCAAGCACATCGTCCTGCCTGAGGGTGACGACGACCGGATCCTGCGCGCGGCCGGCCGGTTGCTGCAGCGCCAGGTTGCCGACCTGACGATCCTCGGTGACGAACCCAGTGTGCGTCGACGCGCAGCGGAACTCGGCGTCGACATCAGTGGCGCGCAGGTACTCGCACCCGCGCAGTCCGAGTACACCGAGCGCTTCGCACAGGAATACACCGCGCTGCGTGCTCACAAGGGCATGACCATCGAGCAGGCCCGCGAGGTGATCGCCGACATCTCGTACTTCGGAACGATGATGGTGCACTTGGGAATTGCCGACGGCATGGTGTCCGGCGCTGCGCACACCACCGCTCACACGATTCGACCCTCGTTCGAGATCATCAAGACCGCCCCCGGTGTCTCGACGGTCTCGAGCATCTTCCTGATGTGCCTGGCCGACCGCGTTCTCTCCTACGGTGACTGCGCCGTGGTTCCGGACCCGACGTCGGAGCAGTTGGCGGACATCGCGATCTCGTCCGCACAGACGGCGTCGCAGTTCGGGATCGATCCGCGCATCGCGATGCTCTCGTACTCCACCGGGGATTCGGGCAGCGGAGCCGACGTCGACAAGGTTCGCACCGCGACCGCTTTGGTGCGCGAGCGTCGACCGGATCTGTTGGTGGAAGGGCCCATTCAGTACGACGCCGCCGTCGAGCAGAGTGTCGCCGACAAGAAGATGCCGGATTCGCTGGTGGCGGGCAAAGCAACGGTGTTCGTGTTCCCGGACCTGAACACCGGCAACAACACGTACAAGGCAGTGCAGCGTAGCGCCGGTGCTATCGCCGTCGGGCCGGTTCTGCAGGGACTGAACAAGCCGGTCAACGACCTCTCGCGTGGAGCGTTGGTCCAGGACATCGTCAACACCGTGGCTATCACGGCAATACAGGCACAGGGAGCGCAAACGTGAGCGACGGCACCGTACTGGTCATCAATTCCGGCTCGTCATCCATCAAATTTCAACTCGTGCATCCGGATACGGCGGAATCGGTGGCGCACGGTCTCATCGAGCGCATCGGTGAGCCCGACGGCCACATCGTCTACAACCACCGCACCGGAGTCGAAGACCGGAGCCTTCCGATCGCCGATCACCGCGCAGGTCTGAAGATGGTGCTCGACATCGTCGCCGAGGTCGGACGGCCGCTGAGCGAGGCCGGAATCATCGCAGTCGGTCACCGAGTCGTGCACGGTGGTGACATCTTCTATTCGCCGACTCTCATCGACGACGGCGTCGTGAAAGCCATCGCGGATTTGTCGAACCTTGCGCCGCTGCACAATCCGGCCAACGTGATCGGTATCGAGGTGGCGCGCGAGGAACTGCCCGACGTTCCGCACGTAGCAGTGTTCGACACCGCCTTCTTTCACACGCTGCCCGCCGCAGCGTCGACCTACGCGATCGATCGGGATGTGGCCAAGGCCAACCAGATTCGTCGATACGGCTTCCACGGGACCTCACACGAATACGTGTCTGGACGGGTCGCGGAGTTCCTCGGCAAGGATCCCGCCGAGCTGAATCAGATAGTCCTGCACCTCGGAAACGGCGCTTCGGCCTCGGCAATCAAGGGCGGCAAGGCCATCGACACCACGATGGGCCTCACCCCGCTCGAGGGTCTTGTCATGGGCACCCGCAGCGGCGACATCGACCCAGGCATCATCTTGCACCTCAATCGCAACTCGGGAATGAAGGTCGACGAGATCGACGACCTCCTCAACCGGCGCTCCGGTTTGAAGGGACTGTCGGGAGTCAACGATTTCCGTGCCCTGCTCGCACTGATCGAGGGCGGCGACCAAGACGCACAACTTGCGTACGACGTTTACGTACACATGCTCCGTAAGTACATCGGTGCCTTCATCGTTCAACTCGGTGGCGTCGACGTCATCACCTTCACCGGCGGTGTTGGCGAGAACAACGTCGACGTACGACGCGACAGCCTGGCCGGGCTTTCCCGTCTCGGTATCGAGGTCGATCCGGCTCTCAACGAGGCGAAGAGTCGCGACGAGCGTCGTATCTCCGCATCCTCGTCGGCCGTCGAGGTGCTGGTGGTCCCCACCAACGAGGAGTTGGCGATCGCCCGCGCGGCGAAGGCTTTGGTGGCCGCACTGTAGGTTTCTGCAGCACTGTAAACCTCGGGGCGTCCGTCAGAAATTGCTGCGCGGACGCACCGCATTCGCCCGGTCCACGAGGGCGTAGCGGTGCGTGCGGGAGGTCGTGGCGCGAGCGAGGGCGCGAAGGCAGGCTTCGGCTCCGGTGCGCAGACCTTGCTCGGTGAAGGGCAGGTCGAGGATGGGTTCGAGTTCGGTGTGCGAGCGATTGCCGTAGCGAATCCAATCGAGTGCCGTGCCCAACACCAGGGTTCGCATCTGCAGGCTTCGGCTCTCTTCAGCAGGTAGCGCCCGAACACGACGGGCGGCTTCCCGCAGAGTCGATTCGTCGAGTTCGGCGATCGGAACGCCGGACAGCATCGTCAGAGCGCTGGACATCCGTGCGACGTTGTAGTGCCGGGAAGACGTGGGTACTTCGTCGAGGGCGGCGATGGCTGCCTTCTTGTTGCCGTGATCGGCGAGTTGTCGGGCGAGCCCGAATGCTGCGCTCACGTAGTTTCGTTCGGTCCGCCAGACGGTGCGGTAGTACTTCTCGGAGAAGCGGCACCATTGGTCCGGGTCGTCGCTCTCCCAGTGCTGGAGAATCAGTTCTGCCGTCGCTGCCAACGCCAGCTTTGGTGCAGCCTCGCCGGGCAGTGCGGTGAGAACTGTCTCGAAGTGACTGAAAGCGGGCTCGAATCGGTCCAGTTGTAACGCCGCAAGTCCTCGATACCACTCGATCTTCCAGTGGTCCCCGATGTTCTGCTGGAGTTCGCCCAGAACTGTCAGTGCGGTTTCCGGATCACCGAGATCGAGATGAGCTTTGGCCTCGGCCAGTCGAACTTCGCCCGAGACGGCGGCCGCCGGTGTGCCCGATGTTCGGTCGATTCCGTTCTCGCGGGCGTGTTTCAACGCATCGAGGGTCTGCGACGGTTCGCTGTGCACCGCTGCCGCCAGCAACGGCGCGCTGGGATCGGTGGGGTCGACCAACGGAATGGGAAGTGCGTGCGCAACTTCGCGCGGATCGAGAGCGGCGTCGTGGCTGACACCGTCCACGTACACATCGGTTTGCCCGACCAATTCATCGGTGCCGAAAGACGTTCGCTGCCTGCTGAACACGAGCGAGAGTCCGGGATTCTCCTGGCCGGTTTGCTCGGCGAGGATTTCTCGCAGAACGCCGGTGAGTTGTCCCGCGATTTCCTCGGCGGACTGGAATCGCTTCTTCGGATCCGGGTCGGTGGCGCGTAGCAGGAGACGGTGGAAGAACTCGTGGTCGCGCAGTAGTGGCTCGTCCTCGGGTTCGGGAAGGCCGTCGAGGTACCGTCCGTGCTTCGAAGGCATGTCGAGGGTGAGAACCGCGAGTGTTCTTCCGACGGTGAAGATGTCGGAGGCGATGGTCGGACCGGTCTCGATGATCTCGGGTGCTTGATAGCCGGCGGTACCGTACAGGTATCCGTAGTCTTCGATTCCGGACACGGCGCCGAGATCGATCAGCTTCAACTGATCCTCGGTGACCATCACGTTCTCGGGTTTGAGGTCGTTGTAGGCCAGGCCGGTGGAATGCAGATAGCTCAGCGCCGGAAGGATTTCCAGTACGTAGCCGATTGCCTGCTCGATCGGCATGTGCTTGCCGTCCGGGAATTCGGCCAGCACCTCTCGCAATGATCGCCCACCCACGTACTCCATGACGATGTACCCCATGGGTGTGCCGTCCGGGCGCGGATGCTCGACGAAGTTGAAGATCTTGACGATGCTGGGGTTGGCGACCTCGGCGAGGAACTGACGCTCGGCCACCGCAACGGCTTGCGCTTCGGAATCACCGAAATGCAAGAGCCCCTTGAGAACTACCCACCTGTCGCTGACATTGCGATCGATCGCGAGGTAGATCCATCCCAGGCCGCCGTGCGCGATGGGCCCTTGAACCTCGTACTGACCGGACACCAATTCGCCCTCTTCGAGAAGTGGGCGGAAGTCGAAAGTGGAACCGCACTTGGGGCAGGTGCCGTGCTGAGTTGCCTTGGTGCTTGCGCTCTTACGACCGACTGGTTCGTTGCATTTCCAACAGAAGCGTTTCCGCTCGGGGACGGTCGGGTCACTCATCACCGCAGATGCGGGGTCGATCTGCGGGACGGGGGGAACCTCGACCAGGCCGCCGCCGAGGCGCAGCTTTCGCCCCGACCGGCTGCGGCGGGATCGAGTGGAGCGGCCGGTAGGGGAGGAGGACGCGGACGGCGTGGTTGCTCGTATCTGGGCCGAGGTCGGTTCGAGACGCTCGTAGGCGCCCGTGGCTTCGGGCTCGGGCCGCTCGTGGGCGCCGGTGGCTTCGGGTTCGGGACGCATGGAAGCCTGCGTGGCGTCGGGCTCGGGGCCGGTTTCTTCGGTCATGTCAGCCTCAATCCCGGTAGACGGCCGGCGGGGGACCGGGCGAAGGACCGAGGACGCTGAGCCAGCGGTCGTAGATACGGTTCCAGGTCCCGTCCCCGCGGATCCGATCCAGGGTTCCGTTGACGAATCGGACCAAGTCGGGGTTGTCCTTGTTCACTCCGATTCCGTATGGTTCGACGCCCAGTGAGCCACCGACCATCATGAGATACGGGTCTTGCGAGGCGAGGCCCGCGAGGATCGTGTCGTCGGTGCTGATCGCGTCCACCTGCCCCTGCTGGAGGACGACGAGGCAGTCGGACCACATCGGGACGGTGACGACGGTGGCTTCGGGTTGGAGTTGCTGGATTCGAGTCGCCGAGGTCGTTCCCCGGGCAGCGCAGACCCGCTTGCCTGCGAGGTCGTCGATGCCGCGGACGGATGACCCCTGCAAGACCTGAATTCGTTGTTCAGCGGAGAAGTACTGCGTCGAGAAGTCGACCTTCTCGCGCCGCTCGCACGTGATGGTCATGGTCTTGACGACCACGTCGACCATCGATTCCTGGAGTGCGGCGATCCGATCGTCCGACGTCAGGATTCGGTACTCGATCTTCTCCGGGTCACCGAGCAGATCTCGGGCGATTTCGCGGGCGATGTCCACGTCGAAACCCTCGAGGCGCCCGGTGGCCGGATCGCGAAAGCTCATGAGGTTGGAACCGGTGTCCAGGCCCACGATCAGCCGCCCGCGGGCGCGGATGGCGTCGAGGCTCGGCGTGGGTGGCTGCGGAGATGCGTCTGCGGGGGTGGGCCGCAGGCTCGCGGTGAGGTTGGTGCACGACGCGGTAGTCGTCGGTGTCGGGCTGGGAGCGATGGTGGCCTCGGCCGGCAGCGGCGGTTCCGTGTACGACGTGGCGCCTGCGTTGTCCAAGTCTTCGGCTCGATCCGCACCGCAACCGGCGAGCACCAGCATGGCCGCTGCCAGAACCGCGACACATACGGCCGGGCTCTTCCTCCGCATCACCGGTACTCCCGTCACTGATACTCCCGCAGTCGAGGCCAGAATCCGATGAAGATTCCGGCAACTCCGAGAACTGCCAATACAGACATGCCCGGTGCAGAGGCAGCCAACACCCGGGAGGCGTACGAGACGTCGGACCGAAGATTCGTGCGCGAATCCACGATTCCCTGCCAGAGTTCGTGATCGAGCTTTCCGTACTCCGCGGCCGAATCCTGTTCTCCGGCGCCGATGGTGATGGCTGCGGCGGACGTGAAGTCGCCGTTTCCGAGACGGTCGTACATGCGCGTGTGCGCAGCCACCCACTGCTGGCGCGAGTCGAGTGCGGCGGTCAGCACTTCGCTGTTCACTCGGGCGCGTTCGTCGCTTTGCAGGCCCTCGAGGATGTCCCGCAGAGCATCGACCTTGCGGGTGAACGTCACGTTGTCCTCGGCGGTCGAATCCCGCCTCGCCAGCGTGAGGGTTTCCACGGTGCGTGCTTGCTGCGCCATGATTCGTGCCTCGGTCAGTTCGTGCAGTGGCTCGGCCCCGGCGTCGAGCGCGCGCCCGGTGGCCAGTGCGGAGACCAGTCCGACCGTGAGCAGCCACAGCAGAGCTGCAGCGACCGCGAGCGAGGCAAGGATCAACCCGAGATTGAAGCGTCGGCGACTCTTGCGGGAGAAGTACATCTGTGTCGCCACCAGCGCGCACAGCACGAAGACGAACGCCACGATCGGCCACCACGGTGGAGTCTCGAAATCGCGCTGTACTTGGGAGACCAGCGTCTCCTGCGAGGCGTGCAGTTGCTGGGCCATCGGCAGCAGCGAGGTCTGCATCAACTGCGAGGCCTCGCTCAAATATGCTGCCCCGACCGGGTTTCCGACGCGATTGTTCGCCCGTGCAGTTTCGACCAGCCCGGTGTAGACGGAGAGGTCGGTCGAGATGGTGGTCAACGCGCTGTGACCGGCAAGATCGGTCGAGTCGAGACCGGCCGACGCCTGGACGATCTCCGCAGAGGCCTCACCGATCGACTGCGTGTATCGGTCGCGGACTTCGGCGGGTTCGAGGCCGCCGGAGATGAAGGCGGTGGCCGCGGCGGCGTCTGCCAAGGACAACGCACTGTAGAGATTCTGGGCCGAGTTGGCGAGAGGCTCGGTTTCGACGAGGAGGAGGTCGAGGTTCGCCTGGCGGTTCTCGATCGCTGCGGTGGCGAGGAGTCCGGCGATCAAAGTGATCGCGATCAGGATCAGTCCGACGACGGTCAACCGGCCAGGCGTCGAGGACATGAAGGCCTGCAGTTCGCGCCGCAGAAGTGCCTGCTCGTCCTCCGCCGACACTGATGTGGCCTCGGAGGGCGGCAGCGACCGGGGTTCGATGGACGGGACGACACGGTCGACCATCGAGCACCTCACTTCGCTGTAGGCGGGACCGAGAAATGATGCCGCCGAGAAATGATTCAGGGCATCTTCGCGAGCATATAAGCATCACCTACACCTGGAGCAGATTGAAACGGTTAGTGTGGGACAACGGCGAGAGCAGGCGGAGCGAGGTAGTCGATGCGTGGTGACGGTGACGGTTGGTCCATCGGATCGGACGGTACTCGGCATTGGGGTAAACACGGAGCCGCAGGACTGCTTCTGCGTGCCCCCGATTCGGACGGATCACCCATGGTCTTGCTGCAGCATCGTGCGGCGTGGAGCCATCAGGGCGGAACGTGGGCACTGCCCGGCGGTGCGCGGGACTCACACGAGAGCACGACGCACGCTGCCGTCCGGGAAGCACACGAAGAAGCAGGTATCGCCGAGGACGCCGTCCGTGTCCGCGGGGAAGTAGTGACGATGCGCGCCGAGAGCGGGTGGACTTACACCACCGTCGTGGCTGACGCGGCGCATCCACTGTCGACGGTTGCCAATGGTGAGAGCACCGAGTTGCGGTGGGTACGCGAAGCCGACGTCGACTCACTGCCGCTGCATCCGGGCTTCGGTTCCTCATGGCCCGACCTCCGGACCGAGCCTGTTGTGGCCGTGGACGGCGATCCGCACACCGTCGTGCTCGAGGACGGCGGATTCGGATGGTTGTCGGGTAGTTCCCACCAAGGCAGTTCCCACCAAGGCAGTGAGCAGTCAGGCAGTGACCAGAACCTGTCCGAGGCGTCGAGTACGCAGTCGTAGCACTCGAGTCTTCACAGTTCATACACAGCAGAAGGGCCGGACTCCGCGGGAGTCCGGCCCTTCGGTGTTTCGGTCGTCGACCGAAACGAGGCTCAGCTGAGCGAGTTCAGCGCCGTGATGAAGCTGACCGCGGTGATACCGAGCTTGAGCAGCTCGCTGATCTTGCCGAGGTTCAGGTCTTCGAGCGATTCGGTGCTGAGCGAGCCGGTGTCGAGGGATCCCATTTAGTGCTCCTAGGTTCAGTTAGTAACTGGAGGTAAACTACAACAAACCGAATGGGATGTGACACGCAATCGAAGCAACTGTGAGCAAGATCACTTAATCCGACTTTTCGGACATCCAATCGCACCTAGGAACTGGGAGTTTGTTGTCTGATCGGACAACTTCCGTTCACAATTCGAGTCAGGCGTGCTGACCCGTAACTGTGCGGAAATCGCCCGGCAAACACTTGACGAACGCCAGTTATCGGCTTTCAGCGCCCAGCGACGGCTGCGGCGAGGCGTTGCGCGGCCGCCTGGGGATCCGATGCTTGCGTGATTGCACGCACGACGACGATGCGCGTGGCGCCGGCATCGAGCAGCTCTGGCAGATGTTCCTCGTCGATGCCGCCGATCGCGAACCAGGGCCGCGGCGGTGCGGCGTCGGCGGTCGATCGAACCAGTTCCAAACCGGACGCACTTCGATTCGGTTTGGTCGGTGTCGCCCAGACCGGCCCGGTACAGAAGTAGTCGACGCCCTCCTCGATGGCGGCCAGACTCGCCTGCGCGCGACTGCTCGTCGAACGGCCGATGACGACGTCTTCACCGACAACGGTTCGCGCGTAGGGGACGGGAATGTCGTTCTGGCCGAGGTGGAGGATGTCGGCGCCGGAAGCCATCGCGAGATCCGCGCGATCGTTGACGGCCAACAATGCGCCGTGGCGTCGCGCTGCGGCCGCGAGAATGCCCAGCGCCACCAGTTCGTCCTTGGCCTCGAGCGGGCCGAACTCGCGCTCACCGGCAGAGCCTTTGTCACGCAATTGGATGATGTCGACTCCGCCGGACAATGCTGCCTCGGCGAACTGCGCGAGGTCGCCTTTCTCGCGGCGCGCGTCGGTGCACAGGTACAGCCGTGCTGCTGCCAGGCGCTCGCGCCGGTCGATGTCGTTACTGGGATGTGTGGGGTGCACGGAGCAAACGGTAGCCTCTAGGGAGCAAGGTTCGACACGGGAGTCCTGAAACGTCGTCGTCACTTTTTGTCGTGACTGCGAGGTTCGTAGGGCTGAGAGGGGATCGCGACCAGATCCCGACCGTCAGACCTGACCCGGATCATGCCGGCGCAGGAAGTGGAGGTGGAGTTTCGTGAGTACACACGCTCGTACGGTGTCGGTTGTCGGCGGCGGTGTCATCGGTCTCGCTATCGCGTGGCGAGCAGCCCGCGACGGGTGGGCCGTTCGGTTGTACGACCCGTCCATTGGATCAGGTGCTTCGTGGGTGGCGGGCGGAATGCTTGCCCCGCTTTCCGAAGGCTGGCCGGGTGAAGAAACCGCGTTGACAATCGGTGCAGCGTCCCTGGAACGGTGGCCGACGTTCGGTGAGGAGCTCGGAAAATTCGGGCAATCGGTCTTCACCGCGGACAGCTCGCTGACGGTTGCACTCGACGCTGCCGACGCGCAGGACCTGCAGACCATCGCCGAGTGGGTGAGCTCGCAGGGGCACGAACTCGAAGTTCTCGGTCGCGCGCGCATCCGTGAACTCGAACCGATGCTGGGCCGGGGCATCCGGTCGGGGTTGATGGCTGTCGGTGAGTCCGCCGTCGACAACAGACTTCTGCTGGCGGCGTTGCAGAAGGCCTGTGCGGAATCCGGCGTCGAATTGATCGCGCGGGCCGTCGACGACCTCGCCGAACTCGATACCGATCAGATAGTGCTCACCGCCGGTATCGCGTCACCCAAGCTGTGGCCCGGGCTACCGGTACGCCCGGTCAAGGGCGAAATCCTTCGCTTGCGCAGTAGGCCTGGAGTCACCCCGGCGCCCAGCCGCACCATCCGCGGAAGCGTCCACGGGCGGCCCGCCTACCTCGTCCCGCGCGGTGACGGAATCGTCGTCGGCGCAACACAATACGAGTCCGGCGAGGACACACAGGTCACGATGGCCGGAGTACGGGACCTGATCAACGACGCCGAGGCACTGATGCCGGCGATCGGCGAATACGAACTGTACGAGTGCGCGGCAGGTCTGCGTCCCATGACGCCGGACAACCTGCCGTTGATCGGGCGCGTGTCCGATCGTGTTGTCGTCTCCACCGGGCACGGCCGCAACGGAGTCCTGCTGACGCCCGTCACCGCCGATGCGACGGTCGCGTTGCTGAACGGCACATCTTTGGTCGAGGTAAAAGGAACCGAACCCGAGCGGTTCGCAGTAGCTAAGGAAAATTCATGAGTGAGCAGGTCCCGATCGGGATCACCGTCAACGGCGAAGATCTCGAGTTCGATCGAGCAGTCACGGTGACCGAACTTCTGACGCACCTCGAGTTGCCGAGCAAAGGCATCGCCGTCGCCGTCGACGGTGCGCTCTTTCCTCGCGGGCGTTGGGACGAATCCGTCGGACGTGGTTGGGAAATCGAGATCCTCACGGCGGTGCAGGGTGGCTGAGCAGGACCTTCTCACTATCGCGGGCCGCAGTTTCGGTTCCCGGCTCATCACGGGGACAGGCGGCGCCGCCAACCTTGCGGTCCTCGAGGAAGCGCTTGTCGCCTCCGGTACCGAACTGACCACCGTCGCGATGCGGCGAGTCGACGCGGCCGGCGGCACCGGCGTTCTGGACCTGCTTCGTCGCCTCGGAATCGAACCGTTGCCGAACACCGCCGGGTGTCGGGGCGCCGCCGAAGCGGTCCTGACGGCGCAGTTGGCACGCGAAGCGCTCGAGACGAACTGGGTCAAACTCGAAGTCATCGCCGACGAGCGGACTCTGCTGCCCGACGCAATCGAACTCGTCTCCGCCGCAGAACAATTGGTGGACGACGGATTCACCGTCCTGCCGTACACGACGGACGATCCGGTGCTGGCGCTTCGCCTCGAAGAGGTCGGCTGCGCGGCAGTCATGCCGCTCGGTTCACCCATCGGGACAGGGCTGGGTATCGCGAATCCGCACAATATCGAGATGATCGTCGAGCGCGCCGGCGTGCCCGTCATCCTCGACGCCGGAATCGGAACGGCCAGCGACGCCACCCTTGCCATGGAGTTGGGCTGCAACGCCGTCCTACTTGCGACAGCGGTGACGCGGGCCAAGAATCCCGCGTTGATGGCGTCGGCGATGCGGCACGCAGTGGTAGCAGGTTTCGAAGCGCGTCACGCCGGCCGGATTCCCAAGCGGTTCTGGGCCCAAGCATCGTCCTGACGGACCATTTCCGGGTGTTTTCTCAGGGTTATGCCCAGATTGTCCGGCTTCGTGTCCTACCTGAGTACCACTCGGAACTAGACCTGTGGCCGATGTGCTGGTCATTGCCGGTAGGGCAAAGTTCTCCTCATGATTGAACTGAGGGGATTGACCAAGGTTTACGGACCGACGAAA
Organism: Rhodococcus sp. Ni2; assembly: GCF_021352185.1. Lineage (NCBI taxonomy): Bacteria > Bacillati > Actinomycetota > Actinomycetes > Mycobacteriales > Nocardiaceae > Rhodococcus > Rhodococcus sp. Ni2. Next base: position 1,026,576 of record NZ_WOXZ01000002.1, read on the forward strand.
GCGGTGGACGATTTGTCGTTCACGGTCAAGCCGGGCATCGTGACGGGCTTCCTGGGCCCGAACGGTGCAGGTAAGTCGACGACGATGCGGATGATCCTGGGTCTGGATCAGCCGACGTCGGGTGCGGCGTTGATCGAGGGCAAGCCGTACCGCGAGCTCAAGACGCCGTTGCGGACGGTGGGTGCGTTGTTGGATGCGAAGTGGGTGCACCCCAATCGCAGTGCGCGTGCACATCTGCAGTGGATGGCTGCTTCGAACGGGATCCCGAAGTCCCGCGTCGACGAGGTGCTCGGGTTGGTCGGGTTGTCCGAGGTGGCTGGCAAGAAGGCCGGCGGGTTCTCGCTCGGTATGTCGCAGCGTCTGGGGTTGGCGGGTGCGTTGTTGGGGGATCCGAAGGTGTTGTTGTTCGACGAGCCGGTCAACGGTCTCGATCCGGAGGGCATCGTCTGGATTCGTAAGTTCATGCAGCGGTTGGCGGCCGAGGGCCGCACGGTGCTGGTGTCGAGTCACCTCCTGTCGGAGATGGCGCTCACGGCGGAGCAGTTGGTGGTGATCGGTCGGGGTCGGTTGATTTCGGATTCGACGGTCGCGGAGTTCGTGGATCGTTCGTCGGAGTCGACGGTGCGCGTGCGCAGCCCACAGCTCGATGCGTTGCGCAGTGTGTTGCTCTCGCAGGGGCTGACGGTGCGTGAAGACGGTTCCGGCGTTGCCCCGGCATTGGTGGTCGTGGATTCGACCACCGATGTGATCGGTGGTTTAGCTGGTTCGCAGGGAATCGTGTTGTACGAGTTGGCTTCTCAGCAGGGGTCGCTCGAGGATGCGTTCATGAAGTTGACCGGGGACGATGTCCAGTACCACGCATCCGGTATCGATCCGGGTGTCGGTGCACACCACGCAAATACACAGCAGGCAAACACGCAGCAGGCTATGGGAGGTGCACTGTAATGGCTGTTCTCAGTGCTGAACGTATCAAGATCACCACGACCAAGTCGCCGCTGTGGTGCTCGGTCATCATCGTCGTGCTCGCGCTCGGCTTCGCGGCCATCATGGGCGCGGTTGCCAAGTCGGCTCTGACGTCCTCCGACGTCCAGGGAGCACCGGACCTCGACACCGCCGTTGCCACGGCCGGCATCTCGGGTTTCGGAATCATGGTTCTCATGATCATGGCGGCCCTCGCGGTCACCAGTGAGTACCGCTTCGGGACCATCCGCACCACCTTCCAGGCCGTTCCGAACCGTGCCTCGGTTCTGATCGCCAAAGCCGGCCTCATCGGTGCTTTCGGTGCTGTACTGACATTTGTTCTCGCCTTCGGCGCGTACGCCATGGCCAAGGCCATCGCCGGTACCGAGGCGAGTGCCGGATTGACCCTGTCGAGCGGCAGTGACTGGCGCGCGATCTACGGCATCCCGATCTACGCCTTCCTGTGCGTGATTCTCGCTGTCGGCGTCGGATCGATCATTCGCCAGTCGGCCGGCGCAATTGCGTTGCTCCTGCTCTGGCCGCTGCTCATCGAGAGCCTGTTCGGACTGTTCGGCAGCTTCGGCGAGAAGATCACCCCGTTCCTGCCGTTCGCGAATGCAAACCACTTCCTCAGTGCGAGCAGCGGTGGCGTCGACTTCCACTGGGGACCCTGGGGCAGCCTGATCTACTTCGCGGCCTTCGTTCTGGTGATTTTCGGAGCAAGTATCGTCATCGTGAATCGTCGCGACGCCTGATCTTGTCGCTCCCTCGGTAGGTGTTGTCGGGAGACCTACCGAGAACCAGGAGTGACAGCAGAGTAGGGACCCAGTACGAAAAACCATTCGTACTGGGTCCCTTTCCTGTGCTTCGGCCGATATCCTCCGAAGATGAGACTCTTCGGTGTGGTTGTGGTCGCAATGGCTGGAGCACTCGTGGTGAGTGGATGCTCGTCGGGAAGTGAAGCGGCCGTCCCGACAGACCCGGTTGCATTCTCCGAGACCGTCACGGTCGACGCCGTGACCGGGCATCTGGAGCAACTCGAGAAGATCGCCGCCAACAACGAGGGCAATCGATCGGCCGGTACCCCCGGCTATGACGCCAGTGTCGACTACGTGGCAAACCTGCTCGAAGACAAGGGTTTCGAGGTCAGCACCCCGGAATTCGACTTCAGCTCCTTCGATCCCGGCACCGAATCCCTGAAAGCCGCTGACGGCTCCGATGTTCCGGTGCGGGCGCTGACATATTCCACCTCCACGGGACCGACCGGAATCACGGCGCGTCTGGTGGCGATTCCCGCCGACGAGACCCCCGGTTGCGAGGCCACCGACTACGACGGCCGCGACGTGAACGGTGCAATCGTGCTGGTCACCCGCGGAGTGTGCCCGTTCGGCGACAAGCAGAAGATCGCCGCTGACCGCGGCGCGGCAGCGTTGTTGGTTGCCAACAACGAGGACGCGATGCTGGGCGGGGCAACCTTGGGTGAACCCGAAGACGCCCGCATCCCGACCGGCGGGGTGAGCAAGGCGTCGGGCGAGGCTCTTGCCGCAGCGCCCGGAGACCTCACGCTGATTCTCGACACGTCGACGGAAACGACGAAGTCGCGCAACGTGATTGCACAGACCAAGACCGGCGCGACCGACAACGTGGTTGTCGTGGGCGCCCACCTCGACAGCGTGCCGGAAGGTCCCGGAATCAACGACAACGGAAGCGGTACCGCAGCCGTACTGGAAACCGCGCTGCAGATGGGAAGCTCACCGAGCATCGAAAATGCCGTGCGTTTCGCTTTCTGGGGAGCGGAAGAAGTGGGATTGGTCGGCTCCACCCGCTACGTCGAGGGTCTGAGCGATCAGGAACGGGTCGACATCGCCCTGTACCTGAATTTCGACATGCTCGGTTCGCCCAACGCCGGATACCTGGCTTACGACGGCGACAACTCGGACGCCGTGGGGGAGGGGCCCGGGCCCGAGGGGTCGGCGGGCATCGAGCGCACCTTCGTCGACTTCCTTGCCGATCGGGGGATTGCGGCGGACGGAACGGACTTCGACGGGCGTTCCGACTACGGCCCGTTCATCGAGATCGGAATCCCGGCGGGCGGAGTGTTCAGCGGCGCGGACGAGCGCAAGACGCCGGCACAGGCCGAGAAGTGGGGCGGAGAAGCGGAGGAGACCTTCGACCCGAACTACCACAGTGCCCAGGACAACCTCGCGAACATCGATCGCGAAGCGCTCGCTGCCAACGCTTCTGCAGTAGCCTTCGGAGTTGCGACGTATGCCCAGGATTTGAGCGGGCCGAACGGAGTTCCCGTCGGCGATGCCCGGACACAGGCCAGAACCGAATGATCGACTGACCGAATGATCGACTGACCGAATGATCGACTGCGCGAGCGACCAGGAGGCCACTGTGCGAGAACCGCGGCAGCACACTGTCTGTAACTCTGAGTTACGCTTGAGTTATGGCTGATCTGTCCCCGGAGAACACCGACACGACAGGTGCTTCTTCCTCCTCGGTTCGAGGCGTCGTCGACGTCGTCTTGAATTCTGCGGCAGAACTGAACCGTCGACAGCAGCTCATCGATGCGCTACGGCGGCTCAGGCGGGCATTACCCGGCGATCCCGGGTTCGGGGACCCGCTCTCGCTCGCCGGCCCCGGCGGTGCCCGCGCCGTGGCCCGCGTCGCTGACAGATTGCTCGATCAGAAACCGGCAGCCACTCGCGAAGTGAGCCTCGGAGCACTGCAGGTCTGGCAGGCAGCGCTGGAAAAGATGGGCCGCGGCCGCGGGGATCAAGAACTGACCATCGTCTTCACCGATCTGGTGGGCTTCTCCACCTGGTCGCTCGCAGCCGGTGACGGCGCGACGCTGACCCTTCTGCGTGCGGTGGCGCAGGCCGTGGAAACTCCGATCACCGACAACGGCGGACACGTCGTCAAACGGATGGGCGACGGTCTGATGGCAGTGTTCATTCGCCCGGATGCGGCTTTGAAGGCGGTGTTCACCGCGCAGGACGCGCTCGCGGAAGTCGATCTCGACGGATACACCCCGCGCATGCGCGTCGGCCTACACACGGGTACCCCGCGTCAGATCGGTGACGACTGGCTCGGCGTCGACGTGACCATCGCCGCCCGGATGATGGGCTTGGGCGGCGACGGCAACGTCATGATGTCGGCGACAACTCTCGAGGAACTCGAAGCCGGCACCCTCGAGGATCTCGATCTCACGATCCGGCCATGGCGGCGAGGGTTTTTCGCGACCACGCCCAACGGAGTTCCCGTCGACCTGGGAATCTGGCGCGTGCGCCGGAACTAGCGCACTAAACCTGGAGCCGCCAGAGCGGGGACACCGGACCATGTCCCGCGCCGAGGTCGTACGACGCCTCGAGACACTTGGTCACCCACTCTTTGCCGAACGCCACCGCGTCCGGAACGGAATAGCCGTGTGCGAGAGCGCAAGTGATCGCAGCAGCCAGCGTGTCTCCGCCGCCGTGATCGTTGCCGGTGTCGATCCGGGCACTGCTGAATTCGAGGAAACGGTCGCCGTCGAACAACAGGTCGGTGGACAACTCCGAAGTACGAAGGTGGCCACCCTTGACGATGGACCATTGAGCGCCGAGCGCATGCAGCGCTTCTGCCGCTTGGCGGGCGCTCTTGTCGTCGACGACCTCGATACCGGTGATCAACCGAACCTCGTCGAGGTTCGGAGTGACCACCGTGGCTGCCGGAATCAAGGTGTTGCGGACCGCGTCGAGAGCTTCTTCGTGCAACAGCGGATCGCCGTGCATCGACGCGCACACCGGGTCGACCACGAGCGGAATCGGACGGTCGCGGCCGATCCCAACCTCGGCGGCAACCGCGGCCACCGCTTCGATGATCGTCGTCGACGCGAGCATTCCCGTCTTCGCCGCACCGACGCCGATGTCCGAGACCACGACGCGCACCTGGTCGGCGACGATCTCCGGCGGAATCTCGTGGAATCCGCTGACTCCCACCGAATTCTGGACCGTCACTGCGGCGACGGCCACGCAGGCGTGCACTCCGCACATCGCCATCGTGCGGGAATCGGCTTGAATGCCGGCTCCGCCACCGGAGTCGGTTCCGGCGATGGTCAATGCCCGAATCGGGGTCTGTCCGGCGGGGGTCAGGGGCAGCAGCTTCACGACGACGAGCCTACCGATCGGACCTGGGGAAACGGCAGCTCGGTCCCACCTCTCGCGGGAACGACGGCGCGAACTGCGATTGCGATCCGGTCGTTCCCGGTGCAAAAATTGGTCGAACCCGGGACAGCGTCGTCGGTAGCTGATTCTATGAGTGGCATGGATCACAGTTATGGAGAGCGTGCGAACGCAGCTGTCGCCGATCGCGCAGGTGCACATCGTGCCGTGGAGGTCGCCGCAATGAACGACATCGAAAATTCGAAAACCGGAACCTCACCGGAAGTCACGCTCGTGGACAATCCGTCGCACGAACGATTCGAACTGCTCTCCGACGACGAGTTGGTCGGCATCCTCGGATACCGCGACGAAGACGAGATTTCGGGGAGCGGAGCCGAAGCGGGCGACGTGGTTGCGTACATGCATACCGTCGTCAAAGAGGAGTACGGCGGGCAGGGACTGGCAGCCGTACTCGTGCAGTTCGCAATGGACTGCGCCCGTGAACGTGATTGGTCGGTACGGCCCGTGTGTACCTATGTTCAGCGGTACCTCGGCGAGCATCCCGAGTATCTGGAACTGCTCGTCGAGGACTAGAAGCCCGAGGGTGCAAACAGACGATCAGGCTCCGAGATTCACGATCACCCGAGATTCACGATCACCGGAGCGTGATCGCTGGCGCCCTTGCCTTTTCGCTCGTTTCGATCGATCTCGGCCGCCTCGACGCGAGCTGCGAATGCCGGTGAGCCGAGGATGAAGTCGATTCGCATGCCCTGCTTCTTCGGGAAGCGAAGCTGCGTGTAGTCCCAGTACGTGTACACGCCGGGACCGGGTGTGTACGGGCGAACGACGTCCGCGAACCCGGACTCGGTGAAGGCGGTGAACGCAGCTCGTTCCGGCTCCGACGTGTGGGTCTTGCCCTCGAAGAAAGCGGGATCCCACACGTCGTCGTCCGTGGGAGCGACGTTCCAGTCGCCGACCAGGGCGATCTGCGCGTCGGGATCCTGCTTGAGCCAGCCCTCCGCGTCGTCGCGCAGCTTGGCCAGCCAATCCAGCTTGTAGGCGTAATGCGGGTCTTCCAGCTCACGGCCGTTGGGGACGTACAGGCTCCACACCCGCACACCGCCGCAGGTGGCACCGATCGCACGTGCCTCGCGGACCGGGTCTGCCTCGGGATCCTTGTCGAATCCGGGCTGATCCTCGAATCCGATCTGCACGTCGTCCAAGCCGACGCGGGAAGCGATGGCAACACCGTTCCACTGGCTCAACCCGATGTGGGCGACCTCGTAGCCGATTTCCTTGAAGCGTTCGTACGGAAACTGCTCGTCCTTGCACTTGGTTTCCTGCATTGCCAGGACGTCGACGTCGGATCGACCGAGCCAGTCGATGATCCTGTCGGTACGGGCACGGACGGAGTTGACGTTCCAGGTAGCGATGCGCACGAGGGCAAGCCTAGCGTCAGCCGCCGACAGGATCGGTGGCGTATCGGTAGCGGTGGTGTTCGACGAATCCGAGCTGCTCGTAGAGCGCGATCGCCGCGGAGTTGTCCGCCGAAACCTGGAGGTACGCGTGCGTCGCACCGTTCTCACGACCCCAGGAGAGTAGATCTCCGCAGATCAGCGACCCGATTCCGTGACGACGGTGTTCAGGGGCGACGTGAATGCCGGTCAGTCCTACCCAGCGTTTGTGGTCGGGTGCCTCGGTGAGCGCAGCGCGCCCGATGGCAAGCGTCGTGTCGGTGTTTCCGATCGCGCCGAAAGTTGCAGTGCCCACGACAGCCGTGAGGACCGCCTCGACGTACGCCGGATCGCCGTGGGCGTCGTACATCGACAGCCAGTTGTGGTCGGGGCGGTCGGCGAACGAGGTGACCGGAGGACCGAGCGGCAGCGTGACATTGCCCAGATCGGCGGCCATCACGATGGTTTCCTTCTCGCTGCTCCACCCGTCCGGAGCGGTGCCGAGTCGATCGGGGAGGAGCAGCAGGGTCGGCAGTCCGCGGTCACCGAACCACTGGCGTATCCGCTCGATGGTGCTCGCGTCGAAGCCGGCAACCGCCCCCGCACCACCGAGCGGCAAAGCCGAATTGGCGCGGCCGGTGACACCGTGACCGGCGCGCAGCAACCAGCCGTCGATCCACGCCTGCTCGACCCCCGGCCACGCCGCCGCAGCAGCCGTTTCGAGGTTTCGAATCTCGCCGATGCGAATCGGGCGGGCCGAGAGACTCTTGAGCGCGATCACCTGATCGGCGGAGACCTGGACCAGCCGACCGTCGCCGGCGCGAACGGCGATGGGATCGGCGCCCTCGAGGATGCCGATGACGTCGGTCATGGGATGCGAATAGCCGGGTGGGAGCTTGTATCGCAAGACCACCCGGCTACCGATCGAAATGTTGCCGTTCAGAGCAGAATTCTCAGTCTTCGTAATCGTCGTCGTCGTGACCGAACGGATCGTCGACGGTCCCCGGCGTCCAGGTCAGACCGGGCTTGCCCCAACCGGAACGCTTGATGATCTTCTTGGCAGCGCGCGCGTTGCGGCCGATCAGTACGTCCGTGTAGAGGAAACCGTCGAGATGCCCGGTCTCGTGCTGGAGCATCCGTGCGAAGAATCCGGTGCCCTCGACCTCGATCGGGTTGCCGTCGGCGTCGGTGCCGGTGACCTTCGCCCAATCGGCGCGACCCGTCGGGAACTGCTCGCCGGGAACGGACAGGCAACCCTCGAAGTCTTCGTCCGGGTCGGGCATCGTCTGGGGGATTTCGGACGTCTCGAGTACCGGGTTCACGACGACGCCGCGTCGACGCTCGCTGCTGCGGTCGTCACCGGGGCAGTCGTAGACGAAGACTCGCAGTGGAACACCGACCTGATTGGCCGCCAGACCGACGCCGTTGGCAGCGTCCATCGTCTCGTACATGTCTGCGATCAGTTCGGCGATCTCGGCCGGGGACTGAGTGACCGGCTCTGTCGCCTTGTGCAGTACCGGGTCGCCGACGATTCGGATGGGGAGGATAGCCATGCGGACAAGGATAGTGCGGCGCGCCCGCGCAGTTATCACGGCCCGCACACTCGATCATGGTTCAATGGTTGCTGAAGAACAGCGATGTAATTCGTTGCTCGGTCGGAACGTGGGCCGCGGGGGAAATTGTGAGTTACCTTCGGGCCAGGGGACCGGGAAACTCACGGCCGCGAGAATTCGGTCGGAAAAAGAACACCGGGCATACGAGTCTCGCTGACGCCGAGCACAGCAGTCGAGGAGTGACATGGACGGCGCAACCGCGCGTAGTCGGAACCAGTCCGAAGGCACTGGCGCCGACGATTCGGTAGTAGATACAGCAGGCATGCACGAGGTCGGCGAAGACGGCCTCACCCGCCGGGAGCACGACATCCTCTCCTTCGAGCGTCAGTGGTGGAAGTACGCCGGTGCGAAGGAAGAAGCCATCAAGGAGTTGTTCGACATGTCGGCAACCCGCTACTACCAGGTTCTCAACGCCTTGGTCGATCGCCCCGAATCCTTGGCGGCTGATCCCATGCTGGTCAAGCGCCTGCGTCGTCTGCGCGCCAGCCGTCAGAAGGCCAGGGCCGCGCGTCGCCTCGGCTTCGAGGTCACCTGAATCACGCGTACATATGATCGGGCTGTCCACGCACTGGCGATAAGGTCGACATCGTGAGTACCCCGAAAGAGCAGCCGTCCGGACCTCCGCTTCGCGCAATCGCCATGGTGTTGATCGCGTTGGCGATCGTGTTCATCGGTCTCGGAGCAGCCTCACTGGGTGGATCGAGCGACGGTGGATCGAGCGACGAGAACACCGCAGCAGAGCAGACCGAATCCTCGGCGCCTGCCACGACGAGCGCCCCCGCGCCGGCACCTGCCACTTCCAAGCCGGCAGCGACGACGCAACCCGCTTCGGGCGATACCACCACCACGTCGCGACCCTCGGGAACTGCGACGACCACGACTTCCAGCTCCGCGAGCGGCACCGACACGTCGAATGTCAGCGTTCGAGTTCTCAACAACAGCACCGTCTCCGGTCTGGCAGCAGGCACCGCCGAGGAATTGACGGCAGCAGGTTGGAACGTCGAGGAGACGGGTAACTACAGCGAGGGCACCGTCAGTACGACGACGGTGTATTACGGATCGTCCGCGGCGGAGAAGGCAGCGGCGCAGAAGATCGCGGCTGAACTCGGAGTCTCCGCAGAGCCTCGATTCGCCGGCATCGCGAACGCGTCACCTGGCGTGATCGTGATCGTGACCTCCAACTGACCGGTCGTGAAGGTGGAACTGACCCGTCGGTTCCAGCTACTACACGCGCCGTTATGATCAGAAGCACTTTCTCGCCACCTCAAAGGAGCGGTTCGATGGCCCCCAGCAGCACCCGGCGTATGTCCTGGCGCGTCGTTGCCCCTGTAGTCGCGATTGCCGCTTTCGGCTTGACCGCTTGCAGTAACAGCGAAGAGCCCAGCAGCGTCCCCGGCACGACTCCTCCGGTGTGGACCGGTGCAGCCGATCCCAGCGCGCACGAAAGCGCGGGCGGCCACGGTTCCGAGACGGCTCACGCCGGCGCTTCTGCCGAAACGGTCACCGCAACGCTGAACGGCACCGACGGCGCCAAGGTCGGAACGGTCACGTTCGCGCAGGAAGGTAGCGACGTCAAGGTCACCCTCGACGCCAAGGGCCTCACCCCCGGCTTCCACGGATTCCACGTCCACCAGGTCGCCAAGTGCGAGACCAATTCCGTTGCCCCCAGCGGCGGAGAGCCGGGTAACTTCCTCTCGGCAGGCGGACACTTCCAGGCCGAGGGTCACACGGGCCACCCGGCGAGCGGCGACCTCACTTCGGTTCAGGTCCTCGAAGACGGCACCGCCACGCTGGTCACCACGACCGATGCATTCACCGTCGACGAACTGGTCGCAAACGGTGGAACATCCGTCATGATCCACGCCGGAGCGGACAACTTCGGCAACATCCCGACGCGTTACGCGCCGGCACCGGACCAGCAGACTCTAGACACCGGTGACGCAGGCGGACGCGTTGCTTGCGGTGTCATCACCAAGAGCTGACAACTCACCTGAGTTTTGCATCACTTCCGGCGACTACCACGCAGTAGCCAGCACGGTGTTTTTACCGACACTGTGATTGGATTCTCTGCGTGGTAGTTCCATTTCCAGGTTCGCCGCGCCCGACGCTGGGCGTGGAGTGGGAGATCGCGCTGGTCGATCGCAAGACCAGAGATCTCTCCAACACAGCAGCCGAGGTGTTTTCGGCGGTCGAAGAGCTTGCCGGCTCCGAAACCCCGCACATCACCAAGGAACTACTGCGAAATACCGTCGAACTCGTCACGGGTATTCATTCGACGGTCGGCGAGGCGATGAGTGATCTCGACAGGTCACTGGATCTGCTGCGTCGCGCTGCGAATCCGCTGGGCGTCGACCTCATCAGCGCGGGCACGCACCCGTTCGCGCAATGGTCGACTCAGTTGGTCACCCGGACGCCCGACTACGACGAGCTCATCGAACGCACGCAGTGGTGGGGTCGGCAGATGCTGATCTGGGGCGTGCACGTCCACGTGGGTGTCTCGTCCGCGGACCGCGTTTTCCCCATCATCAACGCACTGCTGCAGCGCTATCCGCATTTGCTGGCGCTGTCGGCATCCTCGCCGATGTGGGCCGGTGTCGACACGGGGTATGCGTCCAATCGAGCATTGATGTTCCAGCAGCTCCCCACCGCAGGTCTTCCGTACCAGTTCGAGAACTGGGCCGAATACGAGTCGTTCATCGACGACCAGATGAAGACCGGTGTGATCACCAAGATCGGTGGCATGCACTGGGACATCCGTCCCGCGCCGAAGTGGGGAACCATCGAGGTCCGGGTGTTCGACGGCGTCTCGACACGCGCCGAACTGGGTGCCCTCGTTGCTCTGGTCCACTGCCTCATCGTCGATCTGGACCGCAGACTGAGCGCCGGTGAGACTCTGCCGAACATGCAGCCGTGGCACGTCAAGGAAAACAAGTGGCGCGCAGCGAGATACGGACTGGACGCCGAGATCATCCTCGACTCCGACGCAAACGAGTGCCTCGTCACTGACGATCTGGATCGCCTGCTCGACGACTTGGCGCCGATTGCGGTCTCACTCGGCTGCGCGGACGAGTTGGCGTCGGTGGCGGACATTCCCCGTCGCGGCGCGTCCTACCAGCGGCAACGTCGTGTCGCGGAAGCGACGGGCGGCGATCTGGTTGCGGTCGTCGACGCCTTGGTCGCAGAGTTGGGCACCTAGCAGGTTCACAGTGCGAAGGACTGTTTCGCGGACTGGAAATCCGGGCATACCAACCGTTTGTCCAGTGGGTGTCCATATTCAGTTCACACGCCGTTTACTATTGTCCGGTGTTGATAGACAGTTGGTCCCAACGAGGGGGCGCACCCGGACAGTCGGACCGTTCGTGGTCGAGTTCTCACCGACTCCTTCTGATCGGCACAGCAGCATTGACCGTGCTGGTCCTGGGCGTGCAGGCGTTCGCGTCGTACAAGGGCTATCTCGGTCCGGTGGAAAGCCTGTTCGGTGACTACTTCCTCGTTCCCCGCTCCGCGACCATGCCTTGGGTGGGCCTCGCTCTCGCGCTCGTCGGACTGAACAACAAAGAACGCATCTACGCGGTATCCGCGGCCGTCGTGATCGACGTGGTCGTCGGCGCGATCCGCTGGTTCTCGGGTGGACCGCTGACGATGGGCACCGGCGGCACCTGGGTGCTGACGGCCATCGCGGTGTACGCGGTGTGGAAGTTGTCCGGTGAGCGTCGACTCAGCGTTCTGCACGGCGTCGCGCTGGGCGCGTTGCTCATCATCGCGGCCAAGGTTGCCGAGACGTGGCTGGAGATCACCATTCTCGTCGGCACCGACGTGTGGGACGAGTACGTCTTTCTCGCCGACCAGGCTCTCGGGAATCCGTCGTGGGTGATGGGCCAGATCGTCGACGCCATGGGCCCCGTCGGTGCCGCAGCCCTCGACTGGATCTACGTCGAACTGCCGGTCGCGGTGATCGTGGTTGCTCTCTATCAAGTACGTAAGGGATGGCCGTCGCATCACCTGCTGCGCACGTTCCTGCTCATCGGGCTGATCGGCCCGATCTTCTACGTCCTGTTCCCGGTGGTCGGCCCGGTGTTCGCCTTCGGTCCGCGTGGTTTCGGATTCCAGATCGGTGACTACTGGCCGAACATCGTGCCCAGTTTCGACTTCGCATCACCGTCGTCGCTACCGTTCGACGACGCCGCGCCACGAAACTGCATGCCGAGCCTGCACACCGCGTGGGCAGTCGCGCTGTTCATCCACTCGCGCAGCGGACCGTGGTGGATTCGCAGCCTGGGATCGTTCTGGCTCGTTGCGACCCTGACCGCGACGCTCGGCTTCGGATTCCACTACGGCGTCGACCTCATTGCCGGTGCCGTCCTGTGCTTGACCCTCGATGCGGCGCTACGGGATCCGGAGCGCGGCTGGGGTTGGTTCCGAGTGCGTCTGTTGATCGGTGGCTCGGCACTCCTGGCGGGATTGTTGCTCTCGTACCGGTTCGCTGCGGTGCAGATGGCCGAGTACCCGGCGATCTTCGGGCCGCTGCTGATGGCTGTCCTGGTTCTCATGTCGGTGGCGTACTTCGCCACCTTCTTCGCCCGCCCCGGCACTGCTCTTGCGGTGTGGGGCGAGCGCGACGGCGAGTGGGATGCCGTTACCGGAGAGAGTCCGGGTCTTCCAGCTCGTTGATCTTCATGAGGTCGTCCTCTTCGCGCTGTTCGCGGTAGGCGACTCGGCCGACGCTGTGCGCGATCACGGGCGCCGTCAGCAGCGTGAAGATGCCCACCAGGACCAACATCCAGATGTCGACGCTCCCACGAAGCAGGAACACGGCGCCCATCAGGACCAAGATCAGTCCGACCACCTGAGGTTTCGTGGCCGCGTGCATACGACGCAGAGTGTCGGGGAAGCGAACGATTCCCACCGCGGCGGTCAGCGCGAGCAGCGCGCCGAGGAAGATGGAGATGGCTCCGATCGTGTCGAGGATGTTGCCGATCACTGGTCACTCACCCGGAAGCGCGCGACGGACACGGAACCGATGAAGCCGACCAGCGCCAGCGCGACGATCGCGGGAACGATGGTCGTGTCTTTGCTGTACGCGGCCCAGACCGCGAGTCCACACATCGAGACCGCGATGATCGTGTCCAGGGCTACGAGGCGGTCGAGTGAGCTCGGACCGTCGAGCAATCGGAACGTGGTCAGTACGGCGGCGATCAGCAGAATCACTCCGGAAATGATCAAGATTGTGGTGATGAACCCGTTCATGGTTGGTCCTCCTGCCGGGGTGCATCGAATTCGTAGTCGCGCTGGTGCCATGGGCTGGGTTGCCAGTCCGAATCACGTTCGAACGACGCGATGAACAACCGCTCGAGGTCCTCCACCGAGCGGTAGAACGCGCTGACGGCTTTCTGCGAGCCGACGTCGAGCACGTGGACGTAGACGATGCGTCGGTTCTGGTCGATCTCGAGAACCATCGTGCCGGGGATCAGGTTGAGAACGTCGATGCACAGGGTGAGAACCAGGTCGGACTTGATCCCGAGTTGGTACCGCAGAACTCCGGTGACCGGGGGCGGCGACGGGCGGATCGCCAGCCACGCGACCTGGATACTCGACTGGATCGCGTAGTACACGATCATCCACAACAGACGCAGAATCGACAGCAGATGTACCCGACCCTCGACCGGTACGCGGGGGAGGGGAAGCAGGACCATGATGATCAGGCCGACGGCGAGTCCGCCGAAGATGTTGCCGAAACTGATGTTGCCCCACAACAGGATCCATACGACCATCAGCCACAGCAGGATCCCGACGCGGAGTACCTGTTCGCGTTTCATCGCGGAGCCTCCTCGGTGTTCGGGGCCTCGGTATTCGGGACATCGGTACTGGGAGCTACAGCAGGGTCGTCTGCAGCGACGGGAGCTTCGTCGACCGGCACCGGCCGGTGGTTGCCGAGAACCGCGTCGATGTAGATGGACCGGTCCTGCAGGTCCTTCGCCGCTCTGTCGCTGATGTCGATGATCCGGCCCGCGAACACCGTCAGTGCCAGACCGACGATGACAAGTCCGACCGTCGGAATCAGCATGAAGAGCGGAATCTTGCCGACATCCTCGCGGTCGACGAACGCGATGTCCTCTTCGGACTCGTCGATCAACGCTGACGGGCTGACGTCGGCGAGGTCACCTTCGGGCGCGTCGGCCCGGGCTCGCCAGAAAGCCTTGGTCCACACGCGGGCGACGGCGTAGAGCGTCAGCAAGCTGGTGATCGTGCCGCCGGCAACGAGGATCCAAGCCAACGCGCTGGCGTCGGCCGCACCGGCCTGAAGGAGCGCGACCTTGCCGATGAAGCCCGAGAACGGCGGGATACCACCGAGATTCAGCGCCGGGATCAGGAAGACGATCGCGAGGATCGGGCTGGCCGCCGCCAGACCGCCGAGACGGCGCAGCGACGACGACCCGGCTTGTCGTTCGATCAGGCCCACGACGAGGAAGAGCGTCGTCTGCACGATGATGTGGTGGGCGACGTAGTAGATCGCGCCGGACAGCCCGGACGTCGTGGACAGTGCGATACCGAAGATCATGTAACCGATATGGCTGACCAGTGTGAACGAGAGCAGACGTTTGATGTCGCTCTGCGCGATGGCACCCATGATGCCGACCACCATCGTGAGCAGGCCGCACACCATCAGTACGTTGTCGAGTTCCCCTTGCGGGAACAGCAGTGAGTGTGCGCGGATGATCGCGTACACACCGACCTTGGTGAGCAACCCGGCGAAGACGGCGGTGATCGGTGCGGGCGCGGTCGGATACGAGTCCGGTAGCCACGCGGACAGCGGGAAGACCGCAGCCTTGATGCCGAACGCCACGAGCAGGACAGCGAAGATGGCGGTTCGTGTGCCCGGCGGAATGTTGTCGAAGCGCAGGGCCATGTCGGCCATGTTGAGGGTGCCGGTCGCCGCGTAGGCGAAAGCGATGCCCGCCAGGAAGATCAGCGAGGACACCATCGAGACCATCACGTACGAGACACCGGCCCGGACGCGGTCGGCGCTGGCACCGAGCGTCAGGAGCACGAAACTCGCGGCGAGCAGAACCTCGAATCCGACGTACAGGTTGAAGAGGTCACCGGCGAGGAACGCGTTGGAGATACCGGCGGTCAATGCGAGATAGGTCGGCAGGAAGATCGAGACCGGCTGGGCCTCGCTGCCGTCGCGAATACCCTGACCGATCGCGTAGATCATGACGGCGAGCAACACCACCGACGAGACCACGAGCATCATCGCCGAGAGACGGTCGACCACGAGTGTGATGCCGATGGGGGAGTCCCAGCCGCCGACCTGAACGGCCGTCGTACCGTCGCGGTCGGCGAGGTAGAGCAGCAAGCCCGACACCGCGACGACGCCGACGAGCGCGATCAGTGTGATCACGCGCTGAAAACGAGGACGTCGGCCGACGACCAGCGTCGCAGCTGCGGCCAGCATCGGGATCAAGACGGGCAGGGGCGCAAGGGCTCCCATCAGGTTGTCCGAGATGGTCATGCGCCTCCACCTCCCTCGATCTTGGTCTGGCGAGCGTCTTTGCGCCGCTTCTCGGATTCCTTCTTACGAGCAAGGTCGGTGGCCCAGTCGGGTACCGGTTCGTCCTCGAAGTCGCCGTCGTGGAGGTCGTCGTAGCATTCGATGTCCTCGAGGTTGACCAGTTGTTCGAGGGGAATAGGGTTGCCGTCCTTGTCGAATGCGTCGCCGCCGATGCTCGGGGCACCGGTGACCGGGTCGTCGGAGCGGTCGTGGTCGGGAGCGTCGGCAGGCAGGCGACGCTTGAGAACCTTGGTGTCCTCGGGATCGTCCTCGACGGCGTCGGCGGTGTTGATCTTGTAAGACCGGTACGCCAGTGCCAGAACGAAGCCGGCGATACCCATCGTGATCACGATCGCCGTCAGGATCATGCCCTGGGCGAGCGGATCCGCTATTTCCTCGTGGACCGAATCTCGGCCGACGATGGGCGGATTCCCGTCCGATCCACCGACGGTCAGGATCAAGAGGTTGATGGCGTTGCCGAATAGAAGTAGACCGAGCAGCATCCGAGTGATGCTTCGTTCGATCAGCAGGTAGACACCGGCCGACGTGAGGACGCCGATCAGGATCAGCATTCCGATGTTTGCGCTCATGGTGCTTTCACCTCGATTTCTGCGTCGAGGCGGGCGCCGAGACTTCGGAGTACGTCCAGGACCAGGCCGACCACGATGAGGTAGACGCCCAGGTCGAAGAACAGTGCGGTGACCAGTTTGACGTGGCCGATGAGCGGGAGTGTGAACTCGAAGACGGCGGACGAGAGCGCCGGGGCGCCGAGGAACAGCGACACCAGGGCGGTGCCCGCGGCCAGCGCCAAACCGAGGCCGAGAATCTTGCCCGCGTCGATGGGTACGGCTTCACCGAGTTCGTAGCGTCCGCCGGCGAGGTACCGAAGTACCAGCGCCAGGCCCGCCGTCAGGCCTCCGGCGAAACCGCCACCGGGGGCATTGTGACCGGAGAAGAAGAAGTAGATCGACAACACCATGATGGTCGGGAAGATCAACCTCGTGGTGACCTCGAGAACCAGCGAACGGTGTCGAGGATCGATGAGGTCTCCGCCGCGCAACCACGTCGTGTCCGAGTTGGCAGCTGCCTTGTCGACGATGACGGAGGGGGCGTCCGCGACGCGCGGCGCGATACCGAACCGGCGGTTGCGGAAGACGAGGCTGGCGACGCCTGTCGCAGCTACCAGCAGCACCGAGATCTCACCGAGGGTGTCCCATGCGCGGATGTCGACGAGTAGGACGTTGACGACGTTCTTGCCGTTGCCCAGGTCGTAGGCAGCGTCGGGAAGCAGCTCGTAGATCGGACGAGTGTTTCGGGCATTGGTCGCGAAGGCCGCGATGGTGGTGACGGTGATACCGACGGCGACAGCGAGTGCGGCACGCGGCCACTTGAAGCCGATCGCCTTGCTCTCGTCGACTTCGGCGGGGAACTTCCGGAGCACGAGCACGAAGATCACCAGTGTCAGTGTCTCGACGAGGAACTGGGTCAGCGCGAGGTCGGGTGCGCCGTGCAGCGCGAACAACACGCCGCAGCCGTAGCCGGTGAGTCCGACGAGGATGACGCTGGCGAGTCGGTTGCGCATCAGCGTCGCGGCGATGGCGGCCGAGATCATCATCAGCGCGATAGTGAACTGGATGGGTGAATCCCACATCCGAAGGTCGACTCCGCCGCCATCGGTGTCGATGATCAGCAGGAACAGCGGCACAACGACCAGCGTCGCGAGAATCGTCGACTGTGTGCGAGGGAGCGAACCACGCTGAGTGGCACCGGTCAGGCGCATCGAGATGGTGTCCATGCCGCGCAGGGTCGCGTCGTAGATACGGTCGGCGTTGCCGAGCGGCGGGTGCTCGAAGTGCAGTCGGCTGATCTGACGCTGCGCGATGTAGAGCGCGATGCCGCCGGCGATGACGATGCAGGTGAGCAGCAGCGGAGTGTTGAATCCGTGCCACAGCGCGAGGTGGTAGTCGGCGTGAGGTCCGGGGGCCAGTGTGGTCGAGTACGGCGTCAGCAGCTTCTCGAGCTGGGGCGAGAGAATGCCGGCGGCCAGACCGAGAACAGCGAGCAGGCCGGGCGCGAACAGGAACAGCCAACCCGGCTTGTGCATCTTGCTCACGGCTGGGCTGGGCTTGCTCAGGGTCTTACGTCCGAAGGCGCCCCAGATGAAGCGGACGCTGTAGCCGACGGTGAGGATCGAGCCCAACACGATCACCGTGACGACGGCGATGGACGACCAGTGGCCGAGCGCGTCCGTTTCGAGCACCGATTCGAGTGCGGCTTCCTTGCCGACGAATCCGAGTAGCGGTGGCAGACCGGCCATGCTGGCGGCAGCGAGGCTCGCGATGATCGCGAGAGCGGGTGCCGCTTTACCCAGGTGAGCAAGTTTGCGCAGGTCACGGGTACCGGTCGTGTGATCGATGATGCCAACGACCATGAAGAGTGCGGCCTTGAACATCGCGTGCGCCACGACCATCGTCATACCGGCCAGGGCGGCGTCACGCGTGCCGATGCCGACCAGGACCATCATGAAGCCGAGTTGGCTGACGGTTCCGAAGGCGAGGACGAGTTTGAGGTCGTACGCGCGCATGGCTCGCCAACCGGCGAGGATCATCGACAGCAGACCCAAACTGATGATGGTGATGCGCCACGGCGGCGAATCGGCGTACCCGGGAGCCAGGCGCGCGACGAGGTAGATACCGGCCTTGACCATTGCAGCAGCGTGAAGATAACCGCTGACAGGGGTTGGCGCGGCCATTGCACCGGGAAGCCAGAAGTGCAGGGGCACGATTGCCGATTTGGAGAGCGCACCGATCAGGATCAGGACGATCGCGACGGACGGGAGCCACCCCGTCGGCGGGTTCGCGACCAGTTCGGACAGGTTGTAGCTGCCGCCGACCTGGCCGAGGATGATCATGCCGACCAACATCGCCAGACCACCCGCGGTGGTGACCAGCAGTGCCTGGGTCGCGGCGCGGCGGCTGGTGGCGCGTTCGGCGTAGTGACCCACGAGCAGGAACGACAGGACCGTTGTCAGTTCCCAGAACACGTAGAGAAGCAGCATGTTGTCGCTGGTCACTAGCCCGAACATGGCACCCGCGAAGGCGACCATCTCGGCGGCGAAGATACCGAGTCGAGGTTCGTCGTCGGTGAAGTAGCGGGCGCAGTAGACCAGGATGAGCGTGCCGACACCCAGGACGAGCACGGCCATGATGGCCGAGAGCGCGTCGAACCTGAAGTCGATGTCCATCGACAGCCCTGGAACCCAGGTGATGTGCAGCGTCTCGACGGTGCCCCATTTGTCGATTACCCAGCCGAGGCCGGCGAGGGGGACTATCGCGAGGGGGAAGAAGCCGTTTCGCCCTAACCTGCGCACCACAAGCGGAGCCAAGAGGGCGGCAACGGCATGGGCAAGCAAGATAGCGAGCAAAAGGCACTCCGTCGTGTTGTCAGCGGGCGGCGGGGTGTCCGAACAAAATCGAACCTATCGGATTAACGAGACAATTCACCTTGTCGGAGAGGTTGTCTTTGCGTACATATTACCGGGCGTGGCAGTTTCGATGTGCAGCGAGTCGATTCGGACATCATCGGCACTCGCTGATACACGTAGGTTGGACGACGTGAATTCGTCGACACCCACCACGATCATCCGTACCGCTGCCCTTGCACACATTCGTGACCGCAAGCTGATCCAGACCCGCTCCGTGGGCAAGACGGCGTTCTACATGGCCGGCGGAAAGATCGACCCGGGGGAGACGCCCGAGCAGGCACTGCACCGCGAAATTCGGGAGGAACTCGACGTCGATCTGGTCGACGGGACGGTCACGTTCCTCGACGTCTTCGAGGCTCACGCTTTCGGACATTCCGCGGACACGGGCCTGCACATGAGTTGTTATCTGGCGGAGATGGCCGGAGACCCGCACCCGACCAGCGAGATCGCCGAGTTCCGCTACTTCACGCTCGCCGAGTACGCAGCGATGGACGAGGTGGCGCCCGGATCGCTCAAAGTGTTCCATCGCCTGGCGTCGATGGATCTGATCGACTGATCGGCGGAGGAACGAATCGATTGATCCGCCCCAATCGGAGACTCACGTAGGCGCAGACGGCCACGATGATCAGCGCCACGGCGTCGAGTATCAGAATGTCGGTCGAGATTTCGAACGGGCCGACCGTCGTGATGCCGTTGAAGGGCTTGTTCTCGTCGAGCGGCGTGTACGCCGTCCATCCGTAGTCGAACTGCGGATAGACGAGCAGGGCCAGCGCCGTCGGGCCGAAGATGACACCGAGTCCGACGAGTGCTCGCGACGCTCCGGTCCGCGGTGGCTCTCGGTACATCGCGCTGGCGATCGCGTATGTGACGACCGCAGCGGTGAAGGCGACAAGAAGATCGCTGATCGTGAGAACGTCACCGATCTTCGGCGACGGCGACGTGGCGTAGCTGACGATCCCGGCGACCGTGACCGTCAGGAGCAATCCGTAGCCGACGACTCGCGAGGGAGCGATCGCGCCGATCGCTGCCGCGGCGACGATGACGAGTCCGATCACGACGGCGGTGGAGGCGGGGGTTTTCGACCATTCCATGGCTTCGGTTGCGGGACGGTTCGCCGAGACCGCCGCCAGAGTTGCGACGGCAGCGGTACACATCAGCAGGATTCGACTGCCGTCGCCCAGCACCCGCGCGCAGATCACCGTGATCACCAGCGCGACGAGTAGTAGAGGCACCGCCGCCGTGACGGTGGTGATCTCGAACCACCAATTCGCAGCGACCCCGAAGAGAGTGAGCACCGCCGCGATAGTCACCGGTCGAACGGCCATCCGTTCTTTGGGGTGGTCCTTGTCGAAGTCGTGGAACCAGAACGCGGCGACGCAGGCGGCGGCCAATGCCAGCGCGAGCAGTGTTGCCCCCAACACTGGTGGTTGAAACTGGTTGGTGTTGTCGGCGATGTAGTCTGCGTACCGCCGAGGAATAGCGTCTTCGTCGAGGAGTGAATCCGAGACATGCACGGCAACAATCGTTCCCGCGACGGAAGCGGCTCGGACCCGGGGAGCGGCAGCAACCGTGACCGCGCCGACAGCGACTCCCGCACCGACGGGTGAGAGTGCCTCGAAGTTGTGATCGTAGAGCCCGGGCAGTTCGAGTAGGAGTCCACCGAAGACCGTCATGGCCGCGGTCCGCAACCGGCAGCGGGCCATCATCGCGGCTGTCCCGACCGCGACCACAGCCAGAACGCCGGCGCCGATCGTCGAGATCGACCAGAACCTGTCGCCCGTCGAAATCGACGTCGACTGGCTGTTCACGAACGGTGCCAAGGCGACGACGGTGACGACGAATGCCGTCACGCCACTCAGCGCGACGAGCAGCGTCCTGCGGGCGATGGGCACTGCTCCAAAATAGTCAATCCGGTACCAGTTGCACCGCAATAGCAGGTCTCAGTCCGGTGACGGTGTGTCAGTCGACTGGCTCCGGTTCGATCCGAGATTCCGTGGTGTCGACGGGTGGATGGGACCGTCGGAGGATCGCTGCACCGCAGAAGCCGATGATCAAGGCGAAGAGGATTGCAGTGCCGACGGTCTGAGGGGTGACGTAGTCGATGGTGATTCCTATGCCGCGTCCGAATAGTCCTCCGTCGGCGCTGACGTGCGCCGGGACGGGAAGTTCCATCAATCGCTGAATGTCTGCCGCTGTCAACTCTGGCGGCGCGGTGAGCTGATCGGTGAGAATCGCGATCGACGAGAAGGTCATCGCGGCAAAGGGAATGGCGAGTCCGAGTGTGGCGTCGACCAGGCTGCCGGGAGCAAGGGCACCGAACAGCAATCCGGCGGCGAGGCCCAGTGCGGCGATCTTCAGTGCGATTGACCAGACACCGTGCGCGGAGTCGAAGGGCAGTAGTTCTGACAGCGGTACCGCAACGAGAACGGCGATGGGAACGAGGTTTGGCACCTGCTTGTGCAGTCGCAATCCGACGGCGACCGGCAGGGCTGCGAAAAGCACCAGTACCCAGGGGGACTTCAGTGGACCCCAGTGGCCGGAACCCTTCGCGATGTCGACGAAGAGCGGGGCCGACGCAGCGGCCAGAGCGGTTGCGGCCCAGAGGAACTTGCCACCAGCACCGGAGGTGTCGCCGAGACGGTAGGCGGCGATCCATGTCAACGCGAGCGCAGCGCCTGCCGCCAAAACCATGACGATCCAGGCGGTCGCCTCGGACGCGTACTGCTGGCGATCGATCACGGCGCCGAGCACTCGATGCCCGATCGCCAGCGCGGCGATCACCACGAGCGCGATGCGGATTTCGCCCGCGTCGGGCTTGCGGATCCGGAAGCCGGATTGCGCGGTCACTGCACAGGCGATTGCTGCGGCGGCCGTGGCGCCGATCAACCACCACGACGGCTCACCTACCGAAGACGTACTCATCCGGCCCGTCCCGCCGGAGAACGTGCGAACCGCGAGGAAGGTGGCAAGCACGCCGAGGAGGGTGGCGTTCTTCGTGGCGGTGCGATCCCAACTGACGGCAACCACACAACCCAGAATCGCACCGGCTGCAACACTTTTGACGATGATCACGGCGATCAGCAGGTCCAGTGACGCAACCTCGGGCACGACTGCCCGAATGATCGCGATGACGGCGACCCCGACGGTGATCGCGATCCAGGCTGCCCGACGGGAGCCGCGACGCTGCGAGAGTGCGCAGGCAAGCACGGCAACCACGGCGCCGAGCCCGACAGCGGTGGGTCCACTGCTGATCCAGCGATCTACTTCCGACGGAGAGGCCACGATGGCCCAGTCACGGAGAACCGGATTGGTCAGGGCCAGCGCAGCGAGTATCCCGGACAGGAGCGCAGCGACGGTGGTGAGGATCGCTCGAAGATCGAGTGGCATCGGGCCAACCTATCGCGGCGCCGCGACATCGGTCGTGGGCGGCGTGAGTGCCGGAAACCAGATGTCGGTGAGAACGTCTGCTGCGACGTCCGCACCCGCGGTGATCGCGCCCTGTTCCGCCCAGCGAATGAAGAAGCGCTCGACTTGTGTCAGCAGGAGTTCGACCCGGAGTTTCGCCTCGTCGTGTCGGCTCTGCGGCCAGCGTGCCAGGTACGACGGCATCGCGTTGGGCAGTGCGGAGATGCCTTCGCGGGCCAGTGTGCGGAACTCGGGTTCGAGGACCATGGCCTCGTCCCACGCCCGCATCATGTGGTGGTGATCGCGGCACCAGTCGAGAGCGCGGTTGATCCAGCCGGCGAATTCTTCGCGCGAACCGGAATCGAGTACGTGGTCGAGATCCTGGAATATGGCGAGGGTGCTGGATACTACGGTGTTCGAGCCGAGCGCCTTGAGGATGTCGATCTTCCCGGGAAAGTGCAGGTAGAAGGTGGCTCGGCTGCAACCGACCCGGCCGGCGATGTCCTCGACGGTGACAGCCGCGTATCCGCGTTCGGTGAAGAGCGCGCCGGCGGCATCCACGAGGTCTGCGCGGGTTCGCTGCTTCTGCTTCTCTCGCAGCGTCAGTCTGCCGGAGGTATCTGTCATTACCAGGATCCTAGTGCCGCGGGGGCTCTCACGGGTCAGTTGCACGAGACTCTCCGTCTTTCACTTGACAGTCCGTTAGTGAAAGCTACTCTGTGGTGTAGCGCACATTCGACCGATCAGAGGACGCCATGACCATCTCGGACACAACACGCACGCCTGACCTGCCGGCCGGATTCGACGTCACCGATCCTGCTGTCCTCGGGGAGCGGATCCCTTTCGAGGAATTCGCCGAACTGCGTCGCAACGCACCCGTGTGGTGGTGTGAGCAGCCGTCGACGGTCGGTGGATTCCAGGACGAGGGCTACTGGGTGGTCTCGCGTCACGCTGACGTCAAAGAGGTCAGCCAGCGCAGCGATGTGTTCTCGAGCTGGGAGAACACCGCGATCGCGCGTTTCGCCGACGACATGCCACGTGAGGCCGTCGAGATGCTCCGGCATCTTCTGCTCAACAAGGATGCACCGGAGCACACCAAGCTCCGCAAGCTGATTTCGAAGCTGTTCACGCCTCGCGCGATCAACGGCATGCGCGACGAATTGGATCGTCGTGCACGGAGCATCGTCGACACCGCTGTGAGCGAAGGCCCGGGCGACTTCGTGAAGCAGGTTGCCAGCGAGCTGCCGCTCCAGGCGATCGCGGATCTGATCGGTGTACCGCAGGACGATCGGGACAAGCTGTTCAAGTGGTCCAACGAGATGATGGGCTACGACGACCCGGAATACCAGGGTGATCCGGCAGTCGCGTCCACCGAGGTCCTCGGATACGCGTACCAAATGGCAGACGCACGTCGTACCTGCCCGGCAGACGACATCGTCACCACTCTGGTCCAGGCCGACATCGACGGCGACTCCTTGAGCCCGGAGGAGTTCGGGTTCTTCGTGCTCATCCTGGCGGTCGCAGGGAACGAGACCACCCGCAACGCCATCACGCACGGAATGATCGCGTTCCTGGACAACCCCGAGCAGTGGGAGCTGTACAAGAAGGAACGTCCCAAGACGACGGCCGACGAGATCGTCCGTTGGGCGACACCCGTCACCGCCTTCCAGCGCACCGCGCTCGAGGACACGGAATTGGCAGGAGTGTCGATCAAGAAGGGGCAGCGCGTGGTGATGCTGTACAGCTCCGCGAACTTCGACGAGGACGTGTTCGAGAACCCGATGACGTTCGACATCACTCGTAACCCCAATCCGCACTTGGGCTTCGGCGGAACGGGCGCGCACTTCTGCATCGGTGCCAACCTCGCTCGTATGGAGATCGACTTGATGTTCAACGCGATCGCCGACAACGTCCCGGACATCACCAAGATCGGTGATCCGCGCCGTCTGCGCTCGGGTTGGATCAACGGCATCAAGGAGTTCCAGGTCGATTACAAGAGCACAGGCTGCCCGGTCGCTCACTAGAGTCGGTAGGTGAGAGGTACACCCCACGATCTCGAGGAGCCACCGCATGACTTCGATCAACGACAAGGCAACTGCTCTACTGGCGTTGCACCAGCCAGGTAATCCGGTCATTCTCCCGACGGTGTGGGACGCGTGGTCGGCGAATCTTGCGGTGGCTGCCGGTTTTGCAGCCCTGACGGTAGGCAGTCATCCGGTTTCCGATTCCATCGGCAAGCCGGACAACGAGGGCATCACCTTCGACGAACTTCTGCACCGGATCAAGCAGATCACCGGTGCGGTCGACGCCCCGATCTCGGTGGACATCGAGGGTGGTTACGGGCTCGAGCCGGCAGTTCTCATCGACGGGTTGATCGATGCCGGCGCTGTCGGACTCAACATCGAGGACACCGTTCACAGTGAAGGCGGACGCTTGCGCGAGGCGCAGGAGCACGCCGACTTCGTGGGTGGGCTTCGTCAGGCCGCCGACGCAGCCGGAGTTCACGTTGTCGTCAACGCGCGCACCGACCTGTTCGTGAAGCAGGTCGGTGACGAGTCCGATCGCGTCGATCGCGCCATCGCACGCCTCAAGCTGGCGGCCGACGCCGGCGCCGACGTTCTCTACCCCGTCGGGCGCCATGACGACGCGACCCAGCGCCGCCTGACGTCCGAGCTCCCACTTCCGATCAATGCGATCGGAATCCCGGATCAGGACGACCCGGCAAGTTTCGGTCCGCTCGGAGTGGCACGTGTGAGCTTCGGTCCGTTCTTCCAGATGGCATTGGCCAACCGTGCGAACGAGATCTTGGGACGCTGGAAGTAAGAATGCAGACACTGATGTCGCCCGGCCCGCTTCTCGACGATGGCGGACATTTGGTCGAGACGGGTTGGGCCCCATCGGAGATTCGCAAGTATCGACGCTCTGCGATCACCGCTCCCAAGTTCCGGATCAAGGAGTGGGACTACTACTGCGTTCTCACTGCGGATTACGGCATCGCGCTGACCGTCGCCGACAACGGGTACATGGGCTTGCTCGGGGTCTCCTGGCTCGATTTCCGAACACCACACGAGATCACCGAAAACGTGATGCTGCCGTTCCCGATGGGAAGGCTCGGTCTGCCCGAAAGCGCCGACGACGGTGATGTGGTGGTGTCGAAAGGTAAAGCTCGCTTCGAGTTTCGCCATGTGGACGGTGGGCGCCACCTGATCGTCGACTACCCGGCTTTCGACGGTGGACGAGGTCTTCATGCCGACTTGTTCCTGGCGAGTCCTGCCGATGACCGGATGGTGATCGCCACACCGTTTCCGAAGGCGTCCCGTTCGTTTTACTACAACCAGAAGATCAACTGCCTGCCCGCTGCCGGGACCGTGCGAATCGGGAGCGACGACTTCACATTTCGCTCGGAAGACTCGTTCGGCGTTCTCGATTGGGGCAGGGGAGTCTGGACTTACGACAACACCTGGTACTGGGGTTCTGCATCCGGACTGGTGAACGGCGAGCGGTTCGGATTCAACATCGGTTACGGCTTCGGCGACACTACGGCGGCCAGCGAGAACATCGTGTTTGTCGGCGGCCGGGCACACAAACTGGACAGGATCGACTTCGGCATCCCGCAGGGAACGTACGACGGCGCTCCGTGGAACTTCTCGAGCAACGATGGTCGCTTCGAGATGACTTTCGAGCCGATCATCGACCGTGCCGCGACTTTCGACGTCGGGGTGCTGCGTTCGATTCAGCATCAGGTGTTCGGAAAGTTCTCCGGCACAGTGATCCTCGACGACGGTACCTCCGTGGTGGTTCGAGATCTCCTCGGATTTGCCGAGGAGGTTCGGAACCGCTGGTAGGCCGTACGTCTCCGCGAAGATGACGGAACGCAGCATGAGCACCGGGGCATGATCGTGCCCCGGTGCTCGCGTCTCGAGTTGTTTCACTTCAGGCGGCTGTTGGTGGGCTGTTCCCGCCGATCGGCCGCTGGAACGGATCGATCGACATCGGTGGATAGAACACCGTCTTCCGATCCGGGCCGATCTCCACCCGCCACTCCGTGTGGTGCAGCGTCCGATGGTGATGACCGCACAACAAGATCAGATTGTCGAGATCTGTTGGGCCACCATCGTTCCAGTGAACAATATGGTGGGCATCGCACCACCCCGACGGCGTTCCGCATCCCGGAAACGCACACCCACCATCACGAACCGCCAACGCCCGCCGCTGGGGTACCGTCGCTGTTCTCGCTTCCTTACCGCAGTCGAGCGGAACACCATTCTCATCCAACAAAATCCGCGTCACGGTGCAGTCGCACGCCAACATCCGCGCGGTATCGATACTGATCGGACCTACCCAATCCGTCCACGCAAACCCGAGTTCATCGGTCGACGGCAGCAAGTCCTTCAACGCTTGCAGATCCGTCATGTCTTTCGCGCTGGCGGTGACCGTGATGTGCGGTTTCACCCCGCCCTCGATCGGGCCCAACCCCGCCCGCTCATACCGGCGCAACAACTCACAAAACCCGTCCGCACGCCGCAGCGCCGGGGTGCGGGTGTCTTTGACGCCGTCCTTCTCCGGTGTCGGCGCCGACAGGCTCGACAACAACGTGATCAGACGGGCCCCGTTCACAGCATCCAGTTCGCCCTTCACAGTTACTCTGCCGTACAGGCCTTTCGACGCGTAGAACTCGTTACGTTCGGAATCCTCGCCGACCGGAACGCCGTCCTCGCGTTTGCCGTACTGCTTCTCGATCCGCCGGATCGCCGCCCGCACCGCATCACAATCGGCGATGTTCTTCGACGCCAGGCCAAGCAGGATCCCGCGGGCCTTGTCCACATCCGCCAGGGTCATGTTCTTCGGTGGATGCTGACAAAACGACGCCACCTGACGGGCTTTCAACGCATCAACGTCACCGCGGTGAAACGCATCGCCCACCACGGGTTCGAGCATCAGCAACCGCGCCAACCCGACCAGCAGACTGCACTCACCGATCTCCAGATTCGTCGACCCGTGCAGCCATTGCGCGATCGCCCGAAAACCCTTCCCGCCGAGAACCTCCCGGGAAAACATCTCCACGATCAGCAGCACCATCCGCGACTGCAACTCGTGTCGGGCGCGCACCAGATCGAGAACCTCGCTCTTGAGGTCCTCGCTATCCAGTTGCTACGCTTCCCGACTGTCCATGCTAAAAGTCTAATCGAACAAAGTTTCGAACACAAGACTTGTATCTCGAAAACTGTTCCTATGCAATAATTTTCGACAATTCCGATTTTTGGGACTTTTCGGATCTTCATTCGATTTGCGGCAGGCAATCTCGACTACCTCATTGCATGGACTCTGCTGACGCCGAGCACTCGGCATACATTCCGGCTTCATGTTGACGTGGACGA
This sequence comes from Rhodococcus sp. Ni2, assembly GCF_021352185.1. NCBI lineage: Bacteria > Bacillati > Actinomycetota > Actinomycetes > Mycobacteriales > Nocardiaceae > Rhodococcus > Rhodococcus sp. Ni2. Next base: position 1,054,567 of record NZ_WOXZ01000002.1, read on the forward strand.
GGGCACTTGGACGCGTGGCCGCGCATGGGCTCTGTCGATTGCATTGGTTGCCTTGCCGTACTACCGCGACACGAACGAGCAGATCACGGCCTGGGCGAAACATGCGATCGCTCAGGTCGTTGACGACATCCGCACTGAACCCTGAGACCACCTGCGCCGTCTCCGTTTTCGCAACAATCCTTGGAACTCGAGCAGAGAAGGTTATCGGCCTTTGTCCACGGCGTTCGGCGACCGATCAGCCGATCGCGCTCAGGTCTCCGTACACCGTCCGACCCTCCAGGATGGTGGCGAGCACCGTGATGTCGGCCAGCCTGGTCGGCTCGACGTCGAGGGGATTTGCCGACAGCACAACAAGATCCGCGTAGGCACCGGGAAAGATGGACCCGATGTGATCTTCGCTGAACAGCTGCCACGCGGCGTTGACCGTGTGGGCGCGCACTGCGGCATCCACGGGGATCCGTTCCTGGGGTGCCACGACGCGGCCGCTGGGCGAAAGTCTGGTGACGGCGTCCTGCATATTCCGTAGCGGATTGGCGGGGGTGACGGGACCGTCGTTGTGGAAGGTGAACCGTTGCCCGGCCGCGAGTGCAGATCCTGCTGCGGCCCAGACGGATCCGTATTCGGGGCCGAACAGGTCATCCACCAGAACGTCACCCCAGTAGTGCAGGTGGTCGATGAAGATGCTGACCGTGACGCCCAGTTCCGCCGCGCGGACGAACTGATCCGGACGCATCGCGCCGACGTGTTCGAGACGCAACCGGTGATCGGGCCGGGGGTGCTCCTTCAGAAGTTGCTCCCACGCATCGAGAACCATGGTGATCGCGTCGTCACCATGGGCGTGGCACGCCATCTGCCACCCTTTGGCGAAGTAGGCGGAACTGATGTCGTGGATCTGTTCGCCGGTGTAGTTGGCGTGCCCGTGCGTGCAGGCGATCCCGAGCGCGCGGGTGGCTTCGGTATCGAGATACGGGAAGCTGGTGGCGATGTTACCGACCCACGGTGAACCGTCGGACCAGACCTTGATGCCGATCTGGCGCACCAGGTCGTTTCCGTCGCCCGGTGACGCCTCGGTAGTGCGCGCGTCGTTGGACATCTCGTAGAGCCGCAGGCGGGTGGTGAGGAGTCCGGCGTCGGCTATCGCTGCCAGGGCGGGCCGCATCTTGGGGTCGAACGACAATTCGGCGATGGTGGTGATTCCCGCGGCGTTCAGCCGGGCGCATTCGGCCGCCACCAGTGCGGGGAAGTCGTCACCGATGGTGACTGCGTGGCCCGCGACTGCGAACACCGCAGGCATTTCGTACGCGGCTCCGTCGAGTGCGCCCGTCGCGTCGTGGCCGTACGATCCGCCGATCGGATCGGGGGTATCGCGGGTGATGCCGGCCTGCACTGCTGCCGCCGTGTTGAAATACGCGACGTGTCCCGAGTTGTGCATGATCACGAGGGGGTACTCCGGCGCTATGGAGTCCAGCCAGTCGATGGTCGGATCGGGTAGGCCCTTCTGCAGCAACGGGTCCCAACCGTTCAGAGAAGCGCCGGCAGCACCTCGCGAACGAACAGTGTCGACGACGGCAGCAACTACGGCATCCGCCTCGGTGATCGTGACAGGCCGGATGTCGACGACGTCAGGCCCGAGCACGATGGCTTCTTCCAGGGGGTGACCGTGCGGCTCGATGAACCCCGGCAGAACAGCGGCGCCTCCGACGTCGACGACGCGGGTATCCGGCCCCACCAGTTCCTCGACGTCCGTGCGCGCGCCGACGGCCGTGATCCGGCCGCCCGTCACGGCGAGCGCCTGGGCGCGTGGTGCTTCCTCGTGCATGGTCACGATGTCGCCGTACAGAACCAGATCAGCAGCCATGGTCAGTCCTTATCGGTTGTCCGCGTACGCCTGTAGGTGTGCCACCTGCTCGGGATCGAGTGAGGGACGTACCTTCTCACGGGCGGTTGCCACGTCCGCGGCCGTCACGTCGGCCGCGTCCATGCTCCGACGCATGGCGGCGAGTGCAGCCTCACGCAGGAGAGCCGAGCAGTCTGCTGCCGAGTATCCCTCGAGATCGACGGCCAGAATGTCCAAATCGACATCTTCGGCGAGCGGTACCGACTTGCCGGAAGCACGCAGAATCGCTTTGCGGGCCTCCGCATCCGGCGGCGGTACGAATACGAGACGTTCGAGTCTGCCGGGGCGCAGAAGAGCCGGGTCGATCAGATCCGGTCGGTTGGTGGCGCCCAACACCACGACGTCGCGTAGCGGTTCGACGCCGTCGAGTTCGGTCAGCAACGCGGCTACGACGCGATCCGACACCCCGGAGTCGGAACTTTGACCACGACGCGGGGCAAGGGCGTCGATTTCGTCGAGGAAGATCAACGACGGCGCCGAATCGCGTGCGCGCTGGAACAACTCTCTTACGGCCTTTTCGGAGGCGCCGACCCACTTGTCCATCAGCTCTGCGCCTTTCACGGCATGAACGCTGAGGTGCCCCGAGCTGGCAAGGGCACGAACGAGATACGTCTTGCCGCAGCCAGGAGGGCCGTAGAGGAGCACGCCGCGGGGTGGGTCGACACCGAGGCGCGCGAAGGAGTCGGGGTGCTGCAGCGGCCACAACACCGCCTCGGTGAGCGCCTGTTTGGTTTCGACCATGTCGCCGACGTCGTCGAGGGTGACGCTGCCGATCGACAGTTCTTCGGTACTCGAACGAGACAGTGGCCGAATCACTTCGAGGGCACCGACAAGATCTTCCTGCGTGATCTCCGGAGAATCACCGGATTTGGACGCCCGCGTCGCCGCTCGCAAGGCAGCTTCACGGCAGAGCGCCGCGAGGTCGGCGACCACGAATCCGGGTGCGCGCGAGGCGATGGCGTCGAGTTCGAGGGTTCCGGTGGGCACGCGGCGGAGCAGGAGTTCGAGCAACGCCTTGCGGGTTGCGCCGTCCGGCAGGGTAAGTGCGAGTTCTCGATCGCAGAGATCCTGGCCGCGAAGGCGCGCGTCGACGGTCTCCGGATGGGCGGAGGTCGCGACGAATGCCACGCCCGGGGTTGCGACGGCGCTGCGCAGTTGTTCGAGGATCAGTGCGGACACCGGTTCCGCGGTGGCCGGAAGCAGAGCGTCGATGTCACTGATCAGCAGTACACCACCGCCGCGCACGGCAGCAACGGCGTCGACGATTCGCTGCAGGCGGGTATTCGCCTCGGTGGCACCGACTCCCGGGCCGTCGAGTTCGACAAGTTTGCGCGAGGACAGGACCGAGCGGGCCAACGTGGCTTTGCCCACGCCGGCGGGGCCCGTGATGAGGACGCCGAGGTGCGGTGAGGCGCCGAGCGTACGGAGCAGTTCTGGTTCGTCGAGTGCCAGGCCGAGCCACTCGGTCAGCTTGGCTGCCTGCGCTTGCGCGCCGACGAGGTGATCCAGCGGAACCGACGGTGCAGGCTCGATCGCGACGGCGGCCGGACTGGAAACAAGCGCACTCGGTGTCAGTGTGCCCGCCGAGCCGGAACCCCAGTTGACTGCCGAATTCGGCTGGACGCTGACCGGACCACCGGCAGGTTCGACGGCCGTGACGGTGAGCAGTTCGGATGTCCACGCGACGCCGAAGGTACGGGAAAGCGCTTGGGTGGCTTCGGAAGTGCTCGTACCCGGACCGAGATCGCGGGGGAGGAGCGAGACCGTGTCGCCGACGCTGACGACCTTGCCCAGAAGGGCTTGTCGCAGAACCGTCGAGCTGATCGAATTTGTCGCCATGGACGAGCCGGTGACGGAGACGGATCGCGCTCCGTACACCGTCACCGGACCGACCACGACGGATGAGTTCTCGGTCAGGCCGACGTTCGACATGGTGACGTCGTCGAGAAGGATCGTGCCTGCCGGGGTTCCGGTGGGCGCACGGCCCGCGACGGTCGCGGTGCCGCGGGCTCCCATGAGTGCGATGGCATCCCATTCGCGGATGCCCAACGCCGCCAACGCTTCGGGGTGCAAGCGCACTACCCCGCGGCGTAGGTCGGCGGCAGAGGTGTTGAGTCGAACGGTGAGGGCGAGTTCCGGCGAAGTCACCTCTCGAGAGTACGTCGTGGACTAGCGGGGTCGCCGCAATCCGAGACGAGCGGCCGAGCGGCGGCCACCGACGTTGGGTTGGCGTCGGATCGCGCGGCGTTCGGAAGGCTTGATGTCCCAGGTTTCGGGACGTGCTGCCACCCACCGCTTCGAGTGCACGGCAAACGGGATGTGCACCAGGTAGATCGCGATGAGAACGATCAGCAGGATGTACGGGTAGGTGATGAGTGCGGCCGCAGCCAACGTCACCAGGACGAGCAGGCCGGCCGCCATGTGCGGCGGCACGGATACCGACTTCATCGCCAGCGTCGGGATGCGGCTGACGATCAGTGCAGCCGAGAAGAGCGTCCACACGATGACGACGAAGTGCGAAGACCACCAGCCGTCACCCCACTGAGCCGTCGCGGCCAGGGGAGTGAGGGCGATGAGTGCGCCGGCCGGAGCCGGAACGCCGACGAAGTACTCACGTGCGTACGCGGGGACGTCGTCGTCGTCGAGCAGAGTGTTGAAACGTGCGAGTCGCAACACGATGCTGACCGCGTAGATCAACGCGATGATCCAGCCGATGCTGGTGCCGTCCAGCAAGGTCACGTACAGGACCAGGGCCGGGGCGACGCCGAAGGAGATGGAGTCGGCCAGTGAGTCGAGTTCGGCGCCGATCTTGCTGGTGGCGTCGAGCAGTCGCGCGATGCGGCCGTCGAGTGAATCGAGGACGGCAGCGGCGCCGATCATCGCGAGCGAGGTACCGGGTTGTCCGTCGAGAGCGAATTTGACGGCGGACAGCCCGGCGCACAGCGCCAGGATGGTGATGACGGACGGCAGCAACCGCACCGCCTGGGTGCGTTTGGGCATCTTCGCGCCGGGTTGGGCTGCTCCCGGCTTCTTCACGGCTGACTTCATCTTCGGCGTCTTCACGGCAGTTGCGCGATAACTGTTTCAGCACCGATCGTGCGTTGTCCCGGCTCGACCAGGAGTGTGGTTCCGGCGGGGAAATAGGTGTCGACGCGTGAGCCGAAACGGATCAGTCCGTACGTGTCGCCGATCGGCAGGACGTCACCGACACCGGCGTAGCAGACGATGCGGCGTGCAAGCAGTCCCGCGATCTGGACAACCGCAACGTCGTGACCATCGGCGGTTTCGATCAGCATGCTGTTGCGCTCGTTGACCTCGCTGGCGTCGGCGAGATCTGCGGAGAGGAACTTGCCTGCCTGGTGAACGACCTCTTTGACCGTTCCACCGACAGGGCTGCGCTGGACATGCACGTCGAGAACCGACAGGAAGATGCTGACGCGCGGGCGCGGCTCGCTTCCGAGATTGAGCTCGGCGGGCGGAACGGCGTTGTCGACCAACGCCACCTCGCCGTCGGCGGGTGCGACGACGACGCCGATGCGGTTGGGCGGCACCCGGTGCGGGTGACGGAAGAACGTGGCGCATGCGGCGGCGGTGGTCAGACCGGCTCGGCGCACCCACTTACGGTTGCGGCCCAGAGCTGCAACTCCCAGCGGGGCCAGCACGAACGGCAGGCCGGCGGGATGAAGTGGCGGAATCGCATGGCGAACCAGATCGACGATATGTCCGATCCCGGTGGGTTGCGGGGTTCCGGGGGGTGTGGGTCGGCGTGCCACAGGCTCCTCTAACTACTCGGTAGGTCTTCTGCTGGTCGCACTGACAGTACGGGGCGGTAGAGCATCCATAGATTACGTGAACGCCTTCTCTCCTACAGGCTGTAGTGGCATCAAGTACGAGTAGTACCCGACACAGTCGCCGGTGCGTATCGCCAGCGGGAGCGTCGCACCGCTTACTCGGATCACCAGTTGCCGCCCCGGTTGGGCTGCGGCGGCGTCGCGCAGTCGCTGCCGGTCGACCAGTACTCGGAACTTCTCACGGGGATCTGTTCCGCCCGGATCCACCCGGGCACCACCGTCTTCGCCGACGCTGACGACGGCACTGTCCTCGGTGCCGTTGAGCAGGGCAGCAAGGTGGTCGCCGCTCAGTTCGACGGCGTTGTGGTGCTCGCGCAGGATTCGGTGATCAGGGAACTCTCCGTCCTCGATCAGGGGACTGGACACCTCACCTCCCGGATACGACGCAGTCACCGTGCGCGCGGAGAAAGTCAACGTCACGACGCCGGCGACGTCGCGTAACAATCGCGCGAAGGTGACGGGAACGACAGCGGACACCGTCAGAGCGGAGTGAACTTTCACCTCGGCGACCGCGAGCCGGAACTGATCAGTGGTGACAAACGCAGCGACGCCGTCGTGAATGTCGAGGTGGACGCCGCGAAGTATCGGGAACTCCGATTCCTCGTTCACTGCGAACAGCACGGCGTCGAGTGCGCGTCGTAGATCCCACGAGTCGATGTCCACGCCGCCGGAGGCAGGTAGCGAATCGATCAGCCGGTGAATTCGCCCCAGTTCGGCGCGGGCGTCGGCGAGACCGTCCTCGAGGTTGCGCAGATGGGCGTCGAGGCACGAATGGGGTTCCGGTCCGGTCAGGACGGCCATCATGTCGCGGATCGGAACACCGACGCGCCGCATACCGGCGATCACGCGTGCGTCGCGGAGTTGGTCGTCGGTGTACCAGCGGTAACCGGTGTGCGGATCGACGGAATGCGGGACGAGCACGCCTTCCTTGTCGTAGAACCGCAGCGCGCTGATCGGGAGCGCCGACGCCCTGGACATCTCGCCGATCGTCAAGAGGGCGGAACTAGTGGTCACGGATCAATTCTGCCCGCAGTCGCTCGATAGCGCCCCTGATCATCCGGCCGTAACCGTCGTCGGCGAGTGTGCCGACCGACGCCTCGGCCTTCGTCAGATGCTCGACGGCCTCGGCGTCGCGTCCGAGTTTGCGGTAGTCGGCAGCCAGGTTGAGGTGCAGCGATGGATAGAAACCGGCGACCTGCAGCGATGCGTGGTGTTCCTGGGCTCGCGCGTCGGTCAACGAATCTGCAGCGTCGAGGGCGCGCAGGTCCCAGCAGAGCTCTTGAGCCGGATCGTCTTGAACGTCGGCCATGTAGTGCGCGAGGGAGACGATGTGGAGCGCATCGGGGGCGGCGCTGATCTCTTCCCACACCTTCTCGAACGCAGAGCGAGCCCCGGCTCGATCGCCGGAGCTCGCCAATTCTTGTGCCTGCGCTATCTGTGTCATCACGGGATCCATGGAACGGATCCTGATGCCTCGACCAGGTCGAGGGTCAAGCAGAGGTGCGTGCAGCCGCCTCGGCCTCGCTCTTCACACGCTTCAAGGTGGCATTCATGCCTTCAACGAGCTCGACCTCGAAGTCGGCGTTTCCGCCCAGGACGGTCTTGACGAGGAACTGCGAGACCTTCGACGTTCCGGTGGGAGCCTCGCGACGCTCGGTCACTTTGGTGCCGGTAGCGGTCGGCTCGAGTTCGTAGGACCAGATCGTGCGGTTCTCCGCGATGCGGAACGCCACCGACTTGTTGGGCTCGAAGCGAACGACCTTCGACGACGTCGGCCAGACCAGCAGGCCCTTGCGGTTGACGTTGATCGTCTTGGCGCCCTCACGCACGGTCCCGCCGATTACCTTCATCACCTTGCACTGGGGGCTCCATTCGCCCATGCGCTGCAGGTCGGCGACGATTGCCCACACGTCCTGCGGTGATGCGTCGATGTCGATGCTTGCTTCGAGGGTGTTGGACACAGTCTCTCCAGTCGAGTTGATGCTACGTAAAGTTACAAACACTTTTGTCGATCGTAAGCGATCCGTCAATGGACCATGTGTGTCAGGTCACTGTACGGCCGTCCAACAGGGTCGTGCGGGAACACGCGCGGTGGTAGCGGACAATGGTTCGCGCACGTATGACGATCCATCCGACTGGAGTACCGAGAAGTGAACAGCGACGCCGCGACGCAGGATGGCCTCAAGCGAGGGCTGACAGCGCGCCATATCCGCTTCATCGCCCTCGGATCAGCCATCGGAACCGGACTGTTCTACGGCAGCGCCGAGGCCATCAAACGAGCCGGCCCGTCGGTGCTCCTGGCCTACCTGATCGGCGGTATCGCGGTCTACCTGGTGTTGCGAGCGCTCGGCGAGATGGCGGTCCGTAACCCGGTTTCCGGTTCGTTCAGCGAGTACGCGAACAAGCACCTCGGACCACTCGCCGGTTTCATGACCGGGTGGACGTACACGTTCGAGATGGTGATCGTGTGCCTCGCCGACGTCACCGCCTTCGGCCTGTACATGCAGTTCTGGTTCCCGGACGTACCGAGATGGATCTGGGTTCTGGCTGTCGTCTTCTTCATCGGCGCGATAAACCTGTTGAGCGTCAAGGTGTTCGGCGAACTGGAATTCTGGTTCACGCTCGTGAAGATCACCGCCATCATCGCGATGATCGCCGGCGGCATCGCGATCATCGTGTTCGGATTCGGCGTTCACGACACCGATGCCGGAATCAGCCACCTCTGGTCGGACGGCGGGTTCTTCGCGACGGGCTTCGGCGGATTCGTCGCGTGTTTCGCGATCGTCATGTTCGCGTTCGGTGGCACCGAGATCATCGGTATCACCGCGGGCGAAGCCGAGGATCCGGCGCAGACCATCAGGAAAGCCGTCAACACGGTCCCGGTGCGCATCATTCTCTTCTACATCTGCACCCTCGCCGTCATCATGGCGATCATTCCGTGGCAGACCATCAACTCCGACAACAGCCCGTTCGTCCAGATCTTCGAGAACCTCGGATTGGGAACGGCCGCATCGATCCTCAACATCGTCGTCATCACCGCAGCCCTGTCAGCCATCAACAGCGACGTTTTCGGTGCGGGTCGCATGATGTTCGGAATGTCGCATGCCGGCCAGGCCCCGCAGGTGATGAAGAGAGTCTCCGCCAACGGTGTTCCGTGGATGACCGTTGTCATCATGACCGTTGCCCTGTTGGTGGGAGTAGTGCTCAACTACCTGATCCCGGACCAGGTGTTCCTCGTCATCGCCTCGCTGGCGACCTTCGCCACCATTTTCGTCTGGATCATGATCCTGCTCTCGCAGTTCCGTTCCCGCGCTCAGATGAGTGCAGACGAAACAGCGGCACTGAAGTTTCCAGTGCCGCTGTGGCCGTACGGTCAGATCTTCGCGATCGTGTTCCTGGCTTTTGTCATCGTGTTGCTCGGCGTCATCGCCGATACCCGAGTTGCGCTGCTCGTCGGCGCCGGATGGCTGGTTCTGCTGACGGGCGCGTACTACAAGTGGGTGAAACCGGCTGTCAGCGCAGCGGATCGAAGTGACTCATGACGGTCGGCGTCTGAGCACCGGTCATCGAGTCGGCCACCATCTTTCCCGTCAACGGACCCAGAGCGATTCCCCACATCCCGTGGCCACCGGCGACGTGCACGCGCGGCGAGCGCGTGGCTCCGATCAACGGCAAGCCGTCGGTAGTGCACGGTCGTGATCCCACCCATTCCTCTTCCCTCGCAGTCCAGTCGATGCCGCTGAGCATCGGCTTGGCCGCATCGATGATCGCCTGCACGCGGCGCGGATCCAGCGGCGCGTCAGGGCTGCGGAATTCCATCATTCCGGCCACTCGGAAGCGATCGTGCAACGGAGTGCATGCGACGCGCTGGGTGGGGAAATACACAGGGTTCTTGGGGAGGTGCTCGGGCTTGACGCTGAAGCTGTATCCGCGTCCGGCCTGCACCAGTTTGCGCACACCGAACGGTGCTGCGAGCTTGTTCAAGCGGGCACCGCTCGAGATGACTACGGAGTCACCGTCGCGTGAATCACCGTGTGCACTGCGAACAGTGACTCCGCCGACCCGATCGTCGATCTGCGTGACGTCGAAACCGCTGACGATTTCTCCACCGCGTTCACGAACCGCGTCCGCCAACGAGTTCACGAACAACGGGGGATCGATGAAACGCTGATTGCGCAGGCGCAAACCGGCTTTCACACCCTGGCCGAGTGAAGGCTCGAGCGAATGAATCGCGTCGTAGTCGAGGAGGTCGAAGTCGACCTCGCCGCCCGCGGCCTCGACGTGATGGAACTCGTCCACCAAAGTCTGTCGGTCCTTCTCGGATGCAAACGCGGCGAGGAAAGGATCGGCCAGGCGGGTCAGCTCTTTGACGCCACCGTCGGCGAGTTCGTCATACGCGCCCAAGGCTGTTCGGTTGACCTCGGTGTAGACCGACATCGCTTCCTGCCACTTCGACGGCGTGCAGTGGCGCGCGAACCCGACCAGGAACCGAATCAGCTTCAGATCGGTGGTCAGTGGCACGTACACCGGGGACGACGGGCTGAGCATCGCGCGCAAGCCGTATTGGAGCACTGCGGGTTCGGGCAGCGGAAGCGTCAATGCGGGGGCAAGCCAACCGGCGTTGCCCCAGCTCGCGTCGGCTGCGACGCCGTCGCGATCGACGACGGTGACCTCGACTCCACGTTCCTGCAAGAACCAGGCCGTCGACAATCCGACAACGCCCGCACCGACCACGACCACACGATCGGGGCTCTGACGAGTTCCCATGACGCACTCCTTCTACAGACTCTGCTCGAACCGAGACGCCGGTCACATCCGGCTCTTCTCTCAAGCATGAATCGCGGGGGCGGCAAAAGGACTGGCCGTTCGGCCATCGTCGGAGCTACCTCGTTGTGGATTCGCACAACGCACCGCCGCGCCTGCTCAGCGAGCGAGTTTGAACTGCAGCATCAGAATCAAGCGGGTGTCGGCGTCGGTCAGGTCGACGCCGCACATCTCCTTGCCTCGACGCAGGCGGTTGCGGAGCGTGTTGGGGTGAACATGCAGTGCGGCAGAAGAATTCGCCACGTCACCGCCGTGCTCGAGAAAGGCCTTTGCCGTCGCGACCAGATCGCTGCCGTGCTGAGAGTCGTGACGTTCGAGGCTTCCGAGTGGTGTGGAGTCGCCGAGTCCGTCGATGATGTCGGCGACGTGCAGGGCGAGAACGGAGGCCAACGTGTCCCTCATTCCCGCGACGGTTCCGCCGGACCGGCCATGACGAAGCGCTCCGAGAACATGGTCGGTGTCCGAGCGCGAAAGATGTGATTCGCTTGCAGACTTCACTGTCCGACCGACGGCCACTGCCAGGAATTCGCGGCCACGGGCGCGGGTGAGGAAGTCGGCGGACAATCGGCGAGCGTTGGTCTCGTCGGTCGCGATGACAAGGTAGATGGTCTCGGACAGTTGAGCGGCAACGGCGTCGACGGCCAGAGTGTCGAGGTACAAGCTCAAGGACGCGACCAACCCCGCCGGCAGTGGTCCCGCAACGGTTCCGACGGCGACGACGGTGAGCGGGCCTGCCAACCGCAAGTCGTCTGCGGCGCGGAATGCGGGTTCGCCACCGCCGATCAGAGCTTGGACGCGCTGGGATTGGCGACGGCGTGTGCTGTCGACCCGGTCACGCTCCGAGGCGATTCTCTCGGCCACGACAGATACCGCGGATCGAAGTATCGATTCCTGTGTGGGCGTCGGTGTTCCGGCGAGTGCGACCCAGATCGAGCCGACGGGGTGATCGTTCTCGCGAACTGCGATGACCAGGCGCGGCGTGATCGCAGGGTCTTCGAGATCAACGTAGATTGGGTCGCTCTCTCGGTGGAGACGATCGAATACTCCTGCATCGGAGAGTAATTGGCGGAATCGGCTGGGTACCTGCCGGCCGAGGATCGTGCCGATGCGGGCTTCGTCCACGGCCTGCTCGCCGCCGGAGTACGCGAGGACAGTCGAGTTCTCGTCCTCGATCGTGACGGGAGCGCCGAGCAATTCGGCCAGAGAACCGGCAACGGAGAATAGGTCGTCGTCGCGCAGGTCCATGGGTGGGAGCCTACTGAGCGATCGACGGATTTCGGGTTCCGACGCCTCGGCAGGACCTCGATGGCGAATATAGGCTGGTGCAATGGCCGACATCGAAGGTGTTCTGTTCGATATCGACGGAGTCCTGCTCACGTCCTGGCAGCCGATCGAGGGAGCAGGGGAAGCCGTACGCGAAGTTCGGCGGCGGGGATTGGCCTGTGGGTTTCTGACCAACACCACTTCGCGCAGTTCGTCGCTCATCGCGCAGGGGTTGTGCGACGCCGGTATCGAGGTCGAGGCGAGCCAGATAGTTACTGCCGCCAGGCTCACAGGGGAGTACGTGCGGGCGACGTATCCGGACGCGCGGGCGTGGGTCCTCAATCACGGTGACGTGTCTGCCGATCTCGAGGGAATCGAATTCGACGACGCCGATCCTGAGGTCGTGATTCTCGGCGGTGCCGGCCCGGAGTTCACTCACGAGGCGCTGAGCCGAGTGCTCGAACTTCTGCTCGCCGGTGTGCCCGTCGTCGCGATGCACCGCGGGATGATGTGGGAGACCGTAGACGGCCTTCGGATCGACACCGGAACGTACTTGCCGGGCTTCGAGGAAGTGGCAGGTGTAAATATCGCCGCAGTGGGTAAACCGTCTCTCACGGGGTTCCTGACAGCCACGGAGCTGATGCATGTCGAACCTGAGGCGACGGTGATGGTCGGCGACGACCTGATCGGGGACGTCCTCTCCTCACAACGAGTCGGCTTGACCGGAGTTCTGGTGCGCACAGGCAAGTTTCGGCAAACAGTGCTCGATCTGTCGGTTCAGAAGCCTGATCATGTCATCGATTCGGTCGCGGATCTTCCGGCCCTTCTCGGGGTCGTCCTCGAGGCTTGACCAGGCGGGGGTGACGGACTTCACTCGAGCGGGTACTCTCGCGCCCGAATCCAATGAACTTGTTCCACGAAGGAGTTTTCTATGCCCTTGATCTCGTCAGTCTGGTTCCGTCGCTCATCCTCTCGAGTCAGCGGAATTTCCAGTAGTCGGTTGGGGGGCCGCCTGGCGAGAACAGGGGCTGTGATGACTGTAGGTATGGGGCTCGCCGCCGGGCTGGCGCTGACCGGTGCGGGAGCTGCTTCGGCAGCCCCCGTCACGTGTGTCTCGCCGCCGTCGGCCAATGACATCCAGGTCTCCGAGACCGCGAGCTGCGGCGCGCAGTCCGTCGGAGCCGGCCGTTCGCAGGCCGGTGCTGCCGAGAGCGGTACCGCTGTGAGCGTCGCCGCCGACAACGGCTACTCCAATTCATATGCAAACGGCTTCGGAACCGCGCTGGGGGCTTCTCGCGGTAACGGTCAGGCGCAGGCATTTGCGCTCGGCGGCGGTATCGCGCGGGCCGGGGCGGCTGACGGCAACGTCACCTTCGCCATCGCTGGTTACGGAGCGGGCGCTACGGCCGATGCCAACGGCGTCGACTGCGTCGGAGTGCTCTCGTTTGCGGTCAATTTGAGTAACGGACAGTTCTGCATCGCGGGCTGAGGCTCAACCTTGCACTCGGCACGCTCGAGTGCTAAAAATGCAGTTGGCACTCGCGAACCGTGAGTGCCAGGTCGAGGCAGTGAGACCGGGAACCATAGACACCCCCGGTCGTCCGTCGCGGGCACTGACTAGACCACAGGCGTAGATGGGTGACCAGGCAAATCGGTCGCCCGTGTAATGAGGTGACTGGTCAAACGGTCGCCTTGTGCCGATGAGGTGACCCGACGAGCGGTCACCTTGTGTGTCACCCCCTATCCGGAGGATCACTTCGCAATGGCAAAGATCATCGCGTTCGACGAAGAGGCACGTCGTGGCCTCGAGCGAGGCCTCAACGCCCTCGCCGACGCTGTCAAGGTGACGTTGGGCCCCAAGGGTCGCAACGTCGTTCTCGAAAAGAAGTGGGGCGCCCCCACGATCACCAACGATGGTGTTTCCATCGCCAAGGAGATCGAACTCGACGACCCGTACGAGAAGATCGGCGCCGAGCTCGTCAAGGAGGTCGCCAAGAAGACTGACGACGTCGCTGGCGACGGCACCACCACCGCTACCGTTCTCGCACAGGCTCTGGTCCGTGAAGGCCTGCGCAACGTCGCAGCCGGCGCGAACCCGCTCGGCCTCAAGCGCGGCATCGAGAAGGCTGTCGAGGCTGTCACAGCTCGCTTGCTCGAGACCGCCAAGGAGATCGACACCAAGGAGCAGATCGCTGCTACCGCCGGTATTTCCGCCGGCGACCCGTCCATCGGTGAGCTCATCGCCGAGGCTATGGACAAGGTCGGCAAGGAAGGCGTCATCACGGTCGAGGAGTCCAACACCTTCGGCCTGCAGCTCGAGCTCACCGAGGGCATGCGCTTCGACAAGGGCTACATCTCGGCGTACTTCGCCACCGATGCAGAGCGTCAGGAAGCCGTCCTCGAAGACGCGTACATCCTGCTCGTCAGCTCCAAGATCTCCACGGTCAAGGACCTGCTGCCCCTGCTGGAGAAGGTCATCCAGTCCGGCAAGCCGCTCCTGATCATCGCCGAGGACGTCGAGGGCGAAGCTCTCTCCACCCTCGTGGTCAACAAGATCCGTGGCACCTTCAAGTCTGTTGCCGTCAAGGCTCCCGGCTTCGGTGACCGTCGTAAGGCTCAGCTCGCCGACATCGCCATCCTCACCGGTGGCGAGGTCATCAGCGAAGAGGTCGGACTCTCCTTGGAGACCGCAGGCCTCGAGCTCCTCGGCCAGGCACGCAAGGTCGTCATCACCAAGGACGAGACCACCATCGTCGAGGGTGCCGGCGACGCCGACGCAATCGCCGGTCGTGTCAGCCAGATCCGCGCCGAGATCGAGAACAGCGACTCGGATTACGACCGTGAGAAGCTGCAGGAACGTCTGGCCAAGCTGGCCGGCGGCGTTGCAGTCATCAAGGCCGGCGCTGCTACCGAGGTCGAGCTCAAGGAGCGCAAGCACCGCATCGAAGATGCAGTGCGTAACGCAAAGGCAGCCGTCGAAGAGGGCATCGTCGCCGGTGGTGGCGTTGCACTTCTCCAGGCAGCTCCCGCACTGGACGACCTCAAGCTCGAAGGTGACGAGGCAACCGGCGCGAACATCGTTCGCGTTGCACTGTCCGCTCCGCTCAAGCAGATCGCATTCAACGCAGGCCTCGAGCCCGGCGTTGTTGCGGACAAGGTCTCCAACCTGCCCGCAGGTCACGGCCTCAACGCTGCGACCAACGAGTACGGCGACCTGCTCGCTGCAGGCATCAACGACCCGGTCAAGGTCACCCGCTCGGCACTGCAGAACGCAGCGTCCATCGCGGCTCTGTTCCTGACGACCGAAGCCGTTGTCGCTGACAAGCCCGAGAAGGCCGGAGCGCCTGCAGGCGATCCGACCGGCGGCATGGGCGGCATGGACTTCTGAGTCCATCTCCACCTAGCTCCTAGAGCCCGGCCCACCGTTTGGTGGGCCGGGCTTTTGCTTGTGCGGAGGTATTTGCGGGCATTTTTGTCCACTACTGCGACGCGATCGCGGTTTCCCGTTGCGCGCTCGATGCTGTGTGCGTTTACGCCCGCGCTTACGCCCGGTTGTGTCGGCGTCTTCGGACCACTGTGATGATTTCGTCCGCCACAGCGTCGAGATGGGCCATCGCGGTGGCGGCGGAGTAACGCAACACCATCCATCCGTCGAGAACGAGTGCGTTCTGACGCCGTCGATCGTTGTTGAAAGTTGCGGGGTCGGTATGGAATTCGCGCCCGTCGATCTCCACGATCACCCGGGCTCGCGTGTCGACCAGATCGCCGAAGTAGGGTCCGACCCGAGCGTTGATCTCCAGGTGAACGTTGCGCGCAGTCAGTGCACGGGCGACTGCTCGCTCCGGTTCCGAACGAGTGAGCGGGCAACAGGTGCGGAGTTGTTCGCGTACGGCGGGGATCCCGTGCCTGCCGCGGCTCGCATCACACAGTTGGGCTATCGACTTCCACGGCACTCGGGTCGATACCGCCGCGTCGAAGAAGGCCTCGAGTGCGGGCCGTGGCAACGTGGTCGCGACGTCGATGAAGCACTGCTCGATCGGCACGATCGGTAAACCCATCCACTCATCCGACGAGACTCCTGTTCGTCGGTGAAGCCGTACCCACTGCGGACTGGCTGCTCGGACGCTGGGAGCCACGGTGGCCTCGACGAAGAGTGGTTCCTCCGGCAGGAGATCCCACAGCCAGGCTGCGCTGGTATGGCTGAGGACGGCCTCAGGCTTCCACAGTGTGACCGCGACGCAACGCTCGAAGTATCCAGGTTCTTCGGTGGAGTACACCGACGGCAGGATTCGATGGAGTCGCCCTGACCGCGTGGATCGGGAGATCGAACTGCGCGAAGTGCCCTGCTCGAGCAACTGGTTTCTTGTGACAACTTCCACGTATGCACTGTGGCGGCAAGAGCCTGACGACGCGGATTCAGAAGCCACTTTGTGGATGGCCGCGTGTGTGTGGACAACCTCATGGCGTAACAGGTGTATCGAGAAGGTGGGGAACGAGAAGCTTCATCTATCCGAATGTTGAAGGATGTTTGATATTTTCCGTCCCGATTGTTCGCCTCCGCTAACCTGTGAAGTGCGGATACGTCTAGTTCTTTTGGTGGATAATTCTGTCCTGAATACCCTCAAGTACTAAGCCTTTCGGACGACGTAAATTCCGGTTGCTATTCCATTTTGCTCGATTTTCAGGCGTCTTGGACGCTAGACCTGCGAATATGGAACAGGTTTCAGATCCATCTGAAATTCTTGGGCAAAAAGCACCCAAACCGGATCCTATTGCACTACCTTGATGTCAGTCACAGCCGCGGAAAGTGGGCACCAGCCCCGGAGGATCTCGGCTTCATCGTTCGACTGGGATTCTTTAATTGCTGCTCGGACCGGTTCTTTGTGGGCTGCATCAAGCATTCCAATGTAAATGTTCCGTGAGTATTCGCGGCCAATCGAAAGCGTGGGATTCAATATGATCGTCATGTTCCTGCAGACAACGGCGGCATTGTTCACCGACCTGCTGGGTAACGTCTGGTCCGGTTCGCTCATGCCGGGAATCGACGGGGTCACCGGATCGTTGGTTTCGGCAATCGACCTCAGTTGACGGCACCTGCAAGTTCTTCTTCCAATGTTTTTGATGACAGGAGCGAATGATGGATCTGGGATCGATTGCGGACGTTCTCGAGGGCGAGGCCGGGGGGTTGATCAAAAACATTCTCGGGATGGCTTTGTTTACCCCGTTTATCGCCTCGGTTGACTTCGGCTGGTTCCCGAACGTCGACTGAGAAGTGAATTGCTTTAGCCAGTGAACGAAATCAATCTCAAGGAGTGTGAAATACGGTGGACACAGCTAGTTTGATAGGTGCGCTCGCAAGCGTTGACGTCGGATCCCTCGTGGATCCACTGTTCTACTTGGTCAAGGTCGTTGACGGAATCTTCGTGTCGATCACCGGAAGCCTCAACATGGGCGGTGCGCTCGGTGAGGCTGCGGCGGGCAGCGTCCAATCGGTCCTCGGCTCCGTAGCCGGCCTGTAAAAGGAGAAGGAGAAAAGATGTTCGATCTCTTCCTGGACTACCTGTCCAAGATCGTCGATTTCGGATCGGTCGATCTCGTGGGCACGTTTGTGAAGTATTTGAACGCGCTGTCGTCTTCCCCCACGCCATAGAAAGAACGGAATCGGTCATGCTGCAAACTTATTTAACCGGAATGATCACGTGGGTATCGAACATGCTTGGTCTCACTTCCACTGGAAGCAAGATCATCAAGGATCCTCCACAAAAGCCGTGATCACTCCAGCGACTGCATCATATTGTTCGGTTGTCGAGGACAGCATCGTAGCGGAGCAGTCAGGCGAACCTGCACAACCTGCACTTGCTTGAAACTTTGGTCCCCGTAGCCCTCTGGCTTCGGGGACCATCGGTTTTGCAATCACTGGCCTCATAGTCACAAGCTTTGCACTCAGGCGAATGTGCGGGCAACCAGCCGCGATACAAGGAGTTCAATGGGCGCGTCCAACACGTCAGGCGCAAGGATGGCGCAGCTGAACCCACGCGATGCCGAATTCATCTATCACGAGGGCGCTGGTCACCTGAACCATCTGATCGCTGTGTACTTCTTCGAGACATCGTTGCACCCAAGCGCGGAATTCACGGCAGAACAGGCAGTGGACTGGGTTACCGCACGCCTCGGATGTGATCGCATGTTCACTCAACGAGTCCAACGGACTCCGTTGGGACTGGACCATCCCTACTGGGTGACAGACCCTGACTTCGACGTCCGAAAGCACGTGTACGTCAACAAGATCAACGACACAGGATGGGCAGCGCTGCAAAAGCCGTTGAGCGCGTTGTTGACCACGAAGATGGACCTGCGCCGTCCGCCGTGGGAACTGCACTTCTTCGTAGGTTTGGAGGGACTTGAAGAATTGCCGGGCCGACTGACGGCGGTGGTGCTCAAGTCTCACCACAGTGCAGCTGACGGTATCGCCATCAGGACGTTGGGCGAGGCTATCTTTTCGGGCAAGGTGCAGCAGGCTGGGTCCGAACCGTCTGTGCCGTTTGTGCGAGCGAGGATATTCACCAAGTCGCTACTGGGGTTTCCCGGCCGAATATATCGCTTCGCAAGGCAGGTACCAGGCAACCGACGCGCTCAGAGAGATGCTGACGCTGCGAAGAAGGCAGGAGAATGGGTGGAGAGCCTCAACGAGAGGCCTGCAATTCGATTCAACGGCAAGGTGAGTGGAGCTGCCTCACTCGAACCGATGACAATGTCCGGGGAGCAGGTCCGTGAGATCAAGGATTCGGTGCCCGGTGCCACTGTCAACGACGTTCTACTCGCCGTTGTCGGAGGCGCTCTGACGCGCTACCTCACGGAAAAGGATGAAAGGCCAAGCGATTCCTTGATCGCGATGGTTCCTCGCTCGGTGCGTAAGGTCGAAGCGTGGGAGTCGGCGAATCAGTTGGTGGCTCTGCTGGTGGATATGCACACCCAGGTCGAGTCCCCATTGGAGAGGTTGGCGCTCATTTCGAGTTCGGCACGGTCGGAGAAGGCGCGCACGTCCCATCCCGCGGTCAGGCGTGCCGGGGCCGCAGTCGAGACCACGCCCGCGCCTTTGATGAGATTGATGGCGTATGCGCGCAAGCAGAACGATCACAGCCTCGATCGACCGCGTTACCAGCACACGATGGTGAGTAACATTCCACTCTCGGTCGAAGGGTTGACGCTTGCCGGCGCCCCGGGCGCGGCTGTGCTTGCAGTGCAAGCGCCCATCGACGGGGATGGGCTACGGCATTTCATGGTCGCCGCAGCAGGTGGGGGACTGACCCTCAACGTCATCGCGGACACCGCGACCATGCCCGATCTCCACCATTACATCGAACTACTGCGAGCAAGTTTCGATGACTTGGCAGCGGCAGCCGCGATGCAGACTGCGGATTCACCTAACCAAGAGGTTGCCTCCTGATCGATCGGAATCGCAGGCACCTTCTCCGATTGCTGGATTTGGTGACACCCAACGATTCCGAGCAGAACCCAGAGGATCTGCATGTCAGCTCGCTACAATTCGGACATTCGTTCAGCGTCGGAATTGAGGGGCATGCATGATCTTTCGGAACTCGTTGCCAGCCGCGGTATCTCAGATGGGACCGCGAGACGCGGAGTTCGTCTACAACGAGTCCGGCGGACATCTGAGCCACATGGTCTGCGCCTACTTCTTCGACACGACGGGCCATCCGCTCGCAGAGATGACGCACGACGACGCGGTTCGGTGGATCACCGAAAGATTCGGGTACTGGCCACTGTTCACGAGTCGGCTCCAGCGAGTTCCGCTGGATCTGGACTATCCCTATTGGGTCCCGGCCGATTTCGACGTCGATGATCACGTGCACGTCCATCGTGCCCCTGTTGCCGGGTGGGCGCCGGTTCGTGAATTGCTCGGGCGCTCGCTCGGGGAGCCGATGGACCTGTCCCGGCCGCCCTGGGAGTTGCACGTCATGACCGGCGTGCGCGGGATCGACGAGCTACCTGGCAATCTGACGCTGATCATGCTCAAGACCCACCACGGGGCCGGTGACGGTCTGGCGATCCGCGATCTGACCAACCTTCTGTTCTCCGGTCCGCCGAAACCGCAGACGAAGCGTGCCGGTTCGGGGCTTTCGTCGCTGGATTTGATCGGGCGCACGGTCGTGGGTCTGCCCGGCCAGGCGATCCGTTTCGGCCGGGGTCTGTCCGTGACAAAGGTTGCGGCCGAGACGGTTCGGGAGGCGGAAGAGGCCGGAGAGCTGCCTACGTACTCGGCCGACCGCCTACCGACCCGATTCAACGGCGTGCTGGGTGGAGACATCACGATCGATTTCCTGACGCTGAACGGCGCAGACATCAAAGCGATCCGAGCGGCCGTTCCGGACGTGACGGTCAACGACATCTTCCTGACCGTGGTCGCCGGTGCTCTCGACGCATACCTGTCGGAAAAGGGCGAGAAGTCGGCCAGTGGGTTGGCGGCGATGGTTCCCCGATCGATGCGGCAGATAGCCGAATGGGAATCGGCCAACCAACTGGCGCTGTTGACGGTCGATCTGCACACGGACGTCGAAGATCCGGTCGAGCGGCTGACACTGATCAGGGATTCGGCGCTGATGGCAAAGGGGCGGAGTTCGCACCCAGCCGTCCGTCGTTACGGCACACGCATCGAAACCTCGCCTGCGGCTCTGCTCAGACTCACCGGTCTCTCGCGTCGGCTCAACAAGCTGGACCCTTCGCACAAGGTCATTCAGAACACGACGATCAGCAATGTCCCGGTATCGGTCGACGGCAATGTTTTCGAAGGTGCGCCGGCGGTGGCAGTTCTCGGCGGGCAGGCGCCGGTCGACGGAGACATTCTGCGCCACTTCCTCATTGCCGCGCGTGGAGGTTCTCTGACGCTCAATGTCATCGTCTCGCAAGAGACGATGCCGGATATCGAGCACTACGTCGAATTGTTGCGGGTGGGGTTCACGACGCTTCTGCAGGCAGTTTCTGACCAAAATCGTGAGGTAGTCGAACGATAAAGTGCAACTTGCGTCGGAACTTGTGGTGAATCGACGATTTGTGTTCGGGAAATTTCTGTCGAATTCATCCTAATTAAGGTAATTGTCCGTAGTGGTGTCGAGTCGTTATCTCGCGGATTAATGTGACTGTCGACACGTCGAGTGTCTACCGCCGGACTGGTTCGATAATCGTCACCGACGGTAAAAAGAATCACCTACGCGAGGAGCTGAACATGGGTTCGTTGATGGATATTCTCGGTGGTCCGAATGGGGACGGTGCACCGATGCAGGCTTTGCTGACAATGCTGCTGGGATTGGACAATGTCGGTGCAAACCTCTTCGGTTCACTGGCTGACACCGCCGGTGGAATCTTCGGATCTCTCGACACCCTCAGCTTTACGCCGCCTGTCGTTCCCTGAGTTTTCTGATCGGCGTCATTTGCTCGTCCCAAGTGAACCACTGAACATCTAAAGGAGAACGTCATGCTTGAAGGATCTGTCATGGACGCTGCCGGCTCAGTCGGTGCGATCATCGGTCAGGGGTTGGGCAGCGTCAGTGGCCTGGCCGTCAAGGGTCTCGAGGCCCTCGCTGCGCTCAGCGGTGGAGAGTTGAAGGCCGCCAAGTAGATTGTTGATTTCGGGGCCTGCTCGTGTTGGCGCGTAGGCCCCGAAATACCTTTTGTCGGCGCGTAATTCTCGCCATGCCAAGTGCCGGAATTCTCAACCTAACGGCATGAGCATCCAGGCGGCGAGATATACCAAAGCCGCGGTTCCACCCGTGCAAATAGCGGCGATAACCGCGAGTAGACGGACAAGATTGACGTCGGCGCCGAAGTAATCTGCAATTCCGCCGCACACTCCGGCGAACATTTTCTTGTCGTTGGAACGGGTGAAGGGGCGAGGTGTGTTGCTTTCGAATGTCATGCTTCAATTCTGAAGCGAGATGGCGCCGCGCACCATCGGGGACGACCCCCATTTGCACCCTGATCTTTTGAGGCCGTCGTGTCATACCCCGGTAGTTCATCCCAGCTTCACCGAACGGTTGCTGCGGGAGACTAACTTGTCGGCGGTGACCGATTTAGCAGAACGCCGACCGTTCCTCAGCGCCTTCGCGGATCTTTCGACCGCCGTCGATCTGGCCGACACCGCCGCCTTCACCGTCGACGACAATGACGACGACGATCCGGTGCTGCTGACGTCGCCGGACGGTTTCGAGGTCGACACTTGGCGGGAGGGCTACCCGTACGAGGCACGGATGCCTCGGGACGAGTACGAAATGTCCAAGCGTCTGCTGCAGATCGAACTCCTCAAGCTGCAGAACTGGTCGAAAGAAACCGGCGCACGGCACGCCATCGTGTTCGAAGGACGCGACGCTGCCGGTAAGGGCGGAACGATCAAACGATTCATGGAGCACCTCAATCCTCGTGGCGCTCGCGTCGTCGCGCTGGAGAAGCCGTCGGCTCGCGAGTCGACGCAGTGGTACTTCCAGCGTTACGTGCAGCACCTTCCCGCCGCCGGGGAACTGGTGATGTTCGATCGATCTTGGTACAACCGGGCCGGGGTCGAGCGGGTCATGGGTTTCTGCACCGACGAGGAGCATGAGCGATTTCTGCGCCAGGTGCCGTTGTTCGAGCAGATGCTCGTCGACGACGGCATCAGCTTGATCAAGTTCTGGTTCTCGGTTTCCCCGCTGGAGCAGCGCACGCGGTTCGCGATCAGACAGGTCGATCCCGTGCGGCAGTGGAAGCTTTCGCCGATGGACATCGCTTCTCTGGACAAGTGGGATGCGTACACGGCGGCGAAGGAAGAGATGATCCGGTTCACCGATACCGACACCGCTCCGTGGACCGTCATCAAGAGCAATGACAAGAAACGCGCGCGGATAAACGCGATGCGTCACGTGCTCAGTCAGTTCGATTACGACAACAAGGATTACGAGATCGTGGGTACTCCGGATCCGCTGATCGTGGGAAGCCTCGAATAGTCGGCGCGTGGGCTCTGCCCATCCGCGGCGTGGGTGGTTAGTGTGAGTTGAATGGAGACCGTACCGATCCAACTCCCCGACGGCACCGTGACCCCGATCCGTCTGTTTCCCGGACCGAACGACGACGCACCCGTGGTGGTGATGTTGCCCGGGCTCGGAGTTCCCGCCGGGTTCTACGATCCGGTGGCGCAGGCCGTGGTCGAAGCCGGCTTCAATGCGGCCATCGGTGAACTGCGTGGCCAAGGTGACAGCAAACCGCGCCCGAGCGCGTCGAGTGTTTTCGGATATCAGGAACTGGTCTCGATCGATTGTCCGGCGACGTTCGAGGTAGTGCGCGAGCGGTTCCCGGCCAGCACACCATTTCTGATGGGGCACAGCATGGGCGGCCAGATCGGGGTGATGTACGCGTCGAGGATTCGGGGCCGGCTCGGCGGACTGATCCTGGTTGCCTCCGGATCGCCGTATCACCGCGGATTCCCCGGAATCCGTGCGCCCGGACTCTATCTGGGTTCGTCCGCGATGTCGGTGACAGCCAACATTGCCGGCTTCTGGCCGGGAGACCGGGTCAACGTCGGCGGCTTCGGTCGACAGTCGAAAGTACTGATCACCGATTGGGCACGGTTCGCCAGGACCGGTCGCATGGAACCCGTCGGTGCGGATATCGACTACGAGGAGCGGATCGCTCGCCTGACCTTGCCGGTTCTGTCGATCACGATCGAAGGGGACGATCTCGCTCCACGCCGGTCGGCAAAGAACCTGGTGGACAAGCTCTCCGGGGCCCAAGTGACGATGACGCACATCGACGAACCACTCGGTCACAACGGTTGGATACGCAATCCCACCGCTGTGAGCGAGCGCGTCGTCGCGTGGTTGCGCGACCGCTGAAAGATCAGCCGAGTTTCTGCCAGAGGAACTCGTAGGTCAGCGCAGTCTTGAAGGCCAGCTGAGCATTGTCCGCGGCGCCGCCGTGGCCACCCTCGATGTTCTCGAAATACAGCACCGGCTTGCCCAGCTCTTCCAGCCGTGCGGCCATCTTGCGGGCATGCGCGGGGTGGACGCGGTCGTCGCGGGTGGACGTCGCGATCAGGATCGGTGGGTACGACGCGGCGGCGTCGATGTTCTGATACGGCGAGTACTCCGAGATGAATGCCCACTCCTCCGGGACATCGGGGTCACCGTATTCGGCCATCCACGAAGCGCCGGCCAGCAGGAGATGGAATCGGCGCATGTCCAGCAGCGGGACCTGACAGACGATGGCGCCGAAGAGCTCGGGGTACTTGGTCAGCATGATGCCCATCAGCAGGCCGCCGTTGCTACCGCCCTGAGCTGCCAGAAGATCCGGGGTCGTGATTCCGCGATCGACGAGGTCTCTCGCGACGGCAGCGAAGTCTTCGTGCACCTTGTGGCGCCCGGCCTTGAGAACCTGTGTGTGCCAACCGGGTCCGTACTCGCCGCCACCACGAATGTTCGCAACCACATAGGTTCCGCCCTGCGTCAGCCAGGCACGGCCCAGAGAACCGCTGTACGACGGTGTCAGCGAGATCTCGAATCCGCCGTACCCGTAGAGCAGGGTAGGGCCGGGCTCGCTACGCGGACTGCGCACCACGAAGTACGGAACTTGGGTGCCGTCGGCAGAGGTGGCGAAGAACTGCTCCGTGGTGATGCCCTCGGCGTCGAAGAACGCGGGAGCCTGCTTGAGGGCAGTGGGTTCGGTTTCGCCGATCACGCCGTGCAAAAGAGTTGCAGGGGAGGTGTATCCACTCGAATTGACGAAGTACTCGTTGCTGACATCAGGGTCGGTGTCGAGAATTTCGATACTGGTCAGTTCTGGAAGCCCTTCGAAAGGTCGATCCTCCCAGCCGTTTTCGCCCGGCGTCAGGATTCGCAGCGTCGTGCGCACGTCGGTCAGGACCACCAGAATCAGATGATCGCGTGTCCAGGTGTAGTGCTCGAGCGAGGAATGTGCGTCGGGTTCGAAGATCGATGTCAGTGCTCGTGAGCCGGCAAGGAAATCGTCGTAACGGATGGCAAGCAGTGCGCCGGTCGGATATTCGGTGTCCTCGACGGCCCACACGGACTTGGTGCGGATCAACAACCACTCGTGGTGAATCGAGATCCCGGCGTCCTCGGGGACGTCCACGAGCACCAGTTCACCGTCGGGGCGAACTTCGAAATGCTGAGAGTTGTAGAAATCGACCGAGCGAGTGACGAAGTCCCGTTCGAACCCGGGCGTCGGATCGTGCGAAGCCGAGATGGCCACGTCCGTGGCCTGGCCCTCGTAGACGGTCTCGGCGCTGGAGAGGGGAGTGCCGCGCTTCCACCGCTGGGCCAGACGGGGATATCCGGAATCGGTGAGCGACCCCGGTCCGATATCCGTTCCGACGTAGACGGTATCGATGTCGATCCAGTCGATGTCGGTCTTGGCCTCGGGAAGGTAGAAGCCGGGATTCTCGCCCTCGGGAGCGAGGAACTCGCGCTTGTCGATGTCGAACTCGCGAACGACCGCCGCGTCTGCCCCGCCGCGGGAGAGGCTGATCAATGCACGGTTGCGGTGTGGCCGTAGAAGTTGCGTGCCCTTCCAGACCCAGTTCTCGCCCTCGGCCTCGGCCAGGGCGTCGAGGTCGACCAGGACGTCCCATTCCGGGTCGTCGGTGACGTACTGATCGAACGTCGTGCGTCGCCACAATCCGCGAACGTGGGTGCTGTCGCGCCAGAAGTTGTAGAGGAACTCACCTCGACGGCGGACGTAGGGGATTCGCGCGTCGGTATCGAGGATCTCGCGCACGTCGCTCTGTAGTCGATCGAAGCGCTCGTTGTCGGTGAGCTGCTCCTCGGTCACGGCATTGTGCTGACGGACCCAATCGAGTGCAGACTCACCGGTCACGTCTTCGAGCCAGAGGTAGGGGTCGTCGCCGGTGGTGGGCTGCTGATCGGAAGTCATACGTCCATTCTTACTGCTCGCTCCCGACAGCACTCGACCCCGCTCCCGAAACACTGGAGCGGGGTCGAGTGAGAACGAATCGGGTCAGACGCCCAGGGAGTGAGCGAGCATCGGCCAGGAGTTGTGGAGATCGTCCTGCCAGTAGCCCCACGAGTGGGTGCCGGTCGGCTTGAAGTCGAAGGTGGCCGGGATCTTCAGATCGCTCAGGCGGTAGGCGAGGTTGTGGGTGCAGTAGTTGACCGCTGCCTCGATGACGCCGCCGACGATCGCCTGGTTGGCGAGCGCACCGACCTGACCGTTGATCGCGGGATTGGCGAGAGTGTCGTGTGGGCCGGGGAGTCCGGAGCCGGTGGAGACGTAGAGTTCGGTGCCGCGGAGCTTCTCGGCGTTGAGGACCGGATCGTTGTCCTTCCAGCCCTGACCGTCGAGCGGGCCCCACATGTTGGTGATGTCAGCTCCGCCGCGGGTACCTGTGACAAGTTCGATCGCACTCTGACCGACGGGGGTGCTGGTCTCAGCGCATCCGCTGTACGCCCCGACGCCCTTGTAGAGGCCGGGAGCCGCGATGGCGAGGTTGAGGACCGAGGTCGCGGTCATGGAGATCGCGGAGATCGACTGGACCTTGTTGGTGTTGAACTCGGCGTCGATGACGGGCGGGAGTTCCTTGGTGAGGAACGTCTGCCACTTCTGGCGACCGAGAACCGGATCGTCGTTCACCCAGTCGGTGTAATAGCTGAACGCGCCTTCGAGTGGAGTGACGACGTTGACGTTCTTGTCCTGGAAGAAGTTCATGACGTCGGTCTTGCGTTGCCAGGTCGCCGAGTCTTCGCCGCCGCCTGCACCGTTGAGCAGGTAGAGCGTCGGGCGGGGTTCGCTGCCATCTGCGGGGAGGATGACCTCGAGCGGGATGTTGCGATCCATCGCCGGGGAGAAGACCGAGATGGTGACCTTGCGGTCGCCGGTCTTGGTGTTGCTCACGACGTGCGATCCGGACGTGTCACCGCCCGCAGAAGCTGTCGCCGGACTGATCAGCATCGGCAGCACCGTGGCCACTGCGAGAGCTGCGATCACACTGCCACGCTTGAAAATTCGAGCACGCATACGTTCGGATCCTCCACCTGAATGTCTTCGGATCCGGAACGGATCGAAGTGCCTGTGAGCCCTTACTGGAACAGGTTCACTTTTTGTTATGTGTCAGTAAAGCAGAGCGGGCGCAGAAAGTGACGCGATTCGATTGCCTGACAATTGAATTGGCCCCGGAATTAACCCCCGAATTAACCCCCGAATTAACCCCCGAATCGGCCCAGACAAGCACTCGACCCCGCTCCCGGAAGTGCAGGGAGCGGGGTCGAGTCGGAACGATTTCGGTCAGATGCCCATCGAACGAGCGAGCATCGGCCAGGAGTTGTGGAGATCGTCTTCCCAGTAGCCCCACGAGTGGGTGCCGGTCGGCTTGAAGTCGAAGGTGGCCGGGATCTTGAGATCGTTGAGGCGGTAGGCGAGGTTGTGGGTGCAGTAGTTGACTGCTGCCTCGATGACGCCGCCGACGATCACCTGGTTGGCGAGTGTGCCGACCTGTCCGTTGATCGCCTCGTTGTTCAGGGTGTCGTGCGGGCCGGGGAGTCCGGAGCCGGTGGAGATGAAGAGCTCGGTGCCGCGGAGCTTCTCGGCGTTGACGACGGGGTCGTTGTCGATCCAGCCCTGGCCGTCGAGGGGGCCCCACATGTTGGTCACGTCAGCGTCGCCGCGCATGCCCACAACCAGTTCGATGGAGGACTGGCCGACCGGTGTGCTGGTTTCGGCGCATCCGCTGTATGCACCGACGCCCTTGTAGAGGCCCGGAGCTGCGATGGCGAGGTTGAGGACCGAGGTCGCGGTCATCGAGATCGCGGAGATCGACTGGACGCCGTTGGTGTTGAACTCGGCGTCGATGACGGGCGGGAGTTCCTGGGTCAGGAACGTCTGCCACTTCTGACGGCCGAGGGACGGGTCGTCGTTCACCCAGTCGGTGTAGTAGCTGAATGCACCTTCGAGCGGGGTGACGACGTTGACGTTCTTGTCAGCGAAGAACTCGTTGACGTCGGTCTGACGCTGCCACGTCGCCCGGTCTTCGCCGCCGCCTGCACCGTTGAGCAGGTAGAGGGTCGGGCGGGGTTCGCTGCCGTCTGCCGGGAGGATGACCTCGAGCGGAATATCGCGTTCCATGGAAGGGGAGTACACCTTGATGGTGGCGATGCGCCCGTTGTCCGTGCGGCTCGAGAGCTTGGAACCCGTTGTGTTTGCCTTGGCAACAGTTGCCGTGGTGGTCGACGGATCTCCGCCTGCGGACGACACTGCAGGGCTGATCAGCATCGGCAGCACGGATACTGCGGCTACAGCGGCGACCAGACGGCCACGCTTGAAAGTGCGAGCACGCATACGTTCAGAAACCTCCACCTAAAATTCCTTCGAATCCGCCCAGGAGTGAACGGTCCTTTGTTGCTGTTCCCGTACGGGAATTCATGCTGGGTACATGCTCTGTCGATAGGTACAGGGCGTGTGAGTCTTGTAAGTTCTACCGCATCGGTGCGTTATCCGCCAGTGAACCAGAGATTTGCTGAACGTACGACCAGTTTCAGGTGAATTTCCCTGATCATCGACGGGATTAGTGAGTGAACCGGACATATCCACTATGGGAACAACATTGTTGCCTACCTCTGCAGTCGAACGCGTCTGTCGAAGATCTTCTCCGATATCAGCGCCCAGCGGGGAGTTACGTTTCGGTGAACGTCGGTTACTCGCCGCAGACTCGCGCGGACTCGACGGCAATCGCCAAGAGTTTCGCGTGGCAGGCGCGGGTCGAGTTCCCGGAGATCACCCCTGTCTTCACCGTCGACGGCGTCGTCGAGATTCAGGAGTCCGGCGGAATCGCCCTGGCCTTCGACCTGGAGGACTCGAATCCGCTGGAGGGAGACCTGGCCAACGTCTCGTACTTCTACGACCTCGGAGTCCGCTCGATGTTGCCGACGTATAACTACATGAACGCTGCCGGCTGCGGCTGCTTGGACCTGGCGGACACGGGGTTGAGTGGATACGGCCGTGACCTGGTTGCCGAGATGAATCGCGTCGGAATGACGGTCGACGGCTCACATTGTTCTGTACAGACGGGGTTGGACATCTCAGCTATCACCCAGCGAGCAATGATCTACAGCCACTCGAACCTCCGAAGGTTGTGGGAGCATCCGCGCAACATCACCGACGATCAGGCCAGAGCGTGTGCGGAGACCGGCGGCGTCGTCGGGATCAACGGCGTGGGCATATTCCTCGGCGTCAACGGACCGGATGACGACCAGGCTCGGCTGTCCGCGATGGCCGACCACATCGAAGAGGCTGTGGGACTCGTCGGCATCGATCATGTCGGGATCGGCTCCGACTTCTCATTCGACGCCGACGACTTCCGCGAAGAGATCGAGCAGAACCCGTCGTCGTTCTCCGAGGCGTACACCGCGTGGGGGCCACTGCAGTGGACTCCTCCGGAGGAGGTGCTGACACTTGATCAGGTATTGCGTGAGCGGGGCTTCGACGAGCCGTCGATCGAGGCCGTGTACGGCGGAAATTTCGCCCGAGTTGCCCGAGAAGTGTGGGCTACCGACGGGTAATACGACCATCTGGGGACAGCGAAACGATGCAGGACTACCCTGGTGAATCGTGACCTCACACTATGACGTCGTTGTCCTCGGAGCCGGCCCCGGTGGGTACGTCGCTGCTATCCGCGCGGCACAACTGGGCCTGAGCACCGCCATCATCGAGCAGAAGTACTGGGGCGGTGTATGCCTGAATGTCGGCTGCATTCCGTCCAAGGCGCTTCTCCGTAACGCCGAACTCGCGCACATCTTCACGAAAGAAGCGAAGACGTTCGGCATGTCCGGAGACGTGTCCTTCGATTTCGGCTCCGCTTTCGATCGCAGCCGCAAGGTCGCGGACGGGCGAGTCAAGGGCATTCACTTCTTGATGAAGAAGAACAAGATCCCGGAGTACGACGGCAAGGGCACGTTCGTCGACGCCAACACCATCAGCGTGGAGCTGAGCAAGGGTGGCACCGAGACGATCACGTTCGACAACGCGATCATCGCGACGGGTTCGTACACCAAGCTGCTGCCCGGCACCTCGCTGAGCGAGAACGTCGTGACCTACGAAGAGCAGATCCTCACCCGTGACCTTCCGGGTTCGATCCTGATCGTCGGTGCCGGCGCGATCGGCATGGAGTTCGGTTACGTCCTCAAGAACTACGGCGTCGACGTCACGATCGTCGAGTTCCTCGATCGGGCACTGCCCAACGAGGACGCCGACGTCTCGAAGGAAATCGCCAAGCAGTACAAGAAGCTCGGCGTCACCATCAAGACCGGTGCCGCTGTGCAGTCCATCAGCGACGACGGCAGCAAGGTCACCGTCTCGATCAAGGACAACAAGTCCGGCGAGATCGAGACCGTGGTCGTCGACAAGGTTCTGCAGTCCGTCGGCTTCGCACCGCGTGTGGAGGGCTTCGGTCTCGAGAACACCGGTGTCGCGTTGACCGATCGCGGCGCCATCGCGATCGACGACTACATGCGCACCAACGTCCCGCACATCTTCGCCATCGGTGACGTCACCGCCAAGCTGCAGCTCGCGCACGTCGCAGAAGCTCAGGCTGTCGTCGCTGCCGAGACCATCGGCGGCGCGGAGACGCAGACACTCGGTGACTACCGGATGATGCCGCGTGCGACGTTCTGCCAGCCGCAGGTCGCCTCGTTCGGTTTGACCGAGGAGCAGGCCAAGGCCGAGGGCTACGACGTCAAGGTCGCGAACTTCCCGTTCGCTGCCAACGGCAAGGCACACGGTCTCGGTGACCCGACCGGTTTCGTCAAGCTGATCGCCGACAAGAAGTACGGCGAACTGCTCGGCGGGCACCTCATCGGACCGGACGTTTCGGAACTGCTGCCCGAGCTGACCTTGGCCCAGAAGTGGGACCTCACGGTCAACGAGTTGGCACGCAACGTCCACACCCACCCCACGCTCAGTGAGGCACTGCAGGAAGCGATCCACGGCCTCGCCGGCCACATGATCAACTTCTGACGGCAGGGCCTTCGGCCCCGTGCGCCTTTTCGGTAGTTCGCACTACCGGAAAGGCACACGGGGTTTTTCGTCTTTTGTGTCGAGTTGTGTTGCGAAACCGCCATCTGAGGCCTTCGAGTCGGGGTGTAGGCGCGCAACGCATTAGCGTCCCGAGTCGACCATTCGGCTTTCGAAGGACCACTCATGAAAACTCGTTCCGTACTGCTCGCGGCTTGCGTCGCGCTGACGCTCTCCGCCTGTGGAACCTCAGGTGACTCCGGATCGGACGCCGAAGCTTCGGGTGCCGCCGAGGCGGGGGCGTTCCCCGTGACCGTCGACCACGCCTATGGTTCGACGACGATCGACGCGGAGCCTATGCGCATCGTGACCATCGGATGGAGTGGCCAGGATGCGGTGATCGCACTGAACAAGGTTCCGGTCGCCATGGAGAGCTTCTCCGGCGCCGGCATCGAGAACAACATCCTGCCCTGGGACGCTTCGCGTCTGAACGGTGCCAAGCCTGTTCTCATGACGACCAATCCCGATATCCCGTTCGAGCAGATCCTCGGGCTCGATCCCGACGTGATCCTCGCCGTCTACTCCGGCATCGACGAGGGCGAGTACAAGCGTCTCAGTGACATCGCGCCGACCGTCGCGTTCCCCGACCAGCCGTGGGATACGGCGTGGGACAAGCAGATGAGCATGATCGGTGCAGCGCTCGGACAGCCGGAGCAGGCCCAGACGCTGATCGACGAGACCGGGGCGTACTTCGAGAAGCAGGCCGCTGATCACCCACAGTTCCAGGGCAAAACCGCAACGTATGCAATGCGCACCGACGAGGGCCTGATCGTCTTCTGCGGCACCGACCCGCGGATCCGTCTTCTCGGCCAGCTCGGGGTGAAGACCTCGCCCGGTGTCGACGCAGTGTGCACTTCCGGCGACAGTTCGGTGTCCGTGGGCATGGAATCCATCGACACACTCGACGCCGACGTCTTCATTCTCGTCGACGCCGACGGCACCAACCTGGACAAGCTGATGTCCTTCGGTCCGTTCGCGAACATGACCTCGGTGTCGAACGGCCGTCTGGTTCGTCTGGTCGGAATGGACTACGCGATGGCTACGTCCGCTCCGACGGTGCTGAGCGTTCCCTACGCATTCGACGAGTTCATCGCTCAGCTTTCGGACAAGTTGAGCTGATTCCGAGCGTCGTACGACGCTTGTGACGCAACGATTTTCGGAACCTGCGACTCGAGTAGTTCGATCAGGGCCGTGATCTTTGCGGCGACGTCGGCGCCGAGTTCGGTCAGGCTGTATTCCACTTTGGGCGGGATGGTTTCGAGTACCTCACGGTGCACGAGGCCATCCCGCTCGAGTGTTTGCAGGGTCTGCGAGAGCATGCGCTCGCTGACTCCGTCGACGCGTCGGCGCAGGGCACTGAACCGGTACGGGCCCTCGTTCAATGCCGCCAGCGCGAGTGCTCCCCAGCGTCCGGTTGCATTCTGCAATGCCGCCCGAGAGTTGCACCCGCGAGCGAAGACGTCAGCCTCGAGCGTTGGGTCCACGACGTCGGCATTCGGATCAGGGGTCTGGGCAGCACGTGAAGGTGAGTCGGTGCTGGTCATGAACCCAGGCTACTACTGCACGATCCCATAGCGCTAACTCGACGTGTTGCACTTACGAAAAATAAGTGCATGATGGTTGCAGAACGCATTTACGCTTCAACCTGGATCGGGAGTTCGCATGAGCATTGCAGTCACCGGCGCAACCGGAAACCTCGGACAACTGGTAGTCGAGTCGTTGATCGAGCGGGGAACCGCCGCGTCCGACATCGTCGCAGTGGTCCGCAATCCACAGAAGGCGGAAAGCCTCGCCGCCCGCGGAGTAGTTGTACGCCAAGCGGACTACGCCGATGCCTCGGCGTTGGAAACCGCACTGGCGGGCGTCGACAAGCTGGTTCTGATCTCGGGAAGTGAAGTGGGGTCACGGCTCGCGCAACACGCCAACATCATCGACGCGGCGAAGGCTGCCGGCGTCGGATTCATCGCCTACACGAGCATCTTGAATGCTCAGGACACGCCGATGAAGCTTGCTGCCGAGCACAAGGCGACCGAGGACGTGCTCATTCGGAGCGGTATTCCGTTCGCGCTGTTGCGCAACGGTTGGTACTGGGAGAACTTCACCAACGACCTGGCCGGTGTGATCGAACGCGGCGCACTGGTCGGTGCGGGAGCGGAAGGCAAGATCGCGGCTGCGGCGCGTGCGGATTACGCCGACGCCGCAGCAGTAGTCGCGACCACCGATGGCCACGAAGGTGCAGTGTACGAGTTGGGCGGTGACGAGAGGCTCACCTATGCCGAATTGGCCGCAAAGATCAGCGAATTCGCCGGCAAGCCCGTCGCGTACCAGTTCGTGGACGCGGAGGCATACGAAGGCATTCTCGAGAGCGTCGGACTGCCTGCACCGGTTGCGCAGATCCTCGCCGATTCCGATGCTGCAATTGCCAAGGGGGCGTTGGACACCGAGTCTGGCGACCTGCAGAAGTTGATCGGCCGCAGCAGCACTCCGGTGGCTGAGGTGTTGAAGAAGGCCTGACCTGCTGTGCGCCTTTATTAACCGCGGGCGGTTAATAAAGGCGCACAGGGGTTACCCCATGTGGACTGCACCCTCGGCGGGCAGATCACCCTTCTTGGCGCGGACCAGAACCAGCACTACCGGTGCGATGATCGCCAACAGGATTGCCGCCCAACCGAATGCGGCCGAGTATCCGGATACCTCGGCGCCGAAGAAGTAGTCCGTCATCGAGGCGACGAAGTCCTGCACCGGCTGGGGGAGTAGCGCCAATTGGTCACCAGTCGGGATGGTCGCGTTCGACATGTCGACAGGAATGCCTTCCGGCGGGATCGGCGCCGCGTTGTCGGCGGTGAAGGCCGACTTTGCCGAAGCGTAGATCGTGGTGAACAGTGCGGTTCCGAGTGCGCCGCCGATCTGCAGGGTGGCGTTGACCAGGGCACTGGCAGCGCCGGCGTCGTGGTCGGGGACACCGATCAGTGCGAGGTTCTGCATCGGCACCATCAGCAGACCCAGTCCGAAGCCGAAGATCGCGAGGCCGGGGAACACGTGCGTCCAGTAGGAGCTGTGTACCTCGATCTGGGTCAGCATGAGCAGTCCTACTGCTGCCACCAGCGGGCCGGCGACCATGAGCGGCTTGGGGCCGATCTTGGTGGACAACTGCGCTGCGATGGTCGACGCCAAGACGATGAAGAACGCCATCGGCAGCGATCCGACGCCGGCCATGACCGGGCTGAATCCGAGCACGATCTGCAGGTAGAACGTCAGGTACAACGTGCCGCCGAGCAGGGCGGCGCCCACCAGCATGGAGCCGATCAGAGCAGCGCCGCGATCGCGATGCCACGGAACGCTCAGCGGTAGAAGCGGATTCTTGCTGCGGCTCTCGACGACCACGAAGATCGCGAGGAAGACCAGACCCAGTGCGATGAACAGCAAAGTGTCCGCCTGACCCCAGCCGTGCTCGGCGCGTGTGAATCCGTAGACCAGTGAGCCGAGCCCCAGGGCGATGAGGACAGCGCCGGGAAGGTCGTAGCTCGTGTCGCCGTGCGCTTTGGTTTCCTTGACGATCGGGACGGCTGCAGCGATGGCGATCAGCGCGATCGGGATGTTGACGAGCAGGCACCAACGCCAGTCGACGTACTGCGTCAGCACTCCACCGAGGAGCAGGCCGATGGCAGCGCCACCGCCGGAGATCGCGCCGTAGACGGCAAAAGCCTTGGCGCGCTCCTTCTCTCCGATGAAGGTGGTGGTGAGCATCGACAGCGCAGCGGGCGCGAGCAATGCTGCGAAGACGCCCTGGCCGGCGCGAGCGATGAACAGTTCGATACCGCTCTGCGCGATGCCGCCGATGCCGGAGGCAACCGCGAAGCCCGCCATGCCGACGATGAAGGAGCGCTTGCGGCCCCAGTAGTCGGCGATACGTCCGCCGAGGAGCAGCAGCGCACCGAACGCCAAGGCGTACGACGTGACCACCCACGCGCGGTCAAGGTCGCTGATGCCCAGTTCCTCCTGGGCTGCCGGTAGGGCGATGGAGACGATGGTGCCGTCGAGCACCACCATGAGTTGAGCGAACGCGACGATGCAGAGCACCAGCCAGCGACGTTGATGATTCGGATTCTCGGAGACAGCCGGGATCGGTGGCAGAGTGCCGCCGTCGACGTGGGACGTGGTGGTCATTGGAAAAAGGTATTCCAGCCTTCTCGGGTGAGTCAAACGAAATAGTTCGTTCGGTTACCATCATCACTATGGCTCCCACTGACGTGACCGCGACGAAACAGCGAATCCTCGACGCTGCGCAAGAAGAATTCGGCACCTACGGGCTTGCCGGTGCGCGCATCGATCGGATTGCGAAGAACGGAAACGCCAGTAAGGAGCGCCTCTACGCCTATTTCGGTGACAAGGTCGCGTTGTTCCACGCGGTGCTCGACGTCGACTTCGAGCAGGCGATGGAATCCGTCGAGTTCACCGGTGAAGACATGCCCGCGCATGCTGTCGAACTGTTCGACGCAATGCTCGGCAAACCACAGATTCAACGGATGATGATCTGGGGTCAATTGCAGGGTGAGGCACCACGGATGAAGAAGTTGGCCGAGGAACATTCCAGCTGGGTTCCGCGAATGGCCACGATCCGCAAGGCTCAAGAAGACGGCCTCATCTCGAAGCACTGGGACCCCCAGGACCTGATCACGATGCTGTTCGGCCTCGTGTTCGGCTGGGTGGTGGCCCCCGGTGTGGCCGACAACCAGAACGTCGACGCCGACGAGATCGCGCGCCGCCGTGAAGTGGTGCGCGAGGCCGTCACTCGACTCTGCAAGCCGTGACTGTCAGCGAGAGAGGTACGCGGCCCAACCGCCGTAGTCGGTGATGTCAGCTGCGCCGTTTACGGCGTCATGAGTGCAGCTGAAACCGACTGTCGTTCTGCCGTCGGATAACTCGACGCTGGTGAGCGCCATCGGTGCAGGCAAGGCGGCGAGGAACGTTCCCAGCCCGGCCGGTGAGATTCGGAAGATCTCGCCGACGACCGGTGCGCCGAGTCCAGGGCCACGGCGTACCAGGCCGGGCTTCGGTGGCGTCGTGTCGAGAGCGAAGAGCCGGTAGGCATCCGAGGTCGTGACGGTTTCGACGTACCGCGCGCCGAGGTCGACCAACTGTGTGTTGAGGGGTTGCCCGCGCAGGTGAGCGCCGAATACTGCGAGGTCGATTCCGGTATCGACGAGGGTGGGTGAAGGCACACCGCCGAGTCGCGCAGCGAGGTCGATGGCGATCTGGTCGTCGAAAGCGGGTACGACGAACATGACGCCGAACGGGTGATCTTCGGCAGTGCGGTGTCCGGGCGCCGCGACGGCCGCCATGTCGAGCAGGTTGCAGAAGTTGGTGAAAGCTCCCATCCGGCGGTTGATTCCGAACGGATCCTCGGTCACGGCGGCAATCGTCGGGTGTTCGGTGGTGGTGGGAAGCAGTAGGGCGTCGAACCCGGCGAGGAGTTCCCGGGCGGCAGCCTTGGCGCGGGTGAGAGCATCGAGATCGTCGACTAGCTGGTATCCGGTGGGGTGCTTCGCACCGAGCACGATGTCGGACACCGCGGGATCTGCTCCGGCAGGACGAGTTTCGAGGAACTCGCCGGCAGCGGCGTACCGCTGCGCCACCACGGCGCCGTCGTAGAGCAATCGGGCCGCGTCGAGCAGTCCGGATATGTCGACGGTCTCGGTCTCGGCGCCGCCGGCTACCAGAGCTGTCACAGTGTCCTGAAATGCTGCCAGATACGGCGGGCTCAGTTGAGCGAGATCCTCGATTCGGGGGACGGCGACGCGGGGATTCGGCGCCGCCGCGAGACGAACGTCGGAAGGCCAGACGCGGCTGCGGGGATCTCGAGGTTCGTGGCCGATCATGATTGCCGCTGCCGCGGTTGCCGATTCGAGGTCGTCGGCAAATACCGTCAGAGCGTCGTAGTCGACGCAGGCGGGCACTACTCCGTGGGCGGGGATGACGCCGAGCGAGAGCTTGAGTCCGTAGATCCCGTGGAACGCTGCCGGCACCCGGCCCGAACCGGCAGTGTCGGTGCCGATTCCGATGTCTGCAATTCCCAGCGCGACAGCGACGGCGGATCCGGAGCTACTACCGCCCGAGATCAACTCTTCGTCCCAGGCGCAGCGAACGGCTCCGTACGGACTGCGCGTTCCGACCAGTCCGGTGGCGAACTGGTCCAGATTGGTCTTCCCCAGAACAACAGCCCCGTGCTCGATCAACCGCGCAACGGCACTGGCGGTTTCGTCCGGCGAATACGCGAATTCGGGGCACGCCGCTGTGGTCGGCAGACCGGCGACGTCGACGTTGTCCTTGACGGCGACCAGACGCCCAGCCAGAGGAAGATGCTCGCCCGTGGCGATTCTGGCTTCGACCGAAGCGGCATCGGCAAGCACATCTTCCTTGCGGCGCAACGTGATCCAGACTTCGGGGCGATCTACTTCCTCGATCCGCTGGAATGCCTGCTCGACCCGGGCTGTCGGGGTGAAAACTTCTGCTGCGATGGTCATGGTGTGTACTGCTCCGATCAGTCCGTGATGTTGGCGAGTGAGAGCGCGGTGATCGCGCGGGTCACTCGGTCGAGGACGACGTCGAGAGACTCGCCGATGTGCTGGTGCAAAAGCGTGCGGGCCTCGGGCAGATTGCCGGCACGTAGTTCTTCGAGGATTCGAATGTGCTCCGCGATCGAGGTGTCGATGCGGCCGTTGACCATGAAGTCGTACATCCGAACGTGCCGGATACGGGAATTCACCGACAGCAGCGACGCGACCAGTTCATTGTTTCCCGACGCCCTCAGTACGGCGACGTGGAATTCCTCGTCCAGTTCGACGAACCCCGGTTCCTGAGCGGGCGGATCGAGAGCCAGGGCACGCCACCGCACCAATTCGTCGTCGAGGATTGTTCGGTCGTGCCGGATCGTCGGATCTGCGATCGCCCGGGTAATTCCTTGTAGTTCCAGAGTGATTCGGAGTTCATACAGATCTCGGATCCGCGGGATACTCGGGCGCACGGCGGAGAACCCGTACTCTTCCCGGCGCAGGAGTCCATCGGCGCACAGCATCGTCAACGCTTCCCGTACTGGTGTGCGAGAAATGCCGAAACGCGTGGAGAGTTTCGGTTCCGTCAGGCGCTGATCGAACCCGATAGTCCCGTTGACCAGTTCGGTGCGTAGTTCCCGGTAGACCACCTCACGCAGTGGCTCCGGCGCCGTATTCATCCCTGTCGACATACCTGTATACGCTATTGATCAGGTGTTTCGTCCAGATGTCTTCGGGTTAGAGCTGAGTTACGGCCGCCGCGGAACTTCAGGAGAAGTCGCGCTGAACCCGCAAGGTTCCGATCGTGGTGGCCAGGCCGTCGTACTGAGTGACCAACAAGGTGAATTCGATCAACCGACGATCGTCGAGATGCTGCGAGAGCGTTCCCCACGTGTCGTCGGTGACGTCCTTGGTGGTGACCAACTCGTCGACCGCAGTCAAGATCGCACGGTGACGCGGACTCAACTCGGAAGCGCCAGGGCCCTCGATGATTCGGGCCAGTTCTTCTGCGTCGATTCCGGCTTTGCGGCCGAGCCTGATGTGGTGATCCATCTCGTAACCGCAGTCCCGCAGGTGCGCGACCCGCAGGATGATCAGTTCGGTGTCGTGGCGAGAGATCTTGCCGCCGGGCATGAGTGAGCCGGAGTAGTGCAGCCAACCGCGGAAGAGTCCGCCCGTGCGCCCCAAGGTGCTGAACAGATGCGCATCGGGTGCTCCGGCAGCCTTCGACAGGACACGCCAGATTCCCCAGTTGATCGGACCGAGGTCCTTGAATCGGCCGGGCGGGATGCGGGGGTTCATGCGACTCCACGGATGTGAGAGGGACGGAGGTCGATAGCTCGTTGCGCGATGTGGCGAACCGCGGCGCTGCGGCGTGGCGCGTGTACGCGTGACTTCCGGCCGACGATACCGCGCTCGAACGCGTCGACGGCGTCAGCGACGGTCGTGGTGCCGGCGCTGGCGAGGGTTCCGCGTGCTCCGTCGAACGACAGTGCGGTGGTATCGGTGTCGATGTCGCCGATATACGCGACGCCCACCTTGGTGCCGAGGTGTTTCATTTCCAAGCGCAACGCGTCACCCAAGGCTTCGACGCCGGCGCGCGAAGCACCGAACGGTCCGCGAAACGGATGCTTGGCGGCGCCGTGAGCCGAGGCGACCACCAGGGCGTAACCGTTTTCGTGACTGATGTGCGGACCGGCTGCGCGCAGGGTGTAGTACGTGCCCATGAGATTGACTTCGACGGCGCGGCGCATGTCCGCAGGGTCGCCGCCGAGGATCGACGAGTTCGCCTCGACACCGGCATTGGCGACGACGACGTCGATGCCTCCCAGCTTCTCAGCGATGTAGTCGACGCCGCGAGATACCTGCTCGAGGTCGGCGACGTCGCACAACTGCCACGGCGCGCGGCCGCAGGAAGTGGCGACTTGTTCGAGAAGTTCAGGCTCGAGGCCGAGCAGTCCCACGGACGCACCACGGTCGTACAGGCGTCTGGCCAGCGAAGAACCGATATTGCGGGCAGCGCCGGTGATCAGGATGCGCCGACCCGTCAGGTCGTCCGCACTACTCTTGGCCGATTCGGCCTTGCCCGCCTCGCTCTTGCCCATTGCTGTGTCCCTACGCAGTGACCTTCTGGTCCTCCGACGCTAACACCGCCGGGTAGCTGCGACTGCAAGTACCGCCAACTCCGTCCGAACGGGTGTTCAGACCGATGCGGCTTCGAGACGCGGATGTGACGAGGAAGCCTGGGTCGACCGCAATCGACGGAATCGGACCACGGCAACGACGGCGGCAACAGCGGCGAGGATCACCAACGGCAGCGACGGACCCATCGTGGGTTCGATGACAACCAGTAGCACCGGCAGTCCGAATCCGAGATAGGTGCCGACGTAGAAGATCCCGGTCAGGGCGCCCCGCGAGGCCGGGGGAGCCAGCGACTCGAGGTCGAGCAGTCCCTCACGCAGACACAGTCCGTAGGCCGTACCGAGGACGAGCGCGCAGACGATGAACAACCCGAGCGCGGGGTGCGCGCCGCCGACGGCGACCAGGCAGTATCCGAGCGCCGCCAGTGCGGCGCCGACCGTGCCGGCCTGAGGACCCCAATTGCGATGGCGCGCAGCGGTTTGAACCAAGATTCCAGCACCCAGAGTCAGCGCCGCCGCGAAACCCGGAAGGAGAGGGCCGGAGTAGCGGTCTCCGAGCCTGGCCGTCATGGTCACAAAAGAGACTGTTGCGCTGGCGAACACCCACGGCGCCAACGGAAGTGCCCAGAGCAGCGCATTTGCGACGGAGCGCTCCGCGCCGTCTGGCGCATTTGCGACGGAGCGCTCCGCGCCGTCTGGGACGGGTGTGATGGTCGCGGCTTCTACGGAAACAGGTGTACGACTCCACACAGCTGCCGCGGTAACCGAACCCACCGACAAGACGGCCGAGACGACAAAGGGCGTAGCGAGTGGGAAGGCGGCAAATTGTGCCAACAGACCCGAAAACAGTGGTCCCAGTGCAAAACCCGAGGTGAGTACTACGCCCGCCATCACGGTTCCGGACTTGCCGCGAAGGTCAGCCGCCCACGCGGTGCCGGCGCCGATTGCCAGACCGGCACCGATACCGACAACGAGGCGCCCGACCATGAGCCCGGGCGCGTCGTGCCAGAGAAGAAGAATCAAGGTTCCGAGCGAGGCTATGAGCGCTCCGGGCAGGACGACTACAGCTCGGCCGACGCGATCCGACAGTGCTCCACCGGTCAACAGGCCGGGTAGGAGTCCGAGCGCGTAGATACCGAAAACACCGTCGAGCACGGTATGCGAAAGACCCTCGTCCACCCGGAGAACCGGGATGAGCGAAGCAAAGTGGTTGGCGGCCCAACCCGTCGAAAGTAGAACTGCCAGTACCGAGATGAACCCGCGACGGGATGGATCGCCCATACCGGCAGCTTAGGCGGGTACCAGATCGCTCACGTCGGCGAGGAGTTCGAACGTGCGCAACCAAGCCTCGCGGTTGGTGCCGGTCGACACCGTGATCAGCTCGTCGGCCTGTGCATGCTCGGTGAACTCGTCGAGGTAGGCGCGGACCTCCGTGGGCGTGCCGATGGCGCTGTACTTGGTCATCTGCAGAACCTGCTGACCCGCGGGGGAGTCGAGCAGCATGTCCGCTTCGTCGTCCGTGAACTTGCGTCCGCGTCCGAGAAGAAGGCTGACGCGCGAACGCTTGGCCGCGAGGAAGTCCTGCTGAGCCTGCTCATGGGTGTCGGCGGCGATGACGTTGACGCCCGCGATGACGTACGGCTCCGCCAACTGCTCCGACGGCTTGAACTCGCGTCGATAGATCGCGACGGCGTCGCGCAGGGCGTTGGGGGCGAAGTGCGAGGCAAATGCATACGGCAGGCCGAGCATCGCGGCGAGCTTGGCTCCGAACAGTGACGATCCGAGAATGTAGAGCGGAACGTGAGTGCCCTTACCGGGAACGGCATTGATTCCGGGGACGCGCGAAGTGTCGCCGAGGTAGCCCTGAAGCTCGAGTACGTCCTGCGGGAAGCTGTCCGAAGAACTCGGGTCGCGTCGCAAAGCCTGCATGGTCTTCTGATCACTACCGGGCGCGCGACCGAGACCGAGATCGATGCGACCCGGGTGCAGAGTCTCGAGGGTGCCGAACTGCTCGGCGATCGTCAGCGGTGCGTGGTTGGGCAGCATGATTCCACCGGCGCCGAGGCGGATTTTGCTGGTGTGCGCGGCGACGTGGCTGATCAGAACGCTGGTGGCCGAAGACGCGATGGAACCCATGTTGTGGTGCTCGGCATACCAGATTCGCTTGTAACCCCACTCCTCGGCACGCTGCGCCAAGGTCACGCTGGCGTCGAAGCTGTCTTTG
This sequence comes from Rhodococcus sp. Ni2, assembly GCF_021352185.1. Taxonomy (NCBI): domain Bacteria; kingdom Bacillati; phylum Actinomycetota; class Actinomycetes; order Mycobacteriales; family Nocardiaceae; genus Rhodococcus; species Rhodococcus sp. Ni2. The sequence goes on from NZ_WOXZ01000002.1 coordinate 1,096,398, forward strand.
GCGGTTTCGTTGTCGCCGATGTGGGCGAGATCGAGGATGGAAAGTGGTACGGCCATGGAGGTGGAGCCTTTCTCAGCGAATAGAACGCAAGCGTCGTTGTGAGGTGCAACCGCTGTGAGTCCATTCCTATTTCCGAGAGCCTTCCCACGCTGAGCAAGTGCGATTTTCGGAGGGGCGGTGACTCCCGCTCGATCAGTTCCGCACAGCGTTGGCCATGGCGGCCAACGAGAGGGCCTGCCGAGCGCGGTCGAGGACAACCGCACGAGAGATGTCGATGTGCGACACCAGTGCCTCGTGTGCTTGCGGAATCTTGCCGTCCAGCACCAGTTCGACGACGGAGATATGTTCCTCCACGGTGGCCTTCATACGGTCGGGAGTCAGGTAGTCGAACATCCGCACGGGGCGCAGCTTCGAGTTGACGGCCTGCAAGGCGTCGACCAACGCGTGGTTTCCGGATGAGGCGAGGAGCGCGATGTGGAACTCCTCGTCGAGCGTCACGAAGCCGGCGTCCGGTACCGGCATCTGTTTGAGAAATGTGTACCACTTGTCGAGTTCGGAACCGAGCGCGTCTCGATCATGAGCGGGGGCCTCACCGTCTAGTACCCGCCGAAGCCCGTGCACTTCGAGGAGTATGCGCAGCTCGTAGAGGCCACCCAACTCGTCGAGGTGCGGTCGGTACGGAAAGAGTCCATGTTCGTCGCGCTCGACCAGCCCGTCGGATTCCAACTTCGCGAGCGCTTCGCGCACCGGTGTTCGCGAGACACCGTAGAGATGAGCCAACCGTTCTTCGCCGAGTCGTTCGGATGGCGCGATCTGACCCGACATCAGATCGTTCCGGATCGACCGATAGACCTGCTCGCGCAGCGGCGGGCGCACACTCATGTCAGATTGCCATCGCTCGACGAACCGCCTCGGTGGACGTGGTGCCGCCCTCACCGGTCGAGGTCACGTGTCCCGCCGCGAGAATGCTGTAATGCTGCGCAGATTGGAGCGCGAAACCGATGTGCTGCTCTACGAGGAGGACACCGAGATCGCCGCGCTCGGTGAGTTCCATGACGGTTCTTTCGATTTCGGCGACCACGTTGGGCTGAATGCCCTCGGTTGGTTCGTCCAGAATGAGGATCTTGGGCTCGGTGATCAGGGCGCGAGCGATGGCAAGCTGTTGTCGCTGCCCACCGGAGAGAAGTCCCGCGCGACGGTCGAGGAGCGTGGTGAGTGCGGGAAACAGATCCAATGCCTCTGCGATGAGTGCCTTTCCGCGTTTGCGCCCGTCGGCGACCACCCGAAGATTCTCGGCAGTTGTCAGTTGTCCGAACGACTGCTGACCCTGGGGTACGTAGGCAAGTCCGCGAGCGACGCGGGCGCTCGGCCGTAGACCGGTGATGTCCTCACCGTTCAGAAGTACCTTTCCCCGTGTAGGTTTGATCAGACCGACGGCGGCGCGCAGCAAGGTGGTTTTACCCGCACCGTTGTGACCCATGACTGCCGCAACTCCGTCGCTGGGAACCAGCAGGGATACGCCGTGGATCACTTCGGTGCGTCCGTAGCCGGCGCGGATGTCGACGAGCTCGAGCATGATTCAGTCCTCCGGGGTCGGTTCGGTGTCGGCGCCGAGATCGGTTCCGGCAGCGGCTGTGCCGAGGTAGACCTCTTGCACCTTGGGGTCGGCTTGGACCTCCGCCACAGTTCCTTCGGCAAGCACTTTCCCAGCGGCGAGCACTGTGACGGACGTGGCGAAGGATCGCATGAAGTCCATGTCGTGCTCGACTACGACGACGGTTCGCGCACCGCCGATGCGCCGCAGAAGGTTCCCGGTCTCCTCGCGCTCCTCGAGGCTCATGCCTGCGACGGGCTCGTCGAGCAGGAGCACGGAACAGTTCTGTACCAACAACATTCCGATTTCGAGCCACTGCTTCTGTCCGTGCGCCAGAATGCCTGCGGCGGTGTCCCTGAGGTGCTCCAACCCGGTTGTCTCCAGCGCCTCTTCGATCTCGGGAAGCACACCTTTGCGTTTTCTGAGCAGGTTCCACGGTGATCGGCCGGCTCCGGCCGCGATGTCGAGATTCTGCAGCACCGAGAGCTCTTCGAAGACGCTTGCCGTCTGGAAGGTTCGCCCGACGCCGAGGCGGGCGATCTTGTGAACCTTCTTGCCGAGCAGTTGCTCGCCGGACTTCGTGATGGAACCCGTCGCGGGAACGAGTCCGGTGATGGCGTCGACCAACGTTGTCTTTCCAGCCCCGTTCGGGCCGATGAGAAACCTCAGGTCGCCCTGCATGAGGGTCAAGTCGACGCCGTCGACGGCCTTGAAACCGTCGAAGCTGACCGAAAGATTTCGTACTTCGAGGTACTCGGACGACATTCCGGCGTTGCCACCCAGTGCCGGTGTGGGTTCGCTGGTGGCGGTTGTGTTGGTCATGACGACACCTCCACTGGTTCGGGTTGGGAGACCTTGACCGGCGGGTCGGCCGGGGTCTCACGCTTCTTGCGGTGGCGCATCAGGGCGAACAATCCGGCCACACCTGCCGGGAAGAACCCGACCACGACGATGAACATCAACCCTTGTGCGTAGATCCATCCCGAAGGGAGTTTCTCCGAGAATGTCGACTGCGCCCACGCGACGCCGATCGCACCGAGTACCGGACCGAGAAGCGTTGCGCGGCCGCCGATCGCGACCCCGATGAGGAAAGCGATGGACGGGACGATCCCGACGTCGGCGGGGGAGATGATGCCCACGATCGGAACGAACAGCGCGCCGGCGATACCGGCGAGGAACGCCGCGGTCACGTAGGCGACCAGTTTGATGTTCGCCGGATCGTATCCGAGGAAACGTACTCGCTCCTCTTGATCACGGACGGCGACGAGGAGTTCGCCGTATCGGGAGTTCATCAGCTGGCGAATCAGAGCGACCGATGCGAGAAGAACTCCGGCGGCGATGAAGAACAACATCTGCTTGTTCGCCGGATCGTTGAGATTGAAACCGAAGAACGTGCGAAAGCGGTTGAGGCCGTTGCTGCCACCGATCGACTGCTGGCCGATCAAGAGGATCGCGAAAGCCGCGGCGAGTGCCTGCGAGAGGATCGCGAAGTACGCGCCCTTGACTCTCCGCTTGAACACACCGAGTCCGAGGAGAAAGGCAACAGCGGCCGGCAGGAAAAGGATGGCGAAGATCGCCACGAATGGCGAGGCGAACGGTTGCCAGTATCCCGGCAGTTCGGTCTTGCCGGCGATGGACATGAAGTCCGGGACCGCGTCGCCCTTGAGTTCGGCATCGGCGATCTTGAGGTGCATCGCCATCACGTATGCGCCGATTCCGAAGAAGACGCCCTGGCCGAGCGTGAGCATTCCGCCTCTGCCCCAAGCCAAACCGATACCGACAGCGACTATGGCGAAGCACAGGAATTTTGCCAACAGTGACAGCCTGAAGTCCGAGAGCACAGCCGGAGCGACGGCGAACAGCACGATCGCGGCAAGTGCAAAACCGCCCCACACCCGAATTCGGGAATTGTTCAGGATGCTCATACGAGGCTCCTCGTCTTGACTGCGAACAGGCCCTGCGGCCGAACTTGAAGGAAGACGACGATGATGACGAACACGATCACCTTCGCGATCGACGCTGTCGTCGAGTACTCGATGAACGAGTTCAAGATGCCGAGGGCGAAGGCTGCGATCACGGCTCCCTTCATCTGACCGAGACCGCCGACGACAACAACCAGGAAGGCGTCGATCAGATAGGACTGGCCGATGGTCGGGCTGGTGGAACCGATGAGCGTCAACGCGACACCCGCGACGCCGGCGAGCCCGGAACCGAGGAAGAAGGTCGTGATGTCCGTACGACGAGAGGAGATTCCGCTCGTCTCGGCCAGATCGCGATTTTGGACGACGGCCCGGATGCGTCTACCCATCGACGACTGCTTCAGTGCGACCGAAAGTGCGATCACTGCTGCGATCGCCAACACCAGAATGAAGATGCGGGTTTTCGGCACCACGGCGCCGAAAATATCGACCCCGCCCGAAAGCCAGCTCGGCGCCGAAACATTGACTGCCGGCGCGCCGAAGATGTCGCGCGCCAACTGCTGAAGGATCAATCCGACGCCGAATGTCACCAACAGGGTGTCGAGGGGTCGGTGGTACATCCGCGATACCAGGACCACTTCGAGCACAACACCCATCAGTCCGCCGACGACGAAACCGACGAGCAGAGAAATGATCAACGATCCCGTTGCATTCGAGATCACCTGCTGCACTACGTATGCGGTGTACGAGCCGGCCATGATGAACTCGCCGTGTGCCATGTTGATGACACCCATCTGCCCGAACGTGAGAGACAACCCCAACGCTGCCAACAGGAGAATCGATCCGATACTCAAACCCGTGAACAACTGCCCGATCACAACATCCATGACAGACGCTCCACCTCTCTACTCGTCGATTCCGTCAATTCCGCCTTTTGTCGATCAGCTACCGAGGCCCTCAGCCCAGGGGTAGTTCTTCAGGTACGGATCCGGCTCGATCGGCTGTCCCGAATCCCAGACCGTGTAGATCAGTCCGTCGGAACGGATTTCGCCGATCCGGGCAGTCTTGGTGATGTGGTGGTTGTCGCCGTCGATGGTGACGAGTCCTTCGGGCGCCTGGAAGGTCACACCGTCGGCGTTGTCCTGAATATCCTTGACCGCAAACGAGTTGGCCTTCTCGACGGTGTTCTTCCAGAGGTAGACGGAGGTATATGCCGCTTCCATCGGATCGGACGTGGGCTTGTCCTGCCCGAACTTCGCCTTGTACGCCGCGACGAACTTCTTGTTCTCGGGGGAGTCGATGGTCTGGTAGTAGTTCCACGCCGTCAGCTGGCCTTCGACGTTCTGGACTCCGATACCACCGACCTCTTCCTCCGCAATGGAGACGGAGACGACGGGCATGTCGGCGGGTTTCAGGCCGACATTCGAGTATTCACGGAAGAACGCAACGTTGGAATCGCCGTTGAGTGTGTTGAACACGGCATCGGCGTCGGCTGTGCGGACCTTGTTCACGATGGTGGAGAAGTCGGTCGAACCCAGAGGCGTGTAATCCTCGCCCTTGATCTCGATGCCGTTCGCTGCCGCGTACGCCTTGATGATGCGGTTGGCGGTCTGCGGGAACACGTAGTCGCTGCCGACCAGATACAGCGACTTGACGCCCTTCTCCTTCAGGTAATCCAGCGCCGGGATGATCTGCTGGTTGGTCGTTGCGCCCGTGTAGAAGATGTTCTTCGAATCTTCCAGTCCCTCGTACTGGACCGGGTAGTAGAGCAAAGAGTTGTTGTCCTCGAACACGGGCAGCATGGCCTTGCGGCTCGAGGAGGTCCAGCCACCGAAAACTGCTGCGACGCAATCGCTGCTGATCAGTTTCTCGGCCTTCTCGGCGAACACTGTCGGCTCCGACGCACCGTCCTCTGCCACGATCTGGATCTTCTTACCCAGTACACCGCCGGAATCGTTGATCTCCTGCACCGCCAACGAGATGGAGTCGCGGACCGTCACTTCACTGATGGCCATGGTGCCCGAGAGTGAATTCAGGGAACCGACCTTGATCGTGTCCCCCGAGGTGTCGACGCACGACGTAGCCGTCGAATCTCCCGATGCGGTGTCTGTTGCCTTGCTTCCGCAGCCGGTGAGAACCAAGCCCAGCGCGGCGAGAGCGGCCGGCGCGGCAAGGGTGCGCTTCGAGAAGGTTCGCATGTACGGGCCTTTCGTGTCGATGGCTCTGGCAGACAATGGCTCTGACAGATCTGTATCCGGAGTGCGTATACAACGCTGTATTCGTCGAGTGCACAGAGTAGGTGGAAGTTGTTGCGGTGGAATGACTGTCGGTGACAAGTGTGTGTCCGGTGTTTCGATTGGGTATCCAGGACCTCACACCGCAGGTCAGCGAGGGTGCGGTGTTAGCATCGACGAGAAATTGATCAAGCACTCGCTTGACGATCGGAACGTCGGAAGGATCTTCTCGTGCGCTCGACCCGACGGGACGAAATACTCGCTCATGCGGCCAAGCTGTTCAGTGAGCGGGGAATCGCCGCGACGACGGTGCGCGACATCGCCGACGAAGTCGGGATCCTCTCCGGCAGCCTCTATCACTACTTCGACTCCAAGGATGCGATAGCCAACGAGATCGTCGTCCGGTTCCTCGAAGATCTCAACGTCCGGTACGAGGACTCGATCGAACCGGAAGGTTCGGCTCGAAATCGCCTGGCCACGATGGTGTCGGTCTCCTTTGCCTCGGCGGTGGATCACCCGTATGCCACGGAGGTCTATCAGGGAGAAGCCATACTTTCGTCGCAACCGGCGGACGCGCCCATCACCATCCTGGTTCAGAAGGCACACAGCTACTGGCGATCGGCTATCGCTCGCGGAATTGCCGACGCGGAGTTTCGGGAAGACATCGATCCCGAACAGTTTCACCGTCTCCTGCGTGAATCCGTCTGGTCCACCGTCGCGCAGTATCGCCCACAGCTTTCCGAATTGGCCGAAGATCTGCAGCGCAATCTGATTTCGGTTTTCCTGGACGGCTTTGCCGCACGTTCCGTCGACGGTGAGCCGGTGGCACGCATTGCGCGGCGCACGGCGAAGAAGGAAGCGCAGACCGAATCTCCCGACTCGGACCTTGCCGAACTCCGCTCTGATGTCGACGAATTGAAGTCCGTCATTCGCGAACTCAGCTCGTCGATCCGGCAGCTGCAGAAGCCGTAACACCGCAGTTCCTGCGCGTGTAGTTCGGATTTTGACTATCAGTGTGACCCAGTGCATACTTCTGTCCACACTCGTAAATCAAGCGCTTGTTTGATTTACCAAGCACAGTTTGGACGGGAGTTCGATGTGAGACTCGGAAAGGCGATCGCCGTCTGCGCGGCAGTGGTCCTCGGGGCGAGCGCGTGCGCATCTGCCGGTGTCATTCCCGAAGACACCATCGTCATCGGTTTGGACGAGGACTCCACCGGGCCCGGTGCGTCGTACAGCACGATCGCCGGCAAGACGGTGCGGATGACCGTCGACCTGATCAACCAGGCGGGCGGAATCAACGGTAAGCAAGTCGAATTGGTTGTCGAGAACGACGAGAGCAGTCCCACCAAAACCCCGTCGATCATTCGGAAGTTGGTCGATCACGGGTCCAGTGCGGTCATCCTCGCCACGGGCAGCGGGTCGGTGCTGCAGGCCAAGTCGATTCTCCAGCAGTCGAAGATTCCTGCGATAGCTCCGGTCGTTCTCAGCGACGCCTTTGCCTCGGCGCCCGACAACGACTTCTCGTTCATGATTCCGAACTCGTTGAAGCAGTACGCCCAGGTGTACTGCGGGGCTTTCGAGAAGATGGGGTACAAGTCCCTGGGAATTCTCGGTGACGCGAGTGCGTCCATCGACGGAATCATCAAGACCCTGTGGCCGGCGCTCGAGAAGTGCGCGAGAGTGACGGGCGTCGAAAAGGCGCCGGTCGATGCCGCGGACATCACCGCACAGGTCTCACGTCTCGCGGAAACCGAACCGGACGCGATTCTGGTCGCCAGTATCGGCGGGCACTTCGAAATCCTCGCGCACAACACCTTGTCGAAGGTCACCCCGCAGACGCAACGCTTCTCACTCGCTTCCATCGGAAACCAGCCCGCATCTTGGGCTTTGGCGGACCCGAAGGCGTTGAGCGGCATGGTGTACATGGGCTCGCTCAGTGAGAACAACCCGAGAACCGCCGAACTGCGTCGCAAGGTGCAGGCGGTGAAGGGGCCTGATTATCAACTGACCGCCTACGACGCACAGGCGTACGACGCCGTCATGATGTTGGCCGAGGCAATCGAAATTGCCGGCGACCACCGAGATCGGACGGCCGTTCGTGATGCTCTTCAACAGGTTTCGGCACTTCCCGCCAGCTTCGGCCAGGACGGATTGACACTGTCGTTCTCCTCGCAGGATCACCTGGCTCCGGACAGCCTCTGCGGCCTGGTACTCGTCGAATTCGGTGAGGACAACAAGCCTGCCCGTCCGTGGGATTCCTACCAGCCCCCGTGCGGATAACCGAGGAGCATTGACATGACAGACGCACAACTGTGGCTCGCAGCCATCGAGATCGGTGCCTTCTTCTCGCTGATAGCCCTCGGAATGTATCTCGTGGTGGTCGGCGCCGATTTCTTCAACTTTGCGATGGGCCCGTACGCGATGGCTGCGGCCATGGCGTCGAGTTGGGTCGCGATCAATTACGGGCTCGCTCTCTGGATTGCCATGCCGCTGGGGATCGCGGTAGCGGTGGCGCTGTCGATCCTGACGGAAAAGCTTGTGGTCAAACAGGTTCAGAAGCGTTCGGGTCGTGGGGAACTACCGGCGTTGGTGGCGGTGACCGCAGTACTGTTCGGGATCCAGCAGCTCGCCGGCACGGTCTTCGGCCGAACACCACTTCCCGGACAGAAGATCTTCGACTTCGATCCGATATCGGTGCTCGGTGCCACCGTCGACAGTTCGACCGTTGTACTCGTCGTCGGAACTGCCGTGATCTTCGTCGGTATCGGACTGTGGCTGAACCGGTCCACCTCGGGCCGTCTGCTACGCGCCGTCGGCGACAGTCCGGATGCCGCCCGCGTCCTGGGCTTGCCGGTGGATCGGGTACGCCTCATCGCGTTCACCCTCGCGGGTGTGATCGCCGCCGTCGCCGGACTTCTGTTCGCTCCCAAGGCCGGTGTTCAGTTCACGAGCGGTCTGTCATGGACGCTGACGGCATTCATCGCACTCGTCATCGGTGGTACCGGCCGAAGTTGGGCTCCGCTGATCGGCGGAATGGTGTTGGGCGTCGTCCAGGTATTCGCCCCGTACTACTTCGGTGCGAGTGCTGCGCAAACCGCGATTCTGTTGATTGCCCTGGTGTTCTTCGCTTTCCGTCCGGAAGGCTTGCTCTCGAGGAAGGTTCGCGTCTGATGGCCTCGCTTTCTACCAGTCCGCTGACGTCAAATCCGCCCACTACATCCGGCCGTTCCCGGACGAGGATGCTCGCCCTGTCACGAGAAGCGCTGATCACCGTGGTCGTGGTTGCTGCCGTGCTGCTGTGGATGGGGCCGAGTCTGTACCGGCAGGATCTGGTGTTCCTCGCTGCGACGTATTCGCTGATCGCACTCGGCATGTACGTGCCATTCGTGCTCGCGGGATCACTGTCGATGGCGTACAGCGCGTATGCGGCGATCGGCGCGTATGCCGTTGCGCTGATCTCGGTTCGGACCGGGTTGTCGATGTGGTGGGGATGGATTCTCGGCGCCCTCGCCGCTGCAGCGGTTGCAGTACTCCTCAGCTTGGCAACACAGAAACTCTCCGGCTTCTACCTTGCCGCGGTGACCTTGTTGTTCGGTATCGCTTTCGAGCACTGGTTGATCGACGGGCCGAGTTTCACCGGCGGGTCGGCCGGGATCTCGGGTGTCGAGACTGTGACGATGTTCGGCTGGGAGCCACCGCGCTATGTGTTGGTCGTGTTCGCGATCTTGTTCGTGTGTCTGATCGCGGTCGCTGTGGATCGACTCCGGAAATCGGTGTGGGGGCTGATGTTGCAAGCTGCCCGCGACAATCGTAATGTCGCACGGTCTTCCGGCGTCAATCCTGCGCACCTGACCGTCGTGGCGCTGGCGATCGGTGCTGCGATCGCGTCGACCGGCGGATCGCTGTTCACCGTGTCGGTGCAGGCTGTCACTCCTGAAACCTTCACTCTCAGTATTGTTTTCCTCGCAATCTTCATGCCGATCATCGGCGGTCGCGGTTCGGCGTGGGGTGCTCCGCTCGGTGCATTGATCGTGGTGATCGTGACGCTGAATATGCCCGGGTACCAGGGAAGTGGCGAACTCCTGCTTGCCGGAGCCGTCCTGGTGATCCTCATCGTCGCGCCTGGTGGGGTGATCGGGTGGAGTCAGAACGTTCTGGGTCGAATGAACCGTCTGTACAAGGAGCGTGGCAATCGATGACTCGGCTACTCGAAGTGAGCGGGCTCCACAAGTCCTACGGAGGCGTCCGCGCTGTCGACGATGTCTCGTTCAGCGTCGGACCGGGAGAGGTGATCGGACTGGTCGGCCCGAACGGGGCAGGCAAGACCACACTGGTGGACTGCATCTTCGGCACTCAGCAAGCAGACTCCGGAACCGTCGCGCTCGCGGGTGCTCCCTTGACCGGGCCGTCGGAGCGCCGTGCACGGCAAGGGCTCTCGCGCACGTTTCAACATCCGCAGCTCGCGGCGGAACTCGACGCCGTCGACAACATCATCCCGGGACTGTACGGGCACAAGATCACCTCACCTCTGCACTCGCTGTGGTGGGCGATCAAAGGACCTTTCGAGAACTGGGACCGGACAGCACAGCGGGCCCGGGAGATTGCTGCGCGATACTCGGTCACCGACGTCGAGAGTGCTTGCGGGGATCTCAGTTTGGGGGCGCAGCGTCTGGTCGAGGTGGCGCGGGCGATGGCGACCGAACCCGAAGTCCTCCTGTTGGACGAACCGTTTGCCGGCGCGGATCACGACGGCATCGCTGCCATCTCCGGTGCCGTGCGATCGATTGCCGCGCAGGGCAAAGGAGTAGTCCTGGTTGATCACAACGTCGATCTCATCGCGGCGCTCGCAACCAAGATCGTGCTGCTCAATTTCGGATCAGTGGCGTTCTACGGACCACCGCAGGAGTGCTTGGCCAGCGACGCGATGCGAGAAGTCTATTTCGGTTCCGAATACGAGGAAGGCGCCTGACATGCTCGAACTCGACAGAGTCACAGTTCGATACGGATCCGCTGTCGCCGTCCGGGAAGTCTCCCTTGCCGCTCCCGCCGGTGAAGTGACAGCCATCGTCGGGCCGAACGGTGCGGGCAAGACCAGCTTGGCGGGATCCATCTACGGCTCGGTTCCCGCCACCGGGACAATCAAATTCGATGGTCGAGAGATCCAGAAATTATCGGCACTGGATCGTGTCCGCAGCGGATTTGCCTACGTTCCCCAAGGCAGGCAACTGTTCATGCGAATGTCCGTTCGCGAGAATCTACGCGTGGGCGCAGACCTGCTGGGATTGAAAGCCGAAGCCGTGGAAACAGCTTTCGAGAGGTTCCCGATCCTGCGTGAACGCTCGGAGAGTTATGCCGGGGTCCTCAGCGGTGGTGAGCAGCAGATGTTGGTTCTGGGGCGGGCCCTTCTGGAAACCCCGAAGGTGTTGCTCCTCGACGAGATGATGACAGGACTGGCACCGAAAATCGTCGCGGAGCTGCGAGCATTGGTCGGGGGTCTGGCCGCCGAGGGTGTGACCGTCATCGTGACGGAACCGGCACTTACTGCACTGAAATCGGTTGTCGACCGCGGATATGTCATGCAGCGCGGCGAACTCGTCCACGAATGCGATTCCGCAGCGACACTGGACAACGCGTACAAACAATCGATGGGCGTCCTCAGCGCCGACGGGAGATGATCGACGATCATGCTTGAAACGAAGACACTCGACTTCACCGTCGGTGAATTCGCCACGAATCCGGACCGCTTCGCCGGCGTCAGCATCAGCGAAATGGTCAGGCATTGGTCTGAGACCATCCCGGACGAAACCGCCTTTGTCACTCCGGAATCGAGGGTGTCGTGGAAGCAGTACGACGCGGCTGCCGATGCGATCGCGTCGGCGCTGGATCTAGCTGGTGAGGGATACGGACATGTAGCCGTGTTGCTCCCCGACACCGCTGTATTCCATGCGGCTCTCTGCGCAGCATTTCGTACCGGCCGCGTCGCCGTCGGAATCGGTTCGCGCTCGGGCATTCGCGAGATCTCTCATCTGATCGCCCGCTCGGAAGCCTCCGTTCTCGTCACCACTCGCACGCTGCGCGGCGTCGGTACCGCCGAACTCGTGGCGAGTCTGCGGGCAGAGCATCCCGGACTGGACGTCGTCTTCGCCGACGAACGCGCCGACGTGAGTTTCGAACGCGTGAGCGCAAACGGCGAACTCACCTCGTTGCCGGTCGAGTTAAAGCAGTTCCCCGCAACCAGTCCGTGTTTTGTCACGTCAGCCGTTTCGATGCTGAACTCGACCTCCGGCACAACGGGCCTACCCAAACTGGTCACACAAACCGAGGATCGTTGGGTTGGTTTCTCCGAGATTGCCGCCGAGGCGGCGGCGATCGGTTCGGATGAGGTGTTCCTCGGCGCGGTTCCAGCACCTTTCGGATTCGGCCTCTGGACTTCGCATTTCCTGCCGGCACTACTCGGTGCTCGCAATGTCGTCATGGAACGCTTCGACGTTTCGGTGATGATCGAGTTGATCGAGCGCGAACGGGTGACTGCTTTGAATTGTGTGAGTACACAATTCAAGATGCTGTTGCGTTCGGAGGCCGCGGAATCGGCCGATCTCTCGTCACTTCGTTTCATGTTCACCGGTGGTGAAGCCGTGCCCTATTCGGAGGCGCTGGCATTCGAACAACGTACCGGAGCGGCTGTCCTGCAGTTCTACGGATCGAACGAAACCGGCGCCGTCTCGGTGACGACGGTTTCGGACGATTCCGACACCCGACTGAAGACGTGCGGCCACGTCATCGATCGCATGCAAGTTCGTGTATTCGACGATGCGGCAAAGGAAATGACCGGCTCCGTCTGCCGCGGTCAGCCTGGGGTGAACGGACCGCTGATGTGTCAGGGCTATTGGGGGGACACCGATGCGAACGACGAGTTGTACACCGATGACGGTTGGATGCTTCTCGGCGACATCGTCGAGATCGACGAGACAGGACGGGTGCGTGTGGTCGGGCGCAAAGCCGACATCATCATTCGTGGCGGCAAGAACATCTCCGCGGTCGAAGTCGAGGAGTACGTGCGCGCGCACCCTTCGGTGGAGTTGGTCGCCGTGGTCGGGGTCGACGATCCGCTGTTCGGTGAGAAGGTCTGTGCGGTCGTCGTGTCCGCCGATGACGATCTGAGTTCGGAGGATCTGACCGCCTGGCTGCAGAGCCGAGGAGTGACCCGCGAGTACATACCCGAGTACGTGATGACGGTCGCCGAATTGCCGATGGCGGCAGGCGGCAAAGTAGCCAAGGGTGAAGTCAAGGCACTCGCGCAGAGGCGGATCGCTGAACTCGGCTGATCGCACTTGGCGGTACCGGCTTCGCGTTACGCTGATCCGGACATTGTGCCGAGAGTGAAGGAAACCCGATGACGAACCCTTCACCGCATCGGTGGCGCAGGCGCTTGCTGTGGGCTCTGGCAATTGTGTTCGTTCTGGTCGGAGCCGTGGTTCTGGCCTTCGTTCTGAGCCCGAGACCTGGCGCACTCACCGTGCGATGGGTCTTCGATCGTGATGCGGTGAAAGTCACCGAGGCGCTCGAGAAGCACGCGCCCGGAGGCGTCGACTCGATCAAGGACCAGCAGTACCGCGCCGATGACGACGACGCATACCTGGATGTCTACTTTCCCGCAGCGACGACGACCGCATTGCCTACGGTGATCTGGACTCATGGCGGTGCCTGGATCTCGGGAAGCAAGTCCAACTACGCGCCGTACTACGAGTTGCTGGCCTCGCGTGGCTACACAGTTGTGTCCCTGGACTACTCACTCGGACCTGAGCACCACTATCCGACGGGAGTGCGGCAGCTCAACGACGCTCACGCGTACGTCGTCGCGAATGCGGAACGGCTGCATGTTGATCCGACGACGGTCGTTCTGGCGGGTGATTCTGCGGGAGCGCAACTCTCGAGTCAGCTCGCCACTCTCATCACTGATCCCGCCTATGCGAACCGTGTGGGCGTGGTCCCGTCGCTGCGGCCGGATCAGTTACGTGGAGTAATCCTGAACTGTGGAATCTACGACGTCGGGAACATGGTCGGCGGACCCGGCATCATCGGTTGGGGAGTTGATCGGTCCCTCTGGGCGTATACCGGCGTGCGTGACTTCATGAGTACCGCCGCAGCGGATCAGATGTCGACCTTGAACTACGTCACCGATCGATTTCCGCCTGCCTACATCAGCGGCGGCAACGCCGATCCGTTGACGGATTCTCAGTCGAAACCGATGGCTGACAAATTGACCGGGTTGGGAGTTGCGGTCGACACACTGTTCTATCCGGCCGATCACGTTCCGGCGCTCGGTCACGAGTATCAGTTCGATCTGGACAATGCCGACGGTCTCACTGCGCTCGATCGCACGGTTCAGTTTCTCGAGGCTCATACCGGCTAAATGTCGGATTGTGGTGAACCACTGCGAAAATGGTCATTTTGGACAAAGCTCCGCGGGTGCGTTGCCAGGGAATTCTCAACTGGTCCTTTTGGTCTAGCCTGGGTGAATCCGATCCGACCCCAGGAGTTGTTGTGCGCGCGTCTTCCCCCGACAGACGGCGAAGGCGCATTGTCGGAATCGCGGCGGTATTCGTCGTCATTCTGCTGTCCGGGGTAACCGCGGCACTCGTCAGTCCGTGGCCAGGAGTTCTCCTCGTACGGTGGATGTCAGCGGGTGGCTCCGAAGCGACTCACGCACAACTCGACAGGCATGCACCGTCAGGAATCGTCTCGATTCTCGATCAGTCGTACCGCGACGGCGACGACGATGCACAACTGGACGCGTACTACCCGTCGGAGTCCACTTCGGCGCTACCCACGGTGGTCTGGGTGCACGGCGGTGGCTGGATATCAGGATCGAGAACTGATGCCGACGGTTACTACAAACTGTTGGCAAATCAAGGCTTCACTGTGATTTCGGTGGACTACTCACTGGGACCAGATGCGTATTACCCCACCGCAGTGAATCAGCTGAACGACGCGTATCGATTCATCGTGAGCAATGCGGACAGGTTGCATGTCGATTCGACCAATCTCTTTCTTGCGGGAGATTCGGCAGGCGCGCAGTTGTCCAGTCAGTTGGCGACCGTCATGACCAGCCCTGACTACGCGTCGGAAATGGGTGTGGAGCCGGCATTACGTCCCGAGCAGATACGCGGAGTTGTCCTCGACTGTGGGGTCTTCGATCTGAAACCGCTGCTGTCACAGGGGAAGTACTTCGGTTGGGGCGTCGACAAGCAATCGCTGTGGGGGTACCTCGGAACGAGGGACTTCGACGGGTCGACTGCAGTGGGTCAGATGTCGACACTGGGTCATGTGACCTCGGACTTTCCAGCGACGTTCATCACCGGCGGAAATGTCGACCCACTGACCGCCAACCAGTCGAAACCCATGGCAGAACGGCTCGCCGATCTGGGCGTCGAGGTCGATGCACTGTTCTACCCGGACGATCACGAGCCTGCACTCGACCACGAATATCAGTTCGACCTCGACACCGTGGACGGGGTGATCGCGTTCGATCGCACAGTCGCGTTCCTACGCGACCACGTGCGTTAGCGCGGTCAGCGAATCACGTACGGCGAAATCGAACTCCGGTGCTCGCTGATGTCGAGGTCTTTACCCAACGGAGGGAAGGCACGCTGCGGACAATTGAGGCGTTCGCAGACACGGCAGCCCGAGCCGATCGGCGTTCCCGGATTCGACTCGTCCAGATCCAGACCGTCGCTGTAGACGAGTCGGTGGGCGTGTCGAATCTCGCATCCCAATCCGATGGCGAAGATCTTTGCGGGCTGTCCGTATCGAGCCGCTCGACGTTCGACCGTGCGCGCAACCCAGAGGTATCGACGACCGTCGGGCATCTGCGCGATCTGAGGCATGATCTTGCCCGGATATGAGAACGTCTCGTAGACGTTCCACAGCGGGCACGTACCGCCGCTGGTGGAGAAGTGGAATCCGGTGGCGGACTGACGCTTCGACATGTTTCCGGCACGATCGACACGCACGAACATGAACGGAACCCCGCGAAGTTTGGGGCGCTGCAGGGTCGAGAGGCGGTGGCAGATCGTCTCGTAGCTCGCGGAATAGAAGGCGGACATGCGCTCGATGTCGTACCGGAAGTCCTCGGCAACCTCGTGAAACTGGCTGTAGGGCAGCACGGTGGCCGCGGCGAAATAGTTGGCCAAACCAAGCTTCGCCAGGGAGACCGACGCTTCGCTGGTGAAGTTGCCCTCGGCCACCAACGAGTCGAGCAGGTCGCCATGCTCGAGGTATGCGAGTTCTGTCGCGAACTTGAAGACCTGTTGCCCGCCGGAGAGCCTTGCGGAAATTTCCAGGACCCTGGTGTCCGGGTCGTAACGGTGAAGTATGTTCTCGCCCAAGTCGACTCGTCGAACGATCTGCACGTCATGGACGGACTCGAGGCGTCTGGCGATCTCGCCGGCGACGTCGCCACGGTGAAAGCGCATCCGGGCAGTGAGTTCTTCGGCTGCGGTGTCGAGATCGTGGATGTAGTTCTGTCGCTGATAGAAGTAGTCGCGCACTTCCTCGTGCGGCATGGTGATCGAACCGCTGCCGCTGCCGTCCGAGAAACGGTCCTCCGTGGCTGCGGCGAGCTGGGCCGTCGTGTTGCGGAAGCGGCGATGCATGTTCACCATCGCCTTGGCGAGGCCGGGGTGGGTGGAGACCATCTCCGCGATTTCGTGGGCGTCGGCGTCAATACCCATCTCCTGATCGAGGGCAACTTCACGCATTTCCGCGATCAGGCGTGTGTCGTCCTGCGGGGAGAAGAAGGTGGTGTCGACACCGAAGACTTCACTGATTCGCAGGAGAACCGGCACGGTGAGTGGCCGGACGTCGTGCTCGATCTGATTGAGATAGCTTGCCGAGATCTCGAGCGTCTTGGCCAGCGAAGCCTGACTCAACCCGCGCTCGGTCCGCAGTTGGCGGAGCCGGACACCGACAAAGGTTTTCGACATTTTCCCAGGATACGAGTGACAGTCCGGCTTCGCAAAGGTGGGTTCGCAGTCTTCGCACAGGGGCTCCGCCCCCGTGAGTGGTTGAGGAGCCTCGGCACTCCCTAACCACTCACGGGGCCGGAGGCCTAGACCCTGTTCTCCGAACGCGGGGCGCCGATTCCGGGATCGATCTGGAACGGCCCGCTCGACGAGGGTGCAAGGGGGAAGTCGAAGATCGCAGTCGGGAGATAGACCGTCGAACACGAGTTGGGGATATCCACGACACCCGACAGGCGGCCCTCGATCGGCGCCGCGCCGAGTAGCAGGTACGCCTGCTCTGGCGCGTACCCGAACTTGGTCAGATACTCGATCGCATGCAGGCACGCACGCTGGTAGGACAGATGTGAATCCAGGTACTTCTGTTCGCCGTCCAACGTGACGGAAGTGCCCGAGAACGCAAGCCACTCGGAATACTGCGGATCCGTGTTGCCCGGCATGAAGATGGCGTTCTCGGAAACGCCGTAGGTATCCATTCCGCCCTTGATGATGTCCACACGAAGATCGATGAAGCCGCCCATCTCGATGGCACCGCAGAAAGTGATCTCTCCGTCGCCCTGGGAGAAGTGAAGATCGCCGACCGACAGATTCGCACCGTCCACGAATACCGGATAGAAGATTCGGCTGCCCTTGGTGAGGTTCTTGATGTCCTGGTTTCCACCGTTCTCGCGAGGGGGAGCGGTGCGCGCCGCCTCGCCGGCCACGCGTGTGTACTCGTCACCGGTCAAGGTTCCCAGTACTGCATCGCGGGGCTCGGGCGGAAGTGCAAGCGGGGGAACCCGATTGGGATCGGTGGCAATGAGGGCGCCCTCGCGGGCATTCCACTTGGCGAGCAAGGCTGCCGACGGAGCCGTGCCCATGAGTCCCGGGTGGACGATGCCCGTGAACGAGACGTGCGGAATGTGACGCGACGTCGCCGTTTGGCCGGAGAAATCCCAGACGGCTTTGTACGCATCGGGGAACTGTTCGGTGAGGAAGCCGCCGCCGTTGTTCCGAGGGAAGATGCCCGTGTACCCCCAGCCTTGGCCGGCCAACGGACCCGAATCTTCTTGGGGGATAGGCCCGATATCCAAGATGTCGACGATCAAGAGGTCGCCGGGCTTCGCGCCTTCGACGGCAAAGGGGCCGGACAGCGTGTGGACCGTGGTCAGTGGTGCATTGAGAATGTCGTCGGCTGAGTCGTCGTTGTGTATTGCGCCGTCGAACCATTCGCGGCAATGGACACGAAACGCATCACCGGGTTTCACTGTCACCGCCGCTGGGATGTCCGGGTGCCACCGATTGTGGCCGACGATTGCCTGGTCGGTGAATTTCTTGGCGGAATCGAGTGGAAACAGCAGTTCAGGCATATGCACTCCTCATTCTCGAAGAAACGGAAAACTCGTGGCGGCAGGACTTTCGTGTCGGATCGGGCCTCATGGCGAGGACGCGCGGTGAGGACGCTCAGGGGCGAGGTAGCTTGCGGTGCAACGGATTGGACGTCGTCGGGGCAGATTGCCGGCCGCGGCCGGGTAGCGACCCACTGACCACGGCAGGCTCGTGAGCCGATCGAGCAGTGCTGTCCAGTAGACCCATCGCGGCCGACGACGCGTGACTCAACCGGGGAGACGAGACCACCCGCTTGGACTCGAGACTGCACTGGGGGCAAGTAATCGACTGGGGCACTTCGGCCATCGCGAACGACCGCTCGAGCGGGCCGCAGCCGGTACAGCGAAACTCGTACAGAGGCATGCGGTCACGCTATCGGAGGATCCGTAAGTGCGACACTGGAACGACACGCACCGGGTTGCCGATGCCGCAATTGCGCCCGTCAGCGCAAGTACACAACCGCGTTGTCTCCGCCGGTACAGGTGACGATGCCGGAGGTCACCTTGCATGCCATCGTGTACTCCTTGCCGGTCACCGGACTACGTGCGGACACGGTGCTGGATGCACCGGTTGCACCGGAGTTCCCGTAGGCGATCCGAACCGCCTCGGCAAACTCACATGAAGTTTTGCCCCCACTTGTCGCGGACTCCTTGTAACTTCCGGCCGGCTGCCCGCCGGGGCAGGCGGACGCACCGGCCGGGAAGTTCGCGGCGCGTGTGGTCGTCGGGGATGTCGTGCTGGGAGCGGTTGTCGTGGTGCCGGGTGTGTTCGCGGCGCCGATGGTGGTGTGGGCGGCGCCACCGGCGGCCGAGTTGGGGACGTCCTTCGGCCAGAGGACCCAGGCAAGCCCGCCGAAGAGAGCCAACACAGTGATGACTCCGATTACGGATACCGGAATCACCCAGCCGGGCCGACGCGGCGGCGGATTTCCACGTGGCGGTGCAGGCGGGAATCCCTGGGGCGGGGGATACGACTGCGGCGCGGCTCGGTAGCCCAACTGCGGCGGCTGTGGACCGGATTGCGACCATGCCTGGTTGTTCGGTGGCCGCTGATAGTTGTCCGGCACCGCTTTATCGCCCGGTCGGGGGCGTCGAACGACAAGTCATGGTTCGACAGCATATGGCCGGCGAACGGGTTGTCTGTGGCTTTCTGGCGGGTAGATCCCTGGAATTGCCCGAGCGAAGCCTGTTGCCGGGGAGTGATTGCGGTCACTCGCAGGTAGCGAAGTTGGCTCCGAAGTAGCGGAAGGGCCTGTTCCGAGTGCCATGCGAACTGCCGGAATTCGCAAGCGGCGGAGTTGAGTGCATTTCGTTCACAGCCTGCGGTTTCTTTCCTACTCGCCAGTACGGAACCTGTCCGATTGGGTAGTACCAGTCGCGTAGGAATCTTCACAGACTTAGCAAAGTGTGTTGAAAAGGTAGCGAAGATTGGCATTAGCAACAGGTAGACGGCACTTTTTCGATGTGCCATCCTCGGTAAGTACACAAGAAGGGCCTGGCAAGTATGTGAAGTAGTACGCACGTACTGCTCACAACAGGCCGGACCAGCAGATCAAAGAGATGGAGTCTTGATGTCGACCACCGGCACCCCGAAGACCGCAGCTGAGCTCCAGCAGGATTGGGACACCAACCCTCGCTGGAAGGGCGTTACTCGTAACTACACGGCCGATCAGGTCGTCAAGCTCCAGGGCACCGTCGTCGAGGAGCAGACCCTCGCTCGTCGCGGATCCGAGATCCTGTGGGATCTCGTGAACAACGAGGACTACATCAACTCCCTCGGTGCACTTACCGGCAACATGGCTGTGCAGCAGGTTCGCGCCGGCCTGAAGGCCATCTACCTCTCCGGTTGGCAGGTTGCCGGCGATGCGAACCTCTCGGGCCACACGTACCCGGACCAGAGCCTCTACCCGGCCAACTCGGTTCCGACCGTCGTCCGTCGCATCAACAACGCACTGCTGCGCGCCGACGAGATCGCCAAGACCGAGGGTGACACCTCCGTCAGCAACTGGCTCGCTCCGATCGTTGCCGACGCCGAAGCCGGCTTCGGTGGCGCTCTCAACGCTTACGAGCTGCAGAAGGCCATGATCGGCGCCGGCGCTGCCGGTGTCCACTGGGAGGATCAGCTCGCTTCGGAGAAGAAGTGCGGCCACCTCGGCGGCAAGGTGCTCATCCCCACGCAGCAGCACATCCGCACCCTGACCTCGGCTCGCCTGGCTTCCGACGTCGCGGACGTTCCGTCCGTCATCATCGCCCGCACCGACGCTGAGGCCGCAACCCTCATCACCTCCGACGTGGACGAGCGTGACCGCCCGTTCCTCGACGGAACCCGCACGGCTGAAGGCTTCTACGGCGTCAAGAACGGCATCGAGCCCTGCATCGCTCGCGCCAAGGCTTACGCACCGTACGCAGACCTCATCTGGATGGAGACCGGCGTGCCGGATCTCGAGGTTGCAAAGAAGTTCGCCGAGTCCGTTCGCAGCGAATTCCCGGACCAGCTCCTGGCCTACAACTGCTCCCCTTCCTTCAACTGGAAGGCGCACCTGGACGACGCGACCATCGCGAAGTTCCAGAAGGAGCTCGGCGCAATGGGCTTCAAGTTCCAGTTCATCACGCTGGCCGGCTTCCACTCGCTCAACTACGGCATGTTCGACCTTGCCTACGGCTACGCCCGCGAAGGCATGACGGCATTCGTCGACCTGCAGGAGCGCGAGTTCAAGGCTGCCGAAGAGCGTGGCTTCACCGCCATCAAGCACCAGCGTGAGGTTGGCGCCGGCTACTTCGACACCATCGCCACCACCGTTGACCCCAACACCTCGACGGCAGCTCTCAAGGGCTCCACCGAAGAGGGACAGTTCCACTAAGAACTGACTTCGGGTGGGGGAGAGGCTCGGCTTCGGGTCTCTCCCCTGCTTGTATCACCACACTACTTTCTCTCGTCTTCAAGGCAGTTCCGATTGCGTCGGCCACCAGCGTCGACGCAGTTCGAAGTGCTTGTTTTGCAACACCTTCACCAGACAAACTCCACGAGACAAACAAGGAGCTGACGTGACCAGCGAAAAAATTCAGCGCGTCGGCGTTATCGGCGCCGGAATCATGGGTGCCGGAATCGCCGAGGTGTGCGCCCGCGCACATGTCGATGTTCTGGTCTTCGAGCAGACTCGCGAGCTTGCAGCAGCCGGGCGTTCACGCATCCTGCGTTCGCTCGACCGCGGCGTGAGCAGCGGAAAGATCACAGAACGTGAGCGTGAGCAGGCCGCATGGCGTCTGCGTTTCACCTCCGATCTGGGAGATTTCGCGGACCGCCAGCTCGTCGTGGAGGCCGTCGTCGAAGACGAGAAGATCAAGAGCGAAATCTTCGCCGAGCTCGACGCGGTCGTGACGGACCCGGATGCGGTTCTCGCGTCCAACACGTCGTCGATCCCGATCATGAAGCTCGGCATCTCAACCAAGCGTCCCGAGCGAGTCATCGGCATGCACTTCTTCAACCCGGTTCCGGTTCTGCCGCTCGTCGAATTGGTGACGACGCTCAAGACCAGTGCCTCCGTCTCGCAGCGCGCCGAGGCTTTTGCCAGCGACATCCTCGGCAAGCAGGTCGTCCGCAGTGCCGACCGCTCCGGCTTCGTCGTCAACGCACTCCTGGTGCCGTACCTGCTCTCGGCGATCCGCATGGTCGAGTCGGGCTTCGCGACCAAGGAAGACATCGACAAGGCAACGGTTCTCGGCCTCGCGCACCCCATGGGTCCGCTGGCTCTGACGGACCTGGTCGGACTCGACACCGTCAAGTCCATCGCCGACTCCATGTACGAAGAGTTCAAGGAGCCGCTGTACTCCGCTCCGCCGTTGCTCCTGCGTATGGTCGAAGCAGGCTTGACCGGCAAGAAGTCCGGCGCGGGCTTCTACGAGTACGCCGACAACGGTCGCTCCACCAAGCAGGCAAGCTAAGGCCCAACGCCCCTGTGCGCCTTTCTGGTAGTTCCGGCTACCACAAAGGCGCACAGGGCGCTCGCGCCCCTCGGTTAGAAAGGTCGACCGCATGTCCAGCAGCACTGCAGCATTCGGCTCCAGCGTCCTGGGGTATCCGCGCATCGGGCCGCGCCGTGAGCTCAAGCGCGCCCTCGAGTCCTACTGGCACGGCACTTCGGACAAGGACGCACTTCTCGCGGTCGCCAAGGAACTCCAGGAATCGACCTGGAGCGAATTGGCTGCGACG
Source organism: Rhodococcus sp. Ni2 (assembly GCF_021352185.1). Classification (NCBI taxonomy): domain Bacteria; kingdom Bacillati; phylum Actinomycetota; class Actinomycetes; order Mycobacteriales; family Nocardiaceae; genus Rhodococcus; species Rhodococcus sp. Ni2. The sequence continues at coordinate 1,118,746 of NZ_WOXZ01000002.1, forward strand.
GGATTGAGCCAGGTTCCCGGCAACACCTTCTCCTTCTACGATCACGTGCTCGACAATGCGCTGCTCTTCGGCGCAGTGCCGGAGCGGTTCAAGCCGCTCGAGGGCGCCCTCGATCCGCTCGATTTCTACTTCACGATGGCCCGCGGCCGCCCGGACTTCCCGCCTCTCGAGCTGGTGCGCTTCTTCGGTACGAACTACTACTACCGTCAGCCCGAGATCGACGCGAACACTGTGTTCGCGCTCAACTCGGATGCACTTCTCGACGAGTTCGAACGTGCGAAGGCGCGCGGCATCGAATTGCGCCCCGTCATCATGGGGCCCGTCTCGCTGCTTCTGCTTTCGAAGGTCGGACCTGCCACCGAGAAGTCCGATCCGAACTTCACCCCGCTCGACCTGTTGGACGCGCTCCTGCCCGAGTACGAGAAGCTCTTCGAGCAGCTCGCCAAGGCCGGTGCGACCTGTGTTCAGTTGGACGAGCCTTCGGTCACCGAGGACCGCACCCCCGAGGAGCTAGCCGCTCTGGGACGTGCGTACGAGAAGCTTTCGACGGCCCCGCTGCGCCCGCGCCTGTTGGTGACGGGTCCGTACGGCAAGTTCGGCGAAGCCCTCAACATCTTGGCGCCCACCAAGATCGAAGCCTTCGGTCTGGACCTGGTGCACGGCAAGATCACGGCCGAGGAACTGGCCGCGGTGCCGAACATCAAGCGCAAGCGCATCTACGCGGGCGTCGTCGACGGTCGCAACGTCTGGCGCGTCGACCGGTTCAACACCTTGACGTACCTGAACGAACTCAAAGACGTTGTGCCTGACCTCGTCGTCTCCACGTCGTCGTCGCTGCTGCACGTGCCGTACGACGTGCTCTCCGAGTACGACATTCCGGGAGACGTCGCAGACCGTCTGGCTTTTGCGAAGCAGAAGGTCGGCGAAGTCGTCTCACTGGCGAAGGCGCTCACCGAAGGTCCTTCGGACAAGTGGCGTAAGCGTCCGACGAAGGTGCACTTCAAGCTCAAGCACGCTGTCCGTGCTCGGGTGAACGCGATCAAGCCCGAAGATCGTGTGCGTGCACCGTACGAGGAGCGTCGTAAGGCTCAGCAGGAACGGTTGAATCTGCCCTTGGTGCCGGCCCAGACACTGGGTTCGTTCCCGCAGACCGACGCGATTCGCCAGGCTCGTTACGAACTCGGCCAGGGGCGTTTGGAGTGGGACGACTACTACAAGCGCATCCAGGAAGAGATCGAGCGCACAATCCGTCTGCAAGAGGACATCGGTCTCGATGTTTTCGTGCACGGCGAGCACGAGCGCAACGACATGGTCCAGTACTTCGCCGAACTGCTCGAGGGCTATGCCTTCACGCACAACGGTTGGGTTCAGGCCTACGGATCTCGTTGCACGCGTCCGCCGATTCTCTACGGCGACATCGCACGTCCGAAGCCGATGACGGTCGAGTGGATTGCGTACGCGCAGTCGCTGACCGACAAGCCGGTCAAGGGCATGCTGACGGGTCCGGTCACCATGATCGCCCGTTCGTTCGTTCGCCAGGATCAGCCGCTCTACGAAACGGCAGAGCAACTGGCACTTGTCATTCGAGACGAAATCGCGGATCTCGAAGCTGCCGGAATCGCCATCATCCAGGTGGACGAACCGGCAATTCGTGAACTGCTGCCACTGCGTGAGGACGGCCGGGAGGCCTACCTGGAGTGGGCCGTCGACGCGTTCCGTCTGGCAACAGGTGGAGCGAAGCCGGAAACACAGATCCACACACATTTGACGTACTCCGCTCGGTCGTCGGTGGTCGACGCCATCGAACGGTTGGACGCCGATGTGACGGCTATCGTCGCGACCCGCTCCATCACGTGGGTTCTCGAAGCACTCAAGGAAGGCGCGCTCACGCACGGCGTCGGCCCCGGTGTCTACGAATCTCGCTCGGCTCGGATTCCCGACATCGACGAACTCGACGAATTGCTCACTGAGGCAAGCGAATCGATCTCTCTCGATCGCTTGTGGGCAAACCCGGACGGCGGCCTCAAGACTCGCCATCCGTGGCAACTCGAGCCTTCGCTGCGCAATATGGTTGCGGCCGCGAGGCGCCTGCGTCGTCGGGCCGAGCAAGCCGAGCGCGACGCCGGGTAAGTCACGTAAAGAACAAGTCATGGAGGGGCCTGCGAGTTGCAGGTCCCTCCATGCACGGGTAGGCATGTGTGCATGGTTACTGCTGCTGCTTATGCCGCGACGTCCGCTGACGGTCCCCTCGAGAAGACCACTGTCGAACGCCGCGAGCTCGGTCCACTGGACATTCTCATCGACATCAAATTTGCCGGCATCTGCCATTCCGACATCCACACCGCTCGCAACGAGTGGGGCGGAGCGAAGTACCCGATCGTCCCCGGACACGAAATCGCCGGCGTCGTCGCCGCCGTGGGTTCCGATGTCACCAAGCACAAGGTCGGCGACCGAGTGGGCGTCGGCTGCTTCGTCGACTCGTGCGGGGAGTGCGACGCCTGCACCGCCGGTGAAGAGCAGTACTGCCGCAAGGGTGTGACGGGTACGTACAACGCCACCGGCCGCGACGGCGAGCGCACTCAGGGTGGCTACTCGACGCACATCGTCGTCACCGAGCACTTCGTGCTCTCGATCCCGGAGGGCATCGAACTCGACGTTGCAGCGCCGCTCCTGTGCGCGGGCATCACCTTGTACTCACCGCTGCGGCACTGGAATGCCGGCCCCGGCAAGAAGGTCGCCATCATCGGGTTCGGCGGCCTCGGTCACGTCGGTGTGAAGATCGCCAAGGCGCTCGGCGCGGAAGTCACCGTCCTGAGCCAGACGCTCGGCAAGAAGGAAGACGGCCTTCGTCTCGGTGCCGATCACTACTACGCGACCAACGACCGTGAGACGTTCAAGGCTCTTCGTGGCGAGTTCGACCTGATCCTCAACACGGTCTCGGTCAACCTCGACATCGACGCCTACATGTCCTTGCTCGCCATCAACGGCACTCTCGTCGAACTCGGCCTACCCGAGAAGCCGATCGAAGTTCGAGCATTCTCGCTCGCCGCAAACCGTCGTAGCCTCGCCGGCTCCATGGTCGGCGGTATCCCGCAGACACAGGAGATGCTCGACTTCTGCGCCGAGCACGGCATCGGCGCAGAAATCGAACTGATCCCGGCGAGCGACATCAACGACGCTTACGAGCGCGTGATCAAGAGCGACGTCCGATACCGATTCGTGATCGACACCGCAACAATCTGACCCGCTCGGTCCTGCTCAGTCGAATTGTTCGCGGAGCTCAGTCGAGTTGCTCGCGAAGATTACTCAATGTCTTCGCGAGCAACCTCGACACGTGCATCTGGGACACACCGACTTTCTCGGCGATCTGTGTCTGCGTCAGATTTCCGAAGAATCTGAGCATCAACACCGTCCGCTCTCGCTCGGGCAGCTTGTCGAGAAGCGGACGCAACGCCTCGTGATTCTCGACGTTCTCGAGAGCTGCGTCGTAGTCACCGAGTGTCTCCACGAGCGGGAGATCGTCGGTGTGATTGGACGCGGCACCGTCGACCGAGACCGTCTGATACGCGTTGCCGGCGATCAAGGCCTGGGCAACTTCTTCGCGTTCGATCCCCAACGTCTCGGCCAACTCGTCGACGGTCGGCGCGTGCCCGAGCTGTTGTGACAGCTCGCTGATGGCCTGCCCGAGTTGGAAGTGCAACTCCTTCATCCGGCGGGGAACCCGCAATGCCCAACCGGTGTCGCGGAAGTGTCGTCGAACCTCGCCCATGACGGTGGGAACTGCGAACGAGACGAAATCGGATCCGCGCGTGGAATCGAAACGGTCGACGGCGTTGACCAGACCGAGACGCGCCACCTGAACCAGATCGTCGTGTGCCTCGCCACGACCGTCGAATCGTCTGGCGATGTGCTCGGCCAACGGTAGGCATCTGGTGATGAGTGCAGTGCGCACTCGTTCGTACTCCGGGCTGTGGGGCTCGAGGGTCCGCAGTTCCTCGAAAACTGGTATTACGTCCCGATATTCGTCGGTGGACCGCCGACGCGGGCGTGACGGGCCGTCTGCGGAAGCGGTCACAGGCGCCCGCTGAGGGCCTTGGTGAACTTCATGGTGGTGATGTAGCCGACGCCGCCGAGGTTCTCTTCCTGGTCGAGCGAAATCGAATCGGTGAGTTCGGTGAGGATGTGCCACCCGAACGAACGCTGACTGCTGTCCTCGTACTCCGTGGTCGTCGTGGACACGGACACGTGCAATTGCGGGGGCGTGAAGACGAACCGACACACCAGAACCGAATCAGGCGCAGCGCGAACGATCAGATGCGTACAGATTTCGTCCATGGCCAGTTTGATGTCGGCGATGGCGTCGAGGTCGAAGTTTTCCTGAATGGCAACGGTGGCGGCCAGTGCACGCAAAATCGACAGCTGATCGAGAGTCGCTTGAATCCTCAACTCCACAACTGGCTGAGTCTGATCCTGATCGGGCTCGAGTGCGCTGAGGTGTGCCATAAGTTCTCCGGATCGTCGTACCAGGGGTCGCGGTGAAGTCTGGTGCCGAGAACGATACCCATCCCGACCTCCACAGTGACCCCCGAACACGAAATTTGGTCGATGGTGGTGCCGGGGTAAACGACACGATTCTGCTCACGACCGTTGGCGATCGCAACATCGGATTACCTCGCGGAACCGCAGACCAAACCACATTTTTGTTCGGAACACCGAAACGAATGGTCGCAACGCACTTGTGACGTCCGTCATGCTGGCGTACTGTTTCAAACCGAGGTTGAGCACACAGCCGATGAGGGATTTATCCGTATTTCTGGAGACCCGTTCATCGTGCGTCTCCTTCGGAGGTCCCTTCTCTTTTGCAGAGTGTAAACCGTTGCGGGATGGGAGAACCATGACTGTTGTTCCAGGATCATCTATTTCAGGCTTTACGAACGCGGCGAAGGGATCGGTAGACTACGGACCTCCCGCGACCGGGACAGCGACCGCATCGTTTCACGCGCACCGCATCAGTGCACACACCGCTGTGATCAAAGTTCGTGGTGAGATCGATCTGATGAGCGCCAATGCTTTTCGTGACTTCTTGACGTACCACGTGGCCGCGGACCGGACGCTGGTCGTCGATCTATCCGAACTCGAATTCATGGGGACCTGCGGCTTGTCCGTACTGTCGGTCCTGTCGACGCGATCACGCGACGTGGGCGGCACACTCGCGCTCGTCTGCGCCCGCCCGGTGCAAAGGTTGCTCAAAGCAGCTGGTCAGGAGTCGATGTTTGCCTGCTACGAGTCGCTCGATCATGCAATCGGACTCGAAGAGACCCGACGTTTCCCCGCTTGATCACGCAGTTTCAGTCCAAGCTTCGTGAAATTCAGTTTCGTAGAGCCCGTCAGCGTCAGTGCACTTCACTTCGGTGAGTGCCCTTGTGTTGGCGGGCTCTCGGCGGTGCTGTGACGCAGCGGCCGTAGGTGCGGACCACTTCGGTGGCGACGTGATCCCACGAATACGATTCGCACGCTCGGGCCCGGCTCTGCCGTGCAAACGCCGCGCCTTCGTCCTCGTCGTCGAGAAGATGGCGGACTGCGCGCGCGGTTTCCACCGGGTTGTTGACCGGGACCCGACGCCCGGTGAGTCCGTCGATCACCGTATCCCGCAGTCCGCCAACAGGAGTCGCGACTACGGGAACTCCGCACGCCATTGCTTCCAGCGCCGCGATTCCGAACGGTTCGTATCGAGGGGTGCACACGAGGGCGTCGGCCGATCGCATCAGTTTCGGTAGTTGGCGGTGCGGAACCCGTCCCAACAATTGGACGCGATCTGCGACGCCGAGGCGCTCGGCGAGCTTGACCAAGCGGATCGCCACTTCGTCGGTGCTCAGTTGCGCGACGGGTGGCCCGCCGATCACCACCAACTCCGTATCCGGCAGCGAAGCCAGCGCGGCGACGGCAACATCGAAGCCCTTCTGCTCCACCAGTCTTCCGACGCAGATCAATCGATGTGGTGCGGTTTTCTTCGCGGCGGGTCCCTCCGGGGTGAATGCTTCGGTGTCCACGCCCGAGGGCACCATCGTGGTCCGTGATCGCGGTGATCCCTGCCGGACCAGATCGAAGATTTCGTCCGAACTGGTCGCGATGACATGGGTTGCGCCCCTGGCGATCAACGGTTCCAGGTGAGTCCGCTCCGAGGGGCTGTCGTCGGCTGCTCCGAGGTGGCGGTGCGCCGCAGATCCCAGGGAATGGAATGTCTGAAGTACGGGGATGCCGAGCGATCGGGTCGCGAGTTCCGTTGCCACACCGGACATCCAGAAGTGCGAGTGCACCACATCGGGTCGGTCGGTACTCCACTGAGCGCGCAGAATGCTGGCAAAGGTTCCCAGGTGAGGGAGGATGTCGGCATCCGGAAGAGCCTGCGTCGGGCCGGCCTCGAGATAGTCGACGGAGTACCCGGCGCGGGCGCGAACGCGGTCCGGCCCACCGACGTGGGCACGCCTGGTGAAGACGGTGACGTCGTGTCCGGCACGAACCAAGGCGGCAGACAGTTCGTCGACGTGCAGGTTCTGTGCACCGGCTGCCGAGCAGCCCACCGGTGCGAGTGGATCGGCGTTCACCGACACCATGGAGATCTTCAGCATTCGTCCGGGAGCCATAGCGGGCGAGTACTTCATCGGGTCCCCTCTCCACTTGATCGGTTCGTCTGGGGATACCCGGAGTCCGTGATCTGAACCGGGTTTCGACGCGGTCAGCGCTGGGCACATTCCAAACACGATGGCGAGGAGTGAGGTTCGATGACAGAACAAATGCTGGTCGACGCAACCGTCGGACTCGGGTTCGAGCGGTACGTACAACGGGTGGCGGTCGGTGTGGGGGCCGGCATCGAGCAGTGGTGTTGCAGGCGCGAGCACCCTCTGGAGGCTTACATCGCATTGGACCGAACTGTGCCGCGTTTCCCCGGGCGCGAGGTGGCTTTGCTGTGGGAGGAGACGTGCGGTTGGGCCCTGGCCGTGGAGACCAGATCAGGGGAGGACCTCATCGTTCTCGGATATCTGGGCGAACACGCAGTGCCGACCCCGGACGCCGTCGCCGATTTTGCCGCGACACTGGGCGCGCGCAGCCCACACTGGGTCATGAACAGACCATTGGCGGATTCGGACGAGACCGCGCGAGAACTGCGGAGCTACTCCGGAAGTGCTTACGCCTGAACAGTATCGAGGTCCGATCGGCTCAGTTGACTACATCCAGGATGGGATCGAGAACCGGAGTCGCTGCAGCCTCGACGGCCGGATCGTCCATTAGCTTGAAAACGATGTGACCACCGAGCGCGCCACCGACACCGACCGCGGTGAGCCCCAGCACCGACAGCACTCGCGCCAGCGCGAGTGAGTCCTTTCCGCGTAGCCTGTACGACGCCGCAAAAGACCAGATCCCCACTGCATTCGACGCCGCGTGCACCAGCCCCACTCGGCGTGCGACGTCGCCACGTTCGGACCAGTCCAGCCATCCCGTCAGCAAAGCCGGCGGAGTCGAAACCAATCCGAGCCCGATCAGCCGTCGTGCAGTCTGCGGATCGCCTAGAACATCGAAGATCAACGAAGCCGTCCACGCGCCCGCGGGAATGGTCACGAGGGCAGGATGGATGGGATGCCCGACGGCGGCGCCGCGCAGAAGTGCCGCGACAGTGCGCGATCGGTCGGATCGCTCCGTGATCTCGAGGATTCTGCGCCTGAGGCCAGTGGACGGACCGTCCAGTCCGCGAGCGGATTCGATTCCGCGATAAAGAGTTCCGATGTCCATGTAATTCGGCTACCCGGCGTAGACGTCGGGAAACCTCGAGGCGGCAGTGTCTTGTCGACCGTCATGCTCCGGCGTACGGTCGAAACGAAAGAGATCCGACCGGAGGAGCGAACGATGAAGCTCAATCTCTTTGCAGCGTGGGCGTCGTATTTCCTGGTGCTGGCCACAGTGGTCTGCCTCGGCAGTTTTCTGGTGGCGGCAGGTTCAGGCCAGGGTGGTTGGGCATTGATCGCCGGCCTCGCCGGCGTCGCGTGCATCGGCCTCGCGGTAGCCCTGTACGCCAGTACTGTGCGTCACGACCACAAAGTGCACCGCGAATCCCCACACCTGTTCTGATCAGGCCTGCTTCTGATCAAGACTGTGCGAGTCGTGCCTTCTCCGCCTCGATGTCGAAGTCGGCAGGGGGCCAGTCGAGATCGAGCTTTTCCAGAGCGTCGATCAGTAGCTCCGTGACCGCAATGCGGCTGTACCACTTCCGATCACACGGCACGACGTACCACGGCGCGTGCTCGGTCGACGTCTTGTCGAGCATTGCCTGATACGCCTGTTGATATGCAGGCCACAAACCGCGTTCGGTCACGTCGCCGGGGTTGTACTTCCAGTACTTGTCCGGGCGGTCGAGACGTTCTTCGAGTCGCTTCTTCTGCTCGTCGAGCGAGACGAACATCGCGACTTTCACGATAGTGGTTCCGGCGTCGACGAGTTCCTTTTCGAACTGGTTGATCTCGTCGTAGCGCTTGCTCCAGACATCCTCCGGGACAAGATCGTGGACGCGCACTACCAGGACGTCCTCGTAGTGGGAGCGATCGAACACACCGAGATAGCCGCCGCGGGGGAGTTCCTTCTTGATCCGCCAAAGGTAGTGATGTTGCTTTTCCTCTTCGGTCGGGACGCCGAAGGCCGCGTGCTGAACTCCCGAAGGATCCACGTGACCGATCACGTGTCGGACCATGCCACCCTTGCCTGCGGTGTCCATTCCTTGCAGAACCAGCAGGACTGAACGACTGTCCCCTGACCGGCCGTTGGCGTACAGCAACTCCTGCAGGTCGGACAGAACCGCGCCGCGCTCCTCGAGCAGACGTTCGCCGTCAGCTTTGTTTCCGGTGAATCCCGGAGTGCTGTTGCGATCGAGTTGATCGAGTTCGAACCCGGGCTCCACCCGCAGGGTCTTGGCGGCCGGTGTTTCCCACAGCGAGTCTTGTGCCATGCCGAAAGAGTGCCACAGGATCGCGCCCGGTGGCCCGAAAGTTCGGTCTCGGGCGAGTCAGTCCTCGGCAGGCTTGACGAGGGGATGCGGAACCGACTTGAACTTGGCCGGTGATCCGTTGACCGCAGCTATGCCGGTGATGCCGCCCCACGTCATCATCGTGAGGTAGTCGATCAGCGATTCCGCGGACATCGACTTGTTGGAGATCCACCAGTGCGTCGCGAGCTGAATTCCGCCGACGATCCCGAACGCCCACGGCAGCGAACCGCCGGAATCCATCTCCATCTCGCGAAGACGATTGCCCAACACCGTGGAGAGCAATTCGGCGATCATGCGCTCGGAATCGGCAACGACGTCGCGGTTGGCGCCGGCGCCGTTGGCCATGACGTAGAGGTAGATGTCGGGGTCGGATGCCACCGTCTCGACGTATGCGGTGATGCTCGCCTGGGTGAGTTCGAAATCGTCGAGATCGCCACTGATCGCTTCGTAGATACGCGGCGACAGGATGGTCTCGACGTACCGCATCATCGTGGCGGTCGTGAGGTCGCTCTTGTCGGCGAAGTATCGGTAGAGCACGGTCTTGGAGACACCGATCTCGGACGCGATCTCGTCCATGCCGATCTCACGGCCGCGCGCGCGGATGGCGGCGATGGTGCCGTCGACGAGTTCCTCGCGGCGAGCGATCTTGTGCTCACGCCAACGACGCTTCCGACCGTCGGATTTCTCGGGCTTCGCATCAGCAACGACTGGGCCGTCTACCTGCTCGTTGTCCTGCACGGCATTCTTGGCCACGAGTCATCTCATATCTGTGGTGCGAGCCACGTCCGATCGGTCTACTTTCCGGTCCAGCTTAATGTCCGCGCCTTTATCTCGGGCACTCACATCCGCAGTTCGGGGGATTAGGTCCTGCAGAATCGGACTTCGTGTCGCTCGCGCTACGCCGCGTCACACCTTTCGGCACAATGGCGAGGGTGCAGCAACTGAGCCTCTCCGCCTTCGACGACGCCGCCAAGCGTCGGGACCTTCGCAAGATGAAGGTCTTCGCTACTGGCCTTCTGGGCTTCGCGACGGTGGTCTACATCTTCTGCCGGTGGCAGGAATCCCGCGGCGCCGGAGAGTGGGTCGGGTACGTCCGGGCCGCGTCCGAGGCAGGCATGGTCGGCGCGCTTGCCGACTGGTTTGCCGTCACCGCGCTCTTCCGTCATCCGATGGGCCTTCCCATCCCGCACACTGCCATCATCAAGCGTAAGAAAGACCAGCTCGGAGCCAGCCTGAGCTCATTCGTCGGTCAAAACTTCCTGGCTCCCGAGGTTGTGTCGGCCAAGGTGCAGCAGGCGCAGATTCCGCTGCGGCTCGGAACGTGGATGGCCGAACCTGCCAACGCCGCTCGCGTCGCCGCCGAGACGTCGACGGTCTTGCGCGGCATGGTCGAGGTTCTTCGCGACGAGGACATCGCCCAGATCATCGACAACACGATCGTGAAGCGTCTGGCCGAGCCCATGTGGGGACCGCCGATCGGCCGAGTGCTCGGTGAACTTCTCAAGGACAACAAGCAACTGCCGATCATCGAATTGCTTGCCGAGCGGGCACATCAGTGGGCTCTCGGCAGCCAGGAGACGATCGATCGTGTGATCGTTCGCGATTCGCCCGCGTGGTCGCCGAAGTTCGTCGACGCCATGCTGGGGGAGAAGATCTACAAGGAACTAGTCGAGTTCACCTGGAAGGTCCGTTCCAACCCCGAACACGAGGTACGCCTCGCCGCCAACCGCTTCCTGATCGACTTCGCCGATGATCTGCAGAACGACCCGGAGACCATCAAGAAGGCCGAGGGGATCAAGGCCGAGATCATGGGTCGCGAGGAAGTGACGGGTCTGGCGTCGTCGACATGGCAGGTTGCCAAGCGGCTCATCATGGAGTCCGTCGACGATCCGAACAGCACCCTGCGGACCAAGGTCGCCGAGAACGTCGCCGGCTTCGGAGTCAGGCTGCGTGACGACGAGTCCATGCGTGAGAAGGTCGACGGCTGGCTGGTGCAGGGCACCAAGTACATCGCGGAGAACTACACCGACGAGATCACTGGAGTCATCAGTGACACCGTCGAGCGGTGGGACGCCGACGAAGCGAGCCAGAAGATCGAGTTGCAGGTCGGTCGAGATCTTCAGTTCATCCGTATCAACGGCACCGTTGTGGGCTCGATCGCCGGACTGCTGATCTACACGATTTCGACGCTCATCTTCGGCTGAGCTGTCCGGTATGTGACGTCCACCACGAGTGCTAGCAGTAGTGCTTGCAATAGTTAGCACCCTCTCCTATTCTGGGAAATGTCCACTGGAAAGGGAGGACGCAATGCCAGCGAAGTCGACGAACTCCGATGACGGAGATCGTGAATCATCCGGTGCCGCAGCCGGAGCAAGCGACTTGGCAGCTCGCGTCGTCAGCTCTGCGGCACACGACATCGGGGGGTTCATTCGTGCACAGCGGGAAGCCGCCCAAGTTTCGATGCGCCAACTCGCTCAACTCGCCGGCGTCAGCAATCCGTATCTGAGTCAGATCGAACGCGGATTGCGCAAACCGTCGGCGGACGTACTGGCGCAAATCGCCAAGGGCCTTCGAGTCTCATCAGAAGTGCTGTACGTCCAAGCGGGATATCTCGAGCAACGCCCGCACAGTCCCATCAGGGACGCGGTGTTGGCCGAGACGGCCATCAACGAACGGCAGAAGCAAGTACTGCTCGAAATCTACGACTCGTTCTGTCGCGAGAACGAGTCGTCAAGACCAGCCGCAGCGCCCGATTTCGCTGAATCGGCCGCAATTCCAGACACCGAGACTTCACTAGGAGAACAAGATGACTGACAAGAACGCCATCGACAGCGTCAAGACCTCGCTCTACGCCGCCGTCGGCGCAGGCGACCTGGTTGTCCAGGCCGTGGCCGATGTAGTTGCTCAGGTTCGTGAGCGCGCCGAGAACACCCAGGGCGATGTCAACGGCCGTGTCGACGGTGCTCGCGAGAAGCTCGCTTCCGTCCAGGGTGACGTTGCCGAGAGCGTCGATGCGCTGCGCGAGCGTCTCGCCGGCCTGCCGTCCGAGCTGCCCGAAGAGCTTGCCGAGCTGCGCGAGAAGTTCTCACCCGAGGAACTCCGCAAGGTCGCCGAGGCATACCTCAAGGTTGCCGGAGATCTGTACAACTCCCTCGCAGAACGTGGCGAAGACGCAGTCGAGCGCATCCGCAAGCAGCCCGCAGTCGAAGAAGGCATCGCTGCTGCAGAGTCGGCACTCGGCGACGCCGTCGAGCTGACCGAAGACGCACTCGGAACCGTTGCTCGTCAGACGCGCGCCGTAGGCGAGCAGGCTGCCAAGCTGGCCGGCCGCGCTGCCGGACGCATCTCGGACACCGCAGAAGAGGTCGGCGAGAAGATCTCTGACGCCGGTGAGAAGATCGCCGACGCAGGCGACGAGGCTGCACTGAAGGTCCTCGACCTCGGTGACCAGGCTGACGAGGCTTCCAAGGAAGCTGCCGCTCGCGTGACTGCTGCTGCTTCCGACGTCCAGGAGCGCGCGACCACCGCCGCGAAGAAGGCCGCTCCGGCCAAGGCTGCACCCGCCAAGGCTGCTCCGGCCAAGGCCACCGCACCGGCTCCGGCCAAGAAGGCTGCTCCGGCCAAGAAGGCCTGATTTGCCCAGCTCCACCTGACGAAGGCTCCCTCACTCAGCCGAGTGTGGGAGCCTTCGTGTTCGTCGGGAACCGGATGAGAACTTAGGATGTAGTTGTGACTCAAGTCGATGGGCTAGTCGGTCTGATCTTTCTCGCACTCAAAGTGCTCGCATTGGTGGGTGCTGTCTACGCGATCGTTCATGCCGTCAGGCAGCGTCCTGACGCTTTCACCGCGGTCAACAAATTGACCAAGCCGATCTGGCTGGGAATTCTGATCGTCGCGGCGTTGATCCTCTTGGCGACGTCCCCTGTCGGGCTCCTGGGCATCATCGCGGTCGTTGCAGTGTGCGTGTATCTCGTCGACGTTCGCCCGCGGGTGGACGACATTCAGCACGGCGGTTCTCGCTGGTAGTTTGCCGCACTCCCGCTCATTCCGAGCCGTGGTTCCCGGCTCATGGTGTGCTGCCCCACTCTTCTCTCCAACGCTGACAACGGGCGTTGTTCGAGTGATAGTGTCGGTTAACGGCAGTCACACATAGATTGCATCCGTCTGTCGTCAGCAGCAGTCAGGGGTAAATGCATGTCCAGTCGTTCGCGCACCACAGAGCTTCGAGTACTGGCAGGCGCCGTCGGAGTGGGAGCACTCGTCGCGGCCGTCGCTGGGATCCGTCATCGGCGATCCACGCGTGGGTTGACTCTTTCGAGCGACGTCGAGCCCAATGCACTCCTGAAGACTCCGACTCTCAAAGCTGACATCAGCGAACTGACCACCGACGACGGTGCGATCATCAATGTCCGGGCTTACGGTCCCGTCGACGGCGATCCGATCGTTCTCAGTCACGGCTGGACGTGCTCCACCGAATTCTGGTACCCGCAGGTCAATGCGCTTGCCGGCGAATATCGCGTCATCACCTACGATCAGCGCGGTCATGGCCGCAGCACCGTCGGCAATCTTCCGCTCGGCCCGGACGTCCTTGCCGACGATCTCTCTGCAGTGCTGGCGGCCACGGTTCGTGAGGACAAGAAGGCCGTCATCGTCGGTCACAGCATGGGCGGGATGAGCATCATCGCCTGGGCGGGTCGTCACCCCGACGAGGTCAAGAAGTACGCGTCGGCGGTCATGCTCGCGAGCACCGCGAGCGAAAGGTTGATCGCCGAGACCACGGTCATCCCACTGCCCAATCGTTTCCCTCGCGTGCCGGTCCCCGTGGGCCGCGCCATCCTCAGTTCGCCCGTTCCGTTCGTCTCCTCGGGCGCCATGACGAAGGCGATCCAGTACGTCTCGATGTCACCGAACGCGACCAAGGCCGAGATTCAGTTCTGCGAGAACATCGTTCGTGAGTGCAAGCCCCGCATCCGTGGAGGTTGGGGAGCAGCGCTGAGCACCCTCGACATTCACGAGGGACTCGACAATCTCGAAGTGCCGACCACCGTGCTCGTCGGTTCGCTCGACCGACTCACTCCGCCGGTCCATGCGCGCAAGCTTGCGCAAGTCCTCGACGACGCCGGCAACCTCGAACGGTTGATCGTGTTGCCGGGCGTCGGTCACATGTCGTCGATCGAGAACATCGACGAGTTCGACAAGGAAATCGTGCGACTGCGCAATCTCTAGCGCAACGCAGCTCTAGCTGAAGACGACCGTCTTGCGCCCGTGGACCAGCACACGATCCTCGAGGTGCCAGCGCAGTCCGCGGGAGAGCACGAGCTTTTCGATGTCTCGACCCTGACGGACCATATCGGCGACATCGTCGGCGTGGTCCACACGGATCACGTCCTGCTCGATGATCGGACCGGCATCGAGTTCGGCGGTCACGTAGTGGCAGGTGGCGCCGATCAACTTCACGCCGCGGGCGAACGCCTGGTGATAGGGGCGGGCACCGATGAACGACGGCAAGAAGCTGTGGTGGATGTTGATCGCGCGCCCGGCCCAGTGCTCGCACAGTGATTCGGGCAGCACCTGCATGAATCGGGCAAGAACCACGGCGTCGGGATTGTGAGCGTCGACCAGGGCGCGGACCTTCTCGAAGGACGGTCCCCGTTCTGCCGGGTCCTTGGCGAACGGAACATGGTGGAAGTCGATCCCGTGGCGCTCGGTGACACTGCGCAGATCTTCGTGGTTTCCGATGACGGCGCTGATTTCTGCGGGGAGTTCCCCGCCCGCGGCGCGGCCAAGGAGGTCATGCAAGCAGTGACCTTCCTTGCTCACGAGCAACACGATCTTCTTGGGTGCGCCGGAGTCGTGAAGAGTCCACTCGGTTTCCGGACCGATCTCGGCCGCAACAGCTTTGAACCGTTCACGAAGCTCGTCGATGCTCATGCTCACCGACGATGCACGGACCGCCTGACGCGTGAAGAACCATCCGGTGTCGGCATCGGCGTGGTATGCAGCCTCCACGATCCATCCACCGACGTCGGTGAGAAAGGTCGAGATGCGTGCGACGATGCCCGTGGTGTCGGGGCAGCCGAGGGACAGAACATAGCGACGATCATCGATCGATGGTGCAGCGGTCATGCGGCCTAGTCTCTCAGGTGCGGCTGCAGCGACGGTCGTGTGGTGGTGTGCCAAGCTTTCCAACATGTCTGAAGCTGCACTCACTCGTTCCCAGGTTGCCGCGATGTTGGACCACACTCTCCTCAAACCCGAAGCCACCGCGGCCGATGTGACCGCCCTGATCGACGAAGCACGCAGCCTCGGTGTGCTGGCTGTCTGTGTCTCGCCGTCGATGTTGCCGATTCGCGCCGAGGGACTTGTGACGGCGGCCGTCGTCGGATTCCCGTCGGGGAAGCATCATTCGCTGGTCAAGGGTGCTGAAGCGCGACTGGCCGTCGATCAAGGCGCAGCCGAGATCGACATGGTCATCGACGTAGGAGCGGCGGTCGCCGGCGACTACAGCGCGGTGTTGGCCGATATCCTCACCGTCCGCGAGGCGATGGGGGAGAGTGCGATCCTCAAAGTGATCCTCGAAACCGCAGCGCTGTCCGACGAGGCTATCGTCGAATGTTGCCGCGCAGCTGTGCGTGCCGGAGCGAACTTCGTCAAGACCTCCACCGGCTTCCACCCCGCGGGTGGAGCGACGGTCGAGGCCGTCGCACTGATGGCGCAGACGGTCGGCCCGGGCGTGGGAGTCAAGGCCAGTGGCGGAATACGTACGACGCAGGCAGCGCTCGACATGATTGCGGCCGGCGCCACCCGCCTCGGACTATCCGGAAGTCGAGCAGTATTGGACGGTCTGGCCGACTAGGTCAGCAGGCCGCAGCTGTCCGGAACCGCCGAGGTGTTCTGGTTGTTCGCGTCGGCGACGGGCATGGCGTAAGCGCCGCCCTCCAACGAGATCTGGATAGCGTCGTCGGTGACGGTCAGCTTCGTGGGCTTCATGTCCAGCGGGTAGGTCTGCAGGCTGTCGGTGAGTGTCTGGACGATGCCGTCGACCAGATCGGTCGGCAGACCCAATCCGAGAATCTCGGCGCCGACGGTCTGGACGTCGACCACACCGTTGGTGACGGTGGGCTTGACCGTGAGCTTCGCGAGCCCGACCGGACCGACGTCGAACGCGAGTGTTCCGGCGCTCGAGTCGGCGGTGACGCCGGAGACGAGCCCGCCGAAGGTCTGTTCCTGCAAGGTGGCGAGAATGCCTGCGGTAGACCAGGTGACGTCGGCGCTGGAGCTGCCGATGGTGCCGCTGTTGCCCGCCGAGGGCTGCAAGTTGATGTCGTTCACCTTCGCGTGAACCTGCATTCCCGTTGCGGGGCCGAACGAAGAGTCGTCACTGTCGATGCTGATGTACGGCACCTTCTTGTCGACTGCCTGCAGGAGTACGGGCTTCCAGCTCAACCCGACGTCTACCTGGGATCCCAGTTCGCTCTGGAACTGATCGGCCATGCAGGTCTTCACCTGGTTGCGTACGTACAGTTCTCCACCGACGAGCGCCGCGACGAGTACGGCGATCACCACGAGAAGGATGATGAGCACTCGGTTGCGCGGACGAGGGTTGTTCGCTGCGACAGTCATTCGCCAGATTCTTCCCGACGAGTCTGAACGAACTCTGTGAATACGCACTTCCTCATTTCTGTGATGCGCGACACACTCGCCCGTAGTCTGTTCGAAACGGCGTTTACGACGGTCACCGGAGGTGGTCATGGCTTCGGACTACGAATCACTCGAACTGCTGGCGCTGCGACAGTGCGGATTTGTCACGGCTCTCCAGGCATCCGAACTGGGTTTCGGTCTGGCGTTGATGGAAGAAATGACGGAATCCGGAACATGGACATGTGAGTGTCGCGGACTTTTTCGCCTCGAACGCGTCAGACATACCGCCTTGGACGAGTTCGCGAAGTGGTGCACGTGGTTCGCCGGTAGCGCCACCGTCTCGCACTACAGTGCCGCAGATCTGCATGGCCTCGGGCACCTGCAACCTCGCTTCATCCACCTCTCCGTTGCGCACCCTCTCGCGGCGCCGACCCGCCAGGTAGCACTGCACCGACTGCCGCTCGCGGACGACGAGTGTGAACAGATCGGGCCCATCCGCATCACCACGCCTTTGCGCACCGTGCACGACCTCGCTTCCGGTGGAATCTCTCAAGTTCTGCTCAACGAAGTAGTCGCCGATGCGGTCGCGATAGGCCGACTGGACGCGCACGAGTTGTATCTCTCGTGTGAGAACGCGAGCGTCGACGTTGCTGTTCGGGTCGAGTTGGCTCTGGCCGCAAGCCTGTAGCCGAGAGAGATCTTCGAGGCTCCTGCGACCTTCTGGCATCACGCCCGAAATCGAATATGACGCCGATATCAGAGATTTGTAAATCGCTATTTTCGGGCGACTGTTTTGTCTTTAGCGCAGGTAAGAACGCATCCAGATGTGCGGTTCGGGACGTTCAGCCCACTGTTACTGCAGTTCGGCGATGTCGCCGATGAACTAAATCTGCGAAAAGCGTAGTTACTTTGCAGTCAATGGGATAACGTCACGGCATCGAAAGCAGACGGACGCTTGTCCTGGACGCCTGTCTGCCCCGTTGTCGAGAGGGATCTGGATGTCCGTGAGTGGTGTTCGTCGTGTTGTCGGTGGGTTGAGTGTTTTTGCTGTTTCTGCGGGCTTCGCGGTGGTTGCGGGCGTCGGGGTTGCTGGTGCGGCTCCGGTGACGGCGGAGTTCAATTCGAGTGGTTACAAGATCACACGAACGATCAGTAACGCGACGCCGTCGGAAGGTGATGTGATCACCTCTACGACAGTGTTCAAGCGGACCGACTTTGTGGTCAATTACCTCTACGCGGTTCGGGATTTTCATCCGTCGTGCATGACGTATGTCGAGGGCTCGGCGAAGGTGAACGGGAAGGCCTATTCCCCGGAAACGCCGGTGAGCGCTGATTCTGTGCGTGTGAGCGCGAGCATCACGGATTGGCCGTTGTATCAGAACAATACGAAGTCGTTCGAGTTTCAGTATCGGGTCGGCGCAGGATGTGAGCGCGGGACCGATCTGGCAAGCACAGTGCATTTCGACGGTTCGGCTTGGGTGAATGACACGACAAATGGTCGTGGTCCTTCGGTCAACATTCAGAAGAACGTCTCGACGACAGCACTTGCGCCCGTCGGTGGCGCTCAGGTGGGGCAACCGGTGACGCTGAGCGCGACGGTGACCGGTGGTGCCGACGGTGATTCGGTGGAGTTCTTCGACGCCGCCACCAAGATTGGTGCGGGTACCCTCGCCAATGGTGTTGCAACACTTGCCTGGACACCGACCACCCGTGGAGACCACTCGATCACAGCGAAGTTCGCCGACACGGCGCGTGCCGTCGGCTCCGCTTCGGCAGCGCTGATCGTGAACGTTTCGCAGGCCGATGCTCAGTCCAGCACGACTCTGGCGCCGATCTCGGGCGCGCAGGTCGGCAAGTCGACCAATCTCAAAGCGACTGTGTCCGCGTCGGGCACCGGTGGAACGGTCACGTTCAAGGTCGGCGGAACGGTGCTCGCTTCGGTGCCGGTGGCAGGCAACGGTGAAGCGACCTATGCCTGGGTTCCGACGGTCGCCGGTGCACAGACGGTGGAAGCCGTATTCGCCGGTCGATCCGGTGTCACCGGGTCGAGTACCACCGCGAATGTGACAGTCGCCGAACAGCCCGCCGGAACAACAAGCTCCACAACAGATCTCAGCGTAGTAGCGGGCCAGGTCGGCGTTGCCCAGACGATCTCCGCTCAAATCAGCCCCGCCAATGCGGGTGGCACAGTCACCTTCAAGGACGGCGAGACCGTCATCGGCACGGCCACGGTCGATTCATCCGGAAAGGCCAGCCTTTCGTGGAAGCCCGCAACTCAAGGGCAGCGAGTTGTCGCGGCGGAGTACTCGGGCGCCGGCACGGTGACGGCATCGTCCGATCAGGTCTCCGTCCAGATCGCCGCACCCGTCGACGGTGAAGAACCAGGCAACGGCACCGGTTCGCTCGGCAGCCTCGGCAACATCTTCGGCTCCTAGCAATCGATACCCGGTGATGCCCCGCCCGCTTCAGGTGGTGGGGCATCACCCATATCCCTCACTTCTCGAGAAGGAAAATCTATGTCTGTAGGTTCTGCACGTCGTGCAGTTGCAGGTCTGAGTGTGTTTGCTGTTGCTGCGGGTTTCGCGGTGGTTGCGGGTGTCGGGGTTGCGGGAGCTGCGCCGGAGACACCGGGTTCGTTGACGTGGAATGCGAACAACTACGAATACACGCGGACGATCAGCAATGTGACTCCGTCCGAGGGCGAGACGATCACCGTGAAGACTGTGTTCAAGCGGAAGAACATCGTCGTGGATTACCTGTATGCGATCAAGGATGTTCATCCGACATGTCTGACGTACGTCGAGGGTTCAGCGAAGGTGAATGGTTCGACGCGGAGTGTCGAGTCCAAGGGTGCTGATTTTGTTCGTGTGAAGGGGTCACTGACAGAGTGGCCGCTGTACAACAACGACTCGAAGACTTTCGAGTTCAAGTACACGGTGGGCGCGGATTGTGCGCGTGAGGTGCCGTTGGATACTTCGGTGCATTACAACGCGTCAGTGACGAGTTCCGATTTCCAGAACAAGGGCCCGGCGGTGACGGTGTCGAAGAACATTTCGACGACGACGCTGTCACCGACCAGTGGCGTGAAGTTGGGACAACTTGTTCCGCTGAGCGCGACGGTGACCGGTGGTGCCGACGGTGATTCGGTGGAGTTCTTCGACGGTGCCACCAAGGTCGGTGCGGGCGCGCTCGCCAATGGTGTTGCAACGCTTGCCTGGACACCGGCTGACGTCCGAACCCACAGCGTGACGGCCAAGTATCTCGGTAATGCAAAGGTAGCGACTTCCACGTCGTCGGCTGTCGACGTCGTAGTGTCCGAAGCCGACAAGAGCACTGCCACCACGATCACCGGTCCCTCAAGCGCGGTTGCAGGTGAGTCCGTGACCGTCGAGGCTACGGTGTCGCCCACTCCGGCGGGTGGCACGGTGCAGTTCAAGGACGGTGCAACCGACCTCGGCGGCGCCGTTCCCGTCGATGCCAACGGCAAGGCTTCGCTGACGAATTCCTATGTAGTCGGAGCGCATTCGATCGTGGCGGTGTACTCCGGTTCCGGTGTCTACCAGACTTCGACGTCGGCGCCACATGCGCTGACAGTCGCTCCGGTGGTGGTCGAGGAGAACACAACGACTACCCTCGTCGGCCCGTCGACAGGTTCGACAGGGGAGGCCTTGTCGTTCACTGCCTCCGTCTCGACCGGTGCTGCAGGCGGAACCGTGCAGTTCAAGGAAGGTGGCAGGGATCTGGGATCCCCGGTTCCCGTGGATGCCTCAGGTAAGGCAACAACCACGCCGACCTTCAACGTGGCGGGCGAGTACAGCATCACCGCAGTGTTCTCGGGCTCGGGCAACTACGTGGGTTCGACATCGAACGCCCAGACCGTGAACGTCAAGGCGCCGGCTCCCACCGACCAGCAGACCCAGACGGTCTTGACCGTTCCGGCGGATGCAAAAACCGGTACGGCAGTTGGTCTGTCCGTAACCGTTACGCCGACGCCGGTGGGCGGCACAGTGCAGTTCAAGGACGGCTCGGGCAATCTCGGCTCGCCGGTGCCGGTCGTCGAGGGCAAGGCGTCGATCATGCACGAGTTCGCGAGCGTCGGTACGCACGACATCACGGCCGTCTACTCGGGTGCAACAGGATTCCTCACCTCTACCTCGGCCGCTCAGTCGGTTTCGGTCACGGCTCCGGCCGCGGAGGATCAGGAAACGTCCATCACCGTGAGCGCTCCGGCGTCAGCGGTCAAGGGCGCGAAGGTTGATCTCGTTGCGGCAGTGGTACCTACGCTCAGCGCAGGAACGGTTCAGTTCATGGACGGAACCACCCCGATCGGTGGACCAGTTGCGGTGGTGAACGGTAAGGCCACGCTCTCGCACACCTTCACCGAACTCGGAGATCGCCGAATCACCGCGGTGTTCAGCGGAACTGACGGCTATCTCGGTTCCGAGACCCAGGCCGCAGTCACCGTCAAGGTCACGGCAGAGTCCGACGGCGGCGATCCCGGCAACGGCGGCAGTTCGACCGGTTCACTGGGAAGCCTGGAAAACATCTTCGGGTCCTAGCCCGACGCCTGCACACGGACGCCCCGCCGCGGAGAACACCTCCGCGGCGGGGCGTTTCCCGTCTGTGAGTTCAGGGATTCGGCGCTACGACGTGCCAGGGCACGGTCAGGATGCAGTCACGAAGACGTCGCCGCGCGGGCTGCACGGGAATTCCTTGCGCCCGAAGAATTTCCAATGCGGCAGCCCAACGATGGCGAGGTCCGAACGAGGCGTGCGGCGCGGCGGTGGCCCAGGCTCGATCGGCCGCGCTGAGCAACGCGTGGATCGGCTCACCGGGAACGTTGCGGTGGATGAGAGCCTTCGGGAGACGTTCCGCGATGTCGGAAGGGCGCTCGATGTCGAAGGGATCCCAGGCCAGTGTCAGGGTCAATGGACGATCAGCGTCGAGAAGCACCCAGGCGCAACGTCTCCCGAGCTCGTCGCAGGTTCCGTCGAGTAGCAGCCCGCCCGGTGCGAGACCGGACTGAATGTGTGACCACGCAGAGTCCACAGCCTCCTCCGGGTACTGCCGGAGCACGTTGAAGGCGCGTACGAAAACGGGTGTGAGACCGGCAAGTTCGAATCCACCACGGGCGAAGCTGACACCGTCACGACTCTCGACCACGCGGGCGGGGTCGATCTCGAGCCCGATGACGCGTCGATCCCGCCGGACAGCGGTGAGGCGGCTTGCCATCTCGAAGGTGGTGTCCGGCCTCGCCCCGTACCCGAGGTCGACGATCAACGGATCGGTCGCGTTGTTCAGGGCGTGCGCGATAGTGCGGTTGTGCACGATCCACCGGTCACTACGTCGCAGTCTGTTGATTCCCGTCGTGCCACGGGTGATGACCCCCTCGATCTTCGGGGGTGGAGCTTTCTTCACGGCGGGTTCAGCGTGCGGCGAGCCAGGTCGCGGTGACCTGGGCTTCGGTGCGGAACAGATCTACGAGGTTGATGAGCATCAGTTGCTCCAACTTCGCGCCGATGAACGGTATGAAGACCTTGGCCTCGGACGTGGTTCGCAGCGTGGACCCGGTATCGGTCGCGAACAACTCCATGGTGCCGGACAAACTCCCCGGCCCGGCCGGGATGGACGCTTCGTACGTTCCGGTCACGGTGTCACCGAAGGCGCCGTACGACTCCTTACGAGTGATGACAAGATCCTTCTTCATCACTGTCTGAGCGATGTCAGGCAAATCCGTGCGCGGAAGAATGTGGTGGAGCACGAGATCGATTCCGGAATCGGTGACCTCGAAATGTTCCACATGGTTCTCGGAATGCTTGCGCATCTCCTCGACACGGGCCTCCCAGTACGAGCGGTCCGCCAGCGCCGCATAGACCTGCTCGGGGGAGTGCTGATAGCGGGCGGAGTAGTCGATGCGGCGAGCCATGATCGGAAAGAATACCGGTTACACGCTGTGACAAGCCAAATCGGCTGTATCCACAACTGCCGCCGCCCGCAGGGTTTTACTTCGTGATCCACTCCCGGGTGAAATCCTGTTCGGCTTGGATGAGCCGGACAACCTCGTCGACAATCGCACTTTCGATCTTTCCGCCGAGGAACGGGATCTTGACCTCGACCTCACCGTCGATCTCGAGAGTGGCGGAGTTCTCGTCACCTGTCAGCACCTGCGTGCCCTCGACACGGGCGGGAACGCCGTCGACGTGGGCGGAGAAGGTGCCGGTGGCCTTGCCGTCCTTGAAAGGCGCCATCGTTTCACTGCGCTTGATGACGATGTCGCCGTTGACGACTTTCGACACCATGCTGGGGAGATGCTCTGCGGCAATGATCTGCGACATCGTGACCGCGACGGTCTCGTCGCGAACGGTCAGCTCTTCGATCGTTGCGCCGGGACCACCGACAGCGACGATTCGGTCGCGCCAGTACTGCTCGGAGGTCACCGCCTCATGGACCTTCTCGGCGGGGACTGTGTACTTCGACGAATGCTCGATGCGACGGCTCACGATTGTGGAGGCTACCGTTTATCGATGTGTGGGACGTAACCATTGGCAGACGCGTCGTGGAATCAGGCGCTTTCGTGTCCGAGAACGTTGACTTGTCGGGATTGACGACGCTCCGAATCGGGGGACCGGCGCGGCTGCTCGCCGAATGTCCGACGACGCAGTCGTTGATCGACGTCGTGACGCTGCTCGATCGCGAGCAGATCCCGACGCTGATTCTCGCCGGCGGATCCAATCTCGTGATCTCCGACTCGGGATTCGACGGAGTTGTCGTTCGTGTGGCCAACACCACCGTGAGCCTCGACACGGACCGCGTCGTTGCCGAAGCGGGTGCCGTGTGGGACGAAGTAGTCGGTCAATCGGTCGCCGCGGAACTGGGTGGCCTCGAGTGCCTGTCCGGGATTCCGGGCTCGACCGGTGCGACGCCGGTGCAGAACGTCGGCGCGTACGGCGTCGAGGTGGGCTCGCGGCTCCGGCGGGTTCAATTGCTCGACCGACGCAGTAGCGAAGTGTCGTGGGTCGAACCGTCGAAACTCGAATTGGGTTACCGGTCGAGCGTCCTCAAGCATTCCGATGCAGCAGTGGTTCTCGCCGTCGAATTCGATGCGTCGACCGACGGACTGAGTGCCCCGCTCGCGTACCGCGAACTGTTCACCGCACTCGGGGCCGAAGAAGGCGAGCGGTTACCTGCGTCGCAGGTCCGCGAGGCAGTTCTGGGACTTCGGACGGGTAAGGCGATGGTGCTCGATCCGTACGACCACGACACCTGGAGCGCGGGTTCCTTCTTCACCAACCCCGTGGTGCCGGACGACAAGCTGCCCGCCGTGCTCGGAGCAATCGCCGAACAGCTCGGAGACGTCACAGTGCCGCAGTTCCCGGGCAGCGGTGGAACCAAGCTCTCGGCCGGATGGTTGATCGAACGGGCCGGATTCTCGAAGGGTTATCCCGGTGAAGATGCACCGGCCAGGCTGTCGACCAAACACACCTTGGCGTTGACCAACAGAGGGTCGGCAACGAGCGCGGATGTGGTCTCGCTCGCGCGGACAGTACGCGACGGCGTCGAAGCCGCGTTCGGTGTCCACCTGGAACCGGAACCGGTAACTGTGGGCTGCACCGTCTGACTCCTGACAGAGCCCGCAGGTAGCCTGTTGAAGTGCATGAGCTGGGTGGTAGGAGAAGTCGTTCGCGTCTTGTTGCGTTGGTAGCTGTATTGCTCGCTGTGATGGTGGCCGTCGTCGGCTGCACGATCGGCGGCAAGGACGGACAGGGCGGCGCGGCGGCCGCCGAACCAGCACCGGTGGCGACTGTGGTGTCGACGCCGGCGCCCGGCACCAAAGATGTCAGCCCGGTCGCTCCCGTCTCGGTGGCGGTGACCCAGGGAACGCTGTCCGACGTCAGCCTCAGCAACGCAGCCGGTAAAGCCGTTGCAGGACAATTGTCGCCTGACAAGACATCGTTCACCGTCAGTGAGGCACTCGGCTACGGCACCACGTATTCGTGGTCGGGCTCGGCAACCGGGACCGACGGTAAATCCGTGCCAGTCCAAGGGAGCTTTACGACGGTTGCCCCGGAGTCGACCACCGGCGCCACCCTCAACATCGCCGACGGCCAAGAAGTTGGTATCGCGGCACCGATCACGTTGCAGTTCGACAACTCCGTCGTCGACAAGGCGGCCGTCGAGAAGGCGCTTGTCGTGACCACCGTGCCGCCCACCGCCGGATCGTGGGCTTGGCTGGCCGACGACAACGGCGGATCGCGGGCCCATTGGCGTCCGGCCGATTACTGGGTGCCGGGCACGACTGTCCATCTGGACGCCAAGCTGTACGGCTTGAACTACGGCGGTGGCGCCTTCGGCGACCAGGATCTCACGCTCGACTTCACGATCGGTCGTAGCCAGATCGTGAAGGCGAATGCGCCCAGCCACCGCATGCAGGTGGTGCGCGACGGTCAGACGATCATGGACATTCCCGTCAGCTACGGCGAGGGAAACGAACCTCGAAACGTCACGCGCAGCGGCATTCACATGGTGACGGAGAAGTACGAAGACTTCATGATGTCCAATCCGCCGTTCTACGAGAACGTGCGTGAGCGTTGGGCGGTGCGCATCTCCAACAACGGCGAATTCATCCACGCCAATCCTGAGACCACCGGGGTGCAGGGCTCGTCGAACGTCACGAACGGTTGCATCAACCTGTCGACATCCGACGCGCAGGAATACTTCGGAACCGCCCTCTACGGTGACCCCGTAGAGGTGACCGGCACGTCGATCGACCTGTCTCCTGCGGACGGCGACATCTACGACTGGGCAATCGATCTGCCGACCTGGAAGTCGATGTCGGCACTGCCGTAACTCTGTACTGCGGTAAATCCGTGGATGAGGGAACCGTCCGGGCTCTGCTTGCGTCTGTACAGGTAAGTGCTGTCGGCTCGGGGGAGTCCGACGGGGGTTTTCGACTTCAGGGGGACAGCGGTGGGCATTCCATTTCTGGAAGACGTGCTGGGAAGAATCTCCGAAGCGACGCAGGCCGTGCCTCCTGGCGTGGCGGCATTGCCAGTTGTCGGCACTCCCATCGCGAGCGCAATCGCTACATCTGCTCTGGTGCAATCCATAACCGACGACCGCGGCGCGTTCGACGACGAGATGGCTGCTGCGACCGTCGACGCCGATGTGGAGCGCGCACGAGCCTGGGGTGAGCGCGATGCCCTCACCGCCCAGACGTCGTCGCTCGAGTACAGCGAACACGCAATCGTGGACGACGATCCGTTCGATGCGATGTCGCACTCCGAAATCTTCGACCACGTCAACGAGATGAATCCGGCAACCCTGAGTGCGATCGGTGAGGCTTGGAAGGCCATTGCAGGCCGGGTCGAAGCCGGCATCGGGAAGTTCCAGAACGACGTGAACGGTGCGATCACCGAAGGCTGGCAGGGGCGCGGCGGCTCGGCTGCGCTGGAAGCAGTGCTGGTCTACTCGGCTGATGCGGGTGAGCTGAAGGTGCGGGTCGATCTGATCTCGAACAAGATCGAGGAGGCGAAGATCGCACTCGACGAGGCCAAACGCTCGATTCCGGCCCCCGACGGCGCCTCGACGGTCGAGAGGTTTCTCAGCATGGTTCCCGGGGCTACATGGAAGCAGGCCCAATACGAAGCGGAAGAAGCCGAACGTCAAGCGCGCCAGGTGATGAAGGACGTGTATCTGCCGTCCATGAAGCGTGCGGACGATCAGGTGCCGATCCTCCCGGCCGCATTCAATCCGGTCACCGGCGGTGGAGGGGCTGGAAGTGGCGGGGCTGGAAGTGGCGGCGCATTCGGTGGTGGTGGTGCCGACGGCGGGAACTTTTCGGGTCCAGGAAACGGGCTCGGCACGCCATCTACATCGGGTGGCGGAATTGGCGGGGGAGCGGACGGTGGAAACTCCGGTGGGGCAAACCCGCCCGGACACGGTTCCGGTCAGAATCCATCCGGCACCGATTCCGGAAATGGTGACAACCGTAGCGGCGTTGATGCCCAAGGGAATCCGAACGTCGATGCAGTTCGATCCGGAACCGATTCCGACCCGGCCGGGACCACGGCGGCACATGCCGGTCCACTGTCCGCCGGTGCAGCGCCAGATGGCCTAGCTCGTGCAACTCCGAATGGTGCTCAGCTCGGTTCCGGAGTGCCTTCAGGCCTCATGGGTAGCGGTTCGGGTGGTGGTTCCGCAGGTGGAATCGGTACCGGAGGCTTCGGGCCAGGTGGAACCGGAGGTGGCGCTCTCGGCCCTGGCGGCGTGGGCGGCCTCGCCAATGGCGGGCGTGGGGGCGTCAACGGAACTGGCGGTACCTCGGCGACGGGCGCGCAGAGCGGTCGGGGCGCGATGGGTGGCGTCGGCGGCATGGCACCGGGACGAGGGCAAGGGCAAGACGAAGACAACGTTCACGACACCCCCGGCTACCTCGTCACCGTCGAGAACGGCAATGCCCTGGTCGGCGACCTACCGATGGTCTCCCCGGCGGTGCTGGGCGAATGACCACCATGCAGTGGCAGTTCACCGGCCTCGAATTCCAGATTCTCTGGGAAGCGGTCGGACGTGACCGACTCCCGTACCCGCTGCGGTTTCGTCCGACGGCCGAAACCATGAACGAGCTGACAGAAGAGCGACGTCGAGCGGGAGCACACCTGGCTTGGTTGCTCGACGATCGGCTGCATCACGTTCTCGGTGCTCTTGCGAATCCTGATGCTCGCGTGGAGGTTTTCGGTTTTCACGGGCAGAACATGAGTACGGTGACGCGATTGCACGGCGTTGTTGCCGGCGACCTGGGGGTGCTCCTGACTCAACTGCCCGGCAGGACTGTCGACTGTGGCTCCGACGTGGTTTTCACCGTGGTACGCCCATCGGCAATTCCACGGATGCTCGTCGATCACCTGCCGACCTGCCCCGCTGGATCGGAGCGTGGTGTGAGCATCGAAAGGCCGAAAACTTCCGGTAGAGCGAGCTTTCTGAGCAGTGCTGCCGGTGCGCGCGGGAGCGAGGAAGTGAGCAGATTCTTCGGCCGAGAGCGGACCTCGATCGGTGAAGTCACCACATACCCGGGAGGAGCGGTGGACAGCAGACCGACAGACGACGGAATAACGTTCCACTGGTACGACTATGCCGGAGATGGTCGGTACATCGTCACCGCTGGTGAAACCGTAAGTGCCCGTAGCGCTTCCACGGAAATGACGGAGGCCGAGATTGCACGCAATCTCGGCCTCGTCCTGCACCGGGTGATTCGCACTGGTTAGTCAGAACGATTCGAACTAGCTGGTGGTGCGGTGGAACCGACCGGGGCTTGCCTGATCCCTCGGCTTGACGATGATCTGATCGAGGTTCACATGTGACGGCCGCGACGCGACAAAACCGATGATCTCGGCGATGTCCTGCGCCACCAACGGTGTGATTCCCTCGTACACCTTGTCGGCCTTGTCCTGATCGCCCTCGAACCGGACGAGTGAGAACTCCGTCTCGACGGCTCCCGGCGCGATTTCGGTCAGTCGAACGGGCTTGCCCAACAGTTCACCACGCAATGTCCGATGAAGGACGGCTTGAGCGTGCTTGGCGGTGGTGTAGCCCGAGCCGTTGTCGTATGCCTCCAGCGCGGCCACCGAGGTGATGGTCACGACCAGACCGTCACCCGAATCGATCAGCTTGGGCAGCAGTGCCTTCGTCACACGCAACGTGCCCAGAACATTGGTCTCCCACATCCACCGCCAGTCGTCCAGATCGGCGTCCAGGACTGTTGCCAGACCCTTTGCACCACCCGCGTTGTTGACCAACACGTCGACACGGGGGACCACGGCCGCAAACGCGTCGACGGAATCCTCGTCGGTGACGTCGAGTTCGAGAGCGGTACCACCGATTTCCTCGGCGATCTTCTCGAGACGATCGACGCGGCGAGCACCGATCACGACGTGGAATCCCTGAGCTGCCAGGGTGCGGGCGGTGGCCTCACCGATGCCGGAGCTGGCTCCGGTGACTACGGCGATGCGGGCATCGGAAGAAATGGTCATGATGCAATCGTAGGGCTAGTCGGCGGCATACTCTGCTTCCCGTTCGATGGATTCGATGTGACGACGCGGTACTTGTATCCGGCCGGGTGTGTAGGTGACGGCGCGCAGCGCGCCGCTGTACCGGAAGGGACCATGGCGTCGTCGTACCTCCCACGACACAGGTCCCCTGGCGTCGACACCGACCGAGATACCGGTCCACGGCGCCATTCCCACCAGTTGTACTTGCCCGAGCAGCCGGCCCGCGTGAATGCCGTCGACGCTGACGTGGAGATCCCAACGCAACCGCGGTACCACCGTCACCGACAGCTCGATGCGTTCGGTGCCGAGCGCCAGCGGTCCGGCGTCGACAACGGAGTAGGAACCGAACGCGTTGTACCCGAGATGCAGGTGCCCGTCCTCGACGTAGAGAAGGTACCCACCCTGCGGATCGCCATGGGCGACAAGGACACCGGCGTCACTTTCGCGGTAACCGTCGAGTTCGACCGTGATGTCGAAGTCGCGGAACCCGATCAGCTTGGATGAGCGGTAGCGCTCCAGCGGGGGCGTTCCGGCAAGTAGTCGCACCGGGCGTGAGAGTGCTCCTTCCTCCGGACGGCGAACCGCGCCGACGGTATTGCCGAGTAGAGGAAACACGGTGTTCGCCCACGCCGAGTGGTCCCAGGCCTCGGCGAGTTCGCGAACCTTGTCGGGAAACCGTGATGCCAGGTCGTCGAGCTCGGTCGGGTCGGTGCGGACGTCGAACAACTGCCAGTGCGGTTTGTCGATGTCCGCCGGGGTGAGAGCCAGCAGTTTCCAGCCGTCCTTGTAGTAGCCACGGTTGCCGGTCATCTCGGTGTACTGCTCGGTGTGAGTGCTCGGAGCGGCAGACGAACGCAGAACGGACGCGGAAGACACCCCGTCGAACTCTTTCACCGGGAGCCCGTTTCGCACACTGGGTGCGTCGATTCCGGCCAGTTCGAGCAGCGTAGGGGTCAGGTCGGTGACGTACGCGAACTGGTCGCGAATCCCGTTGTCGTCTGCTCCGGGTTTCAATCCAGCGGGCCAGGACAGGAGAAAAGGAACACGGATCCCGCCGGCAAAGGATTGCCCTTTGTAGAACCGGAACGGGGTGTTGGACGTCTGTCCCCATCCACGTGGATAGTGGACGCCCAATTCAGGTCCGCCGATGAGGGATTCGTCGTGGGGGACATCGCCCACCCAGTCCGGATCCTGAACATGCGCGAACTGTGCGAAGTAGCTTCGGGTCCCGTCCGAACCGCCCTCGGCGGTGCCGCCGTTGTCGGAGGTGAAGACGATGATCGTGTTGTCGAGCTCGCCGAGTTCGTCCAGGGTGTCGACGATGCGTCCGACGCTCTGATCGATCGAGTCGACCATCGCCGCGTACACCTCCATGTAGCGGGCGAACCTGGACTGCACTTCCGGCGTGAGTGATTCCCATTCGGGGACGTCGAAGCCGGGTTCGGAGTTTCGCGGTGCTTGTTGCGTACCTTCCGGAAAGAGGCCTTGCACGAGCTGAGAGGCGAACCGCGACTCGCGGATTCGATCCCACCCTTCGTCGTAGCGGCCGCGGTACTTTTTCTGGTCGGCAGGCTTGGCCTGCAACGGTCCGTGCATGGCGACGTGTGCGAAGTAGAGGAAGAACGGCTTGTCCTGATCGTGGGCGCGGAGGTCCTTGATGTACCCGACCGCTTTGTCGGTCAGATCGTCGGTGAGGTAGTACCCCTCGGGGTACTCGTCCACGTCGACCACAGAATTGTCGGAGATCAGTTGATTGGGATAGTAGAAGGAGTTGAGGCCTTCGAGTGAGCCGTAGTAGCGATCGAAACCGCGCTGCGTCGGCCAGGAGTCACGACTTCGTCCCGGGGCCAGGTTGGCGTCGCGTACGAGGTGCCACTTGCCGACGGCATAGGTCGCATAGCCCGCGCCGCGGAGGATTTCGGGGAGTGTCTGGACGTCGTCGGCCAATTCCAGACGCAGTCCGGGGTAGCCCGGATCGGCGTTGGCGACAAAACCGTACCCGGCGCGGTGCGGATTCAGGCCGGTGAGAAGAGCTGCGCGCGACGGCGAGCAGAGGGGCGTCGTGTGATAGTTGGTCATCCGAATGCCCTGCGCGGCAAGGCGGTCGAGGGTGGGAGTCTCGATCTCGGAGCCGAACGGCCCGATGTCGCTGTACCCCATGTCGTCGATCAGAACCACGACGATGTTGGGTGATCCGGGAATCGGGGTCGTGGAGGTGGGCCACGACGGGGTCGAATCGGCTGCGGTGCGGCCGATTCGACCCTCGAAGCCTTCGTATCCGCGGGCGTGCGGAGGAGGGGCGGAATCCGGTGAAGTCATGGGAGAGTCGAGGCGCCTTCGATGATCGAGTATTCGGAAGCGTCGCCGGCGATGCTGCGGCTTCGTTCCCCGTGGATGTTGACCGGGATGTCGCCGGCAAGGGTGATGCGTTCCAGACGCCGGTACTGATCGTCGTAGTCGGCGATCGCGTAGTGCTGGGTGGCGCGGTTGTCCCAGATCGCGACGTCACCCGCTTCCCAGTTCCACCGCGTCGTGTACTCGAGCTTGATGGCGTGATCCTGCAAGAGCTTGAATACACCGTTCGACTGTTCGGTGCTCAACCCGACGAAGTTCTTGACAAAATGTCCGAGGACGAGCGTGCGTTCTCCGGTTTCGGGGTGGACCCGCACCACCGGGTGTTCCGTCTCGAAGTACGTGGACTGGAACTCCTCGCGGTAGGCGGCCGTGCGATCTTCGGTGAGCCGCTCGGCGCTGGTTGCCGCATAGTCGTAGACGTTCGTGTGGCGAGCCCAGAGGTTCTCCGCGAGCGCCTTGAGCGGATCCGGCAGTCCGTTGTAGGCGGCTACCCCTGACGCCCACGTCGTGGAACCGCCGTATTCGGGTAGCTGCACCGCGCGCAGGATCGAAGCCTTGGGGATGCGGTCGACGAAGGTGACGTCGGTGTGCCAGCTGTTGGCCTTGCCCAGGTCCGAGTCGATGGGCAGAACTTTTGCGCCGTGCGACTTCACGGTGGGGTGGGCAGTGGTCGGGGTACCCAGCAGTTGGGCGAACTCGTACTGCGAATCGTTGTCGAGGTGGTCTTGCCCGCGAAAGAAGATCACCTTGTGTTCGAGAAGTGCTTGCCGGATGAGGGAAATCGTCGCCGGGTCGAGATGCCCGCCGAGAGTGATTCCGTCGATTCGGGCGCCGATATGCGCGCCGAGGGTGGTGACAGTGCCGCGAGCGGCGTCAACGGCCGCTCCGTTCGTTGATGCCGAATTCGTGAGGGTCGGCTTGGCGAAAGCTGTAGACATGGTGCACCTTTCGTGGGGAGTGTGCCCACCCAAACACGCGAGATTTCGCCCCGACAGGGTTGCGTTCAGTGTGATCGTTACCGCACCTGATTTGTGAATCTCGGTGAAGCTGCTACTTTTGGAGCCATGTCGACCGACCAGCCTGCCGCTTTGCGGGTCACCTATGTGACCGCTGCGCTTGGTTCGCGTCTGCCTCTGGCGCGAGAGCTGTGTTGTCGCCGCCGTTCTTTCTGCAGCTAATTTCTGCGCCTTTTCTGTCTATTTCTTCGTGTGACCAGTGGAAACGCTGATTTCTCGGTCGACAGAGATATGCGCCTTCTCCTCCTTCTGCAAGGGACAGCCATGTCGACACCCACAATCTCCGCCATTCCGAACATCCGATCGCGAACCGCGCTCTCGGGAACCCGGACCCGTACCCAGATAGTTGCGCCCGAACTACGCATCGCCGACGGTCCGTCCGCGACTGTGTTGCGCATTGCTCGATCCCGTGGGCCGCTCTCACGTGACACTGCGGCAAAGGCATCAGGGCTGAGCATCGCCACCGTGAACCGGCAGGTCACGAGCCTGCTGGACCTCGGGATCCTGCGCGAACGCGCGGACCTGACGGCATCCGGAGCAATCGGGCGTCCGCGAGTTCCGTTCGAGGTCAACCACGAGCCTTATCTGACAGTCGGCATCCACATCGGTGCCGTCGTCACCAGCATCATCGCCAGCGACATTCGTGGAAAGGTGCTCGGCGCCGTCGAGATTCCGACGCCTGCCACCAATTCTGCTGTCGCGCTTGCCACGATTGCGCGCTCGGCCAAATCCTTTGCCTCGCGGTGGCACAAGCGTCGTCCGCTCGCCGTCGGCGTGGCCATCGGCGGTCGCGTCGATTCAGCGACCGGAGTCGTCGATCACCCGCGTCTGGGATGGAAGGGCGCCAAGGTCGGGTCCATCATCGGAGCCGGCTTGGATCTCCCTGTATCGGTAGCCGCCCACGTCGAGGCGATGGCCGCGTCGGAACTTCTGCTCAGCACCGACCGTGCCGAAGCCCCGACGCCGGGCACTACCGGCCTGTACTTCTATGCTCGTGAAACTGCCGGTATCGCAATCACTTTCGAAGGGCGAGTACACACGCCGTCCAGCGGACCCGGTTCGATCGCGCACCTCCCCACCGGTTCGTCCGCACGGTGCACCTGCGGAGCCGTGGGTTGCCTTGAAGCGACGATCAGTGACCGCGCCGTAGTCGCGCGGGCTTTGTCTTCGGGCGCCGTGATCCAGGGCAGCGAGCGTGTCACGATCGCGGACGTCTACCGGGCCGCGTCGTCGGGTTCCATTCCGGCACACGAGCTTCTGGTTGATCGAGCACGCGTCCTCGGCCGGACAGTGGCGATGCTGCGTGACCTGTTCAACCCGGATCGGGTGATTCTGGGTGGTCAGGCATTTACCGACTATCCCGCCGGGGTGCCCCATGTCGCCGAGGCCTTCTCGACGGCATCCTCCTTGGAGCGTAAGGACATTCGAATTACCGGTTTCGGCAATCGGGTTCAGGAATACGCTTCCACGGTCGTGTCACTGAGCTCACTGTTTGCTGATCCCGCTGCGGCTATGCGCCGCGCGTCGGCCGTCTGACTGCGAAGAGGGTAGTCAGAGTTCCGGTCGATCCAAGACTCGCAACCATGATCCGTCGGGCTGGCGGCGCGCGACCTGCGTGCGCCCGCCGGTTCCGTCGGAAGGTTTGGTCGAGGTCATTGCCAGGTCGCCGCTGATCACCGTCGGTAGAGATTCCTCGACGGTGAATCTCGGTGCAGCTGCCAGCATCTGAGAGATCACCTCGCGGATGGCTTGGCGGCCCACGGTGAGGGACCCGGGCGGGAAGGCCATCACCGCATCCTCCTCGTAAAGTGCGGCGACGGCGTCTGCGTCACCAGCGTTGGCAAACTGCACGAAAAGCTTCGCGATGTCTTCCGGGGTTCCGGCCTTCTGAACGTCATCTGTTGTTGTCATGCTTCCATCGTTCTACCGTACCGGCGATAAGTCCAAGATCTAGTTTGTCTCGCAGCTAGAATTAGCAGTTATGGAACTTCGGCAACTCGAGTACTTTGTCGCTGTCGTTGAGGAAGCTAATTTCACTCGCGCCGCCGAGCGGCTTCACGTAGCCCAGCCGGGTGTGAGTGCGCAGGTCAAAAGGCTGGAACGTGAGCTGGGGCAGGAATTGCTCGATCGTAGTGGTCGAACCGTTCGTCTGACCGACGCCGGGCGAGCTGTCCTCCCACACGCCTACGCTGCACTTGCTTCCGTTCAGAGCACCCGCGACGCTGTCGATGCCCTGAACGGACTTGTTCGCGGCTCCGTTTCGGTCGGGATGGTCACCGCCTGTGCCTCCGCCGATCTGACCGATCTGCTCAGTCGGTTGCACACCAGACACCCCGGCCTGGACATCTCGCTGGCCGAGGACGATTCGCGCAGTCTGCTTGCCGGAGTGTCGGACGGAACCTTCGACATAGCCGTCATCGGGGTGGCGGGAGAGCTGCCGGAAGGGCTCGAATCGAGGGTGATCACCGACGAACGACTGGTGGCCGGAGTGGCAACGGATCATCCGCTGGCCGAGGTGTCGTCTCTACCGTTTGCCGAGCTCGCCACGCGATCGGTCATCTGTCTGCCGGAGGGAACCGGTATCAGGACGTGTCTGAACTTCGCGTGCGCCGCGGCCGGCACCACGCCGACGGTTGCGCTCGAGGCAAGCAACCTCGGCATCATCGTTTCATTGGCAGCGCAGGGGCTGGGAATGGCCGTGCTTCCCGAGTCGGCAGTGGGGGAGTTGCATCGGATCGATCTCGAACCGGAGGCGCGATCTCGGCTGGAATTGGTCTGGCGTTCGTCGGGCGGCAAGAATCCTGCGGCCTCCGCTCTCATCGATCTTGCGAGAGCTGTTCCCGCCGAGTGAGTTCGGCCTGCGCCCGATCCAATCCGCCGTGCTCGAGAGCAGCCAACCTCGACCTGTCCTTCCAGACAATGGTGCCGCGTCGCCGGACGATGACCGACATCGTTCCACCGAGATGCTCGAGCGCTCCTGGCACGTTTCGACGCTCGGCAGGTATCGGAACAGGAAGTATGTGTGCGTCGGCGATGGGTGCGGTCCCGTTGATGTCGACGCTCCACTTCCGGCTGTAACCCCGAAGCGTCCAGCGATCGTCGGACACCGTCGTCTCCACCTGTGACGTCAGTGGATTACCCAGCCGCAATACCGTTCCGTCCGGTAGCGCGGCAACGACGGCGGTGACTTCGGTGCGCAGAGGTCCGGCGCTGACCTGTCCGCCGGCAAACGCCACGCAGGCTCGAGGATCGGTGAACCCCTGTGCCTGTCCCCACCACCAGGATTCCGGAAATCCTCCCTTTCCCCAGTTCTTCTCGCCGTACACCTGCGCTCCGGTGAGATCCCAGCTCTGCCCGTCGATGACGGCGCTTCCCTCGACCCGGCCGCCGAGCAGCCACGGATGCCAGTACTGATTGAGTGCGGGAATTGATTGGAAGTAACTCGATCCCCCGAAGCGGCGGTGCGGCCAGAATCGCTGACTACTGATGCGCACGTCGAGATGACTGTCGCCGAAATCGACCTGGAGTCGATCGGCATTGCCGCGGAAAGCGTTGTCGGCGTAGGCCCCCAGGATACGGGGATCGGCCGATCCATTCGGATGCTCAGCAGTGCGGAGGAATCCGCCTGGATGTGCCGCGAGACCGAGCGTCGACCAGCTGTCGCCGTCGGCCTTGTTGATTCCGGCGAGCGCGATCACCACCCGCCCGCTGTCTGGCATCGTGAATCGCCAGAAGTAACCCTCCATCGCAACGTCATGGGAGGCAAGCAGATTGCCGTACGGCAGGGTGGCACCCGAAGCGCGGTACGCGGGAAGCTTCACGATCCCAGTACTGCCTGTGATGCGGTGACCTGAGCGACGAGGCGGCCCTCGTCGTCGCGGATCTCGGTCACCACCGCGACGGTGCTGCGCCCCGCGTGCAGTGGCCGGGCGGTGGCGGTGACCGTGCCCTTGCGCACGCCGCGAGTGAAGACGGTCGACGAACTGGTGGTGGACGTACTTGCGCCGGGCGGCAGATTGAGGAATGCACAGACGGCGCCGACGCTGTCTGCCAGCGTCATCAAGGCGCCGCCGTGCATTCCGTTGCCGGCGGTGGTGCGGTGGCTGTCCCAATCCAGATGGCCGACAACCTGTTCGGGTGCCGCGCTGTCCAACTGAATTCCGGTGTGAACTGCAAAAGGCATGCTCGCGACAAGTTGTTCGAGGTCCATGCCTACCGATGTTAACGAGCCGCCGAAACCTCCGTCGGGACTTCGGTTTATCGAGGGCGGTGACTCACAGGGGCAGGGCGGTTTCCGACAGCCCTTCCGGCGCGTTGCGACGACGGAACCACTCGGTGCCGAATGCCGCGGCGAGCTGCTCCGTCGGCATTTCGAGGAACGGGCCGAAATCGCCGACCTGCGTTGCGTGCGCGTA
Source organism: Rhodococcus sp. Ni2 (assembly GCF_021352185.1). Lineage (NCBI taxonomy): Bacteria > Bacillati > Actinomycetota > Actinomycetes > Mycobacteriales > Nocardiaceae > Rhodococcus > Rhodococcus sp. Ni2. Next base: position 1,155,251 of record NZ_WOXZ01000002.1, read on the forward strand.
CATGGCCGCGCGCTTGGACGAGATCACCGAACTGACGTCGACTGCGGTGGTGAGTTGGTCAGCCGGAAGCCCGAACGATTCGATGTCCGGCGGCTGCGCCTCCTCGGTCCACTCGGGGTTGGCCTGCATCAGCATCTTCATGTGATCGCGGTTGGTGGACGCCTCGTAGACGAACGGCGTGCCCGCGAGTTCTGCAGCACGAACGCCGACGTGGTGGACCTGGATGTGATCCGGGTGGCCGTATCCGCCGTTGGGGTCGTAGATGGTCAGGACATCGGCGTTCTCTTCACGAAGAACCTCGGCCAGACGCTCGGCGGCCTTCTCGACGTCGACGTTGCAGAACGCTTCCGGATTCTCGTTCTCGGGCGTACCCACCATCCCCGAATCCGGGTAGTGCAGGGACACGACGCGACTGGCACCCAACGCGTCGGTGGACGCCTCGAGCTCACGGCTGCGGCGCTGAGCCAACGTCTCGTATTCGTCCAACAGTCCGTCGGGGAATTCACCGAGAGCACCGTCGGTAGCGGTGACGACTACGACGCGGTGACCTGCGTCGGCGGCCATTCTCATCACGCCGCCCGTAGTGAAAACTTCGTCATCGGGATGGGCGTGGAAACACACCAGGACACTCATTCGCGCAATCGTAAGGCAAGTTACCGACAGGTCAACCCGAGCGCACAGTGAAAACGATTTGTCGAGTCGGCCTCGGCTCTGTGAACCTTGTTCAGTGCACGAGAAGCTGACATGAGCGAATCCACCAACAAAGGCCTGCTGAGCGCCTACCGCGAGATCTTTGCCGCCCCCGGATCGGTCGCCTTCTCGGCCGCCGGATTTGTCGCAAGGCTGCCGATCGCCATGATCGGTATCGGAATCGTGACGATGATCTCGCAACTTCGTGGTGACTACGCGCTCGCCGGCGCGCTCGCCGCGGTTTTTGCGCTCTCGTCGGCGATCATCGCGCCCGCGGTCTCGCGTGCGGTCGACCGCTTCGGACAGCGAGCGGTCCTGCCGATTGCCGCAGCCGTGAGCGTCACCGCGATCGGGGCGCTCCTGCTCGCAGTCCGGATGGAAGCTCCCGACTGGCTGCTGTTCGTTCTGGTCGTCCCCGGCGGCGCCACTCCGACGATCGGCGCGATGATTCGCGCCAGGTGGGTGGCGATCTATGTCGGAAAACCTCAGCTGCGCACCGCCTTCGCCTTCGAATCGGTGGTGGACGAGCTCTGCTTCGTGGCGGGCCCGGTCATATCGGTAGGTCTGAGCATCGGGCTCTTCCCCGAGGCTGGACCACTGGCAGGGTTGATCCTGCTGGTCACCGGAACCCTGCTGCTGGTCATACAGCGCGGAACCGAACCGAAGGTGCATCCGCGTCGACCCGGCCGCGGACGATCGGTTCTCGGTAACCACGTGATGTGGATCGTCATCGTGATCATGGTGATGCTCGGAACGATCTTCGGCGTCATCGACGTCGGCGCCATCGCGTTCACCAAGGAACAGAATTCGCCGGGGTCGGCGACGCTGGTCCTCGCGCTGTTCGCCGGCGGTTCGGGAATCGCGGGACTGATCTTCGGGTCGATGCACCCGGCGCGATCGCTGCGCGGGCAGTTGATGATCGCGTCCTCGGCGGTCGCCGTTCTCAGCGTCCCGCTTCTGTTGGTCGGAAACGTGGCCGCACTTGCGGGTGCCTACGTGCTGGCGGGCGCGACCATCGCACCGACGCTCATCATCGCGACAGCCCTGGTCGAACAGATCGTCCCACCGGAAAAGCTCACCGAGGGAATGACCCTGACGGTTACCGGCCTCGGCGTCGGCGTGGCGCTCGGGTCTGCGCTGGCCGGACAGCTGATCGATCGCTACGGCGTCCCGTCGGCCTACATGCTCGCCGTCGGCGCCGCAGTCGCAGCCTCTATCGTGACGGCATGTCTATTCGTGAAGCCGTCAGCGTCGACGGCACGTCCATCGTCTATCGAGTAACCGGAAATTCGGCGGGGACCCCGCTGGTGTTGCTGCACGGCTGGGCTCAGTCCTCGCAGTGCTGGGGCGAGCAGGTCCTCGCGGACCTGGCCGCGGACTATCGGCTGATCGCCGTCGATCTGCGCGGCCACGGTTACTCAGATGCGCCCGAATCCGGATACGACGATTCCGCGAACTGGGCCGGCGACGTCGCGGCTGTTCTTGCGGCCGAAGGCGTCACCGAGAACGCGATCCTGCTCGGCTGGTCGTACGGCGGTCTGGTGATCTGCGATTACCTGGCAGCGCACGGCACCGGCGCGGTGGCGGGCGCGGTTCTGGTCGGGGCGATCACCAGCATCGGGCGCGGCGAAAAAGGTGGCAAGGTCGGCTCGGCGATGCGTAGCGCAGTTCCCGGCGCGATGTCCGAAGATCCCCGCGAGGCGATCCGTGCACTCGGCGCTTTCGGCAATGCTCTCACCGGCCCACCCGAGGGCAAGGGTGCAGCGTCGCAGGCCTTGTTCGGGTACAGCCTCTCGACGCGTCCGCGGGTGCGCGCAGCACTGTTCAACCGTGCTGTCGGTCACGACGAGTTGCTTCGCAACCTGGACATCCCGGTCCTCGTTCTGCACGGAACCGACGACTCCGTCGTCGACGTGAGCGCAGGTAAGCACGCCGAGGAACTGATTCCCAAGTCCCAGGCGTCGTACTGGGAAGGCTGCAATCACGGCCCGTTCGTGGAGGATCCGACACGATTCGTGTCCGAAGTGCGAACCTTCATCTCGAGCCTCGGTTAGAGTTCGCGCCCGGTGAGGGGGCAGTATGGAGTCGTGACGCCCATGCACATTTCGCGCCCTCGCCGGGTGGCCGTTCTCTCGGTCCACACCTCGCCATTGGCACAACCCGGCACCGGTGACGCGGGTGGGATGAACGTCTACGTTCTGCAATCCGCCATTCAGCTCGCCAAACGTGGCGTCGAGGTGGAGATATTCACCCGCGCGACGTCCTCGGCCGACGCACCCGTGGTGGACGCCGCTCCCGGAGTGCGGGTTCGGAACATTGCTGCTGGTCCCTTCGAAGGGCTGGACAAGGCGGATCTGCCGACTCAACTGTGTGCCTTCGTCGCAGGAGTTCTGCGGGAGGAAGCGCGCCACGGCCCCGGGTACTACAGCCTGATTCACTCGCACTACTGGTTGTCCGGTCAGGTCGGCTGGCTGGCCCGCGACCGCTGGGGCGTGCCCCTCGTACACACCGCCCACACCCTCGCGGCGGTGAAGAATCTTTCGCTTGCCGAGGGAGACACCCCGGAGCCGGCAGCACGTCAGATCGGCGAGCAGCAAGTAGTCGCCGAGTCCGATCGCCTGGTCGCCAACACCACCGACGAAGCCAAGGCGCTGCACGAGTTGTACGGCGCAGATCCCACGCGTATCGACGTCGTGGCTCCCGGCGCCGATCTCACCCGCTACCGACCGGGCGATCGCGATTCCGCCCGCGCGTCGTTGGGGTTGGACCCGGGCGAGGTCGTCGTGACTTTCGTCGGCCGGATCCAACCTCTGAAAGCGCCGGACGTTCTGCTGCGTGCTGCCGCCGAAGTGATCAGCCGTCGCCCCGAGTTGCCGTTGCGCATCCTCGTCGTCGGCGGGCCGTCCGGAACTGGCCTCGCGCGGCCGGACGTGCTGATCGAACTGGCACGCTCACTCGGCATCACAGCGCAGGTGACGTTCTTGCCGCCGCAGGCTCCTGAGCGTCTCGCCGATGTCTACCGTGCCTCGGATCTGGTTGCGGTGCCGAGCTATTCGGAGTCCTTCGGATTGGTCGCCATCGAAGCTCAAGCCTGCGGAACTCCCGTGATCGCCGCCGACGTCGGCGGACTGGGAGTAGCCGTACGCAACGGGGAGACAGGCCTGCTGGTTCAAGGACACCGCACCGAAGACTGGGCCGGCGCCCTCGAATCTTTGGTGACAGCACCGACGCGCTTGGCCGAACTCGCCGCGCAGGCACCGCGTCACGCCGAAAATTTCTCGTGGGAACACACCGCGGACGGTTTGCTCGAGAGCTATCGCAAAGCCGCAGTCAACTACAACAACGGAACCGGTCCCAGCGACTTCTCGCCCCGCCGTGCGCGGGGTCTGTGGCGTCTGCGCCGGACCGGGGGAGTGCGTACATGAGCAGCATTTCGGACACCATCGAGCAGGCCCTCACCGAGCGTGAACTCGACTTCACCAGAAAAGACGACGCGCATTTCATCGTCGAACTTCCCGGTGAACACAAACTCAAGACGTCGACTCTGCTCACCGTTGGCAATCACGGTGTGCGGGTCGAGGCCTTCGTGTGCCGCAAGGTGGACGAGAACTTCGAAGGCGTCTACAAGTTCCTGCTCAAGCGCAACCGCCGTCTGTACGGGGTGGCGTACACACTCGACAAGGTCGGGGACATCTACCTGGTCGGCAAGATCGCGGAGCATGCCGTGACCGGCGATGAACTCGACCGAGTGCTCGGTCAGGTTCTCGAAGCCGCCGACGGCGATTTCAACGTCATCCTCGAACTCGGCTTCTCCTCGTCCATCAAGCGTGAGTGGGCGTGGCGGGTGTCGCGAGGCGAGTCGCTGGCGAATCTCGAACCGTTCAAGCACCTCATCGAGGAGGAGCCCGCGCAGAGCTGATCGAGCGGGGTGAGACACATCGCGGATGTGTCACGTAAAGTGACCTTTACTTGTGACTGTCGTCACGGAATAATACTGTTCCCGTGAGTCACAGTAAGTTGGTCACACCACCCCGCCGCGCAACTTTTCGAGGAGCACAGTGAGCTTCAAGAGTCCGTTCCCCGACGTTGAAATCCCCAACCTCAGCGTCTACGACTTCCTGTTCGGAAACACCGACCCCGCAGACCTCGACAAGACGGCATTCGTCGAGGGCAGTTCGGGCGCAGTCACCACATACGCTTCGCTGATCGCACAGATCAACGGCGTTGCAGGCGCTCTCGCAGCGCGCGGACTCAGCGTCGGCGACGTGGTCGGGCTGCATTCGCCCAACGTCCCGGCCTTCGGTTCCGTCTTCCACGGCATCCTTCGTGCCGGTGGCGTCGCGACCACGATCAACGCGCTCTACACCGCCGAGGACATCGCCAAGCAGCTCACCGATTCCAAGGCCAAGTTCCTCTTCACCGTCTCGCCGCTCCTGCCGCAGGCAAAGGCCGCTGCTGACCTGGTCGGTATCCCGGCCGAGAACGTGTTCGTACTCGACGGGGCCGAAGGCCACCTCTCGCTGCGTGATCTGCTCGGCGAGGGTGCAGCGGCGCCCGAGGTCTCCTTCGATCCGGCCACCCAACTCGCGGTGCTGCCGTACTCCTCGGGCACCACCGGCCGACCCAAGGGGGTCATGCTCACCCATCGGAACCTCGTGGCCAACGTCTGCCAGATCATTCCGCGGATGGGCATCGAGACCGACGACAAGATCCTCGCGGTCCTACCGTTCTTCCACATCTACGGCATGACGGTCCTGCTCAACGCTGCGCTCTACCGCCGCGCGAGCCTCATCACGATGCCGAAGTTCGATCTCGTCGAGTTCCTGCGGATCGTCGCCGAGCAGAAGTCGACGTACATCTTCGTCGCACCGCCCGTTGCCGTCGCGCTGGCAAAGCACCCGCTCGTCGATCAGTACGACCTCTCGAGCGTGCACACCATCTTCTCCGGTGCGGCCCCGCTCGACGCGGCGCTCGGCAAGGCCGTCGCCGACCGGTTGAACTGCCACGTCCGCCAGGGCTACGGCATGTCCGAGATGAGCCCGGTCTCGCACGCGATCCCGTTCGATCGTGACGACATCGCCCTCGACACGTGTGGTCCGACCATCGCCAACATGGAATGCAAGCTCGTCGACCCCGGAACGGGCGAAGAGGTCGCGTACCCGGCTCTCGGCTCGGACGGCGTCAGCGAGCCCGGCGAACTGTGGTGCAAGGGCCCGAACATCATGCTCGGCTACCTCGGCAACGACCAGGCCACCAAGGACACCCTCGACGACGACGGTTACCTGCACACCGGTGACATCGCGACCGTCGACGGCGACGGCGTCGTCAAGATCGTCGACCGCCTCAAGGAACTGATCAAGTACAAGGGCTACCAGGTTCCCCCGGCGGAACTCGAGGCCTTGCTGCTGACCCATCCGCAGATCGCCGACGCCGCAGTGATCGGTGTGCTCGACGCCGAGGGCGAAGAGGTCCCGAAGGCATTCGTCGTGCTCCAGGACGGCGCCGAGTTGACCGAAGCCGACGTGATCACCTTCGTCGCCGAGCGCGTCTCGCCGCACAAGAAGGTCCGCCAGGTTTCATTCATCAGCACCGTGCCGAAATCCGCGGCCGGAAAGATCCTCCGCAAGGATCTGCGAACTGCGGAAGTTGCCCCGAGCTGATTTCCGGACAGGGTTGATCAAGAAGGGTTCCGGTACTCGTGCCAGGATGAACGCCATGAGTATCGGAACCCTGGTCCTGCTCCGCCACGGCGAGAGCGAATGGAATGCACTCAATCTGTTCACCGGCTGGGTGGACGTACACCTGACAGACAAGGGCATGGCCGAGGGCAAGCGCGCCGGCGAACTGCTCGCCGAGCACAACCTGTTGCCCGACGTTCTCTACACGTCTCTGCTGCGCCGCGCGATCAGCACAGCCAACCTCGCGCTCGACGCCGCCGATCGCCACTGGATCCCGGTAGTGCGCGACTGGCGTCTCAACGAGCGCCACTACGGCGCTCTGCAGGGCAAGAACAAGGCGCAGACCAAGGAAGAGTACGGAAACGAGCAGTTCATGCTCTGGCGTCGTAGCTACGACACCCCGCCGCCCGCCATCGAAGCCGGCAGCGAGTACAGCCAGGACACCGATCCCCGGTACGCGAACCTCGACGAGGTTCCCTTGACCGAGTGCCTGCTCGACGTCGTCAAGCGTCTGATCCCGTACTGGGAGGACACCATCTCCCAGGAGCTGCTCGCCGGCCGGAACGTGCTGGTCACCGCGCACGGCAACTCGCTGCGTGCGTTGGTCAAGCACCTCGACGGCATCTCGGACGAGGACATCGCGGGCCTGAACATCCCGACCGGAATCCCGCTGCGTTACGACCTCGACGAGAACCTGAAGCCGCTCAATCCCGGCGGCACCTACCTGGATCCGGAGGCCGCAGCTGCCGGCGCCGCCGCGGTGGCGAATCAGGGCGGAAAGTAGCAACCCGATGATGTGCGTCGAGGCCCCCCGAACAGTGATTTCGGGGGGCCTCGGCCAACAGCAGATGAACGACGAACCAACGCCGTCCACCTGGCGGATTACACGGGTGGGAACGTCCGAACCCGCCGTAACCGACTCTTCGCGCGAACGTACGATTGCGCCGTGAGTGTCGTGATTGCAGTGCTGCTGGTCGTGGTCGCCGGCTTGGTCGGCTACCTCGTCGGCGGGGTGCTGGTACCCAGGCTGTCGTCGCGCCAGAGTCAGCGCTCGGACGAACAGACCGGGCTCACGATGTCCCAGGTTCTCGACCTCATCGTGTTGGCTTCGGAAAGCGGTATCGCCGTCGTCGACGGTTTTCACGACGTCGTGCTCTTCAATCCTCGCGCCGAGGAACTCGGTCTCGTCAAGAATCGTCTGGTCGACGAGCGAGCTTGGCGGGCTGCTCAGGAAGTTCTGCGGACGGGTCAACCCGTCGAGGTCGATCTGACGGCGCAGACCGCTCAGCGGGGCCGCGACAAGATCGCGGTACGTGGCACGGCCCGGTTGCTCAGCAAGGACGATCGCAACTTCGTGGTCCTGTTCGCCGACGACGATTCCGAGCAGGTCCGCATGGAGGCGACCCGACGCGATTTCGTCGCGAACGTCAGCCACGAACTCAAGACGCCGGTCGGTGCGATGAGCCTGCTCGCGGAGGCGCTGCTCGAGTCCGCTGACGACCCGGAATCGGTGCGCCACTTCGGCGAACGGGTGCTCGGTGAGTCGATTCGTCTGGGCAAGATGGTCACCGAGTTGATCGCACTCTCGCGTCTGCAAGGTGCCGAGAAGCTGCCGGATCTCGACGTGGTCGACGTCGACACCGTGGTGTCCGAAGCACTGTCGAGGTCGAATCTGTCGGCCGAGGCCGCCGGGATCACGGTCACCACCGACCATCCGAGTGGGCTGGAAGTACTCGGGGATCAGACTCTCCTCGTCACGGCATTGTCCAACCTCATCGAGAACGCTATTGCATACTCGCCCAAGGGTTCTCCGGTTTCCGTCAGTCGGTCGGTACGCGGCGACAATGTCGCGATCGCAGTCACCGACCGAGGAGAAGGCATCGCGAAAGCGGACCAGGAGCGAGTGTTCGAGAGATTCTTCCGCGTGGACAAGGCGCGGTCACGGCAGACCGGTGGAACCGGTCTGGGGCTGGCGATCGTCAAACACGTCGCGGCCAATCACAACGGCTCCATCGAACTGTGGAGCAAACCGGGTACAGGGTCTACCTTCACGTTGCAGATACCGGCACACGTGGAGTCGGACGACGACATCGACTCTGACGACGCGGGAACCGCCGGTTCCACGCGGATCGGCAGACGAGAACAAGGCAGTAGAGAAAACGGCATGGAGGCCAAACGATGACGAGTGTGCTGATCGTGGAGGACGAGGAGTCCTTGGCGGACCCGCTGGCGTTCCTGCTCCGCAAGGAAGGCTTCGAGACCACCATCGTCAACGACGGACCGTCGGCGTTGGCGGAATTCGATCGCTCCGGAGCGGACATCGTCCTGCTCGACCTCATGCTGCCCGGCATGAGTGGCACGGACGTCTGCAAGGCGCTGCGGTCGCGCTCCGGCGTCCCCGTCATCATGGTGACGGCGCGTGACAGTGAGATCGACAAGGTCGTCGGACTGGAACTCGGTGCGGACGACTATGTGACCAAACCGTATTCGGCGCGTGAGCTGATCGCTCGCATCCGTGCGGTGCTGCGCCGCGGGGTGGAGAACGAGGCGGACCTCGCCTCCGACAACGGGGTGCTCGAGGCCGGACCGGTACGGATGGACGTCGAGCGCCACGTCGTGCAGGTCGCGGGTAACCCGGTGACGTTGCCGCTCAAGGAGTTCGATCTCCTCGAGTACCTGCTCCGCAACTCCGGTCGGGTGCTGACCCGCGGACAGTTGATCGACCGCGTCTGGGGCGCCGACTACGTCGGTGACACCAAAACCCTTGATGTACACGTGAAGCGGTTGCGTTCGAAGATCGAATCGGATCCGGCCAAGCCGGAACATCTGGTCACGGTCCGTGGATTGGGTTACAAGCTCGAAGCGTGATCGAACCTCGTCGAGAAGAAATGTCGAGAAGAAATGTCGAGAAGAATTCAGCCGCTCACACGATCGTGTGAGCGGCTGAATTCTTTTTGTTCAGGCGGAGTCAGCCCTGAGCTTTGTTCTGAGCGATCGTGGTCGCCGGATGGACTGCGATGAGGCCGAGGCCCGCGCGACGCCTGCAGAGGCGAGCCAGCTCGTCGTACGCGCGCTTTCCGAGAAGTTCCGTCAACTCGGGCCCGTAGGACTGCCAGACCTGCCGCTCCCCGACATGAGCGTCGGGGGAGCCGGAGCAGTACCAGGCGAGGTCGTCGCCGCCCTCACCCCAGCCGCGGCGGTCGTACTCGGTGATCGTGGTCTTGAGGATCTGGACGCCGTCCGGCCGGTCGACCCAGTCCTGGGTGCGGCGGATCGGTAGCTGCCAGCACACGTCCGGTTTCACCTCGAGCGGCTCGATGCCCTTCTTGAGCGCCATGGAATGCAGAGCGCAGCCCTCGCCTCCGGCAAAACCCGGCCGGTTGAGGAAGATGCACGCTCCTTTGTAGCGGCGGGTGCGCAGCGCGGGCTCGTCCTCGAGGTCGTCTTCTTCGACGTAGCCCTTCTTGCCGAGACCCTTTTCCATGAACTGCCAGTCTTCGGCTGTGAGCATTTTCACTGACGCATCGAGCTTGTCCTGATCTTCCTGATCGGAGAGGAAAGCGCCGTGCGAGCAGCAACCGTCGTCCGGGCGGTCTCCGATGATGCCCTGACACGCCGGCGTGCCGAACACGCAGGTCCAATGCGAGAGCAACCACGTCATATCAGCGGAAATGAGGTGTTCGGAGTTATCCGGATCGACAAATTCGACCCATTCGCGCGGGAAATCGAGATCGACCTCGGGGCTCGGAGTCATCTTGTGGGACCGGTCTGGGTTACCTGCTGTCACAAGGGCCGACCGTAGACCCAGTAACGTGGCGATGTGCGACTAGGGGTACTCGACGTCGGAAGCAATACCGTCCATCTATTGGTTGTGGACGCCCATCGGGGCGGCCACCCAACACCCATGAGCTCGACCAAGTCCACGTTGAGGCTGGCAGAAAACACTGACGACCGCGGCGATATCACCACGTCAGGAGCCGATCGGTTGGTGTCGACGGTTTCCGAATTCGCCGGTATCGCCAAGACGTCCGGGTGCGAGGAAATGATGGCTTTTGCCACTTCCGCGGTCCGTGACGCCAACAATTCCGAAGCCGTACTCGCCCGCGTCCGCGCCGAGACCGGAGTCAACCTCGAGGTTCTGTCCGGGGTCGACGAAGCCCGCTTGACCTTTCTGGCCGTGCGCCGCTGGTACGGCTGGAGCGCCGGACGCATCCTGAACCTGGACATCGGCGGCGGCTCGCTCGAACTCACAGCAGGTGGTGACGAGGATCCGGACGTCGCCTTCTCACTGCAACTCGGTGCCGGACGGTTGACGCGCGACTGGCTACAGGCCGATCCGCCGGGCAAGCGCCGGGTCGCTGTATTGCGCGACTGGCTGGACGCGGAGTTGGTCGGACCAGCCAAGGAACTGCGCGCCGCCGGCGACTGGGACCGCACGGTCGGGACTTCGAAGACCTTCCGATCGTTGGCTCGGCTCACCGGCGCGGCCCCTTCTGCCGCAGGCCCCCGGGCAAAACGGACCCTGACTTCCAGCGGACTCAGGCAACTCATAGCCTTCATATCCAGGATGACGGCGGCGGACCGTGCAGAATTGGAAGGAGTGAGCTCGGATCGGTCACAGCAGATTGTGGCCGGCGCGCTCATCGCAGAGGCAACCATGCGGGCGCTCGGAGTGGACGAACTGGAAATTTGTCCCTGGGCACTGCGTGAGGGTCTGATTCTGCGAAAGCTCGACACAGAAATGGGCGGTGAATTGGTGGTGAGTGCTTGATGACCGAGGACAGTCAGCAGATTTCCGTAGCGGAACTGCTCAAGCGGAACGGTCAGAGCGTCGAATCCCGAGGTGGACGACGCCGGCGCGGCGTAGCCGGTGGCATCTCCGTCGCCGAACTGACGGGTGAGATCCCGATCGTTCGCCAGTCGGGATCGCGCGCGGCCGCCGAGCCCGAGTCCGGCGAACCAGCAGCCCAGCCTGAAGCCGCTGCGCCGGAAACCGCTGCGCCGGAGAACTCTGCACCTTCAGCGCCGGCCGAGGCTGTCGCGGAAACCGCCAAGTCAGTCGAACCGGCACCGAAGGTTCCCGCCGATCGCACCGCAGCCTTCGCCGTCTCGTTCGACGACGACGATGACGATGACGAGCCGCAGGCACCCAAGGGCGAGTCGAAGCCGGTTGCTGCGCCGCCGGTCACCACTCCGAAGCCGACTTCCACGCCTTCGCCGGGACAGACCTCGAAGTCCTCGCCCGGGCAGTGGGTGAGCCGGGCACCGCTCAACTCCTCGTCACCGACGCAGGTAACGCAGGAACCAGCCCTGCTGTCGGGTCAGACCCTGGCGGGCGACCTGATGCGTCAGGAGCGCGCCGCAACGCAGTCGCCGTCGTTGCGTCCGCCGATCCTGCCGCCGCGTGTCCCCACTCCCGTCGCCAAGGCACCTGCACAGACCGCTCCCGCTCCGGCCGCGCCGGAAGAGAGCACCGAACTGATCGACAAGATCGCAGACGCGGATGCCGGCGAGGCCGAATCCACCGCCGTGGTCGATCTGGTCAAGGCGCCGGCTGTCGATGACGGTGCAGAAAAGACCAGTGCCGCCGCGGAGTCCGATGTCGAAGCCGAACCGGCAGCGGAAGAGGCAGGCGAGCGTAACTCGATCCGTGAATGGGCAGTGCTTGCCGGTCAGGTGGTTGTTGCACTGATCGTCGGCGGCGCGATGTTCAAGGGCTTCGAGAAGCTGTGGGACATGCTGCCGTGGGTGGCGTTGGTGCTCGCGCTGATCGTGATCGTCGGCCTGGTTGCTGTCGTGCGGGTTCTGCGGAAGACGGACGACATCACGAGTTTCGTGATCGCGGTGGTCGTCGGCATGATCGTGACGCTCGGTCCACTGGCGTTCTTGTTGACCTCGGGTTGATCGGACGATGATCGGGGGATCGCAGCGCATGGTTCGTCGGCCGATAGCCGTCGGCTTGTCGACGGCTTCGGTATATCCGGAGAACACGGAAGCAGCATTTCGCTACGCCGCTGATCTCGGATACGACGGTGTCGAACTGATGGTGTGGGCCGAATCCGTGAGTCAGGACATCGGTGCTGTTGCCGCCCTCGTTCGCAAGTACGCCATTCCGGTGCAGGCCGTGCATGCGCCGTGTCTGCTGATTTCGCAGCGCGTGTGGGGTTCCGATCCGGTCGAGAAGCTCGAGCGTTCGGTGCGCACCGCCGAAACCTTGGGAGCGACGACGGTGGTCGTCCACCCGCCGTTCCGGTGGCAGCGCAAGTACGCCGAAGGCTTCGCGGAACAGGTTGTCGAACTCGAATCGAAGAGCAGCGTCGTGGTGGCGGTGGAGAACATGTTCCCCATGCGCGCCGACAGCTTCTTCGGCGGCAAGGACAAGTCCGCGGAGCGTCTGCGTAAACGTGGCGGTCCAGGGGCAGCGTTGTCCGCGTTCAGTCCGTCGTACGACCCGACCGATTCCGATCATGCTCACTACACACTCGACCTGTCGCACACCGCGACGGCGGGCATGGATGCCCTGGAGTTGGCCTCCCGTATGGGCAAGGGGCTCGAGCACCTGCACCTGGCCGACGGTCGCGGGGCGTCGATGGACGAGCACCTGATTCCGGGGCATGGCTCACAGCCGTGCGCGGAGTTGTGTCAGCAATTGGCTGCGAGCGAATTCAGCGGCCAGGCAGTCATCGAGATCAACACGCAGAACGCGCGCACCCGGCGGGAGCGGTCGTCGATGCTGGCGCAGGCGCTCGCGTTTGCACGCGAGCACCTGGCACGCTCAGCGGTGGCCGGCAAGTAGCGCAGCTTCGAACTGCGCGCGCACCTTCTCGACGTGTGCGTCGAGGTCTTTGGTCTCCCAGCCTTCGGTCGAGATGGGATCGAGCACCGAGACATAGACCGGGCCTGGATGGGCGACAAGCGAATTGCGCCACATCCGTTCACCCGCGTTGTGAATCACCACGGGCACGATCGGCACACCGGCTTGGATCGCCAAGTGGAATCCACCCTTCTTGAAAGGGCCCAGACGTGGCGTCGGAGAACGGGTGCCCTCCGGAGCTATGACTATCGAGACACCATTCTTCAGCTTGTCGACTGCCGGTTGCAGTGCAGCCTTCGCCTTCGTGGTGTCGGTGCGGTCGATGTAGGCGACGTCGAGCAGTGCACCGACGGGCATGAACCGCGGATCGCTTGCCGCTTCCTTCTTCGCGACGCCGGTCACGTCACGCTTGATCACGGTGCCCAGGACCAACATGTCCAGGGAACTCTGATGGTTGAACATGAACACCGCCGGGCGGTGATCCCACACGTTGTGCTCGCCGTCGATCTCGACGTCGATGCCCAGCAGTGAGAGCGAGATGTCGGGGCCGTACGTGCCGACCAGGTTCGCACCCAGTTGACGGTTCCCGGTGACAATGCCTGCCGACGCACCGAGGGCGGCGGTGGCAGCAAGCGCGCCCATGGCCGTCGCCGTTCGGATCGTGGAGATCGGTGTTGCGCCTCGTTGCGGTTTACGCAGGCTGACCGAAGGCCAGTGATTGCGCAACGCGATCTTGGCCAGACCACGATCGGGATTCAACGCGACAGGTCGCCCGACGGCCTCGAGCATGAAGACGTCTTCGACACCGTTGGAGTACGCAAACGCGTTCTTCAGATCGGCGCCCATCTTCTCGGCATAGCCTGCAAGGGCATTGGCCTTGGCCGGCCCCCACAGTGCGGGCGAAGACAGTTCGCCGGTGAGCATGCCGTCGACGACTTCGGGTTCGGTGCACAGCACGTCTTCGATGTCGAGATCTTCGGCGACGTACTTGGCCTGGAACGGAGTCGCCGACGTAGCCATCACGATCGTGTGGCCGGCTCGCCGGTGTGCCGCCAGTAGCCCGCGGGCTTCCGGGTAGATCATCGCGGCGATTTCCTGCTTGAACAGCCGTCGGCCCCAGTCGTTCAGTTCCTCGACGGTACGGCCGCCCAAGGCTCGAACGCCGATGTCCATCAGTGCTCCGACGTCAGCACCGCGGAATTGGGTGTCGATCGCGGCACCGGTGGTGCGCAAGAGTTCGCCGACGCTGATATCCAAGCGTCGCAGGCGGTCTCGGTACACAACGCTGGCCGAGTACCCGCTGATCAAGGTGCCGTCGAGGTCGAAGGCGGCGATCGTTCCGGGCCCGGGCGGGGCGGCTTCGATGGCGGAGTGCAGACGCTCGAGTCCGGTCACAGTCCTACTTCCTCGTTCGCGGCGGGCGCTCGGTTTGCTTCTGGAATGGTCACTACCGCAGCGGCGTCCGGTACCGGCATCGCCACCTGATCGAGTCGTGCATGCGCGAGTGCGCGAAGGTGACGCAGGCGCTCGACCTGAACCTTGATCTCGGCAGCGAATGCCAGGCGCCGGGCCCGGACTCCGTCGTCGTCGACTTCGATCAAGTTACGGTTGCGCGCCAAATTCAGTGCGGTGGCGAACAACTCACCGGAGACGGATTCGTTGCTGGCGATCTGCTGCCGCAGTCGACGCTGATGTGCGACGTCGATGCAGTTGCTGATGAACGACTTTTCGTCGAACGATGTCGAAATCGGCGCGAGCACAAGCTGATCGGCGACAACCTGGTACGCCTCGAGGAACGGTTGGAGCACGCGGTGCGCGAGGTACGGGCGAACCGTCTCGATCATGTGCTCGGTTCGTTTGTCGTCGGCCATGACGGTTTCCCACTCGGGGTCGATCAGC
Organism: Rhodococcus sp. Ni2; assembly: GCF_021352185.1. Lineage (NCBI taxonomy): Bacteria > Bacillati > Actinomycetota > Actinomycetes > Mycobacteriales > Nocardiaceae > Rhodococcus > Rhodococcus sp. Ni2. The sequence goes on from NZ_WOXZ01000002.1 coordinate 1,170,332, forward strand.
GTCAGCTCGGTCCGCATCTCCTGCTCGAACGTGTCCCGGTCACTGAAGAAGAACTCGAATTTCAACAAATCTCGGATGCGCTTGGCCTCTGCCCACCCGTCCCCGATGGGGTCCTCGAACCGCTCTTCGACGGCTGCCTGAAGTACGAGTTCGGTGATGGCACGCACGACAAGAAAGTGAATCGTGTTGTTGCGGTAGAAGGCAGCGACAAGATGCTGGTCCTTGCCGAGGTAGAAGACCTGCTCGCCGCCCCGATCGAAGCGCTCGAGCACCCCGGAATCGACGTGTGTCTGCAATGCCTTCTCGATGACACGCGGATCGGACAGTTCGACGTCGCCGGCGATCGGAAGATTTCGCGCGGTGATGTAGCCGAACAGCGGCGTGAGAATCGCGGTGAGTTCACGAACTGTCAACGCCCGGTCTTCGATTCCGAGGAACGCCAACATCGCCAGTGAAGACACGGTCACCGGGGTGACCTCGTTGATGCGGTGACACACCTCGATGCCGGCCTTCTGAATGGCGAGGCGCTGATCGGTTTCCTGGCTGAGTGCGTCCGCGAGTGAGAGCGGCCGGCCGATGGTCACGTGCGCGACGCCGTTGCGTTTTCCCTGGGCGCGTACGTAACCCACCATCCAGCGCAGGCCTTCCGGTGTCTTCTCGGCGCCGAGTGCCTCGGCAGCCATTGCCCCGACCTCGTAGAGCTGGTCGTAGCTCAGCGCGACGGGGACGAGGTACACGTCGGATGCGCCGCTGACCTGAAAGGCCTTGGTCAGGTAGGTCAGGAGACCGAAGCGCGGTGGGCGTAGTTTCCCGGTACGCCCGCGTCCACCTTCGATGTACCACTCCAGATTGAAGCGTTTGGTGAGCAGGTAGCGCATGTACTCGTGCATCGACCACTTGTAGACCTCGTCGTTGCCGATGCTTCGACGAATGAAGACGGTGCCGCTGCGCTTGAGGATCGAGCCCATGGGCCAGAAGCTGATGTTGAGGCCGCCCATGACGTGATTGAGCGGCAAGCCGTTCGCGATCAACGCCGGACGCAGGACGAGGGGATCGAGGTACGAACGGTGACTCGGGAGGAAGACCAGTGAGTGTTCCTTGTTCAGCTCACGGAGTTCCTCGAAGCGGCTCGTGTCCACGTCCAGCTTGTAGGCGCGAGCGAAGTAGCGGCCCAGGCGATCCCACACCGCGATGGCTTGGCGACTCTGGGTGGCAACCATTTCTTCGAGAGCTTCACGTGCGCGGCGATCGACTTCGGCGACGGCGATGTTCAACCGGTCGGCCAAAGCCATGACCTCGGTGGCGAATCGGCGGGTGTCGGTGATCTCGTCGACGACGAACCGTGACACCTTGTACTGGCCACCCAGAAGGCCCAATTCGGCGCGTTCGAGTGCCAGAGCGGCCTGCCGTCGGATGAACTCCGGTAGCGAACCGCCACCGCTCTTTTCGAGGCGACGCTCGAGATCGCTCAGTGGTGCGGGTTCACCTTCGATGACCTGGCACCGTGAGGGGTCGGTGCGCAGGGTTCTGCGTTGTGCACCGCGTCCGGGGTGGAGAGGATCGCGTGGTGCCAGCGCATCACGTAGTCGCACCGCGACGTTGTGCTTGGTGTGGGTGTCCGGAATCCACACCACGCGAAGCGGTGCGAGCATCGGGTCGTCGGTCCGTGCCGCCAGTTCTGCCAGGGTCTTGTCGGTGATGTTGACGGTGACCGGCCGAGTTTCGGATGAGCTTGCCTTGTCGGCAAGCCACTTTCGCAGCACGCCGGCTTCGGCCTCTGTCATGGTTTCGGTGAGGTACACGCGCGGGTTGGTCGTGTTCTCGCTCATGACTCACGCACCTTCCGTTGTGACTCCGAGAGCGACGATCTCGTCCAGGCTCTCCTGCAAGCACTGCATCAGCAGCGCGGGTTTCGTGATCGCAGCGGTGTCGAGATTGATTCCGATACAGCACACCCCGACGTGGGAGACCAGTGTCGCCATTGCCGCGCAACCGGGCGCCGGGCCGAACGGGAACATCCGCTCGATCTTCGCTCCGGCGAGATAGACCGGTACCGGTACGCCGGCGACGTTGCTGGCCTGCAGGTCCAGACCCGTCGACTGTGACAGATACCAGTTCGCGAGTAGATAATTCGGCAGGCGGGCGAGGATCGGGGCGGCGACGTCGAGAGCGTCCAACGCGGGCTCCTCCCGGAGACCCAGTACGATCTCTCGCACCTGCCTGATGCGTTTGGCCGGATCGGTTTCGGAGACCGGGCCGTTGAAGCGAACGGCTGCAAACCTGTTGCCGCCGTTGGCGTCTGCGCCCGTACGCATGCTGATCGGCATACCCATCGGAATGCTGTCGACGGACTGTCCGAAGGCTTCGTGGTAGCGACGGAAGCCGCCGAGCAAGGCAGCGACGTACGCATCGTTGAGTGAGCCACCGGCAGCTTTCGCCCCGGCCTTGAGCTCGGGGACACCCACCTCGAGAGTTCCGAACCATCGTCCGAGACCACGATCGTGGAGCAGAGGGGAACCGGAACGAGCTGGGGGAGTGACGATCTTGCGGAGTGAATTGGCGTAACCGAGGACCTCGGAAGCAGTCGTGATCGGACTCGAGATCGCCGTGGTCGCAACATTGGTGGCACCACGGACCAGCTTGGCGATACGCGAGGGCGCACGCCGGATCTCGCTGACGACCTCCTCGCCGAAGGCGCCCACCGACGACAGATGCTCAGGAGCAGGCGGTGTGCGGTCGGGCTTGTTCGGAGTGGGGTCCGGGCGTCTGCTGTGCAGGAGCGTCATCATCTGGATGCCGCCCATGCCGTCGGTGATGGAGTGGTGAGTCTTGACCACGAACACGGCGCGACCGTCGTCGAGACCTTCGATGAGCAGCGCGCTCCACGGCGGTCGAGCCTTGTCGAAAGGTTCCGTCGCAAGGTGACGACACATGCGCAGTGCGTGATCGAAGTCCGCCGGTGCAGGTAAGCGGACGCGTCGTAGGTGGTAGCCGATGTCGAACTCGGGATCGACGGACCACACCGGGTTGCCCAGCTGCATTGCCGGTTCCACTGCTCGCATACGAATACGCGGAACCACGTGCGATGCCCACTCGACTGCGTCGAGAAGTCGATCCCAGTCCGGGGCACGATCGAGTACCTCTACCGCAACGATCGGTGAGCGCAGTTGCGGCTGCGCCTCTTCCATCCGCCACATTCCAGTCTCGAAGTCGGACATCGTGCGGTTCGCCCCCCAGGCGACCGCGGAAAGGTCGACGTCGACCGCGCTAGGAGGAACAAATGGATTGCTGTTGGCCATACGTCAAGAACTCCCTCGGTCTGCGGATCCACCCCGCGCATCTCTGCTTCTAAGTGTGGACCCGCGACCGTGGGCGCGTCCCGGTTTCGGTGTCAGCCGACAGCTGTGACGTTCGTCAGTTAAGGGCTAATCGGACATGCCGGGAAGTTCAGTGCTCAAGAAGTGACGCCGACGGCTTTCAGGGCTATCTCGCGGTAGAGAACACTGACTTCGCGCGGAGTCTGCGGTCCGTCGAGTCGATACCAGAGGACGACGGACTGACACATTCCCAGTAGTGCACGGCCCGTTCCGGTGATGTCCGGGACCGTGAACTCACCGCTCTCGACGCCTGCCGTCAGTACGTCGACGAGTAGGTTCTCGAGCTTCTTTCGCTTGGCGGCGTAGCTCTTTCGTTCCGCGTCCTCGAGGTACCGCAGTTCGGAATCGAGGAAGGCTATGTCGGAGCGACTGGTCATGTGCAGAACACACGCCTCGACGAGATTGCCGAACTGTGCCGTCGGCGACGGTCCGGCAGCGTCGACCGCAGCGCTCGCGCGTGCGGTGACGTTCTCGATGCCCGGTTCCATCAGCGCGACGAGGATGCCCTGTTTGTTGCCGTGGTGGTAATACAGCGTCGGCACGGTGACGCCGGCACGTTTTGCGATGTCACGAACCGACGCTCCGTGGTAACCGAGTTCGTGGAACACCTCGAGTGCGGCGGTGAGCAGGGGAGTCAGCGTCAGTGGTTCCACGATGCGCCACTGTTCGTCGGGCTGAGCCTCCGACTGCAAATCCGTCATTCCGCCTGTTCGCTCCGTTCGGAAATTTCTGGTGGTGTGCGCAAAGAAGGTTCAACCCTAGCGCAAGGCGTGTCCTCCTTACCGATGCTCGGCCCCCATTGGATAGCATCACTATCCAGTAATGGGTCGAGCGAGTTGGACGGAGGAGCGGTGAAGGTTTCCGAACTGGCCGCACAGTCCGGCGTTGCACTGGCCACTATCAAGTACTACCTCCGTGAAGGTCTGCTGATGCCGGGTGAGCCGACCAGCGCAACGGGAGCGAGGTACGGCGAACAGCACGTCCGGCGACTCGCGTTGATCAGGGCCCTGGCCGGGGCGGGACTCGCGATTCCACGGATTCGCGCGGTGCTCGAACTGGTGGACACTGACGAACGATCCGAATTCGAGACTTTCGGCCGCGCAATCGCGCAACTACCCCCGTACGTCGAACCTGAACCGGATCCAGAGTTCCCCAGAGCTCGCAAGGTTCTGGAGTTTCTCGGTCAGGTTTTCGAGCCGAGGTACGTGGCGGTCGCGCACCTCGAGCGGGCACTGATCGGCCTCGAGGATGCCGGACTGAGTCTCTCGGACGCGCGCCTGCGCGCCTACGGCGACCACATCCGAGGGATTGCCGAAGTGGAAATCGAGCTGATGCCTACCAGTTCGACCGAGGACGGCATTCGCTATGCGGTCCTCGGAACCGCCATGTACGAACCCGTCCTGACAGCTTTGCGACGCCTGGCGCACCAAGATTTGGCCGCACGACATTTCCCGCAACACCGAGAAAGCACCGAACAGGAAAATCGATGAGCACCAGTCCCTTTCAAGATCTCAATCGCCTCACCTCGCTCGGCGACGGGCGATACACCGCAACGATCGATTCGATCTGGACCATCGGGCCGAAAGTGCACGGCGGCTCCATGATGGCTGTGTGCGCCGCTGCAGCGCGTCAATGTCTGCGAGACGGCGCAGGTGAGAACGACTCGCTTCTGAAGATGCAGCCACTCGCGGTGAGCGCCAACTATCTGTCGGCCCCAGATCCGGGTGAAGTCGAACTGGAGGTGATCGTCCGAAAGCAGGGACGCCAGGTCGCGTTATTAGACGTCGAGTTGAGCCAGGCGGGCCGCAGCGCTGTTCGCGCGGCGGTCACGCTCGGATTCCCCGATGACGGCGACCCCACCTTCGTCACGGCCTCGTCGATCGACGACATGTCACCGGAACCGCCGGAGAGTGCGGTGGCAGTCATCGGCGATCACCCGATGGCGCAGGTCGTGCATGTCGGTCAGGGTTGCGACATGCGAATCGATACCACCTCGGCGCACTTCCTGACCGGCAGCCAAGGCGAGGCCGAGGTCAGGATGTGGGTCCGTCCTCGACCCGAGGACGAAAACGACCTCGACACCGCTGTACTGTTCGCGATCATGGCGGGTGACATCAGCGCGCCGGTGACGATGAACCGCGGCCTGTTCGGGTGGGCGCCGACCGTGCAGTTGACGACGTACCTGCGCCGACTGCCGACGCCGGGATGGCTTCGCGTGCGGGCGAGCTCGGATGTTCTGGGCAGCACGTGGTTCGAAGAGGATCATGCTGTTCTCGATTCGACGGGCGCAGTCGTCGTCCAGAGTCGTCAATTGGCGATGATGCCCCGCTAGGGTCGATCGCTGCGGTCGTGGCAGGCTGTTCGCCATGACAAGAATTGCGATTATCGGTGGCGGCAAGATCGGCGAGGCGCTGATCTCCGGGCTGTTGCAGGCCGGCCACGCCATCAAGGATCTGGTCGTCGCCGAGCAATATCAGCCTCGCGCAGACGAATTGATCGCCGAATACTCCATCCGCGTCAGCACGGTCGCCGATGCCGCCGAGGGCGCGGACGTCATCGTCATCGCGGTGAAGCCGAACGACGTCGAGTCAGCGCTCACGGCGTTGACGAAGGTCGATCTGGACGGCGACCTCGAACAATTGATCGTTTCCCTTGCGGCGGGAATCCCCACGGGATTCTTCGAAACGCGTCTGCCCGCAGGGTTCCCGGTCATCCGCGTCATGCCGAACACCCCCATGTTGGTCGGGGAGGGCGTGAGCGTGCTCTCGCCCGGACGGCACGTCAAGGCCGAGCATCTCGAGCTCGTACGCGGCATCCTCGGCAGCGTCGGCAAGGTGGTCACGGTTCCCGAATCGCAGATCGACGCGGTCACTGCTGTCTCCGGTTCCGGCCCGGCCTACTTCTTTCTGGTCGCCGAAGCGATGATCGACGCGGGAGTCGGTCTCGGCCTGACGCGCCCGGTCGCTACCGAATTGGTGGTGCAGACGATGGTCGGTTCCGCAGCGATGCTCGATCGCACCGGCGACAGCGCGACGGATCTTCGCGCCGCGGTGACGTCACCGGGCGGAACGACGGCTGCGGCACTGCGTCAGCTCGAAGCGGGCGGCCTGCGGACGGCGTTCTTCGATGCCTTGGATGCCGCCAAGTCGCGCTCGGCCGCAATGGGTGCAGCTGCGGATTAGTCGTCCGTTTAGCCACACCCGTCGCTTTAACCCCACCAGTACAGCTAAGCTCGACTTAGTACGTACGTGTCTGTTCCGCCGGAGGGGAAGCCGGCGGCGCGAGTCGTGCTGGAGGTATGTGGATTAATGGTGTCTGCAAACAAGCCGTCCATGGGTTCGTCCCACGACGGAAAGCCGGCAGTGGCCGGCACGCAATTCCTCACTGTTGCTGAGGTAGCAACTTTGATGAGGGTGTCGAAAATGACTGTGTACCGGTTGGTACACAGTGGCGAATTGCCTGCTGTACGAGTGGGCCGTTCGTTCCGTGTACATGCGAAGGCAGTACACGATTACCTCGAAACCTCGTACTTCGATGCCGGCTGACCAGCCGGTTCGAAGAGGATGACCTCGGCGTGAGCCGAGTCGCGGGCACAGCGGTTGCTGTGCCGGAGGCTCGGTTTATGCCGAGTGACTCCACACCGGTACGATGAGTCACTGTCGTACCAGCAAGCTGGTGTCGTAAGGCGCTGAGCTAGTTAAAACGAGGGCCAGGCGCCAATTGCTTGGCGCAGGCGTACGTGACCGGCGTGCGCAGGAACGCTAGAGAAGAACGTGAGGGACACCCGCTATGGGTTCAGTGATCAAGAAGCGTCGCAAGCGCATGTCGAAGAAGAAGCACCGCAAGCTGCTTCGTCGTACCCGAGTACAGCGCAGGAAACTCGGTAAATAAGCAGTACCTGTTGATGCCCGCCACCCCTTCCGGGGTGGCGGGCATCAGCATATTCGGGGGGAAGCGATGTGTGCCACGTCTCATTGGCTGGGCGGTTTGTCTTGAATGGCCGAAATTTGGGTAGTCAGCGCGGGACCCCCTCTGCCCGTAAAGTGGGGGAAAATCGCGGGAGGGACGCTTCGGCAGAGCGCGTTTCTACTGGATATGGGGGTACTTGGTGGTTGAAGGTGACAACACTTCAGGGGGCACGACGCCTCGCGTCGTACTGGTGACCGGGGCGAGCAGATTTCTCGGCGGCTACCTGGTGACCAGGCTTGCGCAGAATCCGTCGATCGAGCGTGTCATCGCCGTCGACGCCGTCAGTCCGAGCAAGGACATGATGCGCAGAATGGGCCGCGCGGAATTCGTGCGAGCAGACATCCGCAATCCGCTGATCGGCAAAGTGATCCGAAACGCCGAGGTCGACACCGTCGTGCACGCGTCGACGCTTCAGAAAGCCCCCAAAGCCGGCAGCCGCGCCGCGATGAAGGACATGAACGTCATCGGCGCCATGCAACTGTTCGCGGTCTGTCAGAAAGCTCCGACGGTTCGCAAGGTGGTCCTGCGCTCGGCTTCGGTCGTCTACGGGTGCAGTGCCAAGGATCCCGCTCAGTTCACCGAAGAAATGAGTGCGCGCCGCCGGCCGCCGGGCGGATATGCCCGCGACAGCCTCGAGATCGAGGGATACCTCCGCGGAATGGGGCGTCGGCGCCCGGACATCTCGGTCGGGATTCTGCGGTTGGCGCCGTTGATCGGACCTCAGCTGACTGCAACCGTCGGGCACTACGTCACCGCCCCACTCGTGCCCACCATCGTCGGGCGCAACGCGCGCCTGCAATTGCTCCACGTCGAGGATGCCCTCGCGGCGCTGGAGAAGGCGACCATCGGACACGCTTCGGGTACGTACAACATCGCCGGCGACGGAGTGGTCATGATGTCGCAGGCGATCCGCCGGGCAGGCAGGGTGGAAGTTCCCATGCCGCTCGCTCTGTTCCGCAGCGTCGGGAGCGCGTTGGTGGGGTCGTCCATGAGGCTGTACACCGACGAGCAACTCGAGTACTTCCGGTTCGGCTGCGGACTCGACACCACTCGCATGCGCAGCGAGCTGGGGTTCGAGCCGCGATGGACCACCATGCAAGCACTCGACGATTTCATGCGTGCGATGCAGACGCGCCGGATCATCAAGTCCGAGTGGATCGATCGGGCGGAGAATGCGTTGACCACCATCCTCGGCGGTGACGCCGCCGCGGCGGCAACAAGTGCAGACGTGATGCACATGCCGCTGTCGGGACGAAGTGCGGTGAAGGGGTGACTGACGTGGCGAAGGTAATTCCCCTGCGGCCCAGCGCAACTCACACCGGAAAGTCGGCAACTTCCCGTTCGCGTGAGTCCGTCACCGGTGCGGAGCGTGACATCCGTGAACAAAGTGAACGTCGGCATCCGTCCGGAGTGTCCTCGGCGGCCGACCACGGCGGTGAGAGCACGTTCGTCGATTCGGCCAGGTCGGCGATCGTCGACCAGATCGCCTCGGCAGCAGAATTCCTCCGACGTCGGGTGTCCGGCGACTACGAGGTCGACGAGTTCGGGTTCGACCCGCATTTCGCGGACAACGTCGTCATGCCGATGTTGCGCCCGTTGTTCGAGAAGTGGTTTCGCGTCGAGGTCAGTGGGATCGAGAACATTCCCCTCACCGGGGGAGCGCTTGTGGTCGCCAACCACGCCGGTGTGATCCCGATCGACGGACTGATGACGTCGGTTGCCGTGCACGATCACCATCCAGCGCATCGTCCACTGCGAATGTTGGCTGCGGACATGGCATTCGAGATGCCGGTGGTGGGTGGACTGGCGCGCAAAGCCGGCCATACGTTGGCCTGCAACCCCGACGCCGAGCGTCTGCTCAACGACGGTGAAGTCGCGGCCGTGTTCCCGGAAGGATTCAAGGGCATCGGGAAACCGTTCAGTGAGCGGTACAAGTTGCAGCGGTTCGGGCGCGGTGGCTTCGTGTCGGCCGCAATGCGAACCGGTGTTCCGATCATTCCGTGCTCGATCGTGGGTTCGGAGGAGATCTATCCCAAAATCGGTGATCTCACCACACTCGCACGCGTTCTCGGTCTTCCGTATTTCCCGGTGACACCGCTGTTTCCGCACTTCGGGCCGCTCGGCCTGGTTCCGTTGCCGTCGAAGTGGTACATCGAGTTCGGAAAGCCCATCGTCACCGACACCTTCGAGAGCGGTGCCGCCGACGATCCGATGGTCCTGTTCGAGGTCACGGACCACGTCCGGGAAACCATTCAGCAGACGCTGTATCGACTGTTGGCCAAGCGCCGCAACGTCTTTCTCGGCTGAGTTCGGTCCGGATCGCTGCTCGATCCGGACCGAACCCGCTCAGGCGTTCTGTTCTTTGCGCCTGGCGAGAATTGCGGCGAGCGCCCCGCCGACCGCTCCGAGCACCAGCGCCGTCGGTACGCCGATCTTGGCGGCCTTTCGTCCGGTGCGGAAATCGCGAACTTCCCACCCGCGGTTCTTCGCGAGTTCACGAAGATCTGCGTCGGGATTGATCGCCACCGGTGTCCCCACCAACGAGAGCATCGGAACGTCGTTGTGGCTGTCGGAGTAGGCGGAACAGCGCTTGAGATTGAGGCCTTCACGCACCGCCAACGTCCGTACGGCGTGCGCCTTGCCCATGCCGTGCAGGATGTCGCCGACGAGTCGGCCGGTGAAGACGCCGTCCTCACTCTCGGCGACAGTGCCCAAGGCGCCGGTCAATCCCAGTTTCTCGGCGATGACCTGAGCCAGTTCGACCGGAGTTGCCGTCACCAACCACACCTGTTGTCCGGCGTCGAGGTGCATCTGGGCCAACGCCCTCGTGCCTGGCCAGATCTTGTCGGCGATGACCTCGTCGTAGATCTCCTCGCCGAGGCGGGCGAGTTCGGCGGTGGATCGACCGGCCACGAAGGACAGTGCTTTCTCGCGGCCTTCGGCGACGTCGTCACTACTTTCTCGGCCGGTGACTCGGAACTTGATCTGCTTCCACGCGAAATCCACCAGATCCGAGGTCTTGAGATACTTTCGCGCAGCGAGACCACGGGCGAAGTGGATGATCGACGCACCCTGCACCATGGTGTTGTCGACGTCGAAGAATGCGGCGGCCGTGAGGTCGCGCGGAACGGCCGGGGGCTCTTCGCCGGTTTCCGGTTCTGTGGGGTTGGCAGCTTCGTGCAATGCCAGAGCTGCGTCAGCGCTCGCCTCGCCGGCGAGATTGGCTCGAACTTCCGACTCACTCGGGCCCAGCGGATTCTTCACGTGGCGACGCCCGGGGAGAATGACCCCGGCAAGCCCTGATCCGAATCCGGAGCCGTTCGGTAGTGATCGCGCAGGCACCCGCACCTCCCGTGTTGCATTCTCGAGCAGAGAACTCTTCGAGTCAGCCTATCCTCCGCGATGAGGCCCGATGGGTTGGATGGTGACCTTCCCTGTGGTGTGTGACGTTCCTCTCCGCCGATTTGGCACCGAGTGGGGCTCCGGAGGCACACTCGACCGATCAAGTAGATGGCGTCCCCGTAGAAGAAAGGTATGCGTCGATGACTGCAGCTACGCATGAAGTGACCCTGTTGACACGCGCAGGATGCGCGTCCTGCGTCGGCGCGGCGGAGGTCCTGCGACGCGTCTGTTCCGAGTTCGAGCTGGAATTGACGTGCATCGACGTGGACGAAGCTGCCGCGACGGATCCAGAGCTGAGAGCGGAGTACGGAGACAGATTGCCCGTCATTCTTCTCGACGGACGCGAGCACGGTTACTGGGAAGTCGACGAGGAGCGCCTTCGTGACGATTTACGCAAGTAAGGCAACCCTCAAAGTTGTCCGCGGAGCCGCTTTGCAGGTGAACGGCACATCGAACCCGTCTCGAGCAACTTTGTGCATGGGTTCACAAGCGGTTACCGTGGTGTGAACATTCCCCCGGAGCATCGTGGAGGTCGACAGTCGTGTCGACCGGACGAGGAGCCAGCGACGTGACCGAACCGCACCAGACGCATGAGCCTGTGGCTCAGCGCGTCACCGGCGCTGCGGGCTCTTCCGTCACCGACGCTTCCAGCGCCTCGGTTACCGACCCGATCGCTCAGGATCGCGTCATCCCCCAGGCTACGGTGACGCGCTTGGCCGCATACCTGCGGGTCCTCGGAGTGATGTCCGACCGGGGTACCTCCATCGTCTCGAGCGAGGAACTCGCGCAGGCGTCAGGTGTCGGATCAGCGAAGTTGCGTAAGGATCTGTCGTTCCTCGGACCCAACGGTGTCCGTGGCGTCGGGTACGACGTCAACAGGCTCCGCATCCGCATCGAGCGTGCACTCGGACTCGATCGTGGGCACAAGGTCGTTCTCGTCGGAGTCGGAAACCTCGGCAAGGCACTGGTCGGCTACGGCGGATTCAGCCGCCGCGGTTTCGAGATGGTCGGACTCTTCGACAGTGACGCAGATCGAATCGGAAGCAGAGTCGGGGATCTCGTCGTGCGCAGCACCGAGGAACTGACCGTCGCCTGCCGTGAACTGAATGCGACCATCGGCGTCATCTCCACACCGGACGAGGCAGCTCAGGGCGTGTGCGACCAGTTCGTCAGCGCCGGGCTGCGCTGCATCATGAGTTTTTCGCCGATCGCCCTCGACGTTCCCGATCACGTGGAACTGCGACGTGTAGATCTAGCCGTCGAGATGCAGGTTCTCTCCTTCAACAGTGCGCGCAATGCCGATCAGGCATCCAGCGCGCCGCGAGTACGAGTGGCTCACGCCGCATCCGCTTCGTCAGTCCCATCCACCAGTTCACCCGCTCCGGTCGGAGCAGGTTCGACAAGAAACGGATCAGTGATCGCGCCGTGAGTGTTCTGCTTGTCGGGGTCTCGCATCGAACCGCGCCCGTCCCGGTGCTCGAGCGAGTAGCTGTCACCGACACCGATCGTCCGAAGCTGATCGACAAGCTTCTGGCGTCTTCGCACATCTCCGAAGCGATGATCGTCTCCACCTGTAACCGGGTGGAGGTCTACGCGGTGGTGGACGCGTTCCACGGTGCACTCACCGAGGTCGGTGAAATCCTGGCCGACCATTCGGGTCTCGACCTGACAGCGCTGCACGCTCACGCGTACGTCCGCTACAGCGAAGCAGCCGTCGAGCACCTCTTCGCGGTGGCCAGCGGCCTCGATTCCATGGTGATCGGCGAACAGCAGATCCTCGGCCAGATCCGTTCGGCCTACGCATCTTCGGATGCGCAGCAGGCCGCCGGACGCGTCGTCCACGAACTGGCTCAGCAGGCACTGCGCGTCGGCAAGCGAGTGCATTCCGAAACCGGAATCGACTCCGCCGGAGCATCAGTCGTGTCGGTGGCTCTCGATCGTGCAGCGGGCATCATCGGTGAGGGCGGCCTGGTCGGCCGCACTGCCGTGGTTGTCGGTGCAGGCTCGATGGGCGGTCTGTCGGTTGCGCATCTCACCCGCGCCGGAATCGCACGCATCGTCGTCGTCAACCGGACACAGGAACGCGCCGAGCACCTGGCAGAGACGGCACGCTCCAACGGCGTCGACGCCGACGGTGTTGCCTTCGATCAGCTTTCGGCCGCGATGGCGCAGGCAGATGTCATGGTCACCTGTACCGGCGCGGTCGGGGCAGTGGTCACCCTGGCGGATGTGCACCGCGCACTCGCCGAGCCCGATCGCGACAACACCAAGCACCTCGTCATCTGCGACCTCGGGCTGCCGCGCGACATCGATCCCGCCGTCGCCGGCCTGCCGGGTGTGACCGTTCTCGACATGGAGACGCTGCAGCGTGATCCAGCGGCAGGCGCCGCCGCCTCTGACGCAGATGCCGCACGCACCATCGTCGCCGGCGAGCTTGCGACCTACCTTGCCGGACAGCGCCTCGCGGAGGTCACTCCGACCGTGACGGCTTTGCGTCAGCGCGCCGCCGACGTCGTCGAAGCCGAACTGATGCGACTCGATTCGCGTCTGCCCGGCCTGGACGATCCGCAGCGCGACGAGGTTGCACGCACCGTGCGACGCGTCGTGGACAAGCTGCTCCACGCCCCGACCGTGCGCGTCAAGCAACTCGCGTCGGCCCCCGGCGGCGACTCCTACGCAGCAGCGCTGCGCGAACTCTTCGAACTCAGCCCCGGATCTCCCGCGGCCGTGGCCACACCCACCGATCTGGTGGACGGCGACCGCACTGGAAGGGACCTGCAGGCATGAGCGTCACCACCCCTCGATCGGGGAGCCCGCTGCGGATCGGCACTCGCGGAAGTCTTCTCGCGACCACGCAAGCCGGTACCGTGCGCGATGCCCTCATTGCGGCCGGACATCCCGCCGAGTTGGTCATCATCAAGACCAAGGGCGACCAGTCCACCGATCCCGTCCAGAAGATCGGCGTCGGAGTGTTCACGGCAGAGCTTCGAGAAGCTTTGCTGGACAACCGCGTCGACGTTGCGGTGCATTCCTACAAGGACTTACCGACCGCGCAGGACCCGCGTTTCGTCATCGCGGCGATTCCGCCACGCGAAGATCCGCGTGACGCGCTGGTCGCCCGTGACGGTCTGGTCCTCGGGGAGCTTCCAGCCGGTTCCAAGGTGGGAACCTCGGCGCCGCGCCGTGTTTCGCAGCTGAAGGCACTCGGTCTCGGCCTCGACATCGTGCCGTTGCGGGGCAACCTGCAGCGCCGTCTCGGCAAGGTCGAATCCGGTGAACTCGACGCCGTGATCCTCGCTCGCGCCGGCCTGTCTCGTATCGGTCTGCTCGATCTCATCACCGAGAACATCGAGCCCGTGCAGATGCTCCCCGCTCCGGCGCAGGGTGCTCTGGCCGTCGAATGCCTTTCTGCCAATGTGGAATTGGCGGCGATCCTCGCCGAGCACGACGACGCGGGTACCCGGGCAGCAGTTACGGCCGAGCGCGCCCTGCTCGCCGAGTTGGAAGCCGGCTGCACCGCTCCGGTGGGAGCGATCGCGGAGATCGTCGAATCCCTCGACGACGACGGCAGAATCTTCGACGAACTGTCGGTACGCGGCTGCGCAGCCGCCATCGACGGTTCGGACGTCATCCGTACCGGCGCCGTGGGTGCGCCGGACAAGGCCGAGGAACTCGGCCGAGCGGTAGCGCGCGAGTTACTCGAACTCGGCGCCCGCGAGTTGATGAACGTGACTACAGGCGAGGCAGCCGATGTTTGACGCCCCACTTTGCACTTGCACCAAGTTCCCATTTCGATACAGCGCACTGGAGAATCACCGATGACCCGAGTCCGAAAGAACACTCCCGGACGGATCCTGTTCGTGGGATCGGGACCGGGCGACCCCGCCCTGCTCACCGTTCGCGCACGTGACGTCCTCACCGGCGCCGCAATGGCATTCACCGATCCGGATGTCGACAAGGGCGTCGTCGCACTCGTCGGCATCGACATGGGCCGCGACGAGGAGACCGGCGAGCTGATCGCGGACGTGCGTCCGGCACTCGGCGAGCCTGCCGAGGTTGCAAAGACATTGGTGCACGAGGCCAAGAACGGCCACGACGTCGTGCGTCTGGTCTCCGGCGACCCGCTGACCACGGATTCCGTGATCGCAGAGGTCACCGCAGTCGCCCGTACGCAGGTTCAGTTCGAGGTTCTCCCGGGTCTGCCTTCCGGTTCGGCTGTGCCGAGCTACGCCGGCATGGCGCTCGGCTCGGGTCACACCGAGGCCGACGTTCGCGGTGAAGTCGACTGGGCTGCTCTGGCCGCTGCACCGGGACCGCTTGTCCTGCACGCGACGTCCGGACATCTCGCCGAGACCGCCAGCGCGCTGGTCGAGAACGGCTTGGCCCCGCAGACGCCTGCTGCGATCACCGTCCGCGGTACCACTCGTCAGCAGCGAACCGTCGAGGCAACTCTCGCGACGCTCAACGAAGCCGGATCCGAACTGGTGGGCTCGCTCATCGTCACCGTCGGCAAGGTTGTCGCGCAGCGCAACAAGATGTCGTGGTGGGAATCGCGCGCTCTGTACGGCTGGACCGTCCTCGTGCCGCGCACCAAGGATCAGGCCGGCGAGATGAGCGACCGTCTGGTCACTCACGGAGCGATCCCGATCGAGGTTCCGACCATCGCCGTCGAGCCGCCTCGCAGCCCGGCTCAGATGGAGCGTTCGGTCAAGGGACTCGTCGACGGTCGCTACCAGTGGGTCGTCTTCACTTCCACCAATGCTGTTCGCGCAGTGTGGGAGAAGTTCGAAGAGTTCGGCCTCGACGCTCGCGCCTTCTCCGGTGTGAAGATCGCCTGCATCGGTGAAGCAACCGCAGCCAAGGTGCGCTCGTTCGGCATCAACCCCGAGCTGATCCCGACCGGTGAGCAGTCCAGCGAAGGCCTGTTGGCCGAATTCGCCCCGTACGACGACGTTTTCGATCCGGTCAACCGGGTTCTGTTGCCGCGGGCGGACATTGCGACCGAAACCCTCGCAGAGGGCCTGCGCGAACGCGGTTGGGAGATCGACGACGTCACCGCCTACCGCACCGTCCGGGCAGCGCCGCCGCCGGCCGAGACCCGCGAGATGATCAAGACCGGTGGATTCGACGCCGTCTGCTTCACCTCGTCCTCGACCGTGCGCAACCTCGTCGGCATCGCCGGCAAGCCGCACGCCCGCACGTTGGTCGCGTGCATCGGCCCGAAGACGGCCGAAACCGCTATCGAGTTCGGTCTGCGCGTCGACGTGCAGCCCGAGACCTCGCAGGTGGGACCGCTGGTGGAGGCTCTCGCCGAGCATGCTGCTCGTCTGCGCGCCGAAGGTGCTTTGCCGCCCCCGCGCAAGAAGTCTCGAAGGCGCTAGAGCATCCGTGAGGGGTTGAGGAGTCTGTGGACTCCTCAACCGCTCACAGGTTCCGACGAAGGAGGGCTACTTCTCGTGTTTCCCACTCATCGCCCTCGCCGGCTCCGGCGCACTCCTGCGCTCCGGCGACTCGTGGCAGAGACCTCGCTCGAACCCCGGCACCTCGTTTTGCCGATGTTCGTCGCCGACGGCATCGACGCACCGCGTGAGATCAGTTCCATGCCAGGCGTTTTCCAGCACACTCTCGATTCGCTGCGGTCCGCAGCGGTGGAAGCGGTGGAAGCCGGCGTCGGTGGCCTGATGCTGTTCGGTGTTCCGAAGGCGGAGGACAAGGATCCCCAGGGGTCCGGTGCCTCCGATCCCGACGGAATCCTCAACGTCGGATTGCGCGCTCTGGCAGACGAACTCGGCGATTCGACGGTCATCATGGCCGATACCTGCCTCGACGAGTTCACCGATCACGGCCACTGCGGCGTGTTGACTGCCGGCGGCGCTGTCGACAACGACGCGACCTTGATCCGATACGTCGAAATGGCTCTCGCACAAGCTGAATCGGGTGCGCACCTGCTCGGTCCCAGCGGCATGATGGACGGTCAGGTGGCTGCGATCCGCGGTGCACTCGATGCTTCGGGGTATGTCGATGTCGGTCAGCTCGCCTATGCCGCGAAATATGCGTCAGCGTTCTACGGGCCGTTCCGTGAAGCCGTCGGATCCTCACTGCAAGGCGACCGTCGTACGTATCAGCAGGACGGCGCCAATCGCCGCGAGTCGATGCGCGAGGTAGACCTCGACGTCGCCGAGGGCGCCGACATGGTGATGGTCAAGCCTGCAATGTCCTACCTGGACATTCTGCGTGAGACCGCCGACCGGTCCCCGGTTCCGGTCGCTGCGTACCAGATCTCGGGGGAGTACTCGATGATCACCGCGGCCGCGCAGAACGGGTGGATCGATCGGGACGCGGCGATTCTCGAATCGCTCATCAGCATTCGCCGCGCCGGTGCCGACGTGGTCCTCACGTACTGGGCGTCGGAAGTTGCCGGATGGCTGTGACGGAGTCACGCATGGTGGCTGCGCCGGTATCGACCGATACGCTGGTGTCATGACCGAGCAGTGGCCGCCGTCGCGCCAGGAACCGCCCCGCCGGGAACCTCCCTACGAGAACCAGCCGTTCGAGAATCAGCCGTACCGCGAACTCGGACCGATGCCGACGGGTCAGATCCCGGGATACGGCCCCGGTTACAACGGATACCCGGGACCTGCGCCGAAACCCGAGCCGCCGACGGACGTCGTGACTGCGATTCAGTTGTGGTGGGCTGTGACGGCGCTGGGGTTGGTCCAGGGCGGCGCGATGATCTGGATGCTGCTCGGGCAGAAGTCGATGTTCGTCGACGAGATGCTCAGAAATCAGGCAGCTGTCGACGCCGGTCTGACGCGTTCCGACGTGGAGGGCATGTTCCCACTGGTCATCGTGTTCTCTGCGGTTTTGGTCGTGATCGTCACCGCGGTGTTCCTTCTGTTCGTGCGCGCGATGAGTCGCGGCAAGAACTGGGCTCGAATGTTGCTGACGTTCTGTGGCGTCTTCATGCTGGTCTCCGCGATCCCGGTGATCTTCGGGCTCGGCGGAGACGGCGGCGCGGCCACTCTGCTGTTCGGCGGAGCGGAAATCCTGCAGGCAGTTGCTGCTGTCGGGGCGATCGTGATGATGCACCGAAAAGAGTCCAATCCGTACTTTCTTCGTTTCCCCCCGGCGGGGAACCGGTAGGTAGCTCGGGGTACTGTGAAACGGGTCACTGAAGTAGTAGGGGAGAGGTCGGACGCGATGAGTTCTCAGGAAGCCCTGCGTACGGAAAGCACCCACGACGCGCCACTGCGCCAACGTGGTTCACGCACCGAAGTGATCTTGTTCGCGATCCTCGGAGCCTCTGTTCTGGTGACACTCCTGATGCTCATGATTCCGGGCATCGTCAGCGGATAGCGCACACTTGAACCCGTGAGTATCTCTACGAAGGTCAGGCGCCCGACGGCTGTCGAGGCAGCATTCTGGCTGTGGATCGCCAGCGCGTTCCTGCTCATACTCTTCGGCCTGATCAATGTCACCAGCGCTTCGTATTCGTTGCGTGAGCAGTTCACCGATCAAGGCGTTTCTGCCGGAAACATCGACATCTACGTCACCTTCGTGCGGGTGTCAGGGCTGGTTCTGCTGTTGACCGGCCTCGCGATCGGCGGCCTCGCCGGTCCCACTCGCGCCGGAAGGGCGTTGTGCCGACGGATCCTGGTGATCGTGTCCGGAGTGTTCGCGGTGCTGCAGATCGCGCTGGTCGTGGCCGGGATCAGTACCGTGCTCGCGCTGGTTGTTCCCGTCATGCTGATCTGTGCCTGCGTCGCGATCTACCGCGACACCACCCGAAGTTGGTTTGCCCGTGGCTGATCGCGCGCCGGAAATCGGCCCGGACGTTCTGTACTACGAACCGGGTTCTCGGTGGTGGGCCATCGCGTTCGGTCCGATCTTCTGCCTGATCGCCTTGGTCATCGAACTGTTCACCGGCCCGGTGGTGCATTGGTTCGGTCTGGCGATGTTCGCCGTGATCCTCACCGGATTGGTCTACGTGCAGGTGATCGCAGCACGGCGGCACGCGAGCGTACTTCTGACCGCGACCACGTTGCGTCAGGGAACCGAAGAGGTGCCGATCACCGAGATCGCCGAGGTGTTCCCGGAGTCCGACGACGCTGCCTACGAGGACGAAATGGAACCGTGGGAAACGGCACGCGCGCTCGGTGAGCTGTCCGGAGTGCCCAGGCGTCGGCACGGTATCGGCTTACGTTTGACCACCGGGGGATTGGTGCGGGCGTGGGCAAAGGACGATCAGGCACTTCGCGAGGCGTTGAGTCAGGTCGTTGTGGTTGGTGTCGAACCGGACGGGTCTGCCGATGACTGAGCCACAGCCATCCCCGCGTGTCGACGTGAAGACGTGGATCGGTGTACTCGGTATCGTCGCCGCAACGATTCTGGCGGTCGTGTGCTGGCGAGCGGGTACGACGACGTCCGACTTCGGACCGATACTGGAGGGCGCTCCACCGTTCGAGAGCACGCACTACGACGGTCTCTGGATCTCGGGCGCCGGGTTGTCGATTCTGGTTGCGGGGCTGATGGCCATCGATGTCGTGCGCCGCGTCCGGGTGGGCTTCGTCGCATCGCAGTAGCCCTCATACGGGTAGGGGGTATAGTTGCGGTATGAGTAGTTACAGCCCCGAGCAGGACGATCTGCTCAAGCGCCTTCGTCGTATCGAAGGTCAGGTAGCCGGAATTTCACGCATGGTCGCAGACGACCGGTACTGCATCGACGTGCTCACCCAGGTATCCGCCGCGACGAGCGCGTTGCAGTCCGTGTCCCTGAAGCTTCTCGACGCCCACCTTGCGGGTTGCGTCGTCGAAGCTGCCAAGCAGGGTGGTCCGGAAGCGGACGTCAAGATCAAGGAAGCTCAGGCGGCCATCGCTCGCCTCGTTCGTTCGTAAGGTGTCGGTCCGTCACTCCGTGATGGACCGCGCGAGCGCCCGGGCGGAGAAGCTCACGAAGTACTCGGGTGTGACTTCTTTGGCGATGTTGATGACGATGGTGTCCGACAGGCCTTTGAGTCCGGAGAGCACGAGATGGATCAACGCGGGGTCGTCGATCAACCTGCTCCCTTCGGCTGCAGCAGATTCGGTGAGCGCTCGAATCAATGCCGAGTTGTAGACCGCTACGGATGCGTGAAGTTCCCGCATGCTTTCTCGGTCGGACCCGGCCATGCCTTCGATGTCGCGCCAAGTGGTGGTGAGTCGACCCACCCGTGCCCAGTGCCGAGCAAACTCGGAAATCATGGACTCGAGTAAGGCGCTCAGTCCCTGCTCGCGGGGGAGCGAGTTCACGAAGTCCGCCATTTCCAGCTGACTTTCGCTGAGGAGGGCGGCGAAGATGTCCTGCTTGTCGACGAAGTACTGGTAGATCAGGCCAGTGCTGGTGCCGGCTCGTTTGGCGACAGCGCGGATCGTGAGCGCGGAGTAGCCTCCTTCGTCCAGAAGCGAGATCGCCGCGTCGAGAGTTCGGCGTCGACGCACTTCGGCGTCGCCGTAGATCGACTTGCTGCTGGTACTGCTCATTTGATCACCGTAGTCGCGGTGGTCGGCATCCTCAATTCACATCGAACACTGTTCGTTGTCGAACGCCGCCCAGAATTCGATGTGACTCAGATCATAGAATGAACATTGTTCGAAATAGAATGAACATCGTTCATTCTGGTGTTACGGTATGGCGCAGACCACATCGAGGCCAGTGCAAAGCGCTGGACACTCTGCGGTCGGCCTGACCTTTCTTCCCGTATCGATCGGGAGGTCTACACAGTTGTGGAGTACCTATGACACGCACTAACGATGAACGCGCGGCGATCGACATCGCCGCTGCGGCTGGAGAACTTCTGCTCGACCATCGGAAATCCCTCGGCGAAAACGACGGTGATGTCGCGACTTTCAAGAACGCGGCCGATCGGCTCAGTCACGAATTCATCGTCGCCGAACTTGCCCGACGCTTTCCTGCGGATGCAGTGCTGTCGGAGGAAGGGGCTGACGACCTCGCGAGGCTGGCTGCGGATCGGGTGTGGATCGTCGACCCTCTCGACGGCACCCGTGAGTACGGCGAGGCCGGACGATCGGACTGGGCCGTTCATGTTGCGCTGACCGAAAACGGTGTCCTCACAACCGGTGCGGTCGCAATGCCTGCCCTTGGCGTCACCTATTCGAGCAGCGATGATCGGACCGAACGGGATGCCGCGACGCCGGTTCGAGTCGTCGTATCGCGGACGCGTCGTCCGGAACCGGTCATGCGCATGGCCGACTCGATGGGCGCGGAGTTGATCGAAATGGGATCCGCCGGAGCCAAAGCAATGGCGGTCGTCTCGGGTGAGGCAGACATCTACGCACATGCGGGCGGACAGTACGAGTGGGATTCGGCGGCGCCCGTTGCTGTCGCACATGCTGCGGGACTGCATGTTTCGCGTATCGATGGCAGCGAACTGCGCTACAACCAGGAAAACCCGTGGTTGCCGGATCTGCTGATCTGCCGACCCGAACTCGCCCCGAAAGCACTGGAGGAACTGGGCCGATGACCGCGACACTGACGCACCTCGAACGACTCGAAGCCGAGAGCATTCACATCATGCGTGAAGCTGTTGCCCAGAGCGAGAACCCGGTGATGTTGTACTCGGTGGGCAAGGACTCCGCCGTGATGCTGCATCTGGCGCGCAAGGCCTTCTATCCGTCGAAGCTGCCGTTTCCGCTTCTGCACGTCGATACCACGTGGAAGTTCCGTGAAATGTACAAACTTCGTGACAGTACCGCCGCTGCAGGCGATCTCGATCTGATCGTCCACACCAACCCGGACTGCGTGAAGCAGGGGATCAACCCGTTCACTCACGGCTCGGCCGTCCATACCGATATGTGGAAGACCGAAGGCCTCAAACAAGCCCTCGATCACTACAAGTTCGACGCTGCATTCGGCGGCGCCCGACGTGACGAAGAAAAATCCCGCGCCAAGGAACGCATCTTCTCGATCCGATCAGCTGCGCACCGTTGGGATCCCAAGCAGCAGCGACCGGAACTGTGGCGGATGTACAACGTCCGCAAAGCGCCGGGCGAGAGCCTGCGCGTCTTCCCTCTCTCGAACTGGACCGAGCTGGATGTGTGGGAATACATACGCCAGGAAGAGATTCCGATCGTTCCGCTGTATTTTGCCGACAAGCGGCCCGTCGTCGAGCGGGACGGTGCGCTGATCATGGTCGACGACGACCGGATGCCGTTGCTGCCGGGAGAGACTCCGGAACTCAAGAGCGTTCGTTTCCGCACCCTCGGCTGCTACCCGCTGACCGGAGCCGTCGAATCGACCGCCACGAGCCTGACCGAGATCATCTCGGAAATGTTGCTCACCACCACTTCCGAACGCCAGGGACGGGTCATCGACCACGACTCCAGCGCGTCGATGGAGAAGAAGAAGCAAGAGGGGTACTTCTGATGACTGTTTCCTCGGATCTGATCGCTGACGACATCGAGGCGTACCTCGAACGTCATGCGAACAAGAGCATGCTGCGATTCATCACGTGCGGCAGCGTCGACGACGGCAAGAGCACCTTGATCGGCCGTCTGCTCTACGAATCGAAACTCGTCTTCGACGACCAGTTGACGGCGCTCGAAGCCGATTCGCGCAAGAGCGGAACCCAGGGGGAGGGGCTCGATTTCGCGCTCCTGGTCGACGGTCTCGCCGCCGAACGTGAGCAGGGCATCACGATCGACGTCGCCTATCGCTACTTCACGACCGAGCGACGCAAGTTCGTCGTCGCCGATACTCCGGGGCACGAGCAGTACACCCGAAACATGGTGACGGGCGCGTCGACCGCCGATCTTGCTGTGATCCTTGTCGATTCCCGCAAGGGAATACTGACCCAGACCCGCCGGCACTCGTATCTGGTGTCGCTGCTGGGGATCAAGCACGTGGTGCTTGCCGTGAACAAACTCGACCTCGTCGACTACTCGCAAGAGGTCTTCGATGCCATTACCGCGGATTATGCAGAGTTCGCTCACGAGATCGGTCTGGACGGGTTCGTCGCCATCCCGATGTCGGCATACATGGGTGACAATCTCACCGAGCGCAGTGCGAATACCCCGTGGTACTCCGGACCAAGCCTGATCGAGCATCTCGAAAGCGTGGACATCGACGATGCTGCCGCCGCGGCTCCGTTCCGGATGCCGGTGCAGTGGGTCAACCGGCCGGACCTCGACTTCCGCGGATTCTCCGGCCAGATCGTTTCCGGCACCGTATCTCCCGGAGATCCCATCCGCGTGCTCCCCAGTGGAAAGACGTCCACAGTCGAGCGCATCGTGACCATGGGTGGCGACCTCGACGTTGCCGGTGCGGGCCGCTCGGTCACCATCACGCTCGCCGACGAGATCGACATCAGTCGCGGTGATGTGCTGTCCATCGGCGACAATCCGCCGGCCGTAGCCGATCAGTTCGAGGCCTGCATCGTCTGGATGGGTGAGGCTCCCATGCTGCCCGAACGGCCGTTCCTGTGCCAGATCGGTACCGTCACAGTCACTGCGCGCATCACCAAACCGAAACACAAGATCAACGTCAACACTCTCGAGAAGACCGCAACGACTACTCTCGCGCTCAACGAAATCGGTGTGTGCAACCTCAGTTTCGATCGACCGGTCCCGTTCGACCCGTACGTCGGCAACCGTGACACCGGTAGCTTCATCCTCATCGACCGCCTTACCAACGGCACTGTCGGTGCGGGCATGATCACGCACTCGCTGCGTCGATCGGACAACATTCACTGGCAATCCGTCGACGTCGACGAGGCCGCGCACACCAGGCTCAAGGGACACCAACCCGCAGTTCTGTGGTTCACCGGTCTCTCCGGTTCGGGAAAGTCGACCATCGCGAACGATGTCGAGCGTCAACTGCACGCACTCGGCGCGCACACCTACCTCCTCGACGGAGACAACGTCCGTCACGGGCTGAATCGAGACCTCGGATTCACCGAAGCCGACCGCGTCGAGAACATCCGTCGCGTCACCGAGGTCACCCGACTGATGGCGGACGCCGGTCTGATCGTGCTCGCGTCCTTCATTTCACCGTTCGAGGCCGAGCGTCATGCCGCCCGTGAATTGATCGGCGACGGACAGTTCGTCGAAATCTTCGTCGACACCGCTCTTGCCGTCGCAGAGGAGCGAGATCCCAAGGGTCTGTACAAGAAGGCTCGACGGGGCGAGTTGGTGAACTTCACCGGAATCGATTCGCCGTACGAACCGCCGCAGAACCCTGACATTCACATCGACACCAGTGTCACGACGACCGAGGACGCTGCGATCGCGATCGTCGACCATCTCCGCGCTCGCGGAACCATTTCTTGATCCGCCTGAACACGAGGAGCATCCATGCCTGACAGGGCTGAAATAGTTTCTGCCGTAGAAGATTACGTCAAGTGTCTCGGAAGTCACGACGTCGACGGACTGGTTGCGCTGTTTGCGCCCGACGCAGTTCAACACGAACCGCTGGGGGTCCAGACCTACCGCGGCATCGACGAGATTCGCGAATTCGATACCGCGAACGCGCAGGTCGATTTCACAGTCAGCCTGCTCGGTCCGATTTCGGTGACGGGAAAGTACGCAGCGATGCAGCTTCGGGTGCAGCGCGCCGGTATCCCTGACTTCGCTGCCACCGATGTGTTCGAGTTCGACGAGAACGGCAAGATCATCTCCCTGAGTGTTGTTCTCGATCCGCAGGCGCTGTGCTGACCCATCAGGGCCTGCTGGCAGGCAAGGTTGTCGTCGTCTCGGGAGTGGGCCCGGCGCTGGGTCGTTCGATTGCGCTGCAGAGTGCGGCGGCCGGAGCGAAGGTTGTTCTGGCTGCCCGCACACCCGAGCGCTTGGAATCGGTGGCAACGGAGATTCGAGACCGCGGCGGAATCGCGTTGGCCGTCCCGACGAACCTCACCGACGTCGATTCGATCGCTTCGTTGGCGGAGACAACTGTCGCTGAGTTCGGTGCGGTGCATTGCTTGGTGAACAACGCATTTGTTCAACCCGCGCAGGTCCCGCTCCTGGACGCCGACGTGGCGTCCATCCAGTCGGGCATCGACATCAACTTGCTCGCGGCGTTGAACGTCACCAGAGAATTTGCTCCGGCATTGATCGAGTCGCACGGGTCCGTCGTGATGGTCACGTCCATGGTGTTGCGCAACCAGCTTCCCGGGTTCGGGGCCTACCGCATCATGAAATCCGGGCTCCTGGCAATGGCACGCAGTTTGTCGATCGATCTCGGTCCCAAGGGCGTTCGAGTCAATTCGGTTGCTCCCGACTATATCTGGGCGGACTCGGTCAAGAACATGTTCGAGAAGAAGGCGGCGGAGGCAGGAGTCGACCCCAAGGTGATCTACGACGAGATCGCAGCGGGCGCCGATCTGCGCCGATTGCCGGAGCCAGATGACATCGCAAACGCTGTCGTCTTCCTCCTGTCCGATTCAGCCAGGGCCATCACAGGGCAATGTCTCGACGTCAACTGCGGTCACACGCACCACTGATCAACTCATACAAGGACTAGCCATGACACAGGATTACGACGGCATCGGTTCCATCGATCACCTGCACCAGGCTGCGCGCGAGGCGGCCGGGTACGAAAACTTCGGCAGCGAAGGCTATCTCGAAGGACTTCGAGTTCTCCTCGAGTCGTTCCAGAACGAGGCCGACCTCACTCCTCACGGCAAGGTGATCGCTCGCAAGATGATCGTCGGAGCGCTCGCGGGTCGCCTGACCAGTGAGGCCGGATTCGCGAAATATCCAGAGCACGTAGATGTTCCGATCGAACGCCCGATCTTCGTGGTCGGGTTGACCCGCACCGGCAGCACCGCGCTGCACCGCTTGCTCGGTGCCGACCCGGCGCATCAGGGCGCCGAGATGTGGCTCGCCGAGACGCCGCAGCCGCGCCCCGAGCGCGACACGTGGTCGGAGAACGAAGATTACGTTCGCTCCGACGCCTTCTACCGTGCTCGCCAGCGTAACGAGGCAGACCTGATGAAGGTTCATTTCATGGGGGCGGAGGAGGTCGAGGAATGCTGGCGGCTGCTGCAGCAGACGATGCTCTCGACCGCGTTCGAGACGGTGGCGTACGTGCCGAGTTACACCCGGTGGCTGGCGGAGCAGGACTGGACCGAAACATATGCGCGGCACAAGAAGAACCTGCAGTTGATCGGGCTGCACGACCAGGACAGACGGTGGGTGCTCAAAAGCCCGAGCCATGTCTTCGCGATCGACGAGATCATGTCGGTCTATCCGGATGCACTGTTCGTTCGGACCTTCCGGGACCCGTTGACATCGATGGCGTCCACCTTCAGCCTCGTAGAGCAGGGCGGACACGACATGTCGAGGGCCTTCGATCGTCCGGCCATCGGGCGCACGCAACTGGAGTTGTGGGCGCGAGGGAATGCGAACCTCAACAATGCCCGTAGCCGTTACAACCCCGATCAGTTCATCGACGTCGACTACAAGGACTTCATCGCCGATGCGGTCGGCACCGTCGAGAAGATCTATGCACAGTTCGCCCTGCCCTTCACAGACGACGCCCGCGCCGCGGTGGAGGCGTCGCATCAGGCCAGCCTTGCCGAGCACCGTCGTCCGTCGCATCGCTATTCGCTCGAGGATTTCGGCGTGAGCGCTGCCGACGTCGAAGCGAAGTTCGCCACCACACCCTGAAGCCCTCCGGCCCTGTGCGCCTTTTTGGTAGTGCCGACTACCAAAAAGGCGCACAGGGCGAAGCCCCAACCGAAACAAGGAGATTCACATGAATGCTGTTTGGGAAAAGTTCTGCGCAGATCTGCTCGAGGTCGGAAAGGTCCTGGAAGACGAGATCGTCCCTCAGGATCCGCTGACTCAAGCCGAGGGCGTCCGCTACCTGAGTCGGTTGCTTCGGTACGGCACGATCAACTGTGTCGAGTACACCGATCCGCGGTGGCCGCAGTTCTCGTCGGCTCCGAACCCGAACATGATGACGAAGATCGGTGCCGACAACCCGGACAACGTCTACATGCGCGCCAACATTTCCGGTAAGTACAACTACCGGATCATCGGCACCCGAGGCACCGTCCCGCTGATCACCTTCGGCTCGCGCGTAAATCGGTACCACATCGACGGCACCATGCTGCAGACCGGCGATCTGCATATCCACGACCTCGAGGTCGACGAGAACGGCCGTTTCGAGTTCATCGCGAGCGTCGACAAGCCCGATGAGGGCGCTTGGCTGCCTTTGGCGCCCGACAGCAACCTCATCTCCGTTCGGCAAACTCACCGGGATCGACGCAACGAGGTTGTCGGTGATCTGACCATCGAATGCCTGAACCCGGACGGGGAGTTCGTCCCGTTGACTCCGGAAGAGATCGGCGAGCGTCTCACCAAGTCCGTCGGGATCGTGAAGGGGATGGCGGAGACCTTCCTGGAATGGTCGCGCAAATTCCAGCCGCACACCAACGAGATCTTCGACTGGGGACAGGACTACTTCCAGGATGCCGGCGGCGATCCGACGATCTTCTACTTCCACGGTTACTGGAAGCTCGCCGAGGACGAGGCGTGGGTCATCGAGACCGAGGTTCCGAACTGCGAGTACTTCAACTTCGTGCTGCAGAACTTCTGGGTCGAGTCCCTCGACTACAACCGCACGAACATCTACATCAACAATCACACCGCGAAGCTCAACGACGACGGCACCATGACAATCGTCGTGGCGGCGAAGGATCCGGGTTATGGCAACTGGATCGACACCGATTCGCATGCCGAGGGGACATGGGCGCTGCGCTGGATCAAGGCGGACTCGCACCCGATCCCGACGTCGAAGGTAGTCAAGATCTGACACGCTGACGGAGATTGGGAACGTATGTACACCAGGAAGATTAGGTTCGGCCCTCGCTTTGTCGCGCTCGGGCTTGCCGGTGCATTGATGTTGGCCGGCTGCGCGTCGAGCAGTGGGGACAACTCGGGATCGGCTTCACCGAGCAGTAGTGGCGCAGCTGGTTTTGTGGGCGCCCCAGATGTGGGGGAGCGGATCGACGGCGGTGTTCTCACCTTCGGGTCCTATTCGTTCCCTTCCTCGTTGGACCCCACGAGAACGCAAGCAGCCGGTTCGACCGGCGGAACCGAAATGGCCGCGATTTACGACACGCTGGTACGCAGCGACTCCACAAACGGGAGCTTCGTGCCACAACTCGCGAAGACACTGTCGAACAACAGCGACTTCACTTCGTACACCGTCACTTTGGCTGATGGCCTCACCTTCAGCGACGGAAGTCCGCTCGACGCGGAAGCGGTGAAGTGGAGTATCGATCGATTCGTGGCAGGCAAGGGTGATGTATCGCAGACCTGGCTCAACATCGTGGATCGGATCGAGACGCCCGACGCCACCACAGTCGAATTCGTGCTCGAGCGGCCCTGGCGTCAATTCCCGGCGCTGTTGTCGCTCGGGCCCGGAATGATCGTTGCGCGAAGTTCAGGGGGAGAGGCAGGGTCGGTTTCAGGAACCGGGGAGGGAGCGTTCACACCGATCGGGGCGGGTCCGTTCACCTTGGCCAAGTTCGCCCCGCACGAAGAACTGGTACTCGCCGCACGCACGGATTATCAGGGCGGTAAACCTCCACTGGACACAGTGCGGTTTGTTCCCACGTCGGGTGCGCAGTCTCAGTACGAATCGTTGAAGAGCGGCCAGATCGACATGACGTACATCCTCCGCGACGAGGCCGTGATCGAACAAGCTCTCGACGACGGATACTCGGGTTACCTCAGTCCGACCGGACAGAACGGGATTGGCACGATCAACAACCGTGAGGGCAAGCCCGGGGCCGATGTTCGCGTCCGTCAGGCGATCGCCTACGGGGTGGATCCGGCGGCGGTCAATACCCGGGCGAACAACGGATTGGGCACCGCCAGTTCCGAACTGGTCCCGCAGACGTCACGTTGGTACAACAACACAGCAGGCATTCCGTTCGATCAGGTGAAGGCAAAGGCGCTGCTCGATCAAGCGAAGTCCGACGGGTACGACGGGAAACTCCGCTACCTCACCACCTCGGAGCCGAGCCAACAGGCGACGGCACTGACGGTTCAGGCGTCGCTGAACGCGATCGGTTTCGACGTCACCATCGACTACGCGACCGATGTGACCGATCTGGTTCGACGGGTATACAAGGACCACGATTTCGACATGACCAGAGGTGGCGCTCCGGTCGGAGAAGAAGCGCCGTACCTCAATTTGTACAACAGTATGGCCAGTGATTCGAAGAACAACCCGTCCGGCTTCGCGGACCCGGAGATGGACGCGATGATCACAGCTGTGCAGACGGCATCAACGGACAATGCTGTCCGTGAGGCGATCAGCAAGGTGCAGGAGTACGCCAACGCGACTGTGCCTTACGTGATCTGGGGGCCGGCGTCGGTGTTGACCGCATGGGACGGCAACGTTCACGGCGTCGTTCGCAACATCACCGACATCATGTTCTTGGGCGGCGCTTGGATCTCGCCCAACGGCGAAACGGTGGAACGATGAAGTGGTCCTTGGCGGGTGCGATGATCGACGCCCTGGAACTGTGCGAGTTGGCGCAGGTCGCCGAAGAGGTGGGGTTCGACGGAATCGCGATGCCGGATTCCGTGTTCTATCCGGAGCAGGTGTCGGCGCCGTACCCGTACACTGCTGACGGGAAGCGGATGTGGGCGCCCGAGACGCCGATGCCTGATCCGTTCATTGCCATGGCGGCGATGGCGGCCGTCACATCGCGAATTCAGTTCTACACCAACGTGTTCAAACTTCCACTGCGCGATCCGCTGTTGACGGCCAAGCAGGTCGCGACCATGGCCGTGATGTCGAGGAACCGCGTCGCTCTCGGCGTCGGTTTGTCCTGGATTCCCGAGGAATTCACCTTCACCGGTACCGAGATGCGCACCCGCGGTGCGCGTACCGACGAAGCCATCGAGATCATCAAGGCGGTGTGTGCGGGACGTGGGCCGGAATGGGTCGAATACCACGGCAAGCACTACGATTTCGACGCTCTGATGATCAGTCCTGCTCCGGAGATTCCGGTTCCGATCTACATCGGTGGGCACAGCGAACCGGGGTTGCGCCGTGCAGCCAGGCTGGCCGACGGTTGGATGTCGGTGAACACGACCAAAGCCGAATTAGCCTGCGCCATCGATCGTCTCACGGAATTGCGGGTCGAGTACGGTCGTGCCGATGTTCCTTTCGGCGTCAACGTCTCGCCGACGGATGTTCGTGATCTGGACGGATATCGCGAACTCGAGACTCTCGGAGTCACGGAAATCAGAGTTTTGCCCTGGTATTACTACGGAGTTGACTCCGGTGATCGTCAGGGACGACTCGACTCCATTCGGCGGTTCGCCGAGGAGGTCATCGCTCAGTACTGATCGATCAGCGTCTGCATCGCCCGGCCGTAGAGTTTTGCCAACTCGTCGCGATCTGCGGACTGGGGGATACTTTCGTCGCTGAGGACGCTCAACAGCCCGGACACCTGGGCGGAGACCAGGAGTGCGCGGGTGTACGCGTCTTCGCCGTCTAGACGAGCGGCGAGATTGGTGGCGAATACTCCGGTCATGTCTCGGAGTCGCTCCCGGATGCGTGGACTGTCCGATGCTCGCATGAGCGCTGTGTACACCGACAGCATCCGGGCGTCGGCCTTGCCCAGGACGAAGGCGGCGATTCGCTCACCGAGGGTGTCGAGTGGGCCGTCGAACTGGCCTTCGAAGTAGTCCGCAACCGGCGTGGTTTCCAGGAACAGTGCTTCTTTGGACCCGAAATGCCGGATGACCAGGGCCGGATCGATTCCGGCAACTTTGGCGATGGCGCGAACTGACGTGCCGCCGAACCCGTGCTCGCCGAACAGTTGGAACGCCGCCGCGCGAATCGCCTCGGATGTCGAGGGGTGCTCCTGCTCTGGCGTGTGCCTCGTGGGTGTCACGACATCGACCTCTGTGCTCGCTCGCCGACCGCGTTGTCAACGGCGTTGACTATAACGTGTCAACGGTGTTGACTGTTGAGTCTGTCAACGGTGTTGACAGCTAGATGCGGTTAGTGAAGAGAGCGTGGAATATGACAGATACCGACGTCCGAGTACCCAGCGAAGAAGTTGTCGATCCGCCGACCAATTGGAAGATGGTGGGCAGTGGACTCGCATTTCCGTTGTTCTTCGTCATCATGTTCTGCCTGTGCTACGTCAGCGCCTTCCATTCGCCGACGCCGAATCAGGCACCGATCGTGGTGGTCGGGTCGCCGTCCGTCACGGCCCCGCTGATCGACGGAATCCAGGCTTCGTCGGGTGACAAGTTCGACATCGTTGCCACAGCCAACGCCGCCGACGCACTCTCTCGGATCGACAACCGCGATGCGATCGGCGCCATCGAGATCGGTGACGCCGTGACCGCACATATCGCCACCGGCGCGGGCGCCTCGACGGTTTCCGTGGTGAGCAGCTTGGCGCATTCGGTTGCGGAGCAGACGGGGCAGCAGGTCACGGTGATCGACTCGGCGCCTGTCACGGCGCGCGACTCCTCGACTGTCGGACTCTTCTACTTCCTGATCGTCTGCACCCTCGGTGGCTACCTGACCATCACGGTGCTCAGTCAGGTTGCGCCGAGAATGCGGTTGCGAGAGCAGTATTCGATCCTGGCCGGTGCGGCGATACTCACCCCGCTCATAGCCTTCGGCATCACCAGCATCTTCATGCACGCCTTCGGGGCGTCATTCGGCCAGATCCTGCAACTGCTGGGAATCTCGATGGTTTACACGTTCACCGTCGGTGCGGTGAGCATTCTGCTCAATCGACTGCTCGGCCAAGCCGCGATCTTCGCGGTGCTGACGGTGCTCGTTTTCATCAACTTCCCGAGTTCGGGTGGTGCCATTCCGGTGTCGTTCCTGCCGGGATTTTGGCAGCACATCCATTCGTTCTGGCTCGGATCGGCAGCCATGGAGCCCATCCGCTCCGTCATCTACTTCAGTGGCAACGGCGCCGGACCGCACCTGCTCGTTCTGGGGATCTGGCTGGTCGCGGCACTCGGCCTGACCGGACTGCTCGCCTCTCGCCAGTCGAAAAAGGCAGCAGCGCACTGAGTGTGGTGGGGCCGGCGATTGCCGACCCCACCCGAACCCTTTACTTCAGCCGTACCGCGTCGGTGCCCGGTCCGTCGAGCATCGCGGACCCCAGCAGGATGTCCGGAATGCCGAACCCGTCGATCAGTGTCTCGACGTGGGGGCGCAGGGTGCGGCAACGCTCGTTGATTCCGCGCGTCACGGCCTTCGAACGCTCCACCGACAGATGCCGGTGCTCCATGAACCAGGCCTTGTCCTCTTCGATCACGGACAGTGCGTAGAGATCGCACACCTCGCCGAAGAGTTCCTTTGCGGTCTCGTCCTCACACGAGTCGATGCCGGCGACGAATGCTTCCAGGATGACGCGCTCGATGTGCGCCTGAGCGGCTTTGAGCACGTGGTCCTGCACGAAGTTGAACGCGTCGAACGGGTTCTCCTCGCGCTTCTGCGCTGCCTGCAATCGCCTTGCCGCAGTGGCGAGTAGGTACTCTTCGCGGTCTTCGAACATCTTCATCTGGGTGCCGCGATTGAAGAGGCTGCCGTCCTCTTCGTTGTCCTGGCGAGTGTCGACGATCGTCTGCAGGATCTGCTGCGCTGCCGTGCGTTTCTT
This sequence comes from Rhodococcus sp. Ni2, assembly GCF_021352185.1. Lineage (NCBI taxonomy): Bacteria > Bacillati > Actinomycetota > Actinomycetes > Mycobacteriales > Nocardiaceae > Rhodococcus > Rhodococcus sp. Ni2. The sequence continues at coordinate 1,202,733 of NZ_WOXZ01000002.1, forward strand.
GACCACGTCGGAGACCGTCGTAGCGGCGAAGCGCATCCAGTCGACCGGGCTCATGCCGCGGACTTCGTCGGCGTAGGAGGTGAGGAGTTCTTTTGCGACCAACTGCGTCAGAACGTGGTTGTCACCCTCGAACGTGGTGAAGACGTCGGTGTCCGCCTTGAGTGCGGTGAGGCGGTTCTCGGCGAGATAGCCTGCGCCGCCGCAGGCTTCGCGTGCCTCCTGGATGGCCCGAGTGGCATGCCAGGTGTTGGCGGCCTTGAGTCCGGCGGCGCGACCTTCGAGTTCGCGCTGCTCCTGCGGATCCGGGTCGTCGCTGCTCTGGATGTCGTGCATCGCGGCTACGAGTTCGTTCTGTGCGAACTGCAGAGCGTACGAGCGGGCGATCAACGGCAGCAGACGCTTCTGGTGGACGAGGTAGTCCATGATCAGGACTTCGTCGTCACTCTTCGGAGCACTGAACTGCCTGCGCTGCAGGGCGTATCGACCGGCGATGGCCAATCCGACGCGGGCGGCCGCTGCCGCGGAACCACCGACGGTGACACGTCCACGAACCAGTGTGCCGACCATCGTGAAGAAACGACGGTTCGGGTTCTCGATCGCCGAGCTGTACGTGCCGTCCTCGGCGATGTCGGCGTAACGGTTGAGTAGATTCTCACGCGGGATGCGGACCTGGTCGAAGACGATGCGGCCGTTGTCGACTCCGGGCAGTCCACCCTTGAGCCCGCAGTCGGACGTCGTGACGCCGGGGAGGTCGTTGCCGGCGTCGTCACGAATCGGCACGACAAAGCAGTGGACGCCCTGACTTTCGCCTCCGGTGATCAGCTGTGCGAACACCGCTGCGACGGTGGCGTGCTGGGCAGCGCCGCCGATGTAGTCCTTGCGAGAGGACGGAGTGGGGGAGTTGACGACGAACTCGCCCGTCTCGACGTCGTAGGTCGCCGTGGTTTCGAGTTCCTGGACGTCGCTGCCGTGACCGGTCTCGGTCATCGCAAAGCAACCGAGCAGGTCCAGATCGATCAGCGGCTTGACGTACGCCTGGTGGTGACGCTCGGTGCCGAGGTTTTCGATGGCGCCGCCGAACAGACCCCACTGGACGCCGGCCTTGACCATCAGTGAGAGGTCGGACATCGCGAGCATCTCGATGCTGGTGACGGCGCCACCCGCGTCGCCCGTTCCGCCGTGAGAGACGGCGAAACCGTTTGCGGCGTACCCGAGATCGGCGAGGACCCGCATCTGTTCGAGAGCCTTGGAGCGCGCAATGGCGGTGTTGGGTGTGTAGTGCGGAGCAAAACGTTCGTCGTTCAATTCGCCGCGAACGCGCTCACGCACCTCCCGCCAGCGTCCGTCGAGTGTTGTCCTGAGGTGGTCCGCTGTGGTGGCCATGGAACCGACGATAGCGCGTAGCGCACCGCGGGCAACCCGGTTCGATCCCAACCTCACATTCAGCAGGAGCCCGCGGCACCCGCTTCGATTCCTTGGCGGAAGAGTTCCTTCTCGCTCTCGGACATAGCCTGGTACGAAGGGTCGTTCTCGACGATCTTCAGGAAGTCGGCGCCCGCCGTCTGGGTCGACGTGTCGCCGCTCTGAACACGCTGCTGAACGTAGACGGACACCGCCGAACACCCGCCGAGAAACGCGGGGTCGGTGCTCGTCGCCGCGGTGGTTCGAGCCGAGTCGGTGGCGCTCGGCGGCGACGAAACTGTCGCCTTGTCGTCGTTCGAAGCGTCCCAACCACACGATGTGAGAAGAATCGCAGCCGAGACCATCAGCGTCGTCAACAGTCGCTTCATGCCCGGAATCGTCTCACGCGGGGCCCGGTTCGACCGGAAAACTCGCCTCGAGCACCGAAGTCCTACACCCTGTCGTTGTCAGATTCGACAGAACTGGGACACTGGAAGCCGTGACTGTGTCTTCCGGTGATCCCGACGTGCATGCAACGAACTCCGCTCGGCTCTTCGAACGTGCCGGCAACGTGATTCCGGGTGGCGTCAACTCGCCCGTCCGCGCGTTCGGTTCGGTCGGCGGAACACCGCGATTCATTCGCGAAGCATCCGGCTACACCCTCACCGACGTCGACGGAAACAACTACGTCGACCTGGTGTCGTCCTGGGGTCCGATGATCCTCGGGCACGCTCACCCGGCAGTCGTCGAAGCCGTTCGCGAAGCCGCGCTCGGAGGTCTCTCCTTCGGTGCGCCGACCGAAGGCGAAGTCGCTCTTGCCGAGGAAATCGTCGCCCGCGTCGCGCCCGTGGAAAAGGTTCGCCTGGTTAACTCCGGAACCGAAGCCACGATGAGCGCAGTCCGCCTCGCCCGCGGATTCACCGGGCGGACCAAGATCGTCAAGTTCTCCGGTTGCTACCACGGCCACGTCGACGCCCTTCTCGCCGACGCCGGATCCGGCCCCGCGACGTTCGGGCTGCCGACCTCTCCCGGCGTGACCGGCGCTCAAGCCGAAGACACCATCGTCGTGCGCTACAACGACCTCGACGCGGTGGCCGCGGCGTTCGAGGCCAATCCCGGGGCCATCGCGTGTGTCATCACCGAAGCTGCCGCCGGAAACATGGGCGCCGTCGCACCGCTTCCCGGTTTCAACGAGGGTCTGCGTCGTCTCACCCGTGAGCACGGCGCACTCCTGATCATGGACGAGGTGATGACCGGATTCCGCGTCAGTGCCTCGGGTTGGTACGGCATCGACAACGTCGCAGGCGACCTCTACACCTTCGGCAAGGTCATGAGCGGCGGCCTGCCCGCCGCAGCATTCGGCGGCCGCGCCGACATCATGGGCCACCTCGCACCGGACGGTCCCGTCTACCAGGCAGGCACCCTCTCGGGTAACCCCGTAGCCGTCGCCGCCGGACTCGCGAGCCTGCGCGCCGCCGACGCCGAGGTGTACGCCAAGCTCGGCCGGAACGCGACCGCCCTCGGCGACCTCATGACCCAAGCACTCACCGCCGAAGGCGTCGAACACCGAGTGCAGTACGCAGGCACCTTGGTGAGCGTGTTCTTCACCGAGAACACGGTGACCAACTACGACGAAGCCAAAGCCGCGCAGACCTGGCGATTCCCCGCCTTCTTCCACGCACTGCTCTCCCGCGGCGTGTACCCGCCGCCGAGCGCGTTCGAAGCGTGGTTCGTCTCCGCAGCCCTCGACGATCGAGCCTTCTCGATCATCGCCGACGCCATGCCTCACGCAGCCAAGGCCGCAGCTGCTGCCGTCAAGCCCTGACCAGTTCCCATTCCAGAACACCCGCACGCTTCCGACATCCATCATCTTCAGCGAGGACCCTCGACTGTGACCGACGCCGATCACCCCGACCACACGTCCACCCGCACCATCGTCCACGTCCTGCGCCACGGCGAAGTACACAACCCGCGCGGGATCCTCTACGGACGGCTCCCGGGTTTCCGGTTGTCGGTGGCGGGCGAAGCTCAGGCTCGTGCGGTCGCGTCGGTGCTCGCCGATCACGACATCACCCACGTGGTCGCGTCGCCGCTGCAGCGGGCACAAGAGACCGCGACTCCGATCGCCGAGGCACACAAGCTCGACATCGTCACGGACGAAAACCTGATCGAGGCAGGCAACGAGTTCGAGGGTCTCAAGGTTGCCGTCGGGGACGGTGCGCTCTCGCGTCCGCGTCACTGGTGGAAACTGCGTGACCCGTTCACCCCGTCCTGGGGCGAGCCCTACCTGCAGATCGCCCATCGCATGCTCGCAGCCGTCAATGCCGCACGCGTCGCGGCAGTCGGACACGAAGCCGTCGTCGTCAGCCATCAACTTCCGGTCTGGACTCTGCGTCGATTCCTGCAGGGCGAGCGTCTCTGGCACGATCCCCGTCACCGTCAGTGTGGACTGGCCTCGTTGACTTCACTGGTCTACGAAGGCGACACCCTGGTCGACATCGTCTACTCCGAACCTGCCGGCGCCTCCGACCCGAGAGTGACAGGAGCATGATTTCGCGCCGCATCGCCGCAGCATTCGCAGCCGCTGCGTCGGCGATGCTTCTTCTCTCGTCCTGCGCGACCGGCGACGACGCCGTCGCACAGGGCGGAACTTTCGACTTCGTCTCACCGGGCGGACAAACCAAGATCTTCTACGATCCGCCGTCCGACCGAGGCACCATCGGCAAGCTCTCCGGGCCCGATCTGATGAACGAAGGTCAGAAGGTCGGTGTCGACGACTTCGAGGGCAAGGTCGTCGTCCTCAACGTCTGGGGTCAGTGGTGCGGACCGTGCCGTGCCGAAGCCGACGACCTGGAACAGGTCTACGAGCAGACCAAGGATTCGGGCGTGCAGTTCCTCGGCATCAACGTCCGCGACGACACCAAGAACAAAGCGCAGGACTTCGTGGTCGACAACAAGGTCTCGTACCCGTCGATCTACGACCCGTCGATGCGTTCGCTGATCGCCCTCGGTGACGGCTACCCCACGTCGGTCATTCCGACGACGATCGTCCTGGACCGCCAGCATCGCGTCGCCGCGGTGTTCCTCCAAGAACTTCTCGCCGAGGATTTGCTGCCCGTCGTCCAGCGAGTAGCTCAGGAAGACGCGCAGTAAAGATGACAACCACGACCACTACGCTGCTGGCCGGCAGCGACACATTGAGTGCCGGTGTGGGCGAAGCGTTTCAGAACGCGGCGTCGTCCGGTCCGCTTCTGCTCGCCCTCGGCGCCTGTGTGCTCGCCGGTCTGGTGTCGTTCGCTTCACCGTGCGTCGTGCCGCTCGTTCCCGGCTACCTGTCCTACCTGGCCGGCGTCGTCGGTGCCGACGCTCCCGCGATCACCGCCGAAGAGGCGAAGACGCGGACGATCACCCGGAGCAGTCGACTGAGGGTGGCTGGTGCGGCCGGACTGTTCGTCGCGGGCTTCACCGTTGTGTTCGTCCTCGCGACCGCGTCGGTATTCGGCGTGATCTCCACGCTGCTCGTCAACCGCGAGGTCCTGATGCGAGTGGGCGGTGTCGTCACCATCGCAATGGGTCTCGTCTTCATCGGGCTGATTCCGGCGCTGCAGAAGGACGTTCGTTTCGAACCGCGTCGCGTGTCGTCACTGGTGGGTGCGCCGCTGCTCGGGGGAGTGTTCGCTCTGGGCTGGACGCCGTGCCTCGGTCCGACATTGGCAGGCGTGATGTCCGTAGCGGCGGGAACCGACGGGATGACCGCCGCGCGTGGTGTCACGTTGATCGTCGCGTACTGCATCGGACTCGGCCTGCCGTTCATCATCTTGGCGCTGGGATCGGCGCGCGCGCTGACCGGCGTCGGCTGGTTGCGTCGTAATGCACGCACCATTCAAATTTTCGGCGGAATCATGTTGGTGGCAGTGGGAATCGCCCTCGTCACCGGCGCGTGGGACCAGTTCGTCGGCTGGGTTCGCGACGCATTTATCTCGGAGGTGACGCTGCCGATATGACAGCTGACGACAATAACGACCACCCGAAACCCGTGCTGCCGAAGCAGTCGGTGATCGGTCGAGTCGTTGCACTCGGGCGCAACACCTGGCGCGGGCTCACCTCGATGCGGACCGCGCTGGTACTGCTGTTCCTCCTCGCGCTCGCTGCGATCCCCGGCGCCCTGCTGCCACAGCGAACCCTCAACGAGGGCAAGGTCACCGACTACATCGCCGCGCGTCCGACGCTCGGTCCGTGGATGGACCGCCTCGAATTGTTCGACGTGTTCAGCAGTTTCTGGTTCACCGCGATCTACGCACTGCTCTTCATCTCGCTGGTCGGCTGCATCCTGCCGCGTTGCGTGGAGCACGCGAAGGCGCTGCGCACCCGTCCGGTGAATGCGCCGCGCAATCTTGCTCGCCTGCCGCACCACACCAAGAGCGTCGTGGACGGCGAGACTCCCGACGAACTTGCTGCCCGGGTGTCGAAAGAACTGCGCGGGTGGCGCGTCGAAACGCGTCGCGGCGATTCGAAATCACGACGCGAAGGCGAGATCACCATCTCGGCGGAGAAGGGATACCTCCGCGAGTTCGGCAACCTCGTGTTCCACCTCTCGCTGGTCGGATTGTTGATCGCGATCGCCGCGGGCAAGTTGTTCGGCTACGAGGGCAATCGCATCGTCATCGCCAACGACGGCCCCGGGTTCTGCACCACCTCGCCGGCAGTGTTCGACTCCTTCGTCGCCGGTCTGAGCCTCGACGGCACCGGCATGACCCCGCTGTGTGTACGTGTGAAGAATTTCCAGGCCGACTACCTCGAGACCGGTCAGGCCGAGATGTTCACCTCGGACATCTCGTACCAGGCAGGCGACGACCTCGAGTCCGATACCTGGCGGGACACGACCATCCAGGTGAACCACCCACTGCGGATCGCCGGCGATCGTGTGTACCTGCAGGGACACGGATACGCGCCGACATTCACCGTCACGTTCCCGAACGGTGAGACCCGCACCGAGACGCTCCAGTGGCGTCCGGACGACGCCACGACGTTCCTGAGCAGTGGCGCGATGCGCTTCGACCCGCCGGGCGGCATGTATCCCGATGCGAACGAGCGTCGGAAGAATCAGATTGCCATCGAAGGATTGTTCGCGCCCACCGCGCTGTTCCACGGCAACCTGCTGTCGTCGAGCTACCCGGCGATGAACGATCCGGCAGTCGCCATCGACATCTACAAGGGCGACACCGGACTCGATACCGGTAACCCGCAATCGCTGTTCGAACTCAACACCGAACTGATCAATCAGGGCCGACTGGTCAAGCAGGATCGAGTCAATCTGTTTCCGGGGGAGAGCGCGACGCTTGCCGACGGAACCCAGGTGCGATTCGATGGTGCCGTCGACTTCGTGAACCTGCAGGTCTCCCACGATCCCGCTCAGGTGTGGGTGTTGGTTTCGGCGTTGACCATGATGGCGGGCCTACTCGTCTCGCTCGTGATCAAGCGTCGCCGCGTCTGGGCACGTATCTATCCAGATGACGAACGACGTACTGTAGTAGAACTTGGTGGGCTTGCCCGCACCGACCACGCAGGCTGGGGCGACGAGTTCGACCGCCTCGCCGACCGCTTGCTGAAAAGCAATCCGACCACCGCGGTGAACCAACCGCACGCGCAGGAGAACGCCCGATGACAACGAACGAGACACTCGCGCAGTACAGCGACTGGGCCTTCAAGTCCGCCTTCACCGTGCTCGTGCTGGCGTTTGTGCTGCTCATCGTGCAGTACGCGTCGGCCAGAGCAAAGGCGGTTCAGGACAAGGAACTGGTCTCCGCCGGCGGTGTCGACGCATCCGTGCCTGGCAGGGTCGCGGAGACTCCGAGCAAGTCGCTCTCGGAACGATTCGGCGGAATGGGCCGAGCTGTCCTGGTCGTCGGAACGGTGCTGATCATCGCGTCGATCGTGCTCCGCGGATTTGCGACGGAACGATTCCCGCTCGGCAACATGTACGAATTCGTGGCGATGGCGTGTGCGGCGTCGTTGCTGGTCGGGCACGTCCTGTTGATCAAGCCGGCGTACCGTCCGATGTGGGTCTTCTTGCTGGTGCCGGTTCTGATCTTGATGTTCCTCGCCGGCACGGTCCTTTACGCCGACGCGGCTCCCGTGGTTCCGGCGCTGCGCTCGTACTGGCTTCCGATTCACGTGACGATCGTCAGCGTCGGTTCCGGAATCTTCATGATCGGCGGTATCGCGAGCCTTCTGTTCCTGCTGCGACTGAAGTTCCCGCCCGGTGACGAAGGCACGAGTATCGGTGGCCGGATCGCAGAGCGACTGCCCGATGCCCAGACTCTCGACCGCTTGGCGTACAAGAGCACGATCATCGCGTTTCCGCTGTTCGGCGCCGGCGTCATCCTCGGTGCCATCTGGGCGGAAGCTGCGTGGGGACGCTTCTGGGGTTGGGATCCGAAGGAGACGATGTCCTTCATCGCCTGGGTGATCTACGCGGCCTACCTGCATGCGAGGGCAACGTCCGGGTGGCGGGAGACGAAGGCCGCCTGGATCAACATCGCCGGTTTTGTTGCGATGCTGTTCAATCTCTTCATCATCAACATGGTCGTCTCCGGCTTGCACTCCTACGCGGGACTCACCTGATCCTCTCGAGGTACCGTGGGTGGCTGCCGACCGGTCTGTAGGTATTACCGGTAGGTACGTCAGGGGCGGGCAACAGTTACGATGCAGCTTGGCGAATTACTAGCTGTCTGGTAGCTGTGGGATCGACGAGGGGGAGCGGCGAGATGGCCGACAAGATTGAAGACGCCGGAGCAGGATTGTGGGAGCCGGTGCGCCCTGCCGAGCCGACGCGGCGCGAGCCGCGCGCATCCGCGCCCGAGACGTCATCGGACTCGGTTCCCAGCGACGTTCGTAGTCTCTTCGTGGCCCCGGTCGACTCCGGGCCGCTCCAGCAAGTCGCCGGCCAGGCGCCCGGTGCACCCGCCGCTCCGCCGCCGACGACGACCCCAGCGGCTCCGGTACCAGGTCCCAAGACTCCGGTCATCCAGTATCCGGCAGCGCAGCCAGGCCCGATCAACGGCCAGTTCTCGACCTCGCCGGCGATGCCGATGCAGACCTACGAACCTACGAATCGTGGAGGGTCGCTTCCGGATTCACGAACTGGCGTTCCGCAGCCTGTTCAGAATTCGCAGCCTGTTCGGAACTCGCAGCCTGTTCAGAACCTGCAGCCTGTCCAGAATTCGCAGCCCGGCCCGACGGCGCATTCATCCGCGAGACCGCTCCCGCAACCGCAGGTACCTTTTTCGCCCGGCGTCCATCCGCCCAATCCCGCGATTCGGCAGTTCGGTCATCCCGGCGCTGCGCCGGTGCAGAACGGCCACGCCCTCCAGAATGGTCAGGCCGTGCCGATGGCCCCGCCGACGGCGCCACCTACTCGCGCTCCGATGCCGCAGACCGGACTCACCTCGGCTCCGGACAGTCGCTTCGAGTCCGCTCTCCCGATGACTGCGCAAGATCTCTCGGCTGCGCTCCTCGTCAAGCGGCCTGTCCGGCCTGCCCCGGTGGGCGGCTGGCGCAAGGCGCTGTACACGTTGTCCGGCCGATCGGTGAACCTCGGAAACGGTGCAAAGGAGCAGCACCTCGTCGAGTTGACGCGCCAGATCAACCAGCCGCTGCAGGGCTGCTACAAGGTTGCGGTGCTCAGTCTCAAAGGCGGCGTCGGAAAAACCACGACCACAGCGACACTGGGGTCGATGTTCGGCTCGATCCGCGGCGATCGCGTCGTCGCTGTCGATGCAAACCCCGACCGGGGAACGCTGAGCCAGAAGATCCCGCTCGAAACTCCGGCAACAGTGCGAAACCTGCTGCGCGACGAGAACAGCATCGAGAAGTACAGCGACGTCCGTGGCTACACATCGCAAAATCGACACCGGCTCGAAGTGCTTGCCTCCGACAGCGATCCAGCAGTTTCAGAGGCCTTCAGCGGTGGGGACTACACGCGCACGGTCGACATGCTCGAGAAGTTCTACAGCATAGTTCTGACCGATTGCGGCACCGGATTGATGCACTCGGCGATGCAGGCCATTCTCGAAGGTGCAGATTCGTTGATCGTCGTCAGTTCCGGTTCCGTCGACGGTGCACGTAGCGCCTCCGCAACACTTGACTGGCTCGACGCTCACGGTTACAGCAGGCTGGTCGCCACGTCCGTAGCTGTCATCAACGCGGTACGGCCTCGCTCGGGCAAGGTTGATCTGCCGCGGGTCGTCGAGCACTTCGAGCAGCGCTGTCGAGCGGTGAAACTGATTCCGTTCGATCCGCATTTGGAAGAGGGCGCCGAAATCGATCTGGACCGGCTGCGTCCAGGTACTCGGGAAGCGGTGCTGGAGTTGGCTGCGGTGGTTGCGCAGGACTTTCCGGCCTCCCCGTTCGCGTTGACGGGGCGGTAATCGGATAGCCGGGTGAGCCCGGACGCTACGTCGACGCGTCAGTCGGCGGTACGTCCGGACCTTCCGTGCGCTTGCGTCGTGTTTGCTGGTTCACATTCCACAGGAATTCGGGATCGTCATCCGGCCCGCGTACACCGCTCACCGGGGTGCGCGTCGACGGATCGGGCCCGAATGCCTTCCACATCAGAACGATCAATGTCACCAAACCCACCAACGCCAACAGATACAACACGGCGCACCTCCTCAGGGAACTGAAGTCGAGCCTACTCAGTCTCCGCCCCGCTTCACCAGAAGTGGTGCGGACAAGCGTTTCGGCTCAGTGCGCTAGTGCTGTATCTGTCGGGTACTGCAAGATCTGTCGGGTACTGCAAGATCTGTCGGGTACTGCAAAGTGCTTCGAAGTGAGCTGAAGTTGCTCAGTTGTTGTCTGCTTCGGTGGTCAGCGAGCGCAGAAGCTGCATGACCTCGGTCTCACGGAATCGACGATGTCCTCCTGGCGTGCGAAGCGAGCCCAGTCGTCCTGCGTGTGCCCAGCGGGTCACGGTCTTGGGATCGACATGAAACAATGCCGCTACCTGTCCGGGCGTCATGAGTGCGTCTGCGGCGGTATTGAAGGTTGGTGCGCTCATTGTGAGGTCCTCCATGTTGATGTCGAACGTTTGACGAACAGTGATTCCGAACCGAGCAGTGATTCCGAACTTTGGTTCCGAACCGGTGTGTCGACCAGTTGCCAAAAACCTGCGTCGAGTTTGTTTCGAAGTCCTTCGCTCACATTCGACCGTTTTCTGAGTGGTAGCGCAATGTTTGCACAGATATAGCCGGGTAGTCGATCTTTCAAGAAAAAGTAATGTTTAAGTAAAGGACAAAATGGATATAGCGGGCTCGGTCCCACCTGTATTCGGAATGGGTAACCTGAGAGGGTGAGTCAGTTGTCTGAAAACCCCGAAAATGTTCCTTCTGAGCCGGTCAAGGCCAGTAAACCTTCCGCAAACTCTGGGCAAGCAAAGTCGGCTTCCGGGCCGGTGACCAAGGGTCAACTAGCCCGCGACGTGGTGCTGTACTCGGTCGCTCGGCTGCTGCTTGTCGTCGTGATCGGTGCCGTCATCATCGGTGGCGGAAAGCTCGCCGGCACGGACGTTCCCTTGATCGTCGCGGCGCTGTTCGCAGTTCTGATCGCGCTGCCGCTGTCGTTGCTGCTCTTCGCGAAACTGCGCAAGCGCGTCAATGCGGGCATTGCGGCGGTCGACGCCCAGCGTCGGTCCGATCGTGACGATCTTCGCTCCAAGCTGCGCGGAGACGGGCGGTGACCACGGGGTCGCTCGACGTCGACCGTCGGACCTCACGCCAGTGGGTCGACAACGCGGTGCGGTTGATCGAAGCCGACGCGCAACGCAGCGCGGACACTCACCTGCTGCGCTATCCGCTGCCGAGTAACTGGACCGTCCAGCTTTATCTGAAGGACGAGTCGACCCACATCACGGGGAGTCTCAAGCATCGACTCGCACGGTCGCTTTTCCTCTACGCGATCTGCAACGGCTGGGTTACCGAAGAGACCACTGTCATCGAAGCGTCGTCCGGATCGACGGCTGTCAGCGAGGCGTATTTCGCGAAGTTGCTGGGCCTGGATTTTGTCGCGGTGATGCCCGCGAGCACGAGTCCCGCCAAGATCGCGTTGATCGAGGCGCAGGGGGGACGTTGTCATTTCGTGAGCGATCCGTCGTCGATCTACTCGGAATCGCATCGGCTCGCGAGTGAGTTGAACGGTCACTACATGGACCAGTTCACCCACGCCGAGCGCGCGACGGATTGGCGCGGAAACAACAACATCGCCGAATCGATCTTCACTCAGCTCGAACACGAGGAACATCCGATTCCCGACTGGGTGGTCGTCGGAGCCGGGACGGGCGGAACCGGTGCCACGATCGGCCGCTTTCTTCGTTACCGGAAATTCGACACGGGGCTGTGCGTGGTGGACCCGGAGCACTCCGTGTTTTTCGACGCGTGGCGAGCGAGCGATCCGTCGATCGTCGGTACTCGAGGTTCCCGGATCGAGGGCATCGGCCGTCCGCGCGTCGAACCGTCGTTTGTCGGTCAGGTGGTCGACCGAATGATCAAGGTGCCGGACGCAGGCTCGATCGCGGCCGCACGGCACGCCAGCGCGGCCCTGGGGCGCAAAGTGGGCGGCTCGACGGGGACGAACCTGTGGGGAGCTTTTGCGTTGATTGCCGAAATGATGGCGGCCGGGCGCAGCGGCAGCGTCGTCACCCTCCTGTGCGACGGCGGAGAGCGTTACTCGGGGACGTACTACAACGACGAATGGGTGGCGTCGGAAGGGATCGACCTGCTCGGTCCGACGGCAGTGCTGGACGAGTTCGTCCGTTCGGGTGCGTGGACGGCCAGTTCCTGAATCGCCGGCGCCGGACCGTGTGACGGGCGGCTCATCGTCACCCGCGGCCAGGCGTCCAGCCCGGACGACTGCTCGTCCGTTCTGATGCGTATCAGGCCGGGAGAGAGCGTGTTCTCGGCCAGACGCACGAACCCGAGTCGCTCGTAGTACGGCGCGTTCCACGGAACGTCGACGAACGTCGTCAGAGTCACGAGATCGTGGTGATGGTCCGCCGCCCATTCGGTGACGGCGTCGATCAGCTGAGCTCCGAGGCCTTTGCGGGCATGATCGGGGTGAACGGAGACCTGTTCGATATGCGCACCGCCGTCCACGATCTCGACGAGCGCGTACGCAACGGGTACGTCGTTTGCGTCGGTCTGAACCCAGATGTGCTCGGCTGCGAGAAAATCGTTCAACTCGTCGAGCGTCGGCGGTGGATCGTCTGCGATGGCGTCCATCCCGATGTCTCGGAACGGTTCGCCCGCGGCGATCTCGATCTGTTGCAGTGCGGGTAGGTCGGTGGATATGGCCGAGCGGATCACAGAAACCGTTTTACCTCAAGAGTGGAGTTTCTCCCAGCGCTACGCCTTCTGTAACGCAAACCTACGCAACCGTAGGTTGTGTATCGTTTGGTCAAGGGGCACTTCTCCAGCGAGGGCGGACCATGGGCAATCCTGAAGTTTCACTCGACAATTACGAGGCTGTGTACGAGTACTACCGCAGTCATCAGCAGAACCGATTCGTGGCGAAGCTCGCTTATGCCGCATTGGCGCTGAAGTACCGCCCGCGAGTGAGGTACGCGCCGGGTGCGGAAGCTGCGCTGAAGACTCTGCTGGAACGTAAGACGCAGTTGGTCGTGGCGGTCAATCATCTGACCGAGAGCGACCAGTTCACGCTCGCCGCGACCGCGTGGCGTACTCCGTTGCGTCGAGTGATCGGACGGACCCGGGTCCTCGCCAAAGACGAACTCTTCGTTGATCCTTCACAGCGCAAGAAGGTCGACATGATGGGCAGCATCCCGGTTTTTCGCAGCAAGAACTACGGCCTCCGGGCTGTTTCGGATGCCGGCCGAGTGATGATGGACGTCGCGGCCGAGCGTCTGGGCAACGGGGATTGTCTGGCGATTTTCCCGGAAGGGACGTGCAACACCGAAGATCCGACGCGGTTGCAGCACGTCAACAGTGGAATCGGCCACATCATCGCGCGCGCCGAGAAATTGGGATGCTCACCGGCTCTGGTGTCGATCGGCATCAACTACGGTCCGGTGGCCGGCGACGTCAAGGCTGCGAGTGTCTTTGTCGGAATGCCGGTGACCGAACTTCCGGACAAGCCGATGGATATCGCCCGAACTGTGCAGGCGGATTTGCAGGTGGCAGTGAACGGGGCCGTCGCCGGATACTAGGCGCGCCTGTCAATTTTGGTTGACAGATTCCGGTTGTCAACCTAAATTGACATCATGACCGAAGCAACCTCTCTCGCTGCTGCCGCCGGTAGCCCGGATCCCACCGAGGGATTGCGTGCTGTTCGAGCGCTGCGTCGTCTTCTCGAAAAACTCGAGGCCATTCAGGTCGCCAATGCGCGCCGTCACGGATGGTCCTGGCAGGCGATCGCGGAAGCTCTCGAGGTCAGCCGTCAAGCCGTCCACAAGAAATACGCGTCCGCGCAGTCGGAATCGATGCTGCGTTCACTGCGCGAGAAGGGCAGGTAATTGCCATGTTCGAAAGGTTCTCCGCACAGGCTCGAGGCGTCGTTGTCGATGCTGTCGCCGGCTCCGGTCCTGTCACGCCGATGGAACTTCTGACCGCGCTGATCACCTCTGATCGGGGCATCGCCACCGAGGTGCTCACCGAGTCTGGTGTCACGCTCGACGTGATCCGCCACGCCGGCGCCGTATCGAACGAAGGTAGCTCCAACAATTTCGACGACGACGCCGAGATACTCAAGTCGATCGGCATCGATCTCGATGCGGTTCGGGAGAGTCTCGAGCAGTCCTTCGGCGAAGGTGTGCTGGACGAGGCTCCTGTGCCGGACGGCGTCGACACTTCTCGCAAGAGCCGATTCGGGTTCCCTCGTTCACGATTCGAGAAGGACTCCAAGAAGGTGTTGGAACTCTCGCTCCGTGAAGCGCTCGCGCACAAGGACAATCGCATCGGCGCCGAACACATCCTGCTCGGCATCCTGCGTGTCGCCGACGGGCCTACCCGTCAGGCCCTCGAAACGCAGGTCACGATGTCGGTGATCCGTGAGCGCTTGGAAGCGAAGATGAATCGCGCCGCCTAGATTCGGCACGGCTCGGCATGCACGGGGCGGGATGTGCCAGCATTCAGACATGACATTTCTGGCACGTCTCATCATCAACGGCATAGCCATCTGGCTGGCGTCGGCGTGGGTCACCGGCATCACGATCGCCAACCACGACAACGGCACCTGGGGCACGGTTCTCGTGATCGCGGTGATCGCTTTGATCTTCACGGTGGTCAACGCGTTCATCAAGCCGGTAGTGCAGCTTCTCTCGCTACCGCTGCTCATCCTGACTCTCGGATTGTTCACGCTCGTGATCAACGCCCTCATGCTGATGCTGACGGCGTGGATCTCGTCCGGAACGTCCTACGGCTTGACGGTCGACGGCTTCTGGACGGCAGTCTGGGGTGCGCTGATCATCTCGATCGTGAACTTTCTGCTCAGCGCGTTCGTCCCGGACAACCGTTGAGTCCGTCGACTTTCAGGCGAGACTGAGCGCAACTGCGGTCGCGGCACCCCAGACGAGCATGGCGAGTCCGGTGTCGCGCAACGCGGGGATCAGGGCCATACCCTGCCCGCCCGAACGCAGTGGGGCGTTGGCTCGGATTGCCAGTGGCAACGCCAGCAATCCGAGCAATGCCCACGGAGTGCGCAGGATCAGCAGCAGGGTCGCGACGAACGGGACGGCCAGCAGGATCACGTGCAGTGTGCGGGTCTTGGCGTCGCCGAGCCGGACTGCGAGAGTGATCTTTCCGGACTCGGTGTCGGTCGGGATGTCTCGAAGATTGTTGGCAACGAGCACCGCACTCGAGAACGAACCGATGGCGATCGCGCCGGCCAGCCCGGCCAGATCCACCCGTTCGGCCTGTACGAACTGAGTTCCCAGAACTGCAATCAGTCCGAAGAAGATGAACACGGCGATCTCGCCGAACCCGCTGTATCCGTACGGCTTCTTGCCGCCGGTGTAGAACCAGGCACCGATGATGCAGAACACGCCGACCGCAACCAGCCACCAGGCTGTGGTCGCTGCCAGAACGAACCCGGCTACCGCGGCAACGGTGAAGCAGCTGATCGCCGCGGCCTTCACGGCTCCGGGACTGACCAACTTCGATCCGACCAAGCGCAGTGGCCCGACGCGGTCGTCGTCCGTTCCGCGGATTCCGTCGGAGTAGTCGTTCGCGAAATTCACCCCGACGATCAAGGCCAAGGAGACGATCAGTGCCAGGAGCGCCTTCCACCACACTGCGAGGTCCAGGGACGCCGCGGCTCCGGTGCCGACCAGCACGGGCGCAATCGCGTTCGGGAGTGTGCGCGGCCTCGCGCCTTCGATCCATTGAGCAGCTGTTGCCATACAACGATCTTTGCACTGTGCAATACGATCGAACGCGGTGGATCAGCACATGACTCGAGACGTGAGTGAGCGCGCCAGGTACGCGCAGTCGGGCGAAGACCTGGCAGACATTGCCTTGCTCGGACCCGTTTCGACCAAAGTGGGCGATCGTCTGGTTCCGTTGCCGGGTCCGCGAGCTCGAACTCTTCTGGTTGCGCTGGCTCGCAATCCGGGTGAGCCACGTACCGCGCAGAGCCTGATCGACGACGTCTGGGGGCTGGAGCCGCCGCGCTCACCGATGAACGCCCTCCACACTCAGGTCTCGCGCCTGCGATCTGCACTCCCGGACGGGGCCCTCG
The DNA here is from genome assembly GCF_021352185.1 of Rhodococcus sp. Ni2. Taxonomy (NCBI): domain Bacteria; kingdom Bacillati; phylum Actinomycetota; class Actinomycetes; order Mycobacteriales; family Nocardiaceae; genus Rhodococcus; species Rhodococcus sp. Ni2. Next base: position 1,218,879 of record NZ_WOXZ01000002.1, read on the forward strand.
AAGTCACGGCGGCCGGATACCGGCTCACTCTCGCTCGGGAGCGTGTCGACCTGGCCAGGGCTGCGGACGCCGCCCGTGGTCTGCGCACCGTCGGCGCCGACGCGTCCGAAGCGCTCGCCGTCACGACCGCGTCATTGCGCCTGTGGCGCGGTACCCCCGGGAGTGACGTCGTCGGCGACGTTGCAGATCGTCTGGCGCTCGACGCAGGCCGGGTGTACGACGAACTGGAGACGGCGCAGATCGACGCGTTGCTCACATTGGGGGAGTACGCGGCAGCCATTCCCCTGGTGCGCGGACGCCATCTGGCGAGCCCATTCGACGACACAGCGGCCGAGGCGTTGATGCGTGCGCTCGCCGGAGCAGGCCGAGTCAACGAGGCACTCGAAGTGTTCGCGGAGTTCCGCAACCACCTCGCCAATCGCCTGGGCGCTGATCCGTCACCCGCACTGGTGACTCTCAACGCGGAACTTCTCGGGGCACCTGCGGCTACACCGCGGGCCGCCCGTGCGATCGGTCTGCGCGCTGCCCCCAACACCTTGCTCGGTCGCGACAACGACATCGACCAGATCGAATCCTTGCTCGCCCGCTCCCGCGTCGTCACCATTCTCGGGCCTGGTGGCGCCGGAAAGACCCGTCTTGCACACGAATTGGGCCTGCGCGGATCCGTGAACCAGCCGGGCGTCTCGGTGGTCCTCGTGGAGTTGGCGTCGTTGCGCAGCAGCGAAGATGTCATCGCGGCCATCGGAGGCACCCTCGGAATCAGCGAATCCGATCTGGCGCCAGGCAAATTGACCGTCGGCCGAACGCATTCGGCGAGAGAGCGACTCAAAGAGGCGCTGTCTGCCGGTCCGATGTTGCTCATCCTCGACAATTGTGAGCACGTGATCGGCGCGTGTTCGGAGATCGTGGCCGAGATGATCGCGGCCGGTCGTCAGCTGACGGTTCTGACCACCAGTCGTTCTCCGCTCATGATCAGTGCCGAGGCGGTGTACCCGTTGCCGCCGTTGGCGATCGACGACGGAAGCGGCTCGGCAGTCGAACTCTTCTCGGCGAGAGCCCGTGCGGTGCGGCCGTCTGTTCATCTGGATGTCGACGCGGTAGTCAAGCTGTGTACGACGCTCGACGGACTCCCGCTGGCGATCGAGCTCGCTGCCGCGCGGGTCCGCACCATGAGCGTCGACGAAATCGGTTCGAGACTGCGAGACAGGTTCGCGTTGTTGCGCTCCGATGATCCGACGTCTCCGGATCGGCATCGCACCCTGCACGCGGTGATCGACTGGAGCTGGAATCTGTTGGGCAGCGGGGATCAGATCGCGTTGCGTCGATTGTGCCGATTCCCGGCCGGCTTCACCCTTTCTTCGGCGCAGGCCGTTGCCGGGTGGGGCGAGTTGACCGATGTGGCAAGTGCCGTCGAAGCGCTGGTGAATCAGTCACTTCTTTCCGTCAGCGACGGGCAGGGAGATCTTCGGTACTACATGCTCGAGACTGTCCGTGAATACGGCGAGGAGCAACTCGCCGCGTCCGGAGAGGGACCGGAAGTGATTCGGCGCCTCGACGACTGGGCGATTGCGATCGCCGAGGATGCCGTCGTGCGTGCACGGACGGATCAGCTCCGTCTGATTGCCGACCTCGACGCCGAGCACGACAACCTTCTGGCTGTACTTCGCTGGGCCGTGGAACGCGGCGACGCGGTGACCGTAGCCAACGTCTTCCCCGTCCTTGCGATTCTGTGGGCCGTACGAGGATCGAACTCGGAAATCTCGAACTGGGCGTCGAAGATCGTCGGGGCGACCGCGGACAACGATCTGCGCGACGTGAATGCAGAACTGGTGGGCGCTACGTTCATCCTGGTGGCGATGCATCTCTTCTTCGGAGAGGCCGATCGAAACCATGCCCGTGCGCGGATCCGACTTCGAAAGCTGTTGCGTGAGCGCGATGATCTCGGTCCGTTGTTCGCATTTCTGATCAAGCTGACCACGAGTGGGATCGCCAACCACAAACTTGCGCGGTTGGTGGCCGAAGGCGTTCGCAGTTCCGATCCCGAGACCCGAATGGCGGCGCTGTCCGCGCGTTCGAACATGCGGGAGAACATCGGAGATCTGCGCGGTGCGTTGCTGGACGGGGAGACTCTGTTCGACTACGCCACCAGCATCGGTGACGAGTGGGGTCTGGCGATGGCGGCCCAACATGTCGGGTCGGTTCACAGCCAATCCGCCCGCTATGGCGAGGCCATCGAGTTCTACGCGATCGCGGCGGCGTCGATGGAACGCCTCGGTGCGCGTGACGAGGCGATGCAGCTCATCTGCTTTCAAGCCGGAGCAATGATCGCGGCCGGTGACACCGCTGGTGGTCGGGTGCTTCTCGATCGTGCACGTCCGGCATTGGCGCATTCGGGTGGGGCCGGGGCCATCGAAACCGATCAACGGCGCGCGGCGCTCATAGCGAGTATCGCCGAGGCGGATCTCGCGGACGGCCGTATCGACGAGGGCTTGGCTCGGTATCGAGAAGCGCTGGAGCTGTTGGGTTCTGCGATCGAGAACATCTTCGGTGATCCCTTCGTCGTTCTGCTCGGTGCCGCGGCTGTGTGCGCTCACGCAGTTCACGGCCGGCACGAACTGGTGGCGGGCCGCGTTCTGCAGATGAAGGAGTCGAGTGCTCTCAAGCTCGATCCCAACGGTTACGCGGACCTGCCGCTCGCGGGTTCGTTGGCGTCGGCGATCGGGTCGTTCGATCTTGTCACGGGCAACATCGAACGCGGAGTCGAACTGATGGCTTTGTCGTTGAAAATGCCGGGGAGACAAGACTTCGTCTCGCTCCATCACGCGCGCCTCTCCGACTTCGCGGTTGGTCTGGTCGGAGCCGACAGGTGGTCTGTGGAAACCGAGAAGGTATCGGGTTACTCACGCAGAGCGGTCCGCGAAGCAGTGTTGGCTGCGCTTCGCGGACCGATGCTGGACTAGGTCTGGACGATGGTGCGGGACTTATGTCTTGCGCATGTACATCCGCACGGTCAAAGGTGCCATGACGGCAACGATCACCGCGGCGCCCACCAGCGACCACACGACGTGGATACCGAAGTGGCCGTCGTTGGCCAGCTCGCGAACCGCGGTCACCAGGTGTGAGACCGGATTGACGTTCACGAACTTCTGAAGCCAACTCGGCATGGTGGCAGGATCGACGAACGCATTCGACAGGAACGTCAGCGGGAACAGCACGAGCATCGAAACACCCTGCACCGTGGACGCTTTGTTCATCAGCACGCCCATGAGAGCGAAGATCCAGCTGATGGAGAAGGCGCACACCATGACCAGGATCGCGGCAGACAGAATGCCGACCACGCCGCCTGCGGGGCGGTAACCCATCGCGAAACCGACGATGAACGTGATGGTCGTGGCGATGCCGTAGCGCACGACGTCGGCGAGCAATGCACCGGACAGCGGGGCGATACGAGCGATGGGAAGGGACTTGAAGCGGTCGAACACGCCCTTGTCCATGTCCTCACGAAGCTGCGTGCCCGTGACGATGGAACCGGTGATGACGGTTTGGACGAGGATGCCGGGGATGATCGTCGGCAGATATGCCGTCACGTCACCGGCGATCGCGCCGCCGAAGATGTAGGTGAACATCAACGTGAAGATGATCGGCTGGATGACGACGTCGAACAGTTGCTCGGGGTTGTGCTTGATCTTGAGAATTCCGCGGTACGCCATCGTGAACGTGTTCGCGAAGCTCTGCTGCAGGCTGATGCGGCGGGGTGCGGCATCCGGCTGGGCTATCGGCGACCGGGGTTTGGTGAGAGTGGTTGTCATGCGACGCTCCGATCGGAGTCGTTGTCGGACTGGGCGTCGTTGCGACCACCGTCTTCGGGCTGGTGCCCGGTGATGGTCAGGAACACTTCGTCCAGGCTGGGTTTCTGTACGTTGATTTCGTCGACGGCGATACCTTGCTCACGCAGACGGATCAACAGGTCCGCCGTGATCGACGGGTCGCTCAGCGGGGCGGTGATCCGCCCGACCTCGGGAGTGACACCCACCTCGACGCTCAGCGCAGCGGCGATGAGCGAGCGAGCCTCCTCGGTGCGATCACGATCGACCAGCTTGAGTTGGAGCGAGGAGATCCCGACCGAAGCCTTGAGTTCGTCGGCGGTGCCGTTGGCGATCACGCGGCCGCGGTCGATCACCGCGATGCGATCGGCCAGTTGATCGGCTTCGTCGAGGTACTGCGTGGTGAGCAACACCGTCGAACCCTCGGCGACGAGTCGCCGGATGGTCACCCACATCTGGGCGCGGGTGCGCGGATCGAGGCCGGTGGTGGGCTCGTCGAGAAACAGCAGCGGCGGGCGCGCGATCAGGCTTGCCGCCAGATCCAGGCGTCGACGCATGCCACCGGAGAAGTTCTTCAGCGGTTTGGTCGCGGCCTCGACCAGATCGAACTCCTCGAGGAGTTCCAGGGACTTGGTGCGCGCATCGCGGCGGCTCAGGCCGAGCAGCCGCGAGAAGATCACGAGGTTCTCGGTCGCCGTCAGATCCTCGTCGACGGAGGCGTACTGACCGGTGACGCCGATCAGGGATCGGACCGCGGTCGGTTCACGGCTGACGTCGTGGCCGAAGATGCGCGCCTCACCGCCGTCGGGGCGCAGGAGAGTGGCGAGCATGCGGACGGTGGTGGTCTTGCCGGCGCCGTTCGGCCCGAGGACGCCGAACACCGAGCCGGTGGGGACGGTGAGGCTGACGCCGTCGACCGCGCGGTGCTCGCCGAACTTCTTGACGAGTCCGTCGGCCTCGATGGCAAGAGGCGAAGCTGTGTGGTTCATGGGATGAAGCTTGGCAGACCGATCTTGCATGGACCTTGCGTGGAACTTGCGGTTACTTGCACAGTGCGCGAGGTCGGTGCTCCACAACCGGCAAACAATCCCCAGACGGATCTTGCTTGTCGGTGTGCGGGCGCGGCGGCATCACGCTCGCTGCATGGAGATTCTTACGCGGGCACAGGCTCACCGGGACGGCACCAGCGACGCGCAGTTGCAGCGAGCGGTCAGGCGCGGCGAGCTGCACCGAATCGCAGCGGGGATCTACATGCGCGCCGATCACTTCCGCGAACTCGATGCGAGAGCACGCCACCGCTGCGCTGTCATGGTAGCCACCGAAAGCTGTGGACCAGGCGCAATCGTGAGCCACGCTTCGGCAGCGGTCATGCACGGATTGGATTGCGGCGGATTGCGATTGGACACCGTGCACATGACGCGTAACCGGTGCTCGGGTGGGCGGAAGAGTCAAACCTTGCATCTTCATCCGGCAGTGGTCCCGGCCGAGGAGGTCGTGCTGATCGACGGCGTCGCAACCACGTCGCTTGCGCGAACGTTCGTCGACCTCGCACGGACGACGCTGTTCGAGACCGCCGTGGTGATCGGTGATTGCGCCCCGCGACGTGGGATGAGGCGTGAGAACGTCGACGCTTCGCTCGATCATGCGCGCGGACGGCTGGGAATGAGTCGCGCTCGAGTGGCGGCGACGTTCATCGAACCAGGTGCCGAGAGTCCGGGGGAGTCCATCAGCCGGGTACGCATGCGCGACGACGGTTGGCCGATGCCGACCCTGCAGCACGAGATCCGTCACGGTGGCCGGTTCATCGGGAGAGTCGATTTCTTCTGGAAAGAGCACGGTGTGGTGGGCGAGTTCGACGGGATGGTCAAGTATCGCGGCGACAATCCGGGGAGGGCGGTAGAGCGCGAGAAACTGCGGGAGGACGCGATCCGGGACGCGGGGTTCGAGGTGTTCCGGTGGGTATGGGCGGATCTTCGCGACTTCGAACGTGTCCGCGAAAGGTTCGAGCGGGCTTGCCTCCGCGGAGCCGCGCGCTGATTGTGCAGCCGCGGCGCTGATCAGGCCTGCGGCTGAACAATCGGGCTGCGGCTGCTAGCTGAACCGCGCTACCAGGGCGGCGCGGTCGAGCTTGCCAGGTCCGCGCAGGGGGAGCGCGTCCAGGACGAAGAGTTCCCGCGGCGCTGCGGTGACGTCGAGTGTCCGCTGAGCATGTGCGCGTAGTTCGTCGAGCGTCGGAGCTTCGCCCTCGGGTACGACGACGGCCACCACCCGCTGCCCCAGCCGCGGGTCCTCGATGCCGATCACCGCGCACTCGCGAACGGCGGGGTGATCGGCCAGCGCGGCCTCGACCACCTGCGGTACGACGGTCAGCCCGCCGGTGGAGATTGCCTCGTCCAACCGGCCGGTGATGCGGAGGACTCCGTCGACCACTGATCCGGCGTCGTCGGTCCGGAACCACCCGGGCTCGGCGAAAGCGGGGTGGTCGGCAAGCCCGCGGTACCCGGACGCGAGCATCGGACCGCCCAGCAGAACTCGGCCGTCGTCGATACGAATCTGCGCTCCGGACAACGGGATTCCGTCGTAGACGCAACCGCCGGACGTTTCGCTCATCCCGTAGGTGCGGACGACGGTGATGCCCGCTTCGGTGGCCTGCGCGAGTACCGGTGCGGGAGTAGCAGCGCCGCCGAGCAGAACCGCGTCGAGCGAAGCCAGAGCCTCGACCGCGGCGCGATCACCGAGTGCCTTGACCAACTGCGTCGGCACCAACGAGGTGTAGCGGCGCGGTCCGCTCATCGCGGCGACAGCGCCCGGCAATGCGGCAGGGTCGAAACCCGCACTGACGTCGACGATCACCGGTTGTGTTCCGGCGAGGACACTGCGCAACAGAACTTGCATCCCGGCGATGTGGTGCGGGGGGAGAACCAGTAACCAGGATCCGGTGCCGCCGAGGCGTTCGTGGGTCGCGTCGCCGCTGGCTCGCAGTGCGCTCGCGGTGAGCATCGCGCCCTTCGGGGTTCCGGTGGTCCCCGACGTGGCGACCACCAGCGAGATGCCGTCGTCGATTGGCTGATCGGGGTGCAGAGCGTCGCTCAGTCGGGCCGTCTCGCGTGCGTCGGCCGCCGGGACGGGAAGCACGGCGTCGTGCACGCCGTCCAGGATCTGCGCGATGGCAGGCAGTACCTCGAAGACCGCCTCACCCTGTGGAACGGCCAGTGTGCGAAGAACGTTCACCGGACGTCCGGCCCGGCCAGCGGCCAACCACCGGCAGCCAGATGGCTTCGTACGCGGTCGACGTCGGTTTCGAGTGGCATCTCGTTGGTGATCTTCGTGATGAGGACCTGGATGTCGGTCTTCTCGATGGGCAGATCGCCGTCCTCGATCAACGCATCGGCGACGGCGTCGACCTCGGTTTCGGAGAGTCTGCGAGTGAGGAGCGCGAAAAGTGGGATGTAGTCCTGCTCGGGGACGCCATTGGGATAGCCGGCCCGCAACCAGCCGACTATCGACGTGAGGAAGGGCGGAAGGGCCATGACGTCAGCTCACGTCTCGAACTTCGTTGTCGGTGTCCACGTCTTCGATGACCGGCCACCCACCTGCGCGCAGCCTTTCGGTGACACGATCGACGTCGTCCTCGGACGGCTCCTCGTTGAGGATTCCCTCGATGATGGCGCGGATGGTGTCGTAGTCGACATGGCGGTCCGGCACTTCGTGTGCCGACTCGATGGACATCGAAACGACCTGCTCGATCTCCTCGTCGGTCAGACGACGACGGAGAACGGCGAGCAGCGCAAAATGATCCTTGTCCGGGATGCCCTCGGGATACCCGGCACGCAGCCAGTCGAGCACGCTGCGCAATGAATACTTGCTCAAATCCTCGGCCTCATTTTCGTTTCGGTGGTTTCAGTGGTGTGCCGCGACGACCACTCAGAAGACGTGGATTCCGAACGTGCTGGCCAAGAAGTTCTTCATCAACAACAGTATTCCGGCGAAGATCGTGACGAGCACGACCGCAAAACAGAGGTACGCACCCATTTTACCCAGGGTGGACGGTCCTTCGGTGCCGTCGGCGTTCGGCAGACTCAGCGACTTGAGGCCGAAGGCGAAGATCGCCGGCAGTCCGGCTCCGAAGAGCAGTCCCACTGCCACTACCTGCCAGAGCGAATCGAGGGTATCGGTGAGTAGATGCATTCTCTTGCGCCCCTTTCAGGAGTTGCGAGTGGGTTCGGTGGACGGAGTGGGATCAGCAGTCGGAATCTCGCGAGCCGTCGCATCCGGATTGTCGTCCCATTCGGCGGTCACGTTGGCGGCGTCTACGGGTTCCTTACGCGAACGCAGGTACATGAAGATCGCGAACGCGATGAGGGCAGCGAAGACGACGAGCACGCCGGCCAGGCCGCCGATCAGATGCGCGAGTGCCCAGCAGATGGCGCCGACCACTGCGGCCGACGGCAAGGTGATCAACCAGGCGGCGGCCATCCGGCCTGCGACGCCCCAGCGGACCTCGGCGCCCTTGCGCCCGATGCCGGTACCGAGGATCGATCCGGTGGCGACGTGGGTGGTCGAGAGGGGGAGTCCGAGGTGGCTCGACGTGAGAATGATGGCGGCGGACGACGCTTCGGCTGCCAGACCCTGCGGCGCGGCGATCTCGACAAGGCCCTTGCCCAGGGTGCGGATGATGCGCCAACCGCCCAGGTAGGTGCCGAGAGCGATCGCGACGGCACAGGTGAACTTCACCCAGAACGGCATCTCGGTCTCGGCGGTGATGGTGCCGTGAGCGACCAGGGCCAAAAAGATGACGCCCATAGTCTTCTGGGCGTCATTGGTGCCGTGCGCAAGTGAGATCAATGAGGCGGTGCCGATCTGGCCGAAACGGAAACCGCGCTCACGCTCGTCTTCCTTGACGGATGCGGTGATTCGGTACACGAGCTTGGTACCGACGCCTGCGACCAGGGCCGCGACGACCGGCGCGAGGATCGCGGGGACGACGACCTTGGTCAGAACTCCACCCCACTCGACGCCGCCCATACCGATGGAGGCGATTGCGGCGCCGATCAATCCGCCGAACAGTGCGTGTGAGGAGCTCGACGGCAATCCGAGCAGCCAGGTCGCCAGATTCCAGATGATTCCGCCGACGAGACCGGCGAAGACGATCAGCAGCAGATCCTGCCCACTGACCGCGCCGAGGTTGACGACGCCTTTGGCCACGGTCGCAGCGACCTCGACGGACAGGAACGCACCGACCAGGTTCAGGATCGCGGAAAGTGTGACCGCAACTTTGGGCTTGAGTGCTCCGGTCGCGATGGAGGTGGCCATTGCGTTACCGGTGTCGTGAAAACCATTCGTGAAATCGAACGCGAGGGCGGTGACAACTACCACCAGGAGGATTACGAGCTCTGCGGTCACAACGTGAATTGTGCGTATCGAACGCGTAAAAGTACAGCGAACGGGATGCGAACAGGGGCTCCGCGGAGTACGTCCCCGCGCGTGGGCTGCGGCGCTGCCGTTCGCGATGTGTTCAGCGCCACGAAATCGGAACCCTGTGTGGGACCTCACTTTTTGGTCTCACTCACCGGGAAGGCACATTCGGACCGTTTTAAACGCTGATTACCTACGGGCACCGAGCGCACCGGAACAGGGGTTTCACCCCTGTTTCTCGGTGTCTGTCAGTGAGAAGGAGAGCTCCGACCGTGAAGCCCAACAAGTCCACGAAGCTGATCGTGGCACTCGCCGCGACCGCCGTTCTGGCGTCAGCCTGCGCATCGAATCGTGGTGACGATCCCTACGCCGTCGCTGTCGGCGGACCCGGCGTCAGCGCAGACCTTGCGTCGAGCACATCCGACGCGAAGTTCGGCACCCTCGATTCGCCCTGTGGTGAAGGCGACGCCACCGGCGCAACCGATCAAGGCGTCAGCGACACCGAGATCAAGATCGGGTTCGGTGACGACCGCGGTTATGTGAAGTCTCCTGGGCTGAACAAGGAAATGAGCGATGCGGTGAACGCGCTCATCTCTTGGTGCAACGATCAGGGCGGCATCAACGGCCGCAAGGTTGTCGGTACCGACTACGACGCCGCGATGACGCAGGCCAACTCGGTCATGCAGGAAGCGTGCGCGAGCCAGTTCATGATGGTCGGCTACGGCTTCGCGATGGATCAGACCGCCGAGCAGACGCGTGTCGCGTGCAACCTGGTGTCCGTGCCAGGCTTCACCGTGTCACCCGACGCAGCCAACGGACCGATGACATTCCAGGGTGTCCCGTTCCCGGTCGACTACGCGAACGGTTCGCAGTGGTTCCAGATGGCCGAGATGCACCCCGATCTGGTGAACGACTTCGACGTCGTCAACAGCACGATGCCCACGATCATCAGCTCCACCACGAAGATTCGCTCGATCGCCGAGGCTGCGGGCTTCAAGCTCAAGGATTGCGGCGTCACACTCAACTACGAGGGGGAATCGAGCTATGTGCCGTTCGCCGAGAAGTACAAGGAGTGCGGCGCGAAGGGGATCTGGACGTCACGATCGGCAAGCCCGTCGGAGCTGAACTTCGTGAAGGCCCTCGACCAGGTCGGGATCGATCCCATCTTCTTCGGTGAAGCCACCTGGTACGGCGCGACCGTCTCCGATTGGAACAAGGACACCGGACTGCTCGACAACCTCAACGCGGGCATGACCTTCCAGATGCTCGAGAACGCGGACAAGGTGCCCGCAGTGAAGAAGTACGTCGATCTGGTCTCCGAGCAGGGTGGCAAGACCGCGCTCCTCGGTATGCAGGCGGCGTCGTCCTTCCTGCTGTGGGCGGCCGCCGCGGACGAGTGCGGTAGCGATCTGACGCGTCAGTGCATGGTGAACGAACTCTCGAACATTCACGAGTGGGACGGCGGCGGATTGCACGCCGTCACCGATCCCGGCAAGAACATGCCGGCCACCTGCGGACTCATGACCTCGTTGAAGGGCAGTAGCTACGCGCAGGCGTTCCCGTCCACCGCGGGCGAATTCAAGTGTGACCCCAAGTACCTCGTCGCGACCGACAAGAGCACCTGGGGGACCGAACTCGGCGCTGACCGCGTGTCGACGAAGTACCAGAACGCCAACGTCATCAAGCCGCAGTCCTGATTCTTCCGACTCGGGCGGCGAGCGCCAACCGCCGCCCGAGTCCCTAACGAGGGTTCAGCCATGAACACTTTTGTCACTTTCACGATCCTGGGCCTGGTCCTGGGGTCGGTGTACGCGATCGCCGCCTCCGGGCTGGTACTCACGTACAACACGTCAGGCATCTTCAACTTCGCGCACGGTGCACAGGCAATGCTCGGTGCGTTCATCTACTGGCAGTTGCGCTACGGCTGGGAACTTCCCACCGTCGTCGCTTTGCTGATTTCACTCGTCCTGGTCGGGCCACTGATGGGCCTCGGCCTCTACGTCCTGATCATGAAGGGTCTGCGCGATACCGCCGAGGTCACCAAAATCGTTGTGACGGTCTCGATCCTGCTCGGAATGCTCTCGATCTCGCACTGGTTCTGGCACCCCGAGACCGCTCGGACGATGCAGATGTTCTTCGGCGACCAGTCCAAGATCACGGTGTTCGGCGCGAGCATCCGCTACCACGAGTTGATCTGCATCCTCGTTGCGATCGCCATCGCCGTCGGCCTGCGCATCCTGTTCACGCGCACCCGCGCCGGTGTCGCGATGCGCGGCGTCGTCGACGATCCGGAACTGTTGCGCCTCAACGGCCACAATCCGGAGCGTCTTGCGGCCCTGTCCTGGGCGATGGGTTCGACGCTCGCAGTCCTGGCCGGCATCCTGATCACCCCGATCAGTGGCGGCACACTCGAGGCGAACATGTTGACACTCTTGGTGATCGACGCGTTTGCCGCGGCCATGTTCGGCCGGTTGCGCAGCATTCCGCGCACGTTCGTCGGCGCCGTGGTCCTCGGGCTTGCCGGTACGTACGTATTGGCGTACTTCCCGACGAGTTGGAGTTGGACATCGAATTTCCGTGTCTCCCTGCCGATGATCGCGCTGTTCGTGGTGCTGATCGTGCTCCCACAGGACCGCTTGCGTGGCGCGGTCACTCGTACTCGCGAGCGTTACCACGTGCCGAGCGTGCGCAAGGCCGTCGTCTGGGGCGTGGCACTGATCGTCATCGTCTACCTGATCCGTCTGCTGATGGTGACCTCCGCCGTCACCACACTGACCATCGGAATGACTTTCGCGATCATCGCGCTCTCGCTCACACTCCTCACCGGCTACGCGGGTGAATTGAACTTGGCGCCGGTATCTTTCGGCGCTATCGCTACCATCGTGGCCTTCCACTTCGGGATCTCCGGTTCCGGGTTGGCTGCGCACCTCAACCTGTGGGGCATCGTCGTCGGAGTCCTCGTCACCGCCGTGATCGGTGGCCTCGTCGCCCTGCCGGCGCTGCGGCTCAGAGGGCTGTATCTCGCGCTGGCAACCATGGCCTTCGGAGTGTTCCTCTCCAACATGGTCCTTCGCGACACCACCGAACACGAGATGTTCGGCATGAAGTACTCGCTGTTCAAGGACGGGAACATCGCCCTCCCTCCGCTGAAGATCGGTCCGCTCGATCTGAGCAACGAGACGGTGTTCCTGATGACCGTGACCGCGCTGTTCTCGATACTCGGCGTCGGCGTCATCGCGTTGCGTAACAGCGGCTACGGGCGCCGACTCGCGGCGATGAAGGACAGCCCGGCCGGTTCGGCCATGCTCGGACAGAGCCTGGTTCGGCTCAAGCTCAGCGTCTTCATGATCTCTTCGGGGATCGCCGGTCTCGGCGGCATTCTGATGTCGAGCGCCATGGGGTCCGTCTCGGGCGAGAGCTTTGCCATCATGGTCAGCCTCTCGCTGCTCATGCTGACCGTCGTCGCGGGTATCGGATACGTCACCGGCGCCCTGTTCGGTGGACTGATGGCTGGAATCGGGTTTGCGGTCATCATGGTCTCGTTCACCAATCTGGCTTCGGCGCAACCGGAGTTGGAGGGAATGTGGCTGCTCTTCGGCAACATCGCGGCAGTCAGCCCGGCACTGATCGGCATCGGCGTCGGCGCGAACCCCAGCGGAACGGTCCACAGCGTGATCGAGGGCTACCGACGGCTCGCCGGTGCCAAGCCTGTTCTGATCGGCGGCGCCGCAGTCGTTCTGCTGACCTACGTCCTCGCTCTGACCGGTGTACTCGGCAACTGGTGGTTCGCGTCCATCACGATCGCGGTGGTGTTCATGCTGCCGGTGATCGGTGAGATGGTCATGCCCAGCGCGGTTCTCACTCCGGAGGAACTGGCCGCCAAAGCGACAGTCGTTCCCGAGGACATCGGGATCGATGTCCCCTACAGCCCCGAGATCCGTGACGAGATCGACCGCGAACTGGGGATTCCTCAGTACCAGGGTGGCTCGCCGAAGGAGTTGACCGTCCATGTCTGATACACCACTTCTCGAAACGCGCGGTGTGAGCGTTCGTTTCGGTGGACACGTCGCGGTCAAGGACGTTTCGCTCACCGTGCAACCCGGCACCGTGACAGGACTCATCGGACCGAACGGTGCCGGCAAGACGACGCTCTTCAACACCATCACCGGGCTGCAGAAACCCACCTCCGGTCAGGTGTTCCTCGGCGGCGTCGACGTGACGAAGCTACCGCCGCACAAGCGGGCAGGTCGCGGGCTGGCACGTACCTTCCAGCGGCTCGAACTGTTCGTCTCGCTGTCGGTACGTGACAACCTGCGCGTCGCCGGAGACATCCACAAGGCGAACGGCCGCAACAAGATCGACGTGGACAGCGAGACGGATCGTCTGCTGGAGCTGACCGGGCTGACGGATGTCGCGGACAAGGACGTCGCGGACATCCCCACCGGACGCGCCCGCGTCGTCGAAGTTGCACGGGCGCTCATGACCGACCCGCGAGTGCTGCTGCTCGACGAACCGGCCTCGGGTCAGACCGAGCAGGAAACCGAGGTCTTTGCCGAGATGCTCACCGAACTTGCTGCGGGTGGACTCGGAATCTGTCTGGTGGAGCACGACATTCCGCTGGTGATGAAAGTGTGCTCGACCATCCACGTGCTCGACTACGGCGCAGTCCTCGCCTCGGGTGAACCGGAGAAGATCCGGACGGATCCGGAAGTGATCGCGGCCTACATCGGGACCGAGGAGGAGGCGGTATGACTTCAGCGAAAATTGGCGAGGCGAAAATCGACGAGGGTATACGCAGCCCCGACCGCGCCGAACCGTTGCTCGAACTGTCCGGTGTCCGCGCCGGTTACGGATCCATCGAAGTTCTGCACGGGGTGGACCTGATTCTGGAACCGGGCGCCGTGGTGGCGCTACTCGGACCCAACGGTGGCGGCAAGACGTCGACGCTCAAGATCTGCTCGGGCGTCCTTCCGGTCACCCGCGGCGAGTTCCGGCTCGCGGGCCAGGTCGTGAACGGAGTCGAGCCTTCGGAGTTGGCTCGGCTGGGGGTCTGCTCCATCCCCGAAGGACGCGGGATCTTCGCCAACCTCACTGTGCGGGAAAACCTGTGGATCGCCACCGGAACGGGCGTCGGGCTGGCCGAACTCGAAGAGGTTGCGTACGGCAGGTTCCCGATCCTGGGGGAGCGGCGCGGACAGTTGGCCGGATCGATGTCCGGTGGTGAGCAGCAGATGCTGGCGCTGTCACGGGCACTCGGCACTCACCCGACGGTGCTCCTGCTCGACGAGCTGTCGATGGGTCTCGCACCTCGAATCGTCTCGCAGATGTACGACGTCGTCGGCTCGCTTGCAGCCGAAGGCATTTCCATTCTCGTCGCCGAGCAGTTCGCGCGAGCGGTGCTGCCCATCGCGACGTCGGCCGCACTGATGTTGCAGGGACGCGTCGTCAAGACCGGCGATCCACACGACATCGAAAACGAACTTTCTACCAGTTATCTAGGAGGATGACGATGACTACTCTCGCCGAAGATCGCCGTGAGGAATTCAAGAAGAACATCGCAGAGTTGAAGCTGGACAAGAAGCAGGCAGGCGGCGACGCGGCGACGCGCATCGCGGGCCTGGTGCTCATGGTCGTCGGAGTGGTCGGCGCCTTCGTCGTCTACATCTCTTCGCTGACGCTCTCGGACCTGCGGGATCTGGTGTCGTACCAGATCCTCACCGTGGTTTTCCTCGCCCTGACAGTGGTCGGTGCCGCTCTCTTCCTGGCCGCATCGGTGGCAAAGGTGCTGCGGCTGTGGCTGGTTCGCCAACTGCTCGAGGGCCAGGCACAGACAGATCAGATCTCGCAGGCGTTGAGCACGCGCAACTGATCTTTGTGAAGAACCGAAAGATGCCCGCCACGAAAGTCGTGGCGGGCATCTGTCATTGCTCGGCTACAGCGGTGTCTCGGCTACAGCGGTGTCTCGACTACGCGGACGGTGGCCGGGAATCGCGTCGGATGGGATGGTCCTCCGGGATCTGCACCATCACGATCGGTGTCCCGTCCGGGTCGGCGATCCACATCTCGTGTAGACCCCACGGTTCCTGTCTTGCCTCGCGCGCGATCTTGACCCCGGCGAGAACCAGTTCGGTCTGAACGGCAGTGAGGTCCCGGACCTGCAGCCAGATCGCGCCGCGAAAGCCGCCCTCGCCGGTGCCGCCGTGCGCAGCGACTTCGATCAGCCCTTGGCCGGCGAAGAAGACTGTGCCGCCGGGATATTCACGAGCGATCGCCAGACCGAGGGTGTCTCGGTAGAAGCTCAGCGTTCGTTCGTACTCGCTCGGGCGCAAAATCGTCCGACTGCTCAGAATCTCCACGTCCGACCTCCCTCTCGCACCTACTGTGTCAGAAATACCAGGGATATGGTGACCAGTCGGGATCACGCTTTTCGAGGAACGAGTCACGACCCTCGACGGCCTCGTCGGTCATGTACGCCAAACGTGTTGCCTCACCGGCGAACAGCTGCTGGCCGACCAACCCGTCGTCCTGCAGGTTGAACGCGTACTTGAGCATCCGCTGTGCCTGCGGCGACTTGCCGTTGATCTTGCCGGCCCAGTCGATCGCGACGTTTTCGAGTTCCGCGTGGTCGACAACCTTGTTGACCGCGCCCATCTGATGCATTTCCTCGGCGGTGTACGTCTCACCCAGGAAGAAGATCTCGCGAGCGAACTTCTGGCCCACCATCTTTGCCAGATAGGCGCTGCCGTAGCCGCCGTCGAAGCTTCCGACGTCGGCGTCGGTCTGCTTGAACCGTGCGTGCTCGCGGCTGGCGAGCGTCAGGTCGCACACCACGTGCAGGCTGTGGCCGCCGCCCGCAGCCCAGCCGTTGACCAGGCAGATCACGACCTTCGGCATGAAGCGGATCAGGCGCTGGACCTCGAGGATGTGCAGGCGCCCGGCGCGTGCTTTGTCGACGGTGTCCGCCGTTTCACCTTCGGCGTACTGGTAGCCGCTGCGACCACGGATGCGCTGGTCTCCGCCGGAGCAGAACGCCCAACCGCCGTCCTTCTCGCTGGGTCCGTTGCCGGTCAGGAGCACCGCTCCCACGTCGGAGGTCATCCGGGCGTGATCGAGCGCGCGGTACAACTCGTCGACGGTGTGCGGGCGGAACGCATTACGTACTTCCGGTCGGTCGAAGGCGACGCGAACGGTGCCTTGACTGACGTGCCGGTGGTAGGTGATGTCGGTGAGGTTCTCGAATCCGGGGACAGGGCGCCAGAGCTGCGGGTTGAAGGTCACCTGAGCCACGATAGAGGCACGGCTCGCGCGTCTAACGGATACCTGAGGTAGAACACGTTCCCGGGCGCGCTAACGTGCAGGTCATGAGCGAACAAACCGCAGACGGCACGGAGATCGTCACAGACGGTGAGAAGCGGGGCGGATTTCCACGGTTCCGGCACACTCCCGCAGGTCCGGACTTCGGCCGCTTCGTCGAAGCGATGCGCAGGTTGCAGGACCTTGCCGTCTCGACCAATGTTCCCGACGACGTACTCGCAGACATCGCTACGCAAGCCGAGGAGCTTGCCGATCGGTTGACTCCGTACGAGGTCCCGGAAGGCAAGTCGCCCGCGGGCTCGAACATCCAACTGCCCGGACGCGGCAGCCTCCTCATGCTCCCGTGGATGGTCGAGAAGTTCGACACCGAAGGAGTCCGCAGTACCGGCGTCTTCCGTCGCTACCACCTGGGCGGCAACGGCGCCGCTCACGGCGGTGTCCTGCCCTTGCTGTTCGACGACGTCTTCGGGATGACGGTCCACGCGGGTGGCCGTCCGATCTCCCGCACCGGCTACCTCCACATCAATTACCGCGCGATCACTCCGCTCAATCAACAACTGGTGATCGAGGGGCAGGTGGATCGGGTCGAGGGTCGCAAGACTTTTGTCAGCGCGCGCCTGACCGATCTCGACGGCAAGCTCCTCGCCGACGGTGAGGCGCTCATGATCGAACTGCTTCCGGGACAGCCCTGACATGTTCCCCTCGTTCGACGATCTGATCGCGGACGCCGTGGTTCTCGCGCTGCCGATGCGAGTTCGCTTTCGCGGCATCACGACTCGTGAGGCCCTGCTCGTTCGCGGCCCGGCCGGGTGGGGAGAATTCGCCCCGTTCGTCGAGTACGACGACGAAGAGGCGTCGCAGTGGCTGCTCGCGGGTATCGAAGCGGCGTGGCTGGGTCCGCCGCCTGCGCTTCGTGACGCAGTTCCCGTCAACGCGACCGTGCCGGCGATCGACGCGTCTGCCGTTCCGGAATTGCTGGAGCGCTTCCCCGGGGCCCGGACCGCCAAGGTCAAGGTCGCCGAGAAGGGACAGTCGCTGGCGCAGGACGTCGCCCGGGTGAACGAGGTGCGTCGGCACATCCCGAACGTGCGCGTCGACGCCAACGGCGGGTGGAGCGTGGACGAGGCGATCACGGCCTTGCGAGCGATCACCGATGACGGTGAACTCGAATACGCCGAGCAGCCTTGTGCAAGCGTCGAGGAACTGGTCAGGGTCCGCGCCGCGGGGACCGGTGTGCGGATCGCTGCCGACGAGAGCATTCGCCGTGCCGAGGACCCGCTGCGCGTCGTACGAGCGGGGGGAGCGGACGTCGCCGTCGTGAAGGTGCCGCCGCTGGGCGGAATGCGTGCTGTGGTGGCGCTGTCGGCGCAGCTGGCGGACTACGGGGTGCCGGTGGTGGTCTCGAGCGCTCTGGACACGGCTGTGGGGATGTCCGCGGGACTGGCGGCCGCGGCAGCCTTGCCCACCCTTCCGTTTGCCTGCGGACTCGGTACCGGCGGCCTGTTCGTCCGGGATGTCGCGGTCACCGGGGCAGCTGTCGACGGTGCTTTGTCGGTGGGTGCCGTCGAGCCTGATCCGGTTCTGCTCGAGACGCTGGCCGCGCCCGCGGACCGGCGCGACTGGTGGTTGGAGAGGGCTCGGCGCTGCCATCGGATACTCGGCAGTAGGGACCAGCCGAATTTCGTATAGTCTCGGGCGCGACCTGATGAACATCAGTGAAGAATGAAGGGATCGAAAGTGGTTGCAGCTCTGAACGAAACCCTGCTCGAGGAATCACGGGTTCCCGCGGTCGTCGCGGACGTGCAGACCTTGATCGACGCAGAGGTTTCGGATAAGTCGGGGGCCTCAGGGCTGGCTCTCAAGGGTGGCTACGGCGCGGTCAAGAAGGTGAGCCCGTCCATCGTGCCGGACGCCGTCACCGCGCTTCTGCCGGCTTTCGTGGCAAAGCTCGAGCCGTACTGGCAGGAATTCTCGGCTTCCGGCGAAGGCAGCTTCGCCGATTTCATCAGCGCCCGCGGTGACGCGGTTGCCGATTCCCTCCTCGAGGTGACGGACGAGCGTATCGAGGGCAGCGACAAGGCCGTCGTCAAGTCGATGTACTCGAAGCTGCGCGGTTCGGCGAAGAAGCATGTGACTGCAGCTCTGCCGCGTCTGGGCGATGTGATCCAGAAGCACGCTGCATAAGCGAACGTAAAACGACGAGTGGCCCGGGAGTTTCTCTCGGGCCACTCGTCGTTTTCGGTGCGTTTGTCAGTGAGCCGAATGTCCGTGGCGCCAGAAGCCGGTGAAGGTGATGTCGGTTTTGGCGAACTTCCGGTCGTTCACGAGGTGCCGACGCAGCCCGGTGGTGAGTGCCTGTTCGCCGGCGACAAAGGTGTACGACGGCCCCTCGGGCAGTTCGGCGGCGCGGACGGTCTCGAGGGTCAGAACACCCGGCGTCGCGTGTTCGTCCTCGCGAACGAGCCAATGCACGTTGACGTTCGCCAACTCCGGAATGTCTTGCTTGTCTTCGATGTTCGGAATCTCGACGAAGACCTCGGCACGCAGGTCTGCGGGCGCGGATTCCAGAATGCCGATGATCGCGGGAAGTGCACTCTCGTCGCCGACGAGCAGTTGCCACTTGGCCTCGGGTGTGGGGTTGTAGATGCAGCCTTCGTCCAAGAGAGCGACCTCGTCGCCGGCCGACGCGGTGTCCGCCCACGCGGATGCCGGGCCGATGTCGCCGTGATAAGCGAAGTCGATGTCGATCTCCGTGGTCTCGCCGAAGAGACCGGATCCGGCGGCACGGTAGGCGCGAATCGTGTAGTTGCGCACGACGGGTCGCGTGTCCTTGGACATCAACAGGTACTGCGCATACCAGAGATTGCTGGCCGCGCTCGGCAACCGGAGTTCACTCTGGCCGACCTGCGGGATGAACATGCGGAACCACTGATCGGCACCCATCGGAGCGATGGTGGACAGCTCTTCGCCGGCAATGGTCACCCGGATGAAGCTGGGGCTGATTCGTTTGTTCGCCACGACCTGCGCCGACACGATGCTGCGTGAGGCCGGTTTCACGAACTTGGCGCGCTTGGCCATGACTGGTTGCTCCCTGATTATCTGTTACTCGTACCTAATCAGGTAACCCTAACCTGATTTACGGTCGCTGTGGAGTGGTGGGTCTGTCCTTTTCGACGACTTCGGGAGGAAGACCCCACTGCGCTCGGCCAAGTCGGCTCATCGGTGCGATTGCCGCGAAGTCCGGTAGGCCGTCGTCGGCGACAGCCTCGGGACGTACTGCGACCGCCACCACATTTCCCATCACGACAAATGAATTGCCGACCTCGATGACCTGGTGGAGCGTGCATTCGATGGCGATCGGGGAGTCGGCGACCCGTACGGGGCGAACCCGCTCGCTCGGCTCGCTACGGATGTTCAACTCGAGAAACTCGTCGGCCTCGGCGTCGTAGAAGGCGGAACTCTGGTTCACCACGTCGGCAAGCCTGGCAGTCGCCAGGTTGATCACGAATTCGCCGGTCGCTTCGATGTTGCGCAGACTGTCCTTGCGTCCGACCGACGTGAACTGCACGATCGGCGGCGCCGAACTTGCCACGGTGAAAAAGCTGTACGGAGCCAGATTGCCGACGCCGTCCGCCGACAGGGTGGACACCCAGGCAATCGGCCGGGGGACCACCGAAGCGGTGAGTAACTGATAGAACCGGCGGGGTTCGAGCTCGGCTGGATCGAAGAGTGTGCGCACCCACACATAATGCCGCTGTCCCCGCCCCTGGGCATGCTTGCGCCCGAACGTCTGACACTCTTGAAGGCGTGAATCCGTCCACTGCACAAGCCACAGCCGTCGTCGACGAACTGGTTCGTGGTGGCGTGCGTGAAGTCGTGCTGTGTCCAGGCTCTCGCAACGCGCCCCTCGCATTCGCCCTCCAGGCCGCCGACCTCGACGGCCGGTTGCGTCTGCACATGCGGATCGACGAGCGGACAGCAGGCTTTCTGGCACTCGGACTGGCAATCGCCGGGAAACGACCGGTCCCCATCGTGATGACTTCCGGGACCGCCGTCGCGAATCTCGGACCTGCTGTCCTCGAGGCCAACTACGCGCGAGTGCCGCTGGTGGTCCTGAGCGCCAACCGGCCGTACGAGATGCTCGGCACCGGCGCCAACCAGACCGTCGAGCAGCTCGGGCTCTTCGGCAGTCAAGTCCGCGCAACCATCAGCCTGGGCCTGGCGGAGGACGATTCGACGCAGAACAGCCAGTGGCGCTCGGCGGTATGCCGGGTCCTCGCCGCTGCCCGCGGAACCCGATCCGGAAATGCGGGTCCGGTGCATTTCGACATTCCACTTCGTGAGCCGCTGGTGCCGGACGTGCACGTGCAGGGACCGGTCCCGGAGGGCCGTCCCGGCGGTGCGGCCTGGACCACCACCCAGAACGCGACGCTCGATGTTCCGGTCGATCTGGACCTCACCGCAGATACGGTGGTCATTTCCGGACACGGCAGCGCACTTCGGCCTGAGCTGGCCGGCCTGCCGACCGTGGCCGAGCCGACGGCTCCGATGCACGGGATCGCACTGCATCCACTCGCGCTCTCGCAACTCAAGCCCAAGCAGGCGATCATCACCGGCCGCCCGACGTTGCATCGTCAGGTCTCGAAGGTGCTGGCCGACCCGGGCGTCGACGTCTACGCGCTGACTACCGGGCCGCGCTGGCCGGACGTATCCGGCAACGTACTCGCCACCGGAACCAGAGCAGTGGTCACCGGGACTCCCGATCCCGCCTGGATCGCTCGATGTGCCGCGCTGACCGAACACGCCGAAACTGCCGTCCGCAAGCAACTCGACGCCCACCCCAAGGCCACCGGCCTGCACGTGGCAGCTGCTGTGATGGATGCTCTCGCGGACGGCGACCAGCTTCTGCTCGGCGCATCCAACCCTGTTCGCGACGCGGCCCTCGTGAGCTATCCCAAGCCCGCCGTACGGGTGCTGTCGAATCGCGGCGTCGCAGGTATCGACGGCACCGTCTCGGCGGCGGTGGGCGCCGCGTTGGCGTACGAGGGCGGCCGGACCGTCGCTCTCATGGGCGACCTGACATTCCTGCACGACGCTTCCGGGCTGCTGATCGGGACCGGTGAGCCGAGGCCGAGCGACCTCACCATCGTCGTCGCCAACGACGACGGCGGCGGTATCTTCGAGCTCCTCGAACAAGGCGACCCGCAGTACGCCGGCGTCTTCGAGCGAGTGTTCGGAACACCACACGGCATGGACCTCGCTGCGCTGTGCGCGGCCTACCGCGTGCCCCACGCAGCGGTCACCGTCGACGCCCTGGCAACGACGCTGGCGCAACCGGCCAACGGCATTCGTGTGCTCGAGGTCGCGACGGATCGCAGTGGGCTGCGCGAACTCCACGCTTCCGTGCGGGCACAGCTGTGACGCAAACGGTTCTGCGTCGTCTCCGCATCGGCGTACTGGTGGTTGCGGTCGGCATTTCCGTGCTCGCGGTGATCCTGGTTCTCGGTGCCTGGCGCAACGATCGGACCATCGAATCGAACATGGGGACCGCAACTGCCGAGGTGCTCTCGGCAGGCTCGCTACGTTCGGCGATCAGCTTCGTGACACCGGACGGCGCCAACCACAACCCTGAACTCGGCGTGCTCTACCCCACCAATCTGACTGTGGGACAACGCATCGAGGTGGAGTACTCCAAAGCCGACCCTGATTTGGTCCGGGTAGCGGGACGCAACGCGACGGTGGCGCTGATCCCGGCAGGATCGGTGATCGTCGTGACGTGGCTCCTGGCTGGACCGTCGATCTGGTACCTGCGCAAGCGGGAAGCGCAGGCGGCAAGTTCGGCGCCGGTCGCCTCGAGTTAGTTCGCGCTTCGCCCGAACTTCACACGAACATGACGTGGACTTTTCCTGGCCCTGTCACCGTTCTCGGTGTGAGAGTAGCCATCGTTGCGGAGTCATTCCTGCCCAACATGAACGGCGTCACCAACTCGGTACTACGCGTGCTCGAACACCTCGATCGCACTGGCCACGACGCCATGGTCATTGCGCCGGACACCGTCGGATCCGACACCTCTGCCGCCACCGAACACGAAGGCGTTCAGGTGGTTCGGGTGCCAGCCGTCATGGTGCCCAAAGTCAGTTCACTTCCCGTCGGCCTGCCGCAACCACGATTGACCACGGCCGTGCGGACCTTCGCGCCCGACGTCGTCCATCTGGCGTCACCGTTCCTGCTCGGCGCCGGGGGAGTGGCCGTCGCCAAACGCCTCGGAATCCCCACCGTCGCGGTCTACCAAACCGATGTCGCCGGATTTGCCGAAAGCTACGGTCTCGGCGTCACCAGCCGCGCCGCGTGGGCGTGGACCCGTCGAATCCACAAGAGCTGCAACAGGACCCTCGCGCCCTCCACGTCGGCAGTCGACGCCCTCGAAGAGCACGGCATTCCGCGCGTGCACCGATGGGCCCGCGGCGTCGACGCGCAACGATTCGCGCCTTCGCGTCGTACCTCGGTGTTGCGGCAGTCCTGGATCGGCGACAGCGACCGGTTGGTGGTCGGCTTCGTCGGTCGCCTCGCGCCCGAAAAGCACGTCGAACGATTGGCGGCCCTGGCCGGCGATCCCAGCGTGCAGATCGTGATCGTCGGAGACGGCCCGGATCGCGAGAACCTACGACGACTGATGCCGGACGCGATCTTCACCGGACAACTGGGCGGTATCGAGCTGGCCGACGCCTATGCGAGCCTGGACGTATTCGTTCACCCCGGCGAGCACGAGACCTTTTGCCAGGCGGTCCAGGAAGCCCTCGCGAGCGGTGTGCCTGTCGTCGGACCGGACGCCGGCGGACCACGTGACCTGATCTCGCATTGCCGCAACGGCTACCTCCTGCCGACGGACAGGTTCACCGAACTCCTGCCAAGCGCCGTGGACGCACTTCGTCAGCGTGATCTGCGGGTGCAGTTCGGCTCCGCGGCGAGGCGCTCGGTGCTGCACCGGACCTGGCCGGCAATCTGCGAAGAGTTGCTCCGTCACTACGAGGACGTGCAGGGCCTCGGGCGGCGAACGGGTGCCAGAGCAGCCTGAACGCCCTCGCTGCCCGAGGGTTGGTAGCGTTTCGGGTGTGGCCACTACACACGGAACCCGAGCAACTCTCGAGAAGCAACCGCACGAAGTCGCGTCGATGTTCGACGACGTCGCGGAGCGATACGACCTCACCAACACCGTGCTGTCCTTCGGCCAGGACAAGGGTTGGCGCAAGGCCACCCGCGAAGCCCTCGACCTCAAGCCGGGCGAGAAGGTACTCGACCTCGCCGCCGGAACCGGAGTCTCGACCGTCGAACTGGGGCGCTCCGGTGCCTGGTGCGTCGCCACCGACTTCTCCAAGGGCATGCTCAAGGCCGGAATCTCGCGCAAAGTTCCGATGGTCGCAGGTGACGCGATGTACCTGCCCTATGCCGACAACGTGTTCGACGCCGCGACGATTTCCTTCGGCCTGCGCAACGTCTCCGACTTCGAAGCCGGACTGCGTGAGATTGCCCGCGTCACCAAGCCGGGCGGACGTCTCGTCGTCAGCGAGTTCTCGACGCCCGTCTTCGGGCCCTTCCGCACGGTCTACATGGAGTACCTGATGAAGGCGCTCCCGCAGGTCGCACGCACCGTCAGCAGCAACCCCGACGCCTACGTGTACCTCGCCGAATCGATCCGTGCCTGGCCGACCCAGGAAGAGTTGGCCCGCAAGAT
Source organism: Rhodococcus sp. Ni2 (assembly GCF_021352185.1). Taxonomy (NCBI): domain Bacteria; kingdom Bacillati; phylum Actinomycetota; class Actinomycetes; order Mycobacteriales; family Nocardiaceae; genus Rhodococcus; species Rhodococcus sp. Ni2. The sequence continues at coordinate 1,243,164 of NZ_WOXZ01000002.1, forward strand.
CGAGGCTGCCGGGTGGAAGAACGTCAAGTGGCGCAACCTCACCGGCGGCATCGTGGCGCTGCATTACGCCACTGCCTGAACTGCTGTGCGCCTTTATCAACCCCCGGCGGTTATTAAAGGCGCACAGCACTTGCTCAACCGAACAACGGTCGGGAGTCGATCTTTCTCGACGCGGCCCCCGACGCCCGCCAGGCCCTCGCCGTCAGGTCGACGTCGGCGTCGGTGACGAGGTTCCCCATCACCCGAACGGCGACCGTCATCAGTGCACGTGAGCGCATCGCAATCGGGCCCGACGCGGGCAGGAACTGCGGAACCGTCAGCAGGCCTGCGAGCCGGCGCGCGACCGAGAACGCCTGGCCGTAATGCTCCCGAAGCACGGTCGGCCACAGCTCCGTGAGGTCGTCGGCGCCGAGCTGTTCGACCACCAGACGTCCGCCTTCGAGGCCGTAGTCGATGCCCTCACCGTTGAGCGGGTTCACGCACGCTGCGGCGTCGCCGATCACGGCCCAGTTGCGTCCGGCGATGTTGGAAACTGCTCCACCCATAGGTAGCAAAGCCGAAGCGACGGAATGTATTTCGCTGCTCCACTGCCACTCGCTTCGGCGCTGATCGGTGTAGAGGTCCAGCAAGGGTCGCAGGGCACCTGGTGCCGGGCGCTTGGACGTCGCCAGTGTCCCGACGCCGATGTTCACCTCGCCGGTACCGAGCGGGAAGATCCAGCCGTACCCCGCCTGCAACGTGCCCTCTGCGTCCCGCAGTTCCAGATGCGAGGTGATCCACGGGTCGGCGCTGCGCGGCGTCGCGACATACGCGCGTGCCGCGACGCCGTACGCGGTGTCCCGGTGCCACTGCCGTCCCAGCTTCTTGCCGAGCGTCGAGCGAACGCCGTCGGCGATGATCAGCGTCCGGCAACGAAGAGTGCTTCGTCCCGAGGGGCCGGCGAGTACGACGGCGGCTACTCGATCACCGTCGAGTTCGACGTCGACGGCCTTGGTGCCCTCGACCATGACCGCGCCCGATTCGACGGCGCACCGGCGAATGGCGTCGTCGAGTTCGGTGCGGGGGATCGCACTGCCGATCGGCGGGAACGACGTCCCTGGCCACTCGAGTTCGAGTTCTTGTCCGAAGCCGGACAACCGTAGTCCCTTGTTCGTCGTGTGTGACCGAACCCACTCGCCGAGGCCGAGGAGATCCAGTTCGGCCACGGCGCGCGGAGTGAGTCCATCACCACAAGTCTTGTCTCGCGGGAAGACGGCAGCGTCCACCAGCACGACGTCTCGGCCGCTGCGGGCGGCCCACGCCGCGGCCGAAGAACCCGCGGGACCTGCGCCGATGACCACAATGTCGGTTTCGTTCGGAAGCGAATCGACGACGGGGGACTGCTCTTCTACGGACACACTCACATCTTCCCAGGCTCGCGATCGCCACCGTGGCGAGGCCGTCCCGAGTGCGAACCGCTAGGTTCACTACCGTGGGAACCGAGCCGTCACTGACGACAGGAATGGGTACTGACATCGTGAGCACCGAAAAGACTGCTGCCGACGCAACCGCATCGAGCACCGTCGTTGCAGGCATCGACCTGGGCGACGAACAGCTCGCCGCAGTAGTGCGTGGTGGACTCTCCGATGTCGAGGAGTTGTTGGTCAGCGAGCTGTCCGACGGAGAAGACTTCCTCACCGAGGCTGCGCTGCATCTCGCGCGAGCTGGTGGAAAGCGCTTCCGTCCGTTGTTCACGATCCTGACCGCGCAACTCGGACCGGTGCCGAACGATCCGTCGATCATCACCGCAGCGACTGTCACCGAACTCGTTCACCTGGCGACGCTCTATCACGACGACGTCATGGACGAGGCGTCCATGCGGCGCGGAGCACCCAGCGCCAACGCCCGCTGGGGAAACAGTGTGGCGATCCTGGCCGGCGACTATCTGTTCGCGCACGCATCACGCCTGGTGTCGACGCTCGGACCCGAGGCCGTTCGGATCATCGCCGAAACATTCGCCGAACTGGTCACCGGCCAGATGCGCGAGACGATCGGTGTCAAGAAGGAGCAGGATCCGGTCGAGCACTACCTCAAGGTCGTGTGGGAGAAGACCGGTTCGCTGATCGCTGCTTCGGGACGCTTCGGCGGCACCTTCTCCGGCGCCGACGCAGCTCACATCGAGCGCCTCGAGCGCCTGGGTGACGCCGTCGGCACCGCGTTCCAGATCTCCGACGACATCATCGACATCTCGTCCGTATCGGCGCAGTCCGGCAAGACTCCGGGCACCGACCTGCGCGAGGGTGTCCACACCCTGCCCGTCCTGTACGCGTTCCGCGAAGAAGGGGCCGACGCAGATCGCCTGCGGGAGCTGCTCGCGGGCCCGGTTACCGAAGATGCCCTGGTAGAAGAAGCTCTCGAACTGCTCGAGCGTTCGCCGGGCATGGTCAAGGCGAAGGCAAAGCTGGGCGAGTATGCCGTCGCGGCGAAAGCTCAGTTGGCTGAGCTCCCGCAGGGACCGGCCAACGAAGCGCTCGTGCGTCTCGTCGATTACACGATCGAACGAGTCGGCTGACACCTCGGCGAATCGGGCTACCGGGTGGAAACCCCGACAGGCACTGGGTGGGAACCCTGATGACCCTGTCCTTCGTTGACTGAACAGAACCGGTGCATACACCGGGGAGTTCAGGTGAGCCTTCGGCTCCAGCGAGGCAAGAGGTGAGCGGTTTGCACGGCTACGCGAACGGTGCGAAGACATTCGGCTTGTTGGTGGGGATGTCGGCGCTGATCGTCTTCATCGGCTCGCTGTTCAACAGCCCGTTCCTTCTGTGGGGATCCGTTCTGTTTGCCGTCGGCATGAATGCCTACGTGTACTTCAACAGCGACAAGCTGGCGCTTCGATCGATGCGCGCCCAGCCCATCACCGAGGTCGAGGCACCGGCGATCTACCGGATCGTGCGCGAACTCGCCACGACGGCGCACCAACCGATGCCCAGGCTGTACGTCAGCCCCACGAACGCCCCGAACGCGTTTGCCACCGGTCGTAGCCCTCGGCATGCCGCGGTGTGCGTGACCAGCGGCATCATGCAGATCCTGAACGAACGCGAACTGCGTGCCGTGCTCGGGCACGAACTCTCCCACGTCTACAACCGGGACATTTTGATCTCGTCCGTGGCCGGCGCGATGGCCAGCGTCATCTCTGGCCTGGCCAACTTCGCGATGTACGCGAGCATCTTCGGCGGCCGAGGGAACGGGCAGGGAAGCAATCCGATCGCGCTGCTGCTCGTCTCCCTGCTGGGACCGATCGCGGCAACCGTGGTCAAGCTGGCCGTCTCGCGCTCTCGCGAGTACCAGGCGGATCAATCGGGAGCCGAGCTCACCGGTGACCCGCTGGCGTTGGCGTCGGCGCTGCGCAAGCTCGAGTCGGGCGTCGCAGCCGCGCCGTTGCCGCCTGAGCCCAAGCTCGCGGCGCAGTCCCACCTGATGATCGCCAACCCCTTCAGAGCGGGGGACAAGGTCAGCAAGCTGTTCTCGACGCATCCGCCCATGGCGGACCGGATCGAGCGTTTGGAGAAGATGGCGGGGATGTAGGGGCCTTCGGCCCCTGTGAGCCTTTCTGGTCGTCGGAACTACCAAAAAGGCGCACAGGGGCGCAGCCCCTACTACCGGTAGTTCACGAACTGCAGGGCGATCCCGAAGTCCTCACCCTTGAGCAGGGAGATGACGCCCTGGAGGTCGTCGCGCTTCTTGCTGCTCACACGAAGTTCCTCACCCTGGATCTGCGCCTTGACGCCCTTGGGGCCCTCGTCGCGAATCTTCTTGGTGATCTTCTTCGCGTTCTCGCTGCTGATGCCCTGGACCAAGGTTCCGGACAGCTTGTAGATCTTTCCGGACTGCGCCGGCTCGCCGGCATCGAATGCCTTCAGTGAGATGTCACGACGGATCAACTTCTCCTTGAACACATCGAGGGCGGCCAGCAGTCGCTCCTCGGTGTCGGCGTTCAACGTGATCGTCTCTTCACCAGACCACTCGATCGACGCTCCCGTGTTTCGGAAGTCGAAACGCGTGGTCAACTCCTTGGCAGCCTGATGCAGGGCGTTGTCCACCTCTTGACGGTCAACCTTGCTCACCACGTCGAAGGACGAATCAGCCACTTCACACTCCCGCTTTCCGGTAGTTCACGAACATCGAGTTCCGCCCACCTTCCATACCGGTGGACACCTCGACGTTATCGGGTCGGCACCGCCCGTTACCACCCGGTTTGCAAAATGGGGGTGTGTTCGTTGTATTCTTCTCACCGCACCGAGGAAGCCGTTTTCGGCCGCCGCACGTCGCGATATACTTGCGAATGCGCCGGATCGAAGCCTGGTGCAAGCACGGCAGATTGCCCGAGCGGCCAATGGGAGCGGACTGTAAATCCGTCGGCTTATGCCTACGTAGGTTCGAATCCTACATCTGCCACACCAAGTCAGCCCCGATTCTCTTCGCGAGAGTCGGGGCTGACTTTTTTGTGCGTGTACCGAGGTCGAGCGCGCGTTGGCGACGCAGCCGCCGGCTTCGGCTCAGGGGTGTCGGGGGCCCAGGGGCCTCGGGATGGGCACCGGGGGATGGTTTCAGGGGGAGTGCAGGGTCGAGCTGGTTCCCGCAAAGCCCTCGCCAGCGGCCCCGATCGGTGCAACAATGGGCTCCGGCACCATTTTTGCCCCGATGACCAGCGGATTTGGTGCTGGCGCTCGTTCGTGTGTAATCTTTCGGAGGCTTCAAGAGAGCGGCAACGCACTCCTGAGCCACGCCCCCTTAGCTCAGTCGGTAGAGCGTTTCCATGGTAAGGAAAAGGTCAACGGTTCGATTCCGTTAGGGGGCTCGCTGGATTGTGGTGCCGTGCTTTCCGCGCGACACTCGACACCGAGGCGGTGTAGCTCAGTTGGTAGAGCAAACGACTCATAATCGTTGCGTCGCCGGTTCAAGTCCGGTCACCGCTACACAATATGCATGATCCACCCTGATTGCTCGTAATCAGATACACCCGAAAGAAGGCATCCCGTGGCCTCCTCGACCGACGTTCGGCCCAAGATCACCTTGGCCTGCGAGGTATGCAAGCACCGCAACTACATCACCAAGAAGAATCGGCGCAACGACCCCGATCGCCTGGAGCTCAAGAAGTTCTGCCCCAACTGCGGAACCCACCAGTCGCATCGCGAGTCGAAGTAGTAAGTCCTTAACAGGACGACGATTTTCGCGGAAGACCCTCTCTGGGCCTGCGTCTTCGGGTCCTAGCTAGAAGAGAGTCTCACCGCGTGACAGATTTGCAAGAGAACCAGGCAGCGGCCGAGGTCCCTACGGACCCGGCCGCTCATGCCGTCCAGATGGTCGGTCACCACTATCGTGTCGAAGACTTCTACGAGGTCGGACGCGAGAAGGTGCGCGAGTTCGCTCGCGCCGTCCAGGACGCCCATCCCGCGCACTACGACGAGTCGGCAGCCAAGGGCCTCGGATACGACGGCCTGATCGCTCCCATCACGTTCGTCGCCATCGTGGGTGCCATTGCTCAGCGGCGTCTGTTCGAAGAGATCGTCACAGGCTACGACCTGAGTCAGATTCTTCAGACCGATCAGCGCTTGGTGCTGCACAAGCCCATGCAGGTCGGTGACCGACTCTTCTGCGACGTCTTCCTGGATTCGTTCAGGCAGGCCGCAGGTAGCGACATCATCGTGACCAAGAACATCATCACCGATCAGAACGACGAAGCAGTTGTCACCACGTGGACGACGCTTGTTGCTCGAACGGGTGGGGAAGTGGACGAGAACATCGCCCACGCAGTCAAGGACGTGATGATGCATGTCGCTTCGTAAATTTTCCGACGTGAGTGTCGGCGAACTTCTCCCCGAGAAGTCCGTCACCCTGACGCGTGGAAACCTCGCCAACTACGCGGGTGTTTCGGGAGATCCCAATCCGATTCACTTCAGTGACGAGGTCGCACGACTTGCCGGCTTGCCGGACGTCGTCGCGCACGGCATGCTCTCCATGGGCATCGGTGCCGGCTACGTTACCGAATGGCTGGGAGATCCGGGCGCAGTGACCGAGTACAACGTACGGTTCACGAGCCCGGTGATCGTGGCAGCCGACAAGGCTGCCGAGATCGAGTTCACCGCCAAGGTGAAGTCGATCGACGAAGAAAGCAAGACCGCAGTACTGGCAATTGTGGCCAAGTCCGAAGGTAAGAAGATCTTCGGTCGTGCCACTGCCACGGTCCGTCTAGCCTGATCGCAGGGCGGATTGTGTTTGTTCCGGGGCTTTGAAGTACACTGAGATTTCTGGGATTCCTCAGCGCTGCGCGCTGCCCTGAATGTTGCAAGACATTCACCTCGGGTAGCGCGTATGTTGTGTGATCGCAGAACGGTTGATTCAGGCAGGGTCTACCTGTCGAGGTCAACCAAAGGGGCGTAGCTCAACTGGCAGAGCAGCGGTCTCCAAAACCGCAGGTTGCAGGTTCAAGTCCTGTCGCCCCTGCCCCCGGATGCCAGCGACTGAGAGGAACGACGTGAGCGAGGAGCGCGCCAAGCGCGACGCCGACACTTCGGATGCGGAGACTTCACCGTCTGCCGATTCGACCGGTGTCGACGACACTGCAGCTGACGCGACTACGCGTTCCGATCTTTCGTTGGACAAGGACGGTGCCGAGAAGGCTCCCTCCGCATCCAGTGGGGTTTCCAACAAGCCGACCGGCAAGCGCGCTGCACGCGGCGCCTCGGTCAGCGCGTCCACCGTGAAGACTCCGGCCCGGACGGCATCCCGGACATCTTCGGCCAAGCCGACTGCAACGAACCCCGGCAAGAAGCCCAAGGCGAAGAAGGACAACATCTTCAAGCGCCTGCGCAAATTCTTCCGCGAGGTCATCGCAGAACTCCGTAAGGTCATCTGGCCGAACCGCAAGCAGATGATCACCTACACCAGCGTCGTGCTGACGTTCGTGGTCTTCATGGTCGCTTTCATCAGCGGCGTCGATATCGCTGTGATCAAGGGTGTCACCTGGCTGTTCGGCTGATCGCCGTAGCAGTCGGGCGTCTTTGCCTGCGAGCGCGACAAGACCCGACCCGGGTCCGAGTAACGAGAGGAAGCGAGTGCCCCAGTGAGCACCCCCGAGAACGACACGAATGAGGCTTTGGCCGAAGAGCGTGTTTCTGCCGAGGCGGCAGCCGAAGTAGACGTCGTGGTTGCCGAAGGCACCGATGCAGACGTTGCCGAAGGCACTGATGCAGACGCTGCAGCGACCGAGGACGTCATCTCCGACGATGCCGAGAACTCCGACGAGGCCGCTCCCGCCGCCGAGCTCGAGGTCGAGGATCCCGTTGCCGAACTCAAGGCTGCGCTGCGCCGCGCCCCGGGTGACTGGTACGTCATCCACTCGTACGCCGGTTACGAGAACAAGGTCAAGACCAACCTCGAGACTCGCGTTCAGAACCTCGATGTCGGCGACTACATCTTCCAGGTGGAAGTTCCCACCGAAGAGGTCACCGAGATCAAGAACGGCCAGCGCAAGCAGGTCAACCGCAAGGTTCTGCCCGGATACATCCTCGTTCGCATGGAGCTCAACGACGAGTCGTGGGGCGCCGTGCGCAACACGCCTGGTGTCACCGGTTTTGTCGGTGCCACGTCGCGTCCCTCGCCGCTGACCCTCAACGAGGTCGTCAAGTTCCTGCTCCCGCAGCAGGAGCAGAAGAAGCAGCAGGCTGCAGCGGCCGCCGTCGCAGCAGGCGAGGCACCGTCCGAGTCCTTCGGCAAGCCCCTCATCGAGGTCGACTTCGAGGTCGGCGAGTCGGTCACCGTCATGGACGGCCCGTTCGCAACCCTTCCGGCCAGCATCAGCGAGGTCAACGGCGAGCAGCAGAAGCTCAAGGTTCTCGTGTCGATCTTCGGTCGTGAAACCCCGGTTGAGCTCAACTTCAACCAGGTCGCGAAGATCTGACCACCCCAAAACTTGCAATTTGTTCGACGCAAGACACACACCCAAGCTAGAAACTAGGAACTAGAGATGCCCCCAAAGAAGAAGAAGCTCGCCGGGCTCATCAAGCTGCAGATCCAGGCAGGTCAGGCTAACCCTGCACCTCCCGTGGGTCCCGCGCTCGGTCAGCACGGCGTGAACATCATGGAGTTCTGCAAGGCCTACAACGCGGCGACTGAGTCCCAGCGCGGCAACGTTGTGCCGGTCGAGATCTCGGTCTACGAAGACCGGACCTTCGATTTCAAGCTGAAGACCCCTCCCGCCGCCAAGCTGCTCCTCAAGGCAGCTGGCGTCGCCAAGGGCTCCGGCGAACCGCACAAGACCAAGGTTGCCTCGGTGACCATGGATCAGGTGCGCGAAATCGCGAAGACCAAGGCTGAAGACCTCAATGCCAATGACATCGAGCAGGCCGCGAAGATCATCGCCGGCACCGCTCGTTCCATGGGCATCACGGTCCAGGGCTGATAGTCCGCTCCACAGCATTACGTGGGAGGGCCGGCCAGGCCCCGACCACAACTGAACCATTCACCACTGCACAGGTAATTCGCTGCAGTGACAAGTAAGGACAGAACAAATGGCAAAGCGCAGCAAGGCGTACCTCGCCGCCGCTGAGAAGATCGACGCAGACAAGCTCTACAGCCCGCTTCAGGCTGCAAAGCTCGCCAAGGAGACGTCGTCCACCAAGATGGATGCAACCGTTGAGGTTGCAGTTCGTCTGGGCGTCGACCCCCGTAAGGCTGACCAGATGGTCCGCGGAACGGTCAACCTGCCCCACGGCACCGGTAAGACCGCTCGCGTCATCGTGTTCGCTGTTGGCGAGAAGGCATCAGAAGCCGAGGCTGCAGGCGCTGACGTAGTCGGTGCAGAAGACCTGATCGAGCGCATCCAGGGTGGATGGGTCGATTTCGACGCCGCAATCGCGACTCCTGATCAGATGGCCAAGGTCGGCCGCATCGCCCGTGTCCTCGGACCGCGTGGCCTGATGCCGAACCCGAAGACGGGCACCGTCACGGCGGATGTCACCAAGGCTGTCAACGACATCAAGGGCGGAAAGATCAACTTCCGCGTCGACAAGCAGGCCAACCTGCACTTCGTCATCGGCAAGGCATCGTTCGACGATGAGAAGCTGGTGGAGAACTACGGCGCAGCCCTGGACGAGATCCTGCGTGCGAAGCCCTCGTCGGCCAAGGGTCGCTACGTGAAGAAGATCACGGTCTCGACCACCACCGGTCCGGGCATCCCGGTGGATCCGAACCGTACTCGCAACCTCCTCGAGGATGCTGCAGACGCGTAAGCAGTCCGCATACGAACAAGAAGGCCGGCAGGGATCACTCCCTGCCGGCCTTCTTGTCTGTGTCGGGAGGGCCTGCCTCTGCCGGTGGTATCGGTCCAACGGTGGTATCGATCCAACGGTGGCATCATCGGGGTATGCACGAAGCGTTCCAGTTCCTCGGAAACTTTTGGTGGCTGATCTTCGTTTTCGGCGGCACCATCGGTGGGGCGCTGAAGGGTGTCGCGGTTGCCAACGAAAGGCGGATCGAGCGCCGGCAAGAGCGCTTCCGGCTCAAGCAGCAGACCAAGGTCGCCATCGCGCAAGCCAACGCACAACATCACGCCGACGAAGAAACACAGCGCCGAGAGCTGGCCAAGGCAATCGAGCAGCACGATGCGGTCGACGCCCGATGGTTCGCGTACGAGCTCGATCCGGTCACACTGCTCGACACCCCGATGATGACGGACATGCGCGAGCCTTTGACCGCCGATTTTCATCGAGCCAAATATCGTGCCGATCTGCTTCGCCCAGGCAATCCGGAGACGATGATCGGCAACCAGCAGGCACAAACCGAGTACCGCGAGGCGGTGCACGCTTACTCGATCGCCTTCGAAATCGCGGAAGCTGAGGCGAAGCGCCGCCGACGGAGCGGATTCACCCTCGACGAACAAGAACGCCTGGTAAGGGCGCAACGTCTGCTGCGACTGGCCATGGACGAGGGCGCGACGCCACAGGAACGTCAGAGTGCGTACCGGAAGGCCCACAAGGAACTCGATGGATTGCTGGTGTTGCCGGACCGAGCTCGGGCAGCAATCGAACACAAGATCGCCAGGGCTATCGGTGCTTGAAGGAATCGGGTGCGTGACGAACCCGATTTGGTTGTGCAGCGAGCAGTCAGGTAGTCTTCGAGGCGGAGTTCAGTGCTGGATATGAACTTCACCCCAAAATCATGTTCTACCCAAGACCGTTGGTGATTGCACTCAGTGATGGGTGTGGTTGAAAGTCCGGGAGTGCCCGGCGGCCCACGTAGGTGAACGAGGTAGGGGGATAGCTTGATGTAGTGGTTCTACAGATTGCCTGGTTATGCACTGCCTCGCTTTGCATCGTTACGCTGATTCGTAAGCCTCTTCTTCATGTTTCCTCTGTACGCCCCGTGCGCTTGCGCCGGGGCGTTTTGCATGTCGCGGACTGTGTCTTCTCGGGTTCACCCCGATGAGGTGCAGCGGTTCCTGAGTGGGACAACGACTGTCACGAGAGGAGGCGAAGTATGGCAAAGCCTGAGAAGGTTTCCGCAGTTGCGGAAATCACCGAGCAGTTCAAGGGTTCGACCGCCGCTGTGGTCACGGAATACCGTGGCCTTTCGGTTGGCAACATCACGACACTGCGACGCGCTCTCGGAGAAGGTGCCACCTACTCCGTCGCCAAGAACACCCTGGTCAAGCGTGCCGCCGCAGAGGCTGGCATCGAGGGCCTTGATGACCTGTTCGTTGGTCCGACCGCCATTGCATTCATCAAGGGCGAACCGGTCGACGCTGCGAAGGCTCTGAAGAACTTCGCTAAGGACAACAAGGCGCTCATCATCAAGGGCGGCTACATGGACGGCGCTGCGCTGTCCGTGGAAGAGGTCAACAAGATCGCGGATCTCGAATCCCGCGAAATCCTGTTGGCAAAGCTTGCCGGCGCGATGAAGGGCAACTTGGCAAAGGCCGCAGGCCTGTTCAATGCTCCCGCTTCGCAGATGGCCCGTCTGGCCGCTGCCCTGCAGGAGAAGAAGGCTGCAGAAGGCGGAGCCGCAGAGGCCCCCGCAGAGGCTGCCACCGAGGCTCCGGCCGAGGCCGAAGCCGAAAGCTGATCCGCACCCGCGCATCACTGCTATAACCCCGCCCGGTCGCGGATCAGCGACATGGGACTTACAGGAAGGACCGCCACAATGGCGAAGCTCAGCACCGAAGAGTTGTTGGACCAGTTCAAGGAGCTCACCCTCCTCGAGCTCTCGGAGTTCGTTAAGGCATTCGAGGAGACCTTCGAGGTCACCGCTGCTGCTCCCGTCGCCGTCGCCGCTGCAGGCGCACCGGCTGCCGGCGCAGAAGCTGCTGAAGAGCAGGACGAGTTCGACGTCGTCCTCGAGTCGGCTGGCGACAAGAAGATCCAGGTCATCAAGGTCGTCCGTGAGGTCGTTTCCGGCCTCGGCCTGAAGGAAGCCAAGGACCTCGTCGAGAGCGCTCCGAAGGCCATCCTCGAGAAGGTTGCCAAGGACGCCGCAGAGGCTGCCAAGGAAAAGCTCGAAGCTGCCGGCGCAAAGATCGTCATCAAGTAAGACGGTCTTCCCGCTGCTCTTCGCGAGTAGTAACGAAGAGGGCCACTCCCCACGGGGAGTGGCCCTCTTTTTTTGAACTTTTTTCGCGGGTGATATGCCGGAATTCATGCAGGTGGGAGGGGTGTCCGAACTAGGCTGTGATCTGAATTATGCTTCTTCCCTACTCGTTAGTAGTATTCGCAGTCACGGGTACCACTCCCATGCGATAGAGTGACCCAACCCACACGGGTGCATGCATGCAACGGACGTCGCGGAGGTAATGGTGGGAGTCGAGGTAGCGGTACAAGGACTGACAAAGTCTTTCGGGTCGCAGAGGATTTGGCAGGACGTGTCGTTGACACTTCCCGCGGGTGAGGTCAGCGCACTGCTCGGGCCTTCGGGTACCGGTAAGTCGGTGTTCCTGAAGTCCCTGATCGGACTGCTCCGCCCTGAACAAGGCTCCATCGTCATCGACGGCACGGACATCCTGCAGTGCTCCTCCAAGGAGCTCTACGAGATCCGCAAGCTGTTCGGCGTTCTCTTCCAGGACGGCGCACTGTTCGGCTCGATGAACTTGTACGACAACATCGCCTTCCCGCTTCGTGAGCACACCAAGAAGTCGGAATCCGATATCCGCAAGATCGTGATGGAGAAGTTGGACCTCACGGGTCTGGTCGGCGCCGAGGACAAGCTTCCCGGTGAGATCTCCGGCGGTATGCGCAAGCGTGCCGGTCTGGCGCGTGCACTCGTTCTCGATCCCGAGATCATCCTCGTCGACGAGCCCGACTCCGGTCTGGATCCGGTGCGTACGACGTACATCAGCCAAACGCTGATCGACATCAACGCCCAGTCGGACGCGACGATTCTGATCGTCTCGCACAACATCAACCTCGCACGCACGGTGCCGGACAACATCGGCATGCTCTTCCGTCGTCAGTTGGTGATGTTCGGTCCTCGCGAGGTGCTGCTCACCTCGGACGAGCCCGTCGTCAAGCAGTTCCTCAACGGAACGATGATCGGTCCGATCGGTATGTCGGAGGAGAAGGACGAGGCTCAGATGGCGCACGAGCAGGCGCTCGTCGACGCCGGTCACCACGCCGGTGGTGTCGACGACGTCGAGGGCATCGTGCCGCAGATGAAGGCCACCCCCGGAAACCCGGAGCGTCAGGCTGTTCGTCGTCGCCAGGAGCGCGTCCGTCAGATCATGCACACCCTCCCAGCTAACGCACAGGCGGCGATTCAGGACAGCCTCGACGAGGTTGACGGAACTGGGCAGTACGATCCCCAGTACGCCGACGCGAGCGGCTATCAGGGGGAGTGGAACGACAACTCGCAAGACACGCAGGTCATTCCTGCATACGAGGGCGATCCCTACGGAAACACGACACACGGGCAAGGGTAGGCATATCGGATGGGGGTTACCCGCAACTCGGTTCTGAGTCCGGTCAACGGAGCATTAACTCAGGCCGGAAACATCGTCGAACTGTTTGTCGACGTCGTCAGGAATACGTTCCGGCGTCCATTTCAGTTCCGTGAGTTCATCGAGCAGGCCTGGTTCATCGCCAGCGTGACAATTTTGCCGACGGCATTGGTAGCCATCCCTTTCGGCGCCGTCGTCTCACTGCAGACCGGTTCGCTGATCAAGCAGTTGGGTGCAGAATCGTTCACCGGCGCTGCCAGCGTCCTGGCGGTGATCCAGCAGGGTAGCCCCCTGGTGACAGCGTTGCTGGTCGCCGGTGCGGCCGGATCGGCCGTGACGGCCGATCTCGGTTCTCGAACCATCCGTGAAGAGATCGACGCGATGGAAGTCCTCGGAATCAATCCGATTCAGCGCCTGGTGGTTCCGCGTGTACTCGCGATGGTGCTGATCGCTGTTCTGCTCAACGGACTGGTGTCCGTCGTCGGTATCGCGGGTGGTTACTTCTTCAACGTGATCCTGCAGGGCGGTAACCCCGGTGCCTACATCTCGTCGTTCTCAGCTTTTGCGCAGCTACCGGACATTTGGAGCGGTGAGATCAAAGCCGCGGTGTTCGGTGTCATCGCTGGTGTGATCTCCGCGTACAAGGGACTCCACCCGTCCGGTGGCCCGAAGGGCGTCGGTGAGGCGGTGAACCAGGCCGTCGTCATCACGTTCCTGCTGTTGTTCTTCGCCAATCTGATTCTGACGATGGTGTACCTCCAGATCGTGCCGGCGAAGGGATCTTGACCTAAATGACCATCGCACGAGGCCGCGGCGATCAGTTCCTGCTGAAGAGTCGCAAAGTAGCCAGAATTCCAGTGAACGCGTTGGACCGCGCGGGCGAGCAGATGTCGTTCTACGCGCGCGCCATCGCGTGGACCCCGCGCACCCTGCATCGGTACCGGAAGGAGACGCTTCGACTACTCGCCGAAGTGACCTTCGGTAGCGGTGCGCTCGCAGTGATCGGCGGAACCATCGGCGTCATCGCGATGATGTCCGGATTCACGGGTGTCGTCGTCGGCCTCCAGGGCTTCGCCGCTCTGGAGCAGTTGGGTAGCTCGGTCCTGACCGGCTTCCTCTCCGCATACGTCAACACCCGTGAGATCGCTCCGATCGTTGCGGCTCTTGCGCTCTCGGCCACGGTTGGTTGTGGCTTCACCGCCCAACTCGGTGCCATGCGAATCTCCGAAGAGATCGACGCGCTCGAGGTCATGGCAGTTCCGTCGGTGCCGTTCCTGGTCACGACGCGCATGATCGCCGGCTTCGTCGCCGTCATCCCGCTGTACATCGTGGGTCTGCTTGCGGCGTACCTCGCCTCGAGAGTGATCAGCACGGTCTTCAACGGGCAGTCGACGGGTTCCTACGACCACTACTTCAACCTGTTCCTGCCACCGCAGGACGTGCTGTATTCGTTTGCGAAAGTCCTGGTATTCGCCTTCGTGCTGATCCTGATCCACTGCTACTACGGGTTCCATGCCTCAGGTGGTCCCGCAGGTGTCGGCGTGGCCGTCGGCCGCGCTGTTCGCGCCGCAATCGTGACGATCGCCGTTCTCGACTTCTTCCTCAGCCTCGCAATCTGGGGCACCACGACGACAGTGAGGGTGGCCGGATGATCGAGGCTCCGTCAGTCCTGCGCCGCCGTGTGCTCGGACTCGTGTTCTTCGTGGTGTTGGCATTGTTCCTGGCCTTCACCATCGGAACCTTCAACAAGACGTTCAAGGACGTCGTGAAGATCGACCTCGTGACCGACACAGTCGGAAATGCGTTGCCACCCAACGCGGACGTCAAGGTCCGTGGGCTGCTGGTCGGCGAGGTGCGATCCGCGTCGACGAAAGACGGCCAGGTCACCTCGGTCCTCGCGATCGAGCCGGACAAGGCTGATCTCATTCCGTCCAACGTCACGGCGCGTCTGCTTCCGAAGACGCTTTTCGGTGAGCGCTACGTCTCCCTGATCATTCCGGAGGGAACCACCGCGACCCCGATTTCCGCGGGAACGGTGATCCACCAGGACAAGAGCGGCAATGCTGTCGAGGTCGGCGACGTTCTGGACGGACTGCTCCCACTTCTGCAGGCGATTCCGCCGCAGGATCTGGCGAACACTCTCGGTTCTCTCGCGCAGGGTCTGACGGGACGCGGCGCCGAGCTCGGTCTGACGGTCGATCGTCTCGAGGAGATCTTCCGCGGCGTCAATACCGAACTGCCCGCGGTGCAAGAGGATCTGCGCAAGTTCGCGGACTTCTCCCAGACGTACTCGGACGCTGCGCCCGATCTGATCAACGCTCTCGACAATCTGCGGACCACGGGTAACACGGTGGTGCAGAAGCAGGACCAGTTGCGGACACTGCTGGCGTCGCTCACCGTGACATCGTCTGACACCGCAGCCTTCCTCGAAGCGAACTCGTCCTCGATCATCACGCTCGCTGCGGATTCGAAGGAAGCTCTCCAGCTTCTGGCCCAGTACTCCCCGACCTTCGGGTGCACGTTCAAGGGCTTCTCGGACACCGCTCCGGAAGCTGCCAAGATCCTGTCCACCGACGCGCCCAATCCTGGTGTGCGTGCGAGTATTCAGATCGTGAACCCCAAGGGTCGCTACCTGCCCAACCAAGACGAGCCACGGCTCGTCGACAACCGCGGCCCGGTTTGCTACGACAACGTCACCGAGCCCGGTCGTCCGTTCCCGCAGTACCCCGGCGGTTCGTACGGTGACGGTTCCTACCAGGTTCCTTCCCGCAATCCAGGTCCCGCCACCATGGAATTCCTGCCTGCACCCGAGGGCTCCGGACCTCAGTTGTTCTCGACCAACAACAGCGGTCCGGCTCAGCAGGCCGGCTACGCGGGCTCGAAACTCGAAGAGGATACGTTGAAGGTGATCTACGGACAGGCCAACGGTGTTGCGCCGGACGATGTTCCGGCGTGGACCACGATGGTCAGCGCTCCGGCATTCGCAGGTGCGGAGGTGAGCGTCCAATGAGAGGACTCGCAGCTCCGCTGACAAAGCTCATCATCTTCGTTGTGGTGACGGTCCTGGCGACAGGACTGCTGGCAGCCAGTATCGCCAACCTCGGCGGCGGTGGCGGCACCAAGTTCAACGCCGTCTTCTCCGACGTCACTTCGTTGAACGAGGGCGACGAGGTCCGCATTGCCGGTGTTCGTGTCGGCCAGGTCGAGAAGATTGCCATCGTCAACGACAACCAGGCCGAGGTCCAGTTCTCGGTGTCCGACCGTGATTGGTTGCCGGCCAGTTCCATCGCCACCATCCGGTTCCGCAACCTGGTGGGGCAGCGGTACATCTCGCTCTCGCAAGGTGAAGGCAGCCAAGGCAAGAAGATCACCGGCGGCGATACCCTGCCGCTGTCTCAGACGCGCCCGGCAGTCAACCTCACGACACTCTTCAACGGCTTCAAGCCGCTGTTCACCACCCTGAGCGCGGACGACGTCAACAAGCTGTCGTACCAGATCATCCAGGTCTTCCAAGGCGAATCGGGCACCATCAGTGAGCTCGTGCGCAACACCGCGAGCCTGACCAACACCGTCGCGGACAAGGACGCGGTCATCGGCGCGGTGATCAAGAACCTCAACGACGTTCTCGACACCGTCAACGCGAACGACAAGAACCTTGATTCACTGATCGTCAACACCCAGCAACTCGTCACCGGGTTGGCCAACGAGCGTGGGGTGGTCGGTTCGGCCGTCACCTCACTCGCAGGTCTGACCGACGCGACGGCAGACTTGCTCGAGCCGACGCGGCCGTCGATTCAGGGCTCGATCACGGCGCTCAACACACTGGCGACCACACTCAATCGTCGGAGTGACGACGTCAACGCGGTGCTCGAGACCTTGCCGGTCAAGCTCGAGAAGCTCGCACGCGTAGCGAGCTACGGTTCCTGGTTCCAGTTCTATCTGTGCGGAATCGACATCGTTGCCGGTCCAGGACAGTCTGCGTCGCTGAATCTGCCCACCGGCCTGCCGACGGTCAATCAGCCGATTTACACCAACGCGGCCACGCGATGCACTCAAGACGGTATGAGGGAGTTGCAAGGTCGATGAGTAAACGTCGCAGTCCGGCAATGGCCGGAGCCATCGGTATCTTCGTGGTGCTGCTGGCCACTTTGTCCGCGTTCTTCCTCGATTCGCTTCCGTTCGTGGGAGCAGGCTCGTCCTACTCCGCCGAGTTCTCCGAAGCCGCGGGTCTCAAGCCTGGTAACGAGGTTCGTATCGCCGGCGTGAAGGTCGGCAAGGTCACTTCCGTCGATCTCGACGGTGACCGTGTTCTCGTCGACTTCAAGGTCAGTGACGCGTGGGTGGGAGATCAAACCTCTGCGTCCATTCAGATCAAGACCATTCTGGGACAGAAGTACCTCGCACTAGATCCGCGCGGAACCGACAACCTCGATCCCAAGGATCGGATTCCGCTCGAGCGCACCACCTCTCCGTACGACGTCGTTCAGGCCTTCTCGGCCGCGGCGGACACCGTCGGCGACATCGACACCGACCAGTTGGCGAAGAGCATGGAGACGTTGTCCCAGGCATTCTCCGAGACGCCTGGCGATGTCCGCGCTTCGCTCGACGGTGTCAGTCGGCTGTCGCAGACGATCGCGAGCCGCGATCAGGACTTGCAGAAGCTCTTCGCCGCCACCGGGAAGACGTCGCAGATTCTTGCTGACCGCAACAAGGAATTCACCCAGCTGATCCGAGACGGTGGACTACTGGTGCAGGAGCTCAACAATCGCCAGCAAGCGATTTCGCAGCTGCTCACCGGAACTCAGCGCGTCTCTCAGCAGCTCACCGGTCTCGTTCGTGACAACGAGGCGGCAATCGGGCCGGCGCTGACGCAGCTCAACGGCGTCATCGACATCCTGAAGGCAAACAACGAGAACCTGGACAAGGCACTGAAGCTCTACGAACCCTTCATTCGCTTGTATGCCAACGTGGTCGGCAACGGCCGTTGGTTCGACCAGGTCGTCGTGAACCTCCTTCCGCCGGGTCTGCCGGACATTCCGGGCTACCGTGACCCCGTTCGTACGTTGGGAGGCAACTGATGGCTGATACTGCCGAAGCCGGAAGCGGCTCCAAGAAGCGCTCGGTCGCGATCATCGCCGCTGTTCTGATCGGGTTACTCGTAATCGGTGGCGCGCTGTGGTGGGTGTTCACTCGCGCCGGTACCACCAAGATCACCGCCTACTTCGACAAGTCGGTGGGTATCTACGACGGTTCCGACGTTCGTGTCCTCGGTGTCAAGGTCGGCACCGTCGAATCCGTCGAACCCCAGGGAGATCAGGTCAAGGTCGAGCTGCGTGTCGATCGTGGGATCGACATTCCCGCGGGTGCCAGTGCCGCTCAGATCACGCCGTCGGTGGTTGCCGACCGCTACATCCAGCTGACACCGGTCTTCACCGGCGGCGACAAGATGGCCAGCGGTGCAGTAATTCCGATCGAGAAGACGGCGACGCCTGTCGAGGTCGACCAGTTGTACTCCAGCATCGACGAACTCGCGTCGGCTCTCGGTCCTGAAGGTGCCAACAAGAACGGAGCACTGTCCGATTTCGTCGAGACAGGTGCGGCCAACCTCGAGGGCAACGGTGAAGCGTTGGGAGACAGCATCACCAACCTCTCGGATGCCGCACGGACGCTCAACGATTCGCGTGACAACATCTCGCTCACCATCAAGAACCTGGATACTTTTGTGGGCGCTCTCGCGGCCAACGATCAGCAGGTGCGCCAGTTCAACACGCAGTTGTCGGACCTGACCGGATTCTTGGCAGGTGAGCGCGACGATCTCGGTGCCGCTCTGAACCAGCTCTCGATTGCTCTCGGCGACGTCGCGAAGTTCGTGGCAGACAACCGCGATCAGTTGGTCCAGACAACCGAAGGTCTCGTCGAACCGACACAGACATTGGCGAACAACAAGGAAGCCCTGGCCAACACGCTCACCATGCTTCCGTTGGCGATCTCCAACTTGGTCAACTCGTACGACGCCGAATCAGGTGTGCTGGCTTCACGTCTGGCGTTCCCTGATCTTCAGAACCCGGCCGGCGTGCTCTGCAAGTTGATGGACCTCGGCAAGCTGTTGCCCGGTGATCCTCGGTTCGAGGCGTTGGGAAGGCAGATGCAACCGGCCATCGACCAGTGCGCAAACGTCGCGGCGATGACCGACGCAGCCAATCAGGCTGCAGGCCTGAACCTTCCCTTCGGCATCCTTGCCGGTTCCGAACGACAGATGCAGGTAGTTCCGGGCACTGTGCCCGGCGTCGTGTCACCGCGACTGACCAGTGGAAACGGGGAGGGCGAGTGAAGCGTTCGTTGATAGTCGGCGCCGGATTGTGCGCCGTCCTGATCTCGGCAACAGCCTGCTCGTCCGAGGGGATCTACGCGGTTCCGCTTCCCGGCGGTCCTGACGTGGGTTCCGATCCGATGCACTTGACCATTCAGTTCGACGATGTCTTGGACCTTGTTCCGCAGTCCGCTGTGAAGGTCGACGGTGTTCCGGTCGGTCGAGTCGACGACGTGTCGGTCGGACCGGACGGATGGACCGCGGACGTCGGCATCATCCTCGACTCGTCGGTTGATCTGCCCGCCAACGCAATTGCCGCGGTCGAGCAGACCAACCTGCTCGGCGAGAAATTCATCCAGTTGTCGGCCCCGCCGTCCGGACCGGACTCTGCGAAGCTGGCCGACGGTGACCTCATTCCGCTCGATCGCACTCGCCACGCCACGGAGATCGAGCAGGTTCTCGGCGCATTGTCGCTGCTGCTCAACGGCGGCGGTGTGGGCCAGTTGCAGCCCATCGTCGAAGAACTCGGTGCCGCGTTCGACGGTCGCGAAGGCAAGACGAGAAGTCTTCTGGAGCAGGCGAACACACTCATCGGTGGACTCAACGAGCAGCGTGACGACATCACACGCGCGCTCGACGGCCTGGATGTGCTCTCGACTCGCGTCAACGATCAGAACGAGAAGATCGGGAAGATTCTCGAGGAACTCCCCGTTGCGACACAGGTTCTCAACGAGCAGCGTCCGCAGCTGACGCAGATGCTCGCTCAGGTGGATCGACTCGGAACAGTGGGAACCGACGTCCTCACACAGTCCAAGGACGATCTGATCGCTGATCTTCAGGCTCTGCGTCCGACGCTGCAGGCGCTCGCAGACTCCGGTGACGACTTCGTGGGGGCACTTCCGTTCCTTCCGACGTTCCCGTTCCCGGACGGTGTCGAGAAGATTGCACAGGGTGGTTCCGTCAACCTCTTCCTGAGTGTCGACCTGCAGATCGGCAATACACTCTCGGGTCTCGGTGTCGGGCAGGGAGAACCGGAATACCGCCAGCCCAAGTTCGGCAATCCCAAGCCGGTGGTCGACCCCTCCAACCCGTACTACAACGGCAACGGACCGCGACCGGGCTGGCCGACAGTGTCACTGCTGCCGATCGCTCCGATCCTGCCGCAGGTTCCCGTTGTCGCCGGCCTTCCCGCCACAACAGCGGGTGACCCGGCAACGCCGGCGCCCGCGGCGAACCCACTCAACCCCATCCAGGGAATGCTGGAACAGTTCGGAATCGGCGGTGATGGACAGTGAGATCAGCTCTGGTCAGATGGCAGCTCGTCGGCTTTGTCGTGGTTGCGCTCCTGGGTCTCATCTACGTCGGCGCCAAGTACGTGCGCCTGGACAACCTCATGGGGTTCGGTCAGTACACGGTCAAGACCGAATTGGCCACGTCCGGTGGAATTTTCACCAACGCCGAGGTGACGTATCGCGGCGTGCCGGTCGGGCGAGTGGGCGACATGTCGTTGACCGAGGACGGAATTCAGGTCGACCTGAAGATCGACAACAGTGCTCCGGAGATTCCCGCGTCGGCCCGTGCCGTCGTGGCCAACCGCTCCGCCATCGGTGAGCAGTACGTCGACCTTCAGCCCGATACCGACCAGGGACCGTTTCTCGAGGACGGCTCGGTGATCGCGGTGGGGGACACCACAACTCCGATCCCGATCGAGGATGTGCTGACCAGTGCCAACGGCTTGGTCAAGTCCGTGCCCGTCGACGCGCTCCACACCGTCGCCGTCGAACTCGGTGCAGCGTTCAACGGCAAGGGCGAGGACATTCAGGTCCTGGCCGATTCGCTGTCCGGTCTCTCGCAGTCCGGGCTCGACACTCTGCCTCAGACGCTCGCGCTGATTCGGAACAGTGAGACGGTACTGACGACGCAGTCGGATCAGTCCTCCGCGATCAAGCAGTTCAGTACCGATCTCGATGCTGTCACGGCGCAGTTGAGGACCAGCGATCCGGACATCCGTCGCTTGATCGACAACGGCATCCCGGCCAGCGATCAGATCGGTGCCCTCATCAACGAGGCGGGCCCGAGCCTGACGACTGACCTGACCAATCTTGCCGCGACCACCAAGACGCTTGCACCCCGAACGATCGCGCTGCAGCCGTTCCTGATCTTCCTTCCCGGCCTGGCCGCTGCCGCACCGACGGTTGCTCCCGGCGACGGAACGGTCCATCAGGGCTTGGTGCTCGAGACCAACAATCCGCTCTCGTGCACGGTGGGTTACGAAGGCACCATGGCGATCCTGGACGAGATGAAGCGTCAGAATCCCAACTTCGACGACACCCAGCAGGATTTCCCGCTCAACACCGCGGCCTCGTGTGAGACGCCGCTGGGCAGCGAGACGGGCGTCCGCAGTGCCAACCGCGTGGTGTACGCCGATCCCGACACGATCCAGCCTTGGGACTTCAAGCCGAAGGTCGATCCGGACAAGTTGAACCTCAACCCGATCGCGACGCAGTTGGCGCCGTTGCTCGGAGTGACACCGAAGTAGACCGATCCGAATGTGGTCGAGTTTGTGCAGTTCAGGCTACTGAGTTGTGGCAGTTGACGATTCGCGGCCAGAGGCTGGGCAAAACAGGTAAGTAGGGTAGTGAGTGTGATTCAGAGAAACAGTTCCCCGCAGTCCGGCGGGCCCGAGCAAGTCGAATCGGGAGCGCCGACAACCGGTAGACCGAAGGGGCTGACAGCGTCTCTGATTGCGGTCGGTGTCCTGCTTCTGGCGGCCGTGGTTGTGCTCGGTGTGTTCGGCGTCCCGTACGTTCGGGCGCTCACCACCGACCGCACCACCGCCGAGATGCGTGACGACGCGCTTATCGGTGCGCAGCAAGTCGCGATCAACCTCAACAACGCGGATTCGGCCAATCTCGACCAGTCGATCGAGAACATGCGTTCTTCGGTGACCGGTGACGAGATGACGACGTATCTGCAGACCGTTCAGGATTCCATCACCGACGAGTTGCGTAACTCGGGCTCGAAGGCTGACACCGAAGTCGTTCAGTCCGCGCTGACCGAGCTCAATACCGATGACCGGACCGCCACGGCACTGGTCGTCGTTCGAGTCACCACGACCCAGGGCAACCAGTTCGTCAAGAATCAGCTCGGCATGCGGCTGGGCATGGTCGAGATCGACGGGGTCTGGAAGGCTCAGTCGGCTGATCCGATCGGATCGCGACTCGATCTCGGCTCCGGCACCCTGCCGGCCACCGACGGCTCCACGCCTGCACCTGATGCAACGCCTGCCCCTGGTTCGGGGACCGAGGCACCTGCGTCCGGTACTCCTGCACCGACAACCGAGGGTGGTGATTCCGGTGGCCAGTAGTTCGTCGAACCTGCACACCGACATCCCTCGAAGGAGAAGCGCGTAATGCCACCCAAACGTCGTACCGGCGGACCGTCCTCCGCGCAGAACCGTCGGCCGAAGATCGCCGGAAGCGCTCGCTCGCTCAACGTCCCCGCGGGGACGTCCGATTCGGATCCGGTCGAGCCCACGATCGAACAGCCGGAAGAAGAAACACAGGAGGCTGTGAAGCCGGAGGTTGCGAAGCCGACGCTCACGAAGGCAGAGTCCGGCGACATCGAGCCGCCGAAGACGGAAACCGACGCTCCGGAATCCACACCAGGCCCCGATCTGACCAAACCGGCGAAAACCGTCGCAGACGAGCCCAAGGCCCCTGCTACCTCGGAGACGGGCGCGGGGGAGTCGGCGACAACACCTACACAATCCAAGGCCGGTTGGCGCCTGGTCGCGATCCTGGGGGCCGCAGCGGTCATCGTCGCGATCCTCGCCGGCATCGCCTTCTTCAAAGTCGGCGCGAAGACGGACGACATCGCCTGGGTGGACGAAGGCGCCACGGCTGAGGTTCTTCGTGTGACGCCGTCGGCGTTGGCTGCAGTCTTCACGTTCTCTCCCGACACGTTCGACGCCGATTTCGACAAGGGTGTCCAGGGCCTGAACCAGTCGATGCGCGATCAGCTGACGCAGTACAAGGACACGCAGAAGGCCGGCGTCGAACAAACCCAGACGGCAACGACCGCTGATGTCCCGCTGATCGGGATCACACGGCTCGAGAAGGACCGAGCACAGTTGCTCGCCCAACTGAACGTCAGCTCGACGCAGAACGGCGTGGCGGCAGACTCTCGCTCCGGAATGGTCATCGTGAGTCTGGAGAAGCAGGACGGAAACTGGCTGATCTCGGAGATCCGCGACCAGTAGCTCGGAGATTCGCGACCAGTAGCACCCTGCGCACCAGCGCGAAGATCTGGATCGACGCACGATGTCGGTCCAGATTTTTCGTATGTGACGCCGCTGCTGGCTACACTCCCGGTGGCAGTGTTCGAATGCGCGTCACGAATGTTCGAATGCTGCGACACGCGCTCTCGCCCTTGACGGAGCGGTCCGCAAGGTCCACTCTGATCGGTGAACATGCACGGACGAGTGATCGGCAGTCTCACGTCAGTATCTGAATTCGACCCTCAGTTACACCCGACTCGACATTTCCAGAGTAAGGGTGTACTTTTGGACGTTGCGCTGGCTGCCTCCTGTCCACCCCTCGTCTCAACCGCTGCGAAGTCAAGTACTTCTTGCTTTCTGCGACGGGTTTCGTTCGGGTTGTAACCAGCGAAATTCGAAGCAGATACAGCGGCGGTCGCAACAGCACGGAGCGGCCCGCGTGAGGTGCTGGAAGGACGCATCTTGGCAGTCTCTAGCCAGACCAAGGCAGTTTCCGGAATCCCCGGAGCCCCGAAGAGGGTTTCGTTCGCGAAAGTTCGCGAACCCCTCGAAGTTCCCGGGCTTCTTGACGTACAGACAGATTCGTTCGAGTGGCTGATCGGCGCGCAGAGTTGGCGTGAACGAGCAGCGGCACTCGGCGACAATGCAGTGTCCGGTGGTCTCGAGGACATCCTCGCGGAGCTTTCTCCGATCGAGGATTTCAACGGCACTATGTCGCTGTCCTTCTCCGACCCTCGATTCGACGAGGTCAAGGCCTCGACGGACGAGTGCAAAGACAAGGACATGACCTACGCGGCGCCGTTGTTCGTCACCGCGGAGTTCATCAACAACAACACTGGTGAGATCAAGAGCCAGACGGTCTTCATGGGAGATTTCCCGATGATGACCGACAAGGGCACCTTCATCATCAACGGCACCGAGCGTGTGGTCGTCTCGCAGCTCGTGCGTTCCCCCGGTGTGTACTTCGACATGAGCGTCGACAAGAGCACCGAGAAGGATCTGCACAGCGTCAAGGTGATCCCGGGTCGCGGCGCATGGCTCGAGTTCGACGTCGACAAGCGCGACACCGTTGGTGTCCGTATCGACCGCAAGCGTCGTCAGCCTGTCACCGTCCTGCTCAAGGCACTCGGCTGGACCACCGAGCAGATCACGGAGCGCTTCGGCTTCTCCGAGATCCTCATGGCCACGCTGGAGAAGGACAACACCGCCGGCACCGATGAGGCGTTGCTCGACATCTACCGCAAGCTGCGTCCGGGCGAGCCCCCCACCAAGGAGAGCGCGCAGACCCTGCTGGAGAACCTGTTCTTCAAGGACAAGCGCTACGACCTCGCTCGCGTGGGTCGTTACAAGATCAACAAGAAGCTCGGCCTGAACGCGGGTCAGCCGATCGTTGCATCCACGCTCACCGAAGAAGACATCGTCGCCACCGTCGAGTACCTCGTGCGTCTGCACGCAGGTGACACCTCGATGACGGCTCCGGGCGGCGTCGAGGTTCCCGTCGAGGTCGACGACATCGACCACTTCGGCAACCGTCGTCTGCGTACCGTCGGCGAGCTCATCCAGAACCAGATCCGCGTGGGCCTGTCCCGCATGGAGCGTGTGGTTCGTGAGCGCATGACCACACAGGACGTCGAGGCAATCACGCCTCAGACGCTGATCAACATCCGTCCCGTCGTCGCTGCGATCAGGGAGTTCTTCGGAACCTCCCAGCTGTCGCAGTTCATGGACCAGAACAACCCGCTGTCGGGGCTGACGGACAAGCGTCGTCTGTCCGCCCTCGGCCCGGGTGGTCTGTCCCGTGAGCGCGCCGGCCTCGAGGTTCGCGACGTTCACCCGTCGCACTACGGCCGCATGTGCCCGATCGAGACCCCGGAAGGCCCGAACATCGGCCTGATCGGTTCGCTGTCGGTCTACGCCCGCGTCAACCCGTTCGGTTTCATCGAGACCCCGTACCGTCGCGTCGTCGACGGACAGGTGACCGACGAGGTCGACTACCTGACCGCTGACGAAGAAGACCGCCACGTAGTCGCGCAGGCCAACTCGGCCATCGACCGCGAGGGTCGCTTCACCGACTCGAAGATTCTCGTCCGCCGTAAGGGTGGCGAGGTCGAGTTCGTCGCGTCCTCCGACATCGACTACATGGACGTTTCGCCGCGTCAGATGGTGTCCGTCGCAACCGCGATGATTCCGTTCCTCGAGCACGACGATGCAAACCGTGCCCTGATGGGCGCGAACATGCAGCGTCAGGCTGTCCCGCTGGTTCGCAGCGAGGCACCTCTCGTCGGTACCGGCATGGAGCTGCGTGCAGCTGTGGATGCCGGCGACGTCATCATCACCGAGAAGACCGGTGTCGTGGAGGAGATCTCCGCGGACTACGTCACGGTGATGGCTGACGACGGAAGCCGCAAGACGTACCGGATGCGCAAGTTCGCGCGTTCCAACCAGGGCACGTGCGCCAACCAGCGTCCGATCGTGGACGAGGGACAGCGTGTCGAGGCCGGCCAGGTTCTGGCCGACGGTCCTTGCACCGAGAACGGTGAGATGGCGCTGGGCAAGAACTTGCTCGTCGCGATCATGCCGTGGGAAGGCCACAACTACGAGGACGCGATCATTCTGTCGCAGCGTCTCGTGGAAGAGGACGTCCTGACCTCGATTCACATCGAGGAGCACGAGATCGATGCCCGCGACACCAAGCTCGGTGCCGAGGAAATCACTCGCGACATCCCGAACGTCTCCGACGAGGTCCTCGCCGACCTCGACGAGCGCGGCATCATCCGTATCGGTGCCGAGGTTCGTGACGGCGACGTGCTGGTCGGAAAGGTCACGCCGAAGGGCGAGACCGAGCTGACCCCCGAAGAGCGCCTCCTTCGCGCCATCTTCGGTGAGAAGGCTCGCGAGGTTCGTGACACGTCCCTCAAGGTTCCTCACGGTGAGACCGGCAAGGTCATCGGAATCCGCGTGTTCTCGCGTGACGAAGACGACGATCTGCCTCCCGGTGTCAACGAGCTGGTCCGCGTCTACGTGGCACAGAAGCGCAAGATCCAGGACGGTGACAAGCTCGCCGGCCGCCACGGTAACAAGGGCGTCATCGGCAAGATCCTGCCGCAGGAAGACATGCCGTTCCTCTCGGACGGCACGCCTGTCGACATCATCTTGAACACGCACGGCGTCCCGCGTCGTATGAACATCGGTCAGGTCTTGGAGACCCACCTCGGGTGGATCGGCAAGACCGGCTGGAACGTTCAGATCGCGTCCGACGGCTCTCGTCCCGACTGGGCTGCGACCCTGCCGGAAGAGATGCTGTCCGCTCCGGCCGACTCGAACATCGCCACCCCGGTGTTCGACGGTGCGAAGGAAGACGAGCTCACCGGTCTCCTCGGCGCGACGCTGCCGAACCGTGACGGCGAGCAGATGGTCGGACCCGACGGAAAGGCCACCTTGTTCGACGGCCGCTCCGGCGAGCCGTTCCCGTACCCGGTCTCGGTCGGTTACATGTACATCATCAAGCTGCACCACTTGGTCGACGACAAGATCCACGCTCGTTCGACCGGTCCGTACTCGATGATCACGCAGCAGCCTCTCGGTGGTAAGGCCCAGTTCGGTGGCCAGCGCTTCGGTGAGATGGAGTGCTGGGCGATGCAGGCCTACGGCGCGGCTTACACGCTGCAGGAACTGCTGACCATCAAGTCGGACGACGTGGTCGGTCGAGTCAAGGTGTACGAAGCCATCGTCAAGGGCGAGAACATCCCCGAACCCGGCATCCCCGAGTCGTTCAAGGTGCTCCTCAAGGAGCTCCAGTCGCTCTGCCTCAACGTGGAGGTGCTGTCCTCGGACGGCGCGGCCATCACGATGGCGGACGGCGACGACGAGGACTTGGAGCGGGCCGCAGCGAACCTGGGCATCAACCTGTCCAGGAACGAAGCTGCGACGGTCGACGACCTCGCGAACTAGGTTTCGGTCCCCGGGTTGCTCTTGAAAGAGCGGCCCGGGGGCGTAGTTCACATTTGAATTGGCAGTCAGGTTGCCGGGTGACCGGCAACCGTAACCCCAACGGGGAAAGGAAGTTACGTGCTCGACGTCAACTTCTTCGATGAACTCCGCATTGGCTTGGCCAGTGCAGAGGACATCCGCAATTGGTCCTACGGCGAGGTCAAGAAGCCGGAGACCATCAACTACCGCACGCTCAAGCCCGAGAAGGACGGCCTCTTCTGCGAGAAGATCTTCGGCCCCACTCGGGACTGGGAGTGCTACTGCGGTAAGTACAAGCGTGTCCGCTTCAAGGGCATCATCTGTGAGCGCTGTGGCGTCGAGGTCACTCGCGCCAAGGTTCGTCGTGAGCGCATGGGTCACATCGAACTGGCCGCACCGGTCACGCACATCTGGTACTTCAAGGGTGTTCCGAGCCGTCTCGGTTACCTGCTCGACCTGGCTCCGAAGGATCTCGAAAAGATCATCTACTTCGCTGCCTACGTCATCGTCGGTGTCGACGAGGAGCTCCGTCACAACGAGCTGTCCACCCTCGAAGCCGAGATGCAGGTCGAGAAGAAGACCGTCGCAGATCAGCGCGACGCCGATCTCGAGGCACGTGCGCAGAAGCTCGAAGCCGACATCGCCGAGCTCGAGGCAGAGGGCGCGAAGTCCGATGTCCGCCGCAAGGTCAAGGACGGCGGCGAGCGCGAAATGCGTCAGCTCCGTGACCGCGCGCAGCGTGAGCTGGATCGTCTCGACGAGATCTGGACCACCTTCACCAAGCTGAGCGTCAAGCAGCTCATCATCGACGAGCTCCTGTACCGCGAGCTGGTCGACCGTTACGGCGAGTACTTCACGGGTGCGATGGGCGCAGAGTCCATCCAGATCCTGATGCAGAACTTCGACCTCGACGCCGAGGCAGAGTCTCTCCGCGAGACCATCCGCAGCGGCAAGGGCCAGAAGAAGCTGCGTGCACTCAAGCGCCTCAAGGTGGTTGCGGCATTCCAGACCAACGGCAACTCGCCGATGGGCATGGTCCTCAACGCTGTTCCGGTGATCCCGCCGGAGCTTCGCCCGATGGTTCAGCTCGACGGTGGACGTTTCGCGACGTCCGACCTCAACGACCTGTACCGCCGCGTCATCAACCGCAACAACCGCCTCAAGCGACTGATCGACCTCGGTGCTCCCGAGATCATCGTCAACAACGAGAAGCGGATGCTGCAGGAGTCGGTCGACGCCCTGTTCGACAACGGTCGTCGTGGACGCCCGGTCACCGGACCGGGTAACCGCCCGCTGAAGTCCCTGAGCGATCTGCTCAAGGGCAAGCAGGGTCGCTTCCGTCAGAACCTGCTCGGTAAGCGCGTCGACTACTCGGGTCGTTCCGTCATCGTCGTCGGTCCTCAGCTCAAGCTGCACCAGTGTGGTCTGCCCAAGCTGATGGCTCTCGAGCTGTTCAAGCCGTTCGTGATGAAGCGTCTGGTCGATCTGAACCACGCGCAGAACATCAAGTCGGCAAAGCGCATGGTCGAGCGCAAGCGCGTCCAGGTGTGGGACGTCCTCGAAGAGGTCATCGCCGAGCACCCCGTGCTGCTCAACCGTGCACCTACGCTGCACCGTCTGGGTATCCAGGCATTCGAGCCGCAGCTCGTCGAGGGCAAGGCCATTCAGCTCCACCCGCTGGTGTGTGAGGCCTTCAACGCCGACTTCGACGGTGACCAGATGGCTGTTCACCTCCCGCTGTCGGCAGAGGCTCAGGCCGAGGCACGCATCCTGATGCTGTCCTCGAACAACATCCTCTCGCCTGCTTCGGGTCGCCCGCTCGCCATGCCGCGTCTGGACATGGTCACGGGTCTGTTCCACCTGACCCGTCTCGACGAGGGTGTCACCGGTGAGCTCGTTGCTCCGACCAACGACGAGGCAGAGCAGGGCGTGTACTCCTCGCCCGCCGAGGCTCAGATGGCAGTCGACCGCGGCGCGCTCTCGGTTCAGGCTCAGATCAAGGTGCGTCTGACGCAGCAGCGTCCGCCGCGCGACCTCGAGAACGAACTGTTCCCCGAGGGCTGGAACTACGGTGACGGCTGGACCGCCACCACGACACTCGGCCGTGTGCTCTTCAACGAGCTGCTTCCGGCGGACTACCCGTTCGTCAACGAGCAGATGCCGAAGAAGCGCCAGGCGACGATCATCAACGATCTCGCCGAGCGGTACCCGATGATCGTGGTTGCTCAGACCGTCGACAAGCTCAAGGACGTCGGGTTCTACTGGGCCACCCGTTCGGGTGTCACGGTCTCGATCTCCGACGTGCTCGTGCCGCCGGAGAAGCCTGCCATCATCGAGGACTTCGAGGCTCAGGCCGACAAGATCGAGAAGCAGTACCAGCGTGGTGCTCTGGACAAGAAGGAGCGCAACAGCGCTCTGGTCACCATTTGGCAGGAAGCGACCGACAAGGTCGGCAAGGCCATGGAGGCTCACTTCCCCGACAGCAACCCGATCCCGATGATCGTGAAGTCCGGCGCAGCCGGCAACATGACTCAGGTTCGCTCGCTCGCCGGTATGAAGGGCCTGGTGACAAACCCGAAGGGTGAGTTCATCCCGCGTCCGATCAAGTCTTCCTTCAAGGAAGGCCTGACCGTTCTCGAGTACTTCATCAACACGCACGGTGCTCGTAAGGGTCTGGCCGATACCGCACTCCGCACCGCCGACTCGGGTTACCTGACCCGTCGTCTGGTGGACGTTTCGCAGGACGTCATCGTCCGCGAGGTCGACTGTGGAACAGAGCGCGGCATCGTCACCACGATCGCCGAGAAGCAGGCCGACGGCACGATGATCCGCGATGCTCACGTGGAGACCAGCACGTACGCCCGTACCTTGGCGGCCGATGCAGTCGACGCGAACGGCACCGTCATCGTCGAGCGTGGCCACGATCTCGGTGACCCCGCGATCGATGCTCTGCTCGAAGCCGGCATCACGACGGTCAAGGTCCGCTCGGTCCTGACCTGCACCACCGGCACCGGCGTTTGCGCCACTTGCTACGGCCGCTCGATGGCCACCGGCAAGCTGGTCGACATCGGTGAGGCTGTCGGTATCGTCGCCGCACAGTCGATCGGTGAGCCCGGTACCCAGCTGACCATGCGTACCTTCCACCAGGGTGGTGTCGCAGGAGATGACATCACCGGCGGTCTGCCGCGTGTCCAGGAGCTGTTCGAGGCACGTGTGCCCAAGGGCAAGGCTCCTATCGCGGACGTCACCGGTCGGGTACAGCTCGAAGACGGCGATCGTTTCTACAAGATCACCATCGTTCCGGACGACGGCGGCGAAGAGGTTGTCTACGACAAGCTCAGCAAGCGTCAGCGTCTGCGTGTCTTCAAGCATGCCGACGGTCGCGAAAGCCTCTTGGCTGACGGTGACCACGTCGAGGTCGGACAGCAGCTCATGGAAGGTGCTGCCGATCCCCACGAGGTCCTGCGAGTCATGGGTCCGCGTCAGGTTCAGATCCACTTGGTCAACGAGGTCCAGGAGGTGTACCGGAGCCAGGGTGTGTCGATCCACGACAAGCACATCGAGGTCATCGTGCGCCAGATGCTTCGTCGCGTGACGATCATCGATTCCGGTGCCACCGAGTTCCTGCCCGGTTCGCTCACCGAGCGCGCCGAGTTCGAGTCGGCAAACCGCCGCGTTGTCGCCGAGGGTGGCGAGCCCGCAGCCGGCCGTCCGGTGCTCATGGGTATCACGAAGGCGTCGCTCGCGACGGATTCGTGGCTGTCCGCGGCATCGTTCCAGGAGACCACTCGTGTCTTGACCGACGCGGCTATCAACTGCCGCTCGGACAAGCTGATCGGTCTGAAGGAAAATGTCATCATCGGCAAGCTGATCCCTGCCGGTACCGGTATCAACCGTTACCGCAACATCCAGGTTCAGCCCACCGAAGAGGCACGCGCCGCTGCTTACGCAGTGCCGTCGTACGACGACCAGTACTACAGCCCGGACGGCTTCGGCCAGAACACCGGTGCTGCAGTTCCGCTGGACGACTACGGCTTCAGCAACGACTACCGCTAAGCGTTAGTTCGTAGAAAATCCCCCCACTTCGAAAGAGGTGGGGGGATTTTTCATGTCAGGAGTGGGACGTTTTCAGGAGTTGCTGCCGCTGAGGTCCGGGATGACGATCTCCTGGACGGCCCACTTGTTCCCGTCGGGGTCGGCGAAGTAGATGAACCGCCCCCAGGCCTGGTCGTCGATCGGGCTGATGTCGATGCCGCGGCTCTTGAACTCGCGCTCGGCCTCTTCGATGTCCTTGACCACTACCTGCATGCCGACGACCGAGCCGGGCTCGGCGTCGGTGATTCCCTTGCCGATGCAGATCGAGCAGGCCGAACCGGGAGGGGTCAGCTGGACGAATCGCAGGTCTTCGCTGACCGTGTGATCGTGGTCGGCATTGAATCCGAGGCGGACGTAGAAGTCCTTGGCGCGGTCGATGTCGGTGACGGGAATGGCGACCAGTTCGAGCTTGATGTCCATGACGTGCCCTTCATGTGATGGTGAATTCCGGCGACAGGTCCAGTGTTGCGGGTATTGCGGTCAGAAACGGTCCTCGTTTGGCGTCCGGATGAAACTTTCCGAATTCCTTGTTGCTCCGAGGGTGCTTCTCTCACTGCTCGACCGATCCCGAACCAGGAGCGGATACCCCGACTCCGCAGCTCTGACGCATTCCGTCGAACGTGCCGCGCACGCCGACGCTCTCGGCTACCACCGGTTCTGGGTGGCCGAGCATCACGCGGTGCCCGGGATCGGGAGCGGGTCGCCGGCAGTACTGCTTGCCGCGATCGGCGCGCATACGCGCGATATCAGACTCGGCAGCGGTGGGGTCATGCTGCCGAATCACCAACCGCTGATCGTCGCCGAGCAGTTCCTGATGCTGGAGGCTCTGTACCCGGGGCGAATCGATCTCGGCCTCGGCCGATCGCTGGGATTCACGGAGCCTGTTCGTCAGGCACTACGACGTGGCAAGGACGCTCCGGACACGTTTGTGTCGGACCTGGACGAGGTGAGGCGTTATCTGGACGGTTCCGCGGCAGTGACGGCACGGCCGGCGTCGCAGACTGGAGTCCCGATCTTCGTGCTGGCGACGCGCACAGGTCTGAAAGTGGCAGCGCAGCTGGGGCTTCCGGTGGTCGTGGGTGGGCCGATACTGGGAATCGGTAGCACCGATCGGGTGGATGCGTTGGACGAGTACCGCCGAGCTTTCCAGCCCACCGACACACACCCCGAACCCTATGTGGTGGTTTCCCTCGAGGTGGCGGTTGCCGATACCACCGAGGCGGCCCGTGAGTTGCTGATCCCGGAGGCGTACGCGCTCGCAGAATCGTCACGGACAGGGGAGTTTCCGCCGCTCGTGTCGCCGGACGAGATCAGGCGCGCCCCGCGCAGTGATCGAAACGCCAGGCGCATCGAGTCGTTCACGGCTTCGGCGCTGCACGGGACGCCCGTCGAGGTGAAGCAGCAGCTTCACGATCTGGCCGAGCGAACCGGTGCCGACGAATTGCTGGCGTCCACGTCGACGTACGACCGTGACGCGCTTGCACTTTCGGACCGCCTACTGCGTGAGGTGGTTTAGCAGTGTGGTTGATCTAACGAGGCACGTGAAACTCGAGCAGAGTGGCGACGGAGTCGTCGAGTTCGGTCCACGGCACCGGTACGGAGAGGACGGCGATCGCCGAAGTGGGGAACTTGTCGCGGATACGTTGGGCCGCTTCGGAGTTTTCGTTCGATGCGAGATCGATTGCAGTCCAGGGAATTCCGGGTTCGTGTCCGACGATCAGGAGCGTCTTGACGTGGTCGGACGTGGTTCGCGCAGCTGCAATGACGTCTGCGGGTGAGCCGCCGTAGATGGACTTCTCGAACCCGGCGGGAGCTTCGATTCCCGTCGAGGCAAGGGTTTCGACGGTCCGCCGGGAGGTGGAGCACAGAACGGCGTCGACGGGCGGGACGTTTTCGCGGATCCATTCGCCGCCGATGCGGGCTTCGCGCAGGCCCCGTTCGGCGAGCGGACGCTCGTGATCACGGATGCCCTCGGGGTAGCTGGACTTGCCGTGTCGCATGAGGACGAGGGTGCGGTGGTCGGCCATGCGTTCACGGTATCCGCTTTGTGCCCGTCAGTCCGGTTACTCTGGATGGTCAGGACCTTGAAGGAGGTTTTCGATGGCCGGTAAGAAGCTCGATCGAACTAATGCCCGAACTGCACTCGAGGTGGTACGCGAAAGCCCCACCATCGCTTTCATCACCGTTGCCCCGGCAGTGGTCGTGTTCGGCGTGGTGTGGTGGCTCTTCGGTTTCTGGGCCGCGATTCTTCTTGCGTTGGTGTTCGGTGTCGCGGCTGTCGCGACCCAGAAACTGCGTTAGAGGGCGCTCACCTGCGCAACTGCGCGGAGCGCTTCGCCGACCAGGAACCAGACCGTGACGGTCTTGTCGTCGACGCGGCTGCGCAGGACGACGTCGTCGCTGGAGACGATGGGGGAGAGGTACTCGATCAGTGCTCGATGCGGAACTGTCCGTAGTTCGGTGCGAGCGCTGAGGACCTCTTCGACTGCCTGCCAGTAGACGGCGTTGTTGACGTGGTCGAACGGGTCGATATCCGTGGCGCGCAGAGCGAACGGCGTGTCCAGAACACCGGCGTCGTCCGCCTCCGGTGCGTTCTCGGCGAGGACACGCTTCCACTTCAGGCGATGCTCGTCGGTGGATTCCTCCAGTGGCCGCATGAAGTCGTCACTCATCCGCGTGGGCATGCCCGATTCGGCGCTGATGTTGATCCAGAAGCCTTCGGTTTCCATCAGCGCGCCGTTGCTGCCGTCGAAGCGCACACGCATGTTCGCCCATCTCGTGGAGAAGCCGGAGCACCAGCGAGTCATCGTCAACTCTTCCGGCCAGATCGCCGGGCGTACGACGTCGACGACCGTACGACGCACTATCCAGAGCGGATGGGTGTCGATGGCTCCCGCGGCCTCGATGTTGTCGTTGCCGATGTCCTGCAGGTAGCGGGCGACGGCGTCGAGCCTGACCTGCTTGGCGACGTCGATGTCGCCGGTGCGGACCGGGCGGGACTTGACGAAGATCGGTCCTCGGTCCGGCTGTTGCGCGAGCGTGAGATCTGGGTTCACGTGAGATTCCTGTTCGCTGGAGTGAGCCGATTCTGTCAGGCTTTTCAGCGAGTGGCGATTATCTGCTTTCCGCAGCCGGAGCCGTCGACCATTCGTGCCACGGCGACGGCGGTGTCGGCAAGGGGATGAACGGAGTCGATCACCGGGGTGATGTCACCTGCGTCGATCATCTGCGTCAGGACCTCCAGATCGTCGGCGTTCTCCGAAGCGATGAAGGTGCCCATTTTCTGAGATATGAACGGAGACAAGCACTGTGCGCGTATTTGGCGATCGGTTCCGCCGAGCCACCGTCCGCCGTTCTCGCCGCCGACGATCACCAGCGTTCCGGTGCGTGTGAGCGCCCGTCGAAGATCTCGCAGTCGGCGGTTGCCGCCGGTGTCGATGATGACGTCGTACCGATGCGATCCGTCGGTGGCGTCGTCGACGCGGTAGTCGAGAACCTCGTCGGCACCGATGGAGCGGACGGTATCGGTTTTCGAGGTGCTGCACACGCCGGTGACGTGAGCGCCCATGGCTTTTGCCACCTGCACCGCGTAGATCCCGACGCCACCGGATGCGCCGAGTACGAGGACGGATTGGCCCGCCTGCACGCGGCCGTGGTCGCGCACGGCTTGCAACGCTGTGAGGGCGGAGACCGGCACCGCTGCTGCTTGTGCGAACGACAACCGGGCAGGTTTTGCGGCAATCTTCGTCTCGAGTGCGCGTGCGTACTCCGCGAACGAACCGACCGCGATCCCGTATACCTCCTGGCCGACTGCCACGCGGGTCACCGAACTGCCGACGGCCTCGACTCGGCCGGATACGTCCAGTCCGCGTACCCGGTTCCTAGGTCTGCGCAGCCCGAAACCCGCGAGGCGCAACGGATATGGCAGTCCAGCCATGAGATGCCATGCCCCGCGGTCGACGGACGCGGCCTCGACGCGTATCAGCACTTCGTTGTCGGCGACAGTGGGGCGCGGAATGTGGTCGACGTAGAGAACGTCGGCCTCGCCGTAGCGATCCTGTACGACGGCGGTCATCAGTTCCTTCGGCATGCGAGTCTCCGTTCGTCGAATACTTACAACGTAAGTATGGCACTTACGGTGTAAGTTCTGTCAATGTGGAGAAGCGCGCAAGATTGACCCGAGACGACGTCGTACACGCTGCTGTCGCGCTTGCCGATTCCGTCGGAATCGATTCGATGACCATGCGGAAGCTGGGCACCGAACTGGGCGTCGAAGCGATGTCTCTGTACAACCATGTTTCGGACAAGGGGGATCTGCTCGACGGAATGGTCGATGCGGTCTTCGCGGAGATCGATCTGCCGACGCCGGGACGCCCGTGGCGCACGGAACTTCATGTGCGAGCGGTATCGACAAGGGAAGTGTTGGGGAGGCACCCGTGGGCAACTCCGTTGATGGAGTCCCGAACGACGCCTGGTCCCGCGACCCTGCGCCACCACGATGCCGTCATCGGAACGCTACGCGCCGCCGACTTTCCCGTCGCCCTTGCTGCGCATGCCTTTTCGATCATGGATGCGTACATCTACGGCTTCGTGCTGCAAGAAGTGAGCTTGCCGTTCGAAACAGCGCAGGAAACGACGGAACTGGCGAAGGCGATCATGGGCTCGTTCGAGAGCGGTCAGTATCCGCACCTAGCCGAGTTGACCACCGAGCACGTCCTTGCTCCGGGATACAGCTACGCCGCCGAATTCGCTTTCGGTCTCGATCTGATTCTCGACGGACTCGAACGTCTGCACATCGGGAGCGAACGATGATCTGACGTGAGTACCGGGTTAAAGTCGAGAAAACCGGGTTACCGGTCCAGACTTCAGATGTCCCGAAGAGGAGCTTTCTGTGCGCGCCATGGTGGTTACGGAACTGTCCGGTCCCGAAGGAATTGTCGCGCAGGAGGTTCCCGAGCCCGCAGCCGAAGGTCTTGTTCTCATCGATGTGAAGGCAAGTGGCGTCTGCTTTCCGGACCTGCTCATCACCTACGGCAAGTATCAGATCCGCCCGGAACCGCCGTTCATTCCCGGCGCGGAGATCTCGGGCGTCGTGGTCTCCGCGCCGGAAGGGTCGAGTTTCGCTCCGGGCGATCGTGTTCTCGCGGCCGCGTATCTGGGTGGGTATGCAGAGCGGATTGCCGTCAACCCGGCGCAGGTACTCCGAATTCCGGACGGACTCGCCTTCGACGAGGCGGCCTCGCTGATCATCAACTATCAGACGATGGAGTTCGCGCTCGCTCGTCGCGCGAAGATCGTCGCGGGGGAGACTGTCGTCGTGCTCGGCGCTGCAGGCGGAGTCGGAACGGCAACCATCCAGCTGGCCAAGGCGCACGGTGCCCGGGTGATCGCCGTGGTACGACGCGAGGGCGTCGATGACTTCTTGCGTGAGCTCGGTGCCGACGAGGTGGTCGCGCTGGCTCCGGGATGGGGAGAGCGGATTCGGGAACTGACCGACGGCGTCGGCGCTCAGATCGTGGTGGATCCGGTGGGCGGCGATGCGTTCGACGACGCGGTCCGGGTTCTGGCACCCGAAGGACGACTCGTGGTGATCGGATTCGCCGGCGGCGGTATTCCCGAGGTAAAGGTGAACCGGGTGCTGTTTCGCAATATCAGCATTGTCGGCGCGGCATGGGGTGAGTTCACGCGTACCAATCCCGAGGCGGTAGCCGAGGTACACGCATCGCTGGTAGAACACGTCCGAAACGGCTTGCGTCCGCTGGTCAAGGCACGGTATCCGCTTGCCGACGCAGCAGTTGCCCTGGCTGATCTCGAAAGCGGCAAAGTTCTCGGAAAGGCCATCTTGCTGCAGGAATGATTCTTCGCAACGTGATGGTGGTCACCAAATAATAAGTTGCAACATGTTTTCATTTGGGCAATAGTTGCAACCGCACTACCATTTGCCAGGTGATCGCTTCCGATTCTGATGACCTGTATGGAGCACTCGACGAGTTGTTCACTCGCCTGATGAGCGCCGGTGATTCGGAGTCGATCGATGCGTTGATCGAACTGGATCTCTCGTTCTCTCAGGTGCGTGTGCTGTTCGTACTTGCACAACGTGATGCGGCGATCCCGATCAACGAGGTTGCCGACGAGCTTCGGCTCTCGGTGGCAGCTACGGGGCGGAACATCGATCAGCTCGTGAACATGGGTCTGGTCGATCGCCGTGAAGACGAGCGGGACCGACGCGTCAAGCGGGTTTCCTTGTCGGAGGCCGGTCGTAAGGTGACGACCAACCACATCGAGTGCAAGCGCGGCCAGCTTCGCGAATTCGCGTCGCGTGTTCCTGAGCCAGAGCGGATTCGTTTGTTCGAGGCTCTCAAGCCCATTCTCGCGGGTGACTATCTGCGAGCACTTAACCAGGAGACTTCGCGATGACATCGCCGAACGCGCCGGCACCGGCGTCCGACAAACTTGACGGGGCGGTCCTCAAGATCGCTTCCGTGGTGGTGCTCGGCGCCATCATGTCGATTCTCGACGTAACCGTGGTGAGCGTCGCGCTCACCACCTTTGCCGAGGACTTCGAAACTTCGTACGCCACCGTCGCGTGGACGATGACGGCCTACACCCTCGCTTTGGCGACGGTCATTCCGGTTACCGGTTGGGCTGCCGACCGTTTCGGCACCAAGCGCCTCTACATGACGGCCCTGGTGCTGTTCGTGCTCGGTTCGGTCGCCTGTGCGATGGCGTGGGACATCACCTCGCTCATCGGCTTCCGTGTGCTCCAGGGCCTCGGCGGCGGCATGTTGATGCCGCTCGGTATGACCATCATGACCCGGGCCGCCGGTCCGGACCGCGTCGGTCGCGTCATGGCAGTTCTCGGTATCCCGATGCTGCTCGGCCCCATCGGTGGCCCGATTCTTGGTGGTTGGCTGATCGAGGCCGCGAGCTGGCACTGGATCTTCCTGATCAACCTGCCGATCGGCATCATCGCGTTGGCAGCAGCATTCATCATTCTGCCGTCCGACAAGGCGAAGCCTTCGGAGTCGTTCGACTTCCTCGGCATGATCCTGCTGTCGCCCGGCCTGGCGCTGTTCCTGTTCGGTGTGTCGTCCATCCCTGAGGTGGGAACCGTCGCGTCCGCTCGGGTTCTGGTGTCGGCCGGTATCGGTCTGGCACTGATCATCGCCTTCGTGTTCCACGCGCTCAACAAGGATCACCCGCTGATCGACCTGCACCTGTTCAAGAACCGTCAGTTGACCACCGCCGTCATCACGACGTCGCTGTTCATCGTCGCCTTCATGGGCGCCGGGTTGCTGTTCCCGAGCTACTTCATCCAGGTCGGCGGTCACACCACGCTCGCTGCCGGATTGTTGATGGCTCCGCAGGGTCTCGGCGCTATGGTCACCATGCCGATCGCTGGTCGACTGGTCGACAAGATCGGCCCGGGCAAGATCGTCCTGACCGGTTTGCCGCTGATTCTCATCGGTTTGGGTGTGTTCACACAGGTTGCCTCGGATTCCCCGACGTGGCTGCTGATGGGCGCCTTGTTCGTCATGGGCCTCGGTATGGGTTGCACCATGATGCCGCTGATGACCGCAGCTATCGTGACGCTCTCCAACGAGCAGATCGCTCGCGGCTCCACTCTGATGAACATCGTTCAGCAGACCGCAGGTTCGATCGGTACCGCCGTGATGTCGGTGGTCTTGACCAACCAGCTTCTCGATCGTGGCCTCGACACGACGATGGTCGGTGCGGCCTCGCACATTCCGACCGAACCGGGAAGTCCGGAGGAGTCTGCTGCGAATTCGATTCTCAGTGCGGCGTCGGATGCCTTCGGTAACACCTTCCTCGTTGCCACTGTGCTGATCGTCCTGACCCTCATCCCGGCGTTCTTCCTGCCGCGGAGCAAGACCACCAGGCCGGTGGCCGAGGGCGAGACGGCAACGCCGATCGTTATGCACTGACCGCTTTTCGGTAGATCGTTCGTCCAGGTGAGGGCGGCACACATCTTGTGTGCCGCCCTCACCTTTTTGCCGTGGAATACAGCTGGATGGTTGAATGTTTGATCAGTTACATGCAAACGCATGGATCTAGTTCGCGGAGGAGCAACCATGCAGTTCGGAATCTTCACGGTCGGTGACGTCACCACTGATCCCACGACGGGGGCGACCCCGACAGAGCACGAGCGCATCAAGGCCATGACGACCATCGCCAAGCACGCCGAGGAAGTCGGTCTCGACGTCTTCGCGACCGGCGAGCATCACAACAAGCCGTTCGTGCCGTCATCTCCGACCACGATGCTCGGATACATCGCGGCCCAGACCGAGAAGATCACGCTCTCCACGTCCACGACGCTGATCACCACCAATGACCCGGTGAAGATCGCCGAGGATTACGCGATGCTTCAACACCTCGCCGAGGGGCGCGTCGATCTGATGATGGGTCGCGGAAACACCGCGCCTGTGTACCCGTGGTTCGGCAAGGACATTCGCGCCGGTATCCCGTTGGCGCTCGAGAACTATCAACTTCTTCGCCGGCTCTGGGACGAGGAGGTCGTGAACTGGCAAGGGGAGTACCGCACTCCACTCCAGGGATTCACGTCCACACCGCGCCCGCTGGACGGCGTCGCGCCGTTCGTGTGGCACGGCTCGATCCGCAGCCCCGAGATCGCGGAGATCGCGGCGTATCACGGCGACGGATTCTTCGCGAACAACATCTTCTGGCCGAAAGAGCACTACATCGAGCTGATCAATCTTTACCGCCGGCGTTACGAGCATTACGGCCACGGGTCCGCGGATCAGGCGATCGTCGGTCTCGGTGGTCAGGTCTTCATGCGCAAGAACAGTCAGGACGCGGTCAAGGAATTCCGTCCGTATTTCGACAATGCTCCGGTGTACGGCCACGGGCCCTCACTCGAAGAGTTCACCGAGCAGACGCCGCTGACCGTCGGTTCCCCTGAACAGGTCATCGAGAAGACCTTGGCTTTTGCCGATTTCTTCGGTGACTACCAGCGCCAGCTGTTCCTGATGGATCACGCCGGACTGCCGCTGAAGACGGTGCTCGAGCAGCTCGATCTGCTCGGTGAGGAAGTTGTTCCGGTTCTGCGCCGTGAGTTCGCGGCCAGGCGGCCAGCACATGTGCCGGACAACCCGCCCACTCACGCGTCGATGAAGGCGGCTCGTGAGGCAAGCAGTGTCACTGCCTGACGAGCAACCGCCTGAGGTTCCGGTCAGCACCACCGAACTCGCCACCGACGCCTGGGAAGCCTTGTTTCGCGCCCAGGTGTCGGTGCTGCGGCGGCTCTCTGCCGACGACGTCTGGGATCAGGTGTCGATGCGCGAGTACGACGTGCTGTTCACGCTGAGTCTTGCGTCGAGTAGTTCCCTTCGCCTGCATGACCTGAATCGGGAGATATTGCTGAGCCAGCCTTCGCTCAGTCGCCTGGTGGAACGGTTGGAGGGCGAAGGTCTGGTGACGAGAAGTGTTGATCCACAGGATCGCCGCGGGACGATCGTGCAACTCACCGAAACGGGTGCAGCGCTGCAGAAATCAGTGGGTCGCCGTCATGCCGCGAGCATCCGCCGCCACGTCGGACCGGCCCTGGACGCGGATGAACTTCGACTGTTGGCCGAATTGTGCACGCGTCTGCGTCTCGCGCAGTCATGACTGGAGGCAGGATGGACGATATGAGTAACCTCGAAGCGCAGCCCGTCGAGCAGGAATGCGAAGGCCATCCGGCGGAGAGCGAGATTCAGATCCTCACCCCGCGCGACGTACCGCTCGGTGGCCCGCGGGCCATGCGAGTGCGACGCACCCTCCCGCAACGCGAGCGTTCGCTGATCGGGGGATGGTGTTTTGCAGATCATTACGGTCCGGATGACGTCGGCTCAGGACCGGGCATGCATGTGCCGCCGCATCCGCATACCGGTTTGCAGACGGTGAGTTGGCTGTTCACCGGAGAGATCGAGCACCGTGACAGCATCGGTTCCCATGCGATGGTGCGGCCGGGTGAACTGAATCTGATGACGGCCGGGAGTGGGATCGCGCACTCCGAGGTGTCGACGCCGAATACGAAGGTTCTGCACGGGATGCAGTTGTGGGTGGCCCTGCCGGATGCGGCGCGCGATACCGCACCCGCGTTCGTTCACTATCGACCGGAGCCGGTGACCACCGATGGTGTCACGCTCAGTGTGTTCCTCGGTTCGCTCGCCGGTGAAACGTCTCCGGTGTCTACCTTCACCGAATTACTCGGTGCCGAGGTGATTCTCGATCCTGGGGCCGAGATCGCCCTCGATGTCGATCGTTCACATGAGCACGGCGTGATCGTCGATCAAGGATCGGTTGTTCTGCGTGGTACCACTGTCGGCTGGGCCGAGTTGGGTTATCAAGCACCGGGTTTCGGAAAACTGACTTTGCGCAATCCGGGATCCGAACCGGCTCGACTGCTACTTCTCGGCGGGAAACCGTTGGGCGAGCAGGTCATCATGTGGTGGAACTTCATGGGCCGTACACACGAAGAGATCGTCGAGTATCGACGCAAGTGGCAGGCCGAGCTTGCCTCCGGATTCGACGGCAGCGTCCCGGACCGGCGTTTCGGCGTCGTGCCGGGATACGACGGTCCGGCGCTCCCGGCACCCGAGTTGCCGAACAGCACGTTGCGGCCCCGAGGCTAGTCGTTGCTCTTGCTGCTACCGGCCGCGAGCGTCGTTTCGATCAGGCTTGTTCGATGTCCTGGTGAGCCTTCGCGAGCATGATGTAGCCGGCGCCGTTGGCGGTGATACCGGCCTTTTCGCCTTCGGAGAGTTCACGTTTGACTTTGGCGGGCACGCCGGCGACCAGTGATCCAGGCGGGATTTGCATCCCCTGAGACACGACGGCACCGGCTGCAATCAGTGACCCCGAGCCGATGTGTGCGCCGTTGAGCACCACGGCACCCATGCCGACGAGAACGTCGTCTTCGACGGTGCACCCGTGCAGCACTGCGTTGTGGCCGACCGAGATTCGTTCGCCCAGCACTGCGGGGAACGTCGGGTCGGCGTGCACGGTGCAGTTGTCCTGAATGTTGGTGTCAGCGCCGATGGAGATCGATTCTGCGTCGCCGCGGATAACCGCGCCGTACCAGATGCTGGCTCCCGCAGCGATGGTCACCGCGCCGATAACGGTGGCGTTGGGTGCGATGAACGCACTTTCGTCGATCTGCGGGGTGTTACCGAGAACGGTGGCGATGATCGGGTTGGTCATGGTTCTCCTGTGCGTTGGAATGACGTGCTCTGACGGTACCTGGACTACTTCGCTGTGGGTTTTCGATTCATGACGACTGTGCCGACGCCCGCGGCCACCACCAGTGCGATGGCCACGAGTGTGAACGCGTCGAGCGTTTGCCCGATCACGAGGACTCCGGCCAGTGCGGCCGCTGCGGGTTCGAGGGCGATGAGGACGGCAAAGACTTTCTTGGCTAGAGAGCGCAGCGCCCACATTTCCAAGCTGTACGGGATGACGGACGAGAGGACGGCGACG
Organism: Rhodococcus sp. Ni2; assembly: GCF_021352185.1. Taxonomy (NCBI): domain Bacteria; kingdom Bacillati; phylum Actinomycetota; class Actinomycetes; order Mycobacteriales; family Nocardiaceae; genus Rhodococcus; species Rhodococcus sp. Ni2. The sequence continues at coordinate 1,286,283 of NZ_WOXZ01000002.1, forward strand.
GCTGCGCCTGCGGCGAGCATCGTCGGATCCAGCAGTTCACTTCCGCCCGAGACGACGCCGAAGGGCAGCGTCAATACGGCCGCGACGATGCTTGCGCCTGCCAACCCGTCGGCGCTCGGGAGCGTCGCGGCCAGGTGGGAACCGGCCACGATGTATCCGGCCCACGCAGTAGCGGCGATCAACGCGAACATCACCCCGATCGGGTCCAAACCGGATTCGCCGTGATCGCCCAACCCGAGCAGCAACACTCCGCCGAAGGCGAGCAGCACCCATGCTCCGTCGGCCCACCGACGAGACAGAACTGCGGCCAGGGTGAGCGGTCCGAGGAACTCGATGGTGACGGCCGTTCCGATGGGCACCGTGTCGAGGGCGAGGTAGAAGGCGCCGTTCATCACGGCGAGGGCGATGCCCAGCGCGAAGATGCCTTTGCGCTGCCGGTTCGACCATCTGCTCCATCGCGGGCGGACGATGACGCCGAGGATGATCGCGGCGATCGTCAGCCGCAGCGTCGTGGCTCCGGCCGGCCCGATCTGCGAGAACAGTGTCGTCGCGAATGCCGCTCCGAACTGGAGCGACAGTATCGACGTGAGGACTGCTCCGACCGGCAGTAGCTGACTGCCGGCCTTCATTCTCCGGTGAACTCGGGACTTCGACGCTCGAGCATCGCGGCGACGGCTTCGTGGTGATCTCGGGTGTGGTGGGCGATCGACTGCATGGCGGCCGAGAGTTCGAGCAAGCTCTCGAGGCTCTGGTGCTGGCCCTCGCGGAGGAGCTTTTTGGTCATGCGGAGTACCTGCGGGGGATTGGCGGCTACTCGAGCTGCCAAAGCGTGTGCAGCGGAAAGCAATTCCTCGGGCTCGGTCACCTGCGAGACCAGACCCCAGTCGAGTGCCTTCGCAGCATCGATCGGTTCACCGGTGAACGCCATCTCGGCCGCGCGGGCGTTGCCGATCGCGCGGAGGAGCAGCCACGCTCCGCCGTCGCCGGGAATGAGTCCTACCTTGACGAAACTCTCGGCGAAGACTGCGGCGGTCGAGGCGATGCGGAGGTCGCACATGAGTGAGAGGTCGCAGCCCGCTCCGATGGCCGGGCCGTTGACCGCCGCGATGGTCGGCACCTCACACGTGTACAGCGCGAGCGGGATGCGTTGGATGCCGTGCCGGTAGCCCTGGCGGATCTCGCCGGGTGCGCCACCGAACATGCCCTCCTTGTCTCGCATGTGCTTGACGTTGCCGCCGGAGGAGAAGGCCGATCCGGCCCCCGTCAGAATGACCGTGCGCACACTCTGATCTCGGTTGACCGCGGTGACTGCGTCTTCGAGGGCCTCGATCATGTCGATCTCGGAGATCGCATTGCGGGTGTCCGGGCGATTGAGGGTCCACGTGACCACATCGCCGGTTCGCGAGATCAGTACGGCGTCGCTCATGGGTGCTCCTGGTTGTCGATGGCAGTTGAACTCAGTCTCTCACCACAGGATTTCGCAATAACAATCATTCGTGCTTGATTTTTATGGATGTGGGTGTGATGCTGGTCGCATGGCCGAACTTCAGACGTTCATCGATGACTTGCGGGCCGAAGGCGAGAGCCTCGACGCCCTGGTTGCGGATCTGCCCGAGGAGAAGTGGGCGACAATGACGCCTGCGGAAGGGTGGACCATCGCACATCAGATCGGGCACCTGCACTGGACGGACAGTGCAGCGATCCTGGCGATCACCGACCCGGACGGGTTCGCGGAGCAGTTGAAGGCGGCGTTCGTGAACCCGGCAGGGTTTGTCGACGACGGTGCTGCCGAACAGGCGGCCCGCCAGCCGGCGGAGTTGCTCGCCGATTGGCGAGCGGGGCGCACCGCTCTCGTCGAGGCGCTCACCGCCGCCCCGGCCGGAACCAAGTTCCCCTGGTACGGCCCGCCCATGGGCGGTGTCTCCATGGCTACCGCGCGACTGATGGAGACGTGGGCGCACGGGCAGGACGTTGCCGACGCACTCGGCGTCGAACGCGCTCCGACGGCGCGCATCAAGAACATCGCTCACTTGGGTGTGCGGACGCGAAACTTCGCGTACTCGGTCAACGAGAAAACGCCGCCCGCCGACGATTTCCGGGTTGAGTTGACCGCGCCGGACGGGTCGCTCTGGACCTGGGGGCCGGAAGATGCACCGCAGAAGGTCACCGGGCCGGCGTTGGACTTCTGCCTGCTGGTTACCCAGCGCGCCAATCGCGCCGATCTCGATCTGGTCGCCGTGGGTGCCGACGCGGACGAGTGGCTCGGGTTCGCGCAGGCCTTTGCGGGACCCAGCGGTGAGGGACGAGCCGCCGTCGGATCCAGCGGTGAGGGACGAGCATCGAAGGTGGGCAAATGAGTTCGGTACGGATCGGTAACTGCTCCGGGTTCTACGGCGACCGCGTCTCGGCGATGCGCGAGATGCTCGAGGGCGGCGAACTCGACTACCTGACCGGCGACTACCTGGCCGAACTGACGATGTTGATCCTCGGGCGGGATCGGATGAAGGACCCGTCGCTCGGCTACGCGAAGACGTTCCTGCGGCAGGTGGAGGACACGCTCGGCCTTGCGCTCGACAAGGGGGTGAAGATCGTCGCGAATGCAGGCGGTCTCAATCCCGCCGGACTGGCCGACGCGTTGCGCGAGGTCAACACCAAGCTGGGGTTGAACGCAAAGATCGCCCACGTCGAGGGCGACGATTTGATCTCTCGGGCAGACGAACTCGGACTCGGCTCCCCACTGACGGCCAACGCGTACCTCGGCGCCTGGGGCATCGTCGAAGCATTGTCGGCCGACGCCGATGTCGTGGTCACCGGACGGGTCACCGATGCGTCGGTGATCGTCGGTCCGGCCGCTCACCATTTCGGTTGGAAGCGAGATGATTTCGATCAGCTTGCCGGTGCTGTCGCGGCTGGCCACGTCATCGAGTGCGGAACCCAGGCCACCGGCGGCAACTACGCGTTCTTCACAGAGATTCCCAATCTGGGCCGGCCTGGCTTCCCGGTCGCCGAGATCAACGCGGACGGATCTTCGGTCATCACCAAGCACGCCGGAACGGACGGCGAGGTGAGCGTCGGCACGGTGACGGCGCAGCTGCTGTACGAGATCACCGGTGGACGCTATGCAGGCCCGGACGTGACGACCCGCATCGACAACGCAGTGCTCACCCAGGAAGGCCCGGATCGGGTGCTGATCAGCGGCGTCACGGGCGAGGCTCCGCCGCCGCAGTACAAGGTCTCGCTGAACACGCTGGCCGGGTTCCGCAACGAGGCCACTTTCATTCTCACCGGTCTCGACATCGAGGCCAAGGCCGATCTGGCGAAGACTCAGCTCGAATCCTGGCTGACGAAGAAGCCCGCCGAACTGGTCTGGACTCTCGCTCGCACGGATCATCCGGATTCCGACACCGAGGAAACCGCGAGTGCGTTGCTGCGCTGCGTGGTTCGCGATTCCGACCCCAAGGTGATCGGTCGTCCTTTCTCCGCGGTTGCGGTGGAAATGGCACTTGCCAGCTACCCCGGCTTCTCGCTGACGGCTCCGCCGAGCAACGGCCAACCGTACGGAGTGTTCACCCCCGGCTACGTCGACGCGGGATCGGTGCCGCACGTGGCCGTACTGCCGGACGGCACGCGCGTGGACATCGCTCCGTCCACGTTGACGCAGGACCTCGAACCCGTCGGCGAACCGGAGCGTCCGGAGCCGTTGCCGCCACAGACGTCGCTTTCAGTACCACTCGGCACGATCGCCGGTGCCCGTAGCGGCGACAAGGGCGGAAATGCCAACGTCGGCGTCTGGGTTCGCACGGACGATCAGTGGAAGTGGTTGGCGCACACACTGACCGTCGAGATGCTCAAGGAACTGCTACCGGAAGCAGCAGACCTGAACGTCACTCGCTACCAGCTTCCGCACCTTCGTGCCGTCAACTTCGTGATCGAGGGAATTCTCGGTCAGGGTGTCGCCTCGCAGGCGCGGTTCGATCCGCAGGCCAAGGGAATTGGTGAATGGCTGCGTTCGCGCCACATCGACATCCCGATTTCGCTACTCCCCGTAACTGACGAGAAAGAGGATTCACGGTGACCGTGTGGACCACACCGGAAAGGCTTGCGCTTCGCGAGACCGTACGCGGATTCGTGAACCAGGAGATTCTGCCGCATCTGACGCAGTGGGAGCGAGACGGCGAGATTCCGCGCGAATTGCACCGCAAGGCAGGCGCTCTCGGACTCCTCGGGGCCAGCGCACCCGAATCGGCCGGTGGTGAGGGCGGCGACGCCGTCGACTCCATCGTGATCTGTGAGGAGATGCATCAGGCAGGTGCGTCGGGCGGGCTGTTCGCATCGCTCTTCACCTGCGGCATCGCGGTGCCGCACCTGATCGCGGCCGGCGACGAGGCGCAGATCGAGAAGTGGGTCAAGCCGACCCTGCGCGGCGACAAGATCGGCTCGCTCGCCATCACCGAGCCCGGCGGAGGCAGCGACGTCGGGCACCTGACAACTACAGCCAAGCGCGACGGCGATCATTACGTCGTGAACGGCGCCAAGACGTTCATCACCTCCGGCGTTCGAGCGGACTTCGTCGTTACAGCGGTGCGCACCGGTGGTCCCGGCGCGGGTGGTGTCTCACTGCTCGTGATCGAGAAGGGCACACCGGGATTCACCGTCTCGCGCAAACTCGAGAAGATGGGCTGGCGCGCATCCGATACCGCGGAACTCTCCTTTGTCGACGCCCGGGTTCCGGTGGAGAATCTGGTCGGTGCAGAGAACAGCGGCTTCGCGCAGATCGCCCAGGCATTTGTCTCCGAGCGGGTAGCGCTCGCCGCGCAGGCGTATGCCAGTGCAGAACGTTGCCTGGAGCTGACGCTCGAATGGTGCCGCGCCCGTGAGACTTTCGGTCGCCCCCTGATCAGTCGGCAGGCCGTCCAGAACACCGTCACCGAGATGGCCCGCAAGATCGACGTCGCCAAGGTGTACACGCACTCGGTGATCGAGCGGTACATGGCCGGTGACGGCGATCTGATCGCCGAGGTGTGCTTTGCGAAGAACACGGCAGTCGAGACGGGCGAATGGGTTGCGAACCAAGCTGTTCAGCTGTTCGGCGGCCTCGGATACATGCAGGAAAGCGAAGTGGAGAGGCAGTACCGGGACATGCGAATTCTGGGAATCGGTGGCGGAACCACCGAAATCCTCACCGGCCTCGCGGCCAAGCGATTGGGGTATCAGTCATGAGTGTCATCCGGTCAACACTGGACACCAATTCCGAGGTGTACAAGACCGCAACTTCGACCATGAACACCAAGCTCGCCGAGATCGAGGTCGAGCACGCCAAGGCGTTGGCGGGTGGCGGCGAGAAGTACACCGAGCGGCACCACAAGCGGGGAAAGCTCCTGGCACGCGAGCGGATCGAACTCCTGCTCGATCAGGATTCACCGTTCCTCGAACTGTGTCCCCTCGCTGCGTGGGGGAGTGACTTCCCGGTCGGCGCCAGCACCGTGGTCGGTATCGGCGTCGTCGAAGGTGTCGAATGCCTGATCGTCGCCAACGATCCCACCGTGCGCGGCGGCACCAGCAACCCGTGGACGCTGCGTAAGGGTTTCCGCGCCAACGACATCGCCATGCAGAACCGACTCCCGGTGATCTCCCTCGTAGAGTCCGGCGGCGCAGACTTGCCGACGCAGAAAGAGGTGTTCATCCCGGGCGGGCGTATGTTCCGTGACCTCACTCAGCTGTCCGCAGCCGGAATCCCCACCATTGCACTGGTCTTCGGTAACTCGACGGCCGGCGGTGCGTACATCCCGGGCATGTCCGACCACGTCGTGATGATCAAGGAACGCTCCAAGGTGTTCCTCGCAGGCCCGCCGCTGGTCAAGGTGGCCACCGGTGAGGAATCCGACGACGAGGCACTCGGCGGCGCCGAAATGCACGCTCGCAAGTCCGGGTTGGCCGACTACTTCGCCGCCGACGAGCAGGACGCGATCCGCATCGGGCGCTCGATCGTCAAGCGGCTCAACTGGACCAAGAAGGGGCCGGCGCCGCGCGCGGAGATCATCGAACCGCTCGAGGATCCGGAAGAGTTGCTCGGCATCGTTCCGGCCGACCTGAAGATCCCGTTCGATCCGCGTGAGGTCATCGCCCGTATCGTCGACGGTTCCGACTTCGACGAGTTCAAGCCGCTCTACGGTTCCTCCCTCGTGACCGGGTGGGCAGAGCTCAACGGCTACCCGATCGGCATCCTGGCGAACGCACGTGGAGTGCTCTTCAGTGAGGAATCACAGAAGGCCACGCAGTTCATCCAGCTCGCCAATCGTTCCAACACGCCGTTGCTGTTCCTGCACAACACCACCGGCTACATGGTGGGTAAGGAATACGAGGAGGGCGGCATGATCAAGCACGGATCGATGATGATCAATGCGGTTGCCAACTCCAAAGTTCCGCACATCTCGATCCTGCTCGGAGCGTCGTACGGCGCCGGTCACTACGGCATGTGCGGACGGGCGTTCGATCCGCGATTCCTCTTTGCCTGGCCCAGTTCCAAGTCCGCCGTCATGGGCGGTGCGCAGCTCGCCGGCGTCATCTCCATCGTGGGACGCGCTGCTGCCGAGGCGCGCGGCCAGGTCTTCGACGAGCAGGCCGACGCCGGCATGCGCGCGATGATCGAGAACCAGATCGAGGCCGAGTCACTTCCGATGTTCCTGTCGGGTCGTCTGTACGACGACGGCGTCATCGATCCCCGAGACACCCGCACCGTGGTGGGAATGTGCCTGTCGGCCATCGCCACCGCCCCGATCGAAGGCACCGAGAACTTCGGCGTCTTCCGTATGTGAGGCACGCCGTGACAATCACTTCAGTACTGGTCGCCAATCGTGGCGAAATCGCCCGCCGTGTCTTTGCAACCTGCCGCAAGAACGGAATCGGCACGGTCGCGGTATTTTCCGACGCAGATGCCGACAGCCCGCACGTCGCCGAAGCCGATGCTTCGGTTCGCCTGCCGGGTAACACGCCTGCCGAGACCTACTTGCGGGGTGAGCTCGTCATCGCCGCAGCCAAGGCTTCGGGCGCCGACGCGATTCACCCCGGATACGGATTCCTCTCCGAGAACGCGGAGTTCGCGCGCAGCGTCATCGACGCGGGACTGACGTGGATCGGCCCGCCCGTCGAATCCATCGAGCTCATGGGGTCGAAGGTCGAGTCCAAGAAGATCATGGACGCCGCCGGAGTGCCGGTGCTCTCCGAACTCGATCCCGCCGCGGTGACCGAGGCTCATCTGCCGGTGCTGATCAAGGCGTCGGCGGGCGGCGGCGGACGCGGAATGCGTGTCGTTCGTGAATTGTCGGCGCTGGACGGCGAACTGGAAGCGGCGCGGCGTGAGGCGCAGTCCGCTTTCGGCGACCCGACAGTCTTCTGTGAGCGGTACCTCGAGACCGGTCGGCACATCGAGGTTCAGGTCATGGCAGACCGCCACGGTGCGGTGTGGGCGGTGGGGGAGCGCGAGTGCTCGATCCAGCGTCGGCATCAGAAGGTGGTCGAAGAGGCACCGTCGCCGCTCGTGCAACGCATCCCCGCCATGCGCGACAAGCTGTTCGACGCCTCGCGGCTCGCCGCCAACGCCATCGGTTACGAAGGCGCAGGAACCGTTGAATTCCTGGCTGACGAAAAAGGCGACTTCTTCTTCCTGGAAATGAACACGCGTTTGCAGGTGGAGCATCCGGTCACCGAGTGCACCACTGGACTCGATCTGGTGGAACTCCAATTGCAGGTCGCTTCAGGTGAAGCACTTCCGGACGAACAGCCGGAGATCCGGGGGCATTCGATCGAAGTGCGCCTGTACGCCGAGGACCCCGCCAAGAACTGGCAGCCGCAGAGCGGAACCGTCCACCACATCGAGTTGCCCGGTGACCCGCAAGAATTCAGTGTTCTGCGTGAGCAGGGCGTTCGCCTCGACTCCGGCGTCGTCGACGGCAGTGTTGTCGGCGTCCACTACGACCCGATGTTGGCCAAGGTCATCTCGTACGCGCCGACGCGGACCGCAGCTGCCCGGCTGCTCGCATCGACGCTGGCGCGCACCAGGATTCACGGCCTGCGCACCAACCGCGACCTGCTCGTCAACGTCCTGGCCCACCCCGCCTTCATTGCCGGAGACACCGACACTGCCTTCTTCGAGACTCACGACCTCGAGAAGCTGTCTACGCCCTTGGCCGATACCGACGCCGAAAGACTCTCGGCGCTGGCGGCGGCACTTGCCGATGCCGCGCACAACCGGGCGTCGGCCCGCGTCATCGGCCGCTTGCCCAGCGGGTGGCGCAACCTCCCGTCGCAGCCGCAGAGCAAGAGCTATTCCACTGCGTCGGGCGACTACGACGTCCGCTACTCCCTGAGCCGAAGCGGCGTGCTGAGTGCAGAAGGCTTCGACGACGTGCGCCTGGTATCGGCAACTGCGACCCGGGTAGTGCTCGAGCAGAGCGGAGTACAGCGCTCGTTCGACGTTGCGGCCTACGGGAGTGAGATTTTTGTCGACTCCTCGCTCGGACCCGTCGCGTTGACGGCAGCACCGCGCTTCGTGGATCCGTCGGCAGAAGTCGCCGCCGGTTCGTTGCTCGCTCCGATGCCGGGATCGGTCATCCGCCTCGGTGCCGCACTCGGTGACACCGTCACCGCCGGCCAGCCGATTCTGTGGCTGGAGGCCATGAAGATGGAACACACCGTCACCGCGCCGACTGCCGGTGTCCTGGTGGAACTTCCGGTCGCCGTCGGCCAGCAGGTCGAGGTCGGATCGGTACTCGCACGTGTGGAAGAACCCGCTACAGAAGAGGAAGCATGATGAGTTTCATCGAAACCGAAGAGCAGAAGGAACTGCGGGCATCCGTTTCCAAACTGGGTGAGCGCTTCAACTACGTCGACTACGTGCTGCCCAAGGCGCGAAAGGGGGAGCCGCTCACCGAATTGTGGAACGAGGCGGGCAAACTCGGATTCCTGGGCGTCAACCTGCCGGAGGAATACGGCGGCGGCGGTGCAGGCATCTACGAACTCGCGCTGGTGCAGGAGGAATTGGCGGCGCAGGGTGCCGGTCTGCTCCTGGTTGTCGTATCCCCGGCCATCTGCGGCACCATCATCGGCAAGTACGGCACGGCGGAGCAGAAGCAGCAGTGGCTACCCAGCCTCGCCGACGGCTCCAAGATCATGGCGTTCGGAATCACCGAGGCCGACGCTGGTTCCAACTCTCATCAGATCACCACGACGGCACGCAGGGATGGAGACGACTGGATCCTGAGCGGCAACAAGATCTACATCTCGGGTGTCGATCAGGCTGACGCGGTCCTCGTCGTTGCGCGCACCGAGGACTCCAAGACGGGCAAGCTCAAGCCCGCTCTGTTCATCGTCCCCACGGATTCTCCCGGATTCGTGAAGACGCAGATGGAGATGGACATCATCGAACCGGACCACCAGTTCATCCTCTTCCTCGACGACGTCCGTCTGCCGGCCGACGCTCTGGTCGGCGAAGCCGATGCCGCCCTGATGCAGTTGTTCGCCGGCCTCAACCCCGAGCGCATCCTGGGTGCGTCGATGGCCATCGGCATGGGCCGTTACGCCCTGAATGCCGCAGTGAAGTTCGCCAACGAGCGCACGGTGTGGAAGACGCCGATCGGTGCGCACCAAGGTATTTCGCATCCACTCGCGCAGGTGAAGATCGAACTCGAGCTCGCCAAGCTGATGATGCAGAAGGCCGCGGTGCTCTACGACAGCGGTGACGATTTCGGTGCTGCCGAAGCCGCGAACATGGCAAAGTACGCCGCCGCCGAAGCCAGCATCAAGGCGCTCGATCAGGCGATCCAGACGCATGGCGGCGCAGGACTGACGAAGGAATACGGACTGGCCGCCATGCTCGGTGCGGCTCGTATCGCCCGTGTCGCGCCGGTGAGCCGCGAGATGATCCTCAACTTCGTCTCACAGCATTCCCTCGGTCTGCCACGGTCCTACTAGGAAGAGGCGACTCATGACGGATCAGGACAAGCCATACGTACGGTACGAAGTATCGGGCGGTGCTGCCACGATCACTCTCGACTCACCCCACAACCGCAACGCGATTTCGACGCGGTTGGTCACGGAGTTGCAGGCTGGGTTGACGGCGGCTGCCGCCGATCCGGCAGTTCGAGCGGTGGTACTCACCCACACCGGTGGAACATTCTGTGCGGGAGCCGATCTCAGTGAGGCCTCCGGTTCGTCCGCATCACCGGAGGACGCCGTCAAGGAGCGAGGACGGGGGATGCTGACACTCTTGCGCAGCATTCTCGAGCTTCCCAAGCCGGTGATCGGGCGGATCGACGGTCACGTCCGGGCCGGAGGCATGGGTCTTGTCGGGGCGTGCGACATCGTCGTCGCCGGACCGGCGAGCACCTTCGCGGTGACGGAATCACGGTTGGGTTTGGCAGCGTCCATCATCTCGCTCACGGTCCTGCCGAGGCTCGACCAGCGATCTGCGAGCCGCTATCTGCTCACCGGAGAGAAGTTCGGCCAGCACGAGGCCGAATCCATCGGACTCGTCACCGCCGCGTCGCAGGACACGGGGGAGTCGATCACCGAACTGCTCGGCACCTTGCGCCAATGTTCACCGCAGGGACTTGCCGAATCGAAGTGGATCACGACGCGTTCGGTCCTGGCTGGATTCGACCGGGACGGCGAGGAGATGATCGCGCAGTCGGCTCGGCTGTTTTCCTCCGACGAGGCTCGTGAGGGCATGATGTCCTTCTTGCAGAAGCGTCCAGCGGCCTGGGCGCAGTAGAAACTGCGCAGCTGGGACACAGAAGCGCTGGAACACAGAAGTAGAAGGGATGGCGGCGCGATGACTCGAGAGCCCAAGCAGGACCGAAGTCGAGTCACGCGCTCCCACCTGCTCGAAGTGACTGTGGAGTGTCTCGCCGAACTCGGGTGGAGCGCAACGACGATGAGCGTCGTCGCGCAGCGTGCCGGGGTGTCCAGAGGCGCGATGCAGCATCACTTCCCGACCCGCGAGGACCTCATCACCGCGGCGCTCGAGGTGATGTTCGACGCCCGGATGGATCAGGCACGAAAGGAATCGACCGACCTTCCGGTGGGTGCCGGACGAACCGAGGCGATCATTTCGCGGTTGGTGGAGTACTACACCGGGACTCTGTTCAAAGCAGCACTGCAGGTGTGGACGGCCGCTGCCTCCGACCCCGACCTGCGTGCCCGCGTACTGCCCCTCGAGGAACGATTCGGGCGCATCGCGCACCGCATGGCCGTCGAGAGTCTGGGTGTCGACGACTCCGACCCGGTGACGCACCGCTTGGTACAGGCGACCCTGGACCTGGCCCGCGGGCTGGGGCTGGCTGATGTCTTGACAGACGACTCGCGCCGACGCACCGAGGTGGTCAAACAGTGGGCGGCGCAATTGGATTCCACGCTTGTTCGGGTACCGGTGGCAACTACCTGAATCGGTAGCGGCGGGGCCGGCGCCGGTGCTCTCGACGCGCACGTGGCGTGTGTCGGGGGCCACCGAGAAGTACAGTCGGCTCCATGGCCGCACGCACTCTCACTTCGATCGGGACTTCGGTATTGGTCTCGGCTGCCGTGCTCTCGGCCGTGGTCGGCTGCAGCTCCGGCGACGGGTCCGTCGATCAGCCGGGCGACGGTGCGGGTTCGCAGGCACTCGCACCTACGGATCCGGGCCCGATGTTCGCCGAATGCGGCTCGGTGACCGACGAGGAAGTTGTCAACGCCTTCAATCTCGGCGCTTTTGCGACGACGACGCGCAACGGCGTCGGTTGCCAGTGGGAAGTCGCCGGTTCGAACGGCCCGAGCGTCAGTTTCTCCTGGTACCGCGGTAGCCCGATCGGCCGCGAACGGGCCGGGTCCGACCTGCTCGGACGTCCTGCCGACGACATCACGATCGGTGGACACCAGGGCTTCATCGCGTCCACGGCAGGTTCGTTGTGCGAGTTGGGTATCGCGTTCGGCGGAGACTTCGTGCACTGGTCGATCACCTACGGTTTGCTGCCACCGACCGCGGATCCATGCACGGTGGCGCGGGATCTGATGGAAAAAACAGTTTCGAGGGCACAGTGAAGTTCGAGGGCGCCGTGAAGCGCATAAGGATCGGACTCGCCTTGGCGGGGTCGCTGGTTCTGCTGACAGGCTGCGGCTCGGTGGTCACCGGGACTCCTCGTGCGGAGGGCAGCTACGGCGGTAGTGACAGCCAGGAATTCGCGAACGTCCTCCAAGAATGCGAAGCCGTCACCGACGAGCAGATCGCCGGCGCAGTGGGTGCCGACGCCGTCGGGCGTGGGTTCTTCGGCGCTATCTGCCGTTGGGACGGCATCGGAGCTGCGGGTCCGATCAAGATCACCTTCAACTGGTTCGAGACGGGCACCCTCGATCACGAGCGCGCTGCATTCGAGCACCTGGGATACGTGGTGGCGAAAATCGACATCAACGGCAGTGGCGGGTACCAGGTTCGCCAGCCGGCCGATCCGCAGAGCTGCGGGGTGAGCGCGAGCGCACCGGCCGGGGGAGTGTTCGGTTGGTGGGTCACCGAGCCGCAAGGCGGCGCGGATCCGTGCGAGGCTGCGGCAAAGCTCGGCGCGTTGACGTTGAACCGCAGCATCTGATCGCGACCGGTCCGGCTGCGTGGTCTGAGTGTGCAGCCAGAGTCTCTGGTCAGAGCGTGAGGTCACTATCACCGTGGCCTCGCTTTGACCTCGTGGCGCGCCGACAGGTATCGTTATGGGTCGTGTCCGGCATGCCCGGGCCGATCTGTGTGCCTAGCTAGGTATTGCCGTGCGCGCGTTCGAGCAGAAACTGCTGATGAACGAGCATCCGGCTGCCTGTGTGGGGGTATGCGACACGCCCGACCTCGGGGGCAGTGCGCGGCATGAAAGTGCTGAGTACAGACTCTGAGGTGGGTGAGGAGCAGCAGCTCTCTTGCTCCAACTGCTAGATCCCTAATTTCAGAACAGCCACGTTTTCGAACGGCCCGAGTTCGCTCGAGCAGTCTGTTCGTCACAAGAAAGCCGGTAAATGCCAACCATCAACCAGCTGGTCCGCAAGGGTCGCCGCGACAAGACCGCCAAGGTCAAGACGGCAGCCCTCAAGGGCAGCCCGCAGCGTCGTGGCGTGTGCACTCGCGTGTACACCACCACCCCCAAGAAGCCGAACTCCGCGCTCCGTAAGGTCGCACGTGTTCGCCTCACGACTTCGGTCGAGGTCACCGCGTACATCCCCGGTGAAGGTCACAACCTTCAGGAGCACTCCATGGTGCTCGTCCGTGGCGGTCGTGTGAAGGACCTCCCGGGTGTCCGTTACAAGATCATCCGCGGCTCCCTCGACACCCAGGGTGTCAAGGGTCGCAAGCAGGCACGCAGCCGCTACGGCGCCAAGAAGGAGAAGAGCTAATGCCACGTAAGGGCCCCGCTCCGAAGCGCCCGCTCATCAACGACCCGGTTTACGGTTCCCCGTTGGTGACGCAGCTCGTCAACAAGATCCTGCTGGACGGCAAGAAGTCCACCGCAGAGCGAATCGTGTACCAGGCTCTCGAGCAGGCACGCGAGAAGACCGGCACCGATCCGGTCGTCACCCTCAAGCGCGCCCTGGACAACGTCAAGCCTGCACTCGAGGTTCGTAGCCGCCGCGTCGGTGGCGCTACCTACCAGGTGCCGGTCGAGGTTCGCCCCGGTCGTTCCACCACGCTGGCACTGCGCTGGCTGGTCACCTTCTCGCGTGCACGTCGTGAGAAGACCATGGTCGAGCGTCTCGCCAACGAGCTCCTCGATGCCAGCAATGGCCTCGGTGCAGCTGTGAAGCGTCGCGAAGACACTCACAAGATGGCCGAAGCCAACAAGGCATTCGCCCACTACCGCTGGTGATGTAAAGCGTCGGAGCAACTGCCATCGGGTGGGGCTCCGACGCTTGTCGCCGTTGGCGGCCTGATCATCGCGACGGATTCCGGACGCAGGTGGCCAGGTTCGCCTCGGCAGAGACATAATTGAAAGACCATGGCCCTGACGGTGGAACACACCGATAAGGCCGACACCCGAAAACCAAGCAACGAGCGGGGAAGAAACCTGTGGCACAGGAAGTGCTGACTGACCTGAACAAGGTCCGCAACATCGGCATCATGGCGCACATCGATGCCGGCAAGACCACCACCACCGAGCGCATCCTGTTCTACACCGGTGTCAATTACAAGATCGGTGAGACGCACGACGGTGCGTCGACGACGGACTGGATGGAGCAGGAGAAGGAACGCGGCATCACGATCACGTCTGCCGCCGTGACTTGCTTCTGGAACAACAACCAGATCAACATCATCGACACCCCCGGCCACGTCGACTTCACAGTCGAGGTGGAGCGGTCGCTGCGCGTGCTCGACGGCGCAGTTGCTGTCTTCGACGGTAAAGAGGGTGTCGAGCCGCAGTCCGAGCAGGTTTGGCGTCAGGCTGCCAAGTACGACGTTCCGCGCATCTGCTTCGTCAACAAGATGGACAAGATGGGCGCGGACTTCTACTTCACAGTCCAGACCATCATCGACCGCTTGGGCGCGAAGCCGCTCGTTCTCCAGCTGCCCATCGGCGCTGAGGACGACTTCGACGGCGTCGTCGACCTGGTCGAGATGAAGGCCATCACCTGGCGCGGCGTGGTCCCGACGGGAACCGCTCCGACCATCGAGGAGATCCCCGCGGATCTCGTCGAGAAGGCTGCCGAGTACCGCGAGAAGCTGCTCGAGACGGTTGCAGAGTCCGACGAAGCTCTCATGGAGAAGTACTTCGGCGGCGAAGAGCTCACCATCGAGGAGATCAAGGGCGCCATCCGCAAGATGACGGTCGCCTCCGAGCTGTACCCGGTTCTCTGTGGCTCCGCGTTCAAGAACAAGGGCGTTCAGCCCATGCTCGACGCTGTCATCGACTACCTTCCGAACCCGCTGGACATCGGCGAGGTTATCGGCCACAAGCTCGGTGACGAAGAAGTAGAGATCACTCGCAAGCCGAGCAAGGACGAGCCGTTCTCGGCTCTCGCCTTCAAGATCGCTGCTCACCCGTTCTTCGGCAAGCTGACCTTCGTCCGCGTGTACTCGGGTCGTATCGATCCGGGTGCTCAGGTGCTCAACGCAACCAAGGGCAAGAAGGAGCGCATCGGAAAGCTCTTCCAGATGCACGCCAACAAGGAGAACCCGGTAGACGAGGCCGTAGCCGGCCACATCTACGCAATGATCGGCCTCAAGGACACCACCACCGGTGACACCTTGTGCGATCAGGCGAGCCCCATCGTCCTCGAGTCGATGTCGTTCCCCGCGCCGGTCATCCAGGTCTCCATCGAGCCCAAGACCAAGTCCGACCAGGAAAAGCTGGGCGTCGCGATCCAGAAGCTCGCCGAAGAGGACCCGACCTTCTCGGTCGAGCTCGACGAAGAGACCGGTCAGACCGTCATCGGCGGTATGGGCGAGCTCCACCTCGACATCCTCGTCGACCGCATGCGTCGCGAGTTCAAGGTCGAGGCGAACGTCGGTAAGCCGCAGGTTGCGTACCGCGAGACCATCACCAAGAAGGTCGAGAAGCACGACTACACCCACAAGAAGCAGACGGGTGGCTCGGGCCAGTTCGCAAAGGTCATCATCGCTCTGGAGCCTTTCGTGGGCGAAGACGGTGCTACCTACGAGTTCGAGAACAAGGTCTCCGGCGGACGTATCCCGCGCGAGTACATCCCCTCCGTGGATGCCGGTGCGCAGGACGCGATGCAGTACGGTGTTCTCGCCGGCTACCCGCTCGTGAACCTGAAGCTGTCGCTGCTCGATGGTGCTTACCACGACGTCGACTCCTCGGAAATGGCGTTCAAGGTTGCCGGTTCGCAGGCACTGAAGGAAGCCGCCCGCAAGGCCGGCCCCGTCATTCTCGAGCCGCTCATGGCTGTCGAGGTCACAACGCCCGAGGAGTACATGGGCGACGTGATCGGCGACCTCAACTCCCGCCGTGGCCAGATCCAGGCCATGGAGGAACGCAGTGGTGCCCGTGTCGTGAAGGCGCTGGTTCCGCTCTCGGAGATGTTCGGTTACATCGGTGACCTGCGGTCGAAGACCCAGGGCCGAGCGAACTTCTCCATGGTGTTCGATTCCTACGCAGAGGTTCCCGCGAACGTCTCGAAGGAAATCATCGCCAAGGCGACGGGCGAGTAAGCACAGCGAGCTCCCCAGCCCGCGCCGGCAAGTAACCTCGGTTTCTTCCGGCACGAAGCACGACCTAGTAACAACCAACCGCACTGCTGCATACGGCAAGCAACAACAGTCCAGGAGGACACAAAGTGGCGAAGGCGAAGTTCGAGCGGACGAAGCCGCACGTGAACATCGGCACCATTGGTCACGTCGACCACGGCAAGACCACGACGACGGCGGCCATCACCAAGGTTCTCGCGGATGCATTCCCCGACCTGAACGAGGCTTCGGCCTTCGATCAGATCGACAAGGCTCCCGAGGAAAAGGCTCGTGGCATCACGATCAACATCTCGCATGTTGAGTACCAGACGGAAAAGCGCCACTACGCGCACGTCGATGCACCGGGTCACGCCGACTACATCAAGAACATGATCACGGGCGCAGCTCAGATGGACGGCGCTATCCTCGTCGTCGCAGCTACCGACGGCCCGATGCCCCAGACGCGCGAGCATGTCCTGCTCGCTCGCCAGGTTGGCGTTCCTTACATCCTCGTCGCCCTGAACAAGGCCGACATGGTTGACGACGACGAGATCCTCGAGCTCGTCGAGATGGAGGTCCGCGAACTGCTGGCCGCTCAGGAATTCGACGAGGAAGCCCCCGTCATTCCGATCTCGGCACTCAAGGCACTCGAGGGTGACCCGAAGTGGACGCAGTCCATTCTCGACCTGATGGCTGCTGTCGACGAGTCCATCCCGGACCCGATTCGTGAGACCGAGAAGCCCTTCCTCATGCCCGTCGAGGACGTCTTCACGATCACCGGCCGTGGCACCGTTGTCACCGGTCGTATCGAGCGTGGCGTTGTCAACGTCAACGAAGAGGTCGAGATCGTCGGCATCAAGGAAACCTCGACCAAGACCACGGTCACGGGTATCGAGATGTTCCGCAAGCTGCTCGACTCGGGCCAGGCCGGCGACAACGTCGGACTGCTCGTTCGTGGCATCAAGCGCGAAGATGTCGAGCGTGGACAGGTTGTCGTCAAGCCGGGCACCACGACTCCCCACACGGAGTTCGAGGGCCAGGCATACATCCTGTCGAAGGACGAGGGCGGCCGCCACACCCCGTTCTTCAACAACTACCGCCCGCAGTTCTACTTCCGTACCACGGACGTTACGGGCGTCGTGACGCTGCCTGAGGGCACCGAGATGGTCATGCCCGGTGACAACACCGAGATGTCCGTCAAGCTGATCCAGCCTGTCGCCATGGACGAGGGCCTGCGCTTCGCAATTCGCGAAGGCGGCCGTACGGTCGGCGCCGGCAAGGTTGCCAAGATCATCAAGTGAGACTCTTGTCTCGCTAGCTGATTCACAGCACTGAAAAGGCGCTCATTCCCTTCGGGGAGTGAGCGCCTTTTCTGTGTCTGTGATCGAGTGGCCTGTGATCGAGTGTTCGGTGATCGGGTGCCTGCGTGCTTCTTACTTACTTGTTGGCTTCCACCCTGTCGAGGTGCAGCAGAACCTGTACTGCGACGGTTGAGCCGTCGAGGCTGCGCCTGGTTGCGCCGGCGATGCGTTCGGCCGAAGCGGTGAATCCGGCGACGTCGATCGACGGATCTGCAGTGACGACAATCGACAGCGTCGGCAGTCCGCGATCGACCGTCGCTTTGCTCTTGGTGCTCCGCACGCCGGTCAGCTGAGCGAGTTCGGCCGCTACGCCGTCTGCGACGGGTCCGAGATCCACGCTGACGTCGGTACCGGATTCGTTGTGCCGCAATGTGACTGCGCTTGTACGGCGCCGGCGAAGGTTCAGGTACAACAGCCCGAAACCGGCGAAGACACAGAGGACGAAGGTGCCCGACAGTACCCAGTGCCACCACGGCTCCTCCGGAAGGCCGAAGAGGACCTCCCGATCGAGGCGTGACACCCAGGTTCGAATCAGCGACGCGCCCGCGTCCCACGCGATGGCGTATGCGCCCGCCGCGAGGAGTGCGATTCCGACGATGAGGACGATGATCCGATCGACCGCGGAGATCCAACGGTTCACGAGGCGTCCTTTCGTCGTACTACAGTTTCTCGCACGACAACCGAAAGTTGCAGTGGCCGCTGCAGTATCGCGAGGTGGGGCCGAACCGCCGCGTCGACGGCTGCGGCAAGTTCAACTCGATCGCCACCGGTCGATTCGATGTGGACCTTGACGTGTTTACGGTCGACGCTGGTGTGAGCCGAGCCGACGCCGGGAACGACCGCTGCGTGGCTACTGCACAGACGTGCAATGTCAGTCGGCCGCATCCACACCGTCGATGCGCTCGGGTTCCCGAGTGGGACATGGGTTTTCGCACGGCGTTTGATCGCCGACATTATCAGGACAACACCCGCGACAACGGCAGCGATCGCCACCGGAAGTAGCCACGGTTGCCAGTGCAGACGAGACGTCCACTCCACGGAGTTTCGGATCCAGGGTGCCGATTCGAAAGTTTCACGGTTGATGAACCATTCGCGCGAGACGACGAAGGCGAGTGCGAGTAGACCACACGCGATGACGACGGCCGAAACCGCGGCCGCCGGGTTCGCAGAGGGGACCCGCGGCGGAATCGGATCCGAGAGTGCCTGCTGTGCCGGGCCCTCCGCGATCTCGACGCCGGAAACACAGGAGTCGTCAGAACCCTCGGTTGCCGCGATCATCACGTTCATGTCGTGGAGTGGAAGCCCGGTCAGCGATTCGACGCTGCGTCCGACTTCCGTTCGCACCCGGCCGGTCAACTCGGTGACCGAACACGGCCAGGACACGGCGAGGAAGAGATTGATCGCGACGGCGTCGCTACCCATCGAGATGTCGGCTCGCGGAAGGTCGCGTCCGGTCAGGCGGGTCAAGCCACCGGACTGGCGGACCACCCCCGGGACGTTCACCGCTGCGGCCGTGGCGATCTTGGCCATCGCACGGTCCTTGATGACCAAGGAGCCGCGTAGGCCAGGATCGTCCGCTGCGCTGGGATCGGACGACTCAGCCACGGCCACGGCTTCGGAGGATCGCGCCGAGGTCGAGATGTCCGTCGCGGTGTGCTCCGATCGCCATACCGGCGGCGCCGAGCAGGACTGCGAAGACGAAACCGCTGAACCCACCCATGATTCCGGCGAGTGCGAGGAGCAGACCGACCAGCAGTCCGACGGTGGTGCTGTTCATGTCAGTTCCCTTCTCGAATGTTCGGTGCAATGTCTGTGACGGTGGCAGGCTCGGTGACTGCATTTTCGGAATCAACGGGTAGATATCCCGCTGTCGACAGGTCGCCGACGGTCACGTTCACCGGTACGTCGACCAATCTCGCCACCACCGCTCGTACGCGTTCGGCGACGCTGCGAACGTCTGCCGGATAGTGAACGGAAATGTGTACAGCACAGGAGTTTTCGTCGACGACGACGCCGGTGATGCGGCGTCCGGGGAGGTAGGTTCCCACTTCGCCGAACTGTCCTCCGTGCAGATCTGCCACTTCCGGGATGGCAAGAACCGCGTCGGCGACTACCTCGGCCGCGTCGATCTCGCGGCCGGCGTCGGCGGTACTCACTGAACCCTCGGCTTGGCTTCCGGATCGGTACTGCCGCCGCTCTCTGCATCCTCGAAGAGCATGACGTCGAAGACGGTGATGTTGACCTCGGTGACCTCGAGACCCGTCATGCTTTCCACTGCGGCAATGACGTTGCGGCGGATACCTACCGCCAGTTCGTGGAGTGCGACGCCGTACTCGGCGACAATGCCGATGTCGATGGCGGCTTGTTTCTCGCCTACCTCCACCGCCACGCCCTGGGCATGGTTGACGCGGGCGCCCGGTATGCGGTCGCGAAGTGCCCCCACCGCACGCGCTGTGCCCCCGCCGACGTCGTACACGCCGTTGATCTCGCGGGTCGCGATACCGGCGATCTTGGCGACCACGGCGTCGGCGATGATCGTCTTACCCTGGGTGCTGACTAGTTCCGCGCCACCGTCGGCGCCGAATCGGACGCTGTTCTTTTCACTGGAATCGCTGGTCATGGGGGCTCCCTGCTCATGTGTCAGTGCGTGCGTCTGAAGTACCTCCAACTGTAGTGACTGGTAGGTGACCATGCGGGATGCACCACACCTACTCCGGCATTTGGTATGGCAGAGTCGGAGGCAAATAGTGACGGCGTTCATAGTGAGCGCTGCAAGTGACGTGGGTCGGACAGGGTGGTACGTGGTGGCACGGATAGTGATCGTGGGTGCGGGTTTGTCGGGACTGCGGACCGTCGAGGAACTGCGACGAGCTGGTTTCGAAGGTGAATTGACGCTCGCGGGTGGGGAAACGCATCTGCCCTACGACAGGCCTCCGTTGTCGAAGGAAGTGATCCGCGGCGACAAGGACGAGACGACCTTGCGTCCGGCCGAGTTCTACGTCGAGAACAAGGTCGATCTCAAGCTCGGTTCGCCGGCAACCTCGGTGGACACGGTCGCCAAGTCGGTGGCGTTCGCCGACGGATCCACCCTGGACTACGACGAGTTGGTCATCGCGACCGGACTGACTCCGCGTCGCATCTCCGGCCTTCCGGAGTTATCCGGAGTGCACGTTCTGCGCTCCATCGAGGAAGCGTTGGCCCTCCGCGCCGACCTTGCTCCCGGTAAGCGTGCGCTGATCGTCGGGGCCGGCTTCATCGGCTGCGAACTGGCCGCGAGCATGAAGTCTCACGGCGTCGACGTCGTGTTGCTCGAACCCCAGCCGACGCCGCTGGCGTCGGTGCTCGGCCCCACCGTCGGCGCCCTCGTCGAACGTCTGCATCGGAACGAGGGCATCGACGTCCGAGTCGGTACGGGCTTGACCTCGTTGTCCGGCGACGGAGCGGTTGCCGCTGCGACCTTGAGCGACGGTTCGGAAATCCCGGTCGACGTGGTCGCGATCGGAGTCGGTTCGGTGCCGGTCACGGAATGGCTCGACGGTTCGGGGATCGAACTCGACAACGGAGTGCTCTGCGACGGCGTCGGCCGCACCAGCACCGAACACGTCTGGGCGGTCGGCGACGTCGCGTCCTGGCAGATCGGAGATCGACGCAAGCGTGTCGAACACTGGACCAATGCTGGGGACCAGGCCAAGATCCTGGCGGGAGCGATCACCGGAACGGGTGATCCGGATGCGCCGGCGCAGGTTCCGTACTTCTGGAGCGATCAGTACGACGTCAAGATCCAGGCATTGGGGACCGTCGCACCCACGGACACCGTTCACATCGTGAAGGACGACGGCCGAAAGTTCGTCGCATACTACGAGCGCGACGGTGTGCTGGCAGCTGTCGTCGGCGGCGGTAGCGCGGGAGCTGTGATGAAGATGCGCGCGAAGATCGCAGCCGGCACGCCCATCTCGGACGTGTTGGAGTCCACACCGGCCTGAACGGATGAGGCAGGACCGGTACCGAGACGATAGATTTGTGCGGTGATCGTTGCACTCATCGACTCGGGACTGGGCCTGCTCCCTACCTCTGCGTGGCTCAGACGCCTGCGCCCGGATCTCGATCTTGTGCTGTCCCTCGATCCGGACGGCGCCCCCTGGGGGCCCAAGCCCGAGCCGTGGGTCGTCGACCGGGTACTCGGTGCGGTGCGGCGGAGCCTCGATCGTGGGGCTCAGGTCATCGTTCTTCCATGCAATACCGCGAGCGTCACCGCTCTCCCACACGTCCGCGAACTGGTCGGACCGGGTGTGCCGGTCATCGGAACGGTGCCCGCGATCAAGCCCGCGGCCGCCGCGTGCGATTCAGTGGCGATCTGGGCTACCGCCGCGACGACTGCCAGCCGGTACCAAGCCGATCTGATCGAACAGTTCGGCAACGGCGCCAAGGTCGTCGGGGTGCCGTGCCACGGCCTGGCCGATTCGATAGACCTCGGTGATCGTGCAGCCGCACTTGCAGCCATCGAATCCGCAGTGGCCCGGACGCCGGACGACGTCAACGGCGTTGTCCTCGGCTGCACGCACTACCCACTGCTCGCGGACGAAATCGCAGCGCGGCTACCCGCCGGCGTCACACTCTTCGACAGTGCCGAAGCCGTTGCACGACAGACCCTGCGGCGGATCGACGGGCTCGGTGACGCGGGTGAAGGATCGGGAACCGTCGAGGTTTTCGTGAGTGGACGTCCGGGCGCGCTACCGCCCAGCGCCGAAGCCTTCGACGCCGGGCGGTTGTTGGGCGCGATCAAAGCCTGATCCAGCCTGCAGCCAGCCATTCATCAATGGGCAGCTTCTCCGCTCCGTCAATGGGCGGCTACTCCGCTCTGTCAATGGGCGGCTACTCCGCTCCGTCAATGTGCGGCTACGCCGCCGTGACCCCCGTGATGCATCCGCGCACTCATCACCGGCATCGCACTCACCGCGACCACAACGGTCAGGACCCCGACCACCCAGGCCGTCCACGACGCACCGCGTAGAGCGTCGAAGCTCATGACCCAGGGTGAAATGAACATCAAGACGCCGAAAACGCCCATCGCGTAATCCGCCATGGCCATGTCCGGACGTGCCATGTGCGCCAGACCCGACAGTGCAACCAGGACACCCAGGACGACGAGTGACCACATTGCCCGATCGGTGGTGTCGAGCCACATCGGCGAGAGAGCCGCAAAGACGCCGAGAACCACCGCGACGGCATCTTGCATTCGATTCCACGACTTCATGACGAGACCTCCAAAGACGAGAGTGTGTCCACCTGTAGTACACGCCCGCGGCAGATCGAGATCAACTCTCCGCCAATTGCATTCGCGTTGCAGTTAGAGGCGATGTGGAGGCTCGAATATCAAGATTTGTGACTATTCGTCCGGATTGCCACGAGCCCGCGCGGAGCGCTGGCCGCGATATGTCCCGAGAGTGCCATGAGGGTGAGAGTGGTGAATGCGATAGCGGCGGTGATCATGGGTGGTCCTTTCACTGACTGTCCTCGAGTGTCGTCTGCCGACCTGTGGCCGAGCAGGGCACACGGTGTGAGGACGCTGAGAGAATCGAAGAGTCCGCACAGACGACCCGTGAGAAGGTTCTGGGGTGACGCAATCGAGTGCCCAGGACGTGATCGAACAGTTGGCCGACCTCGCGGATCCCGCGGATGCCGTCCAGCTACAGAAGTTCTTCAAGACAGCGCCGGGGGAGTACGGCGAGGGTGACGTCTTCATCGGCGTGCGAGTACCGAAGACGCGTTCGGTGGTGAAGAAGCATGTCGGTCTCGAGTTGTCTCAGGTACGCCTCCTTCTCGACAGCGACGTCCACGAGCATCGCTTGGCCGGTCTGTTGATCCTTGTTGCTCGATTCGAAAAGGTCAGTCGCCCAAAATTTTTCGACGACGAGAGTCGCTCCCGCATCGCCGACTTCTATCTCAGCGCTGTCGAGGACGGGCGGGTGAACAATTGGGATCTCGTGGATTCGTCCGCCGGACAGATCCTCGGCGGCTGGCTGTACGACCGAGATCGCCGGCTGATCTTCGAGCTTTCCGATTCGGGTGACCTGTGGCGACGACGGGTGGCGCTGCTGACGACTTACGGATTCATCACTCGCGGCGACGGGTCGACCACGCTCGAGCTTGCCGCGCGGGTGCTGGGTGATCGACGAGACCTGACCCAGAAAGCGATGGGCTGGATGCTCCGCGAGGTGGGCAAGCGGGTGGACCGGGATTTGTTGACCGGTTTCCTCGCGAAGAATGCAGCAGACATGGGACGCACGGCACTGAGCTACGCGTGCGAACACCTGACCGCAGACGAGCGAGCGCACTTCCGGGCGGCCCGCTAGCGAAGTACCGCTCGGTAGGTTGTGGGACGATTCTCGGTATGCCCGCCACCCGTGTCGAGGCGTCTCGAATTGTGACGATCGGTTCACTGATCGCTGCCGGCGTCGCAGCTCTGTGTTATCTCGTGTACTCCGTTCGAGCCGTCGAACCCGTTGATTTTCTCGTCTACCGCTACGCTGCCCAGGCGTTCGCAGCGGGATCGAACATCTACGAGGGCAATCTGTCCGGCCCGTTGATCGTCGAAGAGGGTATGCCGTTCACCTACACCCCATTCGCGGTGATCTTCCTCTGGCCGACTGTCCTCTTCGACTGGTGGACTGCCTATCTGCTGTGGTCGGGATTGTGCATCGCGGCGTTGGTGTGGACGGTTGCGAGGTTCACTCCCGCTCGCGTCCCCAAGCGGCCGCTCGTCATGGCGGCATTGGTCCTGGCCGTGTCGGTGACGCCCATCGTCAGTGCGCACATCTCATTCGGCCAGGTGAACTTGGTGCTGATGGTGCTCGTACTGCTCGACGTGACTCGCCGAGAGGATTCGAGATTCGGCCGGTGGTTTCCGCGAGGACTGCTGATTGGCGTCGCGGCCGCGATCAAGCTGACTCCGGCTCTCTTCATCGTCTACTTCGTCGTCACGAAGCAGTGGCGACTCGCGATCTGGAGTTCGATCGGATTTGCCGCGGCGACCGCCGTCGCAGCAGTGGTGGACCCGGCCGTCAGCTGGACCTTCTGGTCGGACGTCGTCTGGAACCTCAGCGACCGGGTGGATTTGAGCGGGCAGGCGATCGCGAGTGCCGGCAACAGTTCGCTGCAGGGCGGACTTGCCGCGCTGGGCCCATGGACAGCGTCTCTGGCGATGCCGTCGACCGTGCTGTGCGCGGGGGTAGCGCTATGGATCGCCCGAGATGTCTATCGCGTCGGGCGAGCGGTCGATGCGGCGTTGGTGATCGGATTGAGCGCGCCGATTCTTTCGCCGATCAGCTGGATTCACCACTGGGTGTATCTCGTGCCTGCTGCCGTCACGGTTCTCTTTCGGCTTCGATCGCCGCTGCAGTTCGGTGCGGCCGCTCTGGGGTTGGCCATCGTCTACTGCGGGCCGAGTATGGGACAGCAGTTCATCGAGACGTCGCCGCTCCTGCTGCCGTTCGGGTTGCTCCTTCGTGAGGGTTTCCTGATCGTGACCCTCGCACTGATTCTTGCGCTGTGGCGGTTGCCCACAACGGCGCCGGTGTGGGTTTCGCGGCGGGACTCGGAAGATGACTCGGGAGACTCCGAACATGACAAAGCCCCCGATTCCGCAGGGAATCAGGGGCCGTCATGCATCGAGGCAGGGTTCAGAACTCGATCTTCAGGTGATCGGTGATCGGCTTCGCCTGGCAACCGAGGATGTAGCCGTTCGCCACGTCCTCGGCGTCGAGGATTTCGGAGTTGTCCATCTGAACTTCGCCTTCGGTGACGGTGCAGGCACACGACCCGCACTCGCCTTCCTGGCAGGAGTACGGCACGTCGAGGCCCTTGGCGAGCATGATGTCGACGAGCGTCTGCTTGCGCGGCCAGACGAGGGTGTGGGTTTCACCGTCCAGTTCGACCTCGACGGTTGCGGCGTCGGCTGCTTCCTCGTCGGAGACCTCGGCTACCTCGACGTCACGGAACGGGTCACCCGCGAGTGAATTGAAGACCTCGGCGTGAACCTGCGTGCGGGGCATGCCGGCCTCTGCCAGTGCCTTGTGGACGGCGTCCATGAAGGGGCCTGGACCGCACATGAAGGCCTCGTACGCGACAAATGGCTTGGCCAGTGTCGCCAACTGTGAGACGGCGGGGAGTCCCTGCACGGTTTCGATCCAGTGGACAACGGTGAGGCGGCCGGGGTGTTGCGCTGCCAATTCGCGAAGTTCGGCGCCGAAGATGACGGACTTCTCGTCGCGGTTCGCGTAGATCAGCACGACGTTGCCGCTGCCCTGCGTGAGGGCGGACTTGAGGATCGAGATCACCGGAGTGATACCGCTGCCTGCACCGAAGAGCAGGAAGTCGTGATCGAGCGACTTGGGCGTGAAGACACCTGACGGCGGCAGCACTTCGATGGTGTCGCCGACCTGGAGCTTGTCGCACAACCAGTTGGAGCCGTAGCCGTCGACGGTTCGCTTGACGGTCACCTTGGGGGCGTCGTCGGTGAAGGGTGAACTGGCCAGCGAGTAGCAGCGTGCGACCGAGCCGGTCTGATCACTCGGGATGCGCAGGGTCAGGAATTGACCTGGCTTGTAGTCGAACTTGTCCTTCAGTTCTGCGGGAATCTCGAACACCAGCGACCGGGCGTCGGAAGTCTCTTCGATGACTCCGGACACGGTGAGTACCGCCGATCGCGAGCTGTGCGGTACCTCGACTGTCGTCATCGCGAAGCTAGTCCTCTCGTGAAGCTGGGTAAAGCGCAGGTCAGTGAAGTGCAACATCTAGAACGTGTTCTAGTTCAATGTTAGCAGTGATGAAAAGCTACTGGGGATCGTAGTCGCCGAGCAACACGTTCCCGATCAGCGGGAACCACGGCGGTCTGATCCAGCCGTCCTGGCAGTCCGGGGTGGCGTCGACCTGCCCGAACGGGCGGTTCGTGAGCGGCGTCCGGGCGGTTGAGCTGCCGAAGTCTGTGCACGGGCTGTTTGTCGGTACACAGTGGGAACCAGGTGAGACGCCGGTCACAAAGATTCGGCTCGAATCCCTCCCGCAGTCACATTCGTGCACATCCCTGAGGAGATACCGATGGCTATCGAGCTCAACCAGATCTGGGACTTTCCCATCAAGGAGTTCCACCCCTTCCCTCGCGCCCTGATGGGTGTGGGCGCTCACGACATCATCGGGGTGGAGGCCAAGAACCTCGGCTTCAAGCGCACCCTTCTGATGACGACCGGTCTGCGCGGTTCGGGCATCATCGAGGAACTCGTCGGCAAGATCGAGTACCAGGGTGTCGAGGTCGTGCTCTACGACAAGGTCGAGTCGAATCCCAAGGACTACAACGTCATGGAGGCCGCGGCTCTCTACCAGAAGGAGAAGTGCGACTCGATCATCTCGATCGGCGGTGGTTCGAGCCACGACGCCGCCAAGGGCGCTCGCGTCGTGATCGCACACGACGGTCGCAACATCAACGAGTTCGAGGGCTTCGCCAAGTCCACCAACAAGGAGAACCCGCCCCATATCGCCGTATCCACCACGGCCGGAACGGGTTCCGAGACGTCGTGGGCGTACGTCATCACCGACACGTCGGACATGAACAACCCACACAAGTGGGTGGGCTTCGACGAGGCGACCATCGTCACCCTGGCGATCGACGATCCGCTGCTCTACTACACCTGCCCTCAGCATTTCACCGCGTACTGCGGCTTCGACGTACTCGCGCACGGCAGTGAGCCTTTCGTGTCTCGTCTCGATTTCGCGCCTTCGCTCGGTAACGCGATCTACTCGGTCGAGTTGGTCGCGAAGAACCTGCGCGAGGCCGTCTTCGAGCCGCGCAACCTCAAGGCCCGCGAGGGAATGATGAACGCGCAGTACATTGCCGGGCAGGCCTTCAACTCCGGTGGCCTCGGCATCGTTCACTCGATCTCGCACGCGGTCAGTGCCTTCTTCGACAGCCACCACGGTCTGAACAACGCAATCGCGTTGCCGCGTGTGTGGGAGTACAACCTGCCTTCGCGCTACGAGCGCTACGCCCAGTTGGCCGGCGCACTCGGTGTCGACACTCGCAACCTCACCACGGTTCAGGCCGCAGATGCTGCCGTCGAGGCTGCCATCCGTCTGGCCAAGGACGTCGGTATCCCCGACAACTTCGGTCAGGTTCGCACCGACTCGTACGCGAAGAACCAGATGAACACCAAGAAGTACGAGGGCCGTGGTGATGTCATCAAGGGTGACGAGAAGACTGTGCGCGCCATCTCCGAGCACATTCAGGACGACTGGTGCACCCCGGGCAATCCCCGTGAGGTCACCGTGGAGTCGATGATCCCGGTTGTCGATCACGCGATCAACAAGTCGTACTTCTAGCAGGGCCTTCGGCCCCGTGCGCCTTTTTGGTAGCCCGCACTACCAAAAAGGCGCACATGGGCTGTGCCCCTATCGAAAGGTATTCCATGTCCGGTCGCAGTTTCTCCAGCGGAATCGAAGTGAAAGATGCTCTGCGAGAGCAGGACTACATTGCCGATGACGAGTTCGCGGTAGTCGTTCATCTGGCGACGGCGTTGGGGCGTCCGCTCCTGCTCGAAGGTCCGGCCGGTGTCGGCAAGACGGAACTGGCGAAGTCTCTGGCTGCGATCGGGGGCCGCAAACTGGTGCGATTGCAGTGCTACGAAGGGCTGGACGACAATCGCGCCCTGTACGAATGGGACTACGCGAAGCAACTCCTGCACGTGCAGATGCTCCGCGACCGGATCAGCGATCAGGTTTCCGAATTCGACAGCGTCGCCGAAGCGTCCAAGTTTCTGGCCGATCAGGATTTCGGTTTGTACTCCGAGAACTTCCTGTCCGTACGACCGCTGCTCGAAGCAATCCTCTCACCCGATCCGGTAGTGCTTCTGGTCGACGAGGTAGACCGCACCGAGGAATCGATGGAAGCACTGCTCCTCGAAATTCTCGCCGAACAGCAGATCACCATTCCCGAGGTCGGTACGTTCGTTGCCCGCTCGCAGCCCTGGGTCATCCTGACGTCCAACGACACCCGCGAGCTCTCACCCGCACTCAAGCGTCGTTGTCTGCATTACCATCTCGGCTATCCGACATCGGAGCGTGAACGCGAGATCGTCACGGCCCGAGCGCCGGAGGTGGATTCGGCTACGGCCACCGAGGTTGTCGAATTGGCTCGCATCTTGCGTGATCTCCCGCTGCGCAAGAGCCCGTCCATCTCGGAGGTCATCGACGCGGCCAGAGCGGCAACAGTGCTCGCGGCCGGCGGATTCGACACCGCTTCCGACGCCAAGGTGCGCGACATCCTGCTCACGGCGTTGCTCAAGTACTCGTCCGATGTGACGCTGGCCAAGGAACGATTCGACGGAAAGCGTCTCGAATCACCGTCGCGTGACGGCGGCGAGCCGATCGAGCGGTCCACGGTGGCAAGCAAACCCGCCAACACGACGACGGCCGTGTTCCGGGGCACGGGTGGACGTGACCCTCATCAACAGGGAATCCGCGGCGGCAGCGGAATCCGTTCGACGCGATGACGACGCTCGGTGGCCTTGCCGTGTGGCAACCGTCGTTTGTTCTCGACGTGGTGTCCGCGAGTTTCGGCCGATTGCTGAGGGCGGCCGGAGTTTCCGCGTCACCGGCCGAGGTCATCGAGGTTCGGCGTGTTCTCGCGATGGTCGGCGCTTCGGATCGTGAGACGTTGCGAGCATGTCTTCGGGCAGTGTGCGCCAAGTACTCTTACGAGCAGGCCGGTTTCGATCGGGCGTTCGACGCGCTGTTCCGGCCGGCCGCAGGCAAAGCGCACGGCGAGCGGATGGGTTCGCGCGCCGAGGTGGCGGACGGTCTGCCCACCGCGCTGGGGATCGACGAGGATCAAGAAGTTGGTCGGTACGCCGAGTACAACGAGCGTGCGGCCGAGGTCGGCGACTACTTCGACACTCCGGAAGCGGAGAAGGGCTTCAACCCGCACAAGGACGACGACGATGTGTCGATGACGTCGAGCGATGCCGAACTGTCGGTCGATACCGGTTCGGAGACCGGTCGACGCGGAGTCAGTTACACGGTCGACGTGGACCGTGCAGCATCGGCGGTGGTCGGTGACCTGAGCACCAGTGTTGCTGCAGCAGTGGTCGGCTCGCTGTCCTGGGACGATCCGACGTCGATCCTCGCCTGGTTGGATGCCTACGACCCGAGCAAAGCGTATGCAGATGTCTCCGACGACGGGCCGTTGACGCAAGCACAATTGAACCGGCTCGTCGAGGCGGTCGAAGCGTTCGTGCAAGCACTCTCGGCAGCTGCACTCGCCGAAACCGCTCCCGATGCGCCCGACAGTGAATCTGCCGCGGGCGCAACGCACAACGACATCGAACTCGCGTGCCACGAAGTGCTTCGGCGGATGAGAGGACCGTCCAGACCGCGGCCCCGTGAGCGCTCTCGTGGGCATCTCGACATGCGGCGCACGGTGCGTTCGAGCCTGCGCACCGACGGGATACCCTTCCATCTCGTCGTGAAAGCTCCTCGCCCCGATCGTGTTCGACTACTTCTCATCGCCGACGTGTCGCTGTCCGTGCGCCCCATCACCGCGTTCACTCTGCGCTTGGCTCAGGCAATGCATCGCCGAGCAGATCGTTGTGAAGTCCTCGCCTTCGTCGATCGTCCGGTCGACGTGACCGACACCCTTCTCGCCAGTAGTGGTGACGGCGCACTGGCCGCGGTACTCGCGCACCCGGGTCTGGATCTGGAAGCCAGCAGCGATTACGGGCGGGTGCTCACAGAATTGTTGGACGAGCACGGAAACACCTTGAACTCACGGACGTCTGTCATCATCGTGGGCGACGGTCGGTGCAACGGGTTGCCCCCGCAGGCGGACAAGCTCGAGGAACTCCGCCGAAAGGTCCACCGTCTGGCCTGGATCACGCCTGAACCACAGCGTTACTGGAACCAGGCATCGTGCGCGATGCCGGAGTATTCGGAGATCTGCGACGAGGTTGTTGTTGCCCGAGATGCCGCGCAACTGATGGCAAAGGCCGCCGAGCTGGGGCACGCACTTCGCTGATGTCAGTGCACTTCACCGATGTCACTGCGCGATCTGTCGTGAACTAGTTTGATCTCATGTCCGAAATCAGGGGATCGATCTGGCGACCGATCGCGGCGCTGACAGTGCTCGGCGCCGTGTGTGGGGTTGTGGCGCTCGGCGTGTTTCAGTGGTGGTGGAAGTCGTTGGCGTCACCGCACATTCTCACCGGAGGATCTTATCGGGAGCCGTTTTCCGAACCGACATACACCGGACCCATATTCATGGACCTCTTTCCGGCAGAACCTGCCCCGTGGTTGTACTCGGGACTGGTCCTCGGACCGACTGTGGTCGGCGTGCTCGCCGGGATCGTGTTCGTGGTCTTCGTCCGGTGTAA
This sequence comes from Rhodococcus sp. Ni2, assembly GCF_021352185.1. Lineage (NCBI taxonomy): Bacteria > Bacillati > Actinomycetota > Actinomycetes > Mycobacteriales > Nocardiaceae > Rhodococcus > Rhodococcus sp. Ni2. Next base: position 1,317,245 of record NZ_WOXZ01000002.1, read on the forward strand.
TCGTGCGCAGAACCGCGCGAGTACACCGGACGAATCATCAGAGCGCTAGCAACGCGCGCGAGCGCAGGCGGGGGTCTGCCAACGGACGTAGCGCCAAGCGCAGCAGGACCAAGACGTTGTCGTCGCCGGCAATCCTGTTGACTTTCAACGTATTGCACTCGACACACTGGTGAACGAGCATCCATTCACCGTCTTGACGGACCGACAGGCACAGCGCCGCCATGGCACCTCGGCACTGTTGTGCTCGGTCGCCCGGAACGCGACCGTCCACGTGGCGGCTGGCCAGACAGTTCGGGCAGTGGTTCCGATGAGCGGTACCCGGCGCCGCAGTGGAGATGTCCAAACGGCATGTGAGACAACGGAAGCTCGATCCTTGTTCTCCGCCGATTCCGTGCAGTACGTGCTTGGCCCGTTGCGGTGCCCGCCGCGCGCGGGTGCTGGGATTCCTACGTGGCATCTGATTCCCCCTCACAAGTCGCCGAAGGCTTCGAGCGGGAAGGGCGGTTGCGCGAGCGGTCGCACTGCCATTCTCATCAACAACAACTGGTTGTCGTCTCGGCTGACGGGGTTGGAGGTGAGCTCGAGGCACTGTGCGCAGCGGTGGATGATCATCCAATCGCCACTGCGCAGTACTGCGATCGAAATGGGAGCCATCCGCATTCCGCAGTCCGACGGTCCACCTTCCACCTGGTCGAACAGGTGTCGGGAATGCAGGCAACTGGGGCAGTGGTTTCGGCGATCACCATCGGGGCCGTAGGTCATGACTGTGAGTCCGCACTGAATGCACGAGAAGGTGTCGGTTTTCGAGATGGAATTGTGTGATTGAGGCACTGGAGAACTCCTAGCTGAGTGAACAAAGCAGTAGGAGCAGGCCGAGGGGGCCTCGCGGCTGTCAGTCCGACGTTTCGAGGATCAGCATGTGACCCTCGAGGTTGCCGGCAGTGCAGGGGCGGGAGGCGCGCTCGGCGCGGGCTGGGTCATAAACACCTTCTGAATCGGTTCTACGGGCCACTCTGGCCGCAACCGAAAGTACAGCGGGACCTTCTCGCCGCGCCATTCATTTTCCCGAGACGCCTTACCTGCCCGAACGGGTAGGTAAGCGCCTCTCCTTCGGTGGGTGTGCCCCGACTGCTGTCCGCGTAGGCTCGGGGCCAGCGATTGTAAGGTGGATCACACCAGTTTGTGCACGTGGGAGTTGATGCGCTGAGAGCGACGGATGCGAAATCCCGACCGGAGATCTCAGAGCAGCGAGAGGAGAGTGGGGTCGTGTCCGTGGCATACCCGGATGCTGTGAACCACGGTGTTCATCGCCGCGGCACTGCTGCTCGACTGGTCAAATTTCACGCCCCCGAGATCGTCTTCGGTATCGGTTCCCTGGTCGAGGCAGCACACGCGACTCTGAGGTTCGGCGGGTTCCGGCCATTCCTGGTCACCGATCCCGGTCTGATCGACGCGGGGTGGGTCAGCGAACTCGAAGACCATCTCACGGAGCAGGGATTGACGGCGACGGTGTGGTCAGGGCTGACGCCCAATCCCAAGGACTTCGAGATCGCGGCCGGTTTCGAGGTGTACCAGGAAGGCGAGTGTGACGTCATCATCGCGCTCGGCGGCGGTTCGGTCATCGACGCGGCTAAAGGTGTAGCCGTCCTCGCTGCCAACGGTGGCAACATACTCGACTACGAGGGGGTAGATCAGGCGACCAAACCGATCCCGCCGTTGGTGATGGTTCCCACCACGTCCGGCACGGGCGCGGACGTGTCGCAGTTCTGCATCGTCACGGACACGACCCGCGGCACCAAGATCACCATCATCGGCCGGGCGCTGGTTCCAGATGTGACGGTCATCGATCCGCGGTTGCTCACGACGATGCCCGAGTGGCTCAATGCGGCAACAGGATTGGACGCACTGACGCACGGAATCGAAGCCTTCGTCTCACTGGCGCACAATCCGTTGACCGATCATCACGCGCTCCGCGCTGTCGGCCTCGTGACCGAGAATCTGGTGCACACGATCCAGGACCCGATGGAGATGGAAGCTCGATCGGTGATGGCGCAGGCGAGCCTCGAGGCCGGGTTGGCGTTCACCAACGCGATACTCGGAGCCGCGCACGCCATGAGCCATCAGGTGGGCGGCATGCTCGACCTTCCGCACGGCGTCATCAACGGAATTCTCTTGCCCCACGTCATCCGGTTCAATTCCACCACGGACGCCGCCCCCTTTGTCGCCATCGCTGCGGCACTGAGTCTTCCCGAGCAGCGCGGCACCCCGGAGGAAGCAGCGCTGGCGGTGGCCGACCGTGTCGAACGTCTCGCCCGGGAGGTCGGTGTGCCGAAGGGGCTGGGGGAGTTGGGTGTTCGAGAGGAAGACCTCAGTCGACTTGCCAGCTTCGCGTTACTCGACGCCTGCATGTCCACCAATCCCAGGGAAGCGACGCAGGAACAGATGGTGGCGTTGTTCCGAGGTGCCTTGTGAAGATGGACGCTGTGAAGATGGACGCTGTGAAGAGGGCCGCTGTGAATTGGTGCAGGCGATGACCGCGGACCTGTCCCGGCTCACCGGATTACGATCGGGTAAGAGTTCGTTCTACCCGCAGTATCGCGGTGCGGCCGAGCGCCTCGAACGCGTCGTGCATGCCTTGGAGTTGATCTCGCGGGCTTTGGTGCGCACCGTCGAGGGGCCGGAAACCCTCGTCTGCGCGGTCGCGGAAGCTGCCCGTGCGCATCTGAGTGCCAACTGGATAGTCTTCGCCTTGGCTGACGGAACTTTGCCCGACGCCGGACCACGGCGACTGGTTCTCGGCCCGGACGCCACCCCTTTTCTGGTCGACAACGTCGAGGGGCCGCCACTTCCGGAGGATGTCGTCGAATGCCTCGACGACATCCGGTACGGAAGAATCGAATCCAACTCGGTGATCGACGCGCACTACGCGTTTGTGCCGATCGTGCTCGGTGGCGGCGTGGTAGGTGCCTTTGCGGCCTGGACGCCGGCCAACCGAACCCTCGACACGACGGACGGAGCCGTGCTCAGCATTCTGGCCAGCCAGACTGCTGTGGCTCTGCAGAATTCGGCGCTCTATCAGCGCGGACAACTACTGCTCGAGCGTGCCGAAGATGCGTATGCGGAGGCCAATCGTACTGCAGCCGACCTTGCGGTGCGCAACAGCGAATTGGAGTCCACTCAGCGTCAACTCGGAGTGGCGCACCGGCACCAAGTGGTCGACGACGAACGTCACCGGATCGCCCGCGAACTGCACGACAGTGTGACACAGGCGGTGTTGTCGGCCGGCATGCAGATCGAGGTCTGCCGGAGTGACATCCCGGAGGCTGAACGCAGTGAAAGACTGGACTTGGCAAAGGATTTGACCAGGAGGGCGGTCGAGCAGCTTCGTTCGGCGATCTACGCGCTCAATCATTCGTCGGACGCGGACCGGACGTCGTTGCCCGAGATGCTCGAGCAGCTCGGCGTGGTTCACATGCCGGACGAGTTGGCGGTGAGCGTTCGCGTCGGCGGTACCCCGACCGAACTTCCGGGCGATGCCGAACACGCTCTTCTCCGGATCGCGGGGGAAGCGCTCTTCAATGCAGCGGTCCATGCTCACGCGAATCGGGCGGTGCTTCGTCTGACCTATCGGGCGGACTCCGTGTTGCTGTCGGTCTCCGACGACGGTGACGGCGACCCTGCGCGAATGCGTCTGATCCTCAAACTCGCAGCCACCAACGACGTCGACGGCCGCCATCGCGGTCTCGCGAACATGCAGGCGCGAACACTCGAGTTGGGTGGTGCGCTCGAAGTACGGCGCGCGCGGATCGGTGGGATTCAGATTCTCGTGCGACTACCACTGCCGTTCGACTCGGGCATGGAAAACCTTTGCTCCACCACTGAAATCGAGAGCGAGGAATCATGACCACTGCGCGTCCCGTCATCACCCGCGGAGCATCGCCGGTTCAGGGATTGGTTCGAATCGTCCTGGTCGACGACCATGCAATTCTGCGGCAAGGGCTCCGCTCCGTTCTCGAGCGCGAAAGCGATCTCGAGATCGTGGGGGAGGCTTCGTCCCTCGCCGAGGCACTCGCCGTGGTCGACAAGGTCGGCCCGGACATCGTCCTGATGGATCTCAAACTCTCCGCCAGTTCCGACTACGAGGGACTGACCCTGTGTGGCCAGCTGTCCTCGGCGCATCCCGGCCTCGGACTGTTGGTTCTCACCACGTTTCTCGACGATCAACTGGTGGTGCGAGCGGTGCACGCGGGTGCTCGCGGCTATGTCGTCAAAGACGTCGACACCACCGAATTGGTGCGTGCGATCAGGGCGGTCTCGCGGGGTGAGAGTGCGTTCGATTCGCGCAGCGCGTCAGCTGTCGTGCGATCGCTCAACGGGCAGTCGTCGTCGAAAGAACGATTGACCGATCGCGAACTCGAAGTGCTCAGACTCCTCGCAAACGGCTTGTCCAACATCAAAATCGGTGAGAGATTGTTCATCTCACCGACCACCGTCAAGTTTCACGTCAGCAACATCATGCGCAAACTCGAGGTGAGCCGTCGAGCAGAGGCCGTCTACGCCGCGAGTAAGCAAGGTCTGATCTAGCTCTGCTCGGAGACCGTCCAGGCGCGCAGCGCTTGATGCTGTAGGAGGAGCACGCTCGAACGAGTTGTGCGCAGAGTCGATGCGGTCATCTCGGCAGTCAGACCCACTGCGATTCGTAGTACCAGAACCTCACGTTGGTCGTCGGTCAGGCGGCGCGGGCGTTTGAATTGTCCGTCGATGTTGCGTGACTGGGGAATTGACGCAATTCGTCGAGAGGCCAACTCGTACGCGAAGGTCTCGATGCGTGTGTCGGCCGAGATCGTGTCGGACATTCGTGTGACGACGTCCAGGGTGCATTGGTGGGCGAGATCGTCGGCGAACGTCGCGACGGGCGTCCCGAGGAGTCTGGCGCGATAGTAGAGAACGACGCGAGGGTGCAACCGGGCCAGTAGTTTCGACAATGCATGGTGATCACCGGCGAATGCCTCGGCGGCGGTGCGATTCAGGGAAATCGATCGTTCACAGGTTTCGGGTGAAGCGGTACGCGCGAAGGGTGGAGTCGGTGAAGTGTTCGCGCCCCTGATCGACAGCTTCATCAGCAACTCCTCGATTACACCGCACCTGACCATGCTGGAACGAGAATTGAGGTACCCCGCCGAAATTGCGGGTAAACCTGAAGTTACCTGCCAGGTGTCCGGTCTTTTCGCCGGGAGCGCCAGTCCGCGAGCATTCGCGGCATTTCCGCGGCCATGAAGTCGAAGAAGTCGCGCAGATCTGCCATTCGATCGCCGGCTGTTGTTCCTTCACCGAGGACTCGTATGCCCTCGTCCGCAACTGCCGAGACCTGGTAGAGCGAGGACTGTTTCGTGACAAACGCGTCGGCCCACATGTCGACGCTGACGCAGTAGTGCTGACGCCGCGATCCGGGGACGGCCACACGCTCGATCAATCCGACTTGCTGGAGGTATCTGACGGCTCCGGAAATGGCGGCGGGGCTCACTCCCAACCGAGATCCGAGATCTCCTGGCGTGGACGAGGGTGCCTCGCTGGTCATCAACGCGGCCCAGACGCGGGCGGGCATCGGCGGAAAACCCATGTTGCTCAGTACGAGTGAGAGTCGCTCGACATAGTGTCGGCTCTCGTCCGGTGCAACGGTGTGGCTGGTGTCGGTCATCGGAACCCTTCGATCTTTCCGTCTTTTCTATCTTCACACATTTGTGAAATCGGCGTACGGTCAAATTCATGGGTGCGGCAATTTCAGTGAAAAGCCTCGTCAAGACCTTCGGTACCACCCGCGCGCTGGACGGCCTCGACCTCGACGTCTCGACGGGTGAAGTGCACGGATTCCTGGGGCCGAACGGTTCCGGAAAGTCCACCACTATTCGGGTGCTCCTCGGCCTGCTCCGCTCGGACTCCGGAGACGCAACCGTTCTCGGCGGCGATCCGTGGCGAGACGCTGTCACTTTGCATCGACGTCTCGCCTATGTGCCTGGCGACGTGAATCTGTGGCCCAACCTCACCGGCGGTGAGGCTATCGATCTGTTGGCGGGCCTGCGCGGTGGCCTGGACCGAAAACGCCGCAGCGAGTTGCTCGATCGCTTCGAATTGGACCCGACCAAGAAGGCGCGCACGTACTCGAAAGGTAACCGGCAGAAGGTTGCACTCGTGGCCGCGTTCTCGTCCGACGTCGACCTTTACGTCCTCGACGAACCCACATCGGGGCTCGACCCGTTGATGGAGGCGGTATTCCAGGACTGCGTCGAGGAGGTGGCTCACGCCGGAAAGACGGTACTGCTGTCGAGCCATATCCTCGCCGAGGTCGAAGCGCTGTGCGATCGTGTGAGCATCATCCGCGACGGGCGGACGGTGGAAGAGGGAACACTGTCCGAACTCAGGCATCTCACGCGCACGTCCGTCGCGGCGGAGACGCAGCGTCCGATCGGTGGACTCGACGGACTCGGCGGTGTCCACGACGCGGTGATCGACGGTAACCACGTCACCTGCGAAGTCGACAGCGCGCAACTCGGACCACTCATGACGTACTTGGTCGGATTCGGAATCGTGGCGCTCACTTCCACTCCGCCGACTCTCGAAGAACTTTTCTTGCGGCATTACGGTGACGAACGGGCCAGGGAGACTTCGGTACACCTGCGAGCCGAGACCGGAGTACGGCCGTGACCGTTGTTGTCGAGGCCGCTCCACCGGTACCGGCCTCGGCAAGTCAATTCACCGGCACACGCCGACTGGTTCGGCTGGCTTTGCGGCGGGACCGAATTCAGCTCTCCGTGTGGGTTATCTCCATCGTCTTGTTCATGCTGCTGGTTGTCGCCAGTGTGACCGGGCTGTACTCGACACCCGAGGAATTACGAAACATCGCAGTCAGTTCCGCGGTATCGCCGGTCGCGCTGGCGACCAACGGGATCGTGTCCGGTGATTCGCAGGGCGCGATAGTCGCCAGTCAGTCGGTGCTCGTGTTCGCGTTGGTGGCCGCATTGATGAGCACCCTTGCGGTGGTTCGCCATACGCGACAGAACGAGGAGACCGGCCGAGCCGAGATGATCGGTGCAGCGGTGGTAGGTCGACGAGCGCTCCTGACCTCCGCATTGATCGTAACCGTCGGTGCGAACGTCGTTCTTGCACTGGGAATTGCACTGGGATCGATCGCCGTCGGTTTGCCTGTCGTCGGTTCGTTCGCGTTGGGCGCCTCGATAGGTGGGACCGGAATCGCGTTTGCCGGAGTGGCAGCCGTGACGGCGCAGATCACCGACGGTGCTCGTACGGCCAACGGCCTGGCGGGTGCCGCGATCGGCGTTGCGTTCATGCTGCGCGCGATCGGCGACGTGAACAGTACGGTCGTCGACGACGGAACTCGCGTGGTCAGTGGCTGGTTGTCGTGGCTCTCGCCGATCGGATGGGCACAACAGATCAGACCTTTCGACGACGACGCCTGGTGGATCCTGTTGTTGCTGATCGGATTCGCGGCTGTGCACGTGGTGGTGGCTTTTGTTCTCATCGGCCATCGCGATCAGGGAGCGGGACTCGTTCAGCCCCGACCCGGCCCGCCAGTCGCGGCATCGTGGCTACCGTCGGCCTGGGGCCTGGCGTGGCGCATGCAGCGAATGACGATGTTCTGGTGGATCTTTGCCGTTGTCATACTCGGGTTCGCGTACGGCGCTGTGGGCAACGAGATCGACGCGATGGTGGGATCGTCGCAGCAGACCGCGGAGATGTTCGAGAAACTTGGCGGCGGCGGATCGGATCTGGTGGATTCCTACTTGGCCACTGCTCTGGGGCTCACGTCGATAGTCATCGCGGCGTATTCGGTCCAGAGTCTTCTCCGGATGCGGGGCGAGGAAACATCGGGACGGCTGGAACCGTTGCTGGCAACGTCTTTGTCGCGGTGGAGGTGGATGCTTTCCCACCTGGGTGTGGTTGTGGGCGGCGTGATCCTCGCGCACGTCTTGATGGGTGCCTTCACCGGTTTTGCCTTCGGGCTCGTCACGGACGACATCGGCGGCAACACACTTCGTATGACTGGCGCCGCGTTGGCCTATCTGCCTGCGGTGCTCGTAGTCGTGGGGTTGGTGTCGTTGGCTTTCGGACTGTTTCCGACGTACGCGTCGGCGCTCTCCTGGGGAATCTTGGCGGCATGCATCGTGCTCGGGCAACTCGGCACGTTGCTGAAGCTTCCGCAGGTAGTGCTGGATCTGTCGCCCTACACTCACGTGCCGGGTGCCCCTGCCGAGCCAGTGACAGTTCTGCCACTGCTGGCAATGATCGTTGTGGCAGTGGTGCTTTCGACAGCATCGCTTGTTGCGTTCCGTCGTCGCGACCTCCAGGTGTAGGAGAGCTGAAACTCAACTCAGAATTCGACGAAGCTGGCGAGCCCGAGCAGCAAGTCGTCCGGTCGAGTCGAATAGTTCGGATTCGTCAACACAGAGAGTGTCCGTCGCCCAGGCAGTCCCGTGGCGTAGGCGATACCACGGTGACAGCGTTCGGGGATCTGCCGTGAGGTGCTCCGGGGTGAAATGCGCGGTGAACTCGATGGTCGGTATGGCCACGGGCATCGTCAGTGTCGCGAACAGTCCGGGCGGAAGCGCGTCGAGAAGGACCGCGGCGCGCTCTTGGGCCGTGAAATCGAGGTCTGTGAGCAGGCGGATCCAGACGTCGAATTCAGGGGAGTCGCCACCGGCGAACGGCCTCGCGGAATTGATCGGCCGGATGTCGAGGTGCTGGGCGAACGGCACAAAATCCACCGGGATCTCCAGCGGCGGCAGGGTTGACGGGTCGGCCGGAGCCGGTTCGGCGACAGGGGCGGACATTGTTGTAGCTCCTATGTCGCGGGCCAACCGAACGAGAGCGGATCCCGAACCGGTCAGCGTGACGTGGCAACTGACGGTCCGCCCGCCCCGCATCTCGCCGACAGTCAACTCGGCCGGCCCAGGAGGAACGGGGCGGTCCAGATGCGCCGTGACTGCCAGCGGTTCGGCTCCGGACGCGTCGGCCGCCACCCGCAGCATCCGTGCAATTGCGAGTCCGCCCTGGATGCCGTCGAAACTCCGCCAACTGGAGTCGAATTCGGTGTGATGACGCGCTGCGTCGGTCGACGGCGCGGCCGCCACTGATGCCTGACTAGTAATTGCCATAGTCAGCACCCTAGGTGCTGACTATGGCTATGGCAAGCTAGGTTCTATTCGGGAGTGCTGGACGACCCACCGAAGAGCATGTAGATGAGGATCTGAAGAATGCCGAGAGGATTGATCTCGCCGAGGCTGCTCATGTGTGAGGAACTCCTGATTGCAGGGATGGGTATTGTTGCGTCGCAACGTCACTGAAAGTACGGCAATTCGGACAGTGTGGTGCGAAATTTACCGATAATTCACTGTCCGCGAGTCGAGCGGCAGTGCAGGTAGGCGTCAGTGACCACGTCGAGAACGCGATTGCCGTGTGCATCGACCAATTTCGCTGTGATGGTCACCAATCCTCGCGCGCGATTGTCGAACACGACGTTGTCGACGGTGACCTTTCCGCTCAGGGTGTCACCGGGGCGAAGCGGACGGAGGAAGCTCACGTCGCGCATGGTTTTCCCGGCGATCACGTTCCACTGGTCGTAGAGACTGGCGACCACCAACTTCTGGCAGATCGACAGGGTGTGCAGCCCGCTGGCGATCAACCCGCCGAAGACGCCGGACTCGGCGGCTTCCTTGTCGACGTGAAACCACTGGGGATCCCACTGTGTTGCGAACTCGACGATTTCCTCTTCGGTCACCGAATACGAACCCAATGGGATCACTTGGCCGATCTCGAGATCCTCGGCGAACACTGCGCGTTTGTGAAGGGCGGCCGAATCGTTCATGGTTGTGAAAATCTCCTGCGTGTTCCGGGTGTACTCGGAACATACTCTCGCAGTGTGTTCGAGTCGGTCTCCGGTGTCGTCGGGCAATGCAGGGTCACTAGAATCGCCACATGGTCGACGACGCGAAAATCGAGCCGAGGGCGCTGGTAGGAAAGTGGCACTTCGAGCGGGACATCGTCGACCGCCTTTCCGGTTCCACCAAGCTTGTATTCGGCGAGACCACTATCACCGACGCCGGTGACGGTCGGATGCGCTGGTACGAGAGCGGCACGCTGCGTGACGGCGACCTGGAATTACCCGTGTTCCGAACTCTGTTCGTTGCCGAGCGCGGCCTCGAGTGGGCCGTGACATTCGAAGACGGCAGAGAGTTCCACGACTGGGCGCCGGGGGAGGAAGTCGAGCACCTGTGCGGTGCGGATACCTACCGCGGGCGAATCGACGTCACTGCCGGAGATCGATCGACCTGGACTGTCGTCTGGACCGTGACGGGGCCGAGCAAGGACTACACGATGACCACGCATCTCACCCGGCCCTGATCACATCGCTCGCCAGTTACTCGACGCCGATCGTCACCTCGGTGGACTTCACGAATACCGTTGCGGCTTGGCCTGGTTCAAGATCGAGATCCAGTGCGGCATCGCGGGTGATCGACGAGGTCACAATCTGATTCCCGCCGTCCAACTTCACCTTGACCGTCGCCATGACGGTGCCGAGGTTGACCTCGGTGATGGTGCCGGTGAGTTGATTTCGTGTGGACAGTCGCATCGCTGAACTCCTGTGCTCTCGGGTGGGTGTTCTTCGACCATAATGCGATGGTCGCGTATCTACCCAGCGATTCCGCAGGTGCGGACATGCGGGCGCCGCCGGTGCGCGAATATTGTCGGGCGGTGGAGGTAGATTCCGGTCATGACTGAACCCGTGAAAGGCCCGGCGTCGTATTTTCCGTCGATCGAGAAGAAGTACGGTCGGCCGATCGGTGAATGGCAAGAGCTGATCAGAAGCTCAGACCTCACGAAGCACATGGAATTGGTCAACTGGTTGAAGTCGGAGCACGGTATGGGTCATGGGCACGCGAATGCGCTTGTCGCCCATACGCTGAAAGAAGGGTAGTTCTTTTCAGGCGGCCGAAGCGTCCAGCACCAACCAGCCGCCGTGATGCTCGAATACCTCGAACGGCACACGGCTCTGCCGGCCGACCGCACGCAGTGACTCGAGATCGAAAGTGCGGATGTGGCCGTGGCACGCGGTGGCTTCGTCTTCGAAGGGGACGGCAATGACGACCCGTTGACGCGCGATCCGGAGTGCTTGCGCGATCACGGCCTCGCCGACTGCGTCGTCGACGTGTTCGAGGAGATGAATCGCGGTGACGGTGTCGGCGCTGTTGTCCGGTGCCGGTACTTCACCCGCGTCGCAGATCACCGTGTCGATCGTGATGCCGAGTTCGGGGGCAACCGCGTCGAGCAGGATCATCGTTCCGGGCAGGATGTCCGTGGCGGTCACGTCCATTCCGGCGCGCGCGAGCCGCAGGGGCAGGAAACCGAAGCAGGAACCCAGATCGAGCACGGAACCGCGGACCAACTCTTCGGCTTTGTCGTGAATCGGCGCGAAATCTGCAGTGCCGTCCAGTAGTTCGGCAAGGGAGTTCCGGTAGTAGGTGGTCCAGGATTCGAGAGCGCCGTCCACGGTGGAGCGAACCAGGCCGACCATCGTCAACTCGAATTCGTCCTGACCGAACTCCGCGTCCTGGATCGACGAGGTGACTCCGGCGACGAGTCGCTCACTCAGATCGGCGGGAGTGAGGGAGTGCCTGACGTGGAGGCGACCGCCTCGGCGATCGAGCGAGATCGGACCGGACTCGACGCGTTCGACGGTGACATGCCCGAACGACCACAAGCCCGGCGTCGACGGCGCCAGGGAATCCAGGACGGGTTCGTTCGTGATGGTGGACATGATCGCCTTTCTCAGGTGGTGATGCTTTCTCAGGTGCTGATACCGGTCCGCAGGGACTGCGTACCTGTTTTCAAGAGTTCCGGTAGCTCGAGTGAATCGTCGGTGAGCCACTGCTCGTACGCCGACATCGCGACCCCGAGCAGAAGATAGCCGACCGTGCGTGGGCCGTGATCGGTCGGCTCGAGATTCATTCGGCGTGCGACGTAGTCGGCGACCACCTGCCGCCAACCTTCGTACATCACCACAGAGTATGCCTGAAGCGTCGGAACTTCGAGGATCAATTCCATCCGTTTGCGATGTACCGCAGTCTCTTCCGGTGGGAAGGTGTTGAACGTCAACAATGCGGATTCGAGTGCGTCGACCAACGGAATATCAGCGGGCAGTGAATCCAGGTGCTCGCGCATCTCGTCGAGATGTCCGTCGAAGTCTCCCCAGGGGACGGCGTTCTTGGACGGGAAGTAGCGAAAGAAGGTCCGACGCGCGATGCCGGCGGCATCGGCTATCTGGTCGACGCTCACCTCGTTGAAGCCGACTGTCGAGAACAGTTCGATCCCGATCGTGCTGATTCCCTCCTTCGTTGTGGAGGGGCGACGACCTATCCGAGCGGACGGTTTCTTGCGGCTACGCATACTTTTTTCGCTCCATGTGTGTCATTCTGCACTCGATGCCATTACAGTGGTGAACCGAGTCACAGTGAAGTCCCACTAGTGACCACCAACTCCCAGGTTGGAAGTCTGATCTACAGACTTCCAGACGGAGTGCGACCGCAGGAGGAATCCATGTCAGATCGTGACAACAAGGCGCTCGAGAACGACCTCGTCGAGGAGTCCCTCGTGGAGGAAGTTTCCATCGACGGCATGTGCGGCGTGTACTGACCGTGTCTGCTTTGGATCTCGATGCGGGGTGGAAACTCCACCCGCAGGTAGCGCTTCGCCCCGAACCTTTCGGGGCGTTGCTCTACCACTTCGGAACACGCAAGCTGTCGTTCCTGAAGAACACGACCATCGTTGCGGTGGTCAAGGCGTTGCCAGACCATCCTGATGTCCGGTCCGCACTACGTGCGCAAGGCATCGAAGATGACGCGGCTCCCCAATATGCCCGCGCGCTGAGCACTCTCGCCGACTCGCACATGATCGTGCCTGTCTGAGCCAGACGCTCGCCCCCACGTGCGGAACAGCCCTTCCGCACGTTCGCCCGCTTCATTTCTTCGCGAGGACACAGCCATGACCTCAGTTCTTGAACAGCCCTCCCCGCCCGCCAAGGTGGGTCGCCTCGTCGATCAGTTCGAACTCGGACTCGACGCCCCCATCTGCCTGACGTGGGAACTCACCTACGCCTGCAACCTGTCCTGCGTGCACTGCCTTTCGTCGTCGGGTCGTCGTGACCCCAACGAGCTGAGCACCGAACAGTGCAAGTCCATCATCGACGAGCTGCAGCGTATGCAGGTTTTCTACGTCAACATCGGTGGCGGCGAGCCGACGGTACGCTCCGACTTCTGGGAGCTCGTCGACTACGCGACCGACCACCAGGTTGGTGTGAAGTTCTCCACCAACGGCGTGAAGATCGACAAGAAGGTCGCGGCGCGCCTCGCAGCCAGTGACTACGTCGACGTGCAGATTTCCATCGACGGTGCCACCGCTGAGGTCAATGACGCTGTGCGCGGGCCTGGTTCGTTCGCGATGGCCGAGCGCGCTCTCGCGAACCTGAAGGAAGCCGGCTTCAAGGACGCCAAGATTTCGGTGGTCGTCACGCGGCACAACGTCAGTCAGCTCGACGAGTTCAAGGCTCTCGCGGACAAGTACGACGCGACCCTGCGCATCACTCGACTGCGTCCTTCGGGCCGCGGCGCCGACGTGTGGGACGACCTGCACCCGCGTCCGGAGCAGCAGCGTGAGCTCTACAACTGGCTGGTCGCCAATGGCGAAGGCGTCCTGACGGGCGACTCGTTCTTCCACCTCTCCGCCTTCGGCGATGCACTGCCCGGTCTCAATCTCTGTGGCGCGGGCCGCGTCGTGTGCCTGATCGACCCGGTCGGTGACGTGTACGCATGCCCCTTCGCGATTCACGAGCAGTTCCTCGCCGGAAACATCGTGAAAGACGGTGGATTCCAGGAAGTCTGGCAGCACTCGGACCTGTTCGAGGAGCTGCGATCGCCCCAAACCGGTGGCGCCTGCAGCAAGTGCAACCACTACGACTCCTGCCGCGGCGGCTGCATGGCGGCCAAGTTCTTCACCGGACTGCCGATGGACGGACCTGACCCCGAGTGCGTCATCGGCAACGGTGAAATGGCACTGGCGTCGGCGGGCGAGGTCCCGAAGTCCAGTGTCGACCACTCCCGTTCCGGTCAACGTAAGACCCCGCGCGCATCGGTGCCACTGACACTGATGATGCGTCCGCCCGCCAAGATTTGTGACGAAAACCCGCTTGCGGGAATGCAGTAACTACTGCGCGATACCGACAGTGCGGCGAAAGCTGCACCCCAGAGAGGTCAGTTCAATGGCTAAGAATGCTTTCTTCGAGACGGTGGCAGAAGCACAGCGCCGTGCGAAGAAGAGGTTGCCCAAGTCCGTGTACGCGGCGTTGGTGGCGGGATCCGAGAAAGGGCTGACGGTCGACGACAACGTCGCGGCATTCAGCGAATTGGGTTTCGCTCCCCACGCTGCCGGGCTGTCGGACAAGCGCGAGATGTCCACCACCATTATGGGCCAGGACATTTCGTTGCCCGTCATGATTTCACCGACCGGTGTGCAGGCAGTGCACCCCGACGGTGAAGTAGCGGTAGCCCGTGCGGCTGCAGCACGGGGAACAGCCATCGGACTGAGTTCTTTTGCCAGCAAGTCCATCGAAGAAGTTGCCGCGGCCAACCCGCAGGTCTTCTTCCAGATGTATTGGGTCGGTAGCCGCGACGTGCTCCTGCAGCGTATGGAGCGCGCTCGCGCTGCCGGTGCCAAGGGCCTGATCATCACCACCGACTGGTCCTTCTCGTACGGTCGCGACTGGGGCAGCCCGTCCATCCCCGAAAAGATGGACCTCAAGGCGATGTTCCAGTTCGCACCCGAGGGAATCATGCGCCCGAAGTGGTTGCTCGAGTTCGCCAAGACCGGCAAGATTCCGGACCTGACCACCCCCAACCTCGCGGCTCCCGGCCAGCCTGCACCGACGTTCTTCGGCGCATACGGCGAGTGGATGCAGACTCCGCTTCCGACGTGGGAAGACATCGCCTGGCTTCGTGAGCAGTGGGGTGGACCGTTCATGCTCAAGGGCATCATGCGCATCGACGACGCCAAGCGAGCTGTCGACGCCGGTGTCTCCGCTATCTCGGTCTCCAACCACGGTGGTAACAACCTCGACGGCACCCCGGCGCCGATCCGTGTGCTCCCGGGCATTGCCGAGGCCGTGGGCGATCAGGTGGAAGTTGTTCTCGACGGCGGCATTCGACGCGGCGGCGACGTCGTCAAGGCGCTCGCACTCGGAGCCAAGGCCGTCATGCTCGGGCGCGCCTACCTGTGGGGCCTCTCGGCCAACGGCCAGGCCGGTGTCGAGAACGTGCTCGACCTCATGCGGATGGGCATCGACTCGGGGCTGATGGGCCTCGGCCACTCGTCCATCACCGAACTGAGCCCGGCGGACCTGGTGATTCCGGAAGGCTTCACACGCACATTGGGTGCCAGCTGAGATTACGGCTCCGATAGAGCTGTGAGTTGACACTCGACGAACACACGACCCTGGCCGGACGCCTCGTCCGGTCCAGGGTTGTTTTCGGTCCGCACGAGACCAATCTTGCTGTGGGACGCTCGCTTTCCGATCGGCACCGTGCGTACTACCAGCGCCGCGCCGAGGGCGGAACCGGGATCGTCGTCACCGAAGTGGCCTCGGTATCGGAGAACGACTGGCCGTACGAGCGGGCGCCGTTGGCGTCGCAATGTGGCCCGGGGTGGCAGTCGATCGCGGCTGCATGTGCTCCGTACGGAACGCTGGTTCTGGCCGGGCTCGGTCATACCGGCATGCAGGGATCGAGCGCATACTCCCAGTCGGTGCTGTGGGGACCGTCAAGAGTGGCCGACCCGGCGACGCGTGAGTTGCCGATGGCAATGGGGCAGCCGGAAATCGACCAGCTGATAGTCGGCTTCCGTGAGGCGTCGGCGCTGGCCGTCGCTTCGGGAATGGACGGAGTGGAACTCGATGCCGGTCCTCGAAGCATTCTGCGACAATTCCTTTCGGGTCTGACCAACACTCGGCAAGACCGATACGGTAGCGATCGCGTTGCTCTTGTTCGCGAGGTCATCTCGGCAGTGCGCGAGGAAGTCGGGTCGGATCACGTTGTCTCCCTGCGGTTGTCCTGTGACGAGGAAGCTCCATGGGCGGGCCTGACGCCCGATCTTGCCATCGGTCTCGCGCGTGAAGTGTCTCCGTTCCTCGATCTCCTTGTCGTCGTTCGTGGCGGACTCTATTCGTCTGACCGGTACCGCCCCGATTTTCACTGCCCGCCGAACTTCAACCTCGATCTGTGCCGTGAGATCAAGGCCGCTCTGTCGATTCCTGTTGTCGTGCAGGGGAGCGTCGTGGACATCGCCGACGCTCACGCGGCGCTGGAAGTAAGTGAGTTCGTCGAGATGACCCGGGCCCAGATCGCAGACCCGGACCTGGTCGTGAAAGCCGCGCGCGGCGATCGTCCCCGGCCGTGTGTGCTCTGCAATCAGGCGTGCCTCGTGCGTGATCCTCGCAATCCTGTCGTGACGTGCGTCGGGAATCCGAGCGCGGGTTTCGAGACGGTGGACCCCGATGAGCGAGAGCAGATTTCGACACCGGGAGCCGTGCTGGTCGTGGGGGGTGGCCCCGCTGGGATGGAAGCCGCACGGATCTCGGCGGTGGCGGGGCACTCGGTCACACTCGTCGAGAGTTCATCGCAGTTCGGCGGCATGATCCGAACTTTTGCGCGAGGTGACGGCCGTAGCCGGTTCGCACTCCTCGCGCAGTGGTTGGAGGACGAATGCCGTCGTAGCGGCGTGACGATGCGGACCGGGGCGGCGCTCGACGCCCAAGACCTGGGTGACGCACGCAGCCGGGGCGAGTTTGTTGTCGTTGCCACCGGTAGTGCTGCGAGGCCGCCGACGTATCCGGTCGACGATTCGGTTCGGTGGTTGGATGCGTCGGAAGCCTTCGAGAAGTTGAGCACCGTGGGGCCGGGTCCGGTCGCGCTGATCGATCCCCTCGGTGGACCGATCGCGGTGGCGCTCGCAGAAGCACTCGCGGCCCATGGCATCTCCGTCTCGATTGTGACTCCCGACAGCATCGTCGGTTCGAGGCTCGGTGCGAGTGGGGATCTGGTCGGTGCCAACACGCGCATCCAGCAGGCCGGGGTCACCAGGGTGCTCGCGTCACGTGTCACCGAAATCGCTCGAGGGGCCGTCTGCGTCGAACACGTCCATACCGGCGAGCGGTCGCAGCTCGAGTGCGAAGTGGTGATCGACTGCTCGCCTCGTCTGCCGAACGAAACGCTGAAGGAAGAGGCCGACATTCAGGTGGGCGACTCGGTTGCCCCGAGAACTGTTCTCGAATCCATCCGCGAAGGGCGCTTTGCAGGGTTTACTACTAGAACGAGTTTCAATTCTGCAGAGAGGGCTATCTCATGACACAGGGTTCAGTTCGTTCGCTCGAAGGTCGCGTTGCTTTCATCACCGGCGCAGCGCGCGGTCAAGGACGTGCGCACGCGGTCAAGATGGCGCGCGAGGGAGCAGCGATCATCGCGGTCGACGTATGCGCGTCGGTGGCGTCGGACAATTCCTACGACGCAGCAACTTCCGAGGACTTTGCCGAGACGATACGTCTGGTGGAAGCGGAGGGCGGGAAGATCCTCGCCCGCGAGGTCGATGTCCGTGACGGAACAGCGCTCACCGCGGTGGTCAAGGACGGCGTCGAACAGTTCGGACGTCTCGACATCGTGGTCGCCAACGCCGGGGTCTGCAACTGGAATCGATTCTGGGAAATGTCGGACGAGCAGTGGGAAACTCTGATCGACATCAACCTGACCGGAGTCTGGAAAACCCTCAAGGCCTCGGTGCCGGCGATCATCGAGGGTGGGCGCGGTGGATCGATCATCGTGGTCAGTTCGGTGGCCGGACTCAAGGCGCTGCCCGGACAGGCGCACTACGCGAGCGCCAAGTTCGGTCTCGTCGGTCTGACGCAGGCCGCGGCAAAGGAACTGGGGGAGTACAAGATCAGGGTCAACTCGATCCATCCTTACGGAGTGAATACGCCGATGGGGGTCGACCAGGGCGCTCTCGAGGTATTTGCAAAGTTTCCGCAGTACCTTCCCAACTTCACTCCGATCCTCTCGGACATCGCTTTCGCCGAACCTGACGAGATCGCCGATACCGTCCTGTGGCTCGCCGGTGACGGTTCCCGCACCGTCACGGCAAGTCATATCGCTCTCGATCAAGGAAACTCCAAGGTCTGATGACGCCGTACCCGCGCCTCTTCGCGCCACTGCGCCTGGGCAACCTGACACTCCGCAATCGGGTCGTGTTCTCCGCACACCTGACCAATTACGCGGAGAACGGGTTGCCGACGGAGCAGCACGCGGGCTACTACGAGGCGCGGGCACGCGGCGGTGCGGGTCTGATCATCACCGAGGAGCACTCGACGCATCCTTCGGATCGACCGTACGAGAAGATGATTGCGGGCTATCGGCCGGAAGCGATCGAGGGATACCGGCGGATCACCGACGCCGTTCATGCGCATGGTTCGTCGATTCTCGCGCAGATCAACCACAATGGGGGTCAGGGCGCTGGAACCTATTCGCGATCGCCGCTGTTGGCGCCGAGCGCCGTTGCGGATCCGTTGTTCCGCGAGGTGCCCAAGGCTGTCGACGACGCGGACATTGCCGAGATTCTCGCAGGGTTCGCCCTTGTTGCGCGCAACTGCGTTGCCGGTGGCTTCGACGGGGTGGAATTGCAGGCGTCGCAGTCGTCCATCGTGCGCGCGTTTCTCGCACCCTCGACCAACCTGCGCACTGATCGCTACGGCGGGGGCGTGGCGAATCGTGCGCGTTTCCTTCTCGAAGTGCTCGGGGTACTGCGTAAGGCCATCGGCCCGGATCGTGTGCTCGGTGTGCGCCTGAGTGGATACGAAGGAACGCGGGGTGGCATCGAACTGTCCGACGCGGTAACCACCGCCCAACTCATCGAAGCTGACGGTCACGTCGACTACATCAACACCACCGTCGGAATGGCCACGGAAACACTGCATCTGGTCGAAGCATCGATGGCTGTACCCACCGGCTACGCCAACTTCGTCCCGTCTGCGATCAGGGAGGTCATCGATCTTCCAGTCGTCGGAGTCGGCCGTTTCAAGACGCCGGAGCAAGCCGAAGCTGCACTCGAGGACGGTGTATGCGATCTGGTGGGCGTAGTTCGCGGGCAGATCGCCGATCCGGATTTTGTGAACAAAGCGCGTGCTGGTCAATCGGTACAGGTGCGAACCTGCCTGTCCTGCAACCAGGAATGCGTCGGGCGGATGGGTCTGGGACGTTGGTTGGGGTGCACCGCAAATCCGCGCGCTGGTCGGGAATCGGTACCGCTGCCGATGCCGCGGCGACGGGGCCGCACGGTGGTGGTGGTCGGTGGCGGCCCCGCCGGCCTGCAAGCTGCGGCTACAGCGGCCCAGCGAGGTCATGCGGTGACGCTGTTCGAGCGTGAACGAAGACTTGGGGGACAGATTCTTACCGCCTCGGTGGTACCGGCTCGCCGTGAGCTCGCCGACCTCGTCCGGAATCTCGAATCTGAGTGTCGCCGAAGTGGTGTGACGATCGAGTTGGATGCTGGAGCTGATCTCGCGATCGTGGAGGAGCGCGCGCCCGAGGTGGTCGTGATTGCAACCGGAGCGCGGCCTTTACGCCCAGCGTGGGCGGGTAGATCAGAGCGTGTGGTGGGTGTTCGAGACGTTCTCGACGGCAAGATTCTGCCGAGTGGAACGGTGCTCGTCTACGACGAACTGGGATTCCATCAAGGTACGTCGGTGGCGGAGTTCCTCGCTGATCGAGGCTGTGCCGTCACGATCGCGACCAACGGCATGGTGGTCGCGCAGGACCTGAGCATCACCCTGGATTTCGAGGGGTGGAACCGCCGAGCGTTCGAGAAGTCGATCGGTCAACGGACAGATCTGATGGTGACTTCGGTGAGCGCTGGGGCCTCGCCGCTCGTGAGCTTGGTTCACCTTCCGACGGGTGTGACCGAGGAAGTTGCAGTCGACTGGGTGGTCTTCGCGACACAGCAGGAACCTGTCGACGAGTTGTGGAACACCTTGCAGGGAAGCTGTTTCGAGAAATTTCGCATCGGTGACGCCTTGTCTCCGAGGCGTTCGCACGCGGCCGTCATCGAAGGGCATCGGGCCGCGTTGGCGATATAGTCGTCCGTTTTGTCTCCGGTTCTCGAAAGTATGTTCGATTAAACTTTGAGCATGGACAGTCGGGATGCGTGGTAGCTGGATGGTGAGGGCCTCAAGGGGGAGGTTCTGGATCTGGTGCGCGCCCGACACGAGTTGCAGTCGCGGTTGGTGTTGTTGATCGTGGAGGTGTTTTCCCGGGACGTTCTCGGTGGGAAGGGTTTTCGGGCGATCGCGCAGTGGTTGCATGGTTCGACGAATCTGGAGATCGGTGAGTGCAGTCTGCTAGTCGGGTTGGCGCGGTTGTTGATGCTCGAACCTGTTGTCGCGGATGCGTTCCACCGCGGGGATATTGATGCGTTGAAAGCGCGGCAGGTGGCGTCGTTTTGTCAGCATCCACCGAAGAACATGACCCTGGCGGATGTGGACAAGGCTCGCGGGATCTTGTTGGGGTTGGCGTCGAAGAACATCGCCGATTGTGATGCGGTGCGGGCGGCGATTCGGCGGATCGAGAAGCAGTACGGCAAGCGTGAGGACGGCGTTCCGGTCGGCGAGGATTCCGAACGTAACGAGTTCTACGCCTCGAAAGGCTTGTACGGCAGAGTGACTGTGAAGGGTGACCTAGATGCTGTGAACGGGGCACGGTTGATCACGTTGTTGTCGAGCCTGTCGGCGCCGACGCCGGAGAAGGACGGCGTGAAGGACACGCGTACTCCGGCGCTGCGGCGGGCGGACGGGTTCTGCGAGTTGTTGCGCCGGTATGAGCGGGCGGGGTTGGGTCCGATCGAGGGCTGAGTGAAACCACACATCACGGTGACTGCGTCTGCGAAAGACATGACGGACCTGCAAGCGTTGAAAGACCTCCTGCCGTCCACCGAAGAACTCGGATTTGCGAGGGCGGATTGGGTGGGTCCGATCAGTATTGATACTGCCCGGATGTTGGCGCGCGACTGCACCGTCACCCGGATCCTCCTGGATGATAATGGTGTTCCGCTCGACTGCGGTAAGGAAGCGAGAACGGCGACGGTTCCGCAGCGGCGGGCGTTGGCGGTGCGTGATGGTGGGTGTGCGTTTCCGGGGTGCGGGACACCATCGGGGTGGTGCGATGCCCATCATATTGTTCACTGGAACGATGGTGGCCCAACGGATCTCGATAATCTGATCTTGTTGTGCGGTCATCATCACCGGACGCTGCATCACACGGAGTGGCGGGTGGAGATCGGACCGGATCGCAAATCGGTGTTCTATCCACCGATGTCCGTTGATCCGTATCAGCAGCCGATCGGCGGGAACAGCCCACCCACCGCGGCGTGAACCGCGACAACTGACGAATACGCCGGGGCGCAACAATGCCCCGGTGTATCCGCATGCAGTGTTGCGGTGGGAGGGGCTCGCACCAATACGATCGGGGGATGAGTTCTCCGCGTGACCTTGCTGCCATCCCGAGTCCTTCGCTCGAGGGCACTGCGCTCACCGTCGTGGTCCCGGTCGGTTCTTTCGAACAACACGGACCGCACCTGCCTCTCGATACCGACACTCGGATCGCGAGAGCAGTCGCACAGGCTCTGCCCGACGTCGTCGTGGCCCCGGCCATCGAATACGGGGCGAGCGGCGAACACGAAGGGTTTGCCGGCACGATTTCGATCGGTGCCGAGGCTATGGAAACCGTCGTCGTCGAATACGGAAGGTCGGCGTTCAGATGGACGAAGCGGGTGCTGTTCGTCAACGGCCACGGCGGAAATGGTCCCGCATTGGCCAAAGCGGTGGCACTTCTGCGGTATGAGGGGCGTGATGCTGCTTGGGTGCCGTGCGCTGTTCCGGGTGCCGACGCCCATGCCGGACACACTGAAACGAGCCTATTGCTGCACCTTTCGCCCGATTTGGTGCACATGAGCCTTGCTGAGACAGGAAATTTGTCTCCTATCGCGGACCTGATGCCAGGAATGCGTTCGGGCGGTATGGTCGCTGTGTCGCAAAACGGCGTTCTCGGCAATCCAGTCGGGGCTACCGCCGAAGACGGCGCATACATCTTCGGTGAGTTGGTAGGACGCGTGACGGATGGACTGGCCCGGTGGGAGCCTGGTCCAGATGGGAGGCTTCGGTGACGACCACGACCGAGTGGGGGCGGACGGTCCACCTGCGACGGCTTTCGAGGCTGCGACGAGTTGCAGCACGACGGGCTACGTCCCTTACGATCATCTGATGCGACCAGCAAGACTCCCCGACGGCTTCGGCATTCGGTTGGACCCCAAGGTGCGCACGTACTCGGGTGGCCGGGTACTCATCGGCGGATCTCCGACGCGGATGCTCAAGCTGGCGCCGACGGCTGCGGCGATGATCGGTGACGGCTTCCTCGAGGTGGTCGATCAGCAGAGCGCTGCGGTTGCGCGACACCTTCTCGATTCAGGTGTCGCGAATCCTCGTCCGATGTCGACGCCGTCCGCTGCCGATGTCACGGTCGTGATTCCGGTCAAGGACAACCAGGCCGGCGTCGAACGCCTATTGCCCGTCCTCAAGGATCTGACCGTCATCGTTGTCGACGACGGTTCGGAAGTGCCGGTGGAGCCCCGTCGCGCCTGCCCGGGCACCGGCACCATCACAGTGGTCCGGCACGAGAGTGCCCGCGGACCCTCGGCAGCGAGAAACTCGGGATTGCGTTCGGCCCAAACACGTTTCGTAGCTTTCCTGGACTCCGACGTCATACCGCGTGCCGGTTGGCTCGAGTTGATGTTGGGCCACTTCAGCGATCCGGGGGTTGCCCTTGTTGCACCCCGCATCGTCGCCCTCGATCCGTACGGGACGGCGCTGGCGCGGTACGAGAACATGCGATCGTCTCTCGACCTCGGACGCAAGGAAGCTGCGGTGAAGTCGGGCAGTCCGGTCGCCTATGTCCCCAGCGCCGCCGTGATCGTCCGGCGCGACGTGGCACTCGAATGCAACGGTTTCGACGAGAGTCTCGAAGTAGCCGAGGACGTCGATTTCTGCTGGCGACTGCAGGCTGCGGGTTGGCGACTGAGGTACGAACCGGTTGCGCATGTCGCCCACGATCATCGAGTTCAGTTCGACAAGTGGTTCGCCAGGAGAGCGTTCTACGGCACGGGTGCGGCGCCGTTGGCTGCAAGACACGAGGGTTCGGTTCCGCCGATGGCGATGTCGTTCTCGACGCTCTTCGCGTGCATCGCCGCCGCAACACTGACCCGTTCCGGTCTTGCCGGCGCACTCGGCGCTTTGCTGTTTACCGTTTACCGGCTGCGAAAGATGTTCACCGGCCTGAGTCAACCCACCCGGATCGCGGCGATCCTCACCGCGCAGGGAGTTGTCGGCGGATTCTGGCAACTCGCCTCGGCAATGTGTCGTCACTACTGGCCCGTGACGCTCCTGGCGGTGATCGCCTCCAGGCGAATTCGGCGGCTGGCCGTCGCTGCAGCAGTCACCGAAGGTTTGGTGGACTGGTATCGCCACCGTGAGCCAGGCGGGCTGGGACCGGTTCGGTACGTCTTCTTCAAACGAGCCGACGACATCGCGTATGGAGCCGGACTCTGGCGTGGCGCATTCGACGCCCGCGACTGGGCGGCGCTGAAACCTCGAATCACCAAGTGACAGAAGCCGACTACGCAGATTTCCTGGTTGTCGGTGGTGGCACGTGTGGTTGCGTGGTCGCAGCCAGGCTCAGTGAAGATCCATCCGCCACGGTGATGCTCCTCGAATCGGGAAGCGGATATCGATCGGCGCTCGAACTCCCGGACGTCCTGGGTGATCCGTACCGACTGCCGGTCGGACCTGCGAGCGAATACACGTGGACCTATCCGGTCGAACTGACGCCGCGTCGGGCGTCCACAATTGCGCGGGGGCGGACACTCGGTGGATCCGGAGCCGTCAACGGTGCGTACTTCACCCGCGCGACCCGTGCTGATTTCGAGCATTGGCCGAGTTCATGGCGATACGACGACGTCTTGCCGTACTTCAAGAAGTCCGAAACGGATCGTGATTTCGAGAGCGAGTTCCACGGGACCGCCGGACCGATCCCGGTCGAGCGTCGAGCGTGGGACCAACTGCATCCACTGAGCGGCGAGTTTCATGCGGCAGCGCTCGGAGCAGGCTTTCCCGACGACGTCGACAAGAATGCGCCGGACTCGTTCGGGGTGGGCCGAGTGCCACTGAACGTGTCGGATCATCGTCGGATCAGTACGGCGATCGGGTATCTGATGCCGGCGTTGCACCGGCCGAATCTGCGGGTGGAATCCGGAGTGAACGTCATTCGTATCGCGTTCTCGGGTACCCGTGCGATCGGCGTCGACGTTCTCGGCGACGGCAATGTCCGACGCATTCGTGCCGACCATGTGGTCGTGTGTTCGGGTGCGGTGGCGACACCGCACATTCTCCTCAATTCCGGTGTTGGTCCAGCGGAACAACTCGTAGGGCAGGGAGTTTCCGTCGTTCTCGATCGACCGGGCGTCGGACAGAACTTCGTCGACCACCCGGAAGTGCTGCTGCCGTACCATTTTTCGAAGCCCCGCACGATTCGATCGCAGACTCCGGTGCTGGAGACAGCCCTCAACCTCGCTGAGATCGAAATTCGTCCGTACACCGCATCTTTCACCGAACTGGTTCCCGGTGTGCCTCGCATGGACCACGGCGTCGGAGTGGTCCTCATGGCGCCGCACAGCCGGGGAAGCATCGAACTGGCATCGCGGGATCCCGCTGGGGCGCCGCGTATTCGGTACAACTACGTCGCGTCGGCGCACGATCGAGCTGCCATTCGGGAAGGGATGCGGATCGCCGAGAATCTTCTCGAGTCGATCGCCGAGACGGGGTTGATCGATCGCCCCGTCGTGGAGTACACCGATGAGTGGGTCGAATCCCGCCTGGGAACGTCGCTGCATATGTCCGGTAGTTGCGTGATGGGTGCCGAGGCGGACCCGTTCGCAGTCGTCGACGGTCGGTGCCGTGTGATCGGCGCGCAAGGACTCAGTATTGTTGACACGTCAATCCTGCCGACGATCCCGACCCGCGGCCCGCATGCGACCGCGGTGATGGTCGCGGAACGAGCAAGCGCCATTCTGCTCGGTGACGAGTGACCGCGAGGGGCAGCAGGCTGGGTCGGCCGTCATACCGAATGGTCGTTCTCGCCTATGGGCTGTGATCGGCGTTACAGTGGTCCACGGAGCGGAGGAACGCAAAATATGGCACGTGAACAGGCTGTGCCCGGCAACCCGTGGGTGGCGGTCAGGCCAGGCGATGACGTCGCGTTACTCGCGCGGCGACTTTCGTCTGCCCATCAGTCGTTCATCGATGCTCGCGGCGTGCCCGGCCAGGGGCTGACCGACGACTCCCATGTCCGCTCGGTCGTACTCGAGTCCTGGATGCGTAGCCGCAACAAGGGGGTAAATCCCGATGTGGTCGGCAACCCTGAGATGCTCGAAGGGTTGGAGCTCGAAAAATATCGCTCCGCGCATCCCATGTCACTGATCCGTCCGGTGATTCGGAAACTCCTGGTGGAAGATGCTGCCGAGACCGGACTACTGATCGCGATCAGTGACGCACACGGTCGATTGCTCTGGGTGGAGGGTGACAACTCGGCCAAGGACAAGGCGTTGTCCATGAACTTCGTCGAAGGCGCCGATTGGAGCGAAGATCGTGTCGGCACCAATGCGCCGGGAACGGCGCTTGCTCTCGATCACTCCGTACAGATTTTCGGATCCGAGCATTTCAACCGAACCGTGCACGACTGGAGTTGTTCGGCCGCACCCGTCCACGATCCCACCACTGGGCAAATCCTTGGTGCCATCGACATCACCGGTGGTCCCAGGGTTGCGGTTCCCGAAGTGCTGTCACTGATCCGTGCAACTGTCGCGGCCGCCGAATCGGAATTGCGATTCCATCTCTTGAACTCGCCCATCCCGCTCAGTGCTACGGCTCCGCGCCTCGAAACATTCGGTGCCGGCCGGCCGATGCTGGTTCGCGGCGGTGACCGCATCCCGATTTCGCAGCGTCACGCCGAGATTCTCCTTCTGCTTTCCGAACACCCGGAGGGTCTCAGCTCCGACCACCTTGCGGTCCTGCTCGACGAGGGGGAGCTCGACGCAGTGACCATTCGCGCGGAAATGTCGCGGCTTCGTAAGGTTTTCGGTGCCGACCGGCTTGCTTCGCGCCCCTATCGGATCATCACGGAGTTCACGACAGATGTCGGCGATGTGCGGGCAGCGTTGGATCGAGGCGACGCAGCGACGGCGATGAAACTGTATTCGGGCCCGGTGCTGGCGGGCTCGGCGTCTCCCGGCATCGAAGAGGTGCGGGAAGAACTACGCACCAGGGTTCAGGCAGCTCTGCTACGTGGAGGTGACGCCAACCTTCTGGCCCGGTGGACCACGTCGGTGCACGGCCGCGAAGACTCCGTCGTGTGGGAGGCCTACCTGTCCACGTTGGATCCTCAATCTCCGCTGTATTCGCAGGTCCAGGCAAGAATTGATCTCCTCGACCGCCAATTGGGCATCTGAGAATCATCCGCGTTTCTCGCACGCAACGTACTTGCAACGTTGCAACTCCTAGTGTTGTGAATCACACCCCACCGGGGGGTGGGATTGCAGTCACCGATTTGGTGGGTGCGCCCAGGAAGATCACGTTTACATAGGAGCTTGCAATGACCGTGTACGCCCGCCCAGGTACCGCCGACGCGATCATGTCCTTCCAGTCTCGATACGACAACTGGATCGGCAACGAATGGGTTGCTCCGGTCAAGGGTCAGTACTTCGAGAACCCGACACCGGTGACCGGACAGAATTTCTGTGATGTGGCTCGTTCCACCGCAGAAGACATCGAACTCGCTCTCGACGCAGCGCACGCAGCAGCTCCGGCCTGGGGCAAGACCTCGGTCGCCGAGCGCGCGATCATCTTGAACAAGATCGCTGATCGTATGGAGGAGAACCTCGAATCCATCGCACTCGCCGAGTCGTGGGACAACGGCAAGCCGATCCGCGAGACCCTCAACGCCGACATTCCGCTCGCCATCGATCACTTCCGATACTTCGCGGGAGCTATTCGCGCACAGGAAGGTTCGCTCTCGGAGATCAACTCCGACACCGTGGCGTACCACTTCCACGAGCCGCTCGGCGTAGTCGGACAGATCATTCCGTGGAACTTCCCGATCCTCATGGCCGTGTGGAAGCTTGCTCCCGCCCTCGCTGCCGGCAATGCCATCGTGCTCAAGCCTGCCGAGCAGACGCCAGTCTCGATCCTGCACCTCATCGGCATCATCGGTGACCTGCTGCCTGCCGGTGTTCTCAACATCGTCAACGGCTTCGGCGTCGAGGCCGGAAAGCCGCTCGCGTCCAGCCCGCGTATCAAGAAGATCGCGTTCACCGGTGAGACCACCACCGGTCGCCTGATCATGCAGTACGCGTCGCAGAACCTCATCCCCGTCACCCTCGAACTCGGTGGCAAGAGCCCCAACATCTTCTTCTCCGACGTCCTCGCCTCTAACGACGACTACCAGGACAAGGCACTCGAGGGCTTCACGATGTTCGCCCTCAACCAGGGCGAGGTCTGCACCTGCCCGTCACGTTCGCTGATCCAGGAAGACATCTTCGACGAGTTCCTCGCGATGGCAGCCATCCGCACCAAGGCTGTGCGCCAAGGGGATCCGCTCGACACCGACACCATGATCGGTGCCCAGGCCAGCAACGATCAGCTCGAGAAGATCCTCTCGTACATCGAGATCGGCAAGGCCGAAGGCGCCAAGGTCATCACCGGTGGTGAGCGAGCCGAACTCGGCGGAGACCTGTCCGGCGGCTACTACGTCCAGCCGACGGTGTTCACCGGCAACAACAAGATGCGCATCTTCCAGGAAGAGATCTTCGGACCCGTCGTCTCGGTCACCTCGTTCAAGGACTACGAGGAGGCCATCGAAATTGCCAACGACACGCTCTACGGTTTGGGCGCCGGTGTCTGGTCCCGCGACGGCGGAGTTGCTTACCGCGCAGGCCGCGACATCCAAGCCGGTCGCGTCTGGACCAACACGTACCACCAGTACCCGGCACACGCCGCTTTCGGTGGATACAAGCAGTCCGGCATCGGCCGCGAGAACCACCTGATGATGCTCTCGCACTACCAGCAGACCAAGAACCTCCTGGTCAGCTACGCCCAGAAGGCTCAGGGCTTCTTCTGATCTACCCACCGGCACCCGTGAGCCCCTCGCTGCGGGTGCCGGTGAGCAAGACTGCAACACGCGAAACCTGCACAAACACACGGAGGTTGGAATGAGCGCCACGGACACACCCGATACCGGCGCCGTTCCACCCCGGTTGGTGACCACCGCTGGGGCGGCTGACCTCCTGCGCCGCCTCAGCGGGACTCACGGCGAACTGATGATGCATCAATCCGGCGGATGCTGCGACGGCTCGGCCCCGATGTGTTATCCCTCAGGCGAATTCATCGTCGGGGACCGTGACGTACTACTCGGAATCATCGATCTCCGACTTGCTGTCGGAGAGACTCCCGAAGACCTTCCCACCGGAACCGACGCTGTACAGGTCTGGATTTCCGGATCACAGTTCGAAGCCTGGAAGCACACCCAGTTGGTACTGGACGTCGTGCCCGGCCGCGGCAGTGGATTCAGCCTGGAGTCTCCTGAAGGATTCAGATTCCTCAGTCGAGCAAGGGCATTCACACCGGACGAAAACGAAGCACTCGGCGCGTCGAGCATTCTCGTGGGCGCTGATTGGGAAGCGGGCGTGCGTCCTTTGCCCCCGACGGTTCCCCAGGTGGTCGCCGAGGCCGTCGACGCCTGCCCGGTGCCGGGCGCGACCGCCCGATCCTGAGAACGGCAGCCTGAAGAAGATCTGAACAGACTCGGGGCCGCTCACATGACAGCCAGTTAACAGCACGGTCATCTCCAGGCGACCTTCTCCGTACATCGCCCACATACCGTTCATTTCACGCGACGCATCCACCGTGCGTCGTCTCATTCTTGACCGATTCAGAGGATGGACATGTCTCTTTCCGACCACGCAACCGGCAAAAACGCCGGTGCCGCGGGTGCACACCACGACGGCGCAGACTTCCATGCGGAAGACAATTCGTATCTGGAGAAACGAACACTCCGAAAGGGAACAGCAGGGTGGGTGCTGCTTGCGGGGTTGGGTGTCAGCTATGTGATTTCCGGTGACTACGCCGGCTGGAACAACGGTCTGGCCGAAGGTGGTTTCGGTGGCCTTCTCATCGCGGCGGTTGTCATCGCGGGTATGTACCTGGCGATGGTGCTCGGTATGGCCGAGATGTCGTCGGCACTTCCTGCCGCTGGTGGTGGATACACGTTTGCCAGACGGGCCATGGGGCCCTGGGGCGGATTTGCCACCGGCACAGCAATTCTCATCGAGTACTCGATAGCACCCGCAGCGATCGCGACCTTCATCGGTGCGTACGTCGAGTCCCTGAACCTGTTCGGGATCACCGACGGCTGGTGGGTGTACCTCGCGGTGTACGCGATCTTCATCGGCATTCACCTCACCGGCGCCGGTGAGGCACTCAAGGCGATGTTCATCATCACCGCCATTGCACTCGTCGGCCTGGTCGTGTTCGCGGTTTCGGCTGTCGGCCTTTTCGATTCGTCCAACCTCACCGATATCGCCGTCGACACCAGCGCAGTCGGATCGTCGTCGTTCCTGCCATTCGGTCTGCTCGGAATCTGGGCCGCCGTGCCCTTCGCGATCTGGTTCTTCCTTGCGGTCGAAGGTGTACCGCTGGCCGCCGAGGAAGCACGTGAGCCGGAGAAGAACGTCCCCCGCGGCATCATCATCAGCATGTTGATCCTGATCGTCACAGGCGCAACGGTTCTCTTCCTCGCCACCGGTGCGCTCGGCGCAGACGCCCTGTCCACCTCCGGAAATCCGCTCGTCGAGGCTCTGGGGGACAGCGGAGCGGCAAAGGCCGTCAACTACATCGGACTTGCCGGTCTGGTCGCGAGCTTCTTCTCGATCATGTACGCCTACTCACGCCAGACGTTTGCGCTCTCCCGCGCCGGCTACCTGCCGAAGAACCTGTCGGTGACCAACAAGCGCAAGGCCCCCACTCTCGCTCTCGTCGTACCCGGAATCATCGGCTTCGCGCTCTCACTCACCGGTGAAGGTGCAATGTTGCTCAACATGGCGGTGTTCGGCGCGGCAGTGAGCTACGTCCTGATGATGGTGAGTCACATCGTTCTTCGTAAGCGTGAGCCGAACATGCCGCGCCCGTACCGCACGCCCGGCGGTATCGCCACCACCTCGTTTGCGCTCGTGATCGCGGCAGTGTCGGTGGTGGCCACCTTCCTGGTCGATCCCGTTGCGGCATTGCTGACGTTGGTTGCCTTCGGAGTTCTGATGGCGTACTTCGGTCTCTACAGTCGTCACCACCTTGTTGCCAACTCGCCGGACGAGGAGTTTGCTGTACTTGCACAGGCGGAAGAAGAATTGGGATGAGTCGCGGGATGGCCAAGTATCACCAGCAGGTATCCGGAACCAACTACTCGTTCGACGGTCTCGTCGATCTGATGGCAAAAGCGACACCACTGCGGTCGGGTGACGAACTAGCCGGTTGCGCGGCAAGCTCCGACGCCGAACGTGCTGCTGCTCAATGGGTTCTGGCTGATCTTCCGTTGACGGTGTTCCTCGAAGATCTGGTGGTTCCGTACGAGGACGACGAGGTAACCAGGCTCATCATCGACAGCCACGATCGCCTGGCCTTTGCGCCGGTGGCCCACCTGACTGTCGGCGGACTACGAGACTGGTTGCTCGAGACCGCGTCGGCGCCGGAAGCTTCCGCACGGTTGTCCGCCGTAAGTCCCGGGCTCACCCCCGAGATGGTTGCGGCGGTCAGCAAGATCATGCGCAATCAGGACCTGATCGCTGTCGCCAAGGCCATCACGGTC
The DNA here is from genome assembly GCF_021352185.1 of Rhodococcus sp. Ni2. Taxonomy (NCBI): domain Bacteria; kingdom Bacillati; phylum Actinomycetota; class Actinomycetes; order Mycobacteriales; family Nocardiaceae; genus Rhodococcus; species Rhodococcus sp. Ni2. The sequence goes on from NZ_WOXZ01000002.1 coordinate 1,348,360, forward strand.
ACCGCGGGGTTCCGCACTACCATCGGACTGCCCGGCCGGCTGAGCACCCGACTCCAACCAAACCACCCGACAGACGATCCACGCGGCATCGCGGCGGCCACATTGGACGGTCTCCTGATGGGATGTGGCGACGCCGTCATCGGTATCAACCCGGCGACGGACTCACCCCAGGCCACCTCGGATCTGCTCCACCTGCTCGACGACATCCGTCAGCGATTCGAGATCCCGACTCAGTCGTGCGTGCTCTCGCACGTGACCACCACGATCGGACTGATCGAATCGGGGGTGCCGGTCGATCTTGTCTTCCAATCGATTGCCGGTACCGAAGGCGCCAATTCCGGTTTCGGAGTGAACATTCCGCTCCTGCGTGAGGGCAACGAGGCCGGGCGCTCCTTGAACCGCGGAACGGTCGGCAACAACGTCATGTACTTGGAGACGGGGCAGGGGTCCGCCCTCAGCTCAGGTGCCCACTACGGCACCGGCGGAGCCCCGGTCGATCAGCAGACACTCGAGACCAGGGCATACGCAGTGGCACGTGATCTCGAACCGCTGCTGGTCAACACCGTGGTCGGCTTCATCGGTCCCGAGTATCTCTACGACGGCAAGCAGATCATTCGCGCGGGCTTGGAGGATCACTTCTGCGGAAAACTCCTCGGGCTGCCGATGGGAGTGGACGTCTGCTACACCAACCACGCCGAAGCCGATCAAGACGACATGGACAACCTGCTCACCTTGCTGGGCGTCGCCGGCGCGGCGTTCGTGATCGCGGTGCCCGGCGCCGACGACGTGATGCTCGGCTATCAAAGTCTGGCGTTCCACGACGCGCTGTATGTGCGTAAGGTTCTCGGTTTGCAGCCCGCCCCGGAGTTCGAGACCTGGCTCCACAACTTGGGGATGACCGACGCAAACGGTCGGGTTCTTCCGATCGACGCCGAAATGTCGCCGTTGCGGGCTTTGACGGTGAACTCATGACCGAGGACCAGGCACCGATCCTCGATTTCTGGGGTCCACTGCGCAAGACCACACAATCGCGTATCGGGCTGGGGCGTGCCGGAGATTCGTTGCCCACCAAGCGGGTTCTCGAATTCAAGGCAGCTCACGCCGCAGCCCGCGACGCGGTCCACGAGCCACTCGACTCCGAGACGCTTGCCAGTCGGGTCGAAGGGGTGGGCATCGGGGCGCCGGTGGTGGTGGCGAGCAGCGTCTCCACCCGCAGTGAGTATCTCCGGAGACCCGACCTGGGGCGCCAGCCGGCTGACCTGAGCGCGATCAAGAGCTCCGACAAGGAAATCGGGTTCATCCTCGCCGACGGACTCTCCCCGCGAGCACTGATGGACCACGGCGAGCAACTATTGTCCGCGTTGGTCACGGTGTTGGGGGAGCGGTACTCGATTGCGCCGCCGGTGATCGCCACGAATGCCCGTGTGGCACTGGGTGATCACATCGCCGCCGCGATGGGAGTGCAGACGGCGATCGTCCTGATCGGCGAACGTCCAGGGCTCTCCGTTGCGGACAGCGTCGGGATCTATCTGACTCATCTTCCGCGCGTCGGTCGTACCGACGCGGATCGAAACTGCATTTCCAATGTCCACCCACCCGAGGGACTCGGATACGAGCAGGCTGCTCGTGTCGTCCTGGGATTGGTGACGGGAGCGCGCCAGTTGGGCCGCTCCGGCGTCGACCTCAAGGACACCTCTCGCGCCGACGCCGTTGCGTCGGGAGAAGTGCTGACGCTCGATTAATTGACAACTGCACGGCATACCCGGGTCGATCGACCCGGGTATGCCGTCGTACCCGAATCACGACGAAAACGAGGGAATCGATGTTCCGTTCGCTGCATGCCCGCGCCCTGTGTGCGTTGGCGGTAGGTAGTGTCCTGTTGAGTGCAACTGCATGTAGTTCGGCCGAGAGCGCCCCGAAAGAAGATGTGGCGCAGAGTGGTTCATCCTGTGCTGCGTTGGATCCCAGTCTGGCGTGGTACGGCGACAACCGTGTGAGGTTGGATGCCATGATGACGGAGTTCGGAACGTGTGGAGCTGCAGGTGATGTCGATGACGGAGCTCCGTTGGCGCTCTTCGACTGGGACAACACAGTTGTCAAGAACGACATCGGAAGCGCCACTGCATTCTGGATGATCAAGAACAACAAGGTGTTACAGCCCGCCGGAGCGGACTGGGCAACCACCAGTCGCTTCATGACTCCAGCCGGCGCTGCCGCACTTTCCGCCGCGTGTGGCTCGGAGACCGCCCCGGGTCAACCCTTGGTAACCAGTACCGACTTGGACTGCGCTGACGAGATCGTTGCGGTACTCGAGGAGAAGACTCGCGACGGACAGGTTGCATTCGACGGCTACGATCACCGCCGGACCAAGGCTGCATACGCGTGGGCGGTGCAGTTGATGGCAGGGCACACCGAGGACGAGATCACCGAGTACGCCCGCGCAGCGCGTGCCGAGAATCTCGCTGCTGCAGAAGGATCCGATCAGACCGTCGGTACCACGGAAGTCGACGGCTCGGTGCGTTACTACGCGCAAGTCGAAGATTTGGTGAAAACCCTCGGCGCTCATGGATTCGACGTGCGGATCATCTCCGCGTCGGCCGAACCGGTCGTTCGTGTCTGGTCGGAGCAGCTGGGATTGGATGCCGATCACGTGATGGGAGTTCGGCCGATCGTCGAGGGCGGCGTTCTGACGGGGCGCCTGCGGGGATGTGGTGGGGTTGCGGACGGTGACGACTCGGTCATTCCGTACATCGACGGGAAGCGGTGCCAGGTCAACGAGGTTGTCTACGGGGTTCAAGGGCCTACGGCGTTCGAGCAGTTGGCCGCCGATCGACGTCAGGTATTTGCTGCCGGTGATTCTGTCACCGACGTGACGTTCCTCGGAGATGCGACCGGTGCGCGCCTGGTGATCAACCGCAACAATCCCGAACTGATGTGCAATGCCTACGACAACAGTGACGGGAAATGGCTGGTCAACCCCATGTTCATCGAACCGAAGTCCCGGGCGGACGCTCCCTATCACTGCTCGACCGATGCTTACACCGACGCGGCCGGGGCAAAAGGTGCCGTGACCCGCGCAGACGGCAGCGTGATCCCCGATCAGGCCGATACCGTCGCGTGACGGTCGACTTGTCGCGGTGACTTCACAACGATCGATCGGGGTGTGATCTGATTCTGTCGAGCCCTTTGTCGGGCTGCGGAAACCCACGGGTGTCCGCTGTGATGCTGGAGCCGCAGAGGCGGCACGTGAGTAGGAGAAATCGATGGCCTTCGCTGGCAATGTGGACGAGTTGGCACTGCTCCAAGCAGTACGTCTCAAGGAGCGGGTCGGAGCGGTCGTCCTGGCCGAGCACCTGGGCGTCAGCTCGGCTTCCGGTCAAGCTGCGTACGACGCACTTGTCGCGCAGGGCAAAGCGGTCGAAGCGGAAAACGCCATCAGCCTGACCGAGAAAGGTTTGGCAGAACTCGAAGATCAGTTGGACGCCGAGCGCGTCTCGATCGACGAGGACTCCATCGGTGAGGTGTACGAGGCGTTCCTTCCCTTGGACGAGGAGTTCGCCGCGCTCATCGACGACGCAGATGCGGATTCCCTTGCAGAGTTGGATCGCCGGGCTGCAAACCTGTTCGACGATCTGTCGGCATTCGTTCCGCGGTTGTCTCGTTACCAGGATCTCTTCTCGGATGCTCTCGCGAAAGTGCAAGCGGGGGAGTCCAAGTGGATTTCCGAACCGATCATCGACTCCTACGCCACGGTGTGGGGCGAGATCCGTCAGGAACTGTTCGGGGCTGCCGGTAAGGCTTGATCCGTAGCGTTGCACCGTGACGCCGTTTTCGAGGGCCGTCCGATTCGTGAGAACGAATCGGACGGCCTGCGGCATGTCGAGGGTCGTGAAACTCGTTACCATTGCATACAAGTGGTGACTGAGATCACTCCTACCCCCTTTCGGGGGTAGTGCGGGGGTGAGCCACATCACTACCTTTCCTCCTATCGACGGTGATGCCCACAGGGCGACACCACGGGACCACGGAGGAATCGAGTGACCACAGTCTCTCCCACAGGCGGCACCAGTGCCGCCGGCGCCGGGGGTGCGAGTGCCGCAGGTGCGACGCAGCCCCCGCAGAACACCACCAGTGTGCGGCGCGTCGCAATCGCGAGTTGCATCGGCACGACTATCGAGTTCTACGACTTCTTCATCTACGGAACCGCTGCGGCACTTGTCTTTCCGACGGTGTTCTTCCCCGCGCTCGGTGCCACTGCGGGAACTGTCGCATCGTTTGCGACTTTCGCAGTCGCATTCATCGCCCGGCCCGTCGGCGCAATGTTGTTCGGACACTTCGGTGATCGCATCGGTCGCAAGAAGACGCTGATCTCGACGCTCCTGCTCATGGGTATCTCGACGCTCCTGATCGGCTTGCTGCCGGGTGCTGCAACCATCGGTGTCGCGGCCCCGATCATCTTGGTGCTCTTGCGATTCGGCCAAGGTTTCGCGGTCGGTGGTGAGTGGGCAGGCGCAACCTTGCTCACGGCGGAATACGCTCCACCGGGCAAACGTGGTCTGTATGCGATGTTCCCGCAGCTCGGCCCTGCAATCGCCTTCGTTCTCTCGAGCAGTACCTTCCTCATCACCGGCGCAGTTCTCGGCGACACCAACCAGGCTTTCCTCGATTACGGCTGGCGTATCCCGTTCCTGTTCTCCATCGTGTTGGTCGGCATCGGCCTCTACATGCGGCTCGCTATCGAGGAGACTCCCGTCTTCAAGGCGGAGCAGGCAGAGCGCGTCGCGGAGCAGAAGAACGAAGCACCTCGCACCCTCCCGTTCCTGGATGCTTGGCGGTTCCAGACCAAGGAGATCCTGCTCTCGGCAGGCGCCCTGGCTTGCCTGTTCGCGTTTTTCTACATGGGCACGGCTTTCCTGACGAGCTACGGAACAAAGACCCTCGGCTTCTCCCGTCCGTTCGTCCTGTCGGTCGGTATCGCTTCCGCGGTTGTCTTCGGTGCGGCGATCGTCGTTTCCGCTCTGTACTCGGACCGCATCGGGCGCCGCAAGGTCATCATGATCTCGTGTGGTCTGGCCGTCGTCTGGGCGCTGGTGCTGTTCCCGCTCCTGGACACCGGAACACCGATCGCGTTCATCCTCGGAATGTTCGGCACGCTGATGATCTTCGGAATCGCGTACGGCCCCTGCGGTGCGCTGCTTCCGGAAATGTTCCAGACCCGCTACCGCTACACCGGTGCCGGCCTCGGCTACAACCTCGCCGGAGTGCTCGGCGGCGCAGTGCCGCCGCTGATCGCCGCACCGCTGGCCTCGGCCTACGGGAGTATGGCCATCGGAATCATGTTGGCAATCCTCGGTGTGGTGAGTCTGGTCTGCACCTGGGCGCTCGTCGAGACCAAGGACCACGCGCTGTAACCACTGTGCGCCTTTATTAACCGCCGGCGGTTAATAAAGGCGCACAGCAGGCGGGTGGGGTGTCCGGACTCTGAACAGTTACGGCCACCCCGCACCGGGAAGTATGTCGTGCATCACACCGAATCGAGTAAATTCGTAGATGAGAGGGTCCGCTGCGGCGGCCCCTCTCATAGGTGCCTGAACAGGTAACCGGAGAGGACAGAACACATGAGTACGCCGCTGCCCAGCTATACGTCCGGAGTATGGGACGGTCCGATGCTGGGCGACACCATCGGAGACAACCTCGATCGCACGGTTGCCGCACACGGCGACCGCGATGCGTTGATCGACCACGCCAGCGGTCGACGATGGACGTACCGGGAGTTCGCCGAGCAGGTGAACGGGCTCGCTGCCGGACTGCTTTCCCGTGGTGTGGGGAAGGGCGATCGGGTAGGAATCTGGGCTCCCAACTGTCCGGAATGGACGTTCACGCAATACGCGACGGCAAAGGTCGGCGCGATCCTGGTCAACATCAATCCGGCGTACCGCTCGCACGAGTTGCAGTACGTACTCGAGCAGGCCGGGATCTCGACGCTGGTGTCTGCGGCCAGCTTCAAGACCTCGGACTACGCGTCGATGATCGAGACGGTGCGGCCGCAGTGCCCGGATCTGACGTCGGTGCTCCTGCTCGGTTCACCCGAGTGGGACGCGGTGCTTGCAGACGGCTTGGCGGCGCAGGCAAGCGATCCGGCTCCGCTCGCCGCAGCCCAGGCCGCGTTGTCGGCCGACGACGCGATCAACATCCAATACACCTCGGGTACTACCGGTTTCCCGAAGGGCGCGACGCTCAGTCACCACAACATCCTCAACAACGGCTATTTCGTCGGCGAGTTGTGCCACTACAGCGAGGTCGATCGGGTGTGCATCCCGGTGCCGTTCTACCACTGTTTCGGCATGGTGATGGGCAACCTTGCGTGCACCAGTCACGGTGCTGCCATGGTCATTCCGGGTCCGGCTTTCGATCCGCGTGCTTCGCTCGAAGCCGTTCAGGCTGAAAAGTGCACGTCCCTCTACGGCGTTCCGACGATGTTCATCGCGGAGTTGGCGTTGCCTGACTTCGACAGCTTCGATCTGTCGTCCCTTCGCACCGGCATCATGGCGGGCTCGCCCTGCCCGGTCGAGGTGATGAAGCAGGTCATCGATCGCATGGGCATGTCGGAGGTGTCCATCTGCTACGGCATGACGGAGACCTCGCCGGTGTCGTTGCAGACCCGCTCGGACGATTCGATCGAGCAGCGCACCGAAACGGTCGGCCGGGTAGGGCCGCATCTCGAGATCAAGATCGTCGATCCGGCAACCGGATTGACGGTGCCCCGCGGCGAGCCGGGTGAACTGTGCACGCGTGGTTACTCGGTCATGCTCGGATACTGGGAGAACCCGGAGAAGACCGCCGAGGCGATCGACGCTGCCCGGTGGATGCACACCGGAGACATCGGAGTCATGGACGAGGCCGGATACGTCGCCATCACGGGACGCATCAAGGACATGGTCATCCGCGGTGGCGAGAACGTCTATCCGCGTGAGATCGAGGAGTTTCTCTACACCCACCCCGACATTCTCGATGCGCAGGTCATCGGCGTACCCGACGCAAAGTACGGCGAGGAATTGATGGTGTGGGTCCAGATGCGCGAAGGTGCAGACGATCTCGACGCCGATTCGGTCCGCGCGTTCTGCACCGGCAAGCTCGCGCACTACAAGATTCCGCGGTACGTCCATGTCGTCGACGAGTTCCCGATGACAGTCACGGGCAAGGTCCGCAAGATCGCGATGCGAGAACAGGCGATCGAATTGATCGGTCAGGCCTGAGAGTATGTCCGCGAACCCAGGGGAGCGTGAGCCGGTACGCCCCGAGATCGCGCTCTCCTGGAAGCGTTCTCGACTCAGTGGCCTCGACCCGTCGTCGGCCATCGCCGTGGACACCGAGGAGCAGGACGGTGAGTCTCGTTTGCTCCGGGCCGCCGCACCCGTGCTCGACGAAGTTTCGCAACAGATCGCGGGCACCGGTTTCTGCGTGCTGCTTGCCGATCGCGAATGCCGCGTGGTCGCTTCGGTGTACTCCGACAGTCGCGTCGAGCGAACGATCGAGCGGTTGGGTGTCGTCAACGGCTCACGCTTCGGTGAAGAGCACGCCGGCACCAACGCGCTTGGTACACCCCTCGAGGTCGGACGAAGCGTGGTGATCCACGGTGACGAGCATTTCCTCGACAGCCTCAAGGGTTTGAGCTGCTACGGACAGCCGATCCTGCATCCCGTCACACGTCGTGTCGAAGGCATTCTCGACATGACCGGCGTTGTCTCGCAGGCCAACCCACTGTTCGCGCCCTTCCTTGCACGTGCTGCAGCGGACATCGAGAAACGGCTGCTCGAAGGCTCGAAAGCATCGGAGCAGCGGCTGGTCGACGCATTCCAGCGAGTTTCACATCAGCGCCACATTGCCGTCGCGGCCATCGGCGACGACATCCTGCTGAGCAACCGAACCGCTTTGGATCTGCTCGACACCGCAGACCATGTATCGCTCCGTTCCTTGATTGCCGACCTGAATCCGGACCAATCACGATTGGTGACAGTCGAATTGGCGTCCGGCGCGCTGGCGCGAGTTCAAGCCGACCGGATTTCCGGGGCTGACGGTGGTGCGCTCTTCCTGGTCGAACCACTCCAACGGGAACGGGCACCGATCCGCAGAACGCACGAGCGGGCACCGTCTCCGGGCGAACGACTGCGGCGCGACCTGATGCGGGCGCGGGCAACCTCTGCCGCCGTGGCGATCTCGGGTGAAGCAGGATCCGGCCGAACCTCGGCAGCATCGGACGTAGTCGGCAGTGTCGATGCGAGTTGGCTCGATGCCACGCGAATCGCGTTCGACGGCCGTGAGCAGTGGGTCACCGATCTCGTGCGAGCGGCCCGTAAGCGTTCGGGCGTGGTCGTGATCGAACAGGTACAACTCCTTCCTGACTCGGTGTTGCCGCTGGTCGCAGACCTGATCGACGCCAGCGCCGAGGGGCCGAAAATCGTACTGACCAGCGGAGCGGCAGTTGATCTTCCGCCGACCATCGCCGCGCTGCTCTCACGATGCGCCTCCCGGGTTGTCATCACCCCACTGCGCGAGCGACAGGCTGAGATCGCCGAGTTGGCACAAGTCATGTTGGAGGGGATCTCACCAGAACTGAGATTGACCGCCAGCGCTGCCGAAGCACTCGCGGCGGCCAACTGGCCGGGCAACCTGGCCGAATTGCGCGTCGTGTTGAATCGCGCCTCGGATGAACGCTCGAGCAATCGCATCGACGTCGCTGATCTGCCCGAGGACTATCGCACCACGACCAAGGTGTCGCGGTTGGCAGGGCGGGAGAAAGCCGAGCGCCAGGCGATCATCGGAGCGTTGAAAGACTGCGGCGGCAACAAGGTTCACGCGTCGGCGCAACTCGGAATCAGCCGAAGCACTCTCTACACACGGATGCGGGCGCTCGACATCACTGTGTAGTTTGCTGTCCGACTTCAGTTGTACAAAGTTCGGACAGTTAGCACCCCTGGAAGCGCGGAAGTATGGCGTGCATCACATTCGCACCTCACTACTTCAGGGGAGTTTCCGATGACGGCAGTAGCCGAACACACCATCAGTTCCGCGGTACAGGGTTTCCTGAACGGACCGAAGAAGCTCTACATCGGCGGCGAATTCGTCGACGCCGCTTCGGGTCAGACCTTCGCGACGTACAACCCGGCTGACGGACAGAAGCTCGCAGACGTGGCACACGGTCAGGCCGAAGACATCGACCGCGCGGTACGTGCCGCTCGAACGGCTTTCGAGGACGGCCCCTGGTCACGTATGAAGGCAAACGAGCGCGAGCGGATGATCTGGCGCGTCGGCGACATTCTCAGTGCTCGTGCCGAGGAATTCGGTCAGCTCGAAGCTCTCGACAACGGCAAGTCCGTTGCCATCGCCACCGCCGTCGACGTGGCTTGGGCCGCAGACGTTTTCCGCTACTACGCGGGTTGGGCCACCAAGATCGAAGGCAGCACCGTCAACGTGTCGATGCCCTTCTCTCCGGGCGGCGAGTTCCACGCCTACACCCTGCGTGAGGCGATCGGCGTCTGTGGACTGATCGTGCCGTGGAACTTCCCGCTGCTGATGTCGTCGTGGAAGCTCGCCCCCGCGCTCGCCGCCGGCAACACGGTGATCCTCAAGCCCGCTGAGCAGACCCCGCTCACCGCACTGCTTCTCGCGGAGGTCTTCGAAGAAGCAGGCTTCCCGCCCGGCGTCGTCAACATCGTTCCCGGCTTCGGCGATGCAGGTGCTGCTCTGTCCGGCCACGACGACGTGGACAAGGTTGCGTTCACCGGTTCCACCGAGGTGGGTAAGAAGATCGTCGACGCCGCCAAGGGCAATCTGAAGAAGGTTACGCTCGAGCTCGGTGGCAAGAGCCCCAATATCGTGTTCGCCGACGCCGATTTCGATTCCGCGGTGGAGGGTTCGCTCAATGCGTGGCTGTTCAACCACGGACAGTGCTGCGTTGCGGGTACTCGTCTGTACGTCGAGGACACCATCTTCGAGAAGTTCACCGAGGCCGTCGCGCACGCAGCGAGCCAGGTCAAGATCGGACCCGGCCTCGATCCCACCACCCAGCTCGGACCGCTGGTCTCGCAGGAGCAGTTCGACAAGGTGACCGGCTACCTGCGTGAGGGAATCGCCGACGGCGCACGTGCACTGACGGGCGGCAACCGCTGGGGCGATCAGGGCTACTTCGTCGAGCCGACCGTCTTCGTTGACGTCAAGCCCGAATTCTCCATCGTTCAGGAGGAGATCTTCGGACCCGTCGTGGCGGCGCTGCCGTTCAATGCGGACGACGGACCGATCACTGCCGCAAACGATTCCATCTACGGCTTGGCCGCCGGCATCTGGACCCGGGACATTTCCAAGGCTCACCGCACGGCGAAGCGCTTGAAGGCCGGTTCGGTGTGGATTAACCAGTACAACGGCTTCGACACTGCAATGCCCTTCGGTGGATACAAGCAGTCCGGCTGGGGCCGCGAGCTCGGCGCTTCGGCTATCGATCTCTACACCCAGACCAAGGCCGTCAACATCGCTCTCTGACCGACCCCATCGCTCATTCTCTCGTCCGACAATCAAGGAGATCACCAGTGAAGACCAAAGCTGCTGTACTGCTCGAGCCCGGAAAGCCTTTCGAGATCATGGAACTCGACCTCGACGGCCCGGGTGTGGGTGAGGTACTGATCAAGTACACCGCTGCCGGACTGTGCCATTCGGATCTGCACCTGACCGACGGTGATCTCCCGCCGCGTTACCCGATCGTCGGCGGACACGAAGGCTCGGGCATCATCGAAGAGGTCGGCCCAGGCGTCACGAAGGTCAAGCCGGGCGACCATGTCGTGTGTAGCTTCATCCCCAACTGCGGCACCTGTCGCTACTGCTCGACCGGTCGCCAGAACCTCTGCGACATGGGTGCCACCATCCTCGAAGGCTCGATGCCCGACGGTTCCTTCCGTTTCCACGGCAACGGAATGGATTTCGGCGGAATGTGCATGTTGGGAACGTTCTCCGAGCGCGCCACCATTTCTCAGCACTCGGTAGTCAAGATCGACGACTGGCTTCCCTTGGAGACAGCGGTGGTCGTCGGCTGCGGCGTGCCTTCGGGTTGGGGAACGGCAGTAAATGCCGGTAACCTTCGCGCCGGTGACACCGCTGTGATCTACGGCATCGGTGGTCTCGGCATCAACGCCGTCCAGGGCGCCGTTTCGGCCGGCTGCAAGTACGTCGTTGTGGTCGATCCGGTTGCTCTCAAGCGTGAGACCGCACTGAAGTTCGGTGCAACCCATGCCTTTGCAGACGCCGAGAGCGCTGCTGCCAAGGTCAACGAGCTGACGTGGGGACAGGGTGCCGACGCTGCGCTCATCCTTGTCGGCACCGTCGACGAGGACGTGGTCAGTGCAGCGACGGCAGTGATCGGCAAGGGTGGCACCGTGGTGATCACGGGACTCGCCGACCCCGCCAAGCTGACCGTTCACGTGTCGGGTACCGACCTGACGCTGAATCAGAAGACGATCAAGGGCACGTTGTTCGGGTCCATGAATCCGCAGTACGACATCGTGCGACTGCTGCGTCTCTACGATGCCGGTCAGCTCAAGCTCGACGAACTGATCACCAACACCTACAGCCTCGAAGACGTCAACAAGGGCTACCAGGATCTACGTGACGGCAAGAACATCCGTGGCGTGATCATTCACGACAAGTAACCCCAAGTGCTGTGCGCCTTTATTAACCGCCCGCGGTTAATAAAGGCGCACAGCACTATTTCTTGGCTTTCGACAAAATCTGCATCAACTGAAGTAGCGCCGAGAACTTCGCGAACACCGAGCGCGAGACCACCGGACCGAAAGCCGCGGTGTCGGTTGCGTCGAAGGCGTCGAGCAGATCCCGAAAGCTTTCGATCTGCTTGATCATCGCGTCCAGGTCGACGTGCGTGACGGCGTCGGCTTCGCGCAGAGCGAGCAGGTACTGCGGCGCCGTCACCAAGGCGACCGCCGGGATCTTCCGCTCGAACAGTGGTTCGCCCTCACCGAAATGAATGACCGGTCCTGGCGCCACGATTCGGCGATCGCCCGCTCCAATGTCGCGCCACAGCGGTGCAACGATGTCGTGCACTTCCCGACTCGTCGCGTAGAGCAGTTCCGGTTCCGGAGTGGTCTCCAAGGCATAGCCGCCGGTCGAGTTGTCCTCGGTATCACCCAGTGCGCCGAGGTGCTCGATGGCGATCCCCGCTACGGCGCGCGCCTGACCGGCTTCGCCCTTCCACATCTCGGGGTGCGCTTCGAGCCAGGTGGACGTTGCCTGTCCGTGCTTGGACACCGCTGGAATACGAAGGTGGCCAGTCGTCAGGACAAAAACGTACGACCGTCGATGCGGCTGCGCCACGGCGTGCCGCGCCAACGCCAACATTCCCAGATGGCCGTTCTCCTCGACACCGTTGGTTCCGTCGCTGTGAGTGATGAGCAGAATCGTCTCTTCGGGTGAGGTTCCGGGGGACACCGCCCACACCGTGTCGGTCCGGGTGTCCGGATGCAGAGTCGCATCCAGTACCAGAGTCGCCAGCTGACCGGAGCGAGCTGCAGCGACAACCTTCGCGCCCTCGTCGCCGGCCACCCAGACGGCGGGGATGTCGTGATATGGCTGCGTGAACGGAAGATATTGTCCCAGTGCGTTGTCCGGAGCGATGTCACGCCACACCGCGATCACGCCGAGGACACCGGCCTTGCGGGCCTTGTCGAGCTTCGGGCCCAGAAGTGTTGCGGAGAGAACCGGATTTCGAAGTGTCTCGTCGGTGGCGATCGGGCCCCACTCGCTGACCAGTAGCTTGCGGGGGAGATCGATGTGCGGGACCTCGATCACTGCGATCGCGCCCTTGGCCGCCGACCACTTGGGGCGTCGCGCGCTGACGTAGACCAGGGGAGCGGAGATTCCCTGTGGCCCGGTCAATCCGGAGTAGGGGAATGCGGACGAAACTCTGATCGGTCCCGTCGGCAATTCGATGCGAAGTCCGTCAGGTGTCGCCGGCAGATCCCAGCGTTCGAAAGTGTGTGAATCACGCCGGACGTCGAGGCCCAGTTCGGTCAGTTCGTTCGCGACTTCTTCCACCACCTCGTGGTGTGCAGGAGAGCCCGTCAATCGTGGGCCCAGCGCGTCGAGTCGCTGTTGGCCGGCAAGGAGGAGATCGCGATCGACGGCCTGGCCGTGATTCATGGGATTGCCTTTCGTACTACGTGGCGTCTGCTCTGGCGAGGCGCCTGCCCGTGTCGTGTCCACGGTACCGAGCGGTCTGAAAACGGGACGAAGGCGCGTCGGATATGCCGTTTTCGCAGATATACCGGGTGCCAACAGGCCGATCGGTCCGTACCGTATGTCCCTGGCACCGAAAGACTCCGTGTTCTTCGGACAGACCAGTCCACGGCGAGAGAGGCCTACGTTGGCTACGTATCTTTACAGGTTGGGGAAGTTTGCTTTCCGCCACAAGTATCTTGTGGTGGCCGCGTGGATTATCGTGATCGCGGTGGTGGGGGGGCGCAATCAGCGCCACAAATCCGACGTTCTCCAAAGAATTCAATCTTCCGGGCACTGATTCCCAACGTGCGACCGAGTTGATGAACGAGAACTTTGCAGCGGCAGCAGAGCAACAAACTCAGGCGTCGACCAGCATTCTCATCGCGGCAGACGACGGACTTGCCGCACACAGCGATCAGATCGACCAGTTGATCGCGCAGGCGAAGACGTTGCCGGATATCGTCGATCCCGAGAAGATCGTCAATCCGGTGACCCTCGCGGAGGCAAATCCGGCGGTGGCGTCGGCCGTTCTCGGCGACAACGGCAAGGTCGGGCTGATCCAGCTCAATCAGTCGATTCGCATCGAGGATCAGACACAGGCCAACAAGACGGCGTTCCTCGACTTGATGGCAAAATTCCGCACCGGTGGCCTGCAAGTCGAAGGCACCGGTTCGATGATGCAGGTACAGGCCGCAGGTGGTCTGTCGGAGATGCTCGGCTTCGCGGTGGCGTTCATCGTGATGATCGTGGCGTTCGGCGCGCTCATTGCGGCCTTTATTCCGCTGTTCACCGCAATTCTGGGAATTGCGCTGGCCACTCTGACTGTCACCCTCGGTTCGGGCTTCTTCGACATCAACGAAGGCGTCACGGGAATCGTCACGATGATCGGCATCGCAGTCTCGATCGACTACGCGTTGTTCATCGTTTCGCGTTACCGCAGTGAGCTCAATTTGGGCGGAACGAGGGAAGCCGCTGCCGGGCGCGCAGTGGGTACTGCCGGTTCGTCCGTCGTCTTCGCCGGCCTGACGGTTGTGGTCGCGCTGGCAGCCCTGGCGGTGGTCGGGGTTCCGATGATCACCCAGATGGGAATCTCTGCAGCGGTTGCCGTCATCATCGCCGTCCTCGGCGCAATCACGTTGATCCCGGCTGTCCTGGGTATCTTCGGCAGATTCGCGTTCTCGCCTCGTATCCCCGGGCTTCGCCACGGTGACGAGCCCGAGACGATGGAATCCAACGGACATCGCTGGGCCAAGATAGTCACCAAGTACCCGTGGCCGATCGCGGGTGCTGCGCTGGTGCTTCTGGTGATCGCGGCTATTCCGATGACGAAGCTCGAACTCGGACTCTCGTTCACTCAGGACGAAGAGCGGCCGGCACTTGCCCTGCTGCAACGTGGGTTCGGTGAAGGCGTCAATGGCGAATTGTTCGTCGTGCTCGACGCGCCTGACGGCACCGATATCACCGCGATTGCCGAAGGCACTGTCGCGCACATCAAGGGCCTCGACAACGTCGCAACTCCGGATCAGTTGATGTGGGTCGGAAACGGACCCGACGCGGCAAACCCGATGGCGGGCGCCAACTCTGCGCTCATCGCGGTCACCCCGCAGATGTCACCGAGCGGCCCCGAAACTCACGAGCTGATGAATCAGATCCGGGATTACGGATCGACGGTGAAATCGGAAGGCGCAGAACTCGGTGTAGCGGGGCAAACCGCGATCGTTGCCGACATGTCGTCGAAGCTCAGTTCCGCGCTCATCCCGTATCTCATCGTGGTTGTGGGTCTGGCGTTCATCATCATGATGGTCGTCTTCCGCTCGATCCTGGTGCCGCTGACCGCAACTCTCGGATTCCTGTTTTCCGTCTGTGCGACCTTCGGCGCCACAGTGGCCATCTTCCAGGAGGGCGACTTCGGGCTGATCGAGCACACACAACCCATCATCTCGTTCCTGCCGATCTTCATGATCGGTGTGGTCTTCGGGTTGGCGATGGACTATCAAGTGTTCCTCGTGACGCGAATGCGCGAGGAATACGTGCACGGATTGTCGGCCAAGGACGCCATCATCTCCGGCTACACCCATGGTGCTCGCGTGGTCGCGTCGGCGGCCATCATCATGATCTCCGTGTTCGGCGCATTCATGCTGTCCTCGGAGACGACAAGCAAGATGATGGGCTTCGGCCTCGCGGCGGCAGTCTTCTTCGACGCCTTCATCATCCGCATGATCGTGATACCTGCGGTCATGTCGATTCTCGGTGATTCGGCATGGAAGTTGCCGGCGTGGCTCGACAAGATCCTGCCGAACGTCGACATCGAGGGTGAAGCGATTCGACGGATTCCGATCGAGCAGGATCCGGATTCCGATCCAGACCCGAATCAGGTGCCTGTGAGGGTGTAAGCACTCAGGTCGTCAGGACGGGGTGCCGGTTGCACAGCAACTGGCACCCCGTTCTTCTGTGTTCATACGGAGCCCGCGCGATAGGAAACCATCCGGTTGGTAACAGAAATCGCTGTGATCGCGACAGGACATCCAGAGGCGACGCGCATCGGGAGCGGGCCGTGACGGTGACTGCGAGGGTACGTGTCGAAGGAGCAAACCGATTTGAAGCGGGCCGAGAAGTGGACCTTCGCGCTGACGGTCGTCTCCCTGATCGCCGGTGGGACAGTGGTTGCCGGGCTGGTGGATCGGTGGAGCAGTTCGCCGTCCGATGACATCTCGGTAGCTGCGTCATCTTCGATCACCATGACATCCACACCGGACGAGATTCCGGTGGAGGACGTGCCTGAATTCTCGTACGTCACGCCGAGCGCGGTGTACCCGACCGCGATTCCGGGTTGTGAGAGTGTCGAAGCGCCGGACGACGACCACGGAATCTCGATCTTCACATCGACAGGCGGCGACGACGCGTACGACGACCCACGTTTTCCGTGGTTTTCCGGCGCCAAGGCTGTATCGATGTCGGATGCGGTCGCCGATGCGATTCCGGACGGCGTCGAGATCAAGTTCGCCAGTCCGAGCCGATCACTCCAGTTCGGTCCGATCTCGGCACCGTCGACCTCGGACGAGTTGCCCGAGGGATGGACGATCGAGGATCTGGCGTCCACTGATGCGTCGGCGACAATACTTCGAGGCGAGGCCAGTGGTGGACTGTCGGTCTCGGTCAACAGCAGTAAGGCGCCGGTTCCTCCGTGCGTTGCCGGTTCTCTCGTCGAACGCCGCTCACTCGCGGATGGTTCAGTAGTGGACGTGCAGGACTCGTGGAGTGAAATCAACGGACAACGCACTCTCTCTCGTTCGGCGTTCCTTTACGGCATCGATGGCACACGAGTTCACGCCTATCTCGATGACACTGCCGATCGAGTCGGCGCCGAGGTTCAGGCAAGCGGCGCGCTTCCACTGACCATCGACGAACTGGTTTCTCTGGTCAGCCTGCCGCAACTGCGAATCACGACGCCTGCTCCGCCGGGTACGGCACCGCTTTCGCCCGGGTGCCACGGGATCCCCCGAGACTCTGGCGACGTGGCCGAACTCGATCGCGCAACGATCGAACGTCTCAACGCGGTACTCGAAGTCAGATGGCGCGCTGTACCTCCGGGTTTTCCGATTCTTGATGCCGGACCGGGCACTCTGACGGTCTCGGAGAATGACAGGTCCACCGCATGTCAGAGACTTCTCACTCGGACGGGAGACAGCGAGTCGACGCTCAACATGACAATTACCGGCGGACAACCACTCCCTACGGAGCCCAACAAATACGACCCTTCCTACGACGGGCACCCCTTGGAGGTCGTGACGCGACCGGATGGATCCGTGATCGAGCGAGACGAACGGAACTACTCGACCGTGCCCATGACAAATGACGGCTCGAAAGCAGAATCGACGCAGGAAACGAGCAGGTCGGTGGTCGTCACCCGCCCGAATGGGACCCAAGTCTCGGTTTCGTCGTCGGCTGCGATCCCGAACGATCCGATGACGTTCGCGCAGTTGGAGTTTCTCGCGACGACCGAAGGCCTGGAGATTCGATGACCACCAGATTCTCTCCGAAATCGCGACTTCGGATCGCGGCCGCCGCAGCCGTAGTCACCGTCACTGCCGCCATCGCCACGGTGGTCACGTCGACGAGTTCCGAACCGACAGCGATCTCGTCGCAGCTATGGAGCGTCGAGGCCTCCGAGATTCTCGGGCGCGAGTTCGCGATCTTCCGGAGCCCACTTGTTGGAACCGAATTCAACATGGACATGGGCGGATTCATCGACGCCGGATCACTCGTGGTCACGATGATCGGTATGCCGGACCGCCAGGCATATTCGTTGGACGACGCGGAATTGGTCGCACTCGATGCCGACGACGGCACTGTCCGTTGGCGCACGTCGGCGGTCGACGTCGGTGGTTGCTCCGAGACTCTGCTCGGCAGTTCGGTGCTGTGTTTCTCCGGGCCGTACGTATCCGGTGGTTCGTACTCACTTTTCGATATCGAGACAGGAGAGCGTCGAGACATCAAGACGCCGTGGGCACCGATCTTCGCGGTTGTCTCGGGTGACACGGTCCTCGCGCTCGAGGGCGATATCGAGAGCAACGACGTTCGCGTGCACAGCGGAACCGTCGACGATCCGGAAGCGAACTGGTCCAAAGCGTTCGACGTCGGTGGATCGTGGGAAGCCGGATACGTCGATCCGGTGATGTCGGTGCACGGCGATCTGGGCGTGATCACTCTCGACGAGTCTCTGGGATTCGATCTGAAGACGGGCGAACAGCGGTGGGTACACGGTTACTCCACCTGTTCGACCGCGCATACATCGTCGAACGGCGTGACATTGGTGTCGGATGGCGGTTGCGAAGGCAATGGCCGTCCGACAAGTGAGTACGCGCTCGATCAGAACGGGCGCGAGTTCGCCAGGACGGACGAACTGCCCTCGGAGTCCTCGTACTACGGCGGGCGATACAGCCGAGATGATCCCGCGGGAAGATCGACTCCGATCATTCTGGGACACAGCGGTTTCGACCGGACTTCCGGCGAGAAATTGTGGTCCAACAGTGAACTCTTCGACACCGCACAGTCGTTGGCGGTGATCGGCAACGTGGTTGCCGTGACCCGTTCCGGTTCCGAACCCGAGGTCCAGTTCGTGGACCTGCTCACCGGTGAGGTCCTGTGGCGATCGAACGCCGAGCGCGCCGGGGAGGTTGTCTGGCACGGCGATGTCGTTATCGACGAGGGAAACGTCTACGGAACGGATGTCCGTACAGGCCAACGTAGTTGGGAGGTTCGGGTGGACCAGGACGGGGACGAAGAGTTCACCCCCTGGGCGATGCCGCGGGAGCTGTGGGCGGGGGAGAAGGTGCTGTTGCGTTCCAGTGAAGACCGCGTCACGGCGTTGAAACTGTCGTGAAATTCGGTGGCTGCGAACCTTCGGTGATTAGCGAAATTCGATGGGTTACTGGTGAACTGGCATGATTCGACCTTTCGACATGCCGAACAAGCGCCTGAACTCCAGGCGCTCCTGCTCGAAGTTGTAGATGCGGTAGACGGGCCACACGAGCGCGTGGAGCATCGAGTCGCCCCAGATGGTCAGTTTGAGGCGCCAATTCATGATGTTGTGAAGGTGCAGAACCGATTCGGATGCTTGGTTGTACTTCAAGTACTCCAACGGAGGGGTTTCGCCGCGTCGGCCGGACGTTTCCGCTCGCATGTCCGCGATCTGTCCGATCGTCATTCCACCCTCCCGAAGGCACAGTGAAAGGTCGATATCTTCGTGGATGTCCGGCCGGTCACTGACTTGCTCGCGGACCGACAACCATGCGCTTTTTCTGATCGCCATGTTCGCTCCGGCGACAGCGAGTACTTGACGTTCGCAATCGAACTTCCCCTGCTTCACCTGCCTGTCCAGTGCGTAGCGGTGGATTCGAGCAAACGGCGATTCGAAGAGGTAGGTGAGTCCGGCAACTGCTGAGTGAGCGGTGCTGCGTTGGAAGAAACCCTTGACCGCATCTGCCCATCCCGGTTGTACCCGTGTGTCCGCGTCGATACGACCGATGATGTTGCCGGTCGAGGCGTCGAAGCCCGCGTTCCGGGCGTGTACGACGCCTTGGCGGGCCTCGAAGACATATCTGACTTTGTCGTACTTCTCGGCGAACTCCTGGATGATCGATGCAGTACCGTCCGTCGAGTTGTTGTCGACAATCAGAATCTCATCGATTTCCGACTCGGTCAGTAGACGCTCGATGCAGCCGGAAACCGCGTTCTCTTCGTTGAATACCGGAACAACCACCGAAAGTCGATTAGTGGACAAGTGTTCAATATCCTGCATGGATGCGGTCACTGTATTCCTTTGCTGGGCAATTGGGTCCAGTCCTTCGCAAAGGTTACGATAGCAATAGGTGACCATTCGGACAATTTGAACCGAGGGCCATATGATCAATCCCGCAACAGCTTATTGCGGGAAACTGTCAGCATAAGTGCAGCTGGCACGGCATAAATGCATGCAGAATAAGGCTTTCGGAACTGATTGATTTTTACCCACTCGAGTCTATTCGTCGGTCGAACACCGGACTTTAGTCCTTCTAATTCCGGCAAATATAATGCTGCCCGTTCGCTGAATTGTGAATCGCCACTGCGGCAACCGCTGGGCAATATCTAGATGTCGCAAGTTGCTTTTCAGTGAAGTGGAGTCGGTGCAGCGCAAGTGCCATATTTGTAGATTCAACGGACCCCTGACGGCAAGGTTGCCGCCATCTGCAAATATTTGCTTTTGTAGCTGTCGGTCTGGATTTTCCAGTGAAGTCTGCCCCCGCGACTTTTCAGCACCGATTCCCGATGTGCAATCGGTAGCCGGCCCTACCTATCGGGTCAGGATGCCTTCGGTTTCGGGTGCCGGAACGGTTTTCCCGGTGATCGGATCGACTTCCTCGAGCGGTGAAACGTCTTCTCCGTCGAGCACTCGGCGCATGCGCTCCTTGTCGAGCTGCCCCTCCCAATTGGCGACCACGAAGGTTGCGACACAGTTCCCGAGCAGGTTCACCGACACCCGCATCGAATCCATGATTCGATCGGCGCCCAGTAGGAGAGCGACTGCGGCAACTGGAATTGCGCCGTGACCGATTGCGGCCACGGTGGCCGACAGCGCCAGGAATGACGATCCCGGCACGCCGGCCATTCCCTTTGAGGTGAGCATCAGAACCAGGACGGCAGTGATCTGTTCACCGAGTGTCAGGTCCACGCCGAGTGCCTGCGCCAGAAACAGCATGCAGATCGACAGGTACAGCGTCGCGCCGTCGAGATTGAACGAGTAGCCGGTAGGCACCACCAATCCTGTTGTAGTGCGCGAGCATCCGGCGTTGGTGAGCTTGACCATGATTCGGGGCAGAACTACTTCGGTCGACGCCGTTCCCAAAGCGAGGAAGAGTTCGTCCTTGATGTACTTGACGAACTTCCACAGGTTCACGCCCGCGAAGTACCTGACTATCGCGGCCAGGATGAGGATGAACAGGACGGCGGCGAGATAGCATGCGGCGATCAGCTTTCCGTAACTTCCGAGCGAAGCGATCCCGTACTGACCGACGATGTACGCCATCGCGCCCAAAGCGCCCAACGGCGCCAGTCTCATGATCCAGCCGATGATCGTGAAGAACAGATGGCTCAGACGATCGACGAGTTCGAACACGATCGGTGGTCCACTCTCACCCGCCTTGGCCAATGCGAGCCCGAACAGTACGGCGAAGAAGAGGACTTGGAGGAGTGCGTTCTCGGCGAAGGCCGAAACTATCGACACCGGAATGATATTGAGCAGGAATTCGACGGTGTGGGGAAGTTCGCCACTTCCGGTCTTGGCGGCCACGGCGTCCGCACCGTTCGCCAGCGTCTCCGGATCGATGTCGAATCCCGCACCCGGCTTCATCAGATTTCCGATGAGCAGCCCGAACAACAGGGCGAAGGTGGTCACGACCTCGAAGTAGATGAGTGCTTTGACGCCGATACGCCCCACGGCCTTCAGATCCCCGACGTGGGCGATCCCGATCACAACGGTGCAGAAGATGATCGGCGCGATCAGCATTTTGATCAGCTTGATGAACCCGTCGGCGAGGGGCTTGAGGTTCGCGCCGAATTCCGGCCACAACCAGCCGATGAGAACACCGATGACGATAGCGGCGATCAATTGCACGAACAGTGATCGGTACCAGGGCGGCTTGTTGGCGAGTCGCGCGAGCTCGCTGTTCGGCAGTTTTACGGAAGTTGGCATGGATGGGAACGGTAGGTCCGCTTGATTGCGAAAAAATAACTCGCGAATGTCGTGGATGTAACGCGTCGAGGTTGCATCTCGGACAACAATTCGGTCAACAAGCGACAGTTGTGTGTGACTGTGGTTATTGTTTCCCTGAGCGGTGATCTTCCGTCCGCGTGCATGCACGACGTGTGAGAGGGGCTGTCATGGGGCAAATTATCGGAACCATCATTTTCGGCGCAGTCATCGGAATCCTGGCTCGTCTCGTACTGCCAGGTAAGCAGCAGTACGGCATGATCGTGACCGTCGTGCTGGGTATCGCCGGAGCGCTTATCGGGTACTGGGTCTGGGGAGCGATCTCGGACAAGGGCGACACGGGTGGAATCGACTGGATCCGCTGGATCATCAGCATCGCCGCGGCGGCCGTGCTCTCGATCGGCTACAGCGCCGTCACTGGCAAGAAATAGCAAGCCGACCCAATTCGAGAAGTGCGCCCTCCCGAAGTTCGGGAGGGCGCACTTCTTTTTGTTTGCCCTAGTTGTCCGACCCCAGTTGTGAGAGAACGGCACTTTCGTCGCCTCAGATGCGCCGAAAGGCGCGTTCGCTCAGGGGAGGGGGACCGAATTCAGAGCGCCCGTCGCTGAAGATGCAGCGCCTCGAGGAACTGTGCCGGCAGATCCTGCTCGAGGATTTCGTCATCAGGATGGGGCAGCGCTTTGATTTTCGCGAACTCGTCGTTGAGTCGTTCCATCTTGACGTCGAGGCGGTGTGCCGCGGCAGCAGCCTCGGTGAGTTCGTCGAGGAGTTCGACGGGAACCTCGCGGTTGTACTTGTAGTAGATCTTGTGTTCGAGGCTCGCCCAGAAATCCATCGCGATCGTGCGGATCTGAAGTTCGATCGGTACGTGCCTGACGCGGTCACTCATGAAAACCGGGACCTCGACGATCAAGTGCAAGCTCTTGTAGCCGTTGGGTTTCGGATCGGCGATGTAGTCCTCGCGCTCGATCACCCGAAGGTCCGTCTGGCTGGTGAGCATCTCGGCGATTCGGTACGTGTCGGAAATGAAGCTGCAGGTGATACGTACTCCAGCGATGTCGAAGATGTTCTTCGAGATGTCGTCGATCGTCAGCGGGACGTTCAGGCGTTGAGCCTTTCGCAGGATGCTGTCCGGTGACTTGACTCGTGACGTGACGTGTTCGATGGGGCTGTACTGATTGATGTGAGTGAACTCGTCCTTGAGGATGTTCACCTTGGTCATCAGTTCGGAGATTCCGAATTGGTACAACATCATGAAGCGGGAGAACTCGGTCCGCAGTTCGGCGAAATCGGCCCTGCTGACCCCACTGCTGTCTTCCACGTTCGGCACCCTCATCTGTTAGCTGGTGTAACCAGTCTGCCACCGATTGTGCCGTGTCCGGTTTCAGTGGGTGCGCAGGGCGGCCAGTGTCATATCCCGCAGGACGCGACGTGCGCGTGCCGGCGAAGCGGGGTTGGCGCTGTGCGGCGTCGAGTTGATCAGACCGAAGGTGGCATGCGCTTTGATTCGTGCGTCCGCCTGATCGAGCTGGGGGTCGAGTTGTTCGAGGACTCCGACCCACACCTCGACGTACTTACGCTGCGTTTGACGCACTTGTCGACGCGCGTCGGCCGGCAGGCTTTCGAGGTCGCGGTCCTGGATGCGGATCAGGTCCGGCTCGCCGAGCGCGAAGTCGAGGTGGAACTCCACCAGTGCGTCGAGTGCGGCGCTCGGTGAGTCCGCTGCCTCCGCTGCCGCAGAGCCGCCTTCGTGCAGGCGCGTGCTGATGCCGACAAGAAGTTCCACGAGGACGGCATCCTTGTTGGGGAAATGCCGGTACACGGCCGGGCCGCTGATGCCGACGGCCGCGCCGAGGTCTTCGAGTCGCACACTCACGAATCCGCGCTCGGCGATCAACCGGGCGGCGGCGTCCAAGAGTTGACGTCGACGGTCGGCCTTCATCTGATCGCGTCGCGTCGGAGCTGCTACCTGCTCAGAGGTCATTCTCTCGATCTTTCTTCGCTTGTGTTCTGGACAACTCAGTTAATCATAGTTAATCTAGTTTCAGTTATCGAGCATTAACTCATGGCGAAGGCGGCGGGATGACTCCCAGTGGAATCACGCAAGGATCGGGCTACCGGTCCGATCACACCGTTCTGGTGGACGAACTGAAGAAGAAACTGGCGCAAGCAGCGCTGGGTGGCAACGAGCGCTCTCGCGAGCGTCACGTGAGCAGAGGGAAGTTGCTGCCGCGAGATCGCGTCGACTCGCTGCTCGACCAGGGCAGCCCGTTCCTCGAGCTATCCCCACTGGCGGCCAACGGCCTGTACGACGACGAGTGCCCGGGCGCCGGCGTCATCACCGGTATCGGCCGTGTGTCGGGTCGCGAGTGCGTCATCGTTGCCAACGACGCGACGGTCAAGGGCGGCACCTACTACCCGATGACGGTGAAGAAGCACCTGCGCGCGCAGGAAGTTGCGCTGCAGAACAACCTTCCCTGCATCTACCTCGTCGACTCCGGCGGCGCCTTCCTGCCGCGCCAGGACGAGGTCTTCCCGGACCGTGAGCACTTCGGCCGGATCTTCTACAACCAGGCGACCATGAGCGCCAAGGGGATTCCCCAGATCGCCGCAGTTCTCGGTTCGTGCACCGCGGGAGGCGCCTACGTGCCCGCGATGAGCGACGAAGCAGTGATCGTCCGCAACCAGGGCACCATCTTCCTCGGCGGACCGCCGCTCGTGAAGGCAGCCACCGGTGAGATCGTGACGGCCGAAGAGCTCGGCGGCGGCGACCTGCACTCCAAGGTTTCCGGCGTCACCGATCACTTGGCCGAGGATGACCGCGACGCACTTCGGATCGTGCGCAACATCATTGCCACGCTCGGCCCCCGCTCCGAGCGCCCGTGGGACGTCATCTCCACGGTTCCGCCCGTCGCCGATCAGAGCGAGCTGTACGACGTCGTTCCGACTGATCCCCGTACTCCGTACGACGTGCACGAGGTCATCACCAAGCTCGTTGACGGTGGCGCGTTCCAGGAGTTCAAGGCTGAATACGGCAAGACGCTCGTCACCGGTTTCGCGCACATCGAGGGCCACCCGGTCGGCATCATCGCCAACAACGGCGTGCTCTTCGGCGAATCCGCCATGAAGGGAGCACATTTCATCGAACTGTGCGACAAGCGCAGTGTGCCGCTGCTGTTCCTGCAGAACATCGCGGGCTTCATGGTGGGACGCGACTACGAGGCCGGCGGCATCGCCAAGCACGGCGCCAAGATGGTCACGGCAGTCGCGTGTGCGCGGGTCCCCAAGCTGACAGTCGTCATCGGCGGCTCGTACGGCGCCGGCAACTACTCCATGTGTGGACGCGCGTATTCACCTCGCTTCCTGTGGATGTGGCCGAACGCGCGCATCTCGGTCATGGGCGGCGAGCAGGCAGCTTCGGTGCTCTCGACGGTTCGTAGTGACCAGCTCGACAGCGCGGGTAATCCGTGGTCGGCCGAGGACGAAGAATCCTTCAAGGCGCCGATCCGCGAGCAGTACGAGGCTCAGGGCAATCCGTACTACTCCACTGCGCGGCTGTGGGATGACGGTGTCATCGATCCCGCAGATACCAGAACTGTTCTCGGCCTGGCCCTTTCGGTGTGCGCAAACGCGCCGATCGAGCCGGTCTCCTACGGCGTCTTCCGGATGTGAGCGAAATGACTGAGTTGCGCACTATCGATACTGTTCTCGTGGCCAACCGCGGTGAGATCGCGGTTCGTGTGATCCGCACGCTGCGTGAGTTGGGAATTCGCAGCGTCGCCGTCTACAGCGACGCCGACGCGAATGCTCGCCACGTCCGCGAGGCCGACACTGCCGTCAACATCGGACCGGCCGCGGCGCGTGAAAGCTACCTCGTCATCGACAAGGTCATCGACGCTGCCAAGTCCACCGGTGCTCAGGGTATTCACCCCGGTTACGGCTTCCTGTCGGAGAACTCGGCGTTCTCGGCTGCCTGTGCGGCCGCCGGAATCGCCTTCCTCGGCCCCTCCGAGCGGGCGATCGAGGTGATGGGTGACAAGATCACCGCGAAGAACGCGGTTGCCGCGTTCGACGTGCCGGTGGTCCCGGGTATCGCTCGCCCCAATCTGACCGACGAAGAACTGATCGCAGCGGCCGAGGACATCGGCTACCCGGTGTTGGTCAAGCCTTCGGCCGGCGGAGGCGGCAAGGGAATGCGTCTGGTCGAGGATCCGGCCAATCTGGCCGAGGCTCTTCGCAGTGCCCGCCGTGAGGCCGCGTCGTCGTTCGGCGACGACACCCTGTTCCTCGAGCGATTCGTCCTGCGGCCCCGGCACATCGAGGTCCAGGTTCTCGCCGACCAGCACGGCAACGTCGTTCACCTCGGTGAGCGCGAATGCAGCCTGCAGCGGCGTCATCAGAAGGTCATCGAAGAGGCTCCCTCGCCGCTGCTCGATCAGGTGACCCGTGACCGGATCGGCGCGGCAGCGTGCAACACCGCTCGAAGCGTCGATTACACCGGCGCCGGCACCGTGGAGTTCATCGTCTCCGCCGACAAGCCGGACGAGTTCTTCTTCATGGAGATGAACACCCGCCTCCAGGTCGAGCATCCCGTCACCGAAATGGTGACCGGACTGGATCTGGTCGAATGGCAGGTCCGTGTGGCAGCAGGGGAGAAGTTGGCCTTCTCCCAGGGTGACATCACGCTGACCGGGCACGCCATCGAAGCTCGTGTGTACGCGGAGGATCCGGGCCGTGGATTCCTGCCGACGGGCGGCCGCGTCGTCGATCTGGTCGAGCCGTCAGGTTCCGGCGTGCGCGTCGATTCCGGACTGCTCGCGGGCACCGTCGTCGGCAGTGACTACGACCCGATGCTCAGCAAGGTCATCGCCCACGCTCCCGACCGCGCGGGCGCACTGCGCAAGCTCGATCGCGCACTCGGTGACACCGCAGTGCTCGGAGTCGTGACCAACATCGAATTCGCACGGTTCCTCCTGGCTGATCCGGATGTGATCGCGGGCAACCTCGACACCGGTCTGCTCGATCGTCGCGTCGAAGACTTTGTCGCAGCCGACGCCTCCGACGAGGTTCTCATTGCTGCCGCGGCGTATCGCTGGCTCTCGCGGTGGACAACCTCGGAATGCGTTGATCCCTGGGACGTCCCGAGTGGGTGGCGCGTCGGAACTCCCGCTCCGACCAGCATCAGGCTCTCCGCCGGCACCCGAACGGCGCACGTTGCGATCGTCGGCGTTCCCGCGGATGCAAAGGTCGAGGTCGAAGGTTCACAGCCTCGCGCATTCAGCGCGACCCTGACGGGATCCGAACTGGCGGTGGTGATCGACGGACGTCGACGCACGTTTGTCGTCGCCGAGACCGATGGTGGTCTGTGGCTGGCAGGCGGCGGAACCTGGCACGTGCGCGAGGTAGCCGAAGTCAGCGTTCGCGGTGAGGACAAGCACGCCGGTGACGCCGAAATCGCCAGCCCCATGCCCGGTGCCGTCATCGCAGTCAACGTCGAGAACGGCGCGGCAGTGAGCGCGGGACAACCACTCGTCGTGGTCGAGGCCATGAAGATGGAGCACTCCTTGACGTCCCCGATCGACGGGATCGTGGAAGTGCTTGTCCGTCAGGGCGATCAGGTGATGGTGGATCAGGTTCTGGCCCGCGTGGTACCTGTCGCGGACGAAGAGACTGCAGAAGTAAAGACCGAGAACATGACGCAGAAGGAAGACGCCTGATGTCCGATTACCTTGCCACCGGAGCGCTTCCGGACGAATACCAGCAGCTCGCCAAGACGGTTGCGGATTTCGCGAAGACCGTAGTGGCACCGGTTGCTGCCGAGCACGACGCCAACCACACCTTCCCGTACGAGGTAGTGGCCGGGATGGCCGACATGGGACTGTTCGGCCTGCCGTTTCCCGAGGAGTACGGCGGAATGGGCGGCGACTACTTCGCACTCTGCCTGGCGCTCGAAGAGCTGGGCAAGGTCGACCAGAGCGTCGCGATCACTCTCGAAGCTGGTGTGTCCCTTGGTGCCATGCCGATCTACCGTTTCGGTAACGAGGCACAGAAGCAGGAGTGGCTTCCGCAGCTCACCAGCGGCAAGTCGTTGGCTGCCTTCGGCCTGACCGAACCCGGTGCGGGTAGCGACGCCGGCGGCACCAAGACCACCGCGAAGTTCGACAGCGGTGAGTGGATCATCAACGGCAACAAGCAGTTCATCACCAACTCGGGCACCGACATCACCAAGCTCGTGACGGTCACCGCGGTCACGGGTGTCAAGGACGGCGGCAAGAAGGAGATCTCGACGATCCTCGTGCCGACCACGACGCCCGGCTTCACGGCCGAACCGGCGTACAACAAAGTCGGTTGGAACGCATCCGACACCCATCCGCTCACGTTCGCCGATGTTCGTGTCCCCGAAGAGAATCTGCTCGGTGAGCGCGGCCGCGGCTACGCGAACTTCCTGCGCATCCTCGACGAAGGCCGCATCGCTATTTCCGCGTTGAGCGTCGGTGCCGCCCAGGGCTGCGTCGACGAGTCGATCAAGTACGCCAAGGAACGCGAGGCGTTCGGTCGCCCCATCGGACACAACCAGGCCATCGCGTTCAAGATCGCGCGTATGGAGGCTCGTGCCCACGTCGCACGTACCGCGTACTACGACGCGGCCGCACTCATGTTGTCGGGCAAGCCGTTCAAGAAGCAGGCGTCTATCGCCAAGCTGATTTCCTCCGAAGCTGCCATGGACAACGCCCGTGACGCCACGCAGATCCACGGCGGATACGGCTTCATGAACGAGTACGCCGTCGCGCGCCACTACCGTGACAGCAAGATCCTCGAAATTGGTGAGGGAACGACCGAGGTGCAGTTGATGCTCATCGCTCGTGAGGCAGGGCTGTGACGAACCCCAAGAAGATCACTCAGCGCGGGCTCTGGTTCGAGGAGTTCGAGGTCGGCGCGATCTACGAGCATCGCCCAGGCCGGACGGTGACCGAGGCTGACAACGTCCTGTTCACGACTTTGACCATGAACACGCAGGCGTTGCATCTCGATGCCGCGTACAGCGAGGACACTCAATTCGGTGTGCGGCTGGTCAATTCGATGTTCACCCTGTCGACCATCGTCGGCCTGTCCGTCGCGCAGTTGACGCAGGGCACCATCGTGGCGAACCTCGGTTTCTCCGAGATCAGCTTCCCGAAGCCGCTCTTTCACGGCGACACCTTGTATGCCGAGACGCTCATCGCGGACAAGCGCGAGTCGAAGAGCCGTCCAGGTGAAGGCATCGTGACGCTCGTGCACACCGGGCGTAACCAGCACGGTGACGTCGTCGCACTGGCCACGCGCAAGACACTGGTGCAACTGCGTCCGGCAGAGGTGTCCTCATGACGTGGACACCGCCGGGGCCGGCGTGGTTGTTCTGCCCGGCGGATCGTCCCGAGCGCTATGCGAAGGCCGCGGCTGTTGCCGACGTCGTGATCCTCGATCTCGAAGACGGTGTGGCTCCGGCCGACAAGGAAGCCGCACGTGCAGCCCTGATCGACACGCCTCTCGATCCGGAGCGGACGGTCGTGCGCGTCAATCCGGTCGGTACGCCTGATCACGAACTCGATCTGATCGCGCTGGACGGCACACACTATTCGCGTCTCATGCTGTCCAAGTGCGAATCGGCCGAGGACGTCCTCTCGCTCGCACCGGCGGACGTGGTTGCGCTCGTCGAGTCCCCGCGAGGAGCCCTCGCCGTGGCCGACATCGCGCTTGCTGCGAACGCCATCGGTGTCATGTGGGGAGCCGAGGATCTTGTTGCCGGTCTCGGCGGCAACTCGAGCAGGCACCCGAACGGTTCGTACCGCGACGTTGCCAAGCACGTCCGATCGACGTCTCTCCTGGCCGCGAAGAGCTACGGCCGGTTGGCTGTCGATTCCGTGTACCTCGACATCAAGGACCTCGTCGGCCTGGGCGTCGAGTCCGCTGATGCCGTCGCAGTCGGCTTCGACGTGAAGGTTGCGATCCATCCGAGTCAGGTCGAGGTCATCCGCGGGGCCTTCGCACCTTCGGAAAAAGAGATCGACTGGGCCACACGAGTGCTTGCCGCGGTGTCTACTGAACGTGGTGTGTTCGCGTTCGAGGGCAAGATGGTCGACGCTCCCGTTCTCCGTCACGCCGAGAAGCTTCTTCACCGAGCCGGAATCTTTCAGCAGAAGGAGAACTAACGGATGAGCAAAGTCGTGAATACGGCAGCTGAGGCAGTTGCCGACATCGCGAGTGGATCCAGGCTCGCAGTGGGCGGCTTCGGGCTGTGCGGTATTCCCGACGCACTGATCGCGGCGATCGCCGACGGCGACGCCACCGATCTCGAGGTGTTCTCCAACAACTGCGGTGTCGACGACTACGGTCTCGGCATTCTGCTCGGCGCGCACCGGATCGCCAGGGTGACGGCGTCGTACGTGGGGGAGAACAAGGAGTTCGCGCGCCAGTATCTCGCCGGTGAGCTCGAAGTGGAGTTGACGCCGCAGGGGACGCTGGCCGAGCGGCTGCGAGCAGGCGGTACCGGCATCCCGGCGTTCTACACTCCGGCCGGCGTCGGCACCCCGATCGCCGAGGGCGGCTTGCCGTGGCGATACAACCCGGACGGTTCGATCGCCGTGGCGTCGCCACCGAAGGCGACGGCAGTGTTCGGTGGCCGCACGTATGTATTGGAAGAGGCGATCACCGCTGACTTCGCGCTCGTGCACGCGGACTACGGCGACACCGAAGGAAATCTCGTCTTCAACAAGACGGCGATGAACTTCAACCCGCTTGCTGCCATGGCCGGCCGGATCACCATCGCGCAGGTGGAGAACCTCGTCGAGCCGGGCGACATCGACCCCGCACACGTGCACCTACCTGGAGTGTTCGTCGCGCGGGTCGTGCACACAGGCCCACAGGAGAAGCGGATCGAGAAGCGGACCGTATCAGGAGGTACCAAGTGACCAGTGCAGAGGAAACCCGTATCGGTTGGACTCGCCACGAGATGGCCGCTCGCGCTGCCGCCGAGATGCGGCCGGGGGAGTACGTCAACCTCGGCATCGGCCTGCCGACTCTGATCCCCAGTTACCTGCCCGAGGGCGTCAAGGTGGTCCTCCACAGCGAGAACGGCATCCTCGGTACCGGACCGTATCCGACCGATGATCAGGTCGATGCCGACCTCATCAATGCCGGTAAAGAAACCGTCACCGTCAATTCAGGCGCCGCGTTCTTCGACTCGGCTCTCTCCTTCGGCATGATCCGCGGTGGTCACATCGACACCGCGGTGCTCGGCGGGATGCAGGTGTCGAAGACCGGTGACCTTGCCAACTGGATGGTGCCGGGCAAGATGGTGAAGGGTATGGGCGGGGCGATGGATCTGGTCCACGGTGCCCGCCGCGTCATCGTCGTGATGGAGCACACCGACCGCGACGGCAATCCCAAGATCGTCGAGGCCTGCACGCTGCCGCTTACCGGTCAGAGCGTCGTCAACCGGATCATCACCGACCTGGCAGTGCTGGACGTCACCGCGGACGGGCTGCAGCTTGTGGAGCTGGCTCCAGGGGTCAGCAGCGAGCACCTGAAGAGTGTGACTGGTGTGGGCTTTTCCTGAAGCTTCGTACCGTAAATCGAAGAACGCGCCGACCGCTGGTCGGCGCGTTCTTTCGTCGGTCTGTCGGCGAGTACCGATAGTCTCGATCAGCGACTGTCGAATCTCGTTCGAGCTCAGACACCCAGTACCCGGCGGCCCTGTAAATTGTCCGAGGTGACTGATGTGGATTGGGGTGTAGATCGTCGGTTGCAATTGATTGTCCCAGGGGGAGAGGTGTCGCGCGCCGCGTCTGAACGGTGCGTTTCGGCAATGCGATCGGGGGGTAGATGAGCTGGGCGATTTGTAACGAATTGCAACAAAACCGTCGATACACCGGGGTATGGATTTCTCTTGTCACCTATGTATCGGAGACAATGGGTGGTTCTGGCTCGTCGAGGTTGGATGAGGTCGGTAGCTGCTGCGAATCGGACGTTCGGCTCGCACGGGTGCGCAATGGTGTGGAAGAGAGGCTGTGGGCGTGAATTCGCTGGGTAACGGAGAACTGGGGAGCGGCAAGCCGGAGGTCGGCAGCTCGCCGGAAGACGTTCAGCGATCCGACGCATTCCCGCTTTCCGCGGCCCAGCTCGGTATGTGGTTCGCGCAACACCTCGATCCCGCCGTTCCGGTCAACATCGCTCAGTACGTCGAACTCCGTGGTGCTCTGGAACTTGACGCCCTTCGGCAGGCCTGCGCAGACGCCGGTCGCGAAATCGGGTCGGCCTTCGTCCGGATCTTCGAGATCGACGCCCAGCCTTACCAGATCATCGACCCCGCACTCGATGATTCGGTCGGTTACGTCGACCTTCGTAGTGAAGACGACTCGCACGACGCTGCCATGCGGTGGATGCGAGCAGATCGCAGCCGGCCGATCGACATGCTCACGGACCGCTTGATCTCTGCCACGATCCTGCGGCTCGGCGAGAATCGCTACTACTGGTACACACGGGTCCACCACACAATTCTCGACGGTTTCGGTGCGTCGACGTTCGTCACTCGTGTGGCGGAGCTGTACTCGGCGCGCGTGGAGGGCCGGGATCCGGAGCCGAGTGAGGCCTCCGATCTCCGGAACGTCTACGAGGTGGACAACAAGTACCGCCAGTCGAGTCGTTTCGAAACCGATCGCAAGTACTGGGCAGACAAGATCGAGAATCTCGACGAGATCTCGAGCCTCGCGGGTCGAAGTGCCGCGCCGGCTCCAGTCAGTCGGATCGACAGTGCAGCGCTGTCCAACCACGTCGAGGCTCTGCTCGGGCGGTTCCTCGAGCGCATCGAGAAGACCACTGTTGCCGGCACTGTCGTCGCGGCGTTTGCGGCGTACCTCGCTCAGATGACCGGACGAGAGGACGTGTCGCTGAGTCTGCCCGTTTCCGGTCGAACAACAGCCGTGCTGCGTCGATCCGGAGGCATGGTCTCCAACGTCGTGCCGCTGCGCCTGACCGTCACCGCGGACACCACCGTCCAGGAGCTTCTGGACGATGTCAGGAACGAAATGTCCGGCGCACTGCGCCACCAGCGATACCGACACGAGGACATGGTTCGCGGCGGGGACGGGCCGGGCCGGGGCGGATTCTTCGGCCCCTGGATCAACATCATGATGTTTTCCACCGAGTTGGCGTTCGGGCCCCTCGTCGGCGAACTTCACATCTTGTCCACGGGTTTGATCGAAGACCTCGGTGTCAACCTGTATCAGAGCGTCGGCGATACCCGCACACACATCGACTTCGAGTCGAATCCCAATCTGTACGCGCCCGCGGACGCCCAGCGAAATCACTCGCGGTTCGTAGAGTTTCTCGAGAAGTTCGTCTCGGCCGAAACGAGCCGCAAGGTCTGGGATCTTCCTGTCGCAACCGACGAGGAGCGAAACAAGGTTGCCTTGTGGAACCGCACCGGCTTCCACGTTGCCTCGCAGACCATCACCGAAGCATTCGAGCGTCAGGTCGAGAGAACTCCCGATGCCACCGCTGTCATTTTCGAAGGCGCCAGCCTCACGTACGCCGAATTCGACTCTCGCGCAAATGGTTTGGCTCGTCAACTCATCGCCATGGGTGTTGGGCCCGAATCGCTTGTAGGACTGTCGATCCGCAGGTCTTTGGACTTGATGGTCGGTCTGTACGCGATTGCCAAGGCCGGCGGAGCCTGGGTACCGGTGGATCCCGACCACCCAGCCGACCGCACCGCCTACATTCTCGAGTCGGCGCAGCCCACGTGTGTTGTGACCACTGCGCGGGACGACGTGGATCTGCCCTCGGGCACACGGGTCATCGAGATCGACACACTGGACTATGGGCAGCTCGACAGCAGGCCGATCGTCAACGCGGATCGCCTGTCTCCCTTGCATTTCTCGAACACTGCGTACGTGATCTACACCTCGGGTTCGACCGGTCGACCCAAGGGTGTCGCGGTCACTCACGCGGCGATCAACAATCAGCTTCAGTGGATGAACGCCGAGTACGGGCTGTCGGCGTCGGACATCTACCTGCAGAAGACCGCTACGACATTCGACGTGTCGCTGTGGGGATTTTTCATGCCGTTGCAGGTCGGCGCCACGCTCGTCGTCGCGACTCCGGACGGTCATCGAGACCCGATCTACGTGGCGAACAAGATCGCGGAGCTCGGCGTCACGATCACCGACTTCGTGCCATCCATGCTCACGCTGTTCACTGCGAATGCACCTGCCGGATCTTGTGATTCGTTGCGCCACGTGTTTGTCATCGGCGAGGCGCTCCCGCCCGAGACGTCTTCCGCCTTCCGCGAACTCTGTGGAGCCGGACTGCACAACCTGTACGGTCCGACCGAAGCCGCGGTATCGGTCACGTACTACGAGGCCGTGGCCACGGATACTACTTCCGTGCCGATCGGTATGCCGCAGTGGAACACTCAGGCGCACGTACTGGACGGGCAACTTCGCCCGACCCCCATCGGGCAGCCGGGTGAGCTCTATCTCGCCGGCGTTCAACTCGCGCGCGGATACGTTGGTCGACCGGACCTGAGCTCGGATCGGTTCGTAGCCAATCCGTACGGCACGGCCGGTGAGCGTATGTACCGGACCGGCGACCTCGTTCGTCGCCGTGAGGACGGAAATCTCGACTACATCGGGCGTACAGACTTCCAGGTGAAGTTCCGCGGGCAGCGCATCGAACTCGGCGAGATCGAGACCGTCCTTCTGGCGCACCCCGACGTTTCGCAGGCTGTCGTTTTGGTGACCGTCACCCCGACCGGTGATCAATTGGTCGGCTACGTCGTGCCGGGTCCAGGCCGAAACATCGATGCTGCGGTGCTCAGTGAGTTCGCCGGCCGAAGCCTCCCGTCGTACATGGTTCCGGCCGCGTTGATGGTGCTCGATGCGTTGCCGCTCAACACGAGTGGCAAATTGGATCGTGCCGGGTTGCCCGAGCCGGTGTTCGCGAGTGCGAAGCAGTACCGCGAGCCCCGCACCGAAATCGAACGCATCGTGGCGGACGTGTTTGCCGACGTTCTCGGTGTCGAGCGCGTCGGTATCGATGACGACTTCTTCGAGCTCGGTGGAAACTCTCTGGTTGCAACACAATTAGTGACGCGAGTGGGTTCGGCATTGGGAGTGCAACTCGGCGTTCGAGAGCTCTTCGAATCCACCACGGTCGCCACCCTGGCGGCCCGCGCCGAGTCGGTGGCGGGCAACGCCAGGCAGCTCACCCCGCTGATCGCCAAGCCTCGTCCCGAGGTCGTCCCGCTCTCGCTTGCGCAGCAGCGCATGTGGTTCATCAACCGTCTCGATCCGTCGACGCCCGCCTACAATCTTCCGTTCACGGTCCGGCTCACCGGTTCGGTGGACCCGTCCGCCCTGCATGCCGCGGTGATGGATCTTCTCGAGCGACACGAGTCCTTGCGGACGATCTACCCTGATGTCGACGGAACCGCGCAACAGCTGGTTCTGCCGGTCGACCGGGCCGCGGTGGAGTTGAATCCGGTCAAGATTCGGAATTCGCATCTCGACGCGGCGCTGTTCGACGTGGCGTCTCGCGGCTTCGACGTGACGCTCGAAATCCCGGTACGGGTTGCCCTCTTCGAGGTGTCTCCGACGGACTACGTCCTGGTGATGGTTCTCCATCACATCGCTGCAGACGGACTGTCGTTCCGTCCGCTCGCACGTGACCTTCTCGTCGCCTACTCGGCGCGAAGTGAGAAGTCTGCGCCGGCGTGGACGCCGCTGCCGATTCAGTACGCCGACTACGCCCTGTGGCAGCGCGAAGCACTGGGATCCGACGAAGACCCGCGCTCGGAGTCGTCTCGCCAGATCAACTTCTGGCGCCGGGCACTTGCCGATCTGCCGGATCAGTTGGATCTGCCGACCGACCGACCTCGTCCTGCCATCGCGTCCAATCACGGTGCCAAGCACCATTTTCAGATCAGCGAACGCACGACGCGCAAGTTGAACGAGTTGGCGCGCTCGAGGAGCGTCTCGCTGTTCATGGTGTTGCAGGCGGCATATGCAACGCTGTTGAGCCGGCTCAGTGGTACCTCCGACATCGCGATCGGTGCCCCGATCGGCGGGCGAGGCGATCAAGCGCTCAACGACGTGATCGGCATGTTCGTGAACACCCTGGTGCTTCGCACCGAGGTCGATCCGAACGAACGATTCGAAGAGTTGCTCGCTCGGGTAAGGGAATCGGGCTTGTCTGCCTACGGGCATGCCGATGTGCCGTTCGAGCGGTTGGTCGAAGTCCTGAGTCCGGCGCGTTCGCAGGCTCGTCACCCGCTGTTCCAGGTTGCGCTCACTGCGGAGATCAGTGGACGACGCGAACTGGAATTCTCAGGTGTCAAAGCAGTTGCAGCTGAATTGGAAGTCCCGGTCGCCAAATTCGATCTCGAGCTCATGGTGTCCGAGAATCCTGAAGGCAGCGAAGACTCGGACGTCTTGAGCGCCACCTTCACCTATGCCACGGACCTGTTCGATCCGGCCACGGTGAACACTTTCGCTACTCGGTTCGTGCGCATCCTCGATGCCGTGGCTACCCGACCTGAAACGATCGTCGGCGATATCGACCTGCTCTCACGCTCCGAGCGCACCGATCTGACGGTCGTAGCCGCGGATGACACGATGCCCCGGCAGAGTCTCGTCGACATCTTCCTGTCCGGCACGGCTGAGGCGGATTCGGTTGCTGTGCGCTTCGAGGGTCGATCGATCACCTATCGAGAGCTCGATGAGCAGTCGTCGAAGCTCGCTCGGGTTCTGATCGGACGTGGCGCCGGCCCCGAGACCATTGTTGCTCTCGCCTTTCCTCGCTCGTACGAGATGGTCTGTGCAGTATGGGCGGTGGCGAAGTCAGGGGCGGCATACGTCCCAGTCGACCCGAGTTATCCGGAAGATCGTGTCCGGCACATGCTGGCCGATTCTTCGGCCGCGATCGGACTCACGTCGGGACAGTTCGTAGATCAGCTTCCTGCGGTCACAGAATGGTTGGTCCTTGACGGCCAGGCGCTGAACGGAGAACTGTCGGCGCAATCTTCAGCGCCGGTCACGGACGAGGACCGAATTGCTCCGATTCACAGTTCTCACGTTGCATATGTCATTTACACATCCGGTTCCACGGGAAAACCGAAGGGTGTCAGCGTCACTCACGGTGGACTCCGTGGCGTCAGAGACGCAGCACAGCGTCGCTACGGGGTAGAACAGTCCTCGCGCTTCCTCCATATCTGTTCACCGAGCTTCGACCCGTCGGTACTCGAATGGATGGTCGCCTTCTCCGCGGGTGCAACTTTGGTGATCGTTCCGTCGACAATTATCGGTGGACACGAGTTGTCGGATCTTCTTCATTCCGAGAAGGTCACACACGCGATCATCACTCCCGCAGTACTCGGGACCATGGAGCCGGCAGAGCTGCCTGAATTGCGAGTCGTCTCCGTCGGCGGTGACGTGACCACTCCCGAGTTGCTGGCGAAATGGGCCCCAGGGCGCGCCTACTTCAATGGGTATGGTCCGACCGAGACCACTATCATCTCGTCGTTCGGCGATCTCGCGATCGGCCGATCGATCGACATCGGGCGTCCCGTCGAGGGCATGTCGGCACTGGTACTCGACGAGCGTCTGCATCCTGTTCCAGTCGGTACCAGGGGAGAGCTCTACTTTGCGGGCGCTGCATTGGCTCGCGGCTACCATGAGCGGCGAGGCCTTTCTGCGGAACGGTTTGTCGCCAACCCGTATTCGCCGGATGGCGAGCGAATGTACCGGACCGGCGATGTCGTGCGCTGGACCGGCGGAGACGCGCGCGGTGACGCGGGGGTTCTCGAATACGTCGGCCGCAGTGACTTCCAGGTCAAGGTTCGCGGATTCCGTATCGAACTCGGTGAGATCGACGCAGTTCTGTCCTCGCACGAGTCTGTGCGCTTCGCGGTGACGGTCGGAAGCGAAGGCGCGGCGGGTGTCACAACCCTCGTTTCCTACGTCGAACTGGCTGACGGGTCGAGTTTCGATCGGGACGTGCTCGCCTCGTTCGTGGCGGAGGCTCTGCCGAGCTACATGGTTCCGTCCGTCATCATGGAACTCGCTGAGGTTCCGTTGACCCCGGTGGGCAAATTGGATCGCCGGGCTTTGCCGGAGCCTGTTTTCGAGGTCCGCGAGTTTCGTGCACCCACCACGCCGGTGGAAGAGATTGTCGCGCAGGTGATTGCGGATGTTCTCGGAGTGGAACGAGTCGGCCTCGACGACGACTTCTTTGAACTCGGTGGCAACTCCCTGGTGGCCACTCAGGTCACCTCCCGATTGGGGCGGGCGCTCGACACTACGGTGCCGGTGCGAACGCTATTCGACGTTTCCACCGTCGAGGCGCTCGCCGCACACATCGAGTCGCACGTAGGTAGCGGCGGGCAGAAGGCGCTCGTCGCACAGGTGCGTCCCGCGGAAATTCCGTTGTCGCTGGCGCAGCAGCGCATGTGGTTCCTGAACCGCTTCGACACCGACTCAGCTGCTTACAACATCACTTTTGCTCTGCACCTGACTGGTCATCTCGATACTGCCGCGATGGAAATGGCGCTGGAGGACGTACTGGCCCGGCATGAGGTGCTCCGAACGGTATATCCGGACGGGGCTTCCGGACCGAAGCAGTCGATTCTGTCGCTCTCGGAGGCGTTCGGCGGGCTGACCGTGGAGTCGGTTTCGGATCAGGACGAGCTCGAAAGTCGAGTCGCTGCAATCGGATCCTCAGCGATCGACGTCACCGTCGACGTGCCGATCCGTGTCCGCCTGTTGACGGTCAGCGACACCGAGCACACCCTTGCGATCGTGGTTCATCACATCGCCGCTGACGGTTGGTCGATGGCGCCCCTGGCTCGCGATGTCATGATTGCCTACTCGGCACGCAAGGACGGGATCGCGCCGGCGTGGCAGCCGTTGACTGTGCAGTACGCCGACTATTCGTTGTGGCAGCGTGAGGTTCTGGGGTCGGAAGAGGACTCGGAATCACTGATCTCGCAGCAGATCTCGTACTGGACCGAGACTCTGGCAGACCTACCGGATGTGATCGAGCTTCCGTCGGACCGGTCTCGGCCTGATGTGGCGTCGATGCGCGGCGAGCGATTCGCGTTCGAGATCTCCGGGGATGTGCACCGTCGATTGGACGCGCTGGCACGGGAGAACAACGCGACGCTCTTCATGGCGTTGCACTCGGCGCTTGCCGTTCTGATGGCCCGACTGAGCGGGACCTCGGACATCGCCGTGGGCACTCCCGTTGCCGGTCGCGGGGACGAGGCGCTCGACGATCTCGTCGGTATGTTCGTCAACACGCTTGTTCTGCGCACCGAGGTCGACCAGGCCCAGGCATTCACGGATCTGCTGGCTGCGGCGAGTGATTCTGCGCTCGGAGCGTTCGCTCACTCGGACGTGCCCTTCGAGCGGTTGGTGGACGTCTTGGCTCCCGCCCGGTCGCAGGCCAGACATCCGCTCTTCCAGGTTGTGCTGTCCTTGCAGAATCTCGCGCAAACGGCATTGGAACTGCCGGGACTGGCGATCAAGGCCGCCGAAATCGACACGACCACTGCCAAGTTCGACCTCGAACTCGCAGTAACAGAGTCGATCGGCGAAGACGGGATCCAGCAAGGGCTCTCGGCCGAATTCACGTTTGCTGCAGATCTGTTCGACGTTTCGACGGTCGAGGGGTTTGCTCGGCGTCTGGTTCGTATCCTCGAGACTGTCGTGTCGGTTCCTTCGATTGTCGTTGGTGACATCGATATTCTCGATGCGGCCGAGCGGGGTGTGCTGGCCGATGTTCATGGAGGTCAGTCGGTCTCGGGAACCCTGGTCGAGATCCTCACAGCGGCGGCCGCTTTGGATCCGTCGGCGGATGCGATTCGCTTCGACGGTCAGTCGATCAGCTACCGCGAACTCGACGAGCGGTCGTCGCGACTCGCTCGTGTTCTGATTGAGAAGGGCGTCGGGCCGGAGGATCGGGTCGCGATCGCGATTCCGCGTTCGGCCGATTCGGTTCTCGCTCTGTGGGCAGTGGTGAAAACGGGTGCTGCATTCGTGCCCGTCGACCCGACGTATCCGGTTGACCGTATCGCCCACATGATCTCCGATTCCGGTGCGGTGCTGGGTCTTGCGCTCAGTGACGTCGAGGCAGGATTGCCGTCGGCGTTGACGTGGGTTGTTCTCGACGACGAGAAGACAATGGCGGCGTGCGCGGCAGAATCTTGCGCGCCGGTAAGTGATTCGGATCGACGCAGTGCGATCGACGAGCGGCAGCCTGCTTACGTCATCTACACCTCTGGCACCACGGGTCTGCCCAAGGGCGTTGTGGTCACCAATGCGGGTGTGGCGAACTTCTGCGCCGAGCAGGTCGAGCGCTATGCGCTGACCGCGGATGCTCGGACGCTGCATTTCGCCTCGCCGAGTTTCGATGCTTCTGTTCTCGAGTTGCTGATGGCATTCGGAGCAGCATCGACGATGGTGATTGCGCCGACGACGGTGTACGGCGGCGCGGAATTGGCCGAGATCTTGCGCTCGGAGGGCGTGACGCATGCGTTCGTGACGCCCGCTGCGCTGGCATCAGTGGATCCGAGCGGGCTCGACGCGTTGCGGGTGGTTGTCGTCGGTGGCGAAGCCAGTTCGCGGTCTCTCGTTGCCAAGTGGGCGGTGCCGCTTCCGGATGGCGGTGTGCGTGGATTCTTCAATGCGTACGGTCCGACGGAGTCGACAGTCGCCTCGAACATCAGCGATACGCTGACCGCGTTTGATCGTATGAACATCGGCGGCCCGATTCGGGGAATGGCCGCGCGGATCTTGGACGGCCGCTTGCAGCCCGTTCCGGTTGGTGTCGCAGGTGAGTTGTACGTGTCGGGTGTTCAGGTCGCTCGTGGATACCTGGGACAGCCGGCATTGACAGCGGGTCGTTTTGTCGCAGACCCGTTCGGGGCGCCGGGAGAGCGGTTGTACCGCACGGGTGACGTGGTCCGGTGGATCGACGGTGGCGCAGTGGAGTACGTGGGCCGCAGTGACTTCCAGGTCAAGATCCGTGGGTTCCGTATCGAACTCGGCGAGATCGAGGCCGCGCTGACCCGTTGCGCGGGCGTTGCGCAAGCTGTTGCTCTCGTTCGTTCCGACGATCACTTCGGAGATCGTCTCGTTGCATACGTCGTGCCGCAGGCCGGCGCCGAGGTGGATCCCGCACAGGTCATCGAGTCGGTGTCGACGTTCCTGACCGGCTACATGGTCCCCGACTCAGTACTGGTACTCGATTCGATTCCGTTGACCACCGCGGGCAAGACGGACATCAAGGCTCTGCCCTCGCCCGTGTTCGAGTCCAAGGTGTACCAGGCGCCGATCACGACCGTCGAAGAGACTGTCGCGCAGGTGTTCTCCGAAGTTCTCGGAGTCGCACAGGTTGGCCGCGACGACGATTTCTTCGAACTCGGCGGCAACTCGTTGATCGCGACCCGTGTCGCCGCTCGGCTGGGAGAGGCGCTCGACACAAGCGTTCCGGTTCGTGCGCTCTTCGAAGCGTCGACCGTGCAGTCACTCGCCGTCCGGCTCGAGCTGCACGCCGGTTCGGGCGCCACCGCCCCACTGGTGCAGCAGCCCCGGCCAGCTCGGATCCCACTTTCGTTGGCGCAGCAGCGCATGTGGTTCCTGAACAGGTTCGAACCCGCGTCGGCAGTGAACAACGTCCCGGCGGCGATCAGGATTTCGGGCGCCCTCGATGTGGCAGCTCTTGACGCCGCCGTGATCGATGTCGTGGGCCGACACGAATCACTGCGAACTGTGTATCCAGACGTCGACGGCGTCGGCTATCAGGACGTCCTCGACGTCCAAGACGTTGTCGTCGACCTCAGCCCCGTGTCGATCACGGAAGATCGCCTGGCTGCGGGCGTCGCCGAGCTGGCGACAGTCGGCTTCGACGTGACGTCCGAAGTCCCGTTGCGCGCCAAGCTCTTCAAAGTCGGCGACAGCGAATACGTTCTGGTGTTCGTCGTGCATCACATCTCGACCGACGGTTTCTCGATGGGTCCGTTGACCCGTGACGTGATGGTTGCCTACGAAGCACGTACACGAGCGTCGGTGCCGGCTTGGACGCCGTTGCCGGTGCAGTACGCCGATTACTCGTTGTGGCAGCGTGAGGTTCTCGGGTCCGAGGACGATCCGCGGTCCGTGATCGCGAAACAGATTGCGTTCTGGTCGGATGCGTTGGCTGATCTTCCGGAGCAGTTGGATCTGCCTGCCGATCGTCCTCGTCCCGAGGTCGCTTCAGGGCGCGGAGCCGAGGTCGAGTTCGATATCGACGCCACCCTGCACGAAGCTGTCAATTCGATTGCGCACAGCAGTAACTCGACACCATTCATGGTTGTTCACGCAGCGCTCGCCGTCGTACTTTCTCGTTTGTCCGCAACGACCGACATCGCGATCGGTACACCGATCGCGGGTCGCGGTGAGGCGCAGCTCGACGATCTGATCGGTATGTTCGTCAACACTTTGGTGTTGCGTACCGAGGTTGATCCGTCGATGTCGTTCACGGATCTGTTGGCGTCGGCGCGTGAAGTGGATCTACAGGCGTTCGCGCATGCGGATGTTCCGTTCGAGCGTGTGGTGGAGGTTCTCGATCCGGTTCGTTCGCAGGCTCGTCATCCGCTGTTCCAGGTGGCATTGACGTTCCAGAACCACGAACAGACAACGCTCGAACTGGGCGACCTCGAAGTGTCGATCGAAAGTGCCGATCTTGCGCTGGCGAAATTCGACCTCCAGTTGACCCTGACCGAACGAACCGACGAGGCCGGCGCACCCGCCGGAATGTCCGCCTCTTTGACGTATGCGACGGATCTGTTCGACGAGTCGACCGTTGTGGAATTCGGTGATCGGCTGGTAAGGACCTTCCGTGCGGTGACTGCTGATCCCACCGTAGCGGTGGGTGACGTTGACATCTTGGTCGATGGAGAACGAAACCTGCTGTCCCGCTTCAGTGCCGGCCAGATCGATCGTGGTGTGGATTCGACGTTGTCGGCGTGGTTCGATGATGCTGCTGCGCGGTTTGGTGATCGGGTTGCGGTGCGGTTCGGTGGCGAGTCGTTGTCGTATGGTGAGTTGTCGGTGCGGGCTAATCGTTTGGCGCGCAGGTTGATTGCTCAGGGTTGTGGTCCGGAGTCGTTGGTGGCGGTGGCGTTGCCGCGGTCGGCGGATCTTGTGGTGGCGTTGTTGGCGGTGGTGAAGTCCGGTGCGGGGTATTTGCCGGTGGATCCGTCGTATCCGGCTGATCGTGTCGAGTTCATGTTGGCTGATGCTGCTCCGGTGGCTGCGATTTCGTGGTCCGGGCGTGAGTTGGTGTTGCCCGCTGGTTTGCCTGTGGTTGATATCGACGCGGTGGATGTGTCGGAGTTCGATGGTTCGGTGGTGGCGGATGCGGATCGTGTTGCGCCGTTGCGGTCGTCGAATGTTGCGTATGTGATTTACACGTCGGGTTCGACGGGTCGCCCGAAGGGTGTGCAGGTTCCGCACACGACGGTGGCGAAGTTGTTTGCGAATACCGAGGGTGTGTACGGGTTCGACGAATCCGATGTGTGGACGATGTTCCACAGTTATGCGTTCGACTTCTCGGTGTGGGAGTTGTGGGGTCCGCTGTTGTACGGCGGCACGTTGGTGGTTGTGGATTATGTGACGTCGCGGTCGCCGGAGCAGTTCTTGGAGTTGCTTGCTGCTGAGCGGGTGACGGTGCTCAATCAGACTCCGTCGGCGTTCTATCAGTTGGCCGAGGCTGATCGGTTGGCGTCGGAATCCGGTCGGGCCGCTGAGTTGTCGTTGCGGTGGGTTGTTTTCGGCGGCGAGGCGCTCGAGCTGCGTCGCTTGTCGGATTGGTACGGCCGCCGCGGTGACTTCGCGCCGACGTTGGTGAACATGTATGGCATCACGGAGACGACGGTGCATGTGAGCCATCGTGTGTTGGATGCTGCGTTGGCGGCGGATGCGTCGGCGAGTGTTGTGGGTCAGGCTATTTCGGGTCTGCAGGTGTTCGTGCTCGATACGCGTTTGGCTCCGGTGCCTGTTGGTGTCGCGGGTGAGATGTATGTCTCTGGTGTTCAGTTGGCTCGGGGTTATCTGGGTCAGGCGGGGTTGACGTCGACGCGGTTTGTGGCGAATCCGTTCAATGCCGGCGAGGTGTTGTACCGCACGGGTGACGTCGCGTCGTGGAACAGTGCTGGTGATTTGGAGTATCTGGGTCGCGCGGATGATCAGGTGAAGATCCGTGGTTTCCGGATCGAGATCGGTGAGATCGAGTCTGCGGTGTTGGCGGATGTGTCGGTGGCGCAGACGGCGGTGGTTGTTCGTGAGGATTCTCCGGGTGATCAGCGGTTGGTGGCGTATGTGGTTCCGGCTGCGGGTGTGAGCGTTTCGGTCGACGATCTTCGGGTGTCGGTGGGTTCGTTGTTGCCGGAGTACATGGTGCCGTCGGCGTTTGTGGTGTTGGATTCGATTCCGTTGACGGTGAACGGGAAGTTGGATCGTCGGGCGTTGCCGGTTCCGTCGTTGCAGGTTGCGGTGTTCCGTGCTCCGACGTCGGTGGTGGAAGAGGTTGTTGCGCAGACGTTTGCGGATGTTCTGGGCGTCGAGCGTGTTGGTTTGGATGATGATTTCTTCGCGCTCGGTGGTAATTCGCTGATTGCGACGCAGGTGACGTCTCGGTTGGGTCAGGCGTTGGATGCTTCGGTGTCGGTGCGGGAGTTGTTCGAGGCGTCGACGGTGGAGGCGTTGGCTGCTCGTTTGGGTTCTCATGTCGGTGGCGGTTCACGTGCGGCGTTGACTGCGCAGGTGCGTCCGGTTCGGGTGCCGTTGTCGTTGGCGCAGCAGCGCATGTGGTTCCTCAACCGATTCGACACCGATTCTGCTGTCAACAATGTCCCTGTTGCCGTTCGGCTCACGGGTGCGCTCGATCTGGCGGCCCTGAATTCGGCAGTTCACGACGTTATCGGCCGTCACGAGGTTCTGCGCACGGTCTACCCCGAGGTCG
This sequence comes from Rhodococcus sp. Ni2, assembly GCF_021352185.1. Classification (NCBI taxonomy): domain Bacteria; kingdom Bacillati; phylum Actinomycetota; class Actinomycetes; order Mycobacteriales; family Nocardiaceae; genus Rhodococcus; species Rhodococcus sp. Ni2. The sequence goes on from NZ_WOXZ01000002.1 coordinate 1,392,923, forward strand.
ACGGCGTCGGCTACCAGAAGATATGCTCGGTAGAAGATGTCTCGATCGATCTCGGCGCAGAACGCGTCACAGACGACCGAATCCAGGCGGAGCTGTATTCGCTCTTCGCCCAGGGCTTCGATGTCACTGTCGAGGTTCCGTTGCGCGCCAAGCTTTTTCAGGTCGCTGATGACGACTTCGTGTTGTCGTTCGTGATGCATCACATCTCGACCGACGGCTTCTCGATGGGCCCGTTGACCCGCGACGTCATGACCGCCTACTACGCCCGAACCAACGGCCAGGCTCCGACCTGGACGCCGTTGCCGGTGCAGTATGCCGACTATTCGTTGTGGCAGCGTGAGGTTCTCGGGTCCGAGGACGATCCGCAGTCCATGATCGCGAAGCAGATTGCGTTCTGGTCGGATGCGTTGGCTGATCTTCCGGAGCAGTTGGATCTGCCTGGTGATCGTCCGCGTCCCGAGATTGCTTCAGGGCGCGGCGCCAATCACAGTTTCACCATCGAACCGCAGCTGTGGTCCGAGCTGGACGAACTGGGCAAGGCAACGAACGCAACTCCGTTCATGGTTGTTCACTCGGCTCTGGCGGTGCTGTTGGCACGACTGTCCGCGACGACCGACATTGCGATCGGTGCCCCGATCGCGGGTCGTGGTGAAGCCGAGCTCGATGACGTGATCGGTATGTTCGTCAATACCTTGGTGTTGCGTACCGAGGTTGATCCGTCGATGTCGTTTGCCGAGTTGTTGGCGTCGGCGCGTGAGGTGGATTTGCAGGCGTTCGCGCATGCGGATGTTCCGTTCGAGCGTGTGGTTGAGGTTCTCGATCCGGTTCGTTCGCAGGCTCGTCATCCGTTGTTCCAGGTGGCGTTGACGTTCCAGAACCTTGGACAGAGTGCTCTCGAACTGCCCGGACTCACCGCCGCTGCTGTGGAATTCGACGCAGCACTGGCCAAGTTCGATCTGCAATTCACACTTGAAGACGCCGCTGACGCCGGTATGTCCGGCACCCTGACCTACGCGACGGATCTGTTCGACGCGTCGACAGCGGCCGAGTTCGCTGATCGGTTCGTGTCCGTCCTCCGTGGCGTTGTCGCGAATCCGGCCGCTGCCGTTGGCGACGTGGATGTTATGACCGCCGGTGAGTTGGATCGCGTTCTGTCATGGAGCGACACGGGTGTCGACAGTGGTGTGGATTCGACGTTGTCGGCGTGGTTCGATGATGCTGCTGCGCGGTTTGGTGATCGGGTTGCGGTGCGGTTCGGTGGCGAGTCGTTGTCGTATGGTGAGTTGTCGGTGCGGGCTAATCGTTTGGCGCGCAGGTTGATTGCTCAGGGTTGTGGTCCGGAGTCGTTGGTGGCGGTGGCGTTGCCGCGGTCGGCGGATCTTGTGGTGGCGTTGTTGGCGGTGGTGAAGTCCGGTGCGGGGTATTTGCCGGTGGATCCGTCGTATCCGGCTGATCGTGTCGAGTTCATGTTGGCTGATGCTGCTCCGGTGGCTGCGATTTCGTGGTCCGGGCGTGAGTTGGTGTTGCCCGCTGGTTTGCCTGTGGTTGATATCGACGCGGTGGATGTGTCGGAGTTCGATGGTTCGGTGGTGGCGGATGCGGATCGTGTTGCGCCGTTGCGGTCGTCGAATGTTGCGTATGTGATTTACACGTCGGGTTCGACGGGTCGCCCGAAGGGTGTGCAGGTTCCGCACACGACGGTGGCGAAGTTGTTTGCGAATACCGAGGGTGTGTACGGGTTCGACGAATCCGATGTGTGGACGATGTTCCACAGTTATGCGTTCGACTTCTCGGTGTGGGAGTTGTGGGGTCCGCTGTTGTACGGCGGCACGTTGGTGGTTGTGGATTATGTGACGTCGCGGTCGCCGGAGCAGTTCTTGGAGTTGCTTGCTGCTGAGCGGGTGACGGTGCTCAATCAGACTCCGTCGGCGTTCTATCAGTTGGCCGAGGCTGATCGGTTGGCGTCGGAATCCGGTCGGGCCGCTGAGTTGTCGTTGCGGTGGGTTGTTTTCGGCGGCGAGGCGCTCGAGCTGCGTCGCTTGTCGGATTGGTACGGCCGCCGCGGTGACTTCGCGCCGACGTTGGTGAACATGTATGGCATCACGGAGACGACGGTGCATGTGAGCCATCGTGTGTTGGATGCTGCGTTGGCGGCGGATGCGTCGGCGAGTGTTGTGGGTCAGGCTATTTCGGGTCTGCAGGTGTTCGTGCTCGATACGCGTTTGGCTCCGGTGCCTGTTGGTGTCGCGGGTGAGATGTATGTCTCTGGTGTTCAGTTGGCTCGGGGTTATCTGGGTCAGGCGGGGTTGACGTCGACGCGGTTTGTGGCGAATCCGTTCAATGCCGGCGAGGTGTTGTACCGCACGGGTGACGTCGCGTCGTGGAACAGCGCTGGTGATTTGGAGTATCTGGGTCGCGCGGATGATCAGGTGAAGATCCGTGGTTTCCGGATCGAGATCGGTGAGATCGAGTCTGCGGTGTTGGCGGATGTGTCGGTGGCGCAGACGGCGGTGGTCGTTCGTGAGGATTCTCCGGGTGATCAGCGGTTGGTGGCGTATGTGGTTCCGGCTGCGGGTGTGAGCGTTTCGGTCGACGATCTTCGGGTGTCGGTGGGTTCGTTGTTGCCGGAGTACATGGTGCCGTCGGCGTTTGTGGTGTTGGATTCGATTCCGTTGACGGTGAACGGGAAGTTGGATCGTCGGGCGTTGCCGGTTCCGTCGTTGCAGGTTGCGGTGTTCCGTGCTCCGACGTCGGTGGTGGAAGAGGTTGTTGCGCAGACGTTTGCGGATGTTCTGGGCGTCGAGCGTGTTGGTTTGGATGATGATTTCTTCGCGCTCGGTGGTAATTCGCTGATTGCGACGCAGGTGACGTCTCGGTTGGGTCAGGCGTTGGATGCTTCGGTGTCGGTGCGGGAGTTGTTCGAGGCGTCGACGGTGGAGGCGTTGGCTGCTCGTTTGGGTTCTCATGTCGGTGGCGGTTCACGTGCGGCGTTGACTGCGCAGGTGCGTCCGGTTCGGGTGCCGTTGTCGTTGGCGCAGCAGCGCATGTGGTTCCTCAACCAGTTGGATACGAGCTCGGCAGGGAACAACGTCCCGGTTGCGATAACTCTCACCGGAGAGCTGGACGTCTTGGGGCTGGAGCAAGCGGTCGCCGACGTTATCGGCCGTCACGAGGTTCTGCGCACGGTCTACCCCGAGGTCGACGGCGTCGGCTACCAGAAGATCGTTGCACCGGCTGATGTCGACGTGAACCTCGCGGCAACCTCGGTCTCGGATTCGGAGATCGTTTCCGAGGTAACGAACTTCGTAGCGGCAGGCTTCGACGTGACGGCCGAGGTGCCGTTGCGCGCCAAGCTTTTCCAGATCAAGGCCGACGAGCACGTTCTGGTATTCGTGGTGCATCACATCTCGACCGACGGTTTCTCGATGGGCCCGTTGACCCGCGACGTCATGACCGCCTACTACGCCCGAACCAACGGCCAGGCTCCGACCTGGACGCCGTTGCCGGTGCAGTATGCCGATTACTCGTTGTGGCAGCGTGAGGTTCTCGGGTCCGAGGACGATCCGCAGTCCGTCATCGCGCAACAGATCACTTACTGGGCGCAAGCACTGGACGGCGTGCCCGAACAGTTGAATCTTCCGGGCGATCGGGCTCGGCCGGCGGTATTCTCCGGTCAGGGAGCGACATTCGAATTCTCGATCGGTCAGGAATTGCATGAGCGGCTGATCAGCGTGGGCCGGGAACACAATGCGTCGATGTTCATGGTGGTCCATGCGGCTCTGGCGTCGCTTCTCGCTCGTCTGTCGGGAACAACGGACATCAACATCGGTGCACCGATGGCCGGGCGAGGTGAATCCGAACTCGACGATTTGATCGGAATGTTCGTCAACACCCTGGTTTTGCGTACCGAGGTTGATCCTTCGGCGGCATTCACAACACTTCTGGCCTCGGCTCGGGAAACCGACCTTCAGGCGTTCGCGCACTCGGACCTTCCGTTCGAGCGGCTCGTGGAAGTGCTGGATCCCGTTCGGTCGAGGGCACATCACCCGCTGTTCCAGGTGGCATTGGCATTTCAGAACCTGGGGCAGAACTCGTTGGCTCTGCCCGGTCTGACGGCGGCCGAGTTCGAAATCGACGAGACCGTGGCCAAGTTCGACCTGCAGCTCACGATCAGTGAGGTATCAGAAGGGCTGTCGGCGACGTTCACGTACGCGACGGATCTGTTCGACGAATCGACCGTCCGCGGATTCGCCGCACGATTGATGCGCATTCTGAACGGAATTGCGACGGACCCCGCAACTTCAGTGGGTGACATCGAAATCCTCGACGCGTCCGAGCGTGAGGTTCTGACGAGTCAAAGGGCTTCGTCAGGAGTAGCGCAGGCGCCGTTGGCCGAGATTCTTGCCGACGCTGCTGCGCGCTACCCGGACAACGTCGCTTTGCGCTACCCCGGCACGGCGCAGGCCGCGGCCGGTAGGTCCATGACGTATTGCGAGGTCGACGAGTGGTCGTCGAAGCTGGCCCGCGTTTTGATCAACCGTGGTCTCGGGGCTGAAGATCTTGTGGCGGTGTCGATTCCGAGATCCGTCGAATCGATACTCGCGGTCTGGGCAGTGTCGAAGACCGGGGCAGCGGTCGTTCCGATCGATCCGCACTATCCGGCAGACCGTATCGCGCACATGCTCAGCGACTCGGGTGCGAAGGTTGGCCTCACCCTCGACGTCGAACGTCCGAATCTCGCCGACGACGTCGAGTGGTTGGTCGTGGACGGACCGCTCGGCGAACAGATGATCGCCGGAGTGTCCGGAGCGCCAATCGATGCCGAGGAACGTGTCCGTCCACTGACGACTGCTCATCCGGCTTGGGTCATCTACACCTCCGGCACGACAGGACTGCCGAAGGGCGTTGTCGCAACCAACGCGGGACTGGCGAGCTTCAGTGTCACGCAGGCCGCGCATTACCTCGTGAAGCCCACCTCGCGGACATTGCACTTCGCGTCACCGAGTTTCGACGCGTCGATGCTCGAGTTGTTCCTCGCGGTGGCCACCGGCGCGACGATGGTCATCGTCCCGCCTGGCGTGTACGGCGGCGACGAACTGGCTGAGGTGTTCCGTAGCGAACGAGTCACGCATGCGTTCATCACACCCGCTGCCCTGGCGTCGATGGACCCGAGCGGCCTGGACGACCTGACGGTGGTAGGCGTGGGTGGCGAAGCGTATTCGCCGGAACTGATCAGCAAGTGGACGACAGGGGACGGATCGGCCGCGTCGGCTTCGGCTCCCAGGACATTCCTGAATGTCTACGGCCCGACCGAGACGACGATCGTGACGAACGTCAGCGTTCCGCTTCTGCCCGGTGACCGAATGGACATCGGCGCCACGATCGGTGACATGGCCGCATTCGTCCTGGACACACGACTCAATCCAGTTCCACTGGGAGTCTCGGGCGAGCTGTATCTGTCCGGTCCTCAGGTGACCCGCGGCTATCATCGTCGTCCAGGCTTGAGTGCCGATCGATTCGTGGCAAACCCGCACGGTAATCCGGGCGAGCGAATGTACCGAACCGGTGACGTGGTGCGCTGGGTCGCTGGAACGGCACCCTCCACCTACGCCGTGGAATACGTGGGCCGCAACGATTTCCAGGTCAAGATTCGCGGTTTCCGTATCGAACTGGGCGAAATCGATGCATCGCTGACGGCACACCCCGAGGTCGAGTTCGCTGCGACGATGGGTACGACCCTGCCGTCGGGTGCCCCGGCGCTGGTGTCGTACGTGTTCACCGGAAAGCACGCTTCGGTCACTTCGGCGGAATTGATCGAATTCGTCTCCAGAACCCTTCCGGCCCATATGGTTCCGGCTTCGGTCATGGTCTCCTCGGACATGCCGCTCAGTCCGGCAGGCAAGCTGGACCGAAAAGCGCTCCCAGCACCGGTTTTCGAGACCAAGGAATTCCGCGCCCCGGTCACCGAGATGGAACAAATCCTGAGCGAGATCTTCGCGGACGTTCTCGGCCTGGATCGCATCGGCACCGACGACTCGTTCTTCGCTCAGGGCGGCGACTCGATCATGTCCATCCAACTCGTCTCTCGTGCGAAGGCACGTGGGGTCGTATTCGCACCCAGTGACGTCTTCGAGAGCAAGACTGTCGCGGCATTGGCCGAAGTGGCGAAGTATGCCGCCGACGTCGAGGCCGCGGTGGTGCTCGAGGAGTTGCCGGGCGGTGGAGTCGGCTGGATGCCGTTGACGCCGATCGAACGATTCATGGTCGAGCGCGGTGGCAGCTACAACCGATTCACACAGACGATGACTCTCGAGCTTCCACTCGGAGTGCAGCGAGCCGACATCGTGCGAACACTCGCTGCAGTCGTCGACCACCACGACATGTTCCGCTCGCGGCTGATCTCCGACGGTCGCGGATGGGGGATGTCGGTCTCCGAGCCCGGAACCGTGGACGTCGAGGATCTGCTCAGCCGCGTCGATGTCGACGCGGCTGCGGACGAGTCGACAATTGTTCTCACGGCTTCCAAGGGCCTCGACGAGGCTCTCGGCCGGTTGAATCCGGCGGACGGCGTAATGGTTCAGTTCGTGTGGGTCGACTTCGGTCCCACTCGCACCGGGCGCTTGATCATTGCTGCACATCACCTGATCGTCGACGGGGTTTCCTGGCGAATCATCGTTCCGGATCTGGTGTCGGCTGCGGCTCAGATGGCCGGGGCGAGCGGAGCGACGGGGGATGTAGCCGGAACGACGGGGGATGTTGCTCTCGAGCCGACCGGTACGTCGATGCGACGCTGGGCTCATGCTTTGTCCGAAGAGGCCCATCGGGATTCGCGTGTGGCCGAGCTGGATACGTGGCGGAAGGTGTTGCAGACACCGGACCCGGTGCTGGGTAAGAGGGCGTACGACTCTGCCGTCGACGTTGCGGCAACGGTTCAGCGGATAAGCGTGACGGTCCCCACTCAGGTGACGGAGACTCTGTTGACCACGCTGCCGGAGGTTTTCAACGGCGGCGCCAACGACGGCCTGCTCGCTGGACTGGCACTCGCGCTGATCGAGTGGCGTCGCCGAGCCGGAATCGACTCGACGTCTGCTTTGCTGCAACTCGAGGGCCACGGTCGCGAAGAAGCCGTGATTCCTGGCGCGGATCTGTCAAGGACCGTTGGCTGGTTCACCGCTGCCTTCCCGATCAGTCTCGATCTTTCCGAGGTAGATCTGGGTGACGCTTTCGCCGGAGGTGATTCGGCGGGACGCGCGATCAAAGCAGTGAAGGAACAGCTTCTGGCGATCCCGGACAAGGGCGTCGGGTACGGACTGCTGCGCTACCTGAACGAAGACACGCGCGCAGTGCTTTCTCGCTTCGCCGGGGGACAGGTCAGCTTCAACTACCTGGGACGAGTTGTCGCCGAGGATCTTCCGGCAGGCGTCGAGGGACTCGGGTGGCTGCCGGCCGGCGATTTCGCCAACGTGTCGGCACCCGAAGACGTCGACATGCCCGCAAACAAGGTCGTCGACATCAATGCGATCGTCAACGACGGCGCAGACGGTGCTGTTCTGGAGGCCTCTTTCGCATACCCCGTCGGTGCCATCGACGGCGAGAGTGTCGAGACATTTGCACAGATTTGGGTCGAAGCACTGACTGCCCTGGCGGAGCATTCTCGCTCCGTCGGAGCCGGTGGACTCACACCGTCCGACGTGCCGCTTGTCTCCGTGAGCCAACGAGATATCGACGGCTTCGAGAATCGATTCGGTACGGTGACCGACATCTGGCCCCTGGCACCGCTGCAGTCCGGTTTGCTCTTCCACGCGATGTTGGCAGAATCCAGCGTCGACCTCTACTCGGTGCAGATGATTCTCACTCTGTCCGGGAAGGTGGATGCCGACCGCTTGCGCACTGCAGCACAGGGAATCATCGACCGTTATGCGAACCTGCGAACGGCATTCACGGCCGACGACGACGGAACGCCGGTCCAGATAGTCCTCGAAGACGTTCCAGTCCCGTGGCGGAACATCGATCTCAGCGATATTGCGGCCGTCGACCGTGAGGCAGCTCTGAACGAAGTTTTGACGGCTGACCAGGCGACACACTTCGACATGGCGTCACCGCCGTTGATTCGGTTCACCTTCGTCACCATGGCGGAGGGGGACTATCGCTTGGTGGTGGCGAATCACCACATTATTCTCGACGGTTGGTCGGTGCCACTGCTCTTGCAGAACCTGTTGGCGCTGTACGCGACGCGTGGTGACGACTCGGTTCTTCCGCGTGTGCGTAGCTATCGCAATTACCTGGCGTGGCTTGTCGATCAGGATCGTGATCGATCACTCACAGCCTGGGCGGATGTGCTTTCCGGCGTCGAAGAGCCGACGCTGCTTGCTCAGGTCACAGGCGGACAGGAATTCACCGCGCTGTCACAGAAGCTGAACGTGTCGATGTCGTCGGAGACAACCGCGGCGCTCACCGCTCTGGCCGCACGACTCGGGGTCACCGCCAACACGATCGTGCAGAGCGCGTGGGCGGTCCTGCTCGGTGCGTTGACCGGAACCGACGACGTTGTCTTCGGTGCAACAGTGTCCGGCCGGCCACCGGCGCTCACCGGCGTCGAATCGATGGTCGGGTTGTTCATCAACACCCTCCCCGTGCGGGTGCGCCTCGACGCCGGGGAGTCCGTCGAAGAATTGGTTGCCAGGGTCCAGATCGAGCAGACGAGAATGCTTGATCATCACTATCTCGGTTTGACCGATGTCCAGAAAGCAGCGGACGTCGGAACACTGTTCGACACGTTGGTTGTATTCGAGTCGTACCCGGTCGACCGTGAGGGCCTCGCCGCACAGGCGGATGTTCTCGACGGAATGATGATCGACGACATCGCCTCGGACGATTCCACGAACTACCCGTTGACCCTGCTGATCGCACTCGACGAGCAGTTGCACTTGACGCTGCGGTACCTACCGGACTTCTTCGATGCCGACTACGCAACTGCGTTGCTGGACAGAGTTCTTCGACTGCTCTCCTCCGTAGCCACCGATCCTTCGGTGCGTGTTGGTGACGTTGATATTTTGGATTCTGTTGAGCGTTCGTTGGTGCTCGAGGGGTGGAATGACACGGCTCGTGAGGTTGCGGGTGTGTCGGTGTTGGACGGGTTTGTTGCGCAGGTGGCGGCGTCTCCGGATGCGGTAGCGCTCTCGTTCGAGGGGCAGTCTCTGTCGTATGCGGAGTTCGATGCTCGGGTGAATCGCCTTGCGCGGTATTTGGTTTCGGTGGGTGTGGGGCCGGAGTCGTTGGTGGGCGTTGCGGTTCGTCGGTCGGTTGATTTGTTGGTTGCGGTTTACGGTGTGCTCAGGGCTGGTGGTGGGTATGTTCCGGTGGATCCGGATCAGCCTGCGGAGCGTAATGGGTATGTGTTGGCGGCGGCGTCGCCGGTGTGTGTGGTCAGTACTTCTGATGTTGGTTTCGATGCTGGTGTGGTGCCGGTGGTCGAGGTTGATGTTGTTGATGTGTCTGGTTTTTCGGATGCTCCTGTCTCGGATGTGGATCGGGTTGCGCCGTTGCGGTCGGGGAATACGGCGTATGTGATTTTCACGTCGGGGTCGACGGGTCGGCCGAAGGGTGTGGCTGTCAGTCATCGCAGTGTGGTCAATCAGGTGTCGTGGTTGGCGGAGCGTTATGCGGTGTCGGGTTCTGATGTGGTGTTGCTCAAGACTCCGGTGACGTTCGATGTGTCGGTGTGGGAGTTGTTTGTTCCGTTGGCGGTGGGTGCTCGGTTGGTGGTGGCTACTCATGACGGTCATCGGGATCCGGGGTATTTGGCGTCGGTGGTGGCGGCGGAGTCGGTGTCGATGGTCTCGTTTGTGCCGTCGATGTTGGAGGTGTTCGTCGATCAGTTGGTCGACACGTCGGAGGCGACGATTTCGCGTCTCGGTGGTGGTGGGTTGGGTTCGTTGCGGGTGATTTTCGCGGCGGGTGAGGCGTTGCCGGCGTCGGTGGTGGGTCGGGTGTTGTCGGTGTTGCCGTCGGTTGAGGTTCATAATTTGTATGGTCCGACGGAGTTCACGGTGCATGCGACGGCGGCGGGTCCGCTCGATGGTGTGGGTGTGGTGGTGCCGATGGGTGCTCCGGTGTGGAATTCGTCGGTGTTGGTGTTGGATTCGCGGTTGCGTCCGGTGCCGGTGGGTGTTGCGGGTGAGTTGTATTTGTCGGGTGTGCAGGTCGCTCGTGGGTATTTCGGGCGGGTGGATTTGTCGGCGGAGCGGTTTGTGGCGAATCCGTTCGGTGGGGTGGGTTCGCGGATGTATCGCACGGGGGATGTGGTGCGGTGGATCGGTGTGTCGGGTGAGCTCGAGTATGTCGGTCGTAGTGATTTTCAGGTGAAGTTGCGTGGTCAGCGGATCGAGTTGGGGGAGATCGAGGCTGCGGTTCGGGATCAGGTGGGTGTGGGTTCTGTTGTGGTGGTGGTGTGGCGTGATCAGTTGGTTGCGTATGTCACTGCTGCGGTGGGGTCTTCGGTTGATGTTGATGTGGTGAAGGTGGGTGTGGGGGAGCGGTTGGCGTCGTATATGGTGCCGTCGCAGTTTGTGGTGTTGGATGCGTTGCCGCTCAATGCTTCGGGGAAGTTGGATCGGAAGTTGTTGCCGGAGCCGGTGTTCGAGGTTGCGGTGTTTAGGGCTCCGGTGACGGCGGAGGAGGAGATCGTTGCGTCGGTGTTTGCCGAGGTGTTGGGTGTTGATCGTGTGGGTCTCGATGACGATTTCTTCGAGCTCGGCGGCAACTCTCTCAACGCCACTCGCACGATCAAACGAATCGCCGATGCTCTCGACACCGAACTTTCGGTTCGAGTTCTGTTCGAAGCATCCACGGTGCAGGATCTCGCAGCGCACGCCGAAAGCCGGACCGGGTCGGGTGGGCGAGTCGCGCTGACCGCGGTCGAGCGGCCAGAGCGGATTCCGCTTTCGTTGGCGCAGCAGCGTATGTGGTTCCTCAACCGATTCGACGGGAGTGCAGCGGCATACAACATCCCGATGGCGCTGCGCCTTCAGGGCGATCTTGACGTCTCGGCGCTGAGCGCGGCGATTTCTGATGTGATCGGGCGGCACGAATCACTTCGAACCGTCTACCCGGAAATCGGAGACGGTCCGGTGCAGGTCGTCAAGCCCGTGTCGAGTTGGTCGGACGAAATCGTCGCAGAACCGACTGGCGTGGACGAACTCGAAGGTGAGTTGGTCGCGCTGGCGTCGACGCGCTTCGACGTCACACGCGAGATTCCGATTCGTATCCGGTTGTTCCAGTTGGCTTCCGACGAATACGTACTCGGTGTCGCGATTCATCATATTTCCGCCGACGGTTCCTCGATGGCACCGTTCGCTCGGGATGTCGTGACCGCATACGCCTCGCGGGTTGCCGGGTACACACCGTCCTGGGCTCCTCTCGACGTTCAGTACGCCGACTACAGCCTGTGGCAGCGAGAGGTGCTGGGCAGTGAGGAAGACGCGGGATCTATTGCTTCGCAGCAGATTGCGTACTGGAGCAATGCTCTTGCCGGGCTGCCTGATCAGCTTGCACTTCCCGCCGACCGGCCGCGCCCCGCGACGCAGTCCTTCCGCGGCGGTTACCTGCACTTCGATATCGATGCAGAGTTGCATGCTCGGTTGAGCGGTCTTGCCAGGGCAAATAATTCGACGCTGTTCATGCTCACGCACACTGCGTTCGCGATGTTGTTGGCTCGACTGTCCGGAACCGAGGACATCGCGGTGGGTACACCCATTGCAGGACGTGGTGAGCGGGCACTCGACGATCTCATCGGCATGTTCGTGAACACCTTGGTGTTCCGTACGCAGATCGACAGCGGCACGCCGTTCCTCGACCTGCTCGGACGTGTCAGGGAGACCGACCTTCAAGCATTTGCACATTCGGACGTTCCTTTCGAGCGACTCGTGGAGGTGCTCAACCCACCGCGTTCGACCGCTCGTCATCCGCTCTATCAGGTCGGCTTCCTCTTCCAGAACATGGAAACCGGAGGGCTCGAGCTTCCGGGGCTCACCGTCAAGGGCGTCGATATCGACAACGGGGTCGCGCAGTTCGATCTTCAGTTGATCGTCAGTGATCGGTACGACGCGAACGGATCTGCAGCCGGCATCACGTCGATGTTCAGCTACGCGCATGATCTGTTCGACGAGTCGACCGTGCAGGACTTCGCCGATCGATTCGTGCGATTGCTCGCGGAGATCGCGTCCGATCCGTCGTTGACCGTCGGCGACTTCGCGCTGCTGGATTCGTCCGAGAGCGACCGGATCCTGAACCGCTGGAACGAGACCGATCACTCCGTCCCGGGAGTCACTCTGGTCGAACTGTTCGACGAGCAGGTCGGTTCGAACCCGGGTGCGGTGGCAGTGATCGCAGGGAACACGTCGCTGACCTACGCCGAGTTCGATGCACGTGTGAACCGTCTCGCACGCCATCTGATTGCAACCGGTGTCGGTCCGGAGTCGTTGGTCGCGTTGGCAATCGAGCGATCGGTCGAACTGCTGGTCGCCATGTACGCGGTGGTGAAGGCAGGTGGTGGATACGTACCGATCGATCCGAACCACCCGGCGGACCGCATCGAGTACGTGTTGACCATGGCAGATCCGGTCTGCGTCCTCACTGCCTCGACCACTGCGAAGAATCCGGCGTTCGGTGATTCCGTGATCGAGGTGGACACGATCGATCTCGCGTCCTACGCGGAAGCGACGGTTACCGATGCGGATCGGATTGCTCCACTGCGAGTGGGCAACACCGCCTACGTGATCTTCACGTCGGGATCGACGGGGCGACCGAAGGGCGTCGCGATCTCGCATCAGGCGGTGGTCAACCAGATTCTCTGGAAGCGCGATCAGTACAGCCTGGACCGATCCGATGCGATGGTGCTCAAGACCGCGGCAACGTTCGACCTCTCGGTCTGGGAGTTCTGGTCGGCACTGACTTCCGGTGCACGACTGGTGATTGCCGAACCCGAAGGTCACAAGGACCCGAGCTACCTGCTCGACCTGATGACCCGGGAGAAGATCACGACGCTCCACGTGGTGCCGTCGATGCTCGCGATGTTGCAGTCGGCATCGGAAAATGGCCTTCCGGAATCACTTCGTCAGGTGCTTGCGATCGGTGAAGCGTTGCCGGCCGCGACCGCGACCGAGTTCGCAGAACTCAGCGACGCGCAGTTGGTGAATCTGTACGGTCCGACCGAAGCCGCCGTCTCGGTGACAGCGCACGTCGTCGGTTCGGACGATACGACCTCGGTGCCGATCGGTGCCCCCGAATGGAACACGCAGGTGTTCGTGCTCGACACGCGTTTGCATCCGGTCCCCGTCGGAGTCACCGGGGAGCTTTACCTCGCCGGTGCCCAGCTTGCTCGCGGCTATCACGGTCGCGCGGATCTGACGTCGGAACGATTTGTGGCCAACGTCTTCGGTGACGCGGGTTCGCGGTTGTACCGCACGGGCGACCTCGTCCGGTGGACGGAGAACGGCGAACTCGACTACGTGGAGCGCGCCGACTTCCAGGTCAAGATCCGTGGCTACCGCATCGAACTCGGTGAGATCGAAGCGCTTCTTCGCAAGCAGGCCAGCGTGGACTCCGCTGTGGTGGTGGCCAAGTCGGATGCGCGTATCGGTGATCGACTTGTCGGCTACGTCGTTCCTCAAAGCGGGGAAAGCATCGATGTCGAAACCTTGAAGCGGACTCTTGTGGCTGAGTTGCCGAGTTACATGGTGCCGGCGGCATTGATGGTCTTGGACGAACTACCGCTCAACATCAACGGCAAGGTCGATCGCAAAGCCCTGCCCGACCCCGAATTCGAGGCGACCGAATTCCGTGCGCCGACCAACCCCGTCGAAGAGATCGTGGCGGGTGTGTTCGCTGACGTACTCGGTGTGGCGAGGGTCGGACTCGACGACGACTTCTTCGAGCTCGGCGGAAACTCTCTCGTCGCGACGCAGGTCGTGTCGAGGCTGGGTGAGGCGTTGGACGCGCAGATTCCGGTCCGCGTGATCTTCGAGGCGTCGACTGTCGGGGCATTGGCGTCGAGGGTTCTCGAACACGCGGGATCTGGTGGCCGCCCACCGTTGGTGGCTCAGGTGCGTCCGCACGAGATTCCGCTGTCGTTGGCGCAGCAACGTATGTGGGTGCTCAATCAGTTCGACAAGACCTCGGGTGCGTACAACATCCCCGTCGCGATCCGGCTGTCCGGCGCACTCGATGTCGACGCACTTCACTCAGCGGTGTCGGATCTGATCGAGCGTCACGAAGTGCTCCGGACGGTATACCCGGACCGGGGCAACGGACCGGTTCAGATGATCCTGCCTCGCTCCGCAGCGGCGGTGGGACTGGAAGTGATCGCAACCGACGAAGCGTCGGTCGCCGAGCAGGTGGCTGACACAGTTCGCGAGGGCTTCGATGTCACGACAGCCGTTCCGTTGCGAATCCGTCTCTTCGAGGTCGACGAATCCGAGCGGGTCCTCGTCGTTGTCATTCACCACATCAGCGGTGACGGCTTCTCGATGGCTCCGTTGATCAGAGACACCATGGTTGCGTACACCGCACGTACCGGCGGGGAGACCCCGGAGTGGGCTCCGCTCGAGGTGCAGTACGCCGACTACACGCTGTGGCAGCGTGATGTCCTCGGATCGCCGGAGGACGCGGACAGTCAGCTGGGCCGTCAACTCGCGTACTGGGTGAACGAGCTCAAGGGCACTCCGGAGCTTCTGGAACTGCCGACCGACCGGCCGCGGCCGGCGCGGGCCAGCATGCGCGGTGCGGAATTCGAGTTTGCCGTCGATTCCGAGACCACGGACCGGCTCGCGACGATCGCACGGGAGCAGAACTCGACAGTCTTCATGGTGGTTCACACTGCCCTGGCCGTGCTGTTGGCGAAGATGAGTGGATCGAACGACATCGCAATCGGTACGCCGATCGCGGGTCGAGGTGAGCGGGCGCTCGACGATCTTGTCGGGATGTTCGTCAACACGTTGGTCTTGCGAACGGAGATCGCGCCTGCTTCGACGTTCGTCGACGTTCTGGCACACGTGAAGGACAAGGACTTGTCGGCATTCGCCAATGCCGACGTACCGTTCGAGCGGTTGGTCGACGAACTGGGGCGAGAGCGCTCTCACGCATACTCGCCGCTCTTCCAGGTCATGCTCACCTTCCAGAACATGGCTCTCGGTACGTTCCAGCTCCCGGGCCTCGAGCTCTCTGCGGTCGACAACGGTTTCGACCAGGCGATGTTCGATCTGCAGCTCACCGGTATCGAGCAATTCGACGATGCCGGGGTGCTGTCCGGGCTGAGGATGCGTTTCACCTATGCGACCGACCTGTTCGACGAATCGACCATCGCGCTTTTTGCGGCGCGATTCGGGCGGGTGCTCGAAGAACTGGTGACCGATCCCGGGGTCGTGATTCGCACGATCGACATCGTGACCGAGCAGGAACGCGAGGAAGCGAGCGCTGCCGAGCCGAAGTCCGCGGCGGACCTACCCGAACTGGCAGCCGCAGCGGCGGCCGCCGATCCTGAGGCAATTGCGTTCACCCACGGTGATCAGGCTGTCACCTTCGGTGAGTTGTCGACCAAGCTCGTTGCCATGCGTACCGCCATGGGGGCTGCTCTCGCCCCCGATGCTCTGGTTTCTGTGTCGCTCGCCGGACTTGTTCCGGGCATCCTGCCGGCACTTGGCGTCGACGGTCTCGCCACACTTGTGAGCTCGGTGATAGCTGACGCACAGTCGGTGTCAGCGGGCCGTGGGGGTACGGCCGGGTAACATTCAGTATTTGCCCAGTGAACGCCTCCGGCCGAGCAGAACGCTGTGCTCGACCGGGGCGCACTTCACGAAAGTCAGTTGGAGGAAGTGTAGATGTCCGTCGGTATTCCGGGACCGCAGTCGCTGACGATCGAAGATCTGCCGAAGTTGGTGGCTGCAGTTGCGGCGGTAGATCCTGATCGTGTGGCTCTGAGCCACGGTGGAACCGAAATCAGCTACGGACGACTCAATGACGAGATGGTCACTCTCGACACCGCGATGGGTGGGGCATTGGGGGCGGATGCCCTGGTTCCTGTTGTCGTTTCCACGGTGCTGCCAGAGCTGATCGGCAGCGAGGCCGACGGTCTCGGCGCGGTGGTCGACCGTCTCATCACCGACGGCACTTCGATCGTGGAGGTCGCGTCGGAGTCCGATGCACACGTGACCCTCGCAGGACTCTTCGACGAGCAGGTCGAGCGGACGCCGGATGCGCTCGCGCTGGATTACGCCGGAACGCAGCTCACTTACGCGCAGTTCGACGCGCGGGCGAACCGTCTGGCCCGTGAACTCGTCGCGGCAGGTGTCGGACCGGACAGCCTCGTCGGTCTCGCGATGCGTCGATCGATCGATCTCCTCGTCTCGATGTACGCGATCGTCAAGGCCGGCGGCGCGTACGTTCCACTCGACCCGGATCATCCTGCCGACCGTCTCGCTTACGTACTCGAGATCGCGAAGCCCACGGCTGTGCTCACACGAACGTCCGATGCCGTGGTGCTGCCGCACGGTACGCCCACGCTCGACGTCGACACCCTCGACTTGTCGGGTCGTGCCGAGACAACTGTCACCGACGCCGACCGGTTGGCGCCGCTGCGCGCGGACAACACTGCGTATGTCATCTTCACGTCCGGATCGACCGGACGCCCCAAAGGCGTTGCAGTCTCTCACCGTGCCATCGTCGCGAACCTGCAATGGCGTCAGACCGAGTACGGATTCACTGCCGACGACGTGATCTTGCAGAAGACACCCTTCACTTTCGATGTGTCCGTGTGGGAGTTCTTCTGGCCGCTGCAGGTCGGTGCATCGCTGGTGATCGCGGAACCCGACGGACATCGTGATCCGGTGTACGTGGCTCGCACGATGATCGAGCGCGGAGTGACGGCGGTGCACTTCGTGCCGTCGATGCTCGCCGTGTTCGTCGCCGAACCCCTTGTTGCGCAGGTCAAAACCCTTCGCTACGTGTTCGCTTCCGGTGAGGCGTTGCCGGCTCGAACGGCGGCACGTCTGCGCGAGGTCAGCAGCGCTGGACTCCACAACCTGTACGGCCCGACCGAAGCCGCCGTCGACGTGACTTATTACGAAACCGGCGAGCAGGATCAGGTGTCGGTGCCGATCGGTGCAGCAGTTGCGGACACCGAGCTCCTGGTGCTCGACGATGCGCTGCGGCCCTCGCCGTCGGGTGTAGCAGGAGAGCTCTATCTTGCCGGGATTCAGCTGGCCAGGGGATACGTGTCGCGTCCCGATCTCACGGCAGACCGCTTCGTGGCGCGGCCCGGCGCTACTGACGGATCCCGGATGTACCGAACCGGAGACCTGGTGCGCTGGCGCGGTGCCGGAGCGAACCGTCAGCTCGAATACATCGGTCGCACCGACTTTCAGGTCAAGCTCCGCGGTCTGCGCATCGAGCTCGGTGAGATCGAGGCGGCACTGCTCGATTGCGAAGGTGTTTCCCAAGCCGTGGTGATCGTCCATTCGGACGAAACGATCGGTGACAACTTGGTGGCCTACATCGTCGCCGAGGGTATCGATTCTGAGAATCTGACGTCGTCGCTTGGCGAACGGCTACCCGACTACATGATCCCTGCCATGTTCGTCGAACTGGACGAGTTTCCGCTCAACGCCAGCGGCAAACTGGATCGAAAGGCTTTGCCCACACCCGAATTCGCGTCGAAGACGGTTGAGTATCGCGAGCCCGCGACACCCACCGAAGCCGGTGTGGTCGCGATCTTTGCCGATCTGCTCGGGCAGGATCGGGTAGGGGCAGATGACGGCTTCTTCGAACTGGGCGGCAACTCGTTGCTCGCCA
The DNA here is from genome assembly GCF_021352185.1 of Rhodococcus sp. Ni2. Taxonomy (NCBI): domain Bacteria; kingdom Bacillati; phylum Actinomycetota; class Actinomycetes; order Mycobacteriales; family Nocardiaceae; genus Rhodococcus; species Rhodococcus sp. Ni2. The sequence goes on from NZ_WOXZ01000002.1 coordinate 1,410,767, forward strand.
CTCGCGTGGTTGCGCGGATCAATGCCGAACACGGCATCGCCATCGACATGCGCAACTTCTTCGACGCACCCACCGCCGCAGAACTTGCCGTCTTCATCGACGAAGCGAAAATCTCAGAAGACCGCAAGGCTCACGTTCCCCTGATCCCTCGCGAGCGCCCCGAGTTGGTTCCGCTGTCTTTGGCACAGCAGCGCATGTGGTTCCTCAATCGATTCGAACCAGAATCGGCAGTCGACCATATTCCGGTCGCGCTGCGGCTCAGCGGAGCGCTCGATGTCGATGCGTTGCAAGGCGCACTCGAGGATTTGATCGAGCGGCACGAGATCCTTCGGACTGTGTACCCGGAGGTCGACGGCGTCGGATATCAGCGCCTGGTCGACATTGCAGCCGTGGTACCGAACCTGACTCCCATACGGGTGGACGAGTCGGCGATCGTCGAGCGCGTGACCGACTTCGTGACTCCGGGATTCGACGTGACCACCGAGGTTCCGATTCGGGCGGCACTCTTCCAATTCGCCGCCGACGAATTCGTCCTCGTGTTCGTCGTCCATCACATCAGCGGTGACGGGTTCTCCATGGGACCGTTGACCAAGGACATCGTTTCGTCTTATGTGTCTCGGACACAGGGAATTTCGCACGATCTTGCTCCGCTGCCCGTACAGTTCGCCGACTTTGCACTGTGGCAGCGCGAGGTTCTCGGCAGTGAGGACGACCCGGATTCTCTGATCACTCGCCAGGTCGACTACTGGCGCCACGCATTGGCCGGTATCCCCGATCAGCTCGATCTTCCGTCGGACCGCCCGCGCCCGCGCGTCGCGTCGAACCGGGGAGCCGGGCACACATTCACGATCGAGCCGGATCTCCACCAGGCTCTCAATCGAATTGCGCTCGACAACAACGCATCTCTGTTCATGGTGTTGCACAGTGCCGTGGCGATTCTGCTGGCGCGGTTGTCGGGGACTTCGGACATTGCGATCGGCACTCCGGTCGCCGGTCGAGGCGATCAAGCTCTCGATGACCTCATCGGGATGTTCGTCAATACGCTCGTGCTCCGCACAGATGTTGACGTCAACATGTCTTTCATCGACTTGATCGCCCGGGTTCGAGATATCGATCTCGATGGATTCGGTAACTCGGACGTTCCGTTCGAGCGGTTGGTGGAGGTGCTCAATCCCTCGCGATCGCAGTCGAGGAATCCGCTGTTTCAGGTGATGCTCTCTATGCAGAATCTTGGGCAGAGCACGCAAAGCAGCCTCGAGGTACCGGGATTGATCATCTCTGGGCTCGATGTCGATTCGGCGACAGCCAAATTCGACTTGCAGTTCACGATCTGGGAGTCCGACGCGACTGCTGCGTCAGGGGGCCTGAGCGTGGCACTCGTTTATGCGACGGATTTGTTTGACGAGGCATCGGTGAAATCTTTCGCCGGTCGGTTGACTGTGATTCTTGAAGCGATTGCAGCGGATGCCACGGTGGTGGTCGGTGATATCGATTTGCTCGATGCTGCCGAGCGTTCGGACGTTTTGGATTCTTGGATGGTTCCTGGTGTCGAGGTCGAGCCCGGCACGACGTTGGTTTCGATGTTCGACGCGAGGGTTGTGGGTGAGGCTTCGTCGACTGCCGTGGTGTTCGAGGGTCGCCGGTTGTCGTTCGGCGAGCTGGATGAGGCGGCAAATCGGTTGGCGCGCAAGCTGATCGAGTCGGGTGTTGGTCCGGAGTCGTTGGTGGCGGTTATCTTGCCGCGGTCGGTCGAGTTGGTTGTCACGTTGTTGGCTGTTGTGAAGGCCGGTGGTGGCTATCTTCCGATTGATCCGACGTATCCGGCAGAGCGAATCGCTTATACGTTGGGGGACGCGCGTCCTGTGTGCGTCGTCGCTGCAGGTGATGTCGTCGATGTCGAGGTGCCAGTTCTTGACGTGATGGCGTTGGACTTGGCGAATTACGACGGTTCGCCGGTGTCGGACGGTGATCGTCGTTCTGCGTTGCGTGCCGACGATATTGCCTACGTGATCTATACGTCCGGTTCGACTGGGAAGCCGAAGGGTGTGGCGGTCAGTCATCGGAATGTGGTGGAGTTGTTTGCGAATGCTCAGCCGCGGTTCGGTTTCGATGGTTCGGACGTGTGGACGTTGTTCCACAGTTACGCGTTTGATTTCTCGGTGTGGGAGTTGTGGGGCCCGCTGTTGTACGGCGGCACTGTTGTGGTGGTGGATTACCTGACTTCTCGCTCGCCGGAGCAGTTCCGTGAGTTGGTTGTGCGGGAGCGAGTGACAGTGCTCAATCAGACTCCTTCGGCGTTCTATCAGTTCGCCGAGGCGGATCGGATGGCTGGCGATTCGGCCGGTTCGTTGTCGTTGCGTCATGTGATCTTCGGCGGTGAGGCGCTGGATTTGTCTCAATTGGTGCGTTGGTATGACCGTCATGACGATAGTTCGCCGCGATTGGTGAACATGTACGGGATCACCGAGACCACTGTGCATGTGTCGTTCTCGGCACTCGATTCGGTGATGGTTCGTGAGGCGAGTGGTTCGGTGATCGGCCGTGGCCTTGGTGGATTGTCGGTGTTCGTACTCGACGATCGACTTAGTCCTGTGCCGGTGGGTGTTCGAGGCGAAATGTATGTCGCTGGTGGTCAGCTTTCGCGTGGGTATGTGGGCCAGCCCGGGTTGACTGCTGGTCGTTTTGTTGCGAACCCGTTCGGCCGCAGCGGTTCCGGTGATCAGATGTACCGGACAGGTGATATTGCGCGGTGGAGTGTCGACGGGGTGCTCGAGTACGCGGGCCGAAGTGATTCGCAGATTCAGTTGCGTGGGTTCCGGATTGAACTCGGCGAGGTCGAGGCTGCGTTGTTGCGTGTGCCTGGGGTGGCTGGCGCTGTGGCGGTTGTGCGCTCGGATGTTGCGCTCGGTGATCGTCTTGTGGGGTATGTGGTCCCCGAGGCTGGCATGGATCTTGCTGCTTCCGTTGTGTCGACGAGGGTGAGCGAGTTCCTGACCGGGTACATGGTTCCGGATGCTGTGGTGGTGCTCGAGGAGCTTCCGCTGACGGTGAACGGTAAGTTGGATCGGAAGGCGTTGCCGGAGCCAGTATTCGAGGTGCGGGAGTATCGAACACCCGCAACTGATACGGAGTTGGCGGTAGCGGGCGTCTTTGCCGACGTTCTGGGGGTCGAGCGTGTCGGGTTGGATGATGATTTCTTTGCTTTGGGTGGTAATTCGCTCGTAGCCACACGATTGGTCGCCAGGCTCGGGCGAGCGCTCGATACGACGATCCCCGTGAGGGTCCTGTTCGAAAATTCGAATGTAGAGTCGCTGGCGGCGGCGATCTCGTCACACGTCAGTTCCGGGAACATTCCGGCACTAGTCGCAGGACCTCGCCCCACGACGATTCCGTTGTCACTTGCTCAGCAGCGCATGTGGTTCCTGAGCCGCTTCGACCCCGAATCGGCCGTCAACAATATTCCGATTGCGCTGCGTTTGAGTGGCCAGTTGAATCTGTCGGCACTGCAGTTGGCCGTATCGGATGTGGTGGATCGGCACGAATCGCTACGGACGATCTACCCCGAGGCGGGTGGGCAAGGTCAGCAGGTGATTCTGCCTGCCTCAGAGGTATCTTTTGATCTCACCCCAGTCACTCTGGGCGGAACTCGGATCGAAGAGGCACTGCTGACGCTCGCTCTGGCAGGGTTCGATGTGACAATGTCGGTACCGTTCCGTGTGCAGTTGTTCGAGGTGGGGGCGGACGCATTTGTTCTCGCCTTCGTTATGCATCACATCGCAGCGGACGGGTTCTCGATGCGTCCGTTGACTCGGGATGTCATGGTTGCTTACGCCGCTCGGGTTTCGAATGGCGTTACGAATTGGACTCCGCTCGAGGTGCAGTACGCCGATTATGCACTCTGGCAGCGGGAGGTCCTCGGCGACGAGGACGACCCGAATTCGTTGATCTCGGCTCAGCTGGACCACTGGCGCTCCGTCCTCCGCGACTCTCCGGAAGTGCTTGCGTTACCAGCTGACCGATCCCGCCCGGTCGTCGCCTCGAATCGTGGCGCTACGTACCGCTTCTCCGTCAGTGAAGAGCTTCGGTCGAGCTTGGACTCACTTGCACGCGAGCGGAACGCGTCGCTGTTCATGGTGATGCATTCGGCCCTCGCCGTGCTTCTCGCAAGGTTGTCCGGTACCAGTGACATCGTGATCGGTACCCCGGTTGCAGGGCGAGGCGAAAAGGCGCTCGACGATGTGATCGGTATGTTCGTGAATACACTGGTCCTGCGGACTCCTGTTGACCTCGCCAGTTCGTTCAGTGCGCTCGTCTCGGCAACGCGGAGGACAGACCTTCAGGCGCTCGGCAACGGCGATGTTCCGTTCGAGCGGTTGGTCGAGGTGCTCGATCCCACCCGATCGCAGGCACATCACCCGCTGTTCCAGGTCGCGCTGTTCTTCCAGAACATGTCGCAGGATGCGTTGGAGCTTTCAGGTTTGGAGGTGTCGGGTCTCGAGTTCGACGCGGGTATCGCGAAATTCGACCTTCAACTGACCCTCGCTCCTCGCATCGAAGATACGCACGAATCTGGCATGTTCGCCGAGTTCGCATACGCCACAGACCTATTCGACGAGTCGACCATTCGTGGATTTGCCGATCGGTTCACCAGGATCCTCGAGCAGGTGGTCGTGGATCCGTCGATCACCGTGGGTGACATCGAACTGTTGGAGGAGGCCGAGCGCGAGTCGCTGTTGATTGCGCGCAACTCCACCGCGCATGACGTTGAGAACAGCGAGACGTTGGCTTCGCTGTTCGACACCCGCGTTGCGTTGGCACCCGATGCTGTTGCCGTGGTGTTCGACGGCCAGTCGCTGACCTATGGCGAGTTGTCGGAACGTGTGAACAAGTTGGCACGCAAGCTGATCGACAACGGGGTCGGGCCCGAATCGTTGGTGGCCTTGGCGATGCGTCGATCGCTCGATCTCGTAGTGGGTATGTACGCGGTGATCGCCGCGGGCGGAGCCTACGTGCCCTTGGATCCTGATCACCCGGCCGAGCGGATCGGGCACATCCTCACGACGGCCGATCCGGTCTGTGTGCTGTCGACGACGCGGGATGCTTTCGTAGCGCCGAACGGCGCCGACGTGCTGTTGATCGACGGTGTCGATCTTTCGAGCTACTCGGCTTCAGTCGTTTCCGATGCTGATCGTCGCGGTCGTCTGCATGATGTGAATGCCGCCTACGTGATCTTCACCTCGGGTTCCACGGGCAAGCCCAAAGGCGTTGCGGTGTCGCATCACGCCATCGTGAACCAGGTCCTGTGGATGCAGGATCAGTACGCCATCGGCCCAGAAGACGTCTATTTACAAAAGACTGCTACGACATTCGACGTCTCGTTGTGGGGATACTTCACTGCGCTTTTGTCCGGTACGAGAGTGGTGCTGGCATCTCACGACGGCCATCGAGATCCCGCGTATCTGGCTCGTCTGATCGAAGATCATCGGGTGACGCTGACGGACTTCGTTCCATCGATGTTGACCGTCTTCGCGACTTCGGTTCCGGAACACGCATTGGTGTCACTGAGGGACGTATTCGTGATCGGTGAGGCATTGCCGGTCGAGACGGTGCGTGCATTCGCTCAGGTGTCGTCTGCAGGCCTGCACAATGTGTACGGCCCAACCGAGGCTGCGGTCTCGATCACCTACTACGAGGTCGATGGATCGGAATCAACAGGGATTCCGATCGGGGTGCCCGAGTGGAACTCGCAGGTCTACGTGTTGGACAGTCGGTTGCAGCCGGTGCCGGTAGGCGTTGCGGGTGAGCTGTATCTGGCCGGTGATCAACTGGCGCGCGGTTACGTCGCGCGACCCGATCTCACCAGTGATCGTTTTGTCGCGAACCCATTTGTGGAGGCGAGCGACACGAACGGTGAAATCAATCCCGGTGGCAGTCGGATGTATCGCACCGGGGACCTGGTGTGGTGGAACACCGCAGGCGAACTCGAGTATGTCGGGCGTACCGATTTTCAGGTCAAATTCCGTGGTCAGAGGATCGAACTGGGTGAGATCGAGTCAGCTCTGCTGGCGCATTCGACGGTAGCTCAGTGTGTGGTCACTGTGGCATCCACCGATATGGGCGATCAGCTGGTCGCATATGTGATCGCGGTCCCGGATTCTGTGATCGACGTAGAAGTCTTGAGGAATGCGCTTCCTGAATCGCTACCTGTCTACATGATTCCGAACGCGATCATGGTCTTGGACGAGTTGCCTCTGAACTCGTCTGGGAAGTTGGATCGGAAGTTGTTGCCGGAGCCGGTGTTCGAGGTTGCGGTGTTCCGGGCCCCGGTCACGCCGGTAGAACAAATTGTCGCTTCTGTCTTCTCGGCGGTACTCGGGGTCGAGCGAGTGGGTCTGGATGACGACTTCTTCGCACTCGGCGGAAACTCTTTGATTGCTACTCGAATGGCCGCTCGGTTGGGGCAGGCGCTCGATGCACAGGTTCCGGTGCGGGTGTTGTTCGAGGCGTCGTCGGTGGAGTTGTTGGCTGCGCGGATGGAGTCGGAGATCGGTTCGGGTGCGCGGGCGGCGTTGACTGCTCGGGTGCGTCCGGAGCGGGTGCCGTTGTCGTTGGCGCAGCAGCGGATGTGGTTCTTGAACCGTTTCGATACGTTGTCGTCGGCGAACAATATTCCGGTGGCGATTCGGTTGTCGGGGTTGTTGGATGTGGCGGCGTTGGACGCTGCGGTGTCGGATGTTGTTGTGCGGCATGAGATTTTGCGGACGGTGTATCCGGAGGTCGACGGTGTCGGGTTCCAGGAGGTGTTGTCTGCGGATCGGGTGCGGTTGGATTTGTCGCCGGTGGTGGTGTCGGAGTCCGATGTCGTTGGTGCGGTGACGGAGTTCTTGTCGACCGGTTTCGATGTGGCGGTGGAGGTTCCGGTTCGGGCGCGGTTGTTCGCGGTGTCGGAGTCGGAGTTCGTGTTGGCGATGGTGGTTCATCACATCAGTGGTGATGGTGTGTCGATGGGGCCGTTGACGCGTGATGTGATGGTGGCGTACGAGGCTCGTTCTCGGGGTGAGGTGCCGGGGTGGGCGCCGTTGGCGGTGCAGTATGCGGATTACGCGTTGTGGCAGCGGGAGACTTTGGGGTCGGAAGATGATGCGGGGTCGTTGATTTCGCGTCAGATCGGTTTCTGGGAGTCGGCGTTGTCGGGGTTGCCGGATCAGTTGGATTTGCCGGCTGATCGTCCGCGGCCGGCGGTGGCGTCCAATCGTGGCGCCAAACACGCTTTCGTTATCGACGCGCCAGAGCATCATTCTTTGAAAAAAATTGCCCGTGAGTCGAATTCGTCCTTGTTCATGGTGGTGCATGCGGCGTTGGCGGTGTTGTTGGCGCGGTTGTCGGGGACGTCCGATATTGCGATCGGTACTCCGGTGGCGGGTCGTGGTGAGCAGGTTCTCGATGATTTGATCGGGATGTTCGTCAATACGTTGGTGTTGCGGACCGAGGTGGATTCTTCGGAGTCGTTCTCGGGGTTGTTGGGTCGGGTTCGTGAGGGCGATCTGGGTGCGTTTGCGCACGTAGATCTGCCGTTCGAGCGGTTGGTGGAGGTGCTCAATCCGGCGCGGTCGCAGGCGCGTAATCCGTTGTTCCAGGTGATGCTGTCGTTCCAGAACATGGAGCAGTCGGTGCTTCGACTTGGCGATCTGACAGTTGCGGGAATCGACGCCAACACGGTGGCGGCCAAGTTCGATCTGCAGCTGACCATGGTCGAGCAGTTTGACGAGGCGGGTGCCCCGGCGGGGATGGCGGCGCAGTTCACGTACGCGACGGATTTGTTCGACGAGTCGACGGTGGCAGGCTTTGCCGGCAGGTTCGGGCGCATCCTTGCTGAGATCACTGTTGATCCGTCAGTTCGGTTGGGTGATATCGACGTACTTACCGCTGCTGAGCGCAGCAACCTTCTCAGCTGGTCCGCTGGTGGGCGCACAGCGTTGGCAGGCGCGTCCTTGACTGCGATGTTCGAAGAACAGGTTGGGCGGACGCCTGATTCTCTTGCCGTCGAGTGCGATGGCGAGGCGCTGACCTATGGGCAGCTCGACGCCTACGCAAACGTGGTGGCCGAGCGATTGACGGCGGCCGGCGTCGGTCCGGATGACGTCGTCGCGTTGATCGTGCCGAGGTCGGTCGAGTGGGTCGTAGGTATGTTGGCGGCGTGGAAGGCGGGTGCTGCGTACGGGCCGATCGATCCGTCGTACCCACAGGATCGGATCGAAGCGATAATCGCCGACACCGGCGCCCGATGCGCGGTGAGTACGACGACTCTCGATCTGGCGGTGGACGTGATCGTCCTCGACAACATCATGCGCGATTCGCCGATGGTGGAGAGGCCGACGGATCGATGGCGTGAACTCGGTGCGGGGGACCGCTTGGGGTATGTCATTTCGACATCCGGTTCGACGGGTCGTCCGAAGCCGACGTTGGTGCCGATGGCCGGCATCGAGAACACGGTGGCCTGGTACCGCAGCGAGTTGCCCGAAACTGGTGGTCTATTGATCGCGTCGTCACCGAGTTTCGACTTGACGCAGAAGAACGTCTGGGCAGCGTTGAGCAGCGGTCGGAGCGTAGTGCTTGCCCCAGACGGTTTCGATCCGGATGCGATCGTTGCTCGCGTCGGGCACGGTGACGTTGCAGTGGCGAACATGTCGCCGAGCGCGTTCGAAGCCGTGGTGGATTCCGACGAGGATTCTGCTTTGAGCGTTCTCGATGTTGTGTTCCTTGGAGGCGAGTCGATCCGGCTTAATCGTCTTGGCAGTTTGTTGTCAGGCGGAGTACGCGTGGTGAACAGCTACGGCCCGACGGAAGCGTCGGACGTGGTCTCGTTCCACGCGGTGACTGCGCATGACACCGTCAGCGTTCCGATCGGTGCGCCGGTGCCGAACATGGATCTGTTCGTTCTGGATCGGTCGTTGGGTATGGTGCCGCCGGGCGTGATCGGTGAGTTGTACGTCGGCGGTGTCGGTGTCGGTCGCGGATACGGAAACCGAGCGGCGTTGACGGCGGAGCGTTTCGTCGCCAACCCCTTTGTGGTTGTGGGAGAGCATGAATCAGGCGGCGGTAGTAGGTTGTATCGAACCGGCGACCTGGTCAGGTGGAACGGTCGGGGCGAGCTGGAGTACATCGGCCGGTCGGATTTCCAGGTCAAATTGCGGGGGCAGCGTATCGAACTCGGCGAGATCGAATCTGCTCTGATCTCGCACGAGGCGGTTGCAGATGCGGTGGTCGTCCTGCACAGCGATGCGACGTTCGGCGACAGCCTGGTCGGGTATGTCGTGGGAACTGCAGTAGATGCGTCGGAAGTTCTGGAGTCTGCCCGGGCCGTGCTTCCGGCGTACATGGTGCCCTCGAAGGTTCTTGTCCTCGACGAGCTTCCACTCAATGCGTCGGGCAAGTTGGATCGAAAGGCTCTCCCGTCACCGGTGTTCGAGGCAGCGGAGTTTCGGGCGCCGGTCACAGCGGTGCAGGAAATTGTCGCGTCGGTGTTCGGCGATGTGTTGGGTGTCGAGCGCGTCGGTCTGGATGACGATTTCTTTGCGCTGGGTGGTAATTCGTTGATTGCGACTCGGGTGGCGGCTCGGTTGGGGCAGGCGCTCGATGCGCAGGTTCCGGTGCGGGTGTTGTTCGAGGCGTCGTCGGTGGAGTTGTTGGCTGCGCGGGTGGAGTCGGAGATCGGTTCGGGTGCGCGGGCGGCGTTGACGGCTCGGGTGCGTCCGGAGCGGGTGCCGTTGTCGTTGGCGCAGCAGCGGATGTGGTTCTTGAACCGTTTCGATACGTTGTCGTCGGCGAACAATATTCCGGTGGCGATTCGGTTGTCGGGGTTGTTGGATGTGGCGGCTCTGCAGGCTGCTGTGTCGGATGTTGTTGCGCGGCATGAGATTTTGCGGACGGTGTATCCGGAGGTCGACGGTGTCGGGTTCCAGGAGGTGTTGTCGGCGGATCGGGTGCGGTTGGATGTGTCGCCGGTTGTGGTGTCGGAGTCCGATGTCGTTGGTGCGGTGACGGAGTTCTTGTCGGCTGGTTTCGATGTGGCGGTGGAGGTTCCGGTTCGGGCGCGGTTGTTCGCGGTGTCGGAGTCGGAGTTCGTGTTGGCGTTGGTGGTTCATCACATCAGTGGTGATGGTGTGTCGATGGGGCCGTTGACGCGTGATGTGATGGTGGCGTACGAGGCTCGTTCTCGGGGTGAGGTGCCGGGGTGGGCGCCGCTCGAGGTGCAGTATGCGGATTACGCGTTGTGGCAGCGTGAGGTGTTGGGGTCCGAGGATGATCCGTCGTCGTTGATTTCGCGTCAGGTCGGGTTCTGGGAGTCGGCGTTGGCGGGGTTGCCGGATCAGTTGGATTTGCCGGCGGATCGTCCGCGGCCTGTGGTGGCGTCCAATCGTGGGGCGGATCATTCGTTCGTGGTGGGTGCGGATGTGCATGCTGGTTTGAATGATGTTGCTCGTGAGTCGAATTCGTCGTTGTTCATGGTGGTGCATGCGGCGTTGGCGGTGGTGTTGGCGCGGTTGTCGGGGACGTCCGATATTGCGATCGGTACTCCGGTGGCGGGTCGTGGTGAGCAGGTTCTCGATGATTTGATCGGGATGTTCGTCAATACGTTGGTGTTGCGGACGGAGGTGGATTCTTCGGAGAGTTTCGTCGATCTGCTCGCAGGTGTGCGGGAGGCTGATCTTCAGGCGTTTGCGCATGCGGATGTTCCGTTCGAGCGGTTGGTGGAGGTGCTCAATCCGGCGCGGTCGCAGGCTCGGAGTCCGTTGTTCCAGGTGATGTTGGCGTTCCAGAACATGGAGCAGTCGGCGTTGCAGTTGGGTGATCTGCGGGTTGCGGGTGTCGATGCCACTGCGGTGGCGGCGAAGTTCGATCTGCAGCTGACCATGGTCGAGCAGTTTGACGAGGCGGGTGCCCCGGCGGGGATGGCGGCGCAGTTCACGTATGCGACGGATTTGTTCGACGAGTCGACGGTTGTCTCGTTTGCGGAGCGGTTCGGACGGATCCTTGGTGCCGTCGTTGCTGATCAGTCGGCCGTTTTGGGTGACATAGACATTTTGGATTCTGTTGAGCGTTCGTTGGTGCTCGCGGGGTGGAATGACACTGTTCACGAGTTGACTGTTGGTGCTTTGTTGCTCGACGGGTTTGTTGCGCAGGTGGCGGCGTCTCCGGATGCGGTGGCGGTGGTGTTCGAGGGGCAGTCTCTGTCGTATGCGGAGTTCGGGTCTCGGGTGAATCGCCTTGCGCGGTATTTGGTTTCGGTGGGTGTGGGGCCGGAGTCGTTGGTGGCGTTGGCGATGCGTCGGTCGGTTGATCTTGTTGTGGGTATGTATGCGGTGGTTGCTGCGGGTGGGGCGTATGTGCCGTTGGATCCGGATCATCCGGTCGAGCGCAATGGTCATATTCTCGGGACTGCGGCGCCGGTGTGTGTGTTGTCCACTGCTGGTGACGGTGTGGTGTTGCCGGGTGAGTTCGATGTGGTGTTGATTGACGAGTTGGATGTGTCCGGGTTCTCGGATGCGCCGGTGTTGGATGTGGATCGTGTTGCGCCGCTTCGGGGTTCGAATGCTGCGTATGTGATTTTCACGTCGGGGTCGACGGGGAAGCCGAAGGGTGTGGCGGTTTCGCATGAGGCGATCGTCAATCAGATGGCGTGGATGCAGGGTCAGTATGTTCTGACTGGGTCGGATGTGTATTTGCAGAAGACTGCGACGACGTTCGATGTGTCGTTGTGGGGGTTCTTCTTGCCGTTGGCGGTGGGTGCTCGGTTGGTGGTGGCCACGCATGACGGTCATCGGGATCCGGGGTATTTGGCGTCGGTGATCGCTGATCAGGGTGTGACGGTGACGGACTTCGTGCCGACGATGTTGTCGGTGTTCGCGGGTGCGGTGTCTGCGGAGTTGTTGGGTTCGTTGCGTGATGTGTTCGTCATCGGTGAGGCGTTGCCGGCGCAGGCGGTGCGTGATTTCGGTGTGGTGTCGGGTGCGCGGGTTCACAACTTGTATGGCCCGACCGAGGCTGCGGTGTCGATCACGTTCGCGGATGTGACGGGCGCCGTCGATGGTGGTGTGGTTTCTATTGGTGTGCCGCAGTGGAATTCGCAGGTTTTCGTGTTGGATTCGCGGTTGCGTCCGGTGCCGGTGGGTGTTGCGGGTGAGTTGTATCTTGCGGGTGATCAGTTGGCTCGTGGGTATGTTTCTCGTCCGGATTTGTCGGCGGATCGGTTCGTGGCGAATCCGTTCGGTGGGGTGGGTTCGCGGATGTATCGCACGGGGGACTTGGTGCGGTGGGGTGTGTCGGGTGAGCTCGAGTACATCGGTCGTACCGATTTTCAGGTGAAGTTCCGTGGTCAGCGGATCGAGTTGGGGGAGATCGAGTCGGCGTTGGTGGCCGATGTGTCGGTGTCTGTGTCGTCGGTGGCTGTGGTGTCGACGGTGACCGGTGATCAGTTGGTGGGGTATGTGGTGCCGGCGTCGGGTGCGGTGGTTGATACTGCGGCACTGGTGGATTCGTTGGGTGTGGTGTTGCCGTCGTATATGGTGCCGTCGCAGATCATGGTGTTGGATGCGTTTCCGCTCAATGCTTCGGGGAAGTTGGATCGGAAGTTGTTGCCGGAGCCGGTGTTCGAGGTTGCGGTGTTCCGGGCTCCGGTGACGGAGGTCGAGCGACTTGTTGCTTCTGTGTTCGAAGAATTGCTCGGTATCGATCGGGTCGGTCTCGATGACGATTTCTTCGAATTGGGCGGAAACTCCCTGATCGCCACGCAGTTGGCAGCGAAGTTGGGCCAAGCGATTTCGGCTGAGGTTCCGCTGCGCATGCTATTCACCAGCTCGACTGTGTCGGAGATGTCCGACAAGTTGGTAACCGGTATGCACGTTGGATTTGAACTGGATCTTGATGCGGCACTCGCTGTCACGTTGCCCTTGCGTGCACGCGGATCTGAGCTTCCACTGTTCTGCGTGCACCCAATGGTCGGGCTGGCCTGGCCGTACGCACCTCTCGCCGCGTTCGTCGACAGATCAGTGCCGCTCTACGGGTTGCAGACACCAGCGTTGACCGAGGAGGACTTTTTCGCGACCGCACTGACCGACTACATAGATCGATACGTGTCCGAGATCCGATCAGTGCAACAACAGGGGCCGTACAGACTTCTGGGTTGGTCGTTCGGTGGAGTTGTCGCGCATGGAATCGCGGCAAGGCTTGAAGCCCTCGGCGAGAAGGTGAGTGCCTTGGTGATCTTGGACGGCTCGCCCTTGAGCTTGGATGATGAAGCATTTGCGGCGATGGTCAGACACGAAGTTGCTGGCTTGGGCGTCGTCATTCCGGATGACGAAGACCTCGAGAACCTATCGATCGACTGTGCCAGTGATGTCCTCACTGCAGTGAATGGCGGAGCTATCGGGCTTAACGCCAGCGATATCAGGCGGTTGTTCTCCAGCATCGCGCGAACCGCGGCGCTGACACGTGAGTACGAACCGGACACGTGCACGGGGCCAGTGCTGTTCGTGGGATCCAATGAAACTGAGGCCGATGGGGTCGAACCTTGGCGTTCACTGATCGACGGTGAAATCGATGTTCGTCAGGCAAGCGTGAACCATGTTTCGATGATGACGCCAGAGGGGCTGGAGGAGATCGGCCCGATGATTGCCGCCTCGCTGAATTCCTGACACTATCTCGATGGCCGTCGATCCGCGGGCCTGGCTAGGCGTCGTGCCGTCGAGCCAGACCCACGGACGTACATGAAGATACAAAAAAGGCTGACGGCGCTGGATTTCTCCGCGCCGCCAGCCTACTTCATTCCTGCTGTTGCTTGTTTGACGTGCCTATTCGCAAGGGAGCGACCGGTACTCCGGGTCAAGCGCTGACTTGACGAGATCAAGAGTGTGAGGGTCTCTGACCAACTGTCCGTGGGACGCAGTGTTCCCGGCACAGTTATCTTGAGTCCAGACATTATGGACCACGGCGCCATCACCTGGGCTAAGGAAAGTTGCCTCGGGTGGCGTCGAGATTTCGTCGTGAGCCGAAGCGATGACGGTGTACTCGATTCCGGGTTGCGTCTCGGATTCGGCGTTGAGAGCTGTCAAGAATGGTGTGCCGCTGAGTTGTTGGACGCCAGCAGGCCCCCAAATCGCTTGGACCAGTAGATCGCCAGGGAGGCCCATCGCAGACAGCGATCGTGCATTCGCTTGAAGACCACCGAATGTAGTTCCGTGGTTGGTCGCGCCGAGACTGATGAGCGAGTGCACTTTGTTATTCGACGGATCTTCACGAGTTGCTCCGCCGTTGAACTTAAGATACTGGCGAGCAACGACGCCGCCCTGGGAATGACCGACGATGTCCACCTGTGTCGTACCGGTGTGAAATTTCACCGAGTCAACGAACATTGCAAGCTCCTCAGCGGAGCTTGCAATGTCGGTGATTCCCCAATGCACAGCATTGGGATTCAGAATTTCGCGCACACCGCCATAATTCAGCGCAAAGACGCAGTAGCCCAAATCAGCAAGCTGAGGCGCCATAACATCCCAGGTGTCGGTCATGCTCATCCCGGTCCCGTGTACGAGTACCACCGGACGGGGATGTTCGAGACTTGGCTTGCAATCCCAGTCGTTGGCGCCGGCAGGGGAAGGACCCATGCTGGACAATCCGGGCGTGGGTTCCGCCGGGTCTGCTGATGCAGCTGTTGGCATTCCGGCCAGCACCACACAGGCCGCCAATGACGCCAGCGTGACCAGAGTGAATCGCTTCAATTCTTTCCTCGCGTGCTGAACACCTTGTTGCTAGCTTTGCTTCTTGCTCCGAGAATCTGCGTGTCGCGATCAGACCCCGAGGGACTGGGCGATGAACGGCCATGACTTGTGCAGATCGTCTTGCCAGTAACCCCACGAATGCGTACCCACCGGCCGGAAGTCCACAGTTGCCGGGATATTGAGGTCGGCAAGACGTCGAGCGAGGTTTCCGGTGCAGATGCTGGTCGCGAATTCAATCGGTCCTCCTACAACAATCTGGTCGAACATCGCTGCTCGCCCATCCTGAATCCGAGGGTTCTCCGGGGTATCGTTCGGAAAACCGGGCAAGCCACTACCCGTGCTGATGTACAGGGGAGTGCCACGCAACTTTTCGGCGTTGACTACCGGGTCGTGTTCGACCCAGCCCGGACCGTCGAATGGGCCCCACATGTTCTGAATGTCGCCAACTCCGCCGATCCATTCAGTGGTCGCCCGTACGAAGGCCTGCCCCATCGGGTCACTCGTCTGTGCACAACCCGAATAGGATGCAACTGACTTGTAGAACCCGGGATATTCGATCGCAAGATTCAGAACAGAGGTCGCAGACATCGAGATAGCTGCAATCGACTGGTCACCGTTGCTGCCGAGTTCCTTGTTCAGGAGTGGAGGAAGCTCCTTGCCTAGGAAGGTGCTCCACATGTTCTTTCCGAGTACGGAATCTTCCTTCTCCCAGTCGGTGTAGTACGACATCAGACCCTTGGCCGGAATCGCAACATTGACGTTCTTATCGGCGAAGAAATCGACCACATCAGTTTGCCGGTCCCATGTTGCTGTGCCTTCTCCGCCGTCGGCACCGTTGAGAAGGTACAGAATGGGGCGCGGCTGAGAGTTGTCTGCAGGCAAAATCACCTGAATGGGGACCGACTTGTCCATTGATGCTGCGTAGACATTCACAACGATTTGACGATCGTTGACTCGCTCGACAGATTCGATGTACGAACCGTCCGTATCGTCCTGTGCTGCATCTCCCCCGCCTTGGTGCGCAATGGGTGTGGCACCGGCGATGCCCATGCTGCTGGATACAAGGACGACGCTCGCCGCCATCAGTGCACCTGCGACGGTGCGCCTCCAGGGGGACCGAAATTTTCGAGTCAAGACAACGCCTTTCGGTTGGTTCAACTGTGCTGCCGGACCTGCTCGGCAATCGTGTTTCGTGAGTCTGAACTACTTGTAATTCGGATGGTCAGCCGTAGACGTTACCGCGCGTACGGATCCACCAGGCAATACCCAGATGACTATCAATCCGAAGCGGCGCGTCGGTATCCGAGTATCGCTGGATACACGAACACCACGACCATCCCGAACGACCAGGCCAATGTCTTGAGCAGGGGCTCGGCGACGGGCCCCCCCAAGGAGAGGCCTTTCATCGCATCGATTGCCACGGACATTGGTTGCTCGGCAACAACTGGTTGCAGCCACTTCGGATAAGCCATCACTGGAACAAAACCGGAGTTGAAGAACATCAACAGCGTGCAGGAGATCGACACGATCTCTACAAGCGGGAGATTATCTGCCACTGTTGCCAGCGCCGTGACCATCATCGCGAAGCCGATGCCGAAAACGATCGGCAATACCAAGAGCGCCACCGCGGCCAGGGGACCCTGGTTGAATCGGAATCCCAACAGATAGCCGACACCAAGGATGACGATGGAGGTGACGAGAACTCGCACCGCTTCGGCGATCATGCGTCCGACCAGACCGGAGGCACGATGCGCAGGGAGAGTCCAGAACCGGCTCAAGAGTCCAGATGCTCGTTCGCCTTTGAGTCCGACTGCGCTCGCAATCGAGCCGAACATGGCGCCAACGAGGATGATCAGCGGGACCGTTCCGAAGATGCTCGATTGGCCCGTCGCTGCTGTAATCGAATTGCCCAGGACGACTCGGAACATCAACAGCATGAACGCTGGATACACAAGAGCTTGAATGGTGGTTGATGGATCGCGCAGCCACGTGACCAACAAACGTTTGGCCTGAATCCCGCTGTGCACGACCAGTGCCTTGAAAGAGCTTTCAGGGAGCGCTTTGTCCGGGTAAGGAAAGTTAAACCCCTCGGCGGGTCGGACGGCCGCCATGAAACGATCTGTCGGTTCGCTCATGACCGCCTCATACTTGCCCAGAACGCTAGTGGCGCGAAGAAGACGATCAACCCGATCGTCCACGCAACGACGGGAAACAGGACGCCCCAGGTGACTCCGCCCTGCGCAAGATCACGCATGGCGAATGAAAACTGCGATACCGGTTGATTGCGCACGAACGGCCGAATCCATTCGGGAAAGCCAGTCTCGGGCGCGAAACCGCAGGACAACATCCCCAGAATCAATTGGGGGAGCGTCAGCGCCTGACTGGTGGCTTGTGGACTTTTCGACAGTGAACCGATTGCATCACCGGCGAAGGACAGACATGTGCTGAACGCGAGGGCGATTGCACAAAACAGAACTGCCTGACCCATGCCTGCTGAGAATCGGAAACCGATCAAGTGGCCGAAGGTCAATGCCGCGGCGAGTGAGACTGTCGAACGGACGAAGCCACTCGATTGACGAGACAACAGCGGCACGGGGCCGACTACTGGCATGGTTTTCATGCGGTTGCTGAAGCCGGTGATCGATTCGGTCGAGGACATCTGAGCGGCGGAGATCGACGTGAAGGCCATGGCTTGCAGCACGATGATCGGCATCAGAAACTGGGCATAGTTGATGCCCTGAAGTTGCATGACGAACTTCAACGGAAGGTAGAAACCGATCGTGAAGATCAATGGCGCGACTACCGCGATCAGTAGTTCGTAGCGCTTCACCATCGATTTGACGGTGCGTGCAGTCAGCACCCACCACTGATTGATCGCTGATGGATGCGGTCGGCGGTGCTTTCCAACGCTTAATGCCTCGGGGACTGCAATCTTGCTGCGACTGTCCCCGCGGACAGTCACTTGATCGACCCCGAATTTTGTAGTTGTCGTCACGGTGTCTCGCTTACGTGCTGTTCACCGGTGAGTGAAAGAAAGACGTCATCGAGTGACGGGCGACGAAGCGCGATGTCTGCAAGCGGAATCCGTGCGTGGTCCAGACGACGCAGTGCTTCAGAGAGCGTTCCTGCGCCGACAGGTGCGGGGATCGCGATCCGCCCGCTCTCTTGTGCCAGATCGAATCTGAAGTCGCGGGGGACCAGATTGCCGAGTGCATGGACCGCGTGAGGCAGCTGTTTGAGATCTGCGGGCACGATCTCGCAGAAGCTTGCGCCGGTTCGAGCCTTCAATTGGTCAGCAGTCCCCTCGGCAATGACCGCGCCTTTGTCGATGACGATGATGTTGTCGCTCAGTAGATCTGCTTCTTCGAGGTACTGAGTTGTCAGGAGCACGGTGATTCCCTGCTCCTTCAGTGACTGAACCAGCGACCAGACGCTTTGCCGACTGCGCGGATCCAAGCCGGTGGTCGGCTCGTCGAGGAAAACGACCTCAGGGCGAACAACCAGGCCACACGCAATATCGATTCGTCGGCGCATACCACCGGAGTAGTTCCTGACTACTCGGGATCCTGCTTCGACGAGGTCGAATTGAGAGAGCAGGTCGGCAGCGCGCACCTTCGCGGACATTCGGTCGAGCCCCATCAACCTGCCGAACAGTTCGATGTTCTCGCGGCCGGTAAGTGAATCGTCCAGGGCGGCGAACTGCCCGGTCATCATGATGGAGCGTCGAACCTCGGGAGCGTTGCGCACTACGTCGTAGCCAGCCACCATCGCGCGTCCGCTGGTGGGGCGGATGAGCGTGGAGAGGACCTTCACCGTCGTTGTCTTGCCTGCGCCGTTGGGACCCAAGATGCCGAGCACCGTCCCACGTGGGGCGGTGAAGTTGATCCCTCGCAGCGCGTGCACGTTCTTGAAGGACTTGTGTACGTCCTCCACTAGTACCGCTGCGTCCGTGGAAAAGGGCATCAACACTCCGCTGTCTGCATTGTCGGAACGGGCACGCGCTCCCGACGGGCGCACAGATGCCTTCTGTCTTCTATCCGTGATCTCCGCTCAGATGTTACCGGAGGGTCAAACCGACACTCGGGCAATCGGACGCGTGAGAGGGGGTACGGGGCTCCTGCCAGCAACTCTCACCTTCGATTTCACCTTGTGGCAAGAATCACAAATGCTCTTTGTAACGTAAAGATCTCCTCCAATTGAACGAATGACCAAATAGATTTTTAGCGCATCTACGCAGGTGGGTATTCAGTTGCACGGACCGGAGGTCTTTGATTTGACCGGTGACGAAAGTCCTCCGATTCCTTCCGGTTGGTTCCCTGGGCCCGCTGCTCAATGTCTTGTGGAGAGATTCGCGATACCGTTGGGAAATGGCGAACGCGACGTTGTCGGTGGTTGTTCCGGCTTTTAATGAATCTGAATACATCGAAACGTGCATCGAAGCGCTCATTGCTCAAGGTGAATATGTCGACGAAATCATCGTAGTTGACAATAATTCCTCGGACAATACTTCTGAGTTGATCAAGAAGTATCAAATTAGTTGTCCCAAGCTTCGGCTTCTCTGTGAATCCCGCCCCGGGGTGGTGCATGCGAGAAACAAGGGGTTTGACGCGGCTAGTGGAGAACTTATCGGACGTATCGACGCCGATACGATCGTGGGGGAAGGCTGGGCAGTTGCGGTTCACGAATTCTTCGAGCGTCGCGACGATTTCTCGGGCGTAACCGGCCTGACTTACCTTTATGAATCTCCGATCGCCGGCCTTCAGCGCCGATGGACGAATTGGCGACTCGTTCGCGGGGCCCAGAGCGCAGTTCGGCCTGTTGTTGCAGTTCCAGGCAGTAACATGGCGATGCGTCGGTCGGCTTGGTTGGCCGTTAGGGATGCGGTCAGCGATCGAACCGACATTCACGAGGATATCGACTTATCCCTCTGCATGGCGCGTGTTCGTTGCACTTTGGGGCAGATCTCGAGCATGGCCGCAAAGGTTTCGGGTAGGCGTGGAGTTAGTTCGCCGCGAGTGTATGCGCGATATAATCGAGCATCAAAGAAAACTCTCGAGCATCATGGTGTGTCGCATTGGAAGTTAACGTTCTTGATTGCAGCGGACAGTGTCCTGCATGCAATCTTGTGGCCTCTTTATCGAATGTATGACAAGAATTCCGGGCGAATCTCTTCCCGGTTTCTGGGCCGGAGGCAGCGTGCGCGGGATCTCCCCGTCTTTTCTTGAGCATTTCGTCCGGTATTTATTTGCTCAAGCTCTTGTCTAGCTGAATAATCGGGAGTGCCCGATAATTGCGGAATATTACTGGACCGGGTTTGTTGGAGAATCAGCACTTATTGCTCAGGATTAACTGGGTAGGTATTCTTCTCCTGCGATTGATACTTCTGTCGTAACTTGCAACTTATGGAGCAAGGACGATATTCCGCTGTAATCCTGTACGAACAGTTCGTTGCTCGGTTCCAACGCGACATCATCGAGCATCTTCTGTCCGCCGGGTATGGCTTCGATCTCCATGATTGCTCGCCACGCGCCGAAGTCGGTTCCGCTGAAAGCGCGCATGGCGCCCTCGAAGCCTTCCAGTAGATAGCTGCGATCTCCACGATTCAAGGAATCCCAGACCAGTACCGCCAGTTCGCCGGCAATCGAGGCATGGCAGTACTCGTCGCGAGCGTGCAACCGAATGGTCGCGCGGTTGATCGACTGCACGCCCGGGTCGTCCGAGATCAGGTCGAGGTATGCGGTGATCGACACCTCGGCGACGGTCATGAACGCCAACTGTGTCAGCGCGATCTTGCGAGGCCCCTCGGCTGCGTCGAGGGCTTGCGCCCGCGTGCGGACCGTCAGGACGTCGGGCAATGCCTTGGCCGGCAGCCCCCAGCCCCTGCCTCGACGGGTCGCTGAACTGGCATTGAAGTGCATGAGCGTGTGATATTGCTCGTCGACCATCGCCTGATTGACCGCCACTGCAGCCCAATCTCCGAGACCGACGTTAAGTCGGTCTTCGGCGAGAGCGTCGAAGCCGGGATTGACGACGTACTTCTCGATGTCCATGACGTTCTTGTTGAACGCGATCCATGCCCAGGCTTGCAGGCGTTGCTTCTGCTCGGGGCTCAATGCCAGGTAGATCGGATGCTCCGCGAACGGGAGAAGTGCTTCGGGGTAGTCGGACAACGACGTATCGAAGAGATCGTCCAGTTCCGGCTCCGCCTTCTTCACGGTTGCCCGGCGCGCCCAATTGCTCGCAAGGCGGCGGACGATTGCACTCTCGACCGGATCGGAGGCGTCGTACTCCGGGAGGCTGGGCGGACTCACTCCAGGTCTCATCGTGCCCTACTCTCTGTGCCCTTCGGCGATCTCTCTGTGCCCTTCGGCAATGCGATCGAACAAGCTCTGGCACTCCGCGTTCAATTCGCCTGAGCGATTGTCGAGCGCTGCGTCGGCGGTTTTCATCAGCGTCGTGAAGTCGCCGAGGGTTTCGGCCGCCCTGTCCACCTGTGCGGTGGCATCGAACAGTGCTTTTCGTGTCGCACCTGCGTACGGATTGCCCGCTTGCACGTCCCAGTACACCTCCGGCTCGCCGCCGGCTACACGCGCCAGGAGCGCGAGCAAGGTCCGATGCGGGGGAGGGGCGACCGCGAGGAGTTCGTCCGCGGAAACTCGGAGTTCAGCCAGGGCAACGCCGAAAGCCAGCACCGACGCGTGTGTCAGAACCTGGGTGGCCGCAGCCAACCGGTCGTGACGATCGGCGTCCATCACCGCGACCGACGCGCCCCACGAGCGCACGATGTCGAGGAATCTGTCGGACTGCGGACCGCCGACGTACGGCACTGCGATGACGGCCCGACCGCGTGGCCCGAGCGACGGACGGAACATGGGGTTGAGTCCGAGGAACTCCCCTTCTCGGCCGGCGTCGGCGATTGCTGCGTCCATCCGCGATTTGACCGACAGCGTGTCCACAACGAGAGCGCCGGATGTCCGAAGGCTCGGTAGTGCGGCTAGAGCGACCTGTTCGGGAACCGCGAGCACGATGATGCGCGAGGACTCCACGTGCGCGAGGACTTGCTCACTGGGTTTCGTGATGTCTCCGACGACTACATCTCCGTCGGGATCGCTGCCTGCTGGGTCGACGACGGTGACGGTCGACCCCCCGGCGCGAAGCAGTTCGACGAACATGGATCCGACGGCACCCAGCCCGCCGACAACCGTCGCTGTGCCTGATGCCGCCGTCATGGCTGGATCTACCCGCCGTACTCGAGGACCCGCGAGGACACCGCATCGAGCGCACGGAGCAGCGTGGACGCCTTGACCGTGGTCTCGTCGAATTCTTCTTCCGGATCGGACAACGCTGTGATGGCACCGCCGATTCCGAAGGTCACGCCGCTCTCGGTGCAGACCAGCGACCGGATCACGATCGAGAGGTCCGCGGCGCCACCGAGCGCGAAGTACCCGATCGATCCCGAGTAGACCCCACGTGGGCCTGATTCGAGGCGGTCGATGATCTCCATCGTCCGTACCTTCGGGGCGCCGGTCATCGATCCACCGGGGAACGCGGCACGCACACAGTCCACCGCCGACGACCCCGGACTCAGGTGTCCGCGCACCGTCGACACCATTTGGTGAACGGACGAGTACGACTCGATCGCGAACAGCCTCGGAACGTGGACACTTCCCGGAACGCAGACCTTGGTGAGGTCGTTGCGGGTGAGGTCCACGATCATCAGGTTCTCGGCGCGGTCCTTCTCGCTGTCGAGCAGGTCCTGCCGTAGGGCAGCATCACGCGCTCGGGTGACGCCGCGCGGGCGGGTCCCTTTGATCGGCTTGGACTCGACGTTGCCGGCCGAGTCGACACGAAGGAACCGCTCAGGCGAGGCCGAGACCACCGAGATGCCGGTGAAGTCGAGAAGTGCGCTGTACGGCGTCGGATTGATCGAGCGCAGATACTCGAACGCCTGCTGTGCATCGATCGTCTCGTCGACGCTCGCCATGTTGGTCAGACACACCTCGTAGGACTCACCCGCCCGGATCTCCGAGAGGGCCGTTCCGATCAACGACAGGTACTGATCGCGATCATGCCGAAGGCGAGCCTGCGTCCAGACGGTGTCGCTGATCAGCGGAACCGGGGTGCGTTCCGGAAGGTCCGCGCCGATCCGCGCCAAGGTGTCGACGGTCGATTCGAGCCAATCGTCATAGCCGGCGTCCCGGACTTTCTCGCGCAATCTCAAAACGTGAGTGCGGCCCGCGGTGTGATCGATGACGACGGCGCGATCGGCAAACACCAGAGCGGCATCAGGAGTGGGTGCCGGATGGACTGCCCTTCCTCCGGTCTGTGCTTTCAGTTCGTAGCCGAGGTATCCCACGTAGCCGAGGTTGAAGTCGAGTTCCGGATGCGAGGGCACGAAGCGTGTCGAGAGTTGTGCGTCCAAGTAATCGAAGAAAGGAACTCGAATGTGCTCGTCGGACAAGCCTTTTCGGCTGACAGTCAGTACCTCGGCTTGCACGTCGTACGTGATGAACTCGGCCAGCGGCCCCGACGAATCGCCGAGAATCGAAAAGCGCGCACTCGGCTCTGCGGTTGCCGCGCGGTCCAGCCAGAACGCGTTCGGGCCGTCGGCGAACAGTGCTGCATAGGCCGCCGACGGGTCCACTGCAAAATCGAGAGTCACGTCGTCGATGTCGTAGTTGATCGCCGGCCGCAGGTCGGGTGTTTGCGGAACAGGTTCGGGTCGGATCACCGAATCCAGAGTGCGTCCGACGGACAGATCGCGGAAGTTCGCGAGCAAATCTATGCCGAACTCGGTGCTGATGGACTCCGGATGGAACTGAACTCCCCACATCGGCTTGGTCCGGTGCCGGACACCCATGAGCAGACCGTCGGACGTCCACGCGGTACGAACGAAGGCGTTCGGCAGATTCTCGACGGTCAACGAGTGGTAGCGAACAGCTCGGAACGGCGACGGAAGTCCGGCAAAAATGCCCGAGCCGTCGTGATCGATCAGCGAAATTCGGCCGTGCATCGGTACGGGCGCAACCACCACGTCCGCGCCGAACAACTCGCACAGGCCCTGGTGGCCGAGACAGACACCGAGAAGTGGGAGAGGCGCTTCTTCGATGAAACGGCGGCTGATTCCGAAATCACGGTCGCGATCCGGCCGGCCGGGACCTGGGGAGATGACCACGTTGTCGTACGACGCGAGATCGAGGGAATCCCAATCCGCGTCGTTGCGGACCACGGTCGGCACAACCCCGTTGACCTCGGTCAACAGGGTGAACAGGTTGTAGGTGAACGAGTCGTAATTGTCCACCAGAAGGGTGCGGGAACTCATGTCGATGATCCTGATCTCGGTCCGACGGATTCCCGAACAGTGTCCTCCTCCTCAACAGGTGCGTTGATCACCAGGTCTTCGAGTCGACAGGTCTCGGCAATCATCAGCTCGTACAGGGCGTTGAAGAAGTCGGGGGAGAGGTCGTGTCTACGGGCGAATTCACGCGCCCGCTCCTGCACGAGGCGGACGCGGCCGGGTTGCATCATCGGAACCTCGCGGGAGCGCTTCCACTCGCCGATGCGCAGGCAGAGTTCCAGCCGCTGCCGCACCGTCTCGAGAAGTAGAGCGTCGATGGCGTCGAGGTCGCGCCGGAAGCTGTCCAATCCCTCGGCCTCGTCCGGATACGACGAGGTCTGCGTGCCTGCTTCGGAACTCGTTGTGGTCAAGAACTCTTCCACGAGGCCTCCCGGTGCTCGGCGTGACGCGAGGTCGACAATGTGGTGCCCGGAACGCAACCCACCTCCGGACACCGGCACCCCGACCGACCATCGCCGTTCGGGGAGGTGTTCCACGATCGTCATTCGCCGAAACCTGCGGTGGTGCCTAATTCTGCGAAACCTGTTTGGCGGGCGAATCAGGTTGCGATGCAGGCGGGTTCGTGAGTTCCTACTTGGGGGAGACCCAGGTGGTGATTTCGGCGTGGACTACTTCCTTGCCGCCCCGGTCGAAGATCGAGATGGGAACGAGAAGTTCCGTGCCACTCTCGATCGCCGCGAAGTCCGGCAAAGTCTCGAGTCGGGCGACCGCCCGCAGGCCGGTCTCGGCCTTGGCGAGGTAGTCGACCTTCATCGACTTGGGGATCCAGCGGTGCGAGTTCGGAACCGTCGCTTCGCTCAGCATGCCCATCGCGACCTCCGCGAGGTTGCAGGCAGCGATCGCGTGAAAAGTGCCGAGATGGTTGTGGACGCCCCACCATTTGGGGGAGCGGACCTCGCAGAGCCCTGGTTCCAACTTGGTCACCCGGGGGAGAACAGAGGCGAAATAGGGCACGCGAATGGACATCGCCGCCGAGAAAACTGCATGTCCGAGGGCATTGTCCGGCAATTTCTGCCATCCGCGATAGGTAGGGCTGGAGGTAGTCATAGGCCTATCTTACTTCTGAGTAAGGTTGTTGTCGCGCAGCTCACTCGGAAAAGGCAGTTCGGGGGAGTTGAGGATTTGGGCCAGGTACGGCATACTGGTCGGGTTGCCTTGTCCGGGACGCGGTCGATTGCGGCCGTGATCGGGTAAGGGTAAGACGTCACAGACGATCGATCGCAGATCCCGTCAGGGTAATCGGGTCAACGACTGTGACCATGCAAGACGAGAAGTAATGCAGGACGGAAGCAGTACCTACTTTGTGTTCGACATCGAACACGTCCGGTACGCATCACGCGCCAGATAATCGAAAGATTGTCCGGCGCAGGATGAGTGAGAAGGCGACACGCCCGACCGCGTGTACCGGAGAACAATGACAAACGAACAGCGGCAGCAGATCCTGATCTCGATCCGAATCTCGGTACTCCCGAGAACTTGGACTTGGTCCCGATCGCTTCAGTGTTCGTCGTGTCATCGTCCAGGCAAGGACTGTGCAGACGAGGTAGCTCGAGCCTGACCAGGCGGGCTACGAAACGCGGCAAGAAAAGGACACTAAGCGTGGCGGGACAAAAGATCCGCATCAGGCTCAAGGCCTACGACCACGAGGCGATCGACGCGTCAGCGCGCAAGATCGTCGAGACGGTAACCCGTACGGGTGCCCGCGTCGTTGGACCTGTGCCGTTGCCGACCGAGAAGAACGTATATTGCGTCATCCGCTCGCCGCACAAGTACAAGGACTCGCGCGAGCACTTCGAGATGCGTACTCACAAGCGGCTGATCGACATTCTCGACCCGACGCCGAAGACGGTTGACGCGCTCATGCGCATCGACCTTCCGGCCAGTGTCGACGTGAACATTCAGTGACGGCGGAGACAAAAACAATGACTGATACCAAGATCAAGGGAATCCTGGGCACCAAGCTCGGCATGACCCAGGTCTTCGACGAGAACAACCGGGTTGTCCCGGTCACCGTCGTGAAGGCTGGGCCGAACGTCGTAACCCAGATCCGTACCGAAGAGCGTGACGGCTACAGCGCCGTTCAGCTCGCGTTCGGCGCCATCGACCCGCGCAAGGTGAACAAGCCGACTTCCGGCCAGTTCACCAAGGCTGGTGTGACCCCGCGTCGCCACGTAGTGGAGCTCCGCGTTGCGGACACCTCCGACTACGAGGTCGGCCAGGAGCTCACCGCCGAGGTCTTCGAGGACGGCGCATACGTCGACGTCACCGGAACCAGCAAGGGCAAGGGCTTCGCCGGAACCATGAAGCGTCACGGCTTCAAGGGACAGGGCGCGTCGCACGGTACCCAGGCTGTTCACCGCCGCCCGGGCTCCATCGGTGGCTGTGCAACTCCCGGCCGCGTGTTCAAGGGCATGCGCATGTCCGGACGCATGGGTAGCGACCGCATCACGACGCAGAACCTCTCGGTCCACAAGGTGGATGCAGAGAACGGCCTGCTGCTGATCAAGGGTGCGATCCCCGGCCGCAAGGGCGGCCTCGTGATCGTCAAGAGTGCAGTGAAGGGTGGTGCACGGGCATGACCAGCACCGAGACCAAGTTGACCCTGGACGTCAAGGTCGCCGGCGGCAAGACCAACGGCACCGTCGATCTCCCCGCTGAGATCTTCGACGCTCCGGCCAACATCGCGCTTCTCCATCAGGTTGTCGTCGCGCAGCTCGCAGCTGCTCGTCAGGGAACCCACTCCACCAAGACCCGCGGCGACGTCCGCGGCGGTGGCAAGAAGCCGTACCGCCAGAAGGGCACCGGCCGCGCACGCCAGGGCTCGACTCGCGCACCGCAGTTCGTCGGCGGCGGAACCGTTCACGGCCCGCAGCCGCGTGACTACAGCCAGCGCACCCCCAAGAAGATGAAGGCAGCCGCTCTTCGCGGAGCCCTCTCTGACCGCGCACGCAACGAGCGCATCCACGTCATCACCGAACTGGTTGCAGGGCAGACGCCTTCGACCAAGGGCGCAATCGCGTTCCTCGGCGAGATTTCGGATCGCAAGAAGCTGCTGCTCGTCGTGGGTCGCCAGGATGTAGCCGCTTGGAAGAGCGTGCAGAACCTGGAAGGCGTGCATCCCATTGCACCCGACCAGCTCAACACCTACGACGTGCTCAATGCAGACGATGTCGTGTTCAGCGTCGAGGCACTCAACGCGTTCATCCACGGGCCCGCAGAGAGCGCTCAGAACAAGGAGGACGCCAAGTGAGCACCATCGCTGACCCCCGCGACATCCTGCTCGCTCCGGTCATCTCCGAGAAGTCCTACGGACTGATCGAGGAAGGCACCTACACCTTCCTGGTGCACCCGGACTCGAACAAGACGCAGATCAAGATTGCCGTCGAGAAGGTCTTCGGCGTCAAGGTGACCAGCGTCAACACCGCCAACCGTCAGGGCAAGCGTAAGCGGACCCGATTCGGTTACGGCAAGCGCAAGGACACCAAGCGCGCGCTCGTGACCCTGTCCGCTGACAGCAAGCCCATCGAGATCTTCGGAGGACCGGTCGCGTAAGCGCCGGGACTTGACGAGACATAGAGGACGAGAAGACTCATGGCAATCCGTAAGTACAAGCCGACAACACCGGGCCGTCGTGGCTCGAGCGTCTCGGACTTCGCCGAGATCACTCGGTCGACCCCCGAGAAGTCGCTGGTTCGCCCGCTGCACGGTCGCGGTGGACGTAACGCACACGGTCGTATCACCACCCGTCACAAGGGTGGCGGACACAAGCGTGCATACCGACTGATCGATTTCCGTCGCAACGACAAGGACGGCATCCCGGCAAAGGTCGCTCACATCGAGTACGACCCCAACCGCACAGCAAACATCGCACTCCTGCATTACGCAGACGGTGAGAAGCGCTACATCATCGCCCCCAAGGGCCTGGTGCAGGGTTCACCGGTCGAGTCCGGTGCAGGCGCCGACATCAAGCCGGGCAACAACCTGCCGCTGCGCAACATCCCGACTGGTACCACCATCCACGGTGTGGAACTGCGTCCCGGCGGCGGAGCCAAGATGGCTCGTTCCGCAGGCGCCAGCATCCAGCTCCTCGGTAAGGAAGGCAGCTACGCCACGCTGCGTATGCCTTCCGGTGAAATCCGTCGCGTCGACGTGCGCTGCCGCGCATCCGTCGGCGAGGTCGGCAACGCCGAGCAGTCGAACATCAACTGGGGCAAGGCCGGCCGTATGCGTTGGAAGGGCAAGCGCCCGACCGTTCGTGGTGTCGTGATGAACCCGGTCGACCACCCGCACGGTGGCGGCGAGGGCAAGACCTCAGGTGGACGCCACCCGGTCAGCCCGTGGGGTAAGCCTGAAGGCCGTACCCGCAAGAACAAGGCAAGCGACAAGATGATCGTCCGTCGCCGCCGCACCGGCAAGAACAAGCGCTAGGAGGGAGTGAAGGATGCCACGCAGCCTTAAGAAGGGCCCGTTCGTCGATGACCACCTCCTCGCGAAGGTGGATGTACAGAACGAAAAGGGAACCAAGCAGGTCATCAAGACCTGGTCCCGTCGTTCGACAATCATCCCGGACTTCATCGGCCACACGTTTGCAGTTCACGACGGCCGCAAGCACGTCCCCGTGTTCGTTTCCGACTCCATGGTCGGACACAAGCTCGGAGAGTTTGCACCGACCCGCACGTTCAAGGGTCACATCAAGGATGATCGGAAGGCGAAGAGGCGATGAGCAACACCGAAACCGCCAACCCGACTGCCAAGGCTGTAGCGAAGCACGTTCGCGTTACGCCGATGAAGGCACGTCGAGTTGTGGACCTGGTCCGCGGGCGCTCGGTTGAAGACGCCCTGAACATCCTGAAGTTCGCGCCGCAGGCAGCGAGCGAGCCGGTCGCCAAGGTGATCGCCTCCGCAGCAGCCAACGCCGAGAACAACCTCGACCTCGACCCCAGCACGCTTGTCGTTGCTACGGCGTTCGTGGACGAGGGCGCGACCCTCAAGCGGTTCCAGCCGCGTGCACAGGGACGTGCGTTCCGTATTCGCAAGCGCACCAGTCACATCACCGTGATCGTGGAGAGCCTGCCGAAGACCGGAACATCGACCCGTAATCGCCGGAAGGGAAGTGCTCAGTAGTGGGCCAGAAAATCAACCCGCACGGCTTCCGTCTCGGCATCACCACCGACTGGAAGTCTCGCTGGTACGCAGACAAGCAGTACGCGGAGTACGTCAAGGAAGACGTCGCGATCCGTAAGCTCCTCGCCACCGGCATGGAGCGCGCAGGAATCGCGAAGGTCGAAATCGAGCGCACCCGTGACCGTGTTCGCGTGGACATCCACACTGCACGTCCGGGCATCGTCATCGGCCGCCGCGGCGCCGAAGCCGATCGCATCCGCTCCGAGCTCGAGAAGCTGACCGGCAAGCAGGTTCAGCTGAACATCCTCGAGGTCAAGAACGCAGAAGCTGAAGCACAGCTCGTCGCACAGGGTGTGGCCGAGCAGCTCTCGAACCGCGTTGCCTTCCGTCGTGCAATGCGCAAGGCCATCCAGTCGGCCATGCGTCAGCCCAACGTCAAGGGAATCCGCGTTCAGTGCTCCGGTCGTCTCGGCGGCGCCGAGATGTCCCGGTCGGAGTTCTACCGCGAAGGCCGTGTGCCGCTGCACACGCTTCGTGCGGACATCGACTACGGCCTCTACGAGGCCAAGACCACCTTCGGTCGCATCGGCGTCAAGGTCTGGATCTACAAGGGCGACATCGTCGGTGGCAAGCGTGAGCTCGCCGCCAACACGGCCGCACCGGCCGGGGATCGCCCGCGTCGTGAGCGTCCGAGCCGTCCGCGTCGTTCCGGTGCCACCGGTACCACTGCGACCAGCACCGAGGCCGGCCGCGCAGCGACCGCAACCGCCGATGCTCCCGCAACTGAACAGAATCAGGAGGGCTGACGCATGTTGATCCCACGGCGGGTCAAGCACCGCAAGCAGCACCACCCGAGCCGTTCGGGTGCCGCCAAGGGCGGTACCCAGGTGACCTTCGGTGACTACGGCATCCAGGCTCTCGAGCCTGCCTACATCACCAACCGGCAGATCGAGTCCGCTCGTATCGCCATGACTCGGCACATCAAGCGTGGCGGCAAGATCTGGATCAACATCTTCCCGGATCGCCCCCTCACGAAGAAGCCGGCCGAAACCCGAATGGGTTCCGGTAAGGGTTCGCCCGAGTGGTGGATTGCCAACGTCAAGCCCGGACGCGTTCTGTTCGAGATGACATACCCCAACGAGGAGATTGCTCGCGAGGCCCTGCGCCGCGCGATGCACAAGCTCCCGTGCAAGTGCCGGATCGTGACCAGAGAGGAGCAGTTCTGATGGCTACTGGAACCCCAGCAGCAGAGCTCCGCGAGCTCAGTGAAGACGAGCTGGTCACCCGGCTCCGTGAGTCGAAGGAAGAGCTTTTCAACCTTCGTTTCCAGATGGCTACCGGCCAGATGGACAACAACCGACGACTGCGCACCGTTCGTCACGAGATCGCGCGCATCTACACCGTCCTGCGTGAGCGTGAGCTCGGACTCGCTGTGGGTCCGGATGCAGGTGACGCGGCATGAGTGAGGAAAAAGCAGTGAGCACAGAAGAGCGCGCGAGCCGTAAGGTCCGTGTCGGATACGTCGTGTCCGACAAGATGGAAAAGACGATCGTGGTCGAGCTCGAAGACCGCGTCAAGCACAAGCTCTACGGCAAGATCATCCGCCGTACGACCAAGGTGAAGGCGCACGACGAGAACGGCGTTGCCGGCGTCGGCGACCGCGTTCAGCTGATGGAAACCCGTCCGCTGTCCGCGACGAAGCACTGGCGTCTGGTCGAGGTCCTCGAAAAGGCCAAGTAAGCCTGATCGAATCCTCGAGCTGATCGAGTATCACCGAATGGCCCGCTTCCCCTTGGGGGAGTGGGCCATTCGGCTTTCCGCGGGCTTTCGAGGCTTTCCGGGCGAAGGGTCCGAGTTGCGTCGAGTACGGCTGATTTGGTATTCGGTGAACCCTTCCCTACAATAGAACGGTTGCCTGTGGCAGAGGTGTGTCTTCACGTGCGCAGCTCGAACGGTGCTTGCAGTGATCGTCTCCCGACGTCAGTCGGTGGGACTGCAGCTCAGACACGACGCAGGTGGCAACAATGACCGCGCGCACCGGGTCGGTAATCCGTTGCGCACGAAATTCCAGGTCTAGGGAGATCAAGTGATTCAGCAGGAGTCGCGAGTTCGCGTCGCTGATAACACGGGTGCCAAGGAAATCCTTTGCATCCGCGTTCTCGGCGGTTCGTCACGTCGCTACGCCGGGATCGGTGACGTCATCGTCGCCACCGTCAAGGACGCAATCCCCGGTGGAAACATCAAGAAGGGTGAGGTCGTCAAGGCCGTCATCGTTCGCACGACCAAGGAGCGCCGTCGTCCGGACGGTTCCTACATCAAGTTCGACGAGAACGCTGCAGTGCTCATCAAGGCTGACAGTGATCCCCGTGGAACCCGCATCTTCGGACCCGTCGGCCGTGAGCTGCGCGAGAAGAAGTTCATGAAGATCGTTTCGCTTGCCCCGGAGGTGCTGTGATGAAGGTGCACAAGGGTGACACCGTTCTGGTCATCGCCGGCAAGGACAAGGGCGCGAAGGGCAAGGTCATTCAGGCCTACCCCGCGACCGACAAGGTCCTCGTCGAAGGCGTGAACCGAATCAAGAAGCACACCGCGGTTTCCGCGAACGAGCGCGGAGCATCCTCCGGCGGCATCGTCACGCAGGAAGCCCCGATCCACGTTTCCAACGTTGCAGTCGTCGACTCGGACGGAAACCCCACCCGCGTGGGCTACCGCACCGACGAAGAGTCCGGCAAGCGCGTTCGGATTTCCCGGAAGAACGGGAAGGACATCTGACATGACCTCCACCGAAAACAAGGTCCAGCCGCGCCTCAAGGCACGCTACCGCGCTGAGATCAAGGACGCGCTCAACAGCGAGTTCGACTACTCGAACGTCATGCAGATCCCCGGCGTCGTCAAGGTTGTCGTCAACATGGGCGTCGGCGACGCCGCCCGTGACGCCAAGCTGATCAACGGCGCTGTCCATGACCTGTCGCTGATCACGGGCCAGAAGCCCGAGATCCGCAAGGCACGTAAGTCCATCGCGCAGTTCAAGCTCCGCGAAGGTATGCCCATCGGCGCACGCGTCACCCTCCGTGGCGACCGCATGTGGGAGTTCCTGGACCGCCTCGTGTCTGTCGCTCTGCCCCGTATCCGCGACTTCCGTGGTCTCTCGGGCAACCAGTTCGACGGCAACGGCAACTACACGTTCGGCCTCAACGAGCAGTCGATGTTCCACGAGATCGACGTGGACAAGATCGATCGCCCCCGCGGCATGGACATCACCGTCGTGACCACCGCAACCAACAACGAAGAAGGCCGTGCACTGCTCAAGCACCTCGGCTTCCCGTTCAAGGAGAACTGAGCGCATGGCTAAGAAGGCATTGGTCAACAAGGCCAACAAGAAGCCCAAGTTCGCGGTTCGCGCCTACACCCGCTGCCAGCGGTGCGGTCGCCCGCACTCGGTGTTCCGCAAGTTCGGCTTGTGCCGTATCTGCGTTCGCGAGATGGCTCACGCCGGCGAGCTTCCCGGAGTTCGCAAGAGCTCTTGGTGATCTGAGGCCCTCGGGCTTCGTCACACCACGCATGTGAATGGGCGTGGGTTCCTTTGGAACCCACGCCCATTCGTGGTTTCCATCAAGATGCGTGTCGAGCCGATCCTGAAAAGAACTGTCCCGCTGCGACTCTGGTTGAAAGCGATCATCGTTCGTCGGTGTCGTTCTTCTGTGCCGAACGAGCAGTTCAGATTTCGGGGTGCGTCGATACCGTCCCGATCAGCGACCTTCGGGTGGCGGTGGGGGAGGTGACATGGCATCCCGGTGGACACCTGCGCCAAAGTTCCCTACACTAGAGCGGTTGCCGTGGCTGACGCATGCGTTCAGCTCGGTGCGGTAACTTACGCCGTCTGACACAAGTCGGACGGCCCAGCCGAATTGCTGGAGGCCCACGATCGGATTCGTCCGGTGTTGCATGGGAACCACAGCGAGAAAGGTGTCGAGGTCGACCTATGACCATGACTGACCCCATCGCAGACTTCTTGACGCGTCTGCGCAACGCCAACACGGCGTACCACGATGAGGTGAAGCTTCCCCACTCGAAGATCAAGGCGAACATCGCCGAGATCCTCAAGCGCGAGGGCTACATCTCCGATTTCCGTACCGAAGACGCAGAGGTCGGCAAGACCCTCATCGTCGATCTGAAGTACGGTCCCAGCCGCGAGCGTAGCCTCGCCGGCGTGCGTCGCGTTTCCAAGCCCGGTCTCCGGGTTTACGCGAAGTCCACCAACCTGCCCAAGGTCCTCGGAGGCCTCGGCGTGGCCATCATCTCCACGTCGTCCGGTCTGCTCACCGATCGCCAGGCGGCCAATCAAGGAGTAGGCGGGGAAGTCCTCGCCTACGTCTGGTAAGGGAGGCCACCACAATGTCGCGTATTGGAAAGATTCCGGTCACCGTCCCCGCGGGCGTTGACGTCACGATCAGCGGCCAGGATGTCACCGTCAAGGGTCCCAAGGGCACCCTCGCGCTGACCATCTCCGAGCCCATCGCAATCGAAAAGGCAGAGGACGGCTCGCTGAGCGTCACGCGCCCCGACGACGAGCGTCGTAGCCGCGCGCTGCACGGTCTGTCGCGGACCCTGGTTGCGAACATCATCACCGGTGTCACCGAGGGTTACACGAAGAAGATGGAGATCCACGGTGTTGGTTACCGTGTGGCACTGAAGGGCAAGGACCTCGAGTTCGCGCTCGGCTTCAGCCACCCGGTGCCGATCGAGGCTCCTGAAGGCATCACCTTCGTCGTCGAGTCGCCCACCCGGTTCTCGGTGTCCGGCATCGACAAGCAGAAGGTCGGGCAGATCTCGGCCAACATCCGTCGTCTCCGTCGTCCGGACCCGTACAAGGGTAAGGGCGTGCGTTACGAGGGTGAGCAGATCCGCCGCAAGGTCGGAAAGACGGGTAAGTGATATGAGCCAGACTGCAAACCAGAAAGCCAAGCGGATTCCGCTGGGCAAGGATGCGTCCACCAAGCGTCGTCTCTCGAAGACGCGTCGTCACTTCCGTCTCCGCAAGAAGGTCTCCGGCACGCCCGAGCGTCCCCGCTTGGTCGTCAACCGGTCCTCGCGCCACATCCACGTCCAGCTCGTGGACGACCTGGCCGGCCACACCCTGGCCTCCGCGTCGACCATCGAAGCAGACGTGCGCGTGGCAGAAGGCGACAAGAAGGCTGCGAGCGCGAAGGTCGGTCAGCTGATCGCCGAGCGCGCCAAGGCTGCCGGCGTGGAAGCAGTTGTCTTCGACCACGGCGGACACGGCTACCACGGTCGCATCGCGGCCCTGGCAGACGCGGCTCGCGAAGGCGGGTTGAAGTTCTGATGACCAACATTTTCAACGGAAGGACAGCCTGATGCCGGGACGTCAAAGGCGTGACGGCGGAAGCGGACCCGCCGGACAGAATGGCCCCAACAGCGGTGACAACAGCAACGCTCGTGGGGACAACCGTGGTGGCGGCCGTGACCGTCGCGACGGTGGCCGTGGCGGAAACGCTGCGGAGAAGTCACAGTTCATCGAGCGCGTTGTCACGATCAACCGCGTTTCCAAGGTCGTCAAGGGTGGTCGTCGCTTCAGCTTCACCGCTCTGGTGATCGTCGGAGACGGCAACGGACTGGTCGGCGTCGGCTACGGAAAGGCCAAGGAAGTTCCCGCGGCCATCCAGAAGGGTGTCGAGGAGGCTCGCAAGAGCTTCTTCCGCGTCCCGATGATCGCCAACACCATCACTCACCCCGTTCAGGGTGAGGCTGCTGCCGGCATCGTCATGCTTCGCCCGGCAAGCCCCGGTACCGGTGTTATCGCCGGTGGCGCTGTGCGCGCCGTGCTGGAGTGCGCTGGTATCGCGGACATCCTGTCGAAGTCGCTCGGTAGCGACAACGCCATCAACGTCGTGCATGCGACCGTTGCTGCGCTCAAGGGTCTGCAGCGTCCCGAGGAAGTTGCGGCTCGCCGCGGCCTCACCCTCGAAGAGGTTGCACCCGCCGGCATGCTTCGCGCTCGCGCACAGGCTGCTGGGAGTGTGAAGTAATGGCAGATCTCAAGGTCACTCAGATCAAGAGCATCATCGGGACCAAGCAGAACCAGAAGGATTCTCTGCGCACGCTGGGTCTCAAGGGCATCCGTCAGACCGTTGTTCGTGAGGACAACGCACAGAACCGCGGTCTGATCAACGTGGTGCGCCACCTCGTAACAGTTGAGGAGGTCTAACCATGACCATCAAACTGCACCACCTGCGCCCCGCTCCGGGATCCAAGTCCAACAAGATTCGTGTTGGACGCGGTGAGGGCGGCAAGCGTGGTAAGACCGCAGGTCGCGGTACCAAGGGCACCAAGGCACGTAACACCGTGCGCGTGGGCTTCGAGGGTGGACAGATGCCGCTTCACATGCGTCTGCCCAAGCTCAAGGGCTTCACGAACCCGTTCCGCGTCGAGTACCAGGTCGTCAATGTCGGCGACATCGCCCGTCTGTTCCCCGAAGGTGGAGCAATCACGGTCGAGGATCTCGTCGCCAAGGGCGCAGTCCGCAAGAACCAGCTCGTCAAGGTTCTGGGCGACGGCGAACTGACAGTTGCCGTTCAGGTGACCGTCGACAAGTTCACCGGTTCCGCCAAGGAAAAGATTGCTGCTGCCGGTGGTTCCGCCACCGAGCTGTGAGTGATCACGCGTAGCTAGTCCGATGGCCGCAGCGCAGCGTTTGCTGCGGTGCGGCCATCGGCGTCTACGAGGTCGTGTCACAGGTACGAGGTCTTGTCACAGACTGGTCGTGCATGCTCGGACGGGCCAGTATTCTGGTCACCGAGTGGCAAATGTATCTTCGGCTTACCCGGTTTTCGTGGTCTGCCCGCCTAGTTCCCAAATGCTCACTGTTAGAGTTCAAAAGTTCGACAGGTCAAAACGATCTGTCTCCCTACCGTCGTGCCAGGAGGATCTTTGCTTTCCGCCTTCGTCTCGGCCCTCAGGACCCCAGACCTGAGGCGGAAGATCCTCTTCACCCTCGGCTTGGTGGCTCTGTATCGGGTCGGCGCTCTCATCCCGTCCCCAGGTGTCGACTACGGCCGTGTGCGTCAGTGCATCGATATCGCCAACTCCGGTGACTCAGCAGGTATCTACTCGCTGATCAACCTGTTCTCCGGCGGCGCTCTACTGCAGATGTCGATCTTTGCGATCGGCATCATGCCGTACATCACGGCGAGCATCATCGTGCAGCTGCTGACCGTGGTGATTCCGAAGTTCGAGGAACTTCGGAAAGAAGGCCAGTCCGGCCAGGCCAAGATGACGCAGTACACGCGTTACCTGTCCATTGCTCTGGCAATCCTGCAGTCGACCGGCATCGTCGCTCTTGCGGCACGCGGACAGTTGCTCCAGGGCTGTGACGACATCATCGCCGACAAGTCGATCTTCGGTCTTGTCATCATCGTGCTGGTCATGACTGCCGGTGCTGCCATGGTCATGTGGTTCGGCGAGGTCATCACCGAACGTGGCGTCGGCAACGGTATGTCCCTCCTCATCTTCGCCGGTATCGCATCGCGTATCCCGAGCGAGGGCAAGGCAATCCTCGACAGCCGTGGTCCGCTGGTCTTCGCCTTCGTCTGCCTCGCAGCGCTGCTGATCATCGCCGGTGTCGTCTTCGTCGAGCAGGGTCAGCGTCGTATCCCGGTGCAGTACGCGAAGCGGATGGTCGGACGCAAGATGTACGGCGGTTCCTCGACGTACCTGCCTCTGAAGGTGAACCAGGCCGGCGTCATCCCGGTGATCTTCGCGTCTTCACTGCTGTACCTCCCGAACTTGATTGCACAGCTGACTTCGGCCAGTACAGCGGTCGACCCCAGTTGGTGGCAGCGCCTCATCAACACCTACCTGGTGAATCCGGCCAACCCGGTGTACATCGCGATCTACTTCGGCCTGATCGTCTTCTTCACGTACTTCTACGTCGCCATCACCTTCAATCCCGAAGAGCGCGCCGACGAGATGAAGAAGTTCGGCGGCTTCATCCCCGGTATCCGACCCGGTCAGCCGACCGCGGACTACCTCAACTACGTGCTGAGTCGCATCACCCTTCCGGGTGCGATTTACCTCGGCACCATTGCTGTTCTGCCCAACCTGTTCCTCGACATCGGGAACGGCGGCGGCGCGCAGAACCTGCCGTTCGGTGGCACCGCGGTGCTGATCATGGTCAGCGTCGGCCTGGACACCGTGAAGCAGATCGAGAGTCAGCTAATGCAGCGT
Organism: Rhodococcus sp. Ni2; assembly: GCF_021352185.1. Taxonomy (NCBI): domain Bacteria; kingdom Bacillati; phylum Actinomycetota; class Actinomycetes; order Mycobacteriales; family Nocardiaceae; genus Rhodococcus; species Rhodococcus sp. Ni2. Next base: position 1,448,267 of record NZ_WOXZ01000002.1, read on the forward strand.
AACTATGAAGGGTTCCTCAAGTGAGACTTGTCCTCCTTGGTCCTCCCGGTGCCGGCAAGGGCACCCAGGCCGCTATCTTGTCCGAGAAGTTCGGCGTTCCCCATATCTCCACGGGTGATCTCTTCCGCGCGAACATCGGTCAGGCCACCGCTCTCGGTGTGGAAGCAAAGAAGTACATCGACGCCGGCGAACTCGTACCGAGCTCGATCACCAACGACATGGTGAAGGCTCGCGTCGCAGAACCGGACGCAGCAAACGGTTTCCTTCTCGACGGATTTCCGCGCTCGGTCGAACAGGCTCAGGCACTCGAGGGAATCTTGAAGGATCTCGACACCAAGCTCGACGGTGTCCTCTCCTTCGTCGTCGACGAGGACATCGTGGTCGAGCGTATGCTCGCCCGCGGTCGTGCCGACGACACCGAGGACGTCATTCGCAACCGACTCCGGGTCTACCGCGACGAGACGTCACCGCTGTTCGATTACTACAAGGACAGCATCGTCTCCGTCGACGCGATCGGCGAGGTCGAAGAGGTCAACGCTCGCGCACTGGCAGCGTTGGGTAAGTAATGGTCTTCGGGCGCAAACGCAAGGTTGTTCCGTTCCGCTCCGCGGGCGAACTCGACGCGATGGCTGCTGCCGGCGCGATCGTGGGTTCGGCTCTGGTGGCGGTTCGCGCTGCGGCGAAGCCCGGTGTCAGCACTTTGGAATTGAACGCGGTCGCTGAATCCGTCATTCGTGACGCCGGCGCCGTGCCCTCGTTCCTCGGGTACCACGGCTTCACCGGCTCGATCTGCTCTTCGGTCAACGATCGCGTCGTTCACGGAATCCCTTCAGCTCAGGACATCCTGGCTGAAGGCGACCTGGTTTCCATCGACTGTGGCGCGATCCTCGACGGATGGCACGGTGACTCCGCTTGGACGTTCGGTGTCGGTGAGATCAGCGTCGCCGATCAGGAGCTCAGCGAAGCCACTCGGCTTTCTATGGAAGCCGGGATCGCGGCAATGATCGCCGGCAACCGTCTGACGGATGTTTCGCACGCGATCGAGGTCGGCACTCATGCCGCCGAGAAGTTGCACGGTCGTTCCTACGGCATCGTCGACGGATACGGCGGACACGGAATCGGCCGGGAAATGCACATGGATCCGTTCCTCGCCAATGAAGGTGCCCCGGGTAAGGGTCCTGAACTGGTTGTCGGATCGTGCCTGGCGATTGAGCCGATGCTCACGCTCGGCACCACCGACACGGTGATTCTCGACGACGACTGGACCGTTGTGACGACCGACGGGTCCCGTGCGGCGCACTGGGAACACACTGTCGCAGTGACCGAAGACGGTCCGCGGATTCTGACACTCCGGCCGGAGTAGTCGACACAGTCGCTGACAAGTGTTGGCAGCGAGCATGATTCATGTTCGAGAAGTCCCAGCCTCATTTCGAGGCTGGGACTTTTTCGATGGGGGAGCGGTGTGCGTCGTCACCCTGACCGGAGGCGCATTTGGCCTGGTCGTTTACATCGCGTAACATGGCTAGGCGGTGCGCTATGCGCGTCGATAGTTCGTGTGCCTACGCCCGGATCGCTCCGGGATCGGGCTTTCGAACTGCCGACGATCTTTCCATTGCGTGCCAATGTAACGGAAGCCGATGCACGAAGCATGCCAAACCAAACGGATCGCGGAGGATATGGCTAAGAAAGACGGGGCCATCGAGGTCGAAGGACGAGTAGTCGAGCCGCTGCCCAATGCGATGTTCCGCATTGAGCTCGAGAATGGCCACAAGGTCCTCGCCCACATCAGCGGAAAGATGCGTCAGCACTACATTCGCATCCTCCCGGAAGATCGCGTTGTCGTAGAGCTCTCGCCCTACGATTTGTCGCGCGGACGCATCGTTTACCGCTACAAGTAACGAACTTCCCGGACCTGACCTGGGTCAGGGAGAAGTATGTCTGCCGCGGTTCATCGCGGCGGGCTGCGACAAAACAGGAGATCAGAAGACGTGAAGGTTCAGCCGAGCGTCAAGAAGATCTGCGAGAAGTGCAAAGTGATTCGCCGTAACGGTCGAGTCATGGTGATCTGCGAGAACCTGCGTCACAAGCAGCGTCAGGGCTAGATCTAGCTTTTCGAAGATCTGCTTGGCAACAAGCAAAGAAGACCTCCCAGTACCAGCCATTGTTGACGAGACCCCACGCGATCGTTCACCGATCGCCAAGGTCGGACAATGGTTCACCCCCGGCACGGAGGCCGGGGCCCCACTGAGTTAGTTGATGAGATCATCTGCGCCTTCGGGCGTCGGTACTCGGCAAGAGGCACAGGGGAAGGGCTGGGAGCAGACCTCCGCACACCGATAAGGAAATGCCACCATGGCACGTCTCTCTGGTGTTGATCTTCCTCGCGAAAAGCGCATGGAGATCGCACTGACATACATCTACGGCATCGGCCGTACCCGCTCCAAGGAAATCCTTGACGCCACCGGCGTCAGCCCGGATCTCCGGAGCAAGGACCTCTCGGACGAGGACCTGGCAAAGCTCCGCGAGTACATCGAGGAGTCGCTCAAGGTCGAGGGTGACCTTCGCCGCGAGGTTCAGGCCGACATCCGTCGCAAGATCGAGATCGGCTGCTACCAGGGCCTGCGCCACCGTCGTGGTCTGCCCGTGCGTGGTCAGCGCACCAAGACCAACGCCCGTACCCGTAAGGGTCCGAAGCGCACCATTGCCGGCAAGAAGAAGGCGAAGTAATGCCCCCGAAGTCACGTAGCACCGGTCCGAAGAAGACCCAGAAGACGCGTCGCAGGGATAAGAAGAACATCCCGCACGGCGCCGCTCACATCAAGAGCACCTTCAACAACACCATCGTGTCCATCACGGACCCCGCCGGAAATGTCATTTCCTGGGCGTCTTCGGGACACGTCGGCTTCAAGGGTTCGCGTAAGTCGACTCCCTTCGCCGCTCAGCTTGCTGCTGAGAGCGCTGCCCGTAAGGCGCAGGAGCACGGTGTCAAGAAGGTTGACGTCTTCGTCAAGGGACCGGGATCCGGTCGCGAGACCGCAATCCGTTCCCTCCAGGCCGCTGGCCTCGAGGTCGGCACCATTTCCGATGTAACCCCCCAGCCGCACAACGGCTGCCGTCCGCCCAAGCGGCGTCGGGTATAGCGGGAAGGATAGGTAGAAGAAAATGGCACGTTATACCGGACCCATCACCCGCAAGTCGCGTCGTCTGCGCGTCGACCTCGTTGGAGGCGACCAGGCATTCGAGCGTCGCCCGTACCCGCCCGGACAGCACGGCCGCGCGCGTATCAAGGAGAGCGAGTACCTGCTCCAGCTGCAGGAGAAGCAGAAGGCTCGCTTCACCTACGGCGTCATGGAGAAGCAGTTCCGCCTGTACTACAAGGAGGCGAACAACCGCCCCGGCAAGACCGGCGAGAACCTGCTTCGCATCCTCGAGTCGCGTCTCGACAACGTCGTGTACCGCGCAGGCCTCGCTCGCACGCGCCGTCAGGCACGTCAGCTGGTCACGCACGGTCACCTTCTCGTGAACAACAAGAAGGTCGACATCCCGAGCTACCGCGTCTCGCAGTACGACATCATCGATGTCAAGGAGAAGTCGCTCTCCACGCTTCCGTTCCAGGTTGCGCGTGAGACCGTCGGCGATCGCCCGGTTCCCGGGTGGCTGCAGGTTGTCGGCTCGCGTCTGCGGATCCTGGTTCACCAGCTTCCCGAGCGCGCGCAGATCGACATTGCTCTGCAGGAACAGCTCATCGTCGAGTACTACTCGAAGTAAGGCGCTTCGCACCCCGTGAGTGGTTGAGGAGTCTCCGGACTCCTCAACCACTCACAGGGCCGCAGGCCCTTTCCCATCGTGGGCGTCAAATAGTGGACGTCCGTACAGGAGGAAATACCAATGCTCATTTCTCAGCGACCCACGCTGACCGAAGAGGTCATCGCTGATAACCGCTCGAAGTTCGTCATCGAGCCCCTGGAGCCAGGTTTCGGGTACACGCTCGGCAATTCGCTGCGCCGCACGCTGCTCTCGTCGATCCCCGGCGCTGCTGTCACCAGCATCCGTATCGACGGCGTTCTCCACGAGTTCACCACCGTCCCGGGCGTGAAGGAAGATGTCACCGACATCATCCTGAACCTCAAGGGCCTCGTCGTGAACTCCGAAGAGGACGAGCCGGTCACCATGTACGTCCGCAAGCAGGGCCCCGGCGCTGTTACTGCAGGCGACATCGTGCCCCCGGCAGGCGTCACCGTGAACAACCCTGATCTGCACATCGCCACCCTGAACGACAAGGGAAAGCTGGAGATCGAGCTCGTAGTCGAGCGCGGTCGCGGCTATGTCCCCGCCGTTCAGAACAAGGCGTCCGGCGCAGAGATCGGCCGTATCCCGGTCGACTCGATCTACTCGCCGGTGCTCAAGGTCACCTACAAGGTGGAGGCCACTCGCGTCGAACAGCGCACCGACTTCGATCGGCTCGTTCTCGACGTGGAAACGAAGAACTCCATCACCGCACGGGACGCGCTCGCTTCGGCGGGCAAGACCCTGGTTGAGCTCTTCGGCCTGGCCCGTGAGCTGAACGTCGAAGCAGAAGGAATCGAGATCGGACCCTCGCCTGCCGAGGCCGATCACATCGCTTCCTTCGGACTCCCCATCGAGGATCTGGACCTCACGGTCCGCTCCTACAACTGCCTCAAGCGCGAAGGTGTTCACACCGTCGGTGAGCTTGTCGGCCGTACCGAGTCCGATCTGCTCGACATCCGCAACTTCGGACAGAAGTCCATCGACGAGGTCAAGGTCAAGCTGCATTCGCTCGGCCTGTCCCTCAAGGACAGCCCCGCATCCTTCGATCCCACCACCGTTGCCGGCTACGACGCCGCCACCGGAACGTGGAGTGACACTGATGCCGGTTCCTTCGGCGATGCCGAAGGTACCGAGGACTACGCCGAGACCGAACAGCTGTAGCAGCTCAGGTCCTTTACTAGGAGATCATCATGCCCAAGCCCAAGAAGGGTGCCCGCTTCGGCGGGTCGGCTTCCCACCAGAAGGCGATTTTCGCCAATCTGGCTACCGCGCTCTTCGAGCACGGTCGCATCACCACCACCGAGTCCAAGGCCAAGGCACTGCGCCCCTACGCCGAGAAGCTCGTCACGCACGCAAAGGCCGGCACGCTGGCTCACCGTCGTGAGGTGCTGAAGGTCATCCGCAACAAGGATGTCGTTCACACCCTGTTCGCCGAGATCGGCCCGTTCTACGCGGACCGTAACGGTGGATACACCCGCATCATCAAGACGATCCCCCGCAAGGGTGATAACGCTCCGATGGCAATCATCGAGCTCGTCAAGGAAAAGACCGTCACCTCCGAGGCTGACCGCGCTCGTCGCGTCAAGTCCTCGCAGGAAGCTCCCGCCGCAGAGAACGTCGTCGAGGCCGTAGAGGCCGACGCGACCGAGGCTGAGGTCGAGAACGCTGACGCAGTCGTCGAGGCCATCGAGAACGAGACCGCAACTGCGGCCGACGCTCCCGAGGCCGAAGAGGCCAAGAAGGACTAGTCTCCCTTGGTTTCGGCACATGCTGAATCGAACGAGCCCGCCGCCCCCATCGGGGACGGCGGGCTCGTTCGATTGCGGCTCGACATCTCCTACGACGGCACCGACTTCTCGGGTTGGGCCCGCCAGACCGATCTGCGCACCGTGTGCGGTGAGATCGAAGACAAGTTGGGAACGGTGCTTCGACGCCCGGTTCAGTTGACCGTTGCCGGTCGAACCGACGCCGGTGTCCACGCCACCGGTCAGGTAGCGCACGTCGACGTTCCGGGAGAGTTGCTCCCGGACGATCCGTCGCGACTCGTGCGCAGACTTGCACGATTTCTGCCCAAGGACGTTCGGGTCAAACAGATATCGGTGGTTCCGGGTGACTTCGATGCGCGCTTCTCCGCGATGCGACGTTATTACGAGTACCGGGTGACCAACGCGGCGTTCGGAGTGGAGCCACTACGCGCACGCGACACCGTCTCGTATCCCAAACCACTCGATCTCGGAGCGATGCAGGAAGCGTCGAATCGGCTGCTGGGTCTGCACAACTTCGCGGCATTCTGCAAGCGTCGAGAAGGCGCCACGACGGTGCGGGAGCTGCAGCGTTTCGACTGGAGCCAAGAGGGCACGGTGTTCACGGCGTACGTGAATGCCGATGCGTTCTGCTGGTCGATGGTTCGCAGTCTTGTCGGCGCAGTCCTCTCCGTCGGTGAGGGACGGCGCACCGCCGACTGGGTGGCAGGTTTGCTCGACGAAACTTCGCGGTCCAGTTCCATCCTCGTTGCGCCGGCGCACGGACTTTCGTTGGTCCGCGTGGACTACCCCGACTACTCGGAACTGGCTGCCCGCAACGCGATTACCCGTGAGACCCGCGAGATTCCGTCTTCGGGTGGATGCTGCGGCGACTGAACTTCACCATGCAAAATGCCCTCCCATTCTGTGTGGGAGGGCATTCGTATCGGGGGGGCTATCCCGCCAGTTGGCGCGCGATGACCAATCGCTGAATCTGGTTGGTGCCCTCGAAGATCTGCGTGATCTTGGCCTCGCGCATGTAGCGCTCGACGGGGAAGTCCTGGGTGTATCCGTACCCGCCGAATACCTGAACGGCGTCGGTGGTGACCTTCATTGCCGCGTCGGTGGCCACGAGCTTGGCGACGCTCGCGTTGCGTGAATACGGAACTCCGGCGTCGCGGCGGCGGGCTGCATCGAGGTAGGTGGCTCGCGCGGAGTCGACTGCGGCAGCCATGTCCGCGAGCACGAAACCGAGTCCCTGGTGATCGATGATCCGCTTGCCGAATGCCTTGCGCTCCTTCGCGTAAGCGACCGCGTCGTCGAGCGCGCCTTGAGCGATTCCGACGGCAACGGCAGCGATTCCGAGTCGGCCGGAGTCGAGAGCGCTGAAGGCAATCGGCAGCCCCTGGCCGCGCTGACCGATCAATCGCTCCTCAGGAATGAAGGCGTCGTCGTAGTTCGCGGAGGCAGTGGGGACCGCGCGTAGCCCCATCTTCTCTTCGGGTTTTCCGAAGCTGAGGCCTTCGGTGTCCTTGTCCACCAGGAGGCAGGAGACGCCGCGTGAACCGTCGTCACTGGTGCGTGCGAAGAGGTTGTAGAAGTCCGCCTTGCCGCCGTTGGTGATCCAGGCTTTCGAACCGTTGACGCGGTAGCCACCGTCGGTGGGCGTCGCCTTGCACGACAACGCGGCGGCGTCGGATCCGGCCTGCGCTTCGGAAAGGCTGTACGCGCCGATGGTGTTGCCGCCCAGCATGTCCGGTAGCCAGCGGTTCTTCTGTTCGTCGGTGCCGAAGGTGAACAGCGGGAAGCACGACAGGCTGTGCACGCTCACCGCCACTGCAACCGCTGCCCAGCGTGAGGCGATCTCTTCGAGCACTTGGAGGTACACCTCGTACGGCTGATCGCCGCCGCCGAACTCCTCGGGATACGGAAGGCTCAGCAGACCCGCCTGTCCGAGTGCGGGGAACACTCCGTCTGGATACTTCTCGGCCTTCTCGTATTCGTTGACCTTGGGCGCGAGTACCTTGTCCGCGACATCACGCGTCAGTTCGATGAGATCGCGAGCTTCTTGGCTGGGCATCAGGCGTTCGACGGGCACGGTCGGCTCCTAGCTAGGTAATAGTACTGAGAACGATACTGCAGTACTGTTGTAGGTATGGCAAGGCTGGTTCACAAGACGACTGCGCGCAGGGCAGAGTTGTTCGATCAATTGGTCGAACTGTTCTTGAGCGAGGGTTTCGCCCACCTCACGCTCGACGAGATCTCAGCTCGTCTGCACTGCTCCAAGAGCACCTTGTACACCGTGGCGGCCGGCAAAGAGGATCTGGTGCGGGCGGTGACAGTGCACTTCTTCCGGGCGGCGACCGATGCAGTGGAGAGTGCAGTCGCCGCCGAAACGGCCCCGACTCGTCGAGTCGCGGTGTATCTCGAAGCAGTGGGTGATCGGCTGTCCGCGGCGTCCAGTCAGTTCATGGAAGACCTGGCCGAATCGGTGTCGGCGAGCCAGGTCTACGAGAAGAACACGTCGATCGCTGCTGATCGTGTGCGATCGCTCATCGTCGAGGGGGTCGATTCGGGCGCATTCCGGCAGGTACACGCATCATTTGTCGCCGATGCCGCTGCGGCGACGATGGTTCGGATCCAGCAACGCGCGGTCTACCGGGCAACTGGTCTGGACGATGCCAGCGCTTATCGGGAACTGGCAGCACTCATCACGGACGGGATCACTGCGTGATCAGTCGCTAGCATCGACGTTCATGGCACCTTTGAACGTCGAAGTCATCGTAGGTTCGGTCCGCGAGGGGCGAATGGGACGAGCAGTGGCGGACTGGTTTGTCGAGCGCGCAACCGCGAACCCGTCGTGGAACGTATCGGTGATCGACCTCAGAGAGCTGTCGTTGCCCCAGGATTTCTCGGATTCACCTGCCACGGAGGTTTTCCGCCGGCGAATCGGGCGCGCCGACGCTGTTGTCGCCGTGACCTCCGAATACAACCACGGGTATCCGGCTGCTCTCAAGACCGCATTCGATTCGGTGAAACACGAGTGGCGTGCCAAGCCGATCGGATTCGTGTCCTACGGCGGGATTTCAGGTGGTGTTCGGGCCGTCGAGCAACTGAGGCAAGTGGTGGCGGAGTTGCACATGGTCTCGGTGCGTCAAAGCGTGACCATTCACCGGGTGCGTAAGCAATTCGGACACGAGCCGTACGGCGTGGATTCGATTGCGATCGATGCAAGCGAGAAGATGATTCGTGAATTGGATTGGTGGGGAAGCGGATTGCGGATGCAACGTGCAAGTGATCCCTATCCCGGCTGATCTTGGACATACGCGATCACGCCATCTGGTGAGCGTCGCCGGCTCGTGGACGGCCGATGAACGATGTCTCGGAAGCGATGGTCACGAGAGTCAGGTCGACGCGTGTACGGCCGGTTTCGACCGTGATCTTGTCACCGAGTGCGAATGGCTGGACTATCGAGATTTCAGGGTCGACCCGAGGCCATTGGCGTGGATGTCCGTACACATAGATTGCGGTCACGCCGGCACGCGGAGATAACCCCTCGACGCCGTCGAACACGACAGTGTTGAAGGCGCCCTCAGGCCCACCGCCCTGCCCGGACACGCGGAGTCGGTCAGGCACTCCCATCGAGTCGGTGAGCGCGGTCCACGCTTGCGGTCGATCGGTGTGGACGAGTACCAGTGCGCCGGTCGCGATGGCTCGAAAGATCAACTGCTGAGCCAGATAGAGTTCGCCGGCGACAAGAACGGTGTTGACGCCCGGCCCCGAAATTCTGGCCGCGACACCGTGCCCGTTTCGGTCCGAGCCGATGAGTTGGCCGCACCCGGCAAGGGGTAGAGCGAGTGAGTCGAGTGTGCCCCCGTCCATGCGAACGCCCGGCGTGATGCCGTCCAGCGCGGCCAATGCGGTTGGCAAGTTGGTCAGCAATCCGTCGCGCTGGCGCCCACGTAGCGAGACCAAACCGGCCAGCGGTGCGTTCTCAGGTGGATTGCGCGTGGTGAAGCGACATGTCGCACTGACCTTCGCCTCTCCGCGTTGTCCGGTGGGTCGTAACCGAATTGTCACGGACGTCCCGACCGTTGCCACTGCCCACACTCGGGTCAGGGTCGCAGTGGTGATGAAACGGGGTTCGATCCCAAATCCGACGTTGGACACGCCAGGCAAGGGGGTACTTCGCCACGTTTCGGTGACCTCGTGGCCGGCCACTCCTCTTTTCACCTGGGCAGTGGACGACGCGATCTCCGGTGCGGTCAGGATCCGCGCCTTGCACCCCGCTGAATCGAGCACCCGGATGACACGATTGGCGGCAACAGCTATCGCGCGGCCGGCGCCCTGTTCGCCCCCGCCCCGGCGTTCGACTGCTGCACCACCCTCCAGCGCGTCGAAACGTAGTGCAAGCCAAACACTTCTGGTGGCGGTGGCTGGTAGTGGTCCGATGAGACGTTCGTAGACTTCGGTGGCAGGCGTTCCCGACGCGGCGCGGTATCCGTGACTGACGATGTCGATGCCGGTGAGTGAGATGTCGTGCTGATAGAGACAATTGGCGAGGGCTGCCGTGGGCAGAAGGTGGGAAGCGTCGAACGAATGACGGCCGATCCTGGTCAGGTAGTCGCGTGGGGGAGCGATCTCGACGACAGCGACGAGCGAAGATCCGTCCACTCGGAGCCCGATGGACTGCTCGGAGGGAGTGTGAAAACTGACGATCGTGCTGCGGTCGACGTCCTTGCGGTGCAGATAGCGAAAGTACCTGACAATCCAGGACATTACCGACCAACCGCCCACATGAAGCAGCATTGATCCGGCAACCACACAACCGATTGCCAGCGCCCAGAACCAATCGAGCCCACTGGCCATCGCGATTCCGCCCGCACCGATTCCGAAAATCTGTGCCGGCACGAACTCGCGCGTCGAAATCCTGTGTGACGACGGCCAATGCTTCAACCGCGATCGGTCCACGGTTCCTCCCCGATACCTGACCTGCGAACTACCCGAAAATTTCCGCCCCAGCGGAACTGTACTGTGTCTTCGCAAGGGGATGTAAGGCACGGGGGGAATGATGGCTGCGACACCTACCACGCGCTGGCAGGTCAACGGGTACCGATTCTTGGTCAGGCGGATGGAACATGCGCTGGTCAGACGAGACGTGCGGATGCTTCACGATCCGATGCGATCACAGTCGCGCGCGTTCACCGTCGGAATAGTCCTCGCTGCACTGGGATTGGCGGGTTGCGCTGTACTCGCTCTGTTTCGGCCACAGGACAGAATCGGCGATGCAGAGATCGTCGTTGCAAAGGAATCGGGCGCGATGTTCGTCGCCATGGAGGGTACGTTTCGCCCTGTGCTGAACTTGGCCTCCGCACGACTGATTCTGGGTTCGCCAGGAAAACCGGCAATAGTCAAGGCATCCGAGGTCGAGGCGAAACCCCGGGGCGCGCTCGTCGGCATTCCCGGCGCACCGTCCGCGCTGCCGGAATCGGCCGACCCTACCAACGCCGCGTGGACGGTGTGCGATTCCGTCGGATCCGACGGGAGAAAATCGTTGACGACTTCGGTCCTGGTCGGCTCGTCCAATGTCGGCGAAAACACGACATATCTGACGAATGACCGTGCATTCCTGGTGAAGTCGGGTTCCGATCACTTTCTCGTGTACGACGGGAAGCGAGCGGAAATCGATGTGGACGATCCGGCGATCATGCGGGCTTTGGGCCTGGAAGGAGCACAGGCGCGGCCGATCAGTATCGGATTCCTCAATTCGATTCCCGAAGTTCCGCGCATCGAGGCTCCGCGAATCCGCCAACTGGGATCGGCGCCCCGGTTTCCTCTGCAGAACAAGACTGTCGGCTCCGTCGTCCAGGTTTCGGTGGGTGCGGACCCGCAGTACTACGTGGTACTCGAGAACGGGATCCAGAAGATCGGTGCGGCGCTCGCCCAACTGATCTACTTTTCGGATTCGCAGGGCGCCACCGGGATCGCGAGCGTCACCCCTGATGCCATCAGTCGTATTCCCTCGGTGAGTGAGCTGGCCGTCGACTTGTTGCCGCGGGTGGTTCCGGAGATCGTCGATGATCACGGCGCACCTGTCGGCTGTCTGGAATGGGCTCCCGCACCTGCAGTCGAGGGCGGCGAAAGTAGTTCTGCAACGCTGAAACTTGTCGCTGGATTGCAGGTTCCGATCCCGGAGGGTGGCAAGTTGGTGTCCTTGGCGCAGGCGGACGGATCGGGTGACAATCTCGACAACGTCCATGTCGAACAGGGATTCGGCGGATTTGTTCAAGCGACCGGAATCGAGACGAACAGCACCAGGCACGACGGAGTGTTCTACGTAGCCGATACCGGTGTGAAGTACGGCGTACCGGACGAAACCTCCGCTCGCGCGCTCGGATTGACGCGAACGCCTGATCGCGCGCCTTGGCAGATTCTCGACCTGCTTGCATCAGGTCCCGCGCTCGAGAAGAGCAATGCACTGATAGCTCACGACGGAATCGCCCCCGATACAGCGCCGGCCGCTCCGGTGAACTGAACACTGCTGACGGTTCAGGGATCGATGTTCTGGCGTTCGGGAAGATGCCGACGAATTACTCGACGAAGAGGCATCGATGCCAACAGCGTCAGTAGGGCGAGGGTGCCGACCGTTCCGGCTCCGACGAGTGCCGTGTCGCGAGATCGGTTGTCGGGGGTCGGCGGCGTGGGTAGGGGATCGATCGACACCGACTGATGGTTGACCTTGACGCGTTCTCCTGGGGCCAATTCGCCCGTCACTGCCGCAAGTGGATCGATGACGCCGTGACCGACGTAGGGATTCCAACCCTGCGCCGGAGCGTGGGCGGTGGCTTCGATACGTTGCATGACCTGAGGCGCAGTCAGTTCCGGGTGAACCGACCGGACCAGTGCGGCGGTTGCCGCGACAAAGGGCGCAGCGAAACTGGTCCCGTTGAACGACTGTACGGCGCCGTCGGAGCCGTACACCCCGTTGGTCAGACCGGGCGACGTCGGGTGAAGTGAGGTGATTCCGGTGCCGGGCGCCGCCACGTCGACCCACGGACCGCCGAGGCTGAAGGAACTGGCGGCGCCATTGGGGTCTACCGACCCGACCGTGAGGACATAGTCGTCGTACCAAGCCGGACTGGCAATCGTCGCAACCGAGTTCCATGGATCGGCTAAGGGGTCGACGGGATCCGGCGGCGGATTCTGGTTCTTGCAACCTCCGGATCCGACGTTACCTGCAGCTGCGACGACTACGACGTTCTTCGCGATCGTGGCGTATTCGATTGCAGCGCCGAGTCGTTGGTCGTTGATCCCGTCCCCGGCAGGCTTGCAGGCGACTTCGGAGATGTTGATGACGCTTGCACCCATGTCCGCAGCGTGACGGACGGCCGATGCCATGGTGTCGACGTTTCCGTACCCGGATGAGTTCTCGGCTGCAGCAGGGTCTTCGCGTTGGCCGGCCACCGAGAAGGCGGCACTGGACTGCCTGATCGAAATTATCTGTGCGTCAGGCGCAGCTCCGGAGAATCCGGAACCCTCGACTTGCTGGGCGGCGATGAGACCGGCCACGACTGTTCCATGTGCGTCACAATCGTCGGTGCCGTCGGAGGTACCGACGTAATCACCGCCGCCGTCGAGCGATGGCAGCCGGGGATGTCTGCTGACACCGGTGTCGATGACGGCAATTCGCTGTCCGGCCCCTCTGGTGATCGGCCACACAGAATCGAATCCCAGATCTCGTTGAGAACGTGGAATGTCCGCATCGTCACCACCTGCCACGGCTGGGACGCACAGGGTTCGTTGTTCGGTGGGTTGTGGAGGTGCGGGCGGACCGTCCTCCGGCAGCATTGCAGGATCGATGGGGGAGGGAACCGCGCTCGATGCGCCACCTGCCCCGGCGAGAACGCTGAAGGCGACGATCACGAGACTGGCGCAGATGTTTGTTGCACGTCGAATCACCATCGATCACCGATCGCTCAGAGGCTACGCATGAGCGCGAAGAGGCCACTGACCCAGCAGATCAGCGGAACGATTGCTGCAATCGCAGCGAGGTCCAACAGCTCGGCAGCGCGTCGCATAACGGGGCTGAATGTGTTCTGGGGGGCGAGGATTCCCAGAATCAGTGCCAGGAGGAGAACGGTCATCGTGATGGCGAAGATGACCAATGCATGGTCGCGATGGGTCCATGCCATGTCGCCCAGGAGAACGAGAATCACCGAGATGCCTGCCGCGATGAGTGGCACAGCCTGCTGTGCGCCCGCGTAGGTGCGCCCGCGAAACATCAGCACGACGGCCGTCGCGAATGCGAGAGCAAGATTCGGCCAGACGATCCCCTGACCAGGCCAGGACCACGCGAGTGCGACGGCAGCGACGAGCGCGACCACTGACGTGGCCACGATCAGCCCGGTCAGATAGTTACGCGCCCGCCCTGCCCTTTCGGCCAACTCGGTCAGCCCGGGTAGTTCGGGTTCGGGCAGTTCGTCGCGGTCGTCGTCGAGGGGATTACTCGGCGTCGGAACAGGGGGAAGCGGTAGTCGCGCGAACAACATCGACAGTCGAGCGGTGAACGTGAGAACGATAAATGCGGCGGCAATCACCGCGCCGCTGACGGTCGCGGTGCGCGCCCCGGGAAGCGTGGTAGTGACGGCAAAGGTGCCCACCGCCGCGAGAAGGACGACGAGAAGTGCGGTGAAGACAGCTAATCCGGCGCCGCACAAGCGGAAGCAGATCAGAGTTACCGCAGCGGCAAATGCCGAACCGAGAAGCAGATGAGCCGAAAGAACAGTGCCGGGCACGCAGAGTGCGCCGGAGATGAACGCCAGTGGCACCGAAGCGCATCCGAGCGTGACGGAACTTGCAGAGTCTCCGTACACCCGCGCCGCCACGGCGGCGGCGACTGTGAGCACCAAAGACGTCACTCCGCCGCAGACGGCGCCGATCAGTCCCGTGTCGCCGAGGACCAGGGCGAGGGCCGCGACGAGCGCAGCGACGAGGGCGGCGGTCGAGCCGACAATGCGCGCGGTGACCGGAGTCCAGCGTCGGTAGACGTCCGCATCCGTGGCCGCGACGGTGTACATGATGTCGTCGAAGAGTGGGGGCGGGGCAGCGGTGTCCGAGGCCTCGAGTACGAGCAATTCTCCATCGCGGATTCCGTGCTCGTGCAGCGACAGCGTCGGTGCCAGCGGTGACCTGCCGACTTTCGACAGAGTCCAGTCGACGGGCTCGAATTGTTCGGTGGTGTGGTCGAACTCGTTGAAATTGCTGTGGTTGACAATTGTGTCCACAATGCCCGTAATGACCACGGTGAGTGGAACACGAAGCGGCACCGCAAGATCCACCTGCGAATGGGCTGAAAGTACCGTCAACCTGCACAGTTCGGCAGAATGACTCGCGCCTCGTCCGTTTCCGGTGTTCGCAGCGCTGGTTGTAGTGGTGCTGGTCAAGATCTGTCCCCTCCCATGACGCGATTCCCCCTTCGCGTCACCCCAGTTCACCCGAACAATACGACATGAACTGCGCGCCTGTATCGAAGACAGCGCCGACAACAGGTGGCACCGACCCGAGTGTCGGTGTTGTGATCTACTCTCTTGCAATTGCGCGAGTACGCCTTGGGGGGCCGGCGGTAGTCGGACGAGGCGCCTGGCGGCAACAGCTGCAGCACCGATGGGGGTGGGTGAATTGAGCACTGTCAGATTTGCGCGTCGAGCACGCCTTGAATCGCCGCGCACACCGGGCGGCGAGGTGACGCTTCAGCCCCCACCGGAGATACCTCGCGTCACGCCGGGAAATCTACTGACCAAACTACTTCCGGTGATCATGGTGGTTGCCATGATCGGCATGGTGGCGCTGATGTTCTCTTCCGGCATGGCGCGCAATCCGATGTCCCTGCTGTTTCCGGTCATGATGATGGTGTCGATGCTCGGAATGCTCGCCGGGGGCGGTCGTAGCGGTGGAGCAAGAGCGTCCGAAGCGAACGAGGACCGCAAGGACTACCTCCGGTACCTGGATCAGATGCGTAGTGATGTTGCTGCGACGTCTGGTGCGCAGCGTGCTGCTCTCGAGTGGAGCAATCCCGAGCCGTCGCTGCTTTGGACACTGGCCGGGACTGTGCGGATGTGGGAGCGTCAGATCACCGACTCGGACTACTGCCACGTTCGGGTAGGTCTGGGTACACAGCGATTGGCCACCAGACTCGTGTCTCCGGAGACCGGGCCGGTCGAGGATCTCGAACCCGTCGCTGCTGTCTCACTTCGGCGATTCGTCCGTGCACATTCGGTTGTGCAGGACCTGCCGACCGCCGTCTCGCTTCGCGGATTTGCTGCGATGTCCATCGAGGGGCAGAGAGATTCCGCTCGTGCGCTTGTCCGCTCGATGTTGATGCAGCTGTGCACATTCCACGGTCCGGACACGCTCCAAGTTGCGGTGGTGTGCGGTCCCGATACCGAATCCGAGTGGGAGTGGGTCAAGTGGCTCCCACACGTGCAACACCCGCAGTCTCAGGACGGCACCGGCACTGCACGCATGGTGTTCGGTTCGTATCTCGAATTCGAAAGTTCCCTCGGGGAACCGCTTTCGATGCGTGCTCGATTCGCTCGCAACACTCCAGCCAGTGTGGGCGTTCCGCATCTCGTGTTGGTCGTGGACGGTGGCTTACTCGAAGGTGACACCGGCCTGTTGTCCGAATCCGGGCTCGACTCGGTGACCGTCCTCGACCTCTGCGGGTTCTGCCCGCGGCTGGTGGCGACGCGTGGGTTGCGACTGGTCGTCGGTAGCGATCAGATCGGCGCGGTGAGCAGCGCAGGAGTTGAGAACTTTGCGAGGCCCGACGCTGCGACGACGAGCCTGGCGCAGGCGTTCGGGCGTCGCATCGCACCGTTCCGTGCGGCATCGCAGAATGCCGTCGACGCAGCTGACGACGACCGATCCCTTCGGACGTGGAGCCAGATGTTGGGGATAGGAAACGTTGCGAGGTTCAATCCTGAGCATGGCTGGCTTCCACGTCAGGGGCGCGACCGACTCCGCGTGCCGATCGGTGTCGGACAAGACGGAAACCCCGTCGAACTGGATCTGAAGGAGTCGGCCGAGAACGGTATGGGTCCGCACGGGCTGTGTATCGGAGCCACCGGTTCTGGCAAGTCGGAGTTCCTGCGAACCTTGGTGCTCGGCCTGATCGCGACCCACTCTCCCGACGCACTGAACCTCGTCCTGATCGACTTCAAAGGTGGTGCAACCTTTCTCGGCCTCGAGGAGGCGCCGCACGTTGCTGCGATCATCACCAACCTTGCCGAGGAATTGGCGATGGTCGATCGTATGAAGGACGCGCTCGCCGGCGAAATGAATCGTCGACAAGAACTGTTGCGTGCGGCAGGAAACTTCGCAAACGTGTCCGATTACGAGAAGGCGAGGCTGGCTGGCGCTGCACTCGATCCGTTACCGGCACTCTTCGTGGTTGTCGACGAGTTTTCCGAACTGCTCAGTCAGCAGCCGGAATTTGCCGAATTGTTCGTGGCCATCGGGCGATTGGGCAGGTCACTTCACATTCACCTGCTGCTGGCCAGTCAGCGACTCGACGAAGGAAAGCTTCGGGGTCTCGACAGCCATCTTTCGTATCGCGTCGGGTTGAAAACGTTCTCGGCGAACGAGTCTCGTTCCGTCCTCGGCGTTCCCGATGCTTATCACCTTCCGGGTACACCCGGTGCGGGATACCTGAAGTCCGATTCTGCTGAGATCGTTCGCTTCCAAGGTGCGTACGTGTCAGGCCCGTACGAGGGCGAGCGGATCGTGCCCACTCGATTCTCGATCGATTCCCCCGTCGAACTGGCGCCGCTGCCGTTTACCGCGAAGCCCGTGATCGGACCAGAGGCCGTTGTCGTTCCCGTCGAGCCCGACGTCGTCGACATGGGTGAAATCGGTGACGATGCACGTACTCTCATGGGAGTCCTCGTAGACCGCATGCGCGGTCACGGTCCACGTGCGCATGAAGTGTGGCTCCCGCCGCTCGAGTCATCTCCGACGCTTGACCAGTTGTTGCCGCGGTGGGCGACCGGTGATCAACCTCGCGGAAATCTGAGCGCACCCTTCGGCATAGTCGACAGGCCGTTCGATCAGCGCCGCGATCTACTCGTCGCCGATCTCAACGGATCGACTGGCAACCTCGCGATTGTCGGCGGCCCGCAGTCGGGAAAGTCGACGGCGTTGCGCACGTTGATCTTGTCTCTGAGCATGACGCACACGCCGGAACAGATTCAGTTCTACTGCCTCGACTTCGGCGGTGGAACGCTCCTCGGATTGAAAGATCTGCCGCACGTCGGATCGGTGGCAAACCGCTTGGATTCCGACCGCGTCCGGCGCACAGTTGCCGAGGTACTCGGTGTGGTCGCCAAACGGGAGCGACTGTTTCGTGACCTCGGCATCGAATCGATGGCCGATTTCCGTAGATTGCGAACAGTTGATCCCGCCGGGGAAGGTGAGGCTGCGGGACTCCGAGAGGACCCGTACGGTGACGTCTTCCTCGTCGTCGACGGTTGGCCAAGCGTTCGTTCGGATTTCGAATCACTCGAGCCCCAGATCAACATGCTCGCCGGTCAAGGTTTGTCCTTCGGTGTACACGTGATCGTCACGACGTCGAGGTGGGCCGAGATCCGGCCGGCACTCAAGGATCAACTGGGTACTCGCATCGAACTTCGTTTGGGTGATCCGGGAGATTCGGATGCGGGTCGCCGGAAAGCCGGCCTGGTGCCGGAAGGTCGACCGGGTCGTGGCATCACTCGCGACGGACTCCACTTTCTCACCGGACTACCTCGAATCGACGGCCTACCGGGTAGTGAGAACTCGAGTACGGCTGTGGTGGCGACGGTCGAACGTATTGCAGCCATGTCGAATTCGCGTCCGGCACCCACCGTGCGGATGCTCCCGGGTTCCTACTCGCGGGCAGAACTTCTCGAAGCTGTCGGGACCCGGTGGCCCTCACCGAGTGCGGCCGACGGTCGGTGCCTCACCGTGCCGATCGGGCTCGGTGAGACCGACCTCGCCCCGGTGTACATGGACTTCCGGGAACACCCGCACCTGTTGATATTCGGCGACACCGCGTGTGGGAAGACATCTCTCTTGCGTGGAATAGCCGAAGGGATCATCGCGTCGAACACACCGGCCCAGGCCAAGCTGATCATCGGTGACTATCGGCATTCCCTGCTGGGCGTGGTCGAAGGGAATCACCTCGGCGGGTACTCGGCGTCGTCGACGACCTTCGGTGAGTTGATGGTCGACTTGGCTCGGATCGTCGCTGCCAGAATGCCGAACGCCGAAACAACGCAGCAGCAATTGCGGGAACGGTCGTGGTGGAGTGGGCCGGAGATTTACGTACTGATCGACGACTACGACCTTGTGGCCACACCGAGTGGAAATCCGGTGGCGCCGTTGCTCGAATACATTCCGCACTCCAAGGACATCGGTTTGCACCTGGTTATTGCCCGCCGTTCCGGTGGTGCGGCCAGAGCACTGTACGAGCCGGTCATTGCGAGAATTCGCGACATGGCGCCGGCCGGATTGATCATGAGCGGAAGCCGTGACGAGGGAAATCTCGTCGGCACTGTCCGCGCGTCGGCGATGCCGGAAGGCCGTGGGGTCTACGTTTCCCGCTCGCAAACCCAACTTGTCCAAGTTCCGTGGATACCACCGCTGTGACCGCTCCGTCCGCAGTGTCGGTCTCGTTACATTGGGGTGCATCGAATATCTGGGTCGTGTCGGGTCAACGCGAATTCTGTTGCAGTGCAGACCTCCGACGCGAACCGGCGTCGGGCCCCGGTGCGGCCGGCGAGAATGCGATCGATTACATCGACGACGATTATGTCGACGTGGATGGTCGGGTTGTCCCGACTGTCTTGGAGGTGGCCAGGCTGATCTCCAGTGCGATGGACGGGTGCGGAATCGTCGACGCAGACATTCTTCATCTCAGTCATCCCTCGGATTGGGGTGCCCCACGCAGGCGGCGATTGCTCGATGCCGCACGTCGAGTGGCGCACGACGTCGTACTCGTTCCGACGTCGATCGCGGCGGCGAGGTCGGCTCATACGGCTTGGCGATCGCGGTGTGTCGTCCTCGAACTGCGAGGCGGAACGGTGGTCGCTTCTGTTGTCGCTGAGGTCGACGGTGAACTCCGAATCGACGGAACACAAAGTTCGGAGATCGCAGACGTTGCGGGGTTGTTTTCCGCAATCGGGGATCTATCGGTTCGGGACGCTGTGGTGTTGGTCGGGCCGAGCTCTCATGCTGTTGCGGCTTCGCTCGAACGGGGGTCGACGAATGTTCACGGCCACGCGAGCATCCGAATTCTGGACGAGAGCCGGGTGGCTGCGTCTCTGGTGGATCCTCAGACGCTCGTTCGCCAGACAACCGCGCGGGACAGTTCGGGACGAATCGTCGACAATTCGGCTTTTGGCGCCGGGTGGGTAGGCGATACGGATGGCGCGAAGTCGATTCCTTCCTTGGACTCGAATGCCTCTTCGCCGCGTCGCGTCGGCGGGCGGCGCGGAGGCCGTCGATGGTTCGCGGCGACGCTTGCGGTGGTCGCCGTCGCCGGTGCGGTCGCAGGAACGGTGGTGGTGTCCACTCGCGATCGAAACGATTCTCGGTTGACGGGGTCGGTCGCAGCCACGGCGGAAGACGAAGTAGAGATCGTGGAGGCGTCGAAGGATCAGGAAACGCCTGCGCCGAAGACTTCGATCTCGTCGATCGAGTCCGGTGCCACGCCGGAACTCACGCGTGTGGACGTGGGAAGCGTTGCGGCAGAGGTACCTTCCGATTGGAAGCTTCTGTCGCGAGGGACCTCGAGCGGGCGTACCGATTTGGTACCCGGTTCCGGCGCGGATCGCAAGATCGTGGTCATCGAGAAACGTCTTGCGGAAGGTGTGGGATTCGATTCCGTCGAAGCCGTTTTGCGTCAGCAGTTTTCGACGTTCGAGGACCCATTGCGGTTCGCAGAGTTTTCTGTGCTCGACGATGCCGCAGGAAAACAGGCAGTGGTGTACGTCGAGTTTCCGGACGATTTCTCCGAGGTGCGTTGGCACGTGTACGTCGACAACGGACGGCAAGTGAGTATCGGCTGCCAGTATCTGGTCGGTGAGTGGGGCAGTCTCGAAGCGGACTGCCTGCGGATGTGGCAGTCGGTCGAATTCACACCGTGACCGGATCGGTCGGTTCTGAAAATATTCTTCGGTCGGGCCGGAACCGTTGGCACGAAGGTCGCGTCAAAGTATGTGTAGCGCACATCAGGGAGTTCCGCTCGACCCCGGTGCACATCCGACGGACAAAGCCCGTTGTGTGTGATCGCCGATACCGAACGGTACTCACCGAATCCAGGGGGACGACATGGGCTTTACCGCAACTACCGCTGAATTGATCGATTCGGCGGGGACCATCGACGGACATCTCGGTGACATCAGGGGGCTGGTCAACGCTGTTCGGTCGGAGGCCGACGCTTCGCACAATTCGTGGAACGGTGCGGCGCAGGTCGAATACGCAGGAATCATGGAGCGATACAACAGCGCGGCCCTGAAGTTGGACACAGCTCTGACCGACATCTGCGAGCAGATCAAACAGGCCGCGGGAACCTTCGACTCGACCGAAGACGACAACGTCAGCTCGCTTCGCGGCGCGACGGTGAACATGTCCTGACCGCCAGCTCTTCATCGTCCGATCAAGCAATCCTCAGCCAGTAGTTCTCGCAAGTTAGTTCTCACAATTTCTCTCCAGTCACACCGAACCGGGAGCAGTTATGTCCGACAGGATCAAGTACGACTTCGGCGGCCTCGCAATGCTGTCCGATCAGATGAAACAGCAGGCCAAAGCGATCAACGACAAACAGGGCGACATCAAGGTTGTCGTGGACAAGCTGCAAGCAGGCTGGGAAGGGGCAGGTTCCGAAGCGTGGAACGACGCACAGCGTCGCTGGGCTCAGGCTTCCGAAGAACTGAACATGGTTCTCGCGCAGATCGCCGGAGCGACGGCGAGCGGCTCGGAGAAGATGCAGGAAGCTGATCGGATCGCGGCAAACGGGTTCGGTCGCTGACAACATCCCATGCCGTGATGACACCCCGCCTGCCCCGGTACCGTCAGGTTGCCGGGGCAGGCGCATGTCGATCGCTCGCATCGCTGTGCTGGACGATGATGCTGTTGGCAGGAATGGCTGCGCTTTGACCTGGCAGCGGGTAGACCGGTATCGTCTATCGGTGGCGTGCCGTAGGGCTCCGGCAGAAATGCGTGGAGACCGGCGGTTCTCGGGTCTCAACTGGCCGCCGAGGATCGTTTACGCGATACGCACATGGTCAGCAGTGGAATGAATTAAGACGAGGAAGATCTGTGTCTACGTACACCCCGAAGGCCGGAGATGTGACCCACACGTGGCACGTCATCGACGCCACTGACGTGGTGCTCGGCCGTCTTGCCGTTCAGGCAGCGAACTTGCTGCGTGGCAAGCACAAGCCCACCTACGCGCCGCACATCGACGGTGGTGACTTCGTTGTCATCATCAACGCAGAGAAGGTTGCCATCAGCGGCAACAAGCTGCAGGGCAAGAATGTTTACCACCACTCCGGATTCCCGGGTGGCCTGAAGTCCCGCACTGTCGGTGAGGTCCTCGACAGGACTCCCGATCGTCTCGTCGAGAAGGCCATTGTCGGCATGCTCCCCAAGACGAAGCTCGGCCGCGCAATGAGCAGCAAGCTCAAGGTTTACGCGGGCCCGAATCACCCCCACACCGCGCAGCAGCCGGTGCCGTTCGAGATCAAGCAGGTCGCACAGTGACATCGCCGGAAGAGCAGAACGTGTCCGAAGAGAACATCGAAGCAGTGGAAGAGCTTGTCTCTGACGCAGTCGAGGTCGTCGAAGAGGTTGCTGCAGCTACGCTCGCACCGATCGTCCTCGATCGCCCGGTCCAGACCGTCGGTCGCCGTAAGGAGGCTGTCGTTCGCGTCCGGATGGCTCCCGGTACCGGTCAGTTCAAGCTCAACGGTCGTACGTTGGAGGACTACTTCCCCAACAAGGTTCACCAGCAGCTGATCAAGGCTCCGCTGGTGCTCGTCGAGCGTCCCGAGTCTTTCGACATCATTGCACTGCTGCACGGTGGCGGCCCGTCCGGTCAGGCAGGCGCACTGCGTCTGGCTATCGCGCGCGCACTCATCGAGGTAACCCCTGATGATCGTCCGGCCCTCAAGCGTGCAGGCTTCCTGACGCGTGACGCCCGCGCGGTCGAGCGTAAGAAGTACGGCCTGAAGAAGGCCCGTAAGGCATCGCAGTACTCCAAGCGCTGATGCTTTGCCGAGGTTGACCCGACGGGTCTGCTTCGGCACCTGTTCACCACAAGAGCGGGCGTCCATCGTTAACGGACGCTCGCTCTTGTGTTTCTCGGAGAAATTCCCTTCTCGAGTTCCCTTCTCGAGGTTCACAGGATTCAGGAGTCGTTCTATGGGTCGGTTGTTCGGTACTGACGGTGTTCGTGGACTTGCCAATTCGGATCTGACTGCAGATCTTGCATTGAGATTGGCAGTTGCCGCGGCGAGCGTACTGACAGCCGACAGCTCGGACGCTCGTCCGACCGCCGTGATCGGCCGCGATCCTCGCGCCAGCGGTGAGATGCTTCAAGCCGCGGTGACCGCAGGATTGAGTTCCGCGGGTGTCGACGTGCTCGACGTGGGTGTTCTTCCGACTCCGGCAGTTGCATACTTGACGGCAAAGCTCGACGCCAGTCTCGGTGTCATGATCTCTGCATCGCATAATCCCATGCCGGACAACGGAATCAAGATTTTCGCAGCCGGTGGACACAAGCTGGATGATGCTGTCGAGGTGGCGATCGAGGATGCACTCGACGGCACTGCGCCGCCCGTCCTACCGACAGGTGCCGGGATCGGCCGCGTCCGTACGGTCGACGACGCCGCTCAGCTGTACCTTGCGCATCTGGCGAGCGCGGCGAGCGAGCCACTCGCTGGACTCACCGTTGTGGTCGACTGCGCCAACGGCGCTGCTTCCGCGCTCGCACCGGTTGCCTACGCGGCAGCGGGCGCTCGCGTCATCGCGATCAGCGCCGATCCCGACGGCCTCAACATCAACGACGGCTGCGGATCGACGCACCTGGAGAATCTTCAGAAAGCCGTAGTCGATCACGGGGCGGACCTAGGCCTCGCGCACGACGGCGACGCCGACCGTTGCCTGGCCGTCGACGAGACCGGAGCGGTGGTCGACGGTGACGCGATCATGGCAGTTCTGGCGATCGCGATGAACGACGCCGGTGAGTTGGTCGAGAACACTCTCGTCGCGACTGTCATGAGCAATCTCGGTTTGCACATCGCGATGCGCGAGGCCGGTATCAACATCGTGACTGCTGCCGTAGGCGACCGCTACGTCTTGGAGGAACTGCGCGCGGGCGGATACAGCCTCGGTGGCGAGCAGTCAGGCCATGTCGTGTTGCCGGCGTTCGGCACCACGGGCGATGGGATTCTCACCGGCCTCCGGCTGCTCGGACGCATGGCTCGCACGGGTAAGTCGGCATCCGCGCTGGCCGCAACGATGACAACCCTCCCGCAGGTTCTGATCAACGTGAAGGTCGGGGACAAGGCGACAGTCGCAGCATCGCCGTCGGTACTCGCAGCAGTCGCGGACGCAGAGCGCGTCCTCGGTGACGGTGGTCGCGTGCTCCTGCGCCCGTCCGGGACAGAGCAACTGGTCCGCGTCATGGTCGAGGCCACCGAACTTCCGCTCGCGCAGAAGCTGGCCGACGAGTTGGCCGAGATCGTCGGTTCGGTTTAGCCCCTCATTACGGCATTCGCGTTTTGAGGGAACGTAATTGCGCCCTGCTGCGTCCAAGGAGTCAAAGGCCGCTCGACGTTCGAGTGGTTCCGCTGAAACTTGGGGGCGCTCGTGGATGTCGACCGCGCTGGAACAGATGAATTGGCGCGCCATGCGGTGTCGGTGGCCCAGGCTCTGCGCGATTCTGCGGACCCGATCAGGCGTCTGCGATTCAGCGGTGCCGTTTCGGGCCGTGATTACGCCGAGCATGGAGCCGCGTTGGCGTCGGCATTGGCGGTCCTGAATTCTCGCTTGACTGGCCGTGCGGATCTTCTCGATGGGTTGGCGCGTCGGCTTTCCTCTTCGGCTGAGGTGATCGCTGAGGTGGACGGTCAGGGTGCGCAGCGATTGCGAGACTCCAGCGGGTCGGTCTCATGAGACGGACGAGCGGTACCGCACAGGCAGTACCAAACAGCTACTATTGCGTCGAAGATATTCTTGCACTGCGTGATTCGCGCGTGCGTCCTGACGAAATCCTGGATGCTGGTGCGAGGGGACTGCAGTTCTTCGATCGATTTCACGACCTGGCCTCTCGGTTGGGCTTCGAAGAACGGATGCTTACGTCCTACGAGGATGCGTATCGCGCAGAGGCTGGTATCGATTTCGAGGCACTAATGCGAGATGCGTCGGACATGGCCGCAGCGGTGGACGGTTCGGTCGCCGAGATCGCGATGCTGACGACCCTGGCGGAGAATCTTCCTTCAGTGTGGAATGTTTCCGGCGTGGGTGCGGTCGTAGATCAGGCCTTCGCGGCGCGGCGTGAAGCTCGGTCCGATGCGGATTCGGCGCCACTGTTGATCACGCTGGCCGACGAGTTCGCGCGGACGGTTCGAACGGCTTTGGCAGACAAGGCTTTCAAGGTGGCAAGCCTCGACCGGGCGACAATCGGCGGTCTGGGTGCGGGGGAGATCGACCAGCTGACTCACGTCGCTTCCACCGGTCGTGGTGCGGCGCCATGGCTGGACACGGTTTTTCGTTCGGCGTATCTCGATACTCGCGATGAATTCGACAGGGCGTGTGCGGAGTGCGCGAGCGCGGTTGGTCATGCTTTTGACGCCGCGACCCAGTGGGTGACAGACGCGTTCACGTCAACCTTTCCGATCGCCGAGCCGAGTGCATCCGGTGTCGCCGCCGCTCCTGTCTCTTTCTCGATCGGCGGCAACACTTGGGGCTTCTCGATTGCGTCCGACGGTCGTGGGGTGAGTCTGGATGTTGCAGGTGCTGACGGGAACTCTGTGTCGGCCACCCTGGAGTTGAGCGAAAATGGTTGGCCGAGAATAGTGCTCGATGCCGATCCGGAGATGTCGCTGCACGAGGCGCGCCCGCAAGAAGCGTCCCAGCCTGCGACACTCCAGCCCGAAACTCCCGACCCTGAGATTCGCGAGCACGAGGTGCCGGTCGAAACCACCGCCGAAGTCTCGCCCGTGCCGGACCCGGAGCCGCCTGTCACAGTCCCTGACGGGTCGATCGTGGTCCCCGGCGGAGAGACGGGCGCTGAGTTGGCCGGAGCTGGTCCGCTGTGAAGTCCGTTCACGCGCCGTTCGAAGCGATCCGTCGAACCCTCGATTCTCAACTCGACGACTTCCGTGAGCGCAGAGTGGCCGCAGCGAGCGCGGAATCGCACCAGGAGCCGCCGTCCGAAACGACATCCGCCGAGAATGACACGGATGGGCCGGTCAGGTCCGGCCCGTATCTGCGATCCGCGTCAGAGCCGACGCCGACGCCGCCGTGCTCGCCGCCGGAGTCGGTGGCGAGTACGGACTCCTACTTACGCAACAGCTGGCTGGCCCGCGCGTCGGAGTGAGGTTCGACCGGCAGCAACGGCGCCGTGTGCGGAATCTCGACGTCGGGATCAGCAAAATCCTTGTACTTCTTGTCGCCGGTCAGATGGAACAACAGGAAGCCCGTGAGCAGGCACCGTGTGGCGGCCTGTGTCTTGCGCTCGGATCCACCAAGGCCCAGGGCGCCGAGGAGTCGGCGGCCTTCGATCAGTCCGGCGTCTTGGGCGTCGTTCACGGTACGTGCGATGACAGGACCGCCCCACTCCACGCTCAGCGGCCGGGCATTGCTGGTCAAGGAATCGACGTCGTCTTCGCCGGCGAGGATCAATCCGGGCGCTGTGATCTTCGACGCGTAGTTCTCCGCCTTGGGTGCTGTCGGGGCCGGGAACAGTGCGGCTACCGCACCGACATCCCCGCGCTGCGCTGCGGCCAGTACCGCAGCGCCCGCGCCCATGCCGTGACCGGCAAAGGCGACCCGATCGGGTTGGACGCTGATCTGTCCGGGGCCGAGTCGCACGCCGACGCAGATGTCGAGCGTCGCTCGAAGATCTGCAGCCAATCCGAGATGTGACGGGACCGGACCGCGTTCGCTGTCGGGCGCCGCTGCGACAATTCCCCAGGAAGCGAGGTGCTGGAGTGTCTGCTCGTACTTGTGGGACCCGACCATCCACCCGTGCGCGAAGGCAACGGCGGGGAGATTGAAACCGGTTTCCGGCGTGTACACGACACCCGGCTGTCCGGCCAGGGCGAGGTTGCCGCGGAGAACTCGGTGCGGGCCGCGCTTGGACAGCTCACGGGTCAGTGTCTTCAGTTTCGGTGCCACGGTTGAAGACGTTATCCGATGAGCCGCCTCGTGTATGCGGAGCGGACGCCGCAACCAGGTGCGGGAACCGCAAAATGCGCCCACCGCCGATGTCCAAGTACCCTGAGTCACCATGTGCGGAATCGTGGGATACGTCGGCCACCGCCCAGCTCTGGGCGTTGTGGTGGAGGCTTTGCGACGAATGGAGTATCGCGGGTACGACTCGTCGGGAATCGCGATTCTCGACGGAACCGGTGGGGTCGAGATCGAGCGTAAGGCCGGTAAGTTGGCCAACCTCGAGGCGGAGCTCGGCGAGTACGGTGCGGATCACTTCGTCGGTACGTCCGGTATGGGCCATACCCGTTGGGCGACGCATGGGCGTCCGACGGACCGCAATGCGCACCCGCATCGTGATGCCTCGGGCAAGCTGGCTGTCGTTCACAACGGAATCATCGAGAATTTTGCCCCGCTGCGTGCGGAGCTCGAGGCTGCAGGCGTCGAACTGCAGAGCGACACGGATTCCGAGGTCGCGGTTCACCTCGTCGCCCGGGCGTACGCCCAGGGGCCGACGGCAGGTGATTTCATCGAGAGTGCGCTGTCGGTGGTTCGTCGGTTGGAAGGTGCGTTCACGCTCGTCTTCACGCACGCTGATCATGCGGACACGATTGTCGCCGCGCGCCGCTCGACACCGCTCGTAGTCGGTGTCGGTGAGGGCGAGATGTTCCTCGGCTCCGACGTCGCTGCATTCATCGAGCACACACGCGATGCGGTTGAACTCGGACAGGATCAGGCAGTGGTGATCACTGCCGACAGCTACCGGATCTCCGACTTCGCGGGTAACGAGGCAGAAGGACGCCCGTTCCGCATCGACTGGGATCTCGCGGCCGCCGAAAAGGGTGGTCACGATTACTTCATGCTCAAGGAGATCGAAGAGCAGCCGACCGCTGTCGCCGACACGCTCCTCGGCCACTTCGAGAACGGGAAGATCGTCCTCGACGAGCAGCGGTTGTCCGATCAGGAACTGCGCGACGTCGACAAGGTGTTCGTTGTCGCTTGCGGTAGCGCTTACCACTCCGGTCTGTTGGCGAAGTACGCGATCGAGCATTGGACGCGTCTACCTGTCGAGGTCGAACTCGCCAGCGAATTCCGTTACCGCGACCCGGTTCTCGATCGCTCGACGCTTGTTGTCGCAATCTCGCAGTCGGGGGAAACGGCCGATACGCTCGAGGCTGTCAAGCACGCCAAGGACCAGAAGGCACGCGTCCTGGCGATCTGCAACACCAACGGTGCACAGATCCCGCGTGAAGCCGACGCAGTTCTCTACACGCGGGCAGGACCGGAAATCGCGGTCGCGTCCACCAAGGCGTTCCTGGCGCAGGTGACCGCGAACTACCTCGTCGGTTTGGCTTTGGCGCAGGCTCGCGGAACCAAGTATCCGGACGAGGTCGCCCGCGAGTACGCCGACCTCGAAGCGATGCCCGCATTGGTCAGCAAGGTGCTCGAGACGGCAGAACCGGTGCGCGCGTTGGCGCGCCAGTTCGCGCACGCGTCGACCGTGCTGTTCCTGGGGCGTCACGTCGGCTACCCGGTGGCGCTCGAGGGTGCGCTCAAGCTCAAGGAGCTTGCGTACATGCACGCCGAGGGCTTTGCCGCCGGTGAGCTCAAGCACGGCCCGATCGCCTTGATCGAGGAGGACCTTCCGGTCATCATCGTCATGCCGTCGCCGCAGGGCCGCGCTGTCCTGCACTCGAAGTTGGTGTCCAACATTCAGGAGATCAAGGCGCGCGGGGCGACGACTATCGTCATCGCTGAGGAAGGCGACACCGTCGCCGCGGCGCACGCGGATCACCTGATCGAGATTCCGGCGTCACCGACTCTGCTGCAGCCGTTGCTGTCCACGGTTCCGTTGCAGATCTTTGCGGCCGAGGTTGCCGCGGCGCGTGGCTACGACGTCGACAAGCCGCGTAACCTGGCGAAATCGGTTACGGTCGAGTAGCTTTCGCTAGAAAATCGGGCCCCGCAGTCGCAAGACTGTGGGGCCCGAGCGCGTTACGGCGTCTCGACTACGACGGTTCCGCGCATCTCGGGATGCGGTGTGCAGGTGTAGTCGTAGGTTCCGGGTTCGGTGAACGTGTAGGTGTAGGTTCCCGATTTCTTGAGCGGACTGCGGAGTTTGCCCTTGGCGTCCCCGAGGCCGTTGACGTCGTGGGCCATTCCGTTGTCGTCGAACACCCACGTGACCGTCTCGCCGACATTCACGGTGATGGACGCGGGGGAGTACGCCATCCCGGAGATGGTCACCACGGGTCCGCTGGCCGTCGTTTCCGGAGCCGGTGGTGTGGAGTCGGTGCCGGAACTGCACCCGACCAGACCGAGAGCGAGCACGAGACCCGCGATTGCCGGGCGAAGACGTGATTTCATGGTTTCGAGGGTAGCGACGGCAACTGAAGGGTTCCGACATGCGTGGGTACTACACAGCCGATCAGGTGCGAGCAGCTGAGGCGCCGCTGCTCGACAAGCTGCCCGACGGGGTGCTGATGCGTCGAGCGGCGTACGGTCTTGCGCGAGTAGTCGCGGACGAATTGCGTTCCCGTACAGGGTCGGTCGCGCATCGGTCGGTGACGCTGCTGGTCGGTACGGGCGACAACGGCGGTGATGCCCTGTGGGCCGGTGCGTTGCTCCGCAAACGAGGTGTGAGCGTGCGGGCCGTGTTGCTCGATCCGGCGCGCGCTCATCGGGCGGGCCTCGATGCTCTCTTGAAGGCCGGCGGCCGAGTCGCCGCCGAAGTCGGGTCGCCGGATCTGGTGATCGACGGCATCGTCGGGATTTCCGGGCACGGCGGTCTACGGCCTGACGCGGCCGATCTCGTCGGCCAGGTGGATGCACCGATCGTGGCGGTCGATCTTCCGAGCGGCGTCGACGCGAACACCGGCGCAGTGGACGGCCCGTCGGTGACCGCTGATGTGACGGTCACATTCGGTGCGCTCAAGCCGGTACACGTACTCGCGGCTCCGCTGTGTGGTCGTGTCGAACTCGTGGACATCGGATTGAGCATCAGCGAACCCGAATTCGGTTCGCTCGATCCGGCGGAGGTCGGTGCGCTGTGGCCGGTGCCCGGTCCGGAGGACGACAAGTATTCGCAGGGTGTGGTGGGCATCGTTGCGGGAAGTGAGCAGTATCCCGGCGCGGGCGTGCTCTGTACCGGTGCCGCGGTGACCGCGACCGCCGGCCTGGTCCGCTACGCCGGGCACGGCGCCACCGAGGTGCTCGCCCGGTTCCCGGAGGTGATTGCGAGTGAGACCTTCCAAGCCGCCGGGCGAGTTCAGGCGTGGGTGGTCGGCCCCGGTATGGGTACCGACGACGACGCCGCGCGACTTCTGGCGTCGGTGCTGGCTACTGATGTACCCGTTGTTGTCGATGCGGACGGACTTACCCTCCTCGCTCAGCGTCCCGAACTTGTCGCAGCCCGGACCGCGCCGACACTGTTGACGCCCCACGCCGGCGAGTTCGCTCGATTCACAACTCTTGGCGACGACAGGATCGCGGCCACGCGTGCTCTTGCCGCACGCCTCGGAGTCACGGTCCTGTTGAAGGGCCATACGACGGTGATCTCGGATCCCGGCGGTGAGGTGCTGGTCAACGACGCCGGCGGCTCCTGGGCATCGACGGCAGGCTCGGGTGACATCCTCTCCGGTGTGATCGGTGCGTTGCTGGCGTCGGGTCTGAGCCCTCTCGAAGCCGGGGCCGTCGGGGCGCGGGCTCACGCGTTGGCTGCGAACATCGCCGCTGCCGGCGGTCAGAGGGATGTCGCCGGAGCACCGATTTCGGCTTCACCCCTGCTGGGAGGTCTGCGGGAATCGGTGCGTGTGCTTCGCTCTTTTGCCCTCGATTGAGGGTGTTCAAACCCGAACACGTGTCCGATTCTGCGTGGGTGGCAGGATTGTCGCCATGACGCTTGCCCAGGGAAGAGCACCGAAGGAGCCTGCGGAGGGGAAGGCGAGCCGACTCGACGACGCAGTAGGGCCGCAGACGGAGGCAGTCGTCGATCTGGACGCGATCGCGCACAACGTGCGTGTTCTGCGTGAATTTGCCGGGGATGCAGCGTTGATGGCGGTCATCAAGGCGGACGGATACAACCACGGCGCAGTTGCGGTGGCGCGGACGGCGCTCTCGGCGGGAGCCCGGGAACTCGGCGTCACCACCATCGCGGAGGCACTGGTCCTTCGCGAGGCAGGCATCACCGCTCCCGTTCTTGCCTGGCTGCACGGCGTCGACGCCGATTTCGCCTCGGCGATCCGATCGGACGTCGAGATCGGCGTGTCCTCCCCGCGACACCTGGCCGCTGTCGTCGACGCGGCACGGGTTCTGGGACAAAAGGCGATGGTGACGCTCAAGGTGGACACCGGTCTCAATCGCAACGGCGTATCGAGAACCGAGTGGCCGCAGATGCTCGACGACCTCGCCACTGCGCGGGACGAGGGCACGATCAGGCTGCGCGGAGTGTTCTCTCACCTCGCGCACTCGGACGAACCGCATCACGACGTCATCGACATGCAGAAGCAGCGTTTGATCGACGCGGTTGCCGACGTCCGCGCTCGCGGATTCGACCCCGAAGTCGTTCATCTTTCCAACTCCGCTGCTACAGTCACCCGTCCTGACCTGCGGTTTGACATGGTTCGGCCCGGAATCGCGATATATGGATTGTCTCCGGTGCCCGAACTCGGAGATTTCGGTTTACGACCGGCGATGACGCTGCGAGCGAAGGTGATTCTGGTGAAGAAGGTAGCCGCCGGAGAGGGCGTCTCCTACGGGCATCAGTGGGTCGCACCGCACGACACCACTCTTGCGCTGCTTCCCGTCGGCTACGCCGACGGTTTGTCTCGCTCACTGAGTGGCAAGTTCGAAGTGCAGTTGGGCGGTAAGCGTCGCCAGGCTGTCGGGCGAATCTGCATGGACCAGGTATTGGTGGACCTGGGTCCGGACGGTGACGGAGTTCGCGAAGGCGACACCGCGATCTTCTTCGGCAACGGCGATCACGGCGAACCCAACGCGCAGGCCTGGGCCGACGTACTCGACACCATTCACTACGAGGTCGTGACCGGGATACGTGGACGCACTGTGCGTACGTACATCGGGGGAGAGACGTCATGAAGACTGCAGGAAAGATGAGCATTCTCGGTGGCCTGCTCAGCGCCGTGGCGCTCGGCTCGATGGCCGGCGTGAACGCATTCAAGACCGCGACGCGTCCGGGCCGGGAAATCTACGCGGACGAGGACTTCGACCTCATGACGCGCGACCGCAAGAGCACGGTGCGCACCGAGGACGGTGTCGAGCTGGCAGTTCGCGAAGTGGGACCGGACGACGCTCCGCTGACAGTCGTTTTCGTGCACGGATACTGCCTGAGTGCGCTGTCCTGGCATTTCCAGCGCCGCCAGCTCGAAGAGCGATGGGGCAACAAGGTTCGCATGGTGTTCTACGACCAGCGCGGACACGGAGACTCGGGCATGCCGCGTTCGAAGAGTTGTACGGTTTCTCAGCTCGGCCGCGACCTCGCGACCGTCGTCGAGGCCAAGGTACCCAAGGGGCCGATAGTTCTGGTCGGTCACTCGATGGGCGGCATGACGGTACTCGCGCTCGCCGGTCAGCGACCCGAATGGTTCGAGGGCCGAGTCATCGGCGTGGGGCTGGTCGCGACGACGGCGGCAGGCCTGGCGGAGACCGGCCTGACCCGCAATCTGCAGAATCCGATCATCGACGGATTCCGGTTGGCAGTGCGCACCTCACCAGGAGTAGTTCAGCATGCCCGGGGCGCTGCGCGAGTATTGATCACGCCGATCCTGCGTGCGGCCTCGTACGGCACCGATGTCAGCCCACGGCTGCATGAACTCTCGGACGGCATGCTCGACCGCACCTCGGTTGTGACCATCGTCAATTTCCTGCGGACGTTGGAACTGCACGACGAGTCCGCTTCTCTCGAGGTCCTCGCGCACACACCGGCAGTCGTGATCTGCGGCGATCAAGACATGATGATTCCGTTCATCAGCTCCAAGCGTCTCGCCGCCGATCTCCCCGAATCCGAACTCGTGCGAGTTCACGGGGCCGGCCATCTGGTGCAGCTCGAGTTCCCGGCGATCGTGACGGACGCAATCGACAAGTTGGTGCAGCGAGCGCAGGTAGAAGAGCGGTCCGATGTCGGCTGAGAACTCCACGGGACTTCCCGTGTCCGGACAGATCACGTTGGAAACGGCCGAGGATACCGAGGCTTTCGGCCGACGCTTGGCGGCGGGACTTGTTGCCGGCGACCTGGTGGTGCTGGACGGTCCACTCGGGGCAGGCAAGACCGCGTTGACGCGCGGAATCGGCGCCGGGCTCGGGGTGCAGGGCCGGGTGACGTCCCCGACGTTCGTCATCGCTCGTGAGCATCGTCCGGGCACCCGCCCCGGCGGCGGAGTTCCCGTCGGCATGATCCACGTCGACGCATACCGGCTGGGAGACAGCGGACCGCATGCGCTCGACGAACTCGATGCCCTCGACCTCGACACCGACCTCACCGATGCAGTGGTGGTGGTCGAATGGGGTGGTGACGTCGTGGAAAGGCTCGTCGAACGGCACCTGCGAGTGCAGCTTCATCGGGAACCCGAATCGGATGTGCGGACTGCGAGTTGGTCCTGGACGTCGTGAAAGGGAGTTTGGTGTCACAGACGTCGTGAAACGGCGTTTCGTGTCACAGACGTCGTGACCCTCCCGGGCCGGAAGTAGTTCTTCACGTGCGGGTACCCTGAGAAATCGTGCTTGTTCTCGCAATTGACACCTCCACTCCGGCAGTCACTGCCGGAGTCGTCTCCCTGTCGGCTTCGTCACCGGACCCAGTGTCACCGGACGCAGAGTCGCCGGACACAGTGGAGACGCTTGCCGTGCGTGTCACGGTCAATCCTCGTGCGCACGCCGAGGTCTTGACCCCTCACGTCCTCGAATGCCTCGCCGAGGCAGGGCTCACACCGGCCGACTTGAACGCCGTCGTCGTGGGTGTCGGGCCAGGGCCGTACACCGGACTGCGTGTCGGCATGGCGACGGGAGTTGCCTTCGGTGACGCACTCGGTGTTCCCGTGTACGGCGTGTGCAGCCTCGATGCGATCGCGGCTGCGGTACCGACCACACCGAGCCTGCTCGTCGTGACTGACGCGAGGCGTCGCGAGATCTACTGGGCGCGCTATGACGGCGGAGTGCGCGTCGAAGGACCGGCTGTGAATTCCGCCGGCGACGTCGATCCTTCGCCTTCGACGCTGATTGCCGGATCCGCTTCGCACGTGGACTTCTTCGATCTACCCGTCGACCCGGCGGAGACACCTTCACCGGCCGGGTTGGTGACAGTCGCTGCTCGCGAGATCCTGTCCGGCTCGGTTCCGGCCCCGCTGGAGCCGCTGTACCTCCGACGCCCGGACGCGAAGACCCTTGCAGAACGTGGCAAGTGAGACAGAGCAGATGAAGTACAGCATCGAGCCGATGAACGTCGATGACGCCGAACGGTGCGCGGAGTTGGAGCGCGCGTTGTTCGCAGGCGACGGACCCTGGAGCGCACAAGCGTTCGTCTCGGAACTTGCAGGCGCACATAATCATTACTTCGTTGCCCGGGAGCCTGACGGTCACGTCCTCGGCTACGCCGGAGTCGCATTGTTGGGGGCGTCGCCGAACATGGAGGCCGAGGTTCACACCATCGGTACAGATCCCTCGGCTCAGCGACTCGGAATCGGCGGCGCGTTGCTCGATGCGCTTCTGACTCTGGCGGATTCACGGCAGTGCCCGGTGTTCCTGGAAGTGCGCACCGACAACGAACCTGCCATCGCGCTGTACCGGCGCGAAGGATTCGAGATCGTCGGAACACGAAAGAAGTACTACCAGCCCAGTGGGGCAGATGCGTACACGATGAGACGGCCTGCCGTGCTCGGTGTCCGCGAAATTGAGGAGCAGCAAGCATGATCGTCATGGGTGTCGAAAGTTCTTGCGACGAAACAGGTGTCGGTATCGTCCGCTGGAACGGTGACGGAACCTGCGAATTGTTGGCCGACGAGGTGGCATCGAGCGTGGATCAGCACGCCAGGTACGGGGGAGTGGTTCCCGAAGTGGCCTCGCGGGCTCACCTCGAGGCGATCGTGCCGACGATGCGCCGTGCCCTTGCTGCCGCCGGTATCGAGAAGCCCGACGCGCTGGCCGTCACCATCGGACCCGGACTGGCCGGCGCGCTGCTGGTCGGTGTAGCCGCAGCGAAAGCCTATGCGGCAGCATGGAACATCCCGTTCTATGCGGTCAATCATCTCGGCGGTCACGTCTCGGTGGACACTCTCGAGCACGGTCCGTTGCCCTCGTGCGTCGCATTGTTGGTCTCCGGCGGTCACACACACCTGCTTCACGTCGAAGATCTGGGCAAGCCCATTGTCGAACTGGGCACGACTGTCGACGACGCCGCCGGTGAGGCCTTCGACAAGGTGGCCAGACTGCTCGGACTCGGCTTTCCCGGTGGACCGGCACTCGATGCTGCTGCGCAAGAGGGAGATCCGAACGCAATCGCCTTCCCTCGCGGCATGACGGGGCCGCGCGATTCGCGGCACGACTTCTCGTTCTCGGGACTCAAGACGTCCGTCGCGCGCTATGTCGAATCGAAAGAGCGCGCAGGCGAGACCTTTTCGATCCCGGACATCGCTGCCTCGTTCCAGGAAGCGGTTGCAGACGTCCTGACGATGAAGGCAGTGCGTGCAGCCAAGGACGTCGGGGTCGACACGTTGGTTCTCGGCGGCGGCGCCACGGCCAATTCGCGTATCCGCTCACTCGCCGAGCAGCGCTGCGCCGAAGCGGGCATCACGTTGCGCATTCCGAAACCTCGACTGTGCACGGACAACGGCGTGATGATCGCATCGTTGGCCGCTCACCTGATCGGAAACGGCGCAGGCCCTTCGGAATTGAGTGTTGCGACGGACCCGGGGCTGTCGGTCTCCGTCAGCCAGTTGATGCACTGAAAATCGGCCGACTGAGAATCAGCCGACCGGGGCCGGTTCCCGATCCGGTGTGGTCGCGGGACCGTTTTCGGGCATCGAGGTATTCGGTTCACCGGGCTTCGTCGTCGGATCACCACCACCAGGGGTAGTGATTTCGGTTTCGGTGGAACCGGATCCAGGAGTCTCCGGCGTCGTCGGGTTCTCGCCGCCGCTCTCACCCGGGCCGAGACCGCCGCCGGGGTTTGCCTCGGTCGGATCGACCGGGGGCGTCGCCTCGGTGTCCGGCATCGTCGGCCACCACGCCGGTGGATCGGGCAGCGTGATTCCGGGAATGGTCGGCCAATTCGGAGTGGTCGTTGTCGTGGTCGGCGGCGTGGTTGTCGTCGAGGTGTCCGGGATCGGCGCAGGCGGAAGTGTGTACTGATGCGTTGTGTACGAGTGCGTGTCGTAAGGCTGCGAGTCGAACGGGGTGGTGGGATACCCGTACCGAGGATACGTGCTGCCGGCTACCGAGGGCAGAGGATCATGAGACGGAATGATCGTCGATCCGGTGCTCGGTGTCGCTTCGGGGCTCACCGTCGTCGTGGTCGACCCCGTTCCGACGGGCGAGACCGCGGTGTCGTCGGTCGGTACCAATTCCTTTGCGCCGTAACCGAGTACCAGTCCGCCGACCACGAGCGCACCGATCAACGCTCCCGATACCTTGGCGGTGGATCCGGAGCGCTGGTCACTTCCGGAGCCCAGCAGCGGGAAACGAATTGCGGTGATCGAATCTGCCAGGAGTGCAGCACCTTTGGTTGCCGCAGTCTCGGGCTCGACGATCTCGACCATGGGGACGTCGACGGCAGCGGCGACGGCGGACCGCACGGCCGGAATGTGTGCGCCACCGCCGATGAGTACAACGGCACCGACGGGCCGCGGTGAGCCCTTCACGACTTCACGGATGAAGGTGACGGCGCGCTCTATATCCGGGGCGATGATGGCCTCGAACTCGTCGCGCGTGATCGCCATCGCGTCGATCGGAAGGTCGATGGTCACCTTGGTGGACGTGGACAGTTGCTCTTTGGCGACATGGCACCGGGCGGCAAGAAGTTCCGCGTCGGTGTACCGGCGCAAGTGCCCTGGCGCCTTCTCCGTCACGAAGTCGACCAATGCCCGGTCGATTCCGGCCCCTGCGAGGGCGTCTATACGGTCGGAGTGCAGAACTTCACCGGTGTGGTCGACGACGGACACCGTCAGACCTTGATCACCGACGTCCACCTGAGCTGTCGTGTCGTACCGCTCGGTTTTCCCTGTCTCGGCGAGATACGCGTGTACGGCGGCAGGTTCGGGGATTGCACGGACCTGCTTCGGCGAGCGCGAAAGAGATGACCTGATGCTCGCGAGTTGATCGTCCGTGCGATAGCTGACACCGATCGAGCGCGGCGCTTCAGATCCGTCCGTTACCTGCGTCGTCATCAGCTTGATGGATGCTCTGACAAGGTCACCGACGTTGGAATTGGCCTGATCCGCCGAGACGAAGCGAGTCTCGGCAGGCACGGCGCCTGGCGCGTTTGTGCTGGTATCGGTGTCGACGAGTGCTGAATAGACACCGGAAGATCCAGTGGAAATTCCCAGTGAACAACTCATCGCACACCTCCTCACAGTCAATACCGGTCAATGTTCAATCGACCGCCGTTATATGAACGTTACAGAAGGTTCGTGAGGATTGCTCAGTGCTTTTCGTCTCCGTGACGTCCTTTTCGGACCGAAAGGGTGGTTTTACCTGCGAAATTGTCGATCATTGATTCATGCGGAAAAAAGGCGATTCTCCCCACATCGACCGGGAACGACGACGCGCGCTGATCCGTGGTGCAGTGCTTCGACCCACGCTGACGGTGATCGCCTTCGGATGCGCGTATTTCTTTCTGCCGTGGATCGATGTACATACCGCCAGTGCAATCTTCCTCTTGATCGGTGGAGGCGCCGCGGTACTTGCCGTGACCACCTGGCAGGTGTGGCGAATTCTGCGTTCCGATGTGCCATCTCTGCAGGCGGTCGAAGCTGTGGCGGTGGTGATGCCGACGTACTTGTTGTTGGTGTCCATCACCTATTTTTCGGTCGAGCATGCAAGCCCTGGCAGTTTCACCGAACCGCTGTCGCGTATGGCGGCGCTGTACTTTTCGTTGTCCGTCTTCTCGACAGTCGGATTCGGTGACATCGCCGCGCAGACGGACCTTGCCCGGGGGCTCGTGAGCCTTCAGATCGTCTGCAATCTGGTGTTGATCGGATTCGGCGTTCGATTCGTCGTTGCCGCAGTGTCGTGGGCGAAAGTGCACCGCTCGCCTTCGAGCGGACCTGAAATCACCTAGGACACTGCGGCAATCGGAGTCATCGTCCGGTGTGGACCAACAATTCGACGTTCTGGTCGACGCCGGTACCCGTCAGCTTCGGGTCGCGGTGGATGTCGTTGAACGACAGTTCGCGGTACAGCGAGGCGAGCCCGGCTGCCGACTTGTCGCTGTAGTCGACGGAATTGGGACTCTCCGCCTCGAAGAGCGTCGCAAGCAACGACACCGTTCCGTCATGGTTGTCCGCGATCTCGATGATGCGTCCGAGTTGCGGGTAGTCGATGTGCGAGGCGGTGTTGATCTCCCAGAAGCCCTGCTCGGGGGTCGCGCCGGGCCACGGGGTGATCTTGTTCTCGTGGGTGTGTCCGTTGACCCAGGCAAGTACGTTCGGGAAACGATGCAGCAAGTCGAGAAGCTGTGAACCGCGCAGGCGTGGCTCGAGGACGTTCTCGGGGTCGGGAATGAGATTGTCCATCGTGTCGCTCGTGTGGTGACTGAACAGCACGAAATACGTGTCACCTCGCGACTCGGTGACGCGAGAGCCCGCGGCGTCGTAGTAGGTGCTGCTGCCGGCGCGCAGGGTGTTCTCGATCCACTGGAACTGAGCGGCGCCCAGCGAACCGTCGACGAGGCCCGCGCGGTTGGTGGAGTCCATGCTGATGCCGACGACGCCCGGTGCGATCTCGAACGAGTAGTAACCGATACCGGTGTCGCCGGCGTCGGGGGCGAAACCGTGTCCGACGGGGCCGGGACCGGTGTGCGCGGGATCAAGATGTGCGGCGATGAACTGTCGCGGTGTGAACGGCGCGCGCGACGGGTCGGGGGTGACCTGGCGCGGCGGCGTCGTGAAGGCGGACAGGATTCCGGGTATCGCACTGGGATCGAACTTGGTGGCGACGTCGATCTGCTTGGCCTGCTCCGGTGAACCAGGCACCTCGAATTTGAGAGATCCCGTGTACATCGCTTCGAGCGGCGGGATGCCGCTGGGCACCGTGCCGGACACCGAATCGTCGTGGTTGCCGAACACGCAGTACCAAGGGGTGTTCAGGCCGGGGCTCGACACGGGCGTGAAAGCGGCACCGAAGAAATCGGGGATCTCCGGGAATCCGGCCTTCTTGTACATGTCGAGCATCGGTGACTCGGGGTTCCAGTAGAGATCGGCACCCGAGTTCTGTACACCCTCGTAGCGGTCCTTGGCACCGGTATTGGCGACGACGGTTCCGCCGTTGAGTGAGGTGAGGAACCAGTCGAGTTCGGCGAATTCCTTGTTGTCCGTGTTGTCGCCGGTGGTGACGACGGCATCGAAGGGTCGCGACGTGTGCGGGCCACTGCCGATCGAATTGACCCGGCGGACAAGTGAAATCAGCCCGTGCGCCGTCAGGGTCTCCTGGGGGCGGAACGCCGAGCCGGTGATCTGGTGGACGTACTCGAATCGCATGGGGGACTGGGCGTCGACGATGTGGACGTCGGTCAACTGCACGAGTGAGGCGAGCGCGGTGCGTCGGTCCTCGCGTCCCGACTTCGGCTCGGCCAACTCGCTGCGCACGATGTTCGCCCAACCGGGTCCGGCGGTGAGCTCGGTGTAGCCGCTGCTGCTGACGGGGGTGGACACGGACTCGAGAGTGGTGCCAGGACCTGACGTCGGAATGGTCGACGCGCCTGCATATTGCAGGCCCCACGGCTTGCCAAGGCTGACCGCGCCGACGGCGCCGAGTCCGGCGAAGGTCAGAAAACTACGGCGATTGATGTTCGTCACGAAGTGAACAATAGGTGAACGTGGTGGACGGCTGTCCTGTTTCGCTCTGGACGAAGAGAAAAATGCGCCCAGTCCTTGAGGGTTGGCACTCTCACGTATAGAGTGCCAATTGGCGCTGATCGAGTTCCGGCACCCGCGACGACGGGACTGCAGTGACGCGCCGTAAACGGCATACCCAAACAGCTGTCCGAGGATCGCCTCGGACGCACATACCCCAAAGTGGAGGGCTCATCGTGGCGAGCGTCAACATCAAGCCGCTCGAGGACAAGATCCTCGTCCAGGCCAACGAGGCTGAAACGACGACGGCTTCCGGCCTGGTCATTCCTGACACAGCCAAGGAAAAGCCCCAGGAGGGCACCGTCGTTGCAGTCGGCGAAGGCCGCGTCAACGAGCAGGGCAACCGCATCCCGGTCGACGTCAAGGAGGGTGACACGGTCATCTACTCCAAGTACGGCGGAACCGAGATCAAGTACGCCGGCCAGGAATACCTGATCCTGTCGGCACGCGACGTGCTGGCTGTCGTCTCCAAGTAAGACACACGTGATCCGCCCCGGAGTCCACACAGGATCCCGGGGCGGAATGCGTTCACGCCCCGAAGATTCAGGAGCTGACAGAACAGATGTCCAAGCAAATTGCGTTCAACGAGACCGCACGCCGCGCTCTCGAAGCCGGAGTCGACAAGCTTGCCGACGCCGTCAAGGTGACCTTGGGCCCGCGTGGACGCCACGTCGTGCTCGCCAAGGCATTCGGCGGCCCCACCGTCACCAACGACGGTGTGAGCATCGCCCGTGAGATCGAGCTCGAAGATCCCTTCGAGAACCTCGGCGCACAGCTCGTCAAGAGCGTCGCCACCAAGACCAACGATGTTGCCGGCGACGGCACCACCACCGCGACCGTTCTGGCCCAGGCCATCGTCCGCGGCGGACTCAAGAACATCGCAGCGGGCGCGAACCCGATGGCTCTCGGCGTCGGCATCAACGCCGCAGCCGACAAGGTCGTCGAGGAACTGCTCGCCGCAGCCACCCCCGTCGAGGGCGAGAAGTCGATCGCTCAGGTCGCCACCGTCTCCTCACGTGACGAAGAGATCGGCAAGCTCGTCGGCGAGGCACTCACCCGTGTCGGAACCGACGGCGTCGTGACGGTCGAGGAATCCTCCACCGTTGCAACCGAACTCGTTGTCACCGAAGGTGTTCAGTTCGACAAGGGCTACCTCTCGCCCTACTTCGTCACCGACATCGATGCGCAGAAGGCCGTCTACGAAGACGCGCTGATCCTGCTCTTCCGCGAGAAGATCAGCTCACTTCCCGACTTCCTTCCGCTGCTCGAGAAGGTTGCCGAATCCGGCAAGCCGCTCTTGATCATCGCCGAGGACGTCGAGGGTGAAGTTCTCTCCACCCTCGTGGTCAACTCCATCCGCAAGACCATCAAGGCCGTCGCCGTCAAGGCGCCGTTCTTCGGTGATCGTCGCAAGGCATTCCTCGACGACCTCGCAGTCGTCACGGCAGGCACCGTCATCAACACCGACGTCGGCCTCTCGCTCAAGGAAGCCGGCCTCGAGCTGCTCGGCAGCGCTCGCCGCGTTGTCGTCACCAAGGACGAGACGGTCATCGTCGACGGTGCAGGCACCGCTGACGACATCGCGACCCGCGTTGCGCAGCTGCGTCGCGAGATCGAGAACACCGATTCGGATT
Source organism: Rhodococcus sp. Ni2 (assembly GCF_021352185.1). Classification (NCBI taxonomy): domain Bacteria; kingdom Bacillati; phylum Actinomycetota; class Actinomycetes; order Mycobacteriales; family Nocardiaceae; genus Rhodococcus; species Rhodococcus sp. Ni2. The sequence continues at coordinate 1,489,985 of NZ_WOXZ01000002.1, forward strand.
GGGACCGCGAGAAGCTCGAAGAGCGTCTGGCGAAGCTGTCCGGCGGCGTGGCCGTCATCAAGGTCGGCGCAGCCACCGAAACCGATCTGAAGGAACGCAAGTTCCGCGTCGAGGATGCGGTCAACGCAGCCAAGGCAGCAGTTTCCGAGGGCATCGTCCCCGGTGGCGGATCAGCTCTCGTTCAAGCCGGTACGGCTCTGATCGGGAACCTCGGCTTGACGGGTGACGAGGCCACCGGCGTTGCCGTGGTCCGCGAAGCCCTCAACGCCCCGTTGTTCTGGATCTCCAGCAACGCAGGCATCGACGGTTCCGTCGTTGTCAGCAAGGTCGCCGAGATGACCAAGGGCGAAGGCTTCAACGCTGCCACCCTCACCTACGGCAACCTGCTTGCCGACGGCGTCGTCGACCCGGTCAAGGTCACTCGCTCGGCAGTGGTCAACGCCGCTTCCGTCGCGCGCATGATCCTCACGACCGAGAGCGCCGTCGTCGAGAAGCCGACCGAGGAAGTTGCCGACACCGGACACGGTCACAGCCACTGACTCGCTGCTCGTAGTTTCGACAAAGAAGAGATCCCCCACCGGATTCCGGTGGGGGATCTTTTTTCGTCTGGCGATCAGATGAGCGGGATCGTTGCGAACGGCTCGCTCGTCGGCTGCTGCGATCCGCCGGGCGGTTCGACAGTGAACGCCAACTTCGTATTCGGACCGATGCCGTCGAGCACCACCTGAGTAGTGGGTTTGACGTCACCCGGAGCCATCGTCCCCATCGGGATCATCGTGGTGTCGTCGGTGTCGCCCGGCACCAGCCACATCTGGTAGACGGTATCCGGACTCGGGGGAGTCACATCGTTCATCACGAGGACTGCGGCGTCTTCGGAGGGCGAGAACAGCGTCGTGGCACTACCGCCGCCCGGGATGTCACGCGTCGTGGCATGAACGTCGGGTGCTGCCATGATTTCGGACGCGGCGTTCTGCGGCGGCGTGTTGTCGGACAGCGTGCGTCCGATTCCGATGCCGCCGACCAGGATTGCGACTGCGGCGGCCGCCGCAAGAGCCATGGTCCACGGGCGTCGACGGTTACGACGCTCGGCCAGCGAAACCGGGGCGTTGGGAGCCGCGGTCTGTTCTGCGATCGAGGCGAGGACGCTGCTGCGCAGCGACGGCGGGGGCTCGACGGCGTCGACGACGGTAATCGCGGCCATGGTTTCGGCGGTGAGCCGGACCTGGGCGTCGAATTCGGCGTGGGTCGCGGAGTCCGAAGCGGCAAGTCGTTTGTCGACCTCACGGCGCTCGTCGAGGTCCAACGCATCGATCGCGTAGGCGTACGCGTAGTCGATCAGCTCTTCGTCCATCTCACATCACCCCCAAACATCCACGTAGGCGCAGTAGTCCGTCGCGAATTCGCGACTTGATCGTGGGAATCGCCACGCCGAGATCTTCGGCCACCTCGCGGTACGTTCGGCCGCCGTAATAGGCGAGAGTCACCGATTGGCGCTGAGTGTCCGTCAGCGTTTCGAGACAGTCGGTGACAGCACGATGCTCGTCTCTTCGTGTCACTTCGTCGCTGACGACGTCGAATTCGGGAGTGGCATTGGTGGTGTCGTAGAGAGCCTGTCGATCCGAACTCGACTGTTCGGAGCGCACGCGATCCACTGCGCGCCGGTGTGCAAGTGTCAGGAGCCAGGAAAGCGCGGACCCCTTGGCAGGGTCGAAGCTGTCGGCTGATTTCCAGGCCTGGAGGTAGACCTCTTGGACCGCTTCCTCGGAGAAACCTGGATCACGGAGTACACGAAGAACCATGCCGTACACACGGGAGCTGGTTCGGTCGTAGAACTCGGCGAAGGCGCTCTGGTCGCCACCGGCGACGTTCGCGAGGATCACTGCCAGCTCGCGTGATTCCGCGATTCGCGCGGTGCGGGCCGCAGAATTGTCCGTCGGGCATGCGTCGGCCGCATCCGACGCATGGTCTGGCTCGCTCACGAAGAGTTGTCTCGCTTCATCGCGTACAACCGTAGCGTGCATGTCCGGTTCTTTTCTCTTGGCCCGCCGTTGGCCGCTGTGCGCCTTTATTAACCGCGGGGGGTTGATAAAGGCGCACAGCAGGTGGGGACTACTGCGGCATCAGCACCGAATCGATGAGGTAGACGGTGGCGTTTGCGGTCTTGACTCCACCGCAGACGACAGTTGCGTCGTTGACCTTGATGTTGTCACCGGATCCGGTGACGGTGACCGTTCCGCCCTCGGCGGTGGGGTGCGTTCCGTCGATCGCGTCAGGGGCGATCTGGCCGGGAACCACGTGGTAGGTGAGGATCTTGGTCAGCGTGGCGCTGTCCGTCTTGAGGCTGTCGATCGTGGCGGGGTCGATCTTGGCGAATGCCGAGTCGATCGGTGCGAAGACGGTGAACTCGCCACCGTTGAGGGTGTCGACCAGGTTGACGTCCGGGTTGAGCTGGCCGGAGACTGCCGCGGTCAAGGTGGTGAGCAACGGATTGTTGGATGCCGCTGTGGCAACCGGATCCTGGGCCATTCCGCTGACCGATCCGGCGCCGCTCGGCACTGCAGCTGCGTAGTCGGCACAACCTGCACCGACCAGATCGGAAGCAGGCTCCGCCATCGCGCTGCTGGGAGACATGCTCGATCCCATGGCAGAAGACGTCATGGCGGCGCTGGACGTGTCGGTCGACGAATCGTTGTCGTCGGAGGAGCAACCGACCACGCCGAAGACGGCGAAAGAGGCTGCTGCGGTGACTGCCAGAACTCGAGTAGAGGTGTTCATGGGTCTGCCTTCCTGAAGGGATGTGCTGAGGTGCACTGTCAGAAGGCATTCGGAGGCGGGCGTCGGTCGGATGGGTCGTGTCGGAAATTCTTTTCGACGGTGTCCCGTCCACACGCAAAAGCCCCCGAAAACTCTCGGGGGCCTAGTGCGCTCTACCTACGTGTATCAGGAAGCTATGCGGGTGGTGCGACGGTGGCGCGCGTGTAGTTCACGTTCGGTTTCCGACATTCCTCCCCAGATGCCGTACGGCTCGGCGACGGTCAGCGCGTGGCTGCGGCACTGCATCAGGACCGGGCACTGACGGCACATCTCTTTTGCGCGGGTTTCGCGCTGGGCACGTGCTCTACCGCGTTCGCCATCGGGATGGAAGAACATGGAGGAGTCGACTCCGCGGCACAGACCGTGCATCTGCCAGTCCCAGATGTCTGCGTTGGGGCCTGGAAGGTGATTCGGTGCAGGCATGTTGACTCCTTACTGCAAGCTCGCGTTGATCAACGAGCGGACCAAGTTGCCCGGAGGTTATCCGGGCCTTCTGAATCGTTCACGCTTGCTAACCGTAAGGGTGCTGAGTAAATCGCGTCAATAGGCTCGTTCAGTGGCGATCGGCATATATCGAAATGCGAGAGTTAACGAAGTATATATTTACATTTCGGGCCCCTCGTGCGTTGTTCTGCGCCGATGTCGAAATTGGGTCGATCGAGGTGGCGGCCGGCAAGCCCGGCTGCTCGAGATGCGAAACCTACAGATCAGGGATATGTTCGAGGCTGATCGCCCGGCGAAATCACTCGGTCATTCGGCTCGGTTTGCGTCATTTGTCCGATATTGCGTGGGCGGGGTTGCACTCCATTTCGGGACTTAGTGCCCAAGTTTCAACTAGGACATCCGTCCAATAAGTAATGCGCAGTTAACGTCACGGATATATGCCCGTTAAATATCATTACGAGTACATTTGGCAAATCTCAGTTGAATATCTGATTAACTCCGACAAACTTGCCTTTTCGTGTTTCGTGCGACTTTTGGCATCGTTGGTGTGACGCCGGTCGTGCGAATGTCTGCTCGTGCTGCTGCGATGATCAACCTGTGTCGACACCTGCGCGCCCTCAATCACCTGTGCCCAACGAAACAACTGCACTTCCAGGGTCCCTCGAGTCTGCCGCGTTCGGTGCGGATCCGGATCTCGACCGCCTCCCGGCGCCTTGCTCTGCCCGAGATTGGTGGACAACGGCAGTAGTGCTGGGTGGTCAGGGCCACTACGCAAGAGCGCGGGCTGCATTGGATGTCCTCGATCGGCTCACGGCCGGGTTCTCGACGCACTCGGATCGAGTTCTTGCCTCTCTGTCTGCCAGCACGAGGGCGTCGTTTCTTCGCCAGAGCGGACGCCATGCACTCGCGTCCACGTGGGACGGGCGCGCACTGGCGATCGTCGGCGGCCTGCCAGGTGATCCAGAGGCTGCCTGTGACGCTCTGACCGGTCTGGCCGCAGACGCCCTCGGCTGTGGCAGGCTCCCGCTCGGCTGGCGCCTGCTGGCGCAATGTCGGGCGCGTCTGGATGCCGAGGGCGGGCTGTGGCGGCAGGAAATTCGGATCGAATGGGTCTCCGCAGAATTGGCGTTGGCGGGAGGCGACTTCGCTCGTGCCCGCAGACACGCAGAACGCGCCGTCGAATTGTCAGCGGAATCGGAGTCTGTGCGGCACCGCGTGAAGTCGGATCTGCTGCGTAGCGCCGCGCTGACCGGAACAGACGCGAGCGCAGCCGTGAAGACGGCAGCAGATGTGTTCGCGCGGTGCCGGCAATACGGCCTGCTGCCCCTGGCCTGGGCGTCGTCTCTGTTGATCGAAGGTGTCAGCGGTGAGAGAACCTCACCGAGTGCCCGGGAGATCGGCGATCTGATTGCGATGCGTGGTGGATCACTCCTACCTTTGTCGTAACCACGCCACCGAAGTCTCCGGAGAACATTCCAGAAGGAGCTGTATCGATATCGCGACTGCTGGGCAGGTATGCGGAGACCAGTCGGTCCGGATGGTTACTCTTAGAGGGTTCCGCTGAGAGCGGGAGCACACCCGCTCGGGAGGTGCCACTGTAACGCCAGGATTTTCGCTGACGATGACAAATACGAGCGATGAGTTGGACACCGCGGTCGCCGCTGCTGCGCAGGGCGACCGTACAGCTCTAGCTTTGGTTCTGGAGAACATCCGACCGATGGTGGTGCGCTACTGCCGCGGTCGAGTGGGTGCGGCCGAGAGAGGACACCTGTCCGCTGACGACGTCGCACAGGAAGTCTGTCTGGCCGTGATGACCGCGCTGCCGCGATATCAGGACCAGGGACGCCCGTTCATGGCCTTTGTGTACGGAATTGCCGCGCACAAGGTTGCGGACGCACATCGAAGCTCCGCCCGTAACAAGTCGGAGCCCGTTTCCGAAGTACCGGATGTAATAGCACTGGATGATGGTCCCGAACAGCGGGCTCTCGATTCGGAGTCCAGCAGACAGATGCACGAACTTCTCGGCACACTTCCGGAGAAGCATCGAGAAATCTTGATACTTCGCCTGGTGGTCGGGATGTCGGCCGAGGAAACGGCCGTCGCCGTCGGTAGTACCGCCGGAGCTGTACGAGTCGCTCAGCACAGAGCGATCGCGAAACTGAAAAAAGAAGTGACGAAAGCAGGTGAGAGCTTTGGCTAGAGACGAGGGGCATGACGCTTCGAATCTCGGTGATCTCGCCGACGACGGTACGCCAGTGGATTTGGCTGCGGTTCGGCGTGACGATGCGCTGATCGAATCCATTTCGAATGGTGGGCCGGTAGCAACCGATAGCACCGAACAGTACGAACTTGCGTTGATCCTCTCGCAATGGCGTGACGATGTCGTTGCGACTCCGATGCCCGAGGGTCCGTTGTTGGACGATGTCATCGCTGCAATCACAGCGACGCCGTCCGGCTTCTCCGATCGTCAGCGTTCCCGTTCCCGTTCTCGATTGCGTGTGGTTCGTCCGATCGCCGCCGCTGCAGCTGTTGCAGCAGTGGTCTTCGGTGGCGCGACGGCGATGGCGTACGACGCCCAGCCCGGCGATGCCCTGTGGGGTGTCAAGCAGGTCGTCTTCGCCGACGAGGCCAACTCGACAGTTGCGAAGATCGACACGACTTCCGAGCTGGAAAAGGCCGAGCGGCTGTTGGCTGCCGGAGACATTCCTGCGGCAAAGATGGTGCTGGACAACGCAGCTCACCGTGCCGATGCGGTCAAGGACTCGCAGGACAAGACCGACCTCGTCGAGCGTTGGGGCAAGTTGATGACGCAGGTCCAGGAGACCACGTCACCTGTAGCGCCGCCGCCGACGAGTGGTCAGCCGGCCGGCCCGACCACTTCGATCACGGCAATTCCGGGCTCCTCGGTCAAACCGCTCAATCCTCAGGGACCTGGCGAACCGACAAGTTCGACCAAACCAGATCCGGGAGTGCAGCTGCAGTTGCCGCCGACGTCGGCTTCCTCGACGCCTCCGACCTCGTTGCCGACGACAACCACGACGACAACGACCACCACCACGACGACGACGTCTCTGGCGCCTGCCTCGTCGCCGTCCGGTGATTTCTCGTCACCGCCGCCCTGAGACCCGCTCTGATCGGCATCGTTCCGATCTGAATTCATACGAAAGTGGCCGACAAGCAATTGCTTGTCGGCCACTTTCGTATGAGCTTGGGTGAGGTTTCGCTCAGCTGTCGAAACCGTCGCCGTGCATCGCCTCGTTCATCGACGCGTCGGCGTATCCACGGCAGTAGTCCCACGTGACATATGCCTCAGGCATCGGGTCGTAGGCAGGCTCGTGGGGGCGGACGGTTCCGTCCACGAGCAGCTGCAGCAGGTTTGCGCGCAGCATGTCCCAGTCGTGGTAGTGATCCTGTTGGCAGTCCTCGCAGCAGACTACGAGACCGCGGATACCGCGGTGAGCGAGGAGTGCCTCGTATACAGCGAGGTCAGCGAGATCCTCCTCGACCGCTTGGCGTTCGTGGGGGTCGAGTGGTTGACCCGGCTCGATGGCATCGAGAGCCGCGGAGGGGTCAGCTGGGTCGCCGGCGAAGGGATCTGGCGGCAGACCGGGGGGCAGTTGATCACGCACAGCACCACGGTACGCAGGTCAGGGGGGTCAGCGCCACTTGTTACGCGTACACGCAGCGTGGGTGGGATGGTTCGGACCTTTGAGTGAGCCGATACCATGGTGTGCAACGCCGGGAAAAGGTGCCAGGAATTTCTTTCCGTGCAGGCGCCTTCTATCCGATATCCAGCTTTCGTAATCCGTTTCGAGGCGGCTGCTACAGCGGTCGCCCTGGGCGAATCTAGGTCCATGGAGGGTCCTGACCGCATGAGTAGTTCTGCAGGACATGTACACACCGGAGGAGACGACCCCAACAAGGTCGCGATGCTGGGACTGACATACGACGACGTGCTGCTGTTGCCGGCTGCGTCCGACGTCATCCCGAGCCAGGTCGACACGTCCAGTCAACTGACCCGCGACATCCGTCTGCGGATTCCGTTGGTCAGTTCTGCGATGGACACCGTCACCGAGTCGCGCATGGCAATTGCGATGGCACGCGCCGGCGGCATGGGTGTTCTGCACCGCAACTCGTCGGTTGAGGTCCAGGCAGGACAGGTCGAGACGGTCAAGCGTTCCGAGGCCGGCATGGTGACCGATCCCGTCACGTGTAAGCCGACCGACACGATGGGTGAGGTCGATGCGAAGTGCGCTCGTTTCCGCATCTCGGGTCTGCCTGTCACCGACGACGCCGGCCAGCTGGTTGGCATCGTCACCAACCGGGACATGCGTTTCGAGGTCGACCAGAATCGCCCGGTCGCGGAGATCATGACCAAGATGCCCCTGATCACCGCTCAGGAAGGCGTCACCGCTGACGTGGCACTGGGCCTTCTTCGTCGGCACAAGATCGAGAAGCTGCCGATCGTCGACGGCAACGGCAAGCTCACCGGTCTGATCACGGTCAAGGACTTCGTCAAGACCGAGCAGCATCCCGACGCCACCAAGGACCGTGACGGTCGACTGCTCGTCGGCGCTGCAGTCGGTGCCGGCGATGACGCCTTCCAGCGCGCGATGGCGCTCACCGATGCCGGTGTGGACGTACTCGTGGTGGACAGTGCGCACGGGCATTCGTCCAACGTTCTCGACATGATCGCCAAGCTCAAGCGTGAACTGGGCGAGCGGGTTCAGATCATCGGTGGCAACGTCGCTACGCGCGCGGGTGCTCTGGCACTGGTCGAAGCCGGCGTCGATGCCGTCAAGGTCGGAGTCGGCCCTGGTTCCATCTGCACCACCCGCGTCATCGCCGGTGTCGGTGCCCCTCAGGTCACGGCCATCCTGGAAGCGGTTGCCGCGTGCAAGCCTCTCGGTGTGCCCGTCATCGCCGACGGTGGACTCCAGTTCTCCGGAGACATCGCGAAGGCTCTTGCCGCAGGTGCGTCGACGGCCATGCTGGGTTCACTCCTGGCCGGTACCGCTGAATCGCCCGGCGAACTGATTCTGGTCGGCGGCAAGCAGTTCAAGAGCTACCGCGGAATGGGTTCGCTCGGCGCGATGCAGTCGCGTGGCGAGGCCAAGTCGTACTCCAAGGATCGGTACTTCCAGGACGACGTGCTGTCCGAGGACAAGTTGGTTCCGGAAGGCATCGAAGGACGTGTCCCGTTCCGTGGCCCGCTCTCGCAGGTGACGCACCAGCTCACCGGTGGTCTGCGCGCTGCCATGGGATACACGGGGTCGGCGACGATCGAGCACCTGCAGAACGCTCAGTTCGTCCAGATCACGGCGGCCGGTTTGAAGGAAAGCCATCCGCACGACATCACGATGACTGTCGAAGCACCCAACTACACCGCTCGTTAGCAACCAGTACACGAGAAAGGGGCGCGCGTGCGCGACCTCGTTGAGATCGGCATGGGTCGAACGGCCCGACGTACCTACGAGTTGGACGATGTGAACATCGTTCCCTCCCGGCGAACTCGTTCGTCGAAGGAGGTGTCGACTGCTTGGCAGCTCGACGCTTACAGGTTCGACATTCCTGTCCTCGCACATCCCACCGACGCGTTGGTCTCGCCGACTTTCGCGATCGAGTTGGGTAAGCGCGGCGGCCTCGGTGTCATCAACGGTGAAGGCCTGTGGGGCCGTCACCCCGATGTCGAGGAGAAGCTCCGGCGTCTCGTCGAGATCGCCGAGAAGGACGGTGGCGTCGACGCGGCCATCCGCTACCTGCAGGAGCTGCATGCGGCTCCGCTGCAGGCCGGTCTTCTGGCAGCTGCGGTGGCGCAGGTCCGTGATTCGGGGGTCACCACTGCCGTTCGCGTCAGTCCGCAGAATGCGCGCGCACTGACGCCGGAGCTGATCAAGGCGGGCATCGACCTCCTGGTCGTCCACGGCACGATCATCTCGGCCGAGCACGTCGTGCACACCGAGCAGGAACCGCTCAACCTCAAGACGTTCATCTCGGAACTCGACGTTCCGGTTGTCGCGGGTGGGGTCAGTGACCACCGCACCGCGCTGCACCTGATGCGTACCGGCGCTGCCGGTGTCATCGTCGGGTACGGGTCTACCGAGGGCGCAACCACCACCGGTGAGGTCCTGGGCATCGGCGTTCCGATGGCCACGGCCATTGCCGATGCTGCAGCAGCCAGGCGCGACTACCTCGACGAGACGGGTGGACGCTACGTCCACGTCATCGCCGACGGTGACATCGCAACTTCGGGTGATCTGGCGAAGGCCATCGCCTGCGGTGCCGACGCTGCCGTTCTGGGCACGCCGCTGGCCGTGTCTGCCGAGGCGCCGGGTGGTGGCTGGTACTGGCCGTCCGCGGCGGCTCATCCTTCGGTTCCGCGTGGAGCACTTCTTCCGGTTTCCTATGGTGAGCGTCCGAGTCTGGACCAGGTTCTGAGCGGCCCTTCGGACGATCCGTACGGTTCGCTGAACTTCGTCGGTGGTCTCCGTCGGTCGATGGCGAAGGCCGGATACTCCGATCTCAAGGAGTTCCAGAAGGTCGGGCTGACAGTCCGCGCGTAGTTTGTACCTTTCTGTGGCCCCGGTTCTTCGTGAACCGGGGCCACAGTTCGTTGTGCAGGACTTTCTTCCGTTCCTGATACTTGCGGTTACGCTTATGGGGCCCCTTGTGGTGGTAGTCACAAGGGATAGGTGCATACTGGCGGGTAACTACGGTTCACGGTGGAGGTGTCCTGATGGGCAAGCAACGGGCAACGGACTACGACGTACTGATCGTCGGATCCGGGTTCGGCGGAAGCGTGAGCGCGCTTCGTCTCGTGGAGAAGGGCTACAAGGTCGGCGTCATCGAAGCCGGCCGACGGTATGCCGACGAAGATTTCGCGAAGACCAGTTGGGATCTCAAGAAGTTCCTCTGGGCTCCGAAGCTGGGGTGCTTCGGCATTCAGCGCGTGCACCTGTTGCGCGACTGCCTCATTCTCGCGGGCGCAGGCGTCGGCGGCGGGTCGTTGAACTACGCCAACACGCTGTACCAGCCGCCGGAGCCGTTCTTCCAGGACAAGCAGTGGGCGCACATCACCGACTGGCGCAGCGAGCTCACGCCGTACTACGAGCAGGCTCAGAAGATGCTCGGCGTCGTGCAGAATCCGCACATGACGCCCGCCGACGAGATCATGAAGTCCGTCGCAGATGACATGGGTGTCGGCGACACGTTCATCCAGACGCCCGTCGGCGTCTACTTCGGTGAACCTGGCAAGAAGGCGAAGGACCCGTACTTCGGCGGCGTCGGACCCGAGCGCACCGGTTGCATCGAGTGTGGCGAGTGCATGACGGGCTGCCGTCACGGAGCGAAGAACACGCTCCTCAAGAACTATCTGGGCCTTGCCGAGACAGCCGGCGCCGAGATCATTCCGATGACCACCGTGTCCGGGCTTCGTGAGGCTCGCGACGGTTCGTGGGACGTGTTCACCGAGCGAACCGGTGCATTCGGACGAAAGAACCGCCGCACCTACACGGCTGCGAACGTCATTCTCGCGGCCGGAACGTGGGGCACTCAGCATCTGCTCTTCGACATGAAGGACACCGGAGCGCTGCCCAAGCTCTCCGACAAGCTCGGCGAGCTGACTCGAACGAACTCCGAATCCATTGTCGGCGCAGGCAAGTACAAGGTCGATCCCGCACTCGACCTGACCCGCGGAGTGGCGATCACCTCGTCGTTCCACCCGAGCAGCGACACCCACATCGAGCCGGTCCGCTACGGCAAGGGATCGAACGCGATGGGCCTGTTGCAGACCTTGATGACGGACGGCGGCGGCAAGACGCCCCGATGGATCAAGTTCCTCGGTGTGGTTGCGAAGAATCCGTACCAGATGTTGCGCATGTTGACGGTCAAGGACTGGAGTGAGCGCACGATCATCGCGTTGGTCATGCAGAACCTCGACAACTCCATCACCACGTACACGAAGAAGGGCCTGTTCCGTCGACGCAAGGTCACCAGCAAGCAGGGCCACGGTCAGCCGAACCCGACGTGGATCCCGGAGGGCAACGAGGCGACGCGTCGAGTTGCCGAGAAGATCGACGGCGTCGCGGGCGGCACGTGGGGCGAGATCTTCAACGTTCCACTGACGGCGCACTTCCTCGGCGGTTGCGCTATCGCGTCGGATTCCGATCACGGCGTCATCGATCCGTACCACCGCGTGTACGGCTACCCGACGCTCAGCGTCGTCGACGGCGCAGCGGTCTCGGCCAACCTCGGTGTGAATCCGTCGCTGACCATTGCCGCTCAGGCCGAGCGCTCGGCCTCGCTGTGGCCGAACAAGGGGGAGACCGACCTGCGTCCCGCCCAGGGCAGCGGCTACGAGCGGTTGGCTCCGATTGCACCCAAGTCGCCTGTGGTGCCGGCGTCGGCCCCGGCCGCGCTGGTCCTGCCGATCGTGAAGATCACCGGCGGCAAGACAGCTACCGCTGTTCCGGCGGAGCCGGCAGCCGGATAGTTCGCCGCGAACGAAGATGGGGCGTGTCGTCGAGGATTCGACGACACGCCCCATCTCTGTTTCAGAGTGTCAGCCTCCTAGCGACCCGAACAGAGTGCCGAGGTCGAGGCTGCCGGTCCCGCCTCCGGGCCCGCCGTCCGTATCGCCGGGGACGGTCAGGGTCTGCGGCGCGGATGCGGAGGCCGTGTAGCCCGAAGCGCCCACGAATTCGGCGGTGACACTGTAGGTCCCGGAGTTGTAGAATGTCGCCGGTACCGTTGCGACACCGTTGACCACGTCGACCGGTCCACCGATGAGGGTGTCACCGACCTTGAACTGGACCTTGCCCGTGGCGCCGGACGGATCGACCGTTGCCTTGAGCGTCACCGGGGTGTTCTTCTGAACAGTTCCGACGGCGTCGAGAACCGTGGTCGTCTCGACGTCGGCCGGAGCCGGCGTCGTCACACTGACCGGGAATGCCGGGGCAGCGGACGGCGCGAATCCTGGTGAGCCCGTGAACTTCGCGACAACCTTGTGCGTTCCGGTCGAGGTGAAGGTGTACGGAGCGACGGCAACTCCGTCGGTTCCGACCGGAGCACTGACCGTTTCGGTGCCGTCGACGATGAAATCGACGGTGCCGCCGGTACCCTGCGGATCGACCTTGGCAGTCAGGTTGACGTCCTGTCCGACCTTCGCGGTCGACGGCGACACCGTGGCGGTAGTGGTCACGGCGTCCGGCGGTGCATCGGTCGTGACGGTCACGATCTTGGCCGACGCCGACGTCGACGCCAGGAACCCGGGGGCTCCGCTGTAGCTCGCGGTGATGGAGTGCGGTCCGTCCTCGGTGAAGGTCGGGGAGATGCTGGCCGACCCTCCGGTTACCGGCACGGCGTCCTCGAGTGGGTTGTCGCCGTCGAAGAACTGGACGGTTCCACCGTTTGCGCCGCCGCTCACGTTGGCTGACAGGGTGACGGGAGTTCCGTTCTTGGCGTTGGCCGGTCCGACGACTGTGGTGGTGGTTGCCTTGTCCGCCTCGATGATCCGCGTCGTGGCGAGGGGGCCTGCGCCGCTGTTGAGCGGACCGTTCTCGGCGTCACGCGGGGTGCATCGCGTGGGTGCCCAGGCGGTGATGACCAGGGTGGCCTTGGGGAGGAACGTGAGGAAGTTGCGATCGTTGTTCCACGCTCCCGCGCTGCCGCCGGTGCGTACCTTCATCGCGACGTCCCCTGAATCGCCGGCCTTGAGAACTGCCTTGACCTGGGGGAGCTGGAACTGCGTGTAGCCGTCGGCATTGTTGGAACCATCGACGTTCTTGCCGGTCGCCTTGACGACGATGCCGCCCTCGGAGTTGATGCTCGAGCTGGGGCTGTTTCCGATGACCTGGTTGTTTCCGGAGAGGCGCAGAATCGTTCCGTTGGGATCGACGTTGCCGTTCTCGTTGACGCGCAGGATGTTCGGCGCTACACCACTGAGCCCCGCCGAAGTGCCGGGGACGATGGTGGCTTCCACCAGGGTGGCGTTCGCAGGAACGTCGACGTCGACCTTGATGCGGGAGACGTTCTGGACGGTCGCCCCCGAAGCGGAGCCGGGAAAGGCGATCGGGCCGGGTTGGATGGTGACTTCGAAGGTTTCACCGGCGCCGATGGATTCCGGTGCGTCAACGATGACCGAGCCGGACTGTGACTGCGTGGTCGGACCGGCGACAGCGGACGGGGTTGCCAGGCAACTCGTGCCGAAGGTTGTTGTCACGGGGGCCGCTGATGCGGGGATTCCCGCGAGGATGACGCCACTGGCGAGTGCCGTGGCGGCGATCGGCGCCGCGATGCGACGTCTGGAGTACACGAACATGGATTCTCCTGAGCTGGGTACGGGAGTGGTGTCCAAAGCTGATGTGGGGGACTAGCTTCCGAAGAGCGGGATGAGGCCGCTGAGCGAACCGGTGTCCACGCTTCCGGTGCCGCCGCCGTCGGTCGGTGCGGTGCCGACCTGCACGACGGTCGGGCCGGAGACGGAGTTCTTCCAACCGGCGTCGCCGACGAAGTTGGCAGTGAGGCCGAACGTTCCCTCGTCGTCGAAGGTGTGCGTGAGTGTCGCGACGCCGTTGACGACGGCAACGGGTGCGCCGATGGGCGTCGTGCCGGACTTGAACTGGATCATTCCGTTTGCTGTTCCGGGTGCGACGGTGGCCTTGAGCTGCAATGCCTTTCCGACCTGAGCCGAGCCGCTGACGGTCAGAGACGTCGTGGTGTCGGCGCGGGCGGGTTCGGGATCGGTCACGTTCACAGTGAACGACGTGGACGTGGAGCCGATGAATCCGGTTCCGCCGGAGAACTCTGCCGTCACGGCTGCAGCGCCCGCTGATGCGAAGGTGTGCGGGAGGATCGCGACGCCGTCACCCGTGCCGACCGGTGCGGTACCGACCTCGGCGCCGTCGACCTTGAACGTCACGGTTCCGCTGCTCGGGATGGGGGAGACGGTGGCCGAGAGGTTGGTCGGTTCACCGACAACAGCGGTGAGTGGTTCGACAACTGTGGTCGTGGTTCCCCAGTCGGGATCGCTGACGTCGAGTTGGGTTGCGGTGGAGACGGAATCGCCGTAACCGGCCTCGCCGGTGAACACTGCGGTGAAGCTGTGGGTGCCCGAAGCGTCGTAGCTGCGGGTCAGGGAAGCCGTCCCGTTGACTACAGCCACCGGTGCGCCGAGGTTGGTCTCGCCGTCTTTGAACTGCACCGTGCCCACGGCGTTTGCCGGTGTGACGACAGCGCTCACGGTGATGCTGTCACCTACCAGCGCGGCGTTCGGGGCCGAGATCGTGGTGGTGGTGTCCGCGGAGACGTCGACGGTCTGGACTCCGGAGGTCGAGCTGTGGAATCCCGGACCGGCGTTGTACGCGGCGGTGATGTCGTGGGCGCCGACGCTGTCGAAAGTGTGGGAGAGGGTGGCGCTACCGCCCGAAACCGGGACCGGCGAGCCGATGTCGTTGCCGCCGTCCTTGAACTGGACGGTGCCGCTCGCGTCGGACGGAGAAACTGTCGCGGTCAGGTCGACCGGCGTGCCGACCTTCGCCGTTGCCGGTGCAACCAGTGTGGTTCCGGTGGCGACAGACGGGTCGACTACCTGGACGTTGACGTTGATCGGGTTGAGACCCTGCTGTGTGCTGAAGGCGTTGACGTCGAAGAGCATGCCGCTGTCGTACGTCCCGAATGCTGTGCCGACGGGGACCGTGTAGGTCGCTTCCAGCGTGACGGGTTGGTTCTTCTTGACGACGAATCCACCGACCAGGAAGGTGCAGCCGCTCGAGCACTTCGCGGAGACTCCGCCATCTGATTCGTTGCTGATCGTGGCCCGGTTGGTCACCCCCAGGTAGGTGGCCTTGGCGCTGCCCGGCACGAGGACGAATCCTGCGGGCGGGATGTCACGGATCTTTGCGATCGACCGTTCGATGCCGCTTTCGTTGTGCTTGATCTCGGTCTTGTACGTGACGGTGTCGCCTGGGTGAACTGCCGCGTTCCCGATGACACTCTTCGTGAAGATCAGGTTGTCGGTCGTGCCGGTGAAAGTGGTCGGCGGGGCTTCGTCAGCAGTGGCCGGCGTGCCGAGGACTAGAAGTCCGGCGGCAGCCGTCACAGCTGCGACAGGTATGGCGAGTCGTCGTATGAATCGACGCACAGGTCCTCCTCGAGGTGAGCGCCGTTCGGCGGCGCCGGCCGTTTGCGATCGTGATCCTGATCACTTGACGGGCGAGATTACCTTTACTGGACGTTTGGTTCAGGCGAATCGGTCAAACGTCCAGAAAATTCACCCTTCGTCCATTTCGGGCTCTGGCCTGCGATGATGCTGCTGAATTGATTGCCGAAGCTAAGGTGCGGGTGATTGGGGCGCCGTTGACCTGGACGGTGGTCTAGATCCGCGCGAGGTCGCCGCGCAGTTTTGAGGGGCGGCCTTTGTAGTGACGTACCTCGCGCTCGCTCGGCCGAGTAGCGGGCTGAGTCCATGCATGCGCAGAAGCGCTGGCTGCGGCGATTAGACTGCACCTGTGGCAGATATCGAGCAGCAGAGACCAGTTCTTGTCGTCGACTTCGGGGCGCAGTACGCGCAGTTGATCGCACGGCGAGTTCGCGAAGCCAAGGTCTACTCGGAGGTGATTCCGCACACCACGACCGTCGAGGAGATCGTGGCCAAGAACCCCTTGGCTGTTGTGCTCTCGGGTGGGCCCTCGAGTGTCTACGCAGACGGTGCTCCCAAGCTTGATCCCGCACTGTTCGATCACGACATTCCGGTTTTCGGAATCTGCTACGGATTCCAGGCAATGGCAGGCGCCCTGGGCGGCACCGTCGCCGAGACCGGTACCCGCGAATACGGCCGTACCGATATCGCGGTATCCGGCGGATTGCTCCACGACGGTCTTCCCTCGACGCAGCCGGTATGGATGAGCCACGGTGACGCCGTCACCGAAGCGCCTTCCGGCTTCGAGGTGACCGCGACGAGCGACGGTGCTCCCGTCGCGGCGTTCGAGGACCGCGCCCGCAAGCTCGCCGGTGTGCAGTACCACCCTGAGGTTCTGCATTCCCCGCACGGTCAGCAGGTCCTGAGCCGCTTCCTGCACGAGATTGCCGGTATTCCGGCAGCGTGGACGGCGTCGAACATCGCCGATGCGCTGATCGAGCAGGTTCGCGAGCAGGTCGGAGACGGACACGCCATCTGCGGTCTGTCCGGTGGCGTCGACTCCGCTGTCGCTGCGGCTTTGGTTCAGCGCGCAATCGGCGACCGGTTGACATGCGTCTTCGTCGATCACGGTTTGATGCGAGCCGGTGAGCGCACGCAGGTCGAGCAGGATTTTGTCGCGGCAACCGGCGCTCGTCTGATCACCGTGGATGCCGCGGACACCTTCATCGGTGAGCTGGCAGGCGTCACCGATCCCGAGACCAAGCGCAAGATCATCGGCCGCGAGTTCATCCGCAGCTTCGAAGGCGCAGTCAGTGATGTTCTGGGCGAGAACGCATCTCATGGTGCGACCGTCGACTTCCTCGTCCAGGGCACGCTCTACCCGGACGTCGTGGAGTCGGGCGGCGGCACGGGAACTGCAAACATCAAGAGCCACCACAATGTCGGCGGGCTGCCGGAAGACCTGCAGTTCAAGTTGGTCGAACCGTTGCGTCTGCTGTTCAAGGACGAGGTCCGTGCAGTGGGCCGCGAACTCGGCCTGCCCGAAGAGATCGTCGGACGCCAGCCGTTCCCCGGTCCCGGACTCGGTATCCGCATCATCGGTGAGGTCACCCGCGATCGCCTCGAGATCCTGCGTCAGGCAGATTCCATTGCGCGCGAAGAGCTTACGTCTGCAGGCTTGGACGGAACCATCTGGCAGTGCCCGGTAGTTCTCCTCGCCGACGTCCGAAGCGTGGGCGTGCAGGGTGACGGCCGGACGTACGGTCATCCGATCGTGCTGCGTCCGGTCTCGAGTGAAGACGCGATGACCGCGGACTGGACGCGTCTGCCGTACGAGACCCTCGAGCGCATCTCGACTCGAATCACCAACGAGGTTGCGGACGTGAACCGCGTAGTCCTCGACGTGACGAGCAAGCCGCCGGGAACTATCGAGTGGGAGTAAAAACAACTGTGCGCCTTTATTAACCCCCCGCGGTTAATAAAGGCGCACAGCAGTTTTACTTCCGGTTGCGCCGATTCGGCAGAATCACCAGCAGTAGTCCTGCCACGACGGCGGCACCGACGAACAGCCAACGGAATTGAATGTTCGCTGCCGGCGCCAGGGAGAACGGCCCGACCAACGCCCACACGCTGACCAGTAGTGCGGCCAGTCCGGCGATCAGCAGAAGTGCCGAGGGGCGCTTGGATTCTCGGGTCTCGTCGTGCTCTGTGGTCTCGTCGTATTCGCTCATGATTGCGTCACCTTCAGACTGCCGAACGTTGCTTTGGCGTTGATGGTCAGTGTGGGCGAATCCGGTGTCACATCACGGCCCGGGTGTATTCCGCCGTCGAGGCAACCTGATCCGTCACCCATGACGACGGTGCAGCTGTTCTTGACGTTGACGGTTGGTGGCACCATGACGACGAACTCACCGAACGACGCCGCGACGTCGATGGTCTTGTCCTCGGTGAACTTGACCCCGTTGAGGTCGAGAGTGAAGCTTCCGAAGGCTCCCGAGTACGACGGCTCCAACTCGGAAGCGGTTGCCGGAGTCCATCTTTGCTCACCCGAGGCGTCGAAATCGATCGGGTAGACCAACGAGGCGAGAAGCACGAAACCCACGAGCGGTCCGGTGACGACCAGCAGGCCGTACCCCTTGCGGAAGAATGCCCCGAGGATCAGGCCGAGCGCGATGACGGCGAGTCCGACAGCACCGACTCGGCCGGGAGTGAACCACTCGTTGCCGGTTGCCGCGCCCGCTGCCCCGGTGACGGCGGCGACGATGATCGCGAGTCCGAGCACTGTCAGCGTCCATCGCGAGCGACGCTTACGTGGTGGCAAAGGCAGCAGCGGCGTGGCTTTGACTGCCGGGTCCGGGAGATCCCAGGCGAACGGAGCGACACCGAGCGGATCCCAGGAGGGCGGTGTGATGGCGGCCTCGCCGATCACCTCGGTCGGATTGGCGGCGGCTGAAGCGCTCGGGTCCTTCGACAGGTTGATCGTCGGATGATCGGCCTGAGATTGCGGTGACTGTTCGGCCGGCCGTTCCTCGGGCACGTAGCTGTCGGGGAGTTTTGTGTACGGCGTGTACACGGGCGGCTGATTGGGTGCGAAGTATCCGGGAGTGAACGGCCCGGGCGTGAATCCCGTGCCTGGATACGCGGTACCCGCGCCGACGTACGGTGACGTGCTCTGTGGCAGTGCAGGCGGGACCGGCGCTCGTTGGTAGAGCAGCCACAGGCCTCCGACCATCAGAATCAGCCCGATCAGACCGGAACCACCCAGGCCGACGCCGACAGGCCCGACGGTCGTAGCCGCGATGGCGAGAGCCACCAACAAGACGATGGTCTTGGTACTGGAATCGGAGCTGTGTCCGCGGCCCATCAACGACTGTGCGGGGGACGATCCGTCACCGGCGCGGGCGAGCACCAACCACCCGGCGAGGTAGAGAAGGATGCCTGAGCCGCCGAAAATAGTGGAGGCCACAAACGCGACACGTACCAGAATGGGGTCGATGCCGTACCGGTATCCGATTCCGGCGCATACCCCGGCCACGTGACCTTGTGCCGGCAGACGCACGGGGCGGGTCCGCCACAGATCCTGGATCTGTTCTTGGAAAGTCGGATTGTTCATGAATCAATCCTGGCTTCCGGGGCGGCCTCCGCGCATCAGGGCCAACCCTGATCTTTGTGACGATCGGGGCCAGGGGCGCCGCCCTGATTCAGGGTTGGACCCTGATGTGAGTCCGAGTGGTTCGTGCCAGTATCGACTATGTGCAATATCTGTCAGATCCGCCGTTCGTGAGCGGTCCCGCTCCCGGGTTCACGGGAGGCCCGCCCGTCAACGGGGTACCGGTGCATGCCGTACCCATGAAGAAGGGTGTGCCCATTCCGGGCGGTGTTCCATTGCGAAAGCTGGAGCGGCGCTCCGGCGGTCGCATCGTCGCCGGTGTTGCAGGCGGTATCGCCGATCATCTCGGGATCGACGTCCTGAAGGTTCGAGTCGCCTTCGCGATTCTGGCGGCGATGGCCGGATCCGGCATCGTGATTTACGGCGCCCTCTGGATCTTCACCTCAGCCGGCACGGACACCCAGAAGCCGTCCGCGGCCGAGCGGCAGCGGGCGTACGGCTTGATCGCACTCGGATTGGGCGGCGCAGCCGCGTTGTCCTGGCTGTTCAGCGGCACGGCGGGTTCGGTGCTCGCACCGTTCTTCGTCGTCGCGATCGGTGCTGCTTTGGTGTGGCGCGAGTTCGACTCCGACGGTCCCCGGACCGTCATCGGCTTGCCGCAGCGGCCTACCGTTCTCACGTGGGCGCGGGTGGTCGGGGGAGCGACCTTGATCATCTTGGGTCTCGGCGTCGTCGTCCTCGCTCAGGTCGACCTCGAAGCACTGCGCTCGTCCCTGCTGGCCGTGGTGGTGACGCTGATCGGTGTCGGATTGTTGACGGTGCCGCTGTGGCTGCGGATGTGGCGGGCTCTCGGCGCCGAGCGTGCGGCTCGTATTCGCAACGACGAACGTGAAGAGATCGCCTCGCATCTGCACGACTCCGTACTTCAGACGTTGGCGCTGATTCAGAAGCAGTCCGACAATCCGCAAGAGGTGGCGCGCCTGGCCCGTGGTCAGGAACGCGAGCTGCGCAAGTGGTTGTTCAGCGGCGGGGATATCGACCACACGAGCCTGACCGAAGGTCTGAAGATCATCGCCGGTGAAGTGGAGGACCAGCATGGCGTCACGGTCCGCCCCGTCACGGTCGGCGACGTACAACTCGAAGGCGAAGGCGTCGAGAACGGTCTGCCCAAGGAAGCGTTCACCGCGCTCCTCGGTGCGACGCGTGAAGCTCTCGTGAACTCGGCAAAGCACTCGGGGGAGAAGGAAATCAATCTTTTCGCCGAGGTCGAGGGCGACCAGGTTAGTGTGTTCGTTCGTGATCGCGGAGTTGGATTCGACGTCAATGCGGTGCCGGAGGACCGTCAGGGCTTGGCCAAGTCGATTCGTGGTCGCATCGAGCGACGGGGTGGCCGCGTCGTGGTTCGATCCGACATCGGAAAGGGCACCGAGATCCGCGTGCACATGCCGCTCGGTGACTCTGCTCTAAAGTGGGACCAGACTGCTGACCGTGTCGACAACCCCGAGGAACAGCCCCAGTGACTTCGCTTGCGCCGCCCCCGTACCGCGTATTTCTTGTCGACGATCATGCAGTGTTCCGCTCCGGGGTGAGGGCGGAACTCTCGCGCGAGGCAGACATGGACGTAGTCGGTGAAGCCGGTGGCGTCGCTGAGGCGATCGCGGGTATCAACTCGACGAAACCGCATGTCGTTCTGCTCGATGTCCACATGCCTGACGGTGGTGGAGTGGCAGTTCTGCGCGGAATCGATTCCGGCCCGGTGTGCTTGGCGCTCAGCGTTTCCGATGCGGCCGAGGACGTGATCGCGGTGATCCGCGGCGGCGCGCGCGGGTATGTGACCAAGACGATCTCGGGATCCGAACTGGCCGAGGGTGT
The DNA here is from genome assembly GCF_021352185.1 of Rhodococcus sp. Ni2. Taxonomy (NCBI): domain Bacteria; kingdom Bacillati; phylum Actinomycetota; class Actinomycetes; order Mycobacteriales; family Nocardiaceae; genus Rhodococcus; species Rhodococcus sp. Ni2. The sequence goes on from NZ_WOXZ01000002.1 coordinate 1,510,861, forward strand.
ACGACGCGTTGCCGGTGGTGACGCAGTGTTCGGGCCTCGCCTGGCAGGCTTCGTACTGGACTCCTTCACCGGGCGTTCCAACGCACCCGAGCCGCAACTCGATCCGGAACTCGACTCGCTGACTCCGCGAGAACTCGAAGTGCTCAGATTGCTGGCACGTGGGTACACCTACCGTGAAATCGCCGAGGACCTGGTGATTTCCGTGAAGACGGTCGAGACTCACGCATCGAACGTTCTGCGAAAGACTCAGCAGTCCAATCGCAATGCGTTGACGCGTTGGGCACATCGCCGCCAGATCGACTGAATTCCCGCGCGCTCTTTCGCGATTGCGTGCGAAGGCGCACCATGGACCGATGACGGAACCACTGGCGCTCGCGTCGAAGCGTGGGCGTTGGGTTGTCGCCGCCACCGTTCTCGGCTCGAGCATGGCTCTCCTCGACGGCACCGTCGTCAACATTGCTCTTCCTCACATCGGTGAAGAACTGGGTTCCGGTGTCGCCGGACTGCAGTGGACGCTCAGCGGTTACACCTTGGCCTTGGCGTCGCTGATTCTGCTCGGGGGAGCCCTCGGTGATCGTTGGGGTCGGCGACGGGTATTCGTGTGGGGGACGGTCTGGTTCGCGGTCGCGTCGTTGCTGTGCGGAATTGCACCGGACATCACGTTTCTGGTGATTGCACGAATCCTGCAGGGAGTGGGAGCTGCGCTCTTGACACCTGGCAGCCTTGCCATCATCTCCGCGTCACTTCGTGAGGAGGACCGCGGCGCGGCAATCGGATTGTGGTCGGGTTTAGGTGGTGTTGCCGGCGCCATCGGACCGCTTTTCGGTGGTTGGCTGGTGGAAGTGGCGGGATGGCGATCGGTATTCCTGCTCAATATCCCGCTGGCGATCGTCGTGGTGTGGGCAGCGGTGCGCCATGTACCGGAGAGCCGCGACCCGCATCCGCCCGAGCACCTGGACGTGGTCGGATCTGCCTGCGCAGTAGTCGGTCTCGGCGCACTGACGTACGGGCTGATCGAGGTCAACCCGATAGTCGGGCTGATCGGAGTGATCGCGCTCTGCCTGTTCGTTGTGGTGGAACGACGCTCACCGAGTGCCCTTGTGCCGCCGTCCCTGTTCCGCTCGCGGATGTTCGTCGCGGCTAATCTGGTGACCCTTGCGGTCTATGCGGCGCTGGGCGGTGTGTTCTTCCTGCTCGTGCTGCAACTGCAATTGGTTGCCGGGTACTCGCCGGTGGCTGCCGGCGTCGCAACGGTACCGATCACCTTGGCATTGCTGCTGTTGTCTTCGCGCGCGGGCAGTTACGCGCAGACGCACGGACCGCGGTTGCCGATGACGGTCGGGCCCGCCGTTGCCGCGGTGGGGTTGGTGTTGATGACGCGGATCGGCCCGGATGCGTCGTACCTGACCGTCGTGCTGCCGGGAGTTCTGGTGTTCGGGCTCGGCCTGGCGGTGATGGTCGCGCCGTTGACCGCCGCGGTGCTTGGTTCGGTACCGGTGGAGCAGTCCGGAATCGCATCCGGTGTGAACAATGCCGTTGCTCGCACGAGCCAACTTCTTGCCGTCGCGGCCTTGCCTGCCCTCGTGGGTATCGACGCCGAAAGTCTGGTCGATCCGACGAGTTTCTCCGACGGGTTCCGGTACGCGATGTACATCTGTGTGGCACTGCTGTTGGTCGGTGCAGCGATCGCCGCGACGCTGATCCGAACTCCGACAGTAGAGCCTGTTCAGGAAGCGGATTCGGTTGCCTGCAAGCCGCATTGTGATCTGACGGGACCTGCAGTGCAACCGAATCCGATGAGGGACTAGACGCTGATGTCGCGATCGCGGCTGGGCACCAAGGGAATTGCTGCGGCGGGAAATGCCGCGACTATCGCGAAGGCGAGCGGGTAGCCGACCGCGCCGATCAGCGCACCGACCACCGGGCCCACTGCTGACGCGGCAATGAACTGCCCGGTGTTCTGTGCGCCCAATGCTTTTCCTTGCCATTTCGGCCCGGCAGCTTCGGCCACGGAAGTGAATGCCAAACCGTTGTCGGCGACGCTGATAGTGGTTGCCAGCAGCAGGATCAAGGCGGGAACGCCCCAAGGCGCTGCGCCGGCTGCCGCCATTGCCAACATGACCGCAGACGCGGAGACGGCAACCAACCGCAGCGGGCCTACTCTGCTTCCGGCGCGATCACTCCAGATGCCGACAACGATGCGTCCGAGTGCACCCACGAACTGGGAGATCCCGATCAGGAGCCCAGCGGGCGCAGCGTCCCATCCTTGCTCGCTGATCAGCCAGACCAGACCGAATGTCGAGAGGGTGAACTGCGGAAACACCAGCAGTGCCGAGACGACGTGAATGCGCCACAGGAACCAGTTCGAGCGATAAGGATTTACCGTTTCGACCGGGATGTCTGTGGGCCGCGCCGCCGGCCGCGGGGGATTGATCAATGCGACGGCGCAGATCAGGGCGAGAACGCCGTTGAGAGCTACCGACAGTCCGACGGCCGAACCGATTCCTACGTTCGCAGCGAGAGTCGGGATGGTCAGCGACGCGATGGTCACGCCCAGGGGCTGTGACATCTGCCGGATTCCCATCGCGAGGCCGCGCCGATCCTTGGGAAACCAGCCGACCACAACACGTCCACTGGCAGCGTTGGTGCTCGCCGCAGCCATTCCGCCCAGCAGAAATGCGATCCCGAGGAGGGTGTAGTTGTCGGTGGTGGTCGCGGCCAGCGCGGCGATCGCCGTCAGGCCGAGCCCGATGGAGATGACCCATTTCTCGCCGAATCTGTCAGCCATCGCTCCCCACGCCACCAGCGTGAGAACCATGCCGAAAGTGGGTGCAGCGGCCAGAGTTCCGGCCTGCGTCAACGAGAGGCCGTGCTCGGAATGCAGCAGCGGGATCAAAAAGGCGGGGGTGCTGACGAAGACGGTGCCTGAGGCCTGGGCTGCGACGCCGATTCCGAGCATCGTCCACGCCTTCGGGGAGACGGCCGTCTTTTCCAGCCGCGACGCCTGCGTCATGGTGCCCTCCGATCTCTACGCTGTTCGACGATGCCGACGCTACTCGCGTGGTTTCACATGTTGAAACCAGAATCCCACTATTTGGTCGAACGCGGACGGTTCAGGGTGCGAAGTGCCCACCCCTTTTCGAGCGAACGGTACGACGATCGCCTTGGGTGCGCCGAAAGGTACGTTCGCTCGGGAAGGGTTCAGCGACGGGGCAGGCGAACCGTGAAGACCGTGCGACCATCCACCTGGTCGACGCCGATGGTGCCGCCGTGCAGGTGCACGTTCTCGACGGCGAGCGAGAGTCCGAGTCCGCTGCCCTCGCTGCGTCCGCGCGCGGTGTCGACCTTGTAGAACCGCCGAAAGATCGCCTGCCGGTCTTCGGGTGAGATGCCGGGGCCGTGGTCGACGACGGTGATGACGGAGAAACCGGATTCGACGCTCAACTCGACGCGAACCGGGGGCGCTCCGTGGCGCAGTGCATTGCCGACGAGGTTGGCGACGACAATGTCGATCCGACGCGAATCGACTCTGGCGCTGACACTTTCGGGTGCGCGCAGTTCGACGGTGTCTGTCCATCCGCGGCTCTCGAGTGTGCGCTCGGTCAATTCGACGAGGTCGACGTCGTCGAGGACGAGGTGCGCTTGCTGAGAGTCGTGGCGAGACATTTCGATGAGGTCTTCGACAAGTCGAGTGAGCTTGCCGATCTCACTGCTCACGATGCGCGCGGCAGCGGCGGCGTCGGGCGGAAGATTGGGGATCTCTTCACGGAGGATCTCACTGACCGGCACCAGTGCTGCGAGCGGCGTCCGGAGCTCGTGGGAGACGTCTGCGACAAACCTTCTCGACTGCTCTTCCGATTCTTCCAGACCTCGGATGACCGCTTCGTTGCGAGCGACCATGTTGTTGAACGTTGTTGTGACCTGGGCGAGTTCGGCTACTCCGTCTTCGGGGAGTCGGACGCTGAGGTCGCCGTCGGCAGCGCGGGCGGCCGCCTTGTCCAGGCGTTTGAGCGGACGGACAAGCGTCGACGCGATCCACAGCCCGAGTAGTCCGCTCACCAACACACCGGCGGCGAGGGTGAGGCCGACAGCTCGAAGCAGGTCGTCGAACTTGTCCTGCACTCCTACCAGCGGCCGGATGGTGACGGCTTTGACCAATGTCTCGTTGTCGTAGCTGTCGTCCGCGCTCATGTCCACGACATTGACGGACATTCCCAACATGATGCGCTGGGAGTCGAGCCTCTCGAAACGGATCAGCTTCGGACTGTCCAAACCTTCGTCGAAGCTGGGCGGAATGGTCGCCGCATCCACGGATCCTTGACGGATGACTTCGCCGTCGACGATCAGCGTCATGTCGGACTGGAAGATCTGTTGGAGGTTGGCAGGCGTCAACTCGTCTACCGGTGTTCCGTTGACGTATTGCAGTTCGTCGCGAAATTGTGCGGTCGCGACATCCTGAGCGTTGGAATAGATCCACGACCGCGCCATGAACGAGACGACACCCGCGGTTGCCCCGGCGATGATCACGACGATTGCGATGAACACGAGCACGAGCCTGGTTCGCAGACCGTCGACCTGAAGCCAGGTCGGTCTCATCGGGCTGGGCTGGTGTTGAAGCGATACCCGAACCCGCGCACCGTTTCGATGACGGTCGGTGCGGCCGGGTCGTCCTCGATCTTTCCGCGCAGCCGCTGCACTGCTGCATCGACGATTCTGGAATCACCCAGATACTCCTGGTCCCAGGCTGCGGACAACAACTGTCGGCGGCTCAGGACCTGTCCGGGGTTCTCGGTCAGCGCCAGGATCAGTCGGAGTTCGGTCGGGGTGAGGGTCAGCAGCATCCCGGCCTTGCGGACCTGCAGCGACGACCGATCCAATTCCAGGTCGCCGAACGTCTCTGCACCCGGCGTCGCATCCGGGCGCGTCGTTGCGGGTGCCGAGCGCCGCACGACGGCTTTGATACGAGCGTCGAGGACGCGCGGACTGGCCGGTTTGACGACGTAGTCGTCGGCACCGGCTTCCAGGCCGGCGACGGTGTCGATGTCGTCGGATCGAGCGGTCAGAATGATGATCGGGATCGAACTTCGGGTGCGGATACGTCGGCAGATCTCGTAACCGTCGGCACCCGGCAGCCCGAGGTCGAGTAGGACGAGGTCGGTGGAGCCGAGGACGTCGTCGAAATCACCGTTACCGTCGGGGCGATGGCTGACGTCGTGCCCGAGTCGGTTCAGTCCCAACGTGATTGCCTCGGCCACGGCTGGATCGTCTTCTATGAAAAGAATGCTCACCATGAGCTCACCTTGGACTCGCCATGATCAGGGGCCTTCTGCGGTCGGAGAAATCTCGGTCAGCCAAGGGTACAGGGGTCACACTCGCGAGAGTCGCTCGTTGCCTGAGTCTGCCAGCACCGCATGCCGGGCGACGCTGGTGTTCAAGGGAAATGCCGACACAGCGAGGGTGTAGCAGCCGACGAGCAGTAGTGCACCGATCACGTCGCTCGGGCGGTGCCATTGCAGCACGACTACCGAGATCGCGGTTCCGATGGTGATCAGCGCACCGTTGACCGCAACGACCGCCCGCCACCTCGAGGGCGTGACGATCACGATCGCGCAGACCAGAGCAGCTATGGCCGTCAAAGTGCCGCTGGGGAAGGAATTGTGCATCACCAGACCGTTCAGGTCCGGTCGATTCAGCGATTGTTTGAGAACCCAGGCTGTCGTGATGGGGCCGAGGGTCACGACGACGACGCGTAAGGCTAGCGCAATCGGGTTGTTGCGCAATGTGATCATGAGCGCCACGAGCACTCCTCCCACTATCAGTATCGGGGTGACGAGGCCGATGAACTCGGCGGAGAACACGCTGAGGCGTTCGGAGGTGGCCGCGCCCACCATGAGTTGTTGGTCGACGATCTGACCACCGGTCGTGTTGACCGCCAATTCGAATTCGACGACTCCGAGGATCAAGACTGCCAGTGCGGCAATCAGTCTCGCTGGCTTGACTCGTGTCATGATCAGCCTTCCGCTCTCTCGTCCGAGGGGTTGCTCAGTTGTGGCGGGCATTCCCCGCCAGGAGTGGTTGCCAATTCGAAATGCCACATCTCGTTGGCGTAGGTCTGGCAGAGGCCGTAATCGCTGCCGTGCTGAATGAGCCAGTCGTCGGCGTCGGTCGGTCCGATGTCGACGGCCTGTCCACTGACATGCTTGGACAGGCTCGGCGAGTGCACCCACTTGGACGCTTCGTCCACGCTGCCGTACTTGACGACGGCTTCGTCGAACAGTCGCTGTTGGTATGCCGCGGACCGCCAACCCGACGTGACGTGCATGTCCACGTCGGATGCCTGTGCGTCGGCCGCTGCCGACTGGAGCGCCGCGAGCAGTGCGGAATCGAGACGGGCAAGCGCGGGCACATGAGTGTCCTGCACGCTGATGCCGTCCTCGATCTCGCCGCCTGAAGGTCCTGAATCAGGCTGAGTGGCAAGGTAGTTACCGCTCTTCGGTTGTGCTTCTTCTGTGTACGAGCAGGAGCTGAGCGCGACCGCACCGAGCACGACTGCACCGAGTGCGACGAAGCGGATGATTCCGCGGTGGCTGGGCATACAACAGAGACTTCTCGGTCAGTGTCACCGGCAGGTGGTCACCGTTCGTCGACGGTGTCACGGTCTGCAACAGCTCTGTAACAGGACGGAACGGGGCTGGTGAGCGCGCGCTACGCGGGGCGCGGGATCGACGCGAAAGTCGACAGCTCGAACCACGATGGCAGGCTACGACGCAACGCGGTAGGCCCAGAAATGGTGACGTCACCGGACCGTATGGCGTCCGACCAGGTCAGGTTACCTCGCCAGATCTCGGTCATCTGTCGCAAGCCCGCAGAGACCGACACTGCAACGTCGAAACCCGGATCGATATCGCACATGTCCACCTCACCGGAATTGATGACGAGCCACCAGTTCCGCGAATGTCCACGTACTCCGGAGAATGCGAAGTGCACCACGGTCTTGCCTTCAGGCACCACGGAATGATCCACGCGGCGATGCATGTCCCACAGCAGCAGTTTCGGATCCAGATCTTCGTCGCCCAGTTCACCGATCCACCTGGTACCCCAGATGCCGAGAGCTTCGACCACAGGGCGCAGTTCACGGCCGGCGTCGGTCAGACGATAGCTGACGACACAGTCGGTTTCTTCTCGCTCCACGATGCCGGCGACCGCGAGTTGGTGAAGCCGGGTCGAGAGCAGAGTCGGTGACATTCGCGGGAGCCCGCGGCGGAGATCGTTGAAATGTTCGCTTCCCATGATCAGTTCGCGGAGGAGAAGCAGTGTCCACCGCTCGTCGAGTAGCTCCATCGCCTTGGCGACGGGGCAGAACTGGTGGTACGAGGACCCCATCTCTCGATCGTAGGCCTCCGGGGTGCTCCGGTACAGATTTCGTACTGGAGAGGAGCGAACCGTCGTCGTAGCGTCGGAGTAACGGCATGAACGCTGTCGGGCTCCGAGTACGAAAATTATTGAAGGAGAACGGTAATGAGTGAATCAACGGGGACTCTCGGGTTGGACCGGGAGCTGAAGGCCAAGCACCGGGCAATGTGGGGGCTCGGTAACTATCCGGCGGTGGCGACGCAGGTCATCGCGGAACTCGGACCTGTATTGGTGCGTGAATGCGGCGTGCAGAAAGGAGATCGGGTGCTCGACGTCGCGGCGGGGTCCGGCAACGCCGCCATTCCGGCGGCTGCGCTGGGTGCGCAGGTGATCGCCACCGACCTGGCTCCCGAACTGTTCGTGGCAGGACGGGAGGCCGCGGCGCTCGCGGGTGTCGAACTCGATTGGCAGGAGGCCGATGCCGAGGCTCTTCCGTTCGGCGACAACGAGTTCGACGTAGTGCTCTCTTGCGTCGGTGTGATGTTTGCCCCGCATCATCAGCGCGCCGCGGACGAACTTTTGCGAGTATGCCGACCCGGCGGAAAGATCGGAGTGCTGAGTTGGACTCCGACGGGGTTCATCGGCGAGATGTTCAAAACGATGAAGCCGTATGCACCGCCCCCGCCTCCTGGTTCGCAGCCGGCGCCTTTGTGGGGCGACGAGAACCATGTTCGTGATCTGCTCGGCGATGTTGCCGCAAGGAAAGACGTACTTCGTGTGGACACATTCAGCGGGCCGGAAGATTTCCGCGATTTCTTCAAGAAGAATTACGGCCCGACCATCGCGGTGTACCGGAACATCGCCGACGATCCTGACCGCACGCAGGCGCTCGATCGCGATCTGCTCGAGTTGGCAAAGAAGTACGGCAGAGGAAGCGAGCCGTTCGTGATGGAGTGGGAGTACCTGCTTCTCACCGCGACACCCGACGAGGGCGGTGCATGATGACGACGGTCGAGTTCGCGCCACTGAAATCGGCGATCACGGGTTCTGTGTTCAGCCCCCGAGATCCGGAGTACGACGACGCCAGGTCGATCTGGAACGGGCAGATCGATCATCGTCCGGCGGTGATCGCCAGGTGCCGGTCGGCGTCGGATGTGTCTGTGGCACTTGCATTTGCCAGAGCCCATTCGTTGGAGGTTTCGGTCAGAGGCGGTGGGCATTCCTACCGAGGTACATCGGTGTGTGAAGGCGGTGTGATGATCGATCTCAGTGCGATCAACGTAGTCAGTGTCGCCCCGTCCGCGAAGCGAGCCAGGGTCGGTGGTGGTGCGACGATTGCCGACCTCGACGCCGCGACGCAGGAACACGGATTGGCAGTGACCGGTGGAGTGATCAGTGATACCGGCGTCGGTGGCCTGACCCTCGGCGGCGGCATGGGGTGGTTGACGCGCACGCTCGGCCTGGCGATCGACAATCTGGTGTCGGCAGAGGTGGTGCTCGCCGACGGTTCGATCGTGCGGGCCTCCGAGAACGATCACAGCGACTTGTTCTGGGCGCTGCGCGGCGGCGGCGGAAACTTCGGAGTGGTCACCGAGTTCGAGTACCGTCTGAGCGAGATCGGTCCGGAAGTGCATCTGGGACTGTTCTTCTGGGGGATGGAGGACGGACCCGCAGCGCTTCGTCTGTGCCGCGAAGTGGTGCCTGCCCTGCCGAGAAATGCCGGAGCGATGGTTGCCGTCGGTTTGTCCGCGCCTCCGGCACCGTTTGTTCCGGATCAGTTTCACCTGCTGCCCGGATACGCGTTGCTGGTAGCCGGTTTCGGATCGGAAGAGGAACACTCGAACGCGATTGCGCCGATTCGAGAGGGCGTGCCGACGCTGTTCGAGTTCGTCACCCCGCTCCCGTACATCGGTTTACAGTCGATGCTCGACGAATCGGAACCATGGGGTGCATACGCCTATGAGAAGGCCTTGGACCTGGTGGATTTCTCCGACGACGTGATCGATGTTCTGACCGAGCAAGCGGGCAAGAAATCGTCGCCGATGTCCTTCATGCCGATCTTTCCGCTGCAGGGAGCTTTCACCTCCGTCGGCGAGGATGACACTGCGTTCGGTGGTTCTCGCACACCACATTACGTGTGCAACATGACGGCTACGGCCACCGATGCCGGGACACTGGAATTGGATCGATCGTGGGTGCGTGAGACCTGGGAAGCCTTGCGTCCGTTCTCGTCCAATCAAGGCGGGTACGTCAACTTCATGACCGATGTCGACGAGGACCGAGTGCGAGCGTCCTACGGTGCGGCGAAGTACGCGCGATTGTCCGCCGTCAAGGCGAAGTACGACCCGGACAACGTGTTTCACCTCAACGCAAACATTCTGCCCGCGTAGAGCGTCCGGTCAGGCCGTGAATACCAGGATGACGACGATCAGTGCGGCCAAGATGATGACGGCAACCATGCCTGTCATGGCGAGGGGAGCCCAGGCCACTACCTTGTCGCGGGTGCTGGCATCGGTGGGGCCGGTCGGTATCCGCGGCGGCCAGGAGAACATGTCCATGGGGCTGGGGACGTTCCGCAGTGGCGTGTTCTGTTGCACTGCAGGCAGTCCGGTGATCGTGGAGCCGGTCAGGCGATTGCGGCGGTGTGGGTCGGCGAGTTGTGTGGTGCGGTGAGCCCACGCCGGCACGGCGCCTTCGGACGAGTAGACGGGAGCGTCGATCAACTGCTCGATCGTGCCACCGCCCGTCGCGGCTGCAGCGAGCGCGTCGCGTGCCTGAGCCATCGTCGGCCGACGGGTGGGGTCCGGCTCGAGGAGCTGAAGGAGAACGTCGGTGAGCGGTCCGGACTTGGTGGGTCGGTAGATCTCGGCCTTGGCGACACGATGCAGTAGAGCGATGGCGTCCGAGTCGATGCCGAAGGGCGGTTGACCCTCGATCACCGTGTAGAGCGTCGACCCGAGTGAGAAGACGTCACTGGCCTCGGTGGGATCGTCGCCGCGGGCAACTTCGGGTGCAAAGTACGCGGGAGTGCCGGTGATGACCTCGTCCTGGGTGTCGGATACGTCGCTCTTTGCGCGGGCGATGCCGAAGTCACTGATCTTGACGGTGCCGAGAGACTTGCCTCGGTCGGCGATCAGGATGTTGCCGGGCTTGATGTCGCGGTGGACGATGCCGGCGGCGTGCGCCTCGGTGAGCGCCGCAGCGATCTGCGCGCCGATCTGCGCGACCTCCAGCGGTGGCAACGTGTCGGCCAGGTTCATCGCCTGGGCGAGGCTGCGGGCGGGGAAGTACTCCATGACCAACCACGGTTCACCGGACTCGATCGCGACGTCGTACATGGCGATGGAGTGGGGGTGGGTGAGCTTTGCGGCGTTCCTGCCTTCGCGCAATGTACGTTCACGGACCTCTTCGGCCGTTTCGGTGTCGAGGCCTTCCGTGCTTGTGACCTGTTTCACCGCGACGTCACGGCTGAGGAGGGTGTCGCGGGCCAGCCAGACGGCGCCCATGCCTCCGTCGCCGATCTTGGAGCGGAGTCGGTACCGCCCCGCCAGCAGGTATTCGGGCCCGATGCCCCTCCCGGTCTGCTCCTGAGCTGTCACATCTCAAGGTTAATGGATTGATGCCACTGTGACGCTCGAGGCTCCTGTGAACTGGGTTTTTTGCTCTGCTTGACGTGTCGGGGGTGACACGGTTTACTGAAAACAGTTCGAAAATATGTTCGAAATTGCTGTTCGTTGGATGCATGTCAGACCCGACTTCCCCGCGGTTTGCCGGCTGGTTATGGATTGCTGCCGAGTGAGTTTTTCCGGTGTTCCGGAGGATGGGGATGACCGAGGTGACCGAGTTGGTGGAGCTGTCGGCAGATGCGGCGGGGTTGTCCCGTCAGGATCGGCTGGCACAGCTCCGCCGACAGATCGCGTCCATTCCCTCTCGCGGCGATACGTCGTTTTCGGGACCGAGTGTTTCCGTGGCTGGTGTTTCCGGGACAAGTGCAGCAGCCTTCGAGAGTGTTGCCGACCGGGACATACCGGTCGTGGACCGCGCGCACAAGGCTGGTGTTCTCCCAGTGCCGGAAGGTATCGGGGCATTGCTACCGCAGGGCGGTTTGGTGCGCGGAACCGTGGTGTCCGTCGAGGGCGCTGCTTCCTTGCTCTTGGGATTGGTCGCGTCCGTGACGGCGTCCGGGGGGCATGTGGCAGTCATCGGGCAACCTCGACTGGGATTGCTGGCGGCGTACGAGATGGGTGCGCAACTGGAACGTCTGGCGCTCATTCCGGCGCCTGGGCCGGATCCGGTCGAGATCGCTGCTGTGCTGCTTGACGGTATGGATCTGGTGATTCTGGGATTGGCGGGTGCGTCGGTATCCCCGTCGCGTGCGCGAGCGGTGGTGGCGCGCGCCCGGAGCAAGGGCTCGACTCTTGTTGTCACCGAAGGTCACTGGGACGGGGCCGAAGTTCGGTTGGACGCTCGGGTTCATGGTTACGGTGGGTTCGGTCAGGGCCGTGAGTTGGGGCGTGGTCGGCTCAGTTCCCTGAGCCTCGCGGTTCGTGCTCGGGGGCGCTCGTTCCAGCCCCGGACCACGCATCTGGACATCTGTAGTGCAGCCGGGCGGGTCGAGTGGGTACCTTCCCGGCCGGTCGAGGCCGTGTCGGAACAGGTGGTGTCGGAGCGGGTGGTGTCGTCGCGGGTGGTGTCGTCGCGGGTGGTGTCACTGTGAGCAGAGTTCTGGCGTTGTGGTGCCCGGACTGGCCGGCGGTGGCAGCGGCAGCGCTTGCCGATCTTCCTGCCACGCATCCTGTCGCGGTCACCTCGGGTAATCGGGTGATCGCATGTTCGGCGACGGCCCGCGCGGAGGGAGTGCGACGAGGCCTGCGCCGACGCGAGTCGCAGGCCCGCTGCCCGGAACTGTATGTGGCGATGGCAGATCCGGAACGCGACGCCAGATTGTTCGAGCCGGTCGCCGCGGCCATTGATGCGGTGGCACCGGGCGTCGAGGTACTTCGTCCTGGTTTGTTGGTGCTCAGTGCGCGAGGTGTCAGTCGGTACTTCGGTTCGGAGGAAGCCGCGGCGGAACGATTGGTGGATCAGGCATCTGCTGCGGGCGTCGAGAGTCAGGTGGGTGTGGCGGATCAACTGTCCACAGCGGTCATTGCCGCGCGCCGGGCAGCGCTGGTGCCGCCGGGGGAGGGGGCACGGTTTCTGGCGCCGCTACCCATGCCGGAGTTGGCGGCCGAGCCCAGTCTGTCTGCGCCGCATCGCGGGGAGTTGGTGGATCTGCTGCGCAGGCTCGGGATCAGAACCATCGGTGCTTTCGCGGATTTACCGGCAGTGGACGTCGCTTCGCGTTTCGGGGCCGATGCGGTGCTCGCGCATCGTGCGGCGCGCGGTGAACCCGAGCGGCCACCGTCGGCGCGGACGCTTCCGCCGGATCTGGAAGTGGAGCAGCATTACGATCCGTCGATCGAGCGGGTGGATGCCGCAGCGTTTGCCGGGCGCGCCTTGGCGAGTCTCCTGCACGACAAATTGTCGGCTGCCGCAGTGGCGTGTACCCGCCTGTCGATTTCGGCCAGCACGGGCAACGGTGAAAATCTTTCTCGGACTTGGCGTTGCGCCGAACCTCTGACACCGGAGGGAACGGCCGATCGAGTGCGATGGCAACTGGACGGCTGGCTCACCGGGCGCAGTGAGACCCGGCCGACCGCAGGCATAGCGGTGTTGCGTCTGGAACCGGTGGAGGTGGTCAGTGCCGGCGCTTTGCAGTTGGGGCTGTGGGGCGGTGTCGGCGACGAGGAGGAGCGGGCCAGGCGAGCATTGGTGCGCGTGCAAGGTCTTCTGGGCGGCGAATCGGTTCAGGTCGGTGTCCTGAGCGGTGGTCGAGGGCCCTCGGAGCGAATTACCCTGTTGCCCTTGGGTGACGAGCGGGTAGCTGCTCATGATCCGACAGCCCCGTGGCCTGGTCGTCTGCCGCAGCCGTCTCCGGGGTCGATCTTCGTCGACAATCCCAAGGTATGGCTGGAGGATGTGGCCGGCAACGCCGTGTACGTCACTGAGCGCGGTGTCTTCAGCTCGCAGCCGGGAAGGCTGAAGTGGGGGAGCAAGGAATGGGCAGTGCAGGGATGGGCCGGGCCCTGGCCGGTGGACGAGCGATGGTGGGACGCAGCCTCGGCGCGCACGGCCGCGCGGGCTCAGGTGCTGTTGGAGGAATCGCGGGCGTTGCTGATGATCTGTGAAGGCGGTGGATGGTCGGTGGAGGGCGTGTACGAATGAGCTCGTAGGTACAGCCAGCTGTACCGGACATGGTCGAGTCGACTGTACGAACAGTAGGGGCGCTGGCGCCATCGCACTGACGCCATCGGGTGCCTAGCGTTGATGACATTCAAAAACTCACTGTTGCAATGATTCTCGTCGTTGCAACTCTTCGCGAGGAGTGTCATGAAAACGGCGGGTCGAGCTGACGTTTCCGGAACCGATCGACTTCACTACGAGTCGATGGAGCTACGCGACGCACAACTTCTGGCGTACGACGAGACCGGCGAAGGCCGGATCGTGGAGGTGTTCGGCGATGTCGCCACAGCCGAGCACATCATGATCTTCGTGCCGGGCAACGACAACGGACTGGGAAACTACTTCGACGAGAACCGTCCGACAGGACCACGCGCGAGCGGATGGACACTGGGAAGGATGCTCCGAACGCTCGGGCCGAACGACCGCGTCGCGGTGATCGTGTGGGTCGGTTATCGGACGCCGTGGGGATTTCTCGAGTCGTTCTCCCGGACACTTGCAGAACTTGGTGCGATAGATCTGGCGCGGTTGACTCGTATCCTGCCGCGATCGGCGCATGTGACGCTCGTCGGACACAGCTACGGGGCCGTGGTGTGCGGACTCGCTCTCCAGTCGGCGCGAGTGGACGATTGCGTGGTGCTGGGTAGTCCGGGGATGGGGACCAGTTCGCGCGAAGACCTGTGCTTTGCCGGAAATCTCTGGGCTGCGCTTGGTCCGTCGGACTGGATCCGCTATTTCCCACGCGTCAAGATCGGCCGCATCGGCCACGGCCCGTCTCCAGTTCGGGCGCAGCACGGAGCCATTGTTTTCGGTACCGGAGCCGTTCGAGGGCATTGCGGCTACTTCGCCGATGCAAGCGAGTCGCTGCGAAACATCGCGAGGATCGGACTCGGTCGCTACGACGAGGTCACGCGACCAGGGGAGTTGCAGCCTCGGCTGACCGCGTCAGCAATCCGCGAGGACGGGTCTATCCTGGGAACTCGTGAGTGTCGCTAACGTACGAAGTGCCGGCGGGGTCCAGATCAGCTACCGCGATTCCGGCTCGCATCCCAGTGTGGCCGATCTGCCTCCGGTAGTCCTCGTGCACGGGATGGGCGGCGACAGCGGTACCTGGGACAAGTTCGCGCGGACCTTGCGATCACGCAACCGGCGAGTTGTCTCGGTCGACCTTCGCGGCCACGGCCGGAGCGCTCGTGCGTCGTCGTATCTGTTCGAGGAGTTCGCGGACGACGTCATGGACGTGTGTGATCATCTCGAACTCGAGCAGGTGGACCTGGTCGGCCACTCGCTCGGCGGGCACGCGGCGTCGTTGATCGCGCAGAAACGTCCCACTGCGGTGCGGAAGTTGGTCATCGAGGAAGCGCCGTTACCACTACGTGCGGGTGACCCGGAACAGGTGTTCGCGAGGAAATTGCCGAGTGTCCCAGAACTGTGGCACGCCACAACAAGTTTGGTGCGGCATCCGCGAGCCGCGTTGACGTTCGATCGCTCGATGACGCGGTCCGCGCTCGAGCAGTTCCGCCGACCGGATCCGCAGTGGTGGGATCGGTTGCCGCTCATCGAGGCTGACATGTTGTTCCTGCGTGGAGGTCTGGGCGGGATGGTGGATCCTGTTCGCCTCGACGCTGTTGCAGCCACCGTCGCACGCTGTGAATTGGTCTCTTTCCGTACCGGCCACAGTGTCCACCGCGACGGTCATCGCCAATTCGAATCCGTTGTGTTGCCGTTCATTTCCTGAAAGCGCAATACTCGATCGGTGATGCCAAGAACCCATCCGAAACGTGTGTGGCACCGAATGTACTTCCATGCATACCAACGGCAACGACTGGTCCGCACACGAATACGTCGACGCGGTAGCACGGTCCGTTCACGGTGAGACCGTCCGATGGCCGCAGGGGCCGAGCATGGATGCGGTGATCGTCCTTCCCGTTCATGCCAGGCACCATCCGGGGAAGAACGCAGTTCTGCTCTGGAATCACGACTTCGGTTGGTCGTGGGGTGTCGAGGAGGCTGATGTGCGAAGGACGATTTCGATAGTCGACACCCTCGGTATCGGCCGGACACCGGATCCGCTGCGCTGTGCGGATCGGGTTATCGAACTGATCAGCGCACGGGCAGTTTGCTCGCGCATGTGTAGCGAAGAGTGATTCGGTCAACTCTGGGGCGACAACGCCTCCGAGAGGACGACGCCCGTGAACCCAGAGAACGTTCCAGCCCCGCATTGTCATTCATTGCCGCGCCGGACGTTCCTCGGTGGCGTCGGTGCCCTTGTCCTCGCGGGAGTGGCAGACGTCGCGGCCGGCGCGGTGAGCGCGGTGCCGGTACAAGCAGCACCCGCCGATCGGTTTCCGCAGAAACCCAACATCGTTGTCATCATCACCGATCAGGAACGCCGGCCGATGTACTGGCCCCAAGGCTGGGCTGAACAGAATCTGCCCAACCGCAAGAGGATTGCCGATCACGGGCTGAGTTTCGACCAGGCAGTGTGCAACACCGCGATGTGCTCGCCCAGTCGCAGTACGTTCTTCACCGGCCTCTACCCCGCGCAGCACGGGGTCACCAGAACGCTCACCGAAGGTGGCACTGTCTCACCCACCGAGCCACAGTTGCAGGTCTCCGAACAGAACATGGCAAAGCTGCTGGCGTCGGCCGGCTACAACGTCCAGTACCGGGGGAAATGGCATCTGAGCAAAGGCGTCGAGGGTGGTGATCCGACAAGCGAGGACGTGGCAGGATTCGGCTTCGAGGGGTGGATTCCGCCGGACGCGGGCCAGGACACCAATCCGGATCATTTCGGTGGCGGGTGCGCAGACCATGATCGCCGTGTCGCCGAGGAAGCTGTCGAGTTTCTCTCCGGACCCGCAGTCGCATCCGGACAGCCTTGGGCGCTGATCGTCTCGTTCGTGAACCCGCACGATGTCCTCGCGTACCCCCAGACGTGGAACGCGATGAACGGCACGTGCGACAACTACGGATCGGACGCGCCAGGCGCCTTCGAGCAGGGTATCGACTTGCCGCCCACCTTCGACGAGATCCTGGCGCTCAATCACAAACCGACAGCCCAGGTTCAGTCGGAACTGCTGTTGGCAGCCGGGCTCGGGCCGCTGCTCGGACCCGATCAGGCGCGTAACTACATCAACTTCTACGCCTATATGCACAAGGTGGTCGACGAACACATCGGCAGCGTGCTCGACGCGATCGAAGCCACTCCACAGATGCTCGACGACACGGTGATCGTTCGGATGTCCGATCACGGGGAGATGGGGATGAGTCACGGAGGTTTGCGGCAGAAAGTGTTCAACGCCTACGAGGAAACACTGCGCGTTCCACTGGTCATCAGCAACCCCTTGCTGTTTCCCGAACCCGTTCGCACCGACGCCCTGGCGTCGTTGATCGACGTGATGCCCACTCTCGCCACGCTCGCCCAAGCGCCTGCGCGTCAATCGTGGAACTTCCTGGGTACCGATCTGACACCGGTCATCGTCGACGCTGCCGCTTATCCGCAAAGTCCCAGCACGCAGGTTCAGGACACGATTCTGTTCACCTACGACGATCAGAACTGTGCGACGCCCGACGGTCAGAACATCGTCACGCAGCCCAACCACATTCGGTGCATACGCGAGAGCCGCTGGAAGTACACGATGTACTTCGATCCTGCGGGAGTTGCTGCGCCGCAATACGAACTGTACGACTTACAAGCCGACCCCTTGGAACTGAACAATCTCGCCAATCCGCTCAACATCGGTTCGTATCGGCCGGATCTGGCAGCTCAGATGAACGCCAAGCTCTTCGCAGTGATGGAGACCAAGGGTGTTTCCCTGAAGGAATAGATCGAATTTCGTCAAAACTGATTCACGTTTCAGTTCTGCGGGCATGCTGGTGGGGCATCTGTCTTCGGTTCGGGAAGAAGGAATGTCATGACTGTCACCTCGCCGGGGCGAGAAGGTTTCAGTTCTCTTCGGTCGGGAGGGTTGAACTGGGATTCGTTCCCACTCCGATTGTTCACCAAGGGAAACGCCAAATTCTGGAACCCAACCGACCTCGATTTTTCGCAGGATGCTCGTGACTGGCAGGAGCTGACCAGCGAACAACAGCGCAGCGCCACCTTCCTGTGTGCGCAGTTCATCGCCGGTGAAGAAGCCGTCACCGAAGACATTCAACCGTTCATGAAAGCAATGTCGACCGAGGGACGATTCGGCGACGAGATGTACTTGACGCAGTTCTGTTTCGAGGAAGCCAAGCACACCCAGGTGTTTCGGCTGTGGATGGACGAAGTGGGATTGACCAGTGACCTGCATTCCTACGTCGCTGACAATCCGTACTACCGGCAACTGTTCTACGAGGAGCTGCCGTCGTCGCTACGCATTCTCGAGACAGACCCCAGCCCGGTCAACCAGGTGCGTGCCAGCGTCACGTACAACCACGTCATCGAGGGCAGTCTGGCGTTGACAGGTTACTACGCCTGGCAGAAAGTTTGTGCGACGCGCGGAATCCTCCCTGGCATGCAGCAATTGGTGCGAAAGATCGGTGACGACGAACGACGGCACATGGCTTGGGGAACGTTCACCTGCCGAAGGCACGTCGCCGCCGACGATCACAACTGGGACGTCGTCCAGCAGCGGATGGGTGAACTCATGCCCATGGCCCTCGGAATGATCAACTGGGTCAACGATCAATTCGAGGTGCAGCCGTTCGGTTTGGACAATCAGGAGTTCCTCGAGTATGCCGCAGACCGTGCGCAGCGCCGACTTTCGGCGATCGAGTCTGCACGCGGGCGCGACGTCGCCGAGATCGACCTCGACTATTCGCCGGAGACCCTCGAGGAAAAGTTCGGGGCAGAAGATGCCGCTGCGATGAGTGAGGCGGCCAAATGACTGCGAATTCTATTGGGGCCAAGCCGAGTTCTGGATGACCTCGACAAAATCGATGTGCCGAAATCCCGGCACGAAATGTTCGAGTACGTCAGCGTTCACCGTCCCGAACGTGCTTTCGGGACGGTGCTTGAAGCCGTCGGTGAAGGCCTTCAAGATCTGATTCTTGAAATCCGGACGGGGGTGGGCCGCGGTGACGGCGTCGATGTCGGCCTGGTCGAGTTCGCTGTATCCGATTCCGAGTACATCGGTCTCCACACCCGCTGTCACCAAGGCGATTTCGGGCTCCAGCCGCGAGGGGACCTCGGGCGTCGTATGTAGAGCGATGCCTTCCCACACTTTGCGGATGTCGGTTTCGTCGACTTCGTAGCCGGTGAGGAATCGCCGCGCTTCGTCCGCGCTGTCCAATTCGAATCGCGCCGTACTGTCCCGGAATTTCTCGGTGAGCCCCAGGTCGTGAAACATGGCGCCGACGTAGAGCAATTCAGGGTCGGCGTGCAGTCCCAAACGCGCGCCTTGCAGCGATCCGAAGAGGAAGACGCGTCGCGAGTGGTGAAACAGTAACTCGGACGCCGTATCTCGGACGAGTTCGGTGGCGTCGGCAGCCATCTTCGAATCGGGGATTTTCACACCGGCAATGATCGTGTTCATCGGTACCTGCTCTGCTCGTCGCTGCTGCGAATTTCTCGGTCTGTCCCAGTGTCGGTCGAGCACGCACGCGGGCGCACCCTGATCTCGGCCATACTGTCCACAGATCAGGACGAAGGGGAGCGATCGTGACCGCAGTGCATCGAGTTGCCGTCCTGGTGTTCGACGGCGTCAAACTGCTCGACGTCGCAGGTCCGAGTGAGGTGTTCGCAGAGGCCAATCGCGGCGGAGCGAACTACGAGTTGGTGATCTGCTCGGTAGGTGGACACGATGTCGACTCGTCGACCGGCATGCGCATTCCGGTCGACTGTGACGTCGCAGATTCCGGTTCCTTCGACACGTTGCTGGTCATGGGTGGCGACGTGTTCCCGTCGATGCCGGTGAGTCCGGAATTGCGTGAGGCAGCGAGCGATCTGGCGAGACGTTCGGGTCGGGTTGCCTCGATCTGTACCGGGACATTCATCCTGGCGGCGAGTGGACTGCTCGATGGACGCCGCGCAACGACGCATTGGCAACACACGGCAACGCTGGCGCGCGCCTATCCGCAGATCACGGTAGTTCCCGACGCCATTTTCATCCAGGACGGCACGGTGTTCTCGTCTGCGGGTGTGACCGCCGGGATCGACCTCGCGCTCGCATTGCTCGAGCGAGATCATGGTGCAGAAATGGCCCGACGTGTCGCACAGCTTCTGGTGGTATTTCTCCAACGTCCAGGTGGGCAGTCACAGTTCTCGCCGTCGTTGAGCGGGCCGCGGCCCCGGGTGCCCGCGCTTCGCGCAGTGGTCGAGGCGGTGGCCGCCGATCCGGCGGGGGAGTACTCGGTCGACGAACTGGCTGCCCTGGCGCACCTGAGCCCACGGCATCTGACGAGGCTCTTTCGGGAAGAACTCGGTACGACGCCGGCCAAATACGTCGAGTTGATCCGTTTCGACTCCGCGAAAGCGCTCCTCGATGCCGGCCACTCGGTGACCGAAGCCGCGCAATTGGCGGGATTCGGCAGTTCGGAATCCCTACGACGAGCATTTTCGACGCATCTCGGAATCTCGCCGCAGGTGTACCGCCGTCGTTTTCAAGCTTTCGGCTGAGACTGACTTTCGTGCTTGCCTTGCGGCGGGCTCATGCCCTGCTTGTCGAGCCAGGCAAGGCTGTAGTCCGCGATCTCACGCCAGCCGTGGTCGATGGTCAGCGAGTGACCTCGATCGCCGAAGACCTTGTATTCGTTGATCGTCGGGGCTTTGGCGTACTTCTTGAACGAGCTGTCCGAACTGGCTTTCGGGACTGTGCGATCCTTGCCGCCGCCGATCATCAGGAGTGGCCCGCGGCGAGCGTTGAAATCTACTGCAGCGGGGCTGTGGGGCGCGAAGTTGGCGAGTGCTGCCTCGAACAACGGCCGACCAGGGGCGGGAATCGCATACTGCTCGAACAAGGCGTCGGACTCGTCCTTGGACACGGCGCTGGCGAAGGACTTGTGGAACGACTCTCTGTTGTGTGAGTACGCCTTCCGGTAGTTCCCGGGGTTGGACAGGACCGGGAAAACACTGCCCAGTTGAACGAGGGGAAGTTTCAACACCCCTTTGGGCTGAGCCGGGTCGATGGCAATTGCCGCGGTCGCCAGCTTCTGGCCCAGAAGTTTCTGCGCGATCAAACCTCCGAACGAATGCCCCACCACGATCGGTGGTTCGTCGAGATCGGCTATCACCTTGGCGTAGTGATCCGTCACGTCCTCGATGCCGTGTCCCGCGATGTCTTCCGGGTGTTCACGCGTCTCACCCACGGTCGACGCGTCCCCTGGCCACCCCGGCGCCATCGTGGGGTATCCCTGCGCGCTGAAAACCTGCGCCCAGGGGTCCCAGGTGGTCGGGTGCATCCAAAGTCCGTGGATGAACAGAACAGTCGGGTTGGACTTGGGCGACATGCGCGCTCCCCGCTATCGGACCGATGATCGATACGGGATGCCCGCTTTTTACAACCTCATTCACATTCTCGGCGAGCTCTTCCGTCGGGCCGTTCCGTTCTGTTGTGCGAAGATGGCACGATCGTGGAATGGCACCAACTGGATCTGCGAAGGCGATGGCACTGTGGACCACCGCTTTTGTTGTCTCACAAGCGAATATTGCTCGCCTACTCGGGCCGGTGGCTCCCAAAGTATTGGAAGTGCAGACGGCGTTCTCCGCTCGCCGGTACGTCGAGATCTTGGACTCCATGGACGAAGAGGCCACGGCACGATTTCGTAGTCACTACTACCCCGACTTCGTACATCCCGCGATCTACGCGATGGCTTTGCGGTCAGCGGGCACGAGGCTCGGGGAGCGGGTTCCCCTTTCCCCGGCAACTCGGCGCGCCCTTGCCGTAGTGCCGGTACTGTCGGCGGCCGGCGACTACGTCGAGAACGTGGTCGGACTCCATTTCCTCGATCATCGCGACAGGATCACCGACTCGAGGGTTCGCGCCGCTTCGACCGTCAGTATTGCCAAATGGGTGCTCGCACTCGGAACTCTCGGATATTTGTCGCAGGGTTTTGTCAGAGTATGGGTATCGCGAAAATGAGGAGCACTGATGGCAGTCGAACTCGATACCGAATACTTCGCTGACGGAGCAGAGTTCCGTCGATGGCTGTCCGAGAACCACGAGGTGGTCCCCGGCCTTTGGCTGAAAATGGCCAAGAAGACCTCGTCGCACAGTTCGATCGACTACGACCAAGCGTTGGACGTTGCCCTGTGCTTCGGCTGGATCGACAGCCTCGCACGGCGAATCGACGACGATTTCTTCGTACAGAAGTTTTCGCGACGCACCGCGCGGAGTCCGTGGTCCAAACGCAACGTCGAGATAGTCGCCCGCCTCGACGCTGCGGGACTTCTCGAGCCTTCCGGCATCGCCGAGATCGAGAAGGCCAAGGCCGACGGTCGATGGGATCGCGCGTACGAGGGATCAGCCAAGGCCGAGGTCCCGAAAGACTTTCTCGATGCGCTCGCGGAAAACCCGAAGGCTCGTGAGTTCTACGCGACGCTCAATTCCACCAACCGATTCACCATCGCGTACCGACTGCAGGAGGCAAAGCGTCCGGAGACGCGAGCCAGGCGGATCGAGAAGTTCGTGAACCAGCTTGCGGAGGGCAAGAAGTTCTATTGAGCTGCCGTGTCACTGGGCCACAGGGACTTGCGAATCGACACCCAGCGAGGCTGACACAATGGGCCTCGTGATCGAAGCCGAAACCTGTTCCGCACTGTCTGCTGTCGATGAGCCGCTGGCAGGCAGCGCTGCCGTCGTGCGGGGCTGGGTATGCCTCGAATTCAATGCCGCGTGGGGTCGTGACGTGTTGGACGGTACGGCCTTGGGGGAGGAGCTTGCCGCCGAGCTGAGCCGCCGAGCCGATGCAGCGAACGTACGAATCATGTTCGTTCGGCGACCCGGGCGCACCGATCCGATGACTGATGGACACACCGTCCTGCTTGCGCGCTCCGATCCGAGCGACTCATGGTGTGAAAGGTTGCACATCGATTCGCCGATGGAATTACTCGACGTCGATTTCTTCTTGTTGGATGGGCCGCCACCAGGACTGGGCGAGCAAGTGACCGAGCCAGTCGTATTGGTTTGCGCACACGGCAAGCGCGACCAGTGCTGCGCTGTATTCGGCAGGCCGATCGCCGCAGCGCTGATGTCGTCCTTCGGACCCCAGGTGTGGGAGTGTTCGCATACCGGCGGGCACCGATTCGCGCCGTCGATGATCCTGTTGCCGAGCGGCAATACGTACGGCCGTCTGTCGGCAAGTGAGAGTGTCACGGCCGTGGAGGTGGCTTCCCGAGATCAGGTCCATTTGCCAGGCCTGCGTGGACGGAGTTGTTGGTCTCCTGCGGGGCAGGCTTCGGAAATTGCTGTGCGACAGCAAATAACCTGCGGAATCGACGACTTGGCTGTCATCGAGCAGGCGAGTGACGGGACATGCGTCGTCGCACATGTGGACGGCCGGCAATGGGCCGTGGAGACTGCAGTCTCCGAACTCGCGCCGCGTCCACCGAGTTGCGGCGCGGCGCCCAAGCCGGTCAGGCCGGTTGTCGTCACGTCGATTCGAGACCTGTGATTTCATCGTCGGTTTTCTACGATCAGTCTCGATGAACTCGGGTGTGGGTCATCGCTACTGCAACAGGAGCGCAATGACTGCGGGCGGTAATTGACGTTGTCCGAGGAGGTTTACGCGTTGGCATCCGTCGAGTTCGACTGCCATCCGCGTGCCGCCCGATCCGTCGGGACGAAGTACGTCGATCGAAGCGATGTGATGGGCGACGAGATCGCATGGGCCTGCAGGTGGCGCGGTGGATGCAACCTCCATCAGATCAGTACTCTGCTGGCGTGACAAGCGGATTCGGGACTCGGGCAGCGGCGGTTCGGTGGAATAGCGGCACACCAGTAGTCTGCCGACGTCGGAAATCGGTGTAGCCAAAGCTGTTTCCGTCAGTGGGCGCGCGTGAGTGTCTTCGTGTTCTGCCATGCGACTCATGTCAGCTTCAGTGGTCGTCGCGAACGGTTGTCCGATCGACTCCGCGCAGGTTCCGGCGTCATCGGAGGAGATGTCGTCGACCGGATGCTGCGCGCGGCTGATCTCATGTAGTTGGCTCAGGGCTGCGTGTGGTTTCTCTTGCAGTCCGCAGGGCGCGGTCGGCCAGGTAGGGCGTATGGCTGCTCCTGCTTCGTCTACCAGCCACAAACCGGCTGGCGGGACGAGACGGTACGCGCAGTCGGCCCGGACGTTGGCAGGAAATCGACGAGACTGTTCGCGGAATGCATCGTCCACCGCGTGGATGTCCCCCTCGAGGCGTATGGAGTCGATGGTCAACCCACCGTCGGACGTTTCTCCGCGTTCGCATCGAACAACGGCAACGGGGCTGAAATCAGGAGGCGGGTAACCACTTCCCTCGGGGCGAAGTGCGATGCTGCTGTCGCGTGCCTCGGGGGCTACGAGCGCGGCGGTGATATCAGGGGCGAGGCAGTCTGCCCGATCGACCGCCGTCGCGACCGGTGGAGTGAAAGATTCATAGTCTCGAACGCCGGTCCAAACCAACGCAACGGCGACGACACTGACGACGACGATAAAGACCCCAGCTGTGAATCGTCCACTCATACATCGACACTATGTGCTTTTGCGATGGATTGAGGCGAAGTCTCGACCATTGCGGGTGCGACGTAGCATCGCTGCTATGACAGTCGATTTGGTTGCGCCTGACGAGGCCTTGTGGGTGTCCTGGTTGGAGTCGCGTGACGAGTGGGGTGGACCGCAGGCGGATCAGCCCGGTTCGGCGTTGGGAGTTGCGCAACGTCTGGATCTCGACCTTGCGTCACGCGATGGATTCGGGCAGTGGGTTCAGGAGTTGTTGGCGCAGCCCGAGGCGTTGCCGGGGCCCGACATTGTCCCGGCAACCAACTGGTGGATCGTGCGAGACGGCAGGTATCTCGGTGCTATCCAGTTGCGACACAGCTTGAATGAGTTCTTGGCGGATCTTGGTGGTCATATCGGCTACGGGATTCGGCCGTCGGAACGGCGGAAAGGGATAGCGTCGGCTGCTCTGCGGGAAGTGCTCACGTATGCCGGCGACCCGGTGGGGCTCAGTCGCGTCCTGATTACCTGCGACGAAACGAACGCGGGTTCGCGTAATGTTATCGAAGGGTGTGGGGGACTTCTCGATAGCGTGCGCCCAGCTGATCAGTTGTCGCGCAACCTCGGCCATTCGGGAGACACGCTTCGCTACTGGGCGGCCACGGGCCGGTCAAGCGCCAGTTGACCGTTTTTGACCGTCAACGGGAAGTCGCGGTCGCAGGGTAGGCGACACGGGACGCGATGCTTTCGCTGAGGTCGTGGATTTCTGCGGCGAGGACGCCTCGGCTCTTCGTGTCCGACTCGTGAACGAAGGTTGTCGATCCCAGTGTGGCACCGCAATATTCGATGATTCCGCGTTCGATCTGTGTCCGGAAGGCCTCGTACACGCCGTGTCGGTCGAAACTCTCGGCGTCGTCACCTGCGACTGGAATCAGGTGGACGGTGAGTCGGTCCAGTTTCTTCACGAATTCGCTTCCCGGGGTGAATTCGTAAGCCCATCCGCTGACGAAGACTCGATCGATCCAACCTTTGAGTAGTGCGGGCATCGACCACCAGTACATCGGAAACACGAGAATCAGATCGTCTGCACGATCGATTCGCTCCTGCTCGGCTATAACGTCGGCCGGGGGAGTCCCTTTGCCGCGGAACAGGTTCACATCGGCTTCGGCGAATCGGGGATCGAAATTCTCGGCATGTAGGTCCGCGAAGTCGACGTCGCCGCCCAGGTCGCGGATCGCGTCGGCGGTAGAACGGGCGACATGCTGGGTAAGTGACTGGGGATCGGGGTGGGAGACTACGACGAGTGTGGTCATGAGCGTCCTTCGGTAGATGGTGCGCTTATGTACTAAGAGTAGGTTACTATTGGTATATAGCGCAAGGAGGTGTCCGATGGCACGTACGAGACTGTCGCGAGCCGGCAGGTACGAACAACTCGTGGAGGTGTCGTGGGCGTTGGTGCGAGAGGAGGGTGCGGACGCGCTGACCCTTGGTCGGTTGGCTGAACGTGCCGGCGTTGCAAAGCCAGTTGTATACAGCCATTTCGCCTCTCGCGCCGCGTTGTTGGCAGCGCTCTTCAAGGAATTCGACGATCGTCAGACGGTGATGCTCGAGGAGTATCTCGATGCCGCGGATGAGTCTCTGAACGGACGCGCGAATGCCATCGCCGACTCCTACGTCGGATGTTCGCTGGCGCAGGGGCGTGAACTGACGGGTGTGCTTGCAGCGCTGGAGGGTTCGCCCGAGCTGGAGCGGGTCAAGCGTGAATCGGAACACGCCTATTCCGAACGATGTCGGGAGGTGCTGACTCCCTTTGGTGCGGGCGGAGGACTTGCGCAACCTTCGATGACCGCAATATTCGGTGCTGCAGAGGCACTCTCGCATGCGGCGGTAGCGGGAGCGCTCTCGCCCGACGATGCTCGAAGCGAACTTGCCGCACTGATAGTCGCGGTGGTCGGCCGGACCTGAGGTCACCGGTTATCTTGGTGCCCATCCAATTCGACGCGCTCACGCATGGATTCGGATATCGCTGTCAGAGTTCTGACGAACGCGTCGATCGCGGGAGCAAGTGGAGGTTTGCCGTAGGTTGCGACGGAGACAGTGCGTCGCTCGCCGGGAATGCGGTGTGCGCGGATACTCGGGTTCTGATGTGCCTGGAGGGCGAGGGCCGGAAGGGTGCTTACCCCGCTTCCGGAGGCGACCAGGGCTTGGACGGCGACGTAGTCGTCGGTCTCGAACTCGATCCGCGGAATGAATCCAGCTCGATTGCAAGCGGTGAGGAGGTGGGCTCGGCAGCTCGGGCAACCGGCAATCCAGGTCTCACCGGCGTAGTCCGTGATCTCGTTGGCGGCATCTGCATTCCGCGTAGATGTGATCAGGTACAACGGATCTTCCAGCAAAGTCGTCTGCGCGACCTGCTTGAGCCCGACTTCAGGGGTGTCCTCGTGCGCGAAGACAACAGCTACGTCGACATCGTTGTTACGAAGCAGTGCAAGTGCTTTGGGTGGTTCTGCATCAACGAGGCTGATGGACACATCGGGGTACTGGGACGTGAACGCTGCCATCGCCTGCGGAATCAAACTCGCCAGGGCTGACGGGAATGCGGCCAGTCGTACCCGCCCGGCCCTCAGTCCTGCGTACGTCTGGACTTCGGCTACCGCTGCGTCGACGTGGCCGAGGATCTCGGTGGCTCGCCGAACCAGCACTCCGCCGGCGTCCGTCAGGCGCAGTCCACGACCCGCTCGCTGGAACAGTGGAACCCCGACTTCCGATTCGAGCTGTCGAAGGTGGTGACTGATGGAGGGCTGCGCGTAACCGAGAGAATCGGCGGCGGCTGTCACCGATCCTTCCTGTGCAACAGCGACCAGGACCCTCAGCCGAATTAGATCGAGCATGCCAAAATCATAGAAGATTTCGATGCTTTGGACGAAAACACGTATTGGATCTATGAATCGGTGTTTGGCAGGGTGAATCACATGGCACCGGCATCTGATCTCACGGCATCAAACCAGCTACATCCACCCGTATGGGCAGACATCGAGCGTGCCAGTCAGGTCGTCCGTCGGCATCTACCGGTCACGTCCCTGATATCGCACCCGACCTTGGGTGCGGGCTCGTGCAGCCAATTGTTCGTCAAACACGAGAACGTGCACCCCACGGGTGCGTTCAAGGTTCGCGGCGGACTGAACCTGGTGGCAGGACTGGATGAGGCGACGCGGGCGCGGGGGATTGTCGGCTACTCGACCGGAAACCATGCTCAGTCCTTGGCGTATGCCGCAGCGGGTGCGGGCGTGCGGTGTGTGATCGTCATGCCGGTTGGGGCGAATCCAGTCAAGGCTCACGCTGTCCGCATGCTCGGAGCCGAGCTCATCGAGCACGGTGTGAACTTCGACGAAGCACGTGCTCACGCCGATTTCATCAGCGAACGTGACGGCCTGCGTCTCGTGAGCGCCGCCAATGAGCCGGCAATCCTCGCCGGTGTTGCAACGGCCTACGTCGAACTCCTCGAACAACAACCTGATCTGGACGCGGTGGTGGTCCCAGTCGGTGGCGGCAGCGGTGCGGCGGCGGCGTGTCTCGTCGCCAGTGCGCTTGCACCGCACCTCGAGGTGTTCGCAGTGCAGTCTGAGGCCGCACGAGCCGCACATGACTCGTGGAGTTCCGGCACGTGCGTCGAGCGCCCGAACACCACCCGGGTCGAGGGGCTTGCGACCGGTGCCGGGTTTGCACTGACACAACGTGTCTTGCGTGAACGGCTAGGAGGCTTCCTGCTCGTCACGGATGACGACATCACCCTCGCGCAGCGGGCGTTGCTCTACGACGCTCACACTTTGAGCGAAGGTGCCGGTGCGGCCGCACTTGCTGCGGTCTATTCGCATCCGAACACCTTCGCTGATAAGCGCGTTGCTGTTGTCTGCACGGGCGCCAATGCCTCCGAGAGTGAGATCCGCAGGGTCGTCGGCTGACCGATGGCATGATCGGAACCATGGGCCAGTTTGGTAGGGCGGCACCAATTTTGCATCGCGTATGTGTGTCTGGAACAAGATTTCGCTTCCACGATTCAGCAAAGTGAACAGGGTCGCATCTCGCGACAGCAAGGCCACCGTGGAGGAGACGTGATGCTGCCGACAATCGTCGTTCGGGACGGGACTGTGCTCGATGGTAGAGGGAGCCCGCCCAGGAAAGCGGATGTTGCGATCTCCGGTGACACGATCGTGGAAGTCGGAACGATCGGTGCTGTGCCGGGGGCGATCGACATCGATGCTCGCGGTTGCATGGTGGCTCCCGGTTTTGTGAATGTGCTCAGCCATAGTTACCTCACGCTGCAGCAAGACCCACGAGGATTGTCGGACTTGTATCAGGGGGTCACAACCCAGGTCTTCGGTGAAGGCGTGTCTCTCGGACCGGTCACGGGTTCGATGACTCCGGCGATGCTCGGATTGGGCGCGATTCCAACTGGGGTGCAATCACATTGGCCGAGGTTGCATGATTTTCTCGAATCCTTGGAGACGAACGGCGTCGGTTTCAACGTGGCGAGCTTCGTCGGCGCGGCGAATCTGCGCATGGTGGTTGCGGGTGTGGACAATCGCCTGTTGAGTGAACAAGAGCTGGCCGAAGCGTGTGCCCTGCTCGACGAGGAGCTTGAAAATGGAGCTCTCGGAGTGGGTTCGGCTCTGATCTATCCACCCGGAAGCTATGCGGATTCCGGCGAGTTGCGAGCATTTTCGCAGGTGCTCGCCAGACACGATGCCGTCCATATCTGCCATCTCCGAAGCGAAGGGCAGAGGTTTCTCGAAAGCATCGAGGAACTGGTCGATATCGCTCGAACGACAGGAGCGCGCGGGGAGATCTACCACCTCAAGGTTGCTGGTAAGTCGCACTGGCACAAAATGTCCGAGGCCTTGCAATTGGTTGAGTCGGCTCGCGAGGACGGTGTGCGAATCACCGCGGACGTATATCCGTACGAGGCGGGGAACACGCTGCTCAGTGCCGCGTTGCCACCGGAGTTTCGGTGTCGTGACACGACGGCCGGGCGCACGCACCTGAACTCGACCGGTGTCCGAGAGCAGATCCGCGAGAGGATCCATCGTGAGGACGAGGACTGGGAGAATCTCTACGCTGCGTCCGGAGGCGCCGATGGGGTGACGATCTTGTCCGAGGTACCGGCACTCGGGATCCGAGCGGGGGAAGCTCTGGGATCTATTGCTCGGAGGATGGGGCATCATGACCCGGTAGACACCATACTGGCTGTTCTCGACGCTCTCCCCACAGCCGAGGCTGCCTATTTCATTGCGTCGGAGGACAACACGCGAACTGCCTTCGAGCGTCCCTGGGTTTCGGTTGGTTCCGATGCCGATGCTCAAAGCACGGAGACCCTTTTCGCGGGGCAACCCGTCCACCCCCGTTCATTCGGAACTTTCGCCCGTATTCTGAGCCGCTACACCCGCGGCATTGGCGGGCAATCAGTCGAGGAATGCGTTCGCCGAATGACCAGCCTTCCTGCTGAAAACTTCGGTTTGGCGAAGCGGGGCTACATTGCGCCAGGGGGATACGCCGATCTGGCGATCTTTGACCCCTCGCAGGTAGAGGATCTCGCGACATACGACAACCCAAGAGTGTATGCGACCGGAATGCGGCACGTTGTGGTCAATGGGCAACCGGCACTGTCGGACGGGGTGCCGACGGGGATGCTTGCAGGGCGCGCACTTCGGCGCTCGCGCAACGGGTTCGATGCAGTGAGGTGACGAGCTGGCACCGGGGTCAGCTCCGGATCGGCGAAGCGGCCACTGCCGGGAACGACCCTTCAGCGGCCACTTCGCCGGACCACGTGAGAGCCCTCAGAATTTCGCCGGGGTTTGCGGAACGATCATGGCCACCAAAGCCGCCGCAGCCGTCGCGCCGACCAGGACTCCGAACGCGGCCATGTACGAGAACTGGTCCACCATCCATCCCATCACGAGGGGGGTGATGAAACCGGCGAGCTGTCCACAACCGTTGATCAAACCCATTCCGGAACCGAGGAATTCGGCAGGCAATGCCCGCAACGGGAGGGCGAAGATCGACATCGAGCACAGTCCGCTGACGCCCATCGCGAGGGTTTGATAGAACGTGAACATCGCGACGGTATCGGTGGTAGTCATCAAGAACAGCAGAATGGCGGAGGTGGCCATGCACGGAACGAGCAGAATGCGCGCGCTGTCGTGAAAGTACTTGTCCACCAGACGTCCACCGACGACGATGGCCAATGCCGTGACGATGAACGGGATCGCCGCGAAGATTCCCGTATCGATCAGCGAGAGCCCCTTTTCGTTGAGGAGGTAGCTCGGCACCCAGGTCAACAGCCCATATCCGGCCATGTTGGCCAGGCAGAACAGAAGTGCGAACTTCCAGACCGAAACGGACTTGAATACCGCGGCGCGTGAGTGTTCACTGGCGAGCGGTTGCAGTGCGGCCTCCGGATCTTCCGTGATCTCTGTGTCCAACGGCGCCGGGAGCACCAACCAGACGACTGTGCCGATCACGGCGCCGACTATGGCCACCAGCCAAAATGCGTCCCGCCAACCGACGGCCATGAGAACTGGGGCGATGATCAATGGTGCGATGCCGGGGCCCAGGTTGTTTGCACCGATCATGAAGCCCATGGCCGTGGCGCGAGTTTTCGGACGGGTTCGCTCAGCCAGAGCTTTGAACGACGCTGCTGGGAAGAGGCCCTGGCTGAGCCCGAACATCGCACGCATGACCATCAGCGAGACGAGTCCCCAGGCGAATCCTGTCAGTGCGGTGAACACCGACCACAGGATCAACGCAACGATCAATAGTGGCCGGGGTCCGAATCGGTCGGCCAGCATGCCGCCGGGGACCTGCCCGAGCATGTAAAAGATGGCGAAGATCGACACGACTCCGCCCAATTGCGTATTACTGAGGGAGAATTCGTCTCCGATCATCGGCAGTGCAAGCCCGATCATCACGCGATCTATCATGTCGATCATCCAGATCGTACTGAGCAGCCCAACAGTCATAGTCGTTGTTCGACGAATTGACTTGTTGTCCAATATTTTTTGTATCGACTTGCCGCCGCTATGCGAGGGTTCCTCAACTGTGGCGCGTTCCGACTTCATCATGTCTCCTGAATTGCGTTGTGCCGCATGGACTGATGAAGTGTGGCAGCGGACACGTTGGCCGCATTGGTCCGTTCGGCCAATAACCGACCGAATGTTTCGTCGGGCGGTACAGCGTCACTCGGGTGAGATTCCGGGTGACGCTGTCACCAGAGCTTTAACTGCACAAAGCTCTGTCCACGGTGTCTACGACGTGTTGCGTGGCGGACGCAGTCGTGGGAAGAGCAGTCACCGCAAGGTTTACGGCGCGCCCGTTGTCGGTGATGCCGCCGCGGGTCTCGTAACCGACTATGTCGCCGCCATGGCCCCAGTAGACCCCGCCGCACGAGAGAGTCCTGCTGGTGAGGCCGAGGCCGTACTCGAGTCCGGTGGGCCCGCCGACGTGGACGGTGGTACGCATCTGGTCGAGTTCGGCTGCGGGGAGCAGTCGTCCGTCGAGTAGCGCGTAGAGGAACTGGTTGAGGTCCGAGGTGGTGGAGATCAGCTGCCCTGCGGCCCATCCCCACGACGGGTCCATCTCTGTGACGTCACTCAGTGGGCTGTCTGGTGCGGTGCGGTGGTATCCCTTGGGATGGGGACCCCGGATGGTCATGTCTCCCGGGGATGGGAAGTAGGTGTCGCGCAGGCCGATCGGCGCGAAGATACGTCGATTCATCTCCTCGGCGAGGGGGCGGCCGGTAACCTTCTGTACGAGTAGGCCGGCCAGAATGTAGTTGGTGTTGCTGTACCCCCAACTCGTTCCGGGCGGTGCGTCGGCGGGGTGTTGGAACGCGACGTCGAGCAAATCGTGGGGGTCGGCGTAGCGGTATCTGATCTCTTCGTCATTGACGTGTATTCCGTAATCGGGGAGTCCGCTGGTGTGTTGGAGGAGTTGGCGGATGGTGATGTTGTGGCCGTCGATCCCGTCTCCGCGGACGAGTCCGGGTAGGTAGGTCTCGATGGGGGTGTCGAGTTCGATCTTTCCTTCGGCGACCAGTTGCAGGACCACTACTGCGGTGAAGGTTTTGGTGTTGCTGCCGATTCGTATCTGGCCGTTGGGGGGTACCTCTGATCCGGTGGTCAGGTCACCGACTCCTGCGGTGTAGTTGCGGGAGTTGCCGTTTCGGTCTTGGATGCTTGCGAGGGCGGCTGGTAGTCCGTCCTCGCTCATCAGCGCGTCGAGGGAGCGTTGAACCGCGTCGGACTCGGTGGAGGAAGAACCGACGGTATCGGGACTGAGGGCGGATGACGGCGAGCAGGACGCCAGCGTCATGGCACCGAGGGCCGCCGCGGCAACGACCGAAAAGGTCCGGTGCCGTTTGCGGTCCTGCCGGCGATCTGAGGAAGGGAAGCCCTTTCGAATATTGTTACGCATCAGTAGAACTCCTGAGGATTGGTAGGTTCGGGACATCGTTCGCTCGGGAAGAATTGTTGTTCGATGTTGCGTGCGAAGTCGTGCACGAACATGTTTCCTTCACTTCTCGCACATCGCTGCGTCGACAACTCGCTGTGCTGCTACGAAGGCGTCCTCGCTCATCGGGATGTGATTGAGGGTGAGAGTCACAGCGCGTCCTGTGGTATCGACTCCGCCCGAGGTGCCGAAGCCGGGAATTCCGCCGCCGTGACCCCAGATCTCCTTCCCGCAGGAGCTGTTCACGCGGACTAGTCCGAGTCCGTAGCTGTCCTGCGGGCTCCTGTCGAACGGCACGGTGTGTTTCATCTCGGCGAGCCTGTCATTCGAGACGAGATCGCCGCGTAGCAAAGCCGTGAAGAAAGTGTTGAGGTCGGCGCCCGTTGCGACCATCGCACCTGCGGTGTCGGCCCACGACACGTCGCCATCGGTGACATCGACCTGAATGCCGTCAATCGGGTGATAGCCCTGTGCATGAGAACCGCGGATCTGTGTCTCGCGGGAGGCGGGAAAATAGGTGTCCATCAGTCCGAGCGGATCGATTATGCGGGTGGTGATCTCCTGCGCGGCAGGGCGTCCTGTGACCTTCTCGATGAGCATCCCGAGCAGAATGTAGTTCGTGTTCGAATAGACAGCCTTGTCTTTGGCTGCCGGGCCGGGTGGAAGAGACATCGCGATATCGACCAGTTCAGTGGGGGAGAAGTGCTCCGGTGGTTGTGCGCTTGTCCCCACCAGCAGCTGGCCGGGCTTGATGTCTTCCGGCCGTGCTCCGCCGGCGGCGAGGTAGTCCGTCAGTCCACTGGTGTGCTGCAAGAGATCTCGAATGGTGACTCGGTTGCCGTCGTTCCCGTTGCCTACGACCGTTCCGGGCAGGTAGTGCTCGATGCTCATATCGAGGTCGAGCAGTCCGTCGTCGACGAGTTGCATGACGACGGTCGAGACGAAGGCCTTTGTGTTGCTGCCGATTCGGACCCGCGCATCATCGGGGATAGGCTCGCCGGTGGCGGTGTTTCCCATTCCTGCACGAATGATGCGAGTGCCCCGCGACGGGTCGGAGATCACGAGTTGTGCGCCGGGGATCCCCTGCTCGATGACGCCGTCGAGCGCCTGTTGCACGGCAGCGTCGCTTTGCCGAGTGGAATCAGTGGAGTCAGTGGTGTCACCACATCCGCTCACGCCCAATATGAGGGCTGCAGCGGTGACTGCCGGAAGCACGGTGAGCAGGGGGCGACGTCGAAGGGTGGTCATTGGTTGTGGTCTCCTGTTCGTCGAATCTCGTGGTGAGTTCCACATGCAGAGAACAGTATTGACGTGCGTACGCGTCCTCCATGGTGCGAAGTGCAGTCTCTCGGTGGTGCGTGCCGGAGCGTACGGGGTGTAGCTGGCTGCACCTCGGAGTCCGGCGTCTCGCGGCCGATACTGTCGGTTTGACGAGCTATTTCGGAGTAGGCGGCCTTTGGTGATTGACAGGAGGCCTCAGCGACAAAGGGCGATATCCACCGCGTGTTCGAGTTTTCTCCGGGTGGCGTCGTCGACTACTTGCATGCTGACCGCGATGTTCGCTTCGCGTCCGTCGTCGGTAGCGCCCCCGCGTGTCTCGTATCCAGGGAAACTGCCGCCGTGGCTCCAGGACAGGCCGCCACACGGTAGCGGGCGGCTGACCAATCCAAGTCCGTAGCGGGCATCGGGTCCGAAGGTTTCCTCCGCGGGGACGGTAGTGCGCATCTGGTCGAGTTGGGCTGCGGGGAGCAGTCGTCCGTCGAGGAGTGCGTGGAGAAACTGGTTGAGGTCCGAGGTGGTGGAGATCAATTGCCCTGCGGCCCATCCCCACGAGGGGTCTATCTCTGTGATGTCGACGGGAGGCGCGTCCGATGACTCCCGGTAGTAGCCGCGGGGGTGAAGTTCCGAGATCTTCTCGTCGTATGGTTCAGGAAAGTATGTGTGCTGCAGATCGATCGGCGCGAAGATTCGCCGGTTCATCTCCTCGGCGAGGGGTTTTTCAGTGATCTTCTGTCCGAGTAGGCCGGCGAGGACGTAGTTGGTGTTGCTGTACTTCCAACTCGTTCCGGGGGCGAAGTCGGCAGGATGTTCGAGCGCGATGTCGAGAAGTTCGCGTGGGTCGTAATATCGGACTTCGTCTTCCAGGTAGTTGCTGTAGTTGGGGAGTCCGCTGGTGTGTTGGAGGAGTTGGCGGATGGTGATGTTGTGGCCGTCGATCCCGTCTCCGCGGACGAGTCCGGGTAGGTAGGTCTCGATGGGGGTGTCGAGTTCGATCTTTCCTTCGGCGACCAGTTGCAGGACCACTACTGCGGTGAAGGTTTTGGTGTTGCTGCCGATTCGTATCTGGCCGTTGGGGGGTACCTCTGATCCGGTGGTCAGGTCACCGACTCCTGCGGTGTAGTTGTGGGAGTTGCCGTTTCGGTCTTGGATGCTTGCGAGGGCGGCGGGTAGTCCGTCCTCGCTCACCAGCGCGTCGAGGGAGCGTTGAACCGCATCGTGCCGCGCAGCGACGGTATCGGCGGACGACGAGCACGCACCGAGGGTGACCACGCTGAGAGTCATTGCGACGGAACAGAGGGCGCGGTGCCGTTTCCGGCTTTGTCTTTGGGGTGAGGGAGGCTGGCCCTGTCGACTGTGGCGGCGCATCAGTAGAACTCCTTGGAGAGATTGATCGGTCTGGACACGATCCTGTCTGCTGGAGGATTGGTCGCGCATCGCTCCGACGCGGGAAAACCATCTCCCTCGATCGGGGGAGGCCATCGCCGAGCGGCCCAGTCATACTTGTCGAATCATGATCACC
Organism: Rhodococcus sp. Ni2; assembly: GCF_021352185.1. Lineage (NCBI taxonomy): Bacteria > Bacillati > Actinomycetota > Actinomycetes > Mycobacteriales > Nocardiaceae > Rhodococcus > Rhodococcus sp. Ni2. Next base: position 1,546,409 of record NZ_WOXZ01000002.1, read on the forward strand.
GGACTACGACCGCTGATGCGGGGCTCTACATACTCAGCTGTACTTTTCGCCTTTTGTGGTGTGTTGGCAAGCCTGCCACTTCTGGTGGTTGCGATGTTGCCTGCTCTCGCGTGGCAATCCGCACCCGAGTTCGTCCGGGTGCTTTCGGTCCTGCTCATATGGGTGACTTTGGTAGGAGCACTCGGCCTGGTGCATCCTGTGCGACGCGCGCTCATCGTTTCTGCCCGCCGACTGCTGCAGGTGTCGCTGCCGAGTCCAGCGCTCGGACACCGTACTCCTAACCTCTCGGACATTGATCGCTGGCGGGCCCCGCTCTGGATTGTCCTGCATGTCATGGTGGGTTGGCTGGCGGCGCTCGCGACCAGCGTCCTTTTCATCATGGGGATTTCGCTCCCGGGGAACTGGCTCGGCGGCACGGCGCGAATCAGTCTGTTCGATACGTCGGTTGACGTGACGGGTGGATGGACCTGGGTCGTGGCGGCCGGCTGCCTCCTGCTTGCGGTAGGAATTTGTGTCCTGGTGGCAACACTGCTGAGATGGCTGGCGCCACGACTGTTGGGGCCGTCCACGGCTGAACGGCTCGCGCTGGCGGAAGAACGTGAACTGCAACTGGCCGAACGTAATCGGGTCGCTCACGAGTTGCACGACTCGATCGGACACACGCTCACCGCCGCCACGATCCAGGCGGCGGTGGCCGGCGAGGTGCTTGCCTCCGATCCTGCCGCAGCGAGGGCCGCCATGCGTAGCATCGAGGAGTCGACACGGGCAGCGCTCGAGGACCTGGACTACGTACTGGGTGTACTTCGCGAGGAGAGGCCTGGGGCTGTACCTTCTCGGACGCTGTCGGACTTGCCTGCGTTAATTGATCGGTTGCGGCATGCGGGGGCGGTTGTGGAGGTGAACCTGTCGGGTGACCTTTCACAGATCCAGGGGACACTCTCTCGCGCGGCGTACCGGATCCTGCAAGAGGGGACGACCAATGCTCTGCGGCACGGGGACAGCGGGCCGATCGAAATCACGGTGGCAGTCGGCTCGGAGAGCGTCGAGCTCAGAGTGGTCAACAGCATCGGGGCAGTGACCGGGGGAAAGGCAGACGTAGTTCGAAGATCAGGGCGCGGCCTGGCAGGTTTGGCCGAGCGCGTGCGACTCTTGAACGGTGAGTTCAAGGCTGGACCGGACGGAGCCCGGGGCTGGCGATTGAGTGTTCAGTTGCCGGTCCGGGTGGCACGATGACCGAAGCCAATTGGAGTGAGGACGCCGCCAAACCTGCAAGCATGCCAGTCACCCTGCTGATTGCGGATGACGACGACGTTACCCGCAGCGGCCTGCGTATGCTGCTCGCAGCTCAGCCCGGGATTGTGGTCGTCGGCGAGGCTTCCGACGGTATCGAAGCAGTGGAGCTTTCGCGGCAACTTCGTCCGGATGTGGTGCTGATGGACGTGCGGATGCCGCTGCGCAACGGAATAGAGGCAACTCGGCACCTCCAGGCCGAGTGCACCGAACCGCCGAAAGTCTTGGTAATCACCACTTTCGAAAACGATGGCTACGTCACGGCCGCACTCAGTGCGGGCGCGAGTGGCTTCGTGCTGAAGCGGCTCCCAGTCCCGCAGATCGCAGCGGCAGTACGTGTGGTGGCGGCGGGCGAAGTGATCCTGTTCCCTGCCGCGCTACGCCGGATGGTTACGCCCCGCCCGTTGGTCTCCGCTGAGGCGTTCCCGAATGCAGCGCTGACAGCAAAGGAGGAAGAGGTATTGCGGTTGATGGCCACCGGGCTGTGCAACTCGGATATTGCTCAGGTTCTGGTTGTGAGCCTGGAGACAGTGAAAACGCATGTCGGGAACGTGCTGGCAAAGCTCGGTGCTCAGAATCGGACGCACGCTGTCGTCATCGCCTACGAGTCTGGTCTGGTGGTCCCGGGGTCAGGCACCGATACGGAACCCTGTGCAACTGGCGGTTGATTGATTTTGTCAGCGTGACCCGGTGAGGATTCGCCGACTGAACCTACAGATCCGTTCCTCTTGCCGAAACGCTCCGAGACGAAGTCACACCACCGGTCACCAGTGCGTACCGGGCACGAGTCGGGCGGCACGACGGCCGAGTTTGCGGATGCGCGAGCGCGAGTGGTGCTGTCGCGCCGGTGTTGCCGGAGCGTCTGCCGGAGTTTCCTTGTCTACCTGACCCTTTGCCGCCGGAGAATCGGGGAAGGCCTGGTACATCTGGTTGAAAATTCGGTCCTTGGTGTGCGGTGCGAACAGGGTTCCCAGATCACCCAGGGTTCCCAGTGGTACGTCGATGCGTTTGGGGCGGTCGATCAGCGCGCGGATCACCATTGCCGCAGCCTTTTCCGGGCTGGTGATCGGGCCGTTGTTGTATTCGCCGGTCGGAGCGATCATCGGTGTTTCGACCAGCGGCATGTGGATGGTCGTGAAAGTGATTCCGTCCGCCAGGGTTTCAGAGGCGGCTACGTCCGAGAAACCGTCGAGGGCGGCCTTGCTCGCCACGTAGGCCGAGAATCTAGGCGTTGCCGCCTGGACTCCCGCGCTGCTGATGTTCACGATGTGGCCGAAGCGGCGAGAACGCATGGTCGGTAACAAGGCGAGCACCAATCGCACAGCGCCGAAGTAATTCACGGCCATCGTTCGTTCGTAGTCGTGGAAACGATCAGTGGAGTGGTAAATGCCGCGCCGGATGGATCGGCCGGCGTTGTTTACCAACATGTCTACGTGATCGTGTTCTGTCAGAATGCTTTTGATCGTGTGCTGGACCGACTCGTCGTCGGTGATGTCGCAGGGGTAACCGAACGCCTTGCCTCCGGCTGATCGAATCTCCTGTACTGCGGCATCGAGTTCGTCGGTGCGGCGTGCGATCAGGAGAACGGTGGCGCCCTTCTGAGCGGCGGCAATGGCCGATGCCTTGCCGATTCCGGAAGAGCCTCCGGTGATCAGAACGATCCGACCCACGAGTGGTCCTTCGGGACTGTTACGTCGTGCGCGATTGGGATCGAGGTTTGCGCGCCAGTACTTCCACAACACAGTGGAGTACGACCCGAACTCGGGGACCGCCAGTCCCGATCCGGCCAGGGCGGCAACGGTTCTCTCCGAGGTGAAGGTCGGCGCCATCGTCATGTTGTCGAGCAATGCTGCAGGCATGCCGATGCGATCGAGGAAGACCTTCCGCGCCGATTCTGCCGAATCCATCGGCAATGGCGAGACAAAGGGTTTGGCGATCACGCCCGGCAGGCTGAGTGCGGGCCGGGGCGCTCCGGCGGCCTTGGCGAGTCCGGCATAGATTTCGCGTACCGGTTGAGGTTTCGGATTCACGAGATGGAATGCTTCGCCGTCGTGGCCGGGCGCGTGCATCAATTCGACGAGGGCGGCGGCTACGTAATCGACGGGCGCCACATTGGTTGCGCCGAGGTTGGGGATCGGGACGGGGAGTGCTGCAGGTAGTTTCGCGAGTAGCGCCAGTCCTGGAAACAAGTAGTACGGACCGTCGATCTTGTCCATCTCCCCGGTGACGGAGTTGCCGACCACGGCAGACGGCCGATAAACACGCCAGGTGAGGCCTTCTCGTTCTCGAACGAGCTTCTCGGCCTCGAACTTGGTTCGGTGGTAGGGCGTCGGAAAGCCTTGGCCGCAATCGAAATCGGTCTCGCTGAACGTGCCCGGATAGTCGCCTGCGACTGCGACCGATGACACGTGATGAAGGGTGGCTCCCAGTTTCGCAGCAAGTTCGACCACGGAGCGTGTGCCCTCGACATTCGTCGAAGCCTGCTCGTCTCCGGCGGTGATGTCGTAGATCGCGCCGAGGTGAAGGACGTGGTCGGCAGGTGGGGGAGAATCGATGCCCAGCCCAGGCTCGGTCAGATCTCCAATGAGCGGATGCACGCGATCGCCGCCGGGAATTGCCGACACCTGTTCTTCGAGTTTGGCGACAGAACCGGCTCTGACCAGCACATGGATCTGAGCAGTTTGATCACGCTCGAGCAGGAGTGGCAGTGCAGCTCGTCCGAGAAATCCGGTACCGCCAGTGACGATGTATGTGGCCATAGTCGGTAACTTACTCCAAAGTAAGATCAGCGGCTAGAGGGAAACGAACATCAATGCGTCATGACCCCGTCCTCGGCGTCGAAGTCGATGCCCGCGGAGATGATTCCGGAGAACAAGAACGCGACGGCAAGCGCAAGAGCGGGGATTGCAAGGATCCATTCGAAAATTGTCATGCTCCAAGTCTGACGAAATCAGCTTCGGAGAACATCGCCCTGCGGAGCGATTTAGACGATCGGGCAGTCATCCTCGAGGACGACTGCCCGATCAGGGAAATCCACTAGGTCTGTTGCTGAAGAGTTTCGGGCGCAGTGGGGTGCGCGCTCGTCCTTGCGTCGCGTGACGTGATTTCGGATGAGATGTGGGCGGCCGTTGTTCCGAGGGTGTGAAGGCCATGCGCCGTCCGCCAGTAGACCGGCGCACCATCGTCGAGGCGATGGAGTGGCCAGGCCGGCAAACCCTAGGCCGGTTCAGCGCCCGACAAGTCCTCGACCGCATACGGGGTCGTTCCTTCGAACAGAACACCGATCCCGAAAGGATCGGCCATCTCGAGCCTTGACTCAGCGAACCGCAGCAGCCAGGTTCCGTCAGCCCAGATCACCGCCTCAGGTTCGCCGAACAGTGACTCCGTGGCGTCCAACTCCACGAGTTCGGAGTGGCGGAGGCCGAACTGTGGCCCACGCAGCTGTTGACGCAGGTAATCGGCGGCGACTTCGGCAAACTCACCGAACCGGGCCATCACGGTCGCAGCGAGCTCACACACCGCAGACTCCGGCACGGTGGCCGGCTCGATAACCAGACTCACCGGCCTGGAGTCACCGACCCCCTGGACATCGATGATCGATGTCCAGCACGCCAACGAATCGTCCGAGTCGACACGCGAAAACACTGCTGAGCCGACCACAACACTCTCAGGTAAGTCATCCACGACCCCTAGTCAAACACGGCTCTCCGCAGGATCCCAGGCACTCTTCAGCGACATGATCCAGTCGCGATCAGTGGCCGATGCCGACCTTCGCGTGAACCTTTTTCATCCACACAGGAGCCCACCAGTTCGCTTCGCCCATCAACTTCACGAGCGAGGGCACGAGCAACATGCGGATGATGGTCGCGTCGACGATCAGCGCGACGATCATGCCGACGCCCAGGAACTTCATCACTGACAGCCCTGACATTGCGAAGGCCCCCGTCACCACTATCAGGAGTAAGGCGGCAGCCGTCACGATGCGGCCGGTGCGCTCGGTTCCGAACTTGACCGCTTCCTCTGTCGTCGCTCCCGCGTTCTTGGCCTCGACCATCCGTGACATCAGGAAAACCTCGTAGTCCGTGGACAATCCGAAGACCACCGCCAGGATGAGCACGACGAACGTCGCCTCCAGCGGAGTTTGACTGACCCCGAGGAGTTCGACGCCGTGTCCGTCCTGGAAGACGAAGGTGAGGACACCGAAGGTGGTCGCGAGACTCAGGGCTGCCATCAGCACCGCCTTGATCGGCAGCACCACCGAACCGAACGCGAGGAACAACAGGATCAGGGTGGATCCGACCATGATGAGGATCATCACCGGTAGCCAGTGCAGGACGGCGTTGTTGCCGTCGTCGACCATGGCTTGACCGCCGCCGACAAGCAGCACCGTTCCGTCGGGAGCGGAGATCGCACGCAGATCTGTCACTGCGGCGCTCTGTGATTGGGGTGTAGAGCCCTCGCTGTAGAGAGCCTGAACCGCGACGAGTTGATTGGTGCTCGCGACGACGGTCGCCTGACCGATGCCCTCGACTTGACCGGCGGACTCGGCGATCGCTGCACCTTCGGCCGGGGTGAGAGTGTTCCCGTCCTCGGCCTGAAGGATCATCGTTGCGCCGTTTCCGGTTTGCGGGAAGTCGTTGACCAACGTGTCCATTGCGACGCGAGCGGGGTCGTTGTCCGGTAGTGCGGTGTACGAGAGTTCTCCCAGCCGGGCGCCGAGCAGCGGCGAGGCCATCACGAGCAGCACAGCCACGATCGTCACCGAGACTGCGACCGGACGCTTCATCACCCACGTGACGACGCGGCCCCAGAACTTGCGCGAGCGTTCCTCGCCGCGTTGCGCCGCATCCTTGCGCCACGTCAGGGCGTTGATGCGATGCCCCAGAATGGCAAGCAGCGCAGGCACAGCGGTCAGCGACAGGACGGCCGCGCTCAATACCGCAGCGATCGCGCCGAAGCCCAGAGAGCGGATGACGGCCTGGGGGAATACGAGCATGCCGCTGAACGCACAGATCAGCAGTAGACCCGAGAACATGACGGTGCGACCCGCCGTCAGAACTGTCCGCTGAGCAGCCGCTCCCGGGTCCGAGCCCGAATTCAGTTCTTCACGGAACCGACCGACCACGAACAGTCCGTAGTCGATGGCCAGTCCCAACCCGAGAAGAGAAGCGACGTTGATCGAGAACGAGGACACATCGGTGATCAGCGTGAGGATTCGCAGAACCGCCAAAGCACTCAGGACACTGAGTACACCCACGAACACGGGCACGGCAGCAGCGACGATGCCGCCGAAGATGAAGACCAACAGCACCAGAGTGATCGGAATGGCGATGGCTTCGGCGACCACCAGGTCCTTCTCGAGCTTGGTGTTGAATGCGACGCCGACGACGGTGTTACCCGCGAATTGTGCCTCGGCACCTTCGACTTCGAGCTTCGGCAGGAGATCGGCGAAAGTGGCGGGCGTGACGCCCGAGTCCGGGGCCAACGTGATCGCAACGGCCGCCATGGATCCGTCGTTCGAGAGCAGGCTGGCCTTCGCTGCGGCGTCTGTTCCCCAATACGATTTCACCGAAGCGGTCGGCACTTCGGTTTTGAACTGGTCGACGGCGGCTGTCACTGCCGGCCCGATGTCGTCCAGAGTCTTGCCGTCCGTGGGCGAGTAGATCGCGATGATGTCCGGGGTCTGCGGTCCGAGATTGTCTTCGATGATGTCGGCGACCTTCGCGGAGTCGCTGCCCGGATCGATGAAGCCGCCCTGGCTGAGCTTGCCGAACACTCCGAGTCCCCACACCCCACTGATGAGAACTATCAGAACCGCGAGGCTCAGTACCCACCATTTCCGGGCGACGACGGTTTGGGCCCAGCGTGTCATGTATCAACTCCGGTGTGTGGGGGCGTCTGGCCAGATCGACTGTAGTGGGCGTTTGGTCTTGAATCGGAAACGTCATGCATACTGCTCGAAGCACTTGCAAGCCACGCGTGTGGGGGAAGCCGGTCCGAATCCGGCGCTGACCCGCAACGGTAGGTCGATTCTCGGTAGTCACCGAGTGTCGGCAAGCCCGATTACCCGCCGCGCGGTGTGCGACATCCATTCGTCGTGGTCTACGAAAAGGAAGTCCAGCAGGAGCTCTGGCCGAGGATCAGCGTGCGGGCGGAGTTGTCTGTCGGATCCTCATTCGTGGCTCAGAGCCCTTACGAGGTCCCCGTGTCACTTCAGTTCTCCCCGTCCCGCGCCGCCGCTGTTCTCATCGCGGTCGCCTTGGTTTCGGCAGGTTGTTCCAAAGGTCAGGAATCAGAGTCGGCGTCTGCTGCGGAATCCTTCGCACAGCCGGTGTCCGTGACCAACTGCGATCGCGAGATGACCTTCGATTCGCCGCCGCAGCGCATCGTGTCTTTGAACGGACACGTCACCGAAGCCCTCATCGAGATCGGCGCGGGTGATCGGATTGTCGGGCGGGCGTACAGCGACAACCCGCCAACTGCCGAGACCGCCGATGTATTCAACAAGATTCCCAGCCTCTCCGATACGTTCCCCAGCATGGAGCAGGTTCTCGACGTCGATCCGGACTTCGTGGTCGGAGGAATGACCAGTGCCTTCAACGAGAAGCAAGGCCGTTCCCGAGACGCTTTCGGCGAGCGCGGAATCAACACCTTCCTCTTCTCGGAATACTGTGGCACCGGGTTCCCCGACATCGGATTGCTCGAGAACGACTACACGCAACTCGGTCGAGTCCTGGGCGTCGAAGATTCCGCCCGCGAGGTCGCAGAGGAGATCAGCGATGGTCTCGATTCCGTCCGCGCTTCGGTCGGAGACGCGGCGCCGGTACCGACCTTCTTCTACGACAGCGGTGACCAGGTTCCGACGACCATCGGCGGAGTCGGCGTCGGTCAATTGGTCGCGGAATACTCCGGCGTCTCGAACATCTTCGCCGAAGGGACAAAGCCCTACATCGACGCATCGTGGGAAGCTGTTGCCGAGCGTGCACCCCAGGCGATCGTGGTCATCGACTACGGCGACAAGACAGCCGAGCAGAAGATCGACTTCCTCCGTGCCCAGCCGTTGATGGCGACCACCCCTGCTGTGCAGCAGAACCGGTTCGTCGTGGTTCCTCTCGCTGACCTGTTCGAGAGTTCACGGTTGGTGCGTTCGGCACAGATCATCGCAACAGCCTTCCATCCAGGCGCTGACGCGGCGAAGTGACCCGCACGCGTTACGGGTACGGCGCCCTGCTTGTCGGCTTGGCGGTCGCCTTGGCGATCGTCCTGGGGTTGGCCGTATCCTTGGGATCGGTTCGCATTCCCGTCGGTGACGTCTGGGCGATAGTCGGAGCACGTTTGGCGCCAGGGACTTTCGAGACGTGGTGGACCGCGGCGCGGGAGTCGATCGTGATCGACTCCCGCCTGCCACGTGCACTCACTGCCGCGGTAGTGGGTGCTTCGTTGGCCATGGCAGGTGCAGTTGCTCAGGCTGTCACCCGTAATCCGCTTGCCGATCCGTATCTGCTCGGAGTCTCGTCGGGCGCGGGATTCATGGTGGTGCTCGTGTCGGTGCTGGGTTTCGGCGCCGGCCTCCTCGGGGTTTTCACGATTCCGGTCGCAGCATTTGCCGGGGCGATGATCCCGTTGTTTCTCGCACTGCTGATCGGCGGCCGGTATCCGCAGCCGACCGCGATCATTTTGGTGGGTGTCGCGCTCGCCCAGATATTCTCGGCGCTCATCACCTTTTGCATCCTGGTATTGGCCGATGATCGGCACGTGACGTCGGTGATGCACTGGATTGCCGGCGGATTCGGTGATGCACGATGGTCGACGCTGATCTTCCCGACGATCACACTGGCCGTCGTCGGCACAGCCCTTCTGTTCAGTTCGCGATGGATGGACGTTTTGCAGACCGGTGACGACGGGGCCGCTGCACTCGGTATGAACGTCCGACGGTTCCGTGTCTTGTCCTTGCTCGCGGTCTCCGTACTGGCGGGCGCAGCAGTCAGCGTTGCCGGTGGAATCGGTTTCATCGGTCTGCTGATCCCGCATCTGGCCGGCTTCATCGTCGGCACCAGAGCAATTCGACTGCTCCCTGCTGCAGCCCTGCTGGGCGCCGTCGCGATGGTTGCCGCGGATACCGCTGCGCGCTCGGTGGCACAATCCACTGAAGTTCCGGTCGGAGTGATCACGGCCCTCGTGGGTGCACCGATCTTCGTCTGGATGCTCTACCGGCAGTATCGGAGGCTCGAACAGTGACACAGGCCAGAACAGTGACACAGGCCAGAACAGTGACACTCCCGAAAGACTCCGAAACTGCGCCCCTGCTCGAACTCGTCGAGACCCGGGCGCGGCTCGGAAATCGCGAAGTGTTGCGCGGCATCACTTTCGCAGTCAAGTCCGGTGAAATATTGGGCTTGGTCGGGCCGAACGGCAGTGGCAAGACGACGGCGCTGCGCTGCTGCTACAACGCTTTGACGCCGACAGGTGGCGCAGTTCTGATCGATCAAGTCGACTCGACGACGCTCTCGCGTAAGGACATCGCCCGAACTGTCTCGGCAAGTGTTCAAGAACCCACTGTCTCGGCAGGACTTTCGGTTCGTGAATCGATCGCGCTCGGACGAACTCCGCACCGCAGCTGGTTGGACCGAAGCACGGAGCGCGATACCACCATCGTGGACCGGTGCATCGAGCAGGTCGGTTTGGTCGAGCTTGCCGGACGAGACGTATCGACCCTGTCGGGTGGTGAGCGGCAACGTGTCTCGATAGCCCGCGCATTGGCTCAGGAGCCCAAGGTTCTGTTGTTGGACGAGCCGACCAATCATCTCGATCTTCGTCACCAGTTGATCGTGATGGAACTGCTTACCGAACTTGCGTCGGCGGGGCTCGCAGTTGTGGTCACGATGCACGATCTACGGTTGGCAGTCGAGTACTGCGACAACCTTGCCGTGCTCACCGAAGGTGAACTCCGCGCGTGTGGGTCTACGGTCGAGGTGTTGGACGAGCCGTTGTTGGCCGAGGTTTTCGGCATCAGGGCGCGAGTCGAACGCGGAGTACGTCCGCGGATGGAGATATTGGGGCTGGCATGACGGAATCGGTGGCCGGGATCTACGCCCGTATGGCAGTAGCTGTGCCGTTCTTCGACAACCTGAGCGCGTATCCGGATACGGTGCCCGCGGTGTTGATGACCGACCCCCAGTGGTTGGCAGCACGTGTCGCCGATACGGCAGAGCGATGGGGGAGTGCGGACAGTCGAGTGAACGGCACGTTGTGGTGGTACTCGGCCAGCTCGACGCTGACCGGCATTCCGATCGGAACCGGGATGGTCACCGGGTTCGCGGCCGATCCATCGTTGGACGGTGGGCGGATCTTCTTGCGTGACAACGGCTATCTGGGCGGTTTTGCTGCCGGATCGGTCATTCCGATCTCGCGGAGTGTGGCGGAGTTGGGCCACGCGATGTTCCGCTCACTCAGTCCCGTGATCGAGGTACTCGCCGAGGTGTCCGGCGTTCGGCAGCAGGCGCTGTGGGCGATCGCGACGGACTCCATCGCCAATCGCAGCCTCGACGCCGCCGGTAGCGCGAGGGAACGCGGAAGTGCATTTGCTGCCGGCCTGATCGATGTTCTCCGCGGTGAGAACCCGGGCATTCCGGTTCCGCGTTTCGTCGATGTCGGCCGCAATGAAAGTGTTGTGCGCGTTTCTGATCCGTTGACACCGGTGGCATCCGGGCGACGCAGATTCACGCAGCGCGCGTCGTGCTGCCTGATTTACGAGGTGCCCGGTGAAGGCAAATGCACCAGTTGCCCGAAGCGCGCACCCGAAGATCGGGTGCGCGCCTTGGCTGCTCTGGTGTGACTGGACCCAGGCTTTTACCGGGTCGGGTGTTGTCAGGTCAGTGAGCTGCGACCTTGGAACGGTCGAGTCCCAGCGCGTCGGTCATCGTGAAGAACAGATCGGTCTGGTCCGTGAGGCCGCTGACATTGGCCGCGTGCGGGCCGAAAGCTGCTACGCGCAACTGAGTGCCGGTATGCCCTTCGGATTCGACGGCCGGATCTTCGGACGTTCCGTAGCTGATCGTCATCTCCGAGCCGTCCTTCGTGGTCAGCTTACGGGTCAGACCGGGGTAGACGATTTCCTGGGCGCGCTCGACCGGGATGTTCTGGTCCTTGGCGATGGTGGCGATGTCGTCGGCGCTGACGTTGGTGACGATCTGGCTGGTGTGAGCGTGGTCGGCTGTGACGATGACCAGGGTTTCTCCGTCGGTCTTCGCGAATTCGAGTGCCTTCTGCACAGCTTCGTCGAGGTCGACGGTTTCACCGATCTGACCGCATGCGTTGGCTGCGTGATCCTGCTTGTCGATCGAGGCACCTTCGACCTGGAGGAAGAATCCGTTGTCGTTGACCTTCAGTAGGTCGATCGCCTTTTGAGTCATGTCCGCGAGCTTCGGTACGTCGGAGGTTCGCTTGGGGTTGTCGACGCAGGTTTCTGCGGGCTGCAGGTAACCGTCACGGGTGGCGACAGAGCCTTCCCAGCGGACGGGCATGTTGCCGTCGGCGAACAAGCCGAGCACGGGTGCATCCTGATCGGCCTTGCCGACCTCGTTCATCTCGGCGGCATTCTTCACCAGCTGGTAGCCCCGAGCTGCGGCCTGCTCGTTGAGTGTCTTGCCCTGCCAGTCACCGGCTTTCGCAGTCTCGGCGAAGGACTTGGCGCCGCCGGCGAAGGTGACGTCGGCGCGGGTGTCGAGGAGTTGTTCGCTGATCGACCCCTTGCCGCCGTTCTCGAGGGCGTTCTCCGGGCAGGACTTGGACGTTGCCTCCGGTCCGTAGCACTTGCGGCCACTGACGTGCGCGACCTGCACTGCGGGGGTGGCGTCCTGCACCTCGGCGGTGGAGACGTTGCCGGTGGCCTTGCCGTTCGCCTTGGCGATCTCGAGGACGGTCGACTGGGCCTGACCCTTGATGTCGACGGAAATCGCGCCGTTGTAGGTCTTGGTGCCGGTGGACCATGCCGATCCGCTGGCTGCGGAGTCGGTGACGTAGTCGGGCTTGCCGTCCTTGGTCAGTGCGTAGTGCGTGAACTGGCCGGTGATCGGCAGGGCATCGAGACCGGGGAAGCTGCCGGCAGCGCCCTCGGCGTAGTTGCGCGCGGCGGTGATCTCCGAGTCGCCCATGCCGTCGCCGATCAAGAGAATGACGTTCTTCGCGCCGGAAGCGTTGACGGCGTCGCGCACTGCGGCCGACTGATCACCGTCGATGCGGCGAGCGCCACCGTTCGAGGACAGTTCGCCGGTCGCGGCGCGATCGACGGTCGCGCCGTTCGAGCCGGTGGCCTCGTCGGCACTGCTGCTGCAGCCGGCAGCGGCCAGAACGGCGACGGCGCCGGCGACGGCCGTCAACCTACGTGTGTTGCGCGAGAACGACATACGAGTAGTACTCCTGGAAACAGTGTGGATGGAGATTATGAACGCCGCTAATGATCTGGGGCGAAAGTGAACGGAGTGCAGACATGCGTACATCTGAATGTGACGAGACGGTGAGGGTTGAGATTCGCTCTGTTGACTGTGGGTGAGTGACCTGTCAGACTGAATCAGCATCGAACATCAGTTCGATGTATGTGGTGCGTCTTCCCTTTCGGCATCCTCGAGCAGTCGGTCGTCCCTGACGGCCGACTCGATCAGGTGCGAGGTCAGTGTGGGTTGGGGAAATGGGCCGCCGACGTGGTCCGAGATGGAACGGGTGCTTTCCGGACGACCCGGCCGTGTGGAACATGAGGATTTGTTTCCGGGCGATGGAAGCGACAGCCCCGCCTGGTCAAGAAAGCGCGGCGAGTACCACGCGGGCGAGCTCACCCGTGGTGCCGGTGTAGTTCCTTACGCAGAACTGCACGCTCACTCGGCCTTCAGTTTCCTCGACGGTGCATCACCGCCGGAAGAGCTGGTCGAGGAAGCAGTGCGTCTCGGGCTCGAAGCTATCGCCGTCACCGATCACGACGGCTTCTACGGCGTGGTGAGGTTTGCGGAAGCCGCACGTGAATGGGGAATGCGCACCGTGTTCGGGGCCGAGTTGTCTCTGGATTCGGTACCCAGAACCGGCACGGCAGATCCCGGTGGAACGCACCTCCTGGTACTTGCCCGTGGGCAGGAAGGGTATCGCCGGCTCTCGCGGGAGATCGCTGCCGCGCATCTGGCGGGCGGCGAGAAGGGCAAACTGCAGTACGACTACGACGTGCTGACCGAAGCGGCCGGTGGCCACTGGCAGATCCTGACCGGGTGCCGGAAAGGTCATGTGCGGCAAGCCTTGACGTCGGGTGGTCGCGAAGCAGCGGCGGATGCCTTGGGGGATCTGGTCGAGCGTTTCGGGGCGGAGCGAGTGTCGGTGGAACTCACTCATCATGGGTTGGCGGAGGACGACGAGCGCAATGCCGTTCTGGCCGAATTGGCGAGAGAGCATGGACTACGTACGGTGGCGACCACCGCCGCGCACTTCGCCGCTCCTCCGCGTCGACGCCTCGCCATGGCAATGGCGGCTGTGCGGTCGCGTCAAAGCTTGGACGAGGCAGCAGGATGGTTGGCCCCTACCGGCGGAGCGCACCTGCGGTCCGGCGCGGAGATGGCGGCACTGTTCTCGCTCTATCCCGAGGCTGTCAGTGGTGCCGCCGATCTTGGTCGTGAGTGCGCTTTCGATCTCAAGCTCATCGCGCCCAAATTGCCACCGTTCGACGTGCCAGCCGGGCATACCGAGGCGTCGTGGTTGCGTGAGCTCACCATGGTGGGGGCGCTGGAACGCTACGGACCGCCGGAAGGTGCACCGAAGGCATACAAACAGCTCGAACATGAACTTGCCATCATCGAGGGATTGAACTTTCCCGGATATTTCCTGGTGGTGCATGACATCGTGTCGTTCTGCAAGAACAACGACATCCTCTGTCAGGGAAGAGGTTCCGCTGCGAACTCGGCGGTGTGTTACGCGATCGGCATCACCAATGTCGATCCGGTTCGCAACAAATTGTTGTTCGAGAGGTTTCTTGCGCCCGAACGTGACGGCCCGCCCGACATCGACGTGGACATCGAGTCCGACCGCCGGGAAGAGGCGATCCAGCACGTGTACGCGAAGTACGGGCGTACGTATGCCGCGCAGGTCGCCAATGTCATCACCTATCGAGGAAAATCATCAGTGCGGGACATGGCTCGGGCACTTGGCTTTTCGCAGGGCCAGCAAGATGCGTGGAGTAAGCAGGTCGGCCGGTGGGGTGGTATCGACAAGAACGCGGATACCGATATTCCGCGTCCGGTACTCGAACTGGCGGCGCAGATCGAAGGCTATCCGCGGCACCTGGGCATCCACTCAGGCGGCATGGTCATCTGTGATCGTCCCATCGCCGACGTCTGCCCGGTGGAGTGGGCGCGGATGGCCAATCGTAGTGTCCTGCAGTGGGACAAGGACGACTGTGCTGCCGCTGGGCTGGTCAAATTCGATCTGCTCGGTCTCGGCATGCTTTCTGCTTTGCACTACATGATGGATCTGGTGGCCGAACACAAAGGCATCACAGTCGATCTGGCGCAACTCGATCTGTCGGAAACGGCGGTGTACGAGATGCTGCAGCGGGCAGATTCGGTGGGGGTGTTCCAAGTGGAATCACGTGCGCAGATGGCGACACTGCCGCGTCTGAAGCCTCGAAACTTCTACGACCTGGTAGTCGAGGTCGCGCTCATCCGTCCGGGGCCGATTCAAGGCGGATCAGTGCATCCGTACATTCGTCGGCGCAACAAACTCGAACCTGTGTCCTACGACCATCCGTCGCTCGAGAAGGCACTCGAACGCACGTTGGGGGTTCCGCTGTTCCAGGAACAGTTGATGCAGATGGCCGTCGACGTTGCGGGCTTCACGCCGTCCGAGGCCGATCAATTGCGTCGGGCAATGGGATCGAAACGCTCCACCGAGAAGATGGAACAACTGCGCGCGAGGTTCTATCAGGGCATGCGAGACCTACACGGCATCGGTGACGAGGTTGCCGACCGGATCTACGAAAAGCTGTATGCATTCGCTAATTTCGGTTTCCCGGAAAGCCATTCACAGAGTTTTGCCGCGCTGGTCTTCTACTCCTCGTGGTTCAAACTTCATCATCCCGCTGCGTTCTGCGCCGGACTTCTGCGCGCGCAGCCCATGGGTTTCTACTCGCCGCAGTCCTTGGTTGCCGATGCGCGCCGGCACGGAGTGCAGGTACACGGTGCAGACATCAATGTCAGCCTCGCGCATGCCACCGTCGAGGCAGGTGGATTCGAGGTTCGGCTGGGGCTGGGGGAAGTGCGCAACATCGGCGATGCACTCGCCGAGAAAATTGTCGAACAGCGCGACCTCGGTGGACCGTTCACGTCGTTTCTCGATCTGACCGGGCGGGTGGAACTGACTACCGCACAAGCTGAATCGCTGGCGACCGCCGGTGCGCTAGCCAGCTTCGGTATCTCGCGTAGAGAAGCGCTGTGGGCAGCGGGCGCTGCGGCGGGGGAGCGCCCCGACCGCTTGCCCGGTATCGGTGCGTCGGTCACAGCTCCCACCCTGCCCGGCATGAGCGACGTCGAATTAGCGGCGGCGGATGTCTGGGCGACAGGAGTATCTCCCGACACGTACCCGACACAATTCCTCCGCCCACAGCTCGACGCGCTCGGCGTGGTGCCGGCGTCGAGACTTCTCGACATCCCGGACGGTGACCGTGTGCTGGTGGGGGGAGCAGTCACACACCGGCAGCGTCCGGCCACAGCTGCGGGCGTCACGTTCATCAACCTCGAGGACGAAACCGGCATGGTCAACGTCGTGTGTTCGGTGGGGTTGTGGGCAAAGTACCGAAAATTGGCAAATACGGCGCCGGCGTTGCTTATTCGAGGGAAGGTGCAGAATGCAGAAGGCGCTGTCACCGTCGTGGCAGACCGGATGCAGCTGATGGATCTGCGAGTTACGGCCAAATCGCGAGACTTCCGTTAACGCCTGATTCTGGCCACCATGTTAGTGCCGAGAGACAGTTTTGTGCCGAGAGGACAAATGTGGAGCTCAACTCTGACCTCCGAGCATATGGTGCGGGTCACATTTGCTCCCTAGGGTTGTCGCTTGAGCGCGATCGATTCACCACACGCAGCCGCGGTCAGTTGCCTTGCGCGTGAATATCGTCGCCTTCCAAACGCGCTGAACCAAAAGCACTTCGAGTCGAAGAGGAACTTCATGAGCACAGCGATTCTCGTCGCACACGTACACCCCGCCGATCCGTCTTCGGAGGATGCGTTCAACCGCTGGTACGACGACGTGCATATTCCGCAGGTCGTCGAACGAGTGCCCGGAGTTGTCTCCGCCTCCAGATTCTTCCTGGCGGATGTGCAGTTGCTGCCCGAGGATGCATTGCCCGCGCGCCGCTACCTGAGCATCTATCAACTCGACACGGAAGATCTCGCGGGCACCGCGCAGGCGTTGGGAAGTGCTTTGGGCGACGGAACTCTCGACATGTCCGAGGCCATCGCGACCACCGGCGACACCGGACCCGAATTGCTTTTCTACGTCCCGACCGAGAATTGAAGGGGAACGCTGACATGTCCGATCTTCTCGCGAACAAAGTTGCAATTGTCACCGGCGCAGGTGCCGGAATCGGCGCCGCCATTGCCCGGGCGTTCGGGGCGGAGGGCGCGAGGGTCGTGGTCTCCGACATCAACGGTGGCGCAGCACAGGCAGTGGCGGACTCGATCGACGGAGCTATCGCTGTCACCACTGATGTCACCGACGAACAGCAGGTCAAGGATCTCGTCGCCAGAGCGGTCGAAGAGTTCGGCGGACTGAACGTCGTAGTACCCAACGCCGGTATCGCCACCACGACCCCGCTGATCGAGACCTCGTTCGAGGACTGGCGGAAAGTGATGTCGGTCAACCTCGATGGAGTGTTCTTGACAGTGCGTCATTCGCTGCCCGCTCTCGTCGCATCCGGTGGCGGTTCGATCGTGAACATCTCGTCGATCTCGTCGACCACCGGCTCGCCTTTGATCGGCAGCTATGCCGCAGCCAAAGCAGCAGTTCGCAATCTCACCGAAACCCTGTCAGCCGAACTTCGCTTCCACGGAATCCGCGCGAATGCATTGCTGCCCGGATTCATCGATACCGACCTGGTCAAGAGTCACCAGCAGGATTTCGAGAATGCCCTCGGCCTCGAGTCCGGGGGATTCGACGACCTGATGGTCACGAAGCAGACGCGCTACGGCCGGACCGAGGAAGTTGCCGCCGCCGCAGTGTTCTTTGCGAGCGACCAGTCGTCGTGGTGCAACGGCAGCAGCCTGGTTCTCGACGGAGGGTTCACCGCTTCTCTCCTCTGAGCAGCAGAACCCTTTCCGAACGTCACCCGATCACCATTCGTGCGAGGATCCACACCATGACCAACCGCGCCGTGTACGTACTCCCGCCTGGAGGATTGAACAACCTCGAATCGAGGACGATCGAGACCCCGGGCCCGGGTGCGGGTGAGGTGACGATCGCGATCCACGCGAATTCGCTCAACCACCATGACTACCTCGTGGCGACCGGAGAGATAGCGACCGACGGTCCGCGGATCCTGTTGTCCGATGCTGCCGGGGAGGTCGTTGCGGTCGGAGACGGCGTAACGCAGTTCAGCGTCGGAGATCGCGTGATGAGCACCTATTTGCCGCATTGGCGGAGCGGCACACCGGATTTCGACGGATTCGGAAATTCGCCGGGTGACGGTGTCGACGGGTTCGCCCGCGACACCGTCACCGTGCCGGTATCTGCTGTGACAGTGATGCCGCGAAACTACACCTACGAGGAAGCCGCTACCTTGCCCACCGCAGGTTTGTCAGCGTGGCGCGCACTATTTGCCGGAGTCCCGATCATCCCAGGGTCGTCGGTGTTGATCCCTGGGACCAGCACGGTGGCGCTGTTTGCCGTCCAGCTGGCCAAAGCTGTTGGAGCTCAGGTGATCGCAACGTCGTCGGCCCCCGACAAGATGGCACGATTGGTCGAGCTCGGTGCCGATCACGTGGTCAACTACCGTGAGCGCCCGGACTGGGGTTCGGAAGCGATGCGGCTCAGCGGCGGGATCGACCTCGTCCTCGACGTCGGCGGGCCGTCCACCCTCGGCCAATCTCTGGCGGCAGTCCGACCAGGCGGGCGAATCTGCGCGCTTGGCATCATGAACGGCCCCTCGTCGTCGATCGACCTGACTTCGCTACTGACCAAACAGGTCACCATCGAAGGTGTTTTGGTGGGCAGTCGTGCACATCAGGAGGAGATGGTCGCCGGGCTGGAGAGCCTGGCGCTTCGTCCCGTCATAGATTCTTCCTACAGCCTCGACCGCCTCGCTGACGCTTTCGAGCAGCAGAAATCCGGGCAGGCCTACGGCAAGATCGTCATCACAAACCCTTGATCGCTTGCCGGTCCCAACGGGGATCGGTGAGGATTTCCGCCGAGTCGCCGACAAATGCACGTGCGGCAGTCTGGTCGCCGCTCAGGGTGAATCTCAGCCATGCGGTGAGGTAGCCCCGGAATCCTTCGCCATCTGCGGCCCAATTGTGGCCGACGCCAAGCAGTCTGCCGCGGACCGCCGGTCCGGCGGTTTTGTCGAAGTACTCAGCTTGCGGATCGGCGGTGGAGACCGGGTCGTCGGCGCCGGTCATGAAGAACGTCGGTCCGGTCAACTGGGCCACGTCGATCACGTCGACAGGTCGCGAGGCCCACCACGGGTCAGGCAAATCGAGTACCGCCGTGGCGGTGATCAGATTCGCGGACTGGGTTGCCGCGTTGATCGCGCCACCGGCGCCCTGGGAGTGTCCGACCGAGGCAATGTTGTCGGTGTCGATCCGCTGGTGAAAAATGCTCTCAGCGTTGGTGTTCTGATCGACGACGTACTGGGCAGCCCCCAAGATCTCCGTCCCGTCGCCGGTGACGCTGCTGTCGGCCACCACAACGACAAAACCCCAAGAAGCGAGATGCTGCAGGAGCGCTTCGTACTCTTCGTAAGTCGCATAGCTGCCGTTGCCGAAGGTGACGACGGGATGCCGATTGCCATCAGACGACAAGTCGGCTGGGTAGAACAGTTGGTACCCGGGAACTGAATCGGCAGCCACTTCGTGCGCGCCCTGGGCTGCATACAGATCGCTGATCGATTCCGACGCGATGGATTCGGTGGTCGCGACTTCGGGAGTTGTCGGAACCCCCGCGGTGGCATGAGTGACGGCACCGGAGAGTGCCAGCACACACGATGCAGTCACGACGGCGAACGAGTACTTGGTTCGAGAAGGCATGGGCACAAGTATGTCTTGTACGGTCGCGGTCGGTCAGGCCGAGACGGGTGTGTGCCGTTCTTCGCCGATTCGATCTCGGATGAGGAAGACGGCGATCACCCCGAAGACGACCAAGAGGACCGTCAGTAGAGAGGTGATGGCGGCGGCGCCGCTCACTTCCGTGGTCACCGAAGTGTCCAGCCCGCCGGTCGAGAGAATTGTGGTGGGGTCGGTGAGGCCGTGTAACACGATTGCGGCCCAGATCGTGCCCGTCACACGCATTGTCAGGTACATGCACATACCGAAACCGAAGGTGTAGACCACGGTGACAAGGACGGTCGACGGCTTCATCCCGGCGATCAGGTTGACCGTGTGCATGAGTGCAAACACCAGTGAAGACACGACGGCGACAAAGCGCTCGCGGTGGCCGGCGTCGCGCAGCATCTTCACTGCCAGGCCACGGGTGGCCAATTCCTCGGTCAGGCCGACGCACGCACCGAGCACCAGCAGGGCGATTACCTCGCCGGTGGTCCAGGCGCTCCAATCGGTTCCCGCCAGATGCGCAACAATGGCGGCGACCACGATGATCGGACCGATCCACATCCAACCGCGCCCACGAATGGGTTGTGGGCCGAAGACGCCGCGCAGCCAGCCGACCTTTGTCGTGAAAACCAGCAGGGCGATCCCGCCGATCGCGATGGGCAATGCGACGCCGAGGAGGATGCTGGAGGCGCTTGCCACGACATTGTCCGTGTCGATCTGGTCTGCAAAAACTCTGGAGGTAACCTGCCCGACAGCAAGATAGAACGCCAGGTAGACGACGATCAGCAGGAGCACTTTCCATACGGTGGGGCGACTCCAAAAACCGGACTTTTCGGGAACCGTATTGGTCATTGTCAGATCGTAAAGGGAGCTGCACGAAAACGCGCGGGTACCGTCTATTCGGACAGCAGCGAACACGAAGGCAGGCGCAGAAGAAATGTTGGAAGTCGATTTGAATGCACTGGACACGGCTTTGGCAGCGGGTGAGCCGTTGATCGACGTCCGTGAGGCCGACGAGTTCGCTCAGGTCCGAGTTCCCGGTGCGACGCTCATTCCGCTCAGCGAATTCGTCTCTCGCGTGGGTGAAATTCCGGACGCGGAAACGGTGTACATCATCTGCGCCGTCGGTGGTCGGAGCTTGCAAGCCGCTGAGTATCTGCAGGCTCGCGGCATCAATGCCGTTTCGGTGGCCGGTGGAACGATGGCGTGGTACCAGTCGGGGCGCCAGGTCGAGACCGGCGAATAGTGCGTAACTGTTGGGGCAGCTCCCGTTTACGGAGCTGCCCCAACACGTCACTTCCGCCAGAACAGGTGGTGCGTCACGCCGCTCGGGCTCGGCACAACGTCGAGGTTGAAGCGGTCGAGTAACTCGTCAGGTGTCTCCCACAGTCGTAGACCGGATCCGAATTCGATCGGGGAGACAGCGATGTGCATCGTGTCGACCAGATCGGCGTCGAGGAATTCACGGATAGTGCTGACTCCGCCGCCGAGTCGAACGTCCTTGCCCTGCGCTGCCTCACGTGCCTGCGCGAGGGCCGTCGCGGGGTCGGCGTCGACGAAGTGGAATGTCGTGTCCGATAGCGTGAACGACGGCCGCACGTGGTGGGTCAAGACAAAAACCGGGGTGTGGAACGGTGGCTCGTCGCCCCACCAGCCCTGCCACTCGAGATTCTCCCAAGGGCCGCGGTAGGGTGAGAATTTGTTGCGGCCCATGATTTCGGCGCCGATGTTGTTGGAGAAGTCCCGCGTGAAATAGTCGTCGAGGCCTCGGCTGCCGCCGGGATCGGTGCGATTGGGCCAGCTGGCCGTAGCTCCTGCCCACGCAAACATTTCACCGTGGTCCAGGCCGAACGGGCTCTCGAAGCTCTGGTCCGGACCGCAGGCTATTCCGTCACTCGAAACGCCGAAATTCTGCACTCGCAATAACTGACTCACCGTGTACTCCTGCTCTCGACAATGGTCTACGTGAGTACAGACCGTACGGCGAGCCAAAACTCATCGGTGCGAATTCATGCAGCCGCCGGTAGAACTCCACTGCGGATCGACCGGACGGTCCTGACCGCGACGGTTGCCCAGATGGGGATCAGCACGGTCAGCAGGGCAAGTGCGATTCCCAGGATCAGGGTGGAACCGGTGGCGACTCCGAAGGCATTCGCTCCGACGGCACATGCTCCGATGGGGAAGGTGAAGCTCCACCAGCCGAGCGAGAAGTCCAAGCCGCGGCGCAGTGCGTGGATGGTGACGACGGTGACGGTGACAAACGCGATCACGCCGATGATTCCGACGACGGTTCCGTAGGCGATCCCGAATTCGTGCAGGGTGTCGGCATGCTCGGGGCTGAGTGCATGCCGTGAGGCGGCGGCCAACAGGTTGGATGCCGCGATCGACTGTCCGATCACGCCCAACGGAATCCACAGTGAGGGAATGGCATTGAACGGGATCACGTCGACGCCGGCCGAACGGTTGCGTGCGAACTGCCTGGCGACGGCTACCAGAATGCCGATGGCGGCGGTCAGCGCCAGAGCGAACAGGATGTAGCAGAAAACCAGTACCGCGATGCGTGGAGCGCCTTCGGGCATGTGGGTGCTGACCGCTGCGCCGGTGGTGGCCGAGACCATCGGAGGTACGACGGGCATGAGCCAGAACGGCATTGCCGTCGCCATCCCGGCATCTCGAACGAGTCGAATCATCATCACGACGTAGGTGACCAGGCCGAGTGCCGTGCCGAGTGTCCACAGTGTCAGCGACACGGTGATCGCCACGTCGTGGCCGAGGAAGTCCGGGCCGGTGATGCCGGTTGCGGATCCCACGGTCAGCAGTGCCATTGCGACGGCGCCGTAGAAGGGGAACATCGCGGGGCTGTGCAGGTAGGCGAGGGCCTGACATCGATGTTGTGACCAATGGGTGGCAAATGCTCCGATCAAGGCGCACAGTACGAGAACCGCCAGAACCCAGAAGATCTCGGAGACCAGTTTCAAGCCCTCGATCTCCGGTTCGAGCGAAGCGGCGGCCACCGACACGATTCCCGTTCCCATCGCTGCCGCGAACCAGTTCGGAGTGATGTGGGCGAAGGTGGAACTCGTTGTGGTGGTCATGTATTTCACTGTCGTCTCATCCGGTCCGTACCGGTAGACCGGTTGTTCTTGAATGCCCACAAACTCGCCTTGTGGGTCTAATCTTGGGACTATGTCGTTGTCTCCTCGGGTGCCGGAACTCAGTGCCCTCGACGTCCTCCTTTCCGTAGGGCGTCTGGGCAGCATGGGTGCTGCCGGCCGGGAGCACGGACTCAGTCAGCAGGCGGTCAGCGCCCGGGTGCGTTCGGTCGAACGCCAACTCGGAATCAAGGTGTTCGATCGAGCGGCGACCGGTGTTCGTCCCACCGCCGAGGGCGGTCTGATTCTCGAGTGGGCAAGTCACATCCTCGTCAGTGCCGAGGAAATGGCATCGGGAGTTGCCGCACTTCGCGGTGAACGTGATGCTGCCGTCACGGTTGCCGCCAGCATGACCATCGCCGAGTATCTGGTTCCCGGATGGACGGTCGCGATGCGGCACAAGTTCCCCAACGTCGTGGCGTCGGTGAGCTTGCACAATTCCTCGGACGTCTCTGCTCAAGTTCAGGCCGGCCAGGCCGATATCGGATTTGTCGAAGGGCCGGATGTGCCGTCGGCGCTCGCGTCGTGCGAAGTAGCGCGTGATCACCTCGTCGTGGTTGTGCCGCCGGGACACGACTGGGCGAATGGTGTGCCCGTTCCGGTCGAGGAACTCGCACGCACACCGCTGATTCAGCGAGAATCAGGGTCCGGTACGCGCCTGACGCTCGAGAATGCTGTTCCCGATTGTGTGCCGCCGCTGCTCGAGCTCACCTCGTGTACCGCTGTCAAGGCTGCGGTGGTGGCAGGCAACGCCCCGGCTGTTCTGTCGTCGCTGGCAGTTGCCGCCGACCTGACGGACGGCCGACTGGTCGCGGTCAACGTCGACGGCTTGCGGATGCCGCGTCGACTCCAAGCCGTCTGGGATCCCGATCGCGGATTGCGCGGTGCGGCAAGAGATTTCCTCGATATAGCGCTCGGATCCAACACCGCTGTTCATTCACGCTGACGGCTACGGCCGCTATCGGACGGTGTCGATCCCCGCGAGGATGAGGTTGATGCCTGCCAGAAACTGTTCTCGGTCGTCGTGGTCGCGCAACTGCGCCGTCACCTGATTGAGGAACGGGTACTTCGCAGAGTCGAGTTCTTCCCATCGCGTGGCGACGCCCGCGAGGAAAGCGGACCGATCTGTCTCACGGGGGAGCAGACGGGCGCCCGCGGCGTACTGTCCGGCGAGACCGAGCACGTAGTTCAGGAGCGCGGACGCGCAGTCGAACTGTGCCGATTCGGGAACGCCGAGCGCCTGGAGTTGCTCGCCGAGACTTTCGAAGATCTGCATCACCGCTGATTGCCACGGTTCACGTGAGAGTTGGGTGCCGACCCAGGGGTGGGCGTCGATCGCGTCGAACACGCCGAGGGTGATGGTCCGGATCGCCTCCCGTGGGGCTGCGCCTTCGGTTGCACCGGTTGTCACGCGGGCGATGACGTCGTCGGTCGCCGCGGCGAGCAGTTCGCTCTTGTTGGCAACGTGCCAGTAAATCGCCCCGCTACCTGTTGCCAGGCGTGCGGAGAGTGCGCGAAATGTCAGCGCGGCTTCGCCCTCGTCGTCGAGGATCTCGATCGCAGCCTCGACGATTCGCTCCTTCGAGAGCGCATCCGTACGTCGTTCGGTCCGCTGATTCCTGGTCGCCATGCGAACCATCTTGACATATCTGGAACGCCGTTCCAAGATGTCATTGGAACGACGTTCCAATCGGAGCCTGAAAGGAAACAAACATGAGCAACTCGATAACGATCATCGGGGCGGGCCTCGGCGGTCTGACCCTCGCGCGTGTCCTTCACGTTCATGGAATTCGGTCGAAGATCTACGAGGCGGAACTGTCGGCAGAAGCTCGCACGCAGGGCGGTCAACTCGACATCCACGAACACAACGGTCAGGCCGCGCTCGACGCTGCCGGCCTAACCGACGAGTTCCGCGCGATCATCCACGCGGGCGGCGCCGCGTCGCGCGTACTCGATCAACACGCCGCCGTGCTCCTCGACGAACCCGACGACGGCACGGGAGCACGTCCCGAGGTGCTGCGCGGCGACCTCCGTCGAATCCTGATTGATTCCCTTCCGGACTACACGATCGAATGGGGACGCAAAGTCGACACTGTGCGCTCGCTCGGAGATGATCGCCACGAGTTGACCTTCGTCGACGGTTCGACAGTGACCACCGACTTTCTCGTCGGTGCAGACGGTGCCTGGTCGAAGGTCCGGCCGCTGCTCTCCGATGCGAAGCCGGAATACGTCGGCACCACGTTCGTCGAGACCTACCTCTACGACGTCGACGAGAAGCATTCGGCTGCAGCCGAAGCCGTCGGGGACGGGGCGATGTACGCGCCCGCACCAGGAAATGCGATCGCCGCGCATCGAGAGGCGGGAGACATCGTGCACACCTACGTTCAGCTGAACCGTCCGGCGGAGTGGTTTGCCGGTATCGATTTCACCGACGCCGCCGCTGCGACAGCGCGGGTCGCGGCCGAGTTCGACGGTTGGGCACCGGAACTCACGGCGCTGATCACCGATGGCGAAACCGCTCCGATTCCGCGCGCGATCCATGCACTTCCCGACGAGCACCGATGGGATCGCGTGCCTGGGGTGACGCTCCTCGGTGACGCGGCGCACCTGATGTCCCCGTCCGGTGAGGGTGCGAACTTGGCGATGTTCGACGGCGCCGAACTGGGAAAGGCGATCGCCACGCACCCCGACGACATCGAAGGGGCACTCGCCGAGTACGAAGAAGCGATGTTCGTGCGCAGCGCATCCGAGGCCGCGGACTCGCACGTGATCCTTGATCTCTGCCTCGGTGAAGGCACACCGTATTCACTGGTCGATTTCTTCACCGGCGCTGCTTCCAT
Source organism: Rhodococcus sp. Ni2 (assembly GCF_021352185.1). Taxonomy (NCBI): domain Bacteria; kingdom Bacillati; phylum Actinomycetota; class Actinomycetes; order Mycobacteriales; family Nocardiaceae; genus Rhodococcus; species Rhodococcus sp. Ni2. The sequence goes on from NZ_WOXZ01000002.1 coordinate 1,571,981, forward strand.
ATCCGGATAATGGGCGAATGCCTGTTGATTCCACTCCTTGGTCTGCCGCGATTGCGCACGTGAGCGGTCTCTCGAAGGGCGGCCCGTTGGATCGAAATCACCGGGTGACGTTGCACTTTCATCCGGACCTCCCGTCTGAACGTGGTCTGACACTGGCCTCGATCGCACGTCAAGGCACCTATGTGACCCAGTTCGAGACTCGAACGAGCAACGGCGGACTGACGGCGCATCACGGCGGCGATCGTTGGCGTTGGGAGAGTCGGATATTCGGCGGAGCTTACGACGAGCGAGAGCCCTCGGAACGGGCGAAGTACGGATCGTTGAACTTCTCCGCCGATCCCTACGGGGCATCCCCTCGGTTCGGCTCGTCCTACTTCCGGCTTGCCGAGCACACACTCGACCGCACCACCTTCTGCTTTCCCGACAGCGTCTTCGAGCCTGATCTCTTCGGAACGGCCGAAGCGATGAGCTTGGTCGACGCCGCACGGGCTGCCGAGCTCGACGATCCGCTCGACCACTACATCGAGGCGCACGTCCACGGCGCCGTCGACATCGGAACGGACGTCGAGGCGCTCGTTCTGGATCCGAGTTACCGGGGCACACTGATCGAAGAGATCGCCCACTCGCTCACGTGCCCGGTGCTGTGGCACGAGGGATACGCGGTCGATGTCGACGAGATAGCCGAACATCCCGAATACCGGGGAGCGGCCGTGATCGACCTTGCCCGAGAAATTGCGCACGGCAGGCGGCTGACGCCTGCCGTACTGGGGCTCGCACGGGGTGCATCCTTCGATCCGCAGGACGTCAAGAAGGTTTGGCACTACATCGCTCGATTCGGCGGCAGAGCGTAGAACTGGGCATTCGCGTACAGCTGCCCGTCGACGACCGCCGGTCCCGGGACCGCACATCGGTCCGAAGGGCGCGGTGAGGAAAGAGTGATTGATACGCAACATCGAGCATGAACTCCCGAAACAACTGCATCCGAAGATAGAAGTCGACCTTGATCCTCGGTCGAAGGGATGCATGAATCGATGGGCGCTCAACTCACCACCACCAGTGTCGACACACTCTGCGCGTACTGCGGGGTCGGCTGTGGTCTTGTCCTCGACATCATCACCGATCCGGAGACGGGACGTCGGAAGGCTGCGAAGTCTTCCGGTCTGAAGACACATCCCACCAACTTCGGGCGTCTGTGCACCAAAGGCACCACGACCGCAGACATGCTCGCAGGCCCGGGGCGCATGGAATCTGCATATCGCCGTCCGCGCCGAGGTGATGCGATCGAAGCGGCGGACATGGCCGCAGTCATCACTGACACCGCCCAGCGCCTGCGGGCAATCATCGACGAGCACGGTCCCGACGCGTTTGCGTTGTACGTGTCCGGGCAGATGTCACTCGAAGCTCAGTACCTGTCGAACAAACTGGCCAAGGGCTTCATCGGGACCAATCAGATCGAATCGAATTCCCGACTGTGCATGGCAAGTGCCGGCACCGGATACAAGCAATCGCTCGGGGCCGACGGACCGCCCGGTTCCTATCAGGACTTCGAACATGCCGACGTGTTCTTCGTGACCGGCGCGAACATGGCGGACTGCCATCCGATCCTCTTCCTTCGAATGCAGGAGCGGGTCAAGGCGGGCGCGAAGTTGATCGTCGTCGATCCTCGACGCACCGCCACCGCCGACAAGGCGAACTTGTTCCTGCAGATCGCTCCCGGCACCGATCTCGCGCTACTCAACGGACTACTCCACCTGCTCGTCGTAAACGGCCACACCGATCCGGACTTCATCGCCGACTTCACCGAAGGCTGGGAGGTCATGCCCAGTTTCCTCGCGGAGTACACGCCTGCGAAGGTCAGCGAGATCACCGGTATCTCCGAAGCCGACATCCACACGGCAGCGCAGTGGATCGGTGAGGCCGCCAACTGGATGAGCTGTTGGACAATGGGTTTGAACCAGAGCACCCACGGCACGTGGAACACCAACGCCATCTGCAACCTTCACCTCGCGACCGGTGCGATCTGCAAGCCCGGCAGCGGTCCGTTCTCGTTGACCGGTCAGCCGAACGCCATGGGTGGGCGTGAAATGGGCTACATGGGGCCAGGTTTGCCAGGTCAGCGCGCCGTGATGGTCGACGCCGATCGCGACTTCGTCGAGGACCGATGGGGGATCCCGCAGGGCTCGCTGCGCACCGACATCGGCGGTGGCACCATCGACATGTTCTCCCGAATGGCGGCGGGCGACATCAAAGCGTGCTGGATCATCTGCACCAATCCCGTTGCGACGGTAGCCAACCGCAAGACCGTCATCGACGGCTTGGAGAAGGCCGACCTCGTCATCACCCAGGATGCTTTCCTGGGCACCGAGACCAACGAATACGCCGATGTTCTGCTGCCTGCTTCGCTGTGGACAGAGTCCGACGGAGTGATGATCAATTCCGAACGCAACCTGACGCTCTTTCAGCAGGCACTGGATCCGGTTGGGCAGGCGCTGCCTGATTGGCAGATCATCGCCCGGATCGCCTGCGAGATGGGGTACGCCGAAGCGTTCACCTACACCTGTGCCGAAGAGGTGTTCGAAGAGATCAAGCAGTTCTGGAATCCGAAGACCGGCTACGACTTACGCGGCGTCACCTACGAGCGCCTCCGCAAGACATCGATTCAGTGGCCATGCCCGCCAGACAGTGATCAGGACCGTCATCCCATCCGATACGTCAATGACGGTGTCAGTCAAAGGCTCCTGATCCGCGAGGACGGCAGCACTCCGCGGCTCGCATTTCCCACCGCCACTGGCCGTGCGATGTTCTTCGCACGGCCGCACATGCTTCCCGCCGAAATGCCCGACGACGACTACCCCTTCCTGCTCAACACCGGTCGTCTCGCGCACCAGTGGCACACCATGACCAAGACCGGCAAGGTGGCCAAGTTGAACAAGCTCAACCCAGGTCCCTTCGTCGAGATCCATCCCGACGACGCCGCCAGGCTCGGCATCGTCGACCAGGATGCGATCGAGGTTGCCTCACGCCGCGGTCGCGCTGTGCTTCCGGCTGTTGTCACCGACCGAGTGCGTCCGGGGAACTGCTTTGCCCCATTTCACTGGAACGACGCCTTCGGCGAATATCTGTCCATCAACGCCGTCACCAACGACGCCATCGACCCTGCCTCGCAGCAACCGGAGTTCAAAGCCTGCGCTGTCACTATGACGAAGGTCGCCGTGAACACACCTGAAACAGTGCTCGCCGAGGCGGCGCTGCTGGCTCCCGCGCCAGCTGATCGGGCGTTGTCGCGAACCGATGTCCTCGCAGATGTCCTCGGTCAAACAGGAACACCTGCAGTGGTATTCGATGCGCTCCAGCAGAGCTACCTGGCCGGCCTTCTCGCAGCGTTGCGTGCGGACGCCGATCGCACTGCCGGGGTACCTACCTTGCCGTCGACGGCACCCTTCGATGCCGAAAAGCGGATGTGGGTCGACGGTGTTCTGGCCGGCCTGTACTCGCGGATCTCACTTCCTGACACCGACGGGCCTGCGTTGTCATCGAGTCCGAGTATTGGATCCGAGCGCGCGCCGATCGTGGTGCTCTGGGCATCGCAGACCGGAAACGCGGAAGAATTCGCTGCTGAGTGCGCCACTCGTCTCGGGGGAATCGGCTTACCCGTGGTGATGCACGCGATGGACGAATTCCCGGCCGCCGACCTGGCAGCTACCAGAGAGGTCCTGCTGATCACCAGTACCTCCGGTGACGGCGAATCCCCGGACAACGGCAGCGGTTTCTGGGATGCGTTGTCTGCTGACACGGCGCCCCGCATGTCCGAGACACGTTATGCAGTCATCGCTTTCGGCGACTCGAACTATGCCGACTTCTGTGGACACGGACGAAAGCTCGACGCCCGCCTTGCCGAACTGGGAGCCAGTCGTATCGTCGATCGCGCCGACTGCGAGCCCGATTTCGAGGACACCGCTGCTGGATGGCTGGAGGCGGTCACGGCTGAGCTTCGGAGCTCGGTGGCCGGCGAGACGACCGACGTCCTCGTTGCAAAGAAGAATTCTGGGACAACCGTTGCAGCCGCGCCGATTTCACCGGCGATGTCGCCGCCGCTGCGATACAACAAGAAGGCGCCGCTGACCACAGCCTTGACGCGCAATGTCGTGCTCAACCGTCCGGGTTCTTCCAAAGACGTGCGGCAGTTGGGCTTTCACCTTCCAGGTGACACGGTCAGTTACGAAGCCGGCGACGCTCTCGGAGTCTGGCCCCGAAACAGCTCTCCGTTTGTCGACGAGTGGCTCACCCTTACCGGCCTCGACGGTGACGAGACCGTCGAACTGGGGCAGTACGGGGAAATGACGCTGCGTACCGCGCTCACCGAGCGCTTGGAGATCACTCGAATCTCGACCGACATGATTCGATTCGTGCATCAACGAACCCGCGATTCGGACCTGGCCGAGTTGTTGAAGCCGGAGAATGTCTCCACGTTCAAAGACTGGTCGTGGGGACGACAGTCCGTCGACATTCTCGCGCAGTCGCCCGTTCGTGCCTCGACAGACGAATGGCTCTCGCTGCTCAAACCGATTCAGCCGCGGCTGTATTCGATTTCTTCCAGCCCGAAAGAGAACCCACGCGAAGTGCAGTTGACGGTGTCCGCGGTGCGATACAACGTTGCGGGTGTCCCACGGCGTGGAGTGTGCTCGACTTACCTCGCCGACCACGCTCACGATGACGACATCGGTATCTACGTGCAGAAGTCGACCCACTTCCGGCCACCTTCCGATCCCGAAACCCCGATGATCATGGTCGGTCCGGGGACCGGCATTGCACCGTTCCGTGCCTTCCTGCATGAGCGGCGGGCATTGGGGCACACGGGTCCGAACTGGCTGTTCTTCGGAGAACAGCACGCCGCGACCGACTTCTATTACCGCGAAGAAATCGAAGAATTGCGGAAAGACGGATTCCTCACCGAACTCGACCTCGCGTTTTCCCGGGATCAAGCCGACAAGGTCTACGTGCAGGACCGGATGCGTGAGCGGGGTGCGCTGCTGTGGGAGTGGTTGCAGAAAGGAGCGCACTTCTACGTCTGCGGCGATGCCAACCGGATGGCCAAGGACGTCGACAGTGCCCTCAACGGGGTGGTCGCTCAACACGGAAAACTGGCTCCTCGCAGTGCCGAGGCATACGTGAAGGCTCTTTCGGCGGAGAAGCGCTATGTCCGGGACGTCTACTGACGTCGATCAGACAGCGCCCTTGAACCCGTGCTGACGCCAGGCCTCGTACGTCACGAGGGCGGCAGCGTTGGACAGGTTGAGGGACCGGCGTCCGGGCAGCATCGGGATACGCAGGCGCTCGGTGACGTGTTCGTCCGCCAATACTTCTTCGGACAGTCCGGTGGGTTCGGGTCCGAACAGCAGGACGTCGCCGGGTTGGTAGGCGATATCGGCATACGACGTGGTCGCGTGCGCGGTGAAGGCGAATACGCGAGCGGGGGTGACGGCTTCCCAGGCAGCGGTCAGGTTTTCGTGGACCGTGACAGTCGCCAGGTCGTGGTAGTCCAAGCCTGCGCGCTTGAGCTTCGGCTCCGACAAGTCGAACCCGAGAGGGCCGACCAGGTGGAGTTCGCAACCGGTGCCCGCGACCATGCGGATCGCGTTTCCGGTGTTGGGTGGGATGCGGGGCTCGTGGAACATCACTCGGAACACTCGAGGAACTGTACCGGGCGACGTATCGGTGCCCACGTCCGTGAGAAGACCGGTCGGGAAGTGTGGGCGAATTGGTAACAAACCGGCCAGTCCGTGCGAATCTATTTCCGGCACTCTTCGCAGAACGGACATTTTGATGAACCCTCCCGCCGGTTGGAACCCCGACCCCTTCGACCCCACGATCGACCGTTACTGGGACGGTCAGCAGTGGACCGCGCAGACACGGCCCAAGGGCGTCGACGCACCCACTCAGGTTTTCGGCACTCCCACGCAGGTCTTCGGCGCACCCGGATCGGCGGCGCCGGACACTAACGCCGAGGAAGGCAAGACGCGGCGTAAGTGGCCGTGGATCGCCGGCGCGGCAGTCGTGGGGCTGGTTGCCATCGCCGCGGCGACGGGAGCGGGCAAGTCGGAAGAATCGACGACGCCTGCTGCGACCTCTTCGGCGACAGCTGCAGCGACGACAACCAAGAGCACTGTCCCGTCGACGACAAAGACCACAACGTCGTCCGCCCCGCCGACCACGACTACCGCGACGACGCTGCCGACCACGACAACCACCGTGGCAATCGTGCCGCTGGTGCCTCAGGTTCCGGAGACCACGACAACGCCGTACGTTCCGCCCGCTCCGGCGTACACGCCCCCGAAGACAACGGAACCCGCCTACGTTCCGCCGCCGGCCAAGGTGCCTGACGCGGGGGTGTATTACGCCAACTGTGCAGCCGTGCGAGCGGCCGGTGCTGCCCCGATCTACCGCGGCGATCCCGGCTATTCGTCCAAGCTTGATCGTGACGGTGACGGCGTGGCCTGCGAGACCTAGGCGATCGAACCGGTGTCGGTGCGGCGGGGCAGTATGGACGGCATGCTCCCCGAAGAATCCGACGATGTCGTCGGCGAAGACTATTCAGACGCGCGGCTGGCCGGGCAGAAGTGGCGTCAGCGCACTTTCACCAACTGCAATTTCCGAGACGCCGACCTCACCGGACTCACGACGGAGTCGGTGGTGTTCACGGATTGTGATTTCACCGGCACCGATCTGGGGGAGTCCGTGCACACGGGAACTGCGTTCCGCTCGTGCAATTTTGCCCGGACCAGCCTGTGGCACAGCACGTTCCGAAACTGCAGTCTGCTCGGGTCGACGTTCGACGGTTGCCGCATCCGGCCGTTGACGCTCGACGAAGTCGACTTCTCGTTGACCTCACTCGGCGGGGCGGACCTGAGAAAGATCGACTTCACCTCATGCCGCTTCCGTGAAGCGAACCTGGTTCGGGCCGACATGCGGGGCGCGGTGCTGGCGTCGGCGGATCTGTCCGGTGCTCGTACGGGTGGACTCAAACTCGAAGGTGCAGACCTGCGCGGTGCACGGATCGATCCGAGCCTGTGGACGTCCGCGTCCGTCGGAAACGCGCAGATCGAGTTGATGCAGGCGGTGGCGTACGCGTCGGCGCACGGTCTTGTCGTCGACATGAAGTAGCAGCGCCTAGCTCTCCAAGCGCTCCTCGAGGCGCACCGTCACCAGCTCGCCGGTCTCCTTGCCGATGGCTTTGCGAAGATCGGCTTTGACCGGCAGCTTGTGGTTACCGTCTCCCAACGCCATGAACGAACTCTGGAACGGATGTCCGTCGATCGTCCCGCGTACCTTGACCAGGCCGCGGGTGCCGAAGAACTCGGCGGACTCCGGCCAGATCACATAAGTCCACCCGCCCTTGGCGTCGCTCTTCTGCAGGGTGGCCGTGAATTCCTTGTCCAGCAACATGATGTCGGTCCTTTCGAACTCGTCCCAGTCGATCAGCGGATGAATTCCCGTGCGAGCAGATCCATCAGCAGTCCGTCCTTCCACACACCATGGCGATCTCGCGAATACTCGCGCATCACCCCGACGTCTTTGAACCCCACCGATCGGTAGCACGCGATGGCGACGGAGTTGTCGACCTCCGGGTCGATGACCAGACGGTGGAATGCGAGGTCGTCGATCAGGTGGGCACACAGCACGCGAATCGATTCGCGACCGAACCCTCGGCCGTGGAAGTCGGGATCGAGGAACAAGTCGAGCCCGGCGTGGCGGAAGTCGGGGTTGTCTTCCGCTTCGTACCACTGGATGAAGCCGATCAGTTGGTCGCCGTGGAAGATGCTGTAGTGCGTGGTTCCGGCTTCTGGCGCCGCAGGCCAGTCGTCGTCGGGATTTTGCCACCACTGCACGACGTCCGGGTGCAGGTGAATTGCCCGCAGACGGGCGTGATGATCGGGCGCGACGGGGGAGAGGAGCACCCTCGGGCCGCGTAGTTCCGGAGCCGTTGTCACTCATCGACCCTAACCTGGAACAATGGTCGCCGTGACTGCAACGATCCTCGACGGCAAAGCTACCCGCGACGAAATCTTCGAAGACCTGAAGGTGCGGGTGAGCGCTCTGAAGGCAGAGGGCATCACACCCGGCTTGGGTACCATCCTGGTGGGCGACGACCCCGGATCCGCGGCTTACGTGCGCGGCAAGCACAACGACTGCGCCAAGGTCGGCATCAATTCTTTGCGACGCGACCTGCCTGCCGACATCACGCAGGAGCAGCTCAACGCGACGATCGACGAGCTCAATGCCAATCCCGAGTGCACCGGCTACATCGTGCAGTTGCCGCTTCCCAAGCACCTTGACGAGAACGCAGCCCTCGAGCGCATCGACCCCGACAAGGACGCCGACGGCTTGCACCCGGTCAACCTCGGTCGACTGGTGTTGGGCAAGGAAGCCCCGCTGCCGTGCACCCCGCGTGGAATCCTGCATCTCCTGCGCCGCTACGAGGTCCCTATTGCCGGCGCACACGTGGTGGTAGTCGGACGAGGCGTCACAGTCGGTCGCCCGATCGGATTGCTGCTGACGCGTCGTAGCGAGAACGCGACGGTCACGCTCTGCCACACCGGTACCCGCGATCTCGCGGCCGAGGTTCGCCGCGCCGACATCATCGTCGCTGCCGCCGGCGTTCCCGGCCTCATCACCGCAGACATGGTCAAGCCCGGGGCAGCGGTCCTCGACGTCGGCGTCAGTCGCACCGACGACGGCCTGCGCGGCGACGTCGCAGCCGACGTCAACGAGGTCGCCGGCTTCGTCTCACCCAACCCCGGTGGTGTCGGACCGCTGACCCGCGCGTTCCTGATCACCAACGTGGTCGAGCGCGCCGAGCGGGTTCTGGCCGGAGTCTGAGTCCGATGTCCTCACTGGTCGGCCTCGCGAAGAAGAATCTGCCCATGCTCGCGGTCCTCGCCGTGATCGCGGCGGCCGTGGTTCTCGTGCTGGCCGACCGGTGGCGCCGCGGCGCCCTCGTCTTCGGTGTTGCCGTCATCATCGGAGCTGCCGCTCGGTGGTTCGTTCCCGAGAACCGTGTGGGGTTGCTCGCGGTGCGTGGAAGGGTCTTCGACACTGCGGCGATGGGCGTTATGGGTGTGCTGATCGCGACGCTCGCCCTGACCATCGATCCGCTCGGTACCGACTGAGAAGATCAGTCCCCGTAGAACGAGCGAATGTCGATATCACTCAAAGGGATCCACTCCGGTGAATGTGCGGATGTCGACTTCTTTCCAGCCTTGACCGTTGCACTCCGTAACGTCACCGCAAGTGCAGGTTCCTCGTCGATTCGCCCGGCGAGGGCGTAGATCGCGGCGAGATGGTGAACGCACGGCGAGCGTCTACCTGAGCAGTCGCAGCTGGCAGTGCACTCCGAAAGATCAACGGCTACTGCGATATTTCGAGCCTGCAGTTCGGTGACGATGCTGTCCGGCAGTTCGCCGGTGGAGACGGATCTGTTCGCCTTTCCAGCCGAACGGAGAAGGCTCTTCACTGCAGCGATCTCGGATTTGGTCCAGAGCGGGACACCAATCGTCACTGACGAAGTTTTTGCCTTGGTGCTCACCTCGGCGACGACGGTCCCCGACGAGACGACGGTGAACTCCACGGAACCGTTGCGTGCCAGGGTGCGAGCCGTCGGCAGGGACGGGTTCGGACCGGACGCCGCGGTCCGCTCCACCGTGCGCAGCCACGCTCGACCCCAAGCGGTGACGCCGAATTCGTTGGCCATCAGATGATCACCGCGCCGTCGAGTTCGAGAAGTTCACGCAGTTCGGTGTCGGGGAGATCGGCCAGCGCGGCCTCGACGTTCCCGGAGACAGCATCGGCCACAACTCGTTTGGACTCGTGCATCGCTGCTATGTGATCCTCCACGGTACCGCCCGTCACCAAGGTGTGGACGTTGACGGTGCGTTTCTGGCCGATGCGGTGTGCCCGGTCGGTTGCTTGATCCTCGACGGCTGGGTTCCACCACCGGTCGTAGTGCACGACATGACTTGCGCGCGTGAGGTTGAGGCCGAAGCCGGCGGCGCGCAAGCTCAGAATCAGAACCGGTGGTGAATCCGTCTCGTTCTGGAACGCGTCGACCATCGCGTCTCGTTTGTCGGTGTTCAGGCCGCCGTGGAGGAAAGGCACGGCGCCGATTCCCAGTTCGGCTCCCAGGTGTCGCGAGAGCATCTCGCCCATCGTCCGGTACTGCGTGAATATCAGCGCGCGATCGCCGTCGTCGACGATCTCGGCGATCATTTCCGTTGCGCGGTCGAGCTTTCCGGATCTTCCGTAGAGGTCGTCCGTATCGCCGGTGACCTGCGCCGGGTGATTGCATACCTGCTTGAGAGTGGTCAGAAGCGCAAGGATGTTGCCACGCCGGGCAATTCCCGTGCCCAATCCGGAGTCGAACGCATCGGCAACTGCCGACCGGTAGATGCGCGCCTGTTCCGACGTCAGAGTGCACGAGACCGTGGAGAACTGCTTGGGCGGAAGATCCTTTGCCACTGTGTCTTTGGTTCTGCGCAGAATGAAGGGATCGATGACCGCGGCAAGCCTGGTCGCCGCGGTGGCCGATCGACCGGATTCGATCGGTACGGCAAAGCGTTGACGAAACCGTGCGCGAGTTCCGAGGACGTCGGGATTGGCGACGCGAAAGAGCGACCACAATTCTTCGAGACGGTTCTCCACCGGCGTGCCGGTCATCGCTACCTTGACGTCCGCCGACAACTGCATTGCTGCTTTCGCGGCGAGGGAAGCGGGGTTCTTAATCTGTTGCGCCTCGTCGAAGACCACTGAACTCCAATGTACCGGGGCCAATTGGGCTGCGTCGGAACGCAAGACGCTGTAGCTGGTCAGAACCGTAGTGCCGGCGGGGATACGAGTGGGAAGTGCACGGGCGGCCCCGTGATGAACGTGCAGTGGCAGATGCGGAGCGAATCGCTCGATCTCGCGGCGCCAGTTTCCTATCACCGAGGTGGGACACACAACCAGATGCGGACCGTCGCCGGCGCGGATCGCGATCATCGAAATCGCTTGCAGTGTCTTACCCAAACCCATCTCGTCGGCCAAGATCCCACCGCCCGAACCCGACAGAGCCGTCAGCCAGGCAACACCCTGCATTTGATACGGGCGCAGAGTCGCCTGAATCTTTGCTCGGCGAAGACTCTCGATGGCCGCGCGCGCTTCCGTGAACAACCGCACCGTGGACGCGGCGCTTCGGATCTTCGTGTCGTCGCGCTCGATAGCGGCATGCGCTGCGGTCGGAATGTCATGTGCGCCGGTGTCGATGACGCGCTTCCACGCGAGCAGCGACGATCCGGGGTCGCCGCGACCAGCATCGAGGTTGTGGAACGCGTCGATCGCGGTGGTGAGGTCGAGCAGTTGCGCTTCGACGTCGGTTGCTGTGATCGACTCGTCGACCGGGATCGCAAGCCTGCACACGCCCGGCGACCCGGTCGGCATCCCCAGTGCCGACAGCCGCGCTGCCGGGTCTGCGTCACCCCAGAACGCGAAGGACATGTGCTCGGGAATGTACGTAGCCTGCAGGCGCGTCGAGCATGGCTGATTCACGTTCGCCGATGCTAGCCGCGCCGGCTCACGTTCGCCAATGAGAATGTCGGGAAAACCCGCAGATCAGCTGTGGTTTTCCCGACATTGACGAATCCTGAAAACGTGGCTCTGTGCCGAATCAGCGAGCCGTACGTGCGAACTCCATCGTTCGGCGAAGCAGTCCGGCGACGGCGTCCGCCTCCGTCAGGAAGCCGTCGTGGCCGTCCTTGGACTTGAGAATCTCGAGGCCGCTGCACGTGGAAATTCCGTCGGCGATCTCCTCCTGCAAGCGAAGGGGATACAGCCGATCCGAGTCGACGCCGCCCACCACGACCGGTGCCGTGATCGATGCCAACGCCGCCGCAACACCGCCGCGTCCACGACCGATGTCGTGCCGGTTCATGGCCTCGGTCAGTAGGACGTACGTGCTCGGGTCGAAGCGGTCGACCAGCTTGTCTGCCTGATGTTCCAGGTAACTTTGTACGGCGTATCGTCCACCGTTCCAAGGATTTTCGTCGTTCTGAGCGGAGTTCTCGAAGCGTGCGTCCAGTTCGGACTCGGTGCGGTACGTCAGGTGCGCGATGCGACGGGCGATGCCGAGTCCGGTGCGAGGTGCCCGCCCCGTTCCGTGGTAGTCACCGCCCTGCCAATCCGGATCGGAGACGATGGCAGCGATCTGCGTCGTCTGGGTGCCGATCTGATCTGCAGTGGCCCGTGAACCGGTTGCGAGAACCAACGCGGAGCGAATGCCATCCGGGTAGGTAACTGCCCATTCGAGGGTGCGCATGCCCCCCATGGATCCGCCGACTACCGAGGCCAACTGGTCGATCCCGAGGAGATCGACGAGCTTCTTCTCCGCCGCGATCTGATCCCGGATGGAGATCTCCGGGAACCTGCTGCCCCACGGCTTGCCGTCGTCGGCCGGCGAACTGGGACCGGTCGTGCCGCGACAACCACCGAGGACATTGGTTGCGATGACGCACCATTCGCCGGTGTCGATCGGTTCGCCGGGGCCGACCATCCCGTTCCACCAGCCGGGGGAGGGCTGATTCGCGGAGATCGGTCCGGTGACGTGTGAGTCTCCGGTCAGTGCGTGCTCGACGAGTACGACGTTGTCGCGGTTCGGGGAAAGCTCACCCCACCGCTGAACGGCGAGCGAAACCGATGGGAGCACCGCGCCGCTCTCGAGTTCCAAGGCACCGATGTCGACGAACCCCACCTGGCCGTCGGGTGGGGGCAGGAGGTCGATCCTGGGCTCCAATTCGTTCACGGTCACGAGTTTGCCACCGCTGCCAGGCCGACGGTGAGATCGGCGAGGATGTCGTCGATTCCTTCGATGCCGACCGCGAGGCGGACGAGCCCGGGTGTGACACCGGAGGCGAGCTGCTCTTCGGGGGTGAGCTGCGAGTGTGTCGTCGAGGCGGGGTGGATGACGAGTGAGCGAACGTCACCGATGTTGGCGACGTGGCTGTGCAGCGTCAGGGCGTTGACGAACGTCTTGCCCGCATCGATACCGCCGGGCAGCTCGAAGGTGACGATTGCGCCGGTTCCCTTGGGCGTCAGCTGCTTTCCACGTTCGAACCATGGCGAGGAGGGAAGTCCCGCGTAGGAAACGGAGGCGACCTCGACGTGACCGTCGAGGAATTCGGCGACCTTCTGTGCATTGGATACGTGGCGCTCGATGCGCAGGCTCAAGGTTTCGATACCCTGCGCGATGAGGAACGCGTTGAACGGCGCCACGGCGGAACCGAGATCGCGCAGCAGTTGGACGCGGGCCTTGAGTGCGAACGCCGGCGCGCCGAGGTCCGCGAAGGTGACGCCGTGGTAGCTGGGATCAGGCGTCGTGAAGTTCGTGTGGCGACCCTGCGTCCAGTCGAAAGTGCCACCGTCGACGATGACGCCGGCGATCGCGGTGCCGTGTCCACCAAGGTATTTGGTGGCGGAGTGAACGACGATGTCGGCGCCGTGTTCGAGTGGGCGAAGCAGGTACGGCGTCGCGACTGTGTTGTCCACGATCAACGGAAGACCGTTCTCGTGGGCCAGTGACGAGATACCGGGTAGGTCGAGGATGTGGTTCTTCGGATTGGCGATCGTTTCGCCGTAGAACGCCTTCGTGTTCGGGCGAATGGCTTCGCGCCACTGCTCGAGATTGTCGGGATCCTCGACGAACGTGACTTCGATACCCAGCTTGCGAAGGGTGTAATGCAGGAGGTTGTACGTGCCGCCGTACAGGTACGGGCTGGAGACGATGTGGTCGCCGGCCTCGGCGATGTTGAGGATCGCGATGGTCTCGGCGGCCTGACCCGAGGAGAGGAGGAGTGCGGCGACTCCGCCTTCGAGGGCAGCGATGCGCTGCTCGACGGCGTCCTGTGTGGGATTCATGATCCGCGTGTAGATGTTGCCCGGCTCGGCGAGGCCGAACAGTGCCGCAGCGTGATCGGTGCTGTCGAAGACGTAGCTGGTGGTCTGGTAGATCGGCAGAGCGCGCGCGTTGGTGGCGGTGTCCGCTGTTTGTCCGGCGTGCACCTGCTTGGTCTCGAACGACCAGTTCGCGGTCGGATCCGAAGTTGCTGCGGCGTCGGCTGTGTTGTCGGTCATGATTTGTTCACTCCAGTGGTCTGACGGATAGATGTCGGACGGGGGCGAATGATCGCCGCCCCGTGCTGGGGTCTATCTACAAGTGCGACACATACTGAAATACCTCCGTGGGGCTCGGCCCGGTCTGGGGTCCGTCCCTGTCGGACCCGCGCTTGTCACCCGAATTGCGGTGGAACTGCGCGAGCAGATCCACGTCGGGAAACCTGGTCATCACCCGGGGCACCCCACCGCGGTTGGAGGGTTGCCGTCCAGCGAGCCGGGGCTTGACGCTGGCACTCATGACCAAGTCGGATTCTACCGGGAAGTGAGCGCAGTCCTGACACGGGGCGAAATGTGAGCCGCAACCGCACGCGAGGCAGAGCGACGCAGCCCACTAGCAGGCAAAAGTTACTCGCGAGTAGAGACCGATGAGTGGACCTGCCGGTTGCGGCCTCACGGGTTAGCAGTACGCTTGTCTTGTTTGGGACTCATCTCCCGAGATCAGTCCACACCGTCTAGGTTTGATAATCGAACCGTTCGCGGACCCACTCACAAAGTGTGACCGCAACCGTGTAACCAGGGAAACTTCCTAGGAGGACGCGAAGCACCCATGTCCAAAATCAAGGTTGAGGGCACCGTCGTCGAACTCGACGGCGATGAGATGACGCGCATTATCTGGCAGTTCATCAAAGACAAGTTGATCCATCCGTATCTCGATGTGAACCTCGAGTACTACGACCTCGGTATCGAGTACCGCGACGAGACCGACGACCAGGTCACCATCGACGCAGCGCACGCGATCCAGAAGCACGGCGTCGGCGTCAAATGCGCCACGATCACGCCGGACGAGGCACGTGTCGAGGAATTCGGTCTCAAGAAGATGTGGCGTTCCCCGAACGGAACGATCCGCAACATTCTCGGCGGCACGATCTTCCGCGCACCGATCATCATCTCCAACGTTCCGCGACTCGTTCCGGGCTGGACCAAGCCGATCATCATCGGCCGTCACGCATTCGGCGACCAGTACCGCGCCACAGACTTCAAGGTCCCCGGCCCCGGCAAGGTGATGATCACCTACACGCCTGAGGACGGCAGCGCACCGATCGAGCACGAACTGGTCAACTTCCCCGAAGAGGGCGGCGTCGTCCAGGGGCAGTACAACTTCACCACGTCCATCCGTGACTTCGCTCGCGCGTCGCTCACCTACGGACTGCAGCAGAACTACCCGGTGTACCTGTCCACCAAGAACACCATTCTCAAGGCGTACGACGGTGCCTTCAAGGACATCTTCCAGCACGTCTACGAGACCGAGTTCAAGGCTGAGTTCGATGCTGCAGGTCTGACCTACGAGCACCGCCTCATCGACGACATGGTCGCTTCCGCTCTCAAGTGGGAGGGCGGATACGTCTGGGCATGCAAGAACTACGACGGCGACGTCCAGTCCGACACCGTGGCCCAGGGCTTCGGCTCGCTCGGCCTCATGACGTCGGTTCTGCTGACACCGGACGGAAAGACCTGTGAGGCAGAGGCTGCTCACGGCACCGTGACGCGTCACTACCGTCAGCACCAGCAGGGCAAGCCCACCTCGACCAACCCGATCGCGTCCATCTTCGCGTGGACCCGCGGACTCGAGCACCGTGGCAAGCTCGACAGCACCCCTGAGGTCATCGGCTTCGCGCAGGCGCTCGAAGACGTTGTCATCAAGACCGTCGAAAGCGGCCAGATGACCAAGGACCTCTCGATGCTGGTCGGCGGCGATCAGGGCTACCTGACCACCGAGGAGTTCCTCGGCGCGCTCGACGTGAACCTGCAGAAGGCCATGGCCGCGAAGTAGATTCACCGCTTCACCTGTCAAATGGGACGTCTGGGAAACCGGGCGTCCCATTTGTGTTCGCGGTCTCACGTGAGTGAACTCACCCGCTCTCACTTGGAAGTTCAACCAGGTGTGAGACCACAATTGATCAGTGACTTCGTCTACCCTCTCCCGTTCTGACACCTCGACACCCGGGGTTCGTTCCGCCAGAGGTCCGGCGATGCTCGCTCTCGCTCTCGGCGGTTTCGGTATCGGCACCACCGAGTTCGTCGCCATGGGGTTGCTCCCGGAAATGGCATCCGGACTCGGCGTCTCGGAACCCGTCGCGGGTCACGTGATCTCGGCGTACGCGCTCGGGGTTGTCGTCGGCGCTCCGCTGATCGCTGCACTCACCGCACGAGTACCGCGCCGCACCCTGTTGATCGCACTCATGGTCGCGTTCACCGTCGGCAATGCCGCCTCGGTTTTCGCGCCCTCGTACACGACGCTGATGATGGCCCGCTTCGTCGCCGGATTGCCGCACGGCGCGTATTTCGGAGTCGCCGCACTGGTCGCAGCTCACCTGGCCGAACCGGGAAAACGCGCGAAGGCCGTCGCCATGGTGATGATGGGTCTTTCCGTGGCCAACGTGATCGGTGTGCCGGTCGCGGCCTGGATCGGCCAGGCACTCGGCTGGCGCAGCGCCTTCGCCTTGGTTGCGGTGATCGGAGTGGCAACGGTTGCTTCGCTGTTCGTCTGGATTCCGCGGTTGGACGGTATGCCGGTGACGAATCCGATCACCGAACTCGGGGCACTGGGCCGCGTTCAGGTGTGGATGACCTTGATCGTGGGCATGGTCGGATTCGGCGGGATGTTTGCCGTCTACACCTACATCAGTACGACTCTCACCGACGTGTCCGGGCTTGGCGCTTCGTTCATTCCCCTCGCACTCATGCTGTACGGACTGGGTATGGTGGCCGGCAACTTCGTCGGTGGATACCTCGCGGATCGCGCACTGATGAAGGGCTTGTTCCTGTCGATGGGATCCCTCGTTGTGATCCTCGCGGTCTTCGTGATCGCCGTGCGCAATCCGTACACGGCACTGATCTTCGTCTTCCTCATCGGGCTCGCCGGGTCGTCGATGGTGCCTGGCCTCCAGACACGGTTGATGGATGTCGCCGAGGATGCTCAGACCTTGGCCGCGTCTCTCAATCACGCCGCACTCAACATCGCCAACGCCTTCGGAGCGTGGATCGGCGGCGTCGTCATCGCAGCCGGTTACGGGTACACCGCGCCGGCAGCGGTGGGGTCGTTGCTGGCCGTCGCGGGTCTCGTCGTGCTGGCGGTAGCGGTGATTCTGCAGCGTAGGGTCGCGCGCTGACCTGGGCGCCCATCCGCGTCGGTGGAATCGGCTACGGTGCTTGCCGTGCCACAAACTGCTGACTCCCACATTCTTGCGCCCCACACCATCACGTCCGTGAACGTCAACGGCGTTCGAGCAGCTGCCCGCAAGGGCATGCTCGACTGGCTGGAGAAGACGTCGGCGGATTTCATCTGCCTTCAGGAAACGCGTGCGTCGGACGATCAGCTTCGCGAGACTCTCGAACCAGCGCTCGGCAACGGATGGTTCCTCGTCTCCGCCGAGCCGTCCGCGAAGGGACGCAACGGAGTCGCGGTGCTCTCACGCACGGAACCTGACGCGGTGCGGATCGGTCACGGGGACGACGAGTTTCTCGACGCCGGTCGATACATCGAAGCCGACTTCGCGGATCTGACCGTCGCGAGCCTGTACCTGCCCTCCGGTGAGGCGCTCACGCCGAAGCAGGAGGAGAAGGAGCGGTTCATGGCGTCCTTCGCAGTTCACCTCGCTACCACCGCTGCGGCGGCCGAGGCTGCCGATCGTCACGTGGTGGTCAGCGGCGATTGGAACATCGCGCACACCGAACTCGACCTCAAGAACTGGAAGACCAACAAGAAGTCTTCGGGATTCCTCCCCGAGGAGCGCGCCTGGATGGATCTGCTGTTCGCCGAAGATTCCGCGTGGGTGGACGTCTTCCGCACCCTCCATCCGGGTGTCGACGGCCCGTACTCGTGGTGGTCGTACCGCGGAAAGGCATTCGACAACGATTCGGGTTGGCGTATCGATTACCAGGTTGCCACTCGCGGATACGCCGAGCGGGCCAAGGTCGCGCTCGTGGAACGCGCTGAGTCCTACGACCTCCGTTGGTCGGATCATGCGCCTGTCACCGTCTCGTACCGATAGAGACGCGTATGTCTGAAGGTCTGAAAATGCCGAGCGCAAAGACGCGCAACGCCATCATCACCGTCGTGGTGGCGGTGGTTGCGCTCGTACTGGCGGTCACCCTTTCTTCACGTGACTCCGACAGTTCGGCGTCGTCGGGTACGAAGTCCTCGAGCGTTCAGTCCTCGAGTGTTCAAGCCAAGCCCGGCGCCACCACCAAGGCTGCGCCGTCGAGTTCCGCGCCCTCGAATTCCGCTGCCAAGCCAACGCAGCAGACAAGCACCGATGCGCCGGCGCGAGTGCTCGCCACGCTGGTCGAGATCGACGCCGGGAGGTGGCCGGATTCCGCCAATGCGCCGGGCACCAAGGGCGGCATCACCTTCCGCAACAGCGAAGGCCGCCTACCCGCTGTCGGTGCCGGTGGCGGACGTGTCGTCTATCAGGAATGGGACGTGAACCCGAAGAAGAACGGCCAAGGACGCGACGCCGAGCGAATCGTCACCGGCAACGACGGTTCGGCGTGGTACACCCTCGATCACTACGACACGTTTGTGAGGATTCGCTGATGTCCGATTCGTCTACGGTCAGCGTGGCGCAGTGGCTGGATCCGTCTTCGGATGTGGTTTCGGTGGCGCTGCAGAGCGACCCGGCCGTTGCAGATGATCTTGCACGTCAACTCCGTGCCGAGAATTTTATCGTTCGGGTGGTTCGCGGAGAGAACATGCGGACAACGGCGCAGGTCTTCGACGAGTTTGCGGCAGCCTTCCAGTTTCCGTCCCACTTCGGGCGAAACAAAGACGCTTTCGACGATGTCATGCGCGATCTCGACGACGTCCTCGGACTCGGCGCCGGATATGTAGTTGTGGTCCGAGGTGCGGGTTCTCTACTGTCCGAGCAACAGGATCAGTTGGAGTGGTTCCGCGAAACGATGGACTTCTACGCCGAAGAATGGGAACCCGTCGTTTTCCGGACCGTCTACCAGTTCGGTGCGGAGGACCTCACCGCCCACGGTGAAGACCTCGTCGAACTCGACTACCCGGGCACCACGCCACTGCACTGATTTCCACTCGTGAAAAGATCGGAACCATGTCGACCCCTGCAGAACAGAAGCCCACCGCAAAGCCTCGCGTGCTTTCCGGAATCCAGCCGACGTCGGATTCTTTCCACCTCGGCAACTACCTGGGTGCGCTGCAGCAGTGGGTTCCGTTGCAGGACGATTTCGACGCTTTCTACTTCATTCCGGATCTTCACGCCATCACGGTGACGCAGGACCCGAAGGAATTGCGTCGTCGCACCAAGGTTGCGGTGGCTCAGCTCCTTGCGGTGGGGATCGATCCGGATCGGGCGACGCTGTTCGTACAGAGTCAGGTTCCCGAGCACGCACAGTTGGCGTGGGTCCTGAACTGCATCACCGGTTTCGGTGAAGCCAGCCGTATGACGCAGTTCAAGGACAAGTCCGCCAAGCAAGGCAGCGACAACGCCAGTGTCGGTTTGTTCACGTATCCGGTTCTGATGGCCGCGGACATCCTTCTGTACCGCCCGCAGCGCGTCCCCGTGGGTGAGGATCAGCGTCAGCACCTCGAACTCGCACGCGATCTGGCCGGCCGGTTCAACACCCGCTACGGCAAGGCGTTCGTCGTTCCCGAGCCGCAGATCATCAAGGGCACGGCAAAGATCTACGACCTGCAGGATCCGACCGCCAAGATGAGCAAGTCCGCCGCCAGTGCGGCCGGACTGATCAATCTGCTCGACGATCCGAAGGTGTCGGCAAAGAAGATCAAGTCGGCCGTCACCGACAACGAGCGCGAGATTCGTTTCGACCCGCAGGCCAAGCCGGGCGTCAGCAACCTGCTCACCATTCAGTCGGCTCTCTCGGGAGTACCGATCGAGACTCTGGTGGCCGGTTACGAGGGCAAGGGGTACGGCGACCTCAAGAACGATACCGCTGACGTGCTGACCGAGTTCGTCACCCCACTCAAGGCGAAGGTCGACGGTTACCTTGCCGACGAGGCAGAGCTGGATCGCATCATCGCGGCTGGAGCGCACCGCGCCCGTGAGGTGTCTTCACGCACTCTCGCCGCTGTCTATGACAAGGTCGGATTCCTGGCACCGAAGGGCTGACTTACGCGAATTCGGACTCACGACGCCTGACCGAACATGAGGGGGACGGCAATGGCTGACACGGACGACGACGCACCGAGCTTTCTCGAGAAGCAACGGGCAGCGCGACCCTGGCTCGATCATCTGGTTCGCGCGGCCGGACGGTTTCAAGAGCAAAAAGGCGACTATTACGCTGCTGGTATCACGTACTTCAGCGTTCTCGCGTTGATTCCGATCATGATGGTCGCGTTTGCAGTGGCCGGTTTCGTATTGGCCGGGCATCCCGAGTACCTGGAGTCGATTCAGGAGCAGATCACCAAGAGCATTCCGGGCAGCTTGGGTGACACCATCAACACGCTGATCGATTCGGCCATCGACTCGCGCGCGAGCGTCGGAATCTTCGGCCTCCTGGGTGCTGCGTACGCGGGTCTCGGTTGGATGGCAAACGTTCGAGACGCGCTGACGGCGATGTGGGAGAGCAAGCGCGAGCCGAAGGGTTTCGTACGTACCAAACTTGGTGACGCAGGGGCCCTCGTCGGTCTGGCTCTCGCCATGGTCGTCTCACTGGGAATGTCGGCGCTGAGCAGTGGGCCGGTTGCGACTCAGATCGTGAAATGGCTCAACCTCGAGAACATCACCGGTGTCGGCGTGGGGCTCAGAGTTGCTTCACTGTTGCTCTCACTCCTGGCGACGTGGGCGGTGTTCCTGTGGGTGATCGCCCGACTGCCGCGCGAGCCTGTCACGCTGCGTAGCGCTGCGCAGGCAGCGGTTATCGCCGCGATTGTGTTCGAGATCTTCAAGCAGGTGGGTGCGATCTACCTCGCTGCCGTCACCAACGGACCAGCGGGCGTGGCATTCGGTCCGATCATCGGTTTGCTCGTGTTCGTGTTCACGGCGTCACGGATGCTGCTGTTCTGCACGGCGTGGGCGGCGACGACCAAGGAAAGTATGGCCCTGGCGTTCGTTCCGCCGCCGGATCCCGCAGTGATCTCGCCGCGAATCGTTGTCAGTGACGGTGCTTCACCGTCTCGCGTGGCTGCGCTGATCGCCACGGGTGCGGTTGCCGGCCTGGGTCTTTCGGGCTTCATGCGTCGTCGGCCGCGCTAGCGCCTCCGACGGTTGAGGGCAACGGCTCCCGCCACCAGCGCGATCACCACTACTCCACCGACAGCACCGATGAGGATGCGGTCAGTGGTGTCGGATTCGGCGTCGGTAGCGGTGGGTGCTGCCGAGATCGAGCCTGGTGCAGCGGCAGACGGTGTGCGAGTGACATCGGGACTGGAATCGTCGGTGGATCGGTCCGTCAACGAGCCGACGGTTGTGCTCGCGGGGAGTGCATATCCGTAGTCGAGTAGACGGGCAGCTTGTTCCCACGGACGGATCGGCTTGGCTTCGCCGCCCATCAATGTCACCAGTAGTTTCCGGCCGTTACGCTCCGCGCCACCCACATACGTGTGGCGGGCGTCGTCGGTGAAGCCGGTCTTGCCGCCCAATGCGCCGTCGTAGTTGTAGAGCAGCTGATTGTCGTTGGCGAGAGTGAATCCGGGGCGGTCCTGATCGTCGGGAATCGTCGGATCCTTGGGGAAGCCGGGAAATTCGACGGTCTCGGTATGGATCAGACCGGCAAACGTCGGATTCTGCAGGGCGGTATGGAAAATCACGGCCAGGTCGTACGGCGAGCTGCTCATCCCCGGGCCGTCGAGTCCGGATGGAGTTGCCGTGCGAGTGTCGAGGGCGCCGAGTTCGGCCGCGAGCGCGTTCATTTTCGACACGGCTGCAGCGTCACCGCCGAGTTGGCGGGCAAGAGCATGCGCGGCATCGTTTCCCGACGCCATGACCAGACCCTGCATCAGTTGCCGGTTGGTGTACTTGCCGCCCTTGCCGATGCCGACAGCGCTACCTTCAGCGTCCGCGTCTTCGGCAGTTGCGGTGATTTCGGTGTCGAGATCGAGTTCGTCGAGCGCGACAAGAGCCAAGAGCATCTTGATGGTGCTGGCCGGTCGGTAGCGACCGTGCGGATCTTTCGCGGCGAGGACCTCACCGGTTTCGGCGTCCGCGAGTACCCATCCGGATGCCGCGATATCCGCCGGGAGCGGGGGAGCGCCATCAGGGAGTACAACACCGCACTCGCCGAGCTTGTCTCCACCGACAGGGCTTTCCGGAATCGGGACAGCAGTCGGGGCCGTAGATCCGGGCGCGGGTGCTTCGGAGAGATCGATCGCCGGTGCCGGGCTACTCGTGAAAGGGCAGCTGTCGGTGTTGGGTGTTGTGAACGGTGCCTCGGTGGTGGTGGAGGGCGGCGGGGCCGGTTGGGCGCCGGCCATTCCCGAGGTCCCTACGACACCGGTAAACGCAATGCTCCCTGAGAGCACTGTTCCGGCTACTGCCACTGCACACTTTCGACGCCACATCATCGATATACGAGGGTATGCGAACCTGAGGGAACGTCCGAATCGCCACGCAAGCAGAGGGATCGAAAACAGGCGATTCGGTTTGTACATCGGTCATAGTGGACGATCGCCGCCGATGAGTTCCACCACCACGCAGAGTCTGTAACAGTGGGGTAGTCGGCTACTCGAATGGCGCACACGCACTGACGACAGGGGATCGGTATGGGCAAGATCGTGGTGACAGAATTCGTGTCTTTGGACATGGTCATGGAAGCGCCCGGTGGCGAACCGGGTTATGCGCACACTGGATGGGTCTTTCCGTACCAGGAGGGCGATCAGATGAAGTTCAAACTCGACGAAACCCTCGCCGCGGACGTCCTTCTACTCGGGCGGCGGACCTACGAGAGCTTCGCCGGTGCCTGGCCTGAGCGCGAGGACGACCAAGGCTTTGCGGACAAGATGAACGAGATGCCCAAGTACGTCGTCACGAGTTCGACCGAACCGCTCGAATGGAACAACTCGACGGCGCTCGACGGTCCCATCGAGGAATCTGTCCCGAAGCTCAAGGAGCAGATCGACGGCGAGATCCTGGTCGCGGGAAGTCGGACGCTCGTCCACGCGTTGTTGCTGGCCGGTCTGGTCGACGAGTTGCGCCTGATGGTCTTCCCGGTCATTCTCGGGTCGGGCGGGAGAGTGTTCCCCGAATCGGCCGACAAGATCGTCCTCGAATTGAAGGACGATCGTCGGTACGAATCCGGAGTTCAGGTACTAACGTACCACCCCACGGTCACGTAGACCTCTTGAAAACATCTGTGGCCGAGCCTCTTCGAGAGTCTCGGCCACAGATGTCTTGCCGGCTAACTGTTTTCGGGGAAGCCGAGGTTGATGCCGCCGTGGCTGGGGTCGAGCCAGCGACTGGTGACGGCTTTACCTCGCGTGAAGAAATGAACACCTTCTGTCCCGTGAGCGTGGGTGTCACCGAAGAGGCTGTTCTTCCAGCCGCCGAAGCTGTAGTAGGCCATGGGAACCGGGATGGGGACGTTGATGCCGATCATGCCGACCTCCACCTCGTTCTGGAAGCGTCGGGCAGCGCCGCCGTCGTTGGTGAAGATGGCGGTGCCGTTTCCGTACGGGTTGTTGTTGATCAGTTCGAGGGCTTGGTCGTAGGTATCGACACGCACGACGGACAGGACAGGCCCGAAGATTTCGTCGGTGTAGATCGACATGTCGGTGGTGACGTGGTCGATGAGGGTGGGCCCGAGCCAGAAGCCGTCCGGTCCACCATCGGCCTGAACTGTGCGTCCGTCGACCACGATCGTGGCACCGTCCTTCTCCCCGGCATCGACATAGGACGCGACCTTGTCGCGATGGGCCTTGGTGACGAGCGGACCCATGTCGGAGTTCTTGGTGCCGTCACCGGTGACGAGGGGAGTGGTGCGTTCGACGATCTTGGCAACCAGTTCGTCGGCGATGTCGCCGACTGCGACCAGGGCGGAGATCGCCATGCATCGTTCGCCCGCGGAGCCGAATCCCGCGTTGACCATTGCGTCGGCGGCGAGGTCGAGGTCGGCGTCCGGCAGAACGATGGCGTGGTTCTTGGCGCCGCCGAGTGCTTGCACGCGTTTGCCGTTGGCGGTGCCGGTGGCATAGACGTACTGGGCGATGGGGGTGGATCCGACAAACGAAATCGCTTTGACTGCTTTGTTTTCCAGAAGTTCGTCGACGGCGAGCTTGTCACCTTGGAGGACGTTGAAGACGCCGGGGGGCAGACCGGCTTCGGCCCAGAGTTCGGCGAGCCAGATCGCCGCGGTGGGGTCCTTCTCCGAGGGCTTGAGAATCACGGTGTTCCCGGCGGCGATGGCGACCGGGAAGAACCACATGGGGACCATCGCGGGAAAGTTGAAGGGCGAGATGATGCCGACGGGGCCGAGGGGTTGGCGGATGGAGTAGACGTCGACCTTGGTCGATGCATTCTCGGTGTATCCGCCCTTGAGGAGATGCGGTATTCCGCAAGCGAATTCGACAACTTCCTGCCCGCGGCTGATTTCGCCGAGGGCGTCGGAGAGAACCTTGCCGTGCTCGGCTGTGATGATCTCGGCGAGTTCACCTTTGCGAGCATTGAGGAGTTCGCGGAAGCTGAACAGTACCTGTGTGCGCCGGGCCAGTGAGGTGTCACGCCAGGCGGGGAAGGCCGCCGCAGCCGCGTCGATGACAGCGCGGGCGTCCTCGAGGTTCGCCAGGGCCAGTCGGCCGGTGATCTGTCCGGTGGCGGGGTTGGTGACGGTGGCGGTGTCCTCGGACGTTCCGGCGAACGGCTTGCCGTCCAGCCAGTGCGCGATGACGCGAGTATCAGTGCTGGTCATGGTATTTCCTAGTGGTCTGGTGACTCAGGAGTTCGGGGAGGTGTACTTGGCGACGTAGTCGTTCATCGTCTCGCGCTGGTACCGGGAAACCTCGTGCGCGTTTTCGTTCTCGGCGAAGACGCTCGACACCATCACGGTGTTCTCACGTTCGTAGAAGCCGAGTTTGCCGAGACCGCCGAAGAATTCGTCCCAGTTGACGTCTCCGTCACCGATTTTGAGATGCTGATGCACTCGAACGGCATTGCCTGGCGGGTTGGTGATGTAGCGCAGTCCGTGGGAACGGTGATGATCCATGGTGTCCGCCACGTGAACGAGTCGGACCATGTCGCCGGCGGCCTCCATGATGGCGGGAAGGTCCCCACCCATGTGGAATTGGTGGCACGCCACGATCACCATGCCGAGGTTCTTGGAGTTCACACCACGGATCGTGCGGATCGCGGCTAGTCCGTCTTCGACAAAATCGTCCGGGTGGGGGTCGATCAGGACGTCGATTCCCTCGCGTTCGATGATCGGAACCAGTTCCTCCATCGAACGATAGAACGCACGCTCGGACTCTTCGGCCTTTTCGGGGCGGCCGGAGAATTCGGTGTTCATGACGTTGACACCGAGATCGACCGTGATCTGGATGGCCCGCTTCCAGTAACGCACGGCTGCTTCGCGGGCGTCCTCGTCCGGGCCGGACCAGCGAAGGACCGGGAGTACCGACGCGATGCCGACCCCAGCACTCGCGCAAGCTTTCCGAAATTTGGCGACGAGCGCGTCGTCGGCTTTCGGGTGATTGAAGAACGGGATCATGTCGACGTGCGGTGTGAGCTGCAGGTACTCGTACCCGAGATCGGCAACAACCTGAGGTAGCTCGAGTAGTGAGTAATCGTGATGGAAAGGTGTGGGGTCGAGTGCGACCTTCATCGCTAAGCTCCGGCCACAGAGTCGCGCGCAACCATGTCCACGTCGACGCGCTGACCCGTCTCCAGAGACTTCACACCGGCGGCGCAGACAGCGGCCGCGGCGTACCCGTCCCAAGCACCTGGTCCGTCGATGTAGTTGCCGGTGCCGGCGCCCGTCTTCACTGCCTTGATCCACCGGGCGAACTCGGTGTCGTAGGCCTGCCCGAAGCGTTCGCGGAATCCTGGGGTGATCTGCCCACCCCAGTTGCCGGGCTTGGTCTTTCGGATCAGTCCCACGTCGAGTCCGATCATCGCGCTTCCGAGTTCGCCGACAACTTCGGTGCGCACCTCGTAGGCAACTCCGGTGGTGACAAACACCTCGGCGTCGACGTGTCTGCCGGACTCGGTCTCGAATATCGCGATCTGTGGGTCTTGAATGCCCTCGGGAGCAAGCGAATTCGCGGCCGGTCGGATGATCTGCACCGAGGTGATCTCTTCGTCGAGCAGGAATCGTGTCACGTCGACCTCGTGGACGAGTGAGTCCTTGACGATCATCGCACTGTCGAAGCCGTTCGGAACCGCAGGATTGCGGTGAGCGCAGTGCACAACGAGAGGGCGACCGAGATCGCCGCTGTCGATCAAATCCTTGAGCTGGGTGTATTCGTGGTCGAACCGGCGCATGAAACCAACCTGGATCAGTCTTTTTCCCAGCGCTGCTTCGGCTTTGACGATCGTGAGCGAACTGTCCGCGTCGGTGGTCAGCGGCTTTTCGCAGAGAACAGGCTTGCCCGCTTCGAGGCAGGCAAGAACCTGCTTCTCATGGGTCGGGCCCGGGGTTGCGAGAACAACGGCGTCGACGTCCTCGGCTGCGATGGCATCGAACGGATCGACGACGACGCGCGCCCCTGGCGTCAGTGCTGCGATTTCCTCGGCGCGGGCGAGAGAGTAGTCGTTGACGACGGTGACGCGGGCACCGCCGATTTTGTTGGTGATGCGGTCGACGTGATCGGCCCCCATGATGCCGACGCCGAGCACTGCGATCCGGAGATCCTGGTTGTCAGACATGCGGTGGTACTCCTCGATTGTGTTGCTCAGTTGAAACGGACGGCGGGGACGCCACAGGTGGACAGGTATTTCTGAGTGCGCGCTGCGATGGGCAGCGGTGTGTCGGGATGGCAGGGATACATGTCCTGCTCGACGATCGCGAACACGTCGATGCCGAGCTTCTCGATGGCCTCCAGAAGCGGCGGCATGTCGGGGATTCCGCGCGGCGGTTCGATCATGGCACCGAGTTTGACGGCCTCACCGAACGGCAGGTCCTCCGCCTCAACCTTGGCGACTATCGCCGGATCCACCTGTTTGAGGTGTAGGTACCCGATGCGCTCCGGATGTTTGTTGATAATTGCGAGATTGTCGCCGCCGCAGTAGCTGATGTGGCCGGTGTCGAGACACAGATTCACGAAACGCTCGTCGGTCCCTTCGAGGAACTTGTAGACGTTGTCTTCGATGTCGACGTGACTGTCGGCATGAGGATGGTACTGCGCCATGACGCCGTACTCCTCGAGCATTGCCTTCCCGAGAGCGTTCATGCCGTCGGTTTTCTTACGCCACTGCTCGGGCGTCAGATTGCGGTCTTCG
This sequence comes from Rhodococcus sp. Ni2, assembly GCF_021352185.1. NCBI lineage: Bacteria > Bacillati > Actinomycetota > Actinomycetes > Mycobacteriales > Nocardiaceae > Rhodococcus > Rhodococcus sp. Ni2. The sequence continues at coordinate 1,599,526 of NZ_WOXZ01000002.1, forward strand.
AGTACCGCTCCGGTGGAAGGGTCGCGCCACATCTCAGGGATGACCACCACGTGCTTGCCGCCGACGGCTGCGGTCAACTTGGCGACGTCCTTGATCTGATTCCAGACGGCATCCCAGGAATCGTCCTGGTGCAGGTGTTCGAAAACGGTACCGGCCGAAAGCTTCAGGCCGCGGGCGCCGAGTTCGTCCGTCAACTTGGCTGGATCGGTCGGAAGGTATCCGAACGGGCCGAGTTCGATCCATTCGTATCCCGACGCGGATACCTCGTCGAGGAATCGTGTGTAAGGGGTCTGCTGTGGATCGTCCGGAAACCACACGCCCCAGGAGTCGGGGGCTGATCCGACGCGAATCGCGCTCATGTCTAGATTCCTTTCGCGGGCAAGCTTTATGGGGTGTGGTTGTGCGGAATTTTCATTCGGATGGACGGAGGTACGGTCGCTGGATCTTCTTCCAGGACTCGTAAGTTGTCCGTGCCTTCTTGGTGGACTCCAGTTCGGAGGTGGCCGATACCGGTACATCCCACCAGGATTCGCTGTCCGGGGCGCCGATCAGCGGATCGGTTTCGACGTGGATGACGGTGCTGGTGTCGCTTGCTTTGGCAACCTTGATCGCGTCGGCGAACTCGGCAGCGGTGTTGGCGCGGATGACGTCGACACCGAGGCTGGCAGCGTTCGCGGCCAGATCGACCGGGAGAACCCCTCCGTCGAGACGTCCGTCATTCGAGCGGTAGCGGTACTGCGTGCCGAAGCGCTGGGAACCCAGCGACTCGGACAGTGAACCGATGGAGGCAAATCCGTGATTCTGCACCAGGACGACGATGACCTTGAGGCGTTCCTGTACGGCGGTGACCAATTCGGTGGCCATCATCAGATAGGAACCGTCTCCGACCATCACGAACACGTCGCGATCGGGGCACGCCATGCGGACGCCTAGACCGCCGGCAACTTCGTATCCCATGCACGAGTACCCGTATTCGACGTGATACCCCTTGGAATCACGGGTTCGCCACAGCTTGTGGAGGTCACCCGGCATGGACCCGGCAGCGCACACCACGACGTCACGTGGATCGGACAGTGTGTTGACCAGGCCGATCACCTGATTCTGATTCAGTGACCCGTCGGCAGCGGGTTCGGCTGGGTTGTAGACGGATTCGACGATCGCATCCCAATCGCGAGCGAGGTCACCGATCCTGGACGCATATTCGTCGTCCACCCGGTAGTCGTTCAGTGCAAGTGCCAGCGCGTCGAGTGCCTCACGTGCGTCGGCGACAACGCTGACTCCGCCCTGCTTCACGGAGTCCAGTGATGCGACGTTGATGTTGACGAAGCGAACGTCGGGATTGGTGAACGCGGTGCGGGACGCGCTCGTGAAATCGCTGTACCGCGTACCGATTCCGATGACGACGTCAGCCTCGGTGGCCAGTGCGTTTGCAGCCGTAGTGCCGGTGGACCCCACCGCCCCGACGGATTGTGGATGGTCGTAGACCAATGAACCCTTGCCGGCCTGGCTCTGCCCCACGGGGATTCCGGTCTGCGCGCAGAACGCTGCCAGAGAGTCGGTGGCCTGGCTGTAGATCACGCCGCCGCCGGCGACGATCAGTGGCTTGCGAGCCGAGCGGATGATCGCGGCGGCGCGTTCGATCACCGATCGTTCGGGGAGCGGGCGGGCCACGTGCCACACCCGTTCGGCGAAGAAGGACTCGGGCCAGTCGAAAGCCTCGGCCTGCACGTCCTGCGGGATGGCGATGGTGACCGCGCCGGTCTCGACGGGATCAGTGAGAACGCGCATCCCGGCGAGCAGAGCGCTCGGCAACTGCTCCGGGCGCCATACCCGATCGAAGTATCGTGAGACGGGTTTGAAAGCGTCGTTGACTGTGACGTCGCCGCTCGACGGGAGTTCGAGTTCCTGTAAGACGGGGGCGCTGGCGCGGGTCGCGAAAGTGTCTGCGGGAAGGAGTAATACAGGTAGACGATTGATGGTGGCCAGTGCCGCGCCGGTGATCATATTGGTGGCACCGGGGCCGACGCTGGACGAGACCGCCCACGTCTGCAGGCGGTCCTTCATGCGGGCGTGCGCGACAGCCGAGTGCACCATCGCCTGTTCATTGCGGCCGAGCACGTAGGGGAGTGTCGGCTCACGGCCGGCGTCGAGATCCTGGATCTCGGCCTGCAAGAGTGCCTGCCCCAGTCCGGCGACGTTGCCGTGCCCGAAGATTCCGAAGCAGCCGGCGAACAGCTTGGTGCGCTGGCCGTCGCGTTCGGTGTACTGGTTGGCGAGGAAGCGGACGACAGCTTGAGAAACGGTGAGGTATACGGTCGGCTCGTCGCGAGGTGGACGATTGCCGGTTGCGTTGTTGGTGGGTGCCACAGCTTTCACTTCCGTCAGTTGTGGGACTGCAACGGCAGTCGAGGGTCGATGTCCTGGTGATCCCAGCTTCCACGTAGCCAGGTGTGTTGCGGATCGTCACAGATGTTCCACGCCCGGATCTCGCCCGAACCTGCCATGACATTGAGGTAGTACATGTGGTGGCCCGGCGCTGCGATGGACGGGCCGTGATAGCCGTGCGGCACGAGGACGACGTCGCCCGAGCGGACTTCCTCGAGCACCTCGATAGGTCTCTCGGCGGTTCCGTACACGCGGTGGTAGCCGAAACCTTCGGTCCCGGTGGGGCTTCTGTCGATCTCGAAGTAGTAGATCTCTTCCAGGGCCGATTCGACGTCGCTGTTCTCGTCGTGCTTGTGGCTGGGATACGACGACCAGTTCCCGCCGGGGGTGATGACCTCACACGCGATGATGGAGTCTGCCTCGAAAGTGTCTGCGGTGGCGAAGTTGTGAACCTGTCGGCTGCAGTTTCCGGCGCCGCGAAGTTCGACCGCGACTCCGGACGCGGGACCGTATCGATGGGGAAGCTTGGCGCCGGCGCGCGCTCCGCACAGGGCGAAGCGGCCTCCGCCCGTGCTGCTGACCGAGTAGTCGGCGTCGCGACCGACGTACGCGAAATCGCTCGGACCGTCGAAAACCGATGCGCGGCCAGTGAGGGGAATCTCCGTCCCCTCGGCAACAACGACGGCCGAACCCGCCAGTGGAACGACGATGATCTCGTTCTCGCCGGACTGCAGGTGGACGTTCGCACCCGGGGCGAGTTCGAGTGTCCACAAGCTGGATTCGGTCCACCCGGCGGACTCCGGCGTGACCACTGTCGTGAAATCACGGTCGGCGGACGATCCGGCGGGGACGTAGTACTTGCTGAACATCTTGCTCCTGCCAGGTCGGTTCTAGTGGACGAGCTTGACTGCGGTGTCGACGGCCGCGGTGACGTCGCCGTCGGGTGGGTAGAGCAGCGCGCGTCCGACGATCAGTCCGCGCACGGACGGCAGCTGAAGTGCAGCGTCCCACTTTGCGTACGTTTCTTCCGGCGCGATCTGCGGATCTCCCCCCAGGAGGAGCGTCGGGAGGGTGGTCGCATCCATGACGCGTTCCATCTCGTCGACGACCGGCAGTTTCATCCACGTGTAGGCCGAGGTGGAGCCGAGACCTTGGGAGATGTGGATGGATTTGATGACGGCGTCGGGGCTGAGATCGTTGACGACCTTGCCGTTCACGCGGCTGGAGAGAAACGGCTCGAGCATCGCGATCAGTCCGGCCGCGGCCAGTTCGTCCACGGCTTCGGCACATGCCGTCATGGTGGGCAGAGTGCCCGCGTCGTCGAGTGCGATGCGTAGCAGCATCTTTCCGCCGTTCATTCCGAACTTCGCGGTGCCCGCCGCGGTGTATCCCGTCATGCGGTCGTCGAGTTCGAAGCTCGCGCCTGCCAGGCCGCCGCGGTTCATCGACGATAAGACGACCTTGTCGTCGAGGGCGCCGAGGAGGAGCAGATCGTCGAGAATGTCCGCGGTGCCGAGAACGCCGTCGACTCCGGGATTGTCGAGCGCAGTGCGTAATCTGTCGAGCAGATCTGTACGACTGTTCATCGCTGTCGGCTTGCCACCGACAGACAGTGCCCCACGGGCCGGGTGATCGGCAGCGACGATCATCAGTCGACCATTGCCTCGAACAGTGGCGCGAGGAGTTCGCGCTGCCCACGCCTTTTCGATGATCTGCGGATCGCTCGCACGCAGTTCCGTCACTTCGGCGTAGGTGGTGGCGAGGGGGCGGGCGGCGAGCTTGTCAGACATTGACTGCCTCCGTGGCTGTGGCTTCGGCGAGATCGTGGACTTCTTCGGCGGTCGGCATCGCAGTGGAGCATTCGAGCCGAGATGCGACTATCGCGCCGGCCGCGTTGGCGTACCGCAGTACCTTCTCCAGCGGCCACCCGGCCAACAGTCCGTGGCACAGTGATCCGCCGAAGCTGTCGCCTGCTCCAAGCCCGTTGACCACGTCGACGGCGTTGGGCGGCACGGTGATCGACTGCTTTCGCGTTTTGCCGAGTACGCCCTTCGGGCCCTGCTTCACGATGGCCAGTTCGACGCCGAGGTCGAGAAGCGCGTCGGCGGCCTTGTTCGGATTGGTCTCACCGACCGCGATCTCGCACTCTTCGCGGTTTCCGACGGCTACTGTCACGTGCGCCAGAGCGCGCTGCACCTGATTTGTTGCTTCTTGGGGCGTCGACCAGAACATCGGGCGGTAGTCCAGATCGAGGACCGTCAGCGGGCGTCGTTCGCGGGCTTCCCAGGCAGCGAAGTGTGCACTGCGACTCGGTTCTTCGGACAGCCCTGTCACAGTCGACCAGTAGAGGGACGATGCTCGAACGGCGTCGAGGTCGATGTCTTCCGGGGTGATCCGAAGATCGGGCGCATGCGGCTTGCGGTAGAAGTACAGCGGAAAGTCGTCAGGAGGGAAGATCTCGCAGAACGTCACCGGTGTCGGGTACTCGGAATTGGTGACGACAAACCTGTTGTCGACGCCCAGACGTGCCAACTCGCGTGTGACGAACTTCCCGAAAGGATCGCTGCCTACGCCGGAGATCAGTGCTGCTCGCCGGCCGAGGCGCGCGGCCGCCACCGAGACATTGGCTGCGCTGCCGCCGAGGAACTTGCCGAACGTCTCGACGTCCTCGAGTCCGACACCGGTCTGAAGTGGGTAGATGTCCACCCCCGATCGGCCGATGGCGAGCACGTCGAAGGGTGCGTCAGGGATGTGTGACCCGCTCTGGTGAGTGTTGATGCTTGTCAAAACTGACTCCCGAGAGTTCGTGGTGGGTTGCCCACGCAGGGCACCGTTGTATGACTGAAACTGTGCGCCGCGACACAGCGATTGTCAATAGTTTGTCTGGACATTATGACTTGCGGTCAAGTGAATGTTAGTGTTCGCATACACTGCCGAGAGAAGTAGCGTCGATACGGCGCCTTCCCAAGACAGATCGGAGTTGGCCGTGGTCGCAGCACTCGCCGTCGAGTTGGACCGCTCGAGCCCGGTGCCGCTGTATTTTCAGCTGGCACAGGCAATCGAGGGCGCTATTCTCGGTGGCGAACTTGCCCCAGGTGATCGCTTCGAGAACGAACTGGCGTTGGCCAAACGGCTCAATCTCTCACGTCCGACCACTCGACGCGCGATCCAGGAACTGGTGGACAAGGGACTACTTGTTCGTAAGCGGGGAGTCGGAACTCAGGTGGTGCAAAGTCCGGTGCACCGCCCGGTCGAGCTCACCAGCCTGTTCGACGACCTTGCGAGGGCCGGCCAGGCGCCGACGACCAAGCTGCTCGAGTTCACGGTGGGAGTTCCCGCCGAGGACGTTGCCGCGGAACTCAACCTCGAACCTGACGCCGAAGTGGCCACCATCAGGCGTCTGCGAAGCACCAACGGCGAACCGCTTGCCGTGATGACCAACTACATTCCGGTGGACATCGCACCCGATCCCGAGGAGTTGGAGACGCAGGGGCTGTACCAAACCTTGCGAACTCGCGGCGTTCACATCCGTGTGGCGCGGCAGCGAATCGGCGCTCGGGCGGCGACTCGCGAAGAAGCAGGATTGCTCGACGAGAAAGTGGGTGCTGCCCTCTTGACCATGAGCCGCACTGCATTTGACGATTCAGGTAGCGCCGTCGAGTACGGCAGCCACTGCTACCGAGCGTCGCGTTACTACTTCGACACCACCGTGGTCGACCGCTAGATCTCGATCCCGGTGACACGAGTACCCGCCTGACCGAGTCAGTGGGGGTGATTTGTGATCCCAGCATTTCTGCGATCCTTCGATCATTTGACCCGAACGGAGCCTCATGACAGGCATTTCAGTAGCAGTTGCCGGATTCGGATGGATGGGCCGCGTCCACACGCAGGCGTATCTGCGTCTGCGGCAACACTATCCCCAGTTTCCCGTGATCCGCCTGGCCGCCGTCGCCGACGAGGTGCCTGGCCGAGGGGAGGAAGCAGCGGACCAATTCGGTTTCGAAGCTTTCACCCAGGATTGGCGCGATATCGCAGCCGATCCGGCCATCGACGCGGTGAGCATCACGGCCCCGAACTTCTTGCACCGTGAAATCGGCGTCGCAATGGCAGAAGCCGGCAAACACATCTGGATCGAGAAGCCCGTCGGCTTGTCCACGGAAGACGCCAAAGCTGTTGCCGCAGCAGTCTCGAAGGCCGGTGTGCAGTCGACCGTCGGCTTCAACTACCGAAACGCGCCGGCTGTGGCCCTGGCAAAAAGCCTGATCGACTCAGGGGAGTTGGGCACGATCACGCACTCGCGTTTTCGTTTCCTCAGCGACTATGCGGCCCACCCTGAAGGTGCTTTGAGTTGGCGATACGAGCGGGAGCGCGGCGGCGCCGGCGTCCTGGGCGACTTGGCTTCGCACGGCATCGATCTGATTCGTCATCTTCTCGGTGACGTCGACGCTCTCGTTGCGGATACTGCGATCTTCATCCCGGAGCGTGCGCGTCCGTCCGCCGCTACCAGTGGACATGCGCGGGCCAGCGGTGGGGAGATGGGGGCTGTCGAGAACGAAGACTTCGTCAGCGCACTGCTGCGCCTCGGGTCGGGTGGCCGGTGCACCCTCGAAGCATGCCGCGTCGCCGTGGGAGAGCAGAACAATTACGGATTCGAGATTCACGGCACGAAAGGTGCCGTGTTCTGGGACTACCGCCGGATGGGTGAACTGGGCACCAGCCTCGGCTCGAAGTACCAGGACCAATCCGTCGCGCGCGACGACTCTTTCGGAACTGTCGAAGATGGGCATCGAACTGCCTGACGTCGACGCACCGATCGGTAGTCTCTCGGGCGGTCAGCGTCAGTGTGTTGCCATCGCCCGCGCCATCTTCTTCGGCGCGCGCGTGCTGATTCTCGACGAGCCGACAGCAGCGCTCGGCGTCAAGCAGTCGGGAATGGTGTTGCGCTACATCACCGCTGCCAAGGAACAGGGATTCGGCGTCATCTTCATCACGCACAATCCGCACCACGCGTACATGGTCGGCGATCACTTCGTGCTCCTCAACCGAGGCAGGCAGAAGCTCGACGCCAAGTACGACGACATCTCACTCGAAGAACTGACCAAGGAGATGGCGGGCGGTGACGAGCTCGAGACGCTGACCCACGAGCTTCGCCGTTAGATCAAAACCTCGCGACTGCAGCCTCGGTTCGAATCGAACCGAGGCTGTAGTCGTTTCGTCAGAGGATGGCCGTCGGCCGAACCCCGAGGCCGGAATGCATGTACGCCTCGTCGATCATCGTCATGTTGGCTACCGCGTCGCCCGGCCCGATCGGCAGCGCCGAGACCCCGGACAGATGATCGGCGAACGCTTCGAGTTGATAGGTGTACGACGACTTCGTGCCCAGATGCTCGACGCTCGTGCGCCCACCGGCCGTGACGGAGACACGGTCGTCGATGTCCGGCTGCAGGAAGTTGTGCACCAGGACGTCTCCTTCAGTGCCGAATACTCGGAAGGTGAAGTGATACCGCTCGTCCAACATCGTGGTCACCACGGATGCCGTGGCGCCGCTGGGGTATTCGAGTTCGATGTCGAACCACGAATCGACCCCCGGAGCGTATTCCTCGTGGCGGGTCCCGGTCACCACTGGCGCACCGCCACAGACGTCACTCAGCGTCCGGGAAGCATGTAACCCGTAGCAGCCCAGGTCCATCAGTGACCCGCCTGCCAAGGCGAGCTCCCACCGCGGGTCGTTCTCGGATGGTGTGGGCATCCGCAGTACGGTTTCCACCCGAGTGACCGCGCCGACGGCGCCGCTTCGAACCAGATCCAGCAGGCGCCGGTTCACCGGATGAAAGAGGTAGTGGAACCCCTCGAGCAGCGTCACGCCGCTCACGCGTGCTGCCTCGGCTACAGCACGCGCTTCCACCGCGTTGCTCGAAAACGGTTTCTCCGTCAGCACGTGCTTGCCGGCCTGAACGGCGGCGAGATTCCACGGTCCGTGCAGGCTGTTGGGTAGCGCGTTGTAGACGACGTCCACCTCCGGATCCGAGATCAGCTCGGCGTACGAACCGACCACCCGTTCGATCCCATGCTGGGCCGCATAGGCTCTGGCCCGCTCGGGGTCGCGTGCGGCAACGGCCACCAGGCGGTGCCCGGTGGCCGTTGCAGGTTTGATCATCGCGTTCTCGGCGATGCGTGAGGCTCCCAGAATGCCTATCCGCAGCGGGGTAGGTGTCACAGAACCGACCGCAGATACTCGACGCTCGCTCGCACATCGCGCACCGGTCCCTCGTCCGACGGCGCTTCGGCCAGAATGGTGTCCTGCTCGAGCACGTACCACCCGTCGAAACCGTGGCGCTGCAATATGGCTGTGACACCGGCGATGTCGACGTCGCCGCCACCGAGTGGACGGTACATTCCCGCCTTCACGCCGTCGGTGTAGGTGAGCTCACCTCTGCGAACGCGTGATGCGAGGGCATCGTCGACGTCCTTGAGATGCACGTGGGTGATGCGCTCGGGAGCTTGACGCGCCAGGTCGACCGGATCGGTGCCGCCGATCAACAGGTGGCCGGTGTCCAGGCACAGGGGGATGGCCGAGCCGTCGAGCACTCGCAGGACCTCGTCGCGCTGCTCGATCATCGTTCCGACGTGAGGGTGGACAACTGCCCTGATTCCGCGCTCGGCCGCGGCGTCGGTGAGGCGATCGAGATTGTGCAGCAGGGTTTTCCAACTCTGCTCGTCCAGTTCCGGGCGTGAATCGTAGCCGTCGGAACCCGTCGCGGCGGCCAGGACCAAAACTTCGGCACCCGAGGCGACGAAACCGTCGAGGATGGGGGAGATGCCGGGAACCGGATCATGATCGCGATCATGCAGCAGTACCGGTGCGAACCCGCCGACTGCGCTCAGATCGTGATCCGCGAGCACCTTGGCCATTTCGGCGGGTGCAGTCGGCAGAAAGCCCTCCGGTCCGATTTCCGTTGCCGCCAGACCGACTTCGCGCATTTCCCGGAGGACTTGCGCAGGGTCGAGCTGGTAGCCCCAGCCCGGGACTTCGCACACGCCCCAGGAGATCGGTGCGCCGGCGATGCGAGGAGTGCTCATGTGTGTGCCTCATTCTTGTCGTGAAGGAACAGATCTTTGACTTCGGTGATCGTGACGGGCCGACCCTCGCGCAGAGAGTGCGTTGCAGCTTCGGAGATCCAGGCCGACTCGACCGCATCTGCGGGGGTACAGGGCGATTCCCGCCGCCCGGCGATTACGTCGAGGAATGCTTCTAGTTCCGCACGGTAGGCGGAGGTGAAGCGGTCCATGAAGAACGTGTACGGCGCCTTCGCGGGGAACGATGTTTCGGGGTCGAGCGAGCGGAGCGGCAAGCGGTCGTCCAGCCCGGCAACGACGGAGTCCGCCGAGCCGAGTACCTCGAGTCGGCAGTCGTAGCCGCGGCCGTTGTAGCGGGTATTCGACACGACCGCGATGGTTCCGCCTTCGAAAGTGAGAACCGTTGCGGCGGTGTCGACGTCACCGGCATCGGCGATCCCGCGATCACCCTGATTCGAGCCGGTGGCAAAAACCGTGGTGACTTCGCGGCCGCTGACCCACCTGACGATGTCGAAATCGTGGATCGAGCAGTCGCGGAAGATGCCGCCGGAGTGTGCGATGTACGAGATCGGCGGGGGAGCGGGGTCGAGGGTGGTCGATCGGAGAGTGTGGATCCAACCGAGTTCTCCGGATCGAACTGCGTCGTACGCCGCCACAAATGACGGGTCGAATCGGCGCTGAAATCCGATCTGGACTGGTACCGACGTCTGCTCGGCAGTCGCGAGGACACGAACCGAGGATTCGATCGAGTCGGCTACCGGCTTTTCGCAGAACGTCGGGATGTCTCGGCGGACAGCGGCTTCGATCAGGTCGGCGTGCGAACTCGACGACGCGGCGATCAGAACGCCGTCGATGCCTGACGCTAAAAGCGCGTCGGGATCGGCAGCGGACTCCACGTCGAGTTCGCTTGCCACGTCCGAGGTTCGACGTGCGTCGACGTCGGTGACAATCAGTGCGTCGACGCCGTCCATCGTCAGCAGGTTTCGGGCGTGGTAGCTGCCGATTCGTCCGAGCCCGATGACTCCGATGCGAGCGCCCATCAGTCCAGCCCTCCGAAGACGTTCTGGTCCCAGTCGATGATCGAACCTGTCACGACTCCGCTGCGATCGGAGAGCAGGAAGACGACGAAGTCGGCGATTTCGTCGACCTGTCCGAGTTTGCCCATGGGGAGGGTGCTGCCCGCACGTTCCTGCCATTCGTCACCGGCGTCGTGAAAAGCTCTCTGCGTGAGGTCTTCTCCCTCGGTCTGTGTCCACCCGATGTCGAGACCGTTGATCCGGATGCGATCCCAGCGATGCGCATGGGCGGCGTTGCGGGTCAGCCCCGCCAGCCCGGCCTTCGCTGCCACGTACGGCGCGAGATACGGTTGCCCGCCGAGTTCGGACGTGGAGATGATGTTGACGATGGACCCGGGGACCGCACGCTCGCGCATGTCCTTGACGGCTGCCTGCATCGTGAAGAACGGACCGCGGAGGTTCACCGCGATGTGCTGGTCGAAGAGTTCCTCGGTGGTGTCGAGCAGCGTGCCGCGCGAGGTGAGTCCGGCAGAATTGACGAGGGCATCCACGCGGCCGAAGTGAGAGATCGTCTCGGCCACGCTGGCGAGCGCGGAATCGGTCTGCGCCACATCGGCTTCGATGAAGTGGGTTCCCGGAAGTTCTGCCTCGAGAGCCTTTCCGACGTCCGGGCGTCGGCCGGTGAAAGCCACCTGAGCGCCCTCACGGACTGCGGCGCGAACGACGCCGGCGCCGACGCCTTGCGAGCCGCCACTGACCAGTACGACGGTGTCGGCTAGGAGTGCGGGCCTGGTTACGCCCGGCGGAGAAGTCATGGGTTTAGTCTGGCTGTGACGAAGACCTCGAGCAACAGCGAAAAACCATCAAATATCCATCATCGTGAGGTAGTTGTGGCGCATCGATTCAAAGTACGGGAGATCGCTCAGCAGTCGGGCCTGAGTGAGGCCACCGTCGACCGGGTGCTCAACGACCGTCCTGGAGTTCGGGAGGGCACACGATCGGAGGTTCGCCAGGCGATCACGGACCTGGAACGTCAACGCTCGCAACTGAAACTGGTCGGGCGCACGTTCATCGTCGACGTCGTGTTGCAAACTCCCGCAAGGTTTTCCGACGCAGTCCGTGACGCGCTCGAGGCCGAACTGCCCACCCTTGCACCCGCTGTAGTTCGTTCCAGGTTTCACTTTCGTGAAACCGGTTCGGTAGAAGCGATGACGTCGACGCTCGACAAGATTCGCCGGCGTGGCTCCCACGGAGTCATCGTCAAGGCTCCCGACACTCCGGAAGTCGTGGCGGCGATCGACCGGTTGGTGGCGGCAAGGATTCCGGTCGTCACGTTGGTGACCGACGTTGCCGGCAGCAGGCGAGCCGCCTACATCGGCATCGACAACCGAGCCGCTGGAGCCACCGCCGCGTACTTGATAGATCAGTGGCTGGGGGATCGGGAAGGCAACGTGCTGGTCAGCATGAGCAGTGGGTTCTTCCGCGGGGAGGAAGAACGGGAGATGGGATTTCGCTCCGCCATGCGAGTCTCGGCTCCGCATCGACGGTTGATCGACATTCCGAACAGTGACGGTCTGGATCAGACGAGTAGGAAATTGGTGCGAGCGGCACTCGAATCCGATCCGCAGATCCGTGCCGTGTATTCGATCGGTGGTGGCAACCTGGCCACGGTCGACGCGTTCGAAGAATTGAACCGGGAGTGCAGTGTCTTCATCGCCCACGATCTCGACGGTGACAATCGAAAGTTGCTGGGGGAGAAGCGAATATCGGCGGTGCTCCACCACGATCTGCGTGCGGATGTTCGCACTGCCTGTCAGGTGGTCATGAAGGAACACGGCGCCATGGGCGCTCACTTCGGCTTTACGACGTCACCGGTCCAAGTCGTGACACCGCTCAACATGCCCCCGACATAGCTGTGCGCGGTCAAGGAGTCCGGAGACTCCCTAACCGCGCACAGGGCCGAAGGCCTGACTATCGAGCGAAGAGCAGCGCTCGCTTGACTTCCTGAATAGCCTTTGTCACCTGGATGCCGCGGGGGCACGCGTCGGTGCAGTTGAACGTGGTGCGGCAACGCCACACGCCGTCCTTGTCGTTCAGGATGTCGAGACGCTCGGAAGCGGCCTCGTCACGGCTGTCGAAGATGAACCGGTGTGCGTTCACGATGGCAGCGGGACCGAAGTAGCTGCCGTCGCTCCAGTACACGGGGCACGACGTGGTGCAGCATGCGCAGAGGATGCACTTGGTGGTGTCGTCGAAACGAGCACGGTCGTGCTGGCTCTGGATGCGCTCGCGAGTGGGCTCGTTGCCACTGGTGATGAGGAACGGCTTCACGGCGCGGAATGCGTCGAAGAAGGGCTCCATGTCGACAACCAGGTCCTTCTCGACGGGCAGGCCCTTGATGGGCTCGACCGTGATGGTGACCGGCTTGCCGTCCTTGGGCAGCATGTCCTTCATCAGCAGCTTGCAGGCCAGACGGTTCACACCGTTGATCCGCATCGCGTCCGATCCACAGACTCCGTGTGCGCAGCTGCGACGGAACGTGAGGGTGCCGTCGAGGTAACCCTTCACGTACAGGAGCAGGTTGAGCAGTCGGTCGGTGGGCAGTGCCGGGACCTGGAAACTGTCCCAGTGCTGGCCCTCGCCCGATTCGGGATTCATCCGCGCGATCTTGAGAGTGACCATGACGGCCCCCTCGGGAACAGCGGGGAGTTTGGGTGCATCTACAGCAGGCGCAGACATCAGTACTTACGCTCCATCGGCTCGTAGCGGGTCTGGATCACCGGCTTGTAGTCCAGACGGATGTCGGAGAGCAGGCCGTCACCCTCCTTGTACGCCATCGTGTGCTTCATGTACTCGGCGTCGTTGCGATCCGGGAAGTCCTCGCGAGCGTGGCCGCCACGCGATTCCTTGCGGTTGAGGGCGCCGACGACGGTGACCTCTGCCATTTCGAGGAGGAAGCCCAGCTCGATGGCCTCGAGCAGGTCGCTGTTGTAGCGCTTGCCCTTGTCCTGGACCGTGATGTGGTTGTAGCGCTCCTTGAGAGCACGCACATCCTTGAGTGCCTGGGTGAGGCGCTCTTCGGTGCGGAAGACGGAGGCGTTGTTGTCCATCGACTGCTGAAGCTCGGTGCGGATGTCCGCAACGCGCTCGTGGCCGTGATCGGACAGGATGACGCCGACCCAGTCTTCGACCATCGCGGCCGGGGTTTCCGGCATGTCGACGAACTCGGTGGAGTTCGCGTACTCGGCGGCAGCGATGCCGGCGCGACGGCCGAACACGTTGATGTCGAGGAGCGAGTTGGTACCGAGACGGTTTGCACCGTGTACGGATACACAGGCGCATTCGCCGGCCGCGTACAGACCCTTGACGATCTCGTCGTTGTTGCGCAGCACCTCACCGTTGATCTTGGTGGGGATACCGCCCATGACGTAGTGGCACGTCGGGTAGACGGGCACGGGCTCCTTGACGGGGTCCACGCCGAGGTAGGTGCGCGAGAACTCCATGATGTCGGGGAGCTTCTCGTCGAGAACTTCCTCGGGGATGTGCGTCACGTCGATGTAGACGTAGTCCTTGTTCGGGCCGGCGCCGCGGCCTTCTAGAACCTCGAGGACCATCGAACGGGCCACGATGTCACGCGGAGCGAGGTCCTTGATGGTGGGTGCGTATCGCTCCATGAAGCGTTCACCGTCGGCATTACGGAGAATGCCACCTTCACCGCGGACGGCTTCCGAGATCAGGATGCCGAGACCGGCGAGTCCTGTCGGGTGGAACTGGTGGAACTCCATGTCCTCGAGGGGCAGGCCCTTGCGGAAGATGATGCCCATGCCGTCACCGGTGAGGGTGTGCGCGTTGGACGTCGTCTTGTACATGCGTCCCGAGCCGCCGGTCGCGAAGACGATCGACTTGGCGTGGAAGATGTGCAGCTCGCCGGTCGAGAGCTCGTAGCAGATGACACCGGTGGCAACCGGGCCGTCCTCGGTCTCGGTGATGGCGATGTCGAGCGCGTAGAACTCGTTGAAGAACTCGACGTCGTGCTTGACGCAGTTCTGGTAGAGCGTCTGCAGGATCATGTGACCGGTGCGGTCGGCGGCGTAACACGCACGGCGGACGGGTGCCTTGCCGTGGTCGCGTGTGTGGCCACCGAATCGACGCTGGTCGATCTTGCCTTCGGGCGTGCGGTTGAACGGCAGACCCATCTTCTCGAGGTCGAGCACCGCATCGATGGCCTCCTTGGCCATGATCTCGACGGCGTCCTGGTCGGCGAGGTAGTCGCCGCCCTTGACGGTGTCGAAGGTGTGCCACTCCCAGTTGTCTTCCTCCACGTTCGCCAGTGCGGCACACATGCCGCCCTGGGCCGCGCCGGTGTGGCTGCGGGTGGGGTAGAGCTTGGTCAGTACGGCCGTGCGGGCACGGGGGCCAGCTTCGATTGCCGCACGCATGCCTGCGCCACCGGCGCCGACGATGACCACGTCATAACGATGTTCCTGCATGAAGTCTGTGCTCCCCTAGCTCGCCGAGATATTGGGGTCGAAGGTGAAGATGACGTACGTGCCCAGGCCCATGATCAGGATCATCGAGAGAACGAGGATCGTGGTCAGCCAGAAGCGCGTGGAGTCCTTGCGGGAGTAGTCCGCGATGACCGTGCGCAGACCGTTACCGCCGTGCAGCTGTGCCAGCCACAACATCGTCAGATCCCAGAACTGCCAGAACGGGCTGGACCAGCGACCTGCGACGAACGCGAAGTTCAAACGGTGAACGCCACCGTCGAGCATCAGCATGATGAACATGTGGCCCAGGACCAGAACGATCAGGGCGACGCCGGAGAAGCGCATGAAGAGCCATGCGTACAACTCGAAATTGTTCCGAGCCTTCGCGCGCGGGGACCGCGGGTTGTCCAGGCTTGCGGGACGGTCGTATGAGGTGCCCAGGCTCTTGGCTTCGGGTCCGTGAGTAGTCGCCATGTCAGTGCTCCGCAAACATGTTGATGAGGATGCGTCCGGCGCCTGGGATCATCACCAGGAACCAGATCGTCAGAATGGTCCAGAGCATGACGCGCTGGTACTTCGGGCCCTTCGACCAGAAGTCCACCAACATCACGCGCACGCCGTTGAGGGCGTGGTAGAGGACTACGCCGACGAGGCCGATCTCCATGAGGCCGACGAGGGGGTTCTTGTACGTGTCGATGACGGCGTCGTACGTATCGGGATTGACCCGAACGAGTGCCGTATCGAGAACGTGTACGAATAGGAAGAAGAAAGTAGCGACGCCTGTGATCCGGTGTAGAACCCAGGACCACATTCCGGGGTCGCCCCGGTAAAGCGACCTCGTGCGCTCCTTCTGAGGAGCGGCTTCAGTCGTAGTACTCATCGAGTGCTGTGCCTCCAACGTCATTGGTGGACGCGTCGAGCCTGCAGAGAGCTTCGATGTACCTCAGCCCGGGCTCGACGGGATCCTGAACCGACTTGACTCAGACTCTAAACCTATGTGAAACCGGGAACTAATCAGATGCGGGATTCGTACGCGTACCAAACTCTTTGTAAGGTTTGCCTTTCCAATCTCGCCGAGACGGTTTCGGTGTGGTTTCTGCATCCATTCAGTCGGCGTGATTGGATAACGAACCATGGGTGACATCGACTGGAAGTTGTTGCGGCACAACGCGCAAGTGGTCATGCGGCACGCCTATGCGCCGTACTCGGGGTACGCGGTGGGTGCAGCGGCCCTGGTAGACGATGGTCGGATCGTCTCAGGATGCAATGTGGAAAATGTCTCATACGGTTTGAGCCTGTGTGCCGAATGTGGACTCGTCGGTAACTTGGCCGCCACCGGGGGTGGCCGGCTGCTTGCCTTCACGTGCTGCGACGCGAAGGGCTCGATTCTGATGCCGTGCGGCCGGTGCAGACAGCTTCTCCTCGAGCACGGCGGGGGTGAGATGCTTGTCGACACGAGCAGTGGGTTCAAGCCGCTGAGCGAGCTGTTGCCTGATGCTTTCGGGCCGGAACAAGCAGAGGGGCTCCGCCATGTTTGACGCAGTTTCCATCATCGGCGCCAAGCGTGACGGCCGCGAGCTGTCGGGAACCGAGATCGACTGGATAGTTCAGGCGTTCACACAGGGGATCGTCGGCGACGAGCAGATGTCGGCGCTCGCGATGGCGATCTACTTCCGCGGAATGTCGCGAGCAGAGACCGGTCGATGGACCGAGGCGATGATCGAATCCGGCGGGAGGATGGACTTTTCGGACTTGCCGCTGCCCACCGTCGACAAGCATTCGACCGGTGGAGTGGGGGACAAGATCACCCTTCCGCTCGCACCCCTCGTCGCTGCCTGTGGTCTTGCAGTCCCGCAGTTGTCGGGCCGCGGACTCGGCCACACCGGTGGAACTCTCGACAAGCTCGAGGCCATTCCAGGTTGGCGAGCCGAGCTCACGGCGACGGAGATGGTCGACATTCTCTCGGATCCGAAAATCGGCGCGGTGATCTGCGCTGCCGGAGCGAATCTGGCCCCCGCGGACAAGAAGCTCTACGCGCTGCGCGACGTGACCGGAACGGTGGAATCCATTCCGCTGATCGCAAGTTCGATCATGAGCAAGAAGATTGCCGAGGGAACCGGCGCCCTGGTGCTCGACGTCAAGGTCGGTTCCGGAGCGTTCATGAAGGACCTCGGCGACGCGCGAGAGTTGGCACGCACGATGGTCGAGCTTGGCAACGACGCCGGCGTGCGTACAAGCGCTCTCATCACCGGGATGGACACCCCGCTCGGATTGACGGCGGGCAACGCCCTCGAGGTACGTGAATCCGTCGAGGTGCTGGCAGGCGGCGGGCCGTCGGACGTCGTCGAGCTGACCCTGGTCCTGGCGCGGGAGATGCTGTCAGCGGCCGGGATCGACGGTATCGACCCCGCCGACAAACTGGCCGACGGCACAGCCATGGACCGGTGGCGCGTGATGATCGCCGCCCAAGGTGGGGACCCACACGCGACGCTGCCGGTGGCCCGGCACAGCGACGTCGTCACCGCGGACCGAGACGGCGTACTGACCCGACTCGACGCCATGGCGGTGGGCATCGCGGCCTGGAAACTGGGAGCCGGACGCGAACGGCAGGGCGAAGCCGTTCAGGCCGGTGCCGGCATCGAGATGCATGCAAAGCCTGGCGACGTGGTCCGTGCCGGGCAGACGCTGATGACATTGCACACCGACACTCCCGAGAGATTTGATGCAGCGCGACGAAGCCTCGGCGGTGGATGGTCGATCGGGACCGATTCCGACACCGTTTCGCGACCATTGCTCATCGAGCGAATTGTGGGTGATTCGCGTTAGCGTTGGCGAATGAACGCACCGGAGTTGACCACGATCCGCAGCGCACCCAAAGTTCTTCTCCACGATCATCTCGACGGAGGACTCCGACCCGAGACCGTTCTCGAACTGGCCGAGCAATGTGGCTACGACGAGCTTCCGGCGACTACGGCATCCGAACTGGCGCAATGGTTCCGAACTGCCGCTGACAGTGGATCACTCGAGCTCTACCTCGAAACGTTCACGCACACAGTCGCCGTGATGCAGACCCCCGAAGGGCTCGCACGGGTGGCACGTGAGTGTGCCGAGGATCTGGCCGACGACAACGTCGTCTATGCCGAGGTCCGTTTTGCGCCCGAGCAGCACCTGGAACAAGGCCTGAGTTTGGACGAGGTCGTCGAGCACGTTCTCGAAGGTTTCCGGGCCGGCGAATCCGCTGCCAGGGTCGCGGGACGGGAGATCCGAATCGGCTGTCTTCTCACGGCGATGAGGCATGCCGCGCGGTCGCGGGAGATCGCCGAACTCGCTGTGCGATTCCGGGACCGCGGGGTTGTCGGTTTCGACATCGCCGGTGCCGAGGCCGGTAACCCACCGAGCCGGCACCTCGACGCGTTCGAGTACATGCGTGACGCGAACGCCCACTTCACGATTCACGCGGGTGAGGCTTTCGGGTTGCCGTCGATCCACGAAGCCATCGCCTTCTGCGGAGCGGATCGGTTGGGCCACGGCGTGCGGATCGTGGACGACATCGACGTAGGCGTGCCAGGTGGGGCAGAGTTGGGTCGGCTCGCGAACTACGTCCGTGACATGCGCATTCCCCTGGAACTGTGCCCGAGTTCGAACGTGCAGACCGGAGCCGTAGCCGCCCTGGCGGACCATCCGTTCGGACTCTTGGCGGACTTGCGCTTCCGAGTGACCGTCAACACCGACAACAGGCTGATGAGCGACACCACCATGAGCCGGGAAATGGCCGCGTTGGTCGAGACCTTCGGTTACGGATGGACCGATCTCGAACGCTTCACCATCAACGCGATGAAGTCGGCCTTCATTCCGTTCGACGAGCGCCTCGCGTTGATCGACGACGTCATCAAGCCGGGCTACGCCGTGCTCATCGGCTAGATGACGTGCGCCCGACTACTCAGATCGAAGCCGGGCCTCGAACTCGCGCTCGAGTTCGCGCCAGGCCTCGGATTCCTTGGTGAACGGCGCACTCGGAGCCATCCGCGACGGATCGGGGTTGAGGAGGTACGAGACGTACCAACCCAGCTCGTTCGACGCGGACAGAGCCTCCTCGGTGGAGTCGTCGTCGGCGAAATCTGCTGCATCGGTGAACAATTCGACCGCGAGTTCCAGCTGCTCGGCATCTACGACGTCCGGGCCCTGGGCGAGGTCGTCGGCGATACCGGGCAGAACGTAGACGTTCTCGTCCGTGACCTCGATTTCGAGTGAACCGTCGACGGCCGCATTCTGAATTTCGCCGTACGTACTGACCTGCGAGAGATCGTGTTCGTGGTTGTCGGCGAGGTAGCGAGCGAGTGCGCGCTCGCTACGGAAGACGGTGATCAGTCCGTCCTTGCCGAGGAAGATCGCCTGATCTCCCATGTAGCAGCGCAGAGTGTAGAACGTCTCGGCCGAGGTGATGATGCGGATCGGGTCGACACCGACCTCACCCCAGAAGGTCTCGACTTCGTCTTCGTCCTCTTCGAGGTCGTCTTCGTCGAATTCCTCGTCCTCGCCCTCCTCGGCGACATCGTCGGCGTCGACGGTGTTCTCGGCGGCAGCGAGCAGTTCAGCTTCGGCGACCGCGACGGCGGCTGCATCGACCTTCGGGGAGGTGACCACCTTGTCGATGGCGTCGAGAACGGCGTCCCAGTCCTTGACGATCGCAGCGCCGACCTGGTCCCACAACTCCAGGCCTTCGCGGCCTTCGAAGGTGCCGGCGCCGGTGGCAAGCGCGCCGAGTACCGGATGGCCGCTGAAGAAGCGGATGACCGCGTCGAGTTCGCACACCTCACCGATGTTGCGAGCCATGTTCAGGGTGTCTTCGAGTTCCGAGACCGCCAGTGCCTCAGGGTCACCTGCGGCCAGTTCCGGCACGCCGACGAAATCGAACGTGAAGTTCTCTTCCGGTTCCAACTCGGCTGCCGACAGTCCGGAGACGACGGCCCACGCCGGATGCTCGACCAGGTCGTTGTCGGAGTCCGTTCGGATGAAGGCCGCGAGTTCCGCGACGGAGGAGAACCCGTAGAGGTCTTCCTCATGGCCGAGAAACGCTTCCCACTCGTCGTCGCCCTCGCGCCAGCGAGGTGCCCACAAAGTGACGAGGTCTCCGTCGGTGAGTCCGATTTCGATAGGGACGATGTCTCCAGCCATGGGCGGAAGCCTATCCACCGCAGCGCGAAAGGCATAGCGGGGGTTCGTCACGTTTGTTTCAGGGCTACTCGGAGCTCACTGACCAGTCGCTCGCGTTCGTCGTTGGACTGTCGAACTGCCTGGTGAATCGTGGCCACCGTCAATGCGGCCACCGTCTGAGAATTCATCGCGGTGACTGCGTCGGTGATCCGTAGGTCGACCAGAGCGCCCAGCCCGTCGACAGTCGCCGTGACTATCCCACCCTCGCTCGAGACGACTACCCGAAGAGCGCCGACCCCGTCGACGGCGTCCTGCAAGAGTCCCGTCCGGTGTTTCGCCAGCTCCATGATTCGATCAATCTCGCTCATATCGAACGCATCCAGCTCGACGGAAGGTTCTGGCCCTCGGCGGCGTCGACATCGGCCAGTTCGTCTCGGGTCGGTAGACCGAGCCGATCGAGGATCGCTGCCGGGACTCCGGTCTCCTCGAGCTCCACACGATGGCGGGCGCCGGCTTCGATTGCTGCTTTCGAACACAGCGTGAGTATCTGTTGCGCCAACCGCTGCCCGCCGTACCGCAGTTCGTCCTGGCTGATCCGCAGGTCCACGGGCACGGCGTGCTCCGTGGCGCGGACCGCGATGGTTCCGGCGCGGTTGACGGCTACGGCTGTGATGATCGGCGGTGATTCGCGCTTGTTCTCGGGCATGATTCCCTGTCATTCCGTCGGACGGTAGAAGCCGTGAAAGCCCATGCCGCTGTTCGTGGTTCGGATGGCGCTGATCTCGACAGGATCGCCGGCTTCGACCATCTGACCGTTGCCGATCACCATGGCGACGTGTCCGTCCCAGACCGCGAGGTCGCCCGGCATCAGATTGTTCTGATCGACCTGGTTCCCGATTCCCTGTTCCTGAGCCAACCTCGGAATATCGACTCCGGCCTGGCCGTACGCCCATTGAGTCAGCCCGCTGCAGTCCAGACCGACTCCCGGCGTCGTGCCTCCCCAGGCGTACGGGACACCCTGTTGAGTGAGCGCGTTGCGTACGGCAGCAGCGGCCTCGGCGTTCGGTGCGGTGGCAATCGAGCCGTCGGGAAGTTCGACCTCAACGCCACCGACGGAACCGGAACCACTTGCGGAACCGGAACCGGAACCACCGACGGAACCGGAACCACTTGCGGAACCGGAACCACCCGCCGACTCGGAGACCCCAGGTGCGGGATCGGGTATCGGGACGGACGGGACGAGTGCGGACATCTTGTCGGTCGACCCGGCCAACTCACCGCGTACCCGCTCGATAACCGATACCGCGCGTCCGAGGTGCTCCAACGCGGCCGACAACAACATCAATTGGCCCGTCGGTGTCATCAGCGTCGGCCCGGCCTTGATCGCGAGTGTCAGAAACGACTGGAGAATCTCACCGAGTTCGGTCATTCCCGCGTACACGGACGTTGTCGCTTCGTCCACGACGCCGGCGATGTCGGTCCCACGATCGGCGAGGTTTCGCGTCGACGTCTGCGTCTGCTCGGTTTTGGTCACCGCAGCGGTGAGTGCCGTGGACGAGCTCTGAGAGGACGCCAGTTCGCTCAGTGCCGCGCTTCCCAGTTGGTAGGCGATCTCGAGGGCGTCCGTGGCGATTCGGATGCCGACGTCGGGTCCATTTGTGCTGGGGACACCAGTCCCGACAGTGTCGACCAGGTCGATGATCGGTCGTGCGAGTGCGTCGACGTCGATCATGAGCGTGCGGCTTCAGCGAGAGTCCTTCTTACCGATTCCTCGGAGTCGAGATAGACGGCGTGAGCGTCGCGGGTGGCTGACTGGACGCTGGAGATCACAGCGGACAGTCGATCGATGTCGTCGATGTGCGCTTGCTGTGCTCGGCTCGCGACATCGACGAAGTCGCCGCCGATCAGCCCCAGCACAGTGGACAGAGCCAAGTGATCGCCACCCGCCGCGTCCTGTCGAGCTTGCGCGACGTTGTCGGCAACAGTGCCCAACCGCGTGGCGAACTCCGCGATGCTTTCAGTGTCCAGATCCAGATTTGTCAACTTTGTCTTCCCCCCGTTGCGCTTACTCCTTCTTGGACGCCGCGCGGGGTGCTCCGGTTCCCGAGGAACTATTCTGATGGTCATGCAAACGCACGTAGTCGACCATCCGCTCGCGGCGGCCCTCTTGACGACAATGCGTGATGCACGCAGTGAGAACGCAACTTTTCGTTCCGCACTTCGCAGGCTCACGCACATGCTGGTCTACGAGGCCATGCGTGACGCGGAGGTCGAGGAGTTCCCGGTCGACACCCCGGTGGCAGCGACGACGGGCATCCGGCTCGCGAAGCCGCCGTTGTTGGTACCCGTGCTGCGGGCCGGTCTGGGCATGGTCGAACAGGCGAGTGCGCTGATTCCGTCGGCCGGCGTCGGCTTTGTCGGAATGGCACGTGACGAAGAGACTCATCAGCCGGTTCCGTACCTCGAATCCCTGCCGGCGGATCTGTCCGGGATCCCGGTGTTCGTGCTCGATCCGATGCTCGCCACCGGTGGTTCGATGGTGCACACCATCGACTTGCTGGTTGCGCGTGGCGCGACGGATGTCACGGCAGTGTGCGTCGTGGCCGCTCCGGCCGGCGTCGACGCGCTGGCAGCGTCCGGCCACCCGGTTCGTCTGGTCATCGCGAGCATCGACGACGGACTCGACGAGAACGCTTTCATCGTCCCCGGTCTCGGTGACGCCGGCGATCGGCAGTTCGGACCCCGCTAGAGCGAAAGGGCGAAGGTTCGGAGTTCGGCCAGCCGGGCCTTCGCCTGCTCTACTGCGTTCGCGAGGTCGGCGCGGTTCGCCACCGGGACGACAACTTCGAGATAGCACTTGAGCTTGGGCTCGGTTCCGGACGGTCGAACAACCACGCGGATCGACGGCCCGTCGAATATCACTGCGTCGGTGCGCATACCACCGCGAACCAGGGACAAGTCCTCGGTCGTGACCGGCTCGCCCGCGAGTTGGCTTGGCGGATCGGCGCGTAGCCGTTTCATCATTTCCGCGATGTCACTCGAGTCCTCGACGCGGCGGGATACTTGGTCCCCGCAATGCAGTCCGAATTCGACGGCATAGTCGCCTAGAACGTCCAACAGGGTTCTGTTGCTGCCCGCGAGGGTGGCAGCCAAGTCAGCCACCAGAACGGCAGCTGAGATTCCGTCCTTGTCCCGCACCACATCCGGATCGACGCAGTGCCCGATCGCTTCCTCGTAGGCGTAGACGAGTCCGTCGCCGGCGCGCGTGAGCCACTTGAATCCGGTGAGTGTCTGCGCAAACCTGGCTCCGCGGGCTTTCGCCAACTTCGAGAGCAGGGTCGAGGAGACGATCGTCGTCGCCACCAACGAATCTTCGGGCGCCGTGCTCAGTACGTGGTCGGCCAGGAGCACCCCGGTTTCGTCGCCGCGCAACATGCGCCACTGATCACCGTCGCGAACTCCGACGGCGCAGCGGTCGGCATCCGGGTCGAGTGCGATCGCCAGATCCGCGTCGACACTTCGGGCAAGGGCGAGCAGGCGGTCTGCGGCGCCGGGCTCTTCGGGATTGGGGAACTCGACGGTCGGAAACGTGGGGTCGGGATCGAACTGCTCCGCCACGACGTGCAGGTCCTCGAATCCTGCTGCTCGCAGAGCCGCGGTCGCAGTCTCACCCCCGACGCCGTGCATTGCCGTGAGCGCAATCCGGATCGAGCGGGCGTCGCCGTGCGGGAGGGTCGCGATGCGGGCGATGTACTCCTCGACCAGAGAATCGTCGGCCGGAATCACCGATGCTCGCGCGACGTCGGCGGCACTACCGATGCGAGCGATCTCGCTCTCGATTTCACGATCGGCGGGGGAGACGAGTTGCGCTCCGCCCGAGAGATACACCTTGTAACCGTTGTCGGCGGCAGGATTGTGGGAGGCGGTGATCTGGATACCTGCCGCTGCCCCGAGCCTGCGCACCGCGAACGCCACCAGCGGTGTCGGCAGTGGGCGGGGGAGCAGGGTCACCTCGAACCCGGCCGCTGCCATGACCTCGGCGGCGGCCAGAGCAAATGCCTCTGAACCGAGCCGGGCGTCGCGGCCGACCACAACGCGGGACCCGCCCTGGCAGCGAGCTGTCAGCCAGGCCGCCAGACCGGCCGTGGTCCGGATGACGACCGCGAGGTTCATGCCGTTGGGTCCGCCGCGTACCGGCCCGCGAAGCCCAGCAGTGCCGAACGTCAGCGGTGAGGAAAAGCGTTCGGCCAGTTCATGTTCGGAAAGGGCGGCTAACTCTGCGCGGGTAACTGGGTCCGGATCGGCGTCGATCCACTCGTTGACGTTCAGTGGTGTCACAGCTGCTCGACCAGTTGGCGCAGCAGCACTCCCATCCGGGCCGCCGAAGCTTTGCCTGCCGCCAGCACTTCCTGATGGTCGAGCGGGGCGCCCGTGATTCCGGCGGCCAGATTGGTGACCATGGAGATGCCGAGAACGCGAGCGCCGAGCGCGCGAGCCGCGATGGTCTCGTGAACTGTCGACATGCCGACCAGATCGGCGCCGAGTGTACGAAGCATTCGAATCTCGGCTGGAGTCTCGTAGTGCGGACCGGGAAGCCCGGCGTAAACACCCTCGGCAAGGTCCGGGTCGATCGAGCGAGCCAGCGCACGCAGTTCCGGCGAGTAGGCGTCGACCAGGTCGACGAACTCTGCGCCGACGAGGGGAGAGCGGGCCGTTAGGTTCAGGTGGTCACTGATCAGCACTG
This sequence comes from Rhodococcus sp. Ni2, assembly GCF_021352185.1. NCBI lineage: Bacteria > Bacillati > Actinomycetota > Actinomycetes > Mycobacteriales > Nocardiaceae > Rhodococcus > Rhodococcus sp. Ni2. The sequence continues at coordinate 1,624,389 of NZ_WOXZ01000002.1, forward strand.
GTTGTCCCACTGCGTAGTCCTCGCGGATACCGCCGGCCGCATTGGTGAGGATGACGGTGTCGGCGCCGGCAGCAATGGCTGTCCGGACCGGGTGGACGACGGTACCGAGATCGTGGCCCTCGTATGCGTGCGCGCGCCCGAGCAGCAGCAGGACTTCGGTGTTTCCGACGCGCACCGAACGAATGGTGCCCGCATGGCCGAGGGCGGACGGTGGGGCGAAGCCGGGAAGATCCGCCATCGAGACTTCGGCTGTCACGTCCGCACCGGCGTCGCCGAACACGTCTGCGGCATCGGTCCACCCCGACCCGAGCACGATGGCGACTGACGGTGACGAAGAGCCAGTCATGGCGGACAGAGCAGCGGCGGCGGCCTCGGCGATCGTTCCCATGTGAGCAACCCTACTGAGGAGTCGGGTCGGTTCGCCGGGTGAGTTGGCGGGCGTTACTCTCCCATCCATGCCTTATCTCGAACGCGACGGCGACGTATTCATCCTGTACCTCGGCAACGAGGGCGAAACGGACAACGAGAACCGCTTCGGCCCTGAGTGGATCGACGCTGTTCACAGCAAGTTGGACGAGGTCGAAGCGCACGAGGGGCCCGCAGCCCTGGTGACGACGGCGACGGGCAAGTTCTACACGAACGGCCTGGACACGACGTGGATCTTCGGCAATCTCGACGGTCTCCCCGGCTACCTGGACAAGGTCCACACCATCTACAGCCGTTTGCTGACCTTCCCGATGGCCACGGTCGCGGCCGTGCAGGGGCACGCGTTCGGCGCCGGCGCCATGCTCGCGTCCTCGCACGATTTCCAGATCATGCGCGCGGACCGCGGCTTCTACTGCCTGCCCGAGGTGGGACTGAACATGCCGTTCACTGTCGGGATGTCTGCACTGCTGAACAGTCGTCTGCCCAAGCAGACGGCAGTCGATGCCATGACGACGGGGCGTCGCTTCGGCGGCGCCGACGCACTCGCTGCCGGCATCGTGCAGGAAACGGTCGACGGCGACGGAGTACTCGCCGCTGCTGTGGCCAAGGCGTCGGCACTGACGTCGACTCACGGCAAGAACTTGGCGGGAATCAAGGCAGGCATCCACCGCGATGCTCTTGCAGACCTCGCTCAGGTGACTGACAAGAGCAACTTCTCCTTCGGGTGAGACAATGATCGCGTGAACCAGAATGTCGACAGCGCAGTCAGGTCCGTAGAGGCCGATCTGATCGCGCTGTCGCATTCGATTCACAGCGACCCGGAACTCGCCTTCGAGGAGTTCCGCAGCGCTGCCAAAGTGTCGGACCTGCTGGCGCAGCACGGTTTCGCGGTCACTCGCGGGATCGTCGATCTGCCGACAGCTTTCGATGCCACCTACGGCAGCGGAGAGTTGGTCATCGCGATCTGCGCCGAGTACGACGCGCTGCCCGAGATCGGTCATGCCTGTGGGCACAACATCATTGCCGCCGCCGCGGTCGGGGCCGGCATCGCGTTGGCTACCGTGGCCGACGAACTGGGGATCACCGTCCGAGTGATCGGTACTCCCGCGGAGGAAACCGGTGGCGGCAAAGTCCTGATGCTCGAGCGTGGTGCATTCGACGGCGTCGGCGCGGCCATGATGGTTCATCCAGGGCCGATCGACATCATCGGTGCGACCTCGCTGGCCTTGGCGGACATCGCCGTGAGTTATCACGGTCGCGAGGCGCATGCGTCTGCTGCGCCGGAGTTCGGTCGTAACGCCGCCGACGCAGCGACGCTCGCTCAGGTGGCGGTCGGACTGTTGCGTCAGCACCTGCAGCCAGGTCAACAGATTCACGGAATCGTCAGTGACGGCGGCACGGCTCCCAACATCGTTCCGGCTCGGTCCGAATTGCTCTACTACCTGCGTGCCGAAACGGCCGCGTCGTTGGCCAATCTGTCCGAGCGTGCCGACGCGTGCTTCGCCTCGGGTGCACTCGGCACCGGGTGCACCCACGAAATCCGCACGGTATCGCCTACTTACACCGAGCTGACCCCCGATCCGTGGCTGGCGGCGGCGTACCGTGAACAGATCGTCGATCTCGGGCGGGTGCCACTGGCAGCGGAATGGGAGCGCTCCCGTCCACTGGGTAGTACGGATATGGGTAATGTGACCAATGTGATTCCGGGAATTCACCCGGTCATAGGCTTGGATTCATCGGGGGCAGTGACACATCAGCCGGAGTTCGCGGCTGCGTGTATCACCACCTCCGCAGATCGAGCGGTAGTCGACGGTGCAATTGCGTTGGCCCGCACTGCTGTCCGGGTAGCGTCCGATCCAGAACAACGCGCCCGTCTGTTGGAAGGGGTAGATCGCCGGTGAACGCGGCAATCGACACGTGGATTCACGCGCACACCGACGACCTCGTCGCGTGGCGTCGACACATCCATGCCAACCCGGAGTTGGCTCGCCGCGAATACGCGACCACCGAATTCGTCGCCACCCGCCTCACTGCCGCTGGATTGTCGCCGAAGATCCTTCCCGGTGGCACCGGTCTCACGTGCGATATCGGACCGGAGGGTCCACGAATCGCACTGCGCGCCGACATGGACGCTTTGCCGATGCAGGAAGCGACCGGGGCGACGTACTCGTCCACGGTCCCCGGTGTGTCCCATGCATGCGGGCACGACGCCCACACCACCATCTTGCTCGGCGCCGGACTGGCTCTGGCCACGCTGCCCGAACTTCCCGTCGGGGTTCGGCTGATATTCCAGCCCGCCGAGGAAGTCATGCCTGGCGGAGCACTCGACGTCATCGCCGCGGGCGCGCTCGACGGTGTGTCCAGAATCTTTGCTCTGCACTGCGATCCGCGACTCGAGGCAGGCCAGGTCGGAATGCGCCTGGGCGCGATCACCTCTGCTGCCGACACGATCGAGGTCGTCCTCGACTCTCCGGGTGGGCACACGTCGCGGCCGCATTTGACCACGGATCTGATCTACGCGCTCGGCACCGTCGTGACCGGGCTGCCGGGAATGCTCAGCCGTCGTATCGATCCGCGTACCGGAACCGTCATGGTGTGGGGCGCGGTCAGCGCAGGTCAGGCGCCCAACGCGATTCCGCAGACCGGCATGATGACGGGCACGGTACGTACCGGCGATCACGACACCTGGGAGTTGCTCGAACCGCTCGTGGAAGAAATCGTCCACGGACTGCTCGCACCCACCGGAGTTCGCTACCAACTCAACTATCGTCGCGGAGTGCCTCCGGTCGTCAACGACGAGGTGTCCACTCGGATATTCGAGGACGCCATCGCGACCGTCGGACAAGATGCTTTGGCGGACACCCCGCAATCCGGTGGTGGCGAAGACTTTTCGTGGTACCTCGAAACCGTGCCGGGTGCCATGGCGCGGCTCGGCGTGTGGTCGGGTGAGGGCGATCAGCTCGACATCCACCAACCCACTTTCGATCTCGACGAGCGAGCACTCGGCGTCGGTGTGAAGGTTCTGACGAGCCTGGTTCTGGGATAGTTCCGGTTCCCGTCGGGGGTACCGTTTTTCGTGTCGTTCGAGTGAAGGTACGGGCATGTCCATAGGTGTGGGAGTGCGAATCGGCACATTGGTGTCGACGGCTGTCGTTGCGTCGAACGATCCGGGTTCGGCCGATCCGGTGGTATTGGTTCGGGACACGATCCTCAATCAACGCAAGGACGGAACGACGGTGCTCGGTGGCACCGAGCAACTGGGTGCCGGCCGTGAGTTCGCCGAGAGCTGGTCGGGCTTTGTCGGTCGCGTCGGGGACCCGAGTGGCGTCGCGGGAACTGCCGATACTCGTTACCGCGCCGAGGATTTGGTGGCGACCTCGATTCGCTGTCTGTTGCAGGAATGCGAGCCGCTGCCCGATCGTGGTGGTCGAAGCGGGGGAGCGCCCGACATCGTCGCGACCTACCCGTCACGCTGGGACTCGTCGACAGCGGCACTCATGCAGGATTCGCTGGTCTACGCGGGCCTCGAACGGGTCACACTCGTCTCGGATGCCGAGGCCGTGTCGGCGTGGTTCGAGTCGGAAATCGCGGCACTCGCCGGCACGCTCATCGGCATCTATCACGTGGACGACACCGGGGCAGCGGTCACCCTCGTGCGTTCTGGTGTCGCGGCCGGCCGTGCATTCGGCTTTGCCGGCGACGGGAGTTCGCCGAGTTCACGCCTCGCGACGGCTCTGGGTGCGTTCGGTTGGATGCCGGAGAACTTGGACGCCGTCGTCGTCACCGGTGACGGCGAACCGGCGACAGACAAAGCGGCCATGATGTCCATAGCGGCCGGGATTGCCGAAAAGCTCGGTGTCAGATGTGAACTCGGTCCCGGGCCTGAGCAGTCGGCTGCGCTGGGAGCCGCAATTCTGGCTGCCGGATTCACCTCGACGTCGCACGCTATCGTGCCGATCGGATTGCCGCCTTCACACGACGTGACCGAGGTGTTCGACACCCTGGGACGCGAGAAGGTGGCGGCAGAAACCGCTGCCGGGGTGGCGACCGCCGAGCCGGAAACTGCAGTTGTCGCAGGCGAATCGGAGTCGCGCGGTTCCAAGCGTGTGCTCATCGGCGTGACGGTTGTGGTGGTGCTCGCAGCACTGGCAGTGCTCGCGTATTTCCTGCTGCTTTGAGCAGGACAGCTATCTAATCGGTAACACCGTTACCCGGACCGACATTGCGGCTGTTTCTCGTCCGCAACTCTCGTACGTACTCGGCCGGCGCTCCGGCAATCTCGGCGGCGTCGGCCATCACGCCGATGTAGCGGGCCGACGGCAGTCCGCCTTCGTACGCATCCATGACGTAGAGCCACGCAAGTACCGCGTCGCCGGCGGTGTCGACCCGCACGCGGATCTTGCGGTGCAGACCCAGTTCGGCACCTTCCCAGCGGTCCAGACTCACTTCGTCCTCTTCCGGGACGTCGTAGAGCACCACGAAAACACTGGAATCGGGATCTTCGACCACGGTGGCGAGAGCACCCTCCCAGCCGAGGTCCTCGCCGCTGAAGGTCAGGCGCCAGCCTCGCAGCCACCCTGTCCCGGACATGGGGGAGTGTGGGCAGCGCAACAACATCTGCTCGGGATGCATGTTGGAACCGTAGGCGGCATAAATCGACACGGGCGCAAGCCTAAACCGTGGTCCGAGGGTGTGGCGAAGCGGACCACCGGACGCAAGTAATCTGGTACAAGCACTGCGCGACACGTGGTGCTCGAATAGCGTGACACTGGTCGACGGGAGACCCCTGCCGGCCACGCGAGGACTTGGAGGACACATGACCCGGATCGTGATCATCGGTGGCGGACCCGCCGGCTACGAGGCGGCACTGGTAGCCGCGCAGCACGGGGCCACGGTCACCCTGGTCGATTCGGACGGCGTCGGCGGTGCGTGTGTGCTGTTCGACTGTGTCCCGTCGAAGACGTTCATCGCGTCCACCGGGATCCGCACCGACATGCGTCGTGCATCCGACCTCGGCATCACTCTGGATCCGGAGCAGGCTTCGGTGTCACTGCCGAAGATCCACTCCCGAGTCAAGAGTCTCGCGTTGTCCCAGTCCTCGGACATTCGCGCACGGTTGCAGACGGTAGGCGTCGAGGTTCTCTCCGGCACCGCCGAACTGACCGATCCACTCCTCGGCATGGCAGCACACCAGGTTCGCGCGACGCTCGGAAGCGGCGAGCAGAAGACCATCGACGCAGACGTCGTGTTGATCGCCACCGGCGCCAGCCCCCGCATCATCCCGGGAGCCGAGCCCGACGGTGAGCGAATCATGACGTGGCGCCAGCTCTACGACTTGGACGAGCTTCCCGAGCACCTGGTCGTGGTCGGTTCCGGTGTCACCGGTGCCGAGTTCGTCTCCGCATACACCGAGATGGGCGTCAAGGTCACGCTCGTGTCCAGTCGCGACCGTGTTCTGCCCGGCGAGGATGCCGATGCGGCGCTCGTGCTCGAGGACGCCCTCGCCGAGCGCGGTGTCACCCTCGTCAAGCACGCCCGCGCGGACGCCGTCGAGCGCACCGAGAAGGGCATCGTCGTCAAGCTCTCCGACGGCCGCACGGTCGAAGGAAGCCACGCTCTGATGACCGTCGGTTCCGTCCCCAACACCAACGGTCTCGGCCTGGAGCGGGTCGGCATCGAGTTGGACAAGGGTGGATACCTGCGTGTCGACCGGGTCTCGCGCACCACGGTTTCCGGTATCTACGCTGCCGGTGACTGCACCGGACTGCTCCCGCTCGCGTCGGTGGCTGCGATGCAGGGACGTATCGCGATGTACCACGCACTGGGTGAAGGCGTCAGCCCGATCAAGTTGAAGACCGTCGCGTCGGCCGTCTTCACACGCCCCGAAATTGCAACGGTGGGTGTTTCGCAGGCAGCGATCGACAACGGAGAGGTGCCTGCGCGCACCGTCATGTTGCCGCTCAACACCAACCCGCGCGCCAAGATGTCCGGTTTGCGTCGCGGATTCGTGAAGATTTTCTGCCGCCCGGCTACCGGCGTGGTCATCGGCGGTGTTGTGGTCGCACCCACTGCTTCGGAACTGATCCTGCCGATCGCGATCGCCGTACAGAACAACCTGACGGTCAACGACCTGGCGCAGACGTTCTCGGTGTACCCGTCGCTGACCGGATCGATCACCGAGGCTGCTCGTCAGCTCATGCGTCACGACGACCTGGACTGACAACCGACCAGAGTCTTCTTACAATGTGGGAACTCTGTTTCACATACTGAAGTATTGGTGGGATAGTCGAGATACCGACCGAATCAAGGGTCGGTATCTCGGCGCTCTCCCGCCCCGTTGACCCAGGACGGCTCAGGGTGTTTTTCCTCTGACCTTCATTCTGCGTGCCTGGGAGCTTCATATGACACACGCCGCGCTGTCCGCTCGCATGGACGGACTCCGTAGTTCTGCAATTCGCGATCTGCTCACCCTGACTGCCCGGCCTGACGTCATCAGCTTGGCCGGCGGACTGCCCGATCCCGATTTCATTCCGCGGGAGCGAATCTCGAAGGCAGCCCACGACGCACTCGGTGACCCCTCGTCCGTTCAGTACGGCGAGACCTCCGGCCTGCTGCGCCTCCGTGAGGTGATCGCCGAGCGCGAATCATCCAAGATCGGGCGGACACTCGACGTGTCCGAAGTCGTGATCACCCACGGTTCTCAGCAAGGTTTGAGCTTGCTCGCGCAGGTCCTCCTCGACGCCGGTGACGTCGTGGTCGTGGAGGAACCGGCATATACCGGTGCGCTGCAGGTCTTTCGAACGGCGCAGGCCCGTCTCGTTCCGGTCCAGCTGGACGAGGACGGAATGGATACCGACGCGCTCGAGACGGAACTCGCCGCCGGTCTTCGGCCCAAAGTTGTTCACACCGTGAGCAATTTCCACAACCCGCGCGGCGCGGTGCTTTCGGCGCAGCGGCGAGCGCACTTGGCGGCACTGGCGGACCGATACGGGTTCTGGGTGCTCGAGGACGACCCGTACGGCGAACTGTACTTCGGCGAGAAACCGCCAGCACCGCTGGCGGCGTTGTCGGACAGTGTGATTCGGCTGTCCAGTGCTTCCAAAGTGTTGGCACCGGCGCTGCGCGTCGGCTGGCTGCACGGCGACCGAAAGGTCTGCGAGGCGGTCGAACTGATCAAGCAAGGCGCTGACCTGTGCGGGTCTTCGCTCACCCAGCAGATCGCCGCAGACCTCTTCTCCGACGTCGAATGGTTCGACGCGCATCTCGACGTGCTTCGAGCGGGGTACGGCGCGAGGGCGAAGGCGTTGGTCACGGCCGCCGAGACGGAATTGAGTGGGCGTGCACGCTTTTCCGAGGTCCGCGGCGGGATGTTCTGTTGGATGGATTTCCTCGACGACGTCGACACCACCGAACTCCTGGGTGCCGCGCTCGCGCATGGCGTGGCATTTGTCCCAGGTTCGGCCTTCGCGGTCGAAGCGGACCTTGGTCGAAGCGCTCGACTGTGTTTCGCGACGTATCCCGAAGCGGTGCTGGTCGACGCCGTCGGCAGGCTCCGGGACAGTGTCACCGCAGGTACAGCCTGACTTTGTCGATAGTGTTGCGGAGCAGATCGATCTCCGTACCGGACGGTGGGGTGGTGACGGTGACGTGGTCGGCGACGGCCAGATCCCATCCCGTCGCCTCTCGCACCTGATCGACCGAGATGCCTTCGTGGACACTGGTCAGCTCCAACTCGCCGCCGGGGCCCTGGTGTGTCAGGACACCGAGGTTGGTGAACACCTTTGTCACTCCTGCACCTGCCGGCATGATGCCCTTTCCGCTGGCGTGGGCGCGGGCGGGGCTGGGTGAGGTGCAGAAGTCGAGCTCGGCCGGAAAGGAACTGAGGTCGTGGCGACGCATCACGACGAAGATCTCGGCCGCGTTCGCGATGATCTCGACGGCCCCGCCTGCTCCGGGCAGTCTGACCGTCGGGTTCTTCCAGTCACCGATGAAACTTGTGTTCAGGCTTCCCGTTCGATCGATTTGAGCCGCCCCGAGAAAACCGACGTCGACGTTGCCACCTTGCAGGACATAACCGAAGAGTGCGGCCATACTGAGCACGGATTCGGCGCCGGAGACCACGACGGAGTCGGCGATACCTTCGGCCATCGCCGACGGATGCGCGCCGCACACTCCGGATTCGTAGATCAGTTCTACGTCCGGATTCGACGTGTGGCGCGCGAGATCGACTGCGAGCGTGGGGAGCCCGACTCCGGCGAAGACCCGGCGCTTACCTGCCAACTCGCGTGCCGCGACGGCGACGATCGTTTCGGTGGAGGTGGTGTTACCGCTGACAATCGTGGTGGTCACAGTCTGCTCCCGTAGTCGACAGGTGTGGAGAGTTTTGATCCGACCTCGAGATCCGACCAGTAGTCGGCTCCGAGCTTGGCGAGATATTCGTCGTGATCGCCGAGTGTGTACACCCATTCGTCGAGCCAATTTCTCAGCAACGAAGGGTCTTTGGAAATCTCGGTCCAGCGTCGGTAGAAGCCGCAATCGCGGTCGTAGTATCCCTGTGCGTACGACGGGTGCGCGCCGCGCGGGCAGACGACAACCGCGTCGACGGCGTGCGAGGGAATCAGAGTTCGGCTCGGATCTGACCTGATGACCTCGTCGTCGACAAGCTCTTCCACAACGACGATCGCCTTCTTCGCGGCGTAAACGGCTTCTTGCTGCACCCCGGCGATGCCCCAGATCTGTGCGTTCCCGGACGTGTCCGCTCGCTGTGCGCCGATGATCGTCACATCCGGATTCAACGGCGGCACAACGTAGACGCTCCCGCCTCCGTACGGATCCTCGACGAGTCTCAGTTGTGGGTTGAGTGCGGGTAGATCACTACCGGCGTACGACCGCAGCGGGAAGAAGGGAAGTCTGGCCGCTCCCGCCTGATACCGGCACACCATGCCGTAATGGCTGTATTCCTCGACTTCGAGGGGGAGCGGGTCCTGGTTCTCGATGCGTCTGCGTAACTCGTACAGAGAACCTGCGGAGCCACTGGCGAAGAACGAGGCAACCAGCTTTCGGACGCAGCCGGCGGCGACGAGTTGATCGGAAACGATGTCCGGCGTCATCCGGCAGAGGGTGAGGTCCTTTCTGCCCTGCCGGATGATCTCGTGTGCCGCGGCAAAAGGAATGAGATGCGAAAATCCCTCCAGCGCAACGGTCATCCCGTCTTCGACGTATCGGCCGACGGCCTCTTTCATCGAGAGGGTCTTGTCCACGTGTGTACCTCTTCTTGTTCTTTCGCGCACTCGGTCGGTTTCGGAACTTGACATGTTCGGCCGGTGTGGCGCAACAATGTCGGGTGGAAATTCATCAGATCAACGCATTTCTCGCGGTGGCTGAGGAGCTACATTTCGGCCGTGCGGCGCAGCGGCTTCGGATTGCGCAACCGCCGCTGAGTCGAACGATCAGGCAATTCGAGAAACAGCTCGGTTCGCCGTTGTTCGATCGGAGCACTCGAACTGTGCGGCTCACTGCTGCCGGTGAAGCGCTGCTGCTTCCGGCGCGCGAGATTCTGGACGCGTGCCGGATGGCCGAGATCGCGGTGTCTGCGGCAGGCAAGGGAACGACAGGTCGCGTTCGCCTGGGTTTCGCGGGGACTTCTTCGCATCTGCTCGTCGGGCGGTGGGCGAAATTGGTGAGAAAGACCAATCCCGGTATCGAATTCGTGCTCGACAGTTCTGCTTTCGCGAACGAGGCGTTGTTGATGCTGCTCGATCGACGACTCGACATCGGGATGGTGCGGTGGACCGTACCGCCGCTCGGGATCACGTCGAGATTGATCGCCGAGGAGAACTTTCTGGTGGCCATGTCCAAAGACCACCCGTTGGCGTCGAGGGACTCGGTTCGGTTGATCGAATTGGAGTCCGAGAATTGGGTGACGCTTCCGGCGGAGCCAGGTTCGATTCTGCGGGAGTCTCTGCTCACTGCCTCGAAGAACGCAGGGTTCCTGGCTCGCATCGTGCAGACGGCACCGGATTCGATGTCGTTGATCGCGCTGGTGTCCGCGGAAATCGGATGCTCGTTGACCATTTCCTCGGTGGCCCAGAGCATCGTGAATCCTGATGTTGTCTTTGTTCCGGTCATGGACCCACCTCCTCCTCTTCAACTGCGTATCGCCTGGCGAGAGGGAGACGACAGACCTGCTCTTCTCGAAGTGTTGAAATTGTCCGAGCAGGCGCTGCCGTCCCTGGCCTAGACGGTTGCCCGACCGGTAGGAATCTCACCCGCTTCGGACTTCGGCGAGTTCGCAATATCGACAAGAGTGTTTTCGAGTTCGAGTTCGTCGTAGTCCGCTTGTTCGGCCGTCGAGAGTTCGCCCGCGTTGTAGCCGGTACGTCGGAGCAGGAGCAGGGTGCAGATCAGCGAGACAAGGGCGTACAGCCCGGATACGATCGCGACCCCGACGATATTGCCTGACGTGTTGAGCATCCACTGCGCCAGTACGGGAGTTCCGCCGCCGACGACAAGGGAACACAATTGGTACGCCGTCGACAGACCGGTGTAACGGATGTTGGCGGGGAAGGCCCGAGCGAGAACGCCGGCGATGGCGCCGTAGAACATCGAGTGCGGGATCGTGGCCAGACACATCGCGACGACTGCGATGGTGAAGTTCCCGGTTCGGATCGCGAAGAACATGGCGGGCATGAGGACGAACTCCGGTATCACCATCAGGCACATGGCTTTTCGCATGTCGATCTTGGAGACCAGGACGGCACCGAAAGGTTGGACGATGAACTGCACGACGAGCGCGATCGCGATGGCGGCCAGGAAGGTTCCTCGATCGTATCCGAGTTCTTTTGTAGCCCAGGACAATGCGAAGGTGTTCTTGAAATAGGTGACCTGGGCGAGGGGGAGTGCGCCGGCGCCGAGGAGAACCAGTACCCAGTGCTTGCGCAAGACTTCGGCGAGCGGAAGCTTGACGACCTTCTTGCGTGCGAGAACGGCCTTCATCTCGTCCGACTCTTCGAGTTTGAGGCGAATGATCATCCCGAGAATGACCAGCACCGCCGAGATGATGAACGGGATGCGCCATCCGTACAGGAGGAACGACGGCGTCGGCATCGAGGACAGAAGGAAGAACGCGATGGTGGCCAACAGATTTCCGGCGGGTGAGCCCTGTTGGGCGAACGCGGAGTAGAGGATGCTCTTGCCCTTCGGTGCATTCTCGCTGGCAATGAGCACTGCGCCGCCCCACTCGCCACCGACCGCGACTCCTTGGATGACGCGAAGGGTGACCAGACCGATCGGCGCCCAGATCCCGACCTGTGCGTAGGTGGGGAGGAGTCCGATGCCTACCGTGGCGACACCCATCATCATCAAGGTGATGACGAGAGTGTTCTTGCGTCCGATCCGGTCGCCGAGGTGACCGAAGATGATCCCGCCGATCGGCCTGGCGAGGAAGCCTGCCCAGAGTGTGATGAAGGCGAGGAGAGTTCCGACTCCGTTCGGGAGAGTGTCGGAGAAGAAGATGTCGCCGAATACCAGGGCAGCGGCAGTGCCGTAGATGTAGAAGTCGTACCACTCGATAGTGGTTCCGATGAACGAAGCGATACCGGCTCTTCGCGCCTTGGCGTTGATCTCCTCGGAACTGCGAGTGGGTGAACTCATGCGTGGCGACCTTTCTCTGCAACATTCGTGGCGCCGAAACGTGGCGTGCCTGAATGAGATTCGCAGAGTGGTGTAGGTCACGTCCAATACCAACTTGGTCGCCTATTGATACCTCAGGAGTATCAATAGGCGACCATGATCAGCTCTTCCGGTATGGAAGGATCGGGGTGATTACTCGGACCAGTTGTACGTCCGCTCGACGGCCTTGTTCCACTCCGCGTACAGCCGTGACCTTTCGGACTCGTCCATCGCCGGTTCCCAGGTTTGGCCGACGGCCCAGTTGTTGCGGATGTCTTCGGTGTCGGCCCAATAACCGATGGCGAGGCCCGCTGCGTATGCAGCACCGAGAGCTGTCGTTTCGTTGACCACCGGGCGGATGACGGGAACTCCGAGGATGTCCGACTGGAACTGCATCAGGGTTTCGTTGACCACCATGCCGCCGTCGACCTTCAGTGCGGACAGTTCGACTCCCGAATCCGCTCGCATGGCGTCGATGACCTCGCGGGTCTGGTATGCCGTCGCCTCGAGCGCTGCGCGGGCCAGGTGTCCCTTGTTGACGAACCGCGTCAGACCGACGATGACACCCCGGGCATCCGGTCGCCACCGAGGTGCGAACAGCCCGGAGAACGCGGGCACGAAGTAGGCGCCGCCGTTGTCGTCGACACTTGCGGCGAGCGGCTCGATGTCCTTGGCGTTCTGAATGATTCCGAGATTGTCTCGAAGCCACTGGACCAAGGAACCCGTCACGGCGACGGAACCTTCGAGTGCGTACACGGCTGGGGCTTCGCCGAGTTTGTAGCAGACGGTCGTCAGTAGTCCGTGCTTGCTGTGCACCGGCTTCGTGCCCGTATTGAGAAGCATGAAATTGCCGGTGCCGTAGGTGTTCTTGGCTTCACCCTCGGAGAGGCAGGCCTGGCCGAATGTGGCTGCCTGCTGGTCACCGAGGATTCCGGCGACCGGCACACCGGCGAGATTGCCGCGTGGACGTCCTGTGCCGTAGACCTCTGAGGAACTACGGATTTCCGGGAGCATCGACATCGGGATTCCGAAGTCCGCACAGATCGATTCGTCCCACTGGAGGGTCTCGAGATCCATCAGCATCGTGCGTGACGCATTGGTGACATCTGTCACGTGGACGCCCTCGGTCAGGTTCCACACGATCCACGTGTCGACAGTGCCGAAGCACAATTCGCCGGCCTCCGCTTTTGCTTTCGCACCGTCGACGTTGTCGAGAATCCAGCGGATCTTCGGCCCGGCGAAGTAGGTCGAGAGTGGTAGTCCGGTCTTGTCTCGATACTTGTCCGGACCCTCGTCGCCGCCCAGTTCGACACACAGTTGATCCGTGCGCGTGTCCTGCCACACGATCGCGTTGTAGATCGGCTCACCCGTCGAACGCTCCCAAACGACGGTCGTCTCACGCTGATTCGTGATTCCGACGGCAGCGATGTCGGCCCGCGTGAGATCGACCTTCGCGAGAGCGCCGGCCACCACCTCCCGAGTGTTGATCCACAGCGCCGCCGGATCGTGCTCGACCCAACCTGCTCGCGGGAAAATCTGCTCGTGTTCTTTCTGCGCAACGCTCACCACGGCGCCGTCGTGATCGAAGATCATGCAGCGGCTCGACGTCGTGCCTTGGTCGATGGCGGCGATGTATTGATTCACTGTGCTCCTAGGTTCGGGCGTGTTCGCAGTAATCCGTGCGCTGTCGCAGTATGTGGATCAAGCTACTAGCCTGTAAACGGATTCGTCGTCGACTTACAGGAGACCGGGTTGAGTAAGCAGCAAGGTGCGCAGTTTCTCGGCCCGCAGCAGCGCGAAGCTGCTTGGGAACAACTTCAGACCGAGCAATTCGACGTCGTCGTGGTGGGCGGTGGTGTCGTCGGTGTCGGAGCGGCCCTCGATGCGGCCACCCGCGGGCTGAAGGTTGCGTTGGTCGAGGCCCGTGACTACGCATCCGGTACGTCCAGTCGCTCGTCGAAGATGTTCCACGGCGGTCTCCGCTATCTCGAGCAACTCGAATTCGGCCTCGTTCGTGAAGCATTGCGTGAGCGCGAGCTCTCGCTGACCACGCTCGCTCCGCACCTGGTCAAGCCGCTGAAGTTCCTGTTCCCTCTGGCTCACCGCGTGTGGGAGCGCCCGTACATGGCCGCGGGAATCTTCCTCTACGACCGAATGGGCGGCGCCAAGTCGGTCCCCTCCCAGAAGCACTTGACGCGGGCGGGCGCACTGCGCATGTCGCCGAGCCTCAAGCGCAGTTCACTGACCGGTGGCATCCAGTACTACGACACCGTCGTCGACGACGCTCGGCACACCATGACCGTTGCACGGACCGCCGCCCACTACGGCGCGGTCGTCCGAACGTCGACGCAGGTCGTGGGATTTCTGCGTGAAGCGGACCGGGTCTCGGGAGTTCGTGTTCGCGACTGCGAAGACGGCCGTACCGCGGAGGTCAAGGGTCACGTCGTCATCAATGCAACCGGTGTCTGGACGGACGAAATCCAGGCCCTCTCACGTCAGCGCGGACGGTTCCGGGTGCGAGCGTCGAAGGGCGTACACATCGTCGTCCCGCGCGATCGCATCGTCAGTGAAGCCGCCATCATCCTGCGTACCGAGAAATCGGTGCTGTTCGTCATTCCGTGGGGCAGTCACTGGATCATCGGCACCACGGACACCGACTGGAACTTGGATCTCGCTCACCCAGCGGCAACCAAAGCAGATATCGACTACATCCTCGGCCACGTGAACTCCGTTCTGGTCACGCCGCTGACGCACGCCGACATCGACGGTGTCTACGCAGGCCTGCGTCCGCTGCTTGCCGGTGAGAGCGACGAGACGTCGAAGCTCTCGCGCGAGCACGCCGTTGCCCGTGTGGCTCCAGGCCTGGTCGCCATCGCCGGTGGAAAGTACACGACGTATCGGGTCATGGCGGAAGACGCCGTCGACGTCGCAGCAGAAGACATTCCGGCGCGAGTGGCATCGTCGATCACGGAGAAGGTGCCGCTCGTCGGCGCCGACGGATACTTCGCGTTGATCAATCAGACTGTGCAACTGGGCGAGCAGTACGGCTTGCATCCGTATCGCGTCAAGCACTTGCTCGACCGCTACGGTTCACTCATCACGGAGGTCCTCGAACTCGGCCGACAGACGCCGGAGTTGTTGCAGCCCATCACAGATGCCCCCGATTACCTTCAGGTCGAGGCTGTGTACGCCGCCGCGGCCGAGGGTGCATTGCACCTCGACGACATCCTGGCTCGCCGCATGCGCATCGCAATCGAGTACCCGCATCGTGGTGTCAACTGTGCGCAACAGGTTGCCGGATTGGTTGCCCCGATTCTCGGTTGGGATGCCGCCACCGTCGAGCGCGAGGTCGACACGTACCGAGCGCGCGTCGAAGCGGAGATCGAGTCGCAGACCCAGCCGGACGACGAGTCGGCCGACGCCTTGCGCGCCGCAGCGCCGGAGTCTCGGGCCGAGATCCTCGAACCCGTCGTCGTGGTGCCGGATCGGGTCTGAGTCGCCCGTCGTTTGTTCTCGGTCTGTCGCGGGTAGGCGGATGTCGAATCACCACCCGTGTCAGCACAGACCGGTCGAGCGTCGCCCAGGAGGATCCCAATGTTCGGTAGTCGGTCGAGATCTGCTGAGGAACACATAGCCACTGCTTATCTGGTCACTCACCTGTGCGGAGCGATGGTAGGGCTGCAACTCTCGCGGTCACTCTCGGACTCGTACGGCGCTTGGGCCGACGGTGAGCTGGACTCGTTGCCGGGTGAGCTCGAGTACGAGATCGAGCAGCTGCTGCAACTGATCGAGGACACCCAGGGCATATCTCTGCCGCGGTACTCCAAGATCGACGCGACGGTCAATCGGATCAGGCGCCTCGTCCATGTCGACGCCATCTGGCGCAACCGTCTCGTGAAGCTGGCAACTCTCGAGATCATGCGGACCGCTCTGTGCGGCAAGAGTGCGATGTGGGAGGTCCTGAGAGACATTCCGGCCGGGGAGACGGAGGAGCAGTACCGCGAGCTCAACGACCTGGTGTCCAAGCAGATCACCACCGTCACGGCTCTGCATCACCGCGCGGCCACGGAAGCTTTTCAGGGGACGGACGGGCGGGAATCGGCGAGCGGCGGCGACCCCATCCGCTCGAGTAAGTAAGGTTTGTACCGTTCGGTGAAGAATTCGATGAACGGTAGACCCCGAGGTGTATGGAGATGGCTGAGCGCGACCAAGCACTGACAGAACCCACGGCAGTGTTCGCGGCGTTGGCGGAGATCCTCTACTCCGCCGCAGACAGCGCCGAGGTGTACTCCGCGATCTGTTCGGCGGCTGTCGAGTTGATTCCCGGTTGCGATCACGCAAGCCTGATGCTGCGACGGGGAAACACCAACGTCACGGTAGCGGCAAGCGACGAGATCGCCGAGCATGCAGACGATCTCGAACGTGCGACTGGCGAGGGGCCGTGCATCGACGCCCTCGACACGGAGGCGCCGCAGCTCGAGTCAGATCTTCGCACTCCGAATCAGTGGCCCGAGTTCGCTCGGAAAGTAGTGGCAGAGACACCCATTCGTGGCTCGATGGGGTTCCGACTGATGGTCGATCGTCAGAAGTTCGGTGCCCTCAACCTCTTCTCCGACACTCCGGGAGCATTCACGGAAACTGTTGCCGACCACGCGATCATGTTGGCATCGTTTGCATCTGTGGCCGTCACCGCGCTGAACCGAGGAGAGGATGCCGACTCGCTGCGGCGAGGTCTGGCGAGCAGTCGCGAAATCGGTCAGGCCGTCGGTCTGCTGATGGCATTGCATCGGGTGTCCGACGACGAGGCCTTCGACATTCTGGTGCGAACCTCGCAGAACATGAATGTCAAGATCGCCGAGTTGGCGCGCAAGGTCATCGTCCAGCATCGTTCGACTCTGGACTGAGCGCTTCGTTCGCCCCGGGAGAGCCGAGGAGTTGAGATCGCTTGCGATCCACCGTCTCTCGAAGTGCCGTCACCACCGCTGCGACTTCCGGTCGGCGCAAGGATTCAGAACGAGCCACCAACCAGTACGAAAGTCTGACTTCGATGTGAGTCGGCAGCACGCGAATCAGATCGTCGTGCTGCTCGGCCATGAAGCAGGGGAGCAGGCCGATGCCGGCACCCGCGCGCGTTGCCTCGATGTGGACGAACACGTTGGTGGACGTGACGGCCTCGCGCATGGAAACCGTGAGCTTGCGGGCCAGATCGAGTTCGTCGACCTGCAGCATCGAGTCGATGAAATACACGAGCGAGTGTTCGGCCAGCTCTTCGGCACTTTCGGGCACTGCATTCTGACGTAGATACTCTCGGGAGGCGTACAAACCCAGCGCGTAGTCGGCCAGATGGACGGCCTCGGCGCGGTGAACTTGAGGTTTGCCGACAACAACCTCGATGTCGAGCCCCGAGCGTATCTGCGACGCCTTTCTGGTCGCGACGACTATCTCCACGCTCACGCGAGGATGGCGTCTGCGAACCGCTGCGCCGGCGGGGGCCGCGATGTATGCGCTGAAGCCGTCGGTGGCCGAGACCCGCACGACGCCGTCGAGTTGCTGCTGACCGGTGGAGTCGAGTGCCAGTTCGTTCACCGCGGCCTCGATGCGCTCGGCCGCGCTGAGGGCTTGTCTGCCCAGGTCGGTCAACTCCCAGCCGCCGGACGAGCGGACCAGTACACGGCCGCCGAGGCTCTTCTCGAGCGAGGCGATGCGGCGCGAAATGGTGGTGTGGTTGAGGCCCAGGTCGTCGGCGGCGGTGTTGAAGCGGCCGGTGCGACCGACCGCGAGAAGCACCAGTAGGTCGTCCGGGCTCAGTCCGAGTGTCATATCTGCATTTTTGCACCTGTATGGTGCGAGATTTGTCATTGTCGTGCCAAGAATCTGCACCGATACTCATCGAGTCACAAAAAATGTGCGAGCGGTCACATTCCTGATCGTGAAGAGCAGGCGAATCGCGAACTGAAGACGAGGGAGTCCACGATGAGTGTCGACAACATGCCGAAACCCGAGAGCCAAGCCCCACCATCGGGGCTGAAGAAGGTGGTCGGCGCCTCGATGGCGGGCACCGTGGTCGAGTGGTACGAGTTCTTTCTGTACGGCACGGCGGCCACTCTGGTCTTCAGCAAAGTCTTCTTTCCTGGCGGCGGCAACGAGCTGGATGCGATCATCGCGGCTTTCATCACCTACGCCGTCGGATTCGCCGCCCGGCCACTCGGCGGAATCGTCTTCGGATATTTCGGAGACAAGTTCGGCCGGAAGCAGTTGTTGCAGTTCAGTTTGCTGCTGGTCGGCGCCGCAACGTTCTTGATGGGCTGCCTACCGACCTACGGTCAGATCGGCTACTGGGCGCCGGCACTGCTGGTCACGCTGCGCTTCATCCAAGGATTTGCTGTCGGCGGCGAATGGGGAGGGGCGGTACTCCTTGTCGCCGAGCACAGCCCGAATCGATCTCGCGGGTTCTGGTCGTCCTGGCCTCAGGCCGGCGTACCGATGGGCAACCTGGTGGCCACTGTCGTGCTGTTGATCCTGACGTCGACGCTCTCGGACGAATCCTTCATGAGTTGGGGCTGGCGCGTTGCCTTCTGGCTCTCCGCGGTGATCGTTCTGGTCGGGTACTACGTTCGGACCAAGGTCACCGACGCTCCCATTTTCATTGCGGCGCAGAAGGAAGCAGAACTGGTCAAGGCAACCTCGTACAGCGTTTTCGAGGTGGTCAAGCGTTACCCGCGCGGAGTGTTGACCGCGATGGGCCTGCGTTTCGCCGAAAACGTCATGTACTACCTCGTGGTGACCTTCTCGATCACCTACCTCAAGGTCGTCGTTCATGCGGACACGGCGCACATCCTCTGGTGGATGCTGATGGCACATGCCGTGCACTTCGCAGTGATTCCGTTGGTGGGCAAACTGTCCGACACGATCGGTCGACGCCCGGTGTACATGATCGGCGCCGTCACCGCCGGAACATGGGGATTCTTCGCCTTTCCGATGATGAACAGCGGGCACAATGCAGTCATCTTGTCGGCAATCATCATCGGGCTTGTGTTCCACGCGTTCATGTACGCCGGCCAACCCGCGATCATGGCCGAGATGTTCCCGACCCGGATGCGCTATTCCGGTGTCTCCCTGGGATATCAGGTCACGTCGATCGTGGCAGGTTCACTGGCTCCGATCATCGCGACCGGACTGCTGAGCAAGTTCGACTCCTCGGTCCCCATCGCGATCTATCTCCTGTTGGCATCCCTGGTCACCATCGTCGCAGTCGTTTTCGCGCGGGAGACCAAGGGAATCTCGCTCGAGTCCGTCGATGCCGCCGACGCACGAGTGCTCGCCGACGAGCGGGCCGGTGTTTCCGCATGACGCTCTCCGGCAAAACGGCACTGGTCACCGGTGGTGCCAGCGGTATCGGCGAGGCGTGTGCTCGACTCCTTGCCGCCCGCGGCGCCCACGTCACCGTCGCTGATCTCGACGACGTCGCCGCGAAGGCGCTGGCCGACGAGATCGACGGCACTGCGTGGGCCGTCGATCTCCTCGACACCGACCAACTCGTGGATCTGGCACTCGAGACGGACATACTTGTCAACAACGCCGGCATTCAACGGGTCAGTCCCATCGAGGATTTCGACGTCGAGGACTTCCGGAAGATTCAACGCCTCATGGTCGAAGCGCCGTTCCTCCTGGTCAGAGCGGCCCTGCCGTACATGTACCGCAAAGGATTCGGGCGCATCGTCAACATTTCCTCGGTCCACGGGCTCCGCGCTTCGGCATTCAAGAGTGCGTACGTCACGGCAAAGCACGGACTCGAAGGCCTGTCGAAAGTTGTTGCGCTCGAAGGTGCCCCACACGGTGTCACCAGTAACTGTGTCAATCCGGGCTACGTCCTGACACCACTCGTGCGATCCCAGATCTCCGACCAGGCAAAGGTTCACGGAATCAGTGAATCCGAGGTTGTCGAGAAGGTGATGCTCACCGAGAGCGCGATCAAACGGATGGTCGAGCCCGCAGAAGTGGCATCGCTGGTGGGGTGGCTGGCATCGACCGAGGCGTCGATGGTGACGGGGGCTTCGTACACCATCGACGGCGGGTGGAGCGCCAGCTAGATCACTGGGGCTGCTGTGTTGTTCAAGCTGCCGGGTTCAGGCTTCGGGAATCTCGATTCCGAACTTCTCGCGGGTGATGACCTCGGGTTCGGGACCGCCGCGAACTCCGGTGTCGAGTGCGTCGATTGCGGAGAGTTCTTCGGCGGTGAGTTCGAAGTCGAACACGTCGAAGTTCTCCGCGATCCGCGAGGGAGTCACCGACTTGGGGATCACCTGGCGGCCCTGCTGGAGGTGCCAGCGTAGCATCACCTGTGCAGGCGACTTGCCGTGAGCGGTCGCGATGGCGCCGATGGTGGCGTCCTCGAGGGTCGAGCCGTGGGAGCCGTCGCGGTAGAACGTGATTCCGCCGATCGGTGACCATGCCTGAGACAGAATCCCGTGATCGGCGTCGGCCTCGAGCAAAGTCGACTGCCTGAAGTACGGATGAACCTCGATCTGGTTGACCGCCGGCACCACGGACGTTGCGTCCAGGAGTCGGGTGAGGTGATCCGGCATGAAGTTACTGACTCCGATGGCGCGGACCTTGCCGTCGGCCAGAAGCGTTTCCAATGCCCTGTACGCGTCGATCGTGCGCTCGAACTC
Source organism: Rhodococcus sp. Ni2 (assembly GCF_021352185.1). Lineage (NCBI taxonomy): Bacteria > Bacillati > Actinomycetota > Actinomycetes > Mycobacteriales > Nocardiaceae > Rhodococcus > Rhodococcus sp. Ni2. The sequence continues at coordinate 1,645,157 of NZ_WOXZ01000002.1, forward strand.
GCTCGGCAACGCCTGATGGAGGATCAGGAGGTCGAGTTGTTCGACACCGAGTTTGCCTGCGCTCTTGTCGAAGGCATGCAGAGTCTCGTCGTATCCGTAGTCGGTGATCCAGACCTTCGACTCGACGAAGATGTCCGCGCGATCGAGTCCGGATCGCCGGATCGCCTCACCGACGCCCTTCTCGTTGCCGTAGGCCGCGGCAGTGTCGATATGGCGATAACCCGTCGACAGCGCGGACTCGACGGCGGCGAGTGTTTCGTCCGGCGGCGTCTGGTACACGCCGAAGCCAAGCGCGGGGATGTCGACGCCGTTGTTCAGTTTCAGACTCGGGATGCTCATGTCGTCCACGGTAGCGGCGGCCGGGGGTTCGGCGGGAGTGACTGCTCAGCCGGGTAACGGCAGTACCCCTTCAGGCCTGGGGATTCGCGATCGGGGGACTCGTCAATGAGTGAGCACTATCTTCAAGCCGACTATGAGGGTGGCGACGGCAGCGAGGCCGAAGGCTGCCAGATGGGTGTTCGTACTGACTTTCTCGCCGTGCAGTCGGCTGATCACGTAACTGGTGGAACCGATCCGCAGGATCAAGACGATTTCCGCGATCAACTGCGCCGTCCGTGGTTCCAGGAAGTTGAACCACGCCGTCGCGAGAATGACGACAGGAACAACCGCAGAGGTGAGGATCGGGACGGAATCGCGAAGCGAGTCGATTCTCTCCGCGGTCGTCAGTCGGCGATCGTTGCGAATGCTCTCGCCGACTCCCTCGGCAAATGTGTGGGCGATGTATGTCGACAATGCCGTGCCGACCACAATCGCGGCGCCGAGCGATTCCTGAGATTTCGTCACCGGTATGAGTGCGGCGAGGACAAGAATGTTGCCGTAGATGTACGCGGTGGTCCTCGCCGCCACACGTTCTTGTCCCAGCGGCGCACCGTGAGACGTGATCGGACGGTTCAGCAGGGTTCGCAGGTCCCACTCCATGTTCAGAGCATGGCAGATCAGACCCTGGGGCTGTAGTGCATCGGGTTATCTCGCTGCTCGAGCGGGGGCAGGTTGCGCGCCGGTGTGTGGACCAGTGGTGCATCGGCGGGGATTCGGCCGTCAGCTCGATCCCATCCCGCGCGAGCACGTGGCTGATACCGGTATCGCCACGGCACCAGACGGAAGACGGCGTTGACGGTGCGGCCGACAGCGTTGTGAATTTTCTGATCGCGACTGGTCCACGAGTAGCCGAGTAGGTCTCGAACCGGTTGGTCGTACATTCCGACCGTCAGCCACACGAATCCGCGGGCGAGGGGGATTCGGGCGAGCCGCCACAACGGATCGGGTAGCCACGTCATGTACGGGGGCTTGCCGAGTCCCGACAGGTCGAGGACGTCGCGGGTCGCCTTGTTGTCTTCGAGTACGTTGCGGCACATGTGGTCCCAGTACTCCTGAAATGCTTCCCAGGTCTCGGGAACAGGGCGCATGCTCATCCCGTACAGGCGGTACCACTGAATGTGCTCGGTGAAGAGCTGACGTTTCTGGGCCTCGGTCAAGCCACCGGAGAAGTTCTCGGCAGTGACGATGGTGCCCATGAAGAACGTTGCGTGCGCCCAGTAGAAAGTATCGGGATCGAGTGCGTGATACCGACGCCCCAACTTGTCGACGCCCTTGATTCGTGTGTGATAGCCGCGGACTTCTTCGGCTGTCTGCTGCGCGCGATCGCCGTCGAAGACCACGCCTGCAATGGGATACAGCGAGCGGTACAGCCGTTCCCACCGCTCGTCGAAGAATTGTGAATGCTCCTCGACTCCGGCGCCGAGGCCGGGGTGCATGTTCTGCATCGAACCGGCCCAGACGCCTTGCAGCATCCCGCGCCAGTCGCCGAAATACTTCCACGTCAGGGAATCCGGACCGAGGGGAACCGGGGTGCTGCTGTCGTCAAGTTGACTACGCATGTTGTCAGATTAGGATCGACAACAGCGGTAGTCAAGGATCGAATACCGGGTGCATTGAAGATCAAGTGTCGGCGAAGTGGGGAAGTTGTGAGCATCGAAGAACGCAGGGCCACTCGAAAGGCGACGTTGTTCGACGTCGGAGTGACACTGCTCGGTGCGGTCGACGGTCCGGCCGTCAACGTGCGTGCGGTCTGCAAGGCTGCCGGTCTGACCGAGCGGTACTTCTACGAAAGCTTCACCGATCGCGATCAGTACGTTGTCGCGGTCCACACGTTTGTCGCCGAGCGCGCGCAGTCGGCGCTTGCGTCGGCAGTGGAGTCGGAGACGACATCCGAGGCCGTCGCCACCGCTGCGGTCGACGCTTTCGTCAAGCTGATGGTCGACGATCCGGCGATGGGGAGAGTGCTCCTGATCGCCCCGCTCTCGGAACCCGTTCTGAGCGGCCGCGGTATCGAATCGATGCCGGCGTTCGTCGACCTGGTGTACGACCAGTTGTCCGAGATCGCTGATCCCGTGGACAAGCAACTGGTGGCAGTCGGACTGGTCGGGGCGTTGTTCACACTGTTCATCGGTTATCTGGACGGCACGATCGTCGTGGACCGTGATCGATTTGTCCGCCACTGCGTCAGGCTGCTGATCAACGCTAACCAGGCGTGAAGGGCTGGCAGGCCGGGCAGAAGAAGATATTTCGCTCGGTGAGCTGATCCGGTCCGAGGGTGTCTTCTCTGATGCGAGTTCCGCAACGGCGGCATGGTTTTCCGCGTCTGCCGTACACCCATGTCTGCCTACCGGGGCGGGTGTCGCCGGTGGTGACCCGGATGCGACGTGACTTGTTGACGTTGATGGTGCGAAAAGACAGATCCACTATCGCGTCGAGATTCCCCGCGAGATGTGTCGGCGTTTTCGGGTGAATACCTCGTAGGAAGCAGATCTCGTTTCGGTACACGTTGCCCAGTCCGGCCATCACCCGCTGATCCAGGAGCGCGATTCCGATCGGTACGGAGTCGGCGGCCCGTAGATTTCGGGCGGCCACGGAACTGTCCCAATCGGTCCCGAGCAGATCCGGTCCGAGATGTCCGACGGCCTCCTGTTCCTGCCCGAGTTCGAGGATCTCGGTGATTCCCAGTGAAAAGCCAACTGCTACAGAGTCTTCGGTGGCCAAGATGATGCGCGCTTGATGGGCGGGTCGGCGCCAGCGCTCGCCGGGGCGATAAATCTGCCACTGACCTTCCATCTTCAGATGCGTGTGAATGGACGCATCGCCCACTCGGATCAGGAGATGTTTTCCGCGGCTGGCGACGGAATCCACGCGATGGCCCGACAGATCAACCGTGGCGTAACGAGGAACGCGGACGTCGCAGGTGGTGAGTACCTTCTCGGCCAGGGCAGCGCGCAGTTCATTGGCGGCCCGCCACACGGTATCGCCCTCAGGCATGGTCGCCGCACCCACACTTCAGGATCTCAACTTCCACGATCTCAATCATCATGACCTCAATCATCATGACCCCAATCCTCATGACCGCAACCGGAATCCGCGAGGGGTGGCCGCGAAGCCGGCTTCGACCAGGACCGGAGCAAAATCGTTGCCGTGGATGGTCTCTCCGTCGACCTTCTCCACTACCAACTTGTCGATGGCGCGAGAAGTCACCTTCTGAGCAAGTGACAGTGCTGCCAGGCGCAACGTTCCGCCGTCGTCGGTGAATGTCAGGATCGTGCGACCGCCGCGCTCGACGAACAGAACCAACTCACCCTCCACCAGAACTACCAATGCGCCGGCTTTGCGCCCGGGTCGGTGTCCTGGTGACTCTTCGCCCCCCGACGCCGGCCACGGCAGCGCCGCGCCGTACGGGTTTGCCGGATCGCACGCCGCGAGAGTGACTGCAGCCGAGGAGGTGTGGCGCCCCTCGATGGAATCACCGAACGTCCGCAAGCGGTCCACCACGGGAGGCGTCGAGAATTGAGCGCCGCCCAGGGTGTCCACGAAGTATCCGCGTCGAGCGCGCCCGTTGTCCTCGAACGTGCTCAGTACCTTGTAGATCAACGCGAAACCGCCCGGCACGTTCTCGCTCATCACCGAACCGCGGGTGACGACGCCGTATCGTTCGAGCAGCAGATCAGCCGTGGCGTGCGCCCGGATAGTGGGGTCAGGTTCGATACCTGGCAGCTGGAACCACCGACCGGAGGCGGTTGCCGGTCCCGTGCGCGCGGGCGTGGAAGCGCGGGCCATTCCGCGGTACGGACGGGCCCGCGGAACACGGCGAGGTGATCGGTGACTGGTTGTTGTTCTGGTGGTGTCGGAGAGAAGTGCGCGCAGCGGCGCAACGGTGTCGTTACCGATGTGTCCGAGCCACACCAACTCCCACAGTGCCGTTGTCACCGCACTGTCGACCGTGTCCGCAGCCGACTCCGTAGTTCGCAACGCGTCGACCAACTGGCGGAAGAAGTAGGCACCGCCGCCGGACAGCAGGTCGAGGATGCGCTTCTGCAATTCCGAGACGTCGGTGTCGGCGGGCGAATTGAGCGTGATCGGTGCCAGGTCGGCGGGGTGCAGCACTACCCACCCGTCTTTGCCCGAGATAGCTCCCGATCCGGACCACAGGACTTCACCCGTCGACGTGAGTTCGTCCAACATCGCGGGAGAGTAGTCGGCAACTCGGCTCGGCAGGATCAACGATTCGAGAGCGGACGCCGGAATCGGAACGCCGGCAAGTTGATCGACCACCGTTGCAACACCGTCGATTCCTCGCAGCGTGCCGCCCACGTGCTGCCAACTGGGAAGGAATCGCCCGAGGGTCGCGGTGCTGACCGGCTCGACCTCCTGCCGTGCCGCGGCGAGCGAGCGACGCCGCAAGCGACGCAGGACCTCGGCGTCGCACCATTCGCTCCCGGTTGCAGACGGGCGGAATTCACCTTCCAGGACCCGCTTTTCGAGCGCGAGCCGACCGAGAACGTCACGCGCGACTGATACTCCGAGACCGAAGCGTGCAGCCGCGTCGGCGAGAGTGAAGGGACCGTGGGTGCGGGCGTACCGGCTCAGGAGGTCGTCGAGTGGTTGATCGACCGGCTCGATGAACGCGGCCGGAACGCCGATGGGTAGGGGAACGCCGAGTCCATCGCGAAGCCGCGCTGCATCTTCGACGACGGTCCACCAGCTCTCGCCCGCATACGAGACGTGGAGGGCGCGTTTGTCCGTAACCAACTTCTCGAGCCATGAGACCGGGTCCTCGAGACAGCGTTCGGTGACTTCTTCGGTGGTCAGCGGGCCGAGCATGCGGAGGAGATCGGCAACACCCTCGAGGTCCTTGGCCTTTCGGTCAGGGACGAGCCGTTGCAGTTCACGTTCGGCCTGCTCGATCACTCCGGCGTCGAGGAGCTCGCGCAGTTCGACGCGGCCGAGGAGTTCGGCCAACAGCGTGGAGTCCAAGGACAAAGCGGCGGCGCGTCGCTCGGCGAGGGGGCTGTCGCCCTCGTACATGAACGCACCCACGTAGTTGAACAGGAGCGCACTGGCGAACGGAGACGGAGAGGCCGTCTCCACCTCGACGATTCGAATCTGCCTTTTCTCGATCTTGCCGAACAATTCCTTCAGTGCAGGCAGGTCGTAAACGTCCTGCAAGCACTCGCGTACGGTCTCGAGCAGGATCGGGAAGGTCGGGAACTTGCGGGCGACGTCCAGCAGTTGCGCCGACCGCTGACGCTGCTGCCACAGCGGTGCACGTTTTCCGGGATTGCGGCGGGGGAGAAGCAGTGCGCGGGCGGCACATTCGCGGAATCGGGAAGCGAAGAGCGCGGAGCCGCCCACCTCTTGGGTGACCAGATCTTCGATGTCCTCGACGTCGAAGGCGAACAGTTCGGCGCCGGGAGGTTCGTTCTCGGTGTCGGGGAGTCGGATGATGATGCCGTCGTCGGAGGCCGTCGGGCTGGAATCGACGCCGTATCGTTCCTGCAGGCGCGCCCCGATGGCGAGGGCCCACGGTGCGTGAACCCGTTGGCCGTACGGGGAATGCAGCACCAGACGCCAGTCACCGAGTTCGTCGCGGAAGCGTTCAACCACCAGGGTTCGATCCGACGGCACCTGCCCGGTGGCATTTTTCTGCTCACCGACGAGTTGGATCAGATTGGTTGTGGCGTTGTGATCGAGCCCGCCCACGCGGCAACGCTCGACGACGTCGGCTTCGTTGCCGAGAGCCGTTTCGCGGACGAACTGCCCCAACGCCTGTCCGAGTTCGGCGGGGCGACCGAGTCCGTCGCCGTGCCAGAAGGGCAAACGACCCGGCATGCCGTAGGCGGGGCTGACCAGAACCCGATCGAAGGTGATCTCCTCGATCCGCCAACTGGTGGCGCCGAGCGCGAAGACGTCGCCGACCCGGGATTCGTAGACCATTTCCTCGTCGAGTTCGCCGACGCGGGACGCTTTCTCGCCAACCATGTAGACGGTGAAGAGGCCGCGGTCGGGGATTGCGCCGCCGGAAGTGACGGCCAAACGCTGCGAACCCGGGCGGCCCGTGAGCGTGTTGGACTCACGATCCCAGACAAGGCGAGGACGTAACTCGGCGAACTCGTCCGAGGGGTACCGCCCCGCCAGCAAGTCCAGAGTCGATTCGTACGCCGAACGGGGAAGCGTTGCAAAGGAACCGCTTCGGCGCACCGTCTCGAACCAGTCGTCGACGTCGATCGGTTCGAGAGCGGTGGCCGCAACAGTTTGCTGAGCGAGGATGTCGAGGGGATTGGCCGGAACGGCCATCGCTTCGATCTTGCCTTCGACCATGCGCTCGACGGTCACCGCGCAATGAATCAGGTCGGTGCGATGCTTGGGGAAGACGACGCCTCGCGATATCTCGCCGACCTGGTGGCCGGCGCGACCGACACGTTGCAGGCCGCTGGCAACAGAAGGCGGTGCCTCCACCTGGATGACCAAGTCGACGGCGCCCATGTCGATTCCGAGTTCGAGACTGCTGGTGGCGACGACGCATCGCAATCGACCCGATTTGAGGTCGTCTTCGATGAGGGCTCGCTGGTCTTTGCTGACCGATCCGTGGTGGGCGCGAGCAAGGAGGGGTTCTGCGCCGTAGTTGACCTCGGTGGGAGCCCCGATCTGCGCGGGCGGGCGAGATGTTTTCTCGACGGCCAGACCGATGCGTTCTGCATGAATCTCGTTGAGCCTGGCTGTCAATCGTTCGGCGAGGCGGCGAGAGTTGGCGAACACGATGGACGATCGGTGGTCGAGAACGAGGTCGACGATCTGTTCCTCGACGTGGGGCCAGATCGAACCGGCTTGCGGGGTGGGAGATTCGGAGCCGTCGTCCGGCGTCGCGATCCCCAGTTCGGTCATGTCCTCGACGGGAACACGGACCGTGAGGTCGAATGTCTTGGCGGCAGGCGGTGCCACGATTCGGATCGGTGCCGAACCGGCGAGGAACCGCCCGATCTCCTCGTGCGGACGGACAGTGGCCGACAATCCGATGCGTTGCGCCGGACGCTCGAGCAAGCCGTCCAGGCGTTCCAGTGAGAGCGCAAGGTGCGAGCCACGCTTGGTACCCGCCACCGCGTGAACCTCGTCGACGATCACGGTGTCGACACCGACCAGTGTTTCCCGGGCAGCGGAGGTGAGCATCAGGAACAACGACTCAGGCGTGGTGATCAGGATGTCCGGAGGACGTTTGATCAACGAGCGTCGATCGGCCTGGGACGTATCGCCGGAACGGACACCGACGGTGATCTCGGGCGGGGTGAGGCCCAGACGCTTCGCCGTCTGCGTGATGCCGACCAGCGGCGCGCGAAGGTTCCGCTCGACGTCCACACCCAGCGCTTTGAGCGGCGAAATGTAGAGGACTTTGGTGGCGCGTTCGCCTTCGTCCTTGGCGGCGAGTTGATCGAGCGCCCACAGGAACGCCGACAATGTCTTGCCGGAGCCGGTGGGTGCGACGACAAGAGTGTGAGAGCCACTCGCGATGGATTCCCAGGCACCGAGCTGCGCAGCAGTCGGCGCGCTGAAAGCCCCGCCGAACCACTCGCGTGTGGCGGGCGAGAACCTACCGAGGACGTTGGTCACGACCACCATATTGCCCCTTCCCACCGACAGCGTGTTCGTGCCTGCAGCCGAAGTGCAGAGCATACTATTTGCCCTGTTATAGCGATTCTCTTGTTATCGAGAAGGCGAGTGCCTGATGGAAGCAGTCAAGATTGTCCTCGAGCTGGCGGTAGTGCTCGGGGCGATTGTCATGGGTACCAGATCGAGCGGTGTCGCTCTCGGTCTGTGGGGCGGCGCAGGTGTTGCCGTCCTCGTGTTCGTCTTCGGAGAGGACGTCGGCAGTCCGCCGGTCGACGCTCTCCTCATCGTCCTGTCCGTCGTCCTCGCGTCGTCGATGATGCAGGCGGCCGGTGGTATCGACTGGATGGTCACCATCGCGGCCAAGTTGATCGAATCTCGCCCGAAACAGATCACGCTGATCGCGCCGTTGGTGTCATTCCTGTTCTCGGTCGGTGCCGGCACGTCCAACATCCTCTACCCACTGCTCCCCGTCATCTACGACGTCTCGTACAAGAACGGTGTGCGGCCGTCACGACCGCTGTCGCTGTCAGTTGTCTCGACCGGTGTGGCGCTGGCGTGTAGTCCGGTGTCCGCGGCAATGGCGGCAATGGTCACGCTGACCGACGTGCCGCCCTACGATTTCGAACTCATCGACATCATCAAGATCACCTTCCCGGCTGCTGTTGTCGGCATCGTCCTTTCCTCCATCGCGGTCAACCGACTCGGCAAAGATCTCGACGACGACCCGGAGATACAGGCGAAGATGAAGTCGGGCGAATTGGCCGGACCTGGTGCAGCTTCCAAGACCGAACTCGTCTCGACGAAGACCGGACGAAACGCGGCACTGATCTTCCTGGCCGGCGTCCTGGCTATCGTGATCTTCGGCCTGTTCAAGGGGATTCGTCCCGAAGCTGCCGACGGTACTCCGATGGGGATGACACCGATCATCGAAATGCTGATGTTCGTCGTGGGTACGTTGATCCTGCTGGTGTGCCGCCCGAATGTCGCCGACGTGCCGTCGTCGACGGTGTTCCGTGCCGGTATGGTCTCGGCCATCGCGCTGTTCGGTCTGGCATGGCTGACGGACACGTTCATCAGCGCCCATTCCGAGCTGATCACGAGCACCGTCGGCGACTGGGTCAACGCCGCGCCGTGGATCTTCGCGCTCGGTGTCTTCCTGGTCTGTGTACTGACGACCAGTCAGTCGACCGCTACGAGGACCATCGTGCCGATCGGTCTCGCTGCCGGGATTGCACCCGGTCTGGTGAGCGGAATGTGGGCCGGAGCGTTTGCCGGCGTCTATCTGTTGCCGACAAACGGTTCGCAGATCGCGGCTGCGAACTTCGACCTCTCGGGCAGCACGAAGCTCGGTTCCAAGCTCGTCGACCACTCGTTCTTCCTGCCGACCATCATCTTGGCCGTCACGACGATTGCGGCCGGCGCGTTGTTCGGAGTGGTGCTCGGTTGAGTATTGCGGCTGAGTCAGCCCTGAGTAACAGCGCTGAGTCAGCTGTTGCGGTAGTGGTCCCAGCTCGCCTTGCACGCGTGGGCGAGTTGGTCCACCCGCTCGGCATCGGGTGTCGGCCAGTCGACGCCGGGTTCCATGATGTAGGCGGCCAGTTCGTCTCCCAGTAGGAATTCTCGTTTGAATTCGGCCTGAACCGCGCTCAACGTGATCCCGGCTTCGGCGGCGCGGGCGCTCAATTCGGCGAATCTCGCTCCGGCTCGGATGATTTCGAAACTGCCGAGGTACGGCTGATTGAGAGCGACGGCATCCGGATCGTCGACCTGAAATCCCTTGCGATGTGAGATCGCAAGTGTGCGTATGAGCTCCGGATCCATCGTCACGGGATTGTCGCCGCGTCGATTGCCGTCGTGGTCGCCACGATTGGAGAGCGCGACGACGTCGGGGAGCCGATCTGCTTCCGGCCGTTCGACATTGACGGCGCCGTCCTGCCGGGTGGTGTGGTTCATCGTGTCGTGGAACGACAAGGTCGTGAACGATCGACCGAGTTCGAAGCTCTTCGCCACCATGGCTTCGATCAGTGCGTCGCGAGTTCTCTCGTAGACGCCCAAACCGTGTTCAGCTGTCTCGGTGAAGGTCTCGGCGAGGTCCTTCCAACCCGCGTCGTCGGTAGGCTCGAGCAGCAGGGGGTAGAACGAGAAGGTGACAGGGCGAACTGCGTCGACACCGGCGAGGTCCGCTTTGTTGCCGGCACCGGCCTCGTGGACGCGGGCGAAGGCCTCGCGCAGTGACGCTTCCAGGTTTTCGGGCTTCGCACGGTTGGGATCGCGAATCATGCGAGGGTGCGGATTCTCGACGTACACGATGCGCGAATCGATTTCGGCCCAACGGCGCACGATGGGACTGGTGGACATGTCGGTGAAGTCGAACTGCAGCCGCTGTGTGAACTCGGGTGCGAGAAAGCGTGAGAGTTCTGCTGGAATCGCGGAACCCGAGTGTGGGCAACTGACAAGAAGGTCGGCGTCGGCGATGGCGTCGTCGAGACTGCGGGAGTCACGATCGGCATAGAACGTCAGGTCCTCCGCCGTGAACACGGTTCCGGCCGGGATGAGTACTGGTTCTCCACTGGTCATGAATCCCAGCGTAATCGAGTACAACCTTGCGTACTCAGTATCCGGTGAGTCGTTCCACGAGAGCCGTTTTGATCTCCGGGCGACCAGCCGCGACAAGAGTGAAGGTGGCTTCACGCATGAGCCGCTCGGGGGTGTTGCTGCCGACCAGAGCGCGGCTTCCGGTCGCAGCCACGAGTGCGGCCGACGCGCGTATCGCAAGTTCCGACGCTCGGGCGCGGGCGGCCGACATGTCGCCGCCGTCGCGCAGTGCTGCATCGAGATCGGCGCGCGCCCGGGTGGCTTGTTCCTCGAACGCGTCGGTGTCGACTCCCAGATCCGCAAGTTCGGTGACAGCGCGGCGGGTGATGCCCATGGCCATCGCGCCGTTGAGCCACAAGCCGGGGAGCTGGGTGCTCTGGAATTGTTCGTCGCTGACGACAGCACAGACGTCGGTATCGGGAATTTCGAAAGCGTCGAACACGATTCGGACGGTGTTGCTTCCGCGCGCCGCGATCAGTGGAAGCTCCTCGATCGTCAGACCCGGGGCCTCGCCCACCGGTACGACGGAATGAACGATGGAATTGTCGAACTCGTCGCGCGCCGACACCAAGAGAACATCGACGATGCCCCAACCGGTGACGAAGGGGGCGATCCCGTCGAGGACGTAGCCGTCGTTCACCCGCTTCGCCCACAGGAGCGGTGGGCGGGGGATGGCGCCGGCATAGGCAACCCCACCGCGAATCGTGCCGGAAACCAGACCGTCCCAGTATTGTTCGCGCAGAGGTGCATTGGGACTCGCCGCCAGGGCTCCGACGACGCCGTGATGCTGCATCCAGGTGAACGTCGTCGCGAGGCAACCGCCGCACAAGGTTTCGAGGACCTCGACCAGTTCTTCGCTGCTGGGGCCACCCTCACCGAGGGCGGCGATGCCGTAGAAGCCGTCGGCGGCGAGCGCGTCGAAATGGCTGCTGGGGATTTCTCCGTCGGCGTCGACGCTGTCGGCGACGGGAAACAGAACGGTATCGGCGATTTCGCGCGCAAGTTCCGGCCACATGGTCACGCTGTCAGGGTAAGCCGTGAGCGGGGGGTTGTGGTGTGGAACCTCAGCCGCGCATCTAGAACGAGGGCGGCGAACTCACGATGAGGAACCTCGCGACCGCATCGGTGCGATTGAACCACCGGTGCGGGATGGTCGAGGTGTAGAGGAGGGTGTCGCCTACGTGAAGAACGTGATGCTCGTCCAGTCCCACCTCGACCTCGACAGATCCTTCGAGAACATGAATGAACTCTTCGCCGGCGTGCTCGGTGTGCTCACCTGCCTCGGAATGAGGTGCTGCCGTGATCTCGTTGGGTTCCATGGTCCGTGAGCCGGTGGAGCAGAATCGAATCACCGAATCGTGTGCCAGTTCGAAGGTTCGCCCCTCGCCGGCGCGGACGAGGCTGGACGGAGTTCGCTCACCCTGTGCCAAGAGTGCGTGCGCCGTGGTGCCGAGCGATTGCGCGAGGCGATGAAGGTTCATGACACTGGGTACTGCGTGGCCGTTTTCGGTCTGGCTCAGGAAGGGCTGGGACAAGCCCGACTTCACGGCAACCTCGCGCAACGTCAGTCCGGCTTCTTTTCGCGCCGTCCGCACGGCAGCCCCGATTGCGGTCGCTATCGCCTTCTGGTCGTCGTCCATGTGCCGAAGATAGCAGTGCTCTGGTGAAAGTTTTGATTACACAGACGAAACAAATTCGACCACGGTAAGAAATTATCGACGTGCTGAATAGTCCCGTACACGAAACACTTCCAGCTTCGGACGGAGATCGGCGCATGGCCATCCATCCTGTCGACCAGCGGCTCCCATTTGCCCGCCAGTCTGCTTTTGCTCTTCAGCACGTCCTCATCATGTACACCGGCTGCATCACGGTTCCGCTGGTTTTCGGTGCCGCCGTAGGGCTGGACCGCAGCACAGTCGCGATGCTGATCAGCGCGGACTTGCTCGTTGCAGGCATCATCACGATCATTCAGAGCCTGGGCGTCGGGAAGGTCGCCGGTGTCCGGCTGCCGATCGTCTGCGGGGCGACCTTCGCCGGGCTGACGCCGATGATTCTGATCGCCAAGGAGTACGGCCTGCAGGCGGTGTACGGGTCCATGCTGGTCGGTGGCGTAGTCGGCATTGCCTTGGCCGTGCCGTTCGCCAAGATCGTCCGATACTTCCCACCCCTGGTTACCGGCGTCGTCCTCACAGTCATCGGCATCTCGTTGATCGGTGTCGCAGGAGGACTGATCGTCGGAAACGACCCCACCTCCCCGTCGTTCGCCGACCCGAAGAATCTGGCGCTGGCTGCCGCAGTCGTTGTGGTCGCGGTGGCCTTCATCTGCCTCGGCCGCGGGATGTGGACGCAGCTCGGTGTACTGATGGCACTAGTGATCGGCACCGTGATCGCCATCCCGATGGGCCTGATCGATCTGAGTGGCGTCGGCGGCTCGGCCTGGGTGGGCTTCCCGATGCCGTTCCACTTCGGCGCTCCGGAGTTTCCCGTCACCGCCGTGGTGGCGATGAGTATCGTCATGGCAGTCGTCTTCGCAGAATCGACGGCGAGCATGCTGGCAGTCAGCGAGATCACCGGAAAGCCTTTGAAGAAAGCAGATCTCGCACGAGGGCTGGTGGCCGACGGGATGTCGGGAGTTCTGGGCGGAATCTTCAATGCCTTTGTCGACACCGTCTTCTCGCAGAATGTCGGCGCCGTTGCCACGACCCGGGTGTACAGCCGGTACGTGACCGCTACCAGCGGTGCCATTCTGATCGTCCTCGGCCTCATCCCGCGAATGGGTGAAGTGGTTGCAGCCCTGCCTGATCCGGTGGTCGGCGGCGTCGGAATCATCTTGTTCTCCACTGTCGCCGTGGTCGGAATCAACACGCTGCGCAAGGTCGATCTCAGCGACCCGATCAACACCACGATCGCCGCTGTATCGGTGGGGATCGGTATTCTTCCGGAATTTGCGGAGGGGATGTTCGAGCGATTCCCCTCCTCGGCTCAGATCCTCCTCGGTAGCGGCATCACCTTGGCTGCGGCCTCGGCCTTTTCGCTCAATCTGCTGTTCAATCACACCCGACTCGGTGAACTCGCGAGGCGATCGCGAGAGAGCCTCCATGCTACTGCAAAATCTGAACCCGCCACCAGCTCTGCAGGAGACGCCAGTGTCACAGTCCCAGTCTGATCCCTTCGAAGTGCCCGTCGTCGACATCTCGCCTTACGTGCTCGGTGGTGCCGACCAAGACAAGGCGCGAGTGGCTGCCGAAGTCGACCATGCTTGTCGGACTGTAGGTTTCATGCAGATTCGGGGCCACGGTGTTCCGGCCGCTGTTTCTTCCGGCCTCGCCGAAGCGATGGACGACTTCTTCGGGCTGCCGATGGAGACGAAGTCGGGCTACCGAATCGAGGGCGCGAATCGTGGGTACAGCCCGCCCAAGAGTGAGTCGCTGAGCCTGAGCCTCGGCGTCGAATCCGCGACCAGAATGAACGACTTTTTCGAGGCCTTCAACGTCGGAACCGAAGCCCGATCATTCACCGAACTCGAACTGTCGGAGGACGATTACGGAATCAACCTGTGGCCCGCAGTGTCTGGTTTCACGGAGCGGGTGGAGAATTACTACGCCCATGGCGAGCGGGTGGCACGCACACTGACCACCATTTTCGAAGACGCGCTCGGGCTGACCCCAGGATTCTTCGAGTCGATCACCGACCACTCCATCGACGTACTGCGGATGAACAACTACGCGTTACCCGAAGGGACAGTGACGTTGGACGGTGAGTTGAAGGGGATGGGCGAACATACCGATTTCGGGCTGGTCACCGTGCTGTGGGCGGATCAGGTCGAAGGTTTGCAAGTGCTCGGGACCGACCGACGCTGGCACGATGTCTGGCCGCACGACGGCGCGCTACTGGTCAACCTCGGGGATCTCACCGCGCGACTGACCAACGACAGGTGGATGTCCACGCTGCACCGAGTTGCGCCTCCGGTGGTGAACGGCACCATCAAGCGCCGGCGATCGGCGGCCTTCTTCCATGACGGAAACGTCGACGCGGTGATTGCGACCTTGCCGAGTTTTCAGGACGACTCCGGCTTGGAGTACGAACCCATTACGGTTCGCGATCACATCAAGGCCAAATTGGCCGGGTCGAGGCAGGGGAAGTCCAACGCCGCCGCAGGTCGTGAGGCGGCTCGGGTACTTTCGGCTGCAGAGCTCGAGGTCAAGCAGTGAGTGCACGGAACATCGTCCTGATCCACGGAGCATGGGCCGGCGGTTGGGTCTGGGATCGTGTGTGTGGCCCACTGAAATCGGCCGGCTTCAATCCTGTTGTGGTGGAGCTTCCCGGCTCGGGAAGTTGGAACTCAGACGACATGATCGATCTCGATGTCGTTGCCGAACATGTTGTGGCAGTTGTCGAGTCCTTGGACGGGCAGTGCGCCCTCGTTGGTCACTCCGGCGGTGGCATCGTGACCTCACAGGTGGCTGAGTTGCTGCCTTCGCGGGTAACGGGTCTTGTGTACGTCGCAGGGATGATGCTTCCATCGCAGACGGACTTCGGGATGCTCTGCATCGAACTCGGTCTGGAAAGTCCGGTCGGGATCTCACGTTGGTTGGTCCCCGCCGACGACGGGGATGCGACGGTGGTACCGCCCGAAGCCGGTGCCGCTGTGTTCTTCCACGAAGCGCCGGTGGCTGATGCGATCTTCGCCGCGCGCATGCTCGTTCCACAACTGGAGTCAGCCCGCCTGATGGCACCGGTCTGGACGGAAGAGCGATTCGGAACCGTGCCGAGGTTGTATGTCGAATGCACGCTGGATCGAACCGTGCCGATCGAGGCTCAACGCGCCATGCAGAGACTTGTCCCCGGTGCCCAGGTGGTCAGCCTGGGCACCGACCATGCACCGCAGTTGTCGGCGCTCCCGGAGTTGATCGACGCGATCACCGATTTCGCCCGGCAGGTGTTCAGCCGAACTCGACCCCTTGAGCCAGCGGAAGCTGGTCCGAGTAATTGACGGTATTGGTGGCTCGGCGCATGTATGCCTTCCACGAATCCGAACCCGATTCGCGTCCGCCGCCAGTCTCCTTCTCCCCGCCGAATGCGCCGCCGATCTCCGCACCGGACGTTCCGATGTTCACGTTCGCGATGCCGCAATCGGAGCCGTCGGCGGCGAGGAAGCGCTCTGCTTCTCGCTGGTCGAGTGTGAAGATCGAGGACGAGAGTCCTTGAGGTACGCCGTTGTGCAGCGCAATGGCGTCGTCGAAGTCGGTGTAGGTCAAGACGTAGAGGATGGGTGCAAAAGTCTCCGCCCGCACCACCTCGGTCTGTGCGGGCATACGAACGAGGGCAGGTGTCACGTAGAACCCGGAATCGCCGACGCGGTCCCCGCCACACACCACAGTTCCGCCGTCCGCGCGTGCGGCCGAGAGCGATTTCTGCATCGTCTCGAACGCGGCTTCGTTGATCAGCGGCCCGACCAGAACACCGGAATCGAAGGGACTGCCGACCTCGAGCTGTGCGTACGCGGCCGCAACGCGCTCGACGACGTGATCGGCGATCGACTCGTGCACGATGAGCCGACGAAGTGAGGTGCACCGCTGCCCCGCAGTTCCGGCGGCGGAGAACACGATTCCGCGTACGGCAAGCTCGAGATCTGCCGACGGTGTGACGACTGCGGCGTTGTTGCCACCCAACTCGAGGAGGCTTCGCCCGAAGCGTTCGGCGACCCGCGGAGCCACCGCGCGGCCCATTCGCACGGAACCGGTGGCGCTGACCAAGGCCACCAGTGGGTTGACCACCAAGGCCTCACCGACATCGCGTCCGCCGATGATCAACTGGTGCACGTCGATCGGTGCATCACAGTCGGCGAGGGCGCGTCGGAGGAGGGCGTCACATGCCAGCGCAGTCAGCGGCGTGGTCTCCGAAGGCTTCCAGACGACGGCGTCGCCGCACACGAGAGCGATGGCGGTATTCCACGACCACACCGCGACGGGAAAGTTGAACGCGGAGATGACCCCGACAACGCCGAGAGGGTGCCACGTTTCCGTCAACCGGTGTCCGGGACGCTCGGACGGCATGGTGCGTCCGTAGAGCTGCCGGGAGAGACCGACGGCGAACTCGCAGATGTCGATCATCTCCTGTACCTCGCCGAGAGCCTCCGAGGTGACCTTCCCGGCCTCCAACGTCACGATTTCCGCGAGGTCATCCTTGTGCTCGGTCAGTAAGCTGCCCAGCCGGCGTACGACCGCGCCGCGCGCCGGAGCGGGAACGGTTCGCCAGGTGAGGAACGCACGATGAGCCGCCTCGACGGCGTCGTCGACCTCTCGGCCGGAGTGCTGCCGAACGGTACGCAGTTGTGTACCGGTGATGGGGGTTCGTGCGCTCAGGTCGCCGGCGGGCCACTCGACACCGCACGCGGCAAGGGCGCTTTCGGCGCGATCGGCGAGGCTCGAAGAATCAGGCAGGTTCACTGGGGAGTCCTCTGTTGTTGTGGGCGGGAGGCAGCACGGCACGTGACGCCTCTTGTTGTGCGCGGTACAGCTCGAACGGATCTTCGATGGTGCGGTCGATGGCGCCCTCCAATCGATCCTGCCCGTATTCGGCGCCGGGCGCATCGGAAACGAATCCGGTCACGGAATCGAGATTGGATGCGAAGATCCCGGCCGCGGAGGCAGGTAGGAAGTCCTCGTAGACGATCGGGTCGCGGACGACAACAGTTCCTTCGTTTCGGTACGTGAAGTACGCCAACCCCGCGGCATCGAGTTCGCTTTCGGAGTGCGGAAATTCGCTGTCCCAATCGGCGTCCTCGGGCGTGGCGATCAGTCGGTCGTAGATCGCTCGCCCGCTGCGGGTCAACGCGATTCCGCGTGCCTCCACCTCGCCGAATCTGACGCGGACGGGCTCAGTGGTGACCGATCCGTCGTACTGACGGAAGAGTCTGTCTTCGGCCAATGCACGAAACGACGTCTGCCGCAGAAGTAGTGGTGGTCCGCTCCATCTCGGCGGGCCTTGGATGCGGTCGATCATGGTGATACCGCGCTCGGTCATGCGGCGGTACAACTCGTCGATGTCGAGCACTCGCGGGGTGAGGTGATTGACGTGGGTCGAGCCCTGCCCCGCAATGTCTGCAGCGACCGGCGAGATTGCGGCGAGTTCGCGGTACCAGCCCGCGTCGATGGGATCGGTGCCGAGCCGAAACGCCGAGGTCGCTGCATCGACGAACTGTGTCGCCGCGGGCTCCGTCAGCCCGCCCTCGCGACTCGATTGCCGTGCCCACTGCAGAAGTTCGGGAGAGAACAGGGTCCGGCGACGCAGGAACCTGGTGATCCGACGCTCGAGGTCGGTGTCGAAGAACCTGGAATCGGAACTGGTCAGCACCGAGGTGAAAACGCGGAACGGGTTCTGGGCGAGTTCGGCGGGATCGGTGGGGCGAAATGCCGTCGAGACAACGGGAATGGGGGAGTCGGTGAGCCGGAGGTCGTAATAGCCGACCGGAAACATACCGAATCCGCCGAAGACGGTGGCTACGTCACGTAGTTCGTCGAGAGTCCCCAGTCTGATGGCGCCGTGACGCTCGGCGCTGACTCTCGCCAGGCTGCCCAGGCGCTCCGCAGAATCCGGATGTTCGGCGGCAAAATCACGGTTCACCTGCATCGTTACATCTACCAAGGTGTTGTAAGCGGGGACCTCGTCGCCATACATCTTGGCGAGGGCCGCTGCGAACCGTGCACGTAGCTCCCAGGTTTCAACCATACGAATGTCCGATTGCGTTAGCCTGCGCAGGTGCGAGAAACAGAAACCAGTGACGTTGCCGGTGTTCCGGTCGACGAAACCGATCGACTCTTGATGCGTGAATTGGTCTTGGACGGCCGTGCCACTCTCGCGAGTCTTGCTGAAAAGGCTGGACTCTCGATCTCCGCAGTCCAGTCGCGAGTGCGTCGTTTGGAATCTCGCAAGGTGATCCGTGGGTACTCCGCGAAGATCGATCCGGAGGCACTCGGTCACAATCTGTCCGCATTTGTCGCCATCACTCCTCTCGATCCCTCGCAGCCCGACGATGCGCCTGCCCGCTTGCGTCATCTGCCGGCGGTCGTCTCGTGTCACTCGGTGGCCGGGAGCGAAAGCTACGTCCTCCTGGTCCGGGTGGCGTCACCTCGGGCGTTGGAGCGATTGCTGCAGGAGATCCGTACGGCAGCCAACGTCAACACACGAAGCACCATCATCCTACAAACTTTTTACGACGAATGACGCTTGTTCAATAACTTTTACGGTCCTCTATCGACACTCCCGGAAAATTGACATAGCCTTCGCGTATGAGTACTGCGATGCGAGACTTCGGTGACAGTGCGCTCTTTCCGGTCTACGACGTGTTGAAGGCCAGCATCCTCGTCGACGGATTCGATCTGATTCTCGACGTCGAAGGGTCGCGGGGTTCCTATCTCCGTGACCTGCGAGACGGAACCGAGTATCTGGACATGTTCGGTTTCTTCGGCTCTTCGGCCCTGGGTATGAATCACCCTGCGATCACAGGCGACGAGGAGTTTCAACAGGAGTTGGCTGTCGTGGCCTCCAACAAGCCGAGTAACTCCGACATCTACACCGAACCCATGGCGCGCTTCGTGGCGGCTTTCGCTCGGGTACTGGGGGATTCGGCACTCCCACACTTGTTCTTCGTCGACGGCGGAGCCCTGGCGGTGGAAAATGCACTCAAGGTTGCCTTCGACTGGAAGAGTCGGTGGAACGAAAGCCGTGGGTTGTCAGCAGATCTGGGGACAAAGGTCCTGCACCTGACCGAGGCTTTTCACGGCCGCAGTGGCTACACGATGTCGCTCACCAACACCGAACCGGGCAAGGTCGCGCGATTCCCCAAGTTCGACTGGCCACGTATCGACTCGCCGTACCTGGCAGACGGCCGCGATGTCGAAGCTGCGGAGAGGCAAGCTCTCGATCAAGCGCGCCGAGCTTTCGCCGACAACCCCGACGACATTGCCTGTTTCATCGCCGAGCCGATCCAGGGCGAGGGCGGCGACCATCACCTCAGGCCGGAATTTCTGCAGGCGATGCAGGAGTTGTGCCACGAAAACGACGCCCTCTTCATTCTCGACGAAGTACAGACCGGTTGCGGAATCACCGGAACTGCCTGGGCCTACCAACAATTGGGTCTGAGTCCGGATGTGGTGGCGTTCGGCAAGAAAACGCAGGTGTGCGGAATCATGGCCGGCGGGCGCGTGGATGAAGTGCATGACAACGTGTTTCACGTCAGTTCTCGGATCAATTCGACGTGGGGTGGCAACCTCACCGACATGGTTCGTGCCCGGCGGATACTCGAAGTCGTCGAGCAGGACCGACTGATCGACCGCGTGCGATTCACGGGTGCGCATCTCCTTGCCCGGTTGACCGAAGTCTGCGGGCGGTACGCGGCGGCAACCGAGCCGCGCGGTCGTGGCCTCATGTGCGCGATCACTCTGGAAGACAGTGACCTTCGCGATCGCGTCGTACAGCGACTGCGTGAAGACGAGCACGTGATGATACTGCCCACCGGGAAGAGGGGAATCAGATTCCGGCCCGCGCTGACGGTGACCACCAGTGAGCTGGACGACGCGGTCGACGCGGTCGAGCGCGTGCTCGCACGCGAGACCTAGGGCCTCTGTAGCTGTTCCCACACTCGATCCGGTGTCATCGGTGTGGAGTACATACGCACTCCACACGCGTTGGCAATCGCGTTTGCCAACGCCGGTGCTACAGGATTGAAGGGGGCCTCACTCATCGATTTCGCGCCGAAAGGCCCGAGCTTGTCGTACGTGTCGGCAAACAGTACTTCGGTGATCGGCAGATCCCCGATCTGGGGAACGTGATAATTGCGCAACTGCGGATTGATCACCCGACCTTCTTCGATGACGATCTCCTCCGACAGCGCAGCGCCGAGCGCTTGTCCCACACCGCCTTCCACCTGCCCGCGCAGTTGTGCCGGGTTCATGACGGTGCCGGCATCGGCGGCCTGAACCGACTGCAGGATCTTCACCCGGCCGGTGTTCGTGTCGACGGCAACGCGAAAACCGTGAACGTTGAACGAGACCGAGCGCGGTGTCCCGTCGTGGCGACCGTCAGCGGCGAGCGGGCCACCTTCGAGTAGCGTCGCGAAATCGAGGCAACCGTGGGACGTTTCGACACCGTCCGGCGAAAGGTCGTCGATCTGCGCGCCGCGACCGCTCGATCGCACCGCACGGGTCAGTATCCGCTCGCGAAGGCGCTCGCAGGCGATCAGGAGCGCCTTTCCGGCGACCACCGTTCCTGTCGACCCGAATGCTCCGGTGTCGTATCCGCCGGCATCGGTGTCGGATTGAACAATCGTGATGCGATCGACTGTCGTCCGCAATTCGGTGGCCGCGATCTGTTGGTGAATCGTAGTGGTTCCGTTGCCGAACTCAGCGGTGCCGATGTTCACGACGTACCGACCGTCGGCCTCGAGTGCGACGGTGGTGTCGGAGAAGTGACCACGCGGCGGGATCGTCGCGATCATGGCAATTGCCATGCCCCGACCGATCTGCCAACGCGACCCTGCCGGTGCAGCCTCTCCGCGTCCGCTCGACAGTGCACTGTCGACGAGGTCGATGCACTGGTCCAGTCCGTAGCTGCCGAATTCGAGATCACCGTCCTCGACGTGCCAGTCGACAAAATCGTCTCCGGGTACGACGACGTTTCGCCGCCGAAACTCGAAGGGGTCCATGCCGAGACGATCAGCGAGCTGATCCATGGCCGATTCGACGGCGAAGATGATCTGGCCGAGCCCGTAACCACGGAAGGCGCCGGACGGAACGTTGTTCGTGTAGACCGCTTCGGCGTCGACGCGTTTGGTTGCAGCGCGATAGACCGCCATGGATTCGGCGCAACCGTGGAACATGACTCCGATCGAATGGTTCCCGTACGCCCCGGCGTCGGAAAGGACGTCGATGGCCAGTGCAGTGAGAGTTCCGTCGGCATCGGCGCCGGCGCGAACCGAAACTCGCATCGGGTGCCGTGACGGTGCGATGGTGAACTGATCGCTGCGGCTGAACTCGTAAGCAACGGGCCTACCCGTTCGCAGGACGGCGAGTGCGACCAGATCTTCGGTGAGTAGTTCCTGCTTCCCGCCGAAGCCTCCACCGACCCGCTTGGCGAACACCCGGATTCGGCTGCGATCGAGATCGAAGATGTGCGCCAATTCGTCCCGAACCAGAAACGGCACCTGTGTGCTGCTTCTGATGACGAGACGGCCGTCCTCGTCGAGCCACCCCACTGCGCCGTGAGTTTCCAAGGCCACGTGCTGGACTCGCGCAGTTTTCCACGTACCTTCGACGACTGCAGTGGCATCCGCGAGCGCACGGTCCAGATCGCCGACACCATCGTGAAGCGCGGCAACCACGTTGCGAGGGACTTCGGCGATCCGCGAGCTCTCGTCTTTGTCGCCGTGTAGGAGCGGAGCGCCGGGGGAACGCGCCAGATCTGGTTCGAATACCGCGTCGTGTACCTCGTAGTCGACTTCGATCAGCGAGAGTGCACGTTCCGCCTGCGTCGGGGTTTCGGCGATGACCGCGGCGACGCGCTGGCCGCGGAAACGGACGGTCCTGTCGAACACCCGCGTGTCGTCCGGATCGTCGTTGCGGTCCTCGTGCCGGGCGGTCGAGAACAGCACGTCCGGACTGTCATGAAAAGTGAGGACCGCGGCGACGCCCGGCGCCGCTTCGGCTGCTGCCGTGTCTATCCGCGTTATGTGTGCGTGTGCGTGCGGACTGCCGAGTACTGCGACGTGAAGCAGGTCGACCGGCTTCTCACCCGGGGAGAAGTCCATGGTGTACTGCTCGGTTCCCGTGACGATGCGCGCGGACGCCGGTGCTGCGATCGAACGCCCTTGTGCTCCACCTATTTTGACAGTCTCCGTATTGGATGTACCGGCGAGAGCGTCACGAATGGACCGATAACCGGTGCAGCGGCACAGGTTACCTTTCATCGAGCACGCGAGATCGGATTTTTGCTCGACCGACAACGCTGATGCGGTGACTACCATTCCCGCTGTACAGAAACCGCATTGGAATCCGCCCGCGTCCACGAATGCCTGTTGAATGGGGTGAAGTTTCTCCGGGGTTCCGAGACCGGAGGCGGTGACGACGTCGCGGCCGTCGATGCGATGGGCGGGAAATATGCACGAATGGGTGGGGTGTCCGTCGACCAGCACCGAGCAGGCGCCGCAGTCTCCGGCATCGCACCCCTTCTTGACGGAGTTCGCTCCGTGCTCGCGGAGGAAAGTTCGCAGGCACTGTCCTGGGCGGGGCTGGTCGTCGCGCGGAACTCCGTCCACCGAGTACTTCATTCCAGTTCACCTCGGATTTCTTCGGCAAGAAGCTCGGTCATCGCCTTCCGCCACGGCGCAGTTCCATGGACATCGGTGAAGTAGGCGTCTTCCGGAATCCTGCTGCGCAACGCATCCGCAAGTGCTGTGGCGTCGGGGAGTTCGTCGAATTTGAGAGCGTACGGACGGCGGGTCGCGGCGGTGATCGCCAGCGTGAAACCGTCGGCGCCGCAGCGTCCGGCCACGGCTACGGCCGATCGCCCGAGTGACGTCTGAGCCAGCTTTCGCATCGCGGTACGTGCAGTCAATGCATGCACGGGAATCCGGATACTGCGGATGATCTCGCCGGACCTGAGTACGTTTCGAGAATCGTCGATAACGAAATCGACTACCGGGAACGAGTATTCGGTACCGTCCGGACGCCAGATCGTCAGTTCGGCATCGAGAGCGGTACACAGAGTCGTCATCGCTCCGGCCGGGAAGGAGAGCGCGATGTTGCCGCCGACTGTCGCGTATCGCAACACCTTCCACGATGCGAGTAGTGCGTCAGCGCAGTGTTGGAACAGCGCTGCGGCGCGCCAGGATGCGGGAAGTTCGGCGCGGCACAGTTCCTCGATGGTGCAGGTGGCCGCGATCTCGAGACCGAGATCGCCGACCGCCACAGCTTCCCAGTCGAAGCCCGCAAGGTCGACAAGGGTGGTCAGGTGCGGCTGCGGTTCCGAGTACAGCCAGGTGCCGCCACCGATGAACCCGATGCCGGGTGACGCACAGGGGAGTTCGGCGCGGGTCCGCGGCACCAGAACTTCGTCGACGCTGTGCAGGTCCATCGCGACCTCAAGCCTTTCCGAGTAGATCGCGGTGTGCGCGTGCGACATCCGAGGCCACGACGTCCTCGTCGACGGTGGTGACTCGTCCGTCGGCAACTACGATTCGCCCGTTGACGAGCAGTAACTTCAGCGGGGGAGTCGAGCCGAGTACGAGCGCCGCCACCGGATCGGTGATGCCGGCATGCGCGACGGTGTCGAGTTTCCACACCGCCAGGTCGGCAAGTTTTCCGACCTCGATCGATCCGATTTCGCCCTCGCGGCCCAGAACTCGTGCGCCGGCGATCGTTCCCAATTCCAAGGCTTTTCGCACCGTCATCGTCTGCGGTCCGCCCTTCGCGCGAGCAAACAGAAGTGCATGACGAGACTCCTCGATCAGGCTGCAAGCTTCATTGCTCGCCGCGCCGTCCACGCCGAGCCCCACGGTGACCCCGCCGTTCACCAGATCGGCGGCACGGGCGATACCGGCTCCCAGGCGCGCGTTGGAGGTCGGGCAGTGCGCCGCCGCAGTTCCGGTTCGCGCCATCGTCTCGATACCGGCGTCGTCGAGATGGACTGCGTGGGCGTACCAGACGTCCGGGCCCACCCAGCCGACTCGTTCCATGTATTCGACCGGCGTGCAACCGAAATGCTCGCGGCAGAATCTCTCCTCGTCCAGTGTCTCGGCCAGATGCGTGTGCATACGCACGCCGTTTTCGCGGGCCAGCGTCGCGGACTCGCGGAGCAATGCCTCCGTCACCGAGAAGGGTGAGCAGGGAGCTACCGCGATCTGCAGCATCGATCCGGGATTCGGGTCGTGCCAACGGTCGATCACCGACTGCGTGCCGGTCAGGATGTCATCGAGTTTTTCCACGACGTGATCCGGTGGCAGGCCGCCGGAACTCTGGCCGAGATCCATCGACCCACGACAGGGGTGGAATCGAAGGCCGACCTGCGCAGCCGCGGTGATCTCGGCCTCGAAAACGTCGCCGGCGTCGCGGGGAACGACGTAGTGGTGGTCGGTGGTGGTCGTACATCCGGTTTTCGCCAACCACGTGAGGCCGCCGGTGGCCGCCACGTGGACGGCGTCGGCGTCGATACCCGCCCAGACGGGGTACAGGGTGGTCAGCCACTCGAAAAGCGTCGAGTCCGCGGCCAGGCCTCGGGTGATCCATTGGTAGAGATGATGATGTGTGTTGACCAGACCCGGCGTGATCAGGCAACCACTCCCGTCGATCACTTGCGCACCCGGGTATTCGGGTAGCGTTCCGGCGCCGACGTCGACGATCTTGTTGCCCGAGATCACCACATATCCGTCGGAGTACTCGGAGCGGTCGCCGTCCATCGTGACCACATGAGCGCCCGCCACGACGAGTGTTGCCCCGAGAGCTGATTCGGTCACGACAACCAACCGGCGTAGGTGGTCCACGACGGTCCCGCGTCTGGTGCGTCGGATCGGCTGACCGCAGCTTGGATCAGGCCGTACGGACGATCCGCAGCGTGGAACACCTCGTTGTCGTTCTCCACTCCGAAGCGGCCGAGTGCATATTCGAAATGATGCTTGTTGGGTGCGGACAGTCGAACCTCCGCGATGATCGGGAATTCCTCGAGGATTGCCTTGCCGATGTGGAAGAGCGTCTGCTGCAGGGCAAGTGAATGTACCTGTGCGAACTGCTTGACGATCTGTGCCTTGATGCCCGCGTAGACCGATTCCCAGTCGACGTCGGTGGTGACGAATCGCCACTGGGCGACCAACGTCGTCGCCATGACGCGGTCGTCGGTCGGCTCGAGAACGGTGTACGGATCTTCGAGAAAACCCGAGAACTCACTACCGGTCGATTTGAGGATCACGAGGTCCTTCAGACCGCCGATCACCCATGTCCCGGTATCGGCGATGGTGATCGACGCCGTCCGAACTTCCTGACCCTTCCGAATCCAGGTGTAGTCGTGCTCGCTGCCGTCGACAATCGCACGCTCCCAGGCGTATTCCTCGATCTCGATCCGCGCGCCACTGACCGGTTCGATGTCGTCGACGAAATGACGGGCGAGTTCGAGTCCGTACGTCTCGATCGAGATCAGACCCTTTTCCTTGGCGTAGGAGTAGGCCGTTTGTTTCTGCGTGTCGGTCGGCAGAACCTTCGATTGATCACCGGTGAGGTATGCGTCGGCGAAATCTCCACGCAGGCAGGTGGAGACGTTGATGTCGTGAATTTCGTGACGGGGGGTGTCTCGATAGATTCGGACTACTCGATTTTCCGCTTTGCCGTACTGGTGACCCGATAGTTCGATCGATCCGCTCAACCGTTCGGTGTTCGTACTGCCGGTTGTGATGTCGCCGGTCGTGATGTTTTCGGTAGTCACGTGTTCAGCTCCCGCGATAGGTGGAATAAGCAAAGGGCGACAGCAACAGTGGGACGTGATAGCCCCGTGCCGTGTCGTCCACCCGGAAGGTCACTGTCACTTCCGGGTAGAAGTTTTCTTGTCCGTTGGTCTCGAAATACGTTCCGGTGTCGAAAGTCAGGGTGTAGTGACCGGCGGTCAGGCCACCGGGAGCAAGTTCGGGGATGCGGCCGTCGGAGTCGGTCTCCGCAGTGGTGACGGAGGCGCCGTCTCGATCGCGAAGTTCGACGCGAATCCCCGCCGCGGGGTTGCCCGTCGTCGCGTCGAGAACGTGCGTGCTGAGGGTCTTGCTCATGCTGTGCCTCCGGCGAGTGCATCGATCAGACGGGCGAGTCTGATCCGATTGATGGCGGCCAATTCGGTTCGAAGCATGGAACGCTCGGTCGCCGGGTCGTTTCGGAGACGACCTCGAAGGATGTCGAGGAGCTCCGTTCCAGATTTCCCCGACGCGCAGACCAGGTAAACATGGCCGAATGTCTCTTCGTACTCGGCGTTCTTCCGTCGAAGTTCCGCGAGTACGTCTTCTGTCGCCGACGAGACTCCCGACTGTTCACGGGTAGAGGCCGCGCTCTCGCTTCGCTCACCGATTCGTGGGTGGCCGGAGAGAGCGTCGTCGATCTCGGACTCGGGAAGCTCGGCCAGCACCGCATCTGCTTTGTCGAACAGAGCTTCCAGATCGGCGAACGGGCGAGACGAGGCGATTTCCTGTGCCCACACGGCGGAATGGCAACACTCGAGCAGCGCCGCGACTGCCTGGTGGTCACCGAGCGCATCGAAGGCTCCGAGACCACTGGAATTCGTTGTAGGCATGTCCACAGGATTACTTGAGCATGTTACGGATCTGTAGCGCAGCAATTACGGGAGATGATGTGTCTCGATCTTATTTCTCCGGCTGCTCTTCCCCGATCACGGTTTCTCGGCGACCGATACATTCTCAGGTATGACCGATACTCCGAAGCTGTCTTCCGTCGTACCGTCCCTGGCGAACCTCCGAGACATCGGTGGCCCCGAATCGAGCTTCGGTGGCACCGTCCGCACCGGGAGCGTGTTTCGTTCCACCGATCTGGCATCGCTCAGTGCGGACGGCGCACAGACCCTCGCCGATCTGGGCATCGTCACGATCTACGATCTGCGCACCGAATCCGAACGCGAGACGGCACCGGATCTGACGCCGGACGGTATCCGAGAAATCGGCCTGGACGTATTGGCGGACAAGCAGTATCGCGCCATTCCGGCTCAGATGCAGCAGATGATCGCCGACCCGGCGTTTGCTGCCGAAGCGTTGGGCAGCGGCCAGGCGCTCGAGTACTTTCAGGGAAGTTACCGCGATTTCGTGACCTTGCCGAGTGCGGTCGCGTCGTACCGGCAACTGTTCGTCGACTTGGCGCAGCCGCCCAGCTCGCCGGCACTCATTCACTGCACCACGGGCAAGGATCGCACGGGTTGGGCAGCGGCCGCGTTACTGCTGTTCCTGGGTGCCTCCGAGGACGCGGTCTTCGCGGACTACCTCGAAACCAACAAGATTTTGTTGCCGATGTTCGCGCCGCTCCTCGAGCGATTCGAGGCCAAGGGGATCGACCCGACCCTGCTCGAGGGTGTCCTCGGTGTCAGGCGCGAGTACCTGGAGGCGTCGATGGCAGAGCTCGCGCAGGTACACGGATCCATCGAGGCCTACTTCACCGACGGCTTGAAGATCGACGCGTCGACCCAGGACCAATTGCGGAGCAACCTGCTCAGCTGATCAGGACCTGCTCGGCTCGTCTCGGCGGGAAGTTCGTCGCCTCGTCACGAGGCTGACGATACCGATCCCGATGGCGATGCCGAGCAGGTCGGCGCTGCCGTCCCAGATCGAACCGGAACGCGAAATGGGCAGCGCTGCTTGAAGAACCTCGGACGTCGCAGCAAAAATCACGAGCCACACCGCGGTGAGCCACGCAGGGATCCGGGCGTGCAACGAGGTGATCGCCAATACCGCGAACATCAATGTGTGAGTGATCTTGTCGGTGTTCTCCGGGCTCGACGGGACGGTGGAACCCGGGGAGAAGAGCATGATCAGGGCAATGACCACGGCGATCGCCAACGGACAGTATCGGTTGTTCTTCAATTCGTCTGCCCCTCGACGACGACGAGTCCGAGTGCACCTTCGGCGAACCTGGTGACGGCGTCGGCGGCCGTCGTGAGCGCCTCGGTGTGCCCGTCGCGGGCCCAGCCGGTGAGCAGGGCGGTGGAGTCGAGAGGCGTCAGAACGACCTCGGCGAGAAGCTCACCGGTGTTGGGTTGGCACACTGCCCAGGAGTAGACGCTGTTTTCGTGCCACTGAGCGCTTCGCTGACTCACGTAATCGGGGTCGGTGATACCACCATCGGCAAGGGCGGGGCGGTCGTCCACACGCTCGTCTGCGCGTAGTGCGCGTAGATACCAGCCGCCTGCGTTGATCTCGATCGGCTCCATCAGTCGGAGTCCCGCTCGCGGCGGCGCTTGGCTTTGCGTTCCCGGTCGGTACCGAACAGCAGTGCACCGGCCAGGGGAATCGCGAGGAACCACAACCAGGTACCGGTGACGAAGAACAGGATCACCGCGAGAATCGGGACGACGGCCATGACGCGACCGGACCAGTCGGGGTTGAAGCCTCGCTCCGCCGGTGCGTCGGGAGGCGTCACCATCGACAGGGGAGCGGTGCCGGGGGCTTGGTAGTTGCCCGGAAGATCGGCGAACACCGGAACGAGTTCACTGCGAGTTGTTGCGGCACTGATGATTCCGCTTCTCTCGTCGAACTCGGTGACGGTGAGGCGGCCTGCGGCGAAGTGCTCGCTCAGGAGATCGAGTGCCTGCTCGCGTTCTGCAGTGCCGATGCGAATGTCGGGGACGTCAGCCATCGTTACAGCCTACTCAAACGACTGTGCGCCTTTCCGGTAGTGGGGACTACCGGAAAGGCGCAGGGGGCCGGAGGCCCTACTTCAGTTCTGCGAGAACCGTTCCCTGCGTGATTGCTGCACCCGGCTCGACGGACAGTCCGGTGACGACACCGGCCTTGTGCGCGTTGACGGGGTTTTCCATCTTCATGGCTTCGAGAACGGCGATCAGATCGCCTTCTGCGACTTCCTGGCCTTCGGTCACTGCAACCTTGACGACGGTGCCCTGCATCGGAGCCGTGACAGCGTCACCCGATGCTGCACCTCCGCCGGCGCCGCCGCGCTTGCGCGCCTTCGGCTTCTTGCGGATCGCACCGGAGGCAGCGCCGCCGCCGTTGCCGAGCGAGAACTGGCCCGGGAGGGAAACCTCGACGCGACGTCCACCGACCTCGACGACGACGTTCTGACGCGGCAGAGCCTCGTCCTCGTCGTCTACGGGAGCACCGGCGCCTGCGTACGGCTCGATGGGGTTGACCCAGTCGGTTTCGATCCACTTGGTGTAGATGTCGAACTTCTCGCCGTCACCGATGAACGCCGGGTTCTCGACGATGTGGCGGTGGAACGGGAGAACGGTCGCGAGGCCGTCGATCTCGAACTCGGCCAGAGCGCGCGATGCCCGCTGGAGGGCTTCTTCGCGGGTGGCGCCGGTGACGATGAGCTTGGCGAGCATGGAGTCGAACTGTCCGCCGATGACGTCGCCGGCAACGACACCGGAATCGACGCGAACGCCGGGGCCCGTGGGCTCACGGTAGACGGAGACCGGGCCGGGGGCAGGCATGAAGCCGCGGCCGGCGTCTTCGCCGTTGATGCGGAACTCGAAGGAGTGTCCACGCGGGGTGGGATCTTCCTTGATGGAGAGTTCTTCGCCGTTGGCGATGAGGAACTGCTGACGCACGAGGTCGATGCCCGCGGTCTCTTCCGTGACGGGGTGCTCGACCTGCAGGCGGGTGTTGACCTCGAGGAAGGAGATGGTGTCGCCCTGAACCAGGTACTCGACCGTTCCGGCGCCGTAGTAGCCGGCTTCCTTGCAGATGGCCTTGGCGGATGCGTGGATGCGTGCACGCTGGTCGTCCGTCAGGAAGGGAGCCGGAGCCTCTTCGACGAGCTTCTGGAAGCGACGCTGCAGCGAGCAGTCGCGGGTACCGGCGACGACGACGTTGCCGTGCTGGTCGGCGATGACCTGAGCCTCGACGTGGCGGGCCTTGTCCAGGTACTGCTCGACGAAGCACTCGCCGCGACCGAAGGCTGCGATGGCCTCACGGGTGGCCGACTCGAACAGCTCGGGGATTTCCTCGATGGTCTGGGCGACCTTCATGCCGCGTCCACCGCCACCGAAGGCAGCCTTGATCGCAACCGGGACGCCGTATTCCTTGGCGAATGCGACGACCTCGTCGGCGCCCTTGACGGGATCCTTGGTGCCTGCTGCCATCGGCGCCTTCGCGCGTTCTGCGATATGGCGTGCTGTGACCTTGTCGCCGAGGTCGCGGATGGACTGCGGTGACGGACCGATCCAGATGAGGTTCGCGTCGATGACGGCCTGGGCGAAGTCGGCGTTCTCGGAGAGGAAACCGTAGCCGGGGTGGATGGCGTCGGCGCCGGACTTCTTGGCTGCGTCGAGGATCTTGTCGAACACGAGGTAGGACTCGGCGGACGTCTGTCCACCGAGGGCAAATGCCTCGTCTGCGAGCTTCACGAACTGCGCGTCTGCATCGGGCTCGGCGTAAACGGCAACGCTGCCGTAGCCGGCATCCTTGGCCGCCCGGATGACCCGTACCGCGATTTCACCGCGGTTCGCGACAAGCACCTTCGTAATGTGCGCGCTGGCATGACTGGGCACTGAGCCTCCTGTGGTTCGCATAGTCTGTCTCCGCGGTGTATTCCTCTGGGATTTCACCATCGGGGGATTGGCATCACTTCGGAGTGTATGCATCGCTTCGGCGCTGGTTGTAACCGGATCGCTAAAGCCCACTCCGGCTTAGGAAACGGTTTCGAAAACTACCGATGAGTAGCTGTCGGAGGCGGCGGCGTCCGGTTCGGTGACGATTTCTTCGATGGTCCGGCGCAGTGCGGCCACGTAGGCGTGAACCGCGGCGTTCGCCGTCTCGTTGCCTGGGTACCTGACCGCGAGGTTGAGTCCCTGGGGTGTGCGGTTGATCCAGATGTAGACGTCGTGCGTATATGCCTTGCTTCGAAGTGCTCTGGCGTTCCATTCGGGCCACTGTGCGGCTTCGGGCACGAAGCGAACGTCCATGTAGGACACGACGAATCGCGGTCGGATCGGGGTTTCGAGGTGCTCACCGATCCGATCGAACGGGACAGCTGCGGCAGGCTTGACCGAAGCGATGGATTCGGCGGCGCGTGTCGCGAGGTCGCCGAACGAACAGTCCGATCCAACGGCGAACTCGACCGGGCACAGTCCGACGAACCAGCCGAGCGCACCCGCCCACTCCTGAGCGCTGCGGGTGTGAACTGGCGTCACGACCTCGAATCGATCGGATCCCGCGACTTCGCGACCTACAGCGGCAAGTCCGCCGAGAAGTCCGGCGAAGTACCCCACGCCGGTGGCTGCACACGTCGAACTGAAGGCCTTGGACTGGTCGGCGTCGAGCAGCCAGGTCGACAGGCCGTTCTGAGAATCGGTTCCACGGTCACCGATCGGTAGCGGGAACTGGGGTAGACCGTCCGTGCCGAGAGCCTTTCGCCAGATCTCGACCGCAGCCTTCTCGGCTTCCATGTCGGCCATCTGCTCGCGTTCGACGGCACCGAATTCGACGTAGCTGCCCACCGGAAACAGATTTGCAGCACCACCGGTCGAGGCCTCGCGGTACAGAGCAGCGATCTCGTGAGCGACCAGCACGATCGAGAACCCGTCGATGATCGAGTGGTCCGCCGCGAAGAACACGGTGAACGGACCGTCGCCACCGCGGGGCGTCAACGTCGCGAAGACGTACGACGGCCAACTGTGCGGGGACGCGTAATCGTCGAACAGGCGGTGAAGGTGGTCGAAGTTGTCCTGGCTGGACGCGTCGTAGCCGTGGCTGACGACCCCGATGTCGATTCCGCCGAGCGGGACCGTGTGCCGGGTGATCTCGCCGCTCGAGGGTTCGAGGACGGTATGTGAGCGCAGAACTTCGTGACGGTCGATCCACCGGCCGAGAGCGACTCGGAACGCATCGACGTCGAGCGGGCCGGAAATCTCGAAAGCTGTTCCCAGCCAAGACTTGTCGCCTGCGCCTGCAGCGGAACGGTTGAGATGTGCCTCGTGAATGTAGGAGACGGGCCGCGGATCCGGAACCCAGGGCCCGGTTGCGCACGGCAACCATTCGACGAGTGCGCCGGCCGGAATCGCATAGTCGGCCAGTTCGGTGAACTCCATGTTTTCAGCCCCGCAAGTGCCGCTTGATGCGCGCGAGCATGGCCGACATTCCGCGCAGACGGAGCGGGCTCACGGCTTCTGCGAGACCGAGCGCCGAATAGAAGTCGTCGGGTACACCGAGGATCTCGTCGGCGCTGTGGCCGTCGAGCCCCTGCGCGAGGATCGATGCGAAACCACGCGTCGTGGGAGCCTCGGGGGGAGCGCTGAAGTACAGACGGACGTTGTCGCGATCCGAATCGTCGACCGAGAGGAAGAGCGGCGACTGACATTCGGGGACCGGCTCCATCGCGCTCTGCTCGAGCTCCGCCGGCAACGGCGGCAGCTCTCGGCTGAACTCGAGAAGAAGGGTGAGCTTGTCCGAGGCGCCGACGGCCGCGAAGTCGTCGACGATCTCGGCCAGAGCCGAAGGAAGAGCGCTCATGACGCCGATACAGAGGACGGAACGGCGCCGGGCTCTTCGCCCTGGACGATCGGGACGCGCACGGCATTGCCCCACTCGGTCCATGAACCGTCGTAGTTACGAACGTTCGGGTAGCCGAGAAGATGAGTCAACACGAACCAGGTGTGACTGGAACGCTCACCGATGCGGCAGTACGCGACGATGTTGTCGTCGGCCGACAGGTCGCCGTAGATCTCGCCGAGTTCGGTACGGGTGCGGAAGCGGCTGTCCGGTGCCGCTGCCTTCGCCCACGGGATGCTGAGCGCGCTGGGAATGTGTCCACCACGCAACGCACCCTCTTCGGGGTAGTCGGGCATGTGGGTGCGCTCGCCGGTGTACTCCTGCGGAGATCGCACGTCGATGAGCGGCCCGTCGCCCAAGTGCGCGAGAACGTCGTCCTTGAATGCGCGAATGGGAGCGTCGTTGCGCTCGACGACCGGGTAATCCGTTGACGTGATGTCGGGAACGTCGAAAGCGGTGTCGCGGTTCTCGGCGATCCACGCATCGCGGCCACCGTCGAGAAGACGGACGTCCTCGTGGCCGAACAGAGTGAAGACCCACAGTGCGTAGGCCGCCCACCAGTTGCTCTTGTCGCCGTAGATGACCACGGTGTCGTCGCGGCCGATGCCCTTGCGGTTCATCAACTCTGCGAACTTCGCACCGTCGATGTAGTCGCGGGTGACCGGATCGTTGAGGTCGAGATGCCAGTCGATCTTCACGGCTCCGGGGATGTGGCCGACGTCGTACAACAACACGTCTTCGTCGGATTCGACAACCTTGAGGCCCGGCGCACCGAGATTCGCCGAGAGCCATTCCGTCGAGACCAACCGGTCGGGATGCGCGAACTCGGCAAACGCGGTTGAGGGATCGGGGGCAACGGGCACGGGCGTACTCCTGAAGACGAATCGTTCGGTTCGAACACGGACTTGATCGATTCTATGCGCTGTGCGCAAGGTGAGACGCCCGGAAGCAGGTTCTGCCTGCTCGTGCCCGTTGCCGACCCTAAATCCTCGGTGTTCCTGCTCCGACGCTCGAATCTCTCAATTGTTCGGTGACACTTCCGATCGGCGTCACGCCCCGGGCGCAGACTTCTCTCAGAATCCGGTCGAGTTCGGTGAGGAAATTCACCATGGTTTCGTTTGCCGTCTCGGTATCGGGAAAGCGTGAACGCAGCGAGAGACCACGGTTCGTTCGCGAAATCCAGAACTGGGCATCGTCGGCGACCGTCACATTGCTGATGTGATGGGCGTTGAGGAGATCATGATCGTCTGTGCCGGGTAGTTTGCGGTAATCGATGTACGACACCATGAAGACGTCGGTGCGCGTGCGTCGAATCTTGTCGCCCAAAGCATCTCGAACCTGGGCCATGGTGACGCCCTCGAGCGTCAACGCAACTCGGAACGACGCGTGCGTATGTGCAAGGGATGCACCGAAATCCGCGTCGGGAGTGATCTGGACCGTGATCGGCGCGCTGGTGGTGAGCCAGCCGATCGCGTCGGCCCACCGCGGATCTTTGCGAATGTGAAGCGGAAATTGCAGCGGAAGCGTCGACTGCCCGGTGTACGAGTGGACGGAAAGTCCCATCGCAGTGAGGATTCCGGTGAACACGCTACCGCCGGCGGATAGGCAGATCTCGTCGAACGTCGCCGTCAACTCCTCGTCGAGCAGCACGCGCACATCGGCGCCCTGCGGCGCGGGCTTTCCGCCCTCGACGCCGAGATCCAAGGGGAAACTCGGTGATGTGCCACCGCAGATCTCGTAGAACCTTGCCCACTCTCGGATTCGAGGGTCGTTGTCGACGGGAAGCAGAGCGTCTGCCTCCAGTTCGCAGTACCGCACGAAACTTCCCGGGTCACCCAGTCGGCTCATCACTGCGTCGACGGCCTCGTGGTCGGTCAGATCGGGTAGGGCGATCAGTCCCTCGTAGATCTGTCGCAGTTCCCCGAGAGCGATGACCAACGAGTAGCCGTCGACGAGTGTGTGATCGAACGCGCTCAGGACCGTGTAGTGCTCTTCGCGTTCGACCGTGGCAAACGTGTATGCAGGGAAGGTCAGTGGATCGCATACCGTCGTGAATCGCTTCTTGAGATGCGCTCGGAGGTCTTCGGTCGAATCGAATTTCAGAGGTTCCGAAGTCTCGATGTGTGTGCCGTCGGGATCGAGTCCCATTCGGGTGGTGGTGAACTCGCCCACCTCGAATCCTGTGTGCAGAGTGTCATGGCGACTGATGAACAGGCGCAGCGCGAGATCGAGTGCAGGCCGATTCAGTTCTCCGGGAAGGTCGAATGCGGCTGCCATCCACACACTCCGGCCCATGCCGTGTGTTCGCGCAGTCTCGAGGTGAAAATGCTGGTTGTACGACGGTGGTACTTCCGACTCGGTGACGGCGCCGTCCGCGGGCTGGAGCGACCATTCGGTGACGATTCCGGGCTCGAGTCCGTATCGATCGATCGAGGTGACATGCATCAGGCCGCTCCCTCTGGTGCCGCGAACGAGTAGTCGCCCTGAGCTGCAACAGTTTTGATGATCTTCGAGACATGCTCGGCGAAGCGGGTGGCCGATTCGTGGGCAATGGGGGTGTCGGGGTGAGACACGGCGATCCAGGTTCCGGTGTGCATCCGGTTGATCCACATCGACGCGATTTGAGTCTCTTTGCCGCCGACGATTCCCGTTGCCTTCGTCTCGGCGTAACTGTATGGATCCGGCATGCGTCGGCCGTCGATGTACGAGACGATCGGCGGCGGGGTGAGCGTCTTCGACAGTCCGCCGGGTGCGGAATCCGACTCGGCCAAGCTCGACAGAACCAGATCGATGACCTGCTGCACAGAGACATCGAGGAGTGCCTTGCCGTCGTGGTACCCCTGCTGCCCGAGCTTTGCCAACTCGGTGAAGCGTCGCTTGTCGTCGACGTCGATGCCGACCGGGATCAGGTTGATGTACCAGCCCTGCGCAAACGAGTCGGCCTCGGTTCGTGTGCTGACCGGCGAGAGGGCGATGTACTTGTCGCGTCCGGCGAGTTCGAATTCCGCAATCGCGAGCGCGGTGAACATTCCGCCGATGAAGTTGGCGCCGTTGGCTTTACAAACCGCACCGAACTTCTCGCACTCGATGTCGTCGGCCAGGTCGAAGCGTGAACCGATAGCCGGTTTGGGTGCGTCTTCGGCCCCGAGCGGGAGCGGAAATCCGGGGAACGAGCCGCCGCTGCGCATGAGGTAACCGAGCCACTGGTGCACTTCGGGTGACTGCATCGTCAGTTCGGTTGTTCGCTCGCGTTCGACGCGACCGAACTGTGCGTAACTTCCGGCCGGCCCGAGCTCGGGATGCGATCCGGTCGTTTCCGCGGCGTAGAGCTGACGCAATTCTGCGTACATCAGCACCATCGAGTTCATGTCCGAATGGGCGTGGTCGACTGCATGGAACAGGGTGAAGCTCGGATCGGCTTCGAGGTCGGCATGGTGGTGCTCGACGGCACCGAACACGAAGGCCGGCCACTGCAGCGCGCTGGTTTCGGTGGCGAACTTGGTCGCGACGAGCGCGCGGATCGCCTCGGATTCGGAGACGTCGTCGCCGACGCGGTACTCGAGTTCGATGCTTTCGACCGGCACCACGTGTCGACGGACCTCGAACGAGGTGTCCGCAGCGTCGGTGGTTGCTTCGTCGAACGAGAACCAGCTGTGCAGCGTGTCGTGGCGACGGATGTAGCGCTGAAGGGCTCGCGTCATGGCGTCGCGGTCCAGTGTTCCTGCAAAATCGAAGGCGATACCGATCCACGGAGACTGCGGATCGCCCTTCTCCGCGGTGACGCGGGCGCGTCGCAGGTGGCGATCCTGCATCGTGGTCGGGGGTAGTTCTCGGTCGATCTCGGCTTCGGCGGCTCGTTGAGCGGAAGCATGCGTGACGCCCCATTCGATTACCCGCCCAGGAAGCGGGTGCCAATGGGTGATCAAGTTCAGATCCATCGAGTAGAACTCCTGCGTGTGTCGTCGAGAAGCCTGCTCTGAAAATGGGCAGACGACGAACTATCCCATCTGGGGGACTGAATTGTCCGAAATACTACAATCTAAACAAGAACAGGTTCTAGAAGCGTTGTGTTCGATTAGGATCATTCGGTGCTTCCGGACCCTTTAGGTGACGCTGTCGGCGCCGACCACAAGGGCGGGCGGCGAGCTGGTTCTCTGACGCCCTGGCTCGGGTTGGCGACGAGTCTGGCGGCGGCATTCATGCAATTGCTCGACGCGACCATCGTCAACGTCGCGCTTCCGAGTATCGCCGTCGATCTTCAAGCAGGCGTATCGGCGCAGTTGCTCATGGTCAGCGTGTACATCCTGGCTTTCGCGTGTTCGTTGATCACTGCAGCGCGGCTGGGGGACCTGTTCGGCCGTAGAGTTGTTTTTCTGACCGCCCTGTCCGTATTCGTGGTTGCCTCGTTGCTGTGCGGACTCGCGCAGAGCGCGACGATGTTGATCGTCTTCCGGGGTCTGCAAGGATTGGCGGCCGGTTCGATGTCCGCCCAGACGTTTGCCATCATCTCGGGCCTGTTTCCGAAGGCCAGGCATCCGCGAGTCTTCGGGATCTACGGTGCGACCATCGGGCTCGCAACGGTCAGCGGGCCTCTGATCGGTGGGCTGCTGATCGAGTGGAATCTGTTCGACTGGGGCTGGCGCCTGATCTTCTTCGTCAACATCCCGATCGGCATCGCCGCCTTGATTCTCGGATATTTCCATCTCGTCGATGCTCGCGCTGAGCATGTGCGCTCACTGGACCTCATCGGCGCCGCACTGTCATCACTGGCGCTGTTCCTGCTGATCCTTCCCCTGGCCGAGGGAAGGGCGCGCGGATGGCCCACAGGTCTTGTCGTAATGCTCGCGATGTCGGCGCCGGTGGCAGTGGCGTTTGTGCTCTACGAATCGCGTTTGGCGAAACGAGGCGGCGATCCGGTCCTTCGTCTCGAGCTTTTCCGCGACCGAGCCTTCACAATCGGCGCGGTTCTTGCGTTCGTTTTCTTCGGAACCCTGACTTCCTTGATCTTCACCATCAGTCTCACCCTTCAGTTCGGCTTCGGGTTCTCCGCATTGCGAGCGGGCGTCATGACGCTGCCGTGGGCCGTCGGAATGGGCGTGGCGGCGGTTCTCTCATCGGCGGTGTACCGGATGCTCGGAAACCGTGTTCTGATCCTGGGGATGGTCGTCTTTGCCGGCTCGCTGATCGCGCTGTCGATCATCCTCGAACGCGAAGGAACCGATCCACGCTGGCTCGCGCTCGCCGGTCCGCTGCTTCTCGGTGGCGCAGGTCTCGGACTGTTCGTGGCACCACTGCAAACCGCGATCCTTGCGACGGTCGAACCCGCGCACGCGGGTTCGGTGTCGGGATTGCTTCCTACCGTTCAGCAGGTTGGCAGCTCCATCGGACTGGCCTTGATCGGAGTGGTGTTCTTCTCGCTCGTCGCGGGGCAAGCTCCGCAAGCAGTGCAGGGGGAGCGGCCCGAGTACGTTGCGAACCTTGAAGCTGCCGGCGTTGGTCCCGGCCTGATCGACATCGCCGAAAAGGCCTTTGTCGATTGCGCGACAAGCCAATTGGCATCCGGAACACCGATGGAGGTGGCGCCGGAATGTCGCCGGGACGGCTCCGCCGGTGCCGGGGGTCAATCCGTTCAGGTGGCAGTTGATGCCGCGTACGCATCGACTCGCGCGGCGGCCGGCGAAGCATTTCTCGAAGCGCAGCGCCGTGTGCTCGCGATCATCGCAGCAATTGCGCTCGGTATCGGATTGGCGTCGACTGCTCTGCCGCGGGTCAATTCGCCGGTCTGAAAATTGCCCTTGACTCGAACGGGTGTTCGAGTACCCTGTGTGCAGGGGATCGGGGGATTCAATGAGTGTCTTGTTGTCGGATGTGGTGTCGGGTTCTGCGGTGGGGTTACGCGGACGGTTGTGGCAGTTGTCTGCTGCAGAGTTGCGCGCTGCTGCGGTGTCGGCGAGTGCGGAGATTCTGCGCCTCGAAGCTGTGCGTGTGGCGGTGGTGGACGAGTTGTCGTTGCGCCCGGATGATCAGGTGATTGCCAGTCGCGGGGTGGGTGCGTGGTTGGCGGCCAACACGATGCTGCAGGTTCGGGACGGGAAGAAGATCGCCGCTCTCGGTGCAGCGTTGCGGCCGTTTCCGGCGGTGGCGGCTCGGTTCGATTGCGGGGATTGCTCGTTCGAGCACGCGGTGTTGATCGTGGCGTTCTGCGAGTCACCGCCGAAGGGGATGCCGGAGGACGCGCTCCCTCGCTGTATCGATTTGTTGTTGGCTGCTGCGTCGGGTGTGGAGGCGACGACGACGAAGGTGCGGAACGTGATCGCGACGTTGGAGCGGTTGTTCGAATCGGATGAGATCCCGCCCGCTGAAGATGTCGATCTCAATGAGTTGCGGATCGCGTCGACGTTGAACGGTCGGGTGGTGGTGCGCGGCGATTTCGATGCCCTGACCGGTGAGATGTTGTTGTCGGCGTTGTCGAATTTGACGATGCCGACCCCGGCACCGGACGGGACGCCGGATTCTCGGTCGGCGGCGAAACGGACCGCGGATGGGTTCACCGAACTGATCCGGCGTTATCTCGATTGCGCCAAGACTGGTACCGATGGTGGTCAGCGTCCGCATGTGAACGTGCACATCAATGCTCGTGATCTGGCGGAGCATCGGGATTGCGCCGCACAGTCTTCGGATTCGGGTGATGACGGCTCACTGGAGCTGTCCGATCTTGATGTCGGGCACATGCCCTGGCTGGGACCGCTGTCGGTGTCGCAGACCAGGCTTCTCGGGTGTGATTGTTTCCTCTCCACCGTCCTGCTCGACGATCACGGCGCGCCGCTCGATGCGAAACCAGGGAAGAGGTTGGTCACCGCCGAACAGCGAGTGGCGTTGATTGCCCGAGACAGAGGCTGTGCGTTCCCGGGTTGCACATGTGTACCGGCGTGGACCGATGCGCACCATATCCGGCACTGGGCCAACGGCGGCCCGACGGTGATGAACAATCTGGTCCTGCTGTGCCGTTCGCACCACCGGTTGATGCACCGGAAATCAGGGTTCGTCGGGAAGTGGGCGATTCGGATCGGTGTCGACAACAAGCCCTGGTTCATTCCGCCGCCCTCGATCGACCCCGGACAGCAACCCAGGCCGGCGAACACCACCTTCAAAACCTGAAGGGTCAAACCTTTTCGGTGACAACAAAAACGACCAGCTTCGCATCGGCATGGACCCGATGCGGGGCTGGTCAGTGGTGCTTGGAGAAAACGTGCTTGGAGAAAACGCGTCAGAAGATGCTCTGCGTGCGCCAGAGATCCGAGACGGAAACCCCGACACGCTCGAGAAGTGTTCGTACCAAAGGTAATCCGATACCGATGACACTCGAGGGATCACCCTCGATCCTCTCCACGAACCAGCCGCCGAGACTGTCGAGCGTGAATGCTCCGGCGACTTGGAGCGGCTCGCCCGTTGCCAGGTATGCCTCGAGATCCTCGGTGGACGGTTGCGCGAAATGAACCACTGTTGCGCTGTGATCCGAGGCCATGCGGACGATGCGGCCGTCGGCGACGCGTAGGACACAGTGCCCGGTCAAGAGAGTGGCGCTGCGTCCGGCCATTGCGGCCCATCGCTTACGGGCGATATCGACGCTGCCCGGCTTGCCTTGAAGTTGCCCGTCGATCAGGAGCATCGAATCGCACCCGACAACGACTACGTCGGTGAGATTGTCGGCGGCAAGACCGGGAACGATCTCGGCGGCCTTGGCCTCCGCCAGTACCGTCACGACTTTTTCGGGGGCGGCGTCGGGTCCGAGGTTGTCGGCGATCTTGTCCTCGTCGACGCCGGAGACACGCACAAGCGGCGAAACCCCGGCCGCCCGCAGAACTGCGAGGCGAGCCGGGGACGCTGAAGCTAGAACCAGTTGAGTCACGTCAGCAGAGTGATCGTCAGCTGCGACGGATCGCGGGGTTCAGGTACGCGTACGGCGAGAACGGCGCACGCGTGCGGTGGAACTGAGTCGGATCGCCCCAGGTCTCCGCGGGAACGTTCGACTCGGGAGCTTGACCGCTGCCGGCAGCCGCAGCAAGCACGCTGACCAGTGCCGCGATCTCGACGTCCGTGGGCGAACCCTTGACGATCTTGATGACCGACGCGTCGGAGGTCGACGTCTCGGTCAGCTCCGTGAGCGAAGCATCCGTCGCGGTTCCCTCTACGACCGCACCGTTGGTCGGTGCAGTCTCCGCCAGTGCGACATCTTCGCTGAGAATGTCCTCGGTGGTTGCGGTCATAGGGGAATGTTCCCATGCTTCTTGGGCGGAAGGGAAACGGCCTTGCGCTCGAGCAGTCGCAATGCGGAAACGATCTGCCCGCGGGTGTGCGACGGAGGAATGACAGCGTCGACGTATCCGCGCTCAGCGGCGACGTACGGGTTGACGAGTGTGTCCTCGTACTCGTTCTGCAGCTTGAGGCGCAGTGCATCGACGTCTTCGCCGTTCTTCGCGGCTTCGAGAAGCTGCTTGCGGTAGACGAATCCGACAGCTCCGGATGCACCCATGACGGCGATCTGAGCGGTCGGCCATGCCAGGTTCACATCGGCGCCCATGTGCTTGGAGCCCATGACGTCGTACGCTCCGCCGTAAGCCTTGCGGGTGATGACCGTGATCTTGCCGACCGTTGCTTCTCCGTACGCGTAGAGGAGCTTCGCGCCGCGACGGATGATGCCGTTGTATTCCTGCTCGGTTCCGGGGAGGAAACCGGGAACGTCGACGAGGGTGATGATCGGGACGTTGAACGCGTCGCAGGTACGCACGAAGCGAGCGGCCTTCTCCGAGGCGTCGATGTCGAGGCAGCCCGCGAACTGGGTGGGCTGGTTGGCGACGATGCCGACCGAGCGTCCGTCGACGCGACCGAAACCGACGATGATGTTCATCGCGCGCTCGGCCTGGACCTCGAGGAACTCGTCGTCGTCGAGGATGCGACGGATGACCTCGTGCATGTCGTACGGCTGGTTGGCCGAGTCCGGGATGAGGGTGTCGAGTTCGATGTCCTCGGCGGTCAGGCTGTCTTCGATCGAACCGACGATGGGGTCGGTGATCTCGCCGCGGGGAGCCGCTGCCTGGTTGTTGGACGGCAGGTAGCTGAGCAGGTCCTTGACGTAGTCGAGGGCATCCTGCTCGCCGGAAGCGACGTAGTGGGCGACGCCGGACTTGACCATGTGGGTGCGAGCACCACCGAGGTCTTCCATCGTGACGTCTTCACCGGTGACCGTCTTGATGACGTCGGGGCCGGTGACGAACATCTGGGAGGTCTCGTCGACCATCACGACGAAGTCGGTCAGTGCGGGGGAGTACACGTGGCCGCCGGCGGCGGGTCCCATGATCAGTGAGATCTGGGGGATGACACCCGAGGCCTGGACGTTGCGGTGGAAGATCTCGCCGTAGAGGCCGAGCGAGACGACGCCTTCCTGAATGCGCGCGCCTGCACCTTCGTTGATGCCGACGAGGGGCCGTCCGGTGCGGATCGCGAGGTCCATGACCTTGACGATCTTCTCACCGTAGATTTCGCCGAGCGATCCGCCGAAAACGGTGGCGTCCTGTGAGAAGACACAGACGTCGCGGCCGTCGATGGTGCCGTAACCGGTGACGACGCCGTCGCCGACCGGGCGGTTGTCAGCGAGACCGAAGTTCACACTTCGGTGCCGTGCCAGTGCGTCGAGTTCGACGAAGGAGCCCTCGTCGAGGAGGGCGGTGATGCGCTCGCGGGCGGTCAGCTTGCCTTTGGCGTGCACCTTGTCGATGGCGGCTTCGCCGCTCGGTGCCTGCGCCTGGGCTTGGCGATTCCGCAGGTCCGCGAGCTTTCCCGCGGTCGTGTGGATATCGGGTGCGGCCGCCGCCTCCGGCGCGTTCGGCTCTTGGACAGTGGTCATGGACGTGAGCTTAACGAGAGTGCGTGGGGGGCTTCGAAGGCAGGTCCGATTGTCGCTGTCTTGCAGGCTCAAGCTACTGACCAGTACATTCTCGCCGTCGTCATAGGCTGGGGCTATGTGGACCGACTTGAACCGACCGCCCCTCGACGGCAATGCCCTACGACGCGCACTCGTGCGCAGTGACAACGACGACGCGCGCGTTTTCTGGAACCGCCTCGACGTTGTCGAGGAGACCGGTTCGACGAACGCGGATCTCCTTGCGCGAGCGGCAGATCCGGATGCCGACCGTCACGTTCTGATCGCCGAATATCAGGCGAGTGCCCGTGGCCGTCATTCGCGCACGTGGGTGAGTCCGCCGCAAGCGCAGATCTCGATGTCGGTTCTGCTGTCGATGCCCGGAATGAATCTCGCGGACATGGGTTGGCTCCCGCTATTGTCGGGAATCGCGGTCGTCGACGCGCTGCGCAACGTGGCCGAAGTGCCCGCAGAACTCAAGTGGCCGAACGACGTTCTCATCGGTGACAAGAAGGTCGCCGGCATTCTGGCCGAGGTGGCGAGGACGGCGCCCGATCCCGCGGTGGTGGTGGGGATCGGGCTGAACGTGAGCCTCGGCGTCGAGGAGCTGCCCGTCCCGACCGCTACGTCACTGCTGATCGAAGAAGCATCGACTGTCGACCGCGACACTCTCGTTCGCGCAATCGCCCGTGAATTGGCGACGCAATTCCGTGCTTGGGAATCGTCGAAATGGGATACATCTGTGTTGGCTGCCGAATACCGGCAGCGCTGCGGGACGCTGGGCAAACGAGTCCGCGCGGTCTTGCCGGGCGACAAGGAGGTGTTCGGTATCGCGACCGACGTCGACACTTCCGGACGCGTCGTCATCGAAATCGAGGGAACAGATGGGGAGACCTTTGCGGTCGCAGCAGGTGATATCACGCACCTTCGCGCCGCCCCGGTCACCGAATCGTGAACGTTGCCGGATTTTCTGGCACCAAAGTGCTAATTTTTGGCCCGGACCGGTTTTCGAACCAACCGTCCGTCCTTCATTTCACTCAACTGCGGGATTTACCGAGCTGCCTAGGGGCGTCATGACCACACCGATCGTTGTTCCGACCGAAGCCGAGACGGCCGAGAGCGCTCGCCGCGTACTCACCGGCGTGACGGTGCTGCTCGGTGTCCTCACATTGGGCCTGGGTATCGCGGTACTCGCGTGGCCGGATGCCACCCTGTTCGTGGTCGCGGTTGTCATTGCGATCCAGCTGTTCGGATTCGGAATCGTCCAGATCATCCGTTCGTTCGCGGACGTGACGGCTTCGGGTGGAACTCGCACGCTCGTCGCGATCTCCGGCGCGTTGGCAGTGCTCCTCGGATTCCTGGTTCTCCGTAGCCCTCTGCAGACGGTGGTTCTGATCGCATTGGTGATCGGTGCCTGGTGGGTATTCCGTGGCGTTCTCGATCTGGTCGACGCGGCGTCCGGGCACACCGTTGATCGCGGTCTATCGATCGTGCTCGGAGTCATCAGCATCGTCGCGGGTGCAATCGTCCTTCTGCAGCCCGAACTTTCACTCGACGTCTTCCGCATCGTGGTCGGCGTGTGGATGGTGCTGTACGGCATCATCATCGTCGTGACCCCGTTGGTGCTGCGAAAGCTCGCGCAGCCCTGAGCGTTGCCCTGAAGGCGGGTGTGCCTGAAAGTCGGTATGCCTGAAA
This sequence comes from Rhodococcus sp. Ni2, assembly GCF_021352185.1. NCBI lineage: Bacteria > Bacillati > Actinomycetota > Actinomycetes > Mycobacteriales > Nocardiaceae > Rhodococcus > Rhodococcus sp. Ni2. The sequence continues at coordinate 1,689,610 of NZ_WOXZ01000002.1, forward strand.
GTCGGTGCGGGGTGGCAGACTTCCCGTCATGGGATATCCCGAAGACGCCCTCGCTCAGGACGAGGAACTGATACTGCATCGCCATCCTCATTGGAAGATGTTGGTGCTTCCGGCGCTGACGTTCGTGCTTGCGACGGCCGTCGCCGGGTTCTTGTTGGGCCTCGCACAGACGAGATTGGACGGCACGGCTCGCACCGTGTCGTCCATTGCCGTCGGAATCATCTGGCTCGGTGTCGTGGCCTGGCGGTCGGTTGCGCCCTTCACGGTTTGGAAGTTCACGCATTTCATCGTCACCGATCGGCGAGTGCTCATCCGCCACGGAGTGCTCACGCACACGGGTATCGACATTCCCATGGGACGGATCAGCAATGTTCAGTTCCGTCACGGCCTGATCGATCGAATGCTCAAGACCGGAACTCTGGTCATCGCATCTGCCAGTGACGATCCGCTCGAGTTCGACGACATTCCTGACGTCGAGCACGTTCACGCCCTGCTGTATCACCAGGTTTTCGATTCCATGCAGCAGCCACCATCGCAGGCACCGCAGTGGCCGTCAGGTGAAAACGACGACCCGAATGATCGAAATGGCTGGTAATCAACGTGCAAAGGCGTGTTGTCCGTAGTCTGTTCGTGTGACTGCCGTATTGCTAGCCGAAGACGACGAGGCCATTGCTGCACCCCTTTCCCGCGCCTTGGGGCGTGAAGGGTATTCGGTGACGGTCGAACCGACCGGACCCGCTGCGTTGCAGCAGGCGCTCGAAGGTGATTTCGACCTGTTGATTCTCGATCTCGGCCTTCCGGGCATGGACGGCCTCGAGGTCTGCCGACAGATTCGTGCGCATCGCACCTCGCTCGCCGTGCTGATGTTGACCGCCAGGACCGACGAAGTCGACTTCGTGGTCGGGTTGGACGCGGGCGCCGACGACTACGTCAGCAAGCCGTTTCGTCTCGCCGAGTTGATGGCACGTGTGCGAGCACTCCTGCGTCGCCACGGTGGCCGCGAGGACACGATCGTCGAGGTCGGTGGCATCAGGCTCGAGCCCGCGGCACGACGCGTACTCGTCAACGGCTCCGAAATCGCCTTGGCCAACAAGGAATACGAGCTTCTGCGGGTCCTCCTCGAGCACGCCGGGGAAGTGGTCTCGCGCGATACGATCCTTCGTGAGGTGTGGGGCGACGTCGAGCTTCGTGGATCGAAGACGCTCGACATGCACATGTCGTGGCTGCGCCGCAAGATCGGCGACGAGGGCCCCGCCGTGGAACGCAGGATTGCCACCGTCCGCGGTGTCGGTTTCCGAATCAACACCGACTAACTTCTCGAGAATCAGGAACTGCCGGCATGCGGCGTCGCATATTGCAGTCGATTCTCGCTGTCGTGATCATGACGGCGTTGCTGCTGGGGGTTCCGCTGATCTACACGGCGTGGCTCTGGGTGGAGGACGTGACGCGAAGTGATCTCCGGGTGCGCCTCGACCGGATGGCCGCTGAGGTCATCGCGCAAGAGGGGACGAACGGACTCGTCGAAGGTGCGTTGAACACCGATTCGCTCAAGGTTCTCACCCCGAACGACGGGCGCCTCGTCGTCGTGTATCCGACCGTCGTCGACGGCGCCGCACGCGTCGACGTCGGTGAGGCGACGGTCAAGAACGCACTCGTCGAATCGCTCGCGATGGGAACGTCCGGCTCGTTGCGTCTCGAGGTGCCGTCGGAGAACCTGCGCACCCAGCAGAAGCAGGCGGTGATGGCTGTCGGCGTGCTCGTGCTTCTGTCCATCACGGCAGGCACCGTGGTTGCTGTGGTCACTGCGCGTCGGCTGGCCGATCCGCTGCAGGATGTGGCCGACCGGGCGGCGCGCCTCGCCGAAGGCGACTTCCGGCCGGATCCTCGTCGGCACGACATCCCCGAACTCGACCGCGTGTCCGACGTCCTCGATGCGGCAACCGTGGAGATTTCGGTGCGGCTGCAACGAGAGCGCGCGCTGGTTGCGGACGTCTCGCATCAACTGCGCAGTCGACTGACTGCAGTGCGGCTGCGCCTGGACGAGTTGTCCGTTCACGAAGATCCTGACGTCGTGAACGAGGCCGAGGAAGCCATGGCGCAAGTGGACAGGCTCACCGACGGAATTGACGACCTGATTCGCTCGTCGCGCACCAGTGGGTCATCGGCGAGTCTGGTGTCGGTAGTCGGCGAGCTGGAACAGGTGACTCGCGACTGGCAGGCTCAGTTCGACGGAGAGGGACGCAGGCTGCGACTACGCGGCGATCGCACGGTGATGGCTGCGACCACAGGTTCGCGTCTGCGTGAAGCTGTTTCCGTTCTGGTCGACAATTCGTTCGAACACGGTGAAGGCACGTGCACGGTGTCGGTGCGTTTGATCGACGGTACGGGTCGCAGTTCGTCTCGCCGTGACTCGATGGTGTGCGTCGAGGTCACCGACGAAGGCTCCGGTGTGGAGAACGATCTGGCGCCGCACATCTTCGACAGAGGATTTTCGGGGGCGGGGTCCACCGGCGTCGGGTTGGCGCTCGCACGTGCACTGATCGAAGCCGACGGGGGCCGCCTGGAACTGCAGAGGCGTAAGCCTGCCTTGTTCGCCGTCTTCCTGCCGGTGGCCAACACGGCGCCGACCGCGGACGTCGTTCCGCACCGCGAACCGCGCTGACCGAAAGGTCGGCGCAGACGGAAAACTCAGGAGTGCCCGAGCTCCTCTTCGGCGTCAGGAATTACCGGCTCAGGCGCTGTGGTTCCGGATAACGCTGTGGTTTCGGACAATCCTGTGGTGTCGGACAGCTCGAGCGGTTCCGGATTCTCGTCGGGAAACACGAACTTGCGGAAGGCCCAGAATCGGAACGCCATCTGCAGCAGGTTGCCGATGACATATGCACTGATGAAGTCGGCGATGTTCTCCGTCGCCAGGCTGACTTCGGGTACGCGCAGGTTGAAGACGTAACTGGAGATGTACAGCGGGATGAAGCTGATGACGACACCGATGGCGCTGATGATGAAGAACAGCGCAGCTTCGTGCGCTGGTTCACGGCCACCACGGTTCTTGAACGACCACTCGCGGTTGAGAATGTACGACGCGATCACCGCGACGACGCCGGCGATGATCTTGGCCGTGATCGGCTTGGATTCGAGGATCGACAGCTTGAGTGTGTAGAAGATGCCCGAGTCGATGAGGAAGGTCGTTCCGCCGACGATCGCGAATTTGATCAGCTCGCTGTGACGCAGAGCGATGTCACGAAACGGTTGGGGTATGCGGGCAATGACCCCGTCGACAAATGGCACAACAGACGAGTTTACGAAACGAAACCGCGTTACCACCAATTTGCCGCGGATTCATCAGCAGAATCACAGATTGGGAACGCTGAATGAACGGGCGAACGCGGCACATGACAACATAGAGAGCCGTGACCGGCAACAACGATCCCGCGCAGATCCCCGCCCGCCCGACCACCCCTCGACAGGCAAAAGCATCCATGCCCGTCGTCACCATGATCGGTGGCGGACAGTTGGCCAGGATGACTCACCAGGCGGCGGTGGCCCTGGGCCAGACGCTCCGAGTGCTCTCCGGGACTTCGGACGAGCCGGCAGCTCAGGTCAGCCCCGACGTCGTGCTCGGCAGCCACACCGACCTCGATGCTCTCCGCCGTGCAGCGGTCGGTTCCAATGCACTGACCTTCGACCACGAGCACGTGCCGACCGAGCACCTCGAGGTTCTTGTTGCCGAAGGCGTGAACGTTCAGCCGCCGCCGCAGGCTCTGATCTTCGCTCAGGACAAACTGCTCATGCGTCGCAAACTTGCCGAACTGGGCGCACCCGTACCTGCGTACGCCGAAGTGACGTGGGCAGAAGACGTCGTGCGTTTCGGTGCCCAACACGGTTGGCCGCTTGTCATCAAGGCAACACGCGGAGGCTACGACGGCCGCGGAGTCTGGATCACCGACGATCAGGACGAAGCAGAAGCCATTGTCACCGAGCAGCTGGACAAGGGTGTTCCGCTGATCGTCGAGGAAATGGTCTCGATGCGTCGGGAACTGTCCGCCATGGTCGCGCGGTCGCCGTTCGGCCAGGGCGCTACGTGGCCGGTCGTAGAGACCGTTCAGCGCAACGGCCAGTGCGCCGTCGTGATCGCACCTGCTCCCGCCCTTTCGAGTGCCGTTGCCGAGGAAGCCGAACAATTGGCGTTGCGCATCGCGTCCGAGCTCGGTGTTGTCGGCTCGATGGCCGTCGAACTCTTCGAGACGACTGACGGCACTCTCGTGGTCAACGAGCTGGCCATGCGCCCGCACAACTCCGGTCACTGGACGATGGACGGCGCACGCACCTCTCAGTTCGAACAGCATCTGCGTGCAGTTCTCGACTACCCGCTCGGCGACACCTCGCCGATCGCACCGGTCACGGTGATGGCAAACGTTCTCGGTGCGCCGGAAGCTCCCGAGATGACGATGGACGAGCGCGTCCATCACCTGTTCGCGCGGATGCCTGACGCGAAGATCCACCTGTACGGCAAGGGTGAGCGCAAGGATCGCAAGATCGGACACGTCAACATCGTGGGCGGCGCCGGATCCATCGACGATCCGAATTACGTTGCCGCAGTTCGGGAACGCGCCGAGCGCGCAGCACATTGGCTTTCGTACGCAGTTTGGACCGACGGATGGGATGTACACGGTGAGTGAGAGCGCGCAGGTCGGCCTGATCATGGGCAGCGATTCGGATTGGCCGACCATGGAAGCTGCAGCCGAAGCTTTGGCCGAGTTCGGTATCCGCTTCGAGGTCGGTGTCGTCTCGGCGCACCGCACGCCTCAGCGGATGCTCGACTACGCCAAGGAAGCTTCCGGCCGCGGAATCAAGGTCATCATCGCCGGTGCCGGTGGCGCCGCGCATCTTCCGGGCATGGTTGCCTCGGCCACGCCGTTGCCCGTCATCGGTGTTCCGGTGCCGCTCAAGTACCTCGACGGTATGGATTCGCTGCTTTCGATCGTCCAGATGCCGGCCGGCGTCCCGGTGGCGACAGTGTCGATCGGTGGCGCTCGCAACGCCGGTCTGCTGGCTGCTCGGATTCTCGGTGCTTCGGATCCCACACTGCAGCAGCGGATGGTGGCGTTCCAGGAGAGCCTCGAGTCGATGGTGCTCGACAAGGACAAGGCGCTCCGCGAAAAACTGCTGGGCTGAACCTCTCGTGTGTGCACGACGCGGGCTGCCGCTGATCCGAGCGAGTCGGGGCAGCGCGCAGTCCGCGTTCGTCACCCGCGTCGCCCTGCTGTACGCCAGGATTCTCGGCGCGGACATCCGCTTCGACGACGAGTCCGGAATCTTTGTCGCCTCCGGACTGCGCTGCGGGTTCGCCAGAGGCGGAACAACTCTCGGTGGTGTGTATCTCACGCGGCGGAACACGACTCGATCCGTCCTTCGTCACGAGGCCGTTCATGCAGACCAATGGGCCAGGTACGGAATCATATTCGGCTTGTTGTACCTGCGTGAGGAACTGCGTCATCGCGGGCCGCGCAACCGCTTCGAAATCGAGGCCGGTCTCGAAGACGGCGGTTACCGCACCTGAGTGAAAGCTCGTCAGTAAAAGCTACCCTTGGCGGCATGGCTCGTTTTCCGACTAGTGAACGCTTCGTCCGCTGGAGCGCGGAACATGCTCGCGGTGTGGACATCTGCATTGCGACGGTTGCCGCACTGTTCAGCGTTGTCGTGGCGGTCGAGGCGAGTCCGCTGGCGGTGTTCATCTCGCTGGGTATGACCGTTCCGTTGGCGTGGCGACGCTCGCGCCCCGAACTCTCCGGCATGGTGATCGCAGGGTTCGCAGTTCTACACGTGATCTTCATCGGCAACACACTGCTCGCATCGGCCGTTGTCGTACCCATCTCCCTGTACGCGCTGGCCGCCTACGGCGCTCGGTGGAGTTCGCTCACCGGGCTGGTGCTCGCGTTGCTCGGCTCGATTGCCGGGACTGTTCGATACTTCGGCTACGACGGAATCCCGATGTCCTCGCAGGTCATGCAGTCCGTGGCCGTCATGATCTTCATGCTCGCGGTCTGGGCGTTCGGTGATTTGCGTCGAGTTCGTACCAAACAATTGGAAGGTCTGACCGAGCGCGCACGGTTGCTCGAACTCGAGCGTGCGCAGGAAGCGGAAATCGCGACGATCAGCGAACGCTCGAGGATTGCGCGCGAGATGCACGACATCGTCGCGCATTCGTTGACCGTTGTCATCGCTCAGGCCGACGGTGGACGCTACAGCGCGGCCAAGGATCCTCAGGCTGCAATTCAGGCACTCGAAACAATTGCCTCCACCGGCCGCCAAGCGTTGACCGACATGCGATCGCTGCTGTCCGTCCTGCGTGAGGACACGCCCCGTGATTTCTCGGTGATCCCGGGCGCCGGCGACATCGACAGTCTCTTCCACGAGTTACGCAGCAGCGGACTCGACATCGCCGTCAGTGTGACCGGGGAACCACGCGAACTCTCTGCGGGTGCGGGGTTGACGGCGTATCGCATCGTGCAGGAATCGCTGACGAACGTTCTCAAACATGCAGGGCCTGGAGCACAGGCGAGCGTCGAGATGACGTGGGCTGAAACCGAACTCGTTCTCGGTATCACCGACGACGGACGAGGCGGCAGCGCCGCGCTGGTCGAATCGTCACCAGGCGGACAGGGACTGATCGGAATGGCCGAGCGAGCCAAGCTGCACGGAGGCAAAGTAACCGCCGGGCCGAAATCAGGCGGCGGATACAGTGTCCGGGCCGTCCTGCCATATGAACGAACGTCTGGGTAGGTCTTGAAACGTCTGAAGGTCTTAAGGTGAGTGGCATGGACGAACACGTGGCTCCGATCGCAGTGGCACTGATCGACGATCAGCAGCTGGTCCGCGCAGGCTTTCGAATGGTCATCGACTCACAGCCGGATCTGTCGGTGGTTGTCGAGGCTTCGGACGGTCAGCAGGCGTTGACCGAGTTGGCCGCCCGTCATGTCGACGTCGTTCTGATGGATGTCCAGATGCCGAAGATGGACGGCATCGAGGCGACTCGTCGGCTCCTGGCCGACCCCGATGCGCCGAAGGTCGTGGTGCTCACCACCTTCGACAACGACGAGTACGTGATGTCGGCTATCCGGGCGGGCGCCAGTGGTTTCCTGCTCAAGGACGTGCCACCGGAGCAGTTGCTCGACGCCATCCGCACCGTGCACCGCGGGGACGCGGTGATCGAAGCCCGGGCCACTCGGCGACTGCTTCAGCACGTCGGGCCACTCCTGGAAGGCTCGGCGCCCGAAGCGCAGTTGCCCGAAGAGTTGACGCCGCGCGAGGTCGAGGTGCTCGAAGCCATGGCGTACGGGCTGTCGAATTCGGAGATCGCTGCGAAATTCCACGTCTCCGAGACGACAGTGAAAACCCATGTCGGACGGGTTCTTTCGAAGACTCATTCTCGTGATCGTGTACAGGCAGTCGTCTTCGCCTTCCAGATCGGACTTGTCCGGCGCGCAGATCTCCTCGGCACCGAGGGCTGACACGCCGCCCTGTCCAGTCCTACCCCGGGATGACACCGGGCTGTCCAAGATCGCCCCGCACTCCGACGCGGAGACCACTTGCGCTGCAATACCGTCGATTCCGTCATAGCGAGAAGCTTTACGGAGGGCAAAAAATGCATGCGCACACCACGACGGAACCAGCCGCAGTGCCGGCGATCACTGCCCGCGGTGTCACCAAGGTGTACGGCACCGGTGAGACCACGGTTCACGCGCTCGGCGGAGTCGACGTGGACTTCGGTCGCGAGCGGTTCACCGCGATCATGGGCCCGTCCGGCTCCGGAAAGTCGACGCTCATGCACTGCCTGGCCGGACTCGACACGGTCTCGGGTGGGCAGGTTTTCCTGGGCGACACCGAAGTCACGAAACTCGGCGACACGGAGCTCACCGAACTGCGACGCGAGCGGATCGGATTCGTCTTCCAAGCGTTCAACCTGCTACCGGTGCTCACTGCTCGGGAGAACATGCTGCTGCCGATGAAGCTGGCAGGTAGTGAACCCTCGCCCGAGTGGATGGACGAGGTGATCGGAAAGCTGGGCCTGTCGCAGCGCCTCGACCACCTGCCGCACGAGTTGTCCGGCGGTCAGCAGCAACGTGTAGCTGTCGCCCGTGCATTACTGCCCCAGCCCGACGTGATCTTTGCCGACGAGCCTACCGGCAACCTGGATTCCCGTTCCGGGACAGAGGTTCTGGGACTCTTGCGCACCAGTGTCCGGGAGACCGGTCAGACGGTCGTGATGGTGACACACGATCCGGTGGCGGCGTCGTACGCGGATCGAGTCGTGTTGATCGCGGACGGGCGTATTGCCGGAGAGATCGACCATCCCACCGTCGACTCGGTGATCGGTGCCATGCGAGCTCTCGGTGCCGACGACCTGGCCGATGTTCCTGCAGTTTCGGGTGCACTGCGATGAGAGGTCTGGCCTTTGCGCAGGCGCGGGCACATGCCGGGCGCTATGTGGCGTCGATACTCGCGGTGGTGATCGCCGTCGGATACATCGTCGCGACTTTGACCTTGAGCTCGACGGTCGACGCGAGTGTGAGCAAATCACTTGCGACGCAATACGAAACCGCAGATGTCGTCGCGTCCGGTCCAGGCGTGACAGAAGCACTGCTGAGCGCGGTGCCGGGCGTCTCGGCGGTGGCCGACGACGTGTCGACCTATGTTCGTGTCGACTCCGAGGCAAAGGGCGCGTCCTACGGGGATGCGCTCTCGATTGCCGACAATCCCGAATTGCGTTGGGAGAAGGTGTCGGAGGGATCGATTCCGGCCGGTCTGGGGCAGGTGTTGGTGAGCGCGGACTCCGGGATACCGATCGGTGCCCGAATCACAGTCACGGCACGGGATTCGACGGTCGGTGCCGCCGCACCCACCGCGGAGGTAGTCGGACTGGTCGACCTCTCCGGTTCGGCGCAACGACTGGGCGGGATCAAGATATTCACCACCGCCGAGCAGGTGAGCGCGTGGGCCGGTGACAGTGCCGAACGTGAGTTCCGTGTCGCCGGTGACGGTTCACGCTCTCAGCAACAACTCGTGGATTCGATCGCGAGCGCGTTGCCCGCGGACTCCACCGTGCTGACCGGCGAAGAAGCCACAGACAACGCCGCAGCCGAATACATGGGCGGCACCAAGATCCTCAGCACGGTGTTGCTCGCCTTCGGCGCCATCGCCGTTGTTGTTGCCGCGCTGGTGATCGCCAATACATTTGCCGTGCTGCTCGCGGCGCGCACTCAGGAACTTGCGTTGCTGCGATGCGTCGGCGCCACGGCCAAACAGGTTCGCCGGAGCATTCGCAGTGAAGCCGCGGCGGTCGGCGTGATCGCCTCGGTGATCGGCGTCGGACTCGGTGTCGGACTTGCCTGGGCAATCGGTCGCGTAGCAACGGCCGCAGATGTGCCGGTTCCTCTTTCGTCACTGAGCGTCACCCCGGTGACCGTGCTCGTCGGTCTTGCCGTCGGCATCGTGATGACGATGCTCGCTGCATCTGCGCCCGGGCGGGCGGCAACGAGGCTCTCCCCGCTGGCAGCACTGCAGCCGATGGAGTCCAAGCCTGAGAGCGTTCAGGTATCGGTGGTGCGCCGGGTTCTCGGCGTCGTGACCCTGCTCGCGGGCATCGCGATGACCGTCCTGGGAGTGACGAATCAGCAGGTGCCGGCCGCAACCGCCGGTGGACTGTTCTCGTTCCTGGGGATCGCGGCGCTGTCCGGTCGAATCGTGCCTGCACTGATCAATGCGGCCGGCGGAGTGTTGGCGAGACTGATCGGTCCGGTGGGAAGCCTGGCAGCAGGCAACGCCGGTAGGAACCCACGCCGCACCTCGGCGACAGCCACCGCATTGTTGATCGGTGTGGCCTTGACGAGCACGCTCGTCGTGGGAATCGCGACGGTCAAGGAAGCCGCACCCGCGGCGATGGACAGTCAATTCCCCGTCGACGTCATGGTGAGCAGTTCAGGTTCGGCACCGCTTCCCGCAGGGTTGGGCACAGACATCGCCGCGGTCAACGGTGTCGGCGCGGTGAGCGGTCTGGACAAGGCCGAACTGACGATCGACGGGCGCGGTTCGTTGGCCGGATTCGGCGTCGACGCTGCTCGGGTGAAAGATGTTCTGCGTACCGAGATCTCGGTACCCGCGGCCGGTCAGTTGGTGCTCTCGCCCGCTGACCTGACCGAATACAAGCTCTCGGCGGGCGATACGGCGACGGTGCGTGGGGATCGCGGCGTCGTGAACGTCAGCGTGGTCGAGGGCGTGAAAGGTCAACCAGCACTACTGGATCGAGGCGATCTCGGTGCAGCGGCCACCGCGCCGACCACCGATTCGTACTGGGTAAGGCTGGGGACGGATACTGACGAACAGGCTTTGGCCGCCACCGACCGCATCACGGAACTGGCACGCCAGGAAGCGCCGGGCAGCGATGTTCAGGGCATGACCGAGATGCGTTCAGCTCTCGATTCGATCCTCGACACCATGCTCATGGTGGTTGCCGGATTGCTGTCGGTAGCGGTGTTGATCGCTTTGATCGGCGTCGGAAACACCATGGCACTGTCCGTTCTCGAACGGCGCCGCGAATCCGGACTGCTTCGCGCACTCGGACTGACCAAGAAGGGAATTCGAGCCATGTTGATCTGGGAAGCACTGCTGGTGGCAGGAGTCGCATCGGTGATCGGAGTGCTGTTCGGGATGGTGTTCGGTGTAGCCGGTACCGCATCGGTTTTCGGGATCGAGGACGTCGCCCTCAGCGCAGTGCCGTGGGTGCAGTTGGTAGCCATCGTGTTGATCGGCGGAATCTGCGGTGTGATCGCGTCACTGCTCCCCGCTAGGCGGGCGGGGCTGGTGTCACCGGTGACAGCTCTCGCGAGCTAGCGTTCAGAACTGTTTCGTGACCTTCTCGGTGCCCACTCGGCGCGCGGTAGCTTCCGCGTCCGGGTGGGCCACCTGCACGAGTGAGGCGCCCGCGGCGAGAACTGCCAGAAGCCCGTCGATCAATTCGTCTGCCGTGTCCCACGTGCGACTGGAGAGGACACGATCCGTCGACACCAATTCGACGTTCTTCGCCGATGCCCGTGCCGCGTCGATCGTGTCCGCTACGGACCGGCCTTCGAGCGCCGAACCGGTTCCGGCGCTACGGAACTGGTCGCCGTGCACACGGATGGAGGTTGCGTAGTCGGCGACGCCGAGCGGAAGATCGCTCAAACCTTTGCCGAACGCGTCGAGGGAGAGTGCGGCTACCTCCGGTACGTCCGCAACATCGTCCAGTCGGTCGGCAGTGACAAAAGCCAGTTCGGCGTCGGCGTCGGGGGAGAGGACCACCTCACCGCCTGCCCACCACACACCCAGCAAGACGGCGACGCTCTGCCAGTGCGCGGGAAGCAGCACGGCAACTTTGCCGCCGGGCTCGAGAGCGAACTCGTCGCGAACCATGTTCGCTGTCTTTGCCGCCCAGTTGGCCAGAGTGCTCGCAGACAATTCGATGCGCTCGCCGGTGGCGTCGTCGTAGTAGGTCACGCGAGGGCCGGCCGGGTCGGCAGCCAGGATCGGTCCGAGGAGGGCGTCGGTCAGGTTGTCTACAGGCGAAGGCACGTCGTCAGCTTACGCAGCCGCTCAGTTCACACAATTTTTCAGTTGACACAGCGCGGGCCGTTGGAGGCCGCGTCGATCGGCGGACCGGGAGGGGCGGGAGTGGGGCTGGTCTCGGTGGTGCTCGACGATTCAGTCGTGCTTGTCGCTCCTTCGGACGGGGATACCGCGTCCGCGGACTGCGGGCCGCTGTAGTCCTCGGCAATGACAACCCGAACCTTGCCCGAGGACAATGACGAATCCTCCTTGACCGTCAGACCGCCGAGTGCCTCGGCGACCGCGAGTGCAGCGTCGTCGTCCGCGGACTTTGCGAACACCGTCGATTCGGTGACGTCGGAGCCGGTGTTGTTGCCGACCTGACCCTGCTTGTACCCGAGGGCACTCAACGCTTCGGAAACACCGCTGGCCAACCCTGCGATGTCACTGGCGTTTGCGACGTCGACCGTGATCGAGGACGCATTCACCGTGGTCGGTGCTTCGGAGGTCTCCTCCGAGTCCTCGCTGTCGGCGCCGACCAATCCCGCGATGTACTTCTTGACGGCCTTGGGATCGACCTTGACGATGGACTCGCCGTAATCGGTCATGCCGTTGATGTCGAGAACGGGAATTGTCTCGAATTGCACCTTGCCGCCGGCCAGATTCTGCAACTGCTTGGCGAACTCGATGATGTCCCAGTCGTCGTCGATCACGACGGAACGCTGGACAGCCGAGGTCAGCTGACTGAGCTTGCCGGGGTCACTGAGGGTTTTTGCGCTGAGTACCTTGCTGACGAGAGAAGCCATGAACACCTGCTGGCGAACGATCCGGTCCAGGTCGCCGCGAGGAAGGTCGTGTCGTTGTCGCACGAAGCTCAGCGCGTCGGCGCCGTCGAGTGTCTGTTTCCCGGCCGCGAAATTGGCTCCGGACATCGGTTCGTCTACCGGCGCGTTGAGGCACACGTCGACTCCGCCCACTGCGTTGGTCAGCAGGACGAATCCGAGTAGTCCGACTTCGGCGTAGTGATCGACGGTGATGCCGGTCAGATTCGCCACCGCTCCGATGAGCGCGGTCCGGCCGGCTTCCGTCGACTTCTTGTCTGCGTCGCTGTCGGACGACCCGTTGTTGACCAACTTCAGCCGCTCGGTTTCCTTGGTGGCACCGAACGCGGCGTTGATCTTCGACATACCGATACCCGGGACGTTGACGTACGCGTCGCGGGGAATCGAGATCGCGGTCGCGGAACTCCCGTCGTTGGGGACGCGGATCAAGATGATGGTGTCGGTATTGGACGCAACTTCCTCACCTGCGCGCAACGAGTCGAGCTCGCTTTGTGAGAGCGGGTTGCCGTGCGCGTCGGTTCGACTGTCCGTTCCCACCATCAGAATGTCGATTGCTCCGTCCTTGCCGCCACCGAGGCCGAGTCCGCTGGCAGTGGCAAGGCTGTTTCTCAACGAGTCCACACCCCGCCATGCGAACCCGGTGACCAGCAGTACGAGCACGGACAGCACCGCGACCGCTATGCGAGCCGGGCTCGTCTTGGTCCGAATCGGCGCAGGTCGTGGACGCGCGCGGCGCTGCGGTTGCTGGTGGGACACCCCTTCAGGTTACTGGTCCGATGCTCGGCCGCGGGTACCTCGACGCGGCGTGCCAGACTCAACCGTGTGACGAATATCCTGCTCACCGGCGCCCGAGGGCAGCTCGGAACACGTATCGATGCTCTCGCAACGTCGGCGGGTCACACTGTGACGGCCGTCGGTTCCCGCGAGCTCGACATCACCGACAGCCGCGCGGTTGACGACTTCGTCTCGCCTGATTCGGTGCTGATCAACTGCGCTGCGTACACGGCCGTCGATGCTGCCGAGACCGACCAGGAGGCGGCGAGCGCGGTCAACGAGATCGGACCGCGGAATCTCGCGCAAGCCTGTGCGCGGGCGGGTTCGCGGTTGATCCACGTTTCGACAGACTACGTCTTTCCAGGCGATGCAAGCTCGCCATACGACGTCGATGCACCGACCGGTCCCGCGACGGTCTACGGCCGAACCAAACTGGACGGCGAGATCGCTGTTCGAGAGTCGGGGGCTGACGCGGCCGTTGTCCGCACCGCGTGGGTGTATTCCGGTGTCGGCACGGATTTTGTCGCCACGATGAGAAGGCTCGAAGCCGAACGCGAATTCGTGAACGTCGTGGACGACCAGATCGGGTCACCCACGTACAGCGTCGATCTGGCCGGCGGCATCGTCGAACTCGCGCTGCTGGACTTCACGGGTGCGTCGACATTCCACGTGACCAATGGCGGGCAAGCAAGTTGGTACGAGTTGGCGCGAGCTGTTTTCGAGGAGATCGGAGCAGACCCTGCTCGGGTGCGCCCGTGCAGTAGTGCGGAGTTCGTACGCCCTGCCCCGCGCCCGGCATATTCGGTCTTGTCCGAGCGCGCGTGGGTTACCGCGGGAATGACGCCGCTGCGTCCGTGGCGAGAGGCTCTGCACGCCGCTCTGGCGTGAGCATTGTTCGGGACAGTGGCCGCGGACGGCTAGGCTGACCGGCGTGAGTCCCAAGCTGGCCGTGGTAACGGTGACCTACTCGCCAGGCGAGCATCTCGAGAATTTCTTGAGCACGCTCGCTGTGGCGACGACAGAAAAACCCCAGGTCATCATGGCCGACAATGGGTCGACCGATGGTGCCCCCGAGGCCGCCGATGCCAAGTACGAGCATGTCCGTCTGCTTCGAACCGGCGGAAACATCGGGTACGGGGGAGCGATAAATCGGGCTGTAGCGGAGATCGATTCGTCGATCGAATTCGTCGTGATTTCCAACCCGGACGTCCAATGGGCACCCGGTTCACTCGACGAATTGGTGGCTGCGGCAAATCGGTGGCCAAGGGCCGGTGCACTGGGGCCGAAGGTCCTCGAACCGGACGGCAGTGTCTATCCGTCGGCGCGAACGGTGCCCGACATCACCTCGGGCGTCGGGCACGCGTTGCTCGGTACCGTATGGCCGAAGAACCCGTGGACTGCTCGTTACCGTCAGGAGAACGAGGCCGTCACCGAGCGTGCAGTGGGGTGGCTTTCCGGGTCGTGCCTGCTGGTGCGACGCGACGCCTTCGACACCATCTCAGGTTTCGACTCTCGTTACTTCATGTACATGGAGGACGTGGACTTCGGTGACCGCCTCGGAAAAGCCGGGTGGCTCAACGTATTCGTCCCCTCGGCCGTCGTCACCCATGCCAAAGGCCATGCGGCAGGACGTCATCCGGAACTGATGTTGCCTGCCCATCATCGCAGTGCGTACCAGTTCCAGGCTGATCGCCATCCGCACTGGTGGCAGGCTCCGCTACGACTTGCCTTGCGCGGTGGCCTCGCGGTGCGATCCAAGATCGCCGTAGCTTCTGCAGTTCGCGAGCGCGCTCGCACCGACAACTCGACCGACAACCCATCAGTTTCGAACCACGGGGGAAAATGATGTCCGATCCGAATCCGACCGACGCCGTAATCCTGGTAGGCGGCAAAGGCACTCGGCTGCGTCCGCTGACGCTGTCGGCACCCAAGCCGATGCTTCCGACCGCCGGCCTGCCGTTCCTGACGCACCTGCTCGCCCGCATCGAGGCAGCCGGAATCAAGCACGTCGTGCTCGGAACGTCCTTCAAGGCAGAGGTATTCGAGGACTACTTCGGCGACGGCTCCAAGATGGGCCTCGAGATCGACTACGTCTTCGAGACCGAACCGCTGGGCACCGGTGGCGGAATCCGCAACGTTCTGCCGAAGTTGCGCGGTGACAACGTCATGGTGTTCAACGGCGACGTGCTCGGTGGCACCGATCTGAACGGCATTCTCGAGACCCACGAGAAGACGGACGCCGACGTGACCCTGCATCTGGTTCGTGTGGGAGACCCGCGAGCATTCGGTTGTGTTCCGACCGACGAGGACGGACGAGTCTCGGCATTCCTGGAGAAGACCCAGGATCCGCCGACGGATCAGATCAACGCCGGCTGCTACGTCTTCAAGCGCGAGATCATCGAACAGATCCCCGAAGGACGACCGGTGTCGGTCGAGCGCGAGGTGTTCCCGAATCTGCTGGCCGAGGGCAAGCGGGTGTTCGGCCACGTCGACTCGTCGTACTGGCGTGACATGGGAACCCCCGAGGACTTCGTTCGCGGTTCCGCCGACCTGGTGCGAGGTATCGCACCTTCGCCGGCTCTCGAAGGTCCGCGCGGCGAGTCGCTGGTTCACCCCGGAGCCGGAATCGCGCCGGGCGCTGTTCTGATCGGCGGCACGGTTGTCGGTCGAGGCGCAGAAGTTGGTGCAGGCGCTCGCCTCGACGGTGCAATTCTCTTCGACGGCGCCGTTGTGGAAGCCGGGGCGGTGGTCGAACGATCGATCCTCGGATTCGGCGTCCGTATCGGACCCCGAGCGCTGGTCCGCGACGCTGTCATCGGAGACGGTGCGGACATCGGTGCGCGGTGTGAATTGTTGCGCGGCGCACGCGTGTGGCCGGGGGTGACGCTGCCGGACGGTGGCGTGCGCTTCAGCACAGATGTGTGATCGTTAGCTGACCTACTGGAATACTGGCGGGTATGACTTCTCTTCCGAGCCGTTACGTTGCCCTCGGTGACTCGTTCACCGAGGGCGTCGGCGACGCCGACGAACGATTCCCCAACGGTCTGCGCGGGTGGGCAGACCGAGTGGCCGAGCAGCTGGCGGTGAACAATCCCGACTTCCGCTACGCCAACCTGGCGATTCGTGGTCGCCTACTCGGACCGATCATCGACGAGCAGTTGGAACCCGCTCTGGCGTTGAAGCCCGATCTGGTGACCATCTACGCCGGCGGAAACGACATGATGCGTCCGAAGCTCGACATCGATGCGATGGTCGCCCGCTACGATTCGGCAATCGGTCAGCTCACTGCATCCGGCGCTCGGGTTCTGATGTTCACCGCGTACGACACCGGATGGTCCGCCTTCTTCGGCAAGCTCCGCGGACGTCTGGCGATCTACAACGAGCTTGTTCGCGAGGTGGCCGACCGCCACGACGCGACCCTCGTCGACTTCTGGCGATTCTCCGAATATCAGGACCTTCGGATGTGGGACTGGGATCGCCTCCACATGTCGCCCTCCGGGCACGAGAACATGGCGACGCGTGTGCTCGACGTGCTCGGCGTCGAACACGGATTGACCCCGCCCGATCTCGGGCCTGCGCCGGTCCTCACGAAAGCCGAAACTCGTCGCGAGGATCGTCAATGGGCGCGAGAGTTCTTGGTGCCGTGGGTAGCTCGGCGCGTGAAGGGAACATCGTCGGGCGACGGCGTGAGCGCCAAGCAGCCCCAGCTTTCTCCGATTCAGTCCTGATTCTTGCGCTGACGGGCGAGCGCGACCAGGTGGTCGATGGTCTCGCGTTCCGCTGTAGGTGGGAGCGCGTCCACCGGCCACCATCTGAGGTCGGTGGACTCTGCGCTGCGGACGATATGTGAATTGTCCGGCGCCACAACAAGAAACCGTAGATCGAGATGTCGAGTCGGTACTCCGAGTGAGCACGTGATCGGATGCGTGTGGGCGGAGAGTAGGTCCGCGTCTATCTGAACGTCGTGAATTCCGGACTCCTCGCGAGCTTCCCGCAATGCCGCATCTACCACCGTCTCGTCGTCGGGCTCGCAGTGGCCGCCGAGCTGAATCCACCTGCCCACCTTGGGATGCAGGGTCAGCAAGACGTGGCAGCCACTCTCGTCGAGAACGAGAGACGACGCGGTGATGTGTCCCGGTGCGTGGCGACGAAGGCAGCCGTCCGGAGCCGAATCGAGGAACGCGAGCATCGTGTGCCGCAACGATTCGTCCGCTTCGGAGGACGTCTCCCAGCCCTCCAGGACGCCCTTGGCGGAGGCGTGCAGCGATTCGGCTGACATGGACCTACAGCTCCACCAACGCGTCCCCGGGGGCGGAGACAGAGCGCGGAGTCAGTGGTTCGAGGGGGTGCCCGATTGCGATGGCACCGAGTGGCTGCCAATCCGCCGGGAGATCGAGTTGTTCGCGTACGAGATCGGCGGCGAAGATCGTCGATCCGATCCAGCAGCTTCCCACGCCGCGGGTGGCCAACGAGACCAGCAGTCCCTGCACTGCCGCGCCGGCGGCGACCGTGAACATCGTCGACTCCGCCGCGGTTCGTCCGGCATCCGGATAACTGTGTGCGCCATCGGGCACGCAGAAGGGAATGACGACCTCGGGGGCGTCGAACAGGATGTTTCCGCGGGCAACCCGGGCCTCGACGGATTCGTCACTGCGACCGTCGGCGCGAAGATCGGCGGCCCACTTCTCGCGCATCTGCGCGAGGAGAGCCGTGCGGACCGACTCCGTGCGTAGCCACACGAATCGAACCGGTCTCGTGTGGTGCGGTGCGGGAGCGGTGAGTGCCTCGGCGATCGAGCTGCGAATGATCTCCGCGTCGACGGGATCACTTGCGAACTGTCGGACCGATCGACGCAACAGCAGCGCCTGGCCACGGCCCATCGCCGTAGCTTCCTCGGTGCCCAGCCAGAACAGATCGTCCGGGCCGCGGCGAATCAGATCCTGGCCACTCGAACCGTCGTCCTCGAACCGAAGCCCACGAACGACGGCGACGGGAACGCCGCCCAGCTTGCCCTTGACCAAGTCGCCCGCAGCGGCGATTTCGTCCGCGATCGCGATCTCGGTGACGATCAGATCGTTGCCCTGACTGTCCTGTGCTCCGAGGTAGCCGTGCAGGACCGGAATGCCGGACGAACCGATTGCGGCGTCGGTCTGCCCGTTGCGCCACGCACGACCCATCGTGTCGGTGACGACGACGGCGACGGACTTGCCCGTGCTCTCGAGAATTCGGGCGCGCAGACCCGCAGCGCTCGCATCCGGATCCACGGGGAGTAGCGCCAATTCGGCACCGTCGACGTTGGAGCCGTCGATGCCCGATGCGGCCTGCACGATTCCGAGTTTGTTCTCGGTGATCAGAGTGCGGCCCTTGCGTGCCACGACGCGGACGGCTTCCTGATCCACCAGGAGGCGTCGTGCCGCGTCGCGCTCTTCCGGATCGGTCGGTGAGGAAACGACGCGACCCTCGACTTTGGAGAACACCTTGCTCGTGACGACAACGACGTCGCCGCTTTCGAGCCACGGCGTCGCGTCGACGACAGCGGTGGCCAAGTCGTCCCCGGGCCGGAACTCGGGAAGCCCGAGCACGGGAATGACTTCGATTGCGGCGCCGGGGGAGTGATCACCGGGAGAGTGATTTCTGTCGCGGCTTGCTTCGGTTCCGGGCTCGGTCACAGTTCGACTCCGGCGATCTCGAAAGCCGTGCGAACCATTTTGGCGGTCTCTTCGGGGGACGTCATCAAAAGTGGGATGCTTCGCACGTCCACCCCGTCGATGTCGGCCGTGTCACCTTCGTCGACGAGCCAGCCGTCGAGAATACCGTTGATCGAACGAGCTCCGTAGTGGCGACCGATCGCCTCCGAAGTCGTCTCGACCCCGATCACCTCGAGGCACTCGTCAGCCATGCCGCGCAACGGTTTTCCGCCGATGACGGGGGAGAGGCCGACAACCTTGGCCGCGGTTGTTCGCAGGGCACCGCGAATGCCGGGCACCGCGAGGATCGCGCCGACGCTCACGACGGGATTGGACGGTGCGATCAGCACGATGTCGGCACCGTCGATCGCCTCGACTACCCCTGGCGCAGGCTTGGCCTGCTCGGCGCCGACGTGAGCGAAGCTGTGCGTTTCCACCTGTGCCCGATGGCGTACCCACCACTCCTGGAAATGAATCGCCTTCTGCTCACCGTCTTCCGGATCGGTGATCACGACGTGTGTTTCGCTGCGGTCGTCGCTCACGGGAAGCAGTGCGACACCGGGATTCCAGCGATTGCACAACGCTTCGGTGATCGCGGACAACGGATATCCCGTGCGGAGCATCTGGCTGCGAATCAAATGCGTTGCGATATCGCGATCTCCGAGGCCGAACCAGTCCGGCTTCGCGCCGTACGCGGCGAGTTCTTCTTTCGCATTCCAGGTTTCGCCGGCGTGCCCCCACCCGCGTTCGGTGTCGATGCCGCCGCCGAGTGTGTACATACAAGTGTCCAGATCGGGGCAGATGCGCAGACCGTGCATCCACACGTCGTCCCCGACGTTGACGACGGCCGTGATGCGATGTGGGCCTTCGTATTTCTCGAGGGATTCACCACCGGCGATTCCGAGCGCGTTTTGAACACCTTGAAGGAAACGGGCCCCGCCGACGCCGCCAACCAATACAGTCACGTTCACGACAACAGAGCCTAGGCGGTCGGCGCGTCGTCGTGTCTGGCGGGCAGAAGGTCCCGTCAATTGAGGGCCGGAATACTAATGGATTCATCTCGTTTAGCTTGACCGCGACACGCTGGACGTGTGTAATCTCAAATGTGTCATTCCAACCGCTACTTGTGAGTTCACTTGCAGCGGGGCCGGTTTCGAACACAGTTTCGAACGGTCGACGGGGTGGGGTTGAAGATGGAGTGAAAATTCTGCGCTATTACAGGTGAGGAGGCGGAACGATGCCCAATGAAAATGTCGAGATCAGTTCTCTCGCAATGACAGTAAGCGACGAACCGCAGACCGATTCCCGAGCAGGCGCAGCAGAAGGTGCCTGCAGCAGTGAGTTCGACGGTATGAGTACTCGGCCAGTGCTGAGTCTCGTCACCGGCTTCGAAGAATTGTTCGACACCATCGAGGATCAGTGGCAGGAGCGTGCTCTCTGCGCGCAGACCGATCCCGAAGCGTTCTTTCCTGAAAAGGGAGGATCGACGAGGGAAGCAAAACGGATCTGCCTCGGTTGTGAAGTTCGTGACGAGTGCCTCGAGTACGCGCTCGCGAACGACGAACGGTTCGGAATCTGGGGAGGGTTGTCCGAGCGCGAGCGTCGGCGACTCAAGCGGGGGATCATCTGATCTGCTGCTGAATCGGTTCTGTCAGCGTCGGGGCTGACGGGCGGTCTTCGAAAGTCTGACCTGCAACGGGGAATTGCAGGTCAAGCAACGACTGTTTTGTTCTTCGTGTGGATTTACTTCTTCGTGTGACATCAGTTTTTTCGTCTGACAGTGCGTCAGTCCTCGTCGGGCAGTATCAGTCCTCGTCGGGCAGCGTGGGGTCGATGACCTGTGGGTCGACGCCCAGATACGTGCCGACTTGATGGACCAACACGTCGTGCACCAGATCCGTGAGTTCTTCCGGATCCTTCGCTCGCTGCTCCAATGGGCGGCGAAACAGCACAATTCTTGCGCGAGTCGTATTTCCGTGACGGTCGATTCCGGCCGGAATCAGTCGTGACAGTGGAACCGGGCCGTCTGCGATGACCTCCGGCGGCCATGTGACGGACTCCGGATCGTGCGCGTGAATCTTCGGAACTTCGTCCACTGCGATGTCGAGTTTCGTCAGCCGGTCGTGCCATGCGAGGTCGACGGGAGAGAAGGCGTCGAGCACCAGGAGATCGAACTTCTCCGCGCGGGTACGCCTGGCGGGCACCTCCGGGGGAAGTAGCGGTCCGCGCAGGCCACGGCCGTGTCGCTCGATGGAACGAGTGGTGACCGAGCGTCGGCGGCGGGCTTGTGGCATGGCGCCAGATTACGACAGGAGAAACTGCTCGGTGTGTCCGAGTAGGTTCCGGACGTGGGGAGGGCTAGGCTCCGTACCTGTGAGATCTCTGCGTCGCTGCTGCCGCCCCGGGTGCAAGAACCCCGCCGTCGCGACGCTTACGTATGTCTACTCGGACTCCACTGCGGTTGTCGGGCCGCTGGCAACCGTCGCCGAGCCCCATTCATGGGATTTGTGTGACACTCACGGCTCTCGAATCACCGCCCCCAAGGGGTGGGAACTCGTCCGCCACGAAGGCGGATTCGCGTCGAGTACTCCCGACGAAGACGATCTGACCGCTTTGGCCGAAGCTGTACGGGAGGCCGGTCTCGGAGATCGCAGCAAGTCCAACGTCGATGCAGATGAGGACATACGTCCCGCAGCTCCGAGTACTGCCCGTACAGGGCGTCGTGGACACCTACGCGTTCTGCCCGACCCGTCCAACTGACGCGAGATTCGTCGCCGTAGACGCTAGGCTCGACCGAGTACTTCCACACCCGAGTACTGCGAATCTCCGGACGCCATGCGCCCGGATGTTCCCGTCTGTGAGGGTGCATGCACAAGGAGAGTTTTCAGTGGGGCGAACAGCCGAGTCGGTTGCTGCAATCATCAAGGCGTACGACGTACGCGGTGTGGTCGGTGAGCAGATCGACGAAGATTTTGTCCGCGACGTCGGTGCGTCGTTCGCCCGCCTGGTCCGCGACGAGGCCGGCGCCGCCACGACGGTTGTGATCGGCTACGACATGCGCGCATCGTCGCCCACACTGTCTTCGGCTTTCGGTGACGGCGTGCTTGCTCAAGGGCTCGACGTCGTCTACATCGGATTGGCGTCGACCGACGAGCTCTACTTTGCATCCGGTTTGCTGAACTGCCCGGGCGCGATGTTCACGGCGAGCCACAATCCCGCCAAGTACAACGGCATCAAGATGTGTCGGGCCGGCGCCAAGCCGGTCGGTCAGGACACCGGCCTCGCAGTCATCTCCGCCGAGGTCGTCTCGGGTGTTCCCGCGTACGACGGACCGGCAGGCACCGCCAGCACCAAGGACGTCCTCGAGGAATACGCGAGCTACCTCCGCGGATTGGTCGACCTGGCTGCGTTGCGCCCGCTGAAGGTCGCAGTCGATGCAGGCAACGGTATGGGTGGCCATACCGCGCCGGCCGTATTCGGGCCGATGCCCCTCGACGTCCTGCCGCTGTACTTCGAGCTCGACGGCACGTTCCCCAACCACGAAGCCAATCCGCTCGATCCGGCCAACCTCGTCGACCTGCAGGCCTACGTGCGCGAAACCGGAGCGGACATCGGCTTGGCGTTCGACGGTGACGCGGACCGTTGCTTCGTCGTAGACGAGAAGGGCGACCCGGTCTCGCCGTCCGCGGTGACGGCACTTGTCGCCAAGCGCGAACTCGCGAAGGAACCGGGCGCGTCGATCATCCACAACCTGATCACGTCACGGGCAGTGCCCGAACTGGTCGAAGAACTCGGCGGCGTCGCTATTCGTACCCGAGTCGGCCACTCGTTCATCAAGCAGGAGATGGCCGAGACCGGTGCGGTGTTCGGCGGCGAGCACTCCGCTCACTACTACTTCCGCGACTTCTGGGGCGCCGACTCCGGCATGCTCGCGGCGCTGCACGTACTCGCCGCACTGGGCGAGCAGGATCGTCCGCTCTCCGAGTTGATGGCGGAGTACACCCGCTACGCGGCCTCGGGCGAGATCAACTCCACCGTGGCTGACGCGGCAGATCGTACGGCCGCTGTACTGGCGGCATTTGCCGACCGCACCGAGTCGGTGGATCGCCTCGACGGTGTCACGGTCAGTCTCGAGGGAAATGCCTGGTTCAACTTGCGCGCGTCCAACACCGAACCACTGCTGCGACTCAACGTCGAAGCACCCACGTCCGCCGATGTCGACGCATTGGTGAACGAAATTCTGGCGATCGTCCGGGCTTGAATCCGAGTCTGATCGGTTTGTCGGTGAGCCGAAGCCCTGGGATAGTTGGGGGACTATCTCAGGAACGACGGCCTCGGGAACGAGGGCTTTGCCACCACGGACCGCGTGGAGCTGGAATGCTGGATGGTGCGGGAACTGCTAACGGAGAAGGGGGTGCGGTGAGATGACAGCGCCGATGCCGCTTCTCGACCTCGACGACAGCGAGGGTTTGTCAGCTGCCGATTCGGAAGGGCTACTGCGGTCTGTAGCCATGGGCGGCGCACAGATTCGGGCCACCGCGTCGGCCGTCGGTGAGGGTGTGATCTCCCGATTGGCCGGTCTGCGTCCGCGCAGCGTCGTACTGATCGCCGGCGCGGGTGGCGCCCGGCATGGAGCCAGGATCGCGCTTGCTCTCGTCGGAGATTCGGTCGGTTGCCCGCTCCTCGTTCTCGACCGGACGCCGTCGTGGGCCGGGCCGTTGGATGTGATCGTCGTCGCCGGTGACGATGCCGGTGATCCACGCCTCGTCGAATCCGTTGACAGTGCCGTACGCCGCGGCGCCGAGGTTGTTGTCGCCGTTCCCGACGAGGGGCCCATGCGAGCCGTGGCGGCCGGGCGCACCATGCCCTTGCCGCCGCGGCTCTACGCTTCGCCCCGGCACACGATGACGCGGTTCCTCGCCGTCTTCCTCGCGGTTGCCGCCGAGATCGAGGGCAAGGGATCGATCGAGGACCGTTCGGCGGTGCTCGGTCGAATCGCCGACGCAGTTGATGCGGAGGCGCTGCGGGACGGACCGGCCAACGAGGTATTCCACAACCCGGCCAAGTCGTTGGCCACCAGGATGAGCGGCCGGCGAGTCGTTCTGTGTGGAAGTGGTTCCGTGACAACAGCACTCGCAGAGTTCTCGAGCGTTGCGCTGATGAGCTCCGGCCTGAACGCCGCTGCCGCCGAGATGTCCGAGGTGATTCGTTCGGCGCGAGCACTGTTCGCGCCGGACGCAGCTTCACGTGATTCGGTGTTCCACGACCCCTTCTTTCACGATCCGCAACTCGACGGCGCGCTGCCGACCCCGCCGGCGCGCGCGTTCGTCTTCGCGACCGAATCCACGCGCGGGGAGGCGAGGCGCCGGATGGACGCACTGGCTGACGCCGACCTGGTGGTTGCGGCAGACGAAGACCAGACCAACGTGGTCATATCGGAGATGGAGCAGGTATTCGTGTTGGCGTCTCGAGTAGACATGGCCGCGGCGTACGTGCAGTTGACGGGCGGTGCGAAGTAAGTGCGTGAACTCGAAGGTGCACTTCGTTCTTACGCGTGGGGCTCGCGAACGGCAATTGCCGAACTACGCGGTCTTTCGACTCCGTCGAATCATCCCGAAGCGGAATTGTGGTTGGGCGCGCACCCGGGTGACCCGGCGCGCGTGATCACCGAATCCGGAAGCGAGTCGTTGCTCGAAGTCCTGCACCGCGAACCCGAACGCGAACTCGGCCGTGAGAACCTCGAGGCATTCGGTGAGCGACTCCCATTCCTGCTCAAGCTGCTTGCGGCGGAAGAACCGCTGTCGCTTCAAGCGCACCCCAGCGCCGTTCAAGCCGACGAGGGATTTCGTCGTGAGAACGCACTCGGCGTTCCCATGGAATCGCCGATTCGCAACTACAAGGACGGCAGCCACAAGCCCGAACTCGTTGTCGCGCTCAGCAGATTCGAAGCGCTTGCCGGATTCCGCGAGCCGACGCGGACTGTCAAACTGCTGCGCGCTCTGGCCGTCGACGAGTTGGAGCCGTACATCGGTCTGCTCGAAGGCCAACCCGATTCCGACGGACTGCGGGCGTTGTTCACGACGTGGATCACGCTGCCGTCCACGGTGCTCGGGACCTTGCTCCCTGCCGTACTTGCCGGGTGCATCACCTACGTCGCGCACCACGACGCCGAATTCGTGACCGAGATCCGCACCGCGCTGGAATTGAGCGAGGCGTACCCCGGCGACGCCGGTGTTCTGGCGGCACTGCTGCTCAACCGCGTCACCCTCGAGCCCGGCCAAGGACTGTTTCTCGCTGCCGGCAATCTCCACGCGTATCTCCATGGACTCGCGGTCGAGATCATGGCCAACTCCGACAACGTGCTGCGCGGTGGGCTGACACCGAAGCACGTCGACGTGCCCGAATTGCTGAGGGTTCTGGACTTCGTCGGGGCCGATATCGAAGTGCTCGATCCGGCCCCGTCATCTGGATCAGGTCAGTCAGGATCAGGTAGATACGAGTACGTCACGCCGGCGCCCGAATTTCGTTTGACGCGTCTGGAGTTCGACGCGAATTCCACGGACATCGTCGTCGACGCTTCAGGCCCGCGGATTCTGATCTGCACCGACGGCGCGGTCACTGCGACGTGCGGCGCCGACACTCTCGACCTCGATCGAGGCCGAGCGGCGTGGATCGCTGCCGACGAGCCCGCGATACACCTGAGCACACGGACCCCGACTGCGCAGGTTTTCAGTGCCGTAGTCGGAAACTAGGAGACATTGTGTCGGCTCATGGTGGCAAGAAGGCAATTCTGGCGGCCCTCGGAGCCAATGCCGGAATTGCCGTAGCCAAGTTCGCCGGATTCTTGATCACCGGATCGTCGTCGATGCTCGCCGAATCGGTGCACTCGGTGGCCGACACGTCCAATCAGGGTTTGCTGCTCCTGGGGCAGAAGAAGGCAGAACGTGACGCGGATCAACTGCACCCGTTCGGCTACGGGCGCAACCGATACTTCTATTCGTTCGTCGTTGCACTGGTGCTCTTCACCCTCGGTTCGCTGTTCGCGATTTACGAGGGTATTCACAAGATTCAGCATCCGGAAGAACTCAATTCGGCTTTCGTGGCAATCGCTATTCTTGTCATAGCGATTTGTCTGGAGGGCTACAGCTTCCGGACCGCAGCGAAGGAATCACGACCGCTCAAGGGAAATGCGTCGTGCTGGAACTTCATCCGAACCTCTCGTAGCCCGGAACTCCCGGTTGTGCTGCTCGAGGACACCGGCGCATTGATCGGTCTCGTCCTTGCACTCGGCGGCGTCGGTCTCACGATGGTGACCGGAAATCCGGTCTTCGACGGCATCGGAACTCTGTGCATCGGTGTCCTGCTCGGCATCATCGCGGTCATTCTGATCATCGAAATGCAGTCGCTGCTGATCGGTGAGGGCGCAACGGCGGTGGAGACCGAACTGATCCTCAACGCCCTGGTCGACGGAACTCGTATCGAACGCGTCATTCATTGCAAGACGCAGTACCTCGGTCCCGAGGAGATCCTTGTTGCTGCCAAGGTTGCGGTGCCGATCGGATCGACGATCTCGGACGTGGCGACGGCGATCGACGAGGCCGAGTCTCGCGTGCGCGCTGCAGTGCCTGCGGCGCGGGTGATCTACCTCGAGCCGGACCTGGATCGTCTCAGCGCAGGAGATCGCCCTGAAACAGATCTACAGGCTCCCGACAAACCCTGGACAAAGCTGCGCCTGCAGGCTTAGGCTGATGCCATCTCTCTACTTGCCCATGGTGGGACCTGCTGGTCCCCAGCAAGGAGGCGGCAATGGCTGTCAAGGACGAGCAGGCCGGATCTGGACGGTCGAAGCTGTTTCGAACCAAATCGATCGAGCAGTCCATCAAGGACACCGACGAGCCGGAAACCAAACTCCGGAAAGAACTGAACTCGTGGGATCTCACGGTGTTCGGTGTCGCAGTCGTCATCGGTGCGGGCATCTTCACACTCACGGCTCGGACGGCGGGAAATGTCGCCGGGCCGTCGGTCTCGCTCGCGTTCGTCATTGCCGCCATCGCCTGCGGACTGGCAGCGCTGTGTTACGCCGAATTCGCGTCGACGGTCCCGGTTGCCGGTAGCGCGTACACGTTCTCGTACGCGACGTTCGGCGAATTCGTCGCCTGGATCATCGGCTGGGATCTCATCCTCGAATTCGCCTTGGCGTCTTCGGTGGTCGCCAAAGGCTGGTCGCTGTACCTCGGCGAAGTGATGGGCTCACGCAGCCCGATCGTCGAGTTGGGGCCGATATCCTTCGACTGGGGTGCGGTGCTGGTGATCGCTGTCATCACGATCCTGCTCGCGACCGGCACAAAACTCTCGTCGAGGGTGTCACTGGTGATCACGGCGATCAAGGTCGCGGTGGTGTTGCTGGTGATCATCGTCGGTCTGTTCTACATCGACACCGACAACTACTCGCCGTACATTCCGCCGTCGGAGCCGGGCTCGACGGGAGAGGGCATCCACCAGTCGTTGTTCTCGTACGTGACCGGGGCCGGTGGCAGCACGTTCGGGTGGTACGGATTGCTCGCGGCAGCCAGTCTGGTGTTCTTCGCGTTCATCGGCTTCGACGTCGTCGCCACGACGGCGGAGGAGGCGAAGGAGCCGCAGAAGGCGCTGCCACGCGGCATCCTGGGTTCTCTCCTGATCGTCACGGTTCTGTACGTGGCGGTGACACTGGTGCTGACGGGGATGGTGAAATACACCGAGCTCGAGGGCGATACCTCCAACCTGGCAACGGCATTCGCTTTCCACGACATCACGTGGGCGAAAAACGTCATCTCGTTCGGCGCTTTGGCCGGTCTCACGACAGTGGTGATGGTGCTGATGCTCGGGCAGACCAGGGTGCTCTTCGCGATGGCACGCGACGGTCTGATGCCACGACGCCTGGCACCGACCGGCAAGCACGGAACCCCTGTGCGGATCACGATCTTGGTCGGCGTCGTGGTCGCGGTGCTCGCCGGCGTTTTTCCGATCGGCACCCTCGAGGAAATGGTCAACATCGGCACACTGTTCGCTTTTGTTCTCGTCTCGATCGGGGTTCTCGTGCTCCGTCGGACGCGTCCCGACCTACCTCGCGGATTCAGGGTGCCGCTGGTCCCGCTGGTCCCGATTCTGGCCGTCCTCGCGTGTCTGTGGCTGATGTTCAACCTGTCGGTGGAGACCTGGATGAGGTTCGTGGTCTGGATGGCCCTCGGCGTTGTCATCTATTTTGCCTACAGCAGGCAGCATTCGATGATCGGGAAGCGTGAACGCGGCGAAATCGAGTAAATGTACAAAGTTTATGATTTGTCTATCACTTGTACAAAATCAGTAGTACTGTCTACCTCATAGTGAACTGACTCACAGTTTTCGGGTCGGTCCGAATCGAGGAGGTAGACCGTGTCGACGCACGTGGACTCGCAATCCGGCCAGACGCTCCCGCCCGAGCAGTGGCGTGACAAGAAGAGATACCTCTGGCTGCTCGGCCTCGTGCCGCCGACGGCGGTCTTCATCGCCGTCGGATTGGTCGCGTTGTTCAACAGTCTCGGATGGAATGCGGTCTCGCCGGTGTGGTGGTGGATCGGGCCGCTTCTCGTCTACATCCTGCTCCCGATCCTCGACGTCTTCTTCGGCCCGGATGGCGAGAATCCGCCGGACGAAGTGATGGAGCGCCTCGAGAACGACAAGTACTACCGGTATTGCACGTACATCTACATACCGTTCCAGTTGGTCAGCCTGGTCCTGGCCTGCTACCTCTGGTCGGCGACCGATCTGTCCTGGCTCGGAATCGACGGGGGACTTGGGCTGATCTCCAAGATCGGTCTGGCGATCAGTATCGGTTGTGTCGCAGGAATCGGGATCAACACCGCACACGAGCTCGGTCACAAGAAGGACGATCTCGAACGCTGGTTGTCGAAGATCACTCTGGCGCAGTCGTTTTACGGCCACTTCTACATCGAGCACAATCGTGGACACCACGTGCGCGTCGCCACGCCCGAGGATCCGGCGTCGTCTCGCTTCGGTGAGAGCTTCTGGACCTTCCTGCCGCGCAGTGTGTGGGGATCTCTGCGCTCGTCGTGGTCCCTGGAAAAGGCCAGACTCGATCGACTGGGTAAGAAGCCGTGGACAATTCGCAACGACGTCCTGCATTCGTGGTTGATGTCCGTCGTACTGTTCGGTGTCCTCGTCGCCGTCTTCGGCCTCTCGGTACTGCCGTTCCTGGTGCTGCAGGCCGTGTTCGGATTCTGTCTGCTCGAAACCGTCAACTACCTCGAACATTACGGACTGAAGCGTCGTCGTCTGGACAGCGGGCGGTACGAGCGTGCAGCACCGGAGCACAGTTGGAACAGTGATCACATCTGCACCAACATCTTCCTGTATCACCTCCAGCGTCACAGCGATCATCACGCGAACCCGACGCGTCGTTATCAGACGCTTCGAAGCATGGACGGTGCGCCCAACCTGCCCAGTGGGTACGCGAGCATGATCATCCTCGCCTACGTTCCACCGCTGTGGCGAAAAGTGATGGATCCCAAAGTCCTTGCGCACTACGGCGGCGACATCACCCGCGTCAATGTTCAGCCGTCCAAGCGTGATCGCATCCTTGCTCGGTACGGAGCAGCGTGATGAGCAGCTATCGATGCCCGGTCTGTGAATACGTCTACGACGAATCGAAGGGTGCACCACGAGAAGGGTTTCCGGCGGGCACGCCGTGGGATGCCGTGCCGGACGACTGGTGCTGTCCGGACTGCGGCGTGAGGGAAAAGCTGGACTTCGAGCCGAAGCCGGCAACGGCGGGGAGTGAATCATGAACGACTACAAGCTGTATCAGTGCGCGCAATGCGGCTTCGAGTACGACGAGGCAGTCGGCTGGCCGGAGGACGGTATCGAACCGGGCACTCGCTGGGACGACATTCCCGAAGACTGGAGTTGCCCGGACTGCGGGGCGGCGAAGAGCGACTTCTTCATGGTTGAGGTCGAACGACGGTGAGATGCGTCGGCGTCGAACGGACCTAGGTGCGGCGGTAGTGTCGTCACCATGACTTCGACGCCCACTCGTCTGCCGCAGAAAGAAGCGTCGCGCCTGCTGCTGCGTACGTCGGTGCTCGATTCGATGCGTGAGTTGTTGACCGAGCGCGACTGGTCCGAGGTGACGCTGACGGTTCTGGCCAAGCATGCCGGTGTGAGTCGTCAGACGCTCTACAACGAGTTCGGCTCGAGGCAAGGGCTTGCCGAGGCGTACGCGCTTCGCCTTGCTGACCGCTTCGTCGACGCGGTGGACGAGGCCATGGTGGCGAACGACGGACGTGCAGTCGAGGCATTGACGGCGGGTTTCGGATCGTTTTTCGCCTCCAGTGCAACCGACCCGTTGGTGATCTCTCTGCTCACCGGTGAGGCCAAGCCGGACCTGCTTCGCCTGATCACCACCGACAGTGCGGTCATCATCGAGCGCGCGTCGTCGCGGCTTGCGGAGAGTTTCCAGCGAGGGTGGATTCAGGCGTCACCCGCCGACGCCGGAATTCTGGCCAGGGCGATTGCGCGTCTCGGGCTGAGCTACATTTCGATGCCGCCGGAGTCCGAGGCTTCGGTGGCGGAGGATCTGGGCATACTGCTCGGGCCGTTCATCGACGTGGCGCGCGAGGGCCGCGCAGTAGAGGGGCGGGCGGGAGAGGGCGTCTAACCGATAGCCTGGTACACCGATAGGCTTGTGCAGAGTATGCACGTCAACCAGGAGAGGCAGATGACGACCTCAGTTTCAACAACGCCCGTGGCCGAGAGCCGTAACGGCATCGACTTCAAAGTTGCAGATCTTTCGCTCGCGGAGTTCGGTCGCAAGGAAATCCGTCTGGCAGAGCACGAGATGCCCGGCCTCATGGCGCTTCGTCGCGAATACGCAGAGGTGTTGCCGCTCAAGGGCGCTCGCGTTTCCGGCTCGCTGCACATGACCATTCAGACCGCGGTGCTGATCGAGACGCTGACCGCGCTCGGCGCCGAGGTCCGCTGGGCTTCATGCAACATCTTCTCCACGCAGGATCACGCTGCCGCCGCCATCGTCGTCGGTCCGCACGGCACCCCGGAAGAGCCCAAGGGCGTTCCGGTTTTCGCCTGGAAGGGTGAAACCCTCGAAGAGTACTGGTGGGCAGCCGAGCAGATGCTGACCTGGCCGGGTGAGCCTGCCAACATGATTCTCGACGATGGCGGCGACGCCACCATGCTGGTGCTCAAGGGCGCACAGTTCGAGAAGGCCGGCGTCGTCCCGCCGACGGACGACGACCAGGATTCCGACGAGTACAAGGTCTTCCTTGCACTTCTGCGTCAGTCCCTCGAGTCCGACAAGGGCAAGTGGACGGCAATCGCCGAGTCCGTCCAGGGCGTCACCGAGGAGACCACCACGGGCGTTCTGCGCCTGTACCAGGTTGCCGCTGCCGGTGAACTCACGTTCCCCGCTATCAACGTCAACGACTCGGTCACCAAGAGCAAGTTCGACAACAAGTACGGCACGCGCCACTCGCTGCTCGACGGCATCAACCGCGGCACCGACGTTCTGATCGGCGGCAAGGCTGCGCTGGTCTGCGGTTACGGAGACGTCGGCAAGGGTTGTGCCGAGGCACTTCGCGGCCAGGGCGCTCGCGTCGCGGTCACCGAGGTCGACCCCATCAACGCCCTGCAGGCGCTCATGGACGGCTTCGAGGTCAAGACAGTCGAGCAGGCCATCGGCTGGGCCGACATCGTGATCACGTCCACCGGTAACAAGGACATCATCACGTTCGAGCACATGAAGGCCATGAAGCATCAGGCCATCCTGGGCAACATCGGTCACTTCGACAACGAGATCGACATGGCCGGCCTCGAGAAGTCCGGCGACGTCACGCGGATCAACATCAAGCCGCAGGTCGACGAGTTCACGTTCGCCGACGGCCACTCGATCATCGTGCTGTCCGAGGGCCGCCTGCTCAACCTCGGCAACGCGACGGGCCACCCGTCGTTCGTGATGAGCAACAGCTTCTCCAACCAGGTCATCGCGCAGATCGAACTGTGGACGAAGCCGGACGAGTACGACAACGAGGTCTACCGCCTCCCGAAGCACCTCGACGAGAAGGTCGCCAAGATCCACGTCGAGGCACTCGGTGGCACGCTGACCAAGCTCACGAAGGATCAGGCAGAGTACATCGGCGTCGACGTCGAAGGCCCGTACAAGCCCGAGCACTACCGCTACTGACCCGGTGATTCGTCGCTGAGGATGTAGTGTCCGCCGTCCCCCGGTCTGCGCAAGCAGGCCGGGGGATAGGCTTGTCCGCCGTGGGAACACTGGTGGCATTGGAAGGCCTCGACGGCGCTGGAAAGCGAACGTTGATCGGCAAAGTGGAGAGCGAACTCCGCCGCGGCGGCACATCGATCGCGACTCTGGATTTTCCGCGGTACGGGAAGTCGATCCACGCGGATCTTGCTGCCGAGGCACTCAAAGGATCGCACGGAGACCTGGCTGAATCCGTGAACGCGATGGCAGTCCTGTTCGCCCTGGACCGCGCGGGTGCGGCGGATCGGATCTCGGACCTGTTGTCCGCCAACGACATTGTTCTCCTCGATCGCTACGTGGCGTCCAACGCCGCCTACAACGCGGCGCGCGCGCATCAGGGCGTGGACGGCGAGATGGTCGCCTGGGTCCGTGAATTGGAGTTGGGTCGACTCGCTCTTCCCGCTCCCGATCTGCAGTTGTACCTAGACGTACCGGTAGCTCTGGCCGAGCAGCGTGCTCGCTCGCGTGAGGCCGAGGACGCGTCGCGTCAGCTCGACGCCTACGAGCGCGACGGCGGCCTGCAGGCCAGAACCGGTGAGCTCTACAAGCAGTTGGCAGCGACGGACTGGGTCTCGCCCTGGTGGATCGTGGGGCCGGAGACGGACCCGGGCGAACTGGCGCGCAGGCTCGCGGATTTCGCGTGATCGGTCACCCTTGCGGCCGGGATTCGAACTTTCCGGCACAGTAGAGGGAAAGACGCGGCACGCCGCACGGCCTCGTAACGGTCTGATTCATCGCTCCGAGATGCAACGATAGGGATATGAAACCAAGGATTCTGGTTGTCGACGACGACACGGCACTCGCCGAGATGCTCACGATCGTGCTGCGTGGTGAGGGTTTCGATCCCTACGTGGTAGGCGACGGAACCCTGGCGCTCGCGGCAGTGCGTGAGACCCGGCCCGACCTCGTCCTGCTCGATCTCATGCTTCCCGGAATGAACGGGATCGACGTATGCCGAGTTCTGCGTGCGGATTCCGGCGTGCCCATCGTGATGTTGACGGCCAAGACCGACACCGTCGACGTCGTACTCGGCCTCGAATCCGGCGCGGACGACTACATCATGAAGCCGTTCAAGCCGAAGGAGCTGGTGGCGCGGGTGCGTGCTCGCCTGCGCCGTACGGAAGAGGAGCCGGCCGAACTGCTGAGCATCGCCGACATCGTGATCGACGTTCCGGCACACAAGGTCAGCCGCGGCAGCGAGCAGATCTCGCTCACACCACTCGAATTCGACCTGCTGGTCGCATTGGCGCGCAAGCCGCGCCAGGTGTTCACCCGTGAAGTCCTCCTCGAGCAGGTGTGGGGATACCGCCACGCCGCCGACACCCGCCTGGTGAACGTGCACGTTCAGCGTTTGCGCGCCAAGGTCGAAACTGATCCCGAGAATCCCGAAGTGGTTCTGACGGTCAGGGGGGTCGGCTACAAGGCCGGACCGCCGTGAGCGGAGTTTCCAGGTGGCGTCGTCGTCTCAACCGACGGCTGACGCCATTTCTGCGGTGGTGTCACTCGATGAGCAACACCCTCGCGCACACGTGGCGACGCTCGCTCCAATTGCGAGTGGTCGTCTCGACTTTGACGTTGTCCTTGATCGTCATCGTCATTCTCGGTGTCGTGCTGACCAGCCAGATCACCGATCGGCTGTTGGAAACGAAGATCACCGCGGCGACCGAGGAAATGGACCGAGCCCGCGGCATCGTCGAAGACCAACTCGCGGGCGTCGACGATTCGACGGCGCTCAACGTTCAATTGGAAAGCGCTGCATCCGGACTGACCAGCCGTCGAAACCAGACCTCGGGCCAGGCCTCCGGGTCGGCCGGAACCTTCGACCCGGTGCTCATCGTGCCAGGGGACGGGCCGCGCCAGCCGACGAGTTCGGGACCGGTCGATCAGATCCCCGACAACCTTCGCGAGTTCGTCAAACGCGGCCAGATCAGTTACCAATTCGCGACGGTGTCCAACCCGAACGGTTACTCCGGACCCGCGCTGATCATCGGTAGCCCCACCGCGTCGTCGATATCGGGACTCGAGCTGTATCTGATCTTCCCGCTCGCCAGCGAAGACCGAAGTCTGTCTCTTGTTCGAAGCACCCTGCTGATCGGTGGAGCCGTGTTGCTGGTGCTCTTGGCGGCGATTTCGCTGTTGGTTGCCAGACAGGTCGTGCTTCCCATCCGATCGGCCTCGCGAATCGCGGTGCGTTTCGCAGACGGCCGACTCAAGGAACGAATGCCGGTCCGCGGCGAGGACGACATGGCGCGCCTGGCCATGTCCTTCAACGAGATGGCCGAGAGTCTGTCCAAACAGATCACCCAGCTGGAGGAGTTCGGCAGCCTCCAGAAGCGCTTCACCTCCGATGTCAGCCATGAACTGCGCACACCACTGACCACGGTCCGGATGGCAGCCGACCTGATCTACGACGGCAGCGAGAACCTCGACCCCATGCTGCGTCGGTCGTCGGAACTGCTTGTCGCCGAACTGGACAGGTTCGAAGGGCTACTGGCGGACCTCCTCGAGATCTCCCGTCACGACGCCGGTGTCGCGGAACTCGCATCCGAACAACTCGACGTGCGTATGTGTGCGCGAGCGGCCGTTTCCACAGTTCGCCATCTCGCCCGCGAATCCGGCACCGAACTGATCGTGGACATGCCCGACGAGCCCGTCATGGCAGATGTCGATCCGCGCCGCGTCGAACGCATCCTGCGAAATCTCCTGGCCAACGCCATCGACCACGGTGAGGGGAAGCCGATTCTGCTTCGCCTTCGCGCCGACGACAATGCCCTCGCCTTCATCGTCCGCGACAGTGGCGTCGGGTTGCGTCCGGGCGAGGAGAAGTTGGTCTTCAACCGGTTCTGGCGATCGGACCCGTCCCGCGTGCGCCGCAGTGGCGGCACCGGACTCGGCCTCGCGATCAGCGTCGAAGACGCGAATCTGCACGACGGCAAGCTCGAGGCCTGGGGCGAACCGGGAGTCGGAGCCTGCTTCCGGCTGACGCTCTCGCGCACCCGTGGCAAGAAAGTCGTGTCGAGTCCGCTGCCACTCAAGCCGACGACCACCAAATTCGTCCGCACGCCGAGCGAAGCCGACATCGTCGCCGATACCGTCGGCGAGGTCACATCGTCCTTGCCGACTCCGCGCGAAACTGACTCACGGAACGAGTCCAACGGTGGGGATCGATCATGATCGGAACCCGCCGTCGTCTGGGACTTCTCGCAACAACCCTGAGCGTTCTGTTGCTGACCGGTGCATGCGCGAGTTTGCCGGAGTCCTCGTCGCCACAAGCAATCGGAACTCTGGCGACAGCCGTGCCCGGAACCTCCGTCGAATCACCGGCATCGGGGCGAGAGCCGGACCTGCTGGTACGTGACTTCGTCAAGGCGAGTACCGATCCGTCCAACCGGCACGCCGCAGCCCGTCAGTACCTGACCAAGGACGCTTCGGCGCGTTGGGACGACGCGGCAAGTGCTGTCATCGTCGACAAGGTCGATGTGCTCTCGGTTTCTCGAACCAGCACCGAAGCCGTCTACACGATTCGTGTGAACAAGGTCGGTCGCCTCGACCCGGGAGGACTGTACGTTCCCGAAGAGGGCAGCTTCGAAGCGAGGATGACCCTGGCGTTGACCGACGGCGAATGGCGGATCAGTGATCTGCCTCCCGGCGTGATCATGGAGCGTCCGCAGTTCCTCGGCGCTTACCAGCGGAAGTCGTTGTTCTTCCTCGACCCCACCAGCCAGACGGTCGTCCCCGATCTTCGCTGGATCTCCGGCGGGCAGGACCAGGTGGCGGCTCAGCTGATCGGTCTGATGATCGACGGACCGAAGGCAGCGCTGGCGCCGGCTGTGCGAAACGAACTGGGCAATGGCGTGTCGGTGATCGGTCCGATCACCAAGGCCGACGGTAAGCCGGGGCAGGTCGGAGTCGGTCTCGGTGGTGTGCGCATCAACTTCCGCCTTGACAACCCGATGGATGCTGCTACTCGCGGTTTGTTTGCAGCACAGGTCATTTGGACGCTCGCCAACGCCGATGTGGCAGGGCCGTACGTTCTGGAGATCGACGGCGAACCGCTGGACGCGGCTCATGCCGACGGCTGGACCACCGCCGACGTCGCATCCACCAACCCACTGGCCACCACGAGTGCAACCGTCGGACTGCACGCACTGCGCAACGGTTCACTGGTGAGTGTCACCGAGCAAGAGGCGACTCCGGTGCCCGGTTTCGCGGGCAATGCGGGCAACCTCACGGCGGCTGCTCTCTCACGGGACGGCAAGTTGGTGGCAGCCGTCGCGGACACCGCTCGGCCGGATCCCGGCACAAGATTCGACTTGTCGCTCGGGACATACGGCGAAGGGTCCGTTCCGGTACTCGAAGGCAGCGCCATCACCAGGCCTTCGTGGGAGTTGGACAACAACGCGGTCTGGACGGCTGTGAACGGCAATACCGTCGTTCGGGTCGTCCGTGAACCAGGCACTGGCCGGGTGTCGGTCACCAACGTCGATGTCGGGGCCCTGACGTCGGTCGGTTCGACGATCTCGGAACTGCGTCTGTCGCGGGACGGCGTGCGAGCGGCGATGATCATCGACGGCAAGGTCTACCTGGCTGTGGTCGTGCGCACCGCCAGCGGGGTCTACGCCCTGACGAGTCCACGCGCAGTGGCGTCCGGCTTGGGCAGTACAGCGCTCTCACTCGACTGGAGCAACAGCGACACCATCGTGATCGCGCGCAGTGGAGCCGACATACCGGTCGTCCAGGTCGCGATCGACGGCTCACGAATGGACGCGCTGCCGAGTGGAAACCTGACCGCTCCCGTCACCTCCGTGGATGCATCGCCGACCACCGAGTACGTCGCCGACGCGCGTGCGGTGTTCCAACTGAACAACAACGACCCCGCCGGGGATCGCCGCTGGCGTGAGGTGACCGTGCTGACCGGACAGAAGGCGATTCCGGTTCTGCCTGGCTGACGCCTCTGCGCTCTGGTGAATGTCTGCGCTCTGATGCATGTCGGTGCTCAGGTTCATGATTCGGCCATGGGGGACAAGAAATTCGGTGCCGGTCTGCTCGACCTGCTGTTGCCACGCGAGTGTGGTGGGTGTGGCCGCTCGGGGACTCTGTGGTGCGGTGAGTGCGCGGAACTGCTGCGCGATCATCCGCTTCAACTGAGTCCGCGCGTGGATCCGGGCGTGCCCGTCTGGGCACTCGGCCGCTACGACGGCCCCAGGCGGCGCAGTGTGATCGAGATGAAGGAACGGGGTCGTCGGGACCTCGCGATGCCTCTGGGGATCGCTGTGGCCGACGCGTTGGCCACTCTGGAACGGTGGGGCGAGCTCGGCAGCGGGGGTCGTCCGCCGATCGTGCTGGTGCCGGCTCCCACGCGCGCCCGAGCGGCGCGATCTCGCGGGGGTGATCCGGTTCGCCGGATAGCCGAAAGTATGCGCGGAAAGCGGGAAATTGGTTATGTCGCGGGTCGTCCGGTACGTGTCTGTCCGATTCTCCGGATGACGCGAGGTGTACGTGACTCGGTGGGACTGTCCGCGGCCGACCGGGTGACCAACGTGAACGGTCATGTGTCTCTCGACACCACTGCGATCTCTTCGATTGCCGGGGACAGTGACATCGTCCTGCTCGACGACGTCCTCACCACGGGAGCGACTGCGGCAGAGTCGGTTCGGGCCCTCTCGCTCAGTGGGATTCGGACAACTCTCGTGCTTGTCCTTGCAGGGGCTTAGATGAATTTCGTTGGAACAGTGGCACTCGCGCGCGTTACGTACTAGCGTCGGCGGCACACCCGAAAATACTGGTAGGAGGTGGTACTTCGATACTGGTGCCGGGCGGATCCCCTCTCGGTACTTGCAGAATTTGCCGCCGCCCACCGTGGGGCGGGGCCGTAATTGGGAGGTACGAGTGACGACCCCTTCGCAAGCCTCGTTTTTCATCGAGGACGCCACCATCGAGCGTTCCGAGAATGCCGCAGCTCCGAGATCCGACGTCGTAGTCAAGGGACGAAATGTCGAGATCCCCGATCACTTCCGAATCTACGTTTCGGAAAAGCTGGCGCGACTCGAACACTTCGACCCCTCCATATTCCACTTCGACGTGGAACTCCAACATGAACGCAACCGACGACAGGCCAAGAGTTGCCAGCGCGTCGAGATCACCGCTCGAGGTAAAGGCCCGGTGGCCCGAGCCGAAGCGTCCGCAGACAGCTTCTACGCCGCCTTCGAATCGGTGATCGACAAGCTCGAGAGTCGCCTCCGTCGAACCAAGGACCGCAAGAAGGTCCATTACGGCGACAAGCGACCGGTGTCCGTCGCGGAGGCAACCGCCTCCCTCGTCGACGCAGACTCACTCGGAGTCACACCGGACATTTCGCTGAACGGTCAAGAGCCGGACGAGTACGACGGCCCGGGACGCGTGGTCCGCACGAAGGATCACCCGGCCGAGCCGATGACCATCGACGACGCTCTCTACGAGATGGAACTGGTCGGACACGACTTCTTTCTCTTCCATGACAAGGAGTCGGACAAGCCGTCCGTCGTCTACCGTCGTCACGCTTTCGACTACGGATTGATCCGCCTGACATGACCCAATCGGTGGTGGGTTTGCTCGCTCGCCGCCGGTAGCGCCTACCATGGAATCCGGCCGGAGTTTTCGGACCCCGGCCGGATTTTCAGTGTGTGACCCCCTGTCGCCGAAGATTGAGGACGAAGAAGACTGTGCCGTCGCTGTCGCTATCGAAGCTGCTCCGTGTTGGTGAAGGTCGCATGGTCAAGCGGCTCAAGCACATCGCCGAGCATGTGGAATCTCTGTCGCCCGATGTCGAAGGCCTGACAGACGAGCAACTCAAAGCCAAGACCACCGAGTTCCGTGAGCGCTATGCCGCCGGGGAAACTCTCGACGAGTTGCTGCCCGAGGCATTCTCGGTTGCCCGCGAGGCGTCGTGGCGCGTGATCGACCAGAAGCACTTCCACGTGCAGATCATGGGCGGCGCGGCCCTGCACTTCGGCAACGTCGCCGAGATGAAGACCGGTGAGGGCAAGACCCTGACCTGTGTTCTTCCGGCATACCTGAACGCGATCGCGGGTGACGGCGTCCACGTGGTGACGGTCAACGACTACCTTGCCAAGCGCGACTCCGAGTGGATGGGCCGCGTTCACCGCGCCCTCGGCCTCGAGACCAGCGTGATCCTCTCGGGCATGACGCCGGCCGAGCGCCGCGTCGCCTACGCAGCCGACATCACCTACGGCACCAACAACGAGTTCGGCTTCGACTACCTGCGCGACAACATGACGCATTCGTTGGACGACCTGGTCCAGCGTGGCCATGCGTTTGCCATCGTGGACGAGGTCGACTCGATCCTCATCGACGAAGCCCGAACCCCCCTCATCATCTCGGGCCCGGCCGACGGCTCCAGCAAGTGGTACAGCGAGTTCGCGCGCATCGCGCCGCTGCTCAAGAAGGACGTTCACTACGAGGTCGACATCCGCAAGCGCACCATCGGTGTGCACGAGGCGGGCGTCGAACTGGTCGAGGACCAGCTCGGTATCGACAACCTGTACGAAGCCGCGAATTCGCCGCTGGTGAGCTACTTGAACAACGCGATCAAGGCCAAGGAGCTCTACACCAAGGACAAGGACTACATCGTCCGCGACGGTGAGGTCATCATCGTCGACGAGTTCACCGGCCGCGTGCTGGTCGGCCGCCGCTACAACGAGGGCATGCACCAGGCGATCGAGGCCAAGGAGAAGGTGGAGATCAAGGCGGAGAACCAGACCCTTGCCACCATCACCCTGCAGAACTACTTCCGTCTGTACGACAAGTTGTCGGGCATGACGGGTACCGCCGAGACGGAAGCTGCCGAGCTTCACCAGACTTACACGCTCGGTGTGATCCCGATCCCGACCAACCGTCCGATGGTCCGAGTCGACAACGGCGACCTCATCTACAAGACCGAGGAAGCCAAGTTCGACGCGGTGGTCGACGACGTCGTCGAGCGCCACGAGAACGGCCAGCCCGTCCTGATCGGTACCACCAGCGTCGAGCGCTCGGAGTACCTGTCCAAGCAGTTCACCAAGCGCGGCGTTGCCCACAACGTCCTCAACGCCAAGTTCCACGAGAAGGAAGCGACCATCATCGCCGAGGCCGGTCGCTCCGGCGCGGTCACCGTCGCGACCAACATGGCCGGCCGCGGTACCGACGTCGTGCTCGGTGGTAACCCGGACATCATCGCGGACATCGCGCTGCGCAAGAAGGGCCTCGACCCGGTCACGACGCCGGACGAGTACGAGGCAGCTTGGGACGCAGTCCTGGACGAGGTCAAGGCTGAGGTCAAGGCAGACGCCGAGAAGGTCCGCGATGCCGGCGGCCTGTACGTCCTGGGCACCGAGCGTCACGAATCGCGCCGAATCGACAACCAGTTGCGTGGTCGTTCCGGACGTCAGGGTGATCCCGGCGAATCGCGGTTCTACCTCTCGCTCGGTGACGAGCTCATGCGCCGTTTCAACGGTTCGGCACTCGAGTCGATCATGACGCGCCTGAACCTGCCCGACGACGTCCCGATCGAAGCCAAAATGGTCTCGAAGGCCATCAAGAGCGCTCAGACCCAGGTGGAGCAGCAGAACTTCGAAATTCGCAAGAATGTCCTCAAGTACGACGAGGTCATGAACCAGCAGCGAACGGTCATCTACAAGGAGCGCCGCCAGATCCTCGAGGGTGAGGACATGGAAGGCCAGGTCGAGCAGATGATCACTGACGTGGTCACCGCCTACGTCGACGGTGCCACCGCCGAGGGATACGTCGAGGACTGGGATCTCGAGCAGCT
This sequence comes from Rhodococcus sp. Ni2, assembly GCF_021352185.1. Classification (NCBI taxonomy): domain Bacteria; kingdom Bacillati; phylum Actinomycetota; class Actinomycetes; order Mycobacteriales; family Nocardiaceae; genus Rhodococcus; species Rhodococcus sp. Ni2. The sequence goes on from NZ_WOXZ01000002.1 coordinate 1,730,611, forward strand.
GTGGACTGCGCTGAAGACGCTGTACCCGGTCGGCATCGATCACAAGACGTTGGCCGGGGAGGACGGCGCAGGCATCAACAGTGACCTGAGCCGTGACGACCTGCGAACCGCTTTGCTCGAAGACGCCCACGCGGCGTACAAGAAGCGCGAAGCCGAGATCGATGCGATCGCCGGCGAAAACGGTATGCGTGAACTCGAGCGTCGTGTCTTCCTCTCGGTCCTGGACCGTAAGTGGCGTGAGCATCTCTACGAGATGGATTACCTCAAGGAGGGAATCGGTCTGCGTGCGATGGCCCAGCGCGATCCGCTGGTCGAGTACCAGCGCGAGGGTTACGACATGTTCATCGGCATGCTCGACGGATTGAAGGAAGAGTCCGTCGGATTCCTCTTCAACCTGCAGGTCGAAGCAGCTCCGGCGCAGCCCGCAAGTGGAATTTCCGTCACCGCGGGCTCTGCCGCCGCGGCGTCCGCCACGGCGCCCAAGCCGCTCCCCACGCAGGAAGCTGCGGCCAGGACTGCCGGAACTGCTGCCCCGACGGCGTTGCGCGCCAAGGGACTTGACGACGAAGGTCCGTCGCGTTTGACGTACACCGGCCCGGACGAGGACGGCAAGGCAAAGGCAACACGTGACTCGGCTGCCGACACCGGCGACGGTGCCGCCTCTCGTCGCGAACGTCGTGAAGCAGCACGGACGCAGTCGAAGAGCAATCGAGCTCCGAAGTCCAAGCGCAAGCGCTGAGGTATTAGCGCAGTCAGTACTCGGCAGGCTGGACGGTCACACCACGTGTAGTGCGGTGACCGTCCAGCCTGTTTCGTCTGTGTGGTCGATCCGGCCTGCGACGGCAAAAGTCTGCGTGCCTCGTGTGTACGTCGCACAGACTTCGGCGGTACTCTCCGACACTGCTTGAACGTGGGTGCGGTGAACGGCCGCGCCGCCCAGCTTCCGGGCCGAGAAATCCGAAGTGTAAAGTCTCGCAACAACTTCCAGGACGGACGGCGTCAACACGCCCTTGAGTTGCCGTGGATTTCGTCGTCGGTCGACGGTTTCGAGAACCAGACGTAGTGATCGGTTCCAGAAGATGTCGGCACCTACCAGCCGCGGTTCCGGAGCGTGAGTGAACCCGGTACTGGGCGACGTTCCGTTGTGTGGCGTCTTTCGCGGGCGACGCAGCATCCGGTCTGTTCGGCACTGCGTTCGGTCTGGCCGGCACTGTGGCCGCGACAGCACGACGGTATGCGGGTGAGGCTCGAATTGCGGCGCCGGCTCGAGAACGATCTTGCAGTCCTGCTCCATGACATCCCCCCGGATGATCCTGCGTCCGAGACAGCTGTCTCGGACTTCGCTCCCCCGAGCGATGGTGAGAAGCATGACACGAATCGCTCGAGATGTCGCCGTGATCACCATCGCGACTTAGGGTGATGGCGTGCGGGGACTTCTGTTGGATGTCGGTGGCGTGCTGTTCGGTCCGGGATCGGATCTCGACGGCTTGAGCGCGGTCGTGCGCGCGGTGAAGGCCCGCGGAATCGTGACGGGAATCGTCAGCAACGATCCCGGCGGCGCCAGTGCTCAGTGGTTGCGGGATCTCGGCGACGGGGTCTTGGTCGACGACGTGATCTTGTCCGGTGATGTCGAGATGGCAAAGCCCGACGCCGAGATCTATCTGTTGGCAGCGAGTCGTTTGGGCGTCGAGCCGGAGGATTTCGTTTTCGTGGATGATCTCGAAATCAACGTCCGGGCGGCTGTGGCCGTCGGGATGGTCGGGGTCCATCACGTCGGCTCGGAATCGACCATCGAGGAGTTGTCGATTCTGTTCGATCTCGGCGAAGGAGGGGACACGAAGCCATGGTGAACAGACTGACGACTCAGGATGCCGCTTTCTACTTCCTCGAAGCCGGGACGACGCCGATGCATGTCGGCTCGTTGGGGATCTTCAGGCAACTGCGAAACGGGATCGATCACGAGGAGTTGCTTCGACTTGTCGAAGAGCGGCTCGGATCGGTTCCGCGGTACCGACAGAGAGTTCGCGAGGTGGCGTTCGGTCTGGCCCGCCCGGTATGGGTGGACGACTCGGATTTCGACATCACTTATCACGTTCGCCGATCTGCTCTGCCCAAACCGGGTTCCGACGAACAGCTGATGGATCTGATCGCGCGGCTGACGTCGAGACCACTCGACAGCACGAGGCCGTTGTGGGAGATGTACCTGGTCGAGGGGCTGACCAGAAACAGATTTGCCATCTTCACGAAGTCTCATTCGTCGTTGGTGGACGGCGAGGCGGCTCCAGAGATCAGTCAGGTGATCTTCGATCCGGAGAAGAATCGAGCGCCAGGCCCCGAAGAATTGTGGATGCCCGCCAGGCCGCCGAGCGATACCAGCTTGTTGGTCAGTGCACTGGCAGATCTCGTGACGAGCCCGGGGGAGGGGATCGCACGGGCGCGTGCAGCGTTCAACGACGTGACCACATCCGTCACCGAGGCTGTGAGTGCACTCGGGAAACTCGCGGAAGTGGTTCGAACGGCGACTCAGGTAGCCCCGTCGAGCCCGCTCAACGCCACCATTTCGCGCAATCGACGCCTTGCGGTGGCCAAGACGTCTCTGGAGGACTATCGACGCATTCGTGCGCGGTACGGGTGCGAGATCAACGACGTGATTCTGACCGTCATCGCAGGTGCGATGCGGAACTGGTTGCTCTCGCGCGGTGAACCGGTGACCGAGGCGACCATCGTGCGAGCGATGGTGCCCATGTCGGTCTACACCGACGGCCCGGAGAGTCCTGACGTCGACGATCCGCAAGCGCCCGGACATGTTTCCTCGTTCCTCATCGACCTGCCTGTCGGTGAACCCAACGCGGTGGTTCGGCTCTCGCACGTGGCCCATGCGACGGAGGCATTCGCGCGTCAGGGTCGGCGGGTCACCGCGCAGACGATGGTGCGAATGTCCGGGTTTGCGCCGGCGACGCTGCATGCGATGAGCTCCCGCGCGGCCAGTAGTCTGTCGCAGCGAATGTTCAACTTGATGATCACCAATGCGCCAGGGCCGCAATTTCCGCTCTACCTCGGTGGGGCTCGGATGCTCGAGATGTATCCCGTGTCGCCACTACTCAAGAATCAGACACTCAGCATCGCGCTGACGTCGTACGACGGAAATGTCTACTACGGTTTGAATGCCGACCGTGACGCGATGTCGGACGTCGACGTCGTTCGTTCGCTGATCTTCGAGTCACTCGAGGAATTGACGGATGCGAGTCGGTGACGAACGAGCATGAAGGTGGTCTCATGAGGGTGTACGTACCGGCGACGGTCGAGATTTTGCAGCAGTTGGTCGCAGATCAGGAGTTCGACCCGATGAGCCGGACGGCTTTTGCGGTCACCCCGACTCTGCGTGAGTCGTACGCGGCGGGGGACGACGACGAGTTGGCCGAGGTCGCCATGGGTGAGGCTGCGCGTGCGTCGCTGCGGCTGATCGCCGGAACCGAGGGTGACGTCACCTTCCGGCGTGCTGTCGTCGCTGCCGACGTCGACGATGCCGATGTGAAGTTACGGCCAGATCTCGACGATTCGGTAGTCCGATTGGCGGGTCCTGTCACGATGGCTCAGGTTGCATCTGTGCATGTCGACCTCGAACAGGCAGAATCGGACATCGAGCGCGCTGCTGGCATAGTCGACGCGGCGGATCTCGGTGACGCCGATGCCGAGTTCACGCTCGGTGACGCGGAGGACCACGAGTTGGCGTGGTACGCCGCGCAAGAGTTGCCGTTCTTGCTCGACCTGCTGTGAATGTGCTTACCGTGAAGTAACCTACGGTACCGTAACCTGATAACCTACGGTACCGTAGGCAGTGGGTTCGGAAGGTGAGAGGTGGAGGTCTGATGGGTCTGAAGGACTGGATCGAGGCACCGGCAGCGTCGGTAGTTCCGGCAGCGCGGTCGAAGCTCAATCTGCTTCGCGGTGCGGCGGCTCGGCTGACCACACCATTGCTTCCCGACGACTACCTGCACCTCGCGAATCCGTTGTGGTCCGCCCGCGAGCTGCGCGGCCAGATCGTCGAAGTCCGGCCCGAGACCACGGACTCGGCGACCATCGTCATCAAGCCGGGTTGGGGATTCGACTTCAACTACCAGCCGGGGCAGTACATCGGCATCGGTCTGCATATCGACGGCCGTTGGCATTGGCGGTCGTACTCACTTACCTCGCCTCCCAACTGGGAGAACAAGCGCATTTCCATCGCGGTCAAGGCCATGCCCGAGGGCTTTCTCTCGAGCCACCTCGTCAGCGGGGCCGTGCCGTCGGGAACCATCGTTCGACTGGCCACGCCTTCGGGCAACTTCGCGTTGCCGGATCCGCCACCGGAGAAGATCCTGTTCATCACCGCCGGCAGTGGCATCACTCCGGTCATGGGCATGTTGCGGACGATGAACCGGCGCGGTCAATTGCCCGACGTCATGCACATCCACTCGGCGCCGACGGAATCCGACGTGATGTTCGCCGACGAACTCACAGCACTGCACGCCGAGCACGAGGACTTCGTGAGCCACGTTCAACTCACGCGCCGTGACGGAAAGTTCAAACTCAGTTCTCTCGACACGGTCTGCCCCGACTGGCGCGAGCGCCACGCCTGGGCGTGCGGACCCCTTCCGTTGCTCGACGAGCTCGAAGACGTCTGGAAGGCGGAAGGCATCGAGGATCGACTCCACATGGAGCGGTTCGCCGTATCGCGCATCGATGCTTCGGCCGACGGTGGCACGGTCACGTTCGAGAAGTCGGGTAAGACGATCACCGTCGACGGTGCGACGACGCTTCTGGAGGCAGGCGAGCAGTCCGGTGCCTTGATGCCGTTCGGTTGCCGCATGGGCATCTGCCAGACGTGTGTCGTACCTCTCGTTGCCGGCCACGCGATCGACCTACGCTCGGGGAAACAGCACGCGGAGGGCGAGCGCATCCAGACGTGCATCTCCGCCGCCGCCGGCGACTGTACGCTGGACGCATAGCTTCTAGGCACACGGAGGACCACGGTGGCCATCACCGATATCAAAGAGTTTTCGCACCTCACCGAGGCCGATGTCGAAGCTCTCGGACGTGAACTCGATCAGATTCGACTCGACATCGAAGACTCTCGTGGGATCCGGGACGCCCGCTACATTCGTCGCGTCATTCGCGTCCAGCGGGCGTTGGAGCTCGGCGGGCGTATCGCATTGTTCGGCAGTCGGTACCGACCGGCATGGTTGGTCGGCACGACCCTGCTGAGCCTGTCGAAGATCATCGAGAACATGGAGCTCGGGCATAACGTCATGCACGGGCAATGGGACTGGATGAACGATCCCGAGATTCACTCCGTCTCGTGGGAGTGGGATCAGACCGGTCCTTCCGAGCATTGGAAGCGCGCCCACAACTACCAGCACCACACGTACACCAACGTCGTCGGCATGGACGAGGATCTCGGTTTCGGGATTCTGCGTATGACTCGTGACGAGCCGTGGAAGCCGATCAACCTCTTCCAGCCGATCGCCAACGTGATCTTGGCGGCCACGTTCGAGTGGGGCATCGCGCTGCACGACCTCACGGCGGCAGCCGAGTTGGAGGGCGCGGAAAAGGGGCAGCTGAACTCGCAGGCGAACAAAGACTTCGCGCGCAAGATCTTTCGTCAGGTGGGCAAGGACTTCATCTTGTTCCCGGCGCTGACGGGGCCGGCGTGGAAGTCGACCATGTCGGCCAATGCGACCGCGAACCTCGTGCGCAACCTGTGGGCGTACGTCGTCATCTTCTGTGGCCACTTCCCGGACGGTGCCGAGAAGTTCACGGTTGCCGAATTCGAGCAGGAGACTCGTCACGAGTGGTACCTGCGCCAGATGCTCGGTAGCGCGAACTTCAATTCCGGCAAGCTCATGGGACTCATGAGCGGCAATCTGAGCTACCAGATCGAGCACCACGTGTTTCCCGATCTGCCGAGCAACCGCTATCCCGAAATCGCTGTGAAGATGCGTGCATTGTGCGAGAAGTTCGATCTCCCGTACACCACCGGTTCGCTCTTCAAGCAGTATCTTCTGGCTCTGCGCACCATCCACAAGTTGGCTTTGCCGGACAAGTGGCTGACCGCAACCTCGGACAATGCTCCGGAAACGTCTTCGGAACTGCGGTTCCGCGACTCGGGATTCCGGGACGCAGCCATGGCGATGGTCGAGGACCTTCGTACCGATCCGATCACCGGTAAGCGTCTCGGTTTGTTGACCGCACTCAAGTCGCAGGCCCGTTCCCGCATGCCGAAGCGCCGGAAGTGATATAGGTTACATCGGGAAAAACCTAACCTACGGTGCCGTAAGTTACGCTACAGTAGGTGCAGTTGATCTGAACGATTCGAATCGATGATCGTTCTGCACTTACTACTTTGCGCCTAACTCACTGCTAGGAGGCTTTCCATGGCGATTGCAGATGTCAAGGAATACGCACATCTCACGGACGCCGACATCGAAGCGCTCGGCCGCGAACTCGACGCGATTCGTCGCGACATCGAGGAGTCGCGCGGCGAGAAGGATGCGCGATACGTGCGCAACGTCATTCGTCTGCAGCGTTCGCTCGAAATCGGCGGCCGCGCAGTGCTTTTCGCCAGCCGTCGTCGTCCGGCGTGGCTCGCCGGAGTTGGCCTGCTGACGCTCTCGAAGATCATCGAGAACATGGAACTCGGGCACAACGTGATGCACGGGCAGTGGGACTGGATGAACGACCCGGAGATCCACTCCACCTCGTGGGAGTGGGACGTCACCGGCCCGTCTGCGCACTGGAAGCAGACCCACAACTACCTGCATCACAAGTACACCAACGTCCTCGGAATGGACGACGACGTCGGATACGGACTCCTCCGCGTCACCCGCGATCAGCGCTGGAAGCCCTTCAACGCCGGCAACCTGGTCTACAACACGCTGCTCGCGCTGTTCTTCGAGTACGGCATCGCCGCACAGCACCTCGAGCTCGGCAAGGTGGCCAAGGGCCGCGCCGACAAGGAAGAGACGCAGCGCAAGCTCCGTGAGGTCGGCGAGAAGATCGGCAAGCAGGTCCTGCGCGACTACGTCATCTACCCGGCCATCACCGGCCCGGCGTGGAAGAGCACGTTGTCGGCCAACTTCACCGCCAACACTCTGCGGAACGTGTGGACCAACGCGGTCATCTTCTGCGGCCACTTCCCGGACGGTGCCGAGAAGTTCACCAAGGAAGACATCGACAAGGAAACGCAGGCTCAGTGGTACCTGCGTCAGATGCTCGGCAGCGCCAACATCGAGGGCAGCGCGCTCATGGACTTCATGACGGGCAACCTGAGCTACCAGATCGAGCACCACCTGTTCCCCGATCTGCCCAGCAACCGCTACAAGGACATCGCGGTCACGGTGCGTCAGCTCGCGGACAAGTACGACTTGCCGTACACGACCGGCCCGCTTGCCGTGCAGTACGCCAAGTCCTGGCGAACCATCGCCAAGCTGTCGCTGCCCAACAAGTACCTCAAGGACACCGTCGACAATGCGCCCGAGACGGCGTCGGAGCGGATGTTCGACGGCGAACTGACCTCGACTGTCGATCCCGTGACCGGGCGTCGCAGTGGCCTCAAGAGCGCCATCGCACGTAAGCGCAAGAGCGGAAAGCTGCGCAGCCTCCTCGGCCTGCGCTGATCGTCGACTGCGCTGACCGTAGACAGCAAGCGGCCCGACACCATTCGATGGTGTCGGGCCGCTTGCTGTTCTCGCCCGGAACGTCGCTCGGGGGCGCTCAGTACTGATCGTTGGACTTGATCGCTTCCAGCAGTTGTCGCACAGCGACGACGCGTCGAGCTGATTTGCCCTCCAGCAGGTCGAGCTTGCATTCGGGATCTGCCGGCGGTCCGAGGTGCGTGCATCCGCGCGGGCAATCCTCGATCGCCGCAGCGAGATCCGAGAACGCCGCCACCACGTTCTCGGGCGAGATGTGCGCCAGACCGAACGAACGGATGCCCGGGGTGTCGATCACCCAGCCGCCACCGGCGAGCGGGAGTGCCACCGATTGCGTCGACGTGTGCCGGCCCTTGCCGACGCCGGATACGATGCCGACCGCTCGATTGGCATCGGGGACAAGGCGATTGACCAGTGTCGACTTTCCGACGCCGGAATGTCCGATCAGGGCGGTCAACTTGTGCTCGAGGATCTGCGTCAGTTCGTCCAGGGGATCGTCGCGACCGGCGACGACCACTTGGATGTCGAGGTCGGCGAACGTGCTCGCGAATTCCTCCGGCGGTTCGAGGTCGCTCTTGGTCAGGCAGACGATCGGCGTCAGGCCACCCACGTAGGCGGCGACCAGTGCGCGCTCGACGAAGCCGGTGCGCGGTGGGGGATCAGCGAGTGCCACGACGATGAGAAGCTGCTCCGCGTTCGCGACGACGATACGTTCGAAGGGATCGGTGTCGTCGGCGGTCCGTCGCAGAACCGTCGAACGCTCGGAGACCCGGACGATGCGCGCCAGGGTGTCGGTTTTGCCCGACAGATCGCCGACTATGTCCACCTGATCGCCGACGACGATGGGGGTTCGGCCAAGTTCGCGGGCGCGCATCGTGACGATCAGCCGGTCGGGATCGCCGCCGAGGACGCAACCCCAACGGCCACGATCCTTCGACACCACCATCCCCGATTCGGCCGAGAGATGTTCGGGCCGAGTCTTCGTACGGGGGCGGGATCCGCGCCCCGGGCGTACCCGGACGTCGGACTCGTCGTACTGCCGCGGACTCAGAAGCTTGCCTTCGGTGTCGCCGGCGAACTCTCGAGCATGTCGATCCACATGTTCTCGAAGCCCGGCAGTGTCTTGGCCGTGGTTCCGACATCGTCGACCTCGACACCGTCGACGACCAGGCCGATGATGGCGCCGGCTGTTGCCATGCGGTGGTCGGCATACGAGAGCCATTGTCCGCCATGGAGTTCCGCGGGAACGATCGTCAGGCCGTCATCGGTTTCGGTGACGGAGCCGCCGAGTTTGTTGATCTCGTCGGCGAGGGCGGCGAGACGGTCTGTCTCGTGCCCGCGCAGGTGCGCGATTCCTCGTAGATGCGAGGTGCCCTCGGCGAGGGCCGCCAGGGCCGCCACGGTGGGGGTCAGCTCTCCCACGTCGTGGAGGTCGATGTCGATGCCGCGCAGTTTCTCCGGGCCGCGGACGGTCAGGACACCATCGGCGAGAGTGACGTCGGCCCCCATCGAGGCGAGGATCCCGCGGATCGCGTCGCCGGGTTGCGTCGTCGACGACGGCCACATCGGGACGCTGACGGTTCCGCCGGTCACTGCGGCAGCGGCCAGGAACGGTGTGGCGTTGGAGAGATCGGGTTCGATCGCCCAGTCCACGGCGCGCACCGGCCCCGGTGCCACACGCCAGGTATCCGCGTCACCGCCCGTGGCTGGCGTCGTCACGGAAACTCCGGCCTCGCGGAGCATCTCGACGGTCATGTCGATGTGTGGCATGGACGGGACAGGCTTGCCGTCGTGGTGAACGGTGACACCCTCTTCGAACGCAGCAGCCGAGAGCAGGAGACCGGAGACGAACTGCGACGAACCGGATGCATCGATGGTGACCGTCCCGCCGCGTAGGGATCCGGTTCCGGTGACGGTGAACGGGAGTGCGTCACCCTCGATCCGAGCGCCGAGACCGCGCAGTGCTTCCAAGATGGTGCCGAGCGGTCGTGTGCGTGCTTGCTCGTCGCCGTCGAAGTGGACGATGCCGTCGGCCATCGCGGCGAGTGGCGGCAGGAAGCGCATCACGGTGCCGGCCAGGCCGCAGTCGACCTCGCCGCCGCGCAGGGGTCCAGGGGTGATGCGAAGCGTGGTCGCATCACCGGCTTCCTCGACGCCGATGCCGAGGTCACGCAGAGCTGCGATCATCAGGTCGGCGTCACGGCTGCGGAGTGCACCGGTGATCGTGGACGGGCCATCCGCAAGTGCGGCCAGAATCAGAGCTCGATTGGTGATGGACTTGGATCCGGGCAGCATCACCACTGCATCGACGGGTGTTTGGGCCCTCGGGGCGCTCCACAGACTCAGACTCACATGGTCCATCTTCTCTCATCGGTGGGGGAATGGTCGAAACCGTGCCACCCTGGGTGTCATGTGCGGAAGGTATGCGACCACAGCGGACCCGGCCACCCTGGCGGTGGAACTCGACGCGCTCGACGAGACCGACCACTCGGCGCCCGTCGAAGCCGATTACAACGTGGCCCCCACGACCGAGGTGTTGACCGTCGTCGAACGCCACGATCGGGAGAACCCCGACAGCGATCCGACCAAGAGGATTCGGCGGATGCGGTGGGGATTGGTGCCGTCGTGGACCAAGGAACTGGGCAAAGGCCCGGTCCTGTTCAACGCCCGCGCCGACTCGCTGGCGGAGAAGCCGGCGTTTCGGACCGCCTTCAAGTTCAAGCGTTGCCTGGTCCCCATGGACGGGTGGTACGAGTGGCAGACCGAGGCCACCGGCGGGAAAAAGGCAGCGAAGATTCCTTACTACATGCACCCCGACGACGGATCACGGCTGTTCATGGCGGGCGTGTGGTCTGCCTGGCGGGACCCGAGGGTCGAGAACGCGAGCCCCGTCCTGAGCTGCTCGATCGTCACGGTCGACTCTCTCGGTCACCTCGAGCAGGTTCACGACCGCATGCCCCTCGCCCTGCCTCGTGACCGCTGGGAGGCGTGGCTCGATCCCGACAACACCGTCGATTCGGCCCTGCTCGAGCCGGTACCGGACCTCTTCGAGCGGATCGACGTCGATCGAGTCCGGCCGCTGGTCAACAGTGTCAAGAACAACGGACACGAGTTGATCGAGCCGGACGTCGACCGTGCCGGCGAGCAGATCAGCCTGCTCTAGCAGTCAGCCGAGAGCCCAGGTGACGGTCACTTCGAACGAGACCTGCTGGGTTCCCGGGGCGAGAACCATGTCGGACATCGAGGCGTCGGGAGCGCGCATGGTCTGACCGCCACTCGTGTCGTGTGCCTCGGTGATGGTCACGACGTTCTCGAGCGACGTACCGGACAGATCCGCGTACTGCTCGGCACGGTTCTTCGCGTCCTCGAAGGCACGGGTGCGAGCGTCGGCCAGAAGCTGAGAGTCGTCGTCGATGGCGAAGGCGACGTTACCGAGCCGTGCCGCGTTTCCGCCCGCCGCGATGCCGGCGTCCAGGACAGAAGAGGCCTTGTCGAGATCGCGGACGACGATTCGTACCGAGTTGGTCGCCCGGTAGCCGGTCACGTTGCCGCCGACGAACGGTCCGCCGCTGGCGTCGTACTGCGGCTGGACGGACAGATCGCTTGTCTGCACGTCCTCGGGGGCAACCCCGGCGGCGACTATCGCGTCGATCATCTGACGGGCCTTGTCATTCGCCTCCGAGACCGCTCCCGATACATCCGGGGCAACCACCTCGATGCCGATGTCGGCATTAAGGATGTCCGGCGCCCCGCGGACCTGCCCTGATCCGACTACCGTGACTTCCTTGGCGGCATTGTCCGAACTCCCGCAGGCCGTCAGCGAGACGGTGAGGGCTGCCGCTGCAGCGGTCAGTGCAAGAGTTTTCAGGTGTGGTCGCATGGTGAGACCGTAGCGACCGGATACTCAGCCCGCCGTGATTTGCGCCGTGACCGCGCCACTGAGCTGCGTGAGGTCCGTCGGAGCCAGCTCGATTTCGAGCCCGCGTCGGCCGGCGCTGCAGAGAATGCGGTCCCAGTCGAGCGCCGACGCATCGATCACTGTCGGCAGTTTCTTGCGCTGGCCGAGCGGTGAGATACCGCCGAAGACGTAGCCGCTCGAGCGCTCGGCTTCGGCGCGATCGGCCATGACGGCTTTGCTCGCACCGAGGGCAGCGGCTGCAGCTTTGAGCGAGAGCTTGTCCGGGACCGGCAGGACCGCGACGGCGAGCTTGCCGGTGTCGAGTTTGACGACCAAGGTCTTGAAGATCTGGGCGGCCTCGACGCCTGTCGACTCTGCCAGTGCAGTGACCGCCTCGTCGCCGAAAGATTCGGCGCGAGGATCGTGGTCGTAGCTGTGGACGCGGTGCGGTGTCTTCGACTTGTCGAGAAGTACGGTCGCAGGGGTCGCTGTTCCGGCCATGTGGAACACCCTATGTGGATCGCCGACAGGTGCATTCGACCAGGCCGGGAACAGAGTCGCTGACTCCCGTGTTGGTACCAGTTGATGAAACTTGTCCCGAGAAGCGAAGGAGCGACCGTGCTGGCTGTGTGTGAGCCACCACCGGCCCGTGGGTCGGATCTTCAGTTGGCGGTAACCTTGATCCCTACGGCTAGTGAAGGGATCAGAGTGCTGGAACACGACCGGCCCAAGGACGAACCGTCAGGGGTAGCTGAACCTATCGACGGCGCAGTGTCCGAAACGCCCGAAACTGCGGATGAGTTGATTGCCCGGTTCGAGCGCGACGCGCTCCCGCTGCTCGACCAGTTGTACGGCGCTGCCCTGCGCATGACGCGGAATCCGGCTGATGCCGAGGATCTCGTGCAGGAGACGTACGTCAAGGCGTACACCGCTTTCCGTTCGTTCCGTGCCGGTACCAACCTGAAAGCCTGGCTGTACCGGATTCTCACGAACACCTACATCAACTCGTACCGCAAGAAGCAGCGCCAACCCGCGCAGTATCCGACGGACGAGATCACCGACTGGCAGTTGGCCGCCACCGCCGAGCACACTTCGACGGGGCTGCGATCGGCCGAGGTGGAGGCGCTCGACGCGTTGCCTGACGACGACATCAAGGCGGCGCTGCAGTCGCTTCCCGAGGAATTCCGTATGGCCGTGTACTACGCCGATGTCGAAGGATTCCCGTACAAGGAGATCGCGGAGATCATGGGCACACCCATCGGAACGGTGATGTCGCGACTGCACCGTGGTCGCAAGCAATTGCGTGGTCTTTTGGCCGATGTCGCAAAAGACCGGGGATTCAATCGGGACGGCGCGGTCGACACAGCCACAGTCGCAGCCACCGAGACGGAAGGTGTCACACGATGAGTGAGCAGGACGAATTCGAAAGGCTCGACTGCTCGGCAGTCATCGCCGACGTCTGGTTGATGCTCGACGGTGAATGCGACGATTCAAGTCGTGCTCGCCTGCAGCGTCATATCGACGATTGTGGATCGTGCCTCGAGGCCTACGGGATCGAAGAGAAGGTCAAGAGCCTAATCAACCGTAAGTGCGGCGGAGACCATGCGCCGGAAAGCCTGCGTCAGAGGCTCACCGTCGAGTTGCGTCGGACCATCGTCATAACGACTACCGAAACCGACAGCTAGCCCGTCAGCGAAGATCTGAGCGGCAGCAGTCGGAAGGCAGTAACGCCGAGGGGCGGGGAAGCAATGCTTCCCCGCCCCTCGGACGTTTTGTTGCGCTACATGTCAGGCGTTTGGACGCTTGCCATGGTTAGCGGCGTTGCCCTTACGGCTGCGCTTCTTACGACCACGCTTACCCATGATTGGTCTCCCTTCTGTTTCTTTCGCGTCATTGTTTCACGCCGATGCCGGTGTGGTTCCATTGGCAGGTCGATCGAGTGATCCGTCGACGTATTTTCGTGGTCAGAGTGCAGTTCCGACAGAAGTGAGGTTCACGATGGCAGAAGACGTGCGCGCCGAGATGGTTTCGACGGTCTACCAGGTCGTCGTGAGCGAGGGAGACGTCGTTGCGGACGGCGACACCCTGGTCATCCTCGAATCCATGAAGATGGAGATTCCCGTCCTGGCCGAGGTTCCGGGAACGGTGACGACGGTGGGCGTCAAGGTCGGCGACGTGATTCAGCAAGGCGATCTGATCGCCGTGATCTCCTAAGCCGCACGATGTCCACTCTCAGTGACCTCCTCGCCGAACACACCGATCTTCCCGGTGCGGCGGTCGACCATCTCCAGCGCGTCGTGGGGGAGTGGCAACTGCTCGCCGACCTCTCCTTTGCCGACGTTCTCTTGTGGGTGGGCACCGAATCGGAGAAGAACCGATCCGAGGGGACGGTCATCTGCGTCGCGCATTGCCGGCCGACAACGGCATCGACGGCTTTTCCGGAGGATGCGGTCGGAACGGTCGTTTCCGAGTCCGAGCACCCGCAGGTTCTTCGCGCTCTCGTGGAGGGCCGCGTCGTGCGCGGGGAAGACGAGACGTGGCGTGAAGGAATGCCGCCGCGTCGGGAAGCCGTTCCGGTGCGTCTGGACGGGCGAGTCATCGCTGTTCTGAGCCGCGACACCAACCTGTCGCACCAGCGAGCGCAGAGTCCGCTCGAACTCGCGTATCTCGATTGCGCCGAAGACCTGTGTCAGATGATCAGCGACGGAACCTTCCCGATCCGAGAATCGCGCTCCGACACGAACTCGAGCCCACGTGCGGGCGACGGCTTCATCCGTCTCGATACCGAAGGCACAGTCGTCTATGCCAGCCCGAACGCGCTCTCGGCCTATCACCGGATGGGTCTGAGTTCGGATCTGGTGGGCCAAGACCTCGCAGCGCTGACCCGTTCGTTGGTCACCGACCCGTTCGAGTCTCAGGAAGCTGCGGGATACATCCGAGATACGTTGGCGGACAAGCCCGGTCGCCGTATGGAGATCGAGGCGCGCGGGGCGACCGTTCTGCTGCGGGCCCTGGTTCTCAAGCCTGGCGGCCGGCATGTCGGTGCTGCGGTCGTCGTCCGCGACGTCACCGAGGTCAAGCGTCGTGATCGCGCTCTCCTGAGCAAGGACGCAACCATCCGCGAGATTCACCATCGAGTGAAGAACAATCTGCAAACCGTCGCGGCGCTTCTGCGTCTACAGGCCAGGCGAACCGGCAACGACGAAGCGCGACAAGCGTTGACAGAGTCGGTGAGACGCGTGACGTCCATCGCCCTCGTTCACGACACCTTGTCGATGTCGGTGGACGAAGAGGTGGATCTCGACGAGGTGATCGACCGGTTGGTTCCCATGCTCTCCGATGTCGCGGGAGTAGGTGTGCCGGTGACGATTCGGCGTGAGGGCAGTTTCGGAGTGTTCTCCGCCGAGCGCGCCACCCCGCTGGTCATGGTGCTGACGGAGTTGGTGCAGAACGCGATCGAGCACGCTTTCGATCCGGGTGTGACCGGCACGGTCACACTCAGTGCCGAGCGTTCTGCACGCTGGTTGGACGTGATCATCCACGACAACGGGCGCGGCCTGCCGGAGAACTTCGACCTCGAGAAATCCGATCGCCTCGGACTCCAGATCGTGCGGACTTTGCTGGGCGCCGAACTCGGTGGCTCGCTCGGACTGCACCCGGGAAGCGGAGGCGGTACCGACGCGGTTCTGCGTGTGCCGCTCGGTAGACGTTCTGCGCGTTACTGATTCGAGCCGCGTTAGCGATTCGAGCAGACAAAAAGCCCGGCACCATGTGGTGCCGGGCTGTCGTCTTCGACTGTGCAGAGGGGCTGTTCTCCGCAGCGAGTCGAACGTCTCGGTTCTACCTAGACGGAAGTGCGTGCACGGGTACGTGCGTTACGACGCTTGAGTGCGCGACGCTCGTCTTCGCTCATTCCGCCCCAGACGCCTGCATCCTGGCCGGACTCGAGAGCCCACGACAGGCACTCGGCGGTGACGGGGCAGCGGTTGCAGACAACCTTGGCATCAGCGATCTGAGCGAGGGCCGGTCCACTGTTTCCCACAGGGAAGAACAGTTCGGGATCCTCGTCGCGACAGATTGCGTTGTGGCGCCAGTCCATCTTTTTTCGCTCCTTAATTGGGTGTGTATTCACACCATTTGGTACCAATGAGTTTGTGTGTGCGTCATCAATGTTTCCGCACTGTTACTTGTGAATGCTTTCACGAACTCGCGGTATGTCAATAGGTTTGAACGGGTTCGTGGGCCAACTCACTAATTTGTGACACACCTGACGGCCACCTGGGCGTCACCGGCATTTTACCCGATTTCGACCTTTTGGCACCAGAGTTTTTGCAGGTCAAACGTGTTGCCTGACTCACGTCGTAATCGGTGCGAACACTTCCAGTGCATCCGGGACCGAGGTGAATTCGACCTTTTCACGAAGTCCGATGTAGTCGCCGTCCATCTGGAGTCCGATCGGTCGCGACGATTCGATGGTGATTGTCGGGACGTCGTCGGTGCGTAAGAGGACCTTCGATTTCGGCTCCGCGCCGCGTGCGAGTAGTTGCCGCACAACCCGCAGGGACGGCAGAACTTTGGTGCTCGTCATGGCGAAGATGCCGAGTCCACTGTCGAAGGTCGTTCCCGGATTGGTGTGGACGGGACGCTCTTCCAGATATGTCCACGGACTCGAGTTCGAGACGAATGCGTAGTGGACTCCGGAGACGGGATCCTGATCGGGAAGGTGGACGGTCAGCGCTGGTTCGGCTCGCTTGGCACGGAAGAACGCCGCGATCGCGGTTCGGACATACCGGGCGGGTGTGGCGGCGTCACCGTTCTTACGGCTGGCGTCGACGGCCTCGCACACATCGGCGTCGAGGCCCATTCCGGCATTGAACGTGAACCAACGGTTGTCGCAGTGTGCGAGCCCGATTCGGCGCCTGGTCCGTTCGGTGAGGAGGTCGACGAGTTGGTTCGTAGCGTCGATCGGGTCGGCGGCAATACCGAGTGAGCGCGCGAAAACGTTTGCCGAGCCTCCCGGGACGACAGCGATCGTCGGGATCGGACCGACCGGAACCGATTTCATCGACGCGGGATGCGGTGACCCGAGCAGTCCGTTGACCACTTCGTTGACCGTTCCGTCGCCACCGTGGACGATCACCGAGCCGAAGCCGTCTTCGTGGGCTTCGCGCGCCAGTTCGGCAGCATGACCCCGATGTGTGGTGTGCGCCACAGTAAGTCGCACCCGACTCTCGAGGGCGTGTGCCAACAGGTCACGACCGGCAGCGGTGGTGGAGGTGGCATTGGGGTTGACGATCAGCAGTGCGCGCACGGGGCATGAGCCTATCCGGTGTCGTGTTCTAGGCTGGCCTCGTGCCGAATACCGCCAGTCCGAACGCCCTGCCCAAGACAGTCACATGGGCGGGTGCCCTCGTGACGCTTCAAGGGCTGGTTGCCGCCGGGTTCGCGATCGTCGCAGTGATTCGCGGTGCAACCGGCCACGATCAGAGCGTCACCAACGGATACGGATTTGCCGCCTGGGTCGCGATCCTCGGCGGCGCGGTGTTGGCTGCCGGTATCGCTTTGCTGACGGGCCGCCGGTGGGGCCGGGCAATCGCCGTCGTCGCACAGTTGCTGCTCCTGCCGGTCGCCTGGTCGCTCCTGACCGATTCGCATCAGGTGCCGCTCGGCATCGTTCTGGGTGTCGTCGTTCTCGGCGCTCTGGGCTGCCTGTTCTCGGCTCCGACGTCTCGATGGATGGCAGCGGAGTACGGAGCGTACGCAGACGAGGTGTCGCCGGAAGAGGGACGCCCGGACGAGACCGAAGAGCCGCGGGACAAGTAGGACGGAACGCCTACCCTGCTTCGGTCCTACTCAGCTTCGGCGGCGAGAGCTCCGAGGTGAGTACCGGTCAGGCGATACGTGGTCCACTCCGTCTTCGCGTCGGCACCGAGTGACTCGTAGAACTTGATCGAGGGGGTGTTCCAGTTGAGCACCGACCAGGACAGCCGGGTGTAGTCGTTGTCGGTGCACTCCTTGGCGAGCGCGGCTAGAAGAGCCTTCCCGTGGCCTGATCCGCGCTGACTGGGCTTGACGTACAGGTCTTCGAGGTAGATGCCGTGAGCGCCGTCCCACGTCGAGAAATTGCGAAACCACAACGCCATGCCGACGACGTCGTCGGCCGAATTCACAGCGACGTGCGCGAAGGCCGTCGCGGCCGGCCCGAACAACGCCTCGCCGATCTGTTCCGCCTTCACGGTGCACTCGTCGAGGGCCTTCTGGTAGTCGGCCAACTCGTAGATCATGTCGGTGATCGGCTGGACGTCTGCGGGCGTGGCGCGTCGGATCATAGGGAGAATCTTAGGCCTCAAGCCTCGACGAGCGGCGGCACGTTGTGATGGACGAGGTGGGTGGCGCCGTGCTCGTAACCGAGAACCGAGTAAGCGCCGGGGGACAAGGCGAAACGCTTTCCTTCCGTCACCGGGAGCTCGAGCCAGCGGGCGATGAGTGCGCGTGAGAAGTGGCCGTGCCCGATCAGGATCACGTCGCGTTCGGGTAGTTGCGAACGCACCATCGACAGCACCATGTCGGTCCGGGCGTGGATCTGATCGGCCTGCTCGCCGCCGGGGCACGGGTGCGTCCAGACGGTCCAATCGGGCACCGTTGCGCGGATCTCGGGCGTCGTGAGGCCTTCGTAATCGCCGTAGTCCCATTCGGACAGTGCATCCCAGGTTCGCTCTTCCGGCAGGCCGGCGAGATCGCCCGTCAACTGTGCGCGCAGCCGCGGACTCGTCAGAATCATGGGGTTCCGGAGGTCGAGGGTTCGCAAGCGATTTCCGGTCGCGGTTGCCTGCATCTCGCCGAGCGGAGTCAGCGGAACCTCGGTCCGGCCCGTGTGTTTCCCGGTGCGTGCCCACTCGGTTTCACCGTGTCGCATGAGTACGACGCGAGCACCGAGGGGGATCGACGAGGGGGCGGACTGGGACGTCATGTCGACCATCATTGCAGGCTGCCTCGCGTGTGTAGCTCGCCTCCTGGCGCGAAGTGCGCAAGGATCTACGTGTGACGACGGTTCTCGCAGTGGCGAATCAAAAGGGCGGCGTGGCTAAAACCACTACCGTCGCTTCTCTCGGTGCGGCTTTGTCCGCGCTCGGACAACGAGTCTTGGTGGTGGATCTCGACCCGCAGGGCTGCCTGACGTTCTCGCTCGGACACAACCCGGATCGCCTCGAGCGTTCGGTCAACGAGGTCCTGGCGGGTGATCTCGACGCGGTCGACGCCGTGCTGAAGACGGACGACGGTATGGATCTCCTGCCGGCCACGATCGATCTCGCGGGCGCCGAAGCGCTGCTCCTGATGCGACCCGGTCGAGAGTTCGCGCTCAAGCGGGCGCTGTCTCCGCTCCTGGGCTCTTACGACGTCATCATCATCGACTGCCCACCGTCGTTGGGTGTGCTCACACTCAACGGATTGACTGCGGCGCAGTCGGTTCTGGTTCCACTGCAATGCGAAACCCTCGCACACCGCGGCGTCGGACAGCTGCTGCGTACGGTTCGTGAAGTCCAAGCCATCACCAACCCGGATCTTGTTCTGCTCGGCGCACTTCCGACTCTGTACGACGCTCGAACCACGCACAGTCGCGACGTGCTCGCCGACGTCAGCGACCGCTACTCCCTGGCCGTTCTGGCGCCTCCGATCCCACGCACCGTCAAGTTCGCCGAGGCGTCCGCGTCGGGCGCGACGGTCCTCGCCGGACGAAAGAACAAGGGTGCGGATGCCTATCGTGAACTCGCGGACAATCTCGTAAAGCATTGGGCTGGAAACGAAGTCGTGACTTTCGCGCCGGAGCTGGCGATCTGAGGAAGGTGAGCTTCTAGCGCAGCGCGAACAAGGTATCGCCGCGCTGTTCCAGAATCGTCTCGCCCGCACTGGCGAGCACGATCGGTGTCGCCGTCTCACCGCGGTCGACTGCGATCATGCGCTGCACCGCTCCGTCCGACGGACTGACGGCTGCAATGCCGCCCGGAACGGGGATGAGCATCTGACCGGCAACCATGCTTCCGGGTCCGGACGTTCCGTTGACGATCCACGTCGGAGCCAGATCGCTCAGGCGCAGGTTGACGGTCTGCGAGCCGGTCCACCACGTGATCGAAGCCTTGTCGGCGTGGGTGCGGGCGCCTTCGGTCACCGTTCCCTCGATCGGATAGTCGACGATCGGATTGCCGGATCCGTCGAAAATGGTGATGCGAGAAACGGTTCCGTTGGCGGCAGGGAGGTAGACGGCCGTCTTTTCGCCGGCCACGGCAAGCAGGCGGGCGCCCTCGGAGTCGAGGAGAATCGCGGATCCGTACTCTTCGGGTTCCTGGGCGTCCTTGGGTGCGGGATTCATCACCGTCAACCTGTTGGAGGCTTCACCGGGGCAGCGCTCGAGTACCGAGACTCGGTTGGCGCTCGACGCAGCGTCGAGCAGCGTGCATCCGGTGCGGGGTTGCTTGTTGGGGTTGACCTTCGCGTCGACCCGGCCGTACTCGAGGGTTCGGACGAGGTCCGAGCGCCACAGCTCCATTCGCTCACTGCCGCGCGAAATCAGGTAGGTGCCGTCCGCTGAAAGGCTGACCGCAGAATCGGCGTCGCTGTTGCGCTGGTCCTTTCGGGCGCCGGTGTCGGCGACCAGCGACGTGACCTGAGAGCAACCGCGATCGTCCTGATAGACGCTGACGACGCGATCCCACGAACCGATCGCGCCGCACAGCGGAATGTTGCGCGCGTATCGCCACACTTCTTCGCCCGTTGCCGGATCGCGGCCGATCACCTCGGAGCCGTCGGCGGTGACGACGGCATTTCCGACGGTGATCGGTGCCGTCGAGTCGGCACTGGGAGATTCCCACGTCTGCTTCAGGATGTCGGGTAACAACACCGACGTCGACAGAGGTGGGAGTGGAGATTCAGCGGTGACCGAGGTGGTTCCGCGCGCATCACTGCGCAACCACACAACGGTCACCGCCACGATTACGGCCAGCGCGATTGCCAGCGCACCGATCACATCTGAGCGAGTACGCCTTTCGGGAGCCAGCACATCGGCAGCTTACTCTGCGGCGCCTGCCGTCGCGGAAGCCGCGGGGCGACGACGCCGACGGCGACGCGGCTTGGCCGCTCCGTCTTCGTCCGAGTTCTCGGCAGCGGTTGCCGCGGGTGCCGAAGGGGGAGCTGTGGTGGCGCCGGCGGTGGTGGACGTCGGGGCGTCGGTCGAAGCGCCGGCGCGGGTGCGGCGACGGGTCCGGTTGCGGCGGGGAGCGGCCTTCTCTTCGTTGCCGTCCGAGTCGGTCGACTTCGGCGCGTCTGCTTTTTCCGTTGCTGCCTTGTCCGTTGCTGCCTTCTCAGGTGCGGCCTTGGCCTTGCGAACAGTGCCCTTGGCATCGGCCGGAATGGACAACTCTTCGTAGAGGTGCGGCGAGCTGGAGTAGGTCTCGACCGGGTCGGGGATTCCGAGGCTCAGTGCCTTGTCGATGAGCTGCCAGCGAGGGATGTCGTCCCAGTCGACCAGCGTGACGGCGATGCCGGTGCGTCCGGCGCGGCCGGTACGACCGATGCGGTGGACGTAGGTCTTCTCGTCCTCGGGGCACTGGTAGTTGATGACGTGGGTGACGTCGTCGATGTCGATACCGCGGGCAGCGACGTCGGTGGCGACCAGAACGTCGACCTTGCCGTTACGGAAGCCCTTCAGCGCCTTTTCACGGGCGATCTGTCCGAGGTCACCGTGGACGGCACCGACGGAGAAGCCGCGTTCCGCGAGATCGTCGGCCACCTTCTGGGCTGTGCGCTTGGTGCGGGTGAAGATCATCGTCGCGCCGCGGCCTTCGGCCTGCAGGACGCGGGCGACCATCTCGGCCTTGTCGAGCGCGTGTGCACGGTAGATGTGCTGGCTGGTGCGATCGTGCACCGCGGAGGATTCGGCCTCTTCGGCGCGGATGTGCGTCGGCTGCGTCAGGAAGGTACGCGCCAGGGTGATGATCGGGCCGGGCATCGTCGCGGAGAAGAGCATCGTCTGACGCTTGTCGGGGACCATGCCCATGAGGCGTTCGATGTCGGGGAGGAATCCCAGGTCGAGCATTTCGTCGGCCTCGTCGAGGACGAGAACGCCCACCTTGCCCAGGATCAGGTGCGACTGGTTGGCGAGGTCGAGCAGGCGACCCGGGGTGCCGACGACAACGTCGACGCCCTTCTGGAGTGCCGAGATCTGCGCCTCGTACGGACGGCCGCCGTAGATGGGCAGAACCTGGAGACCGCGGTCGCCGACCCGGAGGTACTTGCTGGCGTTCTCGAGGTCGCGGGCAACCTGGATGCACAGCTCGCGGGTGGGAACGATGATCAGAGCGCGGGGCGTGCCGTCGAGAACAGCTGTGCCGTTCTCGGCGGTGACGATGCGATGCAGGAGCGGGACGCCGAAACCGAAGGTCTTGCCCATTCCGGTGCGGGCCTGACCGATGAGGTCGTCACCGGCGAGAGCCAACGGAAGGGTGAGTTCCTGGATGGCGAAGGTGCGCTCGATGCCGATCTCGTTCAGTGCGCGGACGATTTCGTCGCGGACACCGAGTTCGGCGAAGCTCGGGGGTACATGGGTGTCGTCGAGCTGGACGGAAACGGTGTTCTCGGTTGCTTCGTCTTCGTGGTCGACAGTGATCTTGCTCAGGGGACTAGCCTTTCCTCGTGGCGGTACGCACGCACAAGGTAAGGGGCCAGGCCGTAAGTCGGCCGATGTCGATGCCCTCTTTTTCTTCGGTCATGCCTACGCCTCAGCACTGAATTCCCCTCGGACGAATTCGAACCGTCCGGAGATCTCGGCGAAGCGGGCGACAACCGTCGATGCAGGTGCGCGCACATTATCGGTGGGGTTCGTGTGAATACAGCCGTCCCGGCTAACCAATTGGCCCGGGGGAACTGGCGAACTCCCAAGACCATTGTAGCTGCACGTTGTCCGTCCCTCGCGATGACATGTCGAAGATCACCGAATCGGACATGCGGTCCTTGCCGGTCGCGTCGGCCGTCGAAGCACTACAGTTCGTAGTCATGGGCGCACACGATCTTGATGCTTCGACGGACGCTGGAACCGGAGGCCGAGTCGCTTCCGATCACCCTGGCGTGATCGATTTGTTTGCCGTTCTCGCGTATGGCGAGATTTCGGCGTTCTACCGTTTGGCGGAGGACGCACAAATGGCACCGGACCTGCGAGGCAAGGTGGCGTTCGCCAGCATGGCCGCCGCCGAGATGGACCACTTCGAGACTCTGGAAACGGCGTTGACGGAACGTGGCCACGAGATCTTCGCCGTCGTGGACCCGTTCGTTCGAGCTCTCGACAACTACCACGCGTCGACGACACCGTCGACGTGGCTGGAATCGCTCGTGAAGGCGTACGTCGGCGACGGAATCGCTGCCGACTTCTATCGCGAGATCGGGCACTCCCTCCCGGCGGATGTCGCGGAAATCGTCGAGGACGTGCTGTCCCAGACGGGCCACTCGGAGTTCGTGGTGCTCGAGGTGAAGGCAGCAGTGGAGGCCAGTACTCGGGCCAAGGACCGGTTGATGCTGTGGGGACGCCGTCTTCTGGGCGAAGCAATCACGCAGGCACAGTTCGTGCTGGCGCAGCGTGAAGATCTCACCGATCTGGTGATCTCCGCCTCCGGCGACCTCAACGGAGTTGTCGCGTTGTTCGACGGCATGCAGGCGAAGCATGCCGAGCGGATGGCGATTCTCGGACTCGTCTAGGTGCCTGTTCGCTCTGGGCACAGCGTGCAGAGGAGCGTGGGCGGTCGTTGCTGCATTAGCCTTGCGTCGACAACGGATGTAATTCACGAACAGTTCGGAGGTTGACCGTGGAGGTCAAGATCGGTGTAATCGACAGCCCGCGTGAGCTCATCGTCAACAGCGAACAGACCCCTGACGAGGTCGAGACACTGGTCGCGGCTGTCCTCGGTGGCCGCGAGCCGGTTCTGGCTCTCGTCGACGACAAGGGCCGCAAGTTCCTGGTGCAGGCTTCTCGTGTGGCGTACGTGGAGATCGGTCCGTCCGATATCCGCAAGGTCGGATTCGCGCCTACCGTCTGACGCGTAGCTGTAACAGCAGAATGGGCGGGCAGTCGTGAGACTGCCCGCCCATTCTCGTTCGGGTTCCGGTTACTTCGTTTCGGCTTGCAGCGGCACGTGTGAGAGACCGCCCCACGCGAGGGTCACGGTGATTTCCACGGCTTCTTCCTTCGGGATCGGCCGCGCGGCCTCGAGCCAGTACCGCGCAGTGAACTGGCTGGCACCGACAAGACCGACCGCAAGGATGCGCGCACGGTACGGATCGAGTCCGGAATCCTGACTCACCAGGTCGAACACGGCGTCGACGCAGGCTTCGGTGGCTTGTTCGACGCGTGTCTGGACCTGAGGTTCGCCCATGATGTCGGACTCGAACACCAGGCGGAAGCCCTGGGAGTCGTTGTCGACGAAGTCGAAGAACGCCTGGACCGCGGCGCGGACACGCTGTTTGTTGTCCGTCGTCGATCGCAGGGCCTGGCGTACACCCGAGATGAGGCTGTCGACGTAACTCTGCAGGACTGCGACGTACAGTTCGAGTTTGCCTGGGAAATGTTGGTACAGAACTGGCTTGCTGACACCGGCACATTCGGCGATCTCGTCCATGCCGGCCGAGTGGTACCCGTTCGCAACGAATACCTCACTTGCAGCTGCGAGGAGCTGGAGGCGGCGCGCATCGCGGGGGAGGCGGGTGCTGCGACGTGTTCCGGCAGGCTTGCCAGCCGTTGTACCGCGATCGGAGTCAGTCCGATCCGCGAGTTCTGTCATGTCGCTTCCAATCTGAGCAAAAGTAATTCGGTCGGCGCGCGGATCCGCGAGTCGCGTGTGCGTACCCGCCAGTATCCTCCGTCACACCGGTCGTAGCCGAATGAACGATACCGTGTGTCGCCCGGGCGAGTCGCGCGTGCCTCGGTGAGCGAGACCAGCGGTCTTTCTCGTTACAGGACGGGCTGCCATGACACGCCAGGACCAGCAAGTTTCGGTCAGCCCGGGCGAGCGACTTGCCGTGTGTGAGATTCTGGACGACGTGACTGACCCAGGGGGACCGCGCATGCGTGGACGAACTACGCAGAACCCTGAACGTGAGGAACGTCGAATGCGTAGCGGAACTGGAGCGCCTCGCGACGAACGTCGGCCGGAGGTGCCGGATGATCGTGCCTACGGCGAACGCGACTATCGCGGCATTTCCTCCCATCAGCCTTTGCGCGCCCAATGGGATCCGACCAAACGAGAAGTGGGCCGAACCCCGCGTAATCCGCGACCGGACCGGGCAGCGCGAAAGCAGAGCAAGCTCGGGCGCTTCGTCTCGACCTACGGTTGGCGGGCCTACGCGATTCCGGTTCTCGTGGTGCTCACCATTCTTGTGATCGTCGATGCGGTACGGCCGGACGCCACAGACTCCGCGAGCAAGACGTCGGCCACCGCCGACCTCGCGCACAGCACCGACGGAACCGACGTCATCGGCGCCCCACCGGCCGGAGACGGAACTTTTGCCTCGTCGATACCGTCCGGTGCCCTTCCCGACGGTGGTCCCTTCACCGTCGCGGGGGGTGGAACGTGGCACGTCGTACCAGGTACGACGGGCAAGGTCGGACAGGGAACCGAACGCGAGTTCACGTACACGGTCGAGATCGAGGACGGCGTCGACACGACCGGCTTCGGCGGAGACGAATCGTACGGACGCATGGTCGACCAGACACTGGCCAATCCGAAGAGTTGGACCAACGATCCCAAGGTCGCGTTCCGGCGCGTCGACGCCGGCGAGCCGGACTTCCGGATCTCCTTGACCTCACAGATGACGATCCGCGAAGGCTGTGGATACGAAATCGAACTCGAAGGATCCTGCTACAACCCGAGCATGGACCGAGTCCTGCTCAACGAACCGCGATGGGTGCGAGGCGCCATTTCGTTCCAGGGCGACATCGGCTCGTATCGGCAGTATCAGATCAATCACGAGGTCGGCCATGCCATCGGATACGCCGCTCATCAGCCGTGCGAGACCGAAGGCGGACTCGCACCGATCATGATGCAGCAGACCTTCGGAACCGCGAACAACGACATCGCTAGGCTTGATCCCGAGGGCGTCGTTCCGATGAACGGACTCACGTGCCGCTTCAATCCGTGGCCGTACCCCCGAGCGTGACCGGATCGAGAATCCCTGATCTCGTCTTGAACTAGGAGTGTTTCGCGGTGTCTGCAACACCCGTCGTATTGCCACCACTGGTGGAGCCGGCAGCCGAGTTGAGCCGGGAGGAAGTTGCCCGATACAGCCGGCACCTGATCATCCCGAACGTAGGCATGACCGGTCAGAAGCGGCTCAAGAATGCACGAGTCCTGTTCATCGGCGCCGGTGGATTGGGTTCACCGGCACTGCTCTACCTCGCGGCCGCAGGAGTGGGCACCATCGGGATCGTCGAGTTCGACGAGGTCGACATGTCGAACCTGCAGCGTCAGGTGATTCACGGACGCTCCGACGTCGGACGCCCGAAGGCGCTCAGCGCGAAGGAGTCGATTCTCGAAATCAACGAGCACGTCGACGTCCGGTTGCACGAGTTCCGCCTCGACAACTCCAACGCGGTCGAACTGTTCTCCGAGTACGACCTGATCCTGGACGGTACGGACAACTTCGCGACGCGGTACCTCGTCAACGATGCTGCCGTCATCGCGGGAAAGCCGTACGTGTGGGGCTCGATCTACCGCTTCGAAGGGCAGGTCTCGGTCTTCTGGGAAGACGCCCCGGACGGCGCGGGACTGAACTATCGCGATCTTTACCCGGAGGCGCCGCCGCCAGGCATGGTCCCCTCGTGCGCCGAGGGTGGTGTGCTCGGAGTCCTGCCCGCGACCGTCGGTTCGATCATGGCGACCGAGGCGGTCAAGCTCATCACGGGGATCGGCGAACCGCTTCTCGGACGCCTGATGATCTACGACGCACTTGCGATGACGTTCCGGACGATCCGCCTTCAGCGTGATCCGACCCGCGTGCCGGTCACCGCCTTGATCGACTACGACGCGTTCTGCGGTGTCGTGTCCGAAGAGGCGAGTGCCGCTGCTGTCGGTTCGACGATCACGGCGCCCGAACTGGAGGCCATGATCGGCGAGGGACGGTCGATCGAGCTGGTCGACGTACGAGAACCGGTTGAATGGGACATCATGCATCTGCCGGGGGCCGTGCTGATCCCGAAGGACCGCATCCTGTCCGGTGAAGCTCTGGCGACGTTGCCGCAGAACAAGCAGATAGTGCTGTACTGCAAAACCGGCATTCGTTCCGCCGAGGCACTCGCATTTCTCAAGAACGCCGGTTTCTCCGACGCGGTCCACGTTCAAGGCGGCGCGATCGCCTGGGCGAACCAGGTGGATGCGAGTCTGCCGGTCTACTAGGCGCGCCTCGCGGGAGGCGGCGCCGCGCACCGGTAGCGTTGGGGTGTGAGCACAGGCCAACCTCCCCAGCACGTGTGCTCCACCTTCGGCCTCCGTGAAGTCGATCCCATCCCACTCGGTGCGGATTGGGACGGCGGGTGGCTGTGTGGAGACGTTGTCCTTTCAGCAGTCGCGGATCATGCCCGCGCAGCGTGGTCGGCGAAGGTGCGAGAGAACCTCGAAGTCGACGGCGTTCGGCTGGCTCGACCGGTGCGTTCGACCGACGGTCGTTACGTCGTCTCGGGCTGGCGTGCCGACACCTTCATCGTCGGATCGCCGGAACCACGTCACGACGAAGTGGTCTCGATGTCCTGCCGACTGCATGCGGCGACGGCCTCGCTCGAGCGCCCGCGCTTCCTTGCGCAACCGCCCGTGCCGCCGTGGGCCGAGGTCGACGTATTCGTCGCCGCTGATCGCGCGGCATGGGAAACGGTTCCGCTGAGGATCGCGAAGGGCGTCGAGCAACTCGAGACGCCCACTCCTGACGGTCGCAAAAGTCTGGAACTGATCGCCGGGCTCGCTACTTTGCGTAAGCCGGTGCAGAGCCCGGACCAGCTCGTGCACGGCGATCTGTTCGGGACAGTGCTGTTCTCGGGCAGTATGGCGCCCGGAATCACCGACATCACGCCGTATTGGCGGCCGGCTGCGTGGGCCGCCGCCGTCGCTGTGGTCGACGCGATCTCGTGGGGCGGTGCCGACGAGGCACTGGTCGGCCGGTGGGAAGATCTCCCCGAGTGGCCGCAGATGCTTCTACGTGCGGTGATGTTCCGCTTGGCGGTTCATGTTCTGCATCCTCGCTCGACGGCGGACGCGTTCCCGGGGTTGGCCCGTACGTCCGACATCGTGCGCTTGCTGCTCTAGATCGGGGCGCCGGTACCGAAGTCCGAGACCAGGCCCTCGAACAGCTCGCGTGCGGCGTTCGAGGCGGCCACGGTGTTCCCGTCGACGACAGCGTTGACGAGGTTCGCGTGCTGCGAGTGGAATCCTTCGCCGGTTGCATCGATGTGCTGTTGGATCGTGGTCTCGATGACCGGGAGCAGGGAGTCGTAGAACTCCAGGTAGACCTCGTTGTGGCTGGCCGCGACGATTGCTCGGTGCAGGGCGACGTCCGCGGTGGTGGCAGCGTCGACGTCCTGACCCTCCCATGACGCGGTGCGAAGCTCGAGTAGCCGCGTCAGTTCGGCGATGTCGTCTTCGGTTCGCCGTGCGGCGGCGAGGGTGGCTGCAGTGATGTCGAGTGCGCGCCGAAGTTCGAGTACATCCCGCTGGTGGGCACCGGCAAAGTAGTTGCCGAGAGTGCCACCGAGGTCGGAGACAGCAACGACGTAGGTGCCCGATCCCTGACGACGTTCCAGCATTCCGGCGTGTACGAGCGCCTGGACTGCCTCGCGCACGGTATTGCGACCGGTCCCGGTCAGCTCCGACAGTTCCGATTCGGTGGGGATTTTGGAACCGATCGGCCAGGTTCCGCTCCGGATCTCGTTGCGGAGTTGTTCGGTGACCTGCGAGATGAGACTTGCGCGTCGAACGGGTTGCACGTGGTTGTTTCCTCGGGTCCGGGTAAGTGGTGTGAATGTGACGTTAGATTACCGCGCTTGTGCGAGTTCGTCCGGTCATCCTATGATTTCCCGGTGACTGCTCAACTGGAGAGAACCGAAACCCGCTCGTTGGTACAAGGCCGTGTGCTCGTCTTCGCAGCGATTGCGATGTCTGCGCTCGTACTTCGACTTGCGGTGACCTCGTTCTCGCCCTTGGCGGCCGAGATTCGCGACGAGATCGGCTTCTCCGCCTCGATCGTCGGTGTCTTCGGCATGGTTCCGACCGCCATGTTCGCCATCTTCGGTCTCGTCACTCCCGCCATCGCGAAACGTATCGGGCTCGAGCGGACGGCCCTCGTCGCGATGCTCATGGCCGGCGTCGGAATGCTGTTGCGCGCCATGATGTCTCAGACATGGTCGTTGCTGGCCCTCTCGGCTCTGGCACTGGCAGGCATGGGAATCGGCAATGTCGTGATCCCGCCGTTGGTCAAGCGGTACTTCTCGGATCGCCTCGCCACCATGAGTTCGGTCTACATCGTGGCCGTGCAGATCGGCACCATCGTTCCGGCGTTCGTCGCAGTCCCCGTTGCCGACGCCTTCGGGTGGCGGTTCTCGATCGGCTGGTGGTCCGCCTTCGGCTTCGCCGCAGCAGTGCCGTGGTTGATCACCCTCGCTCGCTCGCGCAAGGCTCGCGCGAACGAAGCCGGGTCCGTCGAGAATGCATCGGATTCGGTTGCGGCAGTGGCAGAACAGCCACGCGGTCAGGTCTGGCGTTCTCCCGTGGCCTGGGGGATGGCCGGCATGTTCGGCATGACCTCACTGATCACGTATTCGATGTTCACGTGGATTCCCTCGATCCTTCGTGACGCCGGAGCCAGTGACGCCTTCGGCGGAACGATGGTCGGAATGTTCTCGGTGATCGGGCTCGTCGCAGCTTTCGGTGCACCGACGCTGTGCGCCCGCATGGCCAATCCCTTCCCTGTCGTGATCGCGTGTGCCGTCTGCTACCTGGTCGGCATGGGCGGGCTGTACTTTGCCCCGATGGCGGCGCCGGTCGTGTGGGTTGTCGTCCTGGGCCTCGGTCCGAGCACGTTCCCGATGTCGCTCACACTGATCAACCTGCGTACTCGTTCGCACATCGGTTCCTCGGCACTGTCCGGCTTCACCCAGGGCATCGGCTACTCCGTTGCCTGCCTCGGTCCGCTCCTGTTCGGCGTTTTCCACGACGTGTCCGGTGGATACGCTGCGCCGTTCGGCCTGCTCGTCGTCGCTGTGATCGTGGTGCTCCTGGGCGCCTACCAGGCATGCAAGCCTCGGATGCTCGAGGATTCCTGGCACGCACCTGCGAAAAACTAGCTCACACCCGGTCTTGTTACCGGGTGAGGATCAATTGACTTCGTGGTCATCGCACGCAGCACCGGCGCAATAACCATTTTCTACCTTTGGGTCTCCAACATATTCAGGAGGCCCTGGTGAGTCATTACATCGAGCATTGGGATGCAGAGGACGTCGACGCCTGGGAATCCGGCGGCAAGGACATCGCGAAGCGGAACCTGATCTGGTCAGTGGTAGCCGAACACGTCGGCTTCTCGATCTGGTCGATCTGGTCCGTGATGGTGTTGTTCATGCCGACGGATATCTACGGCATCGACGCGGCCGGAAAGTTCTTCCTCGTCGCAGTGCCCACACTTGTCGGGTCGGTCCTCCGCATTCCCTACACGGTTGCCACCGCACGGTTCGGCGGTCGTAACTGGACCGTCATGAGTGCGCTGTTCCTCTTCGTGCCAACACTTCTCACGCTCTACCTGATGATGAACCCGGGTGCGTCGTACACCACGTTCATGTTGGTAGCGGCCACTGCAGGTATCGGCGGCGGCAACTTCGCGTCGTCGATGACCAACATCAATGCCTTCTACCCGCAACGCCTCAAGGGGTGGGCGCTCGGTCTCAATGCCGGCGGCGGCAACATCGGTGTGCCGATGATTCAGCTGATCGGTCTGCTGGTGATCGCCACCGTCGGTAACCGCGCTCCGTGGATCGTCTGCGCCGTCTATCTCGTGTTCATTGCGGCCGCCGCCGTCGGTGCCGCGCTGTTCATGGACAACCTGGGCAACCAGAAGTCGGACCTGCGCTCGATGGCCAAGGCACTCAAGTTCTCCGAGTCGTGGGTGATCAGCTTCCTGTACATCGGTACGTTCGGTTCCTTCATCGGATTCAGCTTCGCCTTCGGTCAGGTTCTGCAGATCAACTTCCTCGCCGGCGGTGCCACTCCGGCCGCGGCGGCGCTGCATGCAGCACAGATCGCCTTCATCGGACCACTCCTCGGTTCGATCGCCCGGCCGCTCGGTGGCAAACTGGCCGACCGCATCGGCGGCGGCAAGATCACCATGTGGACGTTTGTCGCCATGGCATTCGCGGCATCGATACTCGTGACGGCCGGAACGATGGACGACAACACCGCCGGCGTCGCCAGCGCCGGGATCATGGTGACATTCGTTCTCGGCTTCATCGCCCTGTTCCTGCTCTCGGGCATCGGAAACGGATCCGTCTACAAGATGATCCCGGCGATCTTCGAGGCGAAGGCTCAGAGCTTCGATCACATGGATCGAAGCGAGAAGGCAACGTGGTCGCGCAGTATCTCCGGCGCTCTCATCGGATTTGCCGGTGCGGTAGGCGGTTTGGGCGGCGTCGGTATCAACCTGGTGCTGCGCGCGTCGTACAGCAGCCCCGCGAAGTCGGCGACCATGGCCTTCTGGGTGTTCCTGGCCTTCTACATCGCCTGCATCGCAGTCACCTGGTTCGTCTTCCTGCGCAAGCCGTCGACGCTGACCACAGACGTCGACGAGGCGAAGGTCGCAGTCACGGCGTGAGCGGTCCGCAGAATCTCAGAACTATCTCGTACCTCAGGAAGTAGGCGTCATGAGCAAGTCGGTTGTTGTCATCGGACACGGAATGGTCGGACACCGATTCGTCGAGGCACTGCGTTCGCGCGACGAAGCGAACAACTGGTCGGTGACCGTACTCTGCGACGAGCAGTACGCAGCGTACGACCGAGTCGGGCTGTCCTCGTACGTCGGAGCGTGGGACCCCAAGGAACTGGCACTGGCCGGCAACGATTACGTCGGCGACAGCCTGGTCGACCTCCGTGTGGGGGAGGGCGCGCTCGCGATCGACAAAGATGCACGCACGGTCACGACGACAACCGGCGAGACGATCTCCTACGACGCTCTGGTGATGGCGACCGGTTCGTATCCGTTCGTGCCTCCCGTACCGGGGCACGACGGCGACGGATGTTTTGTCTACCGCACCCTCGACGACCTCGACGGTATCCGGGCCGCCGCCGAGAAGGCTGGTCCTGGCGCTGTCGGCGTCGTGGTGGGCGGAGGTTTGCTTGGACTCGAGGCCGCAAATGCTCTCTCGCTCATGGGGATGACGGCACACGTCGTCGAGCACAATGCGCGATTGATGCCGATGCAGGTCGACGAGGGTGGCGGCGCACTGCTCGCTCGCCTCGTCACCGAACTCGGGCTCACTGTCCACACCGGTGTCGGGACGGCGGGAATTTCGCAGGCCGACAACGGAATCGTGGTCGAACTCTCCGACGGCTCCACCATCGACGCCGCGCTGCTCGTCTTCTCCGCCGGAGTACGTCCGCGTGATCAGCTGGCCCGCGACGCCGGGATCGCAGTGGGGGAGCGCGGTGGCATCCTGACCGACCTCGGCTGCGTGACTTCGGACGAGAACGTCTACGCAGTCGGCGAATGTGCTGCGGTGGAAGGCCGTTGCTACGGTCTGGTCGCTCCCGGTTACACGACGGCCGAGATCGTGGCCGATCGTCTGCTCGGCGGCGCCGCGGATTTCCCGGGCGCGGACATGTCCACCAAGCTCAAGCTCATGGGCGTCGACGTCGCCAGTTTCGGTGACGCGATGGCGACCTCACCGGGCGCCCTCGAAGTCGTCCTCAGCGACGCGTCCAAGGGGACGTACGCAAAGCTCGTGGTCTCCGACGACGCGAAGACCCTGCTCGGCGGCATTCTTGTCGGTGACGCATCGGCCTACGCGTCGCTGCGCCCGCTGGTCGGTCGCGAACTACCCGGTGACCCGGCGACATTGATCTCGCCTGCGGGGGAGAAGCCGGGTGCAGGCTCGCTGCCCGACGACGCCGAGGTGTGCTCGTGCAACGCCGTGACGAAGGGAGCCATCTGCGGTGCAATCGCAGCCGGCGCATGCGACATCGCTTCTGTGAAGGCGTGCACCAGCGCCGGAACCACTTGTGGCGGTTGCCTTCCCACCGTGAAGCAGCTGCTGGCCGATTCCGGCGTCGTGATGTCGAAGGCACTGTGCGAACATTTCGCGCAGTCGCGGGCCGAGTTGTTCCAGATCGTCCAGTCGACGCAGACCAGAACTTTCTCGGCGCTGATCGCCAAGTACGGCAAGGGCGCCGGTTGCGACATCTGCAAGCCCGTAGTCGCTTCGATTCTGGCCTCGACGGACTCCGATCACATCCTGCACCGCCAGCAGGCGTCGTTGCAGGACACCAACGATCACTTCCTCGCGAACATCCAGAAGAACGGTACGTACTCCGTGGTACCTCGGATGCCGGGCGGCGAGGTCACGGGTGAGCAACTCATCGTCATCGGAGAAGTCGCGCGAGACTTCGGCTTGTACACGAAGGTGACCGGCGGTCAGCGCATCGACTTGTTCGGTGCCCGCGTCGAACAGTTGCCCGCGATCTGGAAGCGCCTCGTCGACGCCGGGATGGAATCGGGTCAGGCGTACGGCAAGTCCCTCCGGACGGTCAAGAGTTGCGTCGGTTCGAGTTGGTGCCGCTACGGTGTCCAGGATTCGGTGGGTATGGCCGTCGACCTCGAGAATCGCTACCGCGGTCTGCGTTCGCCGCACAAGATCAAGTTCGGCGTCTCGGGTTGCGCCCGTGAATGTGCCGAAGCGCGAGGCAAGGACGTCGGCGTCATCGCGACGGAGAACGGTTGGAATCTGTATGTGGGCGGTAACGGCGGACAGTCGCCCAAACACGCTCAGTTGCTTGCCGGAGGCCTCGACGACGCGACCTTGGTCAAGTACATCGACCGCTACCTCATGTTCTACATCCGTACTGCCGATCGCCTCCAGCGCACGGCGCCGTGGGTCGAATCACTCGAAGGCGGACTCGATCACCTCAAGGCCGTGATTTGTGAAGACAGCCTGGGTATCGGCGAGGAACTCGAGGCACTGATGGCCAAGCACGTCGAGGGTTACCAGGACGAATGGGCCGGTGTGCTGGGTGATCCGGAGAAATTGTCGAGGTTCGTCTCGTTCGTCAACGCACCGGAAGAAGCCGACCCGACGGTTGTGTTCGACGAGACCGGAGTGCGCAAGGTTCCGGTCCTGATGGGCATGCCGAGCATCC
This sequence comes from Rhodococcus sp. Ni2, assembly GCF_021352185.1. Taxonomy (NCBI): domain Bacteria; kingdom Bacillati; phylum Actinomycetota; class Actinomycetes; order Mycobacteriales; family Nocardiaceae; genus Rhodococcus; species Rhodococcus sp. Ni2. The sequence continues at coordinate 1,764,615 of NZ_WOXZ01000002.1, forward strand.
CCACGCGCCGGTAATAGTCGCGTAACCCGTGGGAAACACGGGATCCGTAGAAACGTAGACAAGAACCCGCGCGACGTTGTCGCCGGATCGACAGGAGGACTTCGATGAGTGTCATCGATGCGCAGATCGCCAAGCTGGATTCGGATCGACTCGAATGGACGTCGGCCTGCCCGCTGAGCCATCTGATCCCTGGGCGCGGAGTTGCCGTGCTTCTTCGCGGCGGCGAGCAGGTGGCACTGTTCCTACTCGAGGACGGCACACTCCGGGCTGTCAGCAACTTCGATCCGTACGGCCGCGCCGCGGTGATGTCTCGCGGACTCGTCGGCGACCGGGACGGTGAACCGATCGTGGTCTCGCCACTGCTCAAGCAGGCGTTCTCGCTGGTCGACGGCCGGGCGCTGGACGACTTGTCGGTTGCGCTGCCGGTGTACGGCGTTCGCGTGTGGGCTGGAGTCGTTCAGGTACACAGCTTGCAGATGCAGGGCGTTCGCTCGACTGTCTCCGATGCAGTCTCGTGAGTGACGACATGCCGTTGGCTGGATTCACGGTAGGTATCACTGCTTCGCGCCGCGCCGAGGAGTTCGCGACCTTGCTGACTCGTCGGGGAGCGGATGTCGTTCACGCTCCGGCGATTCGAATCATTCCGTTGGCCGACGACCGTGAGCTCGAAAGGGTGACACAGCAGATCATCTCGGATCCTCCCGAGGTGGTTGTCGCCACCACCGGGATCGGATTCCGGGGTTGGCTGGAAGCCGCCGACGGATGGGGCGAAGCCGAAAGTCTCGGTTCTGCGCTCGGTTCGGCTCGTCTACTCGCGCGAGGACCGAAGGCCAAGGGAGCAATCCGCGCGGCCGACCTTCGTGAGGAATGGTCACCGGCATCCGAGTCTTCCGCCGAGGTGCTCGAACATCTTCTGGCAGAGGGTGTCTCGGGAAAGCGGATCGCTGTACAACTGCATGGTGCGACCACCGAGTGGGAGCCGATTCCCGACTTCTGTCAGGTGTTGCGCGAGGCCGGCGCCGAGGTCATCGCGGTGCCCGTCTATCGATGGGAACCGCCGGAGGATCCGACGCTGCTCGACCGGATGATCGACGCCATAGCGTCAGCCGGAATCGACGCCGTCAGTTTCACCAGTGCACCGGCCGTAGCCTCGATGTTGATGCGCGCCGACAAGACCGGGGATCTCGGAGACATTCTCGACGCGATGCGGGGTCCGGTGGCGGCCATGTGCGTCGGCCCGGTCACCTCGGCGCCGCTCGAAGCCTTGAATGTACCGACCACAGCCCCGGCGCGGGCACGTCTGGGCGCGCTCGCGAGACACATCGTCGACGAACTCCCGCAGCGAGCCAACAAGATTCAAGCCGGCGAACACGAAATCAGCATTCGCGGCGGTTGCGTAGTCGTGGACGGTGAAGTGAAGCAATTGCCGCCGGCTGCGATGTCGTTGATCCGCACTCTCGGTGCGAGTCCCGGTCGAGTCGTCTCCCGCGACGAACTTCTGGCTTCTCTTCCCGGCGGCGGCGGCGACACCCACGCCGTCGAGACCGCCGTCGCCCGATTGCGCGCGTGCCTCGGTGCGCCCAAAGCCGTTCAGACGGTGGTCAAGCGGGGCTATCGACTTGCCCTCGACCCCGGCGACTACGTACAGAATCCCGGTGACTATGCAACGCGATGACGATGTACTCGTACTGGTAGCTCACGGCACGCGTAGTGCACGTGGCGTGGAAATGGTTGCCGCCCTGGCCGAAGCCGTCGGCACGCGCGTCGGACGCACGCGCGTTGCCTTTGTCGATGTGCTCGGTCCGTCACCTTCGGAAGTCCTCCGGGACACTCCGGGGCGAGCGATTCTCGTACCGGCGTTCCTGGCGTCCGGCTACCACGTTCACACCGATGTTCGACGCGAAGTGACGCTCAGTGAGCACTCGGCTGTGAGTGTGACGCCCGCACTCGGACCCGATCCGGCGCTTGCACGCGTGTTGCTTCGGCGCTTGACCGAAGCGGGGTGGAATCCGGGTGACGCGACAGTGCTTGCTGCCGCCGGGTCGTCCGATGCGCGGGCGCTGCGAGACGTCGAGCGTGCTGCGCTGATGCTTGCCGAAGCGGCGGGGACTCGTGTCGACATCGGGTACATCGCGACCGGGGAGCCGAAGGTAGCCGATGTTGTTGCAGCAGCACGCGTTCGCGGCGCGAAGCGAGTTTTTGTCGCCTCGTACCTCCTCGCGCACGGGCTGTTCCACGAAAGGTTGCACGCTGCAGGAGCCGATGGTGTGACCGAACCGCTCGGCGTCGATCCGGGAGTGGTGGACCTTGTCGTGAATCGGTATGAGAGTGCGCGAAGGGAACTAGTATCGCTGCATGACGTCTCACTCCGTAACGCCGACGTATGCCGACCTGGTCGCAGCAGTTTGTGAATCCGACGTCAAGGCACAGGCTCTCATCGGTGCACTGACCGAAGAGCAGGCGCGGGAGCCCTCCGGGCTCCCCGGGTGGAGTCGGGGACACGTCGTGACGCACATGTCGCGCAACGCCGACGCGCTGGGCAGATTTGTTGCCGGCGTGCAGGGCGGCGAATCGGGGGAGATGTATCCAGGGGGGCCGGATGCGCGCAATGCTGCAATCGAAGAGGGCGCAGATCGCCCGGCTGAATTGTTGGCCCTCGACTACCGCTTCTCGGGAACGAGGCTGGTCGACGCGTTGTGCGAGATCCCGACAGATCGACTGGACACACCGGTGCCGTGGCGCAAACCTGTGACGGCATTCGATCTACCGATCCTGCGCTGGAACGAGATCGAGATTCACCTGATGGACCTCGACATCGGTTACACCTGCCACGACTGGCCTGCCGAGTTCGTGGAATTCACTCTCGCCAGTCAGTTGGGCGCACTCGAGACGGCGGTCCCGGGTGTACGAGTGCCGTCACTGTCCGACGCGGAGACCTTGGCCTGGTTGGTTGGGAGGCCGACGAGGGTGGGGCTGCCGACTCTCCCTGCCTGGCCGTTCTGAGATGCAGCCGTTCTGAGAGTTAGAACAGGGTGGGGGCGCTCACGTCGTTGCGTGCTTGGGCCAACCGCGCACTCCACCTTTTCACCAACCACATCTCGACGATCTCGGGTTGGGTGCCGGCGGCATAGGCCCAGCTGTCGAGAAGTTCGCAGTACCGGCGGTAGCGACGCGTCGTGAAGCCGGTGACGGAAGGATCCTCGAGCCAGCCCTCGTGGATGAGCGTCGAGACTCCGTACTGGTCGATCATCTGAGCGCGTCGGCCTTCGTCCTGTACGCCCACTGCCCACATGAAAGCGGCCATCAGCGATACCCCGACACCGGGGGTGAGTGGCCACCCGGACCAGGTGTCGCGCCGGACGACGGGCATCGACTTGTTTTTCGAGCAGTGATCGAGAATGGCTGTGATCTGGGTCAGCGGATCCTCGTCCTCGCGGTGATGGGGATTGAAGACGTTGGGGAACCGCCGTGTGAAACGTCGGCTCTCGTGCGAGCCCTGCCAGGCCGCGCAGAGAAACAGTAGTCCGAGGCCGTCGTGCTGGGCGACAACGAGATCGCTCGACGGGCGAAGGTCGTTGCGTTGAACGATGGCTCGACCTTCGGTGATCACTTTGCCGTCGAGATCACGCCCGCGCAGGCTGATGGTGTGGCCGGCGTCCTTCAGGTGTGCGTTCCACCAATCCAGGTCGACGGTGGCTTCGTCGTCGAGGACGTGCAGTGGAAAGGTGCGGGAGCGGCACCACTCGACCAATGCGTCCGGCGGTTCGAATCCTTCGTCGACACGATTCATGGCGCGATGATCCCACGAGTCGCCGACAGTAATTCGTGCGACGCGCAGTCCACCGTGATGGAACCGGACACTCGCGGTACGCTCCGCTCATGAAATTCGCGTCCTCGCAGGTGCGGTCGGCGCTGTGGACGGTAGCCATCGCTTTGGCGGCCACGAGTCTGAGCGGATGTATCGGTGCCGTCGATCGGATGGATTTCGACAATCAGATGCGCGAACGTGGCGGTGGGATGACGTCGGAGTTGGTGCGAGGCGGGTTCGACAGCCTCGCACATAGATACGGCGTCGACGCGGTATCGGTGACCAGCATCGACATCAGCCCGATCGAGACGCTCGGAGTCACCGTTCGAGACCCCGGGAAGCCGACCCAGCTCGACAGATTCTCTTTCGACGGAGTCATTCTCGGCGAGCCCATCCCCGTGCAAGTCAGTGTCACCGACGATCTCGATGCACGATCGTTCACGCTGGATCAAGTGCCGGCATTGACGAACCTCGAGAAGTTGGTCGACGACGCGCTGGAGAACAGCGGTGTCGACGACGGCGAAGTCACCGGGATCTCGGTCAGTCGCACCGAGGCGATTCGCGCATCCGTGATGGTGGAATCTCCACGCTCGCGGGCGCTGGTGGTCTTCGAGCCTGACGGAACTCCCTTCCTGGTGCACCCGCTGTGAGCCGCCGTATCGCTCCGTTGCTGATCTCCGTAGTGGTGATCGTGGTCGTGGGAATCTTTGCTGCACTACTGTCTTCGGTGATCTGGCCAGGACAGGTCGCTCATTTGGCGCCGATTTTCTGTGAAGCTCCCACATCGAGCGCGATGGTCGTCTCGGATACCTTTTCCGACGGCGACGGTACGTCCACCAATTTCACGCTGTATTGCGTCGGACCGCGCGGTCAGACCGTTGATGCCGGGTGGCTGCTGCCGTTCTTGGTGCTGTGGGGCGTGTATTCGCTGGTGCTTGCGATAGTGGTCGGCGTGGTCGGGGTCAACCGGCGTAGGCGCCCAAACGACTGACCCGATCAGCGTGGGAGGACAACCACTTCGGCGACGGCATCGTCTTCCGCGTGTGGCGGAACGAGTGCAAACGCGGAGCGCCCGATCAACCCCGCCAGGTGTGCGGTACGTACAGACGGTTCGGCGCGCCAGCGACCGTCGGCGGATTGTGTGACCGGCAGTAGGCGTACCGCATCGGAAGTCACCGCAGCGGCGTTCTCGATGATGCCGAGCAGTGGCGGTGGGGTGTCGCTTCCCGTCAAGGCGGCCACGACGGTGGGCAGCATCGTCAACAGGGTGGTCACTGCGGCGTACGGGTTGCCGGGGAGGCCGAGAACCACCCGACCACTGGGCAGGACAGCCGTTATCTGAGATCCGCCCGGGCGCGAGGCGACTCGCCCGACAATCGTGCGAGCGCCGAGTCGATCGAGCGCACTGCGCATTTCGTCGGCAGCGCCGCCGCCCGTGGCACCAATGACAACAAGCAGGTCCTGTTCAGTCGCATCCGCCAGTACACGCTCGAAACTGTCGGCCGTGTCCCTCAGGTGCGAATCCGCCACGCACCGTAGGCCGTTGCTTTCCAGTAGGTAGGGGAGAATCCCACCGACGGAGTCGCGGGTCTGACCTTCACGCAGTGGACCGGTCCGCCGGATCTCGTCGCCGGTGACTATCACGCGTGCCCGTACCGGACCACGGACGAGGGCGTCGAACACTTCACCGCTGGCAGCTGCGGAGACCACCGCCGGAGTCACCGCGGTACCAGTCGGGGCGATCGTGAATCCGGTGGTCCAATCTTCCCCTCGTGGTCGAGCGTCGTTGCGGTGCGGCGCATCCGGCAGTCTCCGTACCATCCGAGATGGCTCGTCGACGGACAGATACTCGTCACGAATCACCGAGGTGGCGCCGAGGGGCAGGTGTGCTCCCGTGGCAATGCGAATCGCTTCGCCTTCACCGAGTTCGAGTTGCCCGTCGGCGCCCGCGATACGGATCTCGGTGCGGATTCGCCAGGGACCCTCGCCGGAGACGGCGTACCCGTCCATCGCCGAGACATCGGATCGAGGAAGATCACCCAGGGCGACGAGAGGCTGCGCGAGCGTTGCTCCGAGACTGTCGGCGAGGGCGGCCCGGTGTGGTGACAATGCTGTCAGTGAGTTCCTGACGGCGGCGCGGGCTTGCTCGATCGTCAGGCGCGGATGGTTTCGCGCGCGGTCGATGTCCGCCGGTGTGTCGCAGTCAGTGGTACCAGTGACACGCAGCGTCGAGAACGGTTCGGTGACAATCGCTTTCATAGGTTGATTCTCCAACCCCGAACTCTCCCGCAATGTGGACAGGCGTTGCCGGAGCTCGCGAAATGTCCACGCGGAGAGCAGGAATTGGGTTCGGTTGTTCTCGTCCACGGCACACGTCACCGGACTGTCCGTCGACGTGGCAGCTATCAAAGCGTCGACTGATACGGCCTCGATGTGCGGCAGATCGGACGCCAGGACCACCACCACGGCGTCGTCGGGTAACCGGGTCGCAGACAATCCGGCCCAGATCGCCTCGACAGGGCCGGCTCCGGCCGGAGTTTCCTGAGTTTGAGTGATGCCAGGATCAAGTTCAGGGCGATGTGGACCGACCACGACGACGGCGTCCAGATGCGCCGTCGCTGAAAGCGCGATGTCGAGGAGCCTGCGGCCGTGAACGAGCAGGCCGGGTTTGTCGACACCACCCATTCGGGTCCCGCGACCACCCGCCAGAATGAGGGCGGCTGTCGGCGGCGTGACGGTCATACCTCCATGCTGCCCCATCGCCCGCGTCACGACGACCGGTGACACGTGAATCAGAAGTGATACCGAGCTTTCTTCAGGTCGATCCGACCGTCCTTGATCGGCACGCCTTCGAGTTCGAGCTTGGCGATCTGACGATGAGCCAGGTGCGCCGACGGTTTGCCGGAGGCGCCGAGAACCCGATGCCACGGCAGGTCGGCAGAGTCCGTTCGCATGATCCAACCGACCGTGCGAGCACTGGAAAGTCCTGCAGCATCAGCGATATCGCCGTACGTCGCCACGAAACCGGCCGGAATCGACGCGATGAGGCGCCGTACCTCTTCGATCTGCTCTTCGGTGGTGGCTGCCATGTCTGTTCCTTCAGAGCATGCTGCGAACGAGGGCGGCGACTTCGTCGGCCCGTACGTGCGGGACCATGTGGTCACAGTCGAATTCGACACCGGTCAGATTTTCACCGAGGTGCTCGGTGAGTGCTGCCCGGAGCTCGGCGGTGACGTACGGCGGTTGGACCTTCATCGCCTGAACCAGCACGGTGGGCATCGACGACGGAGGCAGCACGATCGGGCGAGCGAGTTCGCCCCACCCGGTCACGATCGCGGGCGTGGACAGGCGCCAGTTGACGCGTCCGTTGCCCAGTTCGATCAGGTGTTCAGCCATCTCGACGTCGAGGTCCTGGGTGGGAACCTCACCCCACGAGCCGTGAATCTTCTCGGAGTATGCCTCTGCCGCATCGGTGTAATCCGGTGAGCCGATTGTGAGTTCGGCCACTTCCTGCATGAAAGTCGGATCCAACCCGATCGCCGGGTCGAGCAGGACGAGCCCACGAACGCGTTCCGGTGCGGTGGCCGCGAGGTGCAGCGCCAGCATTCCGCCGAAAGAATGCGCGACGATCACCACCGGTCCGGTGGCATGTTCGTCGAGCGTCTCCAGCAGGCTCGCCACGTGGGATTCGATGTTCCACGGAGGAGCCCAGGTGGAACGCCCGTGACCGCGTAGATCCGGCGAGATCCAGCGCGCTTCGGGCAGTTGGTTCTCGGCCATCGACTGCCAACGTCGGCCGTGACCGGTCAGACCGTGCAGCGAAAGGATCTCCGGTGCCCCGACGGGTCCGTAGAGATACGTATGGAGTGCAGACACGAGGTCAATCATGCCGGATGCAGGCGATGTGTGAGTTGTCGGTGCGCTCTGGTGGAATGCCTGGGTGAGTGAGACGGCAACACGCAGCAAGGTCACCATCCCGCGGGCGCGGTTGGTGCACCGAACTGCGCCGTCTCCGATACCCCGAACGTGGGACGAAGGGACGGCCCGGCTGTTCGCGCCGCCGTCCGAGGATCCGTTCCAACTCGCGTTCGGCCCTGTTTCATTCGGCTCGGGGGCCGCCTGGAGTCCCTGGCAGGTACTCGGCAGCCCCGGAACCGGCAAGACGTCCCTTCTGGTGGATCTGGCAGTGCAGAAGATCTCCGGTGGCGAAGATCCTGAATCGGTCCTGGTGCTCACCGAGTCGCGCCGGGCAGCGACGCAGGTCCGCGAGCAGATCACGGCCGGGTTGCTCGGGTACGAACAAGAACGCGGACCGCAGGCAACTCGTGAGCCGTTGGTCCGCACCGTTCACTCGTACGCCTTTGCCGTACTCCGGCTTCAAGCCGCAGCGCACGGCAACGCGCCGCCACGCCTGATCACCGGCGCCGAGCAGGACTCGGTGCTCCGAGAGATGTTGCGCGGCGACATAGAAGACGGTGCGCTCCGGTGGCCGGAGCGCCTGCGACCCGCATTGGGTTTGAACGGCTTTGCCGTCGAACTTCGAGATCTGATGCTGCGAGCGAACGAGCGCGGACTCGGTCCCGAAGATCTGGTCAAGCTCGGCAAGAAGCGTGGCCGTCCGGAGTGGGTGGCGGCCGGGCGGTTCGCCGAGGCCTACGAGCAAGGCGTGCTGCTACGCGGCAGTGTCGGTGTCGAGGCTCCGGAGGCGACGGCGCCGGCACTCGACGCGGCCGAGTTGATCGGTGCGGCATTGACCGCGTTCGCCACCGATCCCGAATTGCTTCGCTCCGAGCGCGCTCGGATCCGGCACCTACTCGTCGACGACGCACAACATCTGGATCCGCAGGCGGCGCAGCTGGTTCGGCTGATCGGAACCGCAACTGCGGGCACGGTCATCGCCGGTGATCCCGATCAGTCGGTCTTCGGGTTCCGCGGTGCGGATTCGGCGTTCCTACTCGGACTCGCCGAGCGCGGAGACGAGCGCCAGATCGTCCTGCCCACCACGTTTCGCAACAACGCCGACGTCGCGTCGATCGCGGCCAAGATCGCTGCGCGGCTGCCCGGCAACCTTGCTCATCGCATCGCGGTTCCATCCGATCTCACCGATGAGGACCCGGGGCGGGCGTCGGTGCGGGTTCTCGGTACGACGGCCAAAGAAGCGGCAGTCGTCGCAGATACCTTGCGCCGGGCGCATCTGCTGGACGGGATTGCTTGGTCCGAGATGGCCGTCATCGTGCGGTCGGTGCCGCGTACTCTCGCCCCTCTCCGGCGAGCCCTGCTCGCGGCCGGGGTACCCGTCACGACCGCTGCCACCGAATTGCCGCTGGCCAGGCAACACGGAGTGTCCGGCCTGCTGCTGGTCCTTCGGGCGCTCGGCGGCGATCAGTTCACCGGCGACGACGCGCTTGCCCTGATAGCCGGTCCCATCGGCGGCGCCGAGCCGGTCACCCTGCGCCGGTTGCGTCGTGGCCTGCGCCGGGTCGAGTTGGCATCGGGAAGTGATCGGGACTCCTCGGAGTTGTTGCGGCTCATTCTGATCGACGAGGATCGTGCGCAGTCCAAGCGCCTCATGGGCAAGTTGACAGACGTCGAAGCTGCGGCACTCAATCGCGTGCTGTCGGTCCTTCGCAAGGCCCGAGTGCCTCTCGAGCGAGGTCTCGGGGTCGAAGAAGTTCTGTGGGCAGCATGGCAGGCGACGGGGCTGGAACGACGCTGGGCGGCTGCGTCGGCGCGCGGCGGACCTATCGGCTCACAGGCCGATCGAGACCTCGACGCAGTCGTCGCACTTTTCGACGCGGCCGCCAACTACGTCGACCGGTTGCCGCGTTCGCAACTCGCCGGTTTCGTCGACTACTTGACCAGCCAGGAGATACCGACCGACTCGCGGAGCCGGTCGGTCATCACTCCCGACGCCGTCACCGTGGTCAGCGCTCACGCCGCGGCGGGTCGCGAATGGGCGGTCGTGGCGGTGGCGGGTGTGCAGGAGGGGCTCTGGCCGAGTTTGCGGGCACGCGGATCGCTACTGCGTACCGAAGCGCTGATCGACCTGGTCAACGGAGTCTCCGACGGCAGTGACTCGGCTGCCGAACGACTCTCGCGAACCGCACCGCTTCTGGCCGAAGAACGCAGGTTGTTCCTGGTTGCCTGTAGCCGTGCTCGTCGCCGTCTGCTGATCACCGCAGTCGAATCGGCTTCGGGGGACACCGACTTGGTGCCTTCGCGGTTCGTGGACGAATTGATCCGTGGTGACGCGTACTCGGACGATCCGTCCTCCGATCTCGACGTCGTTGCACCCGAGACCGGGGATACCCGGGTTCTGTCGCTGCCTGCACTGGTCGCACAGCTTCGCAGCGTCGTGTGTGATCCCGACATCGCGCATTTCGACCCCGAGAAGCATTCCCGGGCCGCTCGCCAGTTGGCACGTCTGGCTGCTGCCGGGGTACGCGGCGCGCACCCGGATCAGTGGTACGGCACAGCCGAGCCGAGTACCGCTGCTCCCATGTGGCAGCCCGAGGACGGACCGGTTTCACTATCGCCGTCCACCATCGAGCTTCTCGAAACATGCCCTCTCCGATGGGTGTTCGAGCGTCATGGCGGCAGCGACGGAGACAACACTCATGCGATCGCCGGTACGCTGGTCCATACTTTGGTGCAGGCATTGGCCGGCCGGATTCCACCGGATCAGGTCGAGAAGGCACTCGAAAATGCCTGGGAATCCATCGATCTGGGATCGCAGTGGTACTCGCGCCGCGAACTCAATCGAACTCGGGAGATGCTGGCGACGTTCACCGCCTGGATGAACGCAACTCGCGGTGAACTGACCGAAGTCGGCGTCGAGGTCGCGGTCGAGGGGGTCCTCGAACCACGTGAGGAGGGAGCGCCTGCGGTCAAGCTTCGTGGCCGGATCGACCGGCTCGAGCGCGACACCGAAGGCCGTCCGGTGGTTGTCGACGTCAAGACTGCGCGAAACCCTGTCAGCAACGAGGCCGCGCAATCTCACGCGCAGTTGGCGGCGTACCAGGTCGCAGCGGCCGAAGGTGCGATTGCCGGCGAACCGGCCACACAACCCGGCGGTGCACGCCTGGTATTCGTGGCCAAGTCCAACAAGAAAGACGGTGCGGCGCAGCGAGTTCAGCCGCCGCTGACGGCCGAAGCCGTCGAGATGTGGCGAGACGTCATCCATAACGCAGCGGCAGCGACCCAAGGGCCGCAGTATCTGGCCAGGGTCAACGACGGATGTAGACATTGCCCGGTGCGCTCGAGTTGCCCGGCACACGACGAGGGACGACAGGTGAGTAACTAAGTGGCTGCCGCGACGCAGAAGGCACGCCGACCGAAGATCGATCCTGTCGACCTGGCGGTCGCGCTCGGTCAACACCCGCCGACGCCGGAACAGGCGGCAGTCATCGCCGCACCGCTCGGTCCGACATTGGTCGTCGCCGGTGCCGGTGCCGGTAAGACCGAGACGATGGCTGCTCGCGTCGTGTGGCTGGTGGCCAACGGCTTCGTCGATCCCGAGGCCGTTCTCGGATTGACCTTCACGCGCAAAGCGGCACAACAGCTCACGTCGCGAATCCGCAAGCGCTTGGCGCGACTGGCGGGTTCGGACGTTTTGCGGGCACTCGACCCGACCGGCGGAGTGCGTTCCCGGATTCTGGCCGGGGAACCCGAAGTCAGTACCTACCATGCTTACGCGGGACGGTTGCTGTCCGAGCACGGACTGCTGTTGCCGATCGAACCCTCGGCGACGCTGTTGTCCGAGACCGAACTGTGGCAGGTTGCGCACCGCGTCGTGAGCGGCTGGGACAGTGATCTGGACACCGACAAGAATCCGGGGTCCATCACCGAAACCGTTCTGGCCCTTGCCGGTCAGTTGGCGGAGCACCTGGTCGACCCCGAGCAGTTGCTCGAGGCTCACACCGAGTTGGACAAGCTGATTCATACTCTGCCCGCCGGTCCGAAACAGCGGGGTGGGCCGAGCAAAGAGCTGTTGAATTACCTTGATGTGCAACACAAACGCATCGAGCTACTGCCCCTCGTTGCCCGGCTGGGTGAGACGCTGCGGCGTGAAGGCGCATTGGATTTCGGCAGCCAGATGTCGCTGTCGGCCCGTGTCGCCTCCGAACATCCCGAGGTCGGGCAAACCGAGCGTGAGCGCTTTCGGGTAGTTCTTCTCGACGAGTACCAGGACACCGGTCACGCTCAGCGAGTGTTGTTGTCCTCGTTGTTCGGTGGGGGAGCCGACGGCCGGTTGGCGCTGACAGCCGTCGGCGATCCGATGCAGTCGATCTACGGTTGGCGAGGCGCGTCGGCGGCCAACCTGCCACGGTTTGCAACCGACTTCCCGCTTGCCAACGGAAAGCCGGCTCCGACACTCGAACTGCTCACCAGTTGGCGTAACCCGCCGGAGGCTCTCGAATTGGCAAACCTGTCGTCCGCACCGTTGCGCCGACGCGGTGTGGCCGTCAGCACACTTCGTGCGCGGCCGGGAGCCGTCGCCGGAGACGTTCGACTGGCGCTGCTGGGATACGTCGAACAGGAACGTCAGTGGGTTGCGGAGAAGATCGCCGAAGAGTACGAGGCGGCACGTGCCGAAGACCGCCCGACGCCCACGGCAGCGGTGTTGATCCGCCGCAACGCCGATGCTGCCCCGCTGGCCGAGGCTTTGCGGTCCAAGGGTCTGCCAGTCGAAGTGGTCGGACTCGGTGGGCTCCTGCACACACCCGAGGTGGCGGACGTGATCGCCATGCTCCGAGTGGTCGCCGATCCGCTGGCGGGTAGCGCCGCCGTTCGGCTGCTCACCGGAGCGAGATGGCAGATCGGCGCGAAGGACCTCGCCGCACTCTCGCAACGCTCTCGCGAACTTGCCATCTCCGCCGGATACGGAACAGCGGGTGCGGTCACCGACGCCGAGGCGCTCACCTCGGCAGTTCAGGACGCGCTGCCGGGGGAGAACGCCGAGCAAGCAGGATTGGTCGATTCGATCTCCGATCCAGGCCCGGCAGAACGCTATTCAGCTCTCGGGTACACACGCATCAACGCGATAGCGGCAGAATTGGCGTCGTTGCGCGAACGTATCGGCCAGCCGCTCACCGAACTGGTGGCGGAGGTCGAGCGGGTGCTCGGTATCGGAATCGAGGCAGGCGCGCGAACTCGAGTCGGTGTCGTCGGGACCGCGGGCCGCGAGCATCTCGACGCATTTGCCGACGTCGTCGCCAATTACGCGACGCGTCCAACAGCCAATCTGCCCGGGATGCTCGCATTCTTCGCGGCCGCCGAACAGATCGAAAAGGGCCTCACTCCGGGCGAAGTGGAGGTGGCGCCGGATCGCGTGCAGATCTTGACCGTGCACTCGGCGAAGGGGCTCGAATGGGAAGTAGTGGCGATCCCGCATGTCAGCGACGGGGTGTTCCCCTCGTCCACCGCGTCCGGATCGTGGCTCGGGGCGCTCGCCGAACTGCCACCGTCGTTGCGTGGTGACCGGGCGGTCGACGCGGATTCGGCCGACGGAGTTCCGGTGCTCGACCTCGAGGAGCTGTACAACCGCAAGGACCTCGAGAACGCGATCACGGCGCACAAGAAGGCCTTGTCCAACCGTCGACTGGACGAGGACCGGCGACTGTTCTACGTCGCGCTGACCAGAACCGAACGGGCGCTGTTCATCTCGGCGCATCACTGGGCGGAATCCGGTTCGGAACCGAAGGGGCCTTCGGAGTTCCTGGACGAGCTGCATCAGATGGTCACGGCCGAAAACGATGCCGGTGAAGAAGACTCACGCGGTGCGATCGGCGTCGTGGAGGAATGGGCGCCTGCACCGGAACCCGACACCGAGAACCCGTTGGCCTCCACACCCCGTACGGCGCAGTGGCCGCCCGACCCGCTGGGTGCGCGTCGCGGCGCGGTCGAGGCCGGAGCCGCGAGCGTCCTGTCCGCACTTGCATCGCTGCCGCAAGACAGCAAAGAGACGGAAGAACCGGAGGACGATCCGGAGAACTGGGCCTCGGACGTCGACGTTCTCCTGGCCGAGCGCGAAGCCCGGGCAAACGCGCGTGCCGAAGTGATTCTCCCGGCGCAGCTTTCGGTGACTCAGCTCGTCGACCTCAAGGCAGATCCGGATGAACTCGCGGCACGGCTGCGTAGACCACTGCCGTACCCACCGAACCCGCTCGCTCGGCGCGGCACGGCTTTTCACGCCTGGATCGAGCGAAGGTTCGGTGCGACCCGACTGTTGGATCTCGACGAACTACCCGGCGCCGCGGATACCGGCGCGGGTCCCGAGACCGATCTGGTGAAACTTCAGGATGCGTTCCTGCGGTCCCCGTGGGCCAATCGCAGCCCGATCGAAGTGGAAGTTCCTTTCGAAACATCCATTGCCGGAACGGTTCTGCGGGGTCGCATCGACGCTGTGTTCGCCGATCCCGACGGCGGATGGACGGTGATCGACTGGAAGACCGGTGCCGAACCGTCGGCCGCCAACGAGGACGCTGTTGTGATGCAGTTGGCCGCGTATCGGGTGGCCTGGGCCGAATTGATGTCAGCCAGAGCCCGTTCGGCGGGGCGCAACGAACAGTTTCCGGCCGACAAGGTCCGGGCGGCGTTTCACTACGTTCGATCGGGTCGCACCATCGCACCCGAGAACCTGCCGGACGGTGAGGCTCTCGCTCGCCTCATCCGAACGGCAGGCGCGCAAGATTAGCTTGCGTTTCGACGAGCCTTGAGTGCTTCGGTCACCAGCGGAACCTGCAGGGGAAGACGTGCGATCGAACCGATCTTCTGCGGTGTGGACGTCTTCGGGCTTCGGCACCAGTCGATCGCCATCTGGATGTTGGCGGGGAACACGGCGACAAAGAGCGCGGCGGCAAGGCCCGCGCCGAGCTTGCGGGTCTTCGGCACGGCCAAGGCAGCGCCGATCGCCAGTTCCGCGACGCCGGACACCTGGGTGTAGGTGCGGGCCTGTCCGGGAAGCTGGCGGGGAACGGTGCTGTCGAAGAAGGAAGGCGCCACGAAATGCATGGTGCCGGCGCCGAGAAGGAGGGCCGACAAACGAAGAGCGGCCGCTTGGCTGGGAGTGGACGTCGAACCGGTGAAAGGCATTTGCCCAGCCTGCCTCACGGTGGACCTTCTTGCCACTACCGGCGCCACGACCCGCGCGCTATTCGGCGCCCGAGTTCCGAAGTCGATCTTCGAGGGTTACGCTGCCTGCCGATGTCCGTGTAGGTATTTCGTAAGTTCGAGTGAGAGAGTCGATGTATGGCCGGTAAGCTCCGGGCGCGTTTGACCAGGTCGGAAGCATTGACCGATCAGCCTGACTTCGCCCTTGTCGGGGTGCTGCGCATTCCCCAGCTACAGACAAGTCCGGCGCGGGCCATCTACAAGCGAGTTCTCATCGCGTTGGGTGCTCTCGGCGCCGCCGTGTTGATCGTGTACATCGATCGCGCGGGATACCGGGACGCACAGGACAACGAGCTGTCGCTGCTCGACTGCATTTACTATGCGACGGTTTCGCTCTCGACCACCGGCTACGGCGATATCACTCCGTTCACGCCGTCGGCGCGCCTGGTCAACGTCCTGTTGATCACGCCACTTCGGATCTTCTTCTTGATCGTGTTGGTCGGAACCACACTTTCAGCTCTGACCGAGAGTTCGCGTCAGGCGTTCAAAATTCAGCGTTGGAGGCAGCACGTGCGTAATCACACCGTCGTCGTCGGATACGGGACCAAGGGGCGGACGGCAATCGAAGCAATGCTCGGTGACGGTGTACCGGCGTCGGAGATCGTGGTCGTGGACACCGATCAGACCGTCCTCGATTCGGCGGCGAGCAAAGGCCTGGTGACGGTATTCGGTTCGGCGACGAAATCGGACGTACTTCGGTTGGCAGGTGCGCAGAATGCGTCGTCGATCATCGTGGCAACCAACCGTGACGACACCGCAGTGCTCGTGACGCTGACAGCCCGCGAAATCGCGCCGAAAGCCAAGATCGCCGCAGCCATCCGTGAAGCCGACAACGCGCATCTTCTGCGTCAGTCCGGCGCAGACTCCGTCGTCGTGTCCTCGGAGACGGCGGGTCGACTCCTCGGCATCGCGACCACGACGCCGACCGTCGTGGAGATGATCGAAGACCTGCTGACTCCGGAGGCCGGATTCGCGATTGCCGAGCGTGCCGTCGAGCGCGACGAGGTCGGCGGCTCTCCGCGTCATCTCTCCGACATCGTGCTCGGGGTCGTTCGTGACGGCCGTCTGGTTCGCGTCGGTTCACCCGAGGTGGACGCCGTCGAAGAGAACGATCGACTGCTCTACATTCGCCGCGTCACGAACTGAGTGTTACCGAGCTTCGTGCGCGCAGTAATGTCGTGAGCGTGAACGACTTCCAGCTGACCGAAACACCTCTGCTCTCACGCTCGAGCGTCGGCCGCGCCGAGGAATTGCGGTCGGACGCCGCTGCACTGACGACGGGTTGGGCGGACGCACTGCTCCTCCGTGTGAATTCACGGGGTCAGGTCAAGGTGTCGCCGGAAGGTCAATTGGTCTTCGCCGAGGCAACCGAGTTGGGGCCCGAACCGGTGCGCGGCGCGGTCTTCCTGGGAATTCGGGAGAATCGCCACGTCTGGGCGGTGCGGGTGTCGCTGCTGGCGGGCACTTTGTCTGAATTGCGGATGCTCGGCGGAACACTCGACGACGCGGACGCCGGTTTGTTGACCGGTGCCGTCGCGATTCTCAACTGGCACGACAGTGCCGGATTCAGCGCTATCGACGGCGCACCGAGTGAACCCACGATGTCCGGCTGGTCACGCATTTCCACGTCCACCGGCCACGAGGAGTTTCCCCGAACGGATCCGGCGGTCATCTGCCTGGTGCACGACGGCGGCGATCGAGTTCTACTCGCGCGTCAGCCGACCTGGCCGCAGCGCCGTTTCTCGATTCTCGCGGGATTCGTCGAGGCCGGGGAGTCACTCGAAACGTGTGTTGTCCGCGAGATCAAGGAAGAAGTCGGTATCGACGTGCACAGCGTTCGATACCTCGGGAGCCAGCCTTGGCCGTTCCCTCGCTCGGTGATGTTGGGCTTCGCCGCAATCGGCGACCCCGCCGCTCCGCTGCTGTTCGCGGACGGCGAGATCGCCGAGGGCACCTGGTTCACGAAGGACGAGGTGCGCGCCGCTCTCGAACTCGGCGACTGGGGTTCGGAAGCGGACGCGCCACTGTTGCTGCCCGGGTCGATCTCCATCGCTCGCGGAATGCTCGAGAGCTGGGTCAAGTAGCAGCCGGAGAAGGTCTACAGACCCAGAGCCTGCTTGACCTGGTTGAGCGACGGGTTGGTCGCAACGCTGCCGTCGCCGTACTTCACGGTCGGAACGACGTGATTGCCACCGTTGACGCTGCCGACGAAATCGGCTGCTGCCGGATCGTTCTCGATGTCGATCTCGGTGTACTCGATCCCCGACGCGTTGAGCTGCGTCTTGAGGCGACGGCAGTAGCCGCACCACGTGGTCGAGTAGATGGTCAGGGCAGGCGCATTTTCGGTAGAAGTCACGGCCGATATAACACCACGACCGAGAGCGTTGTTCCGTATCGGCCCGTGTTCTCTTGCCCACATACCGTCGGGCGCGGCGAATGGAGTGTCGGAACGTCCTGCCATGATGGTCCCCATGCCTGCGGACACCGGACTGGATCCAGAACAATCGGCCGCCGTGCTCGCGCCACGCGGCCCGGTATGTGTCCTCGCGGGCGCTGGAACAGGCAAAACCCGCACCATCACGCGCCGGATCGCTCATCTGGTTGCCGACGGTCACGTGTCGGCCGGTCAGGTGCTTGCCGTGACGTTCACCGCTCGTGCGGCCGGGGAAATGCGTGGACGTCTCCGTGAGCTGGGCGTCGGCGGGAGTGGGCCGCAGGTGCAGGCTCGAACTTTTCACGCTGCTGCTCTCCGTCAACTGAAGTACTTCTGGCCGCAGGTTGTCGGCGACACGCCGTGGCGTCTGCTGGACCGAAAGTTCGCGGTTGTCAGCAGTGCCGCAGCCCGGGTGGGATTGTCCACCAGCACGGAAAGCGTCCGCGACCTCGCCAGTGAAATCGAGTGGTCGAAGGCGTCGCTGATCGCGCCGGAGGATTACCCACGCGCGATCGCCAAGATTCGCCGTGAGGCACCGGTCGATGCCACCAAGGTGGCCCAGGTGTATGCCGCATACGAAGAGCTGAAAGCACGCGGCCAGGACGGCATGCTGCTTGATTTCGACGATCTCCTACTGCACACGGCGGCAGCTCTCGAAGAGCATTCGACAGTCGCCGACGAGTTCCGCGAGCGGTATCGCTGCTTCGTCGTGGACGAGTATCAGGACGTCACCCCACTGCAGCAGCGTGTGCTCGACGCCTGGCTGGGCGACCGAGACGATCTGACCGTGGTGGGCGATGCGAATCAGACCATCTACTCCTTCACCGGAGCCACCCCCAACTATCTGTTGGACTTCTCCCGGAAATTCCCCGAAGCGACCGTCGTTCGGCTCGAACGGGATTACCGCTCCACCCCTGAGGTCGTGTCGTTGGCGAACCGCGTGATCGGTGCCGCGCGCGGGCGGATCGCCGGGACGCGTCTGCAGCTGATCGGGCAGCGCGCTCCGGGGCCTGAGCCGGAGTTCATGGAGTTCGACGACGAGCCGGCCGAAGCACTCGGCGTTGCGCGGGCGATCAAACGGCTGATCGCGGCAGGCACCCCTGCGGCCGAGATCGCTGTTCTGTACCGGATCAATGCTCAGTCGGAGGCGCACGAGCAGGCCCTGACGAAGCTGGGCATCCCGTTCCAGGTGCGCGGTGGAGAGGGCTTCTTCACTCGCACCGAGGTACGTCAGGCGGTGGCAGCGCTGCGTCAGGCAGCTGGACGCGACGACCTCCCCGAAGGTGCAGACAACGGCGAAGCGCTGGTCTCACTCGTCCGCGCTGTGCTCGCGCCGCTCGGCCTGACCAACGAAGAGCCTTCGGGTACTCAGGCACGCGAGCGCTGGGCGTCGCTCTCGGCTCTCGTGGCGCTCACCGAAGAACAACTTGTCCACGAACCTGAACTGACGCTCACCGGGCTTCTACAGGAGCTCACGGCCCGAGCCGAGGCGCGGCACCCACCGACCGTGCAAGGTGTGACGCTGGCCTCCCTCCACGCGGCCAAGGGGCTCGAATGGGATGCGGTGTTCCTGGTCGGCCTCAACGACGGCACCCTGCCTATCCAACACGTTCTCGGCGACGCCAATTCGGGCGCCGACGACGTCGCGGTGGAGGAGGAGCGTCGGCTTCTCTACGTGGGGGTTACTCGCGCCCGCGAGCATCTGCAGCTGTCGTGGGCATTGGCCCGCAATGAGGGTGGACGCAAGTCCCGTCGCCGGTCGAGATTTCTCAACGGACTAATCCCGGAGGACTCGCAGGCCTCGCGCGTCGCCGCGCCGTCGTCGGGAAACAAGAAGCGTCCGCGCTGCCGCGTCTGCGGCAAACCGTTGATCGGGACGTCGGCGACCATGCTCGGGCGCTGCGAAAAATGCCCGTCCAATGTCGACCTGGAATTGCTCGAGCACCTCAAGGCCTGGCGTCTGGACAAGTCCCGAGAACTCAAAGTTCCGGCCTATGTCGTCTTCAGTGACAACACACTGATGGCTATTGCCGAACAACGACCACAAGATAATCGTGGACTGGTTTCGATCCCTGGAATCGGGCCGAAGAAACTCGACAACTTCGGGGAAGACGTACTAGCTGTCATTCGCGGTGAACTGCGAGCGGCAACACTCGATATCTGACAACACATCCGAATCGACAACGGTGAGTTACATAACCGCAGGTCAAAAATAGGTTGTGCAGATTCGGCAGATTCTCTACTCTGGTTTTCAGTGTTACGGGGCAACCTGTGCGCAGAAACTATCCGGACCGACACGAAATGGAGGTGGCAAAAAAATGACGAACTTGATCTCTTACGAAGCGTGCGCAAGCGCAAAGTTCGCTGTTGCCGCCCCCATGCTGCCGCGTGCAGCGGGATGGGCGCAGCATGCGCTCCGCCTGCGCCCTCAAGCAGCAGCAAAGAAAGCAGCTGTCGAGTCCGTGTTCTTAAGCCATCGAGGTATTTCTCGGTAGGACACATCCGTTCACTTACGGCCACGGACCCGCAGCCCCTGCGGACCGTGGCCTTTGTGTTGGATAGCCCTCTTCATCTGGTTTCCGACTCGGCTCAGGTTCGCACCCATCGAACCCATATCGTGCGACACAGTTTCGCATCCGAGCACTAGGAGACCGAGTTGTCTGCCCAGACAATCCGCGTGGAATCCGAAAACTCCACCACTGCAGTAACTTCCACCGACGTCACTTCGGCTGCAGTCACGTTCATCGAGGTCGCGTCCACCCGCCGCGACCTGCCGTGCCGGGCATCCAACCCCGATCTCTGGTTCGCCGAAGCTCCGGCCGAACTCGAGCAGGCCAAGGCACTGTGCGCGCAGTGCCCCATCCGTTCCCGTTGTCTCAGTGCGGCTCTCGACCGCGCCGAGCCATGGGGGGTGTGGGGAGGCGAGATCCTCGATCAGGGGGCCGTCATAGCGCGCAAGAGACCGAGAGGGCGCCCACGCAAGCAACTCGTGTGCGCGTGAGAGCCCTATTCGGCGGAGCCGGTGTCTTAGTCGGCGGAGCCGGTGTCATCCAGAACCGGCTCCGCGAACCCTGGCAACCAACGAGTCAGGATTTCCATGTACGGGGCATATGCGTCCAACTGGGCGCATATGCCGACCGAACCGAGAAGAACACGGAAGATCATCAAATACTCGGCCGGAAGGTTGAGTGCACGGGCCGTTCGGAACTGCGCACTGTTGAAGTCAGTGGCGGTTCCGGCGGCCTTTTGCAGCCATGCCCGAGTGAAGTGAAATGACTCGGTCTGGATCGGGTCGGTGAAGGGTCGCAGGTAATCCGCGATCTCCTTGTCGGTCACCGTGCGTCCGGGGATCACGAAACCGTTGGCGCGCAACAACTCCGTCAACTCGTCGAATTGTTCCTCGACAGCCAAGCGCACCATAGTGCCGAGAACCCGTGGCAGTCCGTTCGGGAACGGCGCAGCAGCACCGAAGTCGATGACGCCGAGTCGGCCGTCCTCGAGAAGCATGAAATTGCCGGGGTGCGGGTCACAGTGGAGCAATCCGACACGGGCCGGAGACGCGAAGTGGAATTCGGCGAGTAGTGCACCGGCCGCGTTGCGCTGCTCCGGCGTTCCACTCTCGATGATTCTGGTCAACGGGGTTGCCGTCATCCATTCGGTCACGACCACTTTCGGCGCGCTCGCCACGACGTGCGGGATCACGAATTGGGGATCTCCGTCGAACTCTTTGGCAAAAGCTCGCTGATTGTTCGCCTCGATCCGATAGTCGAGTTCTTCCTCCGTGCGCGCGGTGAACTCCTCGATCACGGGCCGTACGTCGACACCGGGCATGACCGAACCGAAGAGACCGGCAAATCTGCCCAGGGTCTTGAGATCGGCGCGTAGAGCTTCGTCGGCGCCGGGGTACTGAACTTTCACGGCTACGTCGCGGCCGTCCGCCCAGACGGCTCGGTGAACCTGCCCGATGCTTGCCGACGCGGTCGGTTCATCGTCGAACGACTGGAATCGGTCGCGCCACTTGGTTCCGAGTTGCTGGTCGAGCATCTTGTGTACTTGCTTGGTCGGCAGCGGCGGGGCGGCGGCCTGGAGCTTGTTCAGCGACTCGCGGTACGGCTCGGCGAATTCCTCCGGAATTGCCGCCTCCATGACGCTGAGCGCTTGGCCCAGCTTCATCGCGCCGCCCTTGAGTTCGCCCAGCACCGCGAACAGTTGCTCGGCCGCCTTCGCGCTCAACTGCGCGTCGATCTCGCCTTTGTCGCCGCCGGCGAGCTTGCGTCCGAAGCCCATGGCGGCGCGACCGGCCATCCCCAGGGGGATGCTCGCGAGTTTGGCAGTACGGGCAGAACTCTTGCGTGGGATCTCGGACACCACACCATCATGTCTGACTGGGGCGTCCTTTGCCCGAAACAGGTGCCAGGTATTGGCAACTGCAGGATATTTGCCGAGGCCAGCGCCTGGTTGTGATCCGATACGGACGGAGCGCGATCTCGAGCGTCGACGACAGACTCGCCGCATGCGTCGCCGCTGTCTCCGATAATGCGGAGTCGATCTCGGCCAGGGCCAGCGCGACACTTGCATGGATCATCGCCGATTCCGCGTGGCCTGCGCTGCCGAGTAGCTGCGCGGACAGATGAAGCCAATGAGGGTCGAGTTCGGATCGGAGGATGTCTGCGCACCGCAGGCAACTCGACTGACCAGGCAGGACAAGAGGACCGACCACACCGTTGCCGTCGCGGATGCGGACGGAAAGGTGGGGGAGTCCGCAGCGAACGAGATCGCTGACCAGACGAGGATCAGTTACGACGTCGTCGGCCAGGACCACCAGTTGTTCGTTCCACGTGCGCACGACGTCGGTGTTGCGATACCCGCGCGAGCGACGCGTGCTGACCCCGCCGGCGACCAGTGCGCGCTCGATGGCGTCAGAGAGCGGACCGACACCGTGAATCCGTACCGTCGCGGTGCTTCTGCGGGCAGTGTGGACGAAACCGGAATCGGCGAGTTGCTCGAGCAACTCCTCCGTCACCGACGTGGGAATCCCGCGCCTCGACGCTTCCCAGAGGATGTTTGCGCGGGATCTCGAGCCGTCCATTTTGCGCAGGATCGACTTCACCGCGCGATCGTCGACCCCGACAGGCAGAGTCAGCAGGACGGCATGTCCGGGGGTCCATCCCAGCTGCAGTCGACCGTCCGGGCGCGACAGAACAGCGATCCGCGGGTCCCATCGGGGTCCCGCGGATCGTTGTGAAGTGCTGTCTTGTCTGGCGTCGTCTTGCGTGTGACTGGTCATCATTCGATGCTGGCACGACGGGCCCTCGGCGAGTCCACGTCAGCGGCAGTTATCCACAGGCCGTCATCGCGGCTGATCTGCGAAAATCGGTCGAGAAGGGATTACTTCTCTTCGTCGTCCTCGCGGGTCTTGTCCATCGCTGCCTCGGCCGCACGCTCTTTTGCCTCGACGGCTTCGAGCTGGGCTATCGGGTCGTCGAAATTACCGGCTTCGCCGGCGCCGAGGACACGGGCGACAAATCCGTCCGGTGCGTCGAGATCGCTCGAATCGGGCATCAGGTCGGGATGCGACCAGACGCCGTCGCGAACGTCCATACCGGCTTCCGCAGTGAGCTTCTGCCACAAACCGGCCGCTTCACGGACCTTGCGAGGACGAAGTTCGAGTCCGACCAGCGTCGCAAAGGTCTGTTCGGCGGGGCCGCCGGTGGCACGGCGACGCCGCAACGTCTCGCTCATCGCGGCAACACCAGGCAGTCGCTCGCCGAGTGCGGCGGTGACGACCGTCTCCACCCAGCCCTCGACCAGCGCAAGCAGAGTCTCGAGACGTTCGAGAGCGGCTTTCTGCTCCGGTGTGTTCTGCGGCTCGAACGTGCCCTGCTGCATCAACGCTTCGAGCTTGCTCGGATCGGTGAGAGCGGATGGATCGAGGTCCTTGGCGAATTCTTCCATCGCCGAGAAGTCCATGGTGATTCCGCGGGCGTATTCCTCCACTGTCGCGAGAACACGCTGGCGCAGCCACGGAACGTGACTGTAAAGGCGCTGATGAGCGGCTTCCCGCGCGGCGAGGAAGACCAGAACTTCCTGATGCGGCTGTTCGAGACCCTCACTGAAAGCCTGAACCGCAGCCGGGAGAAGGGCCGCGGTGCCTTCGGGGCCGAGGGGCAGGCCGATGTCAGTGGAGGAGAGCACCTCGGTGGACAGTTGGCCGAGTGCCTGGCCCAATTGCGAGCCGAACGCGAGTCCGCCCATCTGGCCGAGCATGCCCAGCATCGGGCCAGCCATCTGCTGTGCTTCGGCCGGAAGACCCTGGACCCACATGCCCGCTACCTTCTCGGCCACCGGATCACAGAGTCGCTTCCAGGTGTCGATCGTGTTGTCGAGCCAGTCGTTCGGAGTCCACGCAAGAGTGCGGCTCGCTCCGGCAGGGAGCGTTGTCGCGGCGTCCAGCCACATCTCGGCCAGGTGCGCGGCGTCGGCGATCGCCTTGACGTTGCCCTCGGTGATCGGTGTGACCGATCCGATCTGTTGGCGTGCCAGCTTCTTGGCGATGTCGTAGTTGACCGGGCCGGACGTACCGCCCTGGCCCATCGACGAGCCCATTCCGCTTAGCATCTGCCCGAACTGGGTGAGCATCTGGCCGAGCTGAGCCGGATCGAATCCCTCACCGCCCGCGCCGAACCCGAACGGCATGTCACCACCCCCGAACGGATTGCCACCCGCCGCGTTCTTGTCGCGATCGGGATCGTCGTCGGAGTTGGAGAAGCCGAACGGCATATTGCTCATACCTCAACGGTACAAGGCTCGAGCGGTCGGAGTCGCCCTCCGAGTCACGCTGACGGCGAACACGCACGGCGCTCAGGCGGTGCGATCGGTGCTCCGGAGCCTTCGCGCTTTACTCTGGATCAGGTGAATCGACGGATAGTGACGCTCTTGGCCGCACTCGCACCCATCGTCGTGTTGGGAGTCGTCGGAACAATGGTCACTGTTCCTTATGTCGCACTCGGTCCGGGCCCCACCTTCAACACGCTCGGCGACGTCGACGGTAAGCCCGTCGTGGACATCCAGGGGACCGAGGTCGATCCCACCGACGGCAACCTCAACATGACAACGGTGTCGGTTCGCGACGGCCTCAACATCTTCGAAGCGTTCGGACTGTGGGCGAGTGGCAGCAACGGACTCGTCCCTCGCTCGGAGATCTATCCGCCCGAGAAGTCGAAGGAAGAGATTCAGCAGGCCAACACGGCCGACTTCCAGCAATCCGAGGACAGTGCCGAGTTGGCGGCACTGCACTTTCTCGGCAAGCCGGTGGCACTGACTGTTTCGAAGGTGACTCCGGACGGTCCCGCTGCGGGTGCCCTGCAAGAAGGCGACGTCCTGGTCAAGATCGGCGACACTCCGGTAACCACCATCACCGGCGTTCAGGACACGGTCGGTGCGATCGCGCCCGGCACCGCGATCGACGTCACCGTCCTTCGTGAGGGTGTGGAGACCGTTGTGCCGGTCACCGTCGGGGCGCGGCCCAACAAGCCCGAATCGGGTTACCTCGGCGTCACACCCAGCGAGGTCCCGGACGTTCCCTTCACCGTGCAGTTCAATCTCGCCGACATCGGCGGTCCTTCTGCCGGACTGATGTTCACACTGGCCTTGGTCGACAAGCTGACTCCGGGGGAGCTCAACGGCGGAAAGTTCGTAGCCGGAACGGGCACCATCGACTCCGACGGCGAGGTCGGTCCGATCGGCGGCATCAGGTACAAGTTGATCGCCGCGTCCCAAGCCGGTGCTGAGACCTTCCTCGTGCCGGCCCAGAACTGTGACGAGGCGAAACAGAATGCGCCGGACGGGCTTCGACTCGTCAAGGTCGACAACCTGCCCGGCGCAGTGGACTCACTCGAGAGCCTCAACACGGGCGGCGACGCACCCCGCTGCTGAAAGCTGCCTGGCCGCCGACGACTCTGTCAGTCTTCTTCGACCTCGTCGAGCGTCGCGTACAGGGCGTGCACGAGGTGAGGTGCAAGACCGTCGTAGGTGAGCAGTTCCAAGTCACCGTACGGATCCGCATCCTCGTCGGGACGCATCTGTAGGAGCGACAGCGAGGGACCGTCACGGAGCACGCCGACGAACAGTCGAGCCTCGCGTCGATCGGGATGCGCGTTGGCCGTCAGCCGCGCGACCTCGTCCGCCGCGTGCTGATCGGTCAACACCGGCGCCGTGGCGTGGTCGAGATCCGATTCCGCCTCGGGCGGCAGGACGACGATCTCCTGCACCAGGATGCAACCCTGCACGGACTCGGGCCAATGCGTCGTCGCCAGGAACTCGTCGAGTGCCCGTGAACCGCCGATGATGTCCTCGGGAAGCGATTCCTGTTCGATCGGTGTGTATTCGGCGCCCTCGGCGAGTTGGTCGAGCAGTCCGGGTTCGGCCGCGGCGAGCATTTCGGTGGGTACCAACGCGTACAGCTTCGGCGGCTGATCCCAGCCTTCGGCGTCGATGTGGTCGACAACTTCATGAACGCACCGGGCGAGGGCACTCGGTGATCTGCTCATATTCTCTTCACTCACACGTTCATCCTCCCACCTTCTGTCCGGCTCCCCGCTCTCCGTGTTGTCAACCCGTGACCGTTGTTACGTAGAGTGGTCGGAAACGGCCAAGTCCACTCGGGCGTGGCCGCAGTGATCGATGCAATCGGTTGCGACGCCACGGCGTCGCCAAATCTTGGAGCGTGGCACGTGGGCATGCGGCCCCCCGCAGGTTTACCCTCTCTGTCCAGACGCAGTCGAATCTTGTTGGTGGTGGCTGTCGTAGTGGCGGCCTTGCTGCTCGTGGGGCCGCGACTGATCGGCATGTACACGGACTGGTTGTGGTTCGGCGAAGTCGGCTTCCGCGGTGTCTTCACCAAGGTTCTGCTGACGCGATTCGTGCTCTTCCTGGTCGTCGGAATTGTCGTCGGCGCCATCGTGTGGCTCGCGATGCTTCTCGCGTACCGCGCACGCCCGGTGTTCGTCCCGGTCTCCGGGCCCAATGATCCGATCGCGCGCTACCGCACCACCGTTATGTCGCGTCTTCGTCTTTTCGGCGTGATCATTCCGGTAGCGATCGGCATCCTGTCCGGTCTCATCGCACAGGCCAACTGGGTCACTATCCAGTTGTTCCTCAACGGCCAGGCTTTCGGGATCACCGATCCGCAGTTCAACTTGGACGTCGGCTTCTACACGTTCGATCTGCCGTTCTACCGTTTCGTTCTGAATTGGTTGTTCGTCTCGATTCTGCTTGCCTTCGTGGCAAACCTGGTCACCCACTACGTTTTCGGTGGGATCAAGTTGGCCGGGCGCAATGGGACGTTCACCACGGCCGCTCGTATTCAGCTGGCTGTCATCGCCGGCACCTTTGTGCTTCTCAAGGCGGTGGCGTACTGGTTTGATCGGTACTCGTTGATGTCGAGTAGTCGTAAGGAACCGACGTTCACCGGCCCGGGCTTCACCGACATCAATGCGGTTCTGCCTGCGAAGCTCATTCTGTTGTCCATTGCGGTCATCTGCGCCTTGGCGTTCTTCGCCTCGATCTTCACGCGGGATCTTCGGATACCGGCCATGGCAGTCGCTCTACTGGTTCTTTCGTCGGTCCTCGTCGGTGCCGTCTACCCGATGATCGTCGAGCAGTTCTCCGTCAAGCCCAATGCGGCGCAGAAGGAGAGCACGTACATCGAACGAAACATCGAAGCGACCCGTCAGGCGTACGGGATCACGGAAGAAAACGTCGACTACGTCGACTATCCGGGAATTGGCACCAAGCAGCCACAGGACGTTCCGGCAGACCGGACCACGATCGCGAACACACGCCTGTTGGATCCGACCATTCTGTCGCCGACGTTCACCGCTCAGCGTCAGCTCAAGAACTTCTACGGGTTCCCGCAGACGCTCAACGTCGATCGTTACGAACAAGACGGCCAGTTGCGCGACTTCGTTGTCGCCGCGCGTGAGCTGTCGCCGAACAACCTTTCCGGCAACCAGACGGACTGGATCAACAAGCACACGGTCTACACGCACGGCAACGGTTTCGTCGCCGCCCAGGCCAACGAAGTCACGGCCGTGCAGGGCGACAGTCAGAACAACACCGGTGGCTACCCGATCTACTCGGTGAGCGACCTGACGACCACGCCCGAGAACGAGAATCTCAAGGTGGACAATCCTCGTTCGTACTACGGCGAGGTGATCAGTCAGTCGGACGCCGATTACTCGATCGTCGGTTCTGTCGACGGCGAGGGACCTCGTGAGTACGACACCGACACCTCGAAGTACACCTACACAGGTTCGGGTGGCGTTTCGATCGGCAACTGGTTCAACCGTCTTGCATTCGCGGCGAAGTACACCGAGCGCAACATCCTGTTCTCGAGTGCAATCGGCTCGAACTCGAAGATCATCTTCAAGCGTGATCCGAAGGAAAGGGTCGAGGAGGTCGCGCCTTGGCTGACGACCGACGGCGCTGCTTACCCCGCAGTGGTCGACGGCAAGATGCAGTGGATCATCGACGGCTACACCACGGCCCAGGATTACCCGTACGCGCAGCGCAGTTCGCTCGACGGGTTGGTCGAGGACAGTATCGACCAGACGACCGGGCGCCTCATTCCGCGCCAGGAGTTCTCGTACATCCGTAACTCAGTGAAGGCCACGGTCGATGCCTACGACGGCACTGTCACGCTGTACCAGGTCGACGAGCAGGATCCGGTTCTGAAGGCGTGGATGGGGGTCTTCCCGAACACGGTGAAGCCGAAGAGCGAAATCTCGGACGACTTGCAGGCACACTTCCGCTACCCGGAAGACATGTTCAAGGTTCAGCGAGAGATGCTGGCGAAGTACCACGTCGACGATCCGAGTGAGTTCTTCACCAACAACGCGTTCTGGTCGGTTCCGAGCGATCCGACGATCGACACGTCGGCCAACCAGCCGCCGTACTACGTGCTGGTGGGCGACAAGGACACCGCGAAGGCGGATTTCCGTCTGACCAGTCCGATGGTCGGGTTCAGTCGTGAGTTGCTGTCGGCCTACATCTCGGTGGCGAACGACAAGGAGAACTACGGCAAGTTCACGGTGCTGCAGTTGCCGACCGATACGCAGACTCAGGGTCCACAGCAGGCTCAGTCTGCGATGACGTCGGATTCGCGTGTTGCTTCGGAAGTGTCCCTGCTCAAGCAGTCGAACAAGATTCAGTACGGAAACTTGCTGACTCTGCCGATTGCCGAGGGCGGAATCCTCTATGTCGAGCCTTTGTACTCGCAGCGAAACTCGCAGAACGCGTTCCCTCAGTTGGCGCGTGTATTGGTGAGCTTCAGCGACACCAACGGCATTCGGATCGGTTATGCACCGACCGTCTCCGAGGCGATCAGTCAGATTTGGCCGGGCGCAGGTTCGGCAGCGACGGTCACCCAGCCGGCACCCGATCCGGATACCGGAGCGCAACCGGAAACGCCGACAACTCCGACGGCACCGGCCCCGCCGGCTTCTTCGGATGACGTCACGAAGGCGCTGGCCGAGGTCAATTCGGCAATGGCGGCATTGAAGTCGGCGCAACAGAGCGGTGACTTCACCAGCTACGGTGCTGCGCTCGACCGCCTGCAGAAGGCTGTTGACGCGTACCAGGCGCTGCCGAGGTAAGCGGCGTCAGTTCATGAATAGCAGAAGGCCCACCATCCGATCGGATGGTGGGCCTTCTTGTGTGCTCAGGTGAAGCTGTACGAGCTGAATCAGCGCAGTGCTGCAACGATCGGTGCGTTGGCATCGGAGAGCTGCTGGAACTGTGCGGCGAAGCCGTACTGGCCGGCGAGGTCACGAGCGGTGTCGTAAGCCTGCTGTGCGGCGGGCTTGAGCTCGGCCGGGATCTCGATGGCGGGAGCAACTGCGGGTGCCTCGGCGACGGGAGCCGGCGCTGCGGCGGGAGCTTCTTCGACTGCAGGCTCGCTCGCGACGGTCAGACGCTGGCCGCAGACGGGCCATGCGCCGGGGCCCTGGCTCTGCAGGGTGTTCTCGGCGACGCGGATCTGCTCTTCCTTGGAAGCGTTGGCGGGCGAGCCGGTGCCACCGTTGGCGGTCCAGGTGCTCTGCGAGAACTGCAGGCCGCCGTAGTAGCCGTTTCCGGTGTTGATGTTCCAGTCGCCACCGCTCTCGCACTGTGCGACGCCGTCCCAGTTGTGGGTGGCTGCGGAAGCGGTGCCGGTGCTCATGGTGAGGGGCACTGCGACAAGTGCGCCGGCTACTGCCAATGTGCCGAATGCACGCTTGCTGATGCTGGTGTACGTCATGTCGGGGTAAATCCTCTCCGCGCTTGCTGACATCGGCGGGCCTGCGGGTCGGCGATGATGCTGACTTTCCCGGGCGCTTGTCTCTCCGTGTCTCTGCCCCTCGAAGGTTTCGGGGGTTCCGATCCCGCGGGGCAGAGTGGAGCAGCGGCGGGTCGGCGTTCGCCCGGTTGATTCGGGCCGGGACCGACCGTACGGGAGCGTCGAACGAGGGTCGATTCGCAATTTTCCGGACTGTCTGGTCTGCTCTCGACCCAAAATTTTAGCGTTTGTGCTGGTAGAGACTTTCCGATGCCGTTTCGACGTACGTTCGTTACATGCTTGTTATGTGTTGATGCTCACGGGCATTTTGTGAACCCAGTCACCCGATTTCTCGACTTTCAGGCGTGTATTTCGCTCCAGCGCAGGCGATTTGCGTTCCGTTCACCTGCTCGTGTAACTTTGTCCATGCATCGCGGGGTGGAGCAGCTCGGTAGCTCGCTGGGCTCATAACCCAGAGGTCGCAGGTTCAAATCCTGTCCCCGCTACTAGAAAAGGACCGCCGCACTGGATTCCAGTGCGGCGGTCCTTTTTTGTGCGCAGCCGTCGTAGGGTGGCGACGTGCGACTCTCGAAGATTCTCTTGGCGATGGCGGTGTCTACTTCGCTGGCGACCACCGCTCTGGCGTTCTCGGCAGGAAGCGCTGCCGCCGGTGGGCGGATCACCGATGCGAAGCGCGTGGTCTTCATCGTTCCGGGGCAGCAGCTCTACAACTCGGGAGAAACGCACCAGGCGACCTACCGCGCCCTCGACAAGGCACTGAGCGCTGCGGGCTACGAGACACACTTCGTCGATGCACCCGGCAAGATGATTGCGGCCGACGCCGAGCTGATTGCCGATTCGATTCGCTCCTACGCTGCCGGCGCTGACTCCGTCGGGGTGATCGCGCACAGTGCGGGTGGACTGAGCTCCCGGTACTACGCGAAGTTCCTCGGTGGCTCCGAAGTAGTGGATTCATTCGTCGCCATCGGTGCGCCGCAGTACGGTAGCCCCGGTGGCTGCGTACAAGGCCCTGCCGACGGTTACGACACCTGCATGTTCTCCGAAGTTCTCACCAAGCTCAATGCCGGTGAGGACACTCCTGGATCTGCCTACTATTCGGTGGTGCAGAGTTCGGGCGAGTGGGCGGACGGTCGGTTGGACGGGGGCCAATGCCGGGTGTACGTCGATGGCGTTCCCGGGGCCGGAACCGGAGGAGACCATCTCACCGAGCTCGAGCATCCAGAGGTCATCTCGGGAGCGATCAGCGCTTTGGGGCGCGACTGTGTCGGTACGTTCGTGGACGAGAACGACGGCGACATCACCTGGCCTGACACGCTGTTTCCGTCATTTCGGTAAAGCTTCAGGTCCGGGTTGTTCGGACGAGTAGCCCGGCTACGTGTGCGCTCGCGGCAGTTCTCGCTCCCAAGGCGTCACCCGATTCGATGGCCGCGACTATACGAGCGTGCTCGGTGACAGCGATCCGCCGATTGAGCTCGAGGCTCCACATGTCCGAACGGTAGAGATGTGACTGTCCATCCAGACGATGCAGGGCTTCGCTGAGTGGGTGATTGCATGCAGTCTCACGAATCAAGGTGTGGAACTCGAGGTCGAGCTTCGAATCCCGACGCTGATCCGGCGAGCTCTCGAGAAGTTCGCGTTGCACCTGCACCATCTTGTTCAGCTGTGACACGGTTTCGTGCGTGGCATTGGCCGTCGCGTTGAACGCCGCGAGACCGTCGAGTACCTCACGCACCTCGAAGACCGCGCGCAGAGACTCCGCGTCCAGCGAATCGACTTTTGCACCCGCGTTCCGTGTGTGGACGGCGATGCCCTCGTAGATCAACTGCTGCACGGCCTCGCGGACCGGCGTTCGACTGACATTGAGCTTGCTCGCCAGCGCGGGAACACTCAGTGGTGTCCCCGGCGCCAGCTCGCCCGAAAAGATCAGTTCGCGAAGCGTCTCGTGCACGGACTCGGTGAGTAAAGCTCGTTCGGTGGTGGTCATCTTGTCCTCACTTCGATCCTGCACGATGTCGACGGTACCCGGGAGCGTTATCCAGCGGCGCGCACCCGGTCAGCGCTGCGACTGTCGACGTCGGGCGCCGTCGCGCCTTTCAGTCCGGCCACTTTGGCCGCGATGTTCTCAGCGATCGTGATCGGCGGGTATCCCACTTCGCCCGGTGTGAGAGTCCCTGGCAGTGCTTCGATGACGGCGTCGTAGTTCCCGTCGAAAAAGAATGCGGCAGAGCGACGTCGGATGATCTGACCATCGACGATAGGTGGGTCGACTCGGTGCACTGTCGAGCGCCATCGGTCGTTCGTCCAGCGTGCCATCGCGTCGCCGAGGTTGATCAAGAGTGCGCCGTCGTCAGGTTGGACGTCGTGCCATACGCCGTCGGCACTCAGAACTTGAAGGCCCGGAACTTGATCTGCCCACAGGATGGTCAAGATTCCGAAGTCGGTGTGAGCGCCCATTCCCGTCATGTCGCCGGAGATGCGGATCTCGCCCTCGGGCAGTGCGTAGTTGTTCATCTTCATCGCGTCGATCGAATGGTCGAGCATCGAATCGAAGTACCCGGGCTGCAATCCGAGAGCGTCGGTAAAGGCGCACATCAGGATTCGTGCCAAGCCCTGGGCATGACGGAAATACTCTTCGATTGCCGGTCGGAATCCGGGCGCGGCCACGGGCCAGGTGTTGGCGGCGTAGCTGGACTCGGGTAGGTCGACGCCCGGATAGTCGCTCACCTCTGTGCCCACGACTATTGCTTCGTAGAAATCGTTCATCTGGTTCGCGGCGGCGACGCCCAGGCTCATGCTGAGTGATTCCGATTTCGGTGGTGAGTAGCCGCGGTTCTCGGACGAGGGACGGCGATAGTTGTTCTTCACCGTCAGTGGGAGAGCAAAGAACTCGTCGAGAGCGTCGGCCAGTCCTTTGGTCGCCGATCGTGGAATGCTGTGTCCGACAATCTGTATGAATCCGACCTCCCGGCACGCGCGATCGAGTTGAGCTGCCACTTCCGCACAGGCAGTGCTGTTGGTGGCGTTTGCAACCGCTGCCTCGCCGCGGAGGTACGGGCTGATATCGATCGTAGGAATTTCGAAGACAGGAGTTTCGTGGGTCATTTAAAGTCCTTGCGGCCGGACGTGTGCCACTTACCGACGAGCACACGTGAGAGGAATCCAAAGGCAGAGAAGACGAGGACACCGAACACCGACGCGATCACGATCGCGGCGATCAGATCCTCGGACTGAAGGCGGCTTCGGTAGACGTCGAGCAGCGTTCCGATCCCGGGTTGTCCTTTGGCGAAGAACATGTCGCCGATGATGGCACCGACGACAACAAGGCCGGAGGCGGTGCGGATGCCGGTGAGAATAGCCGGCATTGCCGCTCGCAGTTCGAGTTTCACCAATCGATCCCAACGGGACGCGCGGCCGAGGGTGAAGAGTTCGTGCAGTCCGCGATCGACCGATTGCAATCCGAAGTGTGTGTTGGTGATGATCGGGAAGGCTGCGATGAGAACACACACCAGGGTACGCGCGGTCATACCGTAGCCGAACCAGAGCCCGATGAGGGGGACGATGGCGAGGATGGGAATGACCTGCAGCACAACGGCATAGGGATAGACGATCCGCTCGATCCACTTGGCCTGGCTCATCAGCACGCCGGTTCCGACGCCGACTGCCACCGCGACGACGAAGCCGACCAGTGCTACCTGTGCCGTCACTGCGAGGGCTTCGAGCATGGGCGAGAGGTGCTTCCAGTCGAGTAGCGACTTTGTCAGTACTTGACTCGGCGGCGGAAGGAGAAATCGACGTTCCGGGGAGAGAACGAGGTAGCTGACGATCGACCACGCTGCGACCGCGCCGGCAAGTGAGAGCAGCGGATAGAGCAGGAAGGTGCCGAGCGCTCTCATTCGAGAGGGCCGTCCGGGCTGTGACTGTGCTCGCGCAGCGGTCGCAGAATCAGTGCGAACGGCGGAATTGCGTGCGGTGGTGCCCTGTTGCACTGCAAGGACTTCGGTCATCGTGAGCTCCCATGGAGACTGGCCGAGATCTCGGCGACGTGTTCGGTGTATCGGGCGTCGTAGCGCAGTTCCGGGCTACGCGGGTACGGGAAATCGATGTCCACGACCGAATGGATTCGTCCGGGCCGGGCGGTCATGACGACCACCTTGTTTGCGAGGTACACGGCCTCGGATACCGAGTGCGTGATGAACATCGAGGTGAACCCCTTGTCGGTGTAGAGCCTTTGCAGCTCTACCTGCATCTCCAGTCGTGTCATCTCGTCGAGAGCACCGAAAGGTTCGTCGAGCAGCATCACAGCAGGTGCGAGGGTGAGCGCTCGCGCCAACGAGACACGCATCTTCATTCCGCCCGACAACGCGTTGGGCAGTTGTTTCGCAAAGTCCGCCAGGCCCACTGCGCGAATTGCCTCGTCGGCGCGCAACTTTCGGGCTGCTTTGTCGCCGCCACCGAGTTCGGCGGACAATTCGACGTTGGCCTGCACGGTTCGCCAGGGGAGGAGAGTCGGCTCCTGGAAGATGAAGCCAACTGATTCGGTGTCGAGGGCAACCGCGCCGCTGGTCGGTCGCTCGAGGCCGGCCGCCATGCGCAACAAAGTCGACTTGCCGCAGCCGGAGGGTCCGACCACGGCGACGAAGTCTCCTCGCTCCACGTTCAGATCGATGCCGTCCAGCGCGACAGTGCCGGTATCGAACTTCTTGACGACATCGGAAAAGACCATCTGCATCGGTGCGGTGAGCTTGCGAGCGTCGGCATCCTGCATCGTGTTCGCGAGTTCCATCTGAGCCTCCGGTTCAATAATGCATGCAAAAGTTCTTCAAGATGTATGAACCATCTTGAATTGCATGTATGTCGCCTAGATTGCTGAATGTAAATGTGAGGTGACATTGCAGGTGAAGCGAGAATCCTGGCGCGCGTTACCTGATGGAAACAACTAGTCGATTGCATGTAATCCATGTGCTGCAGAGTGTGCACATCGGATCATCCTTCCTGGTTCGCCCACATCCCAATTGTTTTCACGAAGGAGACGCTGTGTATTCAAATCGCAAGGTGCATTCCAATCGCAGAAGTGTGGGAGCGGCCGGCGCGGCACTGGCCATGTGTGCAGCCATCGGATTGACTGCGTGCAGCTCCAGTGGGGCTGAGACGGCCAAGGCTGAATCTCTCGAACCAGCTGCCGAGGCTCAGAACCTAGCGGGTCTCTGTCCGGAAAACGTTGTGGTTCAACTCCAATGGCAGCCGCAGTCGGATATGGGAGCGCTCTTCGAGATGCTTGGTCCCGGCTATTCGGTCGACACCGACGACAAGTCCGTCAGCGGGACTCTTGTCGCCGGAGGGAAGGACACCGGAGTCGACTTGACCTTGCGGGCCGGGGGACCGGCAATCGGGTTCCAATCCGTCAGCTCCCAGATGTACGTCGACGATTCGATCACTCTCGGCTTGGTGCACGGCGATCAGGTGATCGCGGCAGCGGCAAGTCAGCCCGTCGTGGCCGTCACGCCATTGCTCAAGTACAGCCCGGCAATCCTCATGTGGGACAAAGAGTCTCATCCGGAATGGGCGAGTGTTGCCGATATCGGCAAGTCCGACGCGAGTGTCGTCGTTTCCAAGGAGCAACTGTTTCCGCAGTGGCTCGTGGCGAAAGGCCTACTGAAGCAGTCTCAGCTCGATACGAGCTACGACGGAGCTCCCTCGCGATTTGTCGGTGACCCGACCATCGCTCAGCAAGGATTCGCGAATTCGGAACCGTACACGTACGAGAAGGAGACGCCGGCGTGGGACAAGCCGGTTTCCTATGACCTGCTGAAAGATTCGGGTTTCGACATCTACGCGTCCAATGTTTCCGTTCGTGCCGACAAGGTCGAGACACTCTCCCCGTGTTTGAGCAAGCTGGTTCCGATCATTCAGCAGGCCACCGCGGACTACATCACAGCGCCGGATACGGCGAATGCTGCCATTGTCGACGTCGTCTCGCAGGACGTGTCGTTCTCTCCCTACACCGAGGGTGAAGCAGCGTTCAGTGCCCAACTCTTGAAAGAGAAGGGCCTGATCGCGAACGAGGCGGACGGATCCGTCGGCACGTTCGACATGACGCGAGTCGCTCACACCGTCGAAGAACTGAAGCCCATCCTGAACGCCGGGGGTGCGGCGATACCGCAGTCATTGACTGCAGAAGCGATCTACACCGACAAGTTCACCGATCGGTCCATCGGAATCCGCTGAAGGAGCTGACAGCAAATGACTTACGACATGACAGAACTCAACCGCGAGACCCGCATGGGTGGCCTGGGCACGGAGACCACCGACCGCGAGGTCCGAAGAATCGATCTCTCGGATTTCGAGAACCGGCGCAGCGAGATCGCCGAGGAGTTGTGGTCGGCAGCGACCGACATCGGATTCTTCCAAATCGTCAATCACGGGATCGATCTGGACCAGGTCCGCGAGGCCTTCGCGGCGGCCGAGCGATTCTTTGCACTGCCCACCGAGGTCAAAGCGCAGTATCCGCTCAAGAAGGGTTTCAACTCCGGCTGGGAGAGCATGACGCAGGTGCGTCCGTCCATCGGAACACCTGATCAGAAAGAGTCCTATCAGGTGACCCGCCCGCATATGGGTGATCTGTGGCCCACTGCAGACGAATTGGGCGGATTCCGCGAAACGATCCTGGACTTCGAAGCCAAGTGCTGGGGCATTGCGATGGACCTGTTGTCGTGCTTCGCCGAGAAGCTGGGATTCGAACGAGACTTCTTCACCAGGGCACATGACCCGTCGGTGGACACCTACCAGAGCACGCTGCGACTACTCCACTACTTCCCCCTTGCCGCCGACGCAGATGTCGAAGGGATGTGGCGTGCCGGAGCACACACCGATTTCGATTGCCTGACATTGCTTTTCCAGCGTGACGGTCAGGGCGGCTTGCAACTGTGCCCGGGCAAGGAGATGGACACCCAGGAATGGACGTCGGTGGTGCCGGCTGAGGAAGCAATCACCTGCAACATCGGCGACATGCTGATGAGATGGAGTGATGACGTCCTGCCGTCGAATTTTCATCGAGTCAAGAGTCCCGGAGTCACCGACTATCGGGGAGCCCGCTACAGCCTCGCGTTCTTCGCTCAGGCGAACCGCGACGTGACCATCGAGGGGCCGGCGGGCAAGTACCCGCCGATCACTGCCGAGGACTACATCGACCAGCGAGTACGCGCGAACTTCGCGCGTTGATCCGTATCCGTTCCGTCACACACTTTCAGGAGAACTGGCGATGACTACCGCGCCCAAGAACATGACCGACGCGATCATCCGGGACGTGACGTTGTACAGCGGCGGGCAATGGCTGACCGGCCACGACGTCGTCGTCTCGAATGGGGTGGTCGAATCGATCGAGAAGTCGACCGGCACCGCCACACCTGGAAGTGTGGACGGATCGGGGGCGTATCTGATCCCTGGGTTCGTCAACACCCATACGCACCTTCAGCAGTCACTGATGCGTGGGATCGCCGAAGGGACACCGCTTCTCGAATGGCTACTCGCGGTCGCAGAAGAGTCGGTTCAGATCACGCCGGAGCGCGCATACACGGCCACTGTCGCAGCCTCGCTGGAGGCATTGCGCAGCGGTACGACCACCCTGGTCGAACACATGTGGCCGCATCCGTCCAGCGAGGTTCACGACGCTGTGATCCGGGCGTTGCACGACACCGGGATTCGTGCGGTACTGGGACGCGGAACCGCAGACCGGGCGGACAAGACGAGGAAGTGGGGCTTCGATCCGCGGCTCATGCAACCACTCGGAGACGTTCTCGCACATACGGATCAGATGATGCGCGACGTCGCAGGTTCCCGCGTCGACGTGGCAGTCGCGGTACCGAACCCGCGTTCGCTGACCCCGGAGGGGATGTCGGAAGTGCGTGAGTTCGCGCAGGCTCGCGACCTGACGGTCTCGATTCACCTGCTCGAGACGCAGACCGACAACACGATGTGTACCGAACACGCGGGCATGAACGCGGTCGACTACCTGGATTCCCATGGGTTCTTGTGGGACCGGGTGCTGGCGGTCCACTGCGTCGAACTCGACGACCGTGGTCAGAAGGTGCTGGCGGAGCGCGGCGTCGGAGTGTCGTACAACCCCGTCAGCAACATGCGGCTCGGTAGCGGAATCGCGCCCGTCCCGAGTTTCCTCGACGCGGGGATCGCGGTGGGGTTGGGTGTGGACGGCGCAGCCAGCAACGATACTCAGGACATGCTCGAGACGCTGCGCACCGGCGCCTACGTGCAGCGAGCCGCGCGCGGCCGCGCCGACCTGCTCGGCTTCGAAGCCATGATCGACATCGCATCCGGCGGTGCAAACGCAGCACTCGGTCTGCCGGCCAGGTCCGGCGGGATCTCCGTGGGTGATCCCGCCGACCTCACCATGATTCGGTTCGAACGCGACTTCGGTTGCCTCCCGGTACGAGATCCGGGCGCGTCCATTCTCACGACGGGCAGTCGTCAGATAGTGGACACGGTGTTGGTTGCGGGCGAGGTCGTACTCCGCGACGGGCACTCCACTCGCGTCGACGAGGCGGAATTGATCCGCACGCTCAGCGCTTTGTGACTGTGCTCAGTCTTCGCTGATCTCCATCTCGATCAGGACGCGGCGCAACAGCTTTCCGGTGGCGTTGCGGGGAAGTTCGTCGATGAAGACGATCTCGCGGGGAACCTTGTAGCGCGCGAGATTCGACCGGACGTGATCCTTCAGCTCGTCGGAGTTCTGGTCGGCGCCGTGGGCGACGACGACAAACGCTCGCAGGCGGTGCCCGAAGTCGGCGTCCTCGACTCCGATGACTGCCGCTTCCAAGACGTCCTCGCGATCGGCGAGCAGGTTCTCGACTTCGAGCGGGTAGACGTTCTCGCCACCGGAGACGATCATGTCGTCGTCGCGGCCGTCGACGAAGAGGAGGCCGTTGGCGTCGAAGTGTCCGACGTCGCCGGTCGAGAGAAGTCCGTCGATACGTTCCTTGTCGCGCCCGTCGGTGTATCCCTCGAAGCTCAGCCCGCTGGCGACGAAGATCCTGCCGATCGTGTGTGGGGTGGTGATCTTCCTGTTGTTCTCGTCGAACAGTTCGACGTGACAGGTCACCGGAGCGCGGCCCGCGGTTCCCGGCGCAATGGTCAGATCCTCGGGAGTCGCGACCGTGGCCACTGCGACCTCGGTGGATCCGTACAGGTTGTAGAGGACGTACCCGAACGAGGCCGTGACTCGCTTGCACAGGTCGGGTGAGAGTGACGAACCTGCCGAGAAGATGATCTTCAGGTTCGACGTGTCGTACTTGGACAGCACGTCGGGACCGAGGTCGATGATGCGAGTGAGCATCGTCGGGACCACGACCAGACTGTCGCACTTGTACTGGGCGACAAGCTTGATCGTGTTCTCCGGATCGAACTTTCGATGCATGACGACGGTCTGGCCGAGCGCCAACGCGAGAGCGAACTGCGAGACGCCGGTTCCGTGGAAGGCGGGGGCCGCCATCATCATGGTCTGTCCGCGGCGCAACGGCACGCGGTCGAGGAACTGCGCCGACGCGAGAGGGGAGGTGTGGCCACGCGGCGCACCCTTGGGAGTTCCCGTTGTGCCGCTGGTGAGGAGGACGAAGCCACCGTTCTTCTCGGGTGCCGGCACCGACGACGTGGTGCGTCCGGCGATGGCCTCGTCGAGAGTAGCTGCCGTGGAACCGTCAGCGGCCGTGCCCTCTGGCCAGGAACGATAGACGACGACGTCGTCCGGCAAGGCATCGGCGATGTCCGCGAACTCGTCGTCGTAGACGAAGGCGACCACCTTCTCCCGCGCGGCGACGTCCACGAGTTGGGGCCGAGCGAAGCCCGTGTTCATGAGAACGAGCTTCGTTCCGTTTTTCGCTGCCGCCAGCATGGTCAGGACCAAGCCTCGATGGTTACGGCACATCGCACCCATGACGGAGTCGGAGGTGATGCCGTCGGCCTGCCACGCCCGGACCAACGCGTTGCTCTGACGCTCGAGCTCGGCATAGGTGATGGGTCCGCGCTCGTCGATGACCGCCACCGCATCGTAGCCGTTCTCGGCGTGTGCATGGACCGGCCCGGCAAAGGGTCCGTACTTGTCCACGGCTGCAATGGATTTGAGCCCGCGATCGAGGCGAGGGAACGGGACGAGTCCGGCTCGGAACATGACCCCCGCCGCGCCGATGGTGTCAGTGACCTTGGTGACCAATCCGGGCATACGTGAACCTCTTCCGAGCGTCGTTGTAGGACTGATTACACACTAATGCGCAATCAGGTTTCGGTGGTGAAGTTTCACGATGGCGACCGAGCACTCCGCCCCGCCACCTCGAAAGGTGGCGGGGCGGAGTGTTTCGGGATCTGGTCCGTGCGACCGTCACTTCAGTTCGGCGGACGACTTTCCGAGCAGGCGGCGTGCGACGATCAGCTGCTGGATCTGCTGGGTGCCCTCGAAGATGTCGAGAATCTTCGAGTCGCGGCCCCACTTCTCGAGCAACGGGCGCTGCGAGTAGCCGTAAGTGCCGGCCAACTCGACTGCCTTGAGCGTCACGTCGGTGCCGGTGCGGCCGGCCTTCGCCTTGGACATGGACGCTTCGAGCGAGTTCGGCTTCTTGTTGTCGGCCATCCACGCCGCGCGCAGAGACAGCAGGTACGCGGCCTCCCAGTCGGCTTCCAAACGGATGAACTCGGCTGCAGCTGCATGCTGGTTGTAGACCGGTGTGTCGTAGGAGATCTCGACACCGGCTTCGGTCAGGATGCCGCGCAGTTCTTCGAGAGCTGCGCGTCCGACGCCGACGGCCATGGCTGCAACGAGGGGCCGGGTGTTGTCGAACGTCTGCATGACGCCGGCAAAGCCCTGCTCCACGTTGACCTCCGGGCTGCCGAGGATGTTGTCCGCGGGAATGCGGCAATCCTGGAGCAGGAGTACTGCGGTGTCGGAGGCCTTGATGCCCAGCTTGTGCTCGAGGCGGGCAACGCTCAGGCCCGGTGCGTCACGCGGAACGACGAACGATTTAATGGCCGCTCGGCCCTTCGACTTGTCGACCGACGCCCACACGACGATGTGCGTCGAACGCTCACCGGCGGTGACGAAGATCTTCTCGCCGTTGAGAACCCACTCGTCGCCGTCGAGAACGGCGGTGGTGGTCACTGCGGCGGAGTCGGAACCGAAACTCGGTTCGGTGATGGCCATCGAGGCCCACACCTTACCGAAACGTTCGAGCTGTTCGTCGGTTGACACTGCGGCGATCGCGGCGTTGCCGAGCCCCTGGTAGGGGATCGAGAGCATGAGTCCGACGTCGCCCCAAGACGTTTCGAGCGAGTTGAGGAGCGCAGACATGTTGCCGCCGTTGGCGTTGCCACCCTTGGCGCTCGCGTCGGACCGTCCGCCGCTGGCACCGCCGATGTCTCCACCGGAATCGGAGAGGCCTTCGACCATGGCGGCCATGGTGTCGAGCTCGACGGGATACTCGTGCTCAGCGAGATCGTACTTACGTGAAATGGGTCGGAAGATCTGCGCCGCGACCTGATGTGCCTGGTTCGCTGATGCTTTGAGCTTCTTGGGAAGTTCGAGGTTGATCATCGTGGTTCTCCTGGAAGTTCAGCGGCGTCAGATGAGGACGATGCCCTCGGCAACGCCGATGGCACGGAGGTCGCGGTACCAGCGCTCGACCGGGTGTTCCTTGGTGAACCCGTGTCCACCGAGGAGTTGCACACCGTCGAGGCCGATCTGCATGCCCTTCTCGGAAGCCAGCTTCCGGGCCAGAGCGGATTCGCGAGCGAAGGACAAGCCCTGCTCGGCGCGTGAAGCGCCCCGAAGCGTGACCAGGCGCAGTCCGTCGAGTTCGATGCCGATGTTGGCGACCATGAAGGCAACCGCCTGGCGGTGGCTGATCGGCTCGCCGAACGCTTCGCGCTCGTTGACGTACGGAATCACGTAGTCGAGAACTGCCTGGCTGGTGCCGACGGCCATGGACGCCCAACCGAGTCGAGCCAGGCGAATCGCGTCGGCGTATTCGGCCTTACGCTGCTCGGCGTCACCGTCGCCGAGCAGTGCGGACTCCGACACAGCGACGTCGGTGAGGATCAGGCGACCCAGACCGGCGGCGCGCAGACCCATGCTGGGATCTGCTTCGACGACGAGTCCCTTGGTGTCGGATTCGACGATGAAGAAGGACGGCTTGCCGTCGAGTTCTGCGGCGATGACGAAGAGTTCGGACGTAGCGGCGGCGGGCACCAAGCTCTTGACGCCGTTGAGCTTGTAGCCGCTGGGGGAGCGAACTGCCTTGGTCTGCAGGGCAAACGGATCGAACAGTGCGCGTGGTTCGTTGACCACCACTGCTGCGCCGGGGACCTGCTCGCCGGTGAAGGCCGGAAGGTAGGTCTTCTGCTGCGCGTCGGTGCCCCACTGCGTCAGTGCGACTGCAACGCCGCTGGGTGCGAGGATCGGAAGTGCAAGCCCCATGTCTCCGTGCGCAAGTGCCTCGGCAACAAGAGAATTGGTGACTGCGCCGCGATCGGCAGCTGCTCCGTCGAGTTCTTCGGGAACATTGATCAGCGTGATGCCGAGCTCGGCTGCGCGCTTGGAGAGATCGGCGGGTGCCTGCGCTGCGCCGTCGGCGTCGTGCGCTGCGGGACGCAGGATCTCGGCCGCGAACTCGCGCACGGTCTCGACGATCATCTTCTGGTCGTCGTCGGGGGTCAGATCGAAGTAGTCGGCGTTCTTGCTCGGGTTGTCGGGCAGGCGCTTGGGTGCGCCGTTGCCCGAGACCT
Organism: Rhodococcus sp. Ni2; assembly: GCF_021352185.1. Classification (NCBI taxonomy): domain Bacteria; kingdom Bacillati; phylum Actinomycetota; class Actinomycetes; order Mycobacteriales; family Nocardiaceae; genus Rhodococcus; species Rhodococcus sp. Ni2. The sequence goes on from NZ_WOXZ01000002.1 coordinate 1,807,146, forward strand.
TCTGGAATCCTCGAGTGGCGGCACCCAGGGTTTTGAAGCCCGTCTTGGTGCCCTCGTAGGTCACGCGATCGATGGTCTGACGCAGATTGAACTTCTCGGCCAGTTCCGAACCGGTGATCTTGGTAAGCACACGCATGGCTGCGCCCATGGCGTCGCGTTTGATCGGGTTCAGGCCGACGGCGGACGTGTCGCGGGGCGCACCCTTGGCGCCGCCGCGCTGCGCGCCCGATTCGCTGCGCTGAGCGCTCTTGTCGGGGGCAACACTGTCTTGCTTGGTCATGATCACCAGCTGTTTCTCGGTGTTGGGGCGTTGGACGATCCTTATCTTACTCATCAGTAAGGTCTGTTGTCGAGAAACCGCGAAATGATGCGCGTCATAGGCTCGAGGGGTGAACCGGACAGAGGTGCCAGATCGGATACAGCGGTACGTGCGCTACACGCCGTTGGTGGTGGTCCCGTGCCTGTTGATCGCCAGCACGTATCCGGGGGAGTATCGAGTTCCCCTCACCTACTGGATTCTGTCGATGCTGTCGGCGCTCGCCTTCGCCGTCGGCCGTCGATGGCCGGTCTTCGCGTCCCTGGTCATCTCGGCGCTCGCCGTTCCGATGTTCGTCGCCGACGCCTGGGGGCTGTCCGAGCTTGTTCCGTATCTCGGGGCGGTCGCCGTCGTCGACGTCACGATGCGGGCCGAGCGTAGAGAAATGGTTGCCGTATCGGCAGCAGGATGGTGCGGTTCGGTGCTCGCGGGTATCTGGTTCGAATCTCACGAAGCGTTCTGGTCTGTCACGACGGCTGTGAAAGTGCTTGCGTACGTGGGGTTGCCACTGCTGCTCGGGCTGTATCTACGCTCGCAGCGTGAATTGGCCGCGAACAATCTTGCGCAGACCCGCGCTGCGGAGCGCAGTGCGCTCGCCCGCGAACTGCACGACCTGGTTGCGCACCACATGGCATCGATCGTCCTGAGAATCGGCGTGGCTCAACATGTCTTGGCGCCCCAGGACGAGGCCGTGCGTGAGGTCCTCGCGGATGTGCGTGGGACTGCGTCCGATGCGCTGGCCGATATCCGTCGCCTCCTGGTCGCACTTCGTGATCCTTCGCTCGGTGAGGTCGCTCTGGTCGAGCCGGATGCCGTCGAGGCGGAAATCGAGGCGGCGATAGATCGTGTGCGTGCGGCGGGTTTCGAGGTGCGGGCAGTCTTCGATGCCCAGGAGAATGTCGAGTCAGGCGCAGCCGATCTCGACGCGATCGGGAGGCTGACGTTGTTGCGGGTGATTCAGGAATCACTGACCAACGTCATGAAGCACGGCGACAAGAAGGGGCTGGTATCGGTCTCGGTCGGTCGCGAAGACAACCGGGTGCATGTCAGGGTTGTCAACGACGTCGAGGGATCGCCTCGGAGTGCAGGTCATGGCCTGGTGGGAATGCAGGAGCGTGCGGAGTTGGTCGGCGGCGAGATGACCGCCGGCACCAACAGTGACGGGAAATGGGAAGTGCACGTGAGTATTCCACTCGTTGTCTCGGGCGGTGTCTCGTGATCAGCGTGCTGATCGTCGACGACCAGCGACTTGTGCGCGCCGGTTTGCGGATGCTGTGCGCGGCAGCCGAGGACATGACCGTGGCCGGTGAGGCGTCGAACGGCGTCGAGGCGGTAGCGCTCGCTGCAGAATTGGATCCCGACGTGATTCTGATGGACTTGAGAATGCCCGGGCTGGACGGGATCGGCGCCACGCAGCAGATCGTCAAGGCCGGTCGTCGAGCGCGCATCCTCGTGCTGACCACCTTCGACGACGACGATCATCTGTATCCCGCACTCGCCGCGGGGGCTTCGGGATTCTTCGTCAAGGACACCGAACCCGCCGAGTTGCTCGGTGCCATTCGGCGGATCGCCGAGGGCGAGATGGTGTTCACTCCGGAACTTCTCCGCCGCGTTGTGGATCGAGCGGTGATCGGTGGTATCGCAGACACTGCTGCGACGGAGAAGGTTCCGTTGACCGATCGCGAATCGCAGGTCCTCGCGCTGGTGGCAGAAGGGAAGAGCAATCAGGAGATCGCGGACACGCTGCATCTCGGTGTGACCACGGTGAAGACGCACGTGGCGAACCTGATGTCGAAGACCGGTTGCGACAATCGGGTTCGCCTCGCCGTGTACCACTTGCAGAACTTTCAGTGACCGGAGTGCGAACCAGGCATCGGCATGTCCATCGGCATGTCCATCTGCATCGGAGCCGCCTTCTGTCCCGGTTCGAGGACGAGGAATTGGCCCATCATCCCTTGGTCCTCGTGCATCAGCAGGTGGCAGTGGAACATGTACGGGAAGGTGGGATCGGTGTACTCGGACCACTGCAGTGCGACGCGAACCCTGCTGCCCGGCGGTGTGTAGACGGTGTCCTTGAGTCCGCGCAAGTGCGGCGGGGGAGTGCGACCGTCGACGTCGAGGATCTGGAACTGTACGTCGTGGACATGGAAATTGTGTGGCCAGTTGTCCTTGTTGGTGATCGTCCACACCTCGGTCGCGCCGACCTCGGCCTCGAAGTCGATGCGGTTCATGTCCATTCGTTGCCCGTTGATCATGTACCACTGCAGATCGAAGGTTCGGGAAACGCTTGCCTTCGACGGATCCAGACTCGGCAGTACGGCCAACTGCGCCGGGAGAGTCGACCGTGACGCGCGGCTGGCAACGCCCCGCAGTTCGAGGATGTCGAAGCGGTCGTTCATGCCGAAGTTCTCGGCGTCGGAGGAACTCACGCCACCGCCGTCCTCGATCGGGAACGACACCAGTGTGGTCGTCGCGCCGGGGTCGACGCGAACCACGATCTCGGCTCGTTCGCCGGGGCTGAGCTGAATCCGCTTGATCGCAATAGGTGATTCGAGCAGTCCGCCGTCGGTGGCAATCAGATCGAAGGTGCGGTCGTCGGGGAACCCCAGGTTGTAGAGACGGCCGGAAGAGCCGTTCAGAATGCGTAACCGGACGACCCCGGTGGTGACGTCGAGGTAGGCGTCGGAGATGCCGTTGGTGACTATCGTGTCGCCGAGCAGGCCTATGTCGGTCGGATCCGATTCGTCGAAGCTGCCGTCGGCGAGGAATCGACGATCCTGGATGATCAGCGGAACATCGTCGACACCATAGGTTTTGGGGATGTCAAACGCCCGCGTGTCGGCGTCGTCGATCAGGAACAGTCCGGCGAGACCGCGCTGCACGTGCCGTTCGGTGGATCCGTGCGGGTGTGGATGATACCAGAGCGTCGACGCCGACTGGCCGATCGTCCACGCCGGTTCCCAGCGTCCGCCGGCTTCGATGGTCTGGTGCGGGCCGCCGTCGTATCGGGCGGGCAGATGCATGCCGTGCCAATGGACGGTCGTGGGCTCTGCCAGTGTGTTGTCGATCGTGAATGCGACAGATTCTCCGCGTTCGGCGCGGACGGTGGGTCCCAGAATGGATCCGTTGAAACCCCAAGTGTCGGTGAGTTTTCCCGCGACGATCTCGGTGGTTCCGGCACCGGCACGAAGTGTGAAGTGGCGAACACCGGCGTCGTCGACGGTGGATTCGGCAAGCGGTGGAATCGGTAGCGGACGCGAAGTTCCGGCCACCGCCAGTGTGGCGCTCTTCGCTGCCGGGTCGGCGCCGCAGCCCACCGCGAGCCCGAGGGGCGCTGCGGCCAGACCGAACAGAATCGTGCGCCTGGAAATCCGGTTCATCGTTCTCCTGGAAGTAGTGCGTGATCAACTACTTCCAGTCAACGGGCCGAGATGTCGTGCCGAATCCTGCCGACGGGCCTGTCGGAACTCCTCCCTCGGACCCTTGCGGCGGGTGGGATGTTCTGGTAGTCGGGTGGTTACCGCAGGCGGGCCAGAACGTCTTCGTGCAGCAGTCCGTTGGTGGCGACCGCGCTGCCGCCGTGCGGACCTGCGCCGCCGTCCAGATCGGTGAACGCGCCGCCGGCCTCACGGACCAATACGTCGAGCGCTGCCAGATCCCACAGGGAAACCTCGGGTTCGGCAGCAATGTCGACGGCGCCTTCGGCCACGAGGCAGTAGGAGAAGAAGTCCCCGTAACCGCGCACGCGCCAGACGTGGTCGGTGAGTTCGACGAACTGATCGCGAATTCCGCGGTCCTTCCACCCCGAGAGGCTCGAGAAGCTCAGGCTCGCTGACTCGCTGCGATCGACGGCGGATACCTGGATCGCTCGCGCATCACTGTCCCCGAAGGACGTATGTGCACCCAAACCTGTTGCAGCCCACCATCGCCGATTCAGTGCAGGTGCGCTCACGACGCCGACGACCGGGACGCCGTCCTCGAGCAAGCTGATCAGCGTGGCCCACACCGGTACGTTGCGGACGAAGTTCTTGGTCCCGTCGATGGGGTCGACCACCCACTGTCTGCCCTCGAAGACTGCGTCGCCGCCGAATTCCTCGCCGAGTACGGAATCCGCAGGACGATGCTCACCGAGCGTCGCGCGCACTGCTCGCTCGACAGCCAGATCGGCGTCGGAGACGGGGGTGAGGTCCGGCTTGTCGTCCACTCGAAGGTCGAGGGCGCCGAAGCGGGCGCGAGTGATCGCGTCAGCCTCGTCGGCGATACGGAGGGCGAGTGCGAGGTCGGATGCGCGATCGGTCACGGGTATACAACCTACCGGCTCAATCGGGGAGGACCTCGTTCAGCTTTCCGGTTGCGACGTCGAAGACGAATCCGCGTAGGGAGGTCGTCGCGGTGACGAACGGACTGTTCTCGATGCGCTTCAACGACTGACGGACGTCCTCGTCGATGTCGGGAAACGATTCGGCAGCCCAATTTGGTTTGATGCCGATCTCGTCCTGGATGGATCGCTTGAAGTCGTCGTCGGTGAACGTCAGCATTCCGCAGTCGGTGTGGTGGATGAGGATGATCTCGGTAGTTCCCAGCAGACGCTGGCTGATGGCCAGGGATCGGATCTCGTCGTCGGTGACGACTCCACCCGCATTGCGGATGACGTGCGATTCGCCTTCCTTGATTCCCAGCACCCGATAGACGTCGATGCGGGCGTCCATGCAGGCGAGTACGGCGACGTGTTTGCTGGGTGGGAGGGGGAGCGGTCCGGTGAACTGCTCGGCGTAGGCGGCGTTGTTCTGCAGGTATTCGTCGGTGACAGTCATCGTTCCAGTAGGTTCCCTCGGAGCGAGGTTGGCAAGGCTTCCAGTCCCGGTGATCCCAATACGTGACGGGCGGCAGGGCCGAGGTCGGCACCCGGTAGCCTTGAGAACCGTGCATCCCGACGTAATTGCAGACCTGAACGCCCTCGACACCACCCTTCGCACCTGCGAATCGGTTGTGGACGTCGAGGAGCTGCGCCGACGCATCGACGAGCTCGAGCACCAGGCAGCCGACCCGGGTCTGTGGAACGACCAGGAACACGCCCAGCAGGTCACGAGCCAGCTCTCCCACGCGCAGGCCGAGCTGCGCCGGATCGTGGCACTACGCGAGCGACTCGACGAGATGCCGATCCTCTACGAACTGGCAGAAGACGAAGGCCCCGACGCGGTGGCCGACGCCGACGCCGAGCGCGCGAGCCTGCGAGACGACATCGCGGCGATGGAAGTCAAGACCATGCTCTCGGGCGAGTACGACGAGCGCGACGCGCTCATCAACATCCGCTCCGGTGCCGGCGGTATCGACGCTGCAGACTGGGCCGAGATGCTCATGCGTATGTACATCCGCTGGGCGGAGAAGCACGACTACGGCGTCGAGGTCTACGACACGTCGTACGCCGAAGAAGCCGGACTCAAGAGCGCGACGTTCGCGATCAAAGGCCCGTACACGTACGGCACGCTGTCTGTCGAGATGGGCACCCACCGGCTCGTTCGCATCAGTCCCTTCGACAACCAGGGGCGTCGTCAGACGTCGTTCGCCGAGGTCGAGGTACTGCCGGTCGTCGAGACGACCGACCACATCGAGATCAACGAGAACGACATCCGCGTCGACGTCTACCGCTCGTCCGGTCCCGGCGGCCAGTCGGTCAACACGACGGACTCCGCCGTTCGACTCACGCACATCCCGACGGGAATCGTCGTCACCTGTCAGAACGAGAAGTCGCAGCTCCAGAACAAGGTGTCGGCGATGCGCGTCCTGCAGGCAAAGCTGCTCGCGGTCAAGCGTCAGGAAGAGCGCGCCGAGATGGATGCGCTCAAGGGCGACAGCGGCAGCTCGTGGGGCAACCAGATGCGCTCCTATGTTCTGCATCCGTACCAGATGGTCAAGGACCTGCGTACCGAGTACGAGGTCAACAACCCGTCGGCAGTGCTCGACGGCGACATCGACGGGTTCCTCGAGGCCGGCATCCGCTGGCGCATGAGCGAGAACCAGTCCGCATAGCGTTCGGATACCGAAAGGCACGATGACTTTACTTCGACCTGGGCAGAACCTGCTCGATTGGCTTCAAACCACCGGTTTGTCCGTCCTCATGACCGTGCTCGGGGCGATGATTCTCGCCCGGTTGGTCAGTTGGGGAGGCAACAAGGTCACCGACCAGATCGACTCCAACTATCAGTTGGGCGATGCGCTGGTTCGTTCCGAGGCGACCAAGCATCGTCACTCGGTCGCGCAGGTCATCACCTGGGTGGTCATCACGTTCATCTACGTGATCGCGACGCTGAAGGTTCTCGACCAACTGAACCTGCCGATCGGAAGTCTCGTCGCGCCGGCGACCGTTCTCGGTGCGGCGCTCGGTTTCGGTGCACAGCGCGTCGTGCAGGACATTCTTGCCGGTTTCTTCATCATCACCGAACGTCAGTACGGCTTCGGTGACACCGTCCGGCTTGCGATCACCGGCTCCTCCGACGACGCCGAAGGTGTCATCGAGGACGTGACCCTGCGCGTGACGCGGATGCGGAACTCCGACGGCGAGGTCATCACCGTTCCCAACGGCCAGATCGTGAAAGCGACCAACCTGTCCAAGGATTGGGCACGCGCCGTCATCGACGTTCCGGTTCCGGCGACCGCCGATCTCACCCGGGTCAACGAGGTGCTTCGCCAGGTCGGAGTCGACGCGATGGCCGACCGCGGACTCAAGAAACTGCTGCTCGACGAGCCCACGGTCATGGGCGTCGAAAGCCTGGAGGTCGATCAGGTCAACGTGCGGATGGTCGCGCGCACACTCCCTGGCAAACAGTTCCAGGTCGGACGCGCTCTTCGTGTCCGCGTCGCCGCAGCACTGCGACGTCAGGGGATCACGGTGTCACCGGATCTGCACACCGTACGGACCGAGGAGGCGAGCGAATGACCGATCAGGAACCGCGCCGCGGACTCGACCGACTGTTTCACCTGGACTGGCTCCCGTCCCGGATCTTCGGCGGCCGGATGCGAACCTCTACCTTCATTCTCATCGTGGCGTGGATATTGACGTATCTGTTGCATACGTATCTCAATCCTGAGGACCCGACCGCAGTGACACCACCGCCCAGCGTGGACACGTCGCAGACCGAGCCTTACGTCGCGCCCTCGGTCAAACCGTCGACGACGACCCCCGTGCCGTCCTCGACCGAGCCGACGACTACGTCCGAGACCCAGTCTCCGGAATCGAGCACGGGCAGCTCAGGTTCTCCGACGCCGACTTCGGGTCCCGCGCCTGCGCCGGGCAACGCCGAACAGTCCGCGACCACGGCGCCGACCACTCCGGCGACGACGACCGTTCCCCAACCTGGCGCGGCGATGCAGGCACCGACGTCTGTGCCGCAGTCACCCGCGACCACCGGTACCGGATAAGGACGAGGGTGCTCGCGCGTGGCGCCAAGGTCACCGTTAGATAACGGCTAGACTGGCTAGTTGTGATCAGCATGAAGAATGTGTCGAAGTCCTACAAGGCCTCCACCAGGCCGGCGCTCGACAAGGTCAGTGTGGAGGTGGAGAAGGGGGAGTTCGTCTTCCTCATCGGCCCCTCCGGCTCCGGCAAGTCGACGTTCATGCGGTTGCTGCTCAAGATGGAGTCGCCCACGTCCGGCGACATCGAGGTCGCGGATTTCCACGTCAACAAGTTGGCGGCCCGCCGCGTGCCGAAGCTTCGCCAGAGCATGGGCTGTGTGTTCCAGGACTTCCGCTTGCTTCAGCAGAAGACGGTCTCCGAGAACGTGGCCTTTGCGTTGGAAGTCATCGGCAAGCCCCGCAACGTCATCGCGCGCACTGTGCCCGAGGTTCTCGACATGGTCGGTCTGGCCGGCAAAGCCGATCGACTGCCCACCGAACTTTCCGGCGGTGAGCAGCAGCGCGTCGCCATCGCCCGCGCATTCGTGAACCGCCCTCTCGTGCTGCTCGCCGACGAGCCCACCGGCAACCTGGACCCCGAAACGAGCCAGGACATCATGCTGCTGCTCGAACGGATCAACCGCACCGGCACCACCGTCGTGATGGCGACCCACGATCACCACATCGTCGACTCCATGCGTCGACGCGTCATCGAACTCGATCTCGGCAAGGTGACCAGAGACGAAGCGCGGGGTGTGTACGGCGTCGGCAGGTAGCGCCGACTACGACCACACGTCCCGTACGCCCACCGGTTGTCGTGAAACAACCGGCCTCTCGAAAAGGAATCGGATTCCCCGATGCGCGCCAGCTTTATTTTCAGCGAAGTCCTGACCGGCCTACGCCGCAACATCACGATGACCATCGCCATGATCTTGACGACGGCGATCTCCCTCGGACTCTTCGGCGGTGGTCTGCTGGTCGTGCAGATGGCAGGCAAGACCCAGCAGATCTTCCTCGAACGAGTCGAGGTGCAGATCTTCCTGACCGACGACATCTCTTCGGCCGATCCCGGTTGCGAGCAGGAGATCTGCAGTTCGTTGCGCAAGGAACTCGAGCAGACTCCGTCCGTCGTCGCGGTTCAGTACCTCAACCGCGAAGACGCCGTGAAGGACGCCACCGAGCGCGTCTTCAAGGACCAGCCCGAACTGGCAGCCCTGGTGAGCCCGGACAGCTTCCCGGCGTCGTTCAAGGTCAAGCTCAGTGACCCGGAGCGGTTCGGCGTCATCAACGACACCTTCGGTTCGAGGCCCGGCGTCGAGAGTGTGCTCAATCAGCGCGAGTTGGTGGACCGACTGTTCAGCGTGCTCGGTGGAGTGCGCAACGCAGCGTTCGCGATCGCGATCGTCCAGGCGATAGCGGCCATCCTGCTCATCGCCAACATGGTCCAGATCGCCGCGTTCACGCGTCGTACCGAGGTCAACATCATGCGGTTGGTCGGCGCGACGCGTTGGTACACCCAGCTTCCGTTCCTCCTCGAAGCCGTCGTGGCGGCCTTGATCGGTGCGGTGCTCGCCATTGCCGGGCTGTTCACGGCGAAGAACGTCTTCATCGACGGGGTCCTGTCCGACGTCTACGAAGCAAACATCGTGGCGCGGATATCCAACAGTGACGTGCTGTTCGTCTCGCCGATCCTCGTACTTGCCGGTGTCGGAATGGCCGCGGTGACGGCGTACGTGACGCTGCGTCTGTACGTCCGCGAATAATCGGTTTGCACGAGCTTCTATGCTGGAACAGCAAGAACCATTCGACAGCAAGACAGCGGACTGAGAGGCCCGGACAGTGAAGGAAAAGGGCCGCAAGGTCATTGCGACCAATCGCAAAGCACGCCACAACTACACGATCATCGACACCTACGAGGCCGGCATCGCTCTCGTCGGGACCGAGGTCAAGAGTCTGCGTGAAGGCAAGGCGTCGCTCGTCGACGCGTTCGCCACGGTGGACAACGGCGAAGTGTGGTTGCGCTCGTTGCACATTCCGGAGTACACGCAAGGCACGTGGAACAACCATTCGCCACGTCGTACCCGAAAGCTCCTGCTGCACAAGCGTGAGATCGAGCACCTCGTCGGCAAGACCCGCGAGGGAAATCAGACGCTGGTCCCGCTGTCGATGTACTTCAACGACGGCAAGGTCAAGGTCGAACTCGCACTGGCAAAGGGTAAGCAGGACTACGACAAGCGCCAGGACATGGCCAAGCGCACCGCCGAGCGCGAGGTGACCCGCGAGCTCGGTCGTCGTATCAAGGGCATGCGCTGACCTCCATCCTGCTTGCCCTCGTGGCGGCAGTTGCCTACGGAGTCAGCGACTTCGTCGGGGGAGTTGCGTCACGACGAGTTGCCGCACTGCGTGTGGTGATCGTCTCGTATCCACTCTCGCTCGTCATCGTACTGATCGCAGCACCTTTCGTATCCGGGACGCTGACGCCGAACGGTCTGATCTGGGGTGCGATCGCGGGCGTCACGAGTGGTCTGGCGGTCTGGTGGTTCTATCTCGCGCTGGCAACCGGCCCCATGTCGGTGGTCTCGCCGCTGACAGCTGTTCTGGTGGCGGGCATTCCGGTGCTCGTCGGCTTCGCTTTCGGTGAGCGGCCGGGGTTGATCGCGTACCTCGGTATTGCCGTCGCGCTGGTCGCCGTCGTCCTGGTCAGCCGCGAGTCGCCTGACGACACCGCGGGTGAGGTTGCCGGCGGAATCACCCTCCGCTTCACCAGACAAGTGGCTCTTCTGACCGTCGGAAGCGGTGGCGCATTTGCGCTCTCGTTCATCGCACTTCACCAGATCGGCGAGGGCAGCGGGCTGTGGGCGTTGGCCGTATCTCGAGGCGCCGCGACCGTCGTGGTGTGGTTGGTCGCGCTGGCGGCCGGTCACTTCGTTCTCCCACGAGGCGAGCCACTCAAGCTCGCGGTGTACGTCAGCGTCCTCGACGTCGTCGCGAACGGGACGATGATCTACGCCTTCCAAGGCGGAATGCTCTCACTGGTCAGCGTGATCGGTTCGCTGTATCCGGCTGCGACGGTTCTGCTCGCCATGGTGATGCTGGGCGAGCGGGTAAGCCGCGTGCAACAAGCGGGAATGCTGTTGGCGCTGGCGGCAGTCGGCATGATTGCCGTCGCGGGCGCCTAGATTTTTTCGAGTTTCAGCGTTTTCAATCCTAGCGTTTCAGCCGCGTCTGTCGGCCGGCGCTGCGCGTAGGTGAACCCGCTCGCCTTGTTTTCCGAAGAGGCTGATCGCCTCGGCCGGCCGGCCGTCGGCAGCACTGATGCGGTGCGGGATGTGCGTGTCGAACTCGGCGGCCTCGCCTGCGCCCATGACGAAATCCCGATCGCCGAGTTGGAGTCGGATGCGCCCGGACAGAACGTAGACCCACTCGTAGCCCTCGTGGGATCCCGGTTCGCGATCGTCGTCGGTGGGCGAGATGATCATCTTGTAGGCCTGCAGATTGCCGGGTTGACTGGTCAGCGGAATGACCGTCATACATCCGACCGTTCGAGGTTCTTCTCGAACGCGGGGGTCCTTGATCTTGCTGTTCACCAGGTCGTCCAACGGGACGCCGTGTGCCTTGGCAATCGGCAGCAGCAACTCCAAGTTGGCTCGGCGAGTACCGGATTCGAGTCTCGACAGTGTGCTGACGCTGATGTCGGTGGTCTCCGACAAATCGGCCAGGGTCATGTCGGACTGTTGGCGCAACGCACGTAGGCGAGGGCCGATGCCGGCTAGTACGGCTTCGAACGATGTTTCGGTCATGCACTCATTTTGCCAAAGTGGCAACAGTGTTTGTCAAGACTGCGTTCTCTTGTCATTCTGGATTCATGACGCAGAACTCATTCGACGTAGCAGTAATCGGAGCCGGTGCGGCAGGCCTCAACGCCGCACTCATTCTCGGTCAGGCACGCAGGTCCGTGATCGTCTTCGACAACGGATCGCCACGGAACGCGGCCGCCGACCACATGAACGGATTCCTCTCCCGTGACGGCATGAACCCGGCAGAATTGTTGACCATCGGCCGAGGTGAGGTCCGCAAATTCGGCGGCGAGTTCCATGACGGCACCGTTGTCTCCGTGACACGGGACGGCGAGAAATTCTCGGTAGAACTGGCTGACGGCAGCAAGATTCAGGTGCGCAAGGTGCTTGTTTCGACGGGTCTGACGGACCGCCTACCGGTAGAACTCGAAGTCTTCGGCGAGCGTTGGGGACGCGATGTGTTGCACTGCCCGTACTGCCACGGGTATGGCGTGCGTGATCAGCCGCTCGGCGTGATCGCCAGGAGCGCGGAATTTGCGATGCACCAGGCGCTCATGGTTCGCCAGTGGTCCGATGACGTGGTTCTCTTCCTTCATCGCATCACCGAACTGAGTTCCGAAGATCGGGAAAAGCTTGCGGCTCGCGGTATTTCGATCGTCGAGGGTGAGGTTGCCGGTCCCGTCGTCGAGGATGATCGGTTGGTGGGCGTGCGGTTGGCCGACGGCAGTGTGGTCGCGCGTTCGGCGGTCTTTGTCGGTGGCGCCCTCACGATGGACCCCAACGATGCGATCTTGCGCGCATTCGGTGCGCAGCGCGCCGAGACGATGATGGGCGATTTCGTCACAGTCGACATGATGGGGGCCACAAGCGTGCCCGGCGTGTTCGCTGCGGGCAATGTCGTGGACCCGGGTGCCCAGGTCATCATGGCCGCAGCCGCCGGGGCGAAGGCCGGAGCGGGGATCAACATGATGTTGACCAACGACGACCTCGAGGTTGCACTCGCGCTTCGCAGTTGAATTGTGCGTAGCGTGGGGTGATGGACGCAGTGAGAGTGTTGATCACGGGTGCGACCGGATACATCGGCGGACGTCTTGCCCCTCGCCTGGTCGAAGAGGGTCATCGAGTTCGAGTGGTGGTGCGCAGCCCGGAGAAACTACGCGATGTTCCCTGGCACGATTCGGTGGAGATCAAGCGCGGGGATCTGACCGACAGTGCCACCCTCTCAGGTGTTTTCGACGATATCGACGTGGTCTACTACCTCGTTCACGCCATGGGTGGGGGAGGGTCGTTCTCGGATATCGACAAGCGAAGCGCGGAGAACGTCGCCGCCGCTGCCCGCGATGCGGGGGTGCGACGGATCGTCTACCTGGGCGGGCTTCATCCCTCCGACCGAGAGTTGTCGACTCACTTGCAGTCCCGGCTCGAAGTCGGTCGGATCCTGCTCGACTCCGAGGTTCCGGCGGTTGTGTTCCAAGCTGGAGTGGTGATCGGATCGGGTTCGGCGTCCTTCGAAATGGTGCGCCACTTGACCAATCGGCTTCCGGTGATGACCACACCCAAGTGGGTGCACAACAACATTCAGCCGATCGCGGTGCGTGACGTACTCCACTATTTGATTGCAGCCGCGGCGACGACGCCGGAGGTCAACCGCGCCTTCGACATCGGTGGGCCGGATGTCATGCAGTACGGCGAAATGATGAACACCTACGCCGACGTCGCTGGATTGGTACGCCGACGCATCCTCGTCCTGCCCGTCCTCACCCCGCGTCTGGCAGGTCACTGGGTGGGATTGGTCACGCCGATCCCACGAGGTTTGGCGATGCCCCTGATCGAATCCCTGCAGAACGACGCGGTGATGCACAACCACGACATCGACGGCTTCATCCCGCCTCCCGCCGAGGGCCTCACGCCGTATCGAGAAGCGGTGCGACTGGCACTTCGAAAGATCGACACCGGTGAGGTGGAGACGGCGTGGTCCGGTGCAACGATCGCGGGCGCTCCATCCGATCCTCTTCCATCCGACCCGGATTGGGCCGGCGAAGCGGTCTACGTCGATCATCGCGAACGTGACTGCGCGGCGGATCCGAAAACCCTCTGGTCGGTGGTCGAGTCGATCGGCGGCGAGAACGGTTGGTATTCATTCCCTTTGGCGTGGGCCATTCGGGGGTGGATGGACCGCGCGGTCGGTGGTGTCGGACTGCGCCGGGGCAGGCGGGATCCACGCCGGCTCAACACGGGCGAAGCCCTGGACTTTTGGAGGGTCGAAGAAATCGATCGAGGCAAGTTGCTCCGATTGCGCGCCGAGATGAAGGTCCCGGGCGGAGCATGGTTGGAGTTGCGAGTATCAGAAGGCCCAGCCGGTGCCGACGGACGGCCGGTGGGTTCCCACCTCGATCAACGCGCGGTCTTCTTCCCTCGCGGGCTCGCGGGTCGGGCGTACTGGTATTCGATCCTGCCTTTCCACGGAGTCGTCTTCCAGGGGATGATCACCAACATCACCGGTGCCGCCGAGCGTGAGATGGCTGCGGTGCAGGAAACGGGTGCAGTGCAGGAAGCGGGTGCAGTGCAGGAAACGGCTGGGCCGAAGGACACGGAAAGTGCCGCCGATTAATTGGTATGACTTCCGAACTTCGGCGCGTTATAGTGAATAGCCCCACGAAAGACGCGGGGCACACACGGGGCTGAACGGTTTCGACTGCGTGTGTTGAGTTAGGGGAAGCGTGTCGGTGCAGGCAAGAGACCACCGTAAGCGTCGCTGCAAACCTATAAGCGCCGATTCCAATCAGCGCGACTACGCTCTCGCTGCCTAAGTAGCGAAGCGTGTCTGTCAGCCCGGGGTTGCCCTCGACCCGGTTCCTGGCATCAGCTAGAGGGCTTTACTGTTCGGCTCGGTCACGGAGTCGAATGGGACATCAAACAGTGACTGGGATCGTCATCCTGGCTTGTTCGCGAGACTGGGAGATCCAAGTAGAGACTTAGCGAACTGCACACGGAGAAGCCCTAGCGATTCAACGTAGGACCCGGGTTCAATTCCCGGCAGCTCCACAACAGGTCGGGCCGGAGAGCACACGCTCTCCGGCCCGACCTTTTTGCTGCCTTTTTGCTGCTGTCTTGCTGCGGCACTCTGCTGTGTGGCCCGGGCCTTCTTGCGATCAGGAGCCGAAGAATCCCAGGTCGACCGAGCCGACGAAGCCGGGAGCTTCCTTGGCCAGCGGCTTGCCGTCCAGATCGGCAGGCAATGCAACGCCCAGGCTCTGGAGGATTGTCGGGGTGATGTCAGCGATCGTGTACGAGTCTGTGTTCTGACCGGCCGCGTATCCCGAGCCGCGTGCTATGACGAATGTCGTTGCTTCCGCGGGTGTCTGACCGCCGTGCCCACCGGCGGGCTTGTGCCCGTGATCCGCAGTGACCAGTACGGTCCACTTCTCACCGGTCTTTGTTGCGCGCTGATCGACGGCATCGACAATCTTGCCCACCTGAGCATCGACCGAGGCGATGGACTCTTCGTACGCAGCGCCGTTGGTGCCGCCGCTATGTCCCGCGCCGTCCACCTGATCGAGTTGGGTGAAGATCAGGTCAGGTCCCTTGTCTGTGATGTCGCGGGCGACGGCGTCTGCCGTCGCAGCGTCGGTGGCCGCTCCGGAACCTGCATCGGCCGTGGTGACGACAACGTCGGCTTTCGGTGTCCCACTGGAGGCGATGTTGTCGATGCCGCCCCAGGTGGAGATCGATTCGGTGAGGAGGGAGGGCTTTGCTGTTTCCAGTCGGGTGAAGACGCTCGGGTAGAGGTCGAAGCGGGCACCCGCGTACGTGTTGTCCTTGACTCCGTGCTTGGTATCCCAGACTCCGGTCAGGATGGTCGACCACGACGGTCCGGAGATGGTGGTGTGGCCGAGGATGGAAGATTCTCCGCTGGTTCCTTCGGCGATCAGCTTCTGGAGGCGGGGAGCGTCGGCGGTCTTGATGTGGCTGAGCATGGTGCCGTCGAGGCCGATGACAACTGTCTTCTCGGCGGCCGACGGATTGAGGTCGGATGATCCGGGAATTGCTGCAGCGGTTGCAGTTCCGGCTGCTACCGCGCCGGCGAGGAGGAGTGTGATGGCGGCTGAGGTGCGTGCGATTTTCTTGGTCACGCTAAGCATCTTGCGATAGGACTAGACCAATTGCACTACCTGGATGTGAGGGTTGTCCTGTTGTTCACGGCAGGTTCAGATTGGACTAGACCAATGTTTCCTCAGGCGGCCCAACCGTCGAGGATGACGCTGACCGCGTGATCGAGGTGAAGGGGCTCGCCGTCCCATCTTGGGATGATCGCGTCGTCGGGTATGTCTCCGCGCAGTAGGCCATCAGCGAATCCCTCGGTCGGTGGTGCTGGGTCGATGACGTCACCATTGGCGTAAAGGAACTCGAACTTCTGCTCGCCGAGAGCAGTGATTGTGAACTGGCCGTCATGCAGCGCGCGGTGGCAGGTGCCGCACAGCATGATCAGATTGTCCAAGTCCGTATTTCCGCCGCGTCCCCAGAATTTCACGTGATGTGCGTGTAAGAAGCGAGTCCGCCCGCAACCCGGTGTGCGGCAAGATCCGTCGCGGTAATTCAATGCCAGCATTTGTTTGGCGCTGACGACGCGGGTCCTTCGGCCCAGATTCAAAACGCATCCCTCCTTTGTCGTTCCCAGGCGAAGTTTCGCGTTGCAGAGCACTTCCTCGGCGGCACTTTGGGGGAGCGCGGGTCCACTCGGTACACGGACGGTGTTCGCTTCGTGGAAGAACACAACTTCGTTCGCGGCGGCCTTGGACGTGCGGTCTGTGACTGCGGCGGTGGCGAGCTCTGCCATCGCGACGAGTCCTGGTCCGATATTTCCGGCCGGGTTCTTTGTAGCCTTCTCGTCGACAGGGCGGATGGCAGCGGTTCGGGTGCGTTCACGTTCCGCCACCGCCAATGCTGCGAGGATTCGGGCGCCGTCCTGTGCGGGCAGGCGTCCTTTGATGACAAACTCGCCCGTATCCGAGTCCCAATGCCAGCGGACCTGAAGATGTTCGGGCGCTTTGCTTTTGCCAGATTCATTGTCGGTTGCTTTACGCAGACCTGCGGCGAGACGATCGATCTGGGCTGCGGGCGCCTCGCATCCGAACCGAACCATCTGCTTTTCGTTTGACGGCGTGGTGACCCGGGTGAGTGCGCGAACCTTCGAGTAGGACAGCCGGCCTTGCTCGAAGGCCTTCCGCATCTCGGGCAAAGGTCGGAGCGCTTTGGCGACGCGAACATATTCCCTGCCGGTGTGCAGGCTCATTCCACATTTCCACGACAGCCAGTGGGCGCATGAATGCAGTCCAGGGCCGGCCCAGCCGCGGTCTTCGTCGAACTTCGACAGGAGGGTGAGGAATCGAGCCGTGGCCGCCGCGATCTGGCCGGCGAGAGCGCAGATTTCGGAGCCGAGTTGCTCTACGTCGCTTCGGGTGGAACCCTGCGTTTCTTCATTGATCAGTGCTGCGGTATCGGTCAGTTCTGCGGTATCGGTCAGTTCTGCGTTCATCGTTGCTCCCCGGCGCGTGTCCGACAATGTTTCGAATGTACGTTCGATGATAGATGCCAGTACCGACACACATCCGTGGATGAGGACGGAAAGCGTCCCCGCGGGGACGTCTAACCGCTGCCGATCGAGTACTCGGCGTAGGTACCGACATCCTCGAAGCCGACGTTTCGATAGAGCTGTGCGCCGTCGCTGGACGCCTGAAGTACAGCGGTTCGGGCACCTCGCTCGCGGGCGATGTCGAGTGCGGCAAGGGTGACCGCCGAGCCGAATCCGCGTCGGCGCGCCGTTTCGAGTGTGACGACCCCATACAGTCCGGCGACGTCGGCGGCAAAATGGACCTCGGCTCCGGCGACAGGCTGGGAGTTCGCGTATCCCACGACAAACGAACTCCGCGAGCGCTCATCGAGGATGTCATCGGCGGTGTCTTCGAAGAAACGTATTACTGCGGTTGAGGGCGGCGACCAATTGGCGGCCATCACGGCGGCGTAGTCGGCGAGCTGCGAACGAGTCGTCACTCGCTGAACGCACAGTTCTGAGACAGGCGTTGGGCGTGGGACGACGTTCAAGTCTGCCGTCATCGCTCTTTCTTCCTCGGAGCGCACGCAGCCGACGGCTGACAAGCGAGCGCCGAGGTCAGAGGGCTTGTCGCGCGGACCTGTCCACCAGGAGAACGGACGACCGGTTGCTCGAAGCCACGCGAGTACGTCGAGTAGTCGTCGGTCTTCTTCCGGGCCTTCAGCAGCAGGTACAGCGAAGCGCGCACCAGCGATGATGTTGAACGTGTCGTCGGTGAGGCCGCTGTCTGCGACGACAACATCTGCAGAGACCGTGACCGATCCCGTCGGCAAGTGTTCATGCAGGTGGCAGGCATGGGATACCAAGTTGGCGTCCATGGCGTCGAGGACATCGCCGACGAGTGCTTCACGATTCACAAAAGAAATTCTACGAACCCCATCCAAATGGTTTTCGGCTCCGAATGCCGTGTATGACGCCCAACCGACGGCAACAGCAGGACGGTGACCAGCACCTGGTGGTGCTAGTGCTGCCTGGAGGAAAGGTATCGAGCCATCGCCCGGCTCGCGCCTGGCATCTGTCCAACCTTCGGATGTGCCCGTTCACCGCTCAGCTTCGCCTCTCCGGTGTCAAAGCGGTGCAGGCTCGCTATCGAGTTCGGGGTTGGAACGGTGCCGAGCGCAGTCCGGTCGCCGACGCCCGCGCCGCACTCGACGCGATAACGAAACGTAATTCACAAGCTCAGGTGATCCTGCTGGGGCACTCGATGGGCGGACGGGTCGCCGCCGAACTATGTGGCGATCCGGCGGTGGTCGGTGTGGTCGCGCTGGCGCCGTGGTGGCCCGATGGAACGTCGGTGAATCTGCGTTCGGACACACCACTGTCAGTCCTTCACGGCACGGCTGACTCCTGGACCGATCCGGAGGTGTCGCGGCGAAAGGTCGACGAACTGCAGGCGTCGGGTAAGAGCGCTGAATGGATCGGCATCGACGGCGCAGGCCACTTCATGCTCCGTCGGGCGGCGACTTGGCATCGCCTCGTCGCGGATGCAATCGCAGGAATGAGTCGCGGGGTAGCCGCAACAAAGATGGGAGAACGACGATGAGTTCCGACAAGCGCAAGGTGGCCGTCGTCGGTAGTGGTGTCGCAGGTCTGACAGCGGCGTGGGTGCTCAGTAAGGACAGTGACGTCACCCTCTACGAAGCGGATTCACGGCTCGGCGGGCACGCGGACACCCATTCGGTCACCGACCCGGAAGGGCGAAGCCTCGCCATCGACACGGGGTTCATCGTCCACAACGATCGCACCTATCCGACATTGTTGCGATTGTTCGCAGAACTCGATGTGCCTACGCAGGAATCCGACATGAGTATGTCGGTCAGGTGTGGGGGGTGCGGGCTCGAGTACTCGGGAGGCCAAGGGTTGCGCGGCGTTCTCCCGACGCCGGGGCTCCTTGTCAACGGCAGCTTTCTGTCGATGTTGATGGAGGTCAAGCGCTTCCATCGCCGTGCCCGAGCCCTGCTCGACAACACGGATCCGTCGGCACCCGACCAGACACTGGGGGTGTTTCTGTGCAGCGGCCGGTTCTCCGACTACTTCACCGCTCACTTCATGACTCCGCTCGTGTCGGCAGTCTGGTCGTGTGATCCCGGCTCGGCCCTGAAATATCCCGCGCGGTACCTGTTCTCGTTCCTCGATCACCACGGAATGCTGAGCGTCACTGGATCGCCGACCTGGCGAACAGTCACCGGTGGATCGGGCGAATACGTTCGTCTCGTCGCCAAAAGTATCGGGGATATCCGCCTCAACACGCCGGTGCGCGCAATCCACCGGTTCGATGATCGCGTCGACATTCGTGACGGCGACGACCAGATCCAGACCTTCGACGCAGCCGTGGTCGCAACGCATCCGCAGCAAGCGCTGAAGATTTTGGCGGATCCGACGCCTGTCGAATCCCAGGTCCTCGGTGCAATGCCGTACTCCGTCAACCACACCCAACTTCACACGGACGAAAATGTGCTGCCCGGCAACACCAATGCGCGCGCGTCGTGGAACTACTACATCCCTGAATGCAACGCGAAGCCGGATCACGTTCTGGTCAGCTACGACATGACGAGGTTGCAGCGGCTGCCGGAGACCGGCCGGCGCTACCTGGTGACGTTGGGGGGAGACGAAATGGTGGCCCCGGACTCGGTGATCGATCAGATGACCTACGAGCATCCGCAGTACACACCCACCTCCGTCGCCGCTCAAGCGCGGCTTCCCGAGTTGGACTCGGACGTGCTCGCGTTTGCCGGTGCGTACCACGGATGGGGCTTCCACGAGGACGGTGCACTCTCTGGCCTGCGCGCCGCCGAACGCGTCGGAGGTCGGTGGCCGTGACCGCACCCATCACGCCGTCCATCGTTCATACGAGCATTCGGCACGTACGAACGGAGCCGTTGCACAACGAGTTCGAGTACCGAAGCTACAGTTGGCTCGTCGACGTCGACGATTTGCCCGAGCTTCCGAAGGCTTTGCGGCCCTTGGCGAAGTTCGACGCCGGGGATCACCTCGGCGACCCCACTCGATCGATTCGTGCCAACGTCGAGACTTTTCTGGCAACCAACGGATTGGAGTTCGCCGGCGGTCGCATCCTCATGCTTGCGAACGCGCGTGTGTTCGGCCATGTGTTCAACCCGCTGAGTGTGTTCTGGTGTCTGAACGACGACGGCAGTCAGCGGTGCGTCGTTGCCGAGGTTCACAACACCTACGGCGAGCGGCACTGCTACCTGCTCGAAACCGACGAACGTGGCGCGGTTCGCACGTCCAAAGAGTTCTACGTGTCTCCATTCAACGATCTGGACGGCGAGTACCGGATGCGACTTCCGCTACCCGACACCGCGCTCGCGCTCTCGATAGTTCTGGCCCGTGACGGCAAGGCGCCCTTCGTGGCCACGGTGTCCGGTCGTTGTGTGCCGGCGACGACGCGCGAGATCGTGCGCAGTGCGCTCGCCATCCCGCTGGCTCCGCTCCGAGTCGCCGCGCAGATCAGATTTCAAGGAATCCGGCTGTGGGCCAGGCGCTTACCCATCGTTCCCCGACCGCAACATCACCCGCAGGAGGCAGTGCAATGACCACAACCACTCTCGGCACCGAACCTTCCGCTCACACGATCGAAACCGAGCGGTGGCCGGGCGTCGCCACCGTGCCGAGCGGGCTCAAAGTGCGGGTTGCATCACCGGTTGCCCGCGCCCTGTTTCACAAGGCGGTCGCGCGTTTGCCGCTGCGTGTCCAGATGCCCAACGGTGAGTTCTCCGGTGGCGGTAGCCCCGATTCGCCGTTGATGGTCATTCACCGCCCAGACGACTTCGCTGCTCGTGTGGGGGACAGTGGTTTGATCGGATTCGGCGAGTCTTACATGGCGGGCGATTGGGAAGCATCCGACCTCACTGCGGTCCTGGAAGTCTTCGCCTCCCGCGTGGCGACGCTCATTCCCGACTTCCTGCAGCGGCTACGAGGCCTCTACATTCCGAAGCAGCCTCGCAGTGAACGGAATTCGACGCAGAACACGCGCTCGAACATCTCCCGGCACTACGACCTCTCGAACGAGATGTTCGAACTGTTCCTCGACGACACCATGACGTATTCCAGTGCCCTCTTCGAGGATCTGTCGGTAGGAGCGACCCCGTCGTGGGACGTGTTCGCAGCGGCGCAGCATCGGAAGATCGATCGACTGCTGGATGGCGCAGGTGTCGGACCCGGTTCGCGAGTGCTCGAAATCGGCACAGGCTGGGGAGAATTGGCGATCCGAGCTGCCCAACGGGGAGCGACGGTGCGCTCGGTGACACTTTCGGTCGAACAGCAGGAATTGGCAGCGAAGCGGATAAGCGCTGCGGGACTGGCAGATCGCGTTCAGGTCGACCTTCTCGACTATCGGCAGGTACAGGGGGAGTACGACGCCGTTGTGTCGGTCGAGATGATCGAGGCCGTCGGCCACCAGTACTGGGGAAGCTACTTCCAGACGATCGACGCCCTGCTGGCGCCGGGTGGGCGCGCGGCGATCCAAGCCATCACGATGCCGCACGATCGAATGCTCGCGACCCGCAACACCTACACCTGGGTGCACAAGTACATCTTCCCCGGCGGATTTCTCCCGTCGGTGCGGGCGATCGAGGACGTCACCGAGCGCATGACAACCCTGCGGGTGCGTGAGCGGATGTCGATGGGCGATCACTACGCGCAGACGTTGCGACTGTGGGACGAGCGATTCAGCGCTCGCACCGACGAGGCGTCCGCGCTCGGGTTCGACGCAGTGTTCGCGCGCATGTGGCATTTCTATCTCTGCTACTCCGAGGCGGGGTTTCGGTCGGGGTATCTCGACGTCCAGCAAATTGTTCTCGATCGGAGGAACCAGCGATGACTGCCACAATGGATCGAACGATACAAGGTACCGGCGTTGCGGGCCGTCTCTCGGACATCCTCAGTCCACTTGTCGGCGGCGAACTTCCGGTGAGATTGACTGCCTGGGACGGCAGCACAGCAGGTCCGGAAGATGCTCCGAAAGTGACGCTCTACAGCCCGAACGTTTTGCGACGCTTGCTCTGGAATCCCGGCGAGTTGGGGGCTGCGCAGGCGTATGTTCTTGGTGAACTCGACGTCGAGGGCGATCTAGGCGATGCACTCACACACGTGTGGAAGGTGTCTGCCGAGCGGGGGCTCGGGTCGATTACCCCGACACCGTCGCTCGTCTTGGCCGCGGTCAAGGCTGCGCGATCCTTCGGTGCTTTCGGGAGACCTTTGGCTCCGCCGGCGTCGCAGGCTCAGGTGAAGGGGCGCCTGCACAGCCTCGCCCGCGACCGCGAGGCAATCGGGCACCACTACGATTTGTCGAACGATTTCTACCAATTGATCCTCGATGAGAACATGGCGTACTCCTCGGGCTATTGGACTTCCGATGCACCGGACTACACGCTCGAAGACTCACAGACAGACAAGCTGGACCTGGTGTGCCGCAAGGTCGGTCTCGATCGAGCGCGAGGCTTGCGGTTTCTCGATGTCGGCTGTGGTTGGGGCTCGCTCAGCCTGCATGCAGCGCGGGAGTACGGCGCCAGGGTTGTCGGAATCACGATCTCGGCGGAGCAGAAGGCTTTTGTCGACGCGAAGGTCCGCGCGCTCGGTTTGGAAGACTGGGTCGAGATTCGCCTCCAAGATTATCGAGAGATTCCAGACGGTCCCTTCGATGCGGTCGCTTCCATCGAGATGGGTGAGCATGTCGGTGAGGACAACTATCCGACCTACGTGAAAGCGCTCCACGACAATGTTATTGCCGGTGGCCGTGTGCTGATTCAGCAGATGTCCCGCACTGGCCCGCACCCCGGGGGAGGTCCGTTCATCGAGTCGTTCATCGCGCCGGACATGTACATGCGGCCCGTCGGTCGCACTGTTGCGATGATCGAGGAAGGTGGACTCGAAGTGCGGGACGTCCACGCCCTGCGTGAGCACTACGTGCGGACCGTCGACGCGTGGATCGAGACCTTCGAATCGAACTGGGATCGCGTCGTGGAACTCGTAGGTGTCGAAGTCGCTCGGGTGTGGCGTCTCTACCTCGTCGGCGGAGGAATGGCATTTCGGGACGGTAGGATGGGCGTCGATCAGATTCTGTCGGTCCGGCCGCACGGTGATGGTCGATCGGGTATGGAACCGGTACGGCCGCAGTGGGTGTCGCGGCGATGAACGGATTCGACTGGGGCGCGTTCGGAGTGGTCACACTCACGAGTCTGCTGGCGATCGCCGTCGGAATGGCGGTGACAGCCACGATCGGTGTACGGATCGGGCGCCACAACGTTGTCGACGTGTCGTGGGGCGCCGGCTTCGTTCTGATCGCGCTCGTGTCCGCGATAGTGGGAACCGGCGACCTCTGGCGCCGGTTGCTGATGCTTGCGCTCGTGGCGATCTGGGGTCTGCGGTTGGCGACGCACATGGCGATTCGATCGCGTGGCAAAGGTGAAGACCCGCGGTACGAAGAAATGCTCGGACGAGCGACGGGTAATCGAACGCTGTATGCGATCCGCAAGATCTATCTCACGCAGGGGATTTCGTTGTGGTTCGTCTCCCTGCCGATCCAGGTCGCAGCAGTGTCGAACGGCAGCTTCGGACTTCTTGTCGTACTCGGAATCGCGCTGTGGATTGTCGGCGTCACGTTCGAGACGGTCGGCGACCGACAGATGGAGGAGTTCAAATCCGATCCGGGCAGCCGTGGCCACGTCATGGATCAAGGTTTGTGGGCATGGACGCGGCATCCCAACTATTTCGGCGACGCGTGTGTCTGGTGGGGGATCTTCCTCGTCTCGGCGTCCGTGTGGCCGGGGGTGTTGACCGTCCTCTCACCGATCGCCATGACGTACTTCCTGGTCTTCGCCACCGGAGCGCGGTTGCTCGAGCGACACATGGAACAGCGTCCGGGCTATCGCGAGTATCAGCAGCGGACAAGTTACTTCATTCCTCGCCCGCCGAAAGCCCGCTCCGGGACGTAGGCTCTTTCGGGTGAGGCCAGAGCATGGGTGATCTGAAACTGCCGGCTGCGGTATGCGCGGTTGCCGTCGGCGGAGGGTTGGGCGCGCTCAGCCGCTACGGTCTGGGGGAGCTCTTTCCCCACATCTGGACGACTCTGGTCATCAACGTCGTCGGCTCGTTCGTTCTCGGTGTTCTCGCGGCCCTGCTCGTGCACAACAAGGTTGGGTACCTCTTTCTCGGCACGGGCTTCTGCGGCGGCTTCACCACCTTCTCGTCCTTCGCGGTTCACGCCGTGACGGAGAGTCCGTGGCGATCGATTCTCTATGTTCTCGGGACGTTGATTCCCGCGATCCTCGCTGCAGCACTGGGCAAAGGGCTCGGTGAACGCTGGATCCGCGCGCGGGACGGAGCGTCGGCATGACAGTTCTCCTGGTGGCGCTCGGCGGCGGCGCTGGTGCGAGTGGCCGGTACCTGTTGGCGCGGTATGTGCCCGCGTACAAGGGATTTCCGGCTGCGACGTTCGCCGCGAACGTGATCGGCTGCTTCCTCCTTGGATTGTTCACCGGGGCAGCTCTTTCCACCGAGATGGCCGCACTTCTGGCGACCGGCTTCTGCGGCGGCTTGTCCACCTATTCGACCTTCGCGACCGAGAACGTCGGGATGATCGAGAGGCGCCAGACGGCGCTTTCTCTGATCTACATCGTCCTCAGTCTGATCGTGGGACTGTCCGCTGCGTGGTTGGGAATCCAGATCACGGATTGACGGATCCGGCGCCGAGCGTGCACGCCACGCGGCCAGGGTAGACAATTGTCCACAGTCGCGTCGACACAGTGGTCGACCACCGGGCCGAGGGGGATTCGTGGCGCACGAACGAGCAGGACAAGTGGCTCTGCCAGAGGATCTGATCAATGTTCCTCATCTGGTCACCGCGTATTACACGCGCACTCCGGATCCCGAGAACCCGATGCAGCAGGTACTTTTCGGCACTTCAGGACATCGCGGTTCCAGTCTCGACTCGGCGTTCAACGAAGCTCATATCCTGGCGACAACCCAGGCGATCGTCGAGTACCGCGCTTCGCAGGGAATCGACGGCCCGCTGTTCATCGGCCGGGACACACATGCGCTCTCGGAGCCTGCCTGGCTGTCGGCCTTGGAGGTCCTGGTTGCCAACGACGTCGTCGTCCTCGTCGATTCACGCGACGCCTACACTCCCACCCCGGCTGTCAGTCACGCGATCTTGCGATACAACTCGACGGGTCCGGAGGCCAAAGCCGACGGCATCGTCGTGACACCGTCACACAATCCGCCTCGTGACGGTGGCTTCAAATACAACCCGCCGCACGGCGGGCCCGCGGACACGGATGCGACGTCGGTTATCGCCGATCGAGCGAACGAGCTACTGCGCAAGGGGCTTTCCGGGGTACGGCGTGTGACGGCGGCACAAGCGCTGGACCGCGTCGAACGCTACGACTTCCTCCGCTACTACGTCGAAGACCTCCCCAGTGTCCTCAACCTCGACGCGATCCGCGATGCCGGAATCACGATCGGTGCAGACCCCCTCGGCGGGGCAAGCGTCGACTACTGGGGCGCGATTGCCGAAACTCACCGACTCGACCTCGAAGTGGTGAATCCTCTCGTCGATCCGACCTGGCGGTTCATGACGCTCGATACGGACGGCAAGATCCGCATGGACTGCTCGTCGCCCGACGCGATGGCGTCGCTGATCGGGATTCGGGATCGCTACGACATCGCGACCGGAAACGATGCGGACTCCGACCGCCACGGCATCGTCACTCCCGACGGCGGTTTGATGAACCCGAATCACTATCTCGCCGTTGCCATCGAGTACCTGTTCGCGAACCGGCCAGGTTGGGGCGCAGATACCAAGGTCGGCAAGACCCTCGTGAGTTCCTCGATGATCGACCGTGTCGTGAGCAGCCTGGGCCGCGAATTGCTCGAGGTTCCGGTCGGGTTCAAGTGGTTCGTTCCCGGATTGCTCGACGGGTCTGTGGGATTCGGCGGCGAGGAAAGCGCCGGCGCGTCCTTCCTCCGACACGACGGTTCCGTCTGGACGACGGACAAGGACGGCATCATCCTTGCGTTGCTCGCGTCGGAAATCACCGCGGTGACGGGAAAGTCTCCGTCAGCGCACTACGCCGCGTTGGCCGAGAAGTTCGGGAGCCCGGCGTACGCACGTATCGATGCGCCCGCGACACGCGCACAGAAGGCAGTCTTGGCAAAACTGTCTCCCGACCAGGTGAGTGCAACCGAGCTGGCGGGTGAACCGATCACCGCGACACTGACTGCCGCGCCCGGAAACGGCGCGGCGATCGGTGGTCTCAAGGTGACGACGGAGAACGCATGGTTTGCAGCGAGGCCGTCCGGCACGGAGGACGTGTACAAGATCTATGCCGAGTCGATGAAGGGCGCCGATCATCTGGCTCAGGTTCAGGCAGCGGCCAAGGACTTGGTGTCCGGCGTCTTGAAGGCGAACTAGCCCGCGGACCGCTCATGTCGCCCGGCTAGAATTCCGGGCGACATGAAAACTCGTGCAGCCAAGCTGCCACAGGAAATTTGGGTACTGGTCGCCGCCAGCTTCGTCATCGCCCTCGGATTCGGGTTGGTCGCCCCGGCACTACCTCAGTTCGCGCGCAGCTTCGACGTATCGGTCACCGCCGCCACGATCGTGATCTCGTCTTTCGCTTTCATGCGATTGGTGTTCGCGCCGATGAGCGGCACTTTGGTACAGAAACTCGGTGAGCGGCCGGTCTACATCGTCGGCCTTCTCATCGTCGCGGTCTCGACCGGTGCGTGCGCTTTCGCGGGGGAGTACTGGCAACTTCTGCTGTTCCGGTCGTTGGGTGGCATCGGGTCGACCATGTTCACCGTGTCGGCTCTCGGGCTGATCATTCGCATGTCACCGCCGGACAGTCGCGGCCGCGTGTCGGGTCTGTACGCGACAAGCTTTCTCATGGGATCGATCGGCGGCCCGCTGGTCGGCGGTGCGCTGTTGCAGTTCGGTCTGCGGATGCCGTTCATCATCTACGCAATTGCGTTGGTGATCGCCGCGCTCGTTGTCTTCGTGAGCCTGCGTGGATCTCATTTGGCGTCACCGGACAAGGCTGTCGATGTGAAGTCGATGACTCTCACAGAAGGCCTCCAGTCTCCGGTGTACCGGGCAGCGCTCGGATCGAACCTCGCCTTCGGTGGCGTGATCTTCGGAGTTCGCGTTGCCATGGTTCCCCTGTTCGTCGTCGAGTTCCTCGGCCGAGACCCCTCGATTGCGGCCTACGCCCTGACGATCTTCGCCGTCGGCAATGCGTTGGTGTTGATCGTCTCCGGACGACTCTCGGACCGCTTCGGACGTAAGCCCTTTGTCGTGAGCGGCCTACTCATCTGCGGTCTGGGAACCATCGCAATGGGATTCACCGACAACCTCGTGGTGTTCTTCGCCATTGCCGCAGTGACTGGTGTCGGCTCCGGCCTCATGAGTCCGGCCCAGCAGGCCGCGGTTGCCGATGTTGTCGGATCGACGGCCCGAGGTGGACCCGTCCTGGCGGTATTCCAGATGATGTCCGACATCGGTGGGGTAGTGGCGCCGATTTGTGCCGGGCTGATCGCCCAACATGTTTCGTACTCGGCGGCCTTCGCAGTGATGGGAGCCGTCGTTGTCGTGTCGGCGACGGGGTGGCTGTTCGTCCCGTCGCGAACGAAGCCTGTCGAATCCGTTGTAGAAGATCTGACTGATGTGACGGTGCTAACGGATACTCCTGCGCGGACAAACCTGGACTGACCGGGCATTCTGTACTCTCGATCGGGTGGCAATTCGCATCGTGAGTCTTGTGGCCCGATTGGGTTTGGCGGCCGTCTGGCTGATTTCCGGGGGACTCAAGTTCTTTGATCCCGTTCAGACGAAGATCGCGGTGCGCGCCTATCAACTATTGCCCGAGTCACTGGTGGGTCCGGTGGCGACGGCTCTTCCCCTGGTCGAAATAGTCCTGGGCCTGCTGATCCTCGTCGGGTTGGCGGTGCGAGCATCCGCTGCAGTCTCGGTGGTCATCCTCACGGTTCTCATTGCGGTGATCATTTCGGTGTGGGCCAGGGGATTGTCCATCGACTGCGGATGTTTCGGCGGCGGAGGTGCAGCCGACGTCGGCGCTTGGGACTATTCGAAGGAGATTCTCCGGGACCTGGGCTTCTTGGCACTTGCCGTCTGGCTGCTCGTGTTCCCGCGTTCGCCACTCGCATTAGGGCCCGGATCACGCGCGGCGTTCTCAGTGGATACTCAGTCTTCAGTGGCAAGGTAAGCAATCGGTAAATCGTTTCGACGCACGAAGGACTGCATCAGCGTGAGCACCAAGAGCAGCAAGAACAAATACTCGCCGGAACCGGTCTCGAGCCGCTCCACCTACATCATCGGTGGCCTCGCGGTGCTCGTGATCGCGGCCCTCGTCATCGGTGGTGTCTTGTGGACGAACAGCAAGAACAAGCCCCAGAACGACGGCTACGGCTCCGTGCAGAGTTCCGAAGTTGCCGTCACGGTGCAGGACAACGGAGTGGTGCTGCTCGGCAAGCCCTCCGCCGCGACAACCATTGATCTCTTCGAGGATCCGCTGTGCCCGGCCTGTGCTGCTCTCGAACACCTCAGTGGCCAGGCTCTCGCGGCCGCCGTCGACAACGGTGACGTCGCCGTGCGGTACCACATGTTGAACTTCCTCAACCGGGCGTCGGGCAGCGGTGACTACTCCACACGGGCCGGCGCCGCTCTGCTCTGCGTCGCTCAGGGTGGTGACGCGATTGCGTACTCCGCATTCCACAACAAGCTTTTCGCGACCGACACGCAGCCGGCCGAGGGCGGCAGCAGCGACCACACCAACGACGACCTCGCCCAGATCGCTCGTGATGCGGGCGCATCCGAGGACGTGGCAACCTGCATCTCTTCCGGTACCAACGTCGAAGCCGCCGCGGCCAATGCCGCAGCCGCCAGCCAGGCGCTCAAGGATGTCGGGTCGAACGGGACGCCCACGGTAGTGGCGAACGGCAAGATCGTTGACACGGGCAGCAGCGACTGGGTTTCCAAGCTTTCCTCCTGAGCTGAAGCGGCCGCTCCGACGAGGAGCGGCCGCTTCGCTCTGACCAGGCGATTTGTTGCCCAGGAGTCAAGTGGTGTAACTTTCTTCCAGCAAGCGGAAAGCAGAACAGCCGCTGCGAGTTCGACTGTTAGAGTGAACTGAATACGGGGCTATGGCGCAGCTGGTAGCGCACCACACTGGCAGTGTGGGGGTCAGGGGTTCGAGTCCCCTTAGCTCCACCCAAGGCAAATGCTCTGCACCAATCGGTGCAGAGCATTTGTTGTTTTCGTGCGCAATACTGTCCGCTGTGAGGCCTGATCGGCCCGTGCATCTCGGTACGGAGACCAGCGGCGGAATGGGGAATCGTGCGCGCACACGTGGTGGTGATCGGTGCAGGATATGCGGGCGCCATGGCAGCGAAGCGGCTCCATCAGATGATCGCGGGCGGCTACGACGCGACGGTCTCGTTCGACAGGGCGCTACCGCGTGCGGCACACCAAGTCTTCGGAGAGGTGACGACGATCGAGGCGGGGCTCGGCAGGCTTACCCTCGACGACGGCAGTGTGCTCGACTACGACTATCTGGTCTACGCAGTCGGAAGTGGGCAGTTACCCAGCACTATCGGCGGGGCGGCGGAGCACGGGTTCAGCGTCTCCGAATTCGAGGACGCGGTTCGCCTCGAATCCAGAATGGCGACACTCGACGGGAAGGCTACGGTCTGCGTTGTCGGCGGCGGTCTCACCGGAATCGAGACTGCCGCAGAATTGGCTGAGCAGCGAAGCAGCCGAATCACTTTGGTGACCGGAGGAATCGTGGCCCCGGATCTGTCAGAGCGTGCGCGATCTGCAATTCTCAGAACATTGACCGATCTTGGGGTCGACATCGTCACCGAATCCCGGGTGACGCGGATCGACGGTTCGTCCTGCGAGCTTGCGGGAGGCGCACGGGTGGAGGCAGATTGCACGATTCTCGCGACAGAATTCGGGGTCCCCGATCTGGCGCGCCGAAGTGGCCTTCCCGTCGACGGTCTCGGTCGTCTGAAGGTCGACGACCGACTCGGATGCTCGTCCCACCCCAACATCGTCGGTGCGGGTGATGCGGTCGCAGTCGGTGATCTTTTACTGAGGATGAGTTGTCAGGCCGCGATTCCCTTGGGAGTCCATGCGGCCGAGACGATCCTGCATCGACTCGAAGGTTCCGCGCCGCGCCCGGTGGCTCCGAAGTTCGCAGGCCGGTGCATCAGTCTCGGGAGGCGGCGAGGTGTGTTCCAGCGGACCACTCGTGTCGACGACGCAACGGGCATGTTCGTCGCAGGCAGGGCGGGTGCGTTCGTCAAGGAACGAGTGTGTTCGTCGACGACCGACTGGGCCCTCACTCCGCGCCGCTCTTTCTTCTACAGCTGGACATGAGGAGCGCTGGTCACGCTCGATCACAGACTCGATCGATGATCGCCGCAGTCTTGCGGACGTACGGTTGGCGGACGACGTCTTCGTGGCACGCGTCGACGTCCTCGAAATCCAGTGAGCCCGTGGCAATGAGTGACCAGATCTCGCGTCCACGGTTGTTGGTGGCCCCACGGATCACGGTGACGGGCGCGGCGCATGCTCGTATTCGATGCTTCCGGAGCGCCTGGCCTCCGATGTAGAGGAACACGGTCCACTGGGTGGCCGGCGGGTACTGCAGAATGCCGGCGAACAGCGTGCGGATCCACATGGCCGCGACGGTGCGTCTGGTCGGCTTCCAGCGGGCATTGGTGGATGGTTGTGGTGCAAGGTCGACGATCGACGGATCCAAAGTGATGCCCGCTCGACCAGCCAGTCGTGCGGCAGCCTCGGTGGAGATTCTGGTGTCGAGAACGGTGACGTGTTCGACAGTGTCACCTGACTCGGACAGCTGTGCCGCCATTTCCAGCGCCACGTAGCCGCCGTACGAGTATCCGGCGAGGAGGTATGGCCCGGTGGGCTGAATCTTCTTGATTTCGAAAATGAAACGGCGGGCGCTTGCTTTCACCGACCGGTCGGGTAGTCCGCGAGATTCGAAGCCGTGTGGCTGAAGTGCGTAAACCGGCCGATCGGTGTGCAGCGCTTTCGACAAGGTGGACAGCGTCGTCGATGGGCACCCCGCTCCGTTCATGATGAACAGCGGTCGCCCGGACCCTTCGAGCTTCAGCGGAACCATCGTGTTGTGACAGACGCGATCATCGGGATCGATTCTGCGCCGATTTACCAGCGCTGCAAGGTCTTTGACGGTACTGGCGGCCGCGAACTCCGCCGCCGTGATCCGGATCCGGAACATGTCGTGAATCTTTGCCACCACTTCGGTTGAAGCAAGCGAGTCGCCGCCGAGTTCGAAGAAGTCGTCCTCACGGTCGATGGAGTCGATGCCGAGAATCGACTCCCAGATCGAGGACAACCACAATTCGGCGGGCCCGGCGAGAGTCGGTGAAGTGGACCGCACCTCGACGGAGGGCAGCGCTGTTCGATCGACCTTTCCTCTTTCGTTGCGGGGCAACGCCGGCATCAGAACAAAATGTCGGGGGAGCATCCAGGCCGGCAGATATGTCGCCAGTTCGCGCCGCATCTCGGCGCCCGACCGTGCCATCACGGTGTTGGTCAGGACCACGTAGGCGACAATCTCCGGTCGATCGTTCTCGAGGACGACGGCCACGAAAACATCAGCGACGCCGGGAATTCGACGAATATGCGACTCGACTTCCATCGGTTCCACCAGGTAGCCCCGAATCTTGACGGCGTCGTCGACGCGTCCCCGAAGTTGCAGTTCTCCGCGTTCGTCGATGCGGCCCCGGTCACCGGTCCGGTAGATGCTCACTCCGTCGCCCAGGCGCGTGAATCGTGCCGCCGTGCGATCCGGGTCGCCGTGGTATCCGTCGGCAAGATCACTCGAGACAACCTGAATCTCGCCGATCTCTCCGTCGGGGAGAGGCACGCCGTTCACATCGACGATCTGTACGTCCTTGCCGTCGCGAGCACGTCCGGCCGGTACCACTCCGACGGGTAGTTCGGAATGTGGTGGGAACGCGTTGTACGCGACGACACCGGTCTCGGTGGTGGCCAGCCAGTTGACGTACGTGACGCGAGCGAAGCCGTGACTGCGATGGCGCGCGTAGTCCTCGCCGTGAACTGCTTCCCCGTACGTTACGACGACGCGTAGGGAACCGATCGAATCATCATTTGCTGCATCGCAATCGAGATCCGACCACGCCCGCAGAAAGGACGGCGCACAGTGCGTGGTCGTGATCGAATTCTCGATCAGCCAGTCGTCGATTCCCGAGACGCCGTCGATACGTGGATCCCAGCAGAAGACCGTGACTCCGTTCATGAGCCCCATGATCAGGGCCGTGATTCCGGCTCCGAAACTGACGGGCAACAGGTTCCCGATGTGATCATCGGGTCGCAGGTCGATTGCTGCGGCGAGTTCGTCGGCCTTGTTCAGGCACATGGAGTGGCTCAACACGACTCCCTTGGGCGCCCCGCTGGTGCCTGACGTGAACGCGATCATTGCAGGGTCGGAACTCGATGGTTCCAACGCGCTGTCGAATCTGAAGCCCGTCGCAGCAGACTCGTCGAGTATCGACTGCAGCGGGACTGCACCCGAGGTGCTCATGATGTGCGCTCGGCGGGCCTCGGGGAGTTGTGGGTCGATCATGACCAAGGGCCGACCGGAAATCAGAGTGGCGAGGATGGCGGGCACCGACTCGGCCGTTGGTTCGAGATCGACCGCAACCGGGCGTGCCCCGTGTGACCCACGTAGGCGAAGTTCGCGGACCAATGCGTCGGTCCGGAGTTCGAGTTCGGCGAAAGTGATCCGGTCGCGCGGAGTCACGACGGCAACGGCGTCGTGCTGCATAGAGGTGACTCGGCGCCACCTCGACTCGATCGTCTCGTCGATGACTGCATAGCGAGTGCGTTCTAGACCTAAGTCGACAACCTTCATCACAGTAGCTCCGTCCGACTTTCAGCTATCTTTTAGCAAAGACTACATAAGGTTTGTGAAGTAGGTCCATAACAAACCAAAAGTAGTTTTACATACCGCCCCATCCTCCAGTCCGTCAGCTCCGAATGCCTTGAGGAACCAATGCCGATCGAGCGTTGTACAGACGAGGAGCAGTGACATGAAGTGGTCGGGGCGAAGTGCGATTGCGATTGCGGGAGTGTGCGCCGCAGCGACGATGTTTTCGGGAACCGCGCAGGCGAGCCCACTCTGGGAACCCTTGCAGCCGGTGGCGAACCTGGACGTCGCGCGCTACGTAGGGGAATGGAACCAGGTGGCGGCGATTCCTCAGCCCTTCAACCTCGCGTGCGCGAAGGACACCCGGGCGAGTTACGGGATCGTCGATTCGTCGAACGTGAGCGTGAAGAACACGTGTACGACGTGGACCGGTCAAGCCAACGAGATCGTCGGGAATGCCCGAGTTACCGATCCAGCAACGGGTGCCCAGTTGCATGTGAGCTTCCCCGGGGTGCCCTCACAGGAAAGCTTGGACGGCCCACCCAACTACATCGTCACCTACATTGCCGACGACTATTCATGGGCACTGGTGGGCGATCCGCTCAGGCTTTCCGGGTTCGTGCTCTCACGGTCGGCGGTCATCGACGCGGCAGGCTGGAGTGAGATCCGCCGGGTCGCCGAATCCCGTGGATACAACGCATGCACGATCCTGACGTCACCGACCACCGAGGGCACGTCGGACATCCGTCCGCTCTGCACGGTGTGAGTCTGCTGTCAGCGTGAACCTTCCGGAGCCACACTCCACTACGATCACTGATCGGTACGTGTGGTTTCGGAAGGTTGTGTGGTGGCGAAGAAGCAGATTCCCGTAATAGTCGTCGCAGGCTTTCTCGGTTCGGGCAAGACGACGCTGCTCAACCATCTTCTGCGTAACAACGACGGTGTACGCATCGGCGTGATCGTCAACGACTTCGGATCCGTCAACATCGACTCGATGATGGTCGCCGGTCAGGTCGATTCGATGGTCTCTCTCAGCAACGGCTGTTTGTGCTGCGCTGTCGACGTCTCGGACATGGACGAGATGCTGAACAAGTTGGCGCACCGGCAGTCCGGGATCGACGTGATCGTCATCGAGGCCAGCGGGCTTGCCGAGCCGCGGAACATGATTCGACTCGTCCTCGGAAGTGAGAACCCGTCTGTCGTCTACGGCGGCCTGGTGGTCCTGGTCGACGGAGCCAATTTCTCCACCGTTCGCCGCGAACATCCCGAGCTCGATCAACATGTCCGCCTGGCAGACCTGGTGGTAGTCAACAAGATCGACAGCGTTCCGGTCGCCGAACGCGAGCGATTCACGGCCGAAATTCGTAAGTTGAATCCGCGAGCGCCGATGGTGGAAACCTCGCACTCGCGGATAGACCCCGCTCTGTTGTTCGATACCGGCGAGGTGACCCCTCCGGCTCCGGGCGATCAACTGAGCCTCGACGAGCTCCTGCGCGACGGGCACGACGACGATCACGAGGACGGCTCGTGTCACCACGATCACCTGCACCACCGCTACGAATCGGTTGATTTCGCATCGGAGACGCCTCTCGATGCCAGGGCTCTGACGCACTTTCTCGAGAATCAGCCGTCGGGTGTTTACCGCATCAAGGGCTTCGTGAACTTCGAGATTCCGGGCTACACAGGAAAATTCGAGATCCAATCGGTGGGTGATCATGTCCGGATCACGCCGCTGCGATGGAAGTCGGGCGAACCTCGAACCACGCAACTGGTCGTGATCGGCACCGGGATGGATTCGGGGGCGGTCGGCAGCGCGCTCCGCGCCTGCATGCGCGAAGAAACGGTCGAACCGCACCCCGACGCCATGCTGGGATTGCACCGCTATACCGTCGGGGCGTGAGTGAATCAGCTGTATCCGTGTACGAAGCGATTCGGCGACGGCGAGACGTTCGCGCCGAGTTCTCGGGAGAGATCGTCCCCGACGAAACTCTGATGCGCATTCTCGACGCCGCCCATCGCGCGCCGAGCGTGGGAAACACGCAACCGTGGGATTTTGTCGTCGTTCGTAATCCGGAGACGCTCGACACCTTCGCGGCACACGTCGCCGATGCCCGGGTGAAATTCGCGCAGTCCTTGCCCGAGGATCGCCGCTCGACGTTCGACCCCATCAAGATCGAGGGAATCGCCGAGAGTGGTACCGGCATCGTCGTCACTTACGACCCGTCGCGCGGTGGCCCGAACATCCTCGGCCGTCATACCGTCGACGACACCGGGCTGTTCTCGGCGGTGCTGGCAATTCAGAATTTGTGGCTCGCCGCGGTAGCCGAGGAGATCGGCATCGGCTGGGTTTCGTTCTACGACGAGAAGTACCTCACCGAACTCATGGGCATTCCGTCACCCGTTCGCCCCATTGCGTGGCTGTGCGTCGGGAAGGTGACCGAGTTTCAACAGGTTCCGGATCTCGAACGCTTCGGATGGCGACAGCGCCGGCCATTGGCCGACGCTGTCCATTACGAAACCTATTGAGTTGTACCGGTGGCCTAGCGTGCGGGACGGCCACCGGTGGAGCCTGCGGTGCGAGCGCCGCCGCCGGTGCGGGGACGGCGAGCGCCACCACCGGCATGTTCCTGACGGGCAGCTCCGCCGGTGCGAGCACCGCGTGACTGACCGCCCTGTCCGGAGCGAGCCTGACCCGAACGTGCTGCGCCGCCGCGTCCACCCTGGCCGGCGGGACGCTGTCCGCGTCCACCGTTGGGCTGGGCAGGAGCCTTCGGAGCCGGCGTGACGTGCGGTGCGATGTCGCCGACCAACTTGACGACGTGCTCGGAGTTGGCAGTCGAACGGACCGGGGTCACCTTGATGGCTGCCTTGCGCATGAGGATCGCAAGATCCTTACGCTGCTCGGGCAGAACCACGGTGACCACGTCGCCGGCGCTGCCTGCGCGAGCGGTGCGACCACTGCGGTGCAGGTAAGCCTTGTGCTCGGCCGGCGGATCGACGTGGACGACCAACTCGACGTCGTCGACGTGGACGCCACGCGCTGCGACGTCGGTGGCGACGAGGACGCGCGCTTCACCGGCGGAGAATGCCGCCAGGTTACGGTCGCGAGCAGCCTGCGAGAGGTTGCCGTGAAGGTCAACGGACGGGATGCCCGACTCGGTGAGCTGGCGAGCCAACTTGCGAGCCTGGTGCTTGGTGCGCATGAACAGGATGCGACGACCGGTACCGGAAGCGAGCTTCTCGACCAGAGCCTTCTTGGCTTCGACGCCGTCGACGTCGAACACGTGGTGCGTCATTGCGGCGACGGGGGAGTTGGCCTCGTCGACCGAATGCATGACCTCGTTCTTGAGGAAACGCTTGACGAGCTTGTCGACGCCGTTGTCCAGCGTTGCCGAGAACAGTAGACGCTGCCCGTCCTGCGGGGTGGACGAGAGGATGCGGGTGACGACGGGCAGGAAGCCGAGGTCGGCCATGTGGTCGGCCTCGTCGAGCACGGTGATCTCGACGGCGTCGAGACTGACGAACTTCTGCTTCATGAGGTCTTCGAGGCGACCGGGGCAGGCGACGACGATGTCGACTCCGGCCTTGAGAGCCTGAACCTGGCGGTGCTGCGAGACACCACCGAAGATCGTGGTCACGCGCAAGTCGTATGCGGCGGCCAACGGTTCGAGGGTTGCGGTGATCTGGGTGGCGAGCTCACGCGTCGGTGCGAGCACCAGGCCGAGCGGTCGACCCGGACGACGCTTTCCTCCGGACAGTTCGCCGGCGAGGCGGGAGACCATGGGGATGGAGAACGCGAGGGTCTTGCCGCTTCCGGTCTTTCCGCGGCCCAGTACGTCGCGCCCCGAGAGAGTGTCGGGGAGGGTGTCGATCTGGATCGGGAACGGAGAAGTGATTCCGCCGTCTTCGAGAGCTTTCACCAGCGGTGCGCGCACACCGAGGGCTGCGAAGGTGGTAGCGGGCGTAGAGATGTCAGACAAGTGTGTTCAGAGCCTTTCGGGCACGTGTTCGTGCCCGGATGCCGACACGGGAATTAACCGGTCGAACAATCAAGCACAGTGGTGGCGGCGCTGCCGGTCGGCAGGCTTCTTCGCCGTAAGAAGAGCGGGTGCATTGAGCACTCAGCAAGAAAATTTGCGTTCTACGACGCTGGATGCCCGATTTCAGGCACCTAGTGATCGCAACTCTACCTTCCCGGAGCGTTCGACCTACAACCCGACCCATTCGGAGACGCCGTTCGCGAAGTGTTGCCGCTTCCAGATCGGTACCTCGTGCTTGATGCGCTCCACCAGTTCGGCGCACGCGGCAAACGCCTCCGCTCGATGCGGCGCGGCGACGGCGGCGACCAGTGCGAGATCACCGATCTCGAGGTGACCGACGCGATGGATCGCAGCAACCGGCAGGCCGGTCGAGGCCGCAACCTCTTGGCAGCACGTCTCGAGGAAGCGTTCGGCATCCGGATGCGCTTGGTACTCCAACGCCGAAACCGCTTGACCTCCATCGTGATTGCGCACCGTTCCCGTGAACACCACAACAGCGCCGTTCTTCGGACCGGCAACGGCGGCGTCGACGGTGTCTGCGTGAATCGGTTGCTCGGAGATCCGAGCCAATAGCTCACTCATCGTGCGCTCCTCCGCCTGCGACCTGCGCGAGCAGGTGATCGATGATGGGTCCGAGGACGGCGAGACCGTCCTTCACTCCACCGGGAGAACCCGGAAGATTGACGATGACCGTCGTACCTGTGAGACCTGCCACACCACGGCTCAGCGACGCGTGCGGTGTCTTCTCGAGGCCCTTGGTCCGGATCGCTTCTGCGACGCCGGGCAACTCACGGGTCAAGACTGCCCGGGTAGCTTCCGGGGTGGCATCCGTGGGGGAAGCCCCGGTGCCGCCGGTACTGATGACGAGTGACGGGGAGCCCTCCTTGGCGTCAGCGATGCCCGCCGCGATGTCTGCGTCGGCGTACACAAGCGGTCCACGTACCTCGAAGTCCCGTTCACGTAGCCAGGTCGCGATCGTGGGTCCGGTGGTGTCGGGTCTGGTGCCGTTCGCACCGCCGGTGGAAGCCACGAGGACGGTCGCGGACCGTGCCGAGGTGAAGGTGTGCGCCGGAGCTGTCTGTGCGTTCTGAGTGTCGCGGGTCCAATGTCCGCGCTTACCACCGTCTTTGGTGAGCAGACGAACACCGTTCATGGTAGCTCCGGGGTCCACCGCTTTGACCATGTCGTGCAAGGTCAGGCCGGCTACCGCGACGGCGGTGAGTGCTTCCATCTCGACGCCGGTCTGTCCGCGAGTCTTCGCCGTCGCCTCGACGGTGATCGATGTTTCGGTGAACCCGAATTCCACCTTGACCGACGAGAGCGCGAGTTGATGACACAGCGGGATCAGTTCGGAGGTCTTCTTCGCACCGGCGATTCCGGCGATGCGCGCGGTGGTGAGGACATCAGCCTTGGGCATGCCGTCGGCGCGGACGAGGCGAACTACCTCGGCGGTCGTGACGAGTTCGCCGGCGGCGACGGCGATACGCGTCGTCTCGGCCTTGGCGCTGACGTCGACCATGCGCGCTCGGCCCTCGCTGTCGACGTGTGTCAATTCGGTCATCAGTGTCCTTTGAATCAGATCGAGTGAATCAGATCGAGGAAGTCGAGAGCGGGACGACGTCGACGAGATCGCCCGCGCCGAGCTCGGTCACGGCGGCGGGGATGTCGATCAGGACGTCGGCCCACGCCATGGCTGCAACAAGGTGCGATCCGGGTCCGGCAACGAGTTCGATTCCGTCCGCAGTTCTGCGTGCCCGCAGGAACTGCCGCTTGCCGTCCACCGAACGCAGCGGTGCAGTCAACGGGAGTCGCTCGCGCGGGATCTCGGGCAGGCCCGCGGCCCGGCGCAGTTCGCCCCGTGCGAAGACCTCGAAGGAGACCATCGTGCTCACCGGGTTGCCCGGGAAGCTCAGTACCGGCACTTCGTTCACCACTGCAGTGCCTTGCGGACCGCCCGGCTGCATTGCGACGTGGCCGAAGTGTGCTCCCAGAGGCGTGAGAGTTTCCTTCACCACCTCGAAGTCGCCCATGGACACTCCGCCGGAGGTGAACACCAGATCAGCGACCGAGGTTGCGTACGAGAGCAATTCGCGGAACTCGGCGGGGTCGTCGCTGCTTCGGGCGACGGATACGACATCGGCGCCGTTGGCTTCGGCCAATGTTGCCAAAGCTGGACCGTTGGAATCGTAGATCTCACCGGGTTCGAGAGTTGTTCCGGCACTTTTCAGTTCGGCGCCCGTCGTAATTATCGCGACCCGTGGCTTCGTGTAGGTGTCGAGCGAGGCCAGGCCCACAGCACTCAGCGCGGCGATATGGCGAGGTTCCAAGTGCGTTCCGGCCGTGACCAGTAGCATTCCGGCGGTGATGTCGCTGCCACGTTCGCGTACGAATTCGCCTACCGACCTGCCCCGTTCGATCGTGACGACGTGCTCGGTGACACCCGTTGTGTCCTCGACCGGAACAACGGCGTCGGCACCCTCGGGGAGCGGAGCACCGGTCATGATGCGAAATGCCGATCCTGGAAGGTGTTTCGGTGGTTTTCCGCTTCCAGCGGCGATCACGCCTCGAACCGTCAGTGTGGTCGGAACCGAGGCCACAGAAGCAGCATCGACGGCATACCCGTCCATCTGCGAGTTGCGGAAGAGTGGCAGGTCTACCGGCGATGCGATATCCGAGCAAGTTATGCGCCCCAACGCTTCTGCCGTCGGAACTGCCGTCGGAGAGAGGGTGTGCAGGCCGGTGAGCAATCCGGAGATGTGCGACGCGTGTTCCTCGACCGAACGCGCGCTCATGACAGTAACCTCGACAACCTCGACATGTTTTGATCCTAGGCGGTGTGGTCCGTCCGACACACGGAGTACGGCTTTCGGTCATACTGGAGCAATACGGAAGTTGGTGAAGTGATGACAGTGGTCTCGATGGGAATTCCCACCGTGCGGTTCGACGCTGCCTCCCTCGCCGGTCGTCCCGAGACGGATCTCCTGGTCGACAGGTTCGGGCGTGTTGCCAGAGATCTGCGAGTCTCGATCACCGAGAAGTGTTCACTTCGTTGCACGTATTGCATGCCGGAGGAAGGCTTGCCGGCCATCGCTGCGGAAGATCTTCTGAGTGCCGACGAGATCATTCGAGTAGTCGGAATCGGCGTCGAACGAGTCGGTATTCGCGAGGTGAGATTCACCGGCGGGGAACCGCTGATGCGTAGTGACCTCGAAAAGATCATCGGGGGGTGCGCCGCGCGCGTGCCAGGAATTCCACTTTCCATGACTACCAACGCCGTTGGGCTCGAACATCGTGCCGCAAAGCTGGCTGCAGCTGGTTTGACCCGCGTGAATGTTTCCCTGGATTCGGTTGATCGCGCCCATTTCGCTGAATTGACGCGTCGAGACAGGTTGCCGTCCGTTCTCGCGGGAATTCGAGCGGCAGCTGCGGCCGGGCTCGCGCCACTGAAGATCAATGCGGTGCTGATGCGTGAAACGCTCCACGGCGCGGCGGATCTTTTGCAGTGGTGCCTCGAAGCCGGCGTCGAATTGCGCTTTATCGAGCAAATGCCTCTGGACGCAGACCATGCTTGGGCACGCGAGAACATGGTGACCGCGGCTGAATTGTTGTCCGTTTTGGAAAGCCGTTTCGAATTGGAAGCAATCGGCCGTGAAGATCCGTCGGCTCCTGCCGAAGAATGGCGTGTCGACGGGACCACGATGACGGTAGGGATCATCGCTTCCGTGACCCGCTCGTTCTGCAGTGAATGCGATCGGACGCGAATGACCGCAGAGGGAACAATTCGGTCATGTCTGTTCAGTGACCGTGAAGTTGATCTGCGTGCCGCGCTCAGGGCCGGAGCAAGTGACGACGAACTAGCGGATTTGTGGCGCGGTGCGATGTGGAACAAGTGGGCTGGGCACGGCATCGACGCCGCGGACTTCGTTCCGCCGGAAAGAAGTATGGGAGCGATTGGTGGCTGATCCGCATTCGATCTCGGTTCGTTACTTTGCTGCTGCAGCGGATGTATCCGGTTGCCGTAGCGAGGTAGTCGCCATCTCGCCTGACAACACACTTGCCGAGTTGGTGGCGGTGCTGGTCGGGCGATACGGACCGGAGATGGAGCGAGTGCTGTCGGTCTCGGCTTTCCTCGTCGGTGACGATTTGACCCGCGACGTCTCTCGAGCCTCCGGTAGCGCTGTCGATATTCTTCCGCCTTTCGCTGGAGGCTAGTCCGAGAATTGCCGGCGTAGCTATTTGTGGGCTGCCGACGTATTGTCCTTTTTCGGTTTGCCGGTCCAAATATTTATATCTTGATCACTCCAGCTCAAGTGGCATCTATCTCCGTTTTCTCCATTGTTGGTCAATTG
Source organism: Rhodococcus sp. Ni2 (assembly GCF_021352185.1). Taxonomy (NCBI): domain Bacteria; kingdom Bacillati; phylum Actinomycetota; class Actinomycetes; order Mycobacteriales; family Nocardiaceae; genus Rhodococcus; species Rhodococcus sp. Ni2. Next base: position 1,848,628 of record NZ_WOXZ01000002.1, read on the forward strand.
TCCAGCATTGGTCGTTTTGTTTAGTTTCTCCTACTTTTGGGGGAGCGAATGCACTTCGAATTGCCAAGGTGAATTGTCATCTGTTTGGATGACAAAAGAAATACCTTCGCTGTTGGTAATTGTCGACATGTGTTAATTTTGGCGCAATTCCACTCGGGTTATGTGAAAGGTATTTCAATGTCGATTAATTCCACGCGCCGTGTCGGAGTCGTCGTAGCGCTCCTCGGGGCAGCTGCACTCACCGCTCCGGCAATTGCTACTGCGCTTCCGTCCACCGGTTCTCTCGGCTCTTCTGCGCCGGAAGCCTCGTGCTCGACCCTGTCCACCGAAGCGACGCCGAACGGGTGGGGCATCCCGTTCACCGACGAGAAGGATCAGACCGCGTCGTACTCGGCCGACAACGTTCTCGACAAGGACGGTTCACTGAAGCTGGCCGTCGACGGTACCGGCGATCGTTCGGTTTCCTACCATTCGGCCGGCGGTATCAAGTTGTCCGACGCAGTCGACAAGGCGATCGGCTTTGCCGAGCGCGCCGCCACGCCGACTGCGGCATTCCAGCTCCGCCTCACCGGAACGACCGGCGGAAAGTTCGAGAACGGATTCACCACCCTGGTGTGGGTCCCGGGACCCGACGCGACGCCGACGGCTGACGGCGGCGTTCACGCGGATATCCAGAAGGGCGTGTGGTGGAGCACTCAGAACATCGACGGCGCCAAGGACCGCGTGTCAGTGCCTTTGGCTGACATCGTCGCCGCGAACCCGAACGCGGTAGTCGACCACTACGGCGTCAGTGTGGGCACCGGTTCCGCCGCCACGTCGACGCTGGTCGATGCAGTGCAGTTCAACGGATGCACCACCAACTTCGCGAAGAAGGATCCGGCTTCGGGAACGGGTTCGCTGGGCGACGTCTTCGGCAGCCTGTTCGGTAGCTAGTCGCTGGTAAGAGCTCTGGTAGGAGTTACTTCCACCAGTCATCGAGGGGTGTGACCGGCACCGTGCGCTTGTGACGAGTGTTGGTGAACATCTTCTCGAGCTTCTCGGCTACCTCGGAGGAAACGTCCTTTCCTTCGAGGTAGTCGTCTATCTGTGAGTACGTGACGCCGAGGGCAACTTCGTCGGGTAGCGCGGGTCGGTCGTCCTCGAGGTCGGCGGTCGGCACCTTGCGCCACGTGCTCTCGGGTGCGCCCAATTCCTGCAGCAATGCAGCGCCCTGGCGTTTGCTCAAGCCGGTGAGCGGCGTGATGTCGACACCGCCGTCACCGAATTTCGTGAAGAAGCCGGTAATCGCTTCTGCGGCGTGGTCGGTACCGATCACGAGGTAGCCGAGCTGACCGGCAATCGCATACTGGATGACCATTCGTTCGCGCGCCTTGATGTTGCCGCGGACGAAGTCGCGTAGTTCGCCGTTCCCCAACGCCTCGGAGGCCTCACGGGCCGTCGCGTCGGCGCCAGGCTTGACGTTGACCGTGAGAGAGCGGTCCGGCTTGATGAAGCCGAGCGCGATCTGAGCGTCGGATTCGTCAGCCTGAGCGCCATAGGGGAGTCGAACGGCGACGAACTCGGCCTCGTGGCCTTCTTCACGAAGTTCCGTGACCGCGCGTTGGGCGAGGGCTCCGGCGAGCGTGCTGTCCTGACCGCCGCTGATTCCCAGAACGAACCCTTTGGCGGGGGTCGAGCGCACGTAGTCCTTCAGGAACTGGACTCGCGCGCGAACCTCCGCTGCGGCGTCGATTGTCGGCTTTGTGCCGAGTTCTTCGATGATGCTTTCACGCAGTGTGGCCATGAATGGACTCTAGCGATGTGAGCAGGCGCGTGCAGTGCCACCGTATCCGGGGCGGTACGGTCGCGCACATGAGTGCGAACAACGTTCTGGTGGTCAGTGCGACGAAGTCGGAAGCGGCATACGTGCCGCAAGGATACGAACTGCTGATCACGGGGATTGGAAAGGTCAGTGCTGCAACAGCAGTCGCCTCTGCTCTCGCGCGGTACGAGCGGGATGATCTGCCGCTGGTCGTCAACATCGGGACAGCCGGTGCGCTGCACGCGCACCACGGCGGCCTCTATGTTCCCGGCGTCGTCATCAATCACGACATCAGCAGCACCGCGATCCGAGCGCTGGGGCACGACGTCGCGGACCGTTTGGTGCTCGCCGGCGGTGACGACTCGGTGTTGGCGACCGGCGACGCATTCATCGCCGACGCTGCAACCCGGGACGCCCTTGCGCAGCGAGCCGATCTGGTCGACATGGAGGGATTTGCCATCGCATTCGCCGCGCAGGCTGCGGGTGCTACCTGCCGACTCGTCAAACACGTCAGCGATCACGCGGACGACTCGGCCTTGGACTGGCCCGCGATGACCGATGCCAGCGCCCGCGAGTTGGGGCGCTGGCTGCTCGACAACGTCTGATCGAGCCTGCAGCGTCTGGTCAAGCCTGCGCAGTCAGTATCAATCCGGTGTCGTCGGGCTTGCGCAGGGTCAGCGTGTCGGCGTCGACGGTGTAGCTCACTTCGCCGTCGAGCACCGCCAGGATCTGGCGCTCGATGTCCATGTTCTCCTCGGGGCAAGCCATACGCGTGGTTGCCATCGGCGTGAACGTGACTGTGGTGTCGGACGTCTGGGCGCTTCCGGTCATGCGATTGCATCCGGTGCTCCCGCTGACCGAACCGTCTGCGGCAATCGTCAGTTCGGGAGCTGACGTCTCCAGAGCCAGGCTCGTACTGATCGCATCGGGACTGATGAGGGACGTGACAGTCCACGTCGTGCCCTGCAGCGGTCGATCCGGCGTGACGATTTTCTTGTCCTGCAGGGTGACTGTGGCGTCCTTCGATGTCAGGACGAGGGTGTCGCCGTCGAGGCTCCACGCCGGCGCGGCGGTCAGCAATGTTGTTGTCCAGGAGTCGGACTCGGCGATGCCGGGAGGGCAGCCCATCATGGTCGACGCCATGGTGCCGGTGGTCAGCGTGCCGTCGTTGAACTCGACCGAACCGTTTGCCGTGTTGCATCCGGCGCTCGCGGACACTCGACCGGCCTGGCTGAAGTCGAGAGTCAGCGGGCCGCCGCCGGGAATTTGTGTTCCATCCACGGAGGTCGAGATGAACACACGACCGGAGGGATCCGTCTTGTCTTCGGGGGAGTCGGACGAAGCGGAGCAACCACTTACCGCGGCGATGGTCAGGAGGCCGATGACGGCTGCAGCGATGCGCATGGGCTCACATTAAGTGGTGGGACGGATCTGGGGAGTCAACATCGAGTAACGCGCCGGGCAAGGTCTTCCCAGCCGGCCGCCAGGCGCTCGGTGGTCATCCCGAGATCGCGCACCTGATGAAGGACGAGCGACGCTTCGAGCGGTGCCAACAGTGCTGAAGCGAGCAGATCGAGGTCGCCCTCGACGCCGGCTCCTCGAAGAAGCCCGATGACGTGAGCGATGCCGAGAGCCCGGGCCGGACCGCCGAAGCGGTATTCAGGAGCGTTTTCCGCAGCTCGGAGGACTTCGCCCTGTACTTCCACCATGGCAATCCGGGCTCGTCCGAACGCGATGAGGCGCTCGATCGGCGGCGCGCCCGGACCCAACGGTGGGGGGCCGAACATGAATGCCTGCTGCAGTTCTCGCTCGGTGTGATCGAGCAGTGCCTGCATCAGTCCCGATCGATTGCCGAAGCGCCGAAAAACTGTGCCCTTGCCCACACCGGCCCGGCACGCGACAGCGTCCATCGTCACCGCGTCGACACCTCGCTCGGCAACGAGGAGGGCTGCGGCGTCGAGCAGAAGTACGCGGTTACGTGCTGCGTCACCGCGCTCGACCGGCGCCGCGCCGATCTGGGGGAGGGGGATTGCGCTCACGGGATCAGGTTACAGGGCCGGGGAATGTAAGTGGACCGCGGTCCGTTTAGTTGATATAACTTTCAACCGGAGCCACCAACCGCACCACTCTCGAAGGAAACTCGCTATGTCACAGACCAATGTTCTCGTTCTCGTCGGCAGCCTGCGCGCCGGATCCGTCAACCGCCAGCTTGCCGAGACAGCTGTGTCCGCCGCACCCGAGGGTGCCACGCTGACGGTCTTCGAAGGCCTCGCCGACGTCCCCTTCTACAACGAAGACATCGACGTCGAGGGTGCTTCCATCCCCGCTGTCGACGCACTGCGCTCCGCTGCGAGCGACGCGGACGCGTTCCTGCTCGTCACCCCCGAGTACAACGGCACCATTCCCGCAGTTCTGAAGAACGCCATCGACTGGATCTCGCGTCCGTACGGTGTCGGTGCAGTCAAGGACAAGGCTGTCGCAGTCATCAGCGCTTCGCCCAGCGGCAACGGCGCCAAGTGGGCACACGAAGACACCACCAAGGCGGTCCGTATCGCCGGCGGCAAGGTCGTCGAGGACACTGCACTGAGCATCGGTGGAACCGGCGCACTGTTCGGTGAGCTGCACCCGCGTGAGAACGCAGAGGTGCTCGCTCAGGTCTCCAAGGTCGTCTCCGACCTCGTCGACGCTGGCAAGCAGCTCGTCAACGCGTAATCCGTTTCACGAGTGAGGGCCATGCCGGAAGGTGTGGTCCTCACTCGTATGCGCGCTAGAGCCCTTCGCGTTCCATCGCGTCGTCGACCGCGTCCCGAACCGACTCGAAATCCTTGCCGGCCATCATCGCTTCGCCCATCGCAGCATCGATACGGTCGGCGACGGCGGCGTACCGACGCTCCCAGTTCTCCTTGTCCTCCCGCCAGTAACCCATCACGTGCATGCGGGTTGCCGGGATTTCCCATGTTCGACGCAGGTGAGTGCGGATGCGTCTGGCGGCCGCGGCCTCGACTGCACACCAGATGTAGCCCTCGCCGGGGGGCAGGGGAGCGCCGGCCAATTCGGCGAGCAGCGAGTCCGATTCCTCGATCCATCGGTAGTGAGCGTGGGCGCGCGTCGTGAACGTCTGCTGTTCACTCGGCGCGGGTACCTGCGCGATGACGTGGATCGGTAGACCGTCGGGTGCTTCTTCGAGAATTCGCCCGATCGCGGGCAGAGCGGCGTGATCGGCGACCATCAGCAGCCAGTCGCAACCTGCCGGCGGCGTGAACCACCCGCTCGCCGTCGAGAGGTGAACGGTCTCGCCCGGTTGCGCAGTCGCGGCCCAGAGTGCCGCGCCGCCGTGGCCGTGGAGAACGAAGTCGATCTCCAGTTCGTTCTTCGACGGCTGCCAGCGCCGGACCGTGTAACTACGGGCGTGAGGGGGATCGAGGGGGAATCTGACGAGCACCCGTTCGTCCGGGCTACCACTCGTCTCGAAGTCGCTCAGGCCCTCCCCGCCGAAGGTGATTCTGCGCATCAACGGTGTCACCTGCTGTGTTCTCGTCACGGTTGCCTCGTGGCGTGGAGCCTCGTCCTTCGGGGGTGTTTCCACGACGCTCATGGTAGGTCCGTGGCGCGGCTCCCAGAGGCTGGCGAGCACAAAAAGAAACTGTGACGCGCGACACGCCGACGCGCCGGGAAATGAAGGCGCTGAACTGGGGCGACCTGGGAATTCCAACGATGTGACTCACAACATCTCGCGTTATGTGTTTCTGTCGGCCACTAGGTGTAGTGTCTTGAGCACTGAGAGACCACAACGCGGAACGCCTCGAGCGAGACTCCGGCAATCGGTCGTATCGGTGCTGAACATCACTACATCGGCCTTTGTTGGCTAAGCGAAAGAGGGACTCTCATGAGCATCACCGTCTACACCAAGCCCGCTTGCGTTCAGTGCAATGCCACCTACCGCGCCCTGGACAAGGCCGGTCTCGAATACAACGTCATCGACATCACCGAGGATGCCGAAGCCCGCGACTACGTCATGGCTCTCGGGTACCTCCAGGCACCCATCGTGGTTGCCGGTGAAGATCACTGGTCGGGCTTCCGTCCCGATCGCATCAAGACCCTGACCGTCGCTGCTTGAAGCGCCGCAGTGTCGGCGGTGGACACCTCCGCCGACACATCTGAGTAGTTCCGGGCACCGTACAAGAAAATGGTGACAACCGATGACTTCGCTGGTCTATTTTTCCAGCGTGTCGGAGAACACCCACCGATTCGTTCAACGTCTCGGCCTGCCTGCGACACGTATACCTATCCATGACCGTGACGGCTCATTTCGTGTAGACGAGCCCTATGTGCTGATTCTGCCCACCTATGGTGGCGGGGTCACCGTGACAGGGCGCGACACCAGTTATGTACCGAAGCCGGTCATTCGTTTTTTGAACAATCCACACAACAGGTCGTTGATCAGAGCAGTGATCGCGGCGGGAAACACCAATTTCGGTGAGTCCTTTTGCTATGCAGGAAACATCATTTCCCAGAAATGCCACGTTCCTTTTCTGTACCGGTTCGAACTCATGGGCACTGCCGAGGACGTCGACCGGGTACGAGAAGGCTTGGGGGAGTTCTGGAATCATCTCGAAACAGAGAAGGAGCACGGGCAGTGGCGCCAACCATCACTGACACGATCGCGGCAGGAAGCGTAGAGCGTGATGCGCGCGGCGGCGATTCCACCAACGGTCTCGACTACCACGCACTCAACGCCATGCTCAACCTGTACGGCGCCAACGGTGAGATCCAGTTCGAGATGGATGTCGCTGCAGCCCGTCAGTACTTCTTGCAGCACGTCAACCAGAACACCGTGTTCTTCCACAACCTCGACGAGAAGCTGGACTACCTCGTCGAGGAAAACTATTACGAGCCCGAGGTTCTCGATCAGTACTCACGTACTTTCGTGAAGTTCCTGATCGATCACGCGTACGCCAAGAAGTTCCGCTTCCCGACGTTCCTGGGTGCATTCAAGTACTACACCTCCTACACGCTCAAGACCTTCGACGGTAAGCGCTACCTCGAGCGTTTCGAAGATCGTGTCTGCATGGTTGCGCTCACCCTGGCCGCAGGCAACGAAGACCTGGCCGTCGAACTCGTCGACGAGATCATCGCCGGACGCTTCCAGCCCGCCACCCCGACGTTCCTGAACTCGGGTAAGAAGCAGCGCGGTGAGCCCGTGTCCTGCTTCCTGCTTCGTATCGAAGACAACATGGAGTCCATCGGTCGCTCCATCAACTCGGCACTGCAGCTGTCCAAGCGCGGTGGCGGAGTTGCTCTGCTGCTCACCAACGTTCGTGAGCACGGCGCCCCGATCAAGAAGATCGAGAACCAGAGTTCGGGTGTCATCCCGATCATGAAGCTTCTCGAGGACTCGTTCTCCTACGCCAACCAGTTGGGTGCGCGTCAGGGCGCCGGTGCTGTGTACCTGCATGCGCACCACCCCGACATCTACCGGTTCCTCGACACCAAGCGTGAGAACGCCGACGAGAAGATCCGTATCAAGACGCTCTCACTCGGCGTCGTGATCCCGGACATCACGTTCGAACTGGCGAAGAAGAACGAGGACATGTACCTGTTCTCGCCGTACGACGTCGAGCGCATCTACGGAGTTCCGTTCTCCGACATCAACGTCTCCGAGAAGTACTACGAGATGGTCGACGACAAGCGAATTCGCAAGTCCAAGATCAAAGCTCGCGAGTTCTTCCAGACCGTCGCCGAATTGCAGTTCGAATCGGGCTACCCCTACATCATGTTCGAGGACACGGTGAACCGGGCAAACCCGATCGAGGGCAAGATCACGCACTCGAACCTGTGCTCGGAGATCCTGCAGGTTTCGACGCCTTCACTGTTCAACGACGACCTGTCCTACTCGAAGGTCGGCAAGGACATCTCCTGCAACCTGGGTTCGCTGAACATCGCGAAGACCATGGACTCGCCCGACTTCGCCAAGACCATCGAAGTGTCGATCCGCGGATTGACGGCAGTGTCCGACCAGACGCACATCTACTCGGTGCCGTCGATCGAGCAGGGCAACAACGACTCTCACGCCATCGGCCTCGGTCAGATGAACCTGCACGGATACCTCGCTCGTGAGCGGATCTTCTACGGCAGCGAAGAAGGCATCGACTTCACGAACATCTACTTCTACACCGTGCTCTTCCACGCACTGCGTGCGTCGAACAAGATCGCCATCGAGCGCGGCTCGTACTTCAAGGGTTTCCCGGAGTCGAAGTACGCCTCGGGTGAATTCTTCGACAAGTACACCGATCAGGCTTGGGAGCCGGCAACCGACAAGGTTCGCGGACTCTTCGCCGATGCGAAGCTGCACATCCCCACTCAGGACGACTGGCGTGAGCTGAAGGCTTCGGTTCAGAAGCACGGTATCTACAACCAGAACCTTCAGGCCGTCCCGCCGACCGGCTCGATCTCGTACATCAACTACTCCACCAGCTCCATCCACCCGGTGGCGTCGAAGATCGAGATCCGCAAGGAAGGCAAGATCGGCCGCGTCTACTACCCGGCGCCCTACCTGACCAACGACAACCTGGAGTACTACCAGGATGCCTACGAAATCGGGTACGAGAAGATCGTCGACACCTATGCTGCCGCAACGCAACACGTCGACCAGGGCCTGTCGCTGACGCTGTTCTTCAAGGACACCGCAACCACCCGCGACATCAACAAGGCGCAGATCTACGCGTGGCGTAAGGGCATCAAGACGCTGTACTACATCCGTCTGCGTCAGATGGCACTCGAAGGCACCGAGGTCGAGGGCTGCGTTTCCTGCATGCTGTAGAGGGCTCCGCCCCCGTGCGCCTTTTCGGTAGTGGTTACTACCAAAAAGGCGCACAGGGGTATCAGGCCGGCGGGCGGCCGGGACCGTGCATCTTGCCGGCGTTCTTCGGCATTCGACCGTGCTCGGTGAGTGCGCGCCGAAGGAGAAACTCGATCTGGGCGTTGGTACTTCGGAGATCGTCGGCGGCCCAGCGGGCAAGCGCGTCGTGCACCGCTGGGTCCAACCGAAGAAGGATCTTCTTACGCTCGGATCGCGGAGCTGGATCCGTGGCCATGTGGCCTTTCCTTTACTGGTAGAGCGAACCGGTGTTGAGCACCGGTTGTGCGTCGCGGTCGCCGCACAGCACGACCAGAAGGTTACTGATCATCGTGGCCTTGCGTTCCTCGTCGAGTTCGACGACGTGCTTTTCCTCGAGCTGCTTGAGTGCCATGTCGACCATGGGCACCGCACCTTCGACGATTTGCTTGCGGGCGGCGATCACTGCACCCGCTTGCTGGCGCCGAAGCATCGCGCTGGCGATTTCGGGTGCATACGAGAGCCGGTTGATGCGTGTCTCGATAACTTCGACACCCGCAGCACGTACGCGGGCGTGAACCTCCTCCGACAAGGTGGTGGTGATGATATCGGCGTTCTCGCGCAACGAGACTCGGCCTTCGGCGTCGTACGGGTAGCTACCGGCGATATGGCGGACGGCCGCCTCGGTCTGTACGGAGACGAACTCCTCGTAATCGTCCACCTGGAACGAGGCGAGCGCTGTGTCGGCCACCTGCCAGACGACCACCGCCGAGATCTCGATGGGATTGCCGTCGGCGTCGTTCACTTTCGCCTGACCGGTCTCATGGTTTCGGATGCGCGTCGAGATCGATCGACGGACCGTCAGCGGGTTTGTCCATCGCAGTCCCGGCGTGCGCAAGGTGCCGCTGTACGAGCTTCCGAGAAGTTGCAGAACTCGGGCTTGATTAGGTTGCACCAAGGTCAGGCCCATCAGGAGGGGGAGTGACGCGATGAACAGCACCACTCCGACCGGAATCAGGGCGAAGAGTCCCAGAACTCCGCCAACGACGGACAGCGCGATTCCGGCCAGGAAGAGAAGGACGCCGCCGAGGAGCATCCAGCTGCCGGACAGGTCCCAGCCTGGGCGTTCGGCGATCGTTGTGGTGGCGACACCGGTCGGTTTCTCGGCCACGGTGGGTGTGCTGGTCATGCGAGACTCGCTTTCCATCGGTAAGTGATATTTAATTGATATCACATTTTTTGTACTCGTGGAGGGGCGCGTGCGACACATGTTGTTGTGTTGGCATCGCGGACCCGACACAACGGGTAGTGTTCAGGCAAGCCAACATTCGGCAGTATCTCTCTCGCTAGGTAGGAATTATGGTCAAGCTGGTCAGTCGCGTTTCCGCCATCAACTGGAATCGCGTCCAGGACGAGAAGGACGCCGAGGTATGGGATCGCCTCGTCAGCAACTTCTGGCTGCCCGAAAAGGTGCCGGTCTCCAACGACATCCCGTCCTGGGGAACGCTGACCGCGCAGGAGCAGCAGCTCACCATGCGCGTCTTCACGGGCCTGACGCTGCTCGACACCATCCAGGGAACGGTCGGCGCCGTCAGCCTCATCCCGGACGCGATCACTCCCCACGAAGAAGCGGTGTACACCAACATCGCCTTCATGGAATCGGTGCACGCGAAGAGCTACAGCTCGATCTTCTCGACGCTGTGCTCCACCCCCGACATCGACGACGCGTTCCGCTGGTCGGAGGAGAACCCCAACCTGCAGCGCAAGGCGCAGATCGTTCTCGACTACTACAACGGCGAGTCGCCGCTCAAGCGCAAGGTCGCATCGACGCTCCTCGAGAGCTTCCTCTTCTACTCCGGCTTCTACCTGCCGATGTACTGGTCCTCGCGAGCCAAGCTCACCAACACCGCAGACCTCATCCGCCTCATCATCCGCGACGAGGCCGTGCACGGGTACTACATCGGCTACAAGTACCAGAAGGGCCTCGAACAGCTCACCGAGGCCGAGCGTGAAGAGCTCAAGAACTACACGTTCGAGTTGCTCTTCGAGCTCTACGAGAACGAGGTCGACTACACCCAGGACCTCTACGACGGGGTCGGTCTGACCGAGGATGTCAAGAAGTTCCTGCGCTACAACGCCAACAAGGCGCTCAACAATCTCGGCTACGAAGGCCTTTTCCCGAAGGACGAGACGGACGTCAATCCGGCTATCCTGTCGGCACTTTCACCGAATGCGGACGAGAATCACGACTTCTTCTCCGGCTCGGGTAGCTCCTACGTCATCGGCAAAGCCGTCAACACCGAAGACGACGACTGGGATTTCTAGAGAGCGACCTACACACCGAAGCCCGACTCCTGCACACGCGGGAATCGGGCTTCGGCCGTGTATTGAGAGCGGGCTAGCGCTGAAACCACGCTTCCGGCTTGTCCAGCAACGCTTTTGCGAGGCGCAGGCGCGAGGTTTCCGTCATGTCCGAAGGCAGTTCGCTCGGCGCGAACCACGCGACCTCGAGGTTTTCGTCGTCCGCCACGTGTGCAGCTCCGCCGGTCCACCTGGCCAGGAAACACACGTCGAGGTACTGAGTCACGTCGCCGTTGGGGTACGTAATGGGCTCTGTGACATCGACACTCGTGATCCGAACCAATTCGGCGTCGACGCCGGTTTCTTCCTTCGCCTCGCGCACCGCCGCCGCCGACGGTTCCTCCCCAGGCTCGAGAACGCCGGACACGACGGCCCACTGACCGTTGTCGGCGCGGCGGGTGAGCAGGACCCGACCGTCGTCGTCGCGGATCACGACGCTCACTCCGGACAGCCAGAGCGGCGCATGACCGACCTTCTCGCGCAGTGCAACAATGAATTCGGGGATCGGCATGATCAGAACCCGAACTTCACAGCTGGGGCGAACCGCTTCGAATGTCGGAGTTGTGGTTCGTTCCAGTCAGCTCGCATATCCGTTCAAGGTTCCCTTCAAGTCCGCCAATACGGCACGGGCGGCAGTCATCCCGTTTCCGTTCCAGATGTCGTCTTCCGCTACGAACACACGTCGGTCGGTGGCAGCGGCGAGGTCCTGCCACTGGTCGCTCTTCATGACCTCGGTGCCGTAGCTACGACCGTTCGGCCCGTCGAAGAGGACGTAGATCAAGTCCCCTTCGGCGGCGCTGAGATCGTCGGCCGGAATCGGTGCCGTGGTCGCATCGGTCAATCGCTGCGCCGGTGGGCGCCGGACGCCGACGTCGCTGAGGATCTGTCCGGCGAAGGATGCGGGGCCCTCGATCTGCAGGTCCTTCGAACCGAACCGAACCACTGATGCCTGCGTCTGCGATGCATTCAATGCGTCGCCGAGCTGCACGACGTCCTGCTGGTAGCGGTCGAGCTCCGTCGCAGCCGCGGACGAACGGCCCAGTGCCTGGCCGGCGAGGGCGAACTGCGCTTTCCAGTACACAGGATCCGAGCCCGCGAACACGGTGGGGGCGATGGCGTCGAGTTGCCCGTACAAGCCGTCGGACGCCGGACTGGACCCGAGGATCAAGTCCGGCGCGGCGGCCTTCACGGCGTTGACGTCAGGTGTGCTCACGGGGCCGACACTCGGAATCTCCGAGATGCCGAAACCCAGGTACGACGGTTGAGGTGAGTCGACACCGGTCGCGGCGCCCACTACCCGCTCCCACAGGCCGAGGGCGCACACGGCGTCCATCGAGACGCTGTCGAGGACCACGATCCGTTGGGGATCGGAAGGAACCTCGGTTTCACCCGCAGTGTGTACGACTCGACGCTTCACCCCGGGGCCCGCTCCCGGGTCGGCTTGCGTCGGCGTCGGGCACGCGGTGGCGGTGTCGCGTTCGATACCCATCACGCCGGCACCGGCGATCGACGTAGTGGTCCGGACGATGGTGCTCGCGGGATCGTCCGACGAGTCGGACGAGCAACCACCGAGGACGAGCATCGTGGCGGCGATCCCCAGGATCGAGACACGACGAACGGACGTGCGGGCGGTCGTGCGTGAGAGAACAGACGTGCGTGAGAGAACAGACAAGTCGACGGCTTCCTGTGTGAGCGGGCGCCGTTCAGGTTAGCTGTTCGACTCAGCTGTTCTGCTTGTCCACCTCGAACGTGTCCGAGAGGTCGTCGAGGATCATGTGGGCGCCCTGGATGCTGACCGGCGACATCCAACGTGAATCGTCCACGTCGACCTTGCGTCCTCGAAGGGTCTGCCACAGCGGGCTCTCGAGGAACGGCTTCGCAGCTTCGGCGCTCTTGCCCTCGGCGTCCTGCCAGGTGCTGATGAAGATGACGTCCGCGTCGGCTTCGTTGATCAGCTCGGGGCTGATCTTCATCATGATGTTGCCGGCATCGGCGGGGTCAGGTCCCTGGTTGTCCGGGCGCTTCAATCCGGCGTCCTGAAGAACGATGCCGCTGAACGAGGTGGTGCGGTAGAGACGTGCGGTCGGTTCACCGGCGAACCGGACTACCGAGATGACCGGGTTGTTCGCCTTCTCGTTGATTTCCTTGCCGACGGCAGCCGCGCGTGTTTCGTATTCGGTGATCTTCGCCTCGGCCAGCGATTCCTTGCCCAGCGCTTCACCGACTACGCGGATGTTGTCCTTCCACGTCGGACCGGTCGTCTGGGTGAAGACGGTGGGCGCGATTGCGGAGAGCTGCTCGTAGTTCTTCCCGTCGCGGACCTCGGCGGAGATGATGAGGTCCGGCTGCAGTGCGGCGATCTTCTCGAGGCTTGCACTGCTGACCGTGCCGACCGAGACGGCGTCCGCGGCGAATTCCTCCCGCGAGGATCCGAGGTAGTCGGGCAGACCGGGCTCGCGGTAGTCGACGTAGCCGACGAGCGGGGATTCGAGGAGAAGGACGGCGTCGGTGAAGCTGTTGTCGAGCGCGACGATCCGCTGGGGTGCTGCCGGGATTTCGGTGCTTCCACGGAAGTGTTCGATCGTGCGGGGGAATGCGCCCGACTCGGTCGAGGTGGTGGTTGCAGCGGGCTCGTCGTTACTCGAGCAGGCTGGAACGACCAAGGCGATCGAGGCTGCGACGGCTACCAGCGCGGCGCGGCGGGGAAAGAATTTCACTGAATACTCCTGAGGTGAGTTAGGCGAGGGTGACCTTATCAGTGGAGGAGATGGCCGAAAACGGACACCGACCGAATTCTTCGACGCGCACGACACGCCGATTCGGAAGTGGGTTCGGACTCCCGGGGGAACATAAACCGCAGGTCGTTCGTTCGGTGCCGTGAAAAACGGAGGCTCGAGTACGACGCAGAGTAGGACCGGGTCGCGGTGCCTCGGAGTCACGGTCTACGATTCGATGAGCGCAAGCCAGAAGCCGTTGTCCGCAGCCCGGGCGACGGACCCTGCGGGCGCAACCAAGGGCTCTTTGACGGAGTCTGCGGAGCGACCAAAGGCACATTCAGGAGGATCAGTGACTGCCGTAGCGCCCCAGCCAGTCCCCACGATAGCGCCGGCCAGGCCTTACCCGCCGCGGCAGGGACCCAAGGGCTCATTCATTTTCAAGATGATCACGACCACCGATCCCAAGGTGCTCGGAATCATGTACTTGGCGACTTCCATCGCCTTCTTCCTCATCGGTGGCCTCATGGCACTGATGATGCGTGCCGAACTTGCTGTACCCGGCATGCAGTTCCTTTCCAACGAACAGTTCAACCAGCTGTTCACCATGCACGGCACGATCATGCTGCTGCTGTACGCGACCCCGATCGTCTTCGGCTTCGCGAACTACATTCTTCCGCTCCAGATCGGTGCACCCGACGTCGCGTTCCCGCGCCTGAACGCGTTCAGCTACTGGCTGTACCTGTTCGGTGCGATCATCACGACGGCCGGATTCGTCACGCCCGGTGGCGCAGCAGACTTCGGTTGGACGGCATACACGCCGCTGACCAGCGCGCTGCACAGCCCCGGCGTCGGCGCCGACCTGTGGGTCCTGGGTCTGGCCGTCGCCGGCCTCGGCACCATCCTCGGTGGCGTCAACATGGTCACCACCGTGATCTGCCTGCGCGCACCCGGTATGACCATGTTCCGCATGCCGATCTTCACCTGGAACATCTTCATCACCAGCATCCTGATCCTGCTGGCGTTCCCGCTGCTGACCGCTGCATTCATGGGCTTGTTCGTCGACCGCCATCTCGGTGGGCACATCTTCGACCCGGCAACGGGCGGTGTGCTCCTGTGGCAGCACCTGTTCTGGTTCTTCGGTCACCCCGAGGTGTACATCATCGCGCTGCCGTTCTTCGGCATCGTCTCGGAGATCTTCCCGGTCTTCAGCCGTAAGCCGATCTTCGGCTACAGCGGCCTGGTGTACGCAACGTTGGCCATCGCCGCTCTGTCGATCGCAGTGTGGGCCCACCACATGTACGCAACCGGCGCTGTTCTCCTGCCGTACTTCTCGTTCATGACGTTCCTGATCGCCGTGCCGACAGGTGTGAAGATCTTCAACTGGATCGGCACGATGTGGAAGGGGCAGTTGACCTTCGAATCGCCGATGCTGTTCTCGATCGGCTTCCTGATCACCTTCCTCTTCGGTGGTCTGTCGGGTGTC
This sequence comes from Rhodococcus sp. Ni2, assembly GCF_021352185.1. Classification (NCBI taxonomy): domain Bacteria; kingdom Bacillati; phylum Actinomycetota; class Actinomycetes; order Mycobacteriales; family Nocardiaceae; genus Rhodococcus; species Rhodococcus sp. Ni2. Next base: position 1,863,825 of record NZ_WOXZ01000002.1, read on the forward strand.
ATCCTCGCGAGCCCGCCGCTCGACTTCCACGTCACCGACAGCTACTTCGTCGTCGCCCACTTCCACTACGTGGTCTTCGGCACGGTCGTGTTCGCCACGTACGCCGGTATCTACTTCTGGTTCCCGAAGATGACCGGTCGCATGATGGACGAGCGCCTCGGCAAGTGGCACTTCTGGACCACGTTCGTCGGTTTCCACGGCACGTTCCTCGTTCAGCACTGGCTCGGCGCCGAAGGTATGCCGCGTCGTTACGCCGACTACCTGCCCTCGGACGGGTTCACGGTGCTGAACTCGGTGTCCACGATCTTCGCCTTCGTACTCGGTGCCTCGACGCTTCCGTTCATCTGGAACGTCTTCAAGAGCTACCGCTACGGCGAAGTTGTCACCGTCGACGATCCGTGGGGTTACGGAAACTCGCTGGAGTGGGCAACCACCTGCCCGCCGCCGCGTCACAACTTCACCGAGTTGCCGCGCATCCGTAGCGAGCGTCCGGCGTTCGAGCTGCACTACCCGCACATGGTGGAGCGGATGCGCGCGGAAGCGCACGTCGGCCCCGGCCACGGCGGGAAGAACGCCAGCACCGTGCTCGAAGATGCTCGTCACGAGCCGCTCACGGTCGGGGACGAAGGCGACCCCGGAACCGACAGCCGCTCCTGAGCGAAGTAACACACTGAAGTAATCAGCGAAGGCCCCGCCCGAGTAACGGGTGGGGCCTTTCGCTTGGCACAATAGTGACGATCAAGACGCGAACGAAGAAACGATCGGAGTTTTCGGTGGGTGCCTCTGACACCACTGTTCTGGTGACTGTGACCGGGCCGGACCGCCCTGGCGTCACCTCGGTACTGTTCGCGGCGCTGTCGCGGCACGATGTGCGTCTACTCGACGTGGAGCAGGTGGTGATTCGAGGTCGACTGACACTCGGTGTCATGGTTGCCTGCCCGAACGATCCCGAAGCGCTTCAGGAAGAACTCGAACAGGCGATGGCGACGGTCGGAATGAACGTCGACATCGAAATCGGTGCCGATCCCGGACGGCCCGCGGTGTCCACCCACGCGGTCGTTGTTCTCGGTAGCCCGGTCAATGCTCGCGCAATGCGATCGGTGGCACGCGAACTCGCGAAGCAGGGCGCAAACATCGATTCCATCCGTGGTGTCGCCGACTATCCGGTCACCGGCCTCGAACTCAGCGTCAGCGCGGCCGATACGGCGGACGGCGACGCGAAGCTGCGCACCGGACTCGCCGAGGTCGCCGCTCTCGAAAACGTCGACATCGCGGTCGAGCGCGCAGGTCTCGCTCGCCGGGCCAAGCGTCTGATCGTGTTCGACGTGGACTCGACGCTCGTCCAGGGCGAGGTCATCGAGATGCTCGCCGCGAAGGCCGGCGTCGAGGACGAGGTCCGCGCCGTCACCGAAGCTGCGATGCGCGGCGAGATCGACTTCACCGAATCACTGCACCAGCGTGTGGCGACACTCGCCGGTCTCGACGCCTCCGTCATCGACGAGGTGGCAGAGAGCATCGAACTGACGCCGGGTGCGCGAACCACGATTCGCACCTTGCGCCGTCTCGGATTCCACTGCGGCGTGGTGTCGGGTGGCTTCCGTCAGGTCATCGAAGGCCTCGCACACGAACTCGAACTGGACTTCGTGCACGCCAACACCCTCGAAATCGTCGACGGCAAGCTGACCGGACGTGTGATCGGTGAAATCGTCGACCGCGCCGCGAAGGCCGTTGCGCTGCGCAAGTTCGCCGATCAGGTCGGTGTGCCGATGGAACAGACCGTCGCCGTCGGTGACGGTGCCAACGACATCGACATGCTCAACGCCGCGGGCCTGGGCGTGGCGTTCAACGCCAAGCCTGCGTTGCGGGAGGTCGCAGATGCTGCGTTGTCGCATCCCTTCCTCGATGCTGTGCTGTTCATTCTCGGTGTGACCCGCGACGAGGTCGAGGCTGCGGACGCCGTCGACGGTGGCGTGCGACGCGTACCGATTCCATGAGTTCCGATCCAGCATTCAGTTCCGATCCAGCTGTGATGTCCGGCCCCGATTCGCGCTGGCGCGAGCGCCACGCGGTGCTGGCTGCTGGGTACGGAGGGCGAGACGATCCCGCGGATCCGGCGCTGGTGTTGGCGATGCCGATCGTTCTGCACATTCCGAAGGCAGACCCGCCCAAGCGCACCGCACTGCTCGAGGCTGCGGCAACGGCGGCTGTGGCGCTGTGTCTGGACGAACGCGTCGGGTTCACCGAAGACGGGGAACCCGGCCCCTGGCACGAGGACTATTCGGCGTGGGTGGGTGCCCGGATTCGGAAGGTGTCTCGTCGAGCGCGAGGAGCGCAGTGGCTCGCCGCGCAGGAGGTACCGGGAATCACCGTCGATGTGGATGGCGCGCAGGCGCGGGCTCTGGTTCCCGGGCCGGTCGGAGAACTGGACCCGCGAATCAAGAAGTTGCAGATCGGTGGGACCGATCTCGAGCACGACGAGCCTGGCCCGCCGGAGCCTGGTCTTCCGGTGCTGTGGATCGACTCGGCGCTCGAGATGACGGTAGGCAAGGCGTCGGCACAGGTCGGGCATGCCTCGATGTTGTTGGCGGCGGCCATGTCCGAGAAACAGTGCTGGGACTGGGCGCAGAACGACTTTCGCTGCTCAGTGCGCGACGCGAGCCCGGAACAGTGGGCCGAAGCAGTAGTTCGGCTGAAGAAGTCGGAGGCCGTCGCGGTTCGTGACGCTGGTTTCACGGAAGTGGCACCAGGCTCCATGACAGTCATCGCGGTTCCGTAGAGACGCAACCGACCAGTCCAGTATCGGCAACTTGGCTATGGATGAACAGTCCAGTGGCCATCAAGATGGTCGAGTGTTGATACGGAGATTCGCCTCGCTGTTCGTCGGTCTGTGGTTGTACGGCTTCTCGATGGCCATGATGATCACAGCCGGTCTTGGTCTGGATCCCTGGGATGTTTTCCATCAGGGTGTGGCCGAGCACGTTTCGCTCAGTTTCGGCGTGATCACTGCGATTACCGGTGCGGTGGTACTGCTGCTCTGGATTCCGATCCGTCAGCGGCCGGGATTCGGAACGGTCGCCAATGTCGTTGTAATTGCCATCTCGGTGGATACCTCACTGGCCTTCTTGCCGGTCTTTGATTCCATGCCAGTTCGAGCCGTGATCATGGTCGCGGGAATCCTCCTCAACGGACTGGCCAGCGTTCTCTACATCGGCGCGGGCATGGGGCCGGGCCCCCGCGACGGATTGATGACCGGACTGGTCGCTCGCACAGGTCTGTCGGTCAGGCTCGTGCGTACCAGCATCGAGATCGCGGTCCTCACGACCGGATGGCTCCTCGGTGGAACCGTCGGCGTCGGAACAGTGTTGTACGCCTTCGGGATCGGACCGACCATTCAATTCCTCATCAAGGTGCTGCCGGATTCCATGACAGCAGCGGTGACCGGAGGAGGTGTCACGGAACGTAAGGCCAAGACCGTGGGGCCGGTCAGCGAAATCTCGGTGCCGACGGGAACTTCGGCCGTGGAGGCAGGTTCTCCGGTGGGTGAAGCCGAATCGAACGATGCAGTCAAGGTGCCGTCGAACCATTCCGGAGTGCCGACGGTGACCTGAACCGGTCCACCGGAATGCAGGATCAGGAGCCAACTGTCGTCACCGAGTGGGCGCCCGGTTCGAGTGTGAGACCGAACGTCGGCTCCGTCGATCCAGGCCTGCAGCGTTCGGTGACTCTCGTCGTACCATGCGGTGTCGTCGAACTCGACGCCGGCAGCGTCGAACCAGACGAGGTCCGGGTGCTCCAGTCTTCTTCTGCCTTCGAAGAATTCGGGCTGACGCAACGCCGGTGCCGCTCGGCGTAATCCGAACGCTCGGGAGACGAACTGCACCAACGACTGATCGGCCGCCGTCCAGTCCAGGGCCCACGAATCGGCTGGGGAGGCAAGTGTGGGAACACAATACGCGTTGTTGTTTCCGCCGAGACTGTGGCCGAACTCGTCTCCGGCGGTGAGCATCGGTGTGCCTGTCGACAGCACGAGCGTGGCCAGTAGCGCCCGTACATGACGTGCCCTGGCGTCCTGAATCTCGGGATCGGTGCTCGGGCCTTCGATTCCGTGGTTGAACGAATCGTTGTGATCGGCGCCGTCACGATTGTCTTCACCGTTGGCTTCGTTGTGCTTGTGGTTGTACGCGACCAGATCGGCGGCGGTGAACCCGTCGTGCGCTGTGACGAAGTTGATCGACGCCCAGGGGCGACGGCCGCTGCCGGCAAAGATGTCCTCGGAACCGGCGAGGCGCGACGCGACCTTCCGGACGCTGGATCCGCCGTTCCAGAACTGGCGAATGGTGCTGCGGTACTTGTCGTTCCATTCGGACCACTGGAGTCCGAAGTTTCCGACCTGGTAACCGTCGGCCGTCGCATCCCACGGTTCGGCGATGAGCTTGCACCGGGTCAGTACCGGATCGGAGGAGATGGCCGACAAGATGGACGCCCGCTGGTCGAAGCCGCCGCCGCGCGGCCTACCCAACGCGCTCGCGAGATCAAATCGGAAGCCGTCGACACCCATTTCGGTGGCCCAGTAGCGGAGGCTGTCGGTGATCATGCGGACGGCGATGGGGGAGCAGGCGTCGACCGTGTTGCCGCACCCGGTCAGGTCGATGTCGCGGCCGTCGCTGTCGAGAAGGTAGTAGCCGGGGCCGTCCAAACCTCGCCAGCTGACGCTGATTCCGTCGACACTCTGCTCGCAGGTGTGGTTGTAGACGACGTCGAGGACGACCTCGATGCCTGCCGCGTGTAGTGCGTCGACCATGATCCGGAACTCGGTGACTTCGCCGCCCGGAGTTGCCGCGTATCCGGGATGCGGGGCGAAGTACGACGCCGTCGAGTATCCCCAGTGGTTGCGCATTCCTCGCTCGCGGACGCTCTGTTCGGTCAGAAACGCCTGTACGGGAAGCAGTTCCACGGCAGTGACGCCGAGTGAGACGAGGTGATCGATCACGGCCGGTGCCGTCAGGCCGAGGTACGTTCCGCGGTGGGCGGCGGGTACTCCTGGATGACTGGCGGTGTACGCGCCCACATGCAGTTCGTAGATGACGCTTTCCTCCCACGGCGTCTCGAGGCGGGCTCCGGCGGGCGCGAGGCCGGGAGTCACCACGGACAGCGGCACGTGGCCGAGCGAGTCGACCGTCGACGGGTCGCCGAAGGGATCGTCGGCGTACGACAGGAGGGCACGGTGATCACCGAGATCCCCCTCGATGCGGCGCGCCCACGGATCGACGAGCAGCTTGTGTGGATTAAGTCTCAGCCCGGCGCGCGGATTCCACGGGCCGGACGCCCGAATTCCGTAACGCTGCCCCGCACCGATCCCGGAGATGATTCCGTGCCAGATTCCGTACGTGTGTTGCCGAAGTTCGACGCGATCTTCGTTTCCGTCCTGGTCGATCAGGCAGATGTGGACGCTCGACGCGGCCGGGGCGTGGACCGCGAACTGGGTTCCGGAGTCCACGATGTTGGCGCCGAGTGGGAACGGAGACCCGGGCGTCGGGGTGTGAGTTTCGATGAGAGGCGACACGCAAGATGATCCTGCCGTGAACGGCCGGAGAATGTGCGGGAAGATGTTCGGGTGCCGCTACCTGATCCAGATCTGCTCATCGATTTCGACAACGTACTCATCCGTCGGGGAGGGTCCACTCTCGTGGGGCCCGTCACCTGGAAAGTGGAGCTGGACGAGCGATGGGTGGTGCTCGGACCCAACGGTGCCGGCAAGACCTCGCTGCTGCGCATCGCGGCCGGTGAGACTTTCCCGACCAGTGGTTCTGCCCACCTCCTTGGCGAAGTTCTCGGCAAGGTCGACGTCAACGAGTTGCGCCCGCGAATCGGTTTGTCCTCGTCGTCGTTGGCGAACCGCGTGCCCGGCGACGAGAAGGTCAGCGACCTCGTCGTGTCGGCGGGCTACGCCGTTCTCGGTCGGTGGCGCGAGGAGTACGAATCCATGGACACCTCGCGCGCTGTGGAGATGCTCGAAAGCCTCGGCGCCGAGCACCTGGCGGATCGGACGTACGGGACGCTTTCCGAAGGCGAGCGCAAGCGCGTCCTCATCGCGCGAGCCTTGATGACCGATCCCGAACTTCTTCTCCTGGACGAGCCCGCCGCCGGGCTCGACCTCGGTGGCCGTGAGGAACTTGTGGCCAGACTCGCCGAACTGGCTGCCGATCCGGACGCCCCGGCAACCGTCCTGATCACCCATCACGTCGAGGAAATCCCGCCGGGATTCACCCACGCACTCCTTCTCAAGGAAGGGGAGGTCGTCTCCCAGGGGCTTCTGGACGACGTCATCACCGCCGAAAATCTGAGCGCGGCATTCAGCCAGTCCATCAGCCTCGACAAGGCGGACGGCCGATACTTCGCGCGCCGCGCGAGACCGTCCGGAGCTCATCGCGCGTGAGCTTCAGTGGGACCTGAAATGCGTCCCAGATCACAGATCGCGTAGGTTCGCGAAGCATGGCTAACGAGAATACAAACGCTGTCCCCGAGCCCAAGGATGCGTCGACCGTCATCTTGGTGCGCGATGCCGAATCCGGGATCGAGATCTTCCTGCTTCAACGAGTACAGGGGATGGCGTTTGCCGGGGGCATGACGGTATTCCCCGGCGGCGGCGTCGACAAGTCCGATGCGACGGCAGAGGTCGAGTGGGCTGGACCGTCGGTCGAATGGTGGGCCGAGCGGTTCAGCACGGATGTGGCTCGGGCGAAGGCTCTCGTCTTGGCTGCGGTGCGGGAAACTTTCGAGGAGTGCGGCGTCCTACTCGCCGGACCGACCGCGGACACCGTCGTCGCGGACACGGCCGGCTACGCACAGGACCGAGTAGCTCTCGAAAAGCACGAGCTGTCGTTCAGCGATTTCCTGAAGAAGGAGTACCTGGTCCTGCGAACGGATCTGCTGCGGCCGTGGGCGAACTGGATCACGCCGGTGGGCGAGACCCGCCGCTACGACACGCGCTTCTTCGTCGCAGCGTCACCGACCGGACAGATCGCGGACGGCGTCACCTCCGAGGCCGCCGAGGTTCGTTGGCAGAGCCCGCAAGACGCGCTGGCGCACTGGCGGGAGGGTGGCAGCATCCTGTTGCCGCCGACGTGGAGTCAGCTGACCGAATTGGCCAAGTTCAGTTCGGTGGCGGAGATACTCGCAGCCGAGCCGGAGATTCCCGTCATCCTGCCTACGTTGATCACCGACGAGGAAACGCTGCGCGTCGAGTTCCCGAACCAGGATGGCTACTACGTCGCCGGGCCGCATCCGTGGTCGGTCAAGGCGGCAAAGTAACCTCTCGACCATGGCTGAATTTGTGACTCTCGAGGTTTCCGAAGGCATCGGCACCATCCGTCTGGCGCGTCCGCCCATGAACGCTCTGAACCGTCAGGTTCAGGACGAGTTGGCTGCTGCCGCACACGCTGCGACCGTCGACAAGGCAGTCAAGGCCGTCATCGTCTACGGCGGCGAGAAAGTCTTCGCAGCCGGTGCCGACGTCAAGGAAATGGCCGAGATGGACTACGGCCAGATCCGTGACGCGATCGGCGGCATGCAGGCCGGACTCGGCGCCGTGGCGTCCATCCCGAAGCCGACCGTTGCCGCGATCACCGGATACGCACTCGGTGGTGGACTCGAAGTTGCACTCTCGGCCGATCGCCGGATCGTCGGAGACAATGCCAAGCTCGGAGTTCCGGAGATTCTGCTCGGAATCATTCCCGGTGGCGGCGGAACGCAGCGTCTGGCTCGTCTGATCGGTCCGGCCAAGGCCAAGGATCTGGTCTTCACCGGCCGTTTCGTCGGGGCTGACGAGGCATTGGCCATCGGTTTGGTCGACGAGGTCGTCGCTCCCGACGACGTGTACACCGCCGCTCGCACGTGGGCCTCGCAGTTCGTCGGGGGAGCGTCACGTGCGTTGGCTGCTGCCAAGGCAGCCATCGACGAGGGTCTGAACACCGACCTGGAATCCGGGCTCAAGATCGAGCAGCATCTGTTCGCCGGATTGTTCGCGACCAAGGATCAGGCGATCGGCATGGAGTCGTTCATCGCGAACGGTCCGGGCAAGGCCGAGTTCACGGGCGAGTAGGCTCCCCTAAACTAGAACTTGTTCATCTCTTACCAGCGAGTAGGATAGCCGCCATGACAGCCAGCCCGAATGACGACGCAACCGTCACGCCGCCCGCCGCTACCGACACCTCGGTAGTCGACCCCGCGCCGCGGCCGCACGCCACGGCCGAAGAGGTCGAGGCCGCTCGTAAGGACACCAAGCTCGCCCAGGTGCTCTACCACGACTGGGAAGCCGAAACCTACGACGACAAGTGGTCCATCTCGTACGACGAGCGCTGCATCGACTACGCACGTGGTCGTTTCGACGCCGTCGCGGGCGATCAGCCGCTCCCGTACGAGCGCGCGCTCGAACTCGGTTGCGGCACCGGATTCTTCCTCCTGAACCTGATGCAGGGTGGAGTCGCCAAGACCGGTTCGGTCACCGACCTCTCGCCCGGTATGGTCAAGGTCGCACTGCGCAATGCCGAAAGCCTCGGCCTTCCGGTCGACGGCCGTGTTGCCGATGCCGAGACCATTCCGTACGAGGACAACACCTTCGACCTGGTGGTCGGCCACGCCGTGCTGCACCACATTCCGGACGTCGAGAAGTCGCTCCGTGAGGTCCTTCGTGTCCTCAAGCCCGGCGGACGTTTCGTCTTCGCCGGTGAGCCCACCACTGTCGGCAACTTCTACGCCCGCTGGCTCGGCCGCGCGACGTGGGAAGCAACCACACGCGTGACCAAGCTGCCGTTCCTCGCAGACTGGCGTCGTCCGCAAGAGGAACTCGACGAGTCTTCTCGTGCAGCAGCTCTCGAAGCTGTCGTCGACATCCACACGTTCGACCCCACCGACCTCGAGAACATGGCGAAGTCTGCGGGCGCCGATCAGGTCCACGCTGCCACCGAGGAATTCGCAGCGGCGCTTCTCGGCTGGCCTGTCCGTACCTTCGAAGCGGCTGTTCCGCCGGAGAAGCTCGGTTGGGGCTGGGGGCGTTTCGCTTTCGGTGGTTGGAAGACGCTCAGCTGGGTCGACGAGAAGGTGCTCCGCCACGTCGTTCCTCGCGGATTCTTCTACAACGTCATGATCACCGGCGTGAAGCCCGGCAACTGAATTGGGTTATGACTTCACCCTCGGCGACGTCGACTATCTCGGAAGTGATTCCGGCGTAGCTGCCTTGGCCGAGGTGGATCAGCTCGAACTGTCCACGCGTACGCGTCTGGCCGACATCGGCCGGACGCGTACGCGTTTCGGTGATCACATGCCTGCGCTCGTGGACACCGTCCTGCTTCGACGTAAAGCCGCCGCCAAACTGCCGGGCAGTGAGCAATGGTTGTTCACGGACGACGCGATGCAACAAGCCACTCCCGGCGTTGTCGCGGCCCACCGCGCGCAGCGTCTGATCGGGCGCGACGTCCACGACGTGACGTGCTCCATCGGCGCCGAACTGCATGCCTTGACCGGAGTTGCGCATCGCGTGATCGGCAGCGACATCGATTCCGTTCGCCTGGCGATGGCACAGCGCAATGTGCCGAGCGCAGCGTTGCTGCGGGCCGACGCGCTCCGCCCGACGACACGCGACACCGTCGTACTGGCAGACCCCGCACGGCGATCGGGCGGTCGCCGCACTCACGATCCGGCAGCGTTGATGCCACCTCTACCGGACCTCATAGAGGCGTACTCCGGCCGTGATCTCGCGGTGAAGTGTGCTCCCGGACTCGATTTCGACAATCTGGGCTGGGACGGGGAAGTCGAGGTCGTCTCGCTCGACGGCGGCGTCAAGGAAGCCTGCCTGTGGTCGACGGGGCTGGCCGAGTCCGGCGTCACGCGTCGAGCTTCGGTGCTTCGCTCTGACCGGAGCGGATGGGCGATCACCGACGCCGAGGACGACGTGATTCCGGAGCAAGCGCCGGGGGAGTGGATCATCGACCCGGACGGAGCGGTGGTACGCGCGGGCCTCGTGCGCCACTACGCGGCCAGACACGGCCTCTGGCAGCTCGATCCACGCATCGCTTATCTGACCGGTGACAGCGTCCCTGAGGGAGTTCGCGGATTCCGGATCCTCGAGCAGATCAAGTACTCCGAGAAACTGCTCAAACAGACACTGTCCAAGCGGGACTGCGGTGTGGCCGAAATCCTGGTGCGAGGAGTCGACGTGGACCCGGCAGTGCTGCGTCCACGGCTCAAGCTCAAGGGCTCGCGTGCACTGAGCGTCGTGATCGTGCGGATCGGACGATCGGCGTCGGCCTTCATCTGTGAGGCGTCCCGCTAGCTCACTTGAAGACGAACAGCTCACCGATTGCGCTGGGCGTCAACACTTCGCCCTTGGGGCCGATCGAGGTGCCGACGGTGAAGCCGACTGCTCCCGGCAACGTGTCCTGATCCACCGTCTCACCGGTTTCGGTGTCGAAGGTGATCAGGCTCAGTCCGTTCTCACCCTCGCGTACGACGGTGTATCCGGTGTTGCCGGCGGTCTGCGCCGGAACGCCCAGTTGCAGAATGTCTTTACGTTCCCAGGCCAGTTCGGCGTGATCTCCCTCGTCGCGCACGGCAAGGAGGTGGCCCTTGTCGCCGCCGGCGGGAATGATCAAACCGTCGTCGGACGTCGAGGCACTACCGGCCGAGTTGAAGCCGATGTCGTAACTCCACCTGGTGTCACCGGTTTCAGCGTTCACTGCCCAGAGAGATCCGTTGTTGTCGGTGGCGTAGACGGTCTTGCCGTCCTTCGACAGGTCCGGGCTCGACGCCGTTCCACCGGGAAGCGCGTCGGTGGACCACTCGCGGGTGATGGACGGATTGTCGCCGCCCGTGTACTTCATGGCGACCAGATCGGCTGCCTGAGAACTGGGTCCGTAGAAGGTGAAGTAGAACTTGCCGGTGCCCAGGTCCACTGCCGGGGTATTGGCCACCGGGCAGCCGGACGTGCCGAGGAAGCACTCGTTCAAACCCTTGTTGTCGGGAATGAGTTCTGCATTCGCGCCCTGGTCGATCGACGGCGGCGGGATCAGGTCGAACGACGGAACCACTTTTGCGCCGGTCTGCGGGTTGAGCACGTTGATCTGACCCAATTGGGTGATGAACAACAGGTTTCCGTCGCCGGTGAACTGTGACGAGAGAGGAGTGCCCACAACGAGCGTGCGCCAACGCAATTGACCAGTCTCGGTGAAGGACATCATCGCGCCGCTCTCGCCGACGTAGACATTGGTGGCAGTGTCGACGATGGGCGTCGAGGCGACTACTCCGTCGTTGAGTCGAGCGCACCACTTCTTGCGACCCGAATCCATCTGGAACGAGAAGAGATTGCAGCCGTTCTCGGTGCGGGCGGTGACGAAGCTCTGGCCGTTCGCGGCCACCGAGGCGTACGCGGCAACCGGACCGCCGAGAGGGCGTGACCATGCGAACTCGACATTGCGTGATCCGGTGACCGGGCTCGTGTCGCTGTTGCGGGCGTCGGCATGCATGGCCGGCCAACCCGCCGACGCGTACCGGTCCACCCGTCCGTCGTCGCTGCCGCAACCGGCGATCAGGGCCGCAGCGATCGCCGTCGACACCATCACGGACGACCGTAGGACCCGCCGCATCACAATCTCCCTGCCTTCACTTGATCAAGAGCCCTCGGTAACTGCACAAGCCCGGACCAGAGACTATCCCGACCGGGGCAACGTGACGGGGCACACCCCGAGGGTCGGTGAGTCGGCCCCACGTAGGCTGAACACTCATGACGAGCATGTGGGGCGCACCGTTGCGCACTCGATGGCGGGGATCACGCCGAGGCGACAGCGATCAGGCCAAGTTCTTGACGGTCGATTCCCTCAAATGGGTTCTGGCGAACAAGGCGTACACACCCTGGTATCTGGTGCGGTACTACCGTCTCGCCAAGTTCAAGATGGCCAACCCGCACGTGATCCTGCGCGGCATGGTGTTCCTCGGCAAGAACGTCGAAATCCATTCCACCCCCGACCTGTCCCGCCTCGAGATCGGGCGCTGGGTGCACATCGGTGACGGCAACGCGATCCGCTGCCACGAAGGCTCGCTGCGCATCGGCGACAAGGTCGTCTTCGGCAAGGACAACGTCGTCAACACGTACCTCGACATCGAAATCGGTGCGTCGACGCTCGTAGCCGACTGGTGCTACATCTGCGACTTCGACCACCGCATGGACGACATCAACACACCGATCAAGGACCAGGGCATCGTCAAGGGCCCCGTCCGTATCGGCCCGGACACGTGGGTGGCAGCGAAGGTCACCGTGCTGCGAAATACCCGCGTCGGACGCGGTTGTGTCCTCGGGGCGCACGCCGTCGTCAAAGGCGACATCCCGGACTACAGCATCGCGGTCGGCTCGCCCGCGAAGGCGGTCAAGAACCGCAAGTCCGATTGGGAAGCCGGCGCTGCCGATCGCGCGAAGTACATCGCGGCGCTCGAAGACATCGCGCGCAAGAAGGCCGCCGCAGACGCTGCCGACGCGTCGTCGACGTCGTAGCTCATTTTCCGCAGAACCAGCGATTACTTTCGGCGCTGCCACCGGTCTGTATCGGTATCGGCGCCGAAAGTCTGCGCCGGTGAAAGGAGTGCCGACATGAGCGAACAGACACCCGAATGGGTCGTGGCGCAGCGCCGCGAACTGGTGGGATTTCTCGAAGGCCTGAGCACGGAGCAGTGGAACGCGCCGACCCTGTGCGAGGGGTGGCGGGTCCGCGAAGTGATCGCGCACATCACCATGCCCTACCGATACTCGGCGCCGCGATTCGTCGTGGAAATGGTCAAGTCACGCGGAAACTTCAACAAGATGTCGAACCGGCGAGCGCTCGCCGATGCGTCGGAAGTCGGTGAGCGACAACTGCTTGCCTCGCTTCGCGACAACGTTGCACACCCGTGGAAGCCACCAGGCGGCGGCTTCGAGGGTGCGCTCTCGCACGACGTGATCCACGGTCAGGACATTCGCGTGGCACTCGGCGACGATTACGTGGTGCCCGAAGACCGGCTCACTCGTGTGCTCAGCGGACTCTCGCCCAAAACCGTGAAGTATTTCGGAACTGACCTCGACGGCGCTCGGTTGCGCGCCGACGACCGAGACTGGACGTACGGTGCCGGCGCCGAGGTTCACGGGGCGGCGCAGGATCTCCTGCTCGTGCTGTGCGGCCGGATGCTGCCACCAGGCCATCTGCTCGGGGATGCGAGTTCTCGTTTCACCGCGCCACTCCCGACCCCCTGAGATCAGCACAAAGCGAGCTCAGCGACCGGGCAGCGGACGCTCGGGGATCTGCGGACGGGCCAACGGCTGTCGCACCCGACGCTTCGCGCCCGCGTAGACGTGAGCAGTCTCCTCGGCGACCTGATGCCAGTCGAAGTCCGATGTCAGGCGTGCGCGGGCGGCCACTGCCCGTTCCTGTGCCCCGGCGGGATCGTCGAGTACCTCGCGGACAGCCGAGGTGAGCCCGGCGATGTCGCCCGGTTGGAAGGACATCCCCGTCACCCCGTCGACGACGGCTTCGCCCAGTCCGCCTGCGGTGGACGTGATCAGCGGAGTGCCGGCCGCCGCCGCTTCGAGGGCGATGATCCCGAAAGGCTCGTAGCGCGACGGCAGGACGATGGCGTCCGCTCCGTGCAGCCAGCTGAGCAGTTCCGTGTGATCGAGGTTGCCGAGAAAGTCCACCGCCCGCGCGACGCGATGCGTGCGTGCCTGTTGGTAGAGCCAGGTGAACTGGGTGCCTTCGCCCGCGATCGCGAGGGTCGTGCCGGGGTGGCTACGACGGATTCGGGGGAGTGCTGCGATGGCGTCCTGCACGCCCTTCTCGTATTCCAGGCGGCCGACGAAGAGGAGTTTCGGCGGTCCGGATCGCGGTCCACGTTCGCGAAAGTTCCACGTGGTCACGTCGATTCCGTTGCGGATGACGGTGATCGGCGGCAGCGTCGGGCCGTAGAGCTCGGTCACTTCTTCCTGCATGGACGCCGAACAAGTTATGAGAGAGTCGGATTCGTTTGCCAGCCACCACTCGACGGAGTGGACCTGGCGGTTGATGCGTCCGGAGATCCAGCCGCTGTGGCGACCCGCCTCGGTGGCGTGAAGTGTGGAAACCAGTGGGACATCATAGAATTCGGCCAGGGCGATCGCCGGATGTGCGACCAGCCAGTCGTGCGCGTGCACGACGTCGGGCTGCCAGCCCTCGCCCACTCCTGGCTTGTGCAGCGCCATCCCGGCACGGACCATCGCGTGACCCATCGCGAGGGTCCACGCGAGCATGTCCTCGCCGAAGACGAAGTGCGCGGGGTCCTCGGCCACTGCGACGACAAGGACGCCTTCGGAAATGTGCGTAATCGTCGGGTGCGTCGACGCATCCGTGCCGGAGGGGCGGCGCGAGAGAACCACGACCTCGTGGCCCGCGGCTGCCAATTCGGTGGCGAGATGGTGGACGTGTCGACCGAGCCCGCCGACGACGACCGGTGGGTACTCCCACGAGACGATGAGAATTTTCACGACGGACTCAGTTCTGTGTCAGGTAGACGGCGAGCATCCAGTCCCGGGAACAACCCGTCGGCGCGATTCCAGCCTTCGGCGAGTCGCTCGGCGACGGCATCGCGGCCGGAAACGAGCGCTTCGGAGATTTCCCTGGTCGCGTGGGCGTGCTTGTGTGCGCGTTCGCGGGCGTACCCCGCGGCCGAATCCTTGCTCACCATGAATGCCCAATCGCTCGAAACTGTCATCAGTGTCTCGCGAAGTACCTGATCGTTGACCCGGTTTCGCAGTTCCGGTCGGCCGGGTGCGTTGTCGCGTCCGCGAGACTTGTCCACGGTGGTGAGCGCGGTATCGACCACCTCGGAGTTCAGTTGCACCAGGTCGGACACCTGATCGCCGGCCCAGACACGCCAGTCCTTACCCGATCCCCAGGACGAATCCTCGAGTTGAACGGGTTCGCCGACGTATCCCGATGCCTTGGCGTCGGCGAGGGTGCCGACGCGAATTCCGGCCTCGGGAAGCGCGCGCAGGAGTTTTTCGAGCCACTGCGGACCCTCGTGCCACCAGTGCCCGAACAGTTCGGTGTCGAAAGCTGCGACCACCAGGGCGTCGCGGCCGATGCGGGTGGATTCACTGCGCAGACGCGCCCGAACGGTTTCGACGAAGTCGGCGACATGCTTGTCGACGGCGGCGGCGGCGAGTTCGGGGTCGTACGGCAACTTGTCGGCGGAGTCGACGGTCCGTCCGGTGACCCGCGACGGCTTGAGGCCCGTCTCGTGGTCGTAGGTGTGGAAGTCGCGGTAGGCGGCGTGTCCCGGATATCCGGATTTGGGGGACCAGACGCGGTAGCTGACCTGCAGGTCGCGGCCGAATGCAACCACGTCGGATTCTCGAACCGGGCGGCCGAGGGACGTGTCGCCGCGCAAGGCGGGGCCGTCGACCATGAAGTGGGTGACGCCCGCTTCGGCGTACCCGCGCTCCATGCCCGGGGTGTACCCGCACTCGGGTCCCCAGATCCCGGTCGGAGTGTGATTCCACCGGGCATGCGCGTCGGCGAGACCTTCGCGGAGGGAGAACGCCCGCAAGCGAGGATCGAGCAGCGGTTGGAACGGGTGGGCCAGCGGCCCGCCGAGAAGCTCGAAGGCCTCGCGATCGATGAGGTCGCGGAACACCGGTGAGGCGCCGTGCTGCCAGTGAGTCTCGAAATCTGCGAGAGCGGCAGCTGAGGCCCGGTGCTCGCGCGCGCCGAGTTCGCGGTGCGCCGCGTCCGGCATGCCGGCAGCCTCGTGGGCGCGGATTTGCCAGTTGCCGAGCCAGTGATGCATCCCGGCGAGGCAGTGGGGATCGTCCAACTGGGCCGCGAGCACCGGCGTGATTCCCAGCGTCAGCAGGTGCGATCGGCCCTCGTCGGCCAGGCGACGTAGCGCGGCGGCGAGCGGAATGTACGACGCAGCCCAGGACTGGTAGATCCATTCCTCGCCGACGGGCCATCTGCCGTGGTTGGCGAGCCACGGCAGATGGGAGTGCAGAACCAGGGCGAACATCCCCGGTTCGGTGACGGGTGTTGCGTTACTCACTCGCCGGATTCCTTCACGGCAATAGCGACGAGGTCGAGGCTGTCGTCGATGTCGGGTTCGCTGATGCTGAAGTCGTCGACGGTGATGCCCTCGACGTCGCGGGTGAGATCTTCCGGCCAGGGCTCGCCGGCCAACGCGCGGTCGATCTGCGCATTGATGAACGATCCGCCGTGCTTGGCGTCGAGTTCCTTCAGACGTGAACCGTGGTGGACGCCGGTCATCAACTGAACGCGGAATCCGGCGTCTTCGAGCAATTCGGTCATTTCGGAGGCGTTGAGCTCACGAGTGTGGAAAGGGTTGAGCGGCGTGTCGCGGCCGGGGGAGAAGGTGATCCGGTTGGGGGTGCTGATGAGAAGTTCACCGCCGGGAGCGAGAACTCGGAAGCATTCGCGTAGGAACTGACCCTGATCCCACAGGTGCTCGATCACCTGGAAATTGACGACGACGTCAACCGAGTTGTCGGCCAGTGGAAGCTCGGCGAGGTTGCCGTGGAGCATCTCGACGCGGGGGTAGCGGGCACGGACGTGCTCGACCGCGGAGATGTCGTAGTCGAGGCCGGTAACCTTTGTTGCGACGTCCGCAATCATGTTGGCGCCGTAGCCTTCTCCGGAACCGGCCTCGAGGACTCGGCGGTTCGTGCAGCGCTCCAGAAGTGCGCGGTACACCACTTCGTGGCGTCGGAACCAGTAGTTCTCCTCGGGGATTCCTGGCACGGTTCGTTCGCCCGTCAAGGGCAGGGGTGCGTCCTCGTGGTTGCTGACACTCGTTTCACTCACCCGTGCGAGATTAGTGCCATCCGAGTAGAACGTGTTCGCCGTGGTCCAGATCACTGCTGTCAATTCCTGTTCGTGCCGTTATGGTGGACGAGGTTCCACGTTAAGTTACCCACCGGTAACTTAACGTGGGGTAATCTAACGCACAGCCGACGTGAACCGAGAAATTCGCCCGTAGGGAGACCTGTCGGACTCTCTTTTCGGACGCTCGGACTGCGCGAGCACCACAGACGATTTATCAGGTGAATTACACACAGGAGGTCGACGAAGACCCATGACGAATATCGTTGTTTTGATCAAGCAGGTCCCCGACACATGGTCCGAGCGCAAGCTGACCGACGGCGACTACACGCTTGACCGTGAAGCCGCCGACGCAGTCCTCGACGAGATCAACGAGCGCTCCGTCGAAGAAGCACTCCTCATCAAGGAAGCTCAGGGCGGTGAGGTTACGGTGCTGTCCGCAGGTCCCGACCGCGCCACCGACGCTATCCGCAAGGCTCTCTCGATGGGCGCCGACAAGGCCGTCCACATCAACGACCCGGCACTGCACGGCTCCGACGCGATCCAGACCGCATGGACGCTCGCTGCTGCTCTCGGACAGATCACCTTCGAGAACGACGAGCCTGCCGACCTGATCATCGCCGGCAACGAGGCCACCGACGGCCGCGTCGGCGCTGTTCCGGCCATCATCGCCGAGTACCTGGGCATCCCGCAGCTCACGCAGCTGCGCAAGGTCGTCGTCGCCGACGGCAAGATCACCGGTGAGCGCGAGACCGACGAGGGCGTCTTCGGCCTCGAGGCTTCGCTGCCCGCGATCGTCTCGGTCACCGAGAAGATCAACGAGCCGCGCTTCCCGTCCTTCAAGGGCATCATGGCCGCGAAGAAGAAGGAAGTTCTCGTCTACACGCTGGCCGACCTCGGAGTCGACCCGGAGACCGTCGGAGTTGCCAACGCCGGCACCACCGTGACGTCCTCCACCCCCAAGCCCCCCCGTACCGCTGGTGAGCGCATCGTCGACGAGGGAGACGGTGGCACCAAGATTGCCGCGTACCTCGTCAGCAACAAGGTCATCTGATCGCGCCCTTCTAGACATCCAGCAGAAGAACTCAGGGAGAGTTAAGTCATGGCAGAAGTACTTGTGCTCGTAGAGCACGCAGAGGGTGCGCTGAAGAAGGTCAGCACCGAACTCATCACCGCTGCACGCGCACTCGGTGAGCCGTCGGCAGTTGTCGCCGGCCCCGCGGGCACCGCAGCAAAGCTCGCCGACGCTCTGGCAGCAGCCGGCGCCGAGAAGATCTACGTCGCCGAGTCCGACGACATCGACGGCTACCTGGTCACCCCCAAGGTCGACGTTCTCGCCGCTCTGGTCGAGTCCACCAGCCCGGCAGCAGTCATCACCGCAGCCGGCACCGAGGGCAAAGAGGTTGCCGGTCGTCTGGCCGCACGTCTGGGCTCCGGATTGCTGACCGACGTCATCGAGATCAAGGCTGACGGCACCGGCGTCCACTCCATCTTCGGTGGCGCGTTCACCGTCGAGGCCAAGGCCAACGGCGACGTTCCGGTCTACTCGGTTCGTCCGGGCGCAGTCGAGGCTGCTCCGCAGGCCGGCGCAGGCGAGCAGATCACCGTCGAGGTTCCGGCCCAGGACGAGAGTGCCGTCAAGGTCACCTCGCGTGAGCCCATTGTCGGCGGCGACCGCCCGGAGCTCACCGAGGCGTCGGTTGTCGTCTCCGGTGGACGTGGTGTCGGCAGCGCGGACAAGTTCTCCGTCGTCGAAGAGCTGGCCGACTCCCTCGGCGCTGCAGTCGGTGCTTCGCGTGCCGCTGTGGACTCGGGTTACTACCCCGGACAGTTCCAGGTCGGTCAGACCGGTAAGACGGTCTCGCCGCAGCTGTACATCGCGCTCGGCATTTCCGGTGCCATCCAGCACCGTGCCGGCATGCAGACGTCCAAGACCATCGTCGCGGTCAACAAGGACGAAGAGGCACCCATCTTCGAGATCGCCGACTTCGGCATCGTGGGCGACCTGTTCAACGTCGCACCGCAGCTCACCGAAGCTGTGAAGTCCCACAAGGGCTGAAAAGCACAAACTGCTGTGCGCCTTTATCAACCCCCCGCGGTTGATAAAGGCGCACAGTGCTTTATTCACCCGGCCTGCATCGGCATGTCACTTCGTCGATACCGAGACGCCGTTCGCGCTCGATAAACCTTGCGCATGACAATTACGTCAGTCCTTCGCTCCGCGAGTGACAATCTCGGCCGTGAGGTCGCCCAGCCGAGATATTCCCTGATCGTCTCCTCCGACCGCGAGCATCGTGTCGCTGCGCAGCGCCTTCGATACCGAGTGTTCGCCTCCGAGCCAGGCTTCTCCCTCCCCGCTTCGGCCGGGGTGTTCGAACTCGACGCCGACGCCTTCGACGAATTCTGTGATCATCTTCTCGTTCGCGACAACATCACCGAGGAGTACGTCGGCTGCTACCGAATGCTGCCGCCGGATTCCGCTGCGGCGGCCGGTGGGTATTACACCGCAACGGAATTCGACATCTCCGCGCTCGATCCGGTGGCGAACAGGATCGTCGAAATGGGTCGCGCGTGCGTCGATCCCGCTCACCGCACCGGATCCGTCCTGAGCCTGATGTGGTCGGGCATCCTGCACTATCTCGAATTGACCGGATACGAGTGGGTGATGGGCTGCGTCTCCGTGCCCGTCTTGCCGAGCCCCGATTCAATTGCCGGCGCCGATGTCCGCGGCGTCCGTGACTTCGTGATGAACAAGCACGCCAGTCCGGGGTCGCGGCGGGTGATCCCACGAAACCCGGTGGTCCTCGGGGGTCTGACGCTCGACGAGATCGCCGCACCGGAACGCGTGACGATGCCACCGTTGCTCCGTGGTTACTTGCGGATGGGCGCGATGATCTGCGGGGAACCTGCTCACGATCCCGAGTTCGGTGTGGCCGATTTTGTTGCGCTGCAAGGCCTTCACTCCGCCAACAAGCGGTACCTCGAACGGCTGCGATCGGCGGCCGCCGCACACGAGTCGGGGATCGGCTGATGACCGCGGCGGTGCCGTACTGGGTGCCGACGAGCCCCTGCGGCGACGGGTGCCTACCCGCGGACGCACCCGGTGTGTCGAGTATCACCGTGATGGCCCGCGGGGTCATGGTCGGTGCCGCACTGTTGACTGCGCCTGTGCTTTCGGCCGGCTGGCTCCTCCCGCGCACCTGGCGTACTGAGATGCAACGCGGATACTCGCGCGCGTTGCTTCGTTGTCTGGGGATGAAGCTGACGGTCGACGACCAGCGGTTGGGGCGCGCGGAACCTGACGGGGTCATGGTTGTCGCCGGTCACGTGTCCTGGACCGACGTCCTCGTCGCGAGCGCCGTTGCTCCGGCCAACTTCGTCGCCCGCGCCGACCTGCTCGACTGGGCAGTGCTCGGCGGTCTCGCGCGCCGGATGCGCGTCGTCCCCATCGACCGCGCTCGCCTGCGTGAACTCCCCGGAACCGTCGACGTCGTTCGCGAACGCCTGCAGCGAGGTGTCCGGGTGATGGTGTTCCCCGAGGGAACGACCTGGTGCGGGCGGGCGTACGGCGGTTTTCGTCCGGCGATGTTCCAAGCAGCCGTCGACGCCGAATGCCCGGTTCAGCCGATGGCGATCCGCTACGAGAACGCCGACGGTTCCCTGTGCACCGGACCCTGCTTTGTCGGCACCGAAACGATCGGTCAGTCCATCCGTCGGATCCTGCGTCAGAAGAACGTCGAGGTGAAGGTCAGGCTGGCTCCGCTCGAGGAGGCAGGGGAGTGTCGAGCCGATCTCGCGCAGCGATGCGAGAGAGCCGTACGCGGCGTCGACATCATCGATCTGGCAGCTCACGACATCTTCGACCCCGCACCGGAACTCGTGACACAAGCCATGGGACAAATCGATCCTTCCCCGGCGATGAGCGCTTAGCCTGCTGAGCGAGGCTGGTCGAACTCTCGTGCTGGGCTATCCTTGTCAAGCCATGACTCTGCCTGCACACAGTGCCCACGCCGGATTTCCGGTGTACCTCGATCATGCCGCCACGACTCCGATGTCGGCAGCCGCTATCGAGGCGATGACCGATACCTTCAAAACCGTGGGCAACGCGTCCTCGCTGCACGGCTCCGGCCGTGCGGCCCGGCGCCGCGTCGAGGAATCGCGCGAATCGATCGCCGCCAGCCTGGGTGCGCGGCCGTCGGAGGTCATCTTCACCTCCGGAGGCACCGAGAGCGATAATCTCGCGGTCAAGGGCATCTACTGGGCTCGCCGTGACGCAGACCCGCGACGCACTCGCATCCTGGCCAGCTCCGTCGAGCATCATGCTGTGCTCGACGCCGTCGAGTGGCTCGAGCAGCACGAGGGCGCGCGCGTGACGTGGTTGCCGGTCGACGAGAACGGTGTCGTCGACCCGCAGACCTTGCGTGACGAGCTTTCCGTCCACGCCGACGAGGTAGCACTCGTGACGGTGATGTGGGCCAACAACGAGGTCGGCTCGATCATGCCGATCGTGGAGTTGGCGGAGATTTCGGCTGAGTTCGAGATTCCGATGCACAGCGACGCGGTTCAGGCAGTTGCACAATTGCCGGTCGATTTCGCGGCGAGCAAGTTGTCCGCGCTGAGCATCGCGGCACACAAGTTCGGTGGTCCGCACGGCGTCGGCGCACTGCTGCTCGGACGCCAGGTTCCGTGTGTGCCGCTCCTCCACGGCGGCGGACACGAACGTGATCTGCGTTCGGGCACTCCGGATACTGCGGGCGTTGTCGGGATGGCTGCGGCGCTGCGCGCAAACGTCGAGAACTTCGATTCCAGCACAAGGGAATTGGCGCAGTTGCGTGACCGTTTGATCGACGGAGTCCTGGAGATCCTTCCCGAGTCGGTGCTCAACGGCCCGACCGGTTCCGATCGGCTTCCCGGTAACGCGCACTTCACCTTCCCCGGTTGCGAGGGCGATTCGTTGCTGATGCTGCTCGACGCTGCCGGTATCGAATGTTCCACCGGTTCGGCCTGCACCGCCGGTGTGGCCAGGGCCAGCCACGTCTTGATCGCGATGGGCGTCGAATCGCCCGTCGCGCGTGGCTCACTGAGATTTTCGCTCGGACATACGTCGAGTGTCACCGATGTGGACGCGCTCATCGCTGCGCTTCCACAAGTAGTAGAGCGCGCTCGGGCCGCCGGTCTTGCCGGTGCCGGTTCGCGTGGAGGGGATCGCTGATGCGAGTACTCGCAGCCATGAGCGGAGGTGTCGACTCCGCTGTCGCCGCCGCCCGCGCTGTCGCCGCCGGACACGACGTCGTCGGCGTTCATCTTGCTTTGTCCACGGCGCCGGGCGCATTGCGGACGGGTTCGCGTGGATGCTGCTCGAAGGAAGATGCCGGCGACGCCAGGCGCGCCGCCGACGTTCTCGGAATACCCTTCTACGTCTGGGATTTCGCCGATCGCTTCAAGGAAGACGTGATCGACGACTTCGTGGCGTCGTACGCAGCGGGTGAGACCCCCAATCCGTGCCTGCGCTGCAACGAGAAGATCAAGTTCACCGCACTCGCCGACCGTGCAGTCGCTCTCGGCTTCGACGCCGTGGCGACCGGTCACTACGCGCGCCTCGAAGACGGCGTCCTGCGCCGGGCGGTCGACGCTGACAAGGACCAGTCGTATGTCCTCGGTGTGCTGACGGCTGAGCAGCTTTCGCGAGCGATGTTCCCGATCGGTGACACACCGAAAGAACGGATCCGCGAGGAAGCCGCCGAGCGCGGTCTGGCTGTGGCGAACAAGCCTGACAGTCACGACATCTGCTTCATCCCGACCGGCGACACACGAGCATTCCTGGGTGCGCGCATCGGCGTTCGTCCGGGAAGCGTCGTCGACGCCGATTCGGGTGAAGTCCTCGCTGCACACGACGGCGTACACGGCTTCACGATCGGACAGCGCAAGGGTCTCGGCGTCGAAGGTCCGGCGGGTGACGGCCGTCCGCGGTACGTGACCGCGATCGAGCCCGAAACCGGAACGGTCCGAGTGGGTTCGGCCAAGAATCTCGACGTCTGGGCCATCTCGGCGCAGCGTGCGATCTGGACCTCGGGCCAGGCGCCGGAGGGCCCCGTCGAATGCATGGTGCAGGTTCGTGCGCACGGTGGACTGGCGCAGGCTGTTGCGGAGGCCGTCGACGACGGTACTTCAAGCGGCGGTATCTCGATCTCGTTGCGCGAACCACTGACCGGCGTCGCAAAGGGACAGGCCGTCGTGTTGTATCGCCCCGACCGCGAACTGGGCGACCAGGTTCTCGGCAGTGGCACCATCTCGGGCACCGAATCCGAGCCGAACACACTGTGACGCAGCAGGTTTCCATCGGTGGTCTCGTCACCGGAATCGGATCCTGGCCGGGCACGGATGCCCGCGAAAGTGCCGCAACCATCCTCGGTGAGCTGGGTGGTTTCCCGCATCTGGTGGAGTTGCCGAGCCGCGGACTCGGCGCTGACATGGTCGGCCGGGCGGGGGCAATTCTGGTCGATATCAACCTCGACGCCTCGACCCGTGCCTATCGAGTCGTGCCTCGGAGGGGCAATGTCGCGAAGCGAGCCGAGGACTTTCTGAATCAGGATCTCGACGCGCTCGAGGAAGCCTGGGAGTCAGCGCGCATGGTCGGCGAAGACCACGTCGTCAAGCTCCAAGTCGCCGGCCCGCTGACACTCGGCGCCGAGATCGAAGTCGCAAACGGTTCGCGAGTTCTCGTCGACCGCGGTGCGCTCCGCGACATCGCAGAATCACTCGGTGAGGGTCTCGCGCGTCATGCGGCCGAGGTCACTCGCCGCACCGGCGCCGCAGTGGTGATTCAGTTGGACGAGCCGCAGATCGCGGCAGTTCTGGCCGGTTCGCTGCCTGGGCGCACCAAGATGGAGAGCGTTCCGGCACTGCCGGAACCCGAGGCACTCGCCGTACTCGACTCGACGATCAGCGGTTGTGGACTGCCCACAATCGTCCACAGTTGCGGCACAGACATGCCGTGGGATCTACTGAGGCGAAGCCAGGCGTTCGGCGTGAGCTTCGACATGTCGCTCATCGGCTCACGCGATCTCGACGGTATCGGCCAGTTGTTCGACGCCGGCAAGGAATTGGCGCTCGGTCTGGTTCCGTCCGTGGAGCCGGAAAAGCCGGTGACGTGGAAAGAGTGTGCGATGCCCGCCGTCACACTGGTAGATCGTCTCGGCTTCTCTCGTGAACTCCTGCAGACCCAGGTCGCGGTCACTCCGCGTTGCGGTCTTTCGGGTGCGAACCTCGACTGGGCGCGTGCCGCCCTTCGGCTGTGTACAGACGTCGGCAAGGCATTGGTGGACGATCCGTCGGCGTTCTAGTGTGTGCGTTCCGATGTGGAGTCGTGTGGTGTGTCGGTGTGAACCGATAATCTTCTAGCTGTGACTGAAACCGCGGATGCAATGCAGCCAGCGCCCAACGAGGCGCGCGAGCAGTGGACGGAGCTGGCCGAAGAGGTACGCCAGCATCAGTTCCGCTACTACGTTCGTGATGCGCCGGTCATTTCGGACGGTGCATTCGACACATTGCTCGGGCAGCTCAATGCTCTCGAAGAGCAGTACCCGGATCTGCGAACTCCCGACTCTCCGACGCAACTCGTCGGTGGCGGATTCGCGACGGACTTCACGTCCGTCGACCACCTCGAGCGGATGCTCAGCCTCGACAACGTCTTCGACGAGTCGGAGCTCCGAGCATGGATCGCCAAGGTAGAGCAGGAAACCGGGCCGGAACTGCACTATCTCTGTGAAGTGAAAATCGATGGTGTCGCCCTCAATCTCGTCTACGAGAACGGCAAACTCGTTCGTGCCGCAACCCGCGGTGACGGTCGTACGGGCGAGCTGGTCACGCTCAACGCCTTGACGATCAACGACATCCCGGAGCGCCTTACCGCCACGGACGAGTACCCGATTCCGAGCCTGCTCGAGGTGCGTGGCGAGGTGTTCTTCCGCCTCGAGGACTTCGCAGCACTCAATGCCTCCCTGGTGGAGGAGGGTAAGGCGCCGTTCGCCAATCCGCGCAACTCCGCGGCGGGCTCCCTGCGTCAGAAGAATCCTGCCGTCACCGCGCGTCGCCGCCTCGGAATGATCTGCCACGGGTTCGGGCGCATGGAAGGTTTCGAGCCGGCCTCGCAGTACGACGCCTACGTGGCCCTCGCCGCCTGGGGTCTGCCGGTGTCCACGCACACCTCACGGGTGGTCGGCGCCGACGCCGTGGTCGAGAAGATGAAGTACTGGGGAGAACACCGCCACGACGTCGAGCACGAGATCGACGGGTTGGTGGTCAAGGTCGACGAGATGTCGTTACATCGACGTCTGGGCACCACGTCGCGCGCACCACGGTGGGCTATCGCGTACAAGTACCCGCCGGAAGAGGTCACGACCAAGCTCCTCGACATCCGGGTCAGTGTCGGACGTACGGGTCGTGTGACGCCGTTCGCGTACATGGAACCCGTCACGGTGGCGGGTTCCACTGTGTCCTTGGCCACGCTGCACAACGGCTCGGAGGTCAAGCGCAAGGGTGTGCTGATCGGCGACACCGTGGTGTTGCGCAAGGCCGGAGACGTCATCCCCGAGGTTCTCGGTCCCGTGGCAGACGTTCGTGACGGTACCGAGCGCGAGTTCGTCATGCCGACACATTGTCCCGAGTGCGGCACGTTGTTGGCACCCGCGAAAGAGGGCGACGTCGACGTGCGATGCCCCAATCAGCAGTACTGCCCGGCGCAGTTGCGCGAGCGCGTGTTCCACGTCTCGGGGCGCGGTGCATTCGACATCGAGGTGCTCGGTTACGAGGCCGCGACCGGGCTGTTGGAGGCGAAGGTCATCGGCGACGAGGGCGATCTCTTCTCACTCGACGCCGAGAAACTGATCGAAGTTCCGATCTTCCGCACCAATGCGGGATCCCTGTCCGCCAACGGAAAACGCTTGCTGGCCAACCTGGATTCGGCCAAGGACAAGCCGCTGTGGAGAGTGCTTGTGGCACTGTCGATTCGGCACGTCGGCCCCACTGCCGCGAGGGCGTTGGCCGGCGAATTCGGCTCGCTGCAACGCATTCGGGAAGCCTCGGTCGACGAGTTGGCTGCAGTGGACGGCGTCGGATCGACTATCGCCGCCGCCGTCGTGGAGTGGTTCTCCGTCGACTGGCATCAGCAGATCGTCGACAAGTGGGCGTCGGCCGGAGTACGCATGGAGGACGAACGCGACGATTCGATTCCGCGCAATCTCGAGGGCCTCTCGATCGTCGTCACCGGTTCGCTCGAGACCTACTCGCGTGATCAGGCGAAGGAAGCGATTCTGGTGCGCGGCGGCAAGGCGGCAGGGTCGGTCTCGAAGAAGACTGCGTTTGTCGTCGTCGGTGAAGCGCCCGGTTCCAAGCACGACAAGGCGGTCGAATTGGGTGTGCCGGTGCTCGACGAAGACGGCTTCCGGCGGTTGCTCGAAGATGGCCCGGATGCGGTCGCTCCCACCGATTTGGACGAACCAGAGTGACTTTGTCCGATTTCTGAGATTGGTGTGCTGGGTGCGATAGTGACGCCATGATCGAGATTCGTGAAGTTCTACCGGCTGAGTTCGAGACCGTCGGGGAGCTGACTGTGCAGTCGTACGTGGGTGGCGGATTTGTCGCCGGCGGATCGCCGTACGCGGAGCGCCTGCGAGACACCGCAACTCGGGTGGAGCAGGGCCGGGTGCTGGTTGCGGTTCTCGGTGACGAAGTCGTGGGCTCGTTGACGATCGCAGAACCCGGCACGCCCTTCGCGGATGTTGCGCAGAAGGGCGAACTCGAGTTCCGCATGCTCGCAGTCTCGCCGCAAGCTCGGGGATCGGGCGCCGGAACCGCATTGGTTCGCGCAGTGATCGCCGAAGCCTACGACCGCGGCGATCACTCGGTGGTCATCTCGACGCAGCCCGAGATGGTCGATGCCCGTCGTATCTACGACCGCAACGGTTTCGTCCCCGATCCCGAGCGGGCGTGGGAGCCGATTCGCGGTATGGAACTGACCGTCATGGTGCGCGGCCTGGCCTGATCAGCCAGCCTGGTCAACTCAGTACCGTCGCCACGATTCCTGCGAGGTAGCCGAGGCGGGCTATCTCCGAAGGGCGGAATTCGGGCCCACCGGGACGACCGAGCATGAGGACTCGATTGCCGGAGCCGAGAGGTGCGGCAGCGAGGCTGGTGTTCATGTCGCGCCATACGTCCGGAACCCAGTCGGCCTCGCCGTCGAGGGCGGTGGGCTTGTCCAGTGGCATCCACGGAATGTCGGTGGCGTGGGTTTCCGGCGCGCCGGCGCTACCGACGACGCGGTACGCACCGTGCTTGCCGATGTCCGCGACGACGCACCAGCCGACTCGCAGTACACGCGGCGCGCCGTCGACGAGGACCTGTAGTCGATCGTTTCGGGCCGTCGCAACGGAATCTATGAGTTCGAGCTCACGGTGAGTGTCGAGAATCCCGGCGTAGGGGCGGATCGAATCGACCAGCACGTCCGGTAGATGCTCGGCAGCGGTGATCAAGGTGTCGGGCAGCGCGCCCGGTTCGACGTCGACCACGAGGTCGTCGATGGCAAAACCGTCACCTCGTTCCACGACGTCGAGGGAGAGGATGTCTGCGCCCACGGATCCGAGAGCTACGGCGAGCGCGCCGAGGCTGCCTGGTCGATCGGGCAGTTGGACGCGAAGCAGGTACGACACGTGCGTGCCTTTCGCTGATCGGTTCTCGCCCGGATCACGTCGACCCGGGCCTGACTCATCTTTGCACTTGCCCAACCTGCGATGGTGGGCGCCGCGGCGGCGTCACGCCGGATGCACATGCTTGTCACACGAGCGAAACACACCGCGGGCATCCGGCGTGGCGATCGACACAGTGAGCGTGCTCGTCGTTCGATACAGCAGGCGTGCTTACAGGTCTGTCGCGGCGAGCAACTAGGCTGGACCGGCAATGTTCACGTCCTCTTCCGAAAGGGGCCCCGCGGTGCCTGCCATCTCCCGTGACGAGGTCGCGCACCTCGCGCGGCTGTCCAGACTCGCCCTGTCCGATGCCGAACTCGACGAGTTCGCCGGTCAGTTGGATTCGATTCTCAACCACGTCAAGGTGGTCACCGAGGTTGCGGCCGACGACGTCCCGCCCATGGCGAATCCCAATGCCGTCACCAACGTGACGCGCCCCGACGTGATCGTGCCCGGGTTGACCCCCGAGCAGGCATTGTCCGGAGCACCCGCAGTCGAACAGGATCGCTTTGCGGTTCCGCAGATCCTTGGAGAGGGCGAATGACCGATCTGACCACGCTGGACGCCGCTGAGCTGGCCGGCAAGATCCACTCGCGTGAGGTGTCCTCGGTAGAGGTCACGCAGGCGCATCTCGACCGCATCGCGGCCGTCGACACCGAGTACCACGCCTTCCTGCACGTTGCAGGCGAACAGGCTCTCGAAGCCGCCGCAGCAGTGGACAACTCGCTCGCAGGCGGAAACGAACCCGCTTCGGCACTCGCCGGCGTTCCGATCGCGTTGAAGGACATCTTCACCACGACGGACATGCCGACCACCTGTGCGTCGAAGATTCTCGAAGGCTGGGTCGCGCCGTACGACGCGACTCTGACCTCCAAGCTGCGCGCTGCCGGCATCCCGATCCTCGGCAAGACGAACCTCGACGAGTTCGCGATGGGCTCTTCGACCGAGAACTCGGCCTTCGGCCCGACGCGTAACCCGTGGGACGTCACCCGCATCCCCGGTGGTTCGGGCGGCGGCAGTGCGGCTGCGCTCGCGTCCCGTCAGGCCCCGCTGGCCATCGGCACTGACACTGGCGGTTCGATCCGTCAGCCCGCTGCGGTCACCGCGACGGTCGGAACCAAGCCGACGTACGGAACCGTCTCGCGCTTCGGACTCGTCGCG
This sequence comes from Rhodococcus sp. Ni2, assembly GCF_021352185.1. Lineage (NCBI taxonomy): Bacteria > Bacillati > Actinomycetota > Actinomycetes > Mycobacteriales > Nocardiaceae > Rhodococcus > Rhodococcus sp. Ni2. The sequence continues at coordinate 1,892,614 of NZ_WOXZ01000002.1, forward strand.
TGCGCGTCCTCGCTCGATCAGGGCGGCCCCTGTGGTCGCACCGTGCTCGACACCGCTCTGCTGCACGAGGTCATCGCCGGACACGATCCGCGTGACTCCACGTCCATCGACGCCCCCGTGCGTCCGGTGGTCGCTGCGGCACGCGAAGGTGCAGCCGGCGACCTGCGCGGCGTCAAAGTCGGTGTGGTCAAGGAACTTCACTCCGACAGCTACCAGCCCGGCGTCATCGCTTCCTTCGACGCTGCTGTCGAGCAACTCAAGGCTTTGGGCGCCGAAGTTGTCGAGGTTTCGTGCCCGAGCTTCGAGCATGCGCTCGCGTCGTACTACCTGGTGCTGCCCAGTGAGGTCTCGTCCAACCTGGCCCGCTTCGACGCCATGCGCTACGGACTGCGTGTCGACGACGGCAACATGAGTGCCGACCAGGTCATGGCGGCAACCCGCGCCGCCGGTTTCGGTCCGGAGGTCAAGCGCCGCATCATGATCGGTACCTACGCACTGTCCTCGGGATACTACGACGCCTACTACGGTTCGGCGCTCAAGGTTCGTACGCTCATCGCGCGCGATTTCGACAAGGCCTACGAGAAGGTGGACGTACTGGTCTCGCCGACCAGCCCGTTCACGCCGTGGAAGTTGGGGGAGAAGGTCGGCGATCCGTTGGCCATGTACCTCTCCGACCTGTGCACGCTGCCGACCAACCTGGCCGGACACTGCGCGATGTCGGTGCCCTCGGGCCTGTCCGCGGACGACAACCTGCCGGTGGGCTTGCAGATCATGGCGCCCGCCATGGCTGACGAGCGCCTCTACCGTGTCGGTGCGGCCTACGAAGCTGCACGCGGCCCGATAGCGACTGCAGTCTGACCTGTTTGCTGTGCGCCTTTATCAACCCCCCGCGGTTAATAAAGGCGCACAGCAGTTCAGGAGCAAGTTCTCAGGGCCGTCCCCTGATCGGTTCCGTAGCGATGGCCGTGACCGGCGGGGACACCGAGCGAACCGAGCATGTCGACGGTGGTCTGCAAGAACGTGACACCCGGGATCCACTGCGGGATCGGTGCATCTTGCACGGCACGGCTCAGATCCGGCTTCTGCGTCGCGAGGGCGGGGGACCACCACACCACCGGGTCAGACGTGTTCGCTAGGACGGTTGCGCCGTCCGTCCCTGTCGCGCCGGCCGGGGGACCTGCCCACAACACGTCGCACGGGACAATGGGACTGCCCTCGGACAGTGCGGCGCTGCCGCCGACGGCGCCGAGGCTCTGTCCGTAGAGGAACAGGTCCGGTCGATCCTCGGCGGGCATAGCGGCAATGTGGCTGCCGACGGCGGTGAACAGAGCGGTTGCCGATTCTTCGGCGTCGTCGCGGCTGAACAGGAATGTCGCCCAACTGGGTGCGTCGGAGTATTGCTGCCCGACTATTGCGACGTCGCCGCCGAACCGTTGCTCGATACCGTCGACTGCATGCGTGTCGATCCACCCCGATCCGGTCGGAACGGCCACTACGACGCTGTTGCGGGCAAAGCCGCCGACGCGATCGAGTTCGCTCACCGCGAGCGCGGCACGTGATGCAGTGTCGGGTGCCGAATCCAAACCGGCGTAGACGCGCACCGAGTCTTCGCCTGCTGCGACGAACTTGCGTCCCTCCGCGCCCATCGACGTCCACGAGATGAGCGATTCGGAGCTGCCTGTCGCGGAGGCCGAAAGTGGCTGTGTCAGAGCGGTGTCGATGTACGCGTTGGACTTGTCGAACGAATCGGAAAGACCGTTCCACACGGCGGGACCGACTACCAACTGCACTCCGAGAACACCCATGACCAGTGCGCCAACACTCCGCGCGAAACCCATCCACCGCAGCGCCTTCGAAAGTTCGACCCCGAGGCCCCAGAGTGCAAGGGCGGTCAGTGCTGCAATGCAACCCGCCTCCGCCCAGTGGAGAAGTCCGGCAGACGGTGCGCCCATCGCCGCTCGCAACGAGTTCTGCCAACCGACGGCGGCGAACATCGCAACTGCGGTGCCGGCAGTCGACAACCCGAACGCGGTGATGCGCCAATGACGTTCGTCGAATCGGGCCTTGACCCGGTCGGGGACGAGCCGACGGGCTACCGCGGAGAACGCCCACATCGCCAGTAGTCCGGCCGCGACGAGCAGACCGCTGAACACCCCTTGTAGTACGGCTGATCGCGGCAGGAGTCCGGGAGCCAGCGAGATGGCGGACATCGCTGCCACGGCGACGCTCGTGGACACGCGGGGGAGTGCGAGCGCCCCGACTCGGGCGAGGACGGGGGTCCGTGACGCATTCAGAACGCTCATGCTGCAATCGCTTTCGGGGAGTAGGAGAACTCGTTCGACGGGTCGAGGCGCCGCGATCGCATCAGGGTGAAGCCGAAGGCGGAGACTGCCAGAACACCGGCCGTGCCGTAACCGAATCCCGATTCCGCGACCGGCGTCAGATAGCTTTGGCGCCAGGAGTTTCCGTTCACAGCCGTGACGGCTACATCGGCCATCGCGAAGCAATACCCTCGTGAGAGAAAGGACGTGCGGTCTTCACACGCGGCATGCATTCGCTGGTCGAGCTGACCGTCGAGGACCTGACGTGCCCACGGCCCCAGTTCCGTTCCGTGCGAATGCGCGTAGCGGAGTAGGTCGTAGCCGAGATCGTGCGCTTTGCAGGCCGAGTCGAATTCGTCGGGAAGTGGGACCGGCGACGAGCAGTCGCCGTGGGGATTGGCGAGGTATCCGTCGACGACGGCGGGGGTGTAACCGGCGAATGCCGCAAAGTCCGCCGGGATGGTGGTCGCAGCGTCAGCGGCATCCGCAGTAGTCACGGTGGCGATCGCCCTGGATGCGTTCGAATTCTCGGTGCGCGGCGACTGGGCTCCGCTCGCTCCGGCAGTGACCGTGATCGCTGCCGTTGCAGCCAGCGCCAGGGCAGCCCAGGTGCCGGCGCTTCGAGAGATGTCTTTCACCCGTGTGATCCGGATGCCGTTCACGCTATGAACGGACAATCCTGGCGGTCATCGCTCTGTGGAGGGGTTCTCCGACGCGCATTCGGGTGAGAATTCCCTCCCCTGTGATACCTCGGAGGTAGGGGGATCTCACTCTGCAGTATGAGGACTTTCGGGGTTCGCCTTCATAGGCTTGACGAGTGATCAAGGTCCGTAGGAAGAACAAGGGTGCACCGGATGTGCCCGCGCCGACATACGCCACCGCCGGGTCGATGCTGTCCGGCCTCGACGGGGCGGTCGTTCATTCGGAGAAAGTGCGTCGGGCAACCAGTTTCGTGGCCCGCGGTCAGTTCTGGAACATCGTCATCGTAGCGATCACTCTGATCCTCTATTCGATTGCCTGGCCGACACTGCAACTGACGCATCATGTTTCGCCGCCGATCATGCCCTTCGTCGCCGCGTTGGCTGCATTTCCGTTCGTCCTGATCCGGATCAACGCTCCGTTGGGGTGGGCGGTGTCGGCGGTCTCGGCGTTGATCATCCCGTTGGTGTTCGACAACACTCCCGGTTACGACTACCCGTGGCAGGTCGTCCACATCATCGTGCTGATGTCGTTGCTGGCCGCAGTGAGTCTGCGGGCGCCCATTCAGGTTGTCGGTGTCGCCTGGATCGCCACAGTGCTGCTCTTTCTCGGCAACGCCCCGGGAAGCGACGGCGCCGGTTGGGCTGTCGGGCTGAGTGCCCTGGTCGTCTTCTGCCTGTTGATCCGCTGGTTGGTTCTCTCGCGCCGCCAGTTGGCCAAGCAGGAGGAAGTCAGTGAACTCGAACGCACTCGACGCACGATCCTCGAGGAGAAGGCGCGGATCGCCCGCGACTTGCACGACATCGTGGCCCACCACATGTCGATGGTGGTCGTGCAAGCTCAGAGTGCGCCGTACAGACTCGATGCAGTCACTCCGGAGATCCGAACCGAATTCGAATCGATAAGTGAGACAGGGCGAGCAGCGCTCAACGAGATCCGTGGCCTCCTCGGAGTCCTGCGCAGCGACGGGGACACCGTGGTGACGGCTCCACAACCGGGCGTCGACCAGTTGGACGACCTGTTGCTCGGCAGTACCCGTGCCGGTTTGCCGGTATCGTGGCGAGTCGACGGCGATCGAGCGTCGGTCTCGGAATCCACGGGCCTTGCGCTCTACCGGATCATTCAGGAGTCGATCACCAACGCGGCCAGGCATTCGCCAGGCGGACCCATCGAGGTCGCCGTGGCCTTCGGTCCGCAATCGGTGAGCGCGCTCGTGAACAACGGACCTTCGCCATTGGGTGGCAATCAGCACTCGGCGTCGGAAACCACTGGTGGCAACGGAATCCGCGGAATGCGAGAGCGGGCTTCGGCGGTGGGCGGCATGCTGCTGGCAAACCGGCGACAGGACGGAGGGTTCGAGGTCCGGGCCGAGTTGCCGTCGATGCCCGCCTAGGCTGTCCGAGTGCCCATCACAGTATTCATCGCAGACGACCAGGCGATGGTTCGACAAGGGTTCGGAGCCCTACTCTCCGCCCAGCCCGACATCAGCGTGATCGGCGATGCGCCGGACGGCAAGATCGCCGTCGCCGAGGTCGCGCGATTGCGTCCGGATGTGGTCTTGATGGATGTTCGCATGCCCGAGATGAACGGACTCGACGCTGCCCGCCAGATTCTGTCCGCCGGATGGGAACCACCGGTGCGAGTCCTCATGCTCACCACTTTCGACATCGACGACTACGTCTACGAGGCACTGAGCGTCGGGGCGAGCGGTTTCATGCTCAAGGACGCACCGGCTGAGGAGCTGATTCGGGCGGTACGCGTCGTTGCCGAAGGGCAGGCCTTGCTGGCGCCGACGGTGACTCGGCGTCTGATTGCCGATGTGACCAGCCGGCGGGCGGCCCCGCGCGCACGGCCCGCAGCGCTGGACGCCCTGACCCCGCGTGAGCGCGAGGTCCTCGAACTGATCGCCCGCGGATTGTCCAACGTCGAGATCGCCGAGCGGCTGTTCGTCGCCGAGCAGACCGTCAAGACCCATGTCGGGAAGGTGCTGTCGAAGCTCGATCTGCGCGATCGCGCCCAGGCAGTCGTGTTGGCGTACGAAAGCGGGCTCGTCACGCCAGGTTAGTGATCCCGTGCGGCTCGGCGTTGCGGCTCGGCAACGCCGCTATCCTGCGGCAATACGGTGACTGGGGGAAGATGGACACCAAGATCCACAATCCGGTCACGAGAGGTGCTGCACTATGCGAATCGGAATCCTCACGGGCGGCGGCGACTGCCCGGGCTTGAACGCGGTCATCCGCGCCGTCGTACGTACGTCGGCCGGTCGTTACGGCAGTACCGTGGTCGGATTCCGGGACGGCTGGCGAGGATTGCTCGAGGACCGCAAGGTCCCGCTCGACTCCGATGACCGCATCAACCGCATCCTCACCCGCGGCGGCACGATCCTCGGCACCGCTCGCGTGAACCCCGACAAACTCCGTGCGGGCCTCGATCAGATCAAGCAGACTCTCGACGACAACGGGATCGACGTCCTGATCCCGATCGGCGGCGAAGGCACTCTCACCGCGGCCAGTTGGCTTTCCGAGAGTGGCGTACCCGTGATCGGTGTGCCCAAGACGATCGACAACGACATCGACTGCACTGACGTGACTTTCGGTTTCGACACCGCCTTGGCTGTCGCCACCGACGCCATTGACAGGCTCCACACCACGGCCGAATCGCACCAGCGCGTCATGCTCGTCGAGGTCATGGGCCGGCATGCGGGCTGGATCGCGCTGCAGGCCGGACTGGCGTCGGGGGCACACCTGACTCTGGTTCCGGAACAGCCGTTCGACGTCGACGAGGTGTGCGCGATGGTCAAGAAGCGCTTCCAGCGTGGCGACTCCCACTTCATCTGCGTCGTGGCTGAAGGTGCGATGCCCGATCCCGCGTCGATGACCCTGCGCGAAGGTGGCATAGACGAGTTCGGCCACAAGATCTTCACCGGTGTCGCGCAGCAGCTCGGAAACGAGATCGAGCGCCGGATCGGCAAGGAAGTTCGCACCACCGTCCTCGGGCACATTCAGCGCGGTGGCACCCCGACGCCGCACGACCGCATCCTCGCCACTCGCTTCGGCGTTCATGCCACCGACGCAGCTCACCGCGGAGATTTCGGTCAGATGGTCGCGTTGCACGGAACGTCCATCGACCTCGTTCCGCTCGCCGAGGCGACCCGCAAACTCAAGACGGTGCCCAAGGAGCGCTACGAGGAGGCAGCCGCATTCTTCGGCTGAGCCGCAGACGCATAAACTGATCACCATGACTGCTGTCGATGCGCCCGACATCCTCGATTACGACGAAGTACTGACCAAGTACGAGCCTGTGATGGGTATGGAGGTGCACGTAGAACTCGGCACCGCGACCAAGATGTTCTGCCCGTGCCCCACCGAGTTCGGTGCCGAACCCAATACCCAGGTGTGCCCGGTCTGTCTGGGCATGCCCGGTTCGTTGCCGGTGGTGAACGCAGCCGCGGTCGAGTCCGCGATCCGGATCGGCCTTGCGCTCAACTGCTCCATCACGCCGTGGGGCCGATTCGCACGCAAGAACTACTTCTACCCGGATCAGCCGAAGAACTACCAGATCTCCCAGTACGACGAGCCGATCGCAACCGAGGGTTACCTCGACGTGATCCTCGACGACGGCACGACGTGGCGCGTCGAGATCGAGCGCGCCCACATGGAGGAGGACACCGGTAAGTCCCTCCACGTGGGTGGCGCTACCGGTCGTATCCACGGTGCCAGCCATTCGCTGCTCGACTACAACCGTGCGGGCGTTCCCTTGGTGGAGATCGTCACCAAGACCATCCACGGTGCCGGTGAGCGCGCCCCCGAGGTTGCTCGCGCGTACGTCACGGCGCTTCGTGATCTGCTGAAGTCCCTCGACGTCTCCGACGTCCGCATGGACCAGGGATCGATGCGCTGCGACGCCAACATTTCCCTCATGCCGATCGGTTCCACCGAACTCGGGACCCGCACCGAGACCAAGAACGTCAACTCCCTCAAGAGCGTCGAGGTCGCAGTTCGCTACGAAATGCGCCGTCAGGCAGCAGTTCTCGACGCCGGCGGTGAGGTCATCCAGGAGACCCGCCATTTCCAGGAAGGCGACGGCACCACCGCAGCGGGACGCCGGAAGGAAACGGCCGAGGACTACCGCTACTTCCCGGAACCGGATCTCGAGCCCGTCGCTCCGAGCGCCGAGTGGGTCGAAGAACTGCGCGGTACCTTGCCGGAGCTTCCCTGGATTCGCCGTGCGCGGATCCAGAAGGACTGGGGAATCTCCGACGAGGTCATGCGCGACCTCGTCAATGCCGGTGCCATCGATCTGGTGATCGCGACCACCGAGGCCGGTGCTTCGCCCGAGGCAGCGCGCTCCTGGTGGCTGTCCTACCTGTCACAGCAGGCGAACACCCGTGGCGTCGAACTCGGCGCTCTGCCGATCACCCCGGCGCAGGTTGCCCAGGTCGTAGCTCTCATCGACAGCGGCAAGCTCAACAACAAAGTGGCTCGCCAGGTCGTCGATCACGTCCTCGACGGCGAGGGTGACCCGGAGCAGGTTGTCGCGGCCCACCCGGAGTTGGTCGTCGAACGTGACGAAACCAAGCTCAAGGCAGCCGTCGACGAAGCGCTCGCAGCGAACCCCGACATCGCGGACAAGATTCGCAGTGGCAAGGTGCAGGCCGCCGGAAAGATCGTCGGCGACGTCATGAAGGCCACTCGTGGACAGGCAGACGCGGCTCGTGTGAAGGAACTTGTCATCGAGGCGTGCAGCTAGCGCACACTGAATTTCTGACACTGATGCCCGGCCGAATCGAATTCGGCCGGGCATCAGTGTTTTTCGCTGTCGTTTTGCCGCTGTCGGTCTACAGACCAGGGACCACAACCGCGCGGCCGCTGAGCGTTCCGGCGGCCAGTCGTCGATACGCTTCGGCGCCGTTGTCGAGACTGAAGGTCTCCACCGCGATGTCGAAGATGCCGGCGTGCGCCAGGTCGATCAATTCGATCAGCTCGTTGCGGGCACCCCAGTACGGAACTGTCACAGAAGCCTCGTAAGGACTTTGGAAGAACCCGACTTTGGCATGGGCCTGCCCGTCGCCGATCCCGACGATCGTGACGTCCGATCCGACGCCGGCGACAGCCATCGCGGTGTCGATGGTGGGCTGATAGCCGACGAAGTCGAGAACCAGTGCGGCGCCCTGACTTCCGGTGATCCTGCGGACGTTCTCGGCCGCGTCCTTGTCGGACAGGACCACTTCGTGAGCGCCTACCTTGGTTGCCAGTTCGAGCTTGTCCGCGCTCACGTCGAGTGCGATGACGGTTGCTGCCGAGAGGTGGCGGAGGAGTTGGATGGCGACATGGCCGAGACCGCCGGTACCGATGACGACGGCGTACGCGCCACCGCGAAGTTTCGGCAGTGAACGCTTGATCGCGTGATACGGAGTCAGACCGGCGTCGGTCAGCGGCACCGTCTTGACCGGATCGAGGTCGCCGATCGGGACGAGGTGGCGAGGTGAATCGACGATCATGAATTCGGCCAACGCGCCGGGTGCACCGAGACCAGGAGGATTGATGCCGAGTTCTTTTGCCCGAGAACAGTAGTTTTCGAGTCCTTGCGAGCAGTGCCAACAGCTGCCACAGCCCCAGGGTCCGTAGACGACGACATTGGTTCCGATGTCGAGTCCTTCGACGCCCTCGCCGACGGCGGCGACCCGGCCGGCGCCTTCGTGGCCGAGCGTGAGAGGAAGGCCGTAGGTGTACTGCTCTTCGGGCAGGCTCATGATGAAGTCGTCCGAGTGGCAGACGCCGGCAGCGGTGACTTCCAGGAGCACTTCACCTGGACCGGGCTCGGGTTTGGGAATCTCCGTGAGTTCGGGTTCTGCGCCGATTCTCGTGTACTGGATTGCCTTCATACCGACTCCTTTGTCGTGGTTGGGCCAACCGGTCCTGGCAAATGCGTGGTGTTTAGCCCCGCTAACAAAAGAGTACGCATCTGTGCATGTTCGGTCACGGGATCCGTGACCGAACAGACATGCTGCTCGGCGATCTCAGCTCAGTCGATCCCGCCGCTGCCACTCGGCATCGGGATCTTGACCACCTTGTCGTCGTTCGGACCCGGCTCGCCCGCGGTTTTGTTTATCGTGCTCGCCCACATCAAACCGTCGGATCCGAGTGCCAAACCGCCCAGCTGGCCGTACGTGTCTTTCGCCACTGCCGACGGCGCGGTCGTAACTGCTCCTGTTCCTGGATCTGCGGCCAGCGCCGAGATCGCTTTGCCGGCCCCCAGCGCGACAGCTACCACTCCCTGCGCCGCGATGCACCCGCCGACTCCGGGTCGGTCGGGCCACGTCCACGCGGGGGATGTCACCGTGCCGTCGGCGCCGACGCGTTGGAGGCGATCCTCGAGAGTGGTTCGGTCCGTGACCCACGTCGCGATTCCCGGATCGACGCACACGCCGCCGCCGTTTCCGATTCCGGACAGAACAACTTCCGGGCGAGGCGGCGCAGCGTTGGGTGTCAGCGATCGGACCCGCAAGAGTTTCCCCGCCAACGAGGCGGGATCCTGAGCAACCGCAGGGTTTCCGGTATCGCCTGTCAGAACCATGAGCTGGTCCGGGGCCGCGAACTCCAGTGACCCGCCGTTGCCGCTCGCGCCGCGCGGGATTCCACCGAGTACTTCCTTGGCGGTGTCACCCGGAGCGATGCGGACCACCCGGTTGTCCGTTCCGGTGGTGACGTAGGCATAGATCAGGTTGTCTTCGACAAACGTGGGGGAGAGTGCGATGTCGAGCAGGCCGCCGTCACCGCTGCCGTCGACGTCGATCTTGGCTACCTCGACCGGTGTCGTGTTGGGAGCTACCTGCATGATCCGGCCGGTCCGCCGTTCGGCGACCAGTCCGGAGTTCCCGTCCGGGAGTGTGACGAGCCCACCCGTGGTGTCGAGACAGGTTGCGATCACGGCGGTGTCGGCATCCTGACACGGTCCGAGGGGGCCGGTCCGCGGCGCCGGCGGCGTGGTCGACGGCGGCGGGTTCTCCGGCTGCACTTCCGCGCTGGCCTGGTTGGTCGGTTCGGGTGTGAACGGCGAGGCAGTCGATTCGTCGAAGTCGGCGCAACCTGCGAGCAACGATGTCCCGAGCACCAGCGCCAGTGCGCCCAGCGCTGCATGCCTACCCGTAGTCATGCCCAAGACGTTACGTAATGCACGGCAGATGCCGCCACGCCGGACCAAGGTTCCCCGTCGAGTTCGTGAATCGGTCATAGGCTCACCTACGTGACTGACGAGCGAAAAGATCCCAGCGAGTTGTCGGATGCGGACAAGCCGACGGGCAATGTGTCCAGTCCGTATGATTCGCCCACCGAACAATTTCCGACGGTGAGCGCCAAGAATCCGTTGCCGCGGACCGACGACGATCTCGATTTCGGTTCCACGAACGCCAACTCCCTGACCGAACAGATACCGACATACCGAGCACCTGGCGCGGATCAGCCGACCGTGGCTCTCGAGCGTGAGACGGCGTACGACGCTCCGATCGCCGCCGTCCCCACCGCCGAAGCCGTGGCAGGTACAACTGAGTCTCCGCGGGGCCGAGGCACTCTCGACCTCGGGTTGCTTGCACTGCGATTGGCCGTCGGTGGAACTGCGTTGGTGCACGGTCTGCAGAAGTTGACCGGTATCTGGAACGGGCCGGGGCTGAACGGGTTCGAGTCGATGCTGGCGGACGCCGGGTTCCAGCAGGCGAAGTGGATGGCGATACTCGGCGCCGTCGGTGAAGTCGCAGGTGGCGCCCTCCTGATCCTCGGGTTGCTGACTCCCGTTGCGGCAGCGTCGGTTCTGGCGGTGATGATCAATGCGTGGGCGCTGCGTCAGGCGAGCGCACCCGGCCTGGAGTACTTCGCCCCGGCCGGGACCGAGTACGAGATGCTGCTCGGAATCTGTGCGGGCGTCATCATTTTGACGGGACCAGGTCGTATTGCGCTCGACGGTCGTCGTGGCTGGGCAACTCGTCCGTTTATCGGATCGCTCGTGGTTTTGATCCTCGGTATCGCTGCCGGTGTCTGCACCTGGATCTTCCTGAACGGTGCCAATCCGCTCATCTGAAACTCGCGCCGTCGAACAAAACGAACCGCCGCTCTCCGAATCGGAGAGCGGCGGTTCGTTTGTGAAGGATCAGTCCTTGACGAGTACCGGGTCGGCGTTCGCGGACGGGATGGCCGTTCCGTCCTTGAGCTTGCGACCGAGGACCGACTTGCGGTGACCGTAGGCGAAGTACACGAGCACACCGATGGCCATCCAGACGAGGAACCGGATCCAGGTCTCGACCGAGAGGTTGAGCATCAGCCAACCGCAGGCGAGCACGGCGACGATCGGAACGAACGGCACCAGCGGGACGCGGAATCCGCGCGGCAGGTCGGGGCGGGTGCGGCGAAGGACGATGACACCGACACAAACCAGGACGAAGGCGAACAGCGTTCCGATGTTGACCATCTCTTCGAGCGTGCCCATGGGGAAGAACGCTGCCAGGACGGCAACGATGCCACCGACGATCAACGTGATGCGCATCGGGATGCCCTTGGCGTTGGTCTTGGCCAGGCTGCGCGGCATGAGGCCGTCACGGGACATGGCGAAGAGGACGCGGGTCTGGCCGAGCATCATGACCATGACAACTGTCGTGAGGCCGGCCAGGCCACCGAAGTTGATGGCGGTTTGTGCCCAACCGATTCCGTTGGCCTCGAATGCGGTTGCGAGGGTGGCGCTGGAATCGCCGACCAACGGACTGCCGTCCTTGAGTTCGGTGTACTTGACCATGCCGGTCAGTACGAGCGTGACGGCAACGTAGAGAACCGTGACGATGGCGAGCGAGCCGAAGATTCCTCGCGGCAACGACTTCTGCGGGTTCTTGGTTTCCTCGGCGGTGGTGGCGACGACGTCGAAACCGATGAAGGCAAAGAACACGAGGCTGGCGGCTGCGAGCAATCCGTAAGCGCCGTAGCTACTTCCGCCTGCGCCGGTCAGCCAGGAGAACAAGGTCTGATGGATTCCGCTTGCAGAACTCTCGGTTCCTTCGGACGGCGGGATGAAGGGGGAGTAGTTCTCCTTCTTGATGTAGAACGCGCCCACGACGATGACGAGCAGGACTACTGCGATCTTGATCGCGGTGATGATTGCGGAGACTCGCGAGGAAACCTTGGTGCCGATCGCGAGGATCAGCGTGATCGCGCCGATGATGAGCAGAGCGCCCCAATCGAAGCTGATCGAACCGATGTGGGCGGTGGTGCTTCCGCTGGCCCCGATGACGTTGCCGAGGTACAGCGACCAGCCCTTGCCGACGACGGCGGAGGCGAGAGCGAACTCGAGAATGAGGTCCCAGCCGATGATCCAGGCGGCGAACTCCCCGAACGTGGCGTAGGAGAACGTGTATGCGCTGCCTGCGACGGGGACGGTGGAGGCGAACTCCGCGTAACACAGCGCGGCGAGGCCACAGGCGATGGCAGCGAGAACGAATGCCAGTGAAATGGAGGGTCCTGCGACATTGCCTGCGGTTCGAGCAGTCAGCGTGAAGATGCCTGCGCCGATGACGACGGCGACTCCGAATACCGTGAGGTCCTTCGCGGTCAGTTCCTTCTTGAGCTTTGTCTCAGGCTCGTCGGTGTCCGCGATCGATTGCTCGACGGATTTGGTGCGCCATATGCCGACTCCGGGCATGTATTGCTCCTTGGTTGTTTCCCGTCGACCTTGTGGGTGACGGGCGGTGGCTGACTGTCGTCGTTGTGATGTGCGTCTCAGCGACCTGATGAGGGAACCACTGGTGAGCGCCGTGTGCAAGTCGGCTCGCTCGAACTGACCGAAATGATCACCTGACTGAAAGTCATCCCCCCTCATGTATCTGAATTGATCAGCTGGTGTCTGAAACCCTACGTCCAAGTGAATTCGCTCACGAGCCGGACGCGCGATTCGGTCTGAAATGTCTGATAGCTCATATCGTTCCGTTGGTGCTCCGCGTGTCGCCCGGTTATTCGGTACCTGTCGGTCGGTCTTGCTGTCGATGAGTTGCACTGTCGCTGTACCAGCACGTCCCATTTCACCCGTATCGGGGCGACAGGCGAGAGGACCACCGCGTACCTGGATCCGGTCGAGCGTCCATCACGCGTCGTGGCAGAGTGTGTCGGCAACGGGATGATCGGATTGGGTTGTGGTTCAAGCTCATACAACACCGGAGGAAGTATGGCGTGTTCGGACGCAGTCGGTCCCGCGTTCTTCTCCGAGGTGACATGAACCCGACTCTGTCGACCCTCTGTCGTGGCCCGTTGGCGAGCATTCTCGTGGAGCTGAGTTGGTTGCCGCACGTGCGGCTGCCCGAAAACCTTGTGTGACTGTCACATCGGCTACGGGCGTCTCGAGCCGCACGAGCGCTGACAGAAAAAGTCCCCGGCCGAAAAGCGGCCGGGGATTTTTTCGATTCGTGGCAGAACTTACGGAACGTAGCGAACCGCGCCCTTGTCGGCGGACGTCGCCAGAGCGGCGTAGGCGCGCAGTGCTGTCGTCACGGTGCGCTGACGATCGACCGGCTGCCACGGGCGCTCCGAGGCCTCCATCTTCGCGCGTCGCTCGGCGAGGACGTCGTCGTCGACCAGGATCTCGAGCGTGCGCGAGGCGACGTCGATGCGAACCTGATCGCCGTTCTGGACGAGACCGATGATTCCGCCTGCGGCAGCCTCGGGGGAGATGTGACCGATGGACAGCCCAGAGGTTCCGCCCGAGAAACGACCGTCGGTGATCAGCGCGCATTCCTTACCGAGGCCTGCGCCCTTGAGGAAGGCAGTGGGGTGCAGCATTTCCTGCATGCCGGGGCCACCCTTGGGGCCTTCGTAGCGCACGACGAGAACGTCGCCGGCCTTGATCTTCTTCTGCAAGATGACCGAGACGGCTTCTTCTTGGGATTCGACGACGAGCGCCGGGCCCTGGAAGGAGAACAGTTCCTCGTCGATGCCGGCCGTTTTGAGTATTGCGCCGTCGAGTGCGATGTTGCCACGCAGGACAACCAAGCCGCCTTCGACGGTGTAGGCGTTCTCGACGTCGCGGATACAGCCGCCGGCCGCATCGGTGTCGAGGGCAGACCAACGGTTGTCCGTGGAGAACGGTTCGATGGTGCGCACGCCGCCGGGAGCCGCGTGGAAGAGTTCGATTGCCTCGTCGGTTGCCTTGCCGGAGCGGATGTCCCAGTCGTCGAGCCACTGGTCGAAGCTCTTGGTGTGCACGGTGGACACGTCGGTTTCGAGGAGTCCGCCGCGGCGAAGCTCACCGAGCAGGGCGGGGATTCCGCCGGCGCGGTGGACGTCTTCCATGTGGTAGTCCGAGTTGGGAGAGACCTTGGACAGGCACGGAACCTTTCGGCTGATCGCGTCGATGGTGTCGAGGTCGAAGTCGACCTCGCCTTCCTGCGCCGCAGCCAGCGTGTGCAAGACGGTGTTGGTGGAACCGCCCATGGCGACGTCGAGAGCCATCGCGTTGCGGAACGCTGCCGGGGTCGCGATGTTGCGTGGCAGCACCGACTCGTCGCCGTCGCGGTAGTACTTGAGGGCAGCCTCGACCACGGTGGTGCCCGCACGAGAGAAGAGTGCGTGACGAGCCTTGTGAGTTGCCAGCGTGGAGCCGTTGCCCGGCAATGCGAGGCCGAGGGCCTCCGTCAGGCAGTTCATGGAATTGGCGGTGAACATTCCGGAGCAGGACCCGCATGTCGGGCACGCGCTGCGCTCGACCTCGTCGAGGCCCTCGTCGGACACGGCATCGTTGGCAGAGGCGGAGATCGCGGTGATGAGGTCGGTGGGGGCTTGGGCCACGCCGCCGACGACCACTGCCTTACCGGCCTCCATCGGACCGCCGGAGACGAAGACGGTCGGGATGTTGAGACGCATTGCAGCGTTGAGCATGCCGGGAGTGATCTTGTCGCAGTTGGAGATACACACCAGTGCGTCGGCTGTGTGGGCGTTTGCCATGTACTCGACCGAGTCGGCGATGATCTCGCGGCTCGGGAGCGAGTAGAGCATTCCGCCGTGGCCCATTGCGATGCCGTCGTCGACTGCGATGGTGTGGAACTCACGAGCGACGCCGCCGGCCGCACTGATGGCCTCGGCAACGATCTCGCCCACGTTCTTGAGATGCACGTGGCCGGGTACGAACTGGGTGTACGAGTTCGCTACGGCGACGATCGGCTTTCCGAAGTCGGAATCCGTCATTCCTGTGGCGCGCCACAGGGATCGGGCTCCGGCAGCATTACGTCCGATGGTGGTGGTGCGTGACCTCAACGGGGGCATGGGCGTGTTCCTTATGTGATCGTTGCTGGTCCACTCAAATAGAAGCGAGGGCCTTTCAACGCTACTCGCGTGCTACGGGCGCTTCTCTTCGGGCTGGTCCTGTGTGTTCTCGACGAGCTCGGATTCTGCTTCTGCTTCTGCAGCTGCTTCTTCCTCTTCGGCTTCCTTGGCGGCGAAGGCTTCTGCGGCGGATGCGTAGGGATCGGTGATGCGGCCGCCGCTGGCGATCGCGATCTCGGGAAGCCTGACGAAGCTGACCGCAGGCAGGGTCACCTCGGTTCCGTCGGTGAGTTCCGCGCGCGCCCAACTCCGCTTCGGGAAG
Organism: Rhodococcus sp. Ni2; assembly: GCF_021352185.1. Taxonomy (NCBI): domain Bacteria; kingdom Bacillati; phylum Actinomycetota; class Actinomycetes; order Mycobacteriales; family Nocardiaceae; genus Rhodococcus; species Rhodococcus sp. Ni2. The sequence continues at coordinate 1,908,243 of NZ_WOXZ01000002.1, forward strand.
CGGAAACCCTTGACGTCGTCCCAGGCGAGGGTGCGCTTGGAGAACGTCGAGCGGACCTCGAGGCCGTCAGGGCTGACGGTGGTGCGCAGTCGCGCGACGAGATAGACGGCGATGATCGGAAGGATCAGCAACCAGCTGAAGGCGACGGGCCACCCGAAGATCGGGAAGCTGACCGCGAACAGAAGGAACGCGCACGCCATGTAAGCGAGCTGCGAAATGCGGATGACGTGCCGAAGTGGTTTCGGCGTGTGGGATGATTGAGCCGGTGGCACGGGCTGCTGCGAAGTTGACACCTCTACATCTTCGCATTGCAGCCGATGTATCTCAGATTCTGGGACGGTCGACTCACCAAGTTTGCCGTTCGCGACTAGCGCCTCTACTGTCGAGTGCGTGAAACAGAATGAGTTGCTCGTAATCGGCCGGCGCGTCGTCGCCTGAGTCGATTTTTCAACTCACCAGATAACGACGCGCCACCCTCGCTCAGCAGATGCTGACGGGGGTTTTTTGTTGCCCGGAGCCAGAATCAGAGGATTTCCCAGTGAGCGCACCAACAGCACGGCCTCAACCCACGCCGCGCAAGTCAGGGACACCGAGCCCGACAACCGCGGCTGCCGCAACCCAGACGGCCAACCGTCGCCAGCTCCCGCCTGAGCGGGTAACCGGCGCGCAGTCTGTGGTTCGAGCCCTCGAGGAGCTCGAGGTCGACACGGTATTCGGCATTCCCGGCGGTGCCGTGCTCCCGGTTTACGACCCACTCTTCGATTCGGTCAAGGTCCGCCACGTGCTCGTGCGCCACGAGCAGGGTGCAGGCCACGCTGCCACCGGTTACGCCCAGGCGACCGGCAAGGTCGGCGTCTGCATGGCCACCTCGGGTCCCGGTGCGACCAACCTGGTCACGCCGCTGGCCGACGCGCAGATGGACTCCGTTCCGATCGTCGCGATCACCGGGCAGGTGGCGCGCTCGCTGATCGGTACCGACGGATTCCAGGAAGCCGACATCTCAGGCATCACCATGCCGGTCACCAAGCACAACTTCCTGATCACCGACGCGATCGACATCCCGCGCATCATGGCCGAGGCCTTCTACCTCGCGGCCAGCGGTCGCCCCGGCGCCGTCCTGGTCGATATCCCCAAGGACATCCTGCAGTCGCAGACCACGTTCTCGTGGCCGCCGGAGATGCGTCTGCCGGGCTACCGCCCGGTGACCAAGCCGCACGGCAAGCAGGTTCGTGAAGCTGCACGTCTGATCGCCGACGCCAAGTCGCCGGTTCTGTACGTCGGTGGCGGCGTCATCAAGTCCGACTCCTCGCCGGAGCTGCTCGAATTGGCCGAGCTGACCGGTATCCCCGTCGTCACCACGCTGATGGCCCGCGGCGCGTTCCCGGACAGCCACGACCTCAACTGCGGTATGCCGGGAATGCACGGCACCGTTGCCGCAGTCGCCGCTCTGCAGCGTAGCGATCTACTGATCACCCTCGGTGCGCGTTTCGACGACCGCGTCACCGGTCAGCTGAATTCCTTCGCGCCCGACGCCAAGGTCATCCATGCCGACATCGACCCGGCCGAGATCGGCAAGAACCGCTACGCGGACGTCCCGATCGTGGGCGACTGCAAAGAGGTCATCACCGAACTCATCGAGGCGATCCGTGCCGACATGGCCACGGGCACCACGTTCGACCTCACCGAGTGGTGGGCGTACCTGAACGACATCCGTCGTACGTACCCGCTGAGCTACGACCGTCCCACCGACGGTCAGCTGAGCCCGGAGTACGTCATCCAGACCGTCGGCAAGCTCGCCGGACCGGATGCCATCTACTGCGCCGGCGTCGGTCAGCACCAGATGTGGGCCGCGCAGTTCGTCGGCTACGAGAAGCCGCGCACGTGGCTCAACTCGGGCGGGCTCGGCACCATGGGGTACGCGGTTCCCGCAGCCATGGGCGCCAAGATGGGTATGCCCGACACCGAGGTGTGGGCGATCGACGGCGACGGCTGCTTCCAGATGACCAATCAGGAACTCGCAACCTGTGCCCTCGAAGGTATCCCGATCAAGGTTGCCCTCATCAACAACGGCAACCTCGGCATGGTGCGTCAGTGGCAGACACTCTTCTACGAAGAGCGCTACTCCAACACCAACCTCGGAACGCACGGCGCCATCCGCATCCCGGACTTCGTGAAGCTCGCAGAAGCATTGGGCTGCCACGGAATTCGTGTCGAGCGTGAAGAAGATGTCGAGGCTGCGATCCGTGAGGCGCAGTCCATCAACGACAAGCCTGTCGTGATCGACTTCATCGTCACTGCCGACGCACAGGTGTGGCCGATGGTCGCTGCCGGAACGAGCAACGACGAAATCATGGCGGCCCGGGGCATCCGGCCGCTGTTCGACGACGACGAGGCAGTTGCCGAGCCCGCCGTCATCCACGAAGCCATGTCACGCGAGCAAGCCGGACCCGCCGCGGGCACAGGGGAGGATCAGAAGTGAGCACCAGTCACACCCTCAGTGTTCTCGTCGAGGACAAGCCAGGCGTGCTGGCTCGCGTCTCCGCACTTTTCTCCCGCCGCGGATTCAACATCGAATCCCTTGCGGTGGGCGGAACCGAGATCCCCGAGATCTCACGTATGACCATCGTCGTCACGGTCGACGAGTTCCCTCTCGAGCAGGTGACGAAGCAGCTCAACAAGCTGATCAACGTCATCAAGATCGTCGAGCAGGACGGTGAAGCATCCGTCGCTCGCGAGCTCGTGCTCATCAAGGTGCGCGCTGATGCAAGCGTGCGCACGCAGGTCATCGAAACGGTGAACCTGTTCCGCGCCAAGGTGATCGACGTCTCTCCGGAGTCCGTCACCATCGAGGCGACCGGTACTCGGTCCAAGCTGGATGCACTGCTGCGGATGCTTGATCCGTACGGTATCCGGGAGATCGTTCAGTCCGGGGTCGTGGCAGTCGGTCGAGGGCCGAAGTCGATCACGGCCACCCGCTAGTACTTTTAGACACGTAAAAATCCAAGGAGAGGTTGAGAACTGTGGCAGTCGAGATGTTCTACGACGACGATGCCGATCTGTCGATCATTCAGGGCCGCAAGGTTGCTGTGATCGGCTACGGAAGCCAGGGCCACGCCCATTCGCTGAGCCTGCGTGACTCGGGCGTCGATGTGCGCATCGGCCTCAAGGAAGGCTCGAAGTCGCGTGAGAAGGCTGAAGAGCAAGGGCTGACGGTCGGTACGCCGGCAGAGGTTTCCGAGTGGGCCGACGTCATCATGGTGCTCGCACCTGACACCGCGCAGGCGAGCATTTTCACCAATGACATCGAGCCGAACCTCAAGGACGGCGACGCGCTGTTCTTCGGTCACGGCCTGAACATTCACTTCGACCTGATCAAGGCTCCGGAGTTCGTCACCGTCGGCATGGTCGCCCCCAAGGGCCCCGGCCACCTGGTGCGTCGTCAGTTCGTCGACGGCAAGGGCGTTCCCGCGCTCATCGCCATCGACCAGGATCCCAAGGGTGAAGGCCAGGCTCTTGCTCTGTCCTACGCCAAGGGCATCGGCGGAACCCGCGCAGGCGTCATCAAGACCACGTTCAAGGAAGAGACCGAGACGGACCTCTTCGGCGAGCAGGCCGTGCTCTGCGGCGGCACCGAGGAACTGGTCAAGACCGGTTTCGAGGTCATGGTCGAGGCCGGCTACGCACCCGAGATGGCGTACTTCGAGGTTCTGCACGAGCTCAAGCTCATCGTCGACCTCATGTACGAGGGTGGCATCGCCCGCATGAACTACTCGGTGTCCGACACCGCTGAGTTCGGTGGATACCTCTCCGGCCCGCGCGTCATCGACGCCGACACCAAGGAGCGCATGAAGGCGATCCTGGCCGACATCCAGTCCGGCGAGTTCACCCGTCGTCTGGTTGCCAACGTCGAGAACGGCAACACCGAGCTCGAGGGCCTGCGCAAGGCCAACGCCGAGCACCCCATCGAGGTCACCGGCAAGAAGCTGCGCGACCTGATGAGCTGGGTCGATCGTCCGATCACCGAAACCGCGTAATTCGCAGTTTCACGCTCCACGTCTCCACTGGCCTGATGCCGCGCCGGTTCAATTACGTTGAACCAGCGCGGCATTGGGCCGGAGTCGTTTTCCGGGTCGTCTGAGTCCGGATTCATATTCCATCGAGAATTTGCCCGCGAAAGTGTCCACTATGTGGTATTGCCTACCGCGTTGTGGATTCCAAGTGAGCGCGCACTAAACTATCGGTGGTTAAACCACCTTCACACCCACCTAATCAGGGAGTTTGCACGTGAGCCAGCCTGGCCGTCCCGTTGTTCTGATCGCCGACAAGCTCGCGCCGTCCACAGTCGAGGCGCTCGGTGACGGTGTGGAGGTGCGTTGGGTCGACGGACCCGACCGCCCGGCGCTGCTCGCCGCGGTACCCGAGGCCGACGCGATTCTCGTCCGTTCCGCCACTACCGTCGACGCCGAGGTTCTGGCTGCCGGCACCAAGCTGAAGATCATCGGCCGCGCCGGTGTCGGCCTGGACAACGTCGAGATCCCCGCAGCCACCGAGCGCGGCGTGATGGTCGTCAACGCACCGACCTCCAACATTCACTCCGCTGCCGAGCACGCTGTCGCGCTCCTCATGTCGACCGCTCGCCAGATTCCCGCAGCAGACAAGACTCTGCGTGAGAACACCTGGAAGCGAAGCAAGTTCAACGGTGTCGAGATCCTCGGCAAGACCGTCGGTGTCGTCGGACTCGGCCGCATCGGCCAGCTCTTCGCGCAGCGTCTCGCTGCGTTCGAGACCACGATCATCGCGTACGACCCCTACCTGCCCGCAGCGCGCGCAGCGCAGCTCGGCATCGAACTGGTCACCATCGACGAGCTCGTCGAGCGCGCCGACTTCATCTCCGTGCACCTGCCCAAGACCAAGGAAACGGCCGGCCTGATCAACGCCGAGCGCCTCGCCAAGGCCAAGGACGGCGTCATCATCGTCAACGCCGCTCGCGGTGGTCTGATCGACGAAGATGCGCTCTACGACGCACTCGTCTCCGGCAAGGTCCGCGGCGCCGGTCTCGACGTGTTCAGCACCGAGCCGTGCACCGATTCCAAGCTTTTCGAGCTCGACAACGTCGTTGTCACCCCGCACCTCGGAGCATCGACGTCCGAGGCTCAGGACCGCGCAGGCATCGACGTGGCGAAGAGTGTTCTCCTCGCTCTGGCAGGCGAATTCGTTCCCGAGGCTGTCAACGTCTCCGGCGGCCCCGTGGGCGAAGAAGTTGCTCCGTGGCTCGAGCTGGTCCGCAAGCTCGGTCTCCTCGCTGCGACGTTGTCGCCCGAAGCTGTGCAGACCGTGCAGGTTGTCGCCACCGGCGAGCTGTCTGCCGAAACCGTCGACATCCTCGGACTGGCTGCACTGCGCGGTGTGTTCTCCGCCAGCAGCGATGAGGCTGTCACGTTCGTCAACGCTCCGGCACTGGCCGAGCAGCGCGGCGTGACCGTGTCGGTCGAGAAGCACTCCGAGGCTCTTGCTCACCGCAGCGCGGTCGAGGTGCGTGCAGTTGCCGCCGACGGCACGGTCACGTCGGTCACGGGCGCACTCACCGGTCTGCAGCAGGTCGAGAAGATCGTCAACATCAACGGACGCAGCTTCGACCTGCGCGCCGAGGGCCACAACATCGTCGTTCACTACAGCGATCGCCCGGGCGTTCTCGGTGTCCTCGGCACCGTCCTCGGAAACGCGGGCGTCGACATCCTCGCAGCAGCACTGAGCCAGGATGCCGAAGGCGAAGGCGCAACTGTCATCTTGCGCGTCGATCGCGTCGTCGGTGACGCCGAGGTCGAGGCAATCGTCTCGCAGCTCGACGCTCGCGTCGCCCAGGTCGACCTTTCCTGATTGTTTTTGCTGTGCGCCTTTATCAACCGCCCGCGGTTGATAAAGGCGCACAGTTCTACTGAGATGAGGACTCCATGAAGCTTGCGGTCATTCCGGGTGACGGAATCGGCGTCGAGGTCACTGCCGAGGCGCTCAAGGTGCTCGGCAAGTTGGTTCCGGATCTGGAAACCACCGAATACGATCTCGGTGCCCGTCGCTACAACACCACCGGTGAGTTGCTCCCGGCCGAGGAGCTGGACCAGATTCGTCAGCACGACGCAATTCTGTTGGGCGCCATCGGTGATCCGCGGATCGTCGCACCCGGCATCCTCGAGCGTGGTCTGCTGCTGAACATGCGCTTCCAGCTCGATCATCACGTGAATCTTCGCCCCGCACAGCTGTATCCGGGTGCGCTGTCGCCGTTGGCGGCGCAGCCGGAGATCGACTTCGTCGTGGTTCGTGAAGGCACCGAGGGTCCGTACACCGGAAACGGTGGAGCGATCCGCGTCGGCACCGATCACGAGATCGCAACCGAGGTGTCGATCAACACCTGGTTCGGGGCCGAGCGCGTGGTGCGTTACGCATTTGCCTTGGCGCAGACCCGGTCCAAGCACCTCACCTTGATTCACAAGACCAACGTGCTCTCCAACGCGGGCGCAATCTGGACGCGTGCAATCGAGACCGTCGGTGCCGAGTTCCCGGACGTCGAAACCGCGTACTGCCACATCGACGCGGCCACGATCTACATGGTCACCGACCCGTCGCGCTTCGACGTGATCGTCACGGACAACCTCTTCGGTGACATCATCACCGACCTCGCCGGCGCCGTAACCGGTGGCATCGGTTTGGCCGCAAGCGGAAACATCGATGCCTCGGGTACCAACCCGTCGATGTTCGAGCCCGTTCACGGCAGTGCTCCGGACATCGCCGGCAAGGGAATCGCTGATCCCACCGCCGCGATCCTCTCGGCCGCACTGCTTCTTCGCCATCTCGGACGCGAGGACGACGCCGCTCGGGTCGAGGCTGTGGTCGCTGCCGACCTGGCTACCCGCGGCGAAGGTCCCATCTCCACAACGGAGATCGGCGACCGGATCACTGCAGCGCTGTAAGGAATTCTTTCACGAGATTGACGCGCGTGAGCCTTTCGGCTTGCGCGCGTCAGTCGTTTCCGGCACCCCGATAGACTGGCCGGCATGCGTCTTGGTCGAATTGCCAGTCCCGATGGTGTTGCGTTCGTCAGTATCGAAGGTGAAGAGGATGCCCTCGTCGCCAAGGAAATTGCGGAGCACCCGTTCGGGAACCCCACATTTACCGGCCGAAGTTGGCCGCTCGCCGATGTCCGTCTGCTGGCTCCGATTCTCGCCAGCAAGGTGATCTGCATCGGCAAGAATTATGCAGATCACATCGCGGAGATGGGCGGAGAGGCTCCCGCGGACCCCGTGATCTTCCTCAAGCCCAACACGTCCATAGTTGGCCCGGGTGCCCCGATCGTCTTGCCTCCCACCTCGAACGAGGTGCACTTCGAGGGTGAACTCGCGGTCGTCATCGGTCAACCGTGCAAGGACGTTCCGGCGGCGAAGGCGTTGAGCGTGGTCCTCGGTTACACGATCGCCAACGACGTGTCGGCGCGAGATCATCAGCGTCACGACGGGCAGTGGACGCGCGCGAAGGGCCACGACACTTTCTGCCCACTCGGCCCCTGGATCGAAACCAGTCTGGATGCGTCCGACGTCGATATCAAGACCGAGGTGAACGGCCAGGTCAAGCAGGACAGCAGCACGGCTTTTCTCCTCCACGACATTCCGAAGATCATCGAGTGGATCTCGGCGGTGATGACTCTCTTGCCTGGCGACGTCATCCTCACCGGCACCCCCGCCGGAGTAGGCCCGATCGTCGACGGCGATTCCGTGTCGGTCACGGTCTCGGGGATCGGCACGCTCACGAACCCGGTGACCGCCAAGAGCTGATCTGACCCGGTTCGTTCAGTCACGCGACTACGGAGGCCCCATCCAACCGGATGGGGCCTCCGTCGTGGTGTGAGGTCGAGAGGTGTCTGTCGCAGAAAAGTTGCAAGATGGTAACTATCGCCAGTGGATTGATCGGGATTGCCAACCGACTCGAAGAAATCAGGCTCCGGGACTGACCTGCGGGTTTCATGACCCAGGCGAAGCTTCGCCTCTGATCCTCCTGGCGTTATGTCGGATTTGGCCAGGTTGGGAGAGTTCGCCATACGGTTTGCTGTCGCGGCCCGTAACAGACCAAATTCCCTGAAATGTAACGCTGAGCAGTAGGGTGACCGATAACTGGATAGAAGCCGATGGGGCAATCGAGTGGATTGCGCAGAAACGTGGTGATACATGACGACCTTCGCGGAAGCCTCCCGGACAGCGGCAGGGCAAGCGCGGAACGGGCAGCGGCCGGTGTGGCGAGACAAGAAGCGCTACCTGTGGCCACTGGGTTTGCTGGTTCCTCTCAGCCCGTTCGCTGCGTGGTTCCTGGTCGACAAATTCAGTCTCGGGCTCTTCTGGGCCATCGGGGCGTGGCTGATCGTCATCGTCATTCCCCTGATCGATCTCCTGGCGGGCGAGGACGGCAACAGCCCACCGGACGAAGCGATCCCTGAATTGCAAGAGGATCGTTTCTACCGCTGGTGCACGTACTTGTTCCTGCCCCTCCAATACGTCGGGCTGGTGTTCGTCGCGTGGTGCTGGGTGAACGCGCCGATGGCGGCGGGGGAGAAGTTCGCGCTCGCGATGACTGCCGGCGTGGTTGCCGGTGTGGGGATCAACGCGGCGCATGAATTGGGGCACAAGAGTGAGAAGCTCGAGAAGTGGCTCGCGAAAGTAGCGCTCGCGCAGTCCTTCTACGGCCATTTCTACGTCGAACACAACCATGGTCACCACGTCCGCGTCGCGACGCCGGAGGATCCGGCCAGCTCACGGTACAAGGAAAACTTCTGGTTCTTCTTGCCTCGCAGCGTCATCGGCGGCCTGCGCTCGGGATGGCGGATCGAAAGCGCTCGTCTGAGGCGTCAGGGGAGACGGACGTGGAGTTACCGCAACAACATCCTGAACGCGTGGGCGATGAGTGTGGTTCTGTTCGGCAGTCTGATCGCCGCGTTCGGCTGGGAAATTGCGCCGTGGCTCGCCGTTCAGGCAATTGCAGGCTTCACGTTCCTCGAGACCGCTAACTATCTCGAGCACTACGGCTTGCTACGTGCGAAGCGGCCTGACGGCTCGTACGTCCGGTGCTCGCCCGAGGACAGCTGGAACAGCGACCACGTCGTCAGCAATCTGTTCCTCTATCAACTTCAGCGTCACAGCGACCATCACGCGAATCCGCGTCTGCGGTACCAGAGCCTGCGAAGTGCGGCCGAAGCGCCGCAACTTCCAGCGGGTTACGCAGTCATGATCGTCTGCGCGTGGGTGCCGCCGCTGTGGCGAAAGGTCATGGACAAGCGACTGCTGGCCTACTACGACGGCGACATGACACGCATCAACGTCCTGCCGGGTAAGTGATCGGCCGGATGGAGGAAGGGCTGCCGGACTAACCTGTAGTACGACCATCCATCATCGCCGAGCCAAGTGAGCCATGACCAACAGCGAAGTACGCGTCCGTTTCTGTCCGTCACCCACCGGAACCCCGCACGTGGGTTTGGTGCGCACCGCCTTGTTCAACTGGGCATTCGCACGACACCACGGCGGCACATTCGTGTTCCGTATCGAAGACACCGATGCGCAGCGCGACAGTGAAGAGTCCTACCAGGCCATCCTCGACGCCCTCCGCTGGTTGGGGCTCAATTGGGACGAAGGCCCGGAGGTCGGTGGGCCGCACGCACCGTATCGCCAGTCCGAGCGTCGCGACCTGCATCTCGACGTTGTTGCCAAGTTGCTGGCCGCGGGCGAGGCCTACGAGTCCTACTCGACGAACGAGGAGGTCGAAGCGCGACACAAGGCGGCCGGACGCGATCCGAAGCTCGGATACGACAACTTCGATCGCGAGCTCAGCGACGAGCAGCGCGCTGCCTACATCGCCGAGGGGCGCAAGCCCGTCGTCCGCCTCCGGATGCCCGATCATGATCTGACCTGGAACGACCTGGTGCGGGGCGAGACCACGTTCAAGGCAGGCACCGTTCCGGACTTCGCGCTGACTCGCGGCAACGGCATTCCGCTGTACACCTTGGTCAACCCGGTCGACGACGCGTTGATGAAGATCACCCATGTACTGCGCGGCGAAGATCTGCTGTCCTCGACTCCGCGTCAGCTCGCGTTGTACGAGGCATTGATTCGTATCGGTGTCGCCGATTTCACACCGTCGTTCGGGCACTTGCCTTTTGTGATGGGTCAGGGCAACAAGAAGCTTTCCAAGCGCGATCCCGAGTCCAACCTCTTCATCCACCGCGATCGGGGCTTCATTCCCGAGGGATTGCTGAACTACCTGGCTCTGCTCGGGTGGAGCATCGCCGACGATCACGATGTCTTCTCGCTCGACGAGATGGTTGCGGCCTTCGACGTCTCCAAGGTCAACTCCAATCCTGCCCGCTTCGACCAGAAGAAGGCCGACGCGATCAATGCCGAGCACATTCGTCTGCTCGAGCCGGCCGACTTCGCCGGTCGTCTGAAGTCGTTCCTGGTGGAGCACGGACACATCGGCGCCGACGTCGACGAAGCGACGTTCACTGTTGCGGCGGACCTCGTGCAGACGCGCATCGTCGTCCTGTCCGACGCGTGGGATCTGCTGAAATTCCTGTTCGTCGACGAGGCGTCGTTTGCTCTCGATCCGGCCGCGACGGCAAAGAACTTGAAGGAAGATGCCGGTCCGGTTCTGGACGCGTCTCTTGCGGCGCTCGATGCCATCTCAGAGTGGTCGGCGGCCAGTATCGAGGAAGCACTCAAGAAGGCCCTCATCGAGGATCTGGAGCTCAAACCGCGTAAGGCCTTCGCTCCGGTTCGGGTCGCGATCACGGGCTCTCACATCAGCCCTCCGCTGTACGAGTCGATGGAATTGCTCGGTCGTGAGGTCTCGCTCGCTCGGTTGCGCGCCGGTAGGGCAGCGGTAACCGCCTAGATCGGACGGTCTTCCGGCCGAAAATGAAGCAAAAACCTCCTGTGACCATACGATTTGGTATTTGGGGCAGGGGTACTGGTAATCTTCTTTTCGGCCGGAGACGAGCCGCCGAGCACAACAGCGAAGCGGATCGAGCAAGGCTGGTGAGCAAGACCTTGGGGTATGGTGTAATTGGCAACACAGCGGTTTCTGGTACCGCCATTCTAGGTTCGAGTCCTGGTACCCCAGCGGAAATCCGGTCGATTTTGTGGCCGGACTCAGACAAGCTAAGCTTGCTGAGCATCCAAGAGCAAGACTGAAATACCACGTTTAAAAGCGTGTCCTGGCCCCGTCGTCTAGCGGCCTAGGACGCCGCCCTCTCAAGGCGGTAGCGCGGGTTCGAATCCCGTCGGGGCTACAAAGGAAAGACCCTCCGATCATTGATCGGGGGGTCTTTTCGTATGTGCGGGAAATGTTTCCGGCGATGCGAAAAACGATCACCCCCAGTCGAATTCGACTGGGGGTGATCGTCATCTCACTCTGTTGTCCGCGATCGGTTATCCGCTCTTACGGCGGAACTCTCGCTTGTGATCGGCCGGGCCATGCGTGTTGTGGACCTTGGACTGTCCGTCGCGATGGTCGGTCGATTTGGCGTTCTGATGATTCTTCCGTTCGAGGGCCTCACGGAACTTTCGTTTGGTTTCCTCCGATTGGGATTCGGGTTCGGACGGGGTGTTGCTGTCGAGATCGCTCATATGCTCACTCCTTGTTGTTGGGCCTGTTGGTGAAACTACGCCGGCCCGAATTCGATTGCTCGTGATTTTTCCGCTCACGAATCTCAGGGCTGCGGCGGCGGTGCGGTAGAGCCGGAAAGAGGCATCGCAGGCATCCCGAGCTTGCGGTGATCCCACGAACGAGTTCGATCGGGAACGAACCGTACCGCGACGCGCTTGTGGAGCATCGCGTCGACGGCCGGGCGGAGATCGTCGGTGTACGGGCCCGTGTATCGCTCCCAGACGCTGATTCCCACAGCGAAGAGGGCTTCCGGATCTTCGACGATGACCCCGGTACCCTCCATCGAGACTCCTCGGAGCGTGTCGTACGTCTGACCGTCTTCGATCAGGACGGACATTCGGGAGTCCCGGCGAAGGTTGACGGCCTTCTGCGACTTGGCTTTGGTCTCGAACCAGATTTCGCCGTCGACTATCGCGAACCACATCGCGATCAGGTGAGGCATTCCGTCGGCGCTCAACGTCGCCATCGTTGCCGTACGGTTCTTTTCGACGAAGCTCGAGATTTCGGCCTCGGTCATCGTGATCTGACTACGCTGCTTTCCTGCCATGGTCGCGTCGTACTCCTACGTGCTCGAGGATCTGAAGGCCTTACTGTGTCACGAATTACAGACGCTTGTGGAGCGCTTCGGCAGCTGCGAGAAGGTCCGCCGCCCAGCGAGCTCCCGGTCGTCTACCCATCCGATCGATGGGGCCGGAGACCGAAATCGCGGCAATGACAGCGCCTGCCGAGTCTCGGACGGGAGCCGCGACGCTGGCGACACCCGGCTCACGTTCGGCTGCGCTCTGTGCCCAGCCGCGCCGGCGAACCTCGAGGAGCACTCGTTCGCCGAAGGACGCATCGGCGAGGACGGTCCGTTGGGTTTGTGGATCTGCCCATGCGAGAAGGACCTTGGCGCCGGATCCGGCGTTCATCGGCAGTCGGGCTCCGACGAGCACCGTGTCACGCAGGCCGGTCGGTGGTTCCATCGACGCGACGCAGATGCGTTGTGTGCCTTCGCGACGGTACAGCTGGACGCTTTCGCCGGTGATTTCGCGAAGGCGGGGGAGGATGAGTCCGGCCGCAGCAATGAGTGGATCATTAGCGGTGGCAGCGAGTTCGGCGAGTCCGGGCCCTGGGCACCACTGACCGTCCGAGTCGCGAGTGAGGAGTCGATGGACTTCGAGACCGACGGCGAGTCTATGGGCGGTCGCGCGTGGCAAACCGGTTCGTGCACAGAGTTCGGTGAGGCTGCACGGTTCCTCAGCTACTGCATGAAGCACGCCCATTGCTTTGTCCAGGACGCCGATGCCGCTATGCTGTCTCATAGGTCGATACCAGTTTCTCGCATAGTGGGATGCTACCGCATTTCCTGTAGGGATAGCGCATTTCCTCGGGACAGTCTGCATCTGCTGTGAAGGCTGGGGACCTACTTCACGCGCGGCGGGCCAGCCCGTAGTCCGCCGACGCGAGGCTACGTACAGAGGTGGAAGACATGGCACAGAAAGCACGCACTCTCGCCGAGAAGGTGTGGGACGACCACGTTGTCGTGAAAGGGGAGGGGCAGGATCCCGACCTCATCTACATCGATCTCCACCTCGTTCACGAAGTGACGAGCCCCCAGGCATTCGACGGACTTCGCCTGGCGGGACGCCAGTTGCGCCGTCCCGACCTGACGATCGCCACCGAGGACCACAACGTTCCGACGATCGACATCGACAAGCCGATCGCAGATCCCGTGTCGAAGACTCAGGTCGACACCTTGCGCCGAAATTGCGAGGAGTTCGGAGTTCGCTTGCACCGCATGGGCGATCTCGACCAAGGCATCGTGCATGTGGTCGGACCGCAGCTCGGCCTGACGCAGCCCGGAACCACCGTGGTGTGCGGCGACAGTCATACGTCGACGCACGGCGCATTCGGTGCGCTCGCAATGGGAATCGGCACCAGCGAGGTCGAGCATGTGATGGCAACGCAGACATTGTCGTTGCGCCCCTTCAAGACCATGGCGATCACGGTCGACGGCGAGCTGCCTCCCGGCGTCACGAGCAAGGACTTGATCCTCGCAGTCATCGCCAAGATCGGCACCGGCGGCGGCCAGGGCTACGTACTGGAGTACCGCGGCGAGGCCATTCGCAAACTGTCGATGGAAGCTCGTATGACCATCTGCAACATGTCGATCGAGGCCGGAGCCCGCGCGGGCATGATCGCACCGGACGAGACCACTTACGAGTTCATCAAGGGCCGTCCGCATGCACCGTCCGGCGCAGTGTGGGACGAAGCCGTCGCCGCGTGGGAGTTGCTCAAGACCGACGAGGGCGCGGAATTCGACAACGAGGTTCACATCGACGCAAGCGCATTGACGCCTTTCGTCACGTGGGGAACCAATCCGGGACAGGGTGCGCCGCTCGGCGACCGTGTGCCTGATCCCGAACTGATCGTCGACGAGAGCGAGCGTCAGGCAGCCGAGAAGGCGCTCACCTACATGGGTCTCGACGCCGGTATGCCGCTTCGGGATGTTTCTGTCGACACCGTGTTCGTCGGTTCGTGCACCAACGGACGAATCGAAGACCTGCGCGCAGTGGCGGAGGTGCTCGAGGGTCGCCATGTGGCAGAGGGCGTTCGGATGCTCATCGTTCCCGGCTCGATGCGGGTGCGGGCTCAAGCCGAGAGCGAAGGTCTCGGTGAAATCTTCACAGCGGCAGGGGCTGAATGGCGCCAGGCCGGTTGCTCGATGTGCTTGGGAATGAACCCTGACCAGCTTGCTCCCGGCGAGCGTTCGGCATCGACGTCCAACCGGAATTTCGAAGGCCGACAGGGTAAAGGCGGCCGGACCCATCTGGTTTCCCCGCTCGTCGCGGCTGCCACGGCGGTCCGCGGAACGCTCTCGGCACCGGCCGATCTGGTCTGACCCACTTACCATCTCGAGGAGAATTTCGATGGAATCCTTTACCACGCACAAGGGTATCGGCGTCCCGCTGCGACGCTCGAATGTCGATACCGACCAGATCATCCCTGCCGTGTACCTGAAACGGGTGACGCGCACCGGATTCGAGGACGGGCTGTTTGCAGGCTGGCGTACCGACCCCAACTTCATTCTCAATCTGGCTCCGTACGACAAGGGAAGTGTCCTCGTGGCCGGTCCCGATTTCGGCACGGGCTCTTCGCGTGAGCATGCCGTGTGGGCTCTCTCCGACTTCGGATTTCGGGTCGTCATCGCATCCCGGTTCGCCGACATCTTCCGCGGAAACGCCGGAAAAGCCGGTCTCGTAGCGGCACAGGTCGAGCAGAGCGACGTCGAATTGCTCTGGAAGTTGCTCGAAGAGCAGCCCGGATTGGAATTGACAGTAGATCTCGAGAATCGGACCGTCAGCGCCGGAACTACGGTGGTGCCGTTCAATATTGACGACTACACACGGTGGCGTCTGCTGGAGGGTCTCGACGACATCGGACTGACATTGCGGCAGGTAGACGCGATTTCCGAGTTCGAAAAGTCAAGGCCTTCATGGAAACCGACTACCCTTCCAGCCCGAATTTCGCAGGGCTGAACCGAAATCCGCAACTCCGCGCGGGAAGAGAAATAGGTCACCATTTCGCAGTCACGTTGAATGAGAATTGGCGTGGCACATAGACTCTTGCCGTTATCAGGTTTACCGTGGTTCTCAGTCGGTCCGACGGTGGACCACAATTAGCGGAGGAATTTCAATGAACAAGGCAGAGCTCATCGATGTTCTGACTGAAAAGCTGGGTTCGGACAGGCGCACAGCGACCGACGCAGTGGAGCACGTCGTGGACACCATCGTCCGCGCCGTCCACCGTGGCGAGAGCGTGACCATCACCGGCTTCGGAGTCTTCGAGCAGCGTCGTCGTGCAGCACGTGTTGCACGCAACCCGCGTACGGGCGAGACCGTCAAGGTCAAGCCGACGTCGGTTCCGGCTTTCCGTCCGGGTGCGCAGTTCAAGGCTGTTATCGCTGGTGGACAGAAGCTTCCGGCCACCGGCCCGGCAGTCAAGCGTGGCGTAGCAGCACCGGCCACCAAGGCTGCAGCCAAGAAGGCTGCTGCCAAGAAGACCGCAGCCAAGAAGGCTCCGGCCAAGAAGGCTCCGGCCAAGACCGCAGCCAAGAAGACGGTTGCCGCGAAGGCTCCCGCCAAGAAGGCTCCGGCCAAGACCGCAGCCAAGAAGACGGTTGCCACCAAGGCTCCCGCCAAGAAGGCTCCGGCCAAGACCGCAGCCAAGAAGACGGTTGCCACCAAGGCTCCCGCCAAGAAGGCTCCGGCCAAGACCGCAGCCAAGGCTCCGGCCAAGAAGGCTCCGGCCAAGAAGGCCCCCGCCAAGACCGCAGCCAAGAAGGCTCCGGCCAAGAAGGCTCCGGCCAAGCGCGCAAAGTAGTCGCGTTCGGGTGAAAAACCCGATGCCGTAAGACAAAGAGGTGCAGCCGCGGATCAGATCCGCGGCTGCACCTCTTTTTTGCTGTCTGGGAGAAGTGTGAATTCTCCTGTGTTTCAGTGCTTTGCAAAACTACCGAATCGAGCTGGGTGTCGGTTGGTCCAAATCCCTCAGGAGTTGGCGACTTTGGGGAGCGGGCTGTCGAGGTGATCCGCGGCTACCAGACGGCCGTCGAGGAACGAGAGCACCCAAGTGCTCGCCTTACGGTTGCGCGCCGAGGGCAGTGTTACACCGGCCGTATCAGCCCACCAGCGCATCAAATCGGGGATGACGCCTCCTTGGCTGCAGATTACGGGAGTGCCCTCCAGTGCGGCGATCTGCAGCGCACGCGCCCTGGCGGCGTCGGGATCGGCCTCGTAACCTTCTTCGGTCAGAAGAGGTTCCGTCGAAATCTCTACACCCAATGCCTCCGCCAATGGCATCACAGTGTCGATGCAGCGCGTACGGTCAGCCGCGAAAACCGCATCGGCTCCGAAGATTTTCAGCTGTTCGACCAAGGCGGCGGATTGCTCTTTGCCCTTGGCGTCGAGTGGACGCAGATTGTCGTCGCCCTTGTATCGCTTACGGCTTCCAGCTTTTGCGTGGCGGACGAGTAATACCGTTTTCGTGTCAGGCCGAAGGGAAACGAAGCGGCGAAGAATCATTCGATCCATCGGGTAGGAAAGATGATCGGCTACCTCGGTGACCGGAAGCCAATAGAGAACATCCACTTCGCTATTCGGCCCGAAATCTCCGTCCACTGCTTCGGCCGACCAGTATTCGACCCGTTTGAGTTTGCGATGTCCCGGGATCGGGTACGTCACGCCACCGAGGTGCCTTCCGAAACGTCCGGTGATCGAGGTCTCTTCGCGGACCTCGCGAACTGCTGCGGTCAAGAAGGTCTCGCCGGGATCGAGCTTTCCTTTGGGGAATGACCAGTCGTCGTACTTCGGTCGATGTACGACGGCGATCTCGATGGCGGAAGGATCCTGAGGAGCCTTCCGCCACAGAACCGCGCCTGCGGCAAAGATGTTGGCTTTGACCGGCTTGTCGCTCATTGTGTGATCCGAGCCCGTCAAGACCCGCTGGCGGTGCGGCTGCGCATCAACGACTGTTGATGCTCACGTACGTCCTCACCGCGTTCGGGGGCAGCGACCCAACTCCCGTCCGGATGCAGTACCCAGCAGCGAGTTCGGGGATCGAGTGCGGAGTCGAAGATGTCACCGAGTTGCTTCGACAGTTTCGGGTCCTTGACCTGCACCATGACCTCGACGCGGCGATCGAGGTTGCGGTGCATCATGTCTGCGCTGCCGATCCAGAATTCGTCGGCCGAGCGGAAATGGAACATTCGCGAGTGTTCGAGGAAGCGTCCGAGAATGGAACGTACTTCGATGTTTTCGCTGAGGCCGGGAACGCCCGGCTTGAGCGCGCAGATTCCGCGAACCACGATCTCGACGGGGATACCGGCCTTGGACGCGCGGTACAACGCGTCGATGACCTGCTCGTCGACCAATGCGTTGGCCTTCAAGCGGATACCGGCATCGCGGCCTGCGAGCTTGTGCGCGATCTCGTTGTCGATCCGCTCGATGATCCCGCGGCGAACCCCGTACGGCGCTACGAGAAGGTTGCGGTAGCTCGTCTTTCGGGAGTATCCGGTCAGCGAGTTGAAGAGGTCGGTGAGGTCTGCACCGATCTCCGGTGCTGCGGTGAGCAATCCGACGTCCTCGTACATGCGCGCGGTCTTCGGGTTGTAGTTGCCCGTGCCGATGTGGCAGTAACGACGAATGGTCGAGCCCTCTCGTCTGACGACGAGGCACGTCTTGCAGTGAGTCTTGAGACCGACGAGACCGTAGACGACGTGAACGCCGGCCTGCTCGAGTTTGCGTGCCCACTTGATGTTGGCCTGCTCGTCGAAGCGGGCCTTGATCTCCACCAGCGCGACAACCTGCTTGCCCGCTTCGGCGGCGTCGATCAGTGCATTGACGATGGGGGAGTCGCCGGAAGTGCGGTACAGGGTCTGCTTGATCGCGAGCACCTGCGGGTCGGCGGCGGCCTGTTCGATGAAGCGTTGAACGCTTGTGGAAAACGAGTCGTATGGGTGGTGGACGAGCACGTCGCCTTCGCGCAGGGTCGAGAACACGCTCTTCGGAGTCTCGCGTTCACCGAACGCCGGATGCGTCGCCGGGACGAACGGAGCGTCTTTGAGAGCGGGGCGGTCGACGGCGTAAACCTGCCAGAGGCAGGACAAGTCGAGGAGACCGGAAACCTCGATCACGTCGGCCGGATCGACGTCGAGTTCACGCAGAAGCAGTTCGAGCATGTGCTCGGTCATGTCGTCGGCAACTTCGAGGCGAACGGGTGAACCGAAACGACGACGCGCCAATTCACGTTCGAGTGCCTGCAGCAGATCCTCGTCCCGATCTTCTTCGACCTCGAAATCGGCGTTGCGTGTGATTCGGAAAGCGTGATGTTCGACGATTTCCATTCCGGGGAACAGCACGTCCAGATGAGCCGAAATCAGTTCTTCCATCGGGAGGAAAGAATCGATGGTGGACGAAGATGTCGTGCTCTTGACTCGCACGAACCGGCCGACGTTGTCGGGAACCTTGACGCGAGCGAAGTGTTCGCCGCGGGTGACGGAGTCCTTCACTGTCACGGCGAGGTTGAGGCTCAGTCCGCTGATGTAGGGGAACGGGTGGGCGTGATCGACTGCCAACGGCGTCAGTACCGGGAAGACCTGCTCGTGGAAATGCGCCGAGAGCCGGCCGTGATCGTCGGCACTGAGGTCGGCCCATCGAACAATTGAAATGCCTTCTGCCGCCAGGGCAGGGCGGACCGAGTCGAGAAACACGTGTGCGTGCTTGTCAGCGAGTTCCTGGGTGCGACGCGCGATGAGCGCCAATTGTTCGCGTGGGGAGAGGCCGTCGGCGGACCTGACCGACAGTCCCGTCTCGTCGCGGCGCTTGAGTCCGGCGACCCGGACCATGAAAAATTCGTCGAGATTGGAAGCGAAGATGGCGAGGAACTTTGCGCGTTCGAGCAACGGCAGTGACTCGTCGGCAGCCAATGCGAGAACACGGGCATTGAAATCGAGCCAGCTGAGTTCGCGGTTGAGGTAACGATCCTCGGGAAGTCCGACGAGCAATTCGGGTAGCTCTGCCTTGGTAGCTGCAGGGGGAGCGCCCGGGATGTTGGTGGCGACCGCGACGGCCTGAGATCGCGGCGAGGTGGCCGCGCCGTTCTCGTGCCGGCCGGAGCTGTGGTCTCCGTCCGACTGGTCTTCGGAAATACGGTTTTCGAGTGCTTCGCCATTGCTCACTCGTCGATCATCCCCCACAATCGCGCGGTCCGACAATCGATGAAAGAAAATTCATCGACTGTTCGACGGCGTGGCCTTGAGTCTGGTCAACGAAGCCGATGTCGCGGGGCCTACTCCCAGTGCTCGCACAGTGCCGAGATCGGCATGGGTGTCGACGTCGGTGCGCAGTCCCGGCCATTGGCCGTTGAGTGGACGAGCACCTGAATTGGCATGTCCAAGTGCGGATTCCGGCCCGAACCGAGGGTCGAGCGCGCTTTCGCCGCACGCAAACAATGCGGAAGTGCCGGTGCCGTGGTGATCGACGACGACTGAACGTCCGCCGCTTCGGGCCGCGGCCACGGCCTCCGTCAGTTCGCTCGGTTGCATGGCGGGCAAGTCGGCTTGCAGCACAACGAGGTCGACCACTCCGCGCTTGGCTCGGATATCGGCGGCCGCTGCACTCAACGCCGCGTTGAGGGTTTCCTCCGTGCGCGGTGTTGCGCCGTTGGTTCGGGCGCCGTCGGGAGCTGGATCGGCGTAGACCGTCACGCCGACGGAATATGCAAGGGCGGCAACGGTGGGGTCTGGGGTGACCACTGTGACGCTGTCGATGGCCGAGACGGCTGCAACTGTGGCGAGGGTGTCGTGAAGCATGGCCAACACGAGGTCTGCACGCGCGTCCGAGTCGAGTTCGCCCGCGAGGCGGGACTTGGCCGATCTCAAGGACTTGACGGCCACTATCGCATGCATGGGGCGTTCGATCTCCGTGCGCGCATGCGGTGTCTCCACGGCGTGTGGGTACGGGGGTTCCGCGCTGTCCATCCCTCGATCTTGCCAGTCATCACGCTCGGTGTCCGCGGCTGCCCACCGCAGTGCACCACAGGCGATACTCTGTGCAGACGATTTTTCTGGCGGCGACCCGCTTCGCCGGGTAGACGGGGTGAGCGTGTGAGTAAGGCAGCTGTATTGGGCGCAGGTTCGTGGGGAACGGCGTTGGCGAAGGTGATGGCCGAGGCCGGAACCGACGTGACGATGTGGGCCAGGCGTGAAGAGGTCGCGAAGCGCATCGACACCACGCACGAGAACAGCGACTATCTGCCAGGCATTGCTTTGCCTTCGTCGATTCGCGCGACCCACCACCACGAGGAGGCGATGGCAGGTGCTGACTTCATCGTGCTTGCGGTTCCCTCGCAGTCGCTACGAGCAAACCTGGAGCAGTGGAAAGGCTCGATCGGGCCCGATGCGACTCTGCTGAGTCTGGCCAAGGGAATCGAGACCGGGACGCTCATGCGCATGAGCCAGGTCATCGTGTCGGTGACCGGCGTGGAACCGGGGCGCGTCGCGGTGCTCTCGGGCCCGAATCTTGCACACGAGATCGCCGGCGGGCAGCCCGCGGCGACGGTGATCGCCTGTTCGGATTCCTCGCGTGCCCTCGCTCTCCAGGATGCTTGTGCTACCGGCTATTTCAGGCCGTACACCAACTCCGACGTCATCGGATGCGAGATCGGTGGTGCGTGTAAGAACGTGATCGCGCTGGCCTGCGGCATGGCCGCCGGCAGTGGATTCGGCGACAACACGGTCGCCAGCATCATCACCCGTGGGCTCGCCGAGACGATTCGTCTCGGCGTTGCGCTCGGCGCCAAGGCGTCGACTCTTGCAGGCTTGGCGGGTGTCGGTGACCTGGTAGCGACATGCACGTCCGAGTTGTCGCGAAACCGGACGTTCGGAGAGCGGCTCGGACGAGGCGGGTCAATGGAGTCGGCACAGAAGGCAACCAACGGTCAGGTCGCCGAGGGCGTGAAGTCGTGCACGTCGGTACGCGCACTCGCTGCCGGATACGACGTGGAGATGCCGTTGACCGACGCGGTCCACCGGGTGTGCCACGAAGGCATGGCCGTCAGCGATGCGATCGGTCAGTTGCTCGGACGCCGGACGAAGCCGGAATGAGTGAAATCGGTGTGGGTCGCTTCGAGGATTACGGGGATTCGACGCGCAGCGTGAGCGCCGTCGCGCGCGAACACGCCGCGGGTC
Organism: Rhodococcus sp. Ni2; assembly: GCF_021352185.1. Lineage (NCBI taxonomy): Bacteria > Bacillati > Actinomycetota > Actinomycetes > Mycobacteriales > Nocardiaceae > Rhodococcus > Rhodococcus sp. Ni2. The sequence continues at coordinate 1,929,670 of NZ_WOXZ01000002.1, forward strand.
AGCCCATGCAACTGGGCCCGATATTCGCTGCGCCGTACCAACTTTCGGCGGACGAAGGTTCCGAGTCCGATACCTATGCACGTGCATCGAACCCGGGTTGGCGCGGACTCGAATCCGCGCTCGCGGCGCTCGAGAGAGCGGACCACGCCCTCGTCATGGGATCGGGGATGTCCGCGATCACCGCTACCTTGCGCAGCGTCGTCGTCGCGGGGGATACCGTCGTCGTGCCCTCGGACGGGTATTACCAAGTGCGGTTGTACGCGAACGAGCGCCTCGCGCCGTTGGGAATCACCGTTCGCGAGGTTTCGACTCTGCAGATGGGCGACGCGAGCTTCGTAGATCTGCTCGACGCGTCACCGGGCCGCGTGGTCGTCGTCGCCGAGACGCCGTCCAACCCGGTGCTGGACGTGGTCGACCTTCGCGTGCTCGCCGACGTGTGCCACCGTTCGGGTGCGCTGCTGATCGTCGACAACACGACCGCGACACCGCTGGGTCAGCGCCCGCTCGAATTGGGTGCCGACGTCGTGGTGGCCAGCGGTACCAAGGCTCTCAGCGGGCACAGTGACCTCCTGATGGGTTACGTCGCCACCTCCGATACGGCGGTGAGTCGGCAAATCGAGCGTGAGCGACTTCTCTCGGGAACGGTGCTCGGCCCCTTCGAGACGTGGCTTGCGCACCGGAGTCTCGGCACGGCAGGCCTGCGATTCGGGCGTCAGTGCGACAACGCGCTGGCGCTTGCCGAGATGTTGGTGGATCACAAAGCAGTCCGGTCCGTTCGTTACCCCGGCCTTCGCGGTGACCCGTCCTATGCAACGGCATCCGGTCAGATGAATCGATTCGGTGGATTGGTGAGCGTCGAGTTGGATTCGGCTCAGGCATTCCACTCGTTCGTCGAAGCGAGCGCTCTCGTCACGGCTGCTACCAGCTTCGGCGGGATCCACACGACGGCGGATCGCCGTGCGCGCTGGGGCGATCCGGTCAGTGCGGGGTTTGTCCGAATCGCTTGTGGCATCGAGGACACCGCCGATCTCCTGGCCGACATCGAGCGCGCACTCGACGCGTAAACGGGCCGGGTCGACGAAATCGGTCCGGCCCGATCGCGTGCCGCAGTCGATTCGGCGGTACGGTTTGACGCGTGAACAGCAGTCGTACCCGCGTGGCCGTGATCTTCGGTGGCCGGAGCAATGAGCATTCAGTGTCCTGTGTTTCCGCCGGAAGCGTCCTGAGCAACCTCGACCCCGATCGGTACGACGTCGTACCGATCGGCATCACCGTCGACGGTTCCTGGGTGCTCGGTTCGAGCGACCCCAGTTCCCTCGCGATCAGCGGGCGCGCGCTGCCGTCGGTCGACAAAGACGGAACGTCGGTGGTCCTCAGCGCGGACCCCACCCGCGAGGGCGAGGTCATCTCCTTCGACGGCTCCGACGCCGGTGCTGTGCTCGCGTCGGTCGACGTCGTGTTCCCCGTTCTTCATGGGGCTTACGGCGAAGACGGCACGATCCAGGGTCTGCTCGAACTTGCCGGGGTTCCGTACGTCGGACCCGGAGTTCTGGCCAGCGCCGCCGGCATGGACAAAGAGTTCACGAAGAAGCTTCTTGCTGCTGAAGGACTTCCCGTCGGAGTGCAGGTCGTGCTTCGACCGGGAACCGCAACGCTGACCGAAGAGCAGAAGGCGGAATTGGGCCTTCCGGTTTTCGTCAAGCCCGCTCGTGGAGGCTCGTCCATCGGCATCACTCGGGTGAGCAATTGGGACGGTCTGGACGGGGCGATCGCTCATGCACGCCTGCATGATCCCAAGGTGATCGTCGAAGGCGCGATCATCGGCCGCGAGGTGGAATGCGGTGTCCTCGAATTCCCGAACGGCGACGTCAAGGCGAGTGTGGTCGCCGAGATCCGGATGCCGGATTCCGACGCCGATTCGGACGCGTTCTACGACTTCGACACCAAGTACCTCGACGACGTCTGTGAATTCGACATCCCCGCGAAACTCGACGAGTCGGTGAGCGACCAGATCAGGGAGCTTGCTGTCCGCGCGTTCAAGGCACTCGATTGCCAGGGACTCTCGCGGGTCGATTTCTTCGTCACGGCTGACGGCCCGGTGATCAACGAGATCAACACGATGCCCGGGTTCACTTCCATCTCGATGTACCCGAAGATGTGGAACGCCACCGGAATCGATTACCGCACTTTGATTTCGACTCTGGTCGACACCGCCGTCGCTCGCGGCACCGGCCTTCGCTGATCAGGGAACCGCGACCGGCGCCGGGTCGAGAGGCTTCTGTTCGAGAGTCGCCGTGATGGTGTCGGAGATTTCCTGAATCGGCGTCGGACCGGTCCCGTCGGGGATCGTGATACCGATGTATTCACCGCGGTCTACGGCAAACCAAGTGCTCGCTGCCAAACCGATGTCGGTTCCCGAGACCTGGAACCACTGGACACCGTTCACGACCTGTAGTGCTGCAGCCTGGTCGAACTCGGACGGACGGTCGAGTCCGCAGCGCAAGACGATCGGCTCTCCTTCGCTGCGCTGCCACGCTGCCGCACCGGCCGGAGCAGGTTCTACCAATTCGGCTTTCGTGAAGTCGTCGATCTTGTCGGGGAGCGCGCCGAGAAGGGAAACGCAGGCCGGCGACTCCGCTGCCGGTGCCGGCACGGGTCCCAATGCAACCGGCGAGAGTTCAGGGTTGTTTCCCGCGACGACGGCCGCGATCACTACTCCGACGATCAGGGCTACCGGGAGTGCGATGGCGGTGGCGATCAGCGCCGGACTGCGGCGCTCTGACGGATCGTCGTCGCCGTCGGGGTCGATGTCGGCGTTGTCTGCGGTGGAGGTGTTTTCTGCCATGCTCAGTTCTTCGCTCGGGTCCTGGTCCAGTCGATCAGCGGTCTTGTCACTTCTGAGAGCATGTCGGTGAATCGGTAGGATTGCCGACACACGCGTGAGCTTGCAGAAGCATTCACGACCACAGCTAGAAGGTACCGCAGGCCGCTTACGAGCGAATTGCGTCGGCATTGGAGAGACTCATCGCATCATCGGAGTTCACTGCATCATCAGAGTTCACTGCGTCATCGGAGTTCGGGTCGGAGCCCACTGTCGAGCAGGTGGGGGAGTTCGACGTGATCGCGCGATCACTTCTCGGCCGAATCCAACCGGTCACCACTGAATTGGGACCGGGTGACGATGCCGCCATCGTGACTTCCGGAGACGGCCGTGTGGTCGTCTCGTCCGACATGTTGGTCGAAGGTCGACATTTCCGAATGGATTGGTCTTCACCACGCGACATCGGCCGGAAGGCAGTGGCACAGAACGCTGCTGATGTGGTCTCGATGGGAGCGCGGCCGACGGCCTTCACGGTGTCTCTGGGGTGCCCGCCTTCGACACCCGTCGACGTGGTCGACGCAATCTCCGCGGGAATCTGGGACGCGGCAACCGATCTGGGTGCCGGTGTGGTCGGCGGTGACCTGGTCCAGTCACCGGTGATCGTGGTGTCGGTGACCGTGCTCGGCGATCTCGGTGGCCGTGCGGCAGTTCTGCGTTCGGGAGCAAAGATCGGTGACAAGATCGCGGTCGCCGGGTTGTTCGGTTGCTCGGCAGCAGGGTTGGCACTACTGCTCGACGAAGCCGTACTGCTCGACAAGCCCGCAAACTTTCCAGATTTGCTTGCCTCCCATCGCGTTCCGAATCCTCCGTATCAATCGGCATGGGACGCCGCAGAATCAGCACATTCCATGACGGACGTGTCCGACGGATTGATCGCGGATCTTCGACATCTCGCAGAGGCCTCGCACGCGCGGTTCGACATCTTCTCGGCTGCGGTTCCGACCTCACCCGATGTCGCATCGGCGGCCGAGGCGCTCGACGTCGATCCGCTGGACTGGATCCTCTCCGGTGGTGAAGATCACGGATTCGCAGCAACTTTCGGGCCTGAGGTCGAGATTCCGTCGGGTTGGATCGTGATCGGTGAGGTTGCCGCCGGTTCGGGCGTGAGCGTCGACGGTTCGCTTCGCGAGAGCGGCGGGGGCTGGCACAGCTTTTCGACCACCGGCACCACCGCGGTATAGGTTGCTTTCATGGCTGTATATGCACTTGGAGACAGAGTTCCGGACATTCATCCGGACGCATACGTCCACCCGGACGCGGTGGTGATCGGCGCCGTGACTCTCGCAGCGGGTACCTCGATCTGGCCGCAAGCGGTATTGCGTGGTGACTACGGAACCATTTCGGTGGGAATCGGATCGAACATCCAGGACGGAACCGTCATCCATTGCACCGCCATCGATGCGACTGTCATCGGTTCCGGTTGCGTCGTGGGCCACAACGCGCACATCGAGGGATCGACCATCGAGGACCATTGCCTGATCGCGTCGGGGTCAGTTGTTCTCAACGGAACGGTGATCGGGACGGGGTCGATCGTCGCCGCTGGTGCGGTGGTGGCCAACAAGATGCAGGTTCCGCCGCGCAGCATGGCACTCGGTGTCCCCGCCAAGGTCCGTGCGGGATACGAGGTTCCGCTCGGTCACCTCGACGGCAACGTCAAGATGTACGCAGCCAATGCGGCGTACTACCGCGACGCGTTGCGCAGGCTCGACTGATGGCGCCGCTTGCAGAGATCGTCGACCCAGGGTGGGCGCGAGCACTCGAACCGGTGTCGGAGCAGATCACCGCGATGGGTAAGTTCTTGCGCGAAGAGATCGCTGCGGGACGGGAGTACCTACCGGCGGGGGAGAACGTTTTGCGTGCGTTCACGAACCCTTTCGAGGACGTTCGAGTGCTCATCGTCGGTCAGGACCCTTATCCGACGCCCGGTCACGCTGTCGGGTTGAGCTTTTCGGTTGCACCGGACGTGCGGCCGGTTCCGCGAAGTCTCGGCAACATCTACAAGGAGTATCACCAGGATCTCGGGTTGCCGATACCGCCGAACGGCGATCTGACGCCGTGGTCGAAACAAGGTGTGCTGCTTCTCAATCGCGTTCTCACCGTGCAGCCGGGTCAAGCCGCTTCTCATCGTAAGAAGGGCTGGGAGCCGGTGACCGAGCAGGCTATCCGCGCTCTGGTCGCGCGGTCGTCGCCGATGGTGGCGATCTTGTGGGGTCGTGACGCGGCCACTCTCGCGCCGATGCTCGGCGACACACCGATCATCGAATCCGCGCACCCGTCACCGCTTTCGGCCTCGCGTGGCTTCTTCGGTTCGCGCCCCTTCAGTCGTGCGAACGAACTCTTGACCGGACTCGGAGCCGATCCGGTCGACTGGAATCTGGGCTGATCGAACGGTGTCTGCACGAACCGGCCTGCCGAACGTCGAGTCGCGACGTTCGGCACGGCAGTTCGACTAGGCCTGCTTTGCGGAAGTGAAATCGGGGCGACGCTTGTCGACGAATGCGTCGACACCCTCGCGCCCGATCGGGCTGTTCGCCGCGAGGGCGATGGACGCGGCTTCGGCGTCGAGTTGCTCGGCGAGCGAGTTCGTCCGCGACGAACGCAGCAGTGCTTTGATTCCCGAGTACGACGTACTCGGTCCGTTGGCCAGAGCGCGGGCGAGGCGAGCTGCCTCTTCTTGGACCTCGTCGTCACCGACGAGTCGGGTGAGGATCCCCAGGCGGACGGCTTCGTCGCCACCGATCACCGAATCGTTGAGAAGAATCTCGCGAGCGCGTGCCACGCCGACGATGCGTGGAAGCGTCCACGACATTCCGCCGTCCGGGGTGAAACCGATGGAGGGGTACGCGGGGCGAAGCTTGGTGCCGGTGCCGCCGATTGCGACGTCGGCGAGGCAGACCAGGCTCATTCCGGCGCCGGCAGCCCATCCGTGGACCCCGGCCACCACTGGAGCGGTCGCAGCGTCGAGCGCGCGAACGAACACGTGGAAGACGCGGGCAACCTCGGCCACGTACTCGCCGCGGTCAGGGGCTGCGGCGAACGCACGGACGTTGCCGCCGGCACAGAAGTTTGCGCCTTCGCCGACCAGAAGGATGCTCCCGATGTCGTTTCCGACTGTCTCGAGCGCCTGCGCGCCCTGAACCAGTCCTTCGTCGTCGAGGGAGGTGCCGTTGGCGGCGGTGGAAATGGTGATGCGGAGTACGCCCTCGTCGAGGGTCACTTTGCTCAGGTCATCGATGGAAGTCACTCAACGCACATTACGGGTGTCCGACAGCCATGCGAAACACGGGGACACATAGATACAGCCACATAGATACAGCTCTGCCCCCGTTACCGAAGTGACGGGGGCAGAGCCTGCAATAGTTTGTGCTCGGGCAATCAGCCCCGAGCGACCTTGCCTGCCTTCAGGCAGGAGGTGCACACGTTGACCTTACGGGTGTTACCCGGGGCAACCTCGGTACGAACAGACTGAATGTTCGGGTTCCAGCGACGATTGGTACGCCGGTGCGAGTGCGAGACCGACTTACCGAAGCCGGGCCCCTTGGCGCATACGTCGCAGACGGCAGCCATAGTCGCGAACTCCTTGTTAGAAATGAATATTGAAGTGGTTACCCTACACGGTAGGGCAGCCAGAATTACAATCCGAATATACTCGACTTCGAACCGATCCTTGACCGCTCACTGTGCAGCCGAACGTGAAAACAGTCAATCAGCAACAAACAAAGTGCAGCATTATTTCGTGTAGCCCGTTCGAGGCAACCGTGTAAGAGTAACCGCTTCCGGCCCGAATGGCCAAACCGCCCGGTAATGACGGTTGCGCAGAAGCGTCGGACTACCCTCGACTGCACCGATCACCGATCTCTTTTTCATCGTCAGTCTTTCCATCGTCGAGGGGAACCGTCAGTGGGGGAAGTGCAACGCGTCGCCGAAGAAGCGGAATCCGTCGCGGACGGACATCTGCTGCGGCGCTGGGCCCGCCGGGCGGTCGACAGCCTCCAGAAACGTCGCGGTGAGATCAACAACCTCAACGTCTTTCCCATCCCTGATTCGGATACCGGCACCAATCTGCTGTTCACGATGCGGGCTGCACTCGATTCCGCCGAGACGATCGAGGACGACGTCCGCAGTGCGGGCCGCGTCGCCAACGCTCTGGCTCGGGGCGCCGTGTCCGGTGCTCGCGGTAATTCCGGAGTGATCCTCTCCCAGGTGATCCGGGGCATCGCCGAGAGCGTTCAAGGTGAGCACATCGACGGCCGTAGCTTCGCGAACTCGCTGACCACGGCGACGACGCTGGCCTCTCGGGCTGTCTCCGATCTGGTGGAAGGCACCATCGTCACGGTATTGCGTGCATCGGGAGAAGCAGCGCAGGAGTGCGTCGACACCAGGACACCGAGCGGCGAGGATCTTGCATCCGTGGTTGCCGCCGCTGCCGACGCCGCTGCGGTCGCACTGAACAAGACGCCGGAGCAACTGGACGTTCTCGCGTCCGCCGGGGTGGTCGATGCCGGGGGATTCGGTCTGGTTCTGATCCTCGACGCCTTTGTCGAGGTGCTGACCGGGAAGCCGCAGGTTCGCGAAGATCTGGGGACGCCGGACCCGAGGTCGAGCGCAGTTGTCGACGTCAGCGCATTCGATCACGATTGGGCTCACAAGAGCCCGATCGAATGTGGTGATCACTCGGAACAGGATTTCGAGGTCATGTACCTCGTCGACGACTCCGACGACGATCGCATGACGGCGCTGCGCACGCGGCTGTCCGTCCTCGGAGATTCGACGGTCATCGTCAGCGACGGTTTCGGCGGCTGGTCGGTGCACGTGCATTGCTGCGATGCCGGTGCAGCCGTGGAAGCCGGCCTCGAGGCCGGGAAGGTTCACGGTATTCGCATCAGCAGTTTTCTCGTCGACGAACGCGACCAGTTGGTGGCACGGGCGGAGAGGCGATTCCCCGGGGCCGGCGCGCGCGGCGTACTGGCCGTCGTTGCCGGTGACAGCGCGGCGGCGTTGTTCGAGAGTGAGGGTGCGACGGTTCTTCGGTGCGACGATGCGCCGGTGACACGCGCACAACTGCTCGGCCGCATTCGTCAAATGGAACGCAGCGAAGTTCTGGTGCTTCCGAACGGAGCTTTGACCGCTCAGGAACTCGTCGCAGTCAGTGCCGCTGCACGCGATCCGCTTCACCAGGTTCTGCTGCTGTCGACGTCGTCGATGGTCCAGGGCCTGGCAGCACTTGCCGTTCACGACCCTCAGCGCAACGTCGCCGACGACGGCTTCACGATGTCCGAGGCGGCGGCCGCCACGCGATGGGGATCGTTGCGGATCGCGGTCGAGCGTTCGCTGACCTACGTCGGGACATGTGATCCGGGTGACGCGATCGGTCTGATGGGGCACGAGGTGGTGCTCATCGGTCCCGACGTCGCGGAGTCGAGTGCGCGACTGGTCGACCTCGCGCTCGGATCCGGTGGCGAACTCGTGACCCTACTCATGGGCGCAGACGCGCCGGACGACCTGGCCGGGCAGCTCGAGGCGCACGTCGTCGCGCACCACCCGGGCGTCGACGTGCTCGTCTATCAGGGTGATCAGCCGGGTGACCTGTTCCAGTTGGGCGTGGAGTGATCGAACCGGGTCTGTCGGTGACTGCTGATATACGAACACATGTGCTTACCGCGACACTGTGCTGGAGGAACTGATGGCGACGCTCGCCGACCCACTCGATCGGCTGCTGGGAAAGAAGACCGCGGACGCGCTCGACGAGGCATTCGAGATCCGCACCGTCGAGGACCTGCTGCGTCACTACCCACACCGGTACGCGTCGGCAGGCAAGGAGCTTGCCGAGAAGGAGCCGCCCGAGGGTGAGCACATCACCATCATCGCGCGGGTGGCGTCGGCGGCCGTCGTGAAGATGAAGAACCGTCCGGGGCAGATGTTGCGAGTATCGCTGGCGACTGATTCGCAGACCGTGGACGTCACGTTCTTCAACCCGCAGAAGGTGCGGCACGTCATCAAGCCCGGCGTTCGGGCGATGTTCTCCGGGACGGTGAAGTACTTCCGCGGCAAGTGGTCTCTCACTCATCCGAGCTACCTGATTCTCCCGGAACCTCGTGTCGGCGAAGAGGATTCGGTAGTTCCGCTTGCATCCATCAAGGGAGCCGGTGACCTTGCGGGCCTGGCTCGCGCAAATCAGGATCCCGGCGCCGAACTCGATCTGTCCGTCTTCGACCGCGCATTGATCCCGCTGTACCCGGCGACCCGCGAGGTCGAGAGCTGGACCATCATGCGGTGCGTGCGGCAAGTGCTCGACCAACTCGATCCGATCGAGGAGCCGTTGCCCGCCGAGACTCGGGCCGAGCACGGATTCATCGGTTTGGACGAGGCGCTGCGCACCGTTCACCTGCCAGATACCAAGGAAGACATCGAACGAGCACAGGATCGTCTGCGTTTCGACGAGGCGCTGTCTCTGCAGTTGGTCCTCGCGATGCGTCGTCACGACAATTCCGAGCGTGTGGCTCCGGCCTGCGCTCCGGTCGCCGGCGGGATCGCGGACCAGTTCGAGGAGATGCTCCCGTTCACTCTGACGGAGGGACAGCAAGCAGTTGCGGAGGAGATCTCCACCGACCTTGCCCGCCCACACCCGATGAGCCGCCTTCTTCAGGGCGAGGTCGGGTCAGGCAAGACGATCGTGGCTCTGCGCGCGATGCTGCAGGTCGTCGATGCGGGTTATCAGTGCGCGTTGCTCGCACCCACCGAGGTCCTGGCAAATCAGCACGCGCGATCACTGCGCAAGATGATGGGCTCGCTGGCTGCAGGTGGTGAACTCGGTTCTGCCGAACATTCCACCCGTATCGCCCTTCTTACCGGCTCGCTGCCAGTCGCTGCGAAGCGCGCAGCTCTGCTCGAAGCCGTGACCGGCGACGCCGGGATCGTCATCGGTACCCATGCGCTCATTCAGGACAACGTCGAGTTCTTCAACCTCGGCATGGTTGTCGTCGACGAGCAACACCGCTTCGGCGTCGAGCAACGTGATCAGTTGCGATCACGTGGCCGTGAAGGACTCAGTCCGCATCTGCTGGTGATGACGGCAACGCCGATTCCGCGAACCATCGCCATGACGGTGCTCGGCGACCTCGAGGTCTCGACCCTGCGAGAGCTTCCACGTGGGCGAACCCCGATCAAGAGCAGTGTCGTGCCCGCGAAGCAGAAGCCGCAGTGGGTCGATCGCGCATGGGAACGAATCCGTGAGGACGTAGCCGACGGCCGTCAGGCGTACGTCGTGTGCTCGCGGATCGGTGACGGCGAGCAGGGTGCAGGCGAAGACCAGTTCACCGAGGAGAAGCAGCCCGAGACCAAGTCGGCGGTCGACGTCTTCGAAGAGTTGTCGAGTGGTCCGCTGGCCGATCTGCGAGTCGGGTTGCTGCACGGTCGACTGCCTTCCGACGAAAAGGACGTGGTGATGAGCGCGTTCAACGTCGGTGACATCGACGTCCTCGTCTGTACGACCGTTGTCGAAGTCGGTGTCGACGTTCCGAACGCGACGGTGATGGTGATCGTCGACGCCGAGCGGTTCGGCGTCAGTCAGCTCCATCAGTTGCGTGGCCGCGTCGGTCGAGGGAAACACCAGGGACTGTGCATCCTCGTCACCGGAAGCAATCCCGGGGGACCGGCGTACGAGCGGCTCTCGGCGGTGGCAGCGACCAACGACGGGTTCGAACTGGCTCAACTCGACCTCGCGACCAGACGTGAAGGAGACATCCTCGGTGCGGCGCAGTCGGGCACAACCTCGAATCTGCGGCTGCTTTCCCTCATGGCCCATGGAGACATCCTCGAGTCCGCCAGGGAGTTCGCTCAGGGAATCGTCGACTCCGATCCGTCGCTCGACGGTCATCCCGCCCTCGCGTCCATGGTGACCGCTGCCCTGGACTCCGACCGGATCGAGTACCTCGAGAAGTCGTGAAGGGTATGACGACAAGCTGAAATCGAATAGCACGAGGACCGCCGGGTTGGTTTCTCGATTCAGTCCGAAATATGAGACTCCGCATGTAGACGCAAGATGAAATCGGGGTAGTTTTCTCGAATGTTCTCCAAAGTGCTCGTCGCGAACCGCGGCGAAATTGCGATCCGTGCCTTCCGCGCCGCCTACGAACTAGGTGCCGGAACCGTCGCGGTGTTCCCGTACGAGGATCGGAATTCGATCCACCGTCTCAAGGCAGACGAGAGCTACCAGATCGGGGAGAAGGGTCACCCCGTTCGCGCGTATCTCTCGGTCGAGGAAATCGTCGCCGCCGCCAAGAGCGCCGGAGCCGACGCCATCTACCCCGGTTACGGTTTCCTCTCCGAGAACCCGGACTTGTCGGCGGCGTGTGCCGAGGCAGGCATCAAGTTCGTTGGCCCGTCCGCCGAGATCCTCGAGTTGACCGGAAACAAGGCTCGGGCCATCGCAGCGGCAAAGGCCGCCGGTCTCCCGGTGCTCGCGTCTTCGGAGCCGTCAGCGGACATCGACGAGTTGCTCGCAGCCGCCGAGGACATGACCTTCCCGCTCTTCGTCAAGGCTGTCGCAGGCGGCGGTGGGCGCGGAATGCGCCGCGTTGCGGAGCGCTCACAACTCAAGGAATCGATCGAAGCCGCAGCGCGCGAAGCGGAATCGGCCTTCGGCGATTCGACGGTCTTCCTCGAGCAGGCCGTCATCGACCCCCGGCACATCGAAGTGCAGATCCTCGCCGACGAGCAGGGCAACGTCATCCACCTCTTCGAGCGTGACTGCTCGCTGCAACGTCGCCACCAGAAGGTGATCGAGCTCGCTCCGGCGCCCAATCTCTCCGAAGAGTTGCGCGCCAAGATCTGTGCCGACGCCGTCGCCTTCGCGAAGGAGATCGGATACACGTGCGCGGGCACCGTCGAGTTCCTTCTCGACAAGCGCGGCAACCACGTCTTCATCGAGATGAACCCGCGAATTCAGGTCGAGCACACCGTCACCGAAGAAGTGACGGACGTGGACCTGGTCCAGTCGCAGCTCAAGATCGCGTCCGGTTCGACGCTTGCAGAACTTGGTCTGTCACAGGAGACGATCAAGCTTCGCGGCGCGGCGCTGCAGTGCCGCATCACGACCGAGGATCCGGCAAACGGATTCCGCCCGGACACCGGCCGTATCACCGCGTACCGCACCCCGGGCGGAGCCGGTATCCGCTTGGACGGTGGCGCCACACTCGGCGCCGAGGTCGGAGCGTACTTCGATTCCATGCTGGTCAAACTCACTTGTCGCGGTCGCGACCTCGAAGCCGCTGTGGCGCGAGCTCGCCGCGCGGTCACCGAGTTCCGCATTCGTGGTGTCTCGACCAACATTCCGTTCCTGCAGGCGGTTCTCGACGACCCGGACTTCCGGGCCGGACGTGTGACGACCTCCTTCATCGAGGAACGTCCTCAGTTGCTGACTCTGCGTTCTTCGGCAGACCGCGGCACGAAGATCCTGACCTACCTCGCGGATGTGACGGTCAACAAGCCTCACGGTGAGCGGCCCTCGGCGGTGTACCCGCAGGACAAGCTGCCCAAGATCGATCTTTCGACACCCCCTCCTGCCGGTAGCCGTCAGCGCCTGCTCGAACTCGGACCCGAAGGTTTCGCGAAGGCACTGCGTGAGCAGAAGGCCGTCGGCGTCACCGACACCACCTTCCGTGACGCGCACCAGTCGTTGTTGGCCACGCGAGTTCGAACCAGTGGACTGCTCGGAGTTGCCGGGCACGTTGCGCGGTTGACGCCGGAACTGCTCTCGATCGAAGCCTGGGGCGGCGCGACCTACGATGTGGGACTTCGCTTCCTGCACGAGGATCCGTGGTACCGGCTTGCCGCACTGCGCGAGGCGATTCCCAACATCTGCCTCCAGATGCTTCTTCGCGGTCGAAACACGGTGGGCTACACGCCGTATCCCGAAAAGGTCACGCGCGCATTCGTTCAGGAAGCCACCGACACCGGCATCGACATCTTCCGAATCTTCGACGCGCTCAACAACGTCGACCAGATGCGCCCTGCCATCGACGCGGTGCGTGAGACCGGAACGGCTCTCGCCGAGGTGGCGTTGAGCTACACCGGCGATCTGTCGGATCCGAACGAAACGCTGTACACGCTCGACTACTACCTGAAGTTGGCAGAAGAGATCGTCGATGCGGGCGCTCACGTGCTCGCGATCAAGGACATGGCAGGCCTGCTGCGCGCTCCGGCAGCTACCAAGCTGGTGACCGCGCTACGCAGCAACTTCGATCTGCCGGTTCACGTTCACACGCACGACACTCCCGGTGGACAGCTGGCGACGTACTTCGCCGCTTGGCAGGCGGGCGCCGACGCAGTCGACGGTGCTTCCGCGGCACTGGCCGGAACCACCAGCCAGCCTGCGCTCTCGGCCATCGTCGCCGCTGCCGCGCACTCCGAGTTCGACACCGGACTGAACCTGCAGAACGTGTGCGACCTCGAGCCGTACTGGGAGGCGCTGCGAAAGGTGTACGCGCCGTTCGAATCCGGATTGCCGGCGCCGACGGGTCGCGTGTACACGCACGAGATTCCGGGAGGCCAGCTCTCCAACCTCCGGACGCAGGCCGTTGCTCTCGGTCTCGGCGACCGGTTCGAAGAGGTCGAAGCCAAGTACGCCGACGCAGACCGCATGCTCGGGCATCTCGTGAAGGTGACGCCGTCGTCGAAGGTCGTCGGCGACCTCGCCCTCCACCTTGTCGGCGCCGGCGTGCCTTCGGAGGAGTTTGCCGCAGATCCGGCGAAGTTCGACATTCCCGACTCCGTGGTGGGCTTCCTGCGCGGTGAACTCGGTACGCCTCCCGGTGGTTGGCCGGAACCGTTCCGCAGCAAGGCACTCGAAGGACGTGGCCAGGCCAAGCCCGAAGCGACGTTGTCCGCTGAGGACGAGGTGCTGCTAGAGGGCTCGTCGAAGGACCGTCAGGCGACGCTGAATCGTCTGCTGTTCCCCGGCCCGACAAAGGAATTCCTCGAACACCGCGAGAAGTACGGTGACACGTCGCGGCTTTCGGCGAACCAGTTCTTCTACGGTTTGCGGCGCGGCGACGAGCACCGGGTCGAGTTGGCTCCCGGCGTGGAACTGATCATCGGTCTCGAGGCGATCTCCGAGCCCGACGAGCGCGGCTACCGCACTGTCATGTGCATCCTGAACGGCCAGCTGCGCCCGGTCTCGATCCGCGATCGCTCCATTGCCAGTGACGTACCGGTGGCGGAGAAGGCCGACAAGAACAACCCGGGCCACGTGGCTGCACCGTTCGCGGGCGTCGTGACGCTCGCGGTGAAGGAAGGCCAGAAGATCGAGGCCGGCGACACCGTGGCCACGATCGAAGCAATGAAGATGGAAGCGGCGATCACCTCGCCGCGCGCCGGCGTCGTCTCTCGGATCGCGATCAGCGCCGTCCAACAGGTCGAGGGCGGAGACCTGCTGGTGGTCGTCTCGACGGGGGAGAGCGCCGCAGAGTGACACGCATCATCTCGGGACTTGCGGGCGGTCGACGCCTGCGAGTCCCGCCGAGCGGCACCCGTCCGACGTCGGATCGGGTTCGTGAGGCGCTGTTCAGTGCTCTCGAAGCGCGCATCGATCTCGAAGGGTGCGCGGTTCTCGACCTCTTTGCGGGTTCGGGTGCTCTCGGCCTCGAGGCGCTCTCGCGGGGAGCCGAGCACGTTGTTCTCGTGGAATCGGATGCCAAGGCTGCTGCCGTCATCAAGGCGAACATCGGCACTGTCGCGTTGCCTGGGGCGACGGTTCGCGCCGCTCCGGTTGCGGCCGTGGTCTCGGGTCCGAGCGCGCGTGAATACGACATCGTGATCGCGGACCCACCGTATGCGGTAACCGACGAGGCCGTCGTGTCCATGCTCACCGATCTGCAGGCCAACAAATGGGTGGGGGAGGGCACGATCGTGGTACTCGAACGATCGTCGCGCTCGCCGGAGACCGTGTGGCCTCAGGGCTACGAGCCGATCAAGGCCAAGAACTACGGTGAAGCCCGCATCGAGCTGGCCACCTGCTACGGTCTGGACTCATGACTGGCGCCGTCTGCCCCGGATCCTTCGACCCTGTGACCAACGGTCACCTCGACGTAATCGGAAGAGTTGCTGCGCAATTCGACGAGGTCGTGGTCACCGTGCTGATCAACAAGAGCAAGCGTGGCATGTTCACGATCGACGAGCGGATCGAGATGCTCGAAGACGCGACGAGTCACCTGCCCAACGTTCGCGTCACGTCGTGGCACGGATTGTTGGTCGACTACGCGAAACAAGAAGGCCTCAGCGCGATCGTCAAGGGTCTGCGCGGCGCGAACGACTTCGATTACGAGCTGCAGATGGCTCAGATGAATCAGAAGCTCACGGGCGTCGACACACTGTTCGTCGCCACGAATCCGACGTACAGCTACCTGTCGAGTTCTCTGGTGAAGGAAGTCGCGACTTTCGGCGGCGACGTCTCCGACATGTTGCCGGCCAAAGTGCATTCTCGGCTACTCGCACGTATCGCCGAGCGAGCAGCCGAAAACAGCTGATCCCCGACACACCGACCACGACGACACCCCGTTGGCCGTTCTTCCGGCAAACTTGGACAGGAACGGGCACAGGTCCGAGTGGACCGGTGACGATGTGGGCCGATTTCGGCCGGTAGAGATTGGGGTTGCTTGTGTACCGCGTATTCGAGGCACTGGACGAACTGGTCGCAATTGTCGAAGAGGCGCGCGGTGTTCCCATGACCGCAGGGTGTGTTGTGCCTCGCGGTGACGTACTCGAGCTACTCGACGACGTCCGGGACGCAATTCCGAGCGAGCTGGACGACGCTCAGGACGTCCTCGATCATCGCGACAAATTGGTCGGTGACGCGCGAGCAAACGCTGAGAAGACGGTCAGCAGCGCCAATGCCGAGGCAACCTCGACTGTGGAGAACGCACGCGACGACGCCGACCGGATTCTGTCCGATGCCAAGGCTCAGGCCGATCGCATGGTTGCCGAAGCGCGTGCGCACGCCGATCAGTTGGTCGAGGACGCCGAAGCAGAAGCGGAACGGACCGTCACCGACGGCCGTCGTGAGTACGAGGCCGTCACCGGACGGGCGCGTGCCGAGGCCGATCGGATGATCGAGTCCGGCCAGGCCTCGTACGAACATTCGGTGGCGGAGGGAACGGCGGAGCAGGCTCGTCTGGTGTCGCAGACCGAGGTTGTCCAGTCCGCTCACGCGGAATCCGCGCGAGTGATCGACGCCGCTCATGCCGAGTCCGACAGGATGCGTTCGGAGTGTGACCTGTACGTGGACACCAAGTTGGCCGAGTTCGAAGAGTTCCTCACCGGGACCGTTCGGTCGGTCGGGCGTGGTCGTCAACAGCTTCGAACGGGTTCGGGAGTTCCCGACTACCAGGACGACGATCGTCGTTCCGAGCGGCGCCGATAGAGCAGACAAGTCAGTCGAGGGTGGGTCGTCCGATATGGGGCGGCCCACTTTTTCGTGGATCGAATTGGGATTTGCCTTGTAGCTGCCGTATTGTGGAGTGGTTGCCCATACCAGTTTCAACAGTTAGGTGAGTTCTCTTTGTCAACGCATCGTCGTAGTTCGTCGCATCAGTCAAGTGATGCGGGATTTTTGCTGGACACGGTCAAGCTCGGTCGTCGTCCAGGGTCGATGCGTACCGTCGAGAGAACAATTCAGTCCCCGAACCGTATCGGTCTCGATCTGATCGCGATCGAAGCGGGCGCGGACATAGATCTCGATCTTCGTCTCGAAGCAGTGTCCGAAGGCGTTCTCGTCACCGGAAACGTGCACGCACCCACCAAGGGTGAATGCTCGCGGTGCCTTGAACCTTTCACCGACACCGTGGACATCTATCTCACGGAGTTGTTCGCTTACCCGGACAGCACCACCGAGGAGACGACGGAAGAGGGAGAGGTCTACGCGGTCGAAGACGACGAAATCGACCTCGAACCGGTCATCGTCGATGCAGTCGGGCTGGCGCTTCCGCTCCAGCCTCTGTGCAGTGACGATTGCCTGGGATTGTGCTCAGAATGTGGCATTCGCCTGGCGATTGCGGAATCTGGGCATGGGCATGACATACTTGATCCTCGCTGGGCTGGTCTCGCGGCCAAATTTGGCGTGGAATCAAACACCAGCGAAAATCTTGTGATCACCGAAGCCGAGGAGAAGTAGAAGTGGCTGTCCCCAAGCGCAAAATGTCGCGATCCAACACGCGGTCGCGTCGTAGCCAGTGGAAGACCACTGTGCCCACCCTCGTTACCTGCCCCAACCGTGGCTGTGGCGAGCAGACCCTTCCCCACATCGCATGCCCGTCATGCGGTACTTACAAGGGCCGCCAGGTAACCGCTGCTGTCTAGTTCTCCCCGGAGAAAGACTATGACGAGCGAAAATACAGTTTCAGCCGCCGGCGGCGAGGGCAATCACGACAAGCTCCTCGCCGCTGTCGGCGTAGATATAGAGCCCGGTCTTCTGACCCTGGCTCTCACGCACCGCTCGTACGCGTACGAGAACGGCGGACTGCCCACGAATGAGCGCCTCGAGTTCCTCGGGGATTCCGTTCTCGGCGTCACGGTGACCGAAAATCTCTACCTGTCCCACCCGGACAAATCCGAAGGTGATCTGGCGAAGATCCGTGCCAGCGTGGTCAACATGCATGCACTCGCCGAGGTTGCCAGGACTCTGGGTGAAGGTGGACTCGGAGCACACCTGCTGCTGGGTAAGGGCGAGGAAATGACGGGCGGCCGTGACAAGCCGTCCATTCTCGCCGACGGTATGGAGTCGATTCTCGGCGCCATCCACCTGCAGCACGGCATCGAGACTGCGCGACGCGTCGTCCTCGATCTGTTCGACGATCTACTCACTCGCGCACCGCTTCTGGGCGCGGGTCTGGATTGGAAGACGAGTCTGCAGGAACTGACCGCAGAACACGGTGCCGGAGTTCCCGTTTACGAGATCACCGCCACAGGACCCGATCACGACAAGGAATTCACGGCCACCGTTCTCATCAGTGGCAAACCCTTGGGTGTCGGTGTCGGTCGTTCCAAGAAGGAAGCCGAGCAGAAGGCAGCAAGTTCGGCATGGAAGACGATGTCGGAGAATGCCGCTGCTACCGCAGTCGCTGCTGACGACACGCCTGATCTTGCCGGCTGAGTTCACTCTTGCCTGAGCTTCCCGAAGTCGAAGTCGTTCGCCGCGGCCTACAGTCTCATGCTGTAGGTGCGGCGATCGAGGCCGTCGAGGTACTCCATCCCCGCGCGATCAGGCGCCACATTCTCGGTTCCGAGGACTTGATCGGCCAACTCACCGGGCAGACCATCGCTTCGGCAGAGCGTCGCGGCAAGTACCTGTGGCTGGTTCTCGAGCCTGCCGGTGTCGGACTGGTGGTTCATCTCGGGATGAGCGGACAGATGCTGGTCCAACCCCCGACAGTCGACTGGGAAAAGCACCTACGCATTCGGTTGGCCCTCGATTCCGGGGCCGATCTTCGATTCGTCGATCAGCGGACCTTCGGTGGCTGGTCGATTTCACCCCTCGTCGAGGTCGACGGAACGATGCTGCCCGAGTCGGTGGCGCACATCGCCCGCGATCCCATGGATGCGGCGTTCGATCTCGAATCCGTCGTGAAAGTCCTGCGGGGCAAGCACACCGAGATCAAGCGCGCGATTCTCGACCAGACGGTGGTCTCCGGAATCGGAAACATCTACGCCGACGAATCATTGTGGCGCGCCAAGATTCACGGCAACCGAATCGCCGAAACGCTTACCAGGCCCAAACTTCGAGAACTGTTGACCGCGGCACACTCGGTGATGGGTGAAGCGCTCGATCAGGGCGGTACGTCCTTCGACGCGCTTTACGTGAACGTCAACGGGGAATCGGGCTACTTCGACCGGTCGCTGTCGGCGTACGGGCAGGAAAACCTCCCGTGCCCGCGATGCGGCGCGCCGATCAAGCGTGAGAAGTTCATGAATCGATCGTCGTTCAGTTGCCCGCGGTGCCAGCCGACCCCGAGGGCACGGCGAATCGCCTAGGTCTCCCGCCCCTTCGGTTCGGCGGAGTGGCAAGATTGCGTCATGGCTGAACAGACTCCCGACACCACTGCAACCGCCCCGGCTCACACGGAGCTTTGGGTCGAACGAACCGGAACCCGCCTCTACACCGGCAAGAGTTCGCGCGGCGCAGAGGTTCTCATCGGCTCCGAATCGGTGCCAGGAGTCTTCACGCCCGGCGAACTCCTCAAAATTGCACTGGCCGCATGCACGGGGATGAGCTCCGACTTCCCGATCTCGCGCCGGCTCGGTGACAACTACGACGCGACGGTCCGAGTGTCCGGAGCCGCCGATCGTGAAAACGAAGTCTACCCGCAGCTCGACGAGGTCCTCGAGCTCGATCTCAGCGAGTTGGATGCCGAGGCACAGCAGCGCCTCATCACTCTCGTCGAGCGTTCCGTGGACAAGGTATGCACGGTCGGGCGCACGCTCAAGGCCGGAACCAAGGTCACTCTGTCGTTCGACACGGAAGCCTGATGTTCCGCGCCGGCAGCGTTGTCGCTGCGATCGCACTGGGTTCCGTTGTGGCGCTGAGTGCTCCAGCGCAGGCCTCGGTCCCGGCCGACGGCTCGGCCGGTAGTTGCGGCACATGGACGTCGAGCGTCGTGACGACTGGTGCCGGAATGCTCGAGAACCTCGAATTCGACGGCAACGGATCGATGGTGTTGTCGCAGTCGGCTCTGATCGGGCCGGGTGCACTGCTGAAAGTGGCGCCGGACGGAACACGGACAACTTTGGTCGGTGACGTCACCGGACCTGGCGGTCTGGTCGCGCGTGAGGGATCCGTGTACTTCACCACGGGCAACTCGACTGTCTCGGGACTGTTCGGAATCGCCGACGGCAGCCTCCGCAAGGTCGACGTCGCAGACGGGTCGGTGACAACGATCGCCGACGGTCTGGTGATGCCGAACGGGCTTGTGCAGCTGGACGATAACCGTTTCCTCACTGCCCGCACACTCGCCAGGCCGGGGCTCACGGTCGTCAACAGTGACGGAAGCAGTTCGATCGTTCGTGAAGACCTCGGCACCGTCGACGGCCTCGCACGCTCCGGTTCGACGATCTACGTGAGCACGACCTTCGACATGGTCACCGCCGTCCACATCCTCGACGCAAACGATCTGGGCGGGCCGGTGCGAACGATCACGCTCCCCGGGTTCGGTCCGGCAAACATGGCGGACGATCTGACCGTCGGACCGGACGGCGCGTTGTACGTCGCATTTAATGCCGGCGGCAAAGTTGTTCGCGTCGATCCGGATTCGGGATCTTCGTGTGAGATCGCCTCGGGTCTGCCGTTCACATCTGCGGTCAAGTTCGGCGCCGGACCGGGCTGGGATCCCAACGCGCTCTACACCACCGGATTCCTGGGTGACGTTCACCGTCTCGAACGTGTGGCGGGCTGAGCGTCATGGCTGAAGCAGCGCCTGTGCGGTTGACGGCGTGGGTTCACGGATACGTTCAAGGCGTCGGGTTCCGGTGGTGGACCAGGGCCCGCGCTCTCGAACTCGGATTGATCGGATATGCGTCCAATCAGCGTGACGGTCGAGTGCTCGTCGTGGCGGAAGGCCAACGCACGCAGCTCGAGCGATTGGTGGAGCTGCTGCGCTCCGGCACTACCCCGGGCACGGTGGATCTCGTGGTCGACAGCTGGGACACCGCCAGGGGCGACCTGACAGGGTTCGTCGAACGCTGACCTGTTTGGCGGTAAAGTTTCCCCCCATGCACCTCAAGAGTCTGACACTCAAGGGATTCAAATCCTTTGCGTCGGCAACGACTCTTCGGTTCGAGCCGGGAATTACCTGTGTGGTCGGCCCGAACGGCTCGGGTAAATCCAACGTCGTCGATGCGTTGACCTGGGTGATGGGCGAGCAGGGCGCCAAGGCCCTGCGCGGCGGCAAGATGGAAGATGTCATCTTTGCCGGCACCTCCGGCCGCGCGCCGCTGGGCCGCGCCGAGGTGACCTTGACCATCGACAACGCCGACGGGGCGCTCCCGATCGAGTACTCCGAGGTGTCGATCACGCGCCGGATGTTCCGCGACGGCGCGGGGGAGTACGAGATCAACGGCTCGTCCTGCCGTCTGATGGACGTCCAGGAACTGCTCAGCGACTCCGGCATCGGCCGCGAAATGCATGTCATCGTCGGGCAGGGACGGCTCGCCGCGATCCTCGAATCCCGTCCCGAAGATCGACGCGCCTTCATCGAAGAAGCCGCGGGAGTCCTCAAACATCGCCGCCGCAAGGAAAAAGCGGTGCGCAAACTCGATTCCATGCAGGCCAATCTTGCTCGCCTCAGTGACCTCACCGCGGAACTGCGTCGGCAACTCAAACCGCTGGGACGCCAAGCCGAGGTTGCTCGGCGAGCACAGACGGTCCAGGCTGACCTGCGTGATGCAAAGATGCGTCTGGCTGCTGACGATCTGGTGACCCGTCGAAACCAATTGAACGACCAGGCGCAGGACGAGAAAGCGGCCCGTGAACAGCACAACCAGGTGGCGGCTGCGCTCGACGAGGCCAACCTCGAACTCGGGCGCCAGGAGCAAGCTCTCGCTCGTCTGACTCCGGGATCGGAAGCCGCTGCGCAGAGTTGGTTCCAGCTTTCCGCGCTTGCCGAACGCGTCAACGCCACCGTGCGCATCGCCCGCGAGCGTGCGCGTCATCTCGACTCCGAACCTGTCGGCAACCGCGGCCAGGACCCGGACGAGATGGAGGCGCGCGCCGAACGTCTTGCTGCCGAGGAGGCCGAACTCCTCGAAGGCGTCGAAATCGCGCGAGCGGCGTCGGAAGCTGCTCGGGACCAGCTCGCAGCCACCGAAGATGCTGCAGCAGAAGCGGAACGGGCGCACATGGCGGAAGTTCGTGCCGTCGCTGACCGCCGTGAAGGTCTTGCTCGACTCTCCGGTCAGGTCGACACTCTGCGTACCCGCGTCGAATCCGTCGACGCGGAAGTGTCTCGGCTGACCGACGCGATCGACGAGGCTCGTCTGCGTGGCGATGCCGCACAGGCCGAGTTCGACACGGTGCAAGAAAGCATCGGGGACCTCGACGCCGGTGAAGTCGGCCTCGATACCAATCACGAACGCGCCATCGAGGCTCTCGAGATGATCGACGCGCGCGTCGAAGAGCTTCGTGAGGAAGAAAAAACGAGCGGGCAACGCATCGCTTCGCTCCGGGCGCGCATCGAGGCACTGTCGATGGGTTTGCAGCGCAAGGACGGTGGCGGCTGGCTGCTCGAACACCGCGGCGACGACGGCATCACCTCGCTGGTCGGATTGATTCACGTCGAACCCGGCTACGAGGCCGCGATCGCTGCCGCGATGGGGCCGGCGGCGGACGCCGTCGTGGCGCAGTCGCTGGACTCTGCTCGCTCCGCTGTGACAGCACTGGCCGATCAGGACGGTGGACGTGCATCACTGATCGTGAGCGGTGAACCGGCGATCAAGCGCGAGGCCGAGATCGCGCCGGGTAGTCGTCCGGCCGTCGACGTCATCGACTGCCCTGACGAGTTGCGTGCCGGATTGACCGCCATCCTCGATGGCGTCGTCCTGGTCGAGACTCTCGATGACGCGATTCGAGTTGTTGCTGACCACAAGGGAATTCGCGCAGTGACGCGTTCTGGCGATCTGCACGGTTCGGGGTGGATGATCGGTGGCTCGGATCGGCAACCGAGCACGCTCGAGGTGCAGGCGGCGATCGACGCGTCAGCAGCGGAACTGGCGGCAACGGAGAGCCGATCCGAGGAACTCGACGCGGCGCTGTCCGGCGCTCTGGCCGAACAAGCCGCTCGACGCGAGACCGCGGAGCAAACTTTGGCAGCGCTCAACGAGTCGGACGCCGCCATGTCCGCC
This sequence comes from Rhodococcus sp. Ni2, assembly GCF_021352185.1. NCBI lineage: Bacteria > Bacillati > Actinomycetota > Actinomycetes > Mycobacteriales > Nocardiaceae > Rhodococcus > Rhodococcus sp. Ni2. The sequence continues at coordinate 1,952,435 of NZ_WOXZ01000002.1, forward strand.
ATCTACGAGCAGTTGGGCAGATTGGGGCAGGCAGCACGAGTCGCCCACGCGGAATCCGAGCGGTTGACCGCCCAGCGAGTGCGTGCCGAGGAGGGCCGCGGTGAGTCGCTGACAAAGCTCGCGGATCTGGAGGAACGTCTGCGCGTCGCCGAAACCGACGGCAGTGCACCGGGACACGGTGCGGAATCGACCGCTGCCGATCGCGAAATGGCCGCAGCAGCGCTCGCCGAAGTGCGCATCGTCGAAATGGATGCTCGCCTTGCCGTGCGCACCGCCGAAGAGCGTGCGGAATCCGTACGCGGAAAGGCCGATTCGCTTCGGCGTGCGGCCGCCGCGGAACGAGAAGCGCGGATTCGCGCCGAGCGGGCTCTGCGCGCCAGAGCGCACGCTGCGGAAGTTGCAGCTGCCGTCGCCGAGTCGGGACAGCGCGTGGCGGCCGAACTCGAGACCGTCGTCGCCGCGGCTCTTGCTCACCGCGACGAGTTGGCTCGGGCCCGCACCGAGTGCACGGCCAAGCTGGATCAGGTCCGCGAGACAGTCCGAGCACTGACCGGACAACTCGCTTCGCTCTCCGACGCCGTCCACCGCGACGAGGTAGCGAAGGCACAGGCAGCGCTGCGCATCGAACAACTCGAGGAGTCGATCCTCGATCAGTACGGTATCGGCCTCGACGATCTGATCGCCGAGTACGGGCCCGAGGTCGAACTGCCGCCGACCGCTCTCGAAATCGAGGAGTACGAGCAGGCCAAGGAGCGTGGGGAGCAGGTCACCGCCCCCGCTCCGCTTCCGTACGACCGCGCGACTCAGGAACGGCGCGCCAAGCGGGCCGAGAAGGACCTCGCCACCCTCGGCAAGGTCAATCCGCTGGCGCTCGAGGAATTCGCAGCTCTCGAGGAGCGGTACACCTTCCTCTCCACTCAGCTCGAGGACGTCAAGACCGCACGCAAGGACCTTCTTGCTGTGGTCGCAGACGTCGACGCACGAATTCTGCAGGTGTTCACCGAGGCCTATGCCGACGTCGAGCGTGAGTTCGTGGGAGTGTTCGAGAAATTGTTCCCCGGGGGAGAAGGGCGGCTGGTCCTCACCGATCCCTCGGACATGCTCACCACCGGCATCGAAGTCGAGGCGCGTCCGCCCGGTAAGAAGGTCAAGCGGTTGTCGTTGCTGTCAGGCGGCGAGAAGTCGTTGACCGCGGTGGCCATGCTGGTCGCGATCTTCCGGGCACGCCCGTCCCCGTTCTACGTGATGGACGAAGTCGAGGCGGCGTTGGACGACACCAACCTGCGGCGGCTGATCGGACTCTTCGAACAATTGCGGGAGAAGTCGCAGTTGATCGTGATCACTCACCAGAAACCGACGATGGAAATCGCCGATGCGTTGTACGGCGTCAGCATGCGCGGCGACGGCATCACCACCGTGATTTCGCAGCGACTTCGCGGTCAAGACATGGCCTCGACGTAAGCCCTGCTCACTTTCCGGGTCGGAGCCTGAAACAATGGGCCGGTGACTACCCAGGCTTGGATCATCATCGCGGCTGTAGCGGCCGTACTACTCGTCGTTCTCGTTGCCGGATTCCTGCGCTACCGCAAGGGGCAGGTATCGCTGAAGGCACCCGAGACGAAGCCGGAGCTCGGCGCCCCCGAGAAGGACAAGTCAGGCGGCTACAAGGCCGGTGGCGGGTTCAACTTCAGTCAGGGGTCGACGGCAACGGCGCCACCTCCGGTGGTTCCGACACCTCCGGTCGCCGAGAAGCCGCCCGTCGTCGAAGAACCTGTCGTCGAAGAACCTGTCGTCGAAGAACCGGTTATCGAGGAACCAACTGTCGCGGAACCGGTTGTCGAAGAACCTGTTGCGGAGAAGCCGGCCGCCGTCGAAGAGCCGGTAATCGAAAAGCCGGTCGTAGAAGAACCAGCGGTAGCAGAACCTGTTGTCGAAGAACCTGTCGTTCCCGAACCTGTTGTCGTTCCCGAACCCGTCGAGCCTGCACCGCGCGTGCTGGACGAGATCGACCCGACCGAGGGTCGGTTGGACCGACTGCGCGGGCGCCTTTCCCGCTCGCAGTCAGCAGTCGGCAAGAGCTTGCTGGGTCTGCTCGGTGGCGGCGATCTGGACGAGGACTCGTGGGAAGAAGTCGAGGACACCCTCCTCATCGCAGACCTCGGCTCCGCGACCACGGAAAAAGTCGTCACGAAGCTTCGTGAGCAGATGGCGGCCCGCAGCGTCCGGACCGAGGCTGCCGCCCGCGCCCTTCTGCGCGAGGTGTTGATCGCCGAACTGCGTCCCGAACTGGACCGCTCCATCCGCGCATTGCCGCACGATGATCACCCGGCTGTTCTGCTCGTCGTCGGCGTCAACGGGACCGGCAAGACAACGACCACCGGCAAGCTGGCTCGCGTGCTCGTCGCCGACGGTCGTCGCGTCGTGCTCGGTGCCGCGGACACGTTCCGCGCCGCCGCCGCCGATCAGCTCCAGACGTGGGCCGAGCGTGTCGGCGCTGAAGTTGTTCGTGGCAAGGAGGGTGGCGATCCCGCTGCGATTGCCTTCGACGCGGTCTCACGGGGCATCGCGGACGGCGTCGACGTGGTCCTGATCGACACCGCCGGCCGTCTGCACACCAAGACCGGTCTGATGGACGAGCTCGGCAAGGTCAAGCGGGTTATCGAGAAGAAGGCCTCGGTCGACGACGTTCTGCTGGTTCTCGATGCGACGGTCGGCCAGAACGGACTGGCGCAGGCTCGCGTGTTCGCGGAGGTCGTGGACATCACCGGCGTCGTACTGACCAAGCTGGACGGAACCGCCAAGGGCGGAATCGTCTTCCAGGTTCAGCATGAACTGGGTGTGCCGGTGAAGTTGGTCGGCCTCGGTGAAGGTGCCGACGACCTGGCGCCGTTCGAGCCGGGTGCGTTCGTCGACGCCCTCCTGGGCTGACGCCCCCGTGCGCCTTTTTGGTAGCGCGAACTACCAAAAAGGCGCACAGGGTCGGTAGAACTCCCTGGCGAAACCTGTTTGCAACAAAGTTGGGCAATTGGTTCACGTCTGCGAAACGCGACAGCGCCATGGACGAAACACCAGCCCAGCACTCTTCTCCTTAACGACGTGCTGCCCGGCACGTGCGACTAGGAGGTAGTAAGTGAGTACCGACGATTTGTTGGCGAACTCCGGTAACGCCGCATGGATGCTGATGGCTGCATCTCTGGTCTTGCTGATGACACCCGGCCTCGCTTTCTTCTACGGCGGGATGTCTCGGTCCAAGTCCGTCCTGAACATGATGATGATGTCCTTCGGGGCCATGGCCGTCATCGGCGTCATCTACGTTCTGTGGGGATGGTCGATGTCCTACGGCACCGAGAACATCGGGGGCATTTTTGCCAACCCGTTCGAGTTCTTCGGCCTCAAGAACAGCATCACCGATGCTGACGGCAACTTCATCGCCGGCGCCTGGGGCTACCCCAACGTCATCGACATCGCGTTCCAGGTGACGTTCGCGATCATCACCACCGCCCTCATCAGTGGTGCCCTGGCCGAGCGGGTCAAGTTCGGCACCTGGCTCCTGTTCTCGGGTATCTGGGTCACCGTCGTCTACTTCCCGCTCGCACACATGGTGTGGGGCGGCGGACTCCTCTCGGGCTCCGAGGACGGCATCGCGGCAAAGCTCTTCGGCACCACGGTCAACGACGACGGAGTCACCGTCGCCAACGTCGCTCCGATCGACTTCGCCGGTGGCACAGTCGTTCACATCAACGCGGGTATGGCCGGTCTGGTCCTCGCACTCATCGTCGGCAAGCGTCTCGGCTTCGGCAAGACCGCCTTCCGTCCGCACAACCTGCCCTTCGTGATGCTCGGCGCCGCACTCCTCTGGTTCGGTTGGTTCGGCTTCAACGCCGGCTCGGCATTCGCCGCCGACGGTAACGCCGGTCTCGCCTGGGTCAACACGACCACCGCGACGTGTGCCGCAGTCCTGGCCTGGCTCGCTACCGAGCGTATTCGTGACGGCCACGCCACCAGCCTCGGCGCAGCTTCCGGTGCGGTCGCCGGTCTGGTCGCCATCACCCCTGCTGCCGGTGCGCTCAACCCGGTCGGTTCCATCTTCCTCGGCGCAGTAGCCGGCATCCTGTCCGCTCTCGCAGTCGGCCTGAAGTTCCGCTTCGGCTTCGACGACTCGCTCGACGTCGTCGGTGTTCACCTTGTCTCCGGCCTGTGGGGCACGATCGGTATCGGATTCTTCGGCACCGCAACCGGCCTCTTCTACGGCGGCGACTACAAGCAACTGGTGGTTCAGATCGTGATCGCACTCGCAGCACTCGTCTTCACCGGCGTTCTGACGACGATCATCGGCTTCGCACTCAAGCCCCTGGGCTGGCGAATCTCGGCCGAGGACGAGGCACGCGGCATCGATGAGACCGAACACGCAGAGACCGCATACGACCTCGCGTGATCAGCACGTGATTAAAGTGAATTCAGGCACTTCAGAGTTTGGAAAGGGATGAGCACATGAAGCTGATCACAGCAATCGTCAAGCCGTTCACGCTCGAGGACGTCAAGACCGGACTCGAGCAGGCCGGAGTGCTGGGTATGACAGTCAGCGAAGTTCAGGGCTACGGCCGACAGAAGGGCCACACCGAGGTGTACCGAGGCGCGGAGTACTCCGTGGACTTCGTACCCAAGGTCCGGGTCGAGGTCGTCGTCGACGACGCGGCCGTTGACAAGGTGGTCGAGGTGATCGTCGAGGCCGCTCGAACCGGCAAGATCGGTGACGGCAAGGTGTGGGTCTCGCCAGTCGAGTCGGTCATCCGGGTTCGCACCGGGGAACGCGGTGGCGATGCACTCTGACCCGAAAGGGTCCGAGAACTTCGGCCCTGGTTCCGTCGCGAAAGCGACGGGGCCAGGGCCGGTCTCGTCAGGGGGATCCGACGAAGCTGCGGACCTGGCCCGCGCACGCAAGGCCCTACTCACCGGAGGCGTCAAGAACAGGAGGCTCGACGCCCCCGCGCTGCGACATGCACTGGTCGATTTGCACGAATTCTGGTTGACCACCAAGGGGACCGAACTGGGCATCAAACCGGATTGTGGGTTTGCCATCGTCGCCGTGGGTGGTCTCGGCCGACGCGAACTGCTGCCGTATTCCGATCTCGATCTGATTCTGCTGCACGACGACATGGACCCGGCGGTCGTGGCCCAGGTCGCGGACAGCCTGTGGTACCCGCTGTGGGACGCGCACATCAAACTCGACCACAGCGTGCGGACGCTTCCGCAGGCGCTTCAGGTTGCGGCCACCGACATGACGGCAGCACTCGGAATGCTCGAAGCACGCCACATTGCCGGCGACGTGGAGCTGAGCAACCTGTTGATCAGTGGTGTCCGACGACAGTGGCGCATGGACATCCGCAGCCGATTCGACGAATTGATCACCCAGACCCGTACGAGGTGGGAGCGCAGCGGCGAGATCGCCCATCGCGCCGAACCGGATCTCAAGAGCGGTCGTGGCGGGCTGCGAGACGTCCAACTGCTCAACGCCCTGTCCATCGCGCAATTGACCGACGGGATGCCGGGGCTGGGACCCAACTCGCCCGGCGGCGGTCTGGCACTTGCGCACAGGCGGTTGCTCGACGTGCGCACCGAACTTCACCGCGTTGCCGGTCGCGCCCGCGACCAACTGCGAGCACAGGACGCCGACGAGATCGGTGCGGCGCTACGGATCGGTGATCGCTTCGATCTGGCGCGACTTCTCAGCGAATCGGCGCGCACCATCAGCTATTCGGTCGACGTCGGTATCCGTACCGCCGGAAACTCCTTGCCCCGGCGTGGTTTGTCGCGGCTGCGTCGCGCGCCGGTGCGACGGCCACTGGACGAGGGCGTCGTCGAGCATGCCGGCGAAGTAGTTCTGGCGCGCGATGCGAGACCGAAGAAGGATCCCGGTCTGGTGATGCGGGTCGCGGCAGCGGCGGCCACCAACGGCATGCCGATCTCCGCGTCGACGCTCAATCGCCTGGCCGACAATGCCCCCGAATTGCGTGAGCCGTGGCCGAAAAATGCAGTCAACGATCTCTTGGTCGTGCTGGGTTCGGGATCGCGTGCGGTTCCGGTGATCGAGGCGATGGACCGGACCGGGCTCTGGGGTCGACTCCTGCCGGAGTGGGGGACCATTCGCGATCTTCCGCCGCGCGACGCCGTCCACACGTGGACGGTGGATCGGCACCTGGTCGAAACCGCCGCGTATGCAAGCGGATTCACCACTCGCGTCGCTCGGCCGGATCTGCTCATGCTCGGTGCGTTGATCCACGACATCGGGAAGGGGCGAGGGGGAGACCACAGCGTCGTCGGTGCCGAATTGGCCACCGCGATCGGAAATCGCTTGGGACTCTGGCCTTCCGACGTCGCGACGTTGACGGCGATGGTGCGCTACCACTTGCTGTTGCCGGAAACCGCCACCCGTCGCGACCTCGACGATCCGGCAACGGTGCAGCGAGTGGTCGACGCACTCGAGGGAGACGGGACCCTTCTCGATCTCCTGCATTCGTTGGCGGAAGCGGATTCGCTGGCCACCGGGCCTGGTGTCTGGGGCGACTGGAAGTCGTCGTTGATCGGCGAGCTGGTGCGTCGTTGTCGTTTGCTGATGGCAGGGGAGGAGCTCCCGCAACCCGATCCACTCGCTCCCGAGCAATTGGCCATCGCCGAGGAGGGCGGGGTTCACGTCTCGCTCGTTCCGGCCGAGAATGCGCACACCTACGTCGTGACCGTCATCGCGCCCGACGCTCCCGGGCTGCTGTCTCGGGCTGCCGGAGTTCTGGCGCTGCAGTCCTTGCGGGTGCATTCCGCATCGCTGGGGTCGCATGCAGGTTCGGCGGTCAACTCGTTTGTCGTGACGCCGAGGTTCGGCACACCCCCGCAGGCGGTGCTGCTCCGGCAGGAATTGATCCGGGCTTCGGCCGGTGAACTGAATTTGCTCGAACTTCTCGACGCGAAGGACGAGGAGGCACGGGCAGAGCAGTGGGACGACCCGATCCAGACCAACAAGGATTCCGCGGTTCCAGTGCTCTATGCGCAGGCGCCACCGCGGGTCATCTGGTTCGACGCGCCCGGTGACGGTCAGGCGATCCTCGAATTGCGTACCGAGGACCGCGTCGGCCTGCTCTGCCGACTGGCCGCAGCACTCGAACACAGTGGAGCCGACATCCGGTGGGCGAAGGTCGCCACCTTGGGTTCCTCGGTGGTCGACGCGTTCTGCCTCGACTTCGGTGAGGCCGATACCCGCGCGGCGCGAGAGCGCGTCGAGGAGGCGGTGCTGGCGGTGGTTCCGGTGCCACAACCCAAGAAGAAAGAGGATTGACGGACCGGTTTCGGCAGTTACGCCCGCATCGGCTGGGATCGGTGCGGGCGTAGCGGCTAGGCTGGTGCCCGAGAATATCCACGGCTAACTCGCACGACCTTCAGGAGCGCACTCGGTGTTCGAATCCCTTTCCGACAGATTGACCGGATCTCTCAAGGATCTGCGTGGCAAGGGTCGTCTGTCCGGCGCCGACATCGACGCTACGGCCCGCGAGATCCGCCTTGCCCTGCTCGAGGCCGACGTCGCGCTTCCCGTAGTGCGCAGCTTCATCGCCAAGATCAAGGAACGCGCCAAGGGCGCCGAGGTCTCGGGTGCACTGAACCCGGCTCAGCAGGTCGTCAAGATCGTCAACGAAGAACTGGTCGAGGTTCTCGGCGGCGAAACTCGTCGACTGCAGTTCGCCAAGACGCCGCCGACGGTCATCATGTTGGCCGGTCTGCAGGGTTCCGGTAAGACCACGCTGGCCGGAAAGTTGGCCAAGTGGCTCAAGGATCAGGGGCACACGCCCCTCCTCGTCGCCTGTGACCTTCAGCGTCCCGGCGCCGTCACTCAGCTTCAGATCGTCGGTGAGCGTGCAGGCGCCGCAGTCTTCGCGCCGCACCCCGGCACCTCCATCGGCGGCGGCGAGAACGCACTGGGCGTTTCCGCAGCCGACCCCGTCGAGGTCGCCCGCGCCGGCGTCGAAGAAGCACGCAACAAGCATTACGACGTCGTGATCGTCGACACCGCCGGTCGCCTCGGTATCGACTCGGAGCTGATGGCGCAGGCCGCCGGTATCCGTGACGCCGTCAACCCGGACGAGACCATCTTCGTCCTCGACGCCATGATCGGTCAGGACGCGGTCAGCACGGCCGACGCTTTCCGTGAGGGAGTCGGCATCACCGGTGTCGTCCTCACCAAGCTCGACGGCGACGCCCGCGGTGGTGCCGCGCTGAGCGTCCGCGAGGTCACCGGCCAGCCGATCCTCTTCGCGTCCACCGGCGAGAAGCTCGAAGACTTCGACGTCTTCCATCCCGATCGCATGGCCAGCCGGATCCTCGGCATGGGCGACGTCCTGAGCCTCATCGAGCAGGCCGAGCAGGTGTTCGACGCCGATCAGGCCGAAGCGACCGCAGCGAAGATCGGTTCCGGTCAGCTCACCCTCGAAGACTTCCTCGATCAGATGATGGCCGTCCGCAAGATGGGCCCGATCGGCAACCTCCTCGGTATGTTGCCGGGTGCAGGCGGCATGAAGGACGCGCTTGCCAACGTCGACGAGAAGCAACTCGATCGCATTCAGGCCATCATCCGCGGTATGACGCCGGCCGAGCGCGACGATCCGAAGATCATCAACGCCTCACGCAGACTGCGCATCGCGAACGGTTCGGGCGTCAAGGTTTCCGACGTCAACCAGTTGGTGGACCGTTTCTTCGAAGCCCGCAAGATGATGGCTGCCATGGCCGGCCGTATGGGTATGCCCGGCGCGCGTAAGCAGGTTCGCAGCAAGAAGGGCAAGAAGGGCAAGAAGGGCGGCAAGGGCCCGACGCAGCCCAAGATGCGCGGAGGATTCCCCGGCATGGGCGGATTCCCGGGTATGCCCGGCGGAATGCCGGCCGGTATGCCCGACCTGTCGAACATGCCCAAGGGTCTCGATCAGTTGCCGCCCGGACTGGAAGGCATCGATCTCTCCCAGCTCAAGCTGCCCAAGAAGTAGTCGGTGGCTGCGCTTCATCTGCGGGGTATCGGTCTGCCCGATGCCGAGCCGATCGAATTGTGGATCGTCGACGGGCTGATCTCCTTCGAGCCGGTGTCCGGTGCGGAGACGATCGTCGAATCGGGTTGGATCACACCGGGTCTCGTGGATGCGCACTGTCACGTCGGTATCCGCTACGGCGGTGGCGGCGGCGAAACCGTCGACGGCTTGCTGGGGCAGGCGAAGACCGAACGTGACGCGGGCGTGCTGTTGCTTCGTGACGCCGGATCGCCGGTCGACACCAGGTTCATCGACGAGCGCCTCGATCTGCCGCGGATCATTCGCGCAGGTCAGCACATCGCAGCACCGAAGCGGTACATCCCGGGCCTGCCGGTCGACCTGGACGACGAATCTCAGTTGCCGGCCGAGGTGGTGCGTCAGGCACGCGCCGGTGACGGTTGGGTCAAGCTCGTCGGGGACTGGATCGATCGTTCCATCGGTGACCTCGCCCCGTTGTGGAGCGACGAGATTCTGGTCGAGGCCATCGCTGCCGCCCATGCCGAAGGCGCAAGGGTCACCGCTCACGTCTTTGCCGAGGATGCTCTGCCCGGCCTGATCAATGCCGGCATCGACTGCATCGAGCACGGCACCGGATTGACGGACGCGACCATCGAGTTGATGGTCGCTCACGGCACGGCCTTGGTTCCGACGCTGATCAACATCGCAACTTTCCCCGAGATCGCGGACTCTGCCACGCGGTATCCGATCTACGCGGCGCACATGCGGGATCTGCACGCTCGTCGACATCGGACGATCGGTGCCGCTCACGAGGCCGGGATTCCGATCTATGCCGGAACGGATGCCGGCGGATCGATCAGGCACGGGCGGATCGCCGACGAGATCGCCGAACTCGAAGTTGCCGGTTTGACGGCGCATCAGGCGCTGGGCGCAGCCTGCTGGGACGCACGGAGTTGGTTGGGTGCGCAGGGGATCGAAGAAGGAGCGCCCGCCGACCTGGTGGTTTATTCCGAAGATCCGCGCGGAAACCCCGATGTGCTCGCGAAGCCGATGCGTGTGATCCTCCGCGGAACCCCCGTGAGTGGTTAGGGAGTCCCCGCACTCTCGAAGCGCGCATAGGGTGGTTTCCGAACGAGCCCACCCATCTGGCACAATGGACCATTGTTCGTCGCAACCGGTTACGTACCGCTGCGACGGTCACAGGATAGAGGCAAAACCGGGCTCACAAATCGTGTGGGTCGCTGAATTGCACGTGACATGCGCAGCACTGTTGTGCGCGCTGAAGGAGAACTGCAGCTGTGGCTGTCAAAATCAAGCTCACCCGCCTCGGCAAGATCCGCAACGCTCAGTACCGCGTTGTCATCGCCGACTCGCGCACCCGTCGTGACGGCCGTGCGATCGAGACCATCGGCAAGTACCACCCCAAGGAAGAGCCCTCGCTGATCGACATCGATTCCGAGCGCGCTCAGTACTGGCTGTCCGTGGGCGCACAGCCCACCGAGCCCGTCGAGGCACTCCTCAAGATCACCGGTGACTGGCAGAAGTTCAAGGGCCTCCCGGGCACCGAAGGCACCCTGCGCGTCAAGGAAGCCAAGCCCACCAAGCTCGAGCTCTTCCAGGCTGCGCTCGCGCAGGCCGAGAACGAGCCGGTTGCAGAAGCAATCACCCCCAAGAAGAAGAAGGCTGCAAAGGCTGACGAGGCCAAGGCAGAAGACACCGCGGCTGACGCCGAGGCTCCCGCTGCAGACGCCGAGGCTGCTGACAAGTGAGTGCCGTCGTCGCTGATGCGGTAGAGCATCTCGTGCGTGGCATCGTCGCCAATCCCGACGATGTGCGCGTCGAGCTGATCACCGGACGTCGGGGACGGACCGTCGAGGTGCACGTGCACCCCGACGATCTCGGCAAGGTCATCGGTCGGGGTGGTCGCACGGCGACCGCTCTGCGGACCTTGGTCTCCGGCATCGGTGGCCGCGGTATCCGTGTTGATGTCGTCGACACCGATCAGTAGACGGCAGTAAACAGGTGGAACTCGTAGTCGGTCGTGTCGCGAAGTCGCATGGCATCAAAGGTGAATTGGTAGTCGAGGTTCGTACAGACGAGCCCGAGGATCGTTTTGCCGTAGGTTCCGTGCTGCGTGGGCGCAAGCCGCGCGAGTCCACACTGAAGTCGTACACAGTGGAAGCCGCCCGGGATCATTCCGGGCGGCTTCTGCTGCGCCTGGAAGGCGTCAGTGACCGTGGCGACGCAGATGCGTTGCGCGGCACACTGTTTGTCATCGACAGTTCCGAACTCGAGCCTTCGGATGATCCGGACGAGTTCTACGATCACGAACTCGAAGGACTGAAGGTCGTCCTCACGGACGGCACCGAGATCGGTTCGGTCATCGAGGTATTGCATTCCGCCGCAGGTGAATTGCTATCGATTCGCCGCGCCGGTGAGACGTCCGGTGAATTGCTGATCCCGTTTGTCGCAGCCATCGTCACCTCGGTGTCGATCGCCGACGGCGTCGTGGTGATCGAGCCCCCCGAGGGACTGCTCGACCCGGACTTCGGTGACAAGTCGAACAGCGACAATTCGAACGCCGACAGCGACTGATCGCTTGTCATGCGTCTCGATGTAGTCACCATCTTTCCCGAGTATCTTGAACCGCTTCGTGCTGCCTTGCTGGGCAAGGCAATCGAACGCGGCTTGATCTCGGTCGACGTCCACGATCTGCGGTCGTGGACCCATGACGTACACAAAGCCGTCGACGATTCCCCGTACGGCGGCGGACCCGGCATGGTCATGAAACCCACCGTCTGGGGCCCGGCACTGGACGACGTGATCGGGCGCTCCGATTCTTCCGGCCCCGATGATGCCGAGACCATTCTGGTGGTGCCCACTCCCGCCGGCGTTCCGTTCACCCAGGAGACCGCGCACCGCTGGTCCAACGCCAAGCACCTTGTGTTTGCCTGCGGCCGATACGAAGGTATCGATCAACGGGTTTTCGACGACGCCGCCAAGCGGGTCAGAGTCGAAGAAGTCAGCATCGGCGATTACGTCCTGATCGGCGGCGAAGCAGCCGTGCTGGTGATGGTCGAGGCTGTCGTGCGACTGATGCCCGGCGTTCTCGGCAATCAGCTGTCACACCAAGAGGATTCATTCTCCGACGGCCTTCTCGAAGGGCCTAGCTACACTCGCCCGGCTGTGTGGCGCGACCTCGAAGTTCCGCCGGTGCTTCTCTCCGGTGATCACGCGAAGATCAAAGCGTGGCGCCATGAGCAGTCGCTGCAGCGCACGGCCGAGCGTCGACCGGATCTACTTCCTTAGGTATTTCGCTTCAACCAGGTGATGCTTGCGCCGTCGTCGAGCGATTCGGTTGCAGTCGGTGTGAACAGTGTCGGCTCGAAGTTACCTCTGATCATCGGTATGCCTGCGCCGGCGACTACCGGATACCTCTTGATGATCAACTCGTCGATCTCTGGTAGTAGTTCGCCGGCGAGAGTTCCGCCGCCGCACAGCCAGATATATTGTCCTTCTTCCTCTTTGAGAGATCTGACTACCCCAAGCGGATCGGCGCGAACGATGGTGACGGGGGGATCCTCGGCGTCAGGGATGGTTGTGGAGACGACGAACTGACGCAGGTGCGCGAAGGGGCTTTTCACTCCGGCGGCCAGCCCGGGCTCGTAGGAGCCGCGGCCCATGACGACCGTGTCGAAGGTCTTGTTGGGAGCGTCCTCGATTCCGAGAGCGGGCCGCACATGCGTTGGCACGGTTTCAGGATATCGATCGCATATCCAGGCCGTGATCTGTTCGGAGACCGGGAGGAAATCGAATTCGCCACCAGGCCCCGCGATGTATCCGTCGAGGGAAGCTCCCACGTAGTACACAAGCTTTCGCATATAACGCTCCGTTCGTAGTACTATGTTTGTAGTGGTTTAACTTAGGGTCGTGTCAGGAGTGATGTCAAGTGCGAAAGAACCCGGAACGCCGGCTTGCCCTGATCGACGCGGCAATCGAGGTGTTGGCCCGAGAGGGTGCTCGAGGCTTGACGTTTCGAGCCGTCGACGCCCAGGCAGCAGTGCCGAACGGGACAGCGTCGAACTACTTCTCCAATCGCGACGACCTGCTCACTCAAGCGGGTGGCCGGATCTACGAGCGACTGATTCCGGAGGACCTCGAAGGGATGATCGATCCCGTCAACGGCACCGATCGTGAGCGCCTGGTGACGCTCATGCTCGACGTGGTCGAGCGCGTCACCTCGTTCGGAACGGGTTTCCTCGCGCTCATGGAGTTGCGACTGGAGGCGACGCGTCGACCGGACCTGCGAGCGGTGCTGACCGTCCGCATCCGAGAAGACTTCGATCTGAACGTAGCCAATCATCTGGCGTCGGGCGTGCCGGGTGATGCGATGACCGTTCGCCTGCTCTATTTGTCGCTGAACTGGCTCGCACTGGATCGACTCACATTGCCGAACCTGTTCGGAGAGGAAGATATTCGGACGATCGTCGAGGCGGCAGTGGATCGAGCGCTACCCCGCGAATCGTAGAAGGTCAGTGCCGTTCGGCAGGTTTGCGGCGGAACGAGAAGTATCGATGACCGAAGAAGCTCACACCGGCGACGATCAACATGACAACCGCCTGGGCGGGAAGCGGCGGGGCATGCAGAATCGACACCGCGATTGTTCCGAGTATCAGATTCAGCACCAGGCCACCGGAATTGACGACGATGAACGCTCCCAGGTCGCGTGCCACATGTCCGCGGACACGGAAAACCAGAGTCCGATGCAGAACGAAAGCGATGAGCACGCTGATGGAGTACGCGCCGATCACAGCCACTTGATACAGATCCTTGTTGTCGAGGATCAACGACCACATCACGAAGAGCACGTATCCGATCGCCGTATTAGCCACTCCGACAATGGCAAATGCGATGGGCTGATGCTTGACCACCCGAAGCAGTGGGCCGGGGTTCTCGGGTGATGCGATGTCTTCGGTCATGAAGACTCGGTTTTCACGGTGTTGATCCCGTCCTTGCGTCGGTTCCGCAGATACATCCACTCGAGCACGCCGAGTCCGAGGACTCCGGCGACCATCGAAGCGCCGCCGACCTTCCATCCCGGGGGACGCCACGTCAGGACAAGTTCCGCGTCTTTCGTACCGGCTGGAACGTCTACGGTGACAAAGGACTTCGCGACGACGTCGATCGGGACAGGCTGACCGTCGATGCTCGCCCGATATCCGGGCCAGCCGAGCCGTGCGAACACAACCTTGCCGCCGGTCTCCGAACTGACACGAAGGGTGCTCGACATGTTCGATTCCGCGATCGACGTAGCCTCGACGCCGTGGGCGTCGGCGATGCGTCCGTTGCGTGTCGAGACGGGGCCGTCGACGCGTTCGAGTACCGAGATGTAGTTCTCGTGTCCGGGGTAGTCGACCCATTTCCATCCGTCGGGAGCCGGGTTCTTGCGTGCATCGGGGTAGAGAGCGTTCTGAAGTACGACGCGGTCCACGTTCATCAGGTCGACGATGGTGCTGCCGGTGGTGGGTTCGACGGTGAATGCGCGCCGAAAGGCGTCGGGGCAGACGCTCATGTCCCAGCGCATGCAGAGCAGATCACCGAAGTAGAAGTGCCCGTTGGGGGTGTAGCCGCTGGTGTAGGTCAGTTCGAGGTCTTTGGGGTAGTTGCCGAAAGCCAGGGAACCGTACGCTCCGTCGAGGGTTTTGTCCCCGGGTGCGATGAGTGCACGGTCGCCCAGTTGCAGTGTCGTGCCTTCGAAGTCGGGGAAGGCCTCTTTCATCTCCGAGCGGGATTCGGGCAGGTTCCAGCTCATCGGGGTGGGTTGCGCGGCCCGAACCTGGGCGTAGGCGATGGGGGAGACCGCGACGATCGCTACGAGGCATGCGAAAGCAGTGCCCTTGGTACGGCCGAGCCAGACCATCGCGGCGCCGAGTGCGGCAACGAGCAGGGCCGAGATCACATGCCATTTCGCGAGCCCGGGAGCTGCCGAGGCTGACCGAATCAGAAGCAGGCCCACGAGGATTCCCGCTGCAACGCAGCGCCCGCGCAACTTGTCGGTCGTGGCGTAACGCCCGAGCAGGATGCACACCAGAAGCAGGAGTCCGATGGCCACCATCGGAAGTACGCGCGCGGGCCACCGCAGTGGGCCGATCGTGCTCGGCCCGGCAGTCCACATGAGGACGGCGACCGTGAAGATCCCGACGGCGGTCAATTCGCGTGCCGCGGCGCGTGCCTTGCCCCAGTCGATGAATGCCAGGGCGGGTATGAGGAACCAGGCGATGTAGACCATGGGCATGGTCTGGATGTATCCCCACCACGAGGTGAACGCGGGCATCGTGCTCGGCAGGCTCGCGTTCAGCGATTCCGACCACGGGACGGCGAGGAATGCATCGTTCTTGACTTCGGATGCACCGCGCCAGGTGACGTCCGCGGTGAGCAGGCTCGGCAGATACGTCGCGAGACCGGCCAGAGCGGCACACGCGGACACCGCCAGAAGCCGCAGTGACGGCAGCCAACGCCGCTGATAGACAACTTCGCCGATTGCGACCGCGCCGATCATCAAGCCGGATTCGACTGCGGGGAAAACATATTGGACCGACATCGCGAGATACAAGAACACGAAGGTCGGGATCGGACCGCTCTTACCTCGGGCGTAGCGGATTGCCGACGCCCACGCCTGAACCATCCAGGCAGTGCCGGTGAAGGCAGTCATCCAACTGGCCGAGTCGAAGAACAGCAGGAAACCGGTGAACGGAATCGAGACGCCGGCGACGGCAGCCCACGTGGGCTTCGAGCCGTACTCGAGGCAGATCCGATAGACGCCGAGTGCAAGGATGATCGCGAAGATCAACTTCACGATCGTCGCGTACAACGCCAGGTTGTCGAAGGACGGTGCGATCAGGTCGATCAGGAGTTGCGGTGGATTGAGAAGGCCTGCTTCCTCGATCGCGTAGTTGCCCGCCATCCAGTTCTCGGGGACGAGCACCGGGAGGTGTCCTTCTCGCAGACTGCGGCCGAGCATGACCCACAGCGGCGCGTATTGGGACTCGGTGTCGTCGGTGTAGAAGTGACGAGCATTCGCGAGCACCACGGCCAGATAACCGGCGATGACACCGATCGCCGTGACGGCGCCCCACTTGTACACGTCTGCCCGGGCGAGAGTGCGAGTTTCCACCACGAGTTCCAGACCTTAACAGGGCAGGTGGGGCGTGCGGAGACGCGAGCGCGTCACGCGCCGCCGGCATCCGAAGTCAAGACATCTCTGCGTGTTAAAGTTCGCGACGGTGTGGGCCCGATCGTGCCTGTCTCTCGGCGCCAGTCGAGCCCCCTGAAGGGAGTGGAAGCGAGTGCACTCGATTTCCGTCGTAGTGCCCGTTTATCAGGGCGAAAAGACGATCACGGCGCTCGTCGAGGAGTTGGACGGCCTGGGCACACCGAGTGCGACGCCCGGTGGTGCGCAGTTCTCCGTCGACGAGATCGTGCTGGTTCACGACAACGGCCCGGATCGCTCCGACGTCGTGTTACTCGAATTGGAGCGCCGTTTCGAGCAGGTGCGTGTCGTGTGGCTCAGCCGCAACTACGGCCAGGACGCGGCGACCATCGCCGGCATGGCCGCTGCAACTGGACAGTGGATCGTGACGATGGACGAGGACGGCCAGCACGACCCGGTGCACATCGGGGCTTTCCTCGACACCGCGCTGACGGAGCGATCCGATCTCGTGTATTCCAAACCCACGAACACACGCCCGCACGGATTCTTGCGGAACCTGACCTCGCGCGGCGCAAAGATCGTCTTGGCGACGGTATTCGCGTTCCCTGATTCGACGAGATTCGAAAGTTATCGCCTGATCCGCGGTGACATCGGCCGACAGTTGGCCGGCGTCGCGGCCAACGGCGTGTATCTGGACGTTGCGCTGACGTGGGTTGTCGGTAACACGGCCACGGCGCCGGTGACACTTCGAGCCGAAGGCCGCGAAGAATCCGGGTACAACTACCGCCGTTTGTTCTCGTTGTTCTGGAAGATGGTGTTGTGTAGCGGAACACGCGGTCTGCGGCTGGTCAGCCTGCTCGGAGTCACCCTGGCGTCGGCCGGCGTGATCATGGCCGCGGTGATCTTCATCGGGGCCATGACCGGCGACAACAATGATCCCGAAGGATGGGCGTCGATCATCATGGCGCTGCTGGTCTGTTCGGGTGCGATTCTGTTCTCGCTCGGGCTCATTGCCGAATATCTCGGTGTGGCACTGCACGTCCTTGTCGGAAAGCCGCTGTATCTGACTGTCGACTCCCCGCGGCCCGGAACCTCGATCGATCGGCGTAGTCGTGAGCACTGATCGCATCATCTTCTCCCGCCCCTATCGGGCATCGAACGAATTGTCGAATCTGGCAACGGTTCTGGAGTCCGACCACATTCACGGTGACGGACGTTTCACCAAGTCCGCGACTGCAGCGCTCAAGGCGATCACCGGATCCACGCATGCTCTGCTGACCACCTCGTGCACGCATGCACTCGAATTGGGTGCGCTGCTGCTCGAATTGGGCCCGGGCGACGAGGTAATAGTTCCGAGCTTCGCGTTCAGTTCGGCGGCGACCGCCGTCGCGTTGCGCGGGGCCACTGTTGTTTTCGTCGACATCGATCCGAGTACCGGCAACATCGACCCGGCGTGCGTCGCGGCGGCGATCACCGAACGCACCAAAGCTGTATTGGTCATGCATTACGGCGGAGTCGCCGCGGACATGGAACCTCTCCTCGACCTCGCGGAACTCCACGGCGTTGCGTTGATCGAAGACAACGCTCACGGACTCGGCGGAAAGTGGCGCGGGCGCTCGCTCGGCACCATCGGAACAATCGGAACGCAGAGTTTTCACGACACCAAGAACGTTCACTGCGGTGAGGGCGGCGCGCTGTTGCTCTCCGACGATCAGTTGATGACTCGCGCCGAAATCATCCGTGAGAAGGGGACCGACCGTGCGCGTTTCCTGCGCGGGCAGGTCGACAAGTATTCGTGGCAGGACATCGGGTCGAGTTATCTGCCCAGTGAACTCAATGCCGCCGTCCTCGACGCACAACTCTCCGAGTTCGACGCGATTCAGGCGGCCAGGCATCGCGTCTGGGATGCCTACAGCGTGAGTCTGGGCGAGTGGGCGGCCGCGAACGGTGTCGTGCCCATGGCGGTGCCCGATGATCGCGAGCACACTGCGCACCTGTTCTATCTCAAGATGCCGACCGAAGAGAGCCGTGACGGCTTGATTCGGCACCTTGCCGGTGACGGAATCGTGGCGCCGTTCCACTACGTTCCGCTCGATACGAGTGCGGCCGGTGTGCGCTACGGACGAACACCGCAGCCGTGCGTGCGTAGTGCCGAGTTCTCCGCGTCGATCCTTCGACTGCCGCTGTGGCCCATGCTCACGTTCGAACAACAGGACCGTGTCATCGGTTCGGTGCTCGAGTACAAGCAGGCTTGAGGACGAACACGACCGCGTGGATCGAATCAGGGCCCGGAAGCTTCGGGCATCGCCGAATCCGCGGTCGTGGATGCCGCTGCCCAGTCGTCGATGCTTCCGCTCGGGAAGAGAATCTGCGTGACGCCGGTGACCGTGTCGCGTGCGTGCAGTGCACTTTCGTCGTCGACGGCATCGGTGAACGAGGTGTCGGGATAGAAGCTGTCCTCATCCGTGTACTGGACGTCTTCTCGCGAACCGATCGCGATGATGTATCGGTTGTCGTCACCGACGATGCCGGTGGACAGATGGATCCACTTGTCCTCGACACAGCACATCCAGCCCTGTTTGACTCCTATGACGGGCTCGCCGAACAAGGCCTCGGGCAGGCCGAATCTCTGGTCGTAACCGTCGGTTCCTTCGGGAGTGGATTGCCGCAGGTACTCGACGAACTGCTCGACCCGTTCAGGTCCGAGTTGATCGGAGTCGTCGAGGACACCGCTGTAGAAGGTGACCAGGTCACGTGTCGTGGTCTCGGTGTTCCACCACATTCCGTCCCAGGGCGGCGTCGTCGCGGTCAGTGCGTAACGCTCGGCGACGCGGGTGATCACCTCTTGGCCGCCGACCTCGTCCCACAGGAGGTTGGCTGCGGTGTCGTCGGAGGATTCGAGCATCGCCGCCATGAGGGTGCGATCGTCGTCCGTGATGGGTCGCTCACCGCGCGCATCCTGATGAAGTAGATCCTCGGCGATGAAAAGTTTTGCCACCGAGGCTGTTTCGATCTGCTGGTCACCGGCGACGTCGAGGTACTTGTCCGAGGAGCGGTCGAGGATGGCGATGGAGACGTCCGCACCACGCCCGAGCGCAGCCACCTGAGCCTGTCCCAGACGGCCGTCGAGGGTCTCGGCTACCGGAACATTGGTGTCGGGAAAGGCGGGGGTCTGCATCGGATCATCCGGGTTCTGTCCACCGCTGCACGAAGCCGCAAAAGTAACTGCGGCCACCATTGCGGCAATCCGGACGTACCGCGTACTCATTTGTTTCCCCCGGTAGCCCTGACACGGCACTGTTGCCGATCTTCTTGTCTCAGGATAGCGGTAGGGTCGGATCTCGTGATTCTCAAGACCGTGAACCAGCGCATTGCCGAGGAACTCGACGTCCGCGAAGGCCAGGTTGCAGCAGCAGTCGACCTTCTCGACGGCGGAGCCACGGTGCCCTTCATCGCCCGGTACCGCAAGGAAGTCACCGGCACGCTCGACGACGCCCAGCTGCGACTCCTGGACGAGCGGCTGCGGTATCTCCGCGAGCTCGACGACCGTCGTGACGCCGTGCTCACGGAGATCGACTCTCAGGGCAAACTCGACGATCAACTGCGCGGTCAGATCATGCTGGCCGAGACGAAAGCGCGGCTGGAGGACATCTACCTCCCCTTCAAGCCGAAGCGGCGCACCAAGGCGCAGATCGCCCGCGAGGCCGGCCACGAGCCCGTCGCCGATGCTCTCATCGGAGATCCCACCACCGATCCCGCGAAGTATTCGGACGAGCAGCTCGACGGTGCCCGGTCGATCCTCGTCGAGCGCTTCGCCGAGGACGCCGATCTGGTCGGTGAATTGCGTGAGCTGATGTGGAATCGCGGCCAGGTCGTCTCCTCGGTCCGCAAGGGCAAGGAAACCGATGGCTCGAAGTTTGCTGACTACTTCGAGTTCTCGGAACCGTTCTCCAAATTGCCCTCGCACCGCATCCTCGCCGTCCTGCGCGGCGAGAAGGAAGAAGTGCTGTCGCTCAACATGGCGGCAGACACCGAAGAACTCGCGCCGGGGGAGCGCACGGTCTACGAAGGCCGCATCGCGTCGCGGTTCGAGATCGCCGACCGTGGTCGGGCCGCCGACGGGTGGCTTCTCGACACCGTCAAGTGGGCGTGGAAGACGAAGTTCGCCGTCACGCTCGGTATCGACACTCGGATGCGTCTGCGGCAGTCGGCCGAAAAGGACGCCGTCGACGTCTTCGCCACCAACCTCAAGGATCTACTCCTCGCAGCTCCCGCCGGCGCCCGACCCACCATGGGACTCGACCCCGGATTCCGCACCGGAACGAAGGTTGCCGTCGTCGATGGAACCGGCAAAGTTGTTGCCTACGAGACGATTTACCCGCACCAGCCGCAGAACAAGTGGGACGCGGCTCTCGCGACGCTTGCCCGACTGGTCGCCGAACACGGCGTCGAACTGATCGCCATCGGCAACGGCACGGCCTCACGCGAGACCGACACGCTCGCTACCGAACTGATCAAGAAGACCGGCGCGCCCAACCTGACCAAGATCGTCGTCTCCGAGGCAGGCGCATCGGTGTACTCGGCTTCGGCCTACGCGTCGCAGGAACTTCCCGACCTCGACGTCTCGATTCGCGGTGCGGTGTCCATTGCGCGTCGCCTGCAGGATCCGTTGGCGGAGTTGGTCAAGATCGATCCCAAGTCCATCGGCGTCGGTCAGTACCAGCACGACATCACCGAATCGCTGCTCTCGCGTTCCCTCGACGCCGTCGTCGAGGATGCCGTCAACTCGGTCGGCGTCGACGTCAACACCGCGTCCGTGCCGCTGCTTGCTCGGGTGTCCGGAATTGCAGGATCCCTTGCAGAGAGCATCGTCGCGCATCGGGACCAGAACGGTCCGTTCAAATCCCGCAAGGGTCTCAAGGATGTCTCCCGCCTGGGACCCAAGGCATTCGAGCAGTGCGCAGGCTTCCTGCGGATCACCGACGGCGACGACCCTCTCGACGCGTCGAGCGTCCACCCGGAGGCATATCCGGTGGTTCGCAAGATCGTTGCGAGTGCAGGCGGGGACGTGCGCACCGTGATCGGAAACTCGCAGGCACTTCGATCGGTCAAGGCGTCCGACTACGTCGACGAGCGATTCGGTCTACCGACCGTCACCGACATCATCTCCGAGTTGGAGAAGCCGGGACGAGATCCACGACCCGAATTCAAGACCGCAACCTTTGCCGCAGGTATCGAGAAGGTCGCGCATCTCAAGCCAGGCATGACTCTCGAAGGCGTGGTCACCAACGTCGCAGCCTTCGGTGCCTTCGTCGACATCGGAGTTCATCAGGACGGTCTGGTTCACGTCTCGGCGATGTCACACAACTTCGTCAAGGACCCACGCGAGGTCGTCAAGTCAGGTGACGTCGTCAAGGTGAAGGTCCTCGAAGTGGACGAGGCACGCCAACGCATCGGGCTGACGCTTCGTCTCGACGACGAGGTGGGAGCGCCCCGCAAGTCCGAAGGCCAGCGAGGTGGGCAACCTCAGCGGCAGGGCCAGCCGCAGGGCCAGCGTCAAGGGCAGGGTCAGCAACGAGGAAATGGCGGACGCCAGGGCGGACGCGAGCAGCGACCGGACAACCGCGCGCCTGCTGCCGGGTCGATGGCCGACGCTCTGCGCAAGGCGGGCTTCGGCAAGTAAATCCGTCCGCCGGGTTTTCGAAGTCCGTATCGTCACAATCGAGTCGGTTGGGGGTATGAATCCGATCAGGGTCGGATCATGAATTCGGTGAAGGGAGGACAGTGATGCGGGAGTGGCTCGAGCGCGAGATCATCGCCCATGGCCGATTGCCGTTGCTGTTCTTCCTGCTCGGGTTCCTGTCCGCCTTCCTTTTCATCCGCCTCAGCGTCCGGATGATTCGCGCGCAAGTGAAATGGTGGCCGGGCAACATCGCGCCCGGAGGCCAGCATGTGCATCACGTCGTGTTCGGTGTGATCGCCATGATGATCTCCGGTGGTGCGTTGATCGCGGTCTACGTCGATGGTTCGCAGACCACCGGTGCCGTCCTGGCGGCGATCTTCGGTATGGGTGCGGCGTTGGTGCTCGACGAGTTCGCACTGATCTTCTATCTGAAGGATGTGTACTGGTCCGAACAAGGTCGGACCTCGGTGGATGCGGTCTTCGTCGCGATCGCCGTGACCGGCCTGGTGCTGCTGGGTTTCCGCCCGCTCGAACTTCTCGACGTCGCCGGATTCCGTGAAGAACGCGATCCGTGGATCAAATTGGTCTTCGTTTTCGTCGCGTTGATCAACTTCGCCTTGGCAGCCATCGTGATTCTCAAGGGGAAGATCTGGACGGGGCTCGTCGGTCTGTTCGTTTTCCCGTTGCTGGTAATCGGAGCGGTCCGCCTGAGCCGGCCGGGTGCACCGTGGGCTCGCTGGCGGTACACGCGCAAGCCGAAACGGATGAACCGCGCGCTCGAACGCGAACGGAAATGGCGTCGGCCCGTCATCCGGGCCAAGATCTACGTCCAGGATCTGATAGCCGGATCGCCGAGCGTCGAACATGCGATGACCGCGGCCGAGCAGGAACTGGACCACACCATCCACGCAGCTCCGCCGCCACCGATTTCCCCGCTGGTATCCGCGTCTGGCACAATGGACGGGTTGCCTGGACCAGGCAGCAGCACTTGATCTGGGCACGAACCAGACGAGCGCCGTTTCGGGAGACCGAAACGCGTGCCGCTCGGTTCCTCTGCTCCTGCGAAATACAAGGATGACATATGAACACCCTGGACTTCCTGGACAAAAAGTCGCTCCGCGACGACATCCCCGAGTTCCGTCCCGGCGACACGCTCAACGTGAACGTCAAGGTTATCGAAGGCTCCAAGGAGCGCGTGCAGGTCTTCAAGGGCGTCGTTATTCGTCGCCAGGGCGGCGGCGTTCGCGAGACCTTCACCGTCCGTAAGGTCTCCTTCGGCGTCGGCGTCGAGCGCACCTTCCCGGTTCACAGCCCCACGCTGGCCTCCATCGAGGTTCTGACCCGCGGTGACGTCCGTCGCGCCAAGCTGTACTACCTCCGTGAGCTTCGTGGCAAGAAGGCGAAGATCAAGGAAAAGCGCTGATCTTTCCGATGAGCCCGGCACCGCGTACGCGCGGTGTCGGGCTAATCTGGTTTCTGTGGCAGATTCTTCGAAGGAGCAGGCATTGTCGTCCGGACCCGAGAATCACGAGGGATCAAGCGGTTCCGCGGAACCGACCTCACATCGGCCGCAGAAGAAACAGCGATCGTTTCTGCGAGAACTCCCTGTTCTGATCGGCGTAGCGCTGGTACTCAGCATCGTCCTTCAGGCATTTGTCTTCAGAGTTTTTCTCATCCCATCCGAGTCGATGGAACCGACACTGCACGGCTGTGCGGGATGTACCGGTGACCGCATCGTGGTGGAGAAGATCGGATACCGCTTCGGCGATCCGGAACCCGGCGACGTCGTCGTCTTCAAGGGACCCGATTCGTGGAACACGAAATATGTGTCCAATCGGTCCGACAACGTTGTCGTCCGCGGCATTCAAGAGGTCGGTTCGTGGGTCGGCCTCGTTCCGCCGGACGAGAACGACTTGGTCAAGCGAGTGATCGCTACCGGCGGCCAGACCGTCGAATGCTGCGACGAGCAGGGCCGAGTCCTGGTCGACGGCAAGCCGCTCGACGAGCCGTACATCAAGATGGATTTCCCGTTCACTCCGGGAACGCAAACGTGTGACACCGAATTGAAGTCGGGCCGCTGCTTCGGACCGATCACCGTTCCCGAGGGCCACGTGTGGGTCATGGGTGACAACCGCAGCAATTCCGCCGACTCGCGCTACCACGTCGACGACGAGTTCCAGGGAACCGTCCCGATCGACAACATCATCGGTCAAGCTCGTTTCATCGTTCTTCCCCCGTCGCGAATGGGCGGCATCGATGCGCCTGATATTCAGGGCAACTGAGTTGTCGGACCGCACACATGGATTCGCGTAGTTCCGAGTAGGCAGAGACAGTGAGTAGTTGGCCCCCTCGCGTTGTCATTCGCAGATCGGCAGGTCTGCGGACGATGGAGTCTGCGTTGGCGCGAACCGGACTCGGTCCGGTGGCCGGCGTCGACGAGGCCGGGCGCGGAGCGTGCGCTGGTCCACTTGTCATTGCAGCGTGTGTCCTGGCGCCGAAACCGCAAGCAGCCCTCGCGCGGCTCGACGATTCGAAGAAGCTGACCGAACGTGCGCGCGAGGAGCTTTTCCCGGCGATCAAGCGCTTGGCTTTGGCGTGGAGTGTCATCTCTGTTCCCGCTGCGGAAGTCGATCAGATCGGCATCCACGTCGCCAACATCGAGGGGATGCGACGAGCAGTTGCGGGCCTCGACCTCGAACCGGGCTACGTTCTCACCGACGGATTCCGGGTTCCGGGTCTGACGGCTCCGTCGCTACCGGTCATCGGCGGTGACGGCGCCGCTGCATGCATCGCCGCGGCGAGCGTTCTCGCGAAGGTGACCCGAGATCGTGTGATGACCGAGATGGACGACACTCATCCGGGATACGGCTTCGCGATTCACAAGGGATACAGCACGCCACTGCACATGGACGCACTCGACGAGCTGGGGCCGTGCCCTGAGCACCGCATGACCTATGCCAACGTGGTGGCTGCGGGAGTCCGGTTGGAACAACGCGCGGGCCGTACGGGATGATGGACGTTCAGACGAACTGGGAGGACTGGCTAAACCGATGAGTGCCGAGGATCTCGAGAAGTACGAAACCGAGATGGAGCTGTCGCTCTACCGTGAATACCGGGACATCGTCGGACAGTTCTCCTACGTCGTGGAGACCGAACGACGTTTCTACCTGGCCAACACGGTCGAGTTGCTGCCCCACAATTCAGACGGGGAGATCTACTTCGAGCTGCGGATGTCCGACGCCTGGGTGTGGGACATGTACCGCCCGGCGCGATTCGTGAAATACGTACGCGTCGTGACCTTCAAGGACGTCAACATCGAAGAGCTGGACAAGCCGGATCTGCGCCTTCCTGACTGATCTGCGCTTGCCGGACTGATCTCGACAACGAAGTGCCCCGCCGATATCGGCGGGGCACTTCGTATTTCGCGGAGTTGTGCGGGGTCGGTTGCCCTTGACGTTCACAATCTGACGCAGCGTGTGTCGAATCTCGACCAAGTCCTTCGCGTCGTCCATCACGACGTCGATGTCCTTGTACGCACCCGGGATCTCGTCGAGGAACGCCGCGGAACGCTTGTATTCGATGCCGACCATTGCCTTGTCGAGATCTTCGATGGTGAAGGTCTTGCGTGCCTGGTTACGTCCGTACACCCGACCCGCGCCGTGGGGGCTGGACTTGAACGACGGTACGTTTCCCTTCCCGACGACGACGTAACTCGCCGTCCCCATCGAACCGGGGATGAGCCCGGGCGTGCCCTCGTCTGCCTTGATCGCACCCTTACGGCTCAGCCACACACCCCTGCCCATGTGGAACTCCTTCTGGGTGAAGTTGTGGTGGCAGTTGATCCGCTCGACTTCGTCGATGATCGCGGGTTTGCCGTCTCCCATGAAGTGCGCGAAGTCCTTCACGACGCGGTCCATCATCTCTTCGCGGTTGAGCAGAGCGAAGTGCTGAGCCCAGTTGAGATCGGTGATGTACGAGTCGAATTCGGGCGTCTTCTCGACCAGGTAGGCAAGATCCGGATCGGGAAGGTTGATGTACCACCGCTCGCACAAGTCCTTGGCGATCTTGATGTGATGCTGCGCGAGCTTGTTTCCGATACCGCGGCTTCCCGAGTGCAGGAACAGCCAGACGCCGTCGCTCTCGTCGAGCGTCACCTCGATGAAGTGGTTACCAGAGCCCAGCGTTCCGAGCTGAAACCTCCAGTCGTTCTTGAACTTGTCGTAGAAGGACAGGCGATCGCCCGCCATCGCCTCGAGTTCTGCGATGCGGATTTTCGCCGTGTCGCTCAGCGTCTTGTTGTAGACACCTGCCGAGAGCGGGACGGAGCGTTCGATGCTGTGGCGAAGTACGGTCAGGTCGCGGCCTTGAAGGTCGCGTGCGCTGAACTGGGTTTTGACCGCGATCATTCCGCAGCCGATATCGACTCCGACGGCGGCGGGCATGATTGCGCCTTCCGTCGGAATGACCGAACCCACCGTCGCTCCCGCACCGAGGTGCGCATCCGGCATAAGCGCCAGATGTGGACGGACAAAAGGCATCTGGGACGTACGCAGCGCTTGCTCGCGAGTGTTCTCGTCGAGTATCGATGCCCAGTTCCACAGCCTCTTGGTGATCTTCTCCATCAGATTTCTCCCACATAGTTCACAGCCGAACCGATCGGTCCGGTGTGTCGTGCAGGAATGACCATGCGCTCGGTCAGTGGTTGTGTGCAACCCCTTTTCAGGTTCGCAGGCCGTCTGCGAGTTCGTAGATTCGTCCGACGTACTTCTCCTGGAAGGCTTTTCGGGCAGCATCTGCTTGTTGCCGTGCGCCCATCTGGGAGTAGAGGTACTCGAGATGAACCAAACTCTCGCCGATGTCGACGCGTCGCTGGTCGAGAACCGTCAGCTCGTCGACCAGTCGAGCCAGATCTAACGCGGTGTCCGGTACCTCGTCCATGGTGATCCTCGATGTCCGTGAGTGCTTCCTGACCCCGAGGCTAACACTCTTCGAACATATTTTCGATACCTGCCCTGTAGTTTACTTCGACAACGTGGCTGTCAGTTGGTCGATGGCATACGGAATGCTCAGGACGGTATTGCCGGACATCGCCGCGCCGACGGGTGGATCTGCGGTGTACCGCACGACCATCGCATTTCCGCTCTTCACGGCGGGTAGTCGCTGGTAGAGCGTGTTGCCGGCGAGGGCCTTCTCTCCCTCCGGGTCGGCCATCACGATCAAACGATCAACGGGTTCGAGGATGTCGTATCGCTCGTTCGGCATCCAGTCGCCGAACTGGTCGCCGACGAATGCGTCGACGGTCGCGGGGAGGGTGAACCCGAGTGACGAGAGGAAAATGCCGCGTGGATCGTGCGACGAGAACACGTAGCCCTCGGGAGTGTCGAGGTTGACGATCGTTGCGGTTTGCCCGGCAAACTCCGGGTGTGCAGCGCGGGCGGCGGCAAACGCGTTTTCGGTATCCGTGATCAGTTGCTGAGCTTGTGGTCCTTTGCCGAGGGCGCGCCCGGCGGTGAGCGTCATGTCGGTCCACGGCGTTGTGTACGCGTCGTAGTCCTTGCTCTGCGCGACAGTCGGCGCAATCGAGGTCAGCTTCTTGTAGGTTTCCGTGTCGATGTCGGCGTACAGCGCGAGGATCAGATCTGGTGCGAGGGAGGCGATTTGCTCGAAGTTGAAGTCTCCGCCGCTGTTGATGTAGGTCGGAGTTTTCCCCTTCCAGTAATTCTTCGTCCACGGCCAGCTTTCATCCATGCCGGACCCCCACCATTCGGCCATGCCTACGGGTTCGACTCCCAAGGCGAGCAGTGGTTCGTGATCGGTGTATCCGAGTGTCACTACCCGCTGCGGTTCGGCATCGATTGTCGTCGAACCCTGTGCGTGCTCGATCGTCACGGGGAATGCGTCGTTGCTCTGGGTCGCTGATGCGGTGTCGAAGCCTTGCGAGGTTCCACAGGCGGTCGAGAACCCGATGATCGCGGCCGTCGTGAATAAGGCGGCGAGGATTCGGGTGCTATGTGAGGGCACGTGCATGCTCCTTCGAAGTCGTGGGCGAAGTGATCTGAGGTCCGCGTGAAGTGCTGAGCTGGTCGCGTCAGCAATAAAGTGAGGCTAACCTTTGCAGGATCGTCGGTCCATCCTTCAGGATGGACTCGGATACGCCCAGAAAGACGCAAAATGTCCACTATCGAGTACTCGACTCGCCCAAAGTCCTTGCTAGCGCTGCCCGATAGTCGCGGACGGACATTCAAAGATTTTCAGGTCTACACCAACGTCGTCGAGGGCGTGACCGCGTACGGGGCTCACCGCCACCCGGAGCATCAGATCGCCTGGATGAGTGAAGGGACGATGCAGATTGCTGCCGGGGGCAACGTGTGGCACCTGCACAGCGAGCACTTGGTCTGGTTGCCGGGCACCGTTCTCCACGACATGACGCTTCTGTCGGCGGGATGCATGATCGCGGCCTATGCGCGTCCGGATCTACGCCCTGGCGGGCCCAGGTGGACTCAGCCACTTGTTCTCGAAGTCGATGCTTTATCCGCTCAATTGCTGCGCCATCTCGCAGATCGGACCATCGACGATGCTCGGCGGTTGATGAGTCAGGAGTTGCTCTACGACATTCTTGCTGCCGCGCCCGAACGGCACGACGTCCTCGCGGTTCCTCGCAATGCTGCGGCGAGTTCGGTTTCTGCCCGCATCCTTGCCGATCCGGCAGACTCGCGAACATTTGGGGAGTGGGCGGGTGAACTCGGGGTCAGTTCCAAGACTT
This sequence comes from Rhodococcus sp. Ni2, assembly GCF_021352185.1. Classification (NCBI taxonomy): domain Bacteria; kingdom Bacillati; phylum Actinomycetota; class Actinomycetes; order Mycobacteriales; family Nocardiaceae; genus Rhodococcus; species Rhodococcus sp. Ni2. Next base: position 1,981,108 of record NZ_WOXZ01000002.1, read on the forward strand.
TGATGCGTGCCTTTGTCGCCGATACCGGGATTACCTTCGGACAGTGGAGGACTCGCGCCCGAATGTATGCGTCGCTCGAGATGCTCGCGCGGGGTGAGGGTGTCAACGACGTTGCCCCGCAGGTGGGTTACCGAACCAGTAGCGGGTTCATCGCCGCATTTCGGGAAACCTTCGGTACGACGCCGGCCCGGTACGGCGGAAAGCTGACGCGGTGATTTGCTGATGATTTCTTGAACTCGGTTGACGGCAAAGCTTTGTTCGGCAACGTAGAAATGGGCCGAGTTGCCAGCATGTGCTGTTGGCTCGGCCCATTTACTAATCTGAACTGAGTCAGCTCATGTTGCCGAGCACATTGCCCAGGACGCCGCTGATGACATTGGTCATCGACCCCTGCGGGTCGGTCAGGGAGCCGAATACCTGGCCCGATCCGGAGTTGAGCGAGCCGAAGCCCATGTCTTCGAGGCTTCCGGCGCCGGCCTCGACGGGGTTCGGCTGCCGGATGGTGACACACACGCCCATCGGATTGATGTCCCAGTCGCCCGCCGCCAGCACAATGTTGGTGCCGGCGCCGCTGTCGAGCTGAGAGCCGACAACTGCGTTATCGGGAACCTTGTAGGTGGTCTCCAATGCGATGATGCCGCCACCAGCAGTGGTCCATCCGCCGCCCTTTGCCACCACGGAGTTGTTGCCGACGACGACGGTCTTGGTGACGTCGTCCCACTTCTGGTCGCCGATAAGCCATTTGACGTTCAGGCGAGCCTTGACCAGCTGGAATCCTGCCGGGTGGAAATCGCGGATCTGATTGACGAGTGCTCCCGAACCGGAAACCTTTGTCAGGTAGGTGACCGTCTGTCCCGGGGCGACCTTGCCGTCGCCGACAACCTCCTTGCTGACGGTGTACGGCGTCCCGAGGGAACCGGCCCAACTGTCGGTGACCGACTGGTTGAGCGCGCATGCCGGTGCTGCTTGCGCCACCGAGGCTCCAAGTCCAACAGTGACGCCGGCGGCGATGAGAACGAGGGATGTAGTGGTTGCTACTGCGTGGCGAAGTGAGCGGCGGGCCATGTAGAACTCCATTCAGCGGGGTGCGTGACGGTTTGAGCAAAACTGTAACTAGTTCTACTGGACTTTCGTCCAAGATGTGGCTGATTTCAGAAAATTGTCAGGTTTCGGGTCGCCGTTGGTGTGTCGCGCTGCCGAATTCCACAGGTTCCGAGTTGTGAACAGGTTGTTTTCGGATGGCTTGGTTTTGTGGTGGTGGGTCGAGGGTGGTGGTTGGGACGCGCTTCGTATGGGGCGGGCGCGCGGTCGTGTGAGTGGTGGGGGCTGCGATGGCGAGGAATATGGCGTTGGGGGCTCGGGGCGAGGATGTGGCTGTCGAGTTCCTGATCGATGCGGGTTTGGAGATTGTCGAACGCAATTGGCGTTGTCGGTACGGCGAGTTGGATGTGATTGCGACGTCCGGTGATCGAATTGTGTTCGTGGAGGTGAAGACTCGGTCGGGTGTCGGGTACGGGAGTCCGGCGGAGTCGGTGACGTTCGCGAAGCAGCGTCGGATTCGGGTGTTGGCGATGCAGTGGCTCACTGATTCGGGTCGGTCGTGGTCGAGGGTGCGTTTTGATGTGGTGGCTGTGTTGATCGGTCGCGACGGTGTGCCTTCGGTCGAGCATTTTGTGGATGCGTTCTGATGGCGTTGGGGCGGGCGCATTCTGTTGCGGTCAGTGGTGTGGACGGGCAGATCGTGGAGATCGAGGCGGATATCGGGCGCGGGTTGCCTGCGGTGCATTTGGTGGGGCTGCCTGATACGGCGTTGCACGAGTCGCGTGATCGGATTCGGGCCGCGGTGACCAATTCTGGTGAGGAGTGGCCGGACAGCAAGGTGATTTTGGCGTTGTCGCCGGCGACGTTGCCGAAGGTGGGCAGTGTTTACGATTTGGCGTTGTCGTTGTCTGTTCTCGATGCGGCGAAGAAGTTGCCGCGGAAGTTGTTGCGGGAGACTGTGTTTTTGGGGGAGTTGGCACTCGACGGTCGTTTGCGGACGGTGCGCGGTGTGTTGCCTGCGGTGCTTGCGGCGAAGCGGGCGGGATGGGGGACTGTGGTGGTTCCAGCTCGGGCGTTGGCAGAGGCGGGCCTGGTCAAGGGGATCGAGGTGCTGGGTGCCGATGATTTGTCTGCGGTGATCGGGTGGTTGCGTGGTGAGTTGGCGCTGGCTGTTCCCGATGTCTTCGAGCGCGCTGATGTGGTGACGGCGCGGGATCTGAGTGAGGTTGTCGGGCAGACGGATGCTCGGTGGGCGATAGAGGTTGCTGCGGCGGGTGCGCATCATTTGATGTTGACGGGTCCGCCGGGGATCGGGAAAACGATGTTGGCGCAGAGGCTTCCGGGGATTCTTCCACCGTTGACGGAGGGGGAGTCGTTGGAGGTGACGGCGATTCATTCGGTGGCGGGGGTGTTGCCGGAGGATCGGCCGTTGATCGATATGCCGCCTTTCATTGCGCCGCATCACAGTTCGTCGGTCAGTTCGCTGGTGGGTGGTGGTAGTGGGATGGCTCGTCCTGGTGCGGTCAGCCGCGCCCATCGCGGCGTGCTGTTTCTCGACGAATGTGCCGAGATCGGGGTGAAGGTGCTCGAAGCGCTACGCACGCCACTCGAAGACGGGGAAGTGCGAATCGCCCGGCGGGACGGAGTGGCGCGTTATCCGGCGCGATTCCAGCTCATCCTGGCCGCGAATCCGTGCCCGTGCGCGCCGCCCCGAGACGCGGATTGCGTCTGTGCGCCCGCGGCACGTCGCCGATACCTGGGTAAATTGTCCGGCCCGTTGTTGGACCGGGTCGACATTAGAGTCCGGATGCAGGCGGTTGCAACCGGAGCGCTGATCGACGAAGTGGGGGAAAGCACCAGCGATGTTCGTGCGCGCGTGGCGGCAGCTCGAGACACTGCGGCCCAGCGGTGGAGTGAGTACGGGTGGCGGACCAACGCGGAGGTACCAGGGCCGGCGTTGAGACAGAAGTTCAGACTCTCGCGTGCGGCGCTGGCGCCGGTGGAACGGGCGCTACGTAAAGGGGTGATCACAGCTCGAGGGGCGGACCGAGCGTTGCGGGTTGCCTGGAGTGTCGCCGATCTGGCAGGTGAGGCGATGCCCGGACCAGATCAAGTTGTCACCGCACTCGACTTCCGCGACAGGGGATTCCAATGACTGCACACGACCCACGACTACTTGCCTGGGCATATCTGTCCCGCGTCGTGCAAGGGCCCAGCGCGTATATGTCCATGTTGATCGACGAGCTCGGGGTCGAAGAAACTGCGAGGGCGGTTCGCAACGGCGATCTGCCACCCGCGATCGAGGAGAAGACGCGAGCCCGCGCTCACATCGACACAGCCCAACGAGACCTCGACCTGATGGAGGCGATGGGTGGCAGACTCGTAACACCGAACTGCGCCGATTGGCCGGCGTGGCGAATGCTTTCCTTTGACGGACTCGATCCCTCCGGGGGTGAGACGGCACCATTTGTGTTGTGGGTGTTGGGGTCCGGGGATTTGGTTGATCTGACCGAGAGATCGGTTGGAATTGTGGGCACGCGGGCATCTACTGCGTACGGCGAACACGTGACGGCAGAGATTGCCGGTGACCTGGCTGTCGACGGGTGGACCGTGATTTCCGGGGCGGCCTTCGGTATCGACGGGGCCGCGCACCGCGCTGCATTGGGCGTAGGTGGAACCACACTGGCTGTCTTGGCCTGTGGGGTCGATCGAGCGTATCCGTCAGGGCATGCGCGACTACTCAAACAGATAGCGAGTTCGGGTGCAGTGATAAGTGAATATCCACCGGGCACAACACCTGCAAAGTTCCGGTTTCTGGCAAGGAATCGACTGGTAGCTGCGTTGTCGGACGGAGTAGTGGTGGTCGAGGCGGGTTGGCGCAGTGGTGCACGCAATACCGCCAATTGGGCTCGGAAGTTAGGCCGTCCCGTGATGGCGGTGCCCGGACCGGTTACCTCGGCATCGTCGACCGGATGCCACCGGATGATCCGAGAAGGTGAAGCGCAACTCGTTTCCAATGCCGTGGATGTAGTCGAAGCGTCAGGCCCATTTGGTGTCGGGGATTCCGCGGAGGATGCGGCCGCGACGCGTGACATCGACGCATTGCGAGGCAATTCTCGATTGGTATACGAAGCATTGCCGGGAACGGGGTCTCGCAGTACGCGTGAGTTGTCCGAGGAATCGGGATTGCTCATAGCTCAGGTTCGTGCCACTCTTCCTCTGCTCGAACTGGAGGGATTTGCAAGTTCTGATTCGAGTGGATGGTTTCGGACGCGGTAGTACGTGAACTACTTCTGCGCCCGTCAGACCATGCGTGGCGATGCTCACTAATCGTTTGCGAAGACCGTGAATCGTCAATACCCGCAGCGCATCGGAAATGGCACGTCAGGGCTATTTTTCACGAATTTGCTCGACTGTGTGCAATGTAATTCTCGATGCGTTTCGCCGACCCGACCTGCAAGTTCGACGGGTCTCAGGAAAGCCTCAGGTCAATGTGCATGGAAGTCCGATTAGTCTGGATCACGATGACGGCGGGCATTGATTGACACCCGGCATCCGAGGGATGAATGTGCAGAATTTTCAGGGTCGTGTTCGGTCGAGGCAATGCCGCTAACCCGCTGCTAATTCGGACCATTGAGTCTGTTCGGAAACGGTGAAGGCTTTCGAACTTCTTTTGTTCATCAACGCTCTATCTGTGTATTGTGAAGGAGAATTGAATCGATCATTGAAAGAGGAGTGCAATGGCTGAGAAGCTGATTCGGCAACTCATCGACGACCTTGATGGTAAGCCGATTGACGATGGATTCGGTGATCGAATTGAGTTCTCTTACCAGGGAACGGATTACGTGATCGATCTGCGCGCCACCAATGCAGAGAAGTTCGACGCTGCGGTGAAGCCGTTCGTCGAGGCTGCTGCGAAGGTGAGCGGGAAGCGCGGCAAGAAGGCTCAGGCTGCATCTCCGCAGGCCACATCAGGTTCCGGACGCTCCAAGGAGACGCTCCAGGCCATCCGTGACTGGGCAGGTAAGAACGGTTACGAAGTTGCTCCGCGTGGGCGTATCAAAGCGGAAATCATCGACGCTTTCGACGCTGCACACTAGATTGAATTAAATACACCTCTGGCTCTCGGCGAACTCGCCGGGAGCCAGAGGTGTATTTTACTGTTGCTTTGCCGAGTTCTCGGACAGCTTTGTCCGACAGGTCGTCCGTGTGAAGCAGATCAAATAATTCGTCTAAACAGCACCGAATTTACCCAGCAGATTGGTCGGTTTCTTTCGCTCTGTACAAAGGTCGACAGAGCGCTGTGTGGAGTCGCCGGCGAGGTATTTCGCCCTCGTGCTGCAATTGTCGTGTACATTAGTTAGGTAACACTAACTTTCGGAAGGATCTTTCTGTGGCCAAGCCGACAACTGCATTGACGGTTCTGCGGACCGAACAATTGACCCCCCATATGGTACGAGTGTTTCTCGGGGGACCAGGCTTCGAGTCGTTCACTCCCAGCGAATACAGCGATTCCTATGTAAAGATCGAATTCGGCACTCCTGATCAGCCGACACTGCGCACCTACACGATTCGTTCGTACGATCTTGATGCCAAAGAGATTGCAATCGATTTTGTCGTCCACGGCGACATGGGTGTCGCAGGTCCGTGGGCCGCGTCAGTTCAGCCGGGCGCTGAGATTACTCTGCGGGGACCTGGTGGCGCGTTTTTGCCGTCACCAACCGCTGATTGGTATCTCTTCGTCGGAGACGAGACCGCAATACCCGCTATTTCCGCGTCGATAGCGCGATTGGCGCCGAATGCGGTCGGCTACGCCGTTGTCGAAGTCGGGGGACCGGAAGACGAAATCGCGCTCGATGCCCCAGAAGGTATTGCCGTGACCTGGCTACATCGCGGGGCATCGTCCGATGCGGTCGGCGAAGAATTAGCGGGCGACAACGCTCCGGTTGTCGCCGAGGTCAAGGCACTCGAATGGTTGCCGGGCGAACCGCACGTGTTCATTCACGGTGAAGCACAAGCCGTCATGCACAACCTCCGACCGTACATTCGCAAGGAACGAAATGTCCCGGCGTCGGCTGCTTCTATTTCCGGCTATTGGCGTCGTGGTCGCACCGAAGAGGGCTTCCGGGTCTGGAAGTCCGAACTCGCCGCGGCCGAAAACTAACTCGCGGCGGCCGTGCCGCGAGTCAGCAACACGAGCGCAACGGCCGCGAGAACTCCGAAGGTGGGAATTGCGATTGCCATCGGAACTGCCGTGTCTTCTCCCGCAATTCCCACCAACGGCGAAACCAGCGCCGCCAAGCCGAACTGGCCCGCTCCCATCAGCGCTGAACCGGTCCCGGCCGCGTTGGTGACCTCTCCTTGGGCGAGAGCGGTCGCATTGCCCATGATGAACCCGATGCTCGAAATTGCCACGAACAGTGGGACCAAGATCAACCAGGTATTCGTGGAACTGAAAACCACGCTGGTGCAGAACAATACGGCGCCGCCCATGAGGAGTAGGCACACCCCGAAACGCAGCAGCGTGCGTGCTCCGACGCGACCGAGCAGGCGAGTGGTGATCATCGCTGCCGTGACCATTCCGGTGGCGTTCACTGCGAACGCGATCGAGAATTGTGACGGACTCAGCCCGAGAACGTTCTGAACGACGAACGGTGACGCGGAGATGTACGCGAACAAGGCGCCGAATCCGAAGACGAATGCGAGCGCATATCCGAGGTAGTGCCGATTGCGGACCACGTATCGCAGATTCGAGATCAGGGCCTTCAATCCGCCGCCGTGGCGTCGCTCGGGCGGAAGTGTCTCGGGAACGAGCAAAACGACACCAGCCACCATTACAGCGCCCGCGACCGCCAGGACCCAGAAGATCCCGCGCCACCCGACGGGGCCGAGAAGTGCGCCGCCGATCAGTGGCGCGACCACGGGAGCGATACCGCCGATGATCATCATGATGCTGAAGAGCTTCGCTGCGTCGTCGCCGCGCGCTCGGTCGGCAATACAAGCGCGGGCAAGAACGATGGCAGCGCCTCCACTCAAGCCCTGGACGAGTCGTGCACCGATGAGAAACTCGATGTTCGGCGCCACCGCGCATGCCGCGCCGCTCAGTGCCGTGATGATTGTCGCGGCCAGCAGTATTCGTCGCCTGCCAAGTCCGTCGGAGATCGGACCGATGATCAGCTGGCCGATTCCGAGGCCTGCCATGAAGGTGGTCAGCGTGAGCTGAACGCTGGCCGCAGTAGTGTCGAGTGCATCCGCCATCAACGGTAGGCCGGGCAGGTACATATCGATGGACAGTGGAGCGATTGCGGAAATCAGTGCCAGTACGCACAACATCTTCACAGGAATTGCTCGATTCACCGATCAACCCTATCGGCGAGGGAGCTTGCAGTTTCAATCGCGGCGAGCGAGCGTGTGTTCATGACTGACGCATTGCCGGCGAGCTTGAGCGTTCACCTCGATGCGTATGCCGAGCACCTCCGACTGAGCCGAGGCCGGTCGGAACACACGATCCGCGCCTACGTCGGTGACGCGCGGGCATTGCTGACCCATTTCTCCGCGGGTTCGGAGAATGCAGATCTCGACCGCCTCGACCTAAGTGTCATGCGTTCGTGGTTGGCCGCCCAGAATGCCGTAGGAACAGCCCGTACGACGGTAGCTCGACGGGCTTCTTCGGCGCGTGGGTTCACTGCGTGGCTCGCGCAGACCGGACGCATTTCCGTCGACCCGGGCACACGTCTGGCGGCTCCACCCGCTCGCCGGACGCTGCCGACGGTGCTGCGTCAGAGCCAGGCCCTCGACGCAATGGATGCGGCGGAAAGCGGTGCGCAGCAACAAGAGCCGCTCGCCCTGCGAGACCGACTCATCGTGGAATTGTTGTACTCCACCGGAATTCGCGTCGGCGAGTTGTGTGGACTGGACGTCGAGTCGGTCGATGCCGATCGACGATTGCTTCGTGTTCTCGGCAAGGGGAACAAGGAGCGGTCGGTGCCATACGGCCTGCCCGCAGAATCGGCACTGAACGGCTGGCTGGAGCACGGACGACCCGCGCTGTGTTCGGATCGGTCCGGGCGAGCGTTGCTCCTCGGAGTTCGAGGCGGCCGGCTCGATCAGCGTCAGGCGCGTTCGGTGGTCCACGAAACCATGGCTGCAATTCCAGGGGCTCCCGACATGGGTCCGCACGGGCTTCGGCACTCGGCTGCGACACATTTGCTGGAGGGTGGTGCGGACCTTCGTGTGGTCCAAGAACTCCTCGGTCATGCGAGTTTGGCGACCACTCAACTGTACACGCACGTGTCGGTCGAACGGCTTCGATCCGTCCACGATCAGGCCCATCCGCGCGCCTGATTTGTGGAGCGACGCGAGTTCTCGGCTGGTATTTGGTAGCGTCGCAGCTCAGAAGAGTGAACAATCGGCAAAGTTCGATCGTCGTATCGAGACACTCGATTACATGCGATATCCGGGGGATTCGTGAACCGCCAAGATGTGAAGCACCTGCCGAACAGCGGTCAACCAGCCTGGCTGTCCGAATCGCCGCAACCGGCTCCCGAGCCGGCGCCGACGCCGGAGCCTGTGGCGCGACTGCAAGAGGTCTGGTCCACGCCACCGCCACCGTCGAGCCAACAGCAGGTGACAAACCAGGATCTGGTTGCCGAAGCTTTACTGAAACGCCCGAAACGGACGCCGCGTGGCGGCTGGCGTAGGGGATTGCATCGTGCGACCGGAGGTGTGGTCAATCTGGGGGATTCGACCAACGAACAGCGCAACCGTGCACTGGCCGCCCGAATCGAGCAGCCGATCCGCAACGACTACCGAGTCGCTCTGCTCTCGCTCAAAGGGGGAGTGGGCAAGACGACGGTCACGGTCGGACTCGGTGCGACGTTTGCTTCGCTGCGTGGTGACTGCGTCGTGGCGGTTGACGCCAATCCCGATTTCGGGACCTTGGCACAACGTGTTCCGCTGCAGACCAATTCGACAGTGCGCGATCTGATTGCTGCTAGACCGGACATAAAGAGCTATTCGGACGTTCGAGTGCACACATCCCAGTCGTCGAGTCGTCTCGAGGTGCTGGCGAGTGAGCAGGATCCGGCGATTTCGGAGGCATTCAGCGAGGCCGACTATCGCCAGGTCATCGACATCTTGCAGGTCTACTACAACATCATCCTCACTGATTGCGGTACCGGGATCATGCACTCGGCGATGAACGGCGTTCTCGATCTTGCCAATTCGTTGGTTCTGGTCAGTTCGCCGGCAATCGACGGAGCGCGCAGTGCGGCGGCAACGCTCGATTGGCTTCAGTTGCACGGATACGGCCATCTGGTCGAGCGGACCGTCGTCGTCATCAGCGCCGCCCGACCAGGGTCGAGCGTCATCGACATGGACGCGTTGGTGGACTATTTCATGCGTCGATGCCGCGCCGTCGAGGTCATTCCTTTCGACGAGCATCTCGCGGAGGGGTCGGTGATGGACCTCGAATTGATGCGACCGGCCACCAGACGAGCGTTCATGGAACTGGCAGCGATGGTGGCCGACGACTTCGCGGACGCTGTGGGTCGGCACGCCGTCTCCGAGTGGCACTGATTCTGCGACCGATTTCTGCGACCGATCAGCCTCCTTTCAATGGCTTGAGCCTGAGCGGTTGCGACCGAACCAGTCCGAGTGGATCGAGATACTCGCGTCCTCTGCGCAAGCCCCAGTGCAAACATGCTTCGACAGCGCACCCTTCGTGCCCGGTTTCAAGGGTTCCGATCACTGACCTGGCTGCGACGCGTTCACCTGTGCGAACGACTGCGGTGACGGGTTCGTAGGTCGTGCGTAGGCCGCCGGAATGATCGATCGACACCGTCGGCTTTCCGGCGACCACTCCCGCGAACACCACGATGCCGTCGCCGGCCGCGAGGACGGATTGGCCGGCGCTGCCGCCGAGATCGACCCCGCGATGACCCGGCAGCCAGTTCTCGGCCGGTTTGTCGAAAGCGCGTTCCACGTGCGGCCGAGGAGCGAGCGGCCAGTCGAATCGCGTGTCTGCTGACGCCGTGCCTACGGCGACACAGCAGGAGATCACGGCAAAGACCACGCCTCGTCGAGCTCCGCGCAACATCGTCATTCCTTGATCTTGCGTGGAGTAGCGCACGCTTCAATGCAGATCAGACGGGTAATCCACAAGGTAGCCACCGATCCACAACCGCCGGTTCGGTCTGTTGCTTCCGGGGTGGTTATGGCATCGGGGGACGAGGACGTACACTTGTCGAGCGGTCTGTGCTCGCACAGTCCGACTTCGCGCGCCCGCGCACGTTTTCCGGCCTCGGCTGGTCCTGGTTCTCACGAAACAGGTCCGACGGCCGTGCGGGTGCCAGGGCAGGGATCACCCGATCGCCTGCATCAACCGGATTGAAAGTTTGAGGTACACAGCCATGGCTGTCGTAACCATGAAGCAGATGCTCGATAGTGGAACCCACTTCGGACATCAGACCCGTCGCTGGAACCCGAAGATGAAGCGATTCATCTTGACCGACCGCAACGGCATCTACATCATCGACCTCCAGCAGACGCTGACGTACATCGACAAGGCGTACGAGTTCGTCAAGGAGACCGTTGCCCACGGCGGCACCGTTCTCTTCGTCGGTACCAAGAAGCAGGCGCAGGAGTCCATCGCTTCCGAAGCGACTCGCGTCGGAATGCCCTACGTCAACCAGCGTTGGCTCGGCGGCATGCTCACCAACTTCACCACCGTTCACAAGCGTCTGCTTCGCCTCAAGGAGCTCGAGGCAATGGAGCAGACCGGTGGATTCGAAGGTCGCACCAAGAAGGAAATCCTCATGCTCACGCGTGAGATGACCAAGCTGGATCGCACCCTCGGTGGTATCCGCGACATGGCCAAGGTTCCTTCCGCGGTGTGGATCGTCGACACCAACAAGGAGCACCTGGCAGTTGCCGAGGCTCGCAAGCTGAACATCCCGGTCATCGCGATCCTGGACACCAACTGCGACCCCGACCTCGTCGACTACCCGATCCCGGGCAACGACGACGCCATCCGTTCCGCAGCACTGCTGACCAAGGTTGTCGCTTCCGCGGTTGCCGAAGGTGTGCAGGCACGTGCAGGACTGAGCGCCGACAAGGACGCGAAGCCCGAAGCCGGCGCAGGCGAGCCCCTCGCCGAGTGGGAGCAGGAACTGCTCTCGCAGGCAGCTCCGGCCGCAGAGGCTGAGGCAGCTCCGGCTGCAGAGGCTGAGGCAGCCCCCGCCGCAGAGGCACCGGCCACCGAGGCCTGATTCGTTGAAACCGGCCCTGACCAAGAGTTCTTTTGGTCAGGGCCGTTTCACCGTTAGGCCCGAGCACCACCGTCAGGCCGTGCTTCACCGTTAGGCCGTGCTTCACCGTTAGTCCTAGGTCCGAAACAGACACATGAGGAGGCTCGCTAATCATGGCGAACTACACCGCCGCTGACGTCAAGCGGCTCCGTGAGCTCACCGGCTCCGGAATGATGGCATGTAAGAACGCACTCGCAGATGCAGACGGCGATTTCGACAAGGCCGTCGAGCAGCTGCGCATCAAGGGCGCGAAGGATGTCGGAAAGCGCGCAGAGCGCACCACCGCTGAGGGTCTCGTCGTCGCCAAGGACGGCGTCATGATCGAGATCAACTGCGAGACCGACTTCGTGGCCAAGAACGACGAGTTCATCAAGCTGGCCGACGAGATCGTGACCGTCGCTGCTGCTGGTAAGCCTGCTGACCTCGACGCTCTCAAGGCGCTCGAGCTCGACGGCAAGACCATCGACACCGTCATTGCGGAGCAGTCCGCGAAGATCGGTGAGAAGCTCGAACTGAGCCGCGTCGCTTCCTTCGACGGCCCCGTTGCCGTTTACCTGCACAAGCGCAGCTCCGACTTGCCGCCCGCTGTCGGCGTTCTCGTCGAGTACACCGGTGAAGGCGATGCTGCTGCTGAGGCCGCTCGCGGCGCTGCAATGCAGGTCGCAGCACTCAAGGCGAAGTACGTCACGCGTGACGAGGTTCCCGAGGAGATCGTCGCTTCCGAGCGTCACATCGCCGAAGAGACCGCCCGCGCAGAAGGCAAGCCCGAGCAGGCACTGCCGAAGATCATCGAAGGCCGCGTCAACGGTTACTTCAAGGACGTCGTTCTGACCGAGCAGTCTTCGGTCACGGACTCCAAGAAGACCGTCAAGGCGATCCTCGACGATGCAGGCGTGACCATCAAGCGCTTCGTGCGTTTCGAGGTCGGCGCCTCCGCTTAATTCGGAGCCCGCACACATGGACCCCGCCTGAAGAGCATTTGCTCTACCGGCGGGGTCTACGTGTACCTGGGGCCTCCGATGAGGCAGGATGAGAGTGCCTCGGGACGAGTCCCGGGGGCTTTCCTATGCCGCGGTGTCCGATTCGGCGGCAGAAGAAGAATGAAGGACCTACAAGGTCTTGTATCGAACTGAGGAGAACAATGTCCGAACCAGCCAACGAACGTCCAGGATTCAAGCGGGTCCTGCTCAAACTCGGCGGCGAAATGTTCGGAGGCGGCAAAGTCGGTCTCGATCCCGACGTGGTCACCAAGGTGGCTGAGCAGATCGCAGAGGTCGTTCGATCGGGCGTACAGGTTGCAGTGGTCATCGGCGGCGGAAACTTCTTCCGCGGAGCGGAACTGCAGCAGCGTGGCCTCGATCGCGCGCGCTCCGACTACATGGGCATGCTAGGCACCGTCATGAACTGCCTCGCTCTGCAGGATTTCCTGGAGAAGGCGGGCGTCGATTCTCGCGTGCAGACGGCCATCACCATGGGCCAGGTCGCCGAGCCGTACCTCCCCCTTCGCGCACGCAGGCACCTCGAGAAGGGGCGCGTAGTCATCTTCGGTGCCGGGATGGGTATGCCCTACTTCTCGACTGACACCACTGCTGCGCAGCGCGCGCTGGAGATCGGTGCCGAGGTAGTGCTGATGGCCAAGGCTGTCGACGGCGTCTACTCGGCCGACCCGCGTCTCGACCCGGACGCGACGATGTACGAACAGATCACGCACCGTGAGGTCATCGAACGTGAGCTCAAGGTCGCGGACGCGACGGCATTCAGCCTGTGCATGGACAACTCGATGCCGATGATGGTGTTCAACCTCCTCACCGAAGGAAACATCGCTCGCGCGGTGTCCGGTGAGAAGATCGGCACCCTGATCAAGTCGTGAGTGACACCCAAAAAATGATGCAGAACAACATGGAGGAACAGCCGTGATCGATGAAGCGCTCTTCGAGGCAGAAGAGAAGATGGAAAAGGCTGTCACGGTAGCCAAGGACGATCTCGGCTCGGTTCGCACCGGACGCGCGAACCCCGGTATGTTCTCGCGCATCGTGATCGACTACTACGGTTCGATCACGCCGATCACGCAGCTCGCGAGCATCAACGTCCCCGAGGCCCGCATGGTCATCGTCAAGCCGTACGAGGCCTCGCAGCTCAACGCGATCGAGACGGCGATCCGCAACTCGGATCTCGGTGTGAACCCGTCCAACGACGGCAGCATCATCCGCATTTCGGTTCCGCAGCTCACGGAAGAGCGTCGACGTGAACTGGTGAAGCAGGCCAAGTCCAAGGGCGAGGATTCGAAGGTCACGCTGCGCAACATCCGCCGCAAGGCGATGGACGAACTCAGCCGGATCCAGAAGGACGGTGAAGCCGGCGAGGACGAGGTCGGTCGCGCAGAGAAAGAACTCGACAAGACCACGGCGAAGTACGTGCACACGGTCGAGGAACTCGTCAAGCACAAGGAAGCAGAGTTGATGGAGGTATAGCCTCCTCATTTGCAGTGTTTGTCGTCGGGAGTAGATCAGGGAGTTTGGGTGCACGCACAAGAGGGAACCGCCGGTGGTCCCGTCACGGACGGGCCTACGGGCGGCGCTGAGGGCGCGCAACCGCCGAAGTCGAAGGCGGGCAGGAACCTACCTGCCGCCATCGGCGTCGGAGCTGGCCTCGGCGCCTTGGTCATCGGCACTTTGATCTTCCTGCCCCCGGGATGGATCGCTGTCGTCGCGATCGCGATGTTCATCGCGACGTGGGAGGTCACCACGCGGCTTCGTGAAGCCGACATCGAGGTGCCGCGAATTCCGCTTCTCGTCGGCGGGCAAGCCACGATCTGGCTCGGCTGGCCGTGGGGACCGGTCGGGGTGCTCAGCGGATTCACCGCGACCGTTCTGGTGTGCATGGTGTGGCGGTTGTTCGACCACGGGCTCAAGGCGACCCCGAAGAACTTCCTGCGAGACACCTCCATCACGGTGTTCGTTCTGGCGTGGATCCCGCTGTTGGCGTCATTCGGTGCGTTGATGGTGCTCGAAGACGACGGCCCCGGTCGCGTCTTCGTCTTGATGATCGGTGTCGTGTGCTCCGACATCGGCGGCTACGCGGCTGGAGTGCTGTTCGGGAAGCACCCGATGGTGCCGGCTGTGAGCCCGAAGAAGTCCTGGGAGGGATTCGTCGGCTCCCTCATTTTCTGCGTCATCGGCAGTTTGCTTTCGGTGACGTTGATCCTCGACGCGAATTCGATGATCGGCGTCCTGCTCGGTGTCGTCCTGGTGGTAGTCGCGACGGTCGGCGACCTGATCGAATCGCAGATCAAGCGTGAACTCGGCATCAAGGACATGGGAACCTTGCTTCCCGGCCACGGCGGAATCATGGACCGCCTGGATTCACTCCTGCCGTCGGCATTTGTCACCTGGCTGATTCTGTACGCACTCGTCTGATTTCTCGTGCGTGATTTCTTCTCCGGCCGTTCCAAGCCGATCCCCAGCCCGAACATCTGGCATTGGCCGGACGTGTACGAAATCGAGAACCGCGCGCAGGACGTCGACGGTTCCCTCTGGGCCGCGATGCGAGCCCAGGTCGACTGGTCTGGACGCGATGTCGTCGATGTCGGCTGTGGGGCGGGGTTCCATCTACCGGAGTTCGCTCGTACTGCCCGTCGTGTTGTCGGAGTGGAGCCGCACGCACCGCTGGTGAGGGCCGCGCGGGAACGAACCCGCGATTCGGCGTCGATCGACGTAGTCCAGGGTTCAGCAGAGTCCACGGGTCTGGTGGATGCTTCAGTCGATCTCGTTCATGCCCGTACGGCGTACTTCTTCGGAAAAGGCTGCGGCCCGGGAATTCGTGAGGCCATGCGCATCCTGAGGCCCGGGGGAGTCTTGCTGATCGTGGATGTCGATGTGAGCGCCGGCCCGTACGGGGAGTGGATGAGGGCGGATCTGCCCAAATACGATCCCGCGGCGGTCGAAGCGTTCTTCGAGGCTCAAGGATTCTCGCTCACGCGCGTCGAGACCCGGTGGGAGTTCGAGAATCGAGACGATATGCGGCGGGTACTCGGAATCGAGTTCACCGAGAAGACTGCCGAGCGTGCGTTCTCGCAAGTAACGGGATTGGGCTTCACGGTGCGATACCGGATCCATGTTCGGTCCAAACCACGATCACTCGAACTTGCGTGAAGGCGGGCTCAAAAGACGAACGTCAGGCGCTCCGACTTGAGCGCCTGACGTTTTCTGCACCGATTCAGTAGTAAAAAAATCAGTGATCGGTGGGGATGTGGAACAGGGTGGCGAGCTTGTGAATCTTCTTCGCCTTGGCGAGCTTGGGCAAGTCGCTGCCGTCGCGCACGCGTGAGCCGTCTTCGCCGAGATCGTCGATGACATTCTGAGCCCAGATCGCGTCGGCTACAGAGGGACTCAGTCCTGCGTTGACGGGGGCAGTCTGCGCGGTGGTCATGCAGAGTTTGCCGGCCATGCCGAGTGACAAGGTGATCGCACAGTCTCGGGCGAGCAGATCCAGATCGGGGCCGAGCGTGGGACCGTCGATCGGCGGAGCGATGCGTGCCGCGCGGCTGGCGATGGTGAGCCGCGAACGCGGGTACGACATCGACGTGGGGGAGTCGTCCATCCCAGTGTCGCGCCGGAAGTCGCCGCTGCCGAATGCGAGACGGAAGATGCCGTCAGTGCGTGCGATCTCGGGCGCAGCCTCGAGTCCCACCGCGGATTCGACGAGAGCAAGAATCTTGGTGCCGTCGGGAAGTCGCTCGGCCGTGGCGTCGGCCTGCTGACCGCTTTCGGTCTTTGCGAGCATGACACCCTCGAGTCCGGGGAGGCCCGCGAGTACGGCCAGATCCTCTTCCCAGAACGGTGTCGTGGCGTCGTTGATCCGAACCCAGGCGTGATTGTGTTCGCTCAGGAATGCGGCGACATCGCGGCGGGCAGCTGGTTTGTTGGGTGCGGTGACGGCATCCTCGAGGTCGAGAATGACGGCGTCGGCCGCACTCGCGAGTGCGGCGTCGAAGGTGTCCGGTTTGGACGCGGGGACGAGGAGCCAGGATCTTGCCTGCTGCGGGGCAATTCGCGAGGTCACAGGTCTCTCCATGTGAGTAGTCACATCAGGGCCTTTCCGGTGATTTCCACGACATCAATGATGCCTGCTGGCCCATCGATCGACCCAATTGCGTAACTAGATTTCAGTCACATCTGCCGCTTCGCTGCGCGCCGGATCTGAATGATGCGAACGCCGCCTGCCAACGCCATGATCAATGCGCCCGCGATGGCGGAAAGCAGGATCGTGATTCCGAGCGGAAAGTCGATCTGCCAGGCGAGGATCTTGACGGAGACGCTCTCGAGGTTCTGCAGGATGAACACCAGCAGTAAGATCAACACGATTGCACCTATGACCAGGCCAACCCAGGTCGTGGCGGCTCTGGTTCGGTCGGTGACCGACGTTCCGGTCGGCACCGGTTCAGGCGTCGGTGTCGGTTCCGGATCGTGTTTTTCCACTGCCTTGTTCTCGTCCACCTTCGGAAGTTCCGGATCGGGGCCGAAACCGTCGGCTGGGCCGTACACGGGGGAATTCGACGGATCCTCTGGTGTGGTTGACATGACATGATCATCACTCAACCTGCGCGAAGTTGCACGGGTAATCCGGCCACAATCGGGTGGCAGTGGGGTAGCACCCCAAAACAATGGGACAATGGTGTAACTATGGCTGCCTCTCTTCCCCTCGTTTTCACTGCACCCAAGCGCGGAATGCCTCCACGGCACCTCGCCGATCTCGATTCCGCCGAGCGCAAAGAAGCGGTGAAAGAGCTCGGCCTTCCGGCTTTCCGGGCCGATCAGCTGGCGCGTCAGTACTACGCGCGGCTGGAAGCCGATCCGGAGAAGATGACCGATCTCCCCGCATCGGTGCGCGAGAAGGTTGGGGAGTCGCTGTTCCCGACCTTGTTGACCCCGATCAAGCACCTCGCGTGCGATTCGGGCGACACTCGCAAGACCCTGTGGAAGGCACATGACGGAACGCTGCTCGAAAGCGTCTTGATGCGCTATCCCGACCGGGCAACACTTTGCATCTCGAGTCAGGCAGGCTGCGGAATGGCCTGCCCGTTCTGTGCGACGGGTCAGGGCGGCCTCGACCGCAACCTCTCGACCGCCGAGATCGTCGATCAGGTTCGCGAGGCAGCGGCCGCCATGCGCGACGGTGAAGTCGCCGGCGGCCCCGGACGCCTCTCGAACGTCGTGTTCATGGGTATGGGCGAGCCTTTGGCGAACTACAAGCGTGTGGTGGCAGCGGTACGACGGATCACCTCGCCTGCACCCGACGGCCTCGGCCTGTCTCAGCGGTCCGTCACGGTCTCGACCGTCGGCCTCGCTCCCGCTATCCGCAAGCTCGCTGACGAAGGCCTGAGCGTCACGCTGGCGGTATCGCTGCACACACCGGACGACGAACTGCGCGACACTCTTGTCCCGGTCAACAATCGCTGGTCAGTGTCGGAGGTACTTCAGGCTGCCCGGTACTACGCAGACAAGACCGGTCGCCGTGTGTCCATCGAGTACGCGATGATCAAGAACGTCAACGATCAGCCGTGGCGCGCGGACATGCTGGGCAAGAAGCTGAAGAAAGCACTTGGCGGGTTGGTGCACGTCAACCTGATTCCGCTCAACCCGACTCCGGGCAGCGAGTGGGACGCGAGCCCCAAGGACGTCGAGCGTGAGTTCGTGCGTCGGGTCATCGCCCAGGGCGTCTCGTGCACGGTGCGCGATACGCGCGGTCAGGAAATCGCCGCAGCCTGTGGCCAGCTGGCAGCCGAGAACTGAAACGTTCCAGGCCTGAAACACGTAAAGAGAAGGCCTCCACGAACTTTCGTTCGTGGAGGCCTTCTCTTTGTCAGGTTTCTAGCGCGGGCGGCGACGGATGACGATGTCGCGGACCAGAATGAAGATCATCAATCCGGCGGTGCCGATGAGCCACAGATCCTCGACCTTGCCGTGATGGTTTCCGATCATCATCAGAAGCAGGAATATTGCGAAGAACCATCCGAGGAAACGGAAAAACTTGAGTCCTTCACCACTCCACCCCCATGCGGCAGAGGGAACCTCGGCCTCATCGACGTGCGAGACCACGACGGGGGCGCTGGACTTGACGTCCAACTGGGTATCGGCCACGGTCGATCCTCCTGCTCATTCGGTTGCACTACTGCCCAATATGGTGACATACGACTGCCTGTCGTACGTAGTTGGGCGTCGATAAGGTTGTTCTCAGGTGTTATCAGGAACAATGGGCGAGTGCAGGAAACCACACGTACCCGCGTCCTCCTCCTCGGCAGTACCGGTTCGATCGGTACCCAAGCGCTGGAGGTCATCGCTGCCAACCCCGACCGTTTCGAAGTAGTCGGTCTTGCAGCGGGCGGCAACAACGTCGAGTTGTTGGCCGAACAGATTCGTGCAACCGGCGTCACGGACGTCGCCGTCGCCGATCCTGCAGCGGCATCGGCGCTGGAATCGGTAACCGCCCGTTCGGGACCGAGCGCCGTGACAGAACTGGTTCGGGACAGCGGTGCCGATGTTGTCCTCAATGCGCTCGTCGGTTCGTTGGGACTCGAACCGACACTGGCGGCTTTGAACTCGGGAGCGCGCCTGGCGCTGGCGAACAAGGAATCGCTTGTCGCCGGCGGAGCGCTGGTGACGAAAGCCGCCGCCCCCGGTCAGATCGTGCCGGTCGACTCGGAGCATTCGGCGCTTGCCCAGTGCCTACGTGGTGGAACAGGCGACGAGGTGGCCCGGTTGGTTCTCACCGCTTCGGGTGGGCCGTTCCGTGGCTGGAGCGCCGAGGAGCTCGAAAGTGTGAATCCGGCTCAGGCAAAAGCGCACCCCACCTGGTCGATGGGCCCCATGAACACCCTCAACTCGGCAACTCTGGTCAACAAGGGCCTCGAGTTGATCGAGACGAACCTGCTGTTCGGGATCGACTACGACCGCATCGACGTCACCGTGCATCCGCAATCGATCGTGCACTCCATGGTGACCTTCTTCGACGGATCGACGCTGGCACAGGCGAGTCCACCGGACATGAAGCTCCCGATCGCTCTCGCTCTCGGCTGGCCGGACCGCATCGAAGGTACGGCGTCGGCATGCGACTTCACCACCGCCTCCACCTGGGAATTCGAGCCGCTCGATTCGTTGGTGTTCCCCGCCGTCGATCTGGCGCGAAGCGCAGGAAAATCCGGAGGTTGCTTCACCGCGATCTACAACGCGGCCAACGAAGTGGCGGCTCAGGCATTCCTCGACGGTGTCATTTCCTTCCCGGCGATCGTCCGCACGGTGGCTGCTGTTCTCGACGATGCAGGTCAATGGTCCGCAGAACCGGTTACCGTGGACGACGTTCTGGCCGCAGACGGCTGGGCACGCACACGAGCGCGTCAGCTCGTGAAGCAGGAGGGCTAGAGCTTTCATGGTTTTTGCACTGGGCGTAGTGCTGTTTGCCCTCGGCATCGGCGTGTCCATCGCCCTGCACGAAGCCGGTCACATGTGGACGGCCAAGGCTTTGGGAATGAAGGTTCGCCGCTACTACATCGGCTTCGGACCGAAGATCTTCTCGTTCCGTCGAGGTGAGACCGAGTACGGCCTCAAGGCGCTGCCGCTGGGCGGATTCTGCGACATCGCGGGCATGACGGCCCTCGACGAGATGACGCCTGAAGAAGAGCCGCACGCGATGTACAAGAAGGCGGCGTGGAAGCGCGTCGTCGTCATGTCCGGCGGTATCGCGATGAACTTCATTCTCGGGTTCCTCCTGATCTACGCATTGCTTCTCGGCTGGGGCCGAACTGAGCCCGCTCAGCCAGTGGTCCAAGAGGTCACGTGTGTGGCCCCCGATCAGCTGGGCCAGGACGGCAACTTCGAGCTGACAGAGTGCTCGGGTGGGGGCCCCGCGGGAGATGCGGGCCTGCAATCGGGAGATCGGATCACCGCAGTCGACGGAAAGTCGACGAGCACCTTCCCTGAGGTGGCAGCAGCTATTCGAGGTGTGGATGGTCCGATCGTGTTGTCGGTTGATCGCGACGGAGAGGCCTTGTCGATCACGGTCGTGCCCGAACGAGTCCAGCGATATGTGAACTCGGCCAGTGGCGTTCCCGTGAAGCAGGAAGTATCCGCTGTCGGAATCGGTGGACCGGGCTCGGCGCTGGTCGAGTACAACGCTCTCACGGCTGTTCCGGCAGCCTTCGACTACACCGGCCAGATCATGGTCGACTCGGTGAAGGCGTTGGCTGACATTCCGTCGAAGGTGGGGGCTCTGTGGGAGTCGATCACGGGCGGCGAACGCGCCCAGGACACACCGATCAGCGTGGTCGGTGCCAGCGTGATCGGTGGCGAGGCCGCAGATCGAGCCGAGTGGCCGATGTTCGTCGGACTGCTCGCATCGATCAACTTCTTCCTCGGTGTTTTCAACATCCTGCCGCTGTTGCCGCTCGACGGCGGTCACATCGCGGTGGTCTTCTACGAGAAGATCCGTGATTGGTTCCGCGCCCGCCGAGGCTTGATTCCCGGCGGCCCGGTCGACTACACGCGACTCCTTCCGATTACTTACGTATTCATCGTGATCGGTGGCGCGTTCATGTTGCTGACACTCACGGCTGACATCGTCAATCCGATCAAGATCTTCTGACCGTGTGAGAAGGGTGACGGTTGCCGCGCGGTAGTGCGGCGATCGCCCGGCTAAACTTGCAGTGAAGCTATGAAAGAAGGCACAGACGTGACCATCCCTATCGGACTGGGAATGCCCTCGGCACCCGCAGCGATTCTTGCTCCTCGACGCAAGACACGGCAGCTGCAGGTCGGCACGGTAGGTGTGGGCAGCGATTTCCCCATCTCGGTGCAGTCCATGTGCACCACGAAGACGCACGACGTCAATGCAACGCTGCAGCAGATCGCGGAACTGACCGCGTCCGGTTGCGACATCGTCCGTGTCGCCTGCCCGCGTCAGGAAGACGCGGACGCGTTGTCGATCATTGCGAAGAAGAGCCAGATCCCGGTTATCGCCGACATCCACTTCCAGCCGCGCTACATCTTCGCGGCAATCGATGCGGGATGCGCTGCGGTGCGCGTCAATCCGGGCAACATCAAGGAATTCGACGGCCGTGTCAAAGAGGTGGCCAAGGCTGCCGGTGACGCAGGCATTCCGATCCGTATCGGTGTCAACGCGGGATCGCTCGATCCTCGGTTGATGGAGAAATACGGCAAGGCGACGCCCGAAGCGTTGGTCGAGTCCGCGCTGTGGGAGGCCGGGTTGTTCGAAGAGCACGGCTTCGGTGACATCAAGATCTCCGTCAAGCACAACGATCCGGTGATCATGGTCGAGGCTTACCGCCAACTCGCCGCCAAATGCGATTACCCGTTGCACCTCGGCGTCACGGAGGCAGGGCCGGCGTTTCAGGGCACGATCAAGTCCGCGGTCGCCTTCGGTGCGCTGCTCGCGGAGGGTATCGGCGACACGATCCGGGTTTCGCTCTCGGCCCCGCCGGCCGAGGAAATCAAGGTCGGTAACCAGATTCTGCAGTCTCTGAACCTGCGTCCCCGCAAGCTCGAGATCGTCTCATGCCCCTCGTGTGGCCGTGCACAGGTCGATGTCTACACACTTGCCGACGAGGTCTCCGCCGGCCTCGAAGGCATGGAGATCCCGCTGCGCGTGGCAGTCATGGGTTGCGTCGTGAACGGACCGGGCGAAGCGCGTGAGGCCGACCTCGGTGTGGCGTCCGGCAACGGCAAGGGCCAGATCTTCGTCAAGGGCAAGGTTATCAAGACGGTGCCCGAGGCGCAGATCGTCGAGACGTTGATCGAAGAGGCGATGAAAATTGCCGAAAGCATGGAGGGTGACGCCTCGGAGGGTGCGCCGGTCGTCACCGTGAGTTGAGTGATTGCCGGATGAATCTTCCCCGTCGGTGTCAGGTTCGTGGCAATCTGAGTGCATCATGATCGGGTAGTGATATTCGTGGACGCGCAGTCGAGTCGAGGGGGTTGACGGATGCTCAAACTCCTCGGAGCCAAGCAGGTCGGAAGTCGAGATCTCGAAGACGTCCGACGGGTACTCGACGCCGATCCGGTGGCGGCCTGCATGATTGCCGCGCGCGTCGAAGAATGCGGCGTCGACCCACGAATGATTCACGGCGAGCTGTGGAGTCGAGGCGGGCCGTTGTCCTCACTGTGCTTTGCCGGGGCGAACCTGGTTCCGCTTCGAGGCGATCCGGATGACATTCGGGCATTCGCCGACCGTGCCTGTCGGATTCCGCGCATGTGCTCGTCGGTGGTCGGCCGCGCCGAATTGGCGTTGCCGCTGTGGGAGATGCTCGAGCTCGACTGGGGAACTGCGCGGGAGGTTCGCCCCGAACAGCCGTTGCTCGCGGTTTCCGAGCCGCTGGCGTGCCCGTCGGATCCACTGGTCCGGCAGGTTCGCTCGGACGAACTCGAGATCTATCTGCCTGCCGCGATCGCGATGTTCATCGAAGAGGTCGGAGTCGACCCGCGTGCCAACGACGGTGGGCGCGGATACCGGCACCGTGTCGCTAGCCTGATCGCCGCTGGTCGAGCGTGGGCGCACATCGAGGACGGCCAGGTCGTTTTCAAGGCGGAGGTCGGTTCGATGTCTGCTCGCTGTGGCCAGATCCAGGGTGTGTGGGTCAACCCGGAATTTCGTGGGCAGGGCTTCGGCGTGACCGGTACAGCGGCTGTAGCGGAGTCGATCATGGCGACCGGTCGCATTGCGAGCCTGTACGTCAACAGCTTCAATACGATTGCGCGGTCGACCTATTCGCGGGTGGGGTTCCGACAGGTCGCGACCTTCTCGACGGTGCTGCTCGACTGACCGTACAAGCTGCGTGCAATGGTCGCGCCTACGCTGGGTGGAGCATTTGTCGCCCTACTATGGGGCTCGATGAACACTCGGCATTTCTCTCGTAGTCGCTCGGCCCAACTGTTGGCCTCCTGCACCGTGATTTTCTTGGCGGTGGGGATCAGTTCGTGTACTCCGAAACCCGCCGGCCCCGAGCCCGTCGCGCAGCAGTTCCTGAGTGCGTTCGGTGACAGGGATATCGACGAGGCAGCAAAACTGACGGACCGGCCTGATTCCGCGGGTCCTGTATTGAGTGACACCTGGGATGCGCTCCAGGCCGAGTCGATGACTGCCGAGACCACGTCGGTGAAGATGAACGGTGACACTGCGACGGTCGGCTACACCTACGAGTGGCACCTTCCGAAGGACCGCGTGTGGACGTACGACGGCGAGCTGCAGATGGGACGCAAGGACGGCGACTGGTCCGTCCGGTGGAGTTCGACGGACGTTCACCCGCGCCTCGGTGACAAGCAGACGATGTCGTTGCGGGCAACCGCGGCGCCGCGAGCGCGGGTCAACGAGCATTCGGGCACGGATGTCCTGGTGCCGGGAATTGTCTACCGAGTGAAGTTCGATCGCTCCAAGAGCAACGACATCATCGGTTCCGCGAACAGTCTCGCAAGTGTTCTCGGTCGGTTCGATTCTTCGCTGACGGGTCAATCGATCGCCGAATCCTCGACGGCCGTCAAGGGCGACTATCTGGTGACCCGCCTGCGCAGTGACGACTACGACCAGGTATCGGCGCAACTGGGAGCCATCTCGGGAGTATCTGTCTCGGACGAATCGGATCTCGTCTCGACGGACCCGGAGTTCGCGCCCGACCTTCTCGGGCAGATCAAGAAGACGATCATCGACGAGGTCGACGGCAAAGCCGGCTGGAGTGTCGTCACGGTCAACCAGAACGGCGTCGACACCGATGTGCTGACCGAGACTGCGCCGCAACCTGTTCCGTCGTTCAGTATCAGTTTGGATCGCAACATTCAGATCGCTGCTCAGCGTGCCGTGAACGTGAACAAGGATCAGGCGATGATGGTGGTCATCGAACCGTCGAGTGGGGCGATCCTGGCTGTCGCACAGAACAAGGCAGCAGACCGCGACGGACCGGTCGCGACGATGGGTCAGTACCCGCCCGGTTCGACGTTCAAGATCATCACGGCAGGCGCCGCAATTTCGACCGGTCAGGCGACCCCCGACACGATGGTGCCATGTCCTGGCCGGATCGAGATCGGTGAGCGCAGCGTCCCCAACTACAACGAGTTCTCACTCGGCACGGTGCCGATGGCAACGGCCTTCGCGCGTTCGTGCAACACGTCCTTCGCCAAGCTGGCCAGCGAGATGCAACCAGACACGTTGACCACTGCCGCAGCGCAGTTCGGCATCGGCCCGGACTACAACGTGGTGGGATTGCCGATCGATTCCGGTTCGGTGCCGCCGGCGTCGGACCTGGTGCAGCGGACCGAAGACGGGTTCGGTCAGGGAAAGGTCGTGGTCAGTCCGTTCGGAATGGCGATGGCAGCGGCGACGGTCGCGAACGGTTCGACTCCGGTGCCGCAACTGATTTCAGGGCGCGAAACCACCATCGACGGTGAGCGCCCGGCGATCTCGCCCGCCATGGTCGACGGCCTGCGCGGAATGATGCGACTCGTGGTCACCAGCGGTACTGCAGAACGCGTCGAAGATCAGGGTGAGGTGTACGGCAAGACCGGGGAAGCCGAGGTCGAAGGGGGATCGCACGCGTGGTTCGTCGGCTATCGCGGGAACCTGGCCTTCGCGACTCTGGTTGTGCGGGGCGGAAGTTCGGACAACGCCGTCGCAGTCACCCGCGACATGCTCACCGCCCTGCCTGAAGGCTACTGACCCGTCAGGGGAGCAGTCCCAACCTCCGGGCGGTCACCACGGCTTCGTGGCGTGAGCTCGCGTCCAGCTTTCCCATCGCGCTTCGCAGATAGCTCTTGACTGTTTCCGGGCGAAGGGAAAGCCGTTGGCCGGCTTCGATGTTGGTGCAGCCGAGTGCGACCTGAGAGAGAACATCCACTTCACGCGGGGTGAGCGTGACGTCGGATTCGGCGTCGGCGGTAGGACGCAGCAGGTTGGCCAAACGCTGGGAGAGTCCGCGGAGTTTGGTCTGCAAGTCGGTGTCGGTGACGGTCTGGGCGACACTGCGTAGTTCGGCGTGGACTCCGCGGATCTCTTCCGAAGACATACCGTCGGCGGTAGTCGCGGCGGCGGCCTGCAGTAGTTGCAGGCGACGATCGACTTCGTCGCGGATGGCGAACTCCATCCCGAGACGCCGGGATGCGCCGACCATGACGTCTGCTGTTCGGTCACCCAACGGAGCGGAATCGCGGATCGCGGCGTAGAGCACAGCGCGCGATTTTCCCGAAACCATGACCGGAACGGCGATGATCGAATGCAGGCCCTCGCTGAGAACAGGACGGTCGAAGTGATGAGTGATGGACTGCGAATTGCCGTAATCGTTGACGGTGATCGGTGAACCCTGGGCTACGACGCGTCCGCCCATGCCCGAGCGCGGCGGGATGGCCAAGCCCTTGAGGTTGTTGGTGCGGGTGCCGACGAATTCGCTCAGGTGCAGGGTTCCGTCCTGGACCTCGCCTCCGAACAGCACGGGAACAACGCCCTGAGCTGCGATTGTGCGGAGTTCACCTCGCATTGCGTCCCCGTCGCGGGGGCGCAGAAGTGACGAAGCATGTCGGTTCACGCAGGTACCCCTTTCTGGGGGTAGTGAAGTTCTCTTGTGAGCTAGATCATAGGGGGTGAACAGTACGTATGACGAGCCACCAACGTAACCGGTCGGGCCAACCATACGACGATCGATAAGGAGCAAGTTGATGAGCACCGATCCCACCGCACGGGTGCGCGAGCTGCTGGACCAGTACGACACCCCGCATGCCAGCGCCGCAGAATTGCTCTGCGATCGGCATCCCGCGGATGGCGTTGCATTCACCGTCGTCGAGGCAGACCTTAGCTCGGTGGACCTCACTTACGGTCATCTACGTGAGCAGTCGGCGCGTTTCGCGGCAGCTCTGGCCGACCTCGGAGTCGAGCCGGGTGACAACGTCGCGACCTTGATGGGTAAGTCTGCGGACCTGGTGGTCGCGCTCCTCGGAATCTGGCGCCGCGGAGCGGTCCACGTGCCCTTGTTCACGGCGTTCGCTTCGCCGGCCATCGCTTTCCGCTTGACGGCCAGCGGCGCGAAGGTGGTCATTTCCGACGCCAATCAGCTCGAGAAGCTCGCGCCGGGAGAGGACATCCCCGCCGACGCAGCGTGGCAGGTCATCGTCGCGGGCGGCGCGGCCGGTGACGAGTTGGACTTCGACGCACTTGTCGCAGCTCAGGATGCCGAAGACCCGAAGGGCGCTGCTCAGGCAGTCGGCGGCAACGCACCGATGGTGCAGTTGTTCACCAGTGGCACCACGGGAACACCCAAGGGCGTGCCGGTTCCGGTGCGCGCGCTCGCCTCGTTCCACGCCTACCAGGAGTTCGGCCTCGACGTCCGAGAGGACGACGTGTTCTGGAACGCCGCAGACCCGGGCTGGGCGTACGGGCTGTACTACGCGTTGCTCGGCCCGCTTGCCGCCGGCACGCGAAGCCTTCTGCTGCACGCCGGATTCTCCGCGCCGCTGACGTGGCAGATCATCGAGAAGTTCGGTGTCACCAATTTTGCCGCCGCTCCGACCGTCTACCGCAGTCTGCGTGCCGACAAGGCTCCCGTTCCGGAAGGCATCTCGCTGCGCCGCGCTTCCTCGGCCGGTGAGCCCTTGACTCCGGATGTTGTTGCGTGGTCGAAGAACTCGTTGGGCGTCGAGGTCCGTGATCACTACGGCCAGACCGAGCACGGCATGTTCATTGTCAACGCCTGGGCCGACGGACTTCGCGACGATGTCCGTCCCGGATCCATGGGCCGTCCGTTGCCGGGTTGGTCTGCCGCTGTGCTGGAAGACAATTCGGATGACATTGCACCGGCCCGCACTCAGGGCCGCGTGGCGATCGATACTCACAACAGCCCGTTGATGTGGTTCACCGGGTACGTCGATGCGCCGGAGAAGACGAAGCAGCGATTCAGCGAAGACGGCCGCTGGTACATCACCGGTGATGCGGGAATGACGGACGAGGACGGATTCTTCTTCTTCTCCTCGCGCGACGACGACGTCATCATCATGGCGGGCTACCGCATCGGTCCCTTCGACGTCGAGAGCGTGCTGGTCATGCACGAGCACGTCATCGAGGCCGCCGTGGTGGGCATGCCCGACGAGTTGCGTGGTGAGGTTCTCGAGGCGTTCGTCGTTCTTCGCGAAGGCGTCGACGGCGACGACGAACTCGAGAAGGAACTGCAGACGTTGGTGAAGAAGAAGTTCGCCGCGCACGCGTACCCGCGCACGGTGCACTTTGTTCCGAACCTGCCCAAGACCCCGAGTGGGAAGGTTCAGCGGTACATCTTGCGGAAGGGATAAACCCCTGCTGTGCGCCTTTATTAACCCCCGGCGGTTAATAAAGGCGCACAGCAAGGTCAGCGCCGACGAATTCTGCCGACCACCATGAGGGCGACCAGGGTGACTGCAAGCAGCAGTGTCGTATTTGCTGCGGCAAGAAATACCTGGCCACGGTCGGTGAGTCCGAAGATGCTGACCGGCAAGGTCTTCCATGTCGCCGGGTAGACCATGACCGTTGCGCCCAGCTCACCCATCGACAGTGCGATGGAAAGCCCGGCGGCCGCACCCAACGCTGGGAGCAGCAGCGGTAGCGTTACCCGTGTCAGCACCCGCACCGGGCCGGCGCCGAGTGATTCGGCAGCTTGACGGTAGGCGGGATCGAGCCGTTCGAGCGCGGCCGATACGGAACTGAAGGCAAAGGCGAGCACCAAAACCGTGTGAGCGAGAATCACGATCCACTTGGTGCCGCCGAGCAGTAGCGGGCGCTCGTTGAAAGTGATGAGCAGACCCAAGCCGATCGCGACCGACGGAACCGCAATCGGTAAATGGAATACGGCATCGGTGATGCGCCGCAGCCACATCGGTGCCTCACGCGAGGCCAGCGCGGCCCACGTTCCTACGATCAATGCCAATGCCCCCGCGATGAATGCAGTCTGCAAACTGACGATCAGGCTGGCGAAGTTCTCGTCGGACAGCGCCGTGGAGAAGTTCTTGCCGCCGAGATTCGACGGAAGTGGACCGGTCCACGATCCGGCCAAGGCAGCCGCGACGACGGTGGCGATGGGTGCGACGAAAACCACCGCGACGACCAGGGTGAAGAATCCGAGTACGAGGGCCCTAGAGCTTCGTGTCCACAGCAGCACGGCTGCCTCCCATCAATCTGTTGAAGGTGAATCGGTAGAGGCAGTACAGGCCGAGTGAGAGTGCGACCTGGACCGTCGCGATCACTGCCGCGCCGGGCAAGTCGAAGGTGACAATGCCGCGGGTGTAGATGAGGACCGGCAGAGTTACGACGTCTTTAGCCCCGGTGAAGAGCACGATGCCGAATTCATTCAGCGTCATCAGAAGCACGAGCGATCCACCGGCCAGGAGGGCCGGCCACGCTTCCGGCATCACCACCTGTCGCAGAACTCGGACGGGTGACGCGCCGAGACTGGCTGCCACGTCGAGTTGTTCACGCGGAATCTGGGTGAACGCTGCCAATAGCGGACGCACGACAAAGGGTGTGAAGAAAGTGATTTCGGCCGCGATCACACCGAACGGAGTGTTGAGGAAATTCAGTGGGCCGCTCGCATCGCCGGTGATGCGGACGATCAAGGCGTTGACGGCGCCGGCTGTCCCGTACAGGAACGTGAACGCCAGCGTGATCAGGAAAGACGGCAGGGCGAGCACCGTGTCGATCAATCGCCCCACCACCTTGGATCCGGCGAACGGAACGAAGGCAAGCACCAAGGCGAGGAAGGTTCCCAGGATCAGGCAACCCAGGGTCGACGCCACGGCGATTTGGATGGTCCGCCAGAGCGCGGTTCTGAACAGTTCCGAACCGAGCACCGAAGACCACGTGGACAACCCGGTGCCATCTGCGGTGCTCAGAGATTCCGTGAGGACACGTGCGGTGGGATAGACAGCAAACACGAGGACAAGAAGCAGTGGTGGCAGCGTCCAGCCGATCCGGCGCCACGCGATCGGGTCTTTGTGCTGGGGCGCAGCGGTTTCGGGGCGTTCCAGGGTTGTCGTCATGGGTGGCGATCCGCCGGAACCAGGACACTGCCGTCCGTGGGCAGGACGACGCCCACTTCGGTGTCGACCGGTCGTTCGTCGTGCCCTGGAACATCCGCGTCGACGCGGACATCGTCGAGGCCACGTACAGCCAGCGTCAGACGCGTCGTGGAACCGCGCCAGACGCTCGAGACGATGCGCGCCGGGAATGATCCTCGTGCGCCGAGGCCGGTTACGGCTACCGCGTGTGGACGAACACACAGGTAGGCGTCCATGTCGGACTCCCATTCGATGTGCCCGATCTCGGGCTGCGGGGCGTGAGCAGTGAACGGCGTGCCACCGATCGAGACCAGCGCGGAGGTGCCGATGACGCGTGTGACGGTGCAGGGCAGCAGGTTGGCACCCCCGAGGAACGCCGCGGTGAAGCTGGACGGCGGACGTTTCCACAAGGCCTCAGCGGTGTCGATGTCCGCGAGTCTGGCGTTGCGCATCACTGCGATTCGGTCTGCGAGCGCCAGGGCTTCACTCTGATCGTGCGTCACATAGAGCATGGCTGTGTCAGGTAGTGCTGCGCGCAGTCTCGCCAGTTCGCCGAGCATGCTCTCGCGAAGTTGAGCATCCAGGGCGGCCAACGGTTCGTCGAGGAGGAGTACTCCAGGGCGAATTGCCAACGCTCGGGCAATGGCGATTCGCTGCTGTTGACCGCCGGAAAGTTCACGGGGAAGCCGCTTTCCGTACGCCGACATCCCGACCATGTCGAGGGCTTCGGCCACGCGAGGGCCGATCTCCGACCGCGGCACGCGATGGGCTCGGAGTCCGAAGGCTACGTTTTCGGATACTCGCATGTGCGGGAAGAGAGCGTACGACTGAACGACGACGCCGATACCGCGTTGTGCGGGAGGCAGATTGGTGATGTCTCGGGTGCCGAGCTTGACGGAACCGGACGTGGGGCGGACAAATCCCGCGAGGGCCTTCAGAGCGGTCGACTTGCCGGATCCACTGGGCCCCAGCAGTGCCACAGTTTCACCCGGCGCCACTCGTAGATTGAAATCGACGAGTGCATGGGTTGCGGTCTTCCCGCGGCCGTAGGCGACGTTGACGCGATCGAAGGTGATGGCCGGAGCAGAATGTTCGATCGCTCCGTGAACGCCGACGGTCTCGGGGAGCGTCCGCCCCAGTCTGGTTCTTGCCATGATCAGCTCCCGGTGGCTTTCTGGTAAGCGGCGATGTCGGCGTCGAGCGAGCTGAGGACGTCGTTCCAGTTCGGGGTCCACACGTTGACGCCCTGCAGAACTCCGGAAGGCGTGTTCTTGTCGGTGGATTCACCGGCAGCGCTTCGGACGTCCTCGCGGACCGATACGCCGAGTGCATCGGTGGCGACGGTCTTCTGGGATTCTTCGGAGAGCAGGAACTCCATCAACTTCTTGGCTTGTTCGCTGCTCGGTGCGCTCTTGGCGAGGCCCATCACGTAGGGCAGTGCAATGGTGGTGCGAGTGCCGTCGGCTCCAGCGGGGAAGAAGATGTCGAACTTCGATCCGTCGTCGGTGATGGAGGCGAGGTTCATCTGGACGTCACCGTTGGCGACCAGCAGCTCTCCGTTACTGACCTTGGGCTGGAGCTTTCCGGTGGAAGACGAGGGTCCGACGTTGTTGGCCTGGAGCTTTCCGAGGTAGTCGAGTGCTCCTTCCTTACCCATCAGGTGCTGGAGCAGCAAGAGCACCGCGGTACCGTCGCCGGCCTGGCCGGGCGTGGAGTACTGCAACTTGCCCTTGAACTGGTCAGTGAGCAGATCGTCCCAAGATTGTGGGGCGGGTGATGCAGTCGGATTGGCGATGAACGAGAGGTAATTCTCGACGACGGGTACGTACTTGCCGGCGTCGTCCTTGTCTCCGGCAGGAACGGCGGAGGTGTCGATTCCGCTGGGCTCGAGCAGACCTTGGGCGTCGGCCTTCTGGATGAACGGGGGCAGCGTGATGATCACGTCTGCCTGTGGGTTGGACTGCTCCTTTTCGACGCGGGAGACGACCTCGCCGGATCCGGCTTCCACGAGGTTGACGGCGATACCGGTCTGCGCGGTGAAGGCGTCGAATCTTCCCTTGTACCAACCGGACAGGCCGTCGGCGCTGTATACGGTGACGGTCTCGGTGTCTGATCCGGCAGCAGTGCCGGTGCCACCGCAGGCAGTGGTGAACGAAAGGACGGACACGGCGAGAGCGGCCGCAGCGATGCTCGGGCGTAGACGCATGACGATTCCTTTTTCGGAGGTGAGATCAGGAGTGGGTGAGGAGTTCGGCGAACTCCGTCACGGACGGGACGATGTGGGTGGCTCCGGCGTCGCGAAGCTGTTGCTCGTCGTGTGCGCCGGTCAGAGTTCCGGCGACGATGGATGCGCCGGAACGAATGCCGCTGAGCACGTCGTTGGACGTGTCGCCGAGTACGGCGATCTGGTGGACGTCGTCGATCGAAAGTTTGAGCAGGGCAGTCAGAATCAGGTCCGGGTACGGTCGACCGCGACCGGCCTCGGCGGGGGAGAGGGTGAGATCGGCGAGGGTTTCCCAGCCGAGCGCGACGAGGAGTTTGTCCTGGGTCGATCGGCTGAACCCGGTGGTCAAGGCAACTTTGATGCCGGCCTCGCGCAAAGTGGTGATGGCTTTCTCGGCGCCGGGGATCGGCTCGGCCAGGCCCTGGTCGATGAGGGAGTCGTACGTGGTTTCGAAGGCGGCGTTCGCGGCCTGGGCGCGGTCTTCGTCACCGAAGATCGCCCGGAACACGACGATCTTCGACTGGCCCATCGTGTCGAGGACGTACTGGCGAGCAGCGTCGGCTTCCGGGCCTTCGGCGGGCAGTCCGCCGGCTTCAGCGGCGGCTGCGAAGGCGCGAAGAACCAGTCCGTCGTCGGCGACGGTGGTGCCGGCCATGTCGAGAACGGCAAGGGTGATCGGAGACATGAGAAGTCTTTCTTGTCGGAGAGATTCAGAGACCGAGCTGGTCGGCGGTTTGTTCCGCCAGTGCCGGGCCGAGCGTCATACCGCGGCCACCGGGGCCGGCAACCACCCAGACGTTGTCGGCGGCTTGTGCGCGGTGAACAAGTTGTGAGGGGTCGATGCACTGGCTGTAGACGCCCGCCCAACGCTTGACGATTGGCGGAAGATCGCGTCCCAGAAGTGTTTCCACGACTCCGGACAGATGGCGATAGGGCGCCTCGTCGACGTCGAAGTCGAAGGGCTCCTCGTATTCGTGGGTGTCGCCGATGGTCAGACCGCCGTGCAAGCGCTGCACGCACAGGAGTTGCATGCGGTGCTCCTCGGCAGTCGGTTCCTGCGGCTGTACTGTACGGAGGTGATCGAGGGCAGATCCGGCGAAACCCGGGTAGTAGCGGAAGCTGTCACCGTCAGCGATTGCGGTGGTGAGCTTTTCGCCGAGTGGGGCTGTCTGCATCATCTGCAGGCGCACACGGCGCAACGGGAGATCGCCGGCGAGATCGCGAGCCAATCCGCCGAGTGTTGCTCCGGGGCAGACGATCACGAGATCGGCGTCGAAGCTGCGACCGTGGTCGTCGCGGATGTGTGCGCCGGAGGTGGTCGTCGTGATCTCGCGGGCTTCCGTTCCGGCGTGGAAGGTGTAACGGCCGGTGGATTCGAGGTAAGAACGGATGGCGGGGAGCGCTTGCCGTGACTCGACAGCGGCGTCCAGCGTGCAGTGCAGTCCGCCGAGAAACTTGCCCCGGAGCGCGGGGTTGACGACGCGAACGGCGTCGGGATCCAGAAGCGCGAACCCTCGGTTGTCGGCGTCCGGCCGAGAGAACGCTTCCTGTGCGACCGCGACCTCCTCCTCGGTGCGCATGAGGGTGATGGAGCCGGCTGGGCGGTATCCGACGCCGGGGACACGGGCGGCAAGGTCTGCCCACAGTTCGCGCGAGCGCAGCGCAGCTTCGAGTTCGTGCGGGGCTCGCCCGGATACCCAGACGAGGCCGAAGTTCCGTACCGTGGCACCGCGGGCTTCGGGCTCACGTTCGAGATGGATGACGTCGTGTCCCCGACGGATTGCCTCGTCGGCGTGCGCCGTTCCGAGGATCCCTCCGCCCACAATCAAAATTCGCATGTAGAGATAGTGGCGTTTGGTCTAGACCAATAGGGGGAATCGAGACGAACTCCAGGTTAACAATTGGTATAGACCGAATTCTTGTACGCTTGCGCCATGAATGAGCAGACGTCCACCGGGCCGGGGACCTCGAGCGTCGTGATCGAACCGGAGTTGAAGTACTACCGGGTGCGCACCGAGATCGAAACCATTCTCAGTGGGCTCGAGGAGGGCGACGCAGTCCCGTCCGAGCGGGAATTGGCGGCGCGGTTCACAGTCGCTCGCGAGACGGTCCGTCAAGCGCTTCGTGATCTTCTTGTCGAAGGGCGAATCGAGCGGCGGGGACGGGGCACTGTCGTCGCGAGTCCGAAGTTGGTTCAGCCGCTATCGATTCGTTCCTATACCGAAGGTGCTCTGAGCGCTGGGCGAGTACCCAGTCGTAAGGTTGTGACGTTCGAACGAATGTCGGCCGACGACGGTCTCGCCACGGAGTTGGGTATCGAGGTGGGCGACAGCGTCGTTCATCTCGAGCGTGTTCTCTTCGCCGACGGAGAGAAGATCGGACTCGAATCAACGTTCCTGCCGGACAGCAGGTTCGGTGAGATGCTCGACGCTTTCGATGCGACGACGTCGCTGTACGCGGCTATCCGTTCCATCGGCGTGGTCTTCGCCTCCGCAACCGAACGGATCGAGACGGTGCTCGCGTCACCGCGGGAGGCAACCCTCGTCGAGTCCACGACCTCGATGCCGATGCTTCTGCTGCACCGGACCTCCGTCGATCCGGAGGGTGTGCCGATCGAGCGCGTTCGTTCGCTCTACCGTGGTGACCGTATTGCCTTCTTGACGACTCTTCGCGAGTAGGAGGGGCGTCGAGGGGGTCTGCTGTTACCGGGAACGATAGGCACTCCCAGGCCCGTGGAATCTGTTCTGTACTGGACTCCATCAAACGGGAGGACAGTGAACATGGGTGACAAGAAAGTCTGGTTCGTAACCGGCGCAGGCCGGGGCATGGGAGTCGACATTGTTCAGGCGGCTCTTGCCGGCGGGCACGCGGTGGTGGCAACGGGGCGTGATGCGGACCGTGTTTCTGCAGCGATCGGTGAGCATGACGACCTGTTGGTGATTGCCTTGGACATCACCGACGAACAAGCCGCATATGCTGCGGTGGACACGGCAGTTGCACGATTTGGTGGAATCGATGTACTGGTGAACAACGCCGGAAACTTCTACGCCGGGTTCTTCGAGGTTGTCAGTCCGGCGCAACTTCGCGCTCAGATGGAGACCAACTTTTTCGGGCCGATCAATGTGACACGGGCGGTGTTGCCGGTAATGCGTAGGCAACGGAGTGGACGTGTCGTGACTGTCAGCTCGCTTGCGGGCCTGGTTGGTCAGGAGTTTTGCGCAGCCTACGCGGCGTCGAAGTTTGCGCTGGAGGGTTGGATGGAATCATTGCAATTCGATGTCGAACCGTACGGAATCGGGACGATGATCGTGGAGCCGGGATTCTTCCGGACCGAACTGCTTGTCGAGGGTGCGTCGTCGGTCT
The DNA here is from genome assembly GCF_021352185.1 of Rhodococcus sp. Ni2. Taxonomy (NCBI): domain Bacteria; kingdom Bacillati; phylum Actinomycetota; class Actinomycetes; order Mycobacteriales; family Nocardiaceae; genus Rhodococcus; species Rhodococcus sp. Ni2. The sequence goes on from NZ_WOXZ01000002.1 coordinate 2,016,108, forward strand.
GGCCGGAATTGTCGATAGACGATTACGACGCTCGGACTGGCGAGACCGTCGAAGCGTGGAAGAGTATGAACGGTGCCCAGGGCGGGGATCCGGTGAAACTTGCCGCGGCACTTGTGGCACTTGTCGATTCGCCGCTACCCCCACGTCGTTGGGTCGCCGGTGCCGATGCAGTGTCCGTGGTTGAGCAGAAAGCCCACCAACTACTCGATCAAGTTGAAGCCCATCGCGGTTTGTCCTCGTCGCTTGCCCACGTGGACGTGACGACCTGATCCGAGTTTGTCAGGTCACGGGAGTGAGGTGAACATGTCCACGAGCCCCTGGGGTGCGTTCTCGCCGAAGCACATGTCCAGTCCATCAGCGGACTGTTGTGCCGCCGCGGCGCTGCGTGGGAAGAGTCGCTCTTCGTAGACAGCTAGCCCTTCCTCCGTGCTGCTGTGCGACGCGATCGCCTGGCCGAGTTCCGCGCCGTCGAGCATTGCCAGGTTCGCACCCTCTCCGGCAAACGGCGACATGACGTGTGCCGCGTCCCCGAGCAGAGTGACCCCGGGAGTACGGCTCCAACTGTGGCCGATGGGAAGGGCATGGATGGGGCGAGGGGTCAGCGAGCTGTCGGCTTCGACGATCAGTGAACGCAGTGACTCGTCCCAGTCCGAGAAGTGTTCCAGCAGAACCTTCTTCGCGATGTGATCGTCGGAGAAGTCGACACTCGCTGCCCAGCTCTCGGGAACTCGCAGGGCGGCATAGATGTGCAGACTGTTGTCGGTCTCACGGTGGGCAAGGAAGCCCTTGTCGGCACTGAGTGCGAACATCATTCCGCCGCCGACGGTTTCAGTGGCATCCACGTGCTGGTTGTCGGCGTCGTGAAGGTCGAACTCCACGAAAGATATTCCGGTGTACGCAGGAGTGTCGTTTGAAACCAATGGACGGATTTTCGACCACGCACCGTCGGCGCCGACCAGGAGATCGGTGGTGAAGTGGGTTCCATCCGCGAGGTGAACTTCGTGTCGACCATCCGGCAACGGATGAGCACTGCGGACCTTGGCTCCCCAGTGGATAGTTTCCTTCGGAATTGAGCTGAGCAGTAGGTCACGGAGCTGGCCGCGGTCGATTTCCGGGCGGTCGCCGTCTCCGGTGTCCTGCTCGCTCAGGTGCACGACGGCATTTCGATCGAGGACGCGTGTCTCTTCCCCGCCTTGATGAACGAGGGCGCGGAACTCCTCATAGAGGCCGGCGGCACGAAGCGCGATCTGACCCGAGTCTTCGTGGATGTCGAGCATCCCGCCTTGAGTTCTGGCTGTCGGTCCGGATTCGAGATCGAATACCGCCGAATCGATTCCGCGGAGATGGAGGACTCGGGCGAGGGTGAGGCCACCGAGGCCGGCGCCGATGATTGCGATGGGGTACTGGTTCATGGTGGGTTCCTAAGAAGTGAGTGGGGTGTTCTCGATGCCCGTGATGAGCGTGCGGAATCCCCAGGAGAGGCGCGCCGAGGGTTCACCGGCAAGTAGAGCTGTTGCATGTCTTGCGACGAGTGGGTGCGTCTGCGGGTTTGCGTTCTGGATTGCGTCGGTCAACGCGCTCCATCGGGCATCCGCGTCGGCGGAATTGTTCGGCGCCGAGTGTTCGGCAGCAGTGGACGTCGCGTACTGCAGTAGCAAGTCCACGCCCCACGCGGCTTGATCTGGAGGGACTTCGCCTTCTTCGAGCAATGCCAGCAGGCGCTCGAGCAGGCGTACGTAGTGAACTCCGCTGGGTCGGGAAACGAGTGCCGACTGGGCGAGACCGGGATGATCGAACAGCACGGCCGTGTACGAGGTCAACACCCGTTCAAGGCGAGCTTGCCAAGTGTCGGAGGAATTTTCGGCGAGGTCGACCACTCCGAGAAGTGTTTCCAGAACGGCGGCGTGCAATTCGGCGGTATTGCGCACGTACACGTACATCGATGCCGGCCCGGTGTCGAGTTCGAGGGCGAGTCGACGCATCGTCAATTTCTGCAAGCCCTCCGACCGCAAGATTTCCACCGCGGTACTGACGATGCCCTCGCGTGTCAGAGCGGGTTTGGCCGGACGATTGCGACGGCTCGACGGACTTGTTGGCTGAGTGGGCATGATTTCACCGTACACGAACATGTTCGTAACGAACATGTTCGTTGGATCACGCACTGAACGTCCACCGCTGTGCGGAGCCATATCGGGAGCGGTGGGTTACATGCCTGAACCGCCGGAGAGCATTGCGATCGTCAGTAGGATGCCACCCACAATCCCCACGAGCGGGCTGTCGCTGTCGAGAAGCCAGTCGTTCAACGATCCCATGAGTGCCTCTTTCGGGTTTCGATCTGTCGACGGTCGAGCCTATCGACAGATCGAAACCCGAGATGTCACTTTCGTCCGAATTGTGGATCGGACCCGAGGTGATCAGCCGTAGACGTTGCCCGGGCTGATCAACTTGGTGATCGGCACCATCAAAGCACTGGTCAGGTCGGTCTCTCCGTCGATGTCGGTGTTGATGAAGACGACCAGGGTTGTGTCCTTCTCGGGCAAGTAGACCGAGACTGTCTTGTAGCCGGGCAGGCTTCCGTTGTGACCGATCCAGCCGCCGCTGTTGAACAAACCGAGTCCGTAGCCGGAGCTGTCGTCCCCTTCGCTCAAGCTCACGGTTTGCAGGCGCTGCTTCTGAGTGGCGTCGGTCAGGAGATCGCCTTTGGCCAGCGCCGGAACCCAGATGCGCATGTCGTCCAACGACGAGATCATTGCACCCGCGGCGCCGCCCCACGACGGATTCCAGTCCGTCGCCGCGGTCACGGATTCGTCGAGCGTTTGGTTGGTGTACCCCTGAGCGTGTGGTGTCGGGAACGCGTTGGTGGTGGGAAAGCTGGTGTGCTCCATTGCGAGTGGTGTCGTGATCTTGGTGTCGATGACGTCCGACAGTGTTGAGCCGGAGACCTTTTCGATCACCATGCCCAGCAGAACAGTGTTGGTGTTCGAGTAGTCGACGGTGGTCCCTGGTCGAAGTTGGAGTGGGAGGTCCTTGATGTATCCGACGAGTTCCTCCGGTGTGAAAGTTCGGCGGGGATCCGAAAGATATTCCATCACAAACTGTTCGGACGTCGTGTAGTCCACGAGGCCGCTGCGCATTCCTGCCAGATGACGCAAGCTGATCGCATCACCTTCCATGACGCCGTCGACGTACTTGGAGATCGGATCATCGAGACCGATCTTTCCCTCGTCGACCAATTGCAGCAGGGCGGTCACGGTAAATGTTTTGGTGACGCTGCCGATCCGGTGGTAGAAGTCGGTTTCCATCGGCGCTTTGGTTGCCGTATCCGAGACTCCTGCAACCTTGACGTAGTTGCCGTCGGGCCCCCAAATGCCCACCATCGCACCGGGAATCCCGGTCGAATTCACCGCTGCGTCGACGATCGAATCGAGCTGGTCGGTGATGGTCGAGTCCATGATCTTGTCGGATGTGTCTGTGGATTTGTCCGTGCTGCAGCTGATTACAGCTCCGACAACCATGGCGCTGCACAGGCCGACAAGCAGGATGCGTCTTGCTCCGGTTTTCATGAGTCGAACTCTGCCCGTCCGAGGGCACTCACACATCGACCCCGGGTACGGCAGACGCAGTCCCCAGGTACCTCCTCAACCGGTACCGGGGGACTACGGAACCCTGGCCTGAACCCTTGGCTTGGGTCAGATTCCGCCGTCGAAGAACGCCGCCAGCGCGGGTGCCGGGTCTGCCGCGGTGCCCATATTTGCTACGCCGACAACGATCAATCCCAGCGTGAACAGTGCAGTGAGAAGACCGATCGACCCCGACACGAATCTCGTCCGTCGCTCGGATCGCGCCGTTCTCGCGAAGCGTGCCCACACGACCACAGTCACGGTCAGTGATATTGCTGCCGCGATCAGCGCGATCACCGCCATGGCCAAGTGATACCGCGCGAAGTCGCTGATCATCAGTTCGAGGACAGGGCTTTGCTGGTTTCCGGTGCCCGTCGACTGAGCGAGCTGTTGGCGGACCTGCCCGACAGTGTCGCCAAGTGCCCCATCCGCCTGGGCCACGGGCAACATCGAGATCAGCGAAGAGAAGGGTGCAACGACACCTTGGATATTTGCCATCACGAGTACCGAGGAAAACATCGCGAGGAGCGTGACCAGCCCTCCCGCCGAGGCGAATGCGAGTTTCTTTCCAGCCGTCAGAGGGCCGGCGTTCACGAACGACGCCTTGAGCATCCGGCCGAGTGCGAGCAGAACCGTCAGCAGGATTACCGCGATCACGGCCTTGGCCACGTGGTACCGCAGCCAGTAGTCGACAGCGGACTCCAAGCTCGGCGAGAAGGCTTGGACACCGGAACTCCAGTATTCGACGAACGCGGCGCGGACCGTCTCGACGAGTTCTCCCTGGTCTGCGTACCCATCACCCGGCCTACTCGTCAGCATGCCCGGGGCGAGAACGAAGGCAGCGGAGAATCCGGCGACCAACGCGATCAACGCGGCGATCTTGCGACCGGAGGACTGCGTCGAGCGCGACGGCCCCGCAGTGTTGTGCCGTGAAGAATTGTGCAGTGGGATTCCTCCAGCGTGATGAGCGATCATCTGGTCACCGTCCACAAAGTCATGTCACCGAGTGTAGAAATCGGTACACCGGACTTCATCGTTCGAGAGGATGATATTTCCTGCGACGGCGTCCGCCCGCCCTCGCCGCTGCCGTCGACATCCCCCTCAGCACTCGACGACATTGACGGCGAGCCCGCCTTCACTTGTTTCCTTGTAACGCACGGACATGTCGTTTCCGGTTTGGCGCATGGTTTCGATGACGGTATCGAGGCTCACCACATGCGTCCCGTCACCGAGGTATGCGAGCTGAGCTGCGGTGACTGCAGTCGAGGCGGCTACGGCATTTCGTTCGATGCATGGGATTTGGACCAGGCCACCAACCGGATCGCAGGTCAGCCCCAGATGGTGTTCCATGGCAATCTCAGCGGCATTCTCGATTTGTCGTGGTGATCCGCCCATGACAGCGCACAAGCCGGCTGCCGCCATCGCGCAGGCAGCTCCGACCTCGCCTTGGCACCCCGCCTCCGCGCCCGAGATCGAGGCATTCGCCTTGATGATCGATCCGATTGCGGCAGCGGTGAGGAGAAAGGTTCGAACGTCGTGAACACCGGCGCCCGCCGCACGTATGTGGTGGTATAGCACTGCCGGCACGATTCCTGCGGCACCGTTCGTCGGAGCCGTTACCACGCGGCCACCTGCTGCATTTTCTTCGTTGACCGCCATGGCGTAGACGGTCAGCCACTCGCGTGAGGAGGGTGCGCAGTTACGTTGTTCCAGTTGAATGTTCGCAGACCGTGCTCTTCGGCGAACTCCGAGACGCCCGGGCAATACACCTTCGGTCTGGGTGCCGCGTTCGATGCAGTCGCGCATCGCGGACCAGATCGCGTCGATGCCGGTGAATGCCCGATCCTGGCCGTGTATCGCGATTTCGTCCGACAGTGCCAGTTCGGCGATAGTTCCGGAGCCGCATTCCGCCAGTAGCTCTTTCGCGGTTCGATAGCGTGAGTTGATCGAATGCGCGCTTGCTTGCGTCTCCGTTCCGGCACGCAGTACGAATCCGCCACCGATCGACAGATATGTACTCGTACAGACGATTTCGCGACCGCTGAAGGCGGTCAGTGTCATCGAGTTGGGGTGCCCGTGACGGCGAACGAGCGGCTCGAACACCATGTCCTCGTGAGTGAACACAACGTGCCCGAGTGAGCCGCCGACGAGCTTCACCGATCCGCCGTCCGAGAGCTCGGCCCAGCGCCCGTGAATGTCGTTCGGCTCGCACGTTTCAGGATCCAACCCACGAAGTCCCGCGATCACCGCGTCGGGAGTGCAGTGCCCTATTCCGGTGGCGGCGAGAGAGCCGTGCAGATTGCAGCGAATTCGGTCGACCGACGCGGTCAAGCCGGCGTCGGAGAGCTCGCCGACAAAAGTGCGGGCGGCTCGCATCGGACCGACCGTGTGTGAACTGGAGGGCCCGATGCCGATGGAGAAGAATTCGAGCGCGGAAACATAGACGCCGGTGGTGCTCATTCGGCGCTCGTGACGGTAGTCGCTCCTGACTCGCGCTGGGCCGTAATCGTCAGGAGGTTGGAGCGCGAGTCCCCGGTGGCGGCTCGGATCACAGTGCGTGCCATTGCAATTGCTCCGTGCAGAACAGCTTCGTCGCCCGCTGCGGAGCGGGCATCAGCGGCAAACTCGATCGTGTGAGGAACTCCGGTAACGCCGCGTAACGCGATCATCGGGTGGATCGAGGGAACCACCTTCGACACGTTGCCCATGTCTGTCGAGCCGCCGGTCAGGGGAGTTCGGGCGGCCGCGGTGCGGCCCAGGCTCGCGATCTCCTCGTCCCAGATCGTCGCCAGCACGCGATGTTGAACAAGCTCCTCGTAGCGCGGTTCGGCGCGTTCGGTCGACCAGGAGCAGTCGCTGGCCACAGCTGCGCCCTCGAAGCAGGAGAGCATACGACGTTTGGCGTCCAACAGCACGTCGAGTTCTGCGGCCCGAACTTCCGCTCGCACCAACGTCGAGGCCGGAATGATGTTTGTTGCTTCGCCGCCGTGCTCGACGTAGGCGTTCAGCCTGACGTCGGAGGGAAGTTGTTGACGGAGGAGTCCGATGGCGACCAAGGCGATCGTGGCGGCGTCGCCTGCGTTGATGCCCTTGTGTGGCGCAGCGGCCGCGTGTGCGGCTCGTCCGGTGTAGGTCACGTCGAACCGGTCGACTGCCTGCGTTCCGGTGACGGTGCAACTGACGTCTTCACCTGCAGCGCCGTGGACCATGATCGACATCGCCGCGCCCTCCCATGCGCCACGTTCGAGCAGCAAGACTTTCCCGCCGCCATGTTCTTCGGCCGGCGTACCGAGAAGGACGACGGTCAGGCCGTGTTCCTCCGCGACCTCTCCGAGCGCGATCGCTGCTCCCAGTCCGGCAGCGGCGATGACATTGTGTCCACACGCATGACCGATGTCGGGAAGGGCGTCGTACTCGGCGCAGACGACGACGCGGAAAGGGCCGGAGCCCCGCACCGCTTCGAATGCCGTCTCGAGGCCGTAGGCGGCGCGAGTAACCGTGAAGCCGGCTTCCTGTGCGGCGTCCGCCAAGAGGGCGGATGCCCGATGCTCTTCGAATGCCAGCTCTGGGTGAGCATGGATCGTGTGGCTGACATCGATGAGGCGTGATGCCCACTTCTCGATCGTGCTCGAAACCGAGTCTGTGCGGGTGCGGGTGTCAGCGATGGACATGGGTATTGGTTCCTTTCAACATCTTTGGTTCTCAGCGCTTTCGGGTGCAGTTCTAGTGCCAGAGGCCCAGCGCGAACTCCGCGACGACCACGGAAAGTAGGTAAGAGGCGAGGATCGCGACGATTCCGACGGGCACGATCTTCCAGCCGATCGTCTTGAGCAAGGGAAGGTCCTTGCCGAGGCTGAGACCTGCGACAGTCAAGGTGAGGGTGCAGATCGAGAGAAAGTCGACAGTCCCGACGGTGCTCGAGACGAAATCACCGATGGGGGACCACGGTGTTGTCGCCAAGGCGCCGATGGTGATGATTGCGATCATCGCCGCGATCTTGCCGCGGGTCAGGCGGGCCACGCCGACGCCCAGGAGCAACAATCCGGTGAGGATCAAGTATCCGACGATGATCGATCGAGATACGCCACCCGCTGCGATCGAGGAGACGATGACCCCACCGACGAACAGAATCGGAACGATCGTGGTCAGCGGCACGGTGACGCTCGGCGCAACCGCTCGTGGGGCAGTGTCGGCTTTCCGTTCGCTGGTCGTCTTCGAGCGCTTGGTGAGTGCGCCGTAGATTCGATCAGCAAGGGGGAGTGCGACATACATGCCGACATACACGCCGAGGAGGCCGGTGATGATGTTGGATGTGGCCGCCACGGCGAGTACCTGGTCGGCCATCTCGGGGTGCGCCGAAACGACGCTGGCGGCAGCGGCAGCCATCATCGAGCCGGATCCGACGCCGGCACCCATCGCCAATGCGAGGGGGTCGAAGATGTTGAAGGATGTAGCCAGTGACGCAATCAGGCTGATCAGCACGGCACCGAACAGAGTGCCGAAGACGTACATCGACAGGACTCCACGGTACTGGTCGGAATCGGGGCCGTAGCGTTCGCTGACCATCGCGAAGGAACCCTCGCGGTCGATGGAGAAGGTTGCTCCGACGGTGGCCGGCCCCATCCGAAGGAGTACCGCCAGCGGGAGTGCGAGAGCGATAGTGCCGAACAAGTGCCCCAATTCCTGCAGTAGCAGTGCGGGGCCCGCCTCGAACAACAATTGGATGTTCGGGCCGATGGTGAAAGACAACCTTGCACAAAGCAAGAGAACAGCCAGGCCCATGATTGCCGAGGCCGCAGCCTGAAGGTCGAGGCCGAGTGGTTTCCACTTCTGGCTCGAGACGACACCGCCGGCAATCAGTCCCCACACCATGGGCAGGATCGTGATGGCGGCAGCGCCGACGGGAATCACTGCGGGGCCGATCAGTTGCGCGCCTGCCGCAAGCCCGAGGAGCAGAATCACCACGATCCACAGCCGTGGCGACCGCATGGCAAAAACGACTTTTTGCGTCGCGGTTTGATCGCTGACTGGGGAATCGTCATGCGAGACAGGGAATGCTTCGGTCATGTCGGTGTCTTTCTCGAGGGGGCGAACGAACGCAAGAAGTAAGGGTTCTCGAGGCTCAGGATTTGGTGGACTATTGATGTGATGAAGTTAGGATCGACGCGTTTCGATCCTGTTTCGGTGCAGCATTCTTTTGAAAGTGAGGTCCTCGGTGCAGGATCAGATGCTCAAGGACGACGATCTTCGGCTGTTGAACGCACTGCAGATCAGGCCGCGAGCGTCGTGGTCCGAGCTTTCACGCGCGATCGGTTCCGACCCGGTCACCCTGACCAGGCGTTGGGAGCGTCTGCACTCGCAAGGCATAGCGTGGATCGCTGCGTACCGTGGTGGACCCATCGTGTCGGCGACCGCACTTCTCGAGATCGAATGCGCACCGGCACAGACCATGAGCGTTGCCGAACAGATCGCGCACGATCCCGAAGTTCTCACAGTCGATCTCACAACCGGCAATCGGGATCTGCTCGTCACGCTCACCTGCACTGACCTCGATCAATTGTCCAGGTACGTGTTGGAGCGAACACAATCCTTGCCGATGATCACCGCGATGCGAACTCAGATCGTGTCCTCGGCGAACTCCGACGCGAGGAACTGGCGTCTACGTGCTCTCGATGCGGAAGAAATTGCCGCGCTCGAGTCGGCCCCGGCGGGAAAGATTCGTGGTGTACGCGCCGGCGAAGAGGAACAGTCGCAGCTGTTCGACATTCTTTCTCGCGAACCACGTGTCACCGTCTCGGCACTCGCTGCGGCCCTCGGAGTCACGCCGGCTCGCGCTGGGGCGCTCCTTTCTCACGAGCTGTCGACGGGGCGACTGGTCGTCCGCACGGAGATTGCTCGGCCCTACTCCGGCTGGCCGGTCTACGCCTGGTACTTCTTACGTCTCGACGGGCGAAAGGAGGCAATTGCTCAGCGCCTTTCGCACCTGCGTGAGGCGAGGCTTGTTGCTTCTACGATCGGCAGCTACGACATCGCATTGGCGGTGTGGCTGCGCTCGATCGACGACGTGCAGCGTCTGGAAGGTTATCTCGCCGAACAGTTTCCGGGCGTATCCGTGGTGGACCGGTCGATCGTCCTGCGTACGCCGCATCACCTGCATCGGACGATCGATGTGTCGGGTCGAAGCATGCCGAAGCACGGGTGATCCGCAACGCGTTCGCGCGGGTCGGGTGCTCTCCGACTAGTTGGGGATCGCCACGTCGACGATCAAGCCGAAGTGATCGGAACCTTCGATGTCGATCCGCTCGAGTGACTTCGCCTGTCCGCCCCGCAGAAGTACATGGTCGATGCCGACGATCGCGGGAAATTTCTTGTCCGCCGGATAGGTGCGCACGATGCCTACTCCCAATTGGTCTGCGGCATCGGAGTAGCCGACATCGAGGAGGTCACGGAATTGCTTGTGCGTGAATGTGGTGTTGAAGTCGCCACTGACGATGACGGTTTCCTCGGCGGCAGCAGCGTCGAGCGCGTTTCGCAAAGTGCTCAGCTCGGCAGTCCACACGTCGGGCGGGGTCACGTACGCCGGTCCGGGGTGAACCGCCAGAAGGGTGAACGGAGTCGAGAAGCCTACTTCGGCAACAAGATTGGTCGGTCCGAATCCGTTCAATTCCCGAGTGTCCGTCAGCGGATAACGGCTGTAAATACCGGCGCCACCCCCGCCGGCCTCGTCCGGTACCAAGTAGTGATGCGGCAGCAGTTGCTCGAGTCCTTGATCTCTGAGAGAGCCTTCGAGTGATGTGGTCAGTTCCTGAACCGTCAGGACGTCGACTGCCTTCTCGCGCACCGTCGCAGTCAAACTGGCGGGATCTGCCTGCCCGAAGAGAAGGTTTGCTTGCATTACGCGCAGAGTCGGCCCGTCGATTTCGGAACTGTTTGCCACATACAGTGGACTGATCACCGACGCGCCCACCGCAATCAGTACCACCGAGATCGCCAGCAGGATCCAGCGGCGAAAGACCAGGCATATCAGGGACGCTGCGAGTGTGACCGCAAGCAGTATCGGGACGAAGGAGGCCACGGCGATCAACGGGTTGATCGGCTTGGTGGAGTACAACGCGATCAGCGAGACAACGCCGACGGCGATACCGCCCACGCCGGCGACCTGAGCGATACGGCGTGCCGGAACATTGTCCGTCGTGAATCCCATACCAAACGGTACCCAATGCAGCCACGGTTCCCGACTGCCTGGCGTTTGTCAGTCGCCGGTTCGGGTGCGGAATGCGTTCACGGCGGCTTCGACGGTCGGGTAGAAGTGCGTCGAATCGAATCGATCCCCGACTCCGAATCGGATGAGTCGATCCTTGATCGGACCTTTCATCTCTGCGAATGCCAACCGAATTCCTTTGCCTTCGAGGAATGTATCCAGATCGACGAGTTCGTCGACTGCCGTTGTGTCGAGTCCGGTGATCGGTTCGGCGGCTATAACCACCCAGTCGACCGGATCTGGCGCCTTGGCGACGACGGAGCGAACGTATTCGTCGAAGATCTCGCCGTTCGCGAAAAACAGTGGCGCGTCAAACCTCACCAACACCAGGCCGGGGATGCGATGCCCATCTGGATGGCGTTCGATGTCGTGGAATCCGGTGGGTTCGCCCGTCTCGACGAGTTCGGTTCGATGTGGCTGCCATACCTGCGCGATGACCGCTGCGAAGGACAGTCCGATCGCAACAAGGATGCCTTGTAGCACACCGACCAGGGCGACGCCCAGAAACGCCGCGACGGCGAGGCCGAATTCCACGGTGCTCATGCGCCACATGCGGACCATGCCGCCCACGTCGATCAGTGCACACGCGGCGACGATGACGACGGCGGCCAGTGTTGCATCGGGCAGATATGCCGTGAGTCCGGGAGCGACGAGGACGAACACCAGGACCGCGAGCGCCCCGACGACGCCGGCCAATTGTGTGTGCGCCCCACTCTGTTCGGCTACCGGAGTTCGTGACCCGCTCGCCGAGATCGGAAACCCGCCGAACAGCCCGCCGGCCACGTTCGCGACACCGATCGCCTTCATTTCGGTACTGCCGTTCACGTCCTCGCCGTGGCGGGCGGCGAAGGTGCGCGAGAGAACGCCGGTGTCGGCGAAGGCAATCAATGCGATACCGGCGGCGGGCCCGATCAGATGGCCGACGTCCTGCCAGGTGACTCCACCGACGGAAGGGAGAGGGAGTCCTTCCGGCAGTGCGCCGACCATGCCGATGTCATCGGTGAGACCGGCGGCAGCGGACAAGACTATGGCCGCGACAACGGCCACCAGAACGCCGGGAACAACAGGTACCCAGAGCCGGAAGGCGACTATGACGACTAGCGAACCGACACCGATGGCGGCAGCGAGGGGGTCGACGTCGCCACCCACCAGGGCCTTTGAGATTCCGCCGATTTCACCGAGTAGACCGGACGCGTCGACGGAGAATCCGAGCAGCTTGGGAATCTGACCAACTACGACGACGAGTGCAATGGCGTTGAGGTAGCCGAGGCGGATCGGTTTCGAGAGGAGTTCGGTCACGAAGCCGAGACGAAGGAATCCGCCGATCACGAGGATGAGTCCGACAAGAATGGCGAGAACACCGGCTAGTGCAAGCGCATTCTCCGAATCGCCGACCACTGCCAGCGGTATGACCGCGGCGGCAATCAGCGGCGCCAGTGACGAATCAGGTCCGAGTACAAGGATTTTCGAGGGCCCGACTACCGCGTAGGCGAGCAAAGGCACGATGGTGGCGTACAGCCCGGCGTACGCAGGCAACCCGGCGGCCTCGGCGTAGCCCATGCCTGCCGGGATGAGCAGGGCAGTCAAGACGAGTCCGGCAGTGACGTCTGTTCGCAACCACTCGCGGCGATACCCACGGGCAGTCGCGACGCCCGGTAGCCGACCTAGACTCTCCGCCCACATCATCGTTTGATTGTCCTCCCTCAGTGGAGCGAACGGGCGCGCTCGGGGGCAACCGCGGTGGTCGCAGGGAGGGGCGCAGGTGCCTGTGCGAGGCGGCGGCGTCGAATTGCCTTGTCCAACTCGACGACAACCGGGATGATCAGCGACCAACCCAGGCAGGCGAGCCACTGGGCGCCGGTCAGTGAGGTTGTCATGAGGAGGTCCTGGAGGACGCCCGCCTCGACGGCGAATACGGTCACGACCGTGGGGATCGTCAAGATCTTGATGGCACCGAGAACCGGTGGAACCACGCCGGACTCGGGATCACGCCGCATGGTAAGCCCCGCGAGAATCGAACCGAGAGAGAGCACTACGAATGCTGTGGTCATGGGAACATTCGCATCGGAAGTACTCATTTCACCGGGTGCGAGAAGCATCGCCGCGAGTGTCACGGCAAATTGCAGGACACCGTACGCGAGCCACTGAGCGACTGCGCTTCGATGTGCGATCGGCATCTTGGGATCGCGCGGAGGCTTGTTCATCAGATCCGGTGGCGGCGGGTCGAGCATGATCACGGCGACGGGGAACAGTGTGATGAAGAAGTGCTGGAACAGCACCATCAGTGGCGTCAGTGCCACACCCTCGTTGATATTGAAGATGCTCGCAGCGAGGAAGAGGAGAACCAAGGAGAAGAGTTTCGACATCTGGTAGCGGATGTACGAGACGATTTTTCCGTAGATGTTGCGGCCCAAAGTGATCGCGGTGATGAGGGTGCCGAAGTTGTCGTCGGTGAGCACCATCTTGCCCGCCTGTTTGGTCACCTCACTGCCCGAGCCCATGGCGACGCCGATGTCTGCCTTCTTCAACGCGGCGGCGTCGTTGACCGCGTCTCCGGTCATCGCGACGACGGCGCCACCGCTCTGCATGACATCGACCAAGCGAAGTTTGTCCTGCGGAGTGACGCGGCCGAACACGTGCAGGTTCGGCAACGCGGTCGACAGTTCTTCATCGGTCATCGCTTGCAACTCGCCTCCGCCCACCGAGCCCGGGCCGAGTCCGAGTTCGGCACCGATCGCTGCGGCGGTGATGGCATGGTCGCCGGTGATCATGCGGACCTCGATGCCGGCCCGGTGTGCGGTTCGCACCGAATCGACCGCCTCCGGACGCAGCGGGTCGATGATGCCTGCCATACCGACAAACGTCAGGTCCTCGACAAAGGACATGGGGTCGGCCACGACAGCGTCTTCCCGTCCGTCGAGGCGTCTGACCGCGAATGCCAGCACCCGAAGACCCTTTTCGGACATGGACTGATTTGCTGCCGTGAGTTCGTCTCGGACTTCCTCGATCGGGACCTGCCGACGGCCGGGGAGAAAGGCCGAAGAACACCGAGCGAGGACGACATCGGGTCCGCCCTTGACCAATCCGACGAACTGACTTACGCCGTCGACTTCGAGATGGTGGTACGTGGCCATGAACTTGTACGCGGAATCGAACGGAACCGTCGCCACCCGCGGGTAGGTCCGTCTGGTGAGTGGGGCGTCGGCACCGATCTTTGCCGCGAGCACCACGAGCGCGGCCTCGGTCGGGTCGCCGACAACTTCCCCGGAATCGGAAACCGTTGCATCGCTGTCGAGACACAGTCCGTATGCGAGAAGGGTGAAGTCGGGCGGCGCCTCGCCGGCAACCTGCGTTATCCTTCCCGCTTTGGCATAGCCTTCGCCCTCGACCGTGTACCAACGGCCGTGGACGTACAGCGATCGGACGGTCATCTGGTTCATGGTCAGCGTGCCGGTCTTGTCCGAGTTGATTGCACTGGTCGCGCCGAGTGTTTCGACGTCGGTCAGGTTCTTCACGACGGCCTTGGCGTCGGCCAGTTGACGGGCACCGTAGGCCAGCATCGCCTGGACGAATGTTGGCAGGCCGGTCGGAATCGCGGACACTCCCATTGCGATACCAAGGAGCAGAAGCGTAGTCAGGTCCTGCCCACGAAGGAGCCCGATGACGACGATGACGATCACTGCCGTCCACGCGATGATTCCGAGAAGTTTGGTGAGAGAGTCCAATTCACGTTGAAGTGGCGACTTGCCAGGGGCGACCGCCGACAACATCGACGCGATCCGGCCTATCTGCGTCTGCATCCCGGTCTCGGTGACCACCATGGTCGCCGTGCCGCGGGTGACCGAGGTGTTCTGGAAGACCAGATTGCTGCGGTCTCCGAGCGGAATATCCTCGTTGTTCAGCGTATTCGGGTCCTTCGGTATCGGCGCGCTTTCCCCGGTCAATGCGGCTTCCTGCGTCTCCAGGGTGGTGGTGGCGAGCAACCGTCCGTCGGCAGCGATGATGTCTCCTGCCTCGACTTGGACGATGTCACCCGGCACCAGTTCGGTAGCGTCGAGTTGAATCAGGTTCCCGTCACGAATGACCCGTGCTTGGGGCGTCTGCATCTTGGCGAGGGCGTCGACGCTGGCCCGTGCCTTCAACTCCTGTCGAGTTCCGAGGACGATGTTGAGCACGACGAGCACCGCCACCACGATTGCTGTCGGCACTTCACCGATGGCGATGCTGACCGCGGCCACGGCGACGAGCATCAAGTTCATCGGATCTTTCAGCTGCAACAGCGCGATCGACCACGTCGACGGCGGTGGCGTCGAGGTGATTTCGTTCGACCCGTAGCGTCGTCGCCGTTGGTCGGCCTCATCCGACTGCAGTCCGCGCTCCGGGTCCGACTGCAGTACGGACACGACTGATTCGCCACTCTGCGCATGCCACGGCGTGGGGCTCATGACCGCACATCCTTTCCTTGGCGATCGTCAATACCGGGTCGGAATCCAGTGCAGCGGTTGTTTGGGCGTCTGGTAGCCGTGAGCCTTCTGCCGTTTCGGCAGGGTGATGTCCGTGGATTGCACGGGCTCGTAGGGGATCTGACTCAGAATGTGGCTGATGATGTTGAGTCGTCCGCGTTTCTTGTCATTGTTGTTTGCGACATACCATGGCGCCCAGCCGGTGTCGGTGAAGCGAAACATCTCGTCGCGGGCACGCGAGTAGTCGTACCAATGACTGAACGACTTCAGATCGAGATTCGACAGCTTCCAGATCTTTCGAGGGTCGTCGATCCGGCTCTGCAGACGTAAGAGCTGCTGTTCTTCGCTGACCTCGAGCCAGTACTTGAGCAGAATGACTCCCGATTCGACGATCGCGCGTTCGACGGTCGGAATGAGCTGGAGAAATTGATGTGCTTGTTCTTCGGTGCAAAAGCCCATTACTCGTTCTACACCGGCACGGTTGTACCAACTTCGGTCGAAGATGACGATCTCACCGCCAGCCGGAAGATGCGGGACGTAGCGCTGGACATACATCTGCGAATGCTCTCGCTCGGTCGGGGCGGGTAACGCGACGACCCGGAACACTCGCGGACTCACTCGCTCGGTGATGGCTTTGATGACACCGCCCTTCCCCGCGGTATCTCGACCTTCGAATACGATGCAGACCTTGGCTCCAGACGATTTGACCCACTCCTGCAAAGCCACGAGTTCGCCGTGCAACGGCTTGAGTTTGCGGCGGTACACCTTGTTCTTCATCGGCTTTTCTGCCACGGGCGGCGCGTCGTCGGTAAGGGTCGACGGGGTGTCGTCGTGAAGAATCCGAGCGTTCTTTCCCACTTCCACTCCCTGGCATCATGAGCGCAACGCGAGCGCGCGGGGAACCGTCCGCCCTTATGTGTATGCCCCATATTCGGTGAACCTATTCTCTTCGCAATCGAGACCCGAATCGTGTTGTTTTCGAACCCTTTCCGAGTCTTGACGTGCTCGGCTGGACGGACGACCATTAATGGATGACTGGCGACGAAGAGTTGCTCCACGTCGAGCGGGTGATCACTCGCCTCATTTCCCGCTATCCCGCCGTTCCTCCACCGGAGATCGAAAACAGAGTGCGAACAATTCACCAGCGTTTTGCGGGATGTCGGATCCGCGACTTCGTGCCTCTTCTGGTCGAAAAAGCGGCCAGACAAGAGATCTCGGATCGGAGAATCGTGATTCCGATAATGGATGAGCGGTCGGCGAGTCTGAACTCTCTCGAGCTGTAGCCGGAACGGGGATCGTCGGCGCATACTGAAATGACCTTGGACCAGGGAGTTCTGGCCGAATGCAGGAGCTCAGGCGCGGAACGTCAGCCTCCCGAACTCCTGATGTGTAAAACCGAGTACAGGGAGCGTTGACATGGAAGGCTTCTGGGAATTCTTCTGGTTCATCTTCGTCTGCTTTGCCTTTGTGGCGTACTTGAGCGTGTTGTTCTCGATCATCACCGACTTGTTCCGTGATCACGAGACTTCGGGCTGGGCCAAGGCGTTGTGGATGATATTCCTCTTCGTCATTCCATTCCTGTCCGCGATGATCTACGTGGTCGTCAAGAATGACGGAATGACGAGGCGGTCGATGGAAGCCGCTCAAGAGCACATACACGCGCAGAGTGATTACATTCGAAAGGTCGCCGGGAAATCGCCGACTCAGCAGATCGCCGACGCCAGAGAGCTTCTCGACTCAGGCGCGATCAACGAAGAGGAATTCCAGGCCATCAAGGCAAAGGCGCTGGCGTAGTTTTCGTATCTTCTGCCCCGGGCCTGGCGTCGTCGGTTCCGCCGTCGTCAGGCCCGGCGTCCTGCGCGGCGGCGCGTGCGGGACGAACCAACACTTCCAGTGCGACGAGAGCAACGAGCGCAATGACGACGATCCAACCAACGACCAATCCGGTGGGGTAGCGCCA
This sequence comes from Rhodococcus sp. Ni2, assembly GCF_021352185.1. Classification (NCBI taxonomy): domain Bacteria; kingdom Bacillati; phylum Actinomycetota; class Actinomycetes; order Mycobacteriales; family Nocardiaceae; genus Rhodococcus; species Rhodococcus sp. Ni2. The sequence continues at coordinate 2,033,412 of NZ_WOXZ01000002.1, forward strand.
GAAGAGCAGCAACAGGGCGGCGATGCCGATGATGGCACAGCGCAGTGGGACACGAAGCTGATTGGCCCACCGCTCCACCTGATTCGGCGTTCGGCCGCTTGCAGAATGCCGGACGAAGTCCAACGCCTGCCCGTAGCCTCGACGAACGGCGATCGCCGACGACGACCCACCGATCAGGTAGGCGCCGAGCCCCACCACCACACCGAGGACCGCAACCGCGCGAAGGCTCGTCCGAAGCGGAACCAGAACTGTGTCGATGACAGCGGTGGCGGCGTCTGGCGAGAGGATATCGGTAGGGACACTGTCGAGGTAGATTGCGCGCCCGATCAGAATTCCGATCGCAAGAACAAGCATTCCCAACGCAATCGACAGTCCGACCAGGGACAGCGTACGAAGCCTGCGACCGGTTGGCGCAACGGCGACAGCGGCTGCTGCGCAAGCAATTCCCAACCACGGCAGCACCGCCGAGACCTTGTCGAGTGCCGAGACGGCTCGCTGCGCCTTCACCAGCTCGGGGGACTGGAAGAGAACAAACTCCTTGTCCACGGACGGGATTTTGTCTGCGAAAGCGAAGCCGCGGTCGGTCAGCGCCGTTTTCACCCGGTCGATGATCGTGCTCAGTGAAATGCTGACCGTTCCGCTCTGGTCGACCTCGACCGAGTCGGGTCCGTAGTTTCCGGTCATGACGGCGACGAGGGAGTTGTGCGCCGCTCGGTTCGCCTGAATCCAAAGGTCTTCGAACTGCTGCGTCCGAACGAGCGAGGCCACTGTGTCGTGGACGAAACTCTTCGCCTGGCCGGCGATCACCGGGGCCAAACCCACCAACGCCTGGTCCACGCGAGGCGCGTTGGCTTCGAGATTCGACACATCCGTCAATGCCGTGAGTGCCTCGGTGGTGAGCCCTTCGACGTCGACGCGATCGAAGATCTCGTCCGTGACTTGATTCGTGATCTCCGCTTGCACGGCTGGATTCTCACCCAGTGGCGCTACCGTGCTGACGTAGCGGTCCGTGTCGAGGATCTGACTACGTACGAAGCGGGTGGTTACCGACAAGACTGCGAGCAGTGCGACCAGCACCAGCAGGATTGTCACCGCGGTCCACCGCAGCCCATGTCGAGGTGGTCGGGAGACTTTCTCGACGGTCGTTTCGCGGGCGCTGGGAGTCTGCTCGCGAAGTGTTGCTACCTCTTCGCGCAACCGGGCTAGTTCGGCACGTTCGTCCTCCTGGAGTGGTCCGTCGCTCGTGCCGTTTGCCATGATGGTCCTCCCGGGACGGAAACTACTGGCGCACAGTTGAAATGCTGAACTGCGAAGATGATTCGGCGGGTGACCTCAGATGACCTCGGGATTCCAGGTCGCGACGGCCCAGATGACGAATACGTCGAGCGCGATGATGATGATCGACCACCACGGCGAGTGGGGTAGCCACAGGAAATTCGCGAGGATCGACAGAGAACAGATGACTATCGCGCCTACCCGTGCCCACGTCGCGCCGGTGAAGAGCATGATTCCGACAGCGGTGACGAGCACACCGAGTACGAGGTGGATCCATCCCCACGAAGTGAGGTCGAATTGGTACGTGTATTCCGGGCCGACGACTGTCACGTCGTCCTCCGATATCGCCGAGATGCCTTGGAGGATTTCGAGCACGCCGACTGTGATGAGGAGAACGGCTCCGCCCAGCGCGCTTCCTTTTGCCACACCCTGCTTTACCAGTGAATCCTCGGACATGACCGCCCCTAGATTTCAAGCGCGAAATAGCCTGGCATATTTCCCTGTCCCGACCTTTTACGGTGGTGAAGTAGCCCGTCGGAGGGCAAATCAAACATTGAGCGCTGCACAGCATTGCGATATTCATTCGCCTACGAATTCGAAAGAACCTACCGTGACGGCATGGATATGGCGGACGTAGGTGTGGCGATGAGGCCTGCACCGGGTGTGATCCGGACGGACCGGCTGGTGCTCCGTACCTACCGCCCAGGCGATCACCGGGATCTTCTCACCTTCTACGGGCGCAGCGACGTATGCCGATATTTGCTCAACGAACCCTGGAGTCTCGCGGAGGCTCGGGAGGCCGTGCAGACCAGAATGTCTCGCCGCGACCTGGCATCGGGCGCGGTGGCACTTGTTGTCGAGTACGGGGGCCGGGTCGTCGGAAGCGTGAGTGCTTGGCGAGTCGAAGAATCTGATTGCACAGCCGAAGTCGAGCACACCGCCGAACTCGGGTGGGCATTTTCGCCCGAGTTCGGCGGCCGAGGATTCGCGACGGAAGCAGTGACCGCTCTGATCGACCTCGCGTTCGCGACACCCCGATTGCGCCGCGTGGTCGCGCGAATGGATTCGAGAAACGAATCCTCGGCGCGACTCGCGCAGCGGATCGGTATGAGGCGAGAGGGACATTTTCGGCAGAACGCGTGGATCAAGAACGAGTGGACCGACACCGTGGTTTTCGCGACACTTCGCGGTGAGTGGCCTTCAGTTGCTTGATCAGACCGAGCGGGCTGCTATTTTGCGACCAGTTCGGTCAACTGTGGCACGAGTTCGTCGGTCGCCCACGGAACACTCAGAAGGCTGACGTACATTGTCGCTGCAGTCAGGCGATTGTCGGTGATCCACAGGTCCTTGCCGTTGGCGATGACCGGCCACCGCGAGAACAGAGTGTTGGCCAATGTGCTGTCGACTTCCGACTGATCGCTTGCCCAACCGAGATACACGTCGGTGTCGATCGTGTCGAGCTTTTCCATACTGATGCCGAAAAGGAACGAGTCGCCGGCAAAGTTCTTGGCGCCGTTCACCACGTCGGGAGCGACTGTGAGCCCGAGGTTTTCGACAAACTTGACGCGCGGATCGTCCGGACCGTAGATGGCGGTTTCGGTTTCTCCTTCACGGATGTAGGAACCGAAGGCGAAAGTGACTCCGTTGAATTCGGGATGACTCGCCTTCGATTCCTGGACCGATTCCTCAACCGACTTGATCAGCGCCGCGGTTTGAGCGGGACGCCCGAGTGCCTTGCCGACATCGGTGGCGAGGTTTTGCCACGAGCTGGGCTGATACGGCTTGGTGTCGTACGGGAGGGTCGGGGCGATCGAGCTCAGGCGCTGGTAATCCTGCTCGGAGAAGCCCGAGTACGGGGCAAGAATCAGATCAGGCGCGGCATTGAGAATCTGCTCGAACAGTAGCTCGCCGCTGTCGGAGTAGTACGGCGCAGGCGTGGGCAGCGTCTGGCCCGACTTTTCGAGTTCGGCGCGGGTCCACGGCAGGAACCCGTCGGCGTCGCCGGCCCAAGAGTCCTTCTGCATCGCGATCGGAGTGACACCCAGGGCGATGACCGTGTCTGCCGCTGCGGAATCGAGGGTGAGGATCCGTGTCGGCTCCTTGTCGATGGTGGTCCCGCCGAAAGCGTGCTTGATCGTCACGGGATAGGCGCCGTCCTCGACGGCGGATGCCGATGAATTGTTTTCCTGGGCGTCCGATGACGACTGTGTGCAGGCGGTCAGAGGCAGTGCCGCCGCCAGCATGAGCGCAACAACGATTCGTCGCCTCCGCTGGGGACGAATTCTCTGACGGGCAGATCTGAACACGCGAAACTCCTCGGGATTGATCAGGGAAGTGCTTGCACGACTCAGCGCAGTACGCGCATGAGAGCAGGCTTACCTAAGTGAATGTAGGGCGCGTGCGTGTAGCGAAGGGGCCAGCCGATGTCGACAACAGGTCAGGCTCGAGTCAGTTGGCAGCGGCGAGCGCATTGCCGGGGGTGTAGCCGACCGTCTTGCGAAAAGCGGCGATGAAGGAACTCGACGTCCCGTAACCGACACGGCGGCTGACGGCGTTCACACTCATTCCGGTCCCGAGCATGCCGAGGGCCGTGCTCATACGAACCAGAGTGCGCCACTGCGCAAAGCTCAAGGCGAGTTCCGCGGCAAAAATCCGGGTGACCGTACGTCGGCTGAGATTGAGAACGTGAGCCCACTGATCGAGTGATCGATCGTCGGCGGGATCCGACAGCACTTTGTCGACGAGCATCCGTAGCCGCGGATCTCGGGGGATCGGTACGTCGAAGTGAGGTGCCGATGCCGGGGTGAGGAGATCGACACAAACCTGCTGTGCCCGAAGGCGTTGTTCTGCAGGCATTCCGGTGTGGGCGAGGTGTATCAGCAGTGCCCGGGCTGCCTCACTCAGTGTCACGATGCACGGTTCGTTCCAGGCGGGAGTCCACAGCTCGGGGGTGAAGAGCGTGGCGCGGAATGCGACGTGGGGATTTGCCTGACCTTCGTGGAGGACCCCGCGGGGGATCCACAGGCCGACGCCAGGCGTGACGGTCCAGAGTTGATTGTCGATGATCATGTTGACGACACCGCGGTCGGACCAGATCAGTTCGTGCTCGACGTGAGCGTGCTCTGGCCACCGGGTGATGTGGTCGGTCTCGACGATGTAAGTCGTGAGTTGGAACGGCGCCGGGACGGCGCGCGCCATCGGAGTGTGGCGGTCGGATTCCCGTAAGTGGGAATCGTCGTCCAGCTGTGGACCGTCGGCGATTTCACGAAGGGCAGGGATCAGCACCGTGGACTACCTCCAGAGCAAAGTTAGGTAAACCTTACACTGATGTGTGCAGCGATCAGTGACTCGCACCGAGTTCGATGAGAAGCACGCCTGCCGCGATGAGGCCGATCCCGACCATCATGAGCCTGGTCAGCGGTTCGCGAAAGAGAATGCGGGATGCGATTGCCGTCAACGCCACTCCACATGCGGTCCAGATTCCGTATGCGACGCCGATGGTGAGGCCCGCGTCGAGCGCGAGGGTCAGGAAGGCGAAAGCGGCGAGATACCCCACGGTGACAACCGCGAGCCATCGTTTGTCGCTGCCGTCCTGCGACGCCATCCGTAGTGACAACGTCGCGGTGACCTCGGAAATAATTGCAGCGATCAGAAATACGAAGGTCATGCTGGGTCCGCCGGCCCGCTGTCGGCGGCAGCCTGAGAGCCGAGTTCGACGCACAGCACTCCGCCGATGACCAGTGCAATCCCGACGCCCATGGTGGCCGTCAGAGGATCTCCGAAAAGGGCCGTTGCGAATACTGCGGTCAGGACAACTCCGGTTGCGCCCCAGATTCCGTATGCAACACCGAGTCCCATGCCCTCCCGCAGGACGAACGACAAGGCGGTGAATGCTGCGAGATATCCGCCGACGACCACGATGTACCAAGCCGGGTGATCGAGGGCGGCGCGCAACGACAGCGTCGCAGACACCTCGGTGAGGATCGCGGTGATCAACAACAGCCATTTCTTCACGGTTGGGATTCTGTCAGGCTCCACCGATTCCGGTCGCGCACTACGGTCGAGACATGACGTGCGTACTGCTCGGTGGAATCCGCAAAGGTGACATCCGCCACGACGCGTCGGTTGGCGATGTGGCCGCAACTCCGATCCTCGACTGGGGCCACGACGACGTGGCCCGCCTCTACGAGGACATTGCAGAAGGTGCGATCCAGTCGGCGCAGGAGTTCCTGGTGTCGGCGCATCGCAGCGTCGCTGCAAATATTCGGCCGGTGTACGGCCTCGACGACCGGCAACCCGTCTCGGTGACATTGAGTCGAGAGCGCGGATCCTGCAGTCAGAGACTGGCTATCGTCGAAGCGTTGGCTCGCCGCCGAGGTATCGCCACCCGAGTATGCGGTCTCGTACTACGCGGGGAATTCTGGTACCCGAGATTTCGGCGTCTACATGCGGTGATTCCGAAGTCAGTGCTGCTGGCGTGGCCGGAATTTCTGGTCGACGGACGCTGGCAGGACATCTCCGAGATCGTTTCACCTGCGGTGGTCTCAGCGCTCGAACCGTTCACGAACACCGGCGAGGAGACACTGTTCGACGCGATCGGACGCGCTCCGATCAGTTGGGGCAAGTCTGTTTCGTGTGATTGCTTGGACTTCTCCGAATTCGTCGACCGCGATCTGGGCACCTTCGAATCTCGCGATGTGCTCTTCGAGGAATTCGGACAGACGATGTCGACCCCCGTCAGAATTCTCGTCGACCCGGTTTTTCGGAACTGGAGTGCATCCGGCTGACGCGCGACGCGAGGTCTAGGCTGTTCTGCATGTCTGTGCGTACCCCATTGGTCCCTGGAACCGTCTCTCCCGTCCTCGCTGTGCCCTCGAAGATCGAGCGGCCCGAGTACGCGTGGAAGCCGACCGCCAAAGAGGGCAACGAGCCCTGGGTTCAGACGCCGGAAACGATCGAGGCGATGCGCATCGCCAGCAAGATCGCTGCAGGCGCGCTGCAGGAAGCCGGCAAGGCTGTCGCTCCCGGTGTCACGACCGACGAACTCGACCGCATCGCACACGAGTTCATGCTCGACCACGGTGCATACCCGTCGACGTTGGGCTACAAGAGCTTTCCCAAGTCGTGCTGCACGTCTCTCAACGAGGTGATCTGCCACGGAATCCCCGACTCGACTGTGATCCAGGACGGCGACATCGTCAATATCGACGTCACCGCGTACATCAATGGGGTACACGGCGACACCAATGCGACATTCCTCGCCGGTGACGTGTCCGAAGAGAACCGCTTGCTCGTCGAGCGCACACACGAGGCAACGATGCGGGCCATCAAAGCCGTCAAGCCCGGCCGCGCGCTCAACGTGATCGGACGTGTCATCGAGTCCTACGCCCATCGGTTCGGGTACGGCGTCGTCCGGGACTTCACCGGACACGGAATCGGCGAGACCTTCCACAACGGCCTCGTGATCCTGCACTACGACGAGCCCGCGGTCGAGACGATCATCGAACCGGGCATGGTCTTCACGATCGAACCGATGATCAACCTCGGTGGTATCGACTACGAGATCTGGGAGGACGGTTGGACCGTCGTCACCAAGGACCGTAAGTGGACGGCGCAGTTCGAGCACACCTTGGTGGTCACCGAGACCGGTGCAGAGATTCTCACCCTGCCTTGAGTTCGGAGATGCGCGGCGCTCTGCTGGTAGCCGGCACGACTTCCGACGCAGGCAAGAGCGTTCTGGTGGCCGGATTGTGTCGCATGTTGGCGCGTCGAGGCGTCCGAGTGGCGCCGTTCAAGGCGCAGAACATGTCGAACAACTCCGTGGTCACGCTGGACGGCGGAGAGATCGGCCGTGCGCAGGCACTTCAGGCGCGGGCATGCGGTCTGGAGCCGAGTGTTCGATTCAATCCCGTGCTGCTCAAGCCTGGAAGTGACCGCACTTCGCAACTGGTCGTTCGGGGCAAGGCGATGACCACAGTGGGTGCTCGCGACTACATGCAGCATCGGCAGTGGCTTCGCGCCGTCGTGGCCGAAGATCTCGAATCGCTTCGATCCGAGTTCGACGTCGTGATCTGTGAAGGCGCCGGTTCACCGGCCGAAATCAACTTGCGCGCAACGGATCTTGCCAACATGGGATTGGCTGAGGCTGCGCGGATTCCGGTCGTCGTCGTCGGTGACATCGATCGCGGCGGCGTCCTGGCCCATCTGTTCGGGACCGTTGCTGTGCTCTCGCCGAGCGACCAGGCATTGATCGCGGGATTTGTGATCAACAAATTCCGCGGTGACGTTGCACTGTTGGAACCCGGACTGGAACAACTGCGCAGCCTCACCGGTCGACCCACTCTCGGAGTGATCCCGTTTGCCGACGATCTTTGGCTCGACGCCGAGGATTCGCTTGGCGTCACCGGCAATGCCCCGGTAGGGCGCCCTGGCCCACCCGTCGGTTCGGCCTGGCTCACCGTTGCTGCGGTTCGGCTCCCGCGCATCTCCAACTCCACGGACGTCGAGGCACTGGCATGTGAACCGGGCGTGGCAGTTTCGTGGGTGACCGATCCGTCGCGGATTCGCGACGCGGACCTCGTGGTGATCCCCGGTAGTAAGTCCACCGTGAGTGACCTCGAGTGGTTGCGAAGTACCGGCCTGGCCGACGAGATCGTCGCGCGAGCAGGTCGCGGGCAAGCAGTCCTGGGAATCTGCGGCGGTTACCAGATGCTGGGTAATTCCATCGTCGACGACGTCGAATCAGGATCAGGGACCACCGCGGGACTGGGTCTGCTGGACCTCGATGTCGAGTTCGCTCCGGACAAGGTGCTGGCGCAGATGACCGGTACGGCAGACGGTATCTCGGTGTCCGGGTACGAGATTCATCACGGACGCGTCGTGCGCAACGGGGACCACCCATTGCTGGCGGACTCGAGCGGTATGCCGGAAGGCAGTGTGCGAGGGCCTGTTCGAGGGACACACTGGCACGGTCTCCTGGAAAGTGACGACTTTCGGCGCAGCCTGCTGCGTGAGCTCGCGGTTCCCGGTTTTGTTGCTGCACCCGACACCGCGGTTGCCGCGGTGCGAGAACAACAACTCGACCTTCTCGCTGATCTCGTCGAGCAGCACCTCGATCAGGATCTACTCGAGAAACTGATCAACGGTGGGGCGCCTATCGGGCTCCCCGTCATTGCTTCCGCACTCGAAGCCTGAGAGCGCTCCCGCGGGTGTCGACGTGGACGCGGTAGAATAGCCAGGCCTCACTCCCGCGACGGCTCCCTAGTAGGAGTGTGCGCGGTGACAGATCAATTCGACGGCTTGCTGACCGACTTCAGTGACGAGGTGCTGGTCGACTCGGCAATGCTCGGCGATCACGCGGCCTTCGACGTCATCGTCCGCCGATACGGCCCGCACTTGTATCGATTTGCCCGTCGACTGCTCGCGAGCGAGAGTGACGTCGACGACATCGTCCAGGAAACCTGCGTCGCTGCGTGGCGCCAACTTCCGGGGTTTCAGCGGCGCTCGAGCACCAAGACCTGGTTGTTCGCGATCTGTTCTCGCAAGATCTCGGATTTCTATCGAAAAGTCGGCTCCTGCGCCGCCGATATGGACGAACTCCGGGAAGAAGCTGATCCCCGTTTGCGTGATCCGAGCGAAGAAGTCTGCGGCACAGCATTTCTCGACGCCCTGGAATCCGAACTCGATCGCCTGCCACTGCGTCAGCGTGCTGCCTGGGTCTTGCGAGAAGTGGAGGGCATGACGTATCCACAGATCGCTGTTGTCCTGGAACTGAGTCCGGACGCGGTTCGTGGCCAGCACACTCGGGCGAGGCGGAATCTCGGTGTCGCACTCGATCGATGGCGATGACGACTCGGCGGTTTGCCGGGGTCTGTCACCGAACTCACTCTCCTTGGTGCCCGTGAAACTGGAAGAATGCTTCGTCGTGGATACCGCTTTCGACCCCAGAGGCTTCGACCCGAGAACCGAGGATTCGGTGCCGTCGGTACTGCCGGACGATGCGACGGCAACGGGTGCTGACGTCGCCGTCGAGGCTGCGGAAACTCGGCTGACGGCACGTGCGGTCAGAGAGTTGCTGGCAGCGCTCGGGGGAAGTATCGGCGACGAGGACGAACTCGTGGTTCTCCTCCAACGCGCCGTCGAAATCGCGAACGACGCCATCGACGGCGCCGACAGCATCGGCGTCACCATCGATCTTGCCGGGCAGACCTACACCGCCGTTCACACCGATTCGCGGACCCTGCGCGTCGACATCGAGCAATACGACGCCGGCGACGGACCATGTCTGCACGCGGCTCGAACCGGTGAAACCGTAGTCGTTGATGCCGAGACCAGCGCAGATCGCTGGCCGCGGTTCGCGGCGGCCGCGAAGGACGAAGGGATCAAGTCCTTTCTCGCGGCGCCGCTCTTCACGCCGGATCAGCGACTCGGTTCGTTCAACTTGTACGGACGTGCCCCAGCGGCCTTCGACAGCGTCGACGCGGAAGTCATGGAGATTCTCACGACAACAGTCTCACGCGCGATCGGAGACTTCTCCCGTTTCAAATCTGCCAAGGCCGTAGCTGACGCCCTGCAACGCGCGCTCGAGACTCGGGCGCCGATCGAACAGGCCAAAGGCATGCTGATGGCCATCCATCGGATCGACGCCGACACCGCATTTCACATGCTGCGCAGGCAGTCTCAGACCACGAACACCAAGTTGCGTGACGTGGCAGCCGAGATCGTCGAGACGTATTCCGCGCCGCCTACCGCGGTCTAGTTCGACGGAGACCGACGTACGGCCTCGAGCGCGACGACCACGCTCGCGGCGACAACCACGTGCATCAGCGCGAGCGTGACCGTGCTGGCGGCGTCGAAGTCCGCGGCAATCGTCAGGGCGATGGTGCCGAGCGCAAACACTGCACCCACGACCTGAGCGATGCGGATGATCGGCTCCCACTTCAGTGCGATCAACATTGCGAGCGACAAACCGACCAGCAACGGCACTACCGTAAGTGTGATGACCCCGCCGGGAGCTACGCTCGCCACCTTTCCCTGATCTGTCATCTCGAACGATCCGCCCGATGCCAGGCCGATCAACCACAGGATCAGGTTGGCGACGAGGGCCATGACCGTGGCCCCGAGTACGGCACGCGGCTTGGTGAGGTGGAGGTTGTGTGCGGTTGAAGCGATTGTAGACATGATGTTCTCCCGGCTCGATGCGATGCTCTTGTGACGTCGCTCTGGTGAATAGACCCGCCGGCGGGGAGAAACTCATCGCTGAGGTTGACTATTGCCCGTCGACGACGGGCACTGCGGTGCCGGTGACCGAGATACCGCCGTCGACCGGGATGTCGACTTCGAGCACACTGGGACGCCCGACGTGTCGGCCCTGGTGGATGGTGATCCGCCGCGGAGTGGCCGCGGGTTCGAGTTTGCGCAGGTAACCGCCGGTCGATGCCGCTGCGGACCCGGTTGCGGGATCCTCGACGATGTTTCCCACCGGAAACAGATTTCGGGCTTCGAAGGTGTTGTCGTCGAGGGGATGCAGGATCGTCACCGTGCCGGCCCACCCCTGCGCGTCCATCAGAATTCGCATTGCGGATGGATCGAAGGTGAACTCGTCGAATGTCGACTGATCACGAAGTACGACGATCGGGTGAGTGTTGCCGGCGTACGAAAGCATTGCGGGATACCGCGCGTCGAGCGCAGACGAATCGACGCCGATGAGCCCGAGCAGCGCTGTCAGCACGGCGTGATCGATCGGCGAGACCGACGGTTCGACGCTGGTGAAGGTCGCGGTGGACCTTCCGTCCTCGTCGGTCGCCGTGTCGATGGATACCGGTCCGATCGGTGTTTCGAATGTGAAGGTTCCCTCACCGTCTCGCTCGGTGAGAGCGATGGCCGTCGCAATAGTGGCATGACCGCAGAACGGTACTTCGGCGATAGGGGAGAAGTACCGGATCCGGCTGTGGCGCGGGTTGCCTCCGAGCACCGGTTCGATGAGGAACGCCGTCTCGGCATACCCGACTTCGGCTGCAACAGATTGTAATTCGGAGTCGTCGAGTCCACGCGCGTCGAGCACTACGCCGGCCGGATTACCGCCGGCCGGATCCGAACTGAACGCAGTCAGCCGGAGGATGTCGCGAGAAGTTGCCATGTCGACCATCTTTGTCCGCTGTCGTCCATCGAGGGAAGAGTGATCGCGCGATTGCGGTCCGCGATCTTCGAACTGGACTGCCTCCGGAACAAACCGGCCGCACGGCGTCGTTGGTGCAGACATGAGCAATGACACAGACACCGACGACGCGTTGTTCGCACTCGTGGCCGAGGGAAAACAAGGTGTGCTGGCAACCGTCAAGCGTGACGGCCGCCCACAGTTGTCCAACATCATTTACCGCTGGGATGACGAGTCGAAGACGGCTTCCGTGTCCGTCACGGCCGATCGCGCCAAGAGTAAAAATGCGATCCGCGATCCGCGGGTTTCCCTTCACGTCAGCGCGCCCGACTTCTGGAGCTACGCCGTGATCGAAGGACTTGCTGTGGTGACACCCGCAGCGGCCGATCCTCACGACGAAGTGTCGGACGCCCTGGTCGAGCTGTACCGGGACATCAGCGGCCAGGAGCATCCCGATTGGGAGGAGTACCGCGAAGCGATGGTGGCAGAGCGTCGACAGATCCTCACGGTGCGCGCTGATCACGTCTACGGAATGACGAGGCTCCCCAAACCGTCCGGTACCTAGAGCCGCGCCCCACTGGAGTTCGGCCCACCCCCACTTCGAGCGAACGGTACGTCCGTCGCCTCAGATGCGCCGAAAGCCACTTTCGCTCCGAGTGGAGGCGGTGCAGAGCGAACAATTCGGGCTCGTAGCGGCGCGTGAATGTATGAGTGGTCATACTTCTGTCGACTCCAGGGTCCTCCGCTGTGTGGATCGCGTACCGTTTCCAGACATGGAATTGACTCGAGTAGCGGTGGGCAGTGGTTCGTGCACCGTTCGGATCGACGGGCCGGTCAGCAAGCATGCGGTACTCCTGCTTCCCGGCAAGGGCGACCCCGTCGACTTGTACGACGATGTGTGTGAGCGACTGCACCATTCGGATCTGCGGACCGTCGCGGTGGAATCGATCGAGAATCTCGACGAGACCTCGGCAGTGGTACTTCTGGACGAGTTGAACATCGCCTGGGTGAACCTGGTCGGTCACCGGGAGGGCGCCGATCTCGCGTGGCTGTTGGCTGCACGTCAGTTCGGCCGCTTCGCGAGTTTGATCGCCGTGGACCGTGGACATCCGTCGGCCAGCGATATTGCCGGCGTACCGCCGGTCGAGGTTCCGACCACCGTAGTCGTGGGCAGTGGAGGTCGGGCCATCGCCGACGCCAGCGGTCGTTTCGTGTACTCCGACTTCCGCGTGACGGAACTTCCGGGTGTCGACGACGTCGTCAAGTCGGCACCGGCCGAACTCGCAACCGAGATCGTGCTGCGTACCAGCCCCTGGTGAAACTCTGACCTACGAAAAGGCGGGCATTCCCATTGCGAGGAGTGCCCGCCTTTTCGGCGTCATAAGGGCTGCGGGGCTCAGATGTCGAGGCCGAGCAGCGCGTTCTCGACCACTTCGGCCAAGGCCGGGTGGATCCAGTACTGGCCGCGCGCCATGTCCTGAGCTGACAAACCGAAGCTCATCGCCTGAATGAGCGGCTGGATCACCGTCGGAGCCTGCGTACCCATGACGTGGGCACCGAGAATGCGTCCGGTGCCGCGCTCGGCGATCACCTTGCAGATGCCCTCCTGATCCTCCATCGCCCAGCCGTAAGCGACGTCGCCGTAAGCCTGCACCTTGACCGTGATGTCGAGTCCGGCGTCGCGAGCCTGCTTCTCCGTCATTCCGACGTCGGCGATCTGCGGGTCGGTGAACACGGCTGCCGGTACGAAGCGGTGATCGGTGCTGCGAAGCCCGGACGTGTCCTTCCACGCGTCCTGGAGCAGGTTGTGTTGAACAACGCGCGCTTCATGGTTGGCGACGTGCTTGAGCTGGTACGGCGAGGAGACGTCACCGAGTGCGAAGACGCCCTCTGCGGTGGTGCGTTGGTACTCGTCGACCACGATCGAGCCCTTGTCGTCGAGTTCGACGCCGGCCTTGTCGAGACCGAGTAGGTCACCGTTCGGCTGACGACCGACCGCGACGAGGAGAACGTCACCGGAAACGACTGTGCCGTTTGCCAGTTCGACGGCGATGTTGTCGCCGTCGCCGCGTACCGACGTGAGGGGGGAGCCCAGATGGACGTCCCACTTCTGTTCGGCCAACTCGGTGAAGCGCTCGGAGATCTCGTCGTCGAGGTGCCGCAGCAGTCGCTGGCTGCGACCGATGATCGACACGCGAGAACCCAACGCGGAGAACACGTGTGCGAACTCGGTGGCAATGAATCCTGAGCCGACGATCACGAGGTGCTCGGGAAGTTCGGGCAGTCGCATGATGTCTTCGTTGGTGTAGTACTTCACACCGCTCGACGCGATCTCTTCCGGGATGATCGGACGCGAACCGGCAGCGATGACCACCTGATCGGCGGTGATCGTCTCGCCGGTTCCGGTGTCGATCGTCTTCTCGCCGGTGAACGTTGCGTGGCCGCGGTAAACGGTGGTGTTGGGGCTGTCTTCGCTGCGATACCGCTCGCCACCTGCAGAAATGGGATCGATGCGGCCGAAGACGCGCTTGACGATGTCGGACCAACGAACGCCGTCGAGCGTGGCGTCGACGCCGTACTTCTCGGCAGTGGTGACGGTGCGTGCCACCTCGGCGGCGTAGACGAACATCTTGGTCGGGATACACCCGACATTGAGGCACGTTCCGCCGAAGGTGCCCTCTTCGAGGATTGCGATCTTCTTGCCGTCGAACCGCTCGTCTGGCAGCGAGTTTCCGGATCCGCTGCCGATGATTGCAAGGTCGTAGTGCGTCACTGCGCGATCTCCTGTGTGTTGCTTGCTGTGCTTGCCGAACTTTCTGCGGCCGGCGTGAGGTGGCCGTCGAGCCACTCCAACCACAGGTCGAGTTCGGAAAAGGCTGTGGCCAAGGGCTTCTCGGTCGAAAGGAACACGTCGTGACGGGCGCCGTCGATCGGGACGATGGTGGTGCGATCGCCGAGGCAACCGGCCCAACGTGCGATCTGCTTGACGTCGAGCACGGAATCGGCGAGGTCGACGCTCGGGTTGTACGCCTTCGCGAACTGCGACTTCTTCGAGCGCAGAATCAGCGCGGGCACTCCGATGTCTAGGCCGCGGTGAAGTTTTGCGTGACCCGCTCGGACGGCCCGCATCCAGCCGAAGGTAACGGGGCAGCCTGCCAGTGGCTTCCAGTCGAGGTTGTAATCCCAGACGCCGTTGGCCGAAACATGAAGACTGGAACCGTAAGTCGGTAGCCCAGTTCCCGGGATCACCGTCTTCGCCGATACCCGTCCGAGCGCATCGATCGCCGTAGTACCGACGTTGCGCACCACTGAGGGACCCTGAAGGTCGAACCAGGGGCTGTTGAGTACCAGCCCGCAGATTCCGGCGCCGTCGCTGCCACCGGGCTTGCGCTGCAAACGGTTCAGCCAGAGCGGAACGATCAGACCGCCGGTGGAGTGCGCCATGAGCAGCACCTCGCTGCCCTCGGTCTCGCTGCGGACGATGCGCAGCGCTTCGTTCAGTTCGGCGTCGTAGAGCGCAAGGTCGGAGACGTAATGAGCTGTGTGCCCCGGTTTGAGGGAGCGGCCGCACTTACGCAGGTCGAGTGCGAAGAAGGCGTAACCCTGCTCGGCAAAGTGCTCGGCGAGGTGCTTCTGGAAGAAGTAATCGGTGAAGCCGTGCACGTACAAAACGGCACGGTGTGTCTTCACCGCCTCCTTCTGCGGTTGGTAGCGGACCAGTGTTGCGTCCACCTCGCCTTCGCCGTCCGGATCCGTTCCGAGCGGGATCGTCAGCTGCTGATATCCGTCACCGAGGACGTCTGGAACCCAAGTAGTCACAAATCACAATCTAATCGTCGTTTCGAGTGCGCGTTGTAGAGCACAATTGGGGGTGGTGAACCGCGCGTGTACGCACGGGTAACCTATTCGGCGTAACACAGCAGGCGGATGCGCGCACGGCTAATGACAAGGAAGTCGATTCTCCAGTGTCGAATCAGAACGCGGTAGAGACGAAGACGGATGTAGTGCTCGTGGGCGCAGGCATCATGAGCGCCACGCTGGGTGCATTGCTGCGCCAGCTGCAGCCCGATTGGTCGATCTCGACCTTCGAGCGGCTCGATGCCGTCGCAGCCGAGAGCAGCGACCCCTGGAACAACGCGGGAACCGGTCACTCAGCCCTGTGTGAGCTCAATTACACACCTGAGAACTCGGACGGCACGGTCGACATCAAGAAGGCCGTCAACGTCAACGAGCAGTTCCAGGTGTCACGCCAGTTCTGGGCACACGCGGTAGAGCAGGGCGTCCTGACACAGCCCAAGGAATTCATCAACCCCATCGCGCACGTGAGCTTCGTTCACGGTGAGGCCAACGCCAAGTACCTCCGTGCTCGTTACGACGCACTTGCCGGCCACACGCTCTTCCGCGGTATGGAGTACATCGACGATCCGGCCGAGTTCAGCAAGCGTTTGCCGCTCATGGCCAAGGGACGCGACTTCTCCGATCCCATCGCCCTGAACTGGAGCCAGGACGGCACCGACGTCGATTTCGGAGCGCTCACCAAGCAGCTCATCGGCTACATCGGCAAGACCGGCGGCAAGATGTACTTCGGCCACGAGGTCACCAACCTGACCCAGAACTCGGACAAGTCCTGGACCGTCAAGGTCACCAACCGTCGCACCGGTGAAAAGCGCACCGTTCGCTCGCGCTTCGTGTTCGTCGGTGCCGGTGGCGGCGCCCTGCACCTGCTGCAGAAGTCGGGCATCAAGGAAGCCAAGGGCTTCGGTGGCTTCCCGGTCAGCGGTGCCTTCCTGCGATGCACCAACCCCGAACTCATCGACCAGCACAGCGCCAAGGTCTACGGCAAGGCTGCCGTCGGCGCCCCGCCCATGTCGGTGCCTCACCTGGACACCCGTGTCATCGGCAACAAGCCGGGTCTGCTGTTCGGTCCCTACGCTGGTTGGTCGCCGAAGTTCCTCAAGCAGGGTCGCGTCACGGACCTGCCCGGCTCGGTCAAGCCGAACAACATCCTCTCGATGCTCGGTGTCGGTGTCAGCGAGCTCGGCCTGGTCAAGTACCTGGTCAGCGAGCTTGCCAAGAACGAAGCCGGTCGCATCTGGGATCTGCGTGAGTTCGCGCCCAAGGCGCAGGCCCAGGACTGGGAACTCATCACCGCGGGCCAGCGCGTCCAGGTGATCCGCCGTGCCAAGGGCAAGGGTGGTGTCCTCGAATTCGGTACCGCTGTGGTCGCCGCTGAGGACGGTTCCATCGCCGGCCTGCTCGGTGCTTCGCCCGGTGCGTCCACGGCCGTCCCGGCGATGCTGGACGTACTCGAGCGCTGCTTCCCGACCGAGTTCCAGGGTTGGAAGGGCAAGCTCCGCGAGATGGTTCCGTCCATCGGCGTCAAGCTCACCGACAACGAAGGCCTGTTCAACCAGGTCTGGGATTGGTCCTCGAAGGTTCTCGAGCTCGATTCCGCCGGTGCTTCCGAATCGGCTCCGGTCGCGGATACCGCCGCGACTGTGTGATAGTCCAACCCATGACGGCAACAGCAGCTTTGAAGCGTTCATGGGCACTCGATCTCGACAACAAGACGTTCTACGAGTTGTTGAAGCTTCGAGTGGAGGTCTTTGTCGTCGAGCAGGCTTGCCCGTATCCCGAGTTGGACGGGCGGGACCTGCTGACGGAAACACGCCACTTCTGGCTCGAGCAGGACGGCCAGGTGGTGTGCACGCTCCGGCTGCTCGAAGAGCACGACGACGGAAACAAGAGCTTCCGAATCGGACGCCTGTGCACGTCGCGTCAAGCTCGCGGCCAGGGCCACACGACCCGCCTCCTGCAGGCCGCACTGGCCGAGGTCGGCGAAGCGCCGTGTCGGATCAACGCCCAGACCTACCTGGTCGAGATGTACGCCAAGCACGGATTCAAGGCTGACGGCGAAGAGTTCATCGAAGACGGCATCCCGCACACCCCGATGCGTCGAGGTGGGGGAGAGCCTTTCGTGGCCGTCAGCTAGTTTGTCGGAGAATTGACCCTGGTCGGCTCGTGGGAAAGCGAGCCGACTAGGGTTTTTTCGATACCGAATGTTCGCGGGGAAGTCCTGTTCGATCCAGGCGCGGTCCCGCCACTGTGAAAGATCTCTCCTCTACCGATAAACCGGGAGATCTCAGCCAGGTTGCCGCGACATTCGAGTGCAGCCAAATTCTCGGCGAGGAAACCGAGAGGTGGAGGGATATCGACGTGCGAAGTGAAGAAGATCGACCAGTGGCGGGCTTCCCGTTCAGTGCTGTGGTCGGCCAGGATCAATTGCGATTGGCGCTGATCCTGTGTGCGGTGCATCCAGGGATCGGTGGGGTCCTGGTCCGCGGTGAGAAGGGAACTGCCAAGTCGACGGTCGTGCGCGCGCTGACTGCGCTGCTGCCCGCGGTCGACGACGCCGGAACGACACGACCGGCCCGCTTGGTCGAACTGCCCGTGGGCGCCACCGAAGACCGGGTGATCGGTTCGATCGACCTGGAGAAGGTTCTGCGTGACGGTGAGCGCGCATTCCAACCTGGACTGCTCGCCGCCGCTCACCAGGGTGTTCTGTACGTCGACGAGGTGAATCTGCTTCACGACCACCTGGTCGACGTGCTTCTCGACGCCGCGGCGATGGGTCGGGTTCACATCGAGCGTGACGGCATCTCCCATTCGCATCCGGCCAAGTTCGTACTCGTCGGCACGATGAATCCCGAAGAGGGAGAACTGCGTCCGCAACTTCTGGACCGTTTCGGTCTGGCTGTCGACGTCGCCGCGTCCCGCGACGTCGACATTCGCATGGAAGTGGTGCGTCGCCGACTCGACTACGAGCGTGACCCCGAGGCATTTGTCGCTCGGTACGTATCCGCCGATGAGGAGTTGGCGTCCGAAATCCTCACGGCGCGTGAGAAATTGGACTCGGTCGAGCTGAGTAACCGCGAACTGCGCCGTATCGCCTCGCTGTGTGCGTCGTTCGACGTCGACGGTATGCGCGCGGACTTGGTGCTGGCGCGCACCGCGACGGCCCACGCTGCCTGGCGCGGCGACAGTGAAGTCACTGCGGAGGACGTACGAGTAGCGGCGGAACTGACGCTGCCGCATCGCCGCCGCCGCGATCCGTTCGACGAGCCCGGCTTGGATCAGCAGCAGTTGGACGATGCGCTCGAGCAGGCTGATCAGGATGCTCAGTCGCAGGTAGAGGACGACGCGCGCGACGGAGAGCCCGAACCTCCCGAAAATCACGAAGACCGTGGCCCGGAAGATGGCGGCTCCGATGACGGCGGTCCCGGACACGAAGGGCCGGACGACGACGGGCCTGACGACGACGGCCCGGACGACCCTGACGGACCTGGTGGGGGAGTACGCGCCACCGATCGCCCCTCGGCTCCACCGGCCGGCGAATTCAAGGCCAAGCTCCTCGAAGTTCCGGGAGTCGGTGAAGGTGCACCGGGACGACGCTCGCGGTCCATGTCGTCCCGTGGACGAGTTGTGCGGTCCACGCGGGAGCGTGGGCACGGATTGCATCTGACGAGCACGGTCTTTGCCGCAGCCGAGTCTCAAGTTGCCCGTGGTCGCACTGCTGGACGGTTGCGGCTGGCACCCGCTGATCTCCGCGGCGCGATACGTGAAGGGCGAGAAGGCAATCTGATCGTCTTCGTTGTCGACGCGTCGGGGTCGATGGCAGCACGCGACCGCCTCTCCGCGGTCACCGGTGCGGTTGTCTCGTTGCTCCGCGACGCCTATCAGCGCCGCGACAAGGTCGCCGTCATCACCGTCCGTGGTCGTGAAGCGGAGCTCGTACTGCCGCCGACATCTTCGGTGGACATCGCTGTCCGTCGCTTGCAGTCGATGCGTACCGGCGGCAAATCCCCACTCGCAGAGGGATTCCTGCGTGCTCGCGAAGTGGTTCTGCGTGAACGACTTCGTGACCCGCAGCGTCGCGCCCTCGTCGTCACACTCACCGACGGCCGGGCTACCGGCGGCAAGGACGCGCTGCACCGCGCCCGCGTCGCCGCGCATCTTCTCGCCGACGCGTCCGTCGCGTCCATCGTCGTCGACTGCGAGACCGGCCTCGTGCGTCTGGGGCTGGCGGCCGAGTTGGCGCGAGAACTACGTGGCGGATACGTCCGCCTCGCCGAATTGTCAGCGCAGCAGGTCGCGGGTGTCGTCCGCGCCGCAGCCTAGATCCCAGCTCAGGAGTTCACGATGCCCAAGGGTGTTCCCGAGACAGTTCCCGACGACGGTCTGACCACGCGTCAGCGTCGTAACGCGCCGGTACTTGCCGTGCACACCGGCCCGGGAAAGGGTAAGTCCACCGCCGCTTTCGGCATGGCGCTGCGTGCCTGGAATCAGGGGTTCGACATCGGCGTGTTCCAGTTCGTGAAGAGTGCCAAGTGGAAGGTCGGAGAGGAAGCCGCGTTCCGCGCGCTCGGAAACCTGCACGACGAAACCGGCGTCGGTGGGCCGGTGCAGTGGCACAAGATGGGCGAAGGTTGGTCATGGACACGCAAGGCCGGTAGCGAGGAAGATCATGCTGCTGCCGCTGCGGAGGGTTGGCAGGAGATCGCGAGAAGGCTTGCGAGCGAGGAACATCGATTCTATGTCCTCGACGAGTTCACCTATCCGCTCAAGTGGGGCTGGGTCGACGTCGACGAGGTCGTGCAGACACTGCGCGATCGTCCGGGCAACCAGCACGTTGTCATCACGGGACGCGACGCCCCGCAGGCGTTGATCGACGCCGCCGACCTCGTGACCGAGATGACCAAGATCAAGCACCCGATGGATGCCGGCCGAAAGGGCCAACGGGGCATCGAATGGTAAGTCCTTCCACTCCGGCCGTGGTGATCGCTGCTCCTGCCTCGGGTAGCGGAAAGACTACGGTGGCAACGGGATTGATCGGCGCGCTGCGACGGTCCGGTAGCAGCGTTGCACCCTTCAAGGTGGGGCCGGACTACATCGACCCGGGTTATCACGGACTCGCGGCAGGGCGGCCCGGACGCAACCTCGACACTGTTCTGGTGGGCCCGGATCGCATCGGACCGCTCTACCGGCATGGAACCGCTGGTTGCGACATCGCCGTGGTCGAAGGCGTCATGGGTCTGTTCGACGGGAAGATCGACGAGGCAAACTCGCAGCCGTCGGCGGAGGGATCGACGGCGCAGGTCGCGTCGATCCTCGGTTCGCCGGTAGTCCTCGTGATCGACGCCCGTGGGCACAGTCAGAGTCTGGCCGCCGTACTCCACGGCTTCGCGACCTACGACGCAGGTGTGCGCATCGGCGGCGTCATTCTCAATCGCGTCGGGAGCGCTCGTCACGAGCAGGTGTTGCGTCATGCGTGCGACAAGGTCGGCGTCGCAGTGCTCGGAGTTGTGCCACGGTTGACGGAACTCGAAGTTCCCTCCCGGCACCTCGGCCTGATTCCGGCGGCCGAGCACGGCGCCGCCGCTGTGGCCGCAGTGGACGCGATGTCCGATTTGATTGCCTCGCACGTCGATCTGGGTGCTGTTCGCGCACTGGCCGCCTCGAACGTGAGTGCAGCTGCATGGGATCCGGTTGCCGAGGTCGGCGCACACGCAGAGTCTCGGCCTGTGGTTGCCATGGCGGGTGGCCCGGCCTTCACCTTCGGCTATGCCGAGCACCGGGAGCTGTTGACTGCCGCCGGCGCGGACGTGCAGGTGTTCGACCCGTTGCGGGACGAGCTTCCTGCGGGAACTGCCGCTTTGGTCCTTCCCGGTGGCTTCCCGGAAGAACACGCGGTAGACCTTGCGGCCAATACCGTACTGCTGCAGCAGGTTCGCGATCTGGCGGACGGCGGTGCACCGATCCACGCCGAGTGTGCCGGTCTGCTCTACCTCGCTCGCAGCTTGGACGGTCACAGCATGGCCGGTGTGGTCGGAGTGGATGCGACGTTCGGGAAACGCCTGACCCTCGGGTACCGCGAAGCAGTGGCGATCAGCGACTCCAGCCTCTTCGACGCAGGCTCCCGCGTCACCGGTCACGAGTTCCACCGAACGTCTCTCGTCTCGGCAGACGCGGACGGTTGCGGAAGTGCGTGGGGGTGGCGGCCCTGGGACGGCGGCAGTGTCCGCGAAGGGTTTGTTCGCGGCGGCGTCCACGCGTCGTATCTCCACACTCATCCGGTGGGGCAGCCCGAATCGATCGCGAAGTTCGTCGATGCCGCACGGGGATGACCTCTGTATCGGCGTGGGATTCACGACGAGTGTCACCGCGAAGGACATCGTCGCTGCGGTGAAGGCTGTGCTCGCGGCGCAAGGGAAGATCGTGGTACTCGCCACTGTGGCGGCAAAAGCTGAGTCTTCGGCTCTTCTGACAGCGGCCCATGAACTGAACGTCCCGATTGTGAGTTTCGCCCCGGACGTACTTGCGCGAGTTCAAGTTCCGTCACCATCGCCTCGCGTCGAGAACGCCGTCGGAACGGCAAGCGTCGCGGAAGCGGCTGCGATCCTCGCGTCCGGGGGCGGCCGACTTGTGCTGGCCAAGACTGCCAGGGATGGAGTGACCGTGGCCGCGGCCCGTAAAGTTCCCTCCAGCTTGACCAATTCTGACAACGAAACGGAGTGCGAGTGAGCGAGTCCACCGCAGACGAGACCAACTACCTGGTCGGCCTCAACCTGACCGATCGACGCGTGGTCGTGTTCGGTGGCGGCACTGTGGCTCAGCGCCGACTCGGACTGCTGGTCGCCTCTGGTGCCCGCGTTCACGTCATCAGTCGCGCGTTCACTCCAGCCGTCGAAGGTATGGCCACTGCCGGTCAGATCACGGTCGAAGAGCGCCCGTACGCCGACGGCGACCTCGAAGGTGCGTGGTACGCCATCGCCTCGACCGACGAGCCGGAAACCAATGCGGCGATCGTCGCCGAAGCGGAGCGTCGCCACATCTTCTGCGTGCGCGCCGACAACGCGAAGCACGGCACCGCCGTCACTCCCGCCAGCGCCGAGTACGACGGTATGAGCATCGGAATTCTGGCGGGCGGCGATCAC
The DNA here is from genome assembly GCF_021352185.1 of Rhodococcus sp. Ni2. Taxonomy (NCBI): domain Bacteria; kingdom Bacillati; phylum Actinomycetota; class Actinomycetes; order Mycobacteriales; family Nocardiaceae; genus Rhodococcus; species Rhodococcus sp. Ni2. The sequence goes on from NZ_WOXZ01000002.1 coordinate 2,055,837, forward strand.
CGTCGTTCGGCAGCAGTCCGCACCGCCGTCGTCGAAGGTCTTCAGTCGGGCGTGCTCGCCGATACGGCCGAGCCTGCCGCTGCGGGTGTTGCTCTCGTCGGTGGTGGCCCCGGTGATCCCGATCTGATCACCGTGCGCGGACGCCGTTTGCTCGCCCGCGCCGACGTCGTCGTGGCCGACCGATTGGCTCCGCCGGAGTTGCTCGCCGAACTGGGTCCGGACGTAGAGGTGATCGACGCCGCGAAGATCCCGTACGGCCGTGCCATGGCTCAGGAGGCCATCAACGCCGCGCTGATCGACAACGCGAAGGCAGGCAAGTTCGTGGTCCGCCTCAAGGGCGGGGACCCGTACGTCTTCGGACGGGGATACGAAGAACTCGAAGCGTGTGCCGCTGCCGGCGTTCCGGTGACCGTAGTGCCCGGAATCACGAGCGCGATCTCGGTCCCGTCGGCCGCAGGCATCCCGGTCACCCACCGCGGCGTCACCCACGAGTTCGTCGTCGTCAGTGGGCACGTGGCTCCGGATCATCCGGATTCGCTGGTCGACTGGTCGGCGCTGGCCAAGTTGCGCGGCACGATCGTGCTGCTCATGGCGGTCGAGCGCATCGATCAGTTCGCGAAGGCACTCGTCGACGGTGGACGCCCGTCAACCACGCCGGTCACCGTGATCCAAGAGGGCACTCTGCGCACCCAGCGTGAACTTCGGGCCGATCTGGCGACCGTTGCTCAGCGCGTCAAGGACGAGGAGATCAAGCCTCCGGCGATCATCGTGATCGGGCCGGTCGCGGGCTTTTCCGTCGACGCTGGGTAACGTGAAGTCTTGTGTCTGACTCCCCAACATCTGAAACCGCTTCGGCGAATGCCCCGGTAGCGACTCGAGTCATCGGGCTTGCCATCATCGTCCTGAGTGGTTTGCAGATGATGGTGGTGCTCGACGGTACTGTCGCGAACCTCGCTCTGGCGCCATTGCAGGCCGACCTCGGGCTGAGCGACAGCGGCCGCAACTGGGTGTTGACCTCCTACGCGCTTGCGTTTGGTGGGCTCATGCTCCTCGGTGGTCGGCTCGGCGACGCGTTCGGACGCAAGAAGATGTTCATCGCGGGAGTCTCGCTGTTCACGGTGGCGTCGTTGCTCTGTGGACTCGCCCTGAACGAGGGCATGTTGATCGCAGCGCGGGCGCTTCAAGGTGTCGGCGCAGCCGTGGCGTCGCCCACTGCCTTCGCCCTTGTTGCCACGACTTTCGCCGCGGGTCCGGCTCGTAATCAGGCCATCGCGATTTTTGCCGCCATGACGGGCGTCGGATCGATCGCCGGTCTGATCATCGGCGGCGCATTGACCGAGGTGTCGTGGCGTCTGATCTTCCTCATCAACGTCCCGATCGGCATCGCGCTCGTCGGCATGGCGTTCCGCGCCCTTCGCGAGACGAATCAGACGCGTCTGGCTTTGGATGTCCCCGGCGCGATCCTCGCGACCCTCGGTTGTACCGGTGTTGTTTTTGCTCTCACCGAAGGCCCGGAAATGGGATGGGGGAGCATCGCCGTCATCGGTGCATTGGCGGCCGGATTGGTCGCCCTCGCCGCCTTCCTCTTTGTCGAGCGAACTGCAGACAACCCGCTCTTGCCCTTCTCGTTGTTCGCCGATCGCAACCGTGTCGCGACGTTCCTCGCCATCTTCTTCGTCGGTGGCGCGATGTTCAGCATGACGGCCTTCGTCGCACTGTTCGTGCAGGACATCATGCAGTATTCGCCGTTGCGTGCCGGTATCGCGTTCATTCCGTTCGCGTTCGGATTGGGCGCCGCCGCGTCGGTTGCTTCCAAGCTCGCCGTGAAGGTTCAACCCCGCTGGCTGGTCCTCACCGGCGTCGTGATCATGATCGTCGGACTCCTCTACGGCTCTACTCTCGATTCCGACTCCACCTACCTGGCCAACTTGTTCGTGCCCGTGATCGGGATCGGATTCGGTATCGGCCTCGCGATGGTGCCCTTGCCACTGTGCGCGATCGCCGGTGTCCCGGAGACCGAGATCGGCCCGCTGACCGCAATCTCCCAAGTTGCCCAGACGCTCGGTGGACCATTGGCGCTGTCGGTGATCGGTGCAATGGCGACGTCCAAGACGCTCTCGCTCGGCGGCACTTCGGGCAAGGCAGCGGACATGAATCCGGCGCAATTGATTGCACTCGGAGAGGGGTACACCTTCGCACTTGTGGGCTGCGCGGTCTGCGCCGTGTTCGCCGGTATCGCGGCGCTGTGCATCAGGTTCACACCTTCTCAGGTAGCCCAGGCTCAGGCTGCGGAGAAGGCAGCTCAGGGAATCGCCTGATCAGTCCTGTTTTTCCGCTTCGCTAGCCGATACGATCGTTGCAGGACGTGCCGAGAGTCTCGACGGATCGGGGTGCCGTGATGCGGATCGCGGACATATTGCGAAACAAGGGCAACAGCATCGTCACGATCGACGCCCACACGACGGTCAACGGGCTGCTGTGCGATCTTGCCCGCCACAACATCGGAGCCATGGTGGTGGTCGACGACGACGCGGTGGTCGGCATCATCTCCGAACGCGATGTCGTTCGACGCCTGCACGAGCGTGGCCCGGACCTTCTCGGGATCCAGGTTTCCGAGGTCATGACCGCTCTGATGTACACGTGCGTTCCGGCAGACGCAGTGGACAGCATTGCCGCGATCATGACCGAGCGTCGAATCCGGCATCTGCCGGTGATCGAGGATGGCAACCTCCTCGGCATCGTCAGTATCGGTGACGTGGTGAAGAGCCGCATCGACGAGCTCAAGAGCGAACGCGATCAGCTCGAGTCGTACATCGATCAGGGCTGATCGATAGGTTGTCGCACGGTGACTACTCTCGTGTGATGGCCGCATTCCAGGAATCCACAGCAGACACGGTCACCATCGTGGCCGGCCTCGAGAGCACGTTCGCCGACGAACTCGGCGCTCTGACGGTGCCGTGGCAAGGTGCTGCCGCCCCTGACCCGCAGTTGCTCGTGGTGAACGAGCAGCTGGCTGCGTCGTTGAGATTGGACGTAGCAGCGCTGCGAAGTGTGGACGGGATCGGCGTCCTGTCCGGGTCGACGGTGCCGGTCGGGGCCACACCGGTGGCGATGGCGTATGCGGGTCATCAGTTCGGTGGGTACGCACCGATTCTCGGGGACGGTCGGGCGTTGTTACTCGGCGAACTCGTCAGCAGTGCCGGGCAGCGAGTGGACTTGCATCTGAAAGGCTCCGGGCGCACACCGTTCTCTCGGGGCGGCGACGGGTATGCGGTCGTAGGGCCGATGCTGCGCGAATATCTCGTCAGCGAGGCGATGAATGCCCTCGGTGTCCCCACTACACGCGCGCTGTCGGTGGTGGCGACGGGCCGAGACGTTCGCCGCAACGGCGCAGAACCCGGTGCCGTGCTTGCACGGATCGCGTCGAGTCACCTACGCGTTGGGACCTTCGAGTTCGCGGCCCGGCAGGGCGAGGTCTTGCAGCCGCTCACCGACTACGCGATCGCCCGGCACTACCCGGAGCTGACCGAACTTCCGTCAACGGGTACACACAATCGCTATCTGAGGTTCCTCGAGGCGGTCGTCGAGGCGCAGGCGTCACTGGTGGCGAGGTGGATGCTCATCGGTTTCGTGCACGGGGTCATGAACACCGACAACACGACAATTTCGGGAGAGACCATCGATTACGGTCCGTGCGCCTTCCTCGACGCATTCGATCCGGCGGCAGTGTTCAGCTCGATCGACCACGGGGGCCGCTATGCGTTCGGCAATCAGCCCGCTGTACTGAAGTGGAATCTGGCGCGCTTGGCAGAAACACTGTTGCCGCTGATCGATTCCGCACCCGACAATGCGATTTCCGCGGCGTCGGCAGTTCTCGAGACCTTCGACGAGCGCTACGAGGGACACTATGCGGCCGGTCTCGCGGCAAAGATCGGTCTGGCCCAGCCGTTTGTCGATCGGGCGCTCGTCGACGATCTGCTGACGTTGTTGGCGGAACACGGAGCTGATTGGACAGGCAGTTTCCGCGCACTCGCGGACGAATTGCGCGGAAATTCGGCGCCTCTCGACCAACTCGTGCCACGGGAGCACATCGCGCCCTGGTTGCAGCGGTGGCAGGGAGCCCTGACCGAAAACGGACAAGGGGCCGCGGAGACCGCGAGCGCGATGGATCGCGTCAACCCGCTGTACATTCCGCGTAATCATCGGCTCGACGCTGCCCTGCGCGCCGCGACCGACGGCGACCTCGCTCCATTCGAGAAGCTGCTGGAGGTTGTCACGCATCCATTCGACCGACGCGACGAGTGGGCTGACTACACCGAGGCGGCTCCGCGGTCTTTCAGCGAGACGTTCCAAACCTTCTGCGGCACTTGACAGACGAAGCCATCAATCCGTCAGGATGATCAGTTCACGCTCCGACGCGATTTCCACCCGCAGGCCGGCCATCGACGCCACCCGCGCGACACCCTTGATATCGGTCGGTTCGGCGCGCGAGACCACCAGCGCACGGGCGAGCAGACCCTTGTGGTGCTTGTTGAAGTGACTGACCACCGTCCGGGTGCCGTCCGGCTTCTCGGTGAGGACCGTTGCAATCAAGGCGTCCGGAACGGGACCGAGGTCTTGGTACGTACCCGATCGCAGATCGACGACCAGCCCGTCGGCTTCGGCAGCCAACGCCTTCGGCAGTTCCGGCTTCCACAGGGAGCGGAGCGTGCCCATTCCGGGCAGCTTGGACCCGCCGGAAAGGCGGTAGGCGGGGATCAGATCTCCTGCGCGGACAGCACCGAACAGAGCGGAACCAATGGCGATCCGATCGAGCGCCTTCGCCTTCTGGGCGCGGGTGAACGACTTTGCGTCGAGGGCGTCGAAGAGCACGCCGGTGTAGCGCTGCAGTGCGGGCCGCGTCGCGGACACCCACAGCTTGGCGTTGCGTTCCACTTCGTCTGCTTGCGTCGGACCGAGCCCGAGCGCTTCGCACGACGCCTCGACGTCAGCGGCCAGATCGACCAGCGTCTGAACCAGCAATTCGCGCGTTTCGGTCAACTGTGGCATCGACAGTTCGGCCAGATCGAGGGGCGCATCCTTGCCGCCGTCGGACTTGGTTTCTGAGGGAGGCAGCAGTACAAGCACGCTGTAACCGTACCGAGGCCCGCTCGGCCGACTGCGGCGACTATCCTTACACCTCGTGATTACCCGTCTGTCCCACCTGTTCCTGCGTACCCTGCGTGACGATCCCTCGGACGCCGAAGTTGCCAGCCACAAACTGCTGGTTCGTGCCGGCTACGTGCGTCGTATCGCTCCAGGCGTCTACTCGTGGTTGCCGCTGGGATTGCGGGTGCTGCGCGAGGTTGAGCGTGTTGTCCGTGAAGAAATGAATGCAATTGGCGGACAGGAAATCCTGCTGCCTGCGCTGCTCCCGCGCGATCCCTACGAAGCGTCGAACCGCTGGACCGAGTACGGCCCCAACCTGTTCCGCCTCAAGGACCGCAAGGGCAACGACTACATGCTCGGCCCGACCCACGAGGAGCTCTTTGCTCTGACGGTCAAGGGTGAGTACAACTCCTACAAGGACTTCCCGGTCACCCTGTACCAGGTGCAGACCAAGTACCGCGACGAAGAGCGTCCGCGTGCCGGCATTCTGCGCGGCCGCGAGTTCTTGATGAAGGATTCCTACTCCTTCGACCTGACCGACGAAGGCCTGACGGAGTCGTACCAGGCGCATCGCGGCGCCTACGAGAAGATCTTCACGCGTCTGGGCGTCAAGTACGTCATCGTCTCGGCCACCTCCGGTGCGATGGGCGGCAGCGCGTCCGAGGAGTTCCTTGCCGAGAGCGAGATCGGCGAAGACACCTACGTCCGCTGCCTCGAATCCGGCTACGCCGCCAACGTCGAGGCCGTCAAGACTGTTGTTCCCGATTCGATTCCGTTCGACGGGCTGCCCGAAGCCAAGGTGTACGACACCGCGAACACACCCACCATCGACACCCTGGTGGACTGGGCGAACGGCGCTGATCTCGGCCGTACCGTCACCGCCGCCGACACACTCAAGAACATCATGGTCAAGACCCGCCTGCCCGGCGGCGAGTGGGAACTGCTCGGTATCGGCATCCCCGGCGACCGTGAGGTCGACGAAAAACGCCTCGAGGCTTCGCTGGAGCCGGCCGAATTCGTGATGATCACCGAGACCGACTTCAAGAACAACCCGTTCCTGGCCAAGGGTTATATCGGCCCGAAGGCGCTGCAGGCCAACGGCGTTCGCTACCTTGTCGACCCGCGTGTCGTCGACGGCACCAGCTGGATCACCGGCGCCGACGAAGACGGCAAGCACGTGGTCGGCCTCGTTGCCGGTCGGGACTTCACCCCCGACGGAACCATCGAAGCCGCCGAGGTTCGTGACGGTGACGCCTCTCCGGATGGAGCCGGCACGCTGGTCTCGGCTCGCGGTATCGAGATCGGGCACGTCTTCCAGCTCGGCCGTAAGTACACCGACGTCTTCACCGTCGATGTCCTCGCCGAGAACGGCAAGCCCGTCCGCCCGACCATGGGTTCGTACGGCGTCGGCGTCTCGCGTCTGGTGGCCGTCATTGCCGAGCAGCACCATGACGAGAAGGGTCTGCGTTGGCCCGCTGAGGTCTCACCGGCCGACGTTTACCTCGTCATTGCGAACAAGGACGAGACCGCTCGCGAAGGCGCCGAAGGCCTCGCCGCGCAGCTCGACCGCGCGGGACTCGAAGTGATCCTCGACGACCGTAAGGCGTCGCCGGGCGTGAAGTTCAAGGACTCCGAGCTGATCGGCGTTCCGCTGATCGTTGTCGTCGGCCGTGGTTGGGCCGACGGCAAGGTCGAGATTCGCGACCGCTTCACCGGCGAGAGCCGTGAGATCGACGCCGACTCGGCGATCGAGGAGATCATCAGCGCAGTTCGCGGCTGATTCGAATAGTCGTCAGGGCCGCCGCAGCCACCTTCCGAGGTGTCTGCGGCGGCCCTTCTTTTCTGCCACAATCGTGGCTATGGAACGCGAACCGGATTGGGCAGAAGTCGACGGCTATCTCGTTTCCACGTTGGTAGGTGAAGATCCGGTTCTCGACGCGGCACTCGCCGCCAATTCCGAGGCAGGTCTCCCGCCCATCGACGTGGCGCCGAACCAGGGCAAGCTCCTCAACCTTCTGGCGCGAATGTGCTTGGCGCGCAATGTTCTCGAGATCGGAACGCTCGGCGGATACAGCACGATCTGGCTCGCTCGCGCGGTCGGTCCCTCGGGCCAGGTCATCACGCTGGAATTCGATCCCACCCACGCGGATGTCGCTCGGGCAAATATCGAGCGCGCCGAACTGGCTGACCGTGTCGACATCCGCGTCGGGGCTGCGCTCGACAGTCTCCCGTTGATCGCGAAAGAAGAGTTGGGACCTTTCGACTTGGTCTTCATCGACGCCGACAAGGAGAACAACACCGAGTACGTGCGGTGGGCGCTGGCTCTTTCGCATCCCGGAACCGTCATCATCGTGGACAACGTGGTGCGTGGGGGACACGTGTCCAACCCGGAGATCGACGACGAGCGCGTCAAAGCGAGTCGAGCGGTGTTGGAGATGATCGCGGCCGAGCCAAAACTCGACGGCACCGCCATTCAAACCGTGGGTTCGAAGGGATGGGACGGGTTTGCCGTTGCAGTAGTGAACGAGTGAGCGCAGACTCGAAGCGGTGAGGATGCTGGGGGCGGCAAAGGCGGCATGGCGATGGGTGCGCAGTGCTCCCGGTACCTACGTCTGGTTGCTGGCCCTGCTGTTCACGACACTGTTCCTGCGGCATCTGCCTGACAATGTCGAGGAGCGTTTTCTCGGCAAGCGCTCGACCAATCTGCATCACCTGGCCGAAGACCCGCTACGAGTCCTGTTCTCGAGTGCCTTCTGGCTCGAAGGTGGCGGTTGGTTGGGATACCTGGTTCTCTTCACCATCTTTCATGCAACGGCTGAGCGTTGGCTCGGGACATGGCGGTGGCTGTGTGTTGTCGTCATCGCCCACGTCGGAGCCACGTACATCAGCGAAGGTGTTCTGTACGAAGGTATTCGGCACGGATACGTGGCGGAGTCGGCGGTCAACACTCTCGACGTGGGTGTGAGTTACGGTCTGGCCGGCGTCATGGGGATTCTGGTATATCGAATCGTCGATCCGTGGCGATACGTCTATCTCGCGGGGTTGCTGCTCTTCTACGGTGTACCTCTGATTTTCGCCACCAATTTCACCGCCATCGGCCACATGTCTGCGTTGTTGCTCGGGTTGGCGTGCTACCCGATCACGCGCGCTCGGGCCGGCACGTGGAATCCGATGGACCTGTGGCATTCGCGAAGAATCGCAGGTCTTCCATGAATCGCACCGCGGAAAGTTACCCGCTGGTAGTTTAGCGTCATCGACGAAAGGTAATGACGTGTCTGGCACCGATGGATTGCTCTTCAACCCCCATACTTACGACCCCGCTCAGTTCGATCCGGAGACCCGCCGTTTGCTGCGAGCCACCATCGAATGGTTCGAGAGCCGCGGCAAGAAGCAACTTCTTCAGGACGACCTCGACGCCGTGTGGGTCTCCGACTTTCTCGAATTCGTCGGCAGGGAGAAGTTGTTCGCGACGTTCCAGACTCCGGCGGCATTCGCCGACGGTGACGAGAACCGTCGTTGGGACGGTGCCCGCAACGCAGCTCTGAGCGAGATCTTCGGTTTTTACGGACTCGCTTACTGGTACGCCTGGCAGGTCACGATCCTCGGACTCGGACCGATCTGGATGAGTGACAACGACGCTGCGAAGAAGCGTGCAGCGCAGGAACTTGCCGACGGTGGTGTCATGGCGTTCGGGCTGTCCGAGCGCGACCACGGCGCCGACGTGTACTCCACCGACATGCTCCTCACTCCCACCGACGGCGACGTCGCCTTCCGCGCGAGCGGCGAGAAGTACTACATCGGAAACGGCAACGTAGCCGGAATGGTGTCTGTGTTCGGGCGTCGTACCGACGTCGAGGGTCCCGAAGGCTACGTGTTCTTTGTCGCCGACAGTGCACATCCGAACTATCAGCTCGTGGACAACGTCCTGCGCGGGCAGATGTATGTCAGCAATTTCCGCCTCGACGATTACCCGGTGCGCGAGGAAGACATTCTGCACACCGGCGTCGCCGCATTCGAGGCCGCGCTCAACACGGTCAACGTCGGAAAGTTCAACCTCTGCACCGGCTCCATCGGCATCACCGAGCATGCGTTCTTCGAGGCAATCACTCACGCGCAGAATCGAATCCTGTACGGCAATCCCGTCACGGATTTCGCCCACGTTCGCGCCGCCTTCGTCGACGCGTACTCACGTCTGATCGCGATGAAGCAGTTCAGTGCGCGGGCGGTCGACTACTTCCGCAGCGCCAGCCTCGAGGACCGTCGCTACCTGCTGTTCAATCCCATGACCAAGGCCAAGGTCACCTCCGAAGGTGAGAAGGTGGTCGGGTTGCTGCACGATGTGATCGCAGCCAAGGGATACGAGAAGTCCACGTACTTCCGCGAGGCAGCGCAGATGATCGGCACGCTGCCCAAGCTCGAGGGCACCGTCCACGTCAACGTCGGCCTGATTCTCAAGTTCTTGCCGAACTATCTGTTCAACTCGGCGCAGTTCCCGGAGATCGTCACGCGCGACGACGCCGCCGACGACGAGTTCTTCTGGAACCAGGGGCCTACCCGCGGCGCTGCGAAGATTCAGTTCCACGAGTGGAAGCCCGTCTACGAGAAGCACTCTTCGATTCCGAACGTCGCCCGTTTTTACGAGCAGGCGATCGCGCTCACCGAATTGCTCACTGCTGCAGCGCCGGACGCGCAGCAGCAGAAGGATCTCGATTTCATGCTCAACGTCGGGCACCTGTTCTCTCTCGTCGTCTACGGTCATCTGATTCTCGAACAGGCCGAGATCAGCGGGCTCGACGCCGACGTTGTCGATCAGATCTTCGACTTCCAGATTCGTGACTTCTCGGGATACGCGATCGCGCTGCACGGAAAGCCGTCGTCGACACCCGAGCAGCAGAAATGGGCCCTGGCCGCGGTGCGGAAGCCTGTTGTCGACAGTGAACGCTTCGACCGGGTGTGGCAGCAGGTCAAGGCGTACGACGGTGCATACGAGATGCGCGCGTGACCGCGCCGGTGACGCGCGAGCAGTTGATGGCCGTCGTGGAGGGATCCCCGAAAGCCGTCGGCGCGCATGACCGCTCGACCTGGGTGGCCCTGTTTGCCGGCGACGGACAGGTCAACGACCCTGTAGGTTCACGTCCGCACAACGGTCAGGCGGCGATCGAGAGTTTCTACGACACGTTCATCGCCCCCAATTCGATCACCTTCCATGTCGAGCGCGACATCGTGTGCGGCCGGACGGTGTGGCGCGATCTGAGCCTCGCTACCGAGATGTCGACCGGAGTCGTTCTCGACGTTCCGATGCACTTGCGCTACGACTTGGTGGGGGAGCCCGATTCCTTGCGGATCGGAACCCTCTATGCGCATTGGGAATTGGCGACGATGTTGAGCCAGCTCGCGACTGCTGGTGTGGCGGGGGTGAAGGCGGCCGCGAAGTTGACGCCGCAGTTGCTCTCGAACCAGGGGATCGGCGGGGCGCTCGGGTTCTCGCGCGGCATCTTCGGCGTCGGAGACAAAGGCAAGAAGGCAGCGTCGCGGTTCCTCGATGCGGCCGCTGTCGGCCGAACGCCGCCGGTACCCGTCGAGCTTCCGGCGGGGACGCAGTTGTCCAACGCTGATGTCAACGCTCTGCTCACCGGCGTGACGAAGAGCAAGATGCTGGTTGCCGGTCGCACCGTGACGGCGAGCGTCATCGTGTGCGGGGAACCGGCCATCGCATTATTCGGCTTCGAGGCGAGCGGTCATCGACTCAATCGGGTGCGTTTCTTCACCGAGAGCTGACATAGAGCCCTCCACATGCAGGTCAGGCTCGGCGCGCCACTCCGGCGCGCCGAGCCTTCGCTTTTCTGAGAATTGTCAGATCGCCCCGAGATCGGCAGACAGCCAGTGCTGCGGATTCATGTAGATCGCTACCTGTTCGCCCAACTGCGATCGCGCGAATTCGAGATACCCGTCGACCTTGTCCGGGGCCAGGTAACGCCGCGAGACTTCGACCAGCATCTCGTCGGTGCCCGGAACGATCTTGTCGACGGATCCGCTGACGCTGACGTAACGGATTGTCGGATCGAGCCTTTCGGCCATCAACGAGAAATGCCCGGCCGACTCGATGAGTCGTGCCTTTCGCGAATCCTTGCCCGTGAGGATCCATGGTTTGCCACCGGGTGAGTACAGGTACCAGATCGGGACGGTCAACGGACCGCGCTCGGTGCCGTCCGCCACGGACAGCGCCCCGATGTGGGGTTCGGCCAGGAACTGTTCACGCTCATTTTCGGAGAGTGCCATTCCTCGAGATTACCGCGACGTTTGACATGGCGTTGTGACTCCGTACACAATCGATGTGCTCATTATGAACAGGCGTTCGCAATGCGAACACGTTTCGATCCGAACTACTGGATCCCAACCGGTCGCGAACGCCCACAAGCAGTGAATGTCGAGGATCCGATGACCGCACCGCATACGCAGTCGAGTTCAATCACCGGTTCGCCTGGGGCGCGTGCCGCAATGTGGGTAGCACCGTTGTGTTGGATCGCTGTGCTTCTGGACGGATTCGACCTGGTCGTACTCGGCGCGGTCATTCCTTCGCTTCTCGACTACGACGCGTGGGGTTTGAGTACCGGCACGATTACGATGATCTCGACCTTCGGGCTCATCGGCATGACCATCGGCGCCCTCGTCATCGGCACTCTCACTGACGTCATCGGTCGACGCCGCGCGCTGCTGTACGCCGTTGCCGCATTCTCGATTCTGACTCTGTTGTGCGCAATTGCGCCCAATCCGTTCATCTTCGGGCTGCTGCGCTTCCTTGCCGGTGTGGGGCTGGGTGGCGCCCTACCGACGGCATTGGCTCTGGTCAACGAATTCTCGAAGAAACAAGGCGGTGGATCTGCGTCGACCATGCTGATGACCGGCTACCACGTCGGCGCCGTTGCCACCGCAGCGCTGGCGCTCGTCGTGATCGAACCTTTCGGTTGGCGAGCGATGTTCGTTGTGGGCGCACTTCCTGCCGTCGCCCTGATTCCACTCATGTTGCGGTATCTGCCGGAATCCCCGTCGTACCTTCTCGCTCACGGAAAGCGTGCCGAAGCCGAGGAAATCGCTGCCCGTTACGGAGTCGAACTCGAGATTGCGCCCACGTCCGAAGTTGAGCGCGCCGAAGCCGCCAATCCCGTTCGCGCACTGTTCTCTTCGAAGTTCTTGCGCAACAGCATCGCCATCTGGATCACCAGTTTCATGGGCTTGCTGCTCGTCTACGGATTGAACACATGGCTTCCGACGATCATGCGTGAGGCCGGTTACAACCTCGGGGCGTCGTTGACGTTCCTTCTGATCCTCAATGCCGGCGCCGTCGTCGGGCTGTTGATCGCCGGGGGCGTCGCGAACAAGATCGGCCCGCGGACTGCAGCCATCGTGTGGTTCGCCGGAGCTGCACTGTTCCTGGCGCTTCTGAGTGTGAAGGTGTCGTTCGGAATCTACGTGATGGTCTTCCTCGCCGGATGCTTCGTATTCAGCGCGCAGGTACTGGTCTACGCCTTCACGAGCGCCAATCACCCACCTCAGATTCGCGCGACCGCGCTCGGATGGTCGGCAGGTGTCGGCCGGGTCGGTGCGATCTGTGGCCCAATCCTGGGCGGAGTCCTCCTGGGTGCGGGTTACGCCGTGCCGTGGGGCTTCTACGCTTTCGCGCTCGTCGGACTGCTCGGAGCAATTTCTATCTCCTGCACACGGGTGCGCACCTGAAGTACCAGTTTCGCTAGTTGGCGTGCTACTGCTATCGTAAAACATGAGTATGAAGAGTAGCGCTATCGTCGCGCCGCAGGAACCGCTACCGATGCCATCGTCTCGATCCGGTTTGTGGTGGGGCTTGCTCGGTGTGCTGGCGTTCTCGTTCACCGTTCCGCTCACGAGGGTCGCCGTCGCGGATCTCGACCCCCTGTTCGTCGGTGCGGGCCGCGCCGTCGTTGCCGGGGCCCTTGCGATTGTGATGCTGTCGGTTACTCGCGCGACGCTTCCGACGCTTCGGCAGTGGTTGCGCATCGCACTCGTGACTGTTGGTGCGGTACTGGGGTTTTCACTGTTCACCACGTTTGCGTTGCAGACATCGCCGGCGAGTCACGCGGCAGTCGTGATCGGGCTACTTCCCGCTGCGACCGCGGTATTTGCGGTCGTCCGAGGAAAAGAGCGTCCCAGTAAGGGATTCTGGTGGGCAAGCGCCGCCGGCGCGGTATCGGTCGTAGGGTTCGTGGCGATTGCAAACGGCGGACTCGGCTCGTTTCATCTCGCTGATCTTCTTCTGTTCGCCGCGGTGGTGTGTGCAGCGCTGGCATATTCGGAAGGTGCGTTGCTGGCCCGCGAGATCGGGTCGTGGCAGACGATTGCCTGGGCATTGATTCTCGGACTGCCGGTCACGATTGCGTTGACGGTGGCGTCCATGGCCCAGGCTCCGGTCTCTGCCGATGTGAATTCGTGGCTTTCGTTTGCCTACCTGGGATGCGTGAGTATGTTTCTCGGGTTCTTTCCTTGGTACCGGGGTCTGGCGATCGGTCCCATTTCCACTGTGAGCCAAACACAGTTGGTTCAACCGGTGCTCAGCATTGCCTGGTCGGCGCTGATACTCGGTGAGACGTTGTCACCCTCGATCGTGGCCGGCGGTGTCGTCGTCATCGGGTGTGCCTGGCTTGCCCTGAAGGCGCGAGTGGCAGCGCCGCGTGCTGTGCCGGCACGCGACGCGACCACTGCTACTGATGAATCAGAAAAGCGGGCCGCCACCGAAGGCACTGCGGTGTGACGCCGGTTGTTTCCCGTTGGCGTCGGTGATTCCGTACTCGACGGCCGTCTCGGCGGTGATCAGTGTGTGACCGCTGCGCGCGTTCACTTCTGGATCGTTGGCCAATGCAGTGATGACTTGGCCGACGAATTCCGGGGTTTCGGCCTCGGCCAGTGAGAAGCCTTCGAAGCTCTCGATCCCACTCGCCTCCATCCGCTCGTTGCGGATCAACCCGAGCCAGAAGGAAAGTGCGGTGACGCCGGTCCCCTTCAATTCGACAGCCATGTCCGCGGCCATCTTGTCCAAACCTGCCTTCGACATCCCGTACAGCACAGAGTGCAGGTACCCGCGGGTGCCGAACGACGAGATGTTGCCGATCACTCCACTGCCCCGGGGAACCATCAACTTCGCCGCTTCCACCGAAGCAACGTAGTGGGCGCGCAGTCCGATTCCGATCAGCGAATCCCAATCGTCGATCGGCCTCTTCCAGAACGGATCGGCGAAGCCTGCATAACCCGCCGGGTTTGCCCAGACGTTGTTGACCAGAAGATCGAGGCGGCCTGACTGTTCCTCGGCGATGCGTGCAAACAGGTCGACGATCTGTTGATCGTCGGCGTGATCGCACTGCACGGCAATGCCGTGACCACCGCGCTCGGTGATCTCCGCCGCGGTGTGATCGAGTGGGCCGTCGGCGCCGACGGTTCCTCGTGCCGTCACGTACACCGTCCACCCGTCGCTTCCCAGAGCGAGGGCAATGCCCTTGCCGACGCTCCGGCTGGCACCGGTTACGAGCGCAACTTTTCCGTTCGTCGTCATCGCCGCCCACCCAACGAACCCTCGGCGATGTCAGCGTCCGGGGGCAGGGGAGTGGTGATCGACCACGCCTCCGTGAAATGGCATTGACTCATTTTCCACATACCGTCCTCGATCACGTACTTGTCGTCGTATTCGCCGGTCATCAACTTCTCGGTGCGCCCGACGGTGTCGATCTGGCGGAACTGCAGAGCCCATCGCCCCACCGCCGACGTCTCCGAGGTCAGTGTGATGTCGGGATGCAATCCGTGATGCATGTCGAGGACCGCGTACCGGCCCTCGACCTTGCGAAGAGCGATCTTCTCGAAGATGTCCGCCATCGGCCCCGCGTCGTCGAAGGCGCCGAGGCGGCCGTAGTCGATCGACGCTCCGGAACGGATGAAGCTGTTGCGGAACCCAACTGGATCCTTGGCATCACATGCTCGCCAGTAGCCGTGCTTGAGCTTCTTGATTTCCTCGATCTGTTCGAGCGCGTCGAGGCGTTGTGCGAGATCCAACGTCGGTCCTTTTCGTCTGGGTTTCCCGGAGACATGTCGGATCGACTGTAGGGTGTCCTCAGTCACATGTGTGTAGTTTTTCCCAGTGACCGGTCAGGAATCGGTGTCGGTTTCGCTCG
This sequence comes from Rhodococcus sp. Ni2, assembly GCF_021352185.1. Lineage (NCBI taxonomy): Bacteria > Bacillati > Actinomycetota > Actinomycetes > Mycobacteriales > Nocardiaceae > Rhodococcus > Rhodococcus sp. Ni2. The sequence continues at coordinate 2,071,175 of NZ_WOXZ01000002.1, forward strand.
AGGATTCGTCGCCGGTGAGCGTGATCGCAGTCGAGTCGCTGAAGACGCTGCCCCAGAGCTCGCCGAGGGCTGGATCTTCTTCGGCGTGTTCGGGCGCCATCATTGCGAGCAGATTGTTGATCAGCATCCCGTTCGCGATGAACAAACGCGCTTGCTCGGGTGTGCAACCGGTGCGCTCGCGCAGCAAGGTGTAGATGCCGGACATGGCGTTCCGGGAGACGGCGGCGACATCATCGGTGCTGGTGGCGAAGCCGTGCAACATGACAAGCAGTAGATCTCGGTCGAGAACCAGCTCGCCGTAGGCGGATCCGAGTTCGGCCCAGAACTGCGGATTGCTCGGATCGATCGTGACCGTATCCAATTTGTCGTTGAAGGTGCGGACGATTTCGTCGAGCGCGCGCGTGAACACTGCGTGGAACAAATCTGCCTTGGTTCCGAACATGCGCACGACGTAGGGCTGTGAGACACCGGCTTCCTTGGCGACGGCGTCCGTACTGGTCCCCGAGTATCCACCCTTTGCGAATGCTCGCGTTGCCGCGGCAAGGACCAACGCGCGACGTTCCGGTGCGCTCATCCTGCGGGTACGTGGTTCAGCTGCACCGATCGACATGTTGACACGTTATCACCGGATAGCTTAGTTTCGACCTAAGTAATCATTCGATGCCTTAAGGCACCTTCACTCGAGGAATCACGATGACCGTTTTGACGAAGTCCGGATCGGACGCCGCATCCGGGTCGGAAAGCAGTGGAGGACGTAAGGTTCCGATCGCGATAGTGATGGTTGCTGCCTCTCTGCCCATGTTCATGGCCACCCTCGACAACCTCGTGATGACGAGCGCGCTGCCGGTGATCGAGAAGGAGCTGAATGCGTCCGTCGGGCAACTTCAGTGGTTCATGAATGCGTACACGCTCTGCTTTGCGACGCTGATGCTTTCGGCGACGACGCTCGGCGATCGGTGGGGGCGCCGCAAGATGTTCGTGTTCGGGATCGGGCTGTTCACGGCGGCGTCGATTGCTTCGGCGTTGTCGACGACACCAAGCCTGCTCATCGCGGCCCGAGCCTTTCAGGGCGCCGGCGCTGCCGCGATCATGCCGCTCTCACTCACTCTCCTCGTGGCAGCGGTACCGGAAGCCAAGCGTGCCATGGCAATCGGCGTGTGGGGTGGCGTCTCCGGCCTGGGGATCGCGATGGGTCCCGTGGTCGGTGGAGCGGTAGTCGACGGGTTCTCGTGGCAGGGGATCTTCTGGATCAACGTGCCGGTTGCGATCGTCGCTGTTCCTCTCGCGTTGTATGCGTTGCGTGAATCGACCGGTCGCACACAGCCTCTCGACCTTCCCGGTGTCGCACTCGCCGGACTCGGTGTGTTCCTGGCGGTGTGGGGGATCGTTCACGGCAACGACGAGGGCTGGGGATCGCTTGGAGTAGTTGCGTCGTTGGTCGGTTCCGCAGTCGCGTTGGCACTGTTCGTTTTTCGCGAGATGAAGACCTCGCATCCGGTCATGCCCCTACGTCTGTTCCGCTCACGCAGCTTCTCGATGGCGAACGTCATCGGCTTGACCTTCTCGATCGGAATCTTCGGGGCGGTGTTCCTGCTCTCGCAGTACCTCCAGATCGTGATGGGCTACAGCCCGTTCCAAGCAGGCCTGCGGACGCTTCCGTGGACGGCAGCGCCGATGATCTTCGCGCCTCTCGCCGGTTTTCTGGCGCCGAAGGTCGGGCTCCGTTCGCTTCTGCTGACCGGTCTGTTGCTCCAGGCCGGAGCATTGTTCTGGTTGGCAGCGTTGATCGGTCCCGACGTGACGTACGGGTCGCTGGTTCCGGCTCTACTGATGGCGGGCATCGGCATGGGCCTAACCTTCGCGCCGAGCTCGACGGCGGTACTCGTCGACATGGACGAGCCTGATCACGGAACGGCCAGTTCGACCAACTCGACGCTTCGTGAGATCGGTGTTGCACTGGGAATCGCGGTTCTCACTGCAGTCTTCCTTGCCGCCGGCGGTGCCCTCACGCCACTCGGTTACGGAGATGCGCTGACACCTGCACTGCGCGTCGGCGGTTGCTTCGTGTTGGTGGCCGTGGTCGCGGCGTGGTTCGTGCCCTCGCATCGCAAGGCCTGAGCCGCTGTGCGCCTTTATTAACCGCCGGGGGTTAATAAAGGCGCACAGCAGTTACGAAGTCGGGTCCCCCGGGAACGCTGAGGTGGCCGGAGCGGTTCCCAGCGCGGACCGCCATCCGGCACCGCGGATTGCCGCATCGGTCAGGCCGTCGATTCCGAACGTGCGGAGTTGGTCGGTATCGACCTGTTCGACGAATGCCCGGTAGGTCACGGCGGTGTCGGATTCGATCTGTGCTGCCAGCTGTGCCGCGGTAACGGCGTCCGTCACCGGAAACGGGATCTCGTACGCTGCCGCGGCTGTCGGCGGGGTCACGCCCGCGTCGGTCGACAGGGCAACCAGCGCATCACGTCGCGCGCGGTGCGCTGCTGTGTGCGTGGCAACCTCGTTGACACGGGCAGGATTCGAAAACGCGGCAACCACTCCGTAAGCGAAGATCGCGGCATTCTCTGATTCGATTGCGGTCAGCAAGGCAGAACTCTCGGATCGACGGGTGTGCGAAGTGATCACGGAAGCAACACCGCAACCTGAGTCGAGCACGACGCGCTGATCGAACCGAGCAGGCCCGCGCGATAGCCGGACATCGTCCGAGCGAGGTCCGCGGCACTGCGCGCCGAATCGGCCAGCGAGGTACTCAAGGTTTCGACGCCCGCAGGAGCGTTTGCGACCGAGGTCGACGGGGGCGCTGTGGTCGTAGCGGCGCCGCTGCCCGCTGCTCGCGCAATCTCGGCGTCGAGTTCGAGTGCATGCGCTGTGCGTTCGGCGCTGATCGTGGTCAGTGATGCCGACTTGTCCGGTGCGAGTGCGATGGCGGCGGTTGCGGCTGCCGCGTCGGAGCGGGCTCGATCGGCCTGGGCCGTCAGCTGGTCGACTTCTGCAGCCGCCTCCGCTGTGCCGTTGTCGGTGCAGGCGGACAACGAGAAGGCAGCAGCGCCCAACGCTGCTGTTCCCGTCATCTTGAGCGCACTCCGCCGGGAGAGTGGGGTAGTAGTCATGGGCGTCAGCACCAGTCCATCGTGCCAGGTGGTCGGCCGATCGTTCGAATCCGCGGCACGTGTTCAAGTGTGACGTGCGTCGGGCACTCTGGTCACGGAGACGCGCAATGAGCGGTACTCTTGGATGCTTGCAGCATGTGGCACCTGGTGTCTTTTCATGCTCGCAGCCGCCCACGTCGACAGTCGACACAAGTCGGACAATCGACGACAACTGAAATGAGGAGTTCGCGAGATGCCGGTGCCATCCAGGGAGAGGGTGATCGAGCTGATCTCCGAACTCGTGCACGCCCAGGGTTATGACGTCGAAGACGTTGTCGTGACCAGTGCGGGCAAGCACAGCGCGGTGCGCATCATGGTCGACAGCGATGCCGGGATCGAGCTCGATGCCGCCGCGGAGATCAGCAGACTCGTTTCGGAACTTTTCGACACCCTCGAGGAAATCGGTGAAACGCCGTACACCCTCGAGGTGACCTCTCCGGGAATCGATCGCCCACTGACGCTCGATCGTCACTGGCGTCGGGCTCGCGGACGTAAAGCGCGAATCGATCTGGCCGGCGAGACCGTGGTGGGCCGTATCGGAACGTTGAACGACGATTCCGTGGCAGTTGTCATCGGTGGCCGTGGCGGACTGACCGTGCGCGAGATTGCACTGGGCGACGTTCAGAAGGCTGTAGTTCAGGTGGAGTTCTCGAAGCCCAGTGAGGCGGAGTTGGAACTCGCGGGCGGCATCCCGGAGGGGCGCGCAGTTCCCTCCGATGCGGTTGACCTCACCGAGGACTCGGGCGTGGACAGTGTCGAAGACGACGAAACAGAATTAGAAGACGTAGAAAACGAAGAAGGGTTCGACAAGTGAATATCGACATTGCAGCGTTGCGAGCGATCGAAGCCGAAAAAGGTGTCTCGATCGAAACTGTGATCGCCACGATCCAGACCGCGCTGCTGACGGCGTACCGCCACACCGAGGGGCACAAGCAGAACGCTCGGATCGATGTCAACATCAAGACCGGTTCGGTGCGAGTGATGGCGCACGACACCGATGCCGACGGCAACATGATCGGTGAGGAGTGGGACGACACTCCCGAGGGATTCGGACGCATCGCGGCCACCACCGCACGCCAGGTCATCCTGCAGCGTCTGCGCGACGCCGAGCACGAGCGCAGTTTCGGTGAGTTCTCGACCCATGAGGGTGAAATCGTCGGCGGTGTCATTCAGCGTGACACGCGTGCGAATTCCCGCGGAATGGTCGTCGTCCGAATCGGCAGCGAATCCAATGGCGCCGAAGGATTGTTGCCGCCTGCAGAACAGGTTCCCGGCGAGAACTACGAGCACGGTGAGCGCATCAAGTGCTACGTCGTCGGGGTTGCTCGCGGAGCCCGCGGCCCACAGATCACCCTCTCGCGGACCCACCCGAACCTGGTTCGCAAGTTGTTCGCACTCGAGGTTCCAGAGATTGCGGACGGCAGCGTCGAGATCATCAACGTCGCGCGCGAAGCGGGGCATCGTTCCAAGATCGCCGTCGCCTCACGTGTGCAGGGGCTCAACGCAAAGGGTGCATGCATCGGCCCGATGGGTCAGCGCGTCCGCAACGTCATGAGCGAACTCGCGGGGGAGAAGATCGACATCATCGACTTCGACGAAGATCCCGCGACGTTTGTGGGCAACGCACTTTCCCCGTCGAAAGTGGTCTCCGTCACTGTCGTCGATCCCGAGGCTCGTGCGGCCCGTGTCATCGTGCCCGATTTCCAGCTTTCGTTGGCCATCGGAAAAGAGGGTCAAAATGCCCGCCTGGCTGCGCGGTTGACGGGTTGGCGTATCGACATTCGTAGCGATGCGGCACCCGTTGGCGACGCGTCCGACCGGCCCGCCACGTCCAACGGATAACGGTGGAATGCAGTGATCGAGACGGTTCGGCGGTAGAGTGGACAATGGTTCGACGTGAGTCCTCGGATTCGGCGCGCGTGAAACCCGGTTCGCCGGTAAGAACGTGTGTGGGATGCAGGGAACAAGGGTCGGCTGTCGATCTGTTGAGGGTCGTGGTTGGTGAGCAGGGGCCGGAGGGTTCCCCGCTCGTCCCCGACGTATCGCGAAGACTCCCCGGTCGAGGTGCATGGCTGCACCTGGATCCGAGTTGTCTGAGCCTGGCAGAGCGGCGCCGAGCATTCAGCAGAGCACTGCGAGTGTCCGGAAATCTGGACACGTCCGCTGTCGACCAGCTGGTCGACGCAGTTCACACAAAAGCAGTACCTCTCGAGAAGAACAGGCACAAGCACTCATGAGCACACCGTGAAGCACCAACGATGAACGTCCATCGGCGATAACCCGAGGTCGTGCGGGACCCACATCTGTGGGATGCCTCCTGCTCGACCTCATCAGTGAGGAGAGCAGTGGCAGGCAAGGCCCGCGTGCACGAGTTGGCTAAAGAACTCGGTGTCACCAGCAAGGAACTACTCGCAACGCTCAAGGAGCAAGGCGAGTTCGTGAAGTCTGCGTCATCCACAGTGGAGGCGCCCGTCGCCCGTCGTCTGCGGGAGTCGTTCCCGTCGGCAGGCGGAGCAGAAACCAAGTCCGAGACCGGCGCAGCCGCTCCGGCGGCTCGCCCCGCGGCAAAGCCCGGCGCACCGTCGCCGTCGGCGGCAAAGCCTGGCGCACCGCGTCCCGGCCCCAAGCCGGCCGCACCCGCACCGGCTGCTCCCGCAGCTCCGGCCCCGGCAGCCCCCGCGGCTCCCGCAGCCGCTGCTCCAGCAGCACCGTCAGCGCCGGTCCCCACACCGACGTTCAACGCTCCGAAACCAGCACAGCCGGCACGTCCGGCTCCGGCTGCTCCCGCAGCGTCGGCACCGGCAGCCCCCGCGGCTCCGGTCGCACCGTCCACCGGCGCAAAGCCCGGCGGACCGCGTCCGGGACCGAAGGCACCTCGCGTCGGTAACAACCCGTACTCCTCGGCACCCGCCGAGCGTCCGGCACCTCGTCCGGCTCCCGGCGCACCGCGTCCGGGCGCAGGTCAGGGCGGTTCTCGTCCGGCTCCGGGTCAGGGCGGTCCCCGTCCGGCTCCCGGTCAGGGTGGACCTCGTCCGGCTCCGGGTCAGGGCGGTCCCCGTCCGGCTCCCGGCCAGGGTGGACCCCGTCCGCCTGCAGGTCAGGGCGGACCCCGTCCCAGCCCCGGCTCCATGCCTCCTCGCCCGAACCCGGGTGCAATGCCTGCTCGTTCCGCTCGTCCCGCGCCCGGTGGCGGCGGACGTCCGGGTCGTCCCGGTGGCGCTCCCGGTGGTCGTCCGGGTGGCGGCGGCGGTGGATACCGCGGCGGCGGCGCTCCCGGCGCCGGTGCTGGTGCAGGTGCTCCCGGTGGAGCAGCTCCGGCCGGTGGATTCCGCGGTCGTCCCGGCGGCGGTGGCCGTCCCGGTCAGCGCGGCGCAGCGGCAGGTGCATTCGGTCGTCCCGGCGGAGCAGTTCGCCGTGGACGTAAGTCGAAGCGGGCGAAGCGCGCCGAGTACGAAAGCATGCAGGCTCCCGCAGTCGGCGGCGTCAGGCTGCCACGCGGCAACGGCGAGACCATCCGTCTCGCTCGCGGCGCATCTCTGTCGGACTTCGCGGACAAGATCGACGCGAACCCCGCAGCACTCGTGCAGGCGTTGTTCAACCTCGGTGAGATGGTCACGGCAACTCAGTCGGTCAACGACGAGACGCTGGAGCTGCTCGGCGGCGAAATGAACTACGTCGTGCAGGTCGTCAGCCCGGAGGACGAGGATCGCGAGCTGCTCGACAGCTTCGACCTCACCTACGGCGAGGACGCCGGCGGAGAAGAGGACCTCGAGTCCCGTCCGCCTGTGGTCACCGTCATGGGCCACGTCGACCACGGTAAGACCCGTCTGCTCGACGTGATCCGTAAGGCGAATGTCCGTGAGGGCGAAGCCGGCGGCATCACGCAGCACATCGGTGCCTACCAGGTGCTGACCGAGCTCGAGGGCAACGAGCGTCTCGTGACGTTCATCGACACCCCGGGTCACGAGGCCTTCACGGCCATGCGTGCTCGTGGTGCCAAGGCCACCGACCTCGCGATCCTTGTTGTCGCAGCCGACGACGGCGTCATGCCGCAGACGGTGGAAGCGATCAACCACGCCCAGGCGGCCGACGTGCCGATCGTGGTCGCGGTGAACAAGATCGACAAGGAAGGCGCGAACCCGGACAAGATCAGGCAGCAGCTCACCGAGTACGGACTGGTGGCCGAGGAGTACGGCGGAGACACCATGTTCGTCGACATCTCGGCGAAGCAGGGTCTCAACATCGACGCACTGCTCGAAGCAGTGCTGTTGACGGCCGACGCTTCCCTGGATCTGCGCGCCAACCCGGACATGGACGCTCAGGGTGTTGCCATCGAGGCGCACCTCGACCGTGGCCGCGGCCCCGTCGCTACCGTGCTCATTCAGCGCGGAACGCTGCGGGTCGGCGACTCGATCGTTGCCGGCGATGCTTACGGCCGCGTCCGCCGCATGGTGGACGAGCACGGTCAGGACGTCCACGAGGCACTGCCTTCACGTCCGGTCCAGGTCATCGGCTTCACGTCGGTCCCCGGTGCAGGCGACAACCTGCTCGTGGTCGACGAGGACCGTATCGCTCGTCAGATCGCGGACCGTCGCAACGCACGTAAGCGCAACGCGCTTGCAGCGAAGAGTCGTAAGCGCATCAGCCTCGACGATCTCGATGCAGCTCTGAAGGAACATTCACAGCTGAACTTGATCCTCAAGGGTGACAACTCGGGAACCGTGGAGGCCCTCGAAGAGGCTCTCCTCGGAATTCCGATCGACGACGAGGTGCAGTTGCGCGTCATCGACCGCGGTGTCGGTGGCATCACGGAGACCAACGTCAACCTGGCTGCTGCGTCCAACGCGATCATCATCGGCTTCAACGTCCGCGCCGAAGGCAAGGCAACGGAGCTGGCGAACCGCGAGGGCGTCGACATTCGCTACTACTCGGTGATCTACCAGGCCATCGACGAGGTCGAGAAGGCACTCAAGGGTCTGCTCAAGCCGGTGTACGAAGAGGTCGAGCTGGGCAAGGCAGAGATCCGCGCCATGTTCCGTTCGTCCAAGATCGGCAACATTGCCGGTTGCTTGGTCACGTCGGGCAGCATCCGTCGCAACGCCAAGGCACGTCTCATCCGCGACAGCAAGGTCATTGCCGAGACGGTCACCATCTCCTCGCTCAAGCGGGAGAAGGAAGACGCTACCGAGGTTCGCGAAGGCTACGAATGTGGTTTGACCGTCACCTATTCCGATATCAAGATCGGTGACGTTCTCGAGTGCTACGAGCTTCGCGAGAAGCCGCGCGACTGATTATGTCGACACGGGCGTTGGGGCGGACGCACGTGAGTACTAGCTGACATGGACTCTCTCGGACTTGAACATACAAGTCCGAGAGAGTCCATTCGGCTCTGTATAGGGGGAAAATGTTTGTAGGGGCACTGGAGTTCGACATCCTTTTCGGCGATGTCCACTCACTCAAGGAAAAGCGTTCGATGCTGTCGCCGATCCTGACGGAACTCCGTCGATTCGGTGTGAGTGCAGCGGAGGCGGGGGAGCAGGGACGCCTGCGTCGTGCGCTCGTGGGCGTCGGTGTGGTCAGTTCGTCTGTCGATCACCTGCACGACGTTCTCGATCATTGTGAGCGGGCGGTCGCCGAGCGTCCGGAGATTCAGTTGCTGGCTGTGCGAAGGCGAATCTTCGGCCCGGAAGACTGAGCGTCATCGGGCGGTGTCGATGAGCCACGCTTCCAGACGGCGTACCGAATCGAGTTCGTCGGCAAGGGATTCGGTGGCTTCGGGACCAACTGTGGCGGTGTTTGTGCTCACGCTCGACGCATGCGACAACTGACCTCTACCGATGGTGATTTGGTTGCCGGGTAGCCGATGGACGAGACTGTTGTCGGTAATAATTCTTGTTAACCAGAACTTTGATCGATCGAGTCACCTCGATTCGAGTGGCCAGGTAGAGGAGACTGACAGTCATGGTAGATCCAGCCCGGGCACGCAAGTTGGCAAAGCGTATCGGAACCATCGTCGCGACGGCGATCGATCACGAGATCAAGGATCCGCGACTCGCATTCGTGACCATCACGGACACCAAGGTCACCAACGATCTGCACGACGCGACGGTGTACTACACAGTCATGGGCGAGAAGGTTGATTCCGCACCCGATGTGGAAGCCGCCGCCGCAGGTCTCGAGAAGGCCAAGGGTGTTCTGCGCTCGAAGGTCGGTGCCGGAACCGGAGTTCGCTTCACGCCGACTCTGACGTTTGTCGCCGATACCGTTCCCGACACCGCGCGTCATATGGAAGAACTGCTGGCCCGTGCCAAGGCCGCCGACGACGAGGTCGCCAAGGCGCGTGAGAATGCACAACCGGCCGGAGATGCAGATCCGTACAAGGAGCCGCGAGTGGCTTCGGACGAAGACGAGGCGTCGCCAGATGTTCGTGAAGCCGACTGACGCGCACCGAGAATGACGATCACCGCACTTTCGGACGTCGACCCCTGCGAGGCGAAGTTCGCTCAGGTGGCCGAGGTTCTCGAATCGGCACACACGGTGACAATTCTCTGCCATGTGCAGCCGGATGCGGACACGATCGGCAGCGGACTTGCGCTCGGTCTCGTTCTCGAGCGTCGGGGCATTTCGGTGCAGGTCGCGTTCAGTCGGCCGTCGGCGCTGCCCGAGTCGATGCGCGATTTCCCCGGTCTCCACTTGCTCGTGGCGCCCACTGATGTTCGGGAAAGTGTCGATGTACTGGTGACGGTGGATGTCGGCAGCGAGGGCCGTCTCGGTGAGTTGTCGAGTCGACTCGCCGGCGCGAATCGCACGATCGTCCTTGATCACCATCGCTCCAATTCCGAATTCGGAAGTATCAACGTCGTCGACGAAACCGCTGCTTCGACGACGGCGCTCATCGCACGATTCTTCGATGCGTGGGGAGTCGCGATCGATCGCGATATCGCGCACTGTCTCTATGCCGGACTGGTCACCGACACCGGCTCCTTCCGGTGGGGAGGTCCGCTTCCGCACGTGCTCGCGGCGCGTTTGCTGGCGACCGGCATCGACGGCGACGCGATTGCGCGAAAGCTGCTCGACACCCATCCGTTCGGGTGGTTGCCGATGCTGGCTTCGGTACTCGGGTCCGCGGTGCTGGTCCCGGAAGCCGCGGACGGCCGTGGGCTGGTGTACGCGGTGATCCGACGCAGTGACATCGGCGATCTTCGCTCCGAGGAGATCGAGAGCGTCGTCGATATCGTGCGGACTACTTCGGAAGCCGAAGTTGCCGCCGTACTCAAAGAGTCGGTTTCCGGAAGCTGGTCGATCTCGTTGCGTGCAAAGTCGGCGATCGACGTGTCGGCGGTCGCTGAAAGTCTTGGTGGCGGCGGGCACCGGCTGTCGGCCGGATATACGTCGACCACTTCCAGCGACGAGATTGTTGCCGCGCTCGTCGCGGCACTCGGCTGAATCCGCGGCATTGAGCGAATCTGACGCCACCTCGGCGGGATCTTCGGCAGCTGATTTCGACGTCACTGGGCGACGAATCTTTTCCCTGGCGTTTCCGGCACTCGGGGTGCTGGCAGCCGAACCCCTCTATCTGTTGTTCGACATCGCCGTGGTCGGCCGACTCGGGGCGCTTCCGCTGGCCGGATTGGCAGTCGGTGGTCTGATCCTGTCGTTGGTGAGTACGCAGCTGACCTTCTTGTCGTACGGCACCACGGCGCGCGCGGCACGGCTGCACGGAGCGGGGCGCGAGCGTGATGCGGTGGGCGAGGGTGTTCAGGCGACCTGGCTGGCGGCCGCGATCGGCCTGGCCTTGGTCGTGATCGTGCAGGTGATCGCCGGCCCGCTGACTTCGGCGGTGGCCGGGACTCCCGACATCGCCGCGGCTGCGGAAAGTTGGCTCCGGATAGCGGTGTTGGGTGTTCCGCTCATCCTGGTGGCCCTGGCCGGCAACGGCTGGATGCGCGGGGTTCAGAACACGGTGCGACCGCTGCGGTTCGTCCTTGTCGGCCTGGGTATTTCGGCGGTGTTGTGTCCGATTCTGGTGCACGGCTTGCTCGGTGCTCCGCGTCTGGAACTCGAAGGATCAGCTGTTGCGAATCTGGTGGGCCAGAGTGTTTCGGGTGTGCTGTTCGCCTGGGCGCTCTTTCGTGAACCGGTTTCGGCTCGACCACATTTTGCGATCATGCGGGCGCAGATGCTGATGGGCCGTGACCTGATTCTGCGCAGCCTCGCATTCCAAGCGTGTTTCGTTTCCGCGGCTGCAGTGGCGTCGAGGTTCGGTGCGGCTGTAGTCGGTGCGCACCAAGTCGTCCTCCAACTGTGGAACCTGGTTTCGCTCCTTCTCGATTCCTTGGCGATCGCAGCTCAGACGCTGATCGGAGCGGCGCTCGGCGGTGGATTCGCAGCCGCGGCGAAAAAGATGACCTGGCGGATCACCGCATGGTCGACGGTATTTGCCGTGGTGCTCGCGATCTTCTTCGCCGCCGGCCACTCCGTGATCCCCGGACTCTTCACGTCCGACGCCGAGGTGCTCGGTCAAATGTCGATCGCATGGTGGTTCTTCGTCGCGATCATGCCGGTGGCGGGAATCGTCTTCGCACTCGACGGTGTTCTACTCGGCGCCGGGGACGTGGTGTTTCTGCGCAACGCGACCATGCTGTGCGCAGTTCTCGGGTTTCTGCCCGCGATCTGGCTCTCTCTCGCCTACGACTGGGGGCTCGCCGGAATTTGGGCAGGGCTTACCGTGTTCGTAGTACTTCGGATGGTCGCGGTGTCGTGGCGAGCGTTTTCCGGCAAGTGGGCAGTGACAGGTCCGGCGACGGCGAAGCGCGGAAGTTCAACTGAGGAAGCAGAGGGATCGTGGCAGCAAAGCTGATGGCGGTGAGCGACATTCATGTCGGTCACAACGGCAACAAGCCGATGACGGAGGAACTGTTCCCGGATTCGCCTGACGACTGGCTCATTCTCGCCGGAGATGTTTCCGAGAAAACTGACGACATTCGGTGGGCGTTGAAGCTCCTTCGCAGCCGATTCGCAAAGGTCATCTGGATTCCGGGCAACCACGAACTGTGGACGACCGCCAAGGATCCGGTTCAGATTCACGGAGCGCCGCGCTACGAGTACCTGGTCAACATGTGCCGCGAACTCGACGTCATCACACCCGAGGACCCGTTCCCGGTGTGGGAGGGAGACGAGGGACCGGTCACGGTCGTCCCGATGTTTCTTCTCTACGACTACTCCTTCCTGCCGGAAGGTGCGCGAGACAAGGAACACGGGCTCGAGATCGCGCGTGACAAGAACGTCGTCGCCACCGACGAGTTCCTACTCTCACCGCAGCCGTATGCCACGCGCGACGCATGGTGCCGGGCGAGGATCGAGTACACCCAGGCGCGATTGGATGCGCTTCCCGAAGGCACAAGAACCGTTCTCGTGAACCATTTCCCGATGGTCCGGCAGCCGACGGACGTGCTCATGTATCCGGAGTTCGCACTGTGGTGCGGAACCACCGCTACCGCCGACTGGCACGTGAAGTACAACGCGGTGTGCTCGGTGTACGGGCACCTGCACATCCCTCGAACCACCTACTACGACGGCGTCCGCTTCGAGGAAGTCTCACTCGGATACCCGCGCGAGTGGCGTCGGCGTGGACTGCCGGAGAAGTTGTTGCGTCAGATTCTTCCCGTTCCGGAGTACCCGCCGGGAACGCTCAACAAGTGGGGTGGCCACTTCAAGGTCACGCCGGAGCAGGAAGCCGAAGTCGAGCGCATGCGCGCCGGACGCTGAGAGGTATCGCTACGTGATCGAACAGATTCTTCCCGGTGGAGTTGCGACGGCCGAGGCCTTCGTGGATCCGCCCGGTCTGGTTCCGCACCCCAGTGAGGAGGCGTTGATCGGCCGCGCGGTCGAGAAGCGTCGTCGTGAGTTCGTGACTACCCGGCACCTTGCGCGTCAGGCGATGGGCAAGCTCGGTGTTCCGTCTGCCGCTGTCATGCGCGGCGAGCGTGGTGCCCCACTCTGGCCGCAGGGAGTGGTCGGGAGCCTCGCCCATTGCGACGGCTACCGCGGCGCTGTCCTGGCGTACTCCATGCAGGTCCGCTCACTCGGTATCGACGCCGAACCGCACGGCCCGCTGCCGGACGGGGTATTGCCCGCGGTCAGCGTCGAGGCGGAACGAACGTGGTTGGACACTCAGGAAACCGGCGGTCCGGTGCACTGGGATCGAGTGCTCTTCTGCGCGAAGGAAGCCACGTACAAGGCGTGGTTTCCGCTCACCGGGCGCTGGTTGGGTTTCGAGGACGCCCACATCACGTTCGAGGCGGAGTCGGAAACGTCCGGCACTTTCAACTCGCGTCTGCTGGTCCCCGGCGAGGCGACGTCCGGTCCGCCGCTCACCTCTTTCGACGGCAGGTGGTTGGTGTCGGACGGGCTCATCCTGACGGCAATTTCGGTGCAGTGAGCGCGACTGGCAGAATCGGCACACGTGTCAGCTCGTGAAAAGCCTTCCTCCGGTCTTGTCGGCGCCGGAATTCTGATTGTCGACAAAGAGGCGGGTATCACCAGCCACGACGTGGTCGCTCGGTGCCGCAAGTTGTTGAACACCCGGAAGGTGGGACACGCCGGGACGCTGGATCCCATGGCGACCGGTGTTCTCGTTCTCGGCGTCGAGCGTGCGACCAAGTTGCTCGGACTCCTGGCGCTGACAACCAAGGCGTACTCGGCGACCATTCGCCTCGGGGCAGCGACGGACACGGACGATGCCGAGGGGGAGGTCCTGACCTCCGCAGACGCTTCGCAGGTGACGGACGCGGAGATCGCGGCGATCGTGGCCACGCTGACCGGGGACATCAAGCAGATCCCGGCAAGCGTGAGCGCTATCAAGGTGGACGGTCAGCGCGCACATGCTCTGGTGCGTGCGGGAGAAACCGTCGAGCTGGCGCCGCGTCCGGTAACGGTGTCGACTTTCGAGGTTCTGGCTCGGCGAGATGTCCCGGGTGGCTTCGTCGATCTGGACGTCGACGTGGAGTGCTCGTCCGGTACGTACATCCGCTCGCTTGCCCGCGACCTCGGTCGTGAATTGGGCGTCGGCGGTCATTTGACGGCATTGCGCCGCACCCGCGTCGGGCCGTTCACTCTCGAACATGCGCGCACGCTCGAAGATCTCGCGGATCAGCCGGGTGTGAGCCTCGACATCGATCAGGCCGCGCAGACGGCTTTTCCGCATCGGCAGATCACGGCGGAGGAAGCCGAGGCGATCAGCCAGGGGCGCTGGCTCGAGCCGATCGGGATGAAGGGGATCTGTGCGGCGATCGATCCCACCGGTCACACGATTGCGCTTCTGCAGGAGAAGGGTCGACGCGCCAGTTCGGTGATGGTCGTGCGACCGGCGACGCTTCGCGGGTGATCGTCCGCGAGCGTGTCGACGGCGACCTCGACGGTTGCGTCGATGCGCTGGCACAGGTCCACGAGTGCGACGGATATCCGAACACGTGGCCGCAGAACCCGCACCGCTGGCTCAGTTCGCCCACGGTGGTGAAGGCGTGGGTCGGTGAGAGCGACGGTCGTGTTGTCGGTCATGTGGCCGTCGACAGCGAGGTCGCAGGTGCGCCCACAACCGCGGGATCGATAGCCGTGTCGCGATTGTTCGTTCATCCTGGCTCACGTGGAAACGGCCTCAGCGATGCGCTACTCGATGCCGTGACGGATTTCGCAGCCGAGAGTCGGTTGGAACTGGTGCTCGACGTCGTCGACGACGCTCTGCCGGCGATCGCACTGTACGAGCGTCGAGGGTGGGTGTACGTCGACGAGAGGCTCGCCGACTGGACCCGGACCGACGGCGTCCGGCCCGTGGAACGCCGATACCGACTGCCGCTTTGACTACCTCGGCTAGACGAGCCAAATTGCTTGAGCGACTGGACTTCCCAAGTCGATGGTGTTGGGGCTGTCGCCGAGTCGAACGGACACTGTCCCGGCGAAATCGCGGCGTTCCTCGACGGTGATCTCGACATCGAGACTGACGCCGACGGAATCGAAGTACCGGAGCATTTCGGGATCGGAATCGGAGATCCGGGCAACGCGGCCCCGCTCACCGTTGGCGAAGTCGCTGAGCTGGCGGGCCGGGGGAGTCGGCACCGAACCGTCGGTGGCGGGAATGGGATCACCGTGCGGGTCACGTTCGGGGAAGCCCAGTTTGGCGTCCATCCGCGAGATCATCAGATCGGAAACGGCGTGTTCGAGGACTTCGGCCTCGTCGTGGACTTCGTCCCAGCCGTACCCGAGTTCCTGAACCAGATAGGTCTCGATCAACCGGTGGCGCCGGACCATGGAGACGGCGGCCGCGCGGCCACTGTCGGTCAGGGCGATGGATCCGTAGCGGGCGTGATCGACCAGGCCCTGGTCCGAGAGTTTGCGGATCGCCTCGGACACCGTCGAGGCCGAGACGCTCATTTTCTCGGAGAGGAGCTTGGTGGAAACCCGCTCGTGGGACCACTCCTGGATCGTCCAGATGACCTTGAGGTAGTCCTGGGCCACCGACGAGAGTGCGAGCGTGTCGATTGCCGCGTCCTGCGCCGAAGTGCTGTCGCCATCCGACGTCGATGATGCTTCCGAGGTTCCGGTCTTGTGAGCTGCCACAACGCTTAGCTTAGGCTACGAAATCCGGAACTTCCGTACGTGAGCGGCAGCACAGCGGTGATTCGCTGGGCGGGTCCGAACGTGACCCGCCGCCGGTGGACCCGTAGGCTGCCAATCGTGCTGAGATGGCGTGGTCTCGACGAAGTTCCGGCCGATTGGGGTCGTTGTGTGCTCACTATCGGTGTGTTCGACGGTGTGCATCGTGGGCATGCCCAATTGATAGCGAGAGCGGTTACTGCTGCCCGCAAACGTGGTGTTCCGAGCGTGTTGATGACGTTCGACCCGCATCCCATGGAGGTTGTGCGGCCGGGTAGTCATCCAGCCCAGTTGACGACGCTGCAACGGCGTGCGGAATTGGCTCAGGATCTGGGCATCGACGTGTTCTGCGTGATGCCGTTCACCGCTGATTTCATGAAGCTGACGCCGGAGCGCTACGTCCACGAGATTCTCGTCGAACGTCTACATGTCGCCGAGGTCGTGGTGGGGGACAACTTCACCTTCGGCAAGAAGGCGCTCGGCAATGTCGATCTTCTTCGTGAAATGGGCGCTCGCTTCGGCTTTGCCGTCGACGGCGTCCAGCTGCTCGCCGAGCATGCGGTGACGTTCTCGTCGACCTACATCCGCTCGTGCGTCGACGCAGGCGACATGGAAGCGGCTACCGAAGCTCTGGGCCGTCCACATCGTGTCGAAGGTGTGGTCGTCCACGGTGACAAGCGTGGACGCGAGTTGGGGTTCCCGACGGCCAACGTTGCACCGCCGATGTTTTCGGCGATTCCGGCCGACGGCGTGTACGCGGCGTGGTTCACGGTGCTCGGTGCCGGCGAGGAACTCGGAACCGTCGTTCCCGGTCGCCGATACCAAGCCGCGGTGTCTGTGGGTACCAATCCGACCTTCTCCGGCCGGACCCGAACCGTCGAGGCATACGTTCTCGACACCGAAGCAGACCTGTACGGACAACACGTCGCGGTCGACCTGGTTTCGCGGATTCGCGGTATGGAGAAGTTCGACTCGATCGAGTCGCTCATCACGGCGATGAACCGAGATGTCGAACGCGCACGCCGGATTCTGAGTGAGGATGCAGAACGTAGCGTCGGTTGAGTTCCTCCTGTGTCAGTGGCGGCCGCCACATTCGCTCCAGGTGGGCGAGAGCGCCTCATTGCTGCTGGTAGGATCTTCTCTCGGTGCGTGCTGCGGTTTGCGGTGGCCGCGCCCGATCTAGTTCCTTTCACGCAAACGTCATCACAGGAGTGAATGCAAGTGGCATTGACCACGGAAGAAAAGAAGGCCGTTCTCGGCGAGTACGGCTTGCACGAGACCGACACGGGATCGCCTGAAGCTCAGGTGGCAATGCTCACCAAGCGCATCACCGATCTCACCGAGCACCTCAAGACCCACAAGCATGACCACCACTCGCGTCGTGGACTGCTCTTGATGGTCGGTCGCCGTCGTCGTCTGCTGAAGTACGTGGCAAAGACCGACGTCGCTCGCTACCGCACGCTCATCGAGCGTCTCGGCCTGCGTCGCTAGATTTTTCTCACGACGCTGATCGAAAGCAACACGGCATGCTTCGGTTTGCCGAACACTCCGTCAGCCGGCGAAGCCACGCATATACTGGGCTTCGCTGGCTTTCGGCGTTAGCTGCCGCAAGGCAGTTTCCGCTGTCGGCGCTATGCACAGTTGTCTATGCGCAGTTGTTTATGCGCAGTTGTGCAGTGCGCAGCCAGCACACCGTATGCACCAGAGAACGTGGTGTCGGTTGTCGGTAGTGGTTCTCCGGAACGGGCAAGTGCCCGAAAGCTCCGGCGGACTTCGATCGACGGCCGCCCGAACGTCGTGACGTCCCGAAGCAGAAATCGCTCGCATCGCAAGGAGCGTCTGCAATTCAAGAGGGGGACGTCCCTCGGTGCGCAGTTTCCACCAGGAGGGTGGAAGCGCCCGCGCGGGTACGGCGAAGACGAGAGGGAAGTGAAGAGAAAAGAATGACAGAGAATTCCGTAGTAGAGGTCGACGAAGGCGTGTTCGAATCCACCGCCGTGATCGACAACGGGTCCTTCGGTACCCGCACCATCCGTTTCGAGACCGGACGCCTTGCTCAGCAGGCCGCCGGCGCCGTCGTTGCTTACCTGGACGACGAGACCATGCTGCTGTCCGCCACGAGCGCCAGCAAGCACCCCAAGGAGCACTTCGACTTCTTCCCCCTGACGGTGGACGTCGAAGAGCGTATGTACGCAGCGGGCCGCATCCCCGGTTCGTTCTTCCGTCGTGAGGGACGCCCCTCCACCGACGCGATCCTGACTTGCCGCCTCATCGACCGGCCGCTGCGCCCGTCCTTCGTCGACGGTCTCCGTAACGAGATCCAGGTCGTCGTCACGGTCATGAGCCTCAACCCGCAGGATCTGTACGACGTCGTGGCCATCAACGCCGCTTCCGCGTCGACGCAGATCGCGGGCCTGCCGTTCTCCGGACCCGTCGGTGGCGTGCGCGTTGCACTCATCGTCTCGGACGAGAACAAGACCGGCCAGTGGGTTGCATTCCCGACGGTCGATCAGCTCGAGAACGCCGTCTTCGACATGGTCGTCGCCGGCCGCGTCGTTTCCGGTAGCGGTGACAACGCCGACGTCGCGATCATGATGGTCGAGGCCGAGGCCACCGACAACGTCATCGCGAAGATCGCCGACGGCGCTCAGGCACCGACCGAGGCCATTGTCGCCGAGGGCCTCGAGGCCGCCAAGCCGTTCATCGCACGCCTGTGCGCTGCACAGGCAGCACTTGCATCCAAGGCTGCAAAGCCCACGGGTGACTACCCGGTCTTCCCGGCGTACCAGGACGACGTTTTTGCTGCCGTCGAGGCTGCTGCGTCCGAAAAGCTCAATGCCGCACTGACAATCGCCGGCAAGCAGGAACGCGACGACAAGACCGACGAGGTCAAGGTCGAGGTTCTCGAGCAGGTTGCACCCAACTTCGAAGGCCGCGAGAAGGAACTGGGAGCAGCGTTCCGCTCGCTCACCAAGAAGCTGGTTCGCCAGCGCATCCTGCGCGATCAGTTCCGCATCGACGGCCGCGGCGTCACGGACATCCGTTCGCTGTCCGCCGAGGTTGCGATCATCCCGCGCGCACACGGCTCCGCACTGTTCGAGCGTGGCGAGACCCAGATCCTGGGTGTGACCACTCTCGACATGGTGAAGATGGCTCAGCAGGTCGACTCGCTCGGTCCCGAGACCACCAAGCGCTACATGCATCATTACAACTTCCCGCCGTACTCCACCGGTGAGACGGGCCGCGTCGGTTCGCCGAAGCGTCGCGAAATCGGTCACGGTGCACTCGCCGAGCGCGCTCTCATGCCGGTTCTGCCCAGCGTCGAAGAGTTCCCTTACGCGATTCGCCAGGTCTCCGAGGCTCTGAGCTCCAACGGTTCCACCTCGATGGGCTCGGTGTGCGCGTCCACGCTCGCACTGCTCAACGCCGGTGTGCCGCTTCGCGCTCCGGTTGCCGGTATCGCCATGGGTCTGGTTTCCGACCAGGTCGACGGCGAAACCCGCTACGTCGCGCTGACCGACATCCTCGGCGCCGAAGACGCCTTCGGCGACATGGACTTCAAGGTCGCAGGTACCAAGGACTTCGTCACGGCCCTGCAGCTGGACACGAAGCTCGACGGCATCCCGTCGCAGGTCCTTGCCGGTGCACTCTCGCAGGCCAAGGACGCACGGACCACGATCCTCGAGGTCATGGCGGAAGCCATCGACACCCCGGACGAGATGAGCCCGTTCGCTCCCCGCGTGACGGCCATCAAGGTCCCCGTCGACAAGATCGGTGAGGTCATCGGCCCCAAGGGCAAGATGATCAACTCCATCACCGAGCAGACCGGTGCCAACATCTCCATCGAAGACGACGGCACCGTGTTCGTCGGCGCCACCGATGGACCGTCTGCACAGGCCGCGATCGACATGATCAACGCCATTGCCAACCCGCAGCTCCCCAAGGTCGGCGAGCGGTTCCTGGGCACGGTCGTCAAGACCACCGCCTTCGGTGCCTTCGTTTCGCTCCTGCCGGGACGCGACGGACTGGTGCACATCTCGAAGCTGGGCAGCGGTAAGCGCATTGCCAAGGTCGAAGACGTGGTCAACGTCGGATCCAAGATCCGCGTCGAGATCGCCGACATCGATGCTCGCGGCAAGATCTCGCTGATCCCGGTCGAAGAGGGCAACGACGAGGCTGCCGCTCCGGCCGCCGACGAGGCTGCTTCCGAGTAGATCTCACTTCGTACTCTGATGCGGCCCCGCGCGGATTTCCGTGCGGGGCCGCATCTGTACTGTCTGTAGACACAGAGCCTGTAGATACCTGATTGACCACTTGCACCGAGGACTGCTGAACCTTTTCATGGCAAAGACCACTCCCAACACCACGCGCAGCCGCAGCGCTGTGCTGAAATCGCCGATCGATGCGACTCCCGAATCCGGAGTACAGCGTACGGTCCTTCCCGGCGGCCTGCGCGTCGTCACCGAGTTCATTCCCGGTGTGCGTTCCGCCTCCGTCGGTGTGTGGGTCGGAGTCGGCTCGCGCGACGAGCAGCCGAGTGTGGCCGGTGCCGCGCATTTTCTCGAGCACCTGCTGTTCAAGTCGACGCCGTCACGGACGGCGTTGGACATCGCGCAGGTAATGGATGGTGTGGGCGGCGAACTCAATGCATTCACGTCGAAGGAACACACCTGTTTCTACGCGCACGTGATCGACGACGACCTTCCGATGGCGGTTGACCTTGTCGCCGACGTCGTGCTGCGAGGGCGTTGCAGAACCGCGGACGTCGATGTCGAGCGGCAAGTAGTGCTCGAAGAGATCGCGATGCGTGACGACGATCCGGAAGACTTGCTCGGCGACGCGTTCCTGACCGCGTTGTTCGGCGATCATCCTGTCGGCCGTCCGATCATCGGTAGCGTCGAATCGATCGAGTCGATGTCGCGCAATCAGTTGCATTCCTTCCATGTTCGGCGTTACACACCGCAGCGGATGGTGCTGGCCGTAGCGGGAAACGTCGACCACAAGCAGGTTGTGACGCTCGCTCGCCGTGCATTTGCCGGACATCTCGAGCGCGGGGTCAAGCCGGCGCCGCGGCGCGAAGGCACTCTGCGTTTGCGAACGATGCCTGAACTGAGCTTGACCCACCGCGACAGCGAGCAGGTCCACCTTGCGCTCGGGGTACGCGCGTTCGGCCGGCACGAGGGCCATCGCTGGGCGCTGTCGGTGCTCAACGCCGCAGTGGGCGGTGGGCTGAGTTCTCGTCTGTTCCAAGAGATTCGGGAGAAGCGCGGGCTGGCGTACTCCGTCTATTCCGGCGTCGACACCTTCGCGGACAGCGGAGCGTTCTCCGTGTATGCAGGTTGCCAGCCGGAGAACCTCGGGGAGGTTGCCACGGTTATCCGCGAGGTACTCGCGAACGTGGCGACGGACGGAATCACCGATGCCGAGATCGCCCGCGCCAAGGGATCGCTGCGCGGCGGATTGGTTCTGGCACTGGAAGATTCAGGCTCACGCATGAACCGTATCGGTCGCAGCGAACTGAACTACGGCAACCATCGCAGTGTTGCGCAGACGCTCGCGACCATCGACGCAGTCACCTCCGAAGAGGTGCTCGAGGTGGCGCAGGTGCTCTTGACGAGGCCGTTTGCAGCCGCCGTCGTGGGTCCGTACAAGCGGGTTCGTGACCTCCCCGCGTCGGTACGCGGGATCGTGGGCAAGTAGTTCGAACTATCGAAATCGGGGTGTGCAGTTGAAGATCCGTGGTGCAGTGCTCGAAGAGATCGGCCGGAAGCGTCCCTTCGCAGAGTCGACTCCGATTTCGATTTCGGAACTCGACCTCGAATCCCCGGGCCCGGGTGAGATCCTGGTCAAGATCGAAGCTGCCGGGCTTTGTCACTCCGACCTCTCCGTGGTCGACGGCAATCGGGTACGACCCGTGCCGATGTTGTTGGGCCATGAGGCGGCAGGTCGAATCATCGAACTCGGCGACGGAGTTGATTCGTTGTCGGTGGGCACCCGCGTCGTGATGACTTTTCTTCCGCGGTGCGGTGAATGTGCGGGATGCGCCACTGACGGCCGGATGCCTTGCACGGTGGGTAGCGCTGCCAACAACGACGGCAGTTTGCTCGGCGGCGCGCATCGACTGCGGCGCTCCGGCGAGAACGTCAAACATCATCTCGGTGTTTCGGGTTTCGCGACGCATGCTGTGGTCAACGCCAAGTCGGTTGTTCCCGTCGACGACGACATCCCGGCCGAAATTGCAGCCGTACTCGGTTGTGCGGTGTTGACCGGTGGGGGAGCGCTCCTCAACGCGGCGAAGCCTCGCCCGGCAGACACCGTGATGGTGGTCGGCTTGGGTGGCGTCGGGATGGCCGCAATCCTGACGGCGAGGGCACTCGGGGTCGAGAACGTCATCGGTGTCGACGCACTGGAATCCAAGCTGGCTCAGGCGCTGGAACGGGGCGCGACCGAGGTCTTCACACCGTCCGGCCTGTCCGAGAGTGGCGTTCGCGCAGACATCGTCGTCGAGGCCGCGGGAAATGCTCGGGCCTTCGAGACAGCGGTGGCTGCGACGGCAGCGGGTGGCACGACCGTCACGGTCGGGTTGCCGGCGCCTGACGCGCGCTCGTCGATCTCACCTCTCGGACTGGTCGCCGAAGCGCGGACCATTATCGGCAGCTACCTGGGATCTGCGGTCCCGTCCCGCGACATCCCGATCTACGCGCAGTTGTGGCGCGACGGGAAGCTGCCGGTCGAGAAGCTCATTTCCTCGCGAATCGAATTGGCCGACATCAATTCGGGTATGGACGAACTCGCCGACGGAAAAGCAATCCGACAGGTCATTATCTTCGACGCGGAGTAGGAGCACGTCGGTGTTATGCAGCGGAAATGAGGCGTTTGCGCTCCCGATTCCCTCCCGAGTCGCCACGGAAAATCGTTACCCGTTGTAACGCTCCTCTCGTACTGGACGACTACTCGAATGACGTTGCGTGACGCCCCGGGGGTCGGTCGTACGTTTTCCAAAAGCTGATTGGGGAGAAGATATGCCGGTTCGTGGGTTCTTTTCGCGACATCGAATACTGGCGGGTGCAGTAGCGCCCGCAGCGCTCGGCGTGGCCGCACTGGTCGCGGTTGCGGTCGCTGTGGACTCTCCGGAGTCACGCACGATCGAGACACAATTGACGTCGTCGGTCACCGAGTGTCACGACATGGTCAGCATCGCGGTTGCCGGTCGACACGACACACCGGACGCTTCGACGGTGAAGATGTTGCTGGGAGCCGACGGGAAGCCGCTGCCGGCCGCCCTGTCCGGTGACTACAAGAGTGAACGCGTCGACCAGGTGATCAACCCGGCAGGCTCCGTCAACGCGAACAAGCCCGGCTCGTACGCGGCTGTGTACATCGCGTACCCGGCCAACATGGCGTCCTACGAGGATGCCGTCGCTGCCGGCGCTGCAAATACGCAGTCCGTGATGAGTGCCATCGCCAAGGAATGCCCGAAGACTCAGTTCTCGATCGTCGGGTACAGCGAAGGCGCCGATGTGGTGCGTCGCGTCGCGATGGACATCGGTACGCAGGAGAACAACGAGTTCGGGGTCGACCCGGACAAGGTTGTCGGTGTGGTCATGCTGGCGGATGCAGGCCGTGAAGCGGGCGACGGTACGTTCCTCGGTGCCAAGAATCCGTTCACGAACCCGGATAACTTCAATACGAAGTACCAGAACGGCACCTCCGCGACACCTGGCGAAGGTGTACTCCCCGGCACTGCCGGAGGTTTCGGCAAGCTGAACGGCAAGGTCGCGTCCTTCTGCTCGGACGGTGACTTCACCTGCTCGGCTCCCAGCAACATCTCTCTGTTGATCTTGGCGGCAAATGTCGGTCGGCAGTTGAACATCGACCAACTCGAAGCGCAGGGTCTGAACCCGGCCACCGGTCAGGACGTCGCGGTGGTGTTCGGCCAGATCGTCTTCGAGGCGTTCGCAGACATTTCGTCCAATCCCAACTGGATGCAGAGTGACGAGACATTCCTTCAGGTGATGCTCAAGGTCTCGGATCCGGAGTACAAGCCCGGAAAAACACCCGCGCCGGCGCCGGTAGCCGAGGGCGAGACGGTGTCCACCGACAAGGTGTCTCCGCTGGCATATCTGCCGCAGAAGCTTTTCAAGGAGATCGTCGGTCTGATTGCTACCAACCAGAACACGATTCCCGTGATCTTGAGCGACCCCTACCAGCAGACACTCGCTCCAGACGTCGGACACCACTTCGATTACTGGCGAGATGCGGATGCGGCCAACGGCAAGCCGTTGACTTCAGCTGAGTACGCAGCGGCCTGGCTCACCTACCTCGCCCAGCAGGCGAAGGAAGGAAAGCCCGTCGACACAACTGCGAAGCCGACCCCGGAACAGATCAGTGCTGCTGTCGATGCCTACATGGCTGACGGCAATGCTGAGGGCGACGCCGCGGTGGCTGAAGGCACCGGAACCGGTCAGGCACCGGCCGGGACCACTGGCTCCACGGGATCTGCTGGAGCGCCCGCAACCACGTCACAGGTGCCTGCGGCAGGATCGGCGTCGGTCACATCGGGAGCGGTTGCCACTCCGACGGGTTCGGCGGCAGTGACGCCGACGTCGACAGTTCCGACCACACCGGTAGCGGGAACGGATGCAACGACGGCGCCCCCGACTACGACAGTGACGTCGACGACCACGACGACGAAGGTGCCGGTTCCGAACCCGTAATCCTTCTCGCCGGCGTTCGTCACACGAATAACGCTGTCACAGGCTGCGATCCGCAATTAGTTGCGGATCGCAGCCTGTTTTCGTGTACGGGTTACGCACAGCGACCGTTGGTGCTTATCGTGGAAGGGAGGTTTCCGGATCACGAATCGTGGGTTTCACCGTGCACGAGCTGTCCATTGCGCAGAGTGTGGTCGAAGCCGTGTGTGAGCGTGCCGGCGAGCGACGAGTATCGAGCGTGCGGCTTGAAGTAGGGCAACTCTGCGCGGTGGTTCCACACTCTCTGCTGTTCTGCTTCGACGTCGTCACCGCGGGTACTCACGCCGAAGGTGCCAGCTTGCACATCGATGAGATTGCAACCAGCGCGCGATGCAAAAGCTGCGGCGTGATGTTCTCGCCGCCCGACATGTTCTTGCTGTGTGAATGCGGCAGTGCTGATGTCGAGGTGCTTGCCGGCCGAGAGTTACGGATCCTGTCGATGGAAGTGAGCTGAGCATGTGCGCGACGTGTGGGTGCGGGGACACCACAGGACCTCGGGTGTCGGTAGTCGCAGACGGAGAACACGAGCAGGAACACGACGATCATGGGCACGGTCATGGGCACGGTCACGAGCATGACCATGAGCGCGGCCACCCCGACCACACCGTGATTCTCGAGCAGCAGGTGCTCGCCAAGAACGACGGCATTGCGGTTCACAATCGTCAGTGGATGCGGAACCGCCGAATCACGGCGCTCAACATCATGAGTTCCCCCGGCGCGGGGAAGACGACATTGCTGGCGCGAACTATCCGGGAGCTCGGATGTCAGCGACCGATAGCCGTGATCGAAGGTGACCAGGAAACCCGGCTCGACGCCGAGCGGATCCGAGATACCGGCGCGTCGGTGGTGCAGGTGAATACCGGGGCCGGATGTCACCTCGATGCCGCGATGATCGACCGCGCACTGCGCGCCTTGGATCCCGCTGAAGAATCGCTGCTTCTGATCGAAAACGTCGGAAACCTGGTGTGCCCCGCGCTCTTCGACCTCGGCGAGGAAGGCAAGGTTGTCCTAATTTCGACGCCGGAGGGGGCAGACAAGCCGAAAAAGTACCCACACATCTTCGCTGTCGCGGACCTCGTGGTGATCAACAAGATCGACTTGCTCCCGTACGTCGAGTTCGACGTCGATGCCTGCGTCGAGCAGGCGAGAATACTCAATCCTGCTGTGCGCGTTGTTGTTTTGTCTGCCACGACAGGTGAGGGCATGGACGAGTGGTACGAGTGGGTCGGTAGTCGTTCGGCGATTTCTCCGGTGGCCGTTGACAACTGATCTGCTCGGGTAGTTAATGAAATGAGTGGGTGCCACGCAAGTGGGCCGAGGTTCGACTCCGGTGGCGTCAGCGTTTCGGTGCCGCGGCAATTCGAGGCCACAGAGTCTTGAGGCCATAGCGTGTCAGGCCGGTGGCGGCGCCGAGAATCAGGCGCAAGTGCACCCGTGAAAGCGGCTGACATGGACACACAAAAATCGACTGCTGGCACCACGGCGGAACCTGCCTCCGAAAGCGCAGCTACCCCCGCAAGCGCAGCGGCCAAAGCGGAAGAAACTCTGATCCACGTGCTGTGGATCAATGCCGGTCTCAGTTGCGACGGAGATTCGGTGGCGCTCACTGCAGCCACACAACCCAGTATCGAGGAGATCGCGCTCGGCGCGTTGCCCGGCCTGCCTCAGGTAGCGGTTCATTGGCCGCTCATCGACTTCGAATGCGGACCGCAGGGTGGCGCTGACGATTTCCTGGAGTGGTTTTGGAAAGCCGACCGCGGAGAACTGGAACCCTTTGTTCTTGTCGTCGAAGGATCGATACCGAACGAGAAACTTCACGACGAGGGGTATTGGTGCGGCTTCGGGAACAATCGCGAAACCGGCCAACCGGTCACCACGAGCGAATGGCTCGACAAGCTGGCACCGAAAGCCACTGCGGTAGTTGCGGTTGGTACGTGCGCGACCTACGGCGGCATACATGCGATGGCCGGCAATCCGACCGGTGCGATGGGTGTGCCGGACTATCTCGGGTGGACCTGGAAATCGAAGGCGGGCATCCCGATCGTCTGCGTTCCCGGGTGTCCCATTCAGCCGGACAACCTCTCCGAGACCCTGACCTACCTTCTGTACATGGCCACTGATCAGGCGCCGATGATTCCCTTGGACGAATCCCTGCGCCCGCAGTGGCTTTTCGGTGCCACCGTACACGAGGGCTGTGACCGTGGTGGGTACTACGAGCAGGGTGAGTTCGCGACGGAGTACGGGTCACCGAAGTGCATCGTCAAACTCGGATGTTGGGGACCGGTCGTGAAATGCAATGTCCCCAAACGTGGTTGGATCAACGGAGTCGGCGGGTGTCCTAATGTCGGCGGGATCTGCATCGGGTGCACGATGCCGGGATTCCCCGACAAGTTCATGCCGTTCATGGATCAACCACCTGGCGGCAAACTCTCCACCAATGCGGTGGGAATGTACGGGTCCGTGATCCACAGTCTCCGCCGGATCACCGGAAACACGTTGGACAAGGAACCGCACTGGCGCGAGCGCGGGTCGAAATTACTCACCGGTGCGACGCGTACGTGGTGACCGACCGGATACATTCAAATCAGTTCGTGAGCAACGTCTCTGGGAGGCACTGCAATGACGGCCATCGTTCCCGAACCCACCTCGACTGCGGACCGCGACGGTCTTGTCGAGATGGCGTGGGACCCCATCACCCGAATCGTCGGCAGTCTGGGCATCTACACCAAGATCGACTTCGCCAATCGCGAAGTGGTGGAGTGCCACAGCACGTCGTCGATCTTTCGCGGGTATTCCCTGTTCATGAAGGGGAAGGACCCGCGCGACGCGCATTTCATCACCAGTCGTATCTGCGGCATCTGCGGTGACAATCACGCCACATGCTCGTGCTACGCACAGAACATGGCGTACGGCGTCAAGCCGCCGCATCTGGGCGAGTGGATCGTCAATCTCGGCGAGGCCGCCGAGTACATGTTCGACCACAACATCTTTCAAGAGAATCTTGTCGCCGTCGACTACTGCGAGAAGATGGTCTCCGAGACGAATCCCGGTGTGCTGGCGCAGGCAGAGAACACGCGCTGCCCGCACGAGGAGCAGCACGGGTATCGCACGATCGCGGACATCATGCGGACTCTCAATCCGTTCACGGGTGAGTTCTATCGCGAAGCGTTGCAAGTCTCGCGTTCGACTCGCGAAATGTTCTGCTTGATGGAGGGCAGGCACGTTCACCCGTCGACGCTCTATCCCGGCGGCGTCGGCACCGTCGCGACGATCGAACTGATGACGGACTACATGTCGCGGCTGATGCGGTACGTCGAATTCATGAAGAAGGTCGTGCCGATGCACGACGACCTGTTCGACTTCTTCTACCAGGCGCTGCCGGGTTACGAACAGGTTGGCCTGCGGCGGACCCTGCTGGGTTGTTGGGGATCGTTCCAAGACCCCGAGTACTGCAATTTCTCCTACAAGGACATGACCGACTGGGGCCGGAAGATGTTTGTCACTCCCGGTGTGGTTGTCGACGGAAAGTTGGTCACCACGGATCTGGTGGACATCAACCTCGGTATCCGAATCATGCTGGGCTCCTCGTATTACGAGGACTGGAGTGATCAGGAGATGTTCGTCAAAACCGATCCGCTGGGTAACCCGGTCGATCGCCGGCACCCGTGGAATCAGCACACCAACCCTCACCCGCAGAAGCGGAACCTCGAGGACAAGTACAGCTGGGTCATGTCACCGCGATGGTTCGACGGAAACGACAACCTTGCTCTGGATACGGGCGGGGGAGCATTGGCTCGTCTGTGGAGCACCGCTCTGGCCGGCCTGGTCGACATCGGATACCTGGAGTCGACCGGACACAGTGTGAAGATCAATCTTCCGAAAACAGCACTGAAGGGTCCTGTCTCGCTCGAGTGGAAGATTCCCGAACATGGCAGCAATACCCTCGAAAGAAACCGCGCGCGAACGTATTTCCAGGCATACGCAGCCGCGGCTGCCCTTCATTTCGCCGAGAAGGCGCTTGTCGAGATCCGGGCCGGCCGGACCAAGACGTGGGAGTCGTTCGAGGTCCCGGACGAGGGTATCGGTTGCGGATTCACCGAAGCCGTCCGCGGAGTTCTCTCACACCACATGGTGATTCGTGACGGAAAAATCGCGAACTATCACCCGTACCCACCGACACCGTGGAATGCGAGCCCGCGCGACAGCTACGGAACCCCCGGTCCGTACGAGGATGCCGTGCAGGGTCAGCCGATCTTCGAGGAGAACGATCGAGACCACTTCAAGGGCATCGACATCATGCGGACCGTGCGTAGTTTCGATCCCTGCCTGCCGTGTGGTGTTCACATGTATCTCGGCGGTGGCAAGACCCTGGAGAAGTTGCACTCTCCGACGCAGTCCGTGACCGGGGAGTGATCGATGGAGCAATCGGCCGACTACTGGCGCGGAGCAGGTGAGCGCATCGAGACGTTGTTGCAGGCCAATGCCGGCGCAGGCCCGGTGGCGAGAGATCGCGCCGAGCAACTGGTGCGTGAAGTCGTGCAGTTGTACGGCGCAGCACTCGAACGCACCGTCGCTCTGGCGGATCCGGCCACGATGGATGCGATGGTTCGCGACGATCTGGTGTCCAGCCTGCTACTGGTGCACGGACTTCACCCGCACGACGTGGAGACCCGCGTCCGCACTGCGCTCGACAGCGTGCGTCCGTACCTCGGTTCGCACGGAGGCGACGTCGAACTGATCGAGGTGGCGGACGGCGTGGTGCGACTACGGCTTCTCGGAAGCTGTAACAGTTGCCCTTCGTCCTCGGTGACCCTCGAAACCGCGGTCCAGGACGCGGTGCAGGCGGCGGCACCCGAGACCACCGGAATCGACGTCGAAACACCGGATTCGCACGAGCTGAAGTCGGGTGTGATTTCGGTCGAGTCCCTGTTCTCGCACGTTCACGCCGACGGGGGAGGTACGCACTGGGTGGAGGTCCCCGAATTCGCCGAAGTCGAGGTGGGAGAGGTCGCGGGCTTCCGCGTGTCGGGCACCGATCTGTTGGTCTGCCGCTCCGGTGACGATCTGTATGCGTATCGCGACCATTGTCCGGTGTGTGAGCACTCGATGGCGGGGGCTGTGCTCGAACGCATGATGGGCCGTCCTGCCCGAGACGCCGCTGTCCTCACCTGTCCGACGTGCTCTGCCCACTTCAGTGTGTACGGGGCGGGAGCGCGGGTGGGCACCGGCTCCGAGCACCTGGCGCCTGTGCCGGTGCTGATTCGCGACGGAGTGCTCTCGGTCGCGCTTGCTGACGAGTCTGTGATACCGGTGACCTAGCCGTGAACGCAGCCCCGTCATGAAAGTCACTGTGGGAGAGGTGCTCACACGAATCGCCTCGTCGCGTGTCGTTCCGACCGGACCGAGGTGTGAGATGTGTGCGGCGGGCATAGGCGACGAACACCAGCACGTCGTGGACGTACAGGTCCGGAGCCTGATGTGCGTGTGCCGACCGTGCTATCTACTCTTTGCGCCGGTCGACGCGGACCTTCGATACAAAGCGGTTCCCGATCGGTACCTCGAGTTTCCGGACTTCGACCTCGGCCCTGGCCGGTGGGAGTCTCTGGAAATCCCCGTCGGCCTGGCATTCTTCTTCCGCAACTCACTCCTCGACAAGTACATAGTCTTCTATCCGGGACCGGCCGGAGCTACCGAATCCGAGTTGCCCATCGACTCGTTCGAGACTGTGCTCGAGGAGAATCCGGGGCTCGCGCAGATGCGGGCCGACGTCGAGGCGTTGATCGTGTCGGTGCCCACGTCAGGACAATCGCCGAGATGCTTCGTTGTTCCCATCGACGCCTGTTACGAACTGGTGGGACGATTGCGCACCGTGTGGCGCGGATTCGACGGTGGCCAGGATGCCGCACGCGCAGTGGACGAGTTCTTCGGGCGCGTCGAGGCGCGAAGCAGGTCGGCATGACTGTTCTCGACTTCTCGATCGACAACATGGAGGTGGAACCGTACGCGGTTACGCCGAATCTGACGGTGAGATTGAGAATGTCGGAATCCACCGGCACGACCGTCCGTGCGGTGGCTCTGCGCGCGCAGGTACGAATCGAACCACACCGCCGACCGTACTCCGACGCCGAAGGCGAAGGTCTGCGCGATCTCTTCGGTCCGCGGGAGCGTTGGTCGAGTACGCTGCGCACCTTCCTGTGGATGGAATGTTCCACGGTCGTTCAAGGATTCACCGGAACAACGGTCGCGGCCTTGCCCATGGCGTGTACGTACGACTTCTCGGTGACGGCGTCGAAGTACATGCACGCACTCGGAGGCGGAACGATTCCGATCGTGGTTCTACTGAGCGGCACGGTATTCACCGACGGACCGCGTGGTTTCTCCGTGCAGCAGATCCCGTGGGACAGATCTGCTACCTACGAATTGCCGGTCGACGTGTGGAAACAGCTGATGGCTGCGCATTATCCGGCGTCTGGTTGGGTACGCCTCGACCATGAGACGATTGCCGATCTCGTGCGGTTCAAGGCAGCGCACGGCCTCACGGACCTCGATTCAGCCGTGCGGCAGTTGCTGACGGCGAGCCAGGTGCCGCGATGACTCGAACGGGGATGGATCACGACGTTCGGGCCGTGGCCGACGCCGTCCTGTACGAGGGATATCTTCTCTATCCCTACCGGGCCGGCTCGGCGAAGAATCAATCCCGTTGGCAGTTCGGGGTTCTCGGACCGCCCGGCGCCGCCGAGGTCGGAGTCGGCGAGGAACCGTCGATGTCCGCGCAATGTCTGCTCGGCGAATTCGAGCGGAACGGCGTCGAAGTGACTGCGACTGTGAGATTTCTGCACCACCAGTCGCGGACGGTTGAACGACTCGGCGCCGGCGGGGCGTGGATCCCGGTCGATCGGTTGGTAGTCGACGAGCGGGAGTCCATCTCGTGGGACGAAGCCACCGAGTCCGAGATCGTGTTGGGTCCGTGGGGTCTGGACGAACTCGAGGCCGGCGTCCAAGAAACCTTCTGTGCGGCCGGAGTTGTCGAAGGAGAGACTCTGTCGGACTCTCGGGGCAGGGTGGTCGGACGGATCATTCGGACACGGCTTCCGGTGAATGGCCTCTTGGCGGTGAGCGCCTCCGCCGGGGACGGACGCACGGTGATTTCGGTGGAGATCATGAACGCCACGAGCGTCGACGCACGGGACAAGGGCACGGCCACCGCGCAATCGATGCTGGGGACTCACGTCATTGTGAACTGCACAGGCTCGAGGTTCCTGTCGTTGTTCGAAGAAGCAGATCACTCGGAGCAGTTGCGGCAAAATCGCTGTTATCCGGTGCTTGCGGGGACCGAGAACCCCACTCACCCTGGCACATCGCCCACCGTTCTGGTGTCACCGATCATCCTGTACGACTTTCCCGAGATTGCGCCGCAGAGCGAGGGATCTCTCTTCGACTCGACCGAGATCGACGAAATTCTCACCCTGAGAATCCTTGCCATGACCGACGAGGAAAAGGCGCGGGCGCGAGCTACCGACTCCAGAGCTGCCGACATCATCGACCGATGTGAGCGATTGACGGACGACGATCTAGCCGGCCTGCACGGCGTGCTGCGAGATTCGAATGCCGGTTCTGATCTGATACCCGAGGTGCCTGACGGTGTGGACTGGTGGACCCCGGAAGCCGACACCAGTGTTCAACCACGCACCGACGCAGTTCTGATCAACGGCGTCCGTGTCTCTGGTGGAAGTACGGTTCGGCTCCACCCCTCACGCCGCGCTGATGCTCAGGACCTGTTCTTCGACGGCCGGATCGCCCACGTCGCCACCATTCATGAAGACGTGGACGGCGACATTCATGTTGGGGTGACACTGTTGGACGATCCGGCCGCCGATCTGCACAACTGGTACGGCCGCTACCTGTACTTCGCGCCGGACGAGATAGAGCCGATGCCGCGCGACAGCGCGTGACGTACTCACAGGTATCGAACTTCACAGCTATCGAGAGGAGAACTCGCCATGAGGAGCATGGGATTGCTGTCGACGGCACTTCTCGGCGCCACCGCGATCGCAGCCGCGATCGTCCTGGTGGTGTCGATGCCGGACATCCAGCGCTATCTGCGAATGCGAAAGATGTAAAGCGCTGTGCGCGTGCTGATTGCAGGTGTCGGAAACATTTTTCTCGAAGACGACGGATTCGGCCCCGAAGTTGTTCGGGCGCTGCAGCATGAGAATCTCCCATCGGGAGCTCACCTGGTCGACTACGGGATTCGGGGCGTGCATCTGGCGTACGACTTGTTGGAGTCGTGGGACGCCCTGGTCCTGATCGATGCCTTACCGGCGACCGGAGTCCCGGGCAAGCTCGCGATCATCGAAGTGGACCCCGAAAGTGAAGGCCCGCAAGGAGGTTTCGACGCGCACTCGATGCATCCGAGTTCGGTGTTTGCCAGCCTGCAGGCCCTCGGCGGAACACTCCCGCGGACGTTCGTGGTGGGGGCACATGCGAAATCGATCGGCGACGGAATCGGATTGAGTGCGGAGATGCGTGATTCGGTAAGGCAAGCCGCTTCTGCGGTGCTGGCACTCGTCCGGTCCATCGACGTGGACTGTGATGCCACCACACTGGGGCCGGAGGTGTGAGTCATGTGTCTGGGGATTCCGGGACGGGTACGCGAACTACTGGACGGATACGGAGGTCAACTCGCTCTCGTCGACGTGGAGGGGGCACCACGCAAGGTCAACATCGGAATGCTCGACGAAGGCACCGTCACGGCAGGTGACTGGGTGGTGATCCACATGGGCTTTGCAGTCGAGAAGGTCGACGAGCAGGGAGCTCGCCACGCTCGGGCCGGCCTCGAACTGATGGGCCGTGGTGGCCACGACGGTGAGGTAGTCGACTCCGATACTGGTAACGGCGAGGTCGGGACATGAAGATCGCCTGCCGTGTCATCGTTCGTGGCGTAGTCCAGGGGGTGGGCTTCCGGCCGTTCGTCCATGCGACCGCCACCGAACTGGGACTGTCGGGTTCGGTGGGAAATTCTGCTCTCGGTGTCGTGATCGACGTCGAAGGCGACGGAGAGACAATCGATGCATTTGTCGCTCGGGTGCGAAACCGCCCCCCACCGCTGGCACGGGTGGAGTCGGTAGAGCGCGAGGACTCGCGGCCGGTTGGTCGTGAGGGGTTTCGCATAGTCGAGACGGATGCGGGGTCGGTCGGGCGAACCTTGGCGCCGGCGGATGTCGGGATCTGCGACGACTGCCTCCGGGAACTGACTGATCCGAGCGATCGGCGATATCGTCATCCATTCATCACCTGCACCAACTGCGGTCCGCGATTCACGATCATCGAATCGCTGCCCTACGACCGGGCCGCTACGACGATGAAGCGATTCCCGTTGTGCGCGAACTGTGCGGCGGAGTACGTGGATCCCGCCGACCGCCGGTTTCATGCGCAACCGATTGCCTGCCCGCAGTGCGGTCCAACGCTATCGTTCGTGGAAGGGGACGCGCCCGCCGTGACCGGTGAGGGTGCACTGCTACGAGCCCGATCCCTACTGCGAGACGGGAAGATTCTTGCTGTCAAGGGAATCGGAGGATTTCACCTGGCTTGTGATGCCCGCGACGACCGCGCGGTTCACGAGTTGCGTGAACGCAAGCATCGAGCAAGCAAGCCGTTGGCGGTGATGGTGCGCGATGTGCCAGAAGCCAGAGAGTTGGGTGTGGTCGGTGATGCCGAGGCTGATGCCATGTCCTCGCGCGAGCGCCCGATTGTGCTGGTTGCCAAAGCGTCTGGATACGCGCTTTCCCCCTTGATTGCCCCCGGCATTCCGGATATCGGAATCATGCTGGCCTACAACCCGATTCAGCATCTTCTTCTGGGTTTGGCCGGAGAAGAGGCGGGCCCAGCGGTGTTGGTCATGACATCGGCGAACATCGGCGGTGAGCCGATTCTGTACTCCGACAACGATCTCGAACGATTGGGTGACCTGGCCGACGGGGTATTGACCCACAACCGTCCGATCTTGATGCCGTGTGACGACTCGGTGATGCGAATAGTCGGCAGTGGAAGACAGTTGCTTCGTCGCTCGCGCGGATATGCTCCGCTGCCCGTCACCGCGCCGTTCGACGTACCGCCTACCTTGGCGGTCGGGGCCGACCTGAAGAACACCTTCTGTCTTGCCGAGGACGGATATGTGTGGCCGAGTCAGCACATCGGAGACATGGGCGACCTCGCTGTCATCGACAGTTTTGCTGCGTCGGAGAGTCACTTCGAATCGATCACGGGGGTGGTGCCGCACCAGATCGCCTGTGACGAGCATCCTCGGTATCGCTCGTCCTCGTGGGCTCGCAGTCGTAGTGGTGACCGACCGGTGCGCATCGTCGGGCATCACCACGCACATGTGGCTTCCGTGATGGGGGAGAACGGCCGGGACGGGAGCGAACCAGTTCTCGGAATAGCGTTCGACGGCACCGGCTACGGGGCGGACGGCGCAGTGTGGGGAGGGGAACTACTGCTGGCGACGTACAAGGGTTATCGCCGTCTCGCGCATCTGGGATACGTACTGCTGCCCGGTGGCGATGCCGGAGTGGAACGGCCGTACCGAATGGCGCTCGCCCACCTGTGGCATGCCGGGTTGGACTGGGAATCCGACCTCGCGCCCGTGGCAGCCTGTCCGCCCCGAGAGCAGTCGGTCCTACTTCACCAGATGGAAACCGGTTTCGGGTGCGTGGACACCTCGAGCATGGGGCGGTTGTTCGACGCAGTCTCCTCGCTGACCGGGGTCCGTCAGAGGGTCGACTACGAAGCGCAGGCTGCCATCGAGTTGGAGGGGGTGTCGAGGGGAGTCGACAGCGCCGGTTCGCGGTACACCTTCGATTGGACGCAGTCGGACGACGATTCGTGGACAGCAGATCCGCGGTCGGTCATTCGGGCTGTTGTCCGCGATCTCCGGGAGAAGTTGCCCGCTGAAGTGATCGGCGCCCGTTTCCACGAATCCGTAGCGCACCTGGTGCTCGAGTGGGCAATTCGTGGCCGGGAACTGGCGGGAGTGGACGAGGTAGTACTCACCGGAGGTGTCTTTCAGAACCCTCTACTGCTCGTTCGGGCGTGTGCTCTGCTCTCAGACGCTGGATTCACGCCGTTGACAGGACTGGAGTTGCCGCCGAACGACGGCGGTCTCGCCTACGGCCAAGTGCTGGTGGGGAGTTCGTCATGAGGTCAGGAGTTGTGTCATGTGCCTAGCCGTACCGGGACGTATCGAGTCCCTGGAGGAACGCGACGGAACGACGATGTCGGTGGTGAACTTCGGTGGCGTCCGAAAAGAAGTGTGCCTCGAGTACATTCCGGGCGCCCAAGTCGGCGAGTACGTCGTGGTGCACGTCGGATTTGCCATCCAGCGACTCGACGAGGAATCCGCTCGCAGCACGCTGGCGGAATTCGAGCACCTCGGCGTACTGGAAGAGGAATTCGGTGACGGGTTCGAAAGGGCTGCCCGGGCCGCGGGGATCGAACCGAAGGAGACGGAATCATGAAATATCTGGACGAGTTCTCCGATCCGGAACTGGCCGGCAAACTGCTGGATCAGATCCGTGCGCTGGCCACACGGCGATGGGCGATCATGGAAGTGTGTGGTGGTCAGACACATTCGATCATCAGACACGGCATCGATCAATTACTTCCCCAACAGATCGAGATGATCCACGGACCCGGATGCCCGGTCTGTGTCACCCCGCTCGAGATCATCGACAAAGCTCTCGAAATCGCGGCACGACCCGATGTCATTTTCTGCTCCTTCGGGGACATGTTGCGAGTTCCGGGGAGTTCGTCGGATCTGTTCCGCATCAAGAGCGCCGGCGGTGACGTGCGGGTGGTGTACTCACCGTTGGATGCACTGACTATCGCCAAGGAGAATCCGGACCGGCAAGTGGTGTTCTTCGGGATCGGATTCGAGACCACCGCGCCGGCCAACGCCATGACCGTCTATCAGGCCAATCGCCTGGGTATCGAGAACTTCTCGCTACTCGTCTCGCACGTTCTGGTCCCGCCGGCGATGGCCGCGATCATGGATTCGCCAGAGTGCCGCGTGCAGGCATTTCTGGCGGCCGGGCATGTATGCAGTGTGATGGGAACGTCGGAGTACCCGGCGCTGGCCGAGAAGTACAAGGTCCCGATCGTCGTCACCGGATTCGAGCCGCTGGATCTGCTGGAGGGCATCAGAAAGACGGTGCTGCAGTTGGAATCGGGTCGATACGAGGTCGAAAATGCTTACGCCCGTGCCGTCACCGCGCAGGGCAACACCGCAGCGAAAGCGATGCTCGAGGATGTGTTCGCCGTGTCGGACCGGACGTGGCGCGGCATCGGATCGATCCCGGACAGCGGTTGGCAGCTGGCACCGAAGTATGCGTATTTTGATGCCGAAGAGCGTTTTTCGGTGACCGATATCCATACCGACGAGTCGAGCGTCTGCCGTTCCGGAGAAGTGTTGCAAGGTTTGATCAAGCCACACGAGTGCAGTGCCTTCGGGAAGGAATGCACTCCGCGGAATCCGCTCGGTGCCACGATGGTGTCGTCCGAGGGGGCGTGCGCCGCGTACTACCTGTACCGGCGCCTGGAACTTCAGGAGGCGGGTCATGCCGGCTGAGGAGACCGCTGTAGTGGACTTGTCGGCGTGGGTCTGCCCACTGCCGCTGCGTGATTCGCCGAACATCGTCATGGGGCACGGCGGTGGAGGAGCGATGTCCGCCGAGCTCATCGAGCACCTGTTCCTGCCCTCGTTCGGAAGCGCTGCCGATGCAGAACTCGGTGACTCGGCCGTATTCGACGTCGGCGGGGTGCGGCTCGCGTTCTCGACCGACTCGTATGTCGTCAAACCCATGGTGTTTCCCGGCGGAACGATCGGCGATCTCGCTGTCAACGGAACGGTGAACGACCTGGCGATGGTGGGAGCGCAGCCATTGGTGATGTCAACGGCATTCATCCTGGAAGAAGGGACGGCGCTGACCGACATCGCGGGAATCGCGAAGGCGCTCGGTGAGGCCGCGCACGTTGCCGGCGTTCGGCTGGTGACAGGTGATACCAAGGTCGTCGATGCCGGTCACGGCGACGG
The DNA here is from genome assembly GCF_021352185.1 of Rhodococcus sp. Ni2. Taxonomy (NCBI): domain Bacteria; kingdom Bacillati; phylum Actinomycetota; class Actinomycetes; order Mycobacteriales; family Nocardiaceae; genus Rhodococcus; species Rhodococcus sp. Ni2. The sequence goes on from NZ_WOXZ01000002.1 coordinate 2,108,815, forward strand.
AGTCTTCATCAACACCGCAGGAATCGGGATTGTCGCAGACGGGGTGGACATCAGCCCCACTCGCGCACAAGTGGGTGACGTCGTGATCGTCAGCGGCGACATCGGCGTTCACGGCGTGGCCGTGATGAGTTGTCGCGAAGGTCTCGAATTCGGGACCGAAGTGCGCAGTGATTGTGTTGCCCTGAACGGCGTGGTGGCCGACATGATTGCCACCGGTGTCGACATCCACGTCCTGCGCGACCCTACGCGGGGCGGAGTCGCCGCGACCCTCAACGAGATCGCTCAGGCGTCGAACATCGGGGTTGCGCTGGTGGAGCGAGATCTGCCGATTCCCGCTGACGTGCGCGACGCCTGTGGGCTACTCGGCTTGGATCCGTTGTACGTCGCAAACGAGGGCAAGTTGATCGCTTTCGTTCCACGCGAAGATGCCGCCCTGGTTCTGGAAGCGATGCACGGCAATCCACTGAGTGTGGGAGCCGCCGTGATCGGGGAGTGCGTGGCCGAACATCGCACAATGGTGGTGGCGCGTACGGCATTGGGAGGCAATCGGGTAGTGGATTTGCCGGCAGGTGAACAACTTCCTCGGATCTGCTGATGACTGCCGTCGGTATGAACGGGCCGGCATTGTTTGCTCGTTACGCGTATCCGCCGAACGAGTTGGGTTACTGCGGACCCGACGATCCTTCAGTGCTGCTTCGTCTGGCCAGCGGCAACTCGGGCAGCGGCGACCGTGATCACGCTCGTCAATTCGACGGTGCGTGGCCGTACCTCGAGGCATTGGCTGTAGGAGCGGGCATCGACGACCCCCTGGATTCGCGAGTGATCGAAGCCTATTGGGTGGGAGGTGATCTCCTCGACTCTCTCGATTCGGGGAAGTTGTTACAGCACTTGAGGGGGGCATTCGGTGAACGCGAGAACACCGGGTTCCTCCCCGTCCTCGGGGATATGGACCGCGCGCTCGCGCACCACAGCTTTCACGTATTTCTGGTGTATCCGTGGGTCAAGCTTCTTCGGAAGCGCGGTGCGGTCCCACTGTCCGTCCTCCAGAACTGCCGGATCAGATGGGGAGTGGTCGAGGACGTCGGCGAGGAGCATGCATTGGTGGTTTCGTCCCCGCTCGAGTTCGACGGTGAGCAACTCGCACGCGGCCGACCGGCAACGCAGAGAGTGCGGTGGAGGGTCGAGGGCAACGCGCTTGCGGCGATGCCCGTCCCCGGCGCTGTGGTGACGATGCACTGGGATTGGGTGTGCGACAGGATAACGGCAGAGCAATCACGTGCATTGGATGCCGCGGAAGACTCGGGATTGCGGATCGCGAACCGAATGCTGTCGACCGATATGTGATCGTCAGTTCCCCTCCAGGGCGGAGGCTACGGTGAATTGGGGTAGCGCGGTAACGGACAGCGCACTGTGGTTGGCAGAGGCATATGCGATCACGGTAGTGGTTCTCGTCGTCACCGCGCTGCTGCTTGCTCGGTATACCGTCTGGGGCAACCAGTTTCGGCGAATGGCTTGGCCCTACTTCGATCCCCGGCGCACCGTCATTCCGCTGTCGATTCTCGCGTTACTGCTGCTGCTCACGATATTCGGTGTCCGCGTGACGGTGTTGTTCTCGTACTGGTACAAGGATTTCTACGACGCCATTCAGAACCTTGACGAAACCGCTTTCTGGCACTACCTGCGAGTGTTCGCGATATTGGCCGCAGTCCACGTCGCTAGCTCACTCGTCGTCTACCTGGTAGGCCAAACACTCGATATCAATTGGCGCAGTTGGCTCAATGACACATTGACCGACGATTGGCTCGACGGCCGCGCCTACTATCGCGGAAACTTCCTGGAGAACCCGGTCGACAATCCGGACCAACGTATTCAGGCAGACATCACCGCATTCGCGACGTCGTCCCGCACGTTGTCCATGGGCGCCGTCGCCGCAATGGTCTCGATCGTCAGCTTCACCAAGATCCTGTGGGATCTGTCCGGTCCCTTGACTGTTTTCGGTGCCGAGATTCCGCGAGCGATGATCTTTCTCGTCTACATCTACGTGTTGGTGACCACGGCACTCGCATTCTGGATCGGCCGGCCTTTGATCATGCTGAACTTCTTGAACGAGAAACTCGGCGCCACCTTCCGGTACGCGTTGGTTCGACTACGGGAGTACGGCGAAAGTATCGCCTTCTATCGCGGAGAGAACGTCGAACGACGCACGCTCGGACTACGTTTTGCTGCAGTGATCCGCAATATGTGGGCGATCGTCTTCCGGACGCTCAAGTTCAGTGGCTTCAATCTGGCAGTGGATCAGACAGCGGTGGTGTTTCCGTTTCTGGTCCAGGGATCTCGATTGTTCAGCGGGCAGATCACTTTCGGCGACGTGATGCAAACTGCTCAAGCATTCGGCCAGGTGCACAATTCGTTGTCGTTCTTTCGAGAGTCCTATGCCGATTTTGCAAGTTTCCGGGCCACACTGATCCGTTTGACCGGGCTCGCCGATGCCAATCGTCGTGCCCGCGCACTTCCCGTGCTCGACGCGTTCTCCGCTGGCAGTCATTTGGTTGTTCGGGGACTCGACGTGCGCACGCCGGTTGGTGAGGCGTTGATCTCCGAACTCGACATGTCACTGGGGCCCGGCGATGCACTGCTGGTGAAGGGTCCGTCGGGTAGCGGCAAAACCACGCTGCTCCGCAGCATCGCGCAGTTGTGGCCGTACACAAACGGTTCCGTGACCACCCCGGTCGGAGACGTCCTGTTCCTCTCACAACGGCCATACCTACCATTGGGTTCTCTGCGCGCGGGTTTGGTATATCCGGACCAGTTGCCCTCAGGTCAGCCGAACACCGGGCGCTCGGACTTCGACGACCGCAGGCTCCACGACGCGCTCGCCGAGGTGCATCTCGCACATTTGATCGGTCGGCTCGACGAGCCGGCTGATTGGACTCGAATTCTGTCGCCGGGCGAACAACAACGGTTGGCGTTCGCCCGGGTCCTCCTGATCCGACCGCGAACCGCATTTCTCGACGAGGCGACATCCGGAATCGACGAAGGCCTCGAGTACACGCTCTACGACATCCTTCGCCGTGAACTGCCCGACAGCATCATTGTCAGCGTCGGGCATCGCAGCACTCTCGACGTTTTTCACAATCGACAACTCGAACTGCGCGGTGCGGGACACTGGACTCTCGCTGATCACGAAGGCTGAGAAAACTTTCGACGGTCGGATTCTTGCGACAGGATTCGGCCGGGTTACCCGCCGCGCCGCGATCGATCGAAGACACCGACCGTCACGAGGTCGAAGGGTTGCGGAAGTCGTTTGTGCGCTGGAGCACCCAGGCCGCAATCCTGGTGCGCGAGCCGTACCCCAGTTTGTTCAGTATGTGATCGACGTGGCCGTCGACAGTGCGCTGAGAAATGACCAGCTTGTCCGCGATTGCTCGGTTGGTCAGGCCCTGTGCGACGAGTTCGGCCACCTGCTGCTCCCGCGGAGTCAGCACTTCGTCGGCCGCCGATTTCGGTGATCCACCGGGCGGTTGCTCTCTCAGCGCGCGGGCCGCTGCGTCGTCGAGAGTCAGAGCTCGTCCATGATCGAATGCTGTTTGAAACACCCTGTCTCCGAGCCGGTTACGAGCCTCGGTCACGCTGTTTTCGTGGTACGGGACCATGCTCCTGAAGGTGTCCATCGGGCTGCCCGTGGCGGTGAACAGCGTGTCGGCAGCTCCCATCAGTGTGGCTGCCAGCTTTGCGTCCCGGTCGACAAGCGTCCACGCGATTTCCTCGAGGCACCATGCACATCCGAACTGGTTACCCAGCCCTCGAAGCAATCGGAGAGAATCTTCGAGTAGCTCGATACCGCGAGCGTGGTTGCCATGACGCCACAGGGCGGATCCGTAGTCCGACATCGTCATCGACCGCCACAAGATTTCGCCGCGCGATTCGGTGAGGGCCAACTCCTCCTCGTAAATGCTTGCAGCCCGGTCGGTTTCGCCGAGTGCGTCGACGACGAAGGCGAACCAGTAGAGCGCGGGTACCAGACGGGCGATGTCGTCGTTTGCCCGGAATGCTGCGACAGCCTGCTCCAGGTACTCGGCGCCGCGCACGAGATCGCCGTCGGCGACCGCGACGAATCCGAGCGTGTACCGCGCCAGTATGCGACCGTCGTCGTTCCGCTGCATCTCGGCCTGTCGCCGAGCCTCTTCGGCAATGCTTGTCGCCGAAGCGATATCTCGTTGGAGGGCTGCCAGCAGTGCGCCTGTCGCGGCGGCCTCGACTACCACCTCACCGAGAGTGCCCTCGGTCAGTTCGGGCACCTCGGCCAGGGCGCGACCCAACCAGTAGCGACCTTCGTTGAATCGACCACGTGCAAGCCAGTAATCATGCAGAGCACTTGCGGTACGCAATGTGTCTTCGACCGAGTCGGGTTCGGTCAGACCGAATTCCAACGCGGTGCGCAGGTTGGGTAAGTCGCGGTCGATCCGCGTCATCCAGTCGATTTGGTGCGGCCCCGTCCAGTCGACTCCGGCGCGGAAGACGAGTTGCCTGAACCACTCACTGTGCCTGCGCTGCAGCGAGACCCACTCGTCGACTGACACCAGTTCACGCCCGTAGTCGCGAAGAGTCTCGAGTAGGCGGTAGCGGACGTACGAGCCGTTTTGTTCACGGATGAGGATCGACTTGTCGACAAGGGACATCACGAGATCGCCCAAGTCGTCGTTCTGTGCTTCGTCGGCGAGAATTCCTTCGACGGACCCGAGATCGAAGCTACCCGCAAATACGCTCGAGTTCGCCCACAACGACTTCTCCGGCGGCGTACACAGATCGAAGCTCCAGTCGATACTCTGTGCAAGCGTTTGTTGACGCGCTGGAGCGTTCCGGCTGCCCCGCGTCAGCAGTTGGAAGCGGTCGTCGAGTTTTTGCAGGATCTGATCGACCGACATCGCCCTCAGTCGGGCAGCCGCCAACTCGATCGGCAGCGGTAGTCCTTCCAACCGGCGGACGATCTTCTCCACAGCCGCGCTGTTCTCGCTGGTGATGCGGAAGTCCGTCACGGAGGAACGTGCCCGCTGCTCGAACAGCATCATCGCATCACCATCACGGGTGTCGGTTGGCGACGGCGCCTCGGTGGGAAATCGCAGAGGCGGCACCCGTAATACCATCTCGCCGGGAATGTCGAGCGGTTCTCGGCTGGTCGCCAGAAGTGCCAATCGGGCACAGCACCGGAGGAGTTCGGCGGCGGTGTCGGCCACCCAGCCGATGAGGTGTTCGCAATTGTCCAGAACAAGCAGGACACGTTCGTCGACGAGACGGCCGATCAGTACCGATCGCGGTGACCGCGTAGATCGGTCTTGTACTCCGAGTGCGGCAAGAATCGTCTGATCGAGAAGTGCCGGCTCCCGCAGTTCGCTGAAGTCGACGAACCAGACGCCCCCGGGGAACGCACGGGAGGAATCATCGGCGGCACGGAGCGCCAAGCGGGTTTTGCCGACCCCACCCAGGCCCGTAAGGATCACGAGCCGGTAGTCCGACAGCAGGCGTCGGACTTCTTTGGCCTCGGACCGGCGACCGACGAAACTGCTCAGTTCGATCGGTAGGTTTCCTCGTTTTGCCGCCATGAGAATCGCGCCGAATTTGTACGTGCTGAGTGGATTGACCCCACACAGTGTACGCGGAATCGCGTGTGTGAAATCTGTCAACGCACCACCGGTGTTCGCCCGTGATTGCCGTTGGGTCGAAGCTTTTCGGTGCATGACGCGGAATAGCGAACACTTTCCACCGACGTAGTTCGCGCCTCATTCGAAAGGGATGAGAGGCGCATTTCATCTTTCTGGCGCACTTACGATTCGGGCATGAAACGTGTGTGGGAAGGTGTGCGGCGCTACGGCAAGACACTGCACTCGGTCGGGTTGTCGTTCGGTCTGGTGTTTTTCGTCCTCTCGATGAGCCCGTCCCTCTTACCGCGCGCGTGGTACCTGCAGGGCGTGGCAACCGGTATTTCCGTCGCCACCGGGTACGGCATCGGTGTGAGCGTGGCGTGGATGATCCGCAAATGCGGAGTCGAACCGAGATGGTCGGACCGGACCAAGCGGATCGGTTGGGCCGTACTCGCCGTACTGGCAGTGATATTGGTGCCTCTTTTTCTGATCTTGGGTTCGTGGTGGCAGCAGATCGTCCGTGATCTGGTCGAGGCGCCTCGCGTGAACCGGGCGAACTATCTTCTGGTGCTGCTGATTTCGCTGGTGGTGTGGTTGATCTTGTTGGAGGTGGGTCGCGGTCTGCGGCATCTCACCAGAGGACTCGCTGCCGTTGCTCTGCGGTTTGTTCCCAAGGAAGCAGCGAAAGTCGCGAGCTTGGTCGTCGTCTTCGCGTTGGCGATCTTCGTCGTCAACGGTGCCCTCTACAACGGGCTCATCGCTTTTGCGAACTGGAGTTTCTCCGGCGCGGACAACGACACGCCCGATGGTATCGACCAGCCTCTGATCGCCGAACGCAGTGGTTCACCCATGTCTGCCGAGGCATGGGATTCGCTGGGCAAGGAGGGTCGCACCTTCATGGGTAGCGGGCCGTCTGCGGTGCAGATTTCCGCGCTGACCGGGCTGGACGCGAAGCAACCCATCCGCGTGTACGCCGGCCGTGAGTCGTCGGATTCCGTCGACGGTGTCGCGCAGCGGGTCGTCAACGAACTCGAGCGCACCGGCGGCTTCGACCGTGCCGTCCTGGCAGTAGTGACCACCACCGGCCGCGGCTGGGTGAACGACGACGTGGCGTCCGCTTTCGAATACGTCCAGGGCGGCGACACCGCCATCGCGGCGATGCAGTACTCGTTCCTTCCCAGCCCTTTGGCATTCATCGCCGATCGCGAAACCCCGATGGCCGCAGGCCGGGCGCTGTTCAACTCTGTCTATGCGAAGTGGATCGATCTGCCGCTCGACAAGCGCCCCAAGCTTGTCGTTTTCGGCGAGAGCCTCGGATCGTACGGGGGACAGGCCGCGTTCGCGGGAGCACAGGACATGGCGACGCGGGTGGATGGGGCGTTGTGGTCGGGGACTCCGAACTTCACCGCTCAATGGCAGGAGATCACCAGCAGTCGTGACTCCGGCTCACGGGAAGCCGTGCCGGTGATCGACGACGGGCAGTCGATTCGTTTCGCTGCCTATCCGGAGGATCTCGAACTGGATGCGCCGTGGAACGACTCACGCGTCGTGTACTGGCAGCACGCCAGCGACCCAATTGTCTGGTGGTCTTTCGACCTGCTTCTGAACAAGCCGGACTGGCTTGCCGAGCCTCTCGGCCGTGATGTCGATCCGGGAATGACGTGGATACCGTTCGTGACATTCTGGCAGGTGACACTCGACATGGTCTTCTCGGCGGACGTTCCGCCAGGTCACGGGCACAACTACGGTGCCGAGGCGGCGGACATGTGGGCGCGGATCCTGCACCCCGACAACTGGTCTCAGTCGGACACCGACGCGATTCGCGGCGCTCTGACGAACGACTTTCAACCCACCAAGTAGTAGTGCGGAGTGCGGACCTCGTGACGGTCTCTCGTCGTTGGACCGGGAGTACTCGCTCTAGATCGTTCTATCACTGTTTGTCAGCTATCTAACAAGGAGCGCGATGCATTCATCAAGAACACTCGTAGCTGCGGTGGCGCTGAGCGCGATCACTGTATTTGCCGGGGCTGGGTCCGCGGTCGCCGCGCCGGCGGTCGGATCTGTCGATTTCGGTTCGTCGAGCGGATCCGGATCAGGAACCGGTTCGGCTAGCGGATCCGAATCTGGTTCTGTCGATTTCGGATCCGGCGGACCGGACGTCGAGCATCCGGTGTCGACCTGCTTCTGGTCCGTGCCGATCAATCCCGAGCGCGCGGACCCACAGCTCAACTACGCCTTTCCTGACACTGCGGCGATTTACTGGGCTGCGCAGTTCACAATCCCCGAGAACGCCGAGTTGGTTATCCGAGGGCAGTATGCGCATGCTCGCTATCAGTCGTTGAACTCGTACAACGCGGCAACCGCGATGCCGACCGCCGTCCTCAATGACATTTCGACTGCTCCGGACGCAGGCTCGCGCAATACCTATCTTCCCGGTGCCGATCGAGCGAACGAAGGTGCCAGGTCGTACACGGCTTCCGTCCTCAACGAGGCCTCACCTGCTGAGCCGAAACCCAACACCTTGTATGCCGGTGTGCCAGGTCAGGACCGGATAAGCCTGCTTTATCGCATCTACCTGCCGGACACTGGGCGTGATCTCACCGGCGGCGTAGGACTGCCTGAGCCAGAGCTGCACCTTCCCGGTGGTCAAGTGCTGCGGGGGCAGGATCTGTGTTCAGCGGTCGGTGCGGACAACGGAATCTTGAAGCCGGCTTCGCTGCCGTTAGACACGTACAAGGCATTGCGTGACCAACCGGGCAAGCCTGCGACATTCCCTTCCGAGCAGGCACCAGTCTGGCGGGCGTACTACAGCGCCGAGTTCACGCTCGGCTGTACCTATCTCGGCAAATGCGATGGCACACCCCAGCGGGTGGGCGGGCAGTACTCCAACATCGACAACAGCTACGTCACAGCCGAAGTCAACCGTGGGTTCGGCGAAGTTCTAGTACTTCGGGGAGAGTTGCCGAGGACTCCGAAGACTACAGGCGGCGCAAAGAATCTCGACAGCGCGGTCGACATGCGGTTCTGGTCGATGTGCAGCAATGAATCGCTGGCAACGACGAAGGTAGCGACGTGTCTGTTCGACGAGCAGATGGCCACTGATGCGGATGGTCGCTACACGATTGTCGCGTCGCTCCCTGAAGACCGACCCGCAAACGCTACGAAGGAATGTGGGGTGTCATGGCTTTCGCTCTCGCCGGCCGGTGACGGCGCAGGGCATCCCGACGATTCCCTCTTGATCATGCGGAACATGCTGCCGGCCAAGGACTTCAGCCACGCTGCACACGATACCAAGACGCCCGGCGACGAGAAGGCCGTGATGGGAGAGTATTTGCCGGACGGGCAATATACGTCCAAGCTCGCGTTCGAGGGCAGTGGCTGCGCGAAGTAACCCGTCTTTACGCGTGAGGTCACTACTCGAGATTGTGTCTGGTGATCCTCCTCGATGATGTCGGCTGCGCTCTGCTGCGAGCGCAGCCGACACACCGTTAGCCAAGTCTTTTCGCGATCTTCGGTGGGGAATCGAGGCCTGCGGTTCAGGCACTCATCCCTTTCGAATGAGGCATCAACTACGCAGGCGCTCGCAGTGTCAGCATTGTCGCGCAGCGGTATCAGCTGTGCTCTGTTGTCCGCCGTGGCGGACAGGGGCGCCTTTTCTCGCCTACCGCCTATCCTGCTTGCTGCAATCAGAAATGAGTTTTGACATGGGTTCCGTTGTCGGAGAACTTCTCCCATTGGCCGTCGGTGTCGCCGTGTCGCCGGTGGCCGTCATCGCCACTATCTTGATGTTGCTCTCCAAGCGAGCGGGTAGCACCAGCGCCGGGTTCGCGGTGGGCTGGTTACTCGGAATCTTCATCGCTACAGTTCTTTTCGTCATCTTGTCCAGTGCCGTCAGCACGTCAGACGACGGACCGTCCGCCACGGTTTCGTGGATCAAACTAGCTCTCGGTGTCCTCCTGTTGGCCGTCGGGGTCAAGCAGTGGCGGGGGCGCAGCGGCGAGCACGAAACACCGAAGTGGATGCAAGCCGTCGACGAGATGACCGCGGTCAAGGGATTGGGCCTTGGATTCGCGCTCGCCGCGATCAACCCGAAGAACCTGCTCATGTGCATCGCGGCCGGAGTGTCGATCGGCTCGGCGTCGTTGGCGACCAGCGGAGCGATCACCTCGATTCTCGTATTCACGGTCATCGCCAGTTCAACTGTCGCGATCCCGGTCATCGGATACCTGGTGGCTGCTGATCGCCTGCGAAAGCCATTGGCCTATCTCAAAGTCTGGCTCGAGGACAACAACACCACGGTGATGAGTGTGTTGATCTTGGTCGTCGGAGTTGTTCTGATCGGCAAGGGAATTGGCGGAATCTTCTGATACCCGCTCTTTCGCGTGGTGTGAACGCGCGATTCCCGGATGATCGTTCGATCAGGCGCGCTTGACCGCGTAGTCGCCGTCGGCGTGACCGATCAGTTGCCATCCGCCCTCGATCGGGGACAGTCGGACGTCGGAGAGATTCGTGGTCTCGAGCTGTGGCCGGTCGGTGCCGGGGTACCAGGCCTCGACCCGTCCGGTGCCGCTCCCGTCAAACCCGTCACGCGATACCTCCCTCAGCGAGCCGGGCGCTGCCCGCGGATACGCTCGCGAGAGTGGCGCGGTGAATCCCTCTACGAGCCCGAGTGATTCACCGGACGGGCAGTCGATGCGATTCAGATTTCCCTGCGGCTGGTGGGTATTGCCGTCGCGAACCGGGTGGGGGTCACCGCACGCTTGTGTCCACGACCACCACGCGCCGCCCATCCGGTACCTGTCGGTGGCATCGACGAAGCGGTCGACGTCTGCTCTCTGCTCGTCGGCGTCGCCGAACCAACCCCATTCACCTGTCCACAACGGTGCGTCGTACCAGGCGGCAGCGAGGTCGGCGATCTTGAATCCGTCTTCGATTCCGGGAAATTCGCTACTGACCGTTATCGATTCGCTGTAGAGATGGGGCGAGAAGACCACCAGGGGATCGGTCAGGTAATGGCGTGGAGGCAGCGCGTCGAGGCCGAAAGCCGACCAGATCGCGCTGGGCTCGAAGAACACGAGGTGTGGAAATCCTCCTGCTTCGGCCTGTCTGATGGCGTCGGTGGCCCGCTTGTAGAACTGCCCGATCTGATCAGCTGCCGTGAATGGATCGCGCAGGCCGGGGTTCGGTTCGTTCAACAGGTCGTATCCGGCTACAGCTGGTTCGTCTTTGAACTCGGCAGCCAACCGCGCCCACGTCGCGACGAGGCGACTCTGGATTCCTTGCTCGTCGTCGTAGAACGCCTGGAAGGCATGGGCGATCGCGGGTGCGGCTTCCCTGAGTCCACCGATGTTGCAGGTTGTCCATCCGCCGGTCAGGGTTGCCCACTCGGGTGCGCCGTCCCAGCCGACTCCCGGCCGCATGAATGACGGGCACGACTGGTCGCTCGGAGTGCCGACGTACGGGCCCCATGCATCCTGATGCATGTCGAGAACGGTGTAGATGCCGTGGTCTTTTGCATCCTCGACCGCTACTCGAACGCGGTCGACGTACGCAGTGTCGAATGCACCGCGGGTCGGTTCCAGGAGGGACCACGCGACGTTGAGCCGGACGACGTTGAAGCCCAGCGCTGCCATCTGCGCGAAGTCCGTTCTTCCCAGCGGCGTAACGGTGGGTAGACCGGTGCCGTTGGTTGCGTAGTCATTGAGACCGTTGGCGTTCGCGCCGCGGAGCAACACCGTTCGTCCGTCGACGTCCTTGATCGTTCGATCTGCGACGGTCAGTTGGGGGAGAGTCCAGCCCGGATCCGGTGGTGCAGCGTTCGCCGCCGGAGTTGCAATCTGGAGGACCAGGATTGCGAGGGTGGCAAGCAACAGCGCACGCATCCATCGACCTTTCTAGACAAACGTCCAATTCCGAGTCGAGGCTAGCGTGAGAAGACCTCTTTCCGGCGCGGTTTGCTCATACCTGTCACGGCCCCGCGTTGCCGAGAACACGTCGGACACGTGCTCCTGCTGGAGGTGTCATCATTGTCGACAAGTCTCGACCCGAGGGAGCCCTGGTGAAGCTTGCATTGACTGATCTGATCGAACAAATGCCTCGTGACGATTTGGCGAGTACGCGAGCGTTCTATGCGTCGCGGCCTGCCGGTGTCGGTCCGAGTTCCCTGCAGGAACTGCTTGTGGTGCGAGCATCCAGGGTGGTTGATCCCACGGCGAGCCGGGCTGTTGAACACACACTCGACATCGAGGGCCGATCCGTTTCGGTACGCGTAGTCACTCCGAAAGACGGCGATGTCAACGGGGTCTATCTGTATCTTCCGGGTGGGGGTTTCTACATGAGTTCAGCGGCCAGCGCTGACGCCCGAAGCATGAGACTTGCCGACGAGGTCGGGGTGGTAGTGGTTACCGTCGATTACCGGCTTGCACCGGAATTCCCTTGGCCGGCAGCGCCGGACGATTGTGAGGCAGTCGCCTTGTGGCTGCTTGAGGTCGCTGCCGAACGGTTCGGGACGACCAGGCTCGCCATCGGTGGCATGTCGGCGGGAGCAACCTTGGTGACGACGACGTTGCTGCGCCTTCGTGATCGAGGTCTGGCCAAGGCATTTTCGGGTGCGGTGCTGGAAGCGGGCACGTACGACGTCAGTGCCCAGACTCCCGCGGGCCGCACCATCAGCGACGAATACTTCATCGAAGCCTACGTCGGCCATGTCGATGATCGCACTCTTCCGGATATTTCTCCGACATTCGGCGACCTCAGCGGCCTGCCGCCGACCCTCGTTGTCGTTGGATCAGAAGACGTGGTCCTGGCAGAGAACCTTGCCATGGTGGCGCGACTGTCGGCGGCCGGAAACGACGTCGACTTGCGTCTCTATCCTGATGTCCCGCATGGATTTACAAACCATCCAACGCCTGTTGCCCGGCGTGCTGCGCTAGATATGGGTGCTTGGCTTCGGAATCGACTCGACTCCGACCCCGCGTGACAAGCACGGGCGCGGTTCAGTGTGCCGAGGAAAAGCGGACTGTGTTCGGTGTCAGATCTTGGCGAGCGTTTTACGATGAAACAATTCGAGGCTCACCATGGATTTCATCAGGCCGTCGAGGGTTCGCGCATCCCATCCAGTCAGATGCTGCCAGCGGTCGAGTCGATAGGTGACAGAGTTCGCATGTAGGTGGATGTCACGGGCGGCGGCGCTGACAGAGAACCCGCTTCGCGCGAAGGCGCGGACGGCGTCCATCAGATGTGAGTGCTCTTCGGCCACAGATGCCCCGGCCTGTAGAAGCGGCAGCAGCTCGTCCTGGTGGGTGGCAAGAGTGGCGATGAGCCATTCGTCGGCAAAACTGACCGTCGTGCCCGGCGCTGTCGCCAACTGCAATGTGCGCTCGGCGTCGGTGATGCTTTGAGCTGCGCCGACGAGCCCGACCCGGGGCATCCCGATACCTAGTGACGTTCGTGGATGATCTCGCATGATTGCGTGGATGACTTCGGTTGGTTCGCCCTGACACATCACGATTACTCGGGAGCCATGTCGACTGCAATGCGCGACAACATGCACGGAATCCAGGGTTCGTTGCAGGTGTTCCACTTGTGCTTCTGACCATTCGTCCTCGACGGCCGACAGTGCTTGGAACGATTTCTGTGTATCGAATCCGAGGGTTTGTGCCAGCTCTCGGGCGTTGCTCAGTTCCATATCCGTTGCACTGTGCAGTGTTTCGAAGAATCGGTATCGAACGCCGGCGCGGATGGCCTGCTCGCTGCGCGTTGCCTCGGAGTGTCCGACTGCGACTGCGCTCGTCGCGGCGTGAACGAGGTCCCAAAGTTTGCCGCCTGCTTGCAGCAGCTCGTGTGTTGGTTTCGTGGACCGCTGGACCATCGTGTCCCAGAGCTCACGAGATGCAATGTGATAGGTCTCGATGACATCGGAGAGGGGGAGCCCTTGCATCGCGCGACGGCGCCCGAGTTCGCGGTTTCGGTCGGTGTCTTCTGTGGTGATCGTTTCGTTCTCGGCGACGGCACACAGCATTGCGGACAACTGTTTGCGGATGTAGTTGCCTTGCTCGGCCACTGGTACCGCGGAGTAGGCCGGGAGTTCGCTGCGAATCTGTTGTACCGCGCGCTCGGTGAGCGCTTCGAGCTCGTCGGAAACCTCGCGACACAACCGTCGGATCGTGTCTTCTTCGACGTCGGTTACGTCCACGGGGTTACTCCTTTGTGCGTGCTTGGTCTTGCGTCCCGTGAATTTCACGAACGAGCGTCGTGGATTCCGGGGTTCACCCATGGTCCCGCCATAGTGACGGGAGGCACACTCAACGCTAGACCGGACGACGATTCGACGGCAAAACGCCCCTCGCCTCATCTGCTCCGGATCGATCAACGGCTAAGGAGCCACAATCATGTCCAACGAGGCGAAGAGTGCCTTGCTCGCAATCGGAGTTCCGTTCGTCGGGGTGCTGGGCGGGATAGTTGCGCTCTCCGGATCCGAACTGACTGTTCTCGGATTTCCCATTTTGTTCGCGTGGCTTTTCCTGTGGATGCCGCTGACCTCGTTGTGTCTCCACATGGCATGGAAGTTCTTTGACCGCAAGGACTTCGAGGAAGCGGAACGAAACGAACTGGCTCAGGCCAAGACCGAGATCGGGGATCCGACATGATCGCTGCAACATTTACGCTCGTGCTACTCCTCGCGCTCGGCGCCGGAGTGCTTTCACGCCGTGGAAGCAAAAAAGAGATCTCCGACTACCTCGTGGGCGGGCGGTCTTTCGGTCCCGTGCTGGTTTTCATCCTGGGAGCAGGTGAGGCCTACAGCATCGGCACGCTCATTGGATTTCCCGGGGGTGTGTACGCCCACGGGGCAAGCTACGGCGTCTGGTTCATCGGATACATCTTGCTTGCCTACCCGATCGGATACTTCTTTGCGCCCTATCTCTGGCGGGCAGGCAAGCGGTATAACGCGATGACGCTGCCCGATGTGGCAGGGCGGCACTTTCGGTCGCGCGGGTTGGAACTGACAATCGCGATTGCCTCGGTAGTCTTCCTCATTCCCTGGGGGCAGTTGCAGCTTGCCGGCCTCCAGGTCGCACTGAGCGGACTTGGCATCACCATCAACCCGACGGTGGCGGTTTTCGTCGGCGCTGCGCTTGCTCTGCTCTTCCTCCTGCTTTCGGGTGTGCGTGCACCGGCGTTCGTGTCTTACGTCAAGGACGCAGCTCTGCTGTTGGGAGCGATCCTGATCGGACTGGCCGCCACGGCCAAATCGGGCGGTATCACGAAGCTCTTTGCCGATGCGGCATCCCATGGGGCCGGGCAGGCCTCGCAATCCACCGTCACCGGTTCGTCGCTGACCTTCGTTCTCACCACAATTGTGTTCCAGTCACTCGGTTTTTTCGTTTTCCCCTTCATCGTGCAAGCGGTGCTATCGGCGAAGTCCGAGGCAACCCTCAAGCGAGTCGCCCGATTCAACCCGCTGTACATGCTCATGTATCCCTTCCTCGTCGCTGCTGCCTTCGGCGCAATTTCATTGCTGCCCAACAAGCTCGAGGGCGCAGAGTCCAATGAGGTCCTCCTGCAACTGTCCCGCCTCGTGCTCCCGGACTGGCTGACCGGAGTGGTGGCGGGTGGTGCGGCACTGTGCGCGATCGTTGTTCTGTGTGGCTCGGCGCTGGGAATCGGCTCGATCGTCTCGCGAAACATCGTTCCTGGAATACCCGAATCACGTCAGAGAGTGTGGGTGCGCGGGGTCATAGTCGCCTACCTCGGCCTCTCGCTGATCCTCACCCTCGCCGCACCCCAATTGCTGCTGACGCTGGTGAATACCGCGTATTACGGGGTGACCCAGGCCGTGGTGGTGTTCGCGACGATGATCTTCGGATGGAAGCTGCGACCGGCAGCGCTCGCGATGGGCGTGGTGCTCGGCGACGTGCTGGTGCTCTGGCTGTACCTCGACACACACGGCACGGTATCGATGTGGTTGGCGGACAAAGGCATGAACATCGGTGCCGCAGCCCTTGTTCTGAACGTGTTGTTCGTGTCCGCCACCCGGGTGATGTGGCCTCCTGTCGAAGCGGTTTCGGGCCTCCGTGCAGAAAATCGATCGGCACCAGTGCCTTGCCCCGCAGTCCCGACCGCGAAGGCGGATATCCGATGACTCGGACACTACTCACCGCAGATGCAATCCTCACCCAAGACGCAGCGTCACCCCAGGTTGAGGCGCTCGTCCTCGATGGAGGCCTGGTTGTCGCCACCGGAAGTCGAAAGGACATGGGGGAGTACGCCGGACCGGAAACTCGTCGGCTCGATCTCGCCGGCGCTACTGTGATCCCGGGGCTGATCGAGTCGCACATTCACCCGACCTACTCCGGCTTGACTGACGGATGGGCCGATTGCCGGACGCCACCGTGCGCCTCGATCACGGATATCCAAGGGGCTCTGCGGAACTCCACTCCCACTCACGGCTGGATACGTGGATGGGGGTACGACGACACACAACTTCGAGAAGGTCGCCATCTCACACGCGATGACCTCGACGCAGTCTGCACCGACCGCCCGATCATCGTTCTGCATATCTCGGGGCACTTTGCGGTGGCAAACACTGTTGCGCTTGCAACTGCAGGCATCGACGAATCGACGGTGGATCCCGGGGACTCGCAGTTTCCGCGTGGGGCGGACGGGAGGCTCACAGGGATGGCCTGGGAAATCGACGCCGTGGCACGGTTGAGTGGCGCGATACCAGACCTGACACAGGCAGAGGTGCAGACCGCGTTGCTGCGTAGCTTGACACTGGCGCGTTCGCGAGGAATCACGACCGTCCACGATCTAGGGGTCGGCCTGTCGGCGGGCATGCAGGAGTTGGCCGCCTATCGTGCCCTGGACACCATGGGCGAGATGCCCGTGCACACGGTTGGCTTCCTTCGGGGTGATCTCGCGATCGCAGAACTGGAGGAAAGGAACATCGCTTTCACGGCTGCACCGGCCCCAGGGTCACGCTTCCGCCTGGCCGGCGCCAAATTCTGGGCGGATGGGTCCATTCAAGGATTGTCTGCAGCCTTGCGAACTCCGTATACCTGCAGCCCGAACCATCACGGTGATCTGCTCTATCCGCAGGAGCAACTCGACGACATGGTTCTCCAGGTGCACCGCGAGGGAGGTCAGGTCGCGGTGCACGCCAACGGCGATGCGGCTGTAGCCGCCGCCATCGCGGCGCTGCGCAGTGCGCACCGCAGTGACGGACGTCGAGCGCGGCACCGTATCGAGCACTGCCAGGTGAGTGGGCCTGCGGATCTCGAGGCGATACGTGATGCCGAGATCGGGGTGAGCTTTTTCGTCAACCATGTTTTTCATTGGGGCGATCGTCACCGTGACCGTTTCCTCGGTCCTGAGAGAGCCGGCAACCTGGACCCGCTGGCGTGCGCCGATGACATCGGCTTGAAATTCGGGCTGCACTCGGATTGCCCGATAACGCCGATGGATCCCCTCCAGACGATTAGGACTGCTGTGAATCGGCTGACCATGGGCGGTGCCGTGCTTGGCGCCCACCAACGGATCGGAGTGCAGCGTGCAGTGCAGGCCATGACTGTGGACAGTGCGTACTTGGTCCATGACGAAGGACGGGTGGGGATCTTGGCGCCGGGTCGTCGTGCGGACCTTGTCGCGCTCGACGGCACTCTTGCTGCTCTCGCAGACGCTTCGTCCGACATTCCTCAGCCTGCACTGGTCATGGTCGACGGCCGGTAGCGCATGAGATTGATTTCGTCCCAACGGATACCAGCTCGAGGTGGAGATTCGTGCAGTTGCTCGACAGTGAAGTTGTTCGGCGCTGTGCAGTTACGGCTGCCGCCGCGGCCGCGGTCTGTCGTTCGATCGGGCCCGGCGTGGTCGATGGCGACGCAGTGACGGGCAAGAGTTTCTTCCTGCAGGATGGCGGCTGGCCGGGCACCTGAACACATGTCCGGTTTCTGGAGCAAAGTCGGGACGAGGAGCGTGCCACCCTTGTAATCTCGCACGGGAGTTTGCGGGGCGCGGGGTATCCCGCACAGCGAATGAGAGGATGAAGGTGACAACTGTCTACACGCGCCGCCGAGGGGCGCGCCCTTTCGGAATCGCCCTCGCTGCGCTGGTCGCTATGGGTGCGGCCCTGACAGGCCCCACACTCGCCTCCGCTTCGAGCGGCGACCTGCAATTGGGTTCGAGTCAGTTCGGATCGTCCGGGGAGCAACCGCCGCTGCCGGAGATCCCACCGCCGTCCGCGGCCGAGATCAGGCTCGACGAGGCGCGGAACTTCCGCGATATCGGCGGGTATCGGACTACCGACGGCAGGACCGTCCGGACAGGCCTGGTGTTCCGTTCCAACAAGCTCAGCTCGCTCAATGAGACTGATCTGGCAAAACTCACCGCCGCGAACCTGACCCTCGACGTCGACCTGCGCAACGCCTCCGAACGTGCGGAGGATCCCGATCGGATCCCCGCCGGGGTCACCTACCAGGTCGCCGACGTCGTCAGTATCGAACACGGCATCGCGTTCCACGAGTTCGTTCCCCTGACCCTCGGTCGCGCGTTGATCGACGGCGCAGTCAAGGGAACCTCGAACATCGGCCAGAGCATCGGCTACCCGTTCATGGTCAACTACCGTGGTTCCGATGTCGCCTTCCGTGACCTGCTGACTGCGATCGCGAACAACTCCGACGGCGCAACCGTCTACCACTGCAGTGCAGGGAAGGACCGCACCGGTTGGGGTACCGCGATCCTGCTGACCATTCTGGGTGTCCCGCGTGAGTTCATCAGTGCCGATTTCATGGCGTCGAACACGTACCTGGGCCGGGACGACGCGGTGGACCTGTCGTGGCTCGATGCGGCGTATGCACAGGTGGACCGGCTCTACGGCGGTATGGATACTTACGTACGGGAGGGCCTCGGCGTCGACCAGGGCACTGTCGACTCTCTGCGCGCCAAGCTTCTCCTCTAAGCGGAGCTCCACGCCCGGCTTCTTGCCTACTCGGACCTTCTTCTGTCCCAGTGCGACCTGTGGTTGCGGGAGCGCGCGATTGTGTGGCGCCGCTCCTGGGGTGGGCCCGAGGTTTCTTGGCCGTGTGCGATCACCAAGTGGCGCAAGAACTTGGCGCGCAAGAATCACGACTGGTCATGGACTCGACGCTGGCCAATTGGTCAGCATCGAATCGAGAGCCTCGAGGATTCTTGCCCAGCTTTCGGCGCTGTCCGGTGCACTGTGGCTGAACGATCCACCCAGCTCGAGGCTGGCGTACCCATGAAAAACGCTGCCGAGCAACCGAACTGCGTGGGTCTGATCGAGATCGGTGAGGTTGTACCCGCGCAGAATCGATCGCATCATCTGCGAGTGTCTGAAACCCGCGCTCGCGGCCGCGGCCTCCGGGGTGAGGCGCATCTGTGACGCGGCGTACCGACCAGGGTGTGACCTCGCGTAGTTGCGGTACACGTTCGCGAAGGCGGTCAAGGCGTCGCGGCCGGACCGACCGGCCACGGCGTCGGCAGCCTGGTCGGCCATCTCTTCCAAGGCAAGCAGCGCGATTCTGGTTTTGAGGTCGTTCGAACTTTTCACGTGCGAGTACAGGCTTGCGACCTTGACGTCGAACGCTCTGGCGACCGCCGATACGGTCACCTGCTCGAAGCCCACCTCGTCGGCCAATTCGGCGCCCGCCACGGCGAGGCGTTCGGGTGTCAGTCCTGCGCGAGGCATGTCCGTTGGTCCTGTTCGTCGAGAAGTGAAACCGCTTGCCTAAATAGTATAGGCAAATTACTGTGTGCTGTAGTTAAAACCTTCGCAACTTATCTACAGGTGAATGAGATGAACAGCCAGAGCAGCTGGATTACTACCGTAATTTCCGAGGAAATCGTGCGCGGAGCCCTCGAGCTCGAGCGGACCGAACGCGGTGTGCTGACACACCGTCTGCCTGCCAGAGCTCGCACGCAATTCGCTGACGGGCAGATGGCAATGGCGCAATCACAACCGTCCGGAGTGCGGCTGGTGTTCCGAACCAGCGCTACGGCCATCGAACTCGACACTCTGCCCACGAAAATGATCTACATCGGTGCTCCGCCGAGGCCGCAAGGGGTGTACGACCTGATCGTCGACGGCGAACCAACCGGGCACGCAATCGCTGAGGGTGGCAACACGGTGACGATCGACATGGCGACCGGTACCGCTCAGAGACAATCCGGACCCGTCAGCACCATCCGCTTCGCGGACTTGCCCGCGCGATCCAAGACCGTCGAGATATGGTTGCCGCACAACGAAACCACCGAACTTGTCGCATTGCGAACCGACGCCCCGCTCGAACTCGCAGTCGGCACGAAGCGTGATGTGTGGCTCCATCACGGAAGCTCGATCAGTCAAGGCTCCGGCGCTGAAAGTCCCTCCCGCACTTGGCCTGCTCTCGCAGCCTCCCTCGGCGGCGTGGATCTGATCAACCTCGGGTTCAGCGGCAGCGCTCTGCTGGACCAGTACGTCGCCCGCGCTATGCGAGACACTCCTGCCGACCTCATCAGCATCAAGATGGGCATCAATCTGGTCAACTCCGACGTGATGCGCCTGCGGGCCTTCACGTCGGCAATGCACGGCTTCCTCGACACGGTCCGCGACGGTCATCCAGTGGCTCCACTGCTGGTCGTCTCGCCTGTCTATTGCCCGATTCACGAAGACACGCCTGGACCTGATGCATTCGATTTCGACGCGCTTGCCAGAGGCGAAATGCGATTCGTTGCTACCGGCGATCCCGCCGAGCGCGCAGCCGGAAAGCTGACGCTGCGCTCTATTCGGGAAGAGTTGGCGCGCATCGTAACCCAGCGATCGGCGGATGATCCCAATCTGCATTACGTCGACGGGTGCGATCTCTATGGTGCGGCCGAGAACGAAGAGTTGCCGCTTCCCGATCAGCTCCATCCGGACGCTGCGACGCACCGTCTCATCGGCGAACGCTTTGCCCAACGGGTATTCGCAGACGACGGCGCATTCGCACGCACGGTGTGATCGCGCAATCTGGTTCGATCGGATTTCACACGATTTGACCCTGACGTAGCGTGAGGGCTCACGATGGCTTCATGACCGATACTTACCCGGCATTCGACATCAGCCCCGTCCCTGTCCCCGCTACAGACGCCGTGCCTCCGGAACAGTTCCGAGGTCTCTACGGAATGCCCATGTTCGTGTCGGTTCCGACATCGGATCTGGCCGAATCTGCCGACTTCTGGATCCGTGGGCTCGGTTTCTTCGACCTCTTTTCGGTACCGGATCGACTGACGCACCTGCGACGCTGGGCATTTCAAGACGTTCTGCTCGTGCCCGGCGAATGTGCAGATTCACCGCCGTCCGTCAGCGTGAGCTTTGCGTGTGTGCTGAGTCAGATCGATCAGATAGCCAAGGCGTGTGAGGAATTGCGGCCCGGATGCACCAGCGGTCCACATCTGAAGCCGTGGAATTCACTGGAGTTGGAGATTGTGACACCGGAGAACGCGCGCGTGATCATGACGGCCGCTCGTCCGTACGACCCGAACAGTGCCGAGGCCGAGCATCTGCGAGGCATGGGAATTGACGGACCCGACGACTGAACCGAGGTCTGACGCTGTGGCCTCCCGAACCGCGTCTGTCAGACTGGATCACGTGACGGACCAACTCTTCGGAGACGAGGCAGACAGTGCTCTCACTGTCGGTGCTGCCGCATCACGACTAGGCATAACCGTACGTACCCTCCATCATTGGGACGCAATCGGTTTGGTGCGTCCGTCCGGGCGCAGTGACGGGGGCTACCGGCTGTACACCGACGCGGACCTCGGTCGCATCGGCCGGGTGCTTGTCTACCGTGACGTGGGTTTGTCGCTCGACGAGATCGGGATATTGCTCGATGCGCCCGCAGCCCACGTGGACGAGACGCTGCGTGGGCAGCGCGCCGAGTTGCGGCAACGGATAGCCGACTTGGAGGAACTGGGCGAGTCCTTGGATCGCATCATCGATGCCAGGAAGTCGGGTGTGCTGTTGCCGGCACACGAGCAGGTCTCGATCTTCGGCCGACACTGGCAGCCGTCATGGGGACCTGAGGCGCACGAGCGTTGGGGTGACAGTGCGCAGTGGGCGCAGCACGCGGAACGGTCGGCGGGTAGGACCGCTGAGGATTGGCAGAAGATCGCCGACTGCGTCGAGACGCTCAACGAAGATCTGGCGCTGGCCTGCCGATCCGGTGTCGAACCGGGAAGCGGCGAGGCGAATTTGCTGGCAGAACGGCACCGAGCGTCGATCGGGGTTTACTTCGACTGCACACATTCGATGCAGGTGTGTCTGGGACGGATGTACGTGGCCGATCCGGGATTCACCGCGTTCTACGAGCAGGTCGAGACCGGTCTGACAGTGTGGCTCCGCGCTGTCATCGATGCGAATGCTCGGGCCAACGGGGTTGCCCCCGAATCGGCGACGTGGGTGTGAGTGAGCTGGTGGTCGCTCGTCAGTCCAAAGACGCACACGCAGTGCACCACGGTCGGCCGTCGACTCCGTGGGCACGATGGGACACTGCGATGCGCGCGGCCAAAATGCAGCTTTCGTTGTCGTGATAGACGTCGAGATCCGAAGGAACCGTCGAGTGGAACGCCGGGACCTTCATGTCTACCTCCGTTGTGGCTCGCCAGGGAGTTGGCTCGTTGCGGCAATCCTCCCACCACAGAGATCATCTCGCCTGTCGGCAGAAGCAGGGCCGTTGCTCGGCCAAATTGCCAGGGGTCGACACGTGCGGTCCCGTCCGCGCGATTGTGCAGCCCCGCAGCGACTTACAGGTGTGGTTACTTGATCGCCCTGCCTTCCGAACAGATGCGCACTGCGCGCGGGGTGTGATCTTCGACGGCGCTCACCGCAGAGAATCCCGCAGGGATAGGCTGGACGGATGCGTGGAGAGTACAAGGTTCCTGGTGGAAAACTGGTCGCGGTCGACGTCGAGGTGGCGGACGGTCGGCTGTCCGAAGTCGCAGTCTCGGGGGACTTCTTCCTCGAGCCCGACAGCGCGCTCGACGACATCAACGCGGCGTTGCGCGGAATGCCCGCCGACTCGGATGCAGAACAGTTGGCGCATGCCATCTCCACTGCGCTCGACGAGTCCGTCTCGATGATCGGCTTCACGCCGCAGTCGGTCGGCATCGCGATCCGGCGCGCACTCGGCCACGCCACGAGCTGGGCGGATCACACCTTCGACCTCATCCCGCCGGTGGTTCTCGATCCCGCGATGCACGTCGCGCTGGACGAGGTCATCGCGCGTGAGGTCGCATCGGGTGAGCGTCCGCCGACATTGCGTTTCTGGGACTGGGACTCGCCCTTGGTCGTGATCGGATCGTTCCAGTCCGTGCGTAACGAGGTCGACTCCGAGGCGGCTGCGCGGTACGGCATCGGGGTGGTGCGCCGAATCTCCGGTGGCGGCGCGATGTTCATGGAACCGGGCAACTGCATCACGTACTCGTTGGCAGTACCGGCGTCATTGGTCGAGGGTTTGAGTTTCGAGCAGTCCTACGCGTTTCTCGATCAGTGGGTCATGGGAGCGCTTGCCGAGGTCGGTATCAACGCTCGGTATGTGCCGCTCAACGATATCGCCTCGGACAAGGGCAAGATCGCCGGCGCCGCTCAGAAGCGATTCGCGTCCGGCACTGTGCTCCATCACGTGACCATGGCCTACGACATCGACGCTGAGAAGATGACGCAGGTGTTGCGAATCGGACGAGAGAAGATGTCGGACAAGGGAACCAAGAGTGCGGCCAAGCGCGTCGATCCGCTGCGTTCGCAGACCGGAATGACGCGTGCAGCAATCCTGGAGTCGTTTGCGCAGCACTTTCGAGGTCAATACGACACCCACGACAGCGATTACACGGACTCGGAGTTGGAGCAGGCGCGCAAGCTGGTGGACACGAAGTTCAGAACCGAAGAGTGGACTCACCGCGTCCCGTGAAACCGAGAAACCGGGACGAGACCCGAGCGGTCTCGTCCCGGTCGCCTAGGTAGCCGGAGTCGCTGAGTTTGCCCCGAGGAGCTCGGCGTCGGCCGTCCCGGAGTTCCGCTTCGGAATGGTGAAAGTTGCGCTCACGCACAGGATTGCGATGACGAAGCACGCCACTGTGTACCAGAGGTTCCCGATGGGATCTCCAGCGCTGGTGGAACCGTCGACCGCGTCGAAGAAGTCGGGAAGCGCACTCGCCCACAGGACGGCCATGACAACCAGGTACACCACGCTGTAGATCTGCACGAACCTGTTGGTGTGTGCAGGAGTGTTCGATTCTGCCGAGCGCAGGTGCGTCCATTGGCGGACGAGAACCACGATCGCGACCACTGTGAGGACTGCAAGTTCAGCGGCGTAGAGGAACCCGCGGACAGTGTCGCTTCCCATACCGAAGACCGTCGCCGGG
The DNA here is from genome assembly GCF_021352185.1 of Rhodococcus sp. Ni2. Taxonomy (NCBI): domain Bacteria; kingdom Bacillati; phylum Actinomycetota; class Actinomycetes; order Mycobacteriales; family Nocardiaceae; genus Rhodococcus; species Rhodococcus sp. Ni2. The sequence continues at coordinate 2,132,850 of NZ_WOXZ01000002.1, forward strand.
AGCGGGAGAATGAACGTACCCAGCGAGGCCAGCAGGCCGATCACGATGGTGCGCCATACCAATTGAAGTCCGGAGAAGTGCTTGCCGGCATCGACGTGCCGTCCGACGAAGTACTGGACGCAGAATGCCAACGACATCGGCCACAGCGCGGCGAAGACGACCACGCTGGGAAGTGGAACCGCGTTGAACATGGGTTGGTTGATCGGGTTCGACGTCGACCACTCCCACCACCGCAACTGGGGCCCCAGGTGGTCGAAGATTTCGTAGAACGCATGGTGGACGAAGCCGACGCAGACAGCGCCCAGTAGTGGACCGTATCTGCGGAAAACGCCGAGCATTCTGACTATTTCGAAGGCCAACGTCGCCATCAGTGGATAGATGGCAACGATGTACAGCGGCAGTCGACCCCACATGAAGTCGACGGTGAACACGTTGTGCGCGAACATCGTGTCCACTTGTTCTTCGATGCCGAACGCCGCCGGGAAGTACAGCGGAGGCTCGATGATGAACAGGTAGGCGGTGGCGCCGAACCAGAGAACCAGATTGGTGGGGTCGCCGTTGCGGCGCAACCGCACGATCGCCAGGACCAGTGCGAGCACCGAGCCGACGATGATGGTCCATTCGAGGACGGGCAGGGTCCAGTTCTCCAGCGCCGCCGGGTTACGGAACTCGACGAGTCCACCTGCTTCCTGACAGGAGAAACCGAGTTCTGTTGCGAGCTGGGAAAACGTGGGGGAGCAGTGTTCTGCCATCAGTTGGCCCCTGACGTGATCGACTCGGCTTGTGCCTGAGATTCGGCGGTGTACCAGCGTGTGCAGTCGTAGCCGTCGTCGTAACGCTTGAACCACTGGTCGGCGAGTGCGGGGAGTTTCTCGTGGTCCGGGTTGTGATTGGGCATCTGGCTGCGGAAGACACCGCCGAGTGCAACGAGTTGTTCTCCGAGTTGAAGGTGATCGAAGGCGCGAGGCATCGTGCCCTTGGTCAGATACGGAGCGAACGACGTCAGAATCTTCTGCTTGGTGCGGTGGGTGGCGAACATCGACAGTGAGTCGACTTGCCGCTCGGAGAGCGGAACGTGCTGGTTGAAGCCTGCGCAGGCGATACGAATCACCTTCATCACGTGCGCGAAGATCGACGGTGCCATCCGCATCCGGTAAAGCTCGCTTCCGACAACGGAATTGAAGATGATCAGAGCCGAGCTGCGATGCTCGACCTCCTCGACGAAGTGCCAGATGAACAGCGACGCGACGCGGTCGTCTCCCGGGCGGAACAAGGTCGCCTCGTTGTCGAGCATCAGCTTGAACACCGGAGTGAAGGTCGCCTCCAGGTCCGCGGTGTATGCAAGCCGGTAGTTCAGCGAGGTCGCCTCGGTCAGTAGATCGAATTCACCGATCACAGCGTCGAGCGTGTTCTGTAGTCCGGGGTAGCGCCTGATCAGAGCCTTCACATGCTGGCGGTGCGCGGTCGAGTGATGGCCTTCCTGACGCATGAACGCCACGGCTTCCTCGGCCACTTCAGGATCGCTGATCCGCGACTTGGTCTGCATGATCATCTTCACGATCATCTTCTCGAAACCGATGGCCAGGAACGAGACCGCGTTGGACATGCTCGACCAGGCCGGATTCTCCGGGTTCCACAGGAAGGGAACGTCCTGATCCTCGAATCCGAAGTCCATTTTTCGGGGTTGAAGGTTGGTCACTTGTCGAACCTCGTCTTTCGGAGGGGCTGGTCAGGTGGCCGCTCTGGCACTCGAAGCCACGTGTGGCGGTAATCATACATATTGGTGTGCAGTTGTATGTTCACTTTCGGCGAGGGGAGTGAATTCGAGGGGCGCAGATGCAAAACCTGCCTGTGTTAGCCTGTGGCTCTTGGACTTCGAGCGCAAAGACATGGTTCGAGCCTCGTTCGAGCGAGGAAGTGGGCAGTGGCACGAAGGCGTGGGTGGGGCGGCAATCCACCGGACAGTGACGAAGATGCGTCTCGTCGCATTGTCGAGGCCGCGGTCGAGTTGATCGGACGGACGAGTTCGGAAATCAGCATCGGCGACGTCGCCGAGTCACTGGGCGTGATCCGGCAGACCGTGTATCGATACTTCCCCAGCGCTGACGCTCTGATGCGGGCAGCGGCGATCGCGTCGGTCGACGGCTACCTCGATCGGCTCACCACACACGTGAGCGGCATCGAAGATCCCGTCGAGGCGATGACCGAGGGTGTCGTCTACACCCTGACCCAGGTCCACCGAACGCCGCATCTCGGCATTCTGCTCACCAGCACGAATTCGAGTCTTCATCCCGAAGGTCTGACCTCTCAGGAGGCGCAGGCCTTCGGAATGGCGATGATCACCCGCTTCGACGTGGACTGGGTGCGTTTCGGATACGACGACGCATCACTTCAGGAACTGGTCGAATACGTCCTGCGGACGATGCAGTCGTTTTTCCTCGCGCCCGGCGACCCGAAGCGGAGCGACGAGGAACTGCGGCGATACCTACGGCGCTGGATGGGTTCTGCGATCATCGCCCAGGGAAATTCTGTCAGCGGTGATCCGATCAGCGCAGAACCAGAGTCAAAACAACCGCGCTGACGCACGCGGCGATGACGACGATCAGCGCGAACAGGTCGGCGAGCTGAGGGCGCTTGGGGTACGCCGCGATCAAACCGGTGCCCCCGCGAGCGGAGATCGCTTCACCCATCTCGGCAGAGCGCCGAATTGCCACCGACATGGTCGTGGTGATCAGATCGACTATCGAATTGTCGGCAGCGCTGTTCACCACAGCTTTCGGGCGTAGTCGTCGCGCCGCCACCAGGGTGAGCATCTCGTCGATCAAGAGCGGAAGTGAACGAATGCAGAGGGCCGTCGCGATCGCCCACTCGTCGACCGGGATCTTGAGGAATCGCAGCGGTCTACCGAGCGTTGCCAGTGCCGGCGCCACATCGCTCATCGACGTGGTCCATGCCAACATCAGTGAGACGCAGAGCAATACAAGACCGAACGTCACAGCTTGCAGGTAGATGAAGACTGCGTCGAGGCCGATCGGAAGATTGATCAACGCGCCGAGCAGGATCAGCGCCCACAACCACCACGGAGGTCGCGGAACTGCAGTCGGGGGGATGCGTCCGATCACCGCGGTCAGCAACAACAATCCGAGTACGACGCCGATCGCCGGCCAGGACGGAGCGGTCACGACCACGATGCTGACGAGAACGACGGCAACGATCTTCGTTCCGGCCCACAATCGGTGGATCGGCGATGAAGTCGGGACTTCGCGCAGAAGTGTTGTCACGTCGTCGATCCTTCCAAGGCGCTGCTGGCGGCAGGGTCGAGGATGCGACCCTCCGACAGTCGAATTGTTCTGCTGCACACGGCGTCCGTGCCGTCGACATCGTGGGAGATGACGACTACTGCGGTTCCGTTCCGACGAATCCACCTGAGTACGTTCAGGATTTCGTGTCGACCGGGTGGATCGAGACCGGCCAACGGTTCGTCGAGGATGAGTACCCGCGGTTGGCGCACGAGGAGACCGGCCAGGACGACGCGTCGCATCTGTCCGCCGCTCAACTCGTCGATGCTGCGGCCGGCGATGTGACGGTCGAGTCCGACGGCGTCGAGCGCCCACGAGACTTGCACCGATCCGATCTCCGGACCTCCGGCGGCCTCGATGTCTTCGGCGACGGTTCGGCGTTGCAGCTGCAGTCGCGAATGCTGGAACGTGAGACCGACGGTGCCGAGTTGGCGTGAGACGGGTTTGCCGTCGAAGACTGCGGTTCCCTTGCTCGGTGCGATCAAGCCCGCCATGATCCAGGCCAGAGTCGATTTACCGGAACCGTTGCCGCCCAGAACCAGCAGCCCGTCGCCGTCGCCGATTGTGAGATTGACGTCCGACAAGGCGCGCCGCGACCACGGAGTCCGGTCGTTGTACGTGTGGGTGACATCGGTGAGTTGGAGGACAGCTCGAGTGCTGACCGGCCACGGCGCAGACGGAGGACCCCCGAACGTCGACGTCATCCAACCTGGTTGGTGATCGATCTGCCGTCCGCGTTGTAGTTGAATCACCCGATCTGCGTTGCGGGTGTCGGCGTGGTGATGGGTGACCAGTACCACGGCCATCGGGTGGCGTCGCGGAAGTTCGGCAAGGAGCGAGACCAATTCCTCCCGGCCGGCCTGATCGACCATCGCGGTGGCTTCGTCCGCGATCAGCAGAGCGGGGCGCCGCGCCAGCGCGGCTGCAACAGCCAGACGTTGCATCTCGCCACCGGACAGCCCGGAGGTCTCACGCATACCCATGCCCGCGAGTCCCACCTCGGCCAGCAGTGCATCGACGTCGGGATGCGACTCGGGGGGGAGCCCCCAGACGACGTCGTCCGCGACGCGGGTTCCGAGGATCTGGCTTTCGGGTCGTTGGAGGACGACGGCGGTTCCGCCGTGTCGGCCGAGACCGGCGGACCCGGGTCTCGTCAGCGTCCCGACAGTCGGCGCGCGACCGGCGAGCAACCGGGTGAGTGTGGACTTGCCCGAGCCGTTGTGGCCGACGACGGTGACGAACTCTCCTCGTCGCACGGTGAAGTTGACGTCGACGAGGGCCGGTGTCGTTGCACCCGGATAGGTGAAGCCCACGTGATCGAAAGTGACCGGCAACGGATCGATCGGACGGTCGTCGGGTGCTGTCTGGAGCGGGTCGGCCGAAGGGAGTGCAGCCAATCGGTCGAGGACGGCGCCGAGGACGAAATAGGAGACGACGGTACTGAGGACGATTCCGGAGATGATGGACACGCCGATCCACAACCACCAGTAGTCGATGATCGAGCCGATGCTGTTCTCGATCCATTCGGCTGCGCCGACGAGTGTGGGGGCACGCTTCAAGATCTCGGCCACGCCCAACGCGGTGTTCTCGAGCGAGGTCAACAACAAGGTGCGCAGCGGAGCGAGAACAAGCAACAGGACTATGGAGAACAACGCCAGCGCGGGCCCGATGACCAATGACGACAGCAATGCGGAGACGAAGCCGAGACCGCGCCGCTTGACCGTACCGATGATTCCGCCGAGGAGAGCGCTCAATGCGACCGCCGCCGCAGATCCCGAACCCGCCGCGACGAAGGCGACTGCCGTAGCCGAGATACCGGCCGTCGTCACGGCGCGGACTCGGAAGCGCTGGGCAACAATTCCCATCGGAACGGCGGCCACGAGGTTGAGGGCGCTGGCCATGGGGATGACCGTGGCAATGACGGACAACGCGACCGTGAATCCGGCCATGACGGCACCCGTTGCCAACTCGAGTGGTCGAAGGTTGCCGGTTTCGCGGACTTGCGGACGGTTGCTCACTACGTCCAGTGTGCCAGTGGTGACATAACTCCCGCCCGACTGATGGTGAGCGCATCGGGGTGATTGCGTAGGCTTCACCTCAAACAATGCATCGGACGGAGCGTGGAAGACGTGAGTGCAGCACCCATCAGGGTCGGGGTTCTGGGAGCCAAGGGCAAGGTCGGTCGAGCGATCTGCGAGGCAGTGGAAGCTGCTCCCGATCTGGAACTCGTCGCTCAGGTCGACACCGGTGATCGCATCGAGACGTTTGTCGACACCCGCACTCAGGTAGTGGTCGATTTCACGCACCCCGACGTCGTCATGGGAAATCTGGAATTCCTCGTGGCCAACGGAATTCACGCAGTGATCGGCACCACCGGTTTCGACGAGTCCAGGCTTGCGACTGTGCAGTCCTGGCTCGACGCCCAGCCGGCAACGGGTGTTCTGATCGCCCCGAACTTCGCCATCGGTGCTGTGCTGTTGATGCGCTTCTCGGCTGCCGCGGCGCGCTTCTTCGATTCCGTCGAGGTCATCGAACTCCATCACCCCAACAAGGCAGATGCTCCCTCGGGCACCGCATACCGAACGGCCGCGATGATCGCCGAGGCTCGCGCGGAAGCAGGCGTGGGACGCAGTCCTGACGCCACCACGACCGAGCTCGAGGGTGCGCGCGGAGCGGACGTCGACGGCGTCCGGGTTCACTCCGTGCGGATGGCCGGACTGGTCGCGCATCAGGAAGTGATTCTCGGAACTCAGGGCGAGACGCTGACCATTCGCCACGACTCGATCGACCGGAATTCGTTCGCGCCGGGCGTTCTGCTCGGTGTCCGCCAGATCGGCTCGCGTCCGGGTCTGACGGTCGGTATCGATTCCTTTCTCGATCTATGAACAAGACCACCCGCACCGTCGCACTGATCGTCGCGATTTGCATTGCGCTCGCGGTGTACTTCGTGCTGCTCGGCCAGCGCGGAATCCAGCTCATCCAGGACGGTGGCGGCGCCGCGATCGGTCTCGGGATCGGCGTGCTGATCCTGCCGTTCCTGGGGCTGTGGCTCGTCATCGCCACGCTCCGTGCCGGCTTCACGCACCAGCGCCTCGCGCAGCAGATTCACGACGAGGGCCTCGCTGTCGATGCGTCTGCGCTTCCGAAATTGCCTTCGGGCCGGATCGAGCGAGCGGCTGCCGACGAGTTGTTCGCCCAGATCAAGGTCGACTGGGAAGCAGACCCGGACAACTGGAAGCAGAACTTCCGACTTGCTCGCGCCTACGACTATGCCGGTGACCGAAGCCGGGGTCGGGAAACCATGCGACGGGCAGTCGAACTGGAACGCCGTTCACGAGGCAAGTAGGTGTCTACGCCGCGGAGCGGGGCCTGCTGAGACGCTACCGCTCCGGAACAGTTGTGGGAGATGACGGATCCGGAGTGGTGGGGTCGAATGGCGGCGGGTTGTTCGGGTCGAAGCTCGTCACCGGCACCGAACAGGTCGCGCCCACTTCGGGATACGTGTTCGGGTTGACGCGCAGAGCCGAGACGAACTGATCGATGCGCGCGTCCGCGGCGTTGTCGAGCTTGAGCTGACGGCCCCAAGACTGCAGCGAGATCGGCGAATCCAGGGTCGGATACGGCGACATCAACGTGTAGCTCATGCCCTCGACTCGCTGTGCCAAGCGAGCCTGATCCTCGCTCGAGACGAGGTCGGGGTTGTACGTGATCCACACGGCCCCGTGCTCGAGAGAATGGACCGCATTCTCGGTCCGAATCGCTTGTGGATAAACAACTCCGGTGCAGTTTGCCCAGACCGAGTCATGACGGCCGCCGAAGGGCGGTGAATATGTGTACGCCACGCGTTCGTTCGGGCGTACGTGTTGGGCTGCTGGGTAGTCGACCGTGACAACTCCGTCGATGGCTTCGGACGGATCCGGGTTGTCGATGCTCGGAACAAACGCATCCGGGCGCGGTGATCCTTCGAGGGAATTCGCACACGAAGCCAGTGCGAGAACTGCCGAGACCACCACTGTCGCTCGAAGTTGTTTGTTCACTCGGCCATGATAGCGGCGCCTGTCCGCTTTCCCGGGGACGCGAATCGACTACGACCCGAGAGAGCCGCTCGCTCCGCCCGACAGTGCGATGTCGCTGGCGCCGCGAAGAATTCGGATTGGTGGTAATGGCCCTCGGTATGCCTCGGAGCCACTGATCAGATCACCCGCAGCGTCGAACGCGATCGCCTCACCTTGTGGCTCGTCGGGAAGGGGGACGCGAATCGGGTTGGTGTTCAACGCTTTCACGATATCGCCGTCGGGAGCTGCGTACAGGTAAGCGTCGGTATACGTGCGGAGCGCTACCACCGTGCCGTCCTTGCTCACGGCGCCGCCGGTGACAGCCATCGTGCCGGCGTGGGGGACGGGCCCACCGGGTGTGAGGGTGGGAGTAAATCTGAGCTGACCTACTTTGGCCAACATGGTCGGCGAGCCCGTACTCAGATCCTGAACCTGCTGTCGCTCAGCGGTTGTGTAGACCACGCTTGCACCTAGGTAGTCCTTGGTGACGATGACGGGAACCCCGTCGCTCTGGATCAGTAGTGTCTCGGCGTCGTGCGCGCCGTCGGGATAGACCAGGGGGTAGGAGGTCGCCGCACCTGAAGCCGGATCGAGGTCGATCAGCCCGACCGACGTTCGTACCGCGTTGTTGTCGCCGATGTCTGCCAGCCACAGATGGCCGTCGGGAGTCGACGACAGATCCTCGACGTCGACACGAGGGGTGCCCACGCTGATCCAGCGCTGCACGTGGCAGTTCGAATCGAGTTCGGCGACCCGATCGTCGGAGCCGCTGTCGCCGATTGCGTACATCCCGGCCGCGGTGACGGTGAGTCCGGACAGCTCGGAAAGGCCTGCATCGGTGGGTGTGCACAGTACGTCGAAGACGCGGGCCTGTTGCGCCGCCGCAGGAACGGTGTGAACGCCGACAATCGCGGCGGCGAGAACAACCGATCCGGCAGCCCAAGCGACTGAGTGGGTGAGCGGTCGATTCCAGATCACGATGCAGTCCTCCAGGCCGAAGAATCGGGACTTAGTACCCAGAGAATACTGGACGTCCGTCTCACTTTGACCGAAACTGCAAGAAATCGCATCTGCCGAGACGCCGTGATGCGTCAGTGATTCACCGAGTGAATCCGCGTGCAGGAGGGGATACTCGACTCACCGGAGATCGGCGGCGACGAGCAGGAAGTGACGAAGCGATGGCGAAGAGTGAGTCCGACAAGCAAGGCGCAGATTCCCCGTCTCGGTTGATCGACAAGCGAATCGAGGAACTCGGAGACTGGCGGGGCGAGATGCTCGCCCGGATACGAACTCTGATCAAAGAAGTGGATCCGGATGTGGTGGAGGAATGGAAGTGGCGAGGTGTTCCCGTGTGGTACCACGCCGGAATGATCTGTACCGGTGAGACTTACAAGAGCGCAGTGAAGGTGACCTTTGCCAAAGGCGCATCACTCGACGACGCTTCAGGACTCTTCAACTCCAGCCTCGAGGGCAATACGCGACGGGCGATCGATTGCCACGAGGGCCAAGCCGTCGACGAAAAGGCGTTCAAGGCACTCGTTCACGCCGCGATTGCCCTGAACACCTCGAAGAAGTGACGCCCTGTCAGAGATGATGTTCAGCGAGGTCGAACGCACTGAGTAGCGTGCGGAATTTTGTACTGGTCTCTCTCAATTCGATTTCCGGGTCGGAAGTAGCGACGATGCCGCCGCCGGCGTAGGCCCGCGCCGAGAGGCCGTCTGCTGCGATCTCGGCGCAACGAATAGCTACCATCCACTCGCCGTCTCCAGTCCGGTCGCACCAGCCCACGGCACCGGCATAGAACCCACGATCGGCTTCGGTTGCGGTGATGTGCTCGCGTGCGGCGACCGTCGGTGTGCCGCAGACAGCGGGAGTCGGATGCAGCGCCATTGCGAGTTCGAGCGAGGTCAGGCTCGGGTCGATCAGGACACCTTCGATCTTGGTCCCGAGATGCCACAGTTGCGGTGTCCGAAGGATTTCCGGTGCGCTGGGTGCATTGAAGGACGTGCACAGTGGTCCGAGTATCGCGCTGATGGAGTCGACGACAAACGCGTGTTCAGCCAGATCTTTGGTCGACGCGCGGAGTTGCTCGGCATTCGCCTCGTCCTGATCCGAATTCGGATGGCGTGCAATCGAGCCCGCCAGCGGGTGGCAGGTGACGACGCCGCCTCGCCTTTCGATCAGAACCTCGGGCGTCGAACCGACCAGCGAACGCCCGCGGTACTTTCCTCCGGCGGGGGACAGGTCGACGCAGAAACCGTTGTGCGCGTGATCGAGTGCAATCAGTTTCTCGGCCAGAGCGGCGGGGAAGATCGTGGACTCGGCCTCGATGGTCAGGGAGCGTGCGAGGACAACTTTGTCGAGTTCGCCTGCTCGAAGTCGTTCGATGGCTCCGCGGACCCTGTCGGTGTGGATCTGCGGGCTGGGTTCGAATCCGGCTACCCGCGAAGTGGGTAATGACGGGATGTTGGAGTGATATAGATCACCGCGGACTCGTGTGAAACTCAGTGGCGCGGTGAGGGCGGACGGCGTCTCCGGGGAGAACGGCAGGGCGCCGACGACCGAGTCGATGCGCCCGGTCTTGAGGGCTTCGGCAGCGTCGAAGGCCGAGTCGAATTCTTCGACTACTCCCGAAGTGCGGATCGACGTTTGCCTACGTGAGAGCAGGAAAACGGAGTCCGTTTCATCGTCAGTCCGGTTGTTGCGCAACGGGAATTCGGAGACTTCGGCGAGTGCTGACATGGACACCCTTCCAGTTCGACAGATTGCTTGTTATGTTGAGGCTAGCCTTAGTTTGGGTGAATTTGTGTTGCGAGCGCCCGGGTTGTGTACTTCCGTACCGTTATGGTTAGGCTGGCCTAAAGTCAAGGCGTGCGGACGGGGTCGACACGAGGGTTGGGTTGGCTCGATCTGAGCGCGTCGACCACTACTCGAGGAGACCGATGAGCAACACCGTGGACCGTGACCAGATCGTGCGCGACGTCGCCGAGGTTCTGTCGATGAGGGCAGAGCAACTCGGCGACGACGCGGACCTGGGTGACGAAGGCCTTGACTCGGTTCGCTTGATGACGCTCGTCGAACGGTGGCGGGGAGCGGGCGCGGATGCCGACTTCGCGGAGTTGGCAGAAGAGCCCACGATCAATGCCTGGGTTCAGGTCCTGTGCCCGCAGTGAGCGAGCGCCGAATCGCCGTCGTCACCGGTGCTGCGGCGGGGATCGGCGCCGCAGTGGCCCGTACGCTTGCGCGCGACGGGTATTCGCTGGCGTTGCTCGATCGCGACGACGTCGAATTGAAGCGGGTAACTGCGGAATTGGCAGAAACAATCGTCGAAGGCGCCGATATCGAGAGTCACGTCGTGGACGTGACCGATCGGCAGGCAGTCGACGCTGCAGTGGCCTCGACGATGGACACGTTCGGCCGGATCGACGCGCTCGCGCACGTCGCCGGAATTCTCGACACCGGATCGGTGCTGGACTCCGATCCGGACCAGTGGCGGAAGATATTCGGCGTCAACGTCTTCGGATTGCTGAACGTGCTGCAAAGCGTGGGACTGGAAATGCGTCGCCGTCGGGCCGGGGCGATCGTGGTCGTCTCGTCGAACGCGGCCGGTGTCCCACGTATCGGGATGGGTGCTTACGGTTCGTCCAAAGCTGCTGCCACCATGTTGGTTCGAACCGCTGGACTGGAGCTGGCTACTGACGGCATTCGTGTCAACGTGGTCGCTCCGGGATCCACCGACACAGCGATGCAGCGGTCACTGTGGTCGGACCCTTCCGACGATTCGGGTGCCGACGCGGTCATCGAAGGCAATCTGGCGAGCTATCGCCTGGGTATTCCGCTCGGAAAACTGGCCACCGCAGACGATATCGCGGACTCGGTGCACTTCCTGCTGTCCGACCGGGCGGCCCACATCACCATGCAGGCGCTGTACGTCGACGGTGGAGCGACGCTCAAAGCGTGAGACGTATTTGCTGACAGTACTTTCGAACAGGAGTCACTTGCATGACCTCGAGGATCGCTCGCGAGCCCTTGGCACCCGTCGCACAGTATCCACCCGATTTGGTGACGTATTATCGGGGACGAGGCTATTGGACTGACGAGACGCTGGCCGGATTCGTCACGGCCGCGGCCGCACGGCATCCCGACAATGAAGCGGTGGTCGGCAGCGATGCCTCTGGCACACAGACACGGCTGACGTATTCCGACCTCGATCGTCGCAGCTCGGCCGTGGCCGGAGGCCTGTCCGGCTTGGGTGTTCGCGCCGGTGACCGGGTGCTTCTGCAGCTGCCGAACATCGTGGAATACGTCGAAGCATTGTTCGGTGTGTTGAAGCTCGGCGCCCTGCCGGTATTCGGGTTGCCGGCGCATCGCCGAACCGAAATCGGATACTTCTGCCAGTTCGCTGATGTCGCTGCCTATATCGTCGCCGACCGTCATGGCGGGTTCGACTACCGCGCGCTGGCGCGTGAGGTGAACGAAGGCCTCGAGACTCCGCCTGTTGTGATCGTGGCCGGTGACCCCGAAGAGTTTGTCGGTTTCGATTCGCTGCGCGGATACGAGGTTCCCGTTCTTGCCGACGTCGATCCGTTGTCGGTCGCCTTTCTTCAGCTTTCCGGTGGCACGACCGGTGTTCCGAAGCTGATTCCGCGAACGCACGCCGACTACCTCTACTCGGTGCGAGCGTCCAACCCGATCTGTGGCGTCGACGACGCGACGCGCATGTTGGTGGTTCTTCCTGCAGCGCATAATTTTCCGATGAGTTCGCCGGGCATCCTGGGTGTTCTCCACGCGGGCGGCTCCGTGGTTCTGGCGCCGGACACCATGCCCTCCACAGCTTTCGGTCTGATCGAATCAGAGCGAGTCACGCACGCTTCCTTGGTTCCACCGATCGCGTTGGCCTGGATGGCCGCCCCCAGTAAGGCAGATCACGATCTGTCGAGCTTGCGGGTTCTCGGCGTCGGCGGAGCGAAGTTCAGCGCCGAAGCCGCTGCACGCGTACCCACGGAGTTGGGCTGCACCCTCCAGCAGGTGTTCGGGATGGCCGAGGGGCTGGTCAACTACACCCGCCTCGACGACACGCAAGAATTGATCGTCAGCACTCAGGGCCGGCCCATTTCACCCGACGACGAGGTTCGTGTGGTCGACGACGAAGGCGCGCTCGTCGCGCCCGGAACCACGGGGCACTTACTGACTCGGGGTCCGTACACGATCCGCGGCTATTACCGGGCGGATGCGCACAATGCCGAGGTCTTCGACGCCGAAGGTTTCTATCGCACCGGCGATCTGGTCAGCGTCACCGATTCAGGACATCTGATAGTCGAGGGGCGCGCAAAAGACCAGATCAACCGCGGCGGTGAGAAGGTTGCGGCCGAGGAGATCGAGAACCACCTGCTCTCGCATCCGGCTGTCCACGATGCGGCCGTCGTCGCCGTTCCCGACGAGTACCTGGGCGAACGAACCTGTGCTGTTCTGGTGATTTCCGGAGATGCACCGACCGTCGGCGAGATCAAGCGATACATACGAGGCCGAGGCGTTGCGGCGTACAAGGTTCCGGATCGAGTGGAGTTCGTGACCGAGTTCCCCGTCACCGGCGTCGGAAAGACCAGCAAGGCGGCCTTGCGCCGTGTTCTCAGCGAATCGATTGCCGCACAGACTCTGTCGAGTTGATCGGTTCCCACCCCCATTTTCGAGGAGATTCATCATGGCGCTACCCACAGCAGTGCGATACGAGATGCCCACCGAGTTTCCGCAGAATCGGGTCGACTGGACTCTCGATCCTTCCCGAGCGGTGTTGCTTCTGCACGACATGCAGGAATATTTCGTGAACGCGTACGACCGAAGCGTCGACCCGCTCCAAACCGTGGTTCCGAACATCGACCGGCTTCGTTCGTCGGCGCGAGCTGCCGGAATCCCGATCGTCTACACCGCCCAACCCGGTGATCAGGATCCCGAGGAGCGTGCGTTGCTGTCGGATTTCTGGGGACCGGGTCTGAAGGCAGATCCCGCTCACACCGACGTGATCGCCGAGTTGGCTCCGCATTCGGACGACGTGATGCTCACAAAATGGCGCTACAGCGCCTTCATCAAGACGGATCTGCGTGAGCGGCTGCGCGAGAGTGGGCGTGACCAGCTGATCATCACCGGAATCTATGCCCACATCGGTTGCCTGACTACCGCTTTGGACGGGTTCATGCAAGACGTGCAGATCTTCTTCGTGGGCGACGCGGTAGCCGACTTCTCCCTGGACGAGCATGTCGGTGCGCTCGAGTACGCGGCCGGGCGCTGCGCCTCGGTCACCCGAACCGACGACCTGGTCAAGGCGATGAGCGCGGAAACCGTTTCGGCGTAGGCGTGAACGGCGACGGGTGCGCCACCCGTCGCCGTATTGTCAGATGTGTGAAGACTCTGTTGGTGGTTCACCACTCGCCCTCGCCGACAACCCACGAATTGTTGGATGCAGTCCTGGCCGGGGCTCGCGATCCCGAGATCGAGGGCGTCGAGGTGAAGGTGATGCCGGCGTTGGCGGCGACGGTGCCCGACGTCCTCGCTGCTGACGGCTATCTTTTCGGAACCACCGCCAATTTCGGTTACATGTCGGGCGCGCTGAAATACTTCTTCGACACCACGTACTACCAATGCCTCGGCGCGGTTTCGGATCGACCGTACGGCCTGTGGGTTCACGGCAACAACGACACTGCCGGTGCAGTGTCCTCGGTGCGCAAACTCGCCACCGGGCTCGGATTGGTCGCGGTGGCGGATCCGCTCGAAGTGACTGTGAGCGTGGACAAATCTGTCCGCGATGGTTGTTATGAACTGGGCGGAACCGTCGCGGCAACGCTGATGGACTAGCCTTCACTTTCTCGTTTCGATTCACGAAAGAGACTGTCCCGCAAGCGGTTGTAGAAGCGCGTGTCCTCTGATTGACGCGTCGGGAGCCGTCGGTTCTCGGGTCACCGGCGAGGCGGATTCCCCGATTCATTGACATTTAGTTTAGGCTACCCAAAACGACGTTAGGTCACCCTTGGGTGACGTGTGTCCACAGACGAGGGGATCAGTGTGAGCGTTCTTCCAGGTTCGAACTCCGGAGCGGCGAGCGAAGCTACGTTTGCTCTCACAGGAGCTCAACTCGGGATTTGGAACGCACAGAGGCTTGATCCCGAATCTCGGAGCTACCTCGTCGGCGAGGTGCTCGAAATCTCGGGTGACGAACCGATCGACACCGAACTGCTGACAGCTGCCATCACGGCGACGATCGGTGAAGCCGAAACCATGCGGCTGCGGATGATCGAGACGTCGGACGGCCCGCGTCAGTACATCTCCGACGAGCCGGTTGGCATCATCCCGATCACCGACGTCCGTGACGAGCGCGATCCCGTAGCCGTGGCGCACGCACTGGTCGACGCCGAGCGCAGCCGGGCGTCCGAGTACTGCCGCCTGATGGTGGAGCGTCCGCTGTACACGTACTCGCTGATCAGGCTCTCCGATCGCGAGATCTGGTGCATCCAGCTCTATCACCACTTGATCGTCGACGGCTACAGCGCAGCCATGATTTCGCGTCGTGTCGCCGCGCACTACACGGCCGCGAAGAAGGGAACCGACGTCGCACCAACGCGATTCGGTTCTATGACAGATCTGGTCAGCGAGGACGAGGCGTACCGGGCTGGCGAGCAGTTCGCGGAAGATCGTGACTACTGGCGTGATGTCCTGACGCCGTTGCCCGCGTTGGACGGACGCGGCCAGCAGGTCACCGGTCCGGCGGAACGAACGATCCAGGTTCGCGAGATCATTACCGCCGACGCCCTCAACCGCCTCAAAGACGTGGCAGACGCGACGGGAACAACGTGGGCCGAGGCACTGATCGCCTGCTACGGCGCGTTTCTCCACCGACTGCTCGGCGAGACGGATGTTGTCATCGCGATGCCACTCATGGCGCGCGTAGGTCGCACGGCACTCAAGACGCCGGCCATGGCAGTCAACGTTCTGCCTCTCCGGTTGACGATTCGCAGCCACGATCGACTCGGTGACCTGAGCAAGCAGGTGGCCGCCACGATGAAAAGCCTGCGCGCACACCAGCGCTACCGCGGTGAGAATCTTGCTCGGGACCTGGGCGTCGCCGGAACCGGCGCACTGCTTCACGGGATCGGAATCAATCTCAAGGCTTTCGACTTCGCCCTCGATTTCGCCGGCGCTGTGGGTGTACTGCGAAACGTCGCCGGGGGACCGCCGGAGGACCTGGGTTTGACGGTTACGCCCATTGCGGACGGCGAAGTTCTACTCGGATTCGAAGTGGACGCGCGTACCAATACTCGGGAATCGGTTCAGCGTCGCCTCGCCGGTTTCGTCAGCATCGTCAACGCGATGGTCGGGGAGGGAGATCCTGCCGTCGGTCAGGTGGAGATGATGCCTGCGGCCGAAGCCGCGCGGATTCTCGCCGGCCGCGAAACTGCACCGCTGCCCGGCTCGGTCGAACTCGTTCCCGACGTGTTCGACCGCATCGTTGTCGAGCACGCGGATGACACAGTCCTCGTGTGCGGTGACGAACGTTTGACAGGCGCAGAACTCGGTGGCCGCGTCCACAAGCTCGCCCGGTTGCTTCGGGCCCGCAATGTCGGCCCGGACGACATTGTCGGACTTGCGCTTCCGCGTACTTCCGAGATGGTGGTGGCTCTGCTCGCGACATTGAACGCGGGCGCAGCGTACGTGGCCCTGGATCCGCAGCACCCGGCCGAGCGGTTGCGAGATCTGATCGACGACGCGCAGCCGAAGGTCGTGATCACCACTTCCACTCTGGCCGAGCAACTCGTCGGAGGTTTTCGGCCCGACCCCCTCGTCATCGATTCCGACGCAGTCCGCGAAGAACTCCGTGCTAATTCCGAGCTTCCACTCGAACTCGGTGAACTGGCGACAGCACGGCATGGTGATCACCTGGCGTATGTCATCTACACCTCGGGATCGACAGGCAAGCCCAAGGGTGTGCTGGTCAGAGGCGGTGGATTGGCGCACCTGCTTCACCACCATCGCGCCACCATCTACCGGGACACCGCCGAGCGCGTCGGGAACCGCCAACTGCACACCGCGCACACAGCGTCGTTCGCCTTCGATGCGTCTCTCGATCAACTGTTGTGGCTGCTGTGTGGTCATCGTGTGCACGTATACGACGAGGAACTGCAGAAGGACGCGGTTGCTCTGGTCGCGGCGTTCGAGCGAGATTGCGTCGACGTGGTCGACACGACGCCGTCGATGGCGGCAGCGATGGTGGACAACGGGTTGCTGCGTACGCATCGGTTGCAGCTCCTCGTCGTGGGTGGCGAGGCGGCACCGCCCGCACTGTGGGACGCGATCATCGAATCCGGTGTTCCGGCTCGAAACCTGTACGGCCCCACCGAAACGACGGTCGACGCGATCGCGACCACGGTCGAAGGTGCCGGACCGCGTATCGGGTACCCCCTCGCGGGTACCCGTGCGTACCTGCTCGACAGCGCGCTCGAGCCGGTCGCCGACGGTGAACGAGGTGAGCTCTACCTGGCGGGACCGCAAATGGCCAGGGGCTACCTCGGCCGCGCCGGCGCGACCTCCGAGCGTTTTGTCGCAGATCCTTTCGGGGCTCCGGGAGATCTGATGTACCGCGCCGGGGACGTGGCGCGGTGGGTGCCGGGGCGGGGCTACGACTTCATCGGTCGCAGCGACAAGCAGGTGAAGATTCGCGGACATCGAGTCGAGTTGAGCGAGGTCGAGGCTGTTCTCGGATCGGTACCCGGAATCGGCGCGGCTGCTGCGTTGATCCGCACGGATGGGGGACGGCCCAGCCTCGTCGGCTACGTTGTAGCCGCCGCCGGCGCGGCGCTTCCGCCGCAGGAAGAATTGCGCCGTGACCTCGCCGGTCGCGTACCGGATCATCTCGTTCCCGCCGCAATCGTCGTTCTGGACGAACTACCCGTCACGGTGAACGGAAAGCTCGATCGTGCGGCACTACCAGCCCCGGCTGCCGAATCGGCAGGTCGCGCCGCATCCACACCGAGCGAGGAAATCCTCTGTGACGTGGTGGCCGAGGTGCTCGGCCGCGAACGCGTCGGCGTGGACGAGGACTTCTTCGGCCTCGGTGGTGACAGCATCACGGCAATCAGTGTCAGCAGTCGCCTGCGGGTGCGTGGTCTGATCGTTGCTCCCAAAGAACTACTGGCACAGCGAGATCTGGGAACCATCGCCGCTGCGGCACGTGAGATTGCCGATGACGCCGACGCCGTAGCCTCGGTTGCGGACGTGGCCACCGGCACCGTGATCGCCCCGCCGATCGTTCGAGCACTGATCGAAAAAAATTCGGCAGACGAGGCAATCGCGGGCTATGCGCAGTGGACCGCAGTGCGCATCGACGACAGCCTTTCACTGGGTGACCTGCAGTCCGGCGTGCAGACGATCCTCGATCACCATGACGCTCTACGCCTGCTCCTGCGCCGTGACAACGACAGCGGCACTACCGAATTGATCGTCCGGGACGCCGGTGCAGTGCGCAGCGAGGGACTCGTTCGCGAGGTGTCCGACACCTCCGAGCCGTCCCGGATCAGAGAGCTCGCGGAGGCGTCGGCGGCGAGTCTCGACCCACGCGCCGGTGAACTCCTGCGAGTCGTACTGGTCAATACCGAGGCCGGTCGACCCGACCAATTGATCGTCGTGGCTCACCATTTGATCGTCGACGGTGTGTCCTGGCGAATTCTGCTTCCAGACCTCCGCGAAGCTACCGATGCAGCGCGCGAGCGTAGGTCGGCCCGGTTGGCTGCAGGCGGAAGTTCGTGGCGTCGATACGCAGGGTTGCTCGCGGAATTCGGGGCCTCTGGCAGCAGGGCGTCAGAGCTCGAGTACTGGAAGTCCGCGTCGGTACAGGCGGACGACGAGGCGATCGGCAGTCGTCGTCTCGACCCGAAGATCGACGTGACCGCAACCGCCACTCGCACGACAACTGTTGCGCCCCCGGCCGTCACGGACGCGCTGTTGACCACGCTTCCGGCGGCGTATCGAGCCAAGACCGACGAAGTGCTTCTCGCGGGATTGATGCTTGCCTTGCGCTCATGGCAGCACAGTCGCGGCCTGACTGGGCTGCCCGCGCAGACAGTTACCGTCGAAGGTCATGGCCGCGACGCGCTCACCAGCGACACCGACTTCGCCGGAACCATCGGGTGGTTCACCAGTGAGTTCCCTGTTCGGGTTCCCACCGATGCACTGCTCACCGCAGACGATCTTGCCGACGCACTGAGCGGCGGAGCAGCTGCGGGACATCTCCTTCGTGCGGTGAAGGAGGCAAAACGCGCCGTACCCGGAGGCGGAGTCGGCTATGGAGTTCTGCGGCATCTGGATCCCGACACCGCACCTGACCTTTCCGCGTGCGCTACACCCGAACTGCTGCTCAACTATCTGGGCCGCTTCCCGTCCTTGCCCGGAACCGGATGGCGATTGCCGGAGCAGGATCCATTCGCGGTCATCGAGCCGGCGACGAAGGTTATGTCGGAAGTGCTGGCGCTCAACGCATTTGTCCGAGAGGACGACTCGACGACGCTGGCAGTCGAATGGACTGCGGCGGGTTCAGTGCTCGACGGCGCGACGATCGTCGAGCTGCAAGAGCATTGGGAACGTGCGCTCGCTGCCCTGACCGCGCATGCCGCGCTCTTCGAGGGTGGTTTGACGCCTTCCGATTGCTCGGCGACGATCTTCGGCCAGGGCGCGGTGGTCGATCAGGCAGGGATCAACGAACTCGAAGCCGTCCACGGACCGCTTGCCGACGTCCTTCCGCTCTCGCCGCTACAAGAAGGTCTCCTGTTCCATGCGGTCCGTGACGGAGCCGCAGACGTCTACACGCTCACTGCACGCTTCGACCTCTCCGGGCCACTGGACGAGGCGAAGTTGGCCGACGCGTTCGAGACCGTGATCGACAGGCACCCGAACCTTCGCGCAGCTTTTCACTACGAGCAGTTCGAACGGCCCGTTCAGATCATTCCGCGCGGCGCAAAAGTCGAGTGGCGTTCGGTCGATCTGACCTCCGTTCCAGCTGACACTGCATTCCGCTCTGCAGATCAGCTCGAGGACGAGGCCGCCAAGCATGTCTTCGACGTCAGTACACCGCCTCTGCTGCGTGCACTACTGGTTCGGCTGCCCGGCGGGGTGCACCGTTTGGTCCTCAACGCGCACCACCTGCTCACCGACGGTTGGTCGACTCCGATCGTCCTGCGCGAGCTGATGAACGTCTACCACGACGGCGACAGCCGCCTCCCTGCGCCGACGCCGTATCGCGACTACTTGGCATGGATCGCCGGCCGTGATCAGTACTCTGCCCGCGCAGCGTGGAGCGAGCGTTTGCGTGGGCTCACCGCGCCGACTCTCGTTGCCGATGCCGGAGCGCCGCGAAGTGTGCCCGTCGCGCTCGAGGTTCCTCTCGCGACATCGGACGCCGAAGCGCTGATCGAACTCGGCCGTGCGCGAGCGCTGACGGTCAACACCCTGGTTCAGGGTGCGTGGGCAGCAGCGCTCGCCGAAGCGACAGGACAGTGGGACGTCGTGTTCGGGGCCACGGTGTCCGGCCGACCTGCCGAACTCTCGGGGGTGGAGGGAATGGTCGGGTTGTTCAGCAACACGATTCCGGCCCGCCTCGACATCGTCGCGGACCGGCCTTTGCTCGATCAGTTCGTCGATCTCCAGAACGCCCAATTCGACATCGTGGACGTCGAACACACCAGTTTGGCCGAGATCGAACGCATCGCCGGAATCGGGCAACTGTTCGACACGCTCCTGGTGTTCGAGAACTTCCCGAACTCCGGTGCGGGACAGCCTGCATCGCACACACTGCGGGTCGAGGGATTCACCAACCGCGGAGTCACGCACTATCCGATGACGTTGATGGCGCCACCGAGCACCAATCTGGATCTGGTTCTATACCACGATCCGGCAGTTGTCTCCGACGCCACGGCGCAGCGAATGGTCACACGGCTCGCGGAGATCCTGCGTGGGTTGCTGACCGAACCGACAGCTCCCGCATCCGAGGTGCTCACGGTAGTCCGACCGGCAGTGTCCGTTGCCGATGCGGTGTCTGCCGCGAAAAATGTCGCTGTCACGAAAAAGGTGGCCGCGTCCGATCCTGCGATCGATGTCGATCCCGCGGTCGTTGATGCAGTGTGCGCCTGTGTCGAAACGGTGTTGGAGATTCCCGACGTCGATCCGGGTGACAATTTCTTCACTCTCGGCGGTCACTCGCTCACTGCGATGCGGTTGGTGGGAAGCCTGCGCAAGCTGGGAATTCGCGTCGTCGTCTCGGATGTCTTCGACACCCCGACCCCCCTCGGTCTTGCCGTGGCCGCACGCGTCGATCGGACGAAGTTCTCGCCGGATTCGGTCGTTGGCGTCGATCGACCCGTCGTGACCGTGGCGACGTTCCGCGCCCCGGCGGTGGCGGGAAATCCTGATCACGAGCGGTACTGGGTTCGCACGCTCGCGGACCTGCCCCTCGAAACGGACCTTCCGTATGACCGCCCGCGCGGCGAAGAGTACCGCCCGCACACCTACCTCCGTCAGCTACGCGATGCCCGGTTCGGTGACGAACCAGGATTCGACGCGGTGCTGTTGGCTGCCGTGGCGGCGACGCTGAACAGCTTCGGCGGTGGTCGGGACCTTGCGGTCGGACTGGTCTCGGAAGGGACTGACACCCTGATTCGGGTCGACCTGTCCGGTCGGCCGAGAATTGCCGATGTCGTTCGGCGAGTCGAAAACGCTGTCACCGAGGCACTTGCGCATTCCGATGTCAGCCTCGACCGAATCGCGGATCTACTCGGGCGTCCGACGAGCAGCCTGTTCGCTGCCCGTGTCGGTCACTCGCCCGGAAAGAGCGTCGACCTCGAATTCGTCCGAACCGCAACAGAACTTCGATTGACGGTTGATGCCGGGCTGTTCGACGCCGCGACTGCGGACGCATTGCTCGACGGTGTGATCGCGGTCCTCGGTCACGAAATCAGCACTGTCGTCGCGGATCTGCGACTGGCGGAAAACAAGCCGGATCGCGACCCGGGCCGACGCGCGACGCCGCCGTCGGGGATCTCGCAGTTGTTCGCTCGACACGTCAGCCGTCACCCCGACGACATCGCGGTGATCTCCGGCGAGGTCGGAATTACCTACGGGGAACTGTCGGCGCGCGTCGACGAGCTGGCCCGCGAACTTCTCGCGGTCGGCGCCGGACCCGAGAAGGTAGTCGCCGTCGCGCTGGATCGAAATGCGGATCTGGTGGCCGGACTGCTCGCGGTACTGCGCATCGGCGCTGCGTACCTGCCACTCGACGTCGATTACCCGTCTGAGCGGCTCGAGTTCATGATCGAGGACGCGGCTCCGGTGTGTGTCCTGACCAGTATCGACAGCGCCGGGCAACTTCCGTTGACGGTCGCCACGAGTGTCTTCGTGGACGGTGAGTTCACCAACTCGGGTGTCGTGCTTCCTCCGCCGCCCGCGGCGGGTGATCACCTCGCCTACATGATCCACACCTCCGGTTCGACGGGTCGCCCCAAGGGCGTGATGGTCTCGACGGGCAACCTCGCAGCCTTCGCGGACACGGTACTCGAGGATTGCTGGATCAGGCCGGGCGATCGCATCGTCGCGGTGACAACGGTGTCGTTCGACATCGCGGCACTCGAGTTGCTGTGCCCGCTCGCGGCGGGCGCGACTGTCGTGATCGCAGACCGCAGGACGGTTCGCGACCCGGATGCGTTGTCGGCGTTGATCATCGCAAGCGATGCGACAGTGATGCAGGCAACGCCGGCGCTGTGGCGAGTGGTCACCGAACACGAGAACGCAGTCGGACTCGCGATGGTGCGAGCCCTGGTGGGAGGGGAAGCCCTCCCGCAGGATCTGGCCGACGATCTGGTGACCAACGCTGCTTCGGTCCGGAATGTCTATGGACCCACCGAGGCCACGGTGTGGGCGACATCTTCGGTCATCACGACCGGCGACCGAGTCACGATCGGTCAGCCCTGGACCGATGTGCACGTGCGAATCCTCGACGACGACCTGCGTGAGGTTCCGGAAGGCGTTGCGGGCGAGCTGTATCTGGGCGGTGCGCAGGTGGTACGCGGATACCTGAACCGCCCCGATCTGACCGTCGCTCGGTTCGTCGCCGATCCTTCTCTGCCGGGGGCACGCCTCTACCGCACCGGCGATCTGGTCCGACGCCGGCGAGGGGTTTTGCACTTCCTTCGTCGTGCGGACGATCAGGTGAAGGTTCGCGGTTTCCGCATCGAGCTCGGCGAAGTCGAAGGCGCGCTCGGATCGGTGGCAGGTGTGTTCCGCGCGGCAGCCACCGTTCGCGTCGATGCGGCGGGTACCGGAAGTTTGCACGGGTATGTGGTTCCCGAAGGTGCAACCACGCTCGATTCGGTACTGGTGCGCAAGGAGATTGCGCGGCTCCTACCCGAACACATGGTGCCGCAGACCATCACGGTGCTCGAGGCACTACCACTCACCCTCAACGGGAAGGTGGACCGGAAGGCATTGCCCGACACCGCGCCGGATCGCGTGCCGAGTCCGCTCGTGGCCGTCGATGCGGATCGTCGGGCACGGCTCGAGTCGCTGAGCCCGGGCTGGCAGGACGTGCTGCCACTCGGTCCCTTGCAGGAAGGCATGTACTTCCAGTCGGTTCTCGACGGCGCCGGCGGCACGGATGTCTATCACATGCAGCCGCGATTCGAGTTCTCCGCCGATGCCGCCGTCGACGTTCGCTCACTCCGCGCAGCAGGGGATGCGCTCTTGCGGCGCTATCCGAACCTGCGGGCCGGCTTCACACACGCCGGTTTCGACGCTCCGGTGCAGTTCGTGCCCAGGGCAGCCGAAATGCCTTTCCGCGAAATCGATCTGAGCGCAGTCGCACCCGACGACTTGGATATCGAGGTCCGCGCCGTCGACGAGGCTGAATTCGGCAGGCTGTTCGACTTGAGTGCGCCGCCACTCATTCGAATGGTGTTGGTCTGGTTGCCAGGTGGGGGAGCGCACCTCGTCTTCACTCAGCACCACCTGCTGACCGACGGTTGGTCGCAGACCTTGATGTACGCGGAGTTGTTTGCGCTCTACGAGTTTGCTCGCACACACGGCACGGACCCGGTTGGACTCGACGGCGCGCTCGACAAGCCTGCGGACTTCCGTGATCACCTGCGATGGATCGCCGAAGCGGATCGCACGGACGCCATCTCGTCCTGGAAGGACTACCTCGCGGATCTCGAGCAACCCACACTCGTGGGTGGTACGGGATCAGGCGGGCGCGCTCCGTTGCCGGTGTTCACCCGGGCTCAGCTCGAACAGAGCATCACCGAGCACGTACGCGAGCTGGCCAGACGTAGCGGAGCGACGCTGTCCGCCGTGGTTTCTGCGGCGTGGGGCCTGGCATTGCGCGCCGTGACGGGCCGTGACGACGTGGTCTTCGGATCGACGGTTTCGGGACGTTCACCCGAGGTCGAGGGCGCCGACCGCATGGTGGGATTGGCGCTCAACACCATTCCCGTGCGTGTCCGGGTCCGGCCAGGCGAGGAGATCTCGGCGTTGCTCGGACGCCTGTTCCGTGAACAAGGTTCGCTGCTGGGGCATCACCATCTCGGGCTCGGCGACGTGCAGCGAAGTGCAGGGTTCGCCACGCTCTTCGACACGCTCTACGTTTTCCGCAACACCCCTCGCGACGAACAGGCACGTCGAGACACGTTCGGTCGCAGTGGAATCGTCGGGTTCGATGCGGTGGACGGCACGCACTATGCGCTCACGCTCGACGTGGATCCGGGTGTCGGGGACGCGGCGATGGCGCTCACACTCGAAAACCGTCCTGACCTGATTCCGCACGACGTGGCTCAGGACATCCTGTCCCGCACCATCACGATTCTCGAAGTGATGGCGAATTCCGATACCGCCACGGTGGCGGACACGGCGGTTCCGCTTTCGCGCACCCCCGCGGAATTCGCTTCGGAGTACGTCGTGATGCCACGGCCGGACCAGGCCGGCGGTAGCGTGGACGCACTACTGCGCGAAAGGGCAGCGGCAACTCCGGACGAGACGGCGCTGGTCTTCGGAGACGTCACACTGAGCGCAGCCGAGATGAACTCTCGGGTGGACAGACTGGCACGGATACTCGCTTCGGCGCTGGGGCAGTCGGTACCAGGCGGGGGACCGACCCGTGTTGTCGCGCTCGCGCTTCCGCGTACTGCCGATCACGTCGTCGCAATCTTCGCCGTCATGAGAACCGGAGCGGCCTACCTTCCCTTGGATCTGGCTCACCCGCCGGCACGCCTGCGCGAACTCATCCTCGACAGCGATGCGGCGCTGGTAGTCACCACGACTCAGAGGCGTGACCTCGTAGTTCCCGATGGACAGGCATGTCTGGTACTCGACGACCCGGACGTGGCCGGGGTACTCGACGGGCAGTCTTCGGCACCAGTTGTCGACGAGGCTGCGGTCTGCGGGCCGACCTCACCGGACCAGCCTGCCTACGTCATCTACACCTCGGGCAGTACCGGAAAACCCAAGGGCGTCGTGGTGGGTCACCGCGGGTTGACGACGATGTATCACAATCACAAGGCCGAGATATTCACTCCGACCGAAAACAGTGTGGGTGGCCGACGTCTGCGCATCGCGCATACGGTCTCGTTCTCGTTCGACATGTCGTGGGAGGAACTGTTCTGGTTGCTCGCGGGGCACGAAGTTCACGTGATCGACGAGCAGGCGCGACTGGACCCCGCGTCTCTGGTGAAGCATTACCGCGAAGTCGGTATCGACGTCGTGAATGTAACCCCCTCGTATGCACGGGAACTGATGGCCGCCGGTCTCCTCGACGGTGAGCGGACGCCGGTGTTGGTGATGCTCGGCGGAGAAGCTGTACCTGCCGAGTTGTGGTCGCGATTGCGCGATCAGGACGGTGTCGACGGGTACGACCTTTACGGGCCGACGGAGTTCACGATCAACGCGATGGGATCCCCGGTTCAGGGGAGCGAGACACCCTGCTTGGGTCGTCCGATTCTGAACGCGTCTGCGCGGGTACTCGATTCGGGTCTGCGGGAGGTACCGATCGGAGCGGCGGGCGAGCTGTACATGTCCGGAGACGGAACGGCGATGGGTTACCTTCACCGGACCGCGTTGACCTCCGCTGTGTTCGTTGCTGATCCCTACTCCGTCGGCAAGCGCATGTACCGCACGGGTGACGTTGTACTGCGTCGCCGCGACGGCGAACTCGAATATCTGGGTCGCGCAGACCATCAGGTCAAGATCCGAGGCATTCGGATCGAATTGGGTGAAGTCGAATCCGCGCTGGCGTCGTTGCCGGGAGTGTTGAGAGCGGCAGCGTCAGTCCGTAGCGAAGGCGGTGCGCCGCCGCGACTGGTCGGCTACGTCATCGAAGAACCCGGCGGTGATCCAGTCGATCTGCGAGCTGCGTTGCGGGAAAGCGTACCGGCACACCTGGTTCCGTCGGACATCGTCGTCGTGGATTCGATCCCGTTGACGCCCAACGGAAAACTGGACCGCGGTGCGTTGCCGGCACCCCCCGCCCGAGCAGCGGCCCGAGCACCGCGAACCGAGATGGAAAGGCAACTGTGCCAGGTCTTTGCGCGGGTACTCGGCGTCGAGGCAGTCGATCCCGAAGAGAGTTTCTTCGATCTCGGCGGCGACTCGCTTCGAGCTATGCGACTGGTGGGGGAGATGGAGCACGACCTGTCGGTGAGCGTCGGTGTGGGAACGCTGATGGCCCGTCCGACAGTTGCAGAACTTGCAGTACACCTTGACGAGTCGGCGTCCGAAATCGATCTGAGTCGTGATCGCCTCCTGACACTGCGAGCCGAAGGCAGCGGAGAACCACTGTTCTGCGTGCATCCGGCCGGTGGATTCGCTTGGCCCTTTGCGCCTTTGACCGGTGTTCTCGAGGCCGACCGTCCACTGTTCGGCCTGCAACTGCCCACAGTTGCCGGGGAGCCACTCGAACCGACGAACGTGGACCAACTGGCAGCGATGTACGTCGACACGATTCGCGGCGTGCAACCGAGCGGGCCGTACCACCTGCTCGGCTACTCGTTCGGTGGCAACGTCGTTGCCGCGATGGCGGCTCAGCTGGTCGATATCGGCGAGACAGTGGAGTTCGCCGGTCTGATCGATACTCATCCACTGGGAGATCGTGACGATCACGGTCGCGACGATTCCGACGACCGAGATCTGGCCGCCGCCCTGCCACCCGAGATCCTCACTCAGGCACCGGGACTGGTCGACGCTGTTCGGGCGGGTTTTGATGCCACTCGTTTGCTCGTGGCCAGTTCGACCGACACAACCTACGACGGACCGGTTACTCTGATCACCGCCGACGCCGAGGCGTCCGGACAGCTGCTGGCCGATCGCTGGCGCAGAGTCCGCGGGGACCGGGACATGGCAGTACACCATCTGCCGTACGACCACGCCGGATTGGTGACCCCAGCCGGGTGGGCGGCGATCGCCCCGCTGCTCGACAGCCATTTGTCGAAACGCACGGCCACATAGTTCGAAAACCACACAGTTGAAACACAATGGGAGCTCAATGATGAAGTCCACACCGCCCCTCGCGATACGGAGTTGGCGACGATTCGTCGCCATCGCAGGGTTGCTGATCGTCGCACTCGTGGCGATGATCGGTTGCAGTAGCGATTCGAACGACGAACCGACCAAGGCTGCAGAGCCCACGACCCGTGTGATCGAGACCGAGAAGGGCTCGGTCACCGTGCCCGCGTCGGCGGAGCGCATCGTGGTTCTGAGCGGCGGTCTCGCCGGATACCTGTACGCCCTGGACGCACCGGTGGTTGCCACCGATACCCGCGTCCTCGGTGTCACGAACCTCGACGGTGGATTCCCGCCGGCTTGGGCGGACGCCGCAAAGGCGCAGGGCACCAAGGAATTGCCGGCCGGCGAGCAGCTCAACATCGAAGCCGTCGCGGCGGCTGAGCCCGACCTGATCATCGGCGGTGGCCAGGGAATCACCTCTGTTCAGTCCGAGGAACTCTACGATCAGCTCACTGCTATCGCACCCACCGTCTTGGTCCCCAAGACGGTCGCCGCGTGGGACAAGCAGCTCGAAATCGTCGCCGACGCGGCGGGCCGTTCCGACCAGGTTCCGGCGCTGATGAGCGCATACGAGGACAAGGTCAAAGAGGTCAAGGGCAAGATCAAGGTTCCCGAGGGCAACGTCGTCTACTTCCTCTCGGTCTCGAGCAACAAGCCGTACCTCGTTCCGCCGACGGCCGCGCTGCCCGCGATGCTCGCCGAGCTCGGTTTCAAGGCCGACGACGTCATGGCCAAGGCCGGCAACCCGCAGCTCTTCGGCTCGGGTGACTCGTTCGAGGTCAGCCCGGAACTGCTCTCGCAGGTCGCCGATGCTCCTGTCGCCTTTGTGATTCCGGTGTCCGGTCGCCCGATGGCCGAACTTGCCACCGATCCGCTTTACTCGCAGTTGCCGTCCTTCAAGGCAGGCACGACGTTCGAGCTCCCCGCCAGCAGCTACCGTCCTGACTACGACGGCGCAATGGCTACCCTCGACCTGATCGGCCAGACCTTCGCATGACTCGATTCGCTGGGCTGGTGATCGATGTTTCACCCTTGCGGACCAGCCGTCCCTTCAGGTACGCCTTTTCCGCGCGATTGATCTCGCTGCTCGGGATCGGACTGCTCGTCGTAGCCGTCCCCGCGCAGACGTACCAGCTCACCGGCTCGACCTTGCAGGTTGCCGGAGTGTCCACGGCGATGGCCATCGCCATGTTCTTCGGCAGCCTGTTCGGCGGCGTGCTCGCTGACCGTTACGATCGGCGACGCACCATCCAGTTGGCCCGCAGTGCTGCGGGTCTCGGCTTTGTCATTCTCGGGTGCAACGCGCTCTTGCCACACCCGTCGATGTGGGTCATCTACGTCGCGGCAGCTGTCGACGGCTTGGCCGGCGGTGTCAGCAGCTCGGCCTTGATGGCTTTGATGCCGACGTTGTTGCCGCGCAACAAGATGGCTGCGGCCGGCGCTTTGGTAGCGCTGACCACCGACATCGGGACGATGATCTCGCCGGCAATCGCCGGCGTGATCATCGCCTCCGGCGGCATTCCCGCGACATACTTTGTTGCTGCGGTGGCCACCGCAGCAACTGTCACGTTGTTCCAAGCCATCGGCCCTTCTCCTGCACCGGGCACGAATCACGAAAGCCCGATGCGCGCGCTGGTGACCGGCGTGAAATTCGCCGGCACGCACACAGTCATTCGCGGCATCCTGATCAGCGGTCTGTTGGTCATGTTCGTCAGCGGGCCGATGGTGTTGCTGCCTGCCTTCGTCGACCAGGTCCTCGGCGGCGGACCCACCATGCTCGGTCTGCTCTACGGCGCCCCCGCTGTCGGCGCTGTGGTCGGTTCCCTCACCAGCGGTTGGACCGGACGAGTCCACCGCAACGGCGCCGCGATGTTGATCTCTGTGGCGCTGATGCCTCTCGGCCTGGTGGTACTGGGTGCGTCGGGAGCAGCGATTGTCGCGTTCCTGGGCCTGGCCGGATTCGGCCTCGGCCGCGCACTCAACGACATTCTGAGATTTGCAGTCCTTCAACAGAACACGCCGGACGAATTGCGCGGACGCGTGTCCAGTCTGTGGATGGTGCAAGCCGTCACGGGTACGGCGATCGGTTCGATGGCAGCCGGGTTCCTCGGGCAGTGGCTCGAGCCTGGCGCCGCGCTACTGGTCTTGGGGCTCGCCGGTGTGACACTGGGCCTGGTGCTCCTGGCAGCATTGGGTTCGGTGCGCCGGGTAACTTCGGAGATCAACGAAGTCGATCTCTCCGAAAACACTGTGCCGGTGGGGAATGCTCCGCCGGAAAAGGAAGGTAGTTCATGAACCGAGGAGACCACCTCGCGACCATCGCCGAAGTTCTGGCGGGAACCACCGGCGCAAAAGTGCCGTACCCCATCGGCATTCGCGAACTCGAAGTTGTTCGCAGCGAAATGGTCGGGACCGGACTGTTGCGTCTGACCTTGGGTGGACCGGAGTTGGCGGGCTTCGAATCGCACGCTCCCGACGAGCATGTTCGCCTGGTCTACCCGGATGCAGACGGAACTTTACGTCTACCCGAACGCGACGGATTCAGCCTGAAGTGGCCTCGTCCATTGCCGATCTCGCGTGAGTACACCGTCCGTCGATACGACGCCGAGGCGGGGGAGCTGGACCTCGACTTCGCGCTCCACGAAGGTGGGTACGCCTCTGATTGGGCTCAGGCGGCGACCGTCGGCACTCGGGTGCACGTGGCAGGTCCGCCCGGTGGCGTCGTGGTTCCGTGGACGTACGACCGCTATCTGCTGGCCGGTGACATCACCGCCCTTCCTGCCATTGCTCGTTGGCTCGAGATGATGCCCGCTGCTGCCGCCGGGTGGGTGTTCGTCGAGATCACCGACCCTTCACAGGAAATCGAACTCACTGTTCCGGAAGGCGTCGAGGTGCGATGGCTGCACCGCGGTGACGTCCCAGCCGGTCACTCGGATCTGCTCGAGCAGGCAGTACGGACGGTCACCGTGCCCGAAGGTGAGCGTGTCTACGCCTGGATCTCCGGTGAGGCCACCAGTCTCAAGCCCATTCGCAGATTCGTGCGCGACGAACTCGGCCTGAGTTCGGGCGACCACCTGATCACGGGCTACTGGAAGCGCGGAGTCGCAGACTTCGACGAGGACGACGACGACCACTGAACATCGGTTGATGCCGGTTTCGGCATCGTCACCGCGACAACGAGTCCGACAATCGCAACGATTGCCGCCACTCCGAAAGCTGTGGCGAATGCCGAGTGCTGGGGAAGGCCGCCGGATGAAGTCGCGCTCGCGATGATCCCGGCGGCAATTTGGGTTCCCACAGCAGAACCCAGCGATCTGGCGATCGTGACTATTGCCGTCGTGACACCTACGCGGTCTGCCGGTGCGCTGTCGGCGGAGATGACGAACACTGCCGTCGACGCGGCGGCAACGCCGGTACCCGCAAGGATCAGCACCACAACGATCTGCCACATCGTGGTTGCAAAGACCCCGACGGAGCCGCTCAGGCCGAGGAAGGCAACTCCCGCTACCGCAATGGCTTTCGTGCCGACCCGTTGTGCGAGCTTTCCGGAAATCACCGACGCGATCACCGCTGCGCCGTAACCGATGCACAGCAGGATTCCGATGGCACTTGTCGATGCACCGCGGCCGAATCCGCTCTCTGCCGGCACGGCGAGTTGTTGCGGAAGTAGATAGACAACAGCGCCGTAGGTGAACCCGAAAACTACGCCGACGACCACGGCGCTCCACATCGAACGATGCCGCATCATCGTCAGGTCGACCATCGGCTCGGTTGTCCGGCTCTGATACCTGGCCCAGATCGTGAACACGGCAGCGGAAGCGAGAAGCAGCAGCATCGACGTCGGTGCGCCCCACCCGTTGCTCGATGCGCTCGCCAGCCACGCCGTCAGCGTCAACAATCCCAGAGCCAATCCGCCCGCTCCCGGCCAATCGAGTCGGCCGCCGACGTTCGACATGTGATCTCGTGGTGTGCTCACGGCAAAAGTAATTGCGCCGAGCAAAACGAACGCGGTCGGAACTGCATACATCGCGGTGCGTGAGACGTTTTCCGCGACGGGCCCGGCCAATACGACTCCCAGAGCGCCGCCGGCCACTACGACAGCCCCGAGTAAACCCGTGGCCGTCTTCAGTCGGTCCGAGGACAAAGTGCGTCGTAGGACCACGAAGCTCACGGGAAGCAACCCGAGCCCGAATCCCTGGAGAAATTGGCCGAGGACGAACAGCGGGAAGATCGTTGCGAGAGCGGACACGCTGCCGCCCAGGGCAACGATTGTCGTGATCGCGAGCAAGGTGGGGCGGGCGCCGTACACGTCGGCTATTCGCCCGGCCATCGGCGTGACGAGGACAGTGCTCAACGT
Organism: Rhodococcus sp. Ni2; assembly: GCF_021352185.1. Classification (NCBI taxonomy): domain Bacteria; kingdom Bacillati; phylum Actinomycetota; class Actinomycetes; order Mycobacteriales; family Nocardiaceae; genus Rhodococcus; species Rhodococcus sp. Ni2. The sequence goes on from NZ_WOXZ01000002.1 coordinate 2,164,136, forward strand.
CAGAGCGACGGATGCGAGCGCTCCGACGTCGGCCGTCACTCCGAAGTCTCTCTGTATCAGGGGGAGTGCGGGGACGATGATGCTTTCGAGCGCGGCCACGGCAGCGATCAGCAGGGTCAGGCTTGCGATAGTTGCTACCGGTCGCGGCTGATTGCCGGAGACGCTCTCTGTGGTCATCGTGCTCTCTTTCGATCGGGGAGTGAGGAGCTTATGGACGCGACGAAACGTCGCCCCTCCAAGAGCCCGGAAAGGTTGTGGCACTGGATATATCGAGCTGTGAAGTAGACCGTCTCGTTATTTCGTTACGCGTACCGTTATTGTGGAGAAATGTAATCGGATTCAGCGCACAAAGCAAGAGTCGGATGGGGTGGAAATGGTGCCATGTATCGCCAGATCGCAACGGGCAGACTTTTGCTGCCACCGTCAGTCGGTGTCAGGTGATGTGACGATGGGGCTCATTTCTCGATGAGCATGACGCTGGTCACCAAAATGCTTCTCCGAGCAGGGAGTTCATCTGCCGGACACATCCAAGGTCCCCGTTTGAATGCCGGGTTTGTTAGCTTTCTGCCTGTGACGCGACGTCACGGAAAGTTCACGAATCACGGAGGATCATCATGGGTTCTATTTCAACGATCATCGGAATCTTCGAGCTCTACAAGCTTCTCGAGCCGCTGCTGAGCTCGCTGAGCTGATTCAGGTGTGATTTCGCTGTCGAGCCGGGGCGCCGAGGGACTCGGCTCGACAGCGGATCTCGAGGATCCGGCGCGATCAGGACCCGTGGAACGGATGTCGGCACCGGCAGAATTCCATCGCTCCGGTGTAGTGGTCCATCACCAGGATTTCTGCACACCGAGCGGGCTGCGGAGCGAACCTGAGGCAGCGCTCGATCCACCCACGCTCCAGCGAAGGGGCGGGGTGCGCGCAGTTCCCGCATCGGCCGGGACGTTCGGCGACACGTACGGAACCGTAGTGCTCCGGGGACATGCCAAACATCTTGGTGGTGCGATGTTTCCAGGGCAATGGTTCGGCTCGAGCGGAAGCTATGTCACGAAAGCCCGGCGGCGATATGCGAGGACCGAACCCGTTGAGCTGCGCTACCTGGATCCCTGATAATCCGATTGCCCAGACTGAGTTTTTTGGTGCAAGTTGCGGCTACTGCGCTGACGCCCAGAAATTCTCGGACTATCTGGGCAACGATCATGCGGTGGTAACCGCGAACAGAATCCGATCCGGCTCGCGTTGCATACGGGTGATCGCGACGCGGCCCCCGATCCAAGCACCAAGTGCACCAATCGCAACAGCGACAGGGATGGCGAAATAATTCACCGGGTTCGGTAGCAGCGCCCCGAGTAGAACGCCGGGCGCCGTTGTCGCGGCGAAGATGACGATGGCGAGGATGATCAGTCCGAAGGACGAGCCATTGAAGGATCCGCGGGTGTTGAGGGAGAACGTCTTCTTCATCTCCGGGACCGGGTAGGGGGCTTTGGCGGATATCGCTACTGCCAGTCCTGCACCGACTCCCATCATCGAAATGCCGACGGCGAGCGGCACGGCCAGTCGGTCGGTCCCGAGGTCCCCGAAGATCCGTACAGCAGCTGTTGCGACGACCACGAAGGGTGTCATCACGATCGCCCACGCGATTTGTCGGCCCCGGACGTCAGCGGCAGCGGCTTCGGGGATCATCACCAGATGCCAGATCGATGCGCCGTCGAATCCGTACAGATTCGATCCGGCTGCCATTGCCAGGTAGATCAGGAACCAGGCACCCCATGCGGCGGAGAAGGGGATCGATGACGAGATCAGCGGTCCGAAGCCGGAGACCAAGGTCATGATGGCAACGGAGAGCAGTTGTGTTCGTCGGCGCATGTCTCCGTGCCAGAGCGAAAGCTCGCGAGAGATGACGGTGCCCAGTCGGGATGCGCGCCAACCGGTTCGAATGTCGCGGCCCTGGTTCTTCAATTGCACGGAAGTGGCGCCCGCTGATTCTGCGACCTTCCCGTTGAAGTAGCGAACGACCAGGCGTTGCCATGACCACAGCAGTGCGAGATCGACCAGCACCAGGGCGAGGATTGCTCCGGCGGCGAGGAGCCAGGCGCCTCCTGCTGCTGCGTCGACACTGGTGATTCCCCACGCGAACGGGATCGAATGCGCGACCGTGAGCGGCCACGTGACGTCGCCGTCCACGACCGTGCCGAGGCGACTCTGCAGCGGAAATTGCAGCAGATACAGTCCGCCGAAGAACGTGCCGAATGCCAACAGTCCCAGTTCGCGGCTGCGACGACTCCGCAGGAGCTGCGACATCGCCAGCATCGCGACCCGTGAGGTGCCGACAATGAGCAGGACCGTTGCGGGCCAAGCGATAATGGCCAATGGCAGTGCGGCAGGGTGGTGTGTAGCGGCATAAATTGGAATCGCTGCTGCAGCCAACGCGGTAATCGGCACGGTCATACCGACCAGCGACGTCGAGAACAGTGCTCTGGCGAGTCGGACGGGTTCCAGTGTGTCGGTGAAAAGCTGGTGGTGGTCATGCGCGCATCCATGACAGTCCGTCGGGACTGGGACTGCGGCTACCGACAAGGCGAACGAATGCCTCGTCGAGAGTGTTGCCTGCGCGCACCTCGTCGACCGTTCCTGAAGCCACGACGCGACCGTCTGCGATGACTCCGATGTGAGTACACAGTTGTTCGACAAGGGCCATCACGTGACTGGAAAGAATGACCGAGCCACCTGAGTGGACGAACGAGAGCAGAATGCTCCGAATTCCGGCCGAAGAAATGGGGTCGACAGCTTCGAACGGCTCATCCAGTACCAGTAAGCGAGGGCCGTGCAACAAGGCCGAGGCCAACCCGATTTTCTTCGTCATGCCCGCTGAATAATCGGCGATGACCGTTCCACCTGCATCGGCGAGATCGAGCGCGGCCAACAGTTCGTCGCGTCGTGACGCGATGACGTCCTCTGGCATACCGCGCAGTCGCCCGAAATAGGTGAGTAGTTCATGACCGGTGAACTGGGCGGGTAGCGCCAAACCGTCGGGTAGGACGCCGAGCAGACTCTTCGCTGCCACAGGGTCGTTCCACACGTCGTAGCCGTACACCAGGCTGCGACCGTAGTGCGGGCGAAGCAATCCGACAGCCATCGACAATGTGGTCGTTTTTCCCGCACCATTCGGGCCAACCAGTCCGAACAACGAACCTGAGGGCACCGCAAGAGAAAGGTCGTTCACAGCAACTTTCGCGCCGAACGCCATGCAGAGGTGTTCCACTTGCAAAGCCATCGGTCCGGGAGGTAACTGTCCTGTCTCGGGGAGAGGGTGCATCGATCGAGGGTAACTGTCCGGAGCCATGTGCGCGGAGACGGAGCGGAGCGATGCAGGCTGCGTGCACCGAATGTCATTCCTAGGTGGGGGTTGCGACATGAGTCGCTGGTTCGCAAGGGGAGCGGATGGCAGGAGTCGAACCTGCGTGGACGGTTTTGCAGACCGCTGCCTTGCCGCTCGGCCACACCCGCATTGATCCAATTATGTTCGTAGTGAACAACAGTCGCCACCATTGTGATCAGGGTGAGTTGATCGCCGTGTGACGGATCGCAGGGAGTGCGGGGGAAGTGCCGGGTCAGGCGCGGGAGAACACCGCGACCAGGAATTCGGAATCCTCCTTGAACGGGCGAAGATCCCACGTGGAGAGCAGCAGATCAGCCTCGAGGCCACTCGCGGTCGCGTCGGCGAGAAACTCGGGGAACTCGTAGCCACGGCCGGCACCGAATCCGATGACCACTCGGCCGCTCGGAGCGAGATGACGAGCAAATCCTGAAAATACTGCTTGCCTGGTGGACGGAGCGAGAAACGCCACCACGTTGCCTGCCGACACGATGACGTCGAAATCTGCCTCGACACCGCGGGCCGGCAGATCGAGTTCGGCGAGATCGCCGACAAGCCACGTCGGTCCGGGGTGGTCTTCTTCTGCGGCAGCGATGAGAACCGGGTCGACATCGACTCCGACAACCACATGCCCGACGTCGTGCAGATAACCGCCGAGTCGGCCAGGCCCGCACCCTGCATCGAGAACCCGGCCACCGCGTCCGAGCATCGCGTCGATCAAACGTGCTTCCCCGACAATGTCCTTGCCGTCCGCTCTCATGGAACGGAAACGCTCGACATATCGTGTGGAATGCGTCGAGTCGGCTGCAGTGATCTCTTCCCACTGGCTGGGGATGCGCTCGTTCGGGGCGTGTGCAGTCATCTTTCGAGGGTACCGACAGCTCACCGGGTGCCGACGACCGTCCCGTCTGCGGCATATCCGACGAGGGTTGGACGAGGGGACGTGAGCGACAGGGGAATCCATCCGTAGAAGCGGTCTTCGGCAAGAATTGTCGGATAGATATGGCCGTCTGCGGTGTGAAGTTCGGCTCGGACAGCACCTCCCGCCCCTGCGTCGTAGGTCGCCTCGTGCGGACCGGCCTCGTACCCGGCGCCGCCCCCGAATGAATCCGCGCCGTACAAGTCAATTGATCTGCAGCCGTGTCCGAGGCCGATGAATTTCGACGGACCAACCTTGTCGATGTCGGCTGACGCCTCGAAAACCGGGGCGACGCACCTCCAGCCATTGGCGCCGTGGGCGACAAAGACGCTGAACAAGGTTCCGTCAGGTCCGGGAATGGACCCGACCCGCTCGGCGGTGGACGGATCTATTCCGCCGTTGGTTCCCGGCATCGTCTGCCAACCCGAGTACATGTCGGTGAACGCTTTCGGCATCATCCCCGTGGCAGCGGCGCAGCCCACCACCACTGCTGCGCAGATCGCCGCGACGAGAACGATGGCACCGACGCGACGGCGTGGAGCCTTGGTTGCCCCAATGTTGTTTTCAGTAGCCATGATTCGGGTGCGTACGGCATCTTGGACGTTCTCGGGCCAGAGTTCGGCGGAAACCGTATCGCTCGGCCGCAGCTTCTCGAGCGTGGTCAGCAGATCTTTGGTCATGGGGTACTCCCGTGTTCGGCGGCAGCGCAAGGTCGGGCGGTGTTCATCGGGATTACGGTGACGGATTCTGAAGGCAACCCGGCGCGCAATCGACGCCGAGCGCGAAAGAGACGAACATGCATGGCCGGAACCGAACACCCAGCGACCCGCGCGGCTTCGGTGGCGGTCAACCCGTCCCAAGCAGTCAGGAGCAGGGCTTCACGTTCGGTGACGGTGAGTGTTGCCAGTGCTTCGAGCAGTTCCGTGCGTTCGGTGACAGTGACGTCGGCGCCCGGCGTCGATGCCGCAATCTGCTCGATGCGTCCCATCTTCTCGGTGAGCGCGTCAAGGCGCCGAACGCTGCGACGGTTATTGTTCACGGTGTTTCGAGCCACCACCAACAGCCATGGCAGTGCCGGCTCGGGCACTTCGTCCAAGCGTCGCCAGGCAACGAGGAACGTCTCGGAGACAACCTCCTGCGCGCTGTGATGATCAACGTGGCGACAGGTATACGCGAACACCCGACCGGCGTAGGCGTCCCACAGGGCGGTGAACCGGTCTTCGCCGCTCGGCGGCGGTTGTTCCTCGGATTTCGGGGTCATATGAAGAGATGTCCGGCTGGTTGCTGATCCTTACAGCCGCTGAGCTAATGGACGGTTTGGCGTCTTACTCCGGCCGAGAACTCCCACTGTCAGAAGCAACAGAGCGAGGATGTACAGCGTCATGATCCAGATGCCCGCAGCGGCGGGCTGCCACTTGTTCGCCTGGCCGAGCAGGATGAGGGCGTCAGAGGTGAGGAACAGCGCGCCGCCGATACCGGTGATCGAGTTGTACGTCAGTGCGGTTGATGCGGTTCCCACCAGGATTGCGGCGTACACGGGGACGGCAATTCGAAGTTCAGGTTCGAGACCGGTCCAGGTGTACGACACTAGAGCGATCCCAGCGACGGTGTAAGCGCACAGAAACCATGGCCGCCTTCGTATCTCCCGAAGCGCGCCGTGTGAGAGAAAGAATCGGATGAAGCAGAGGTGACCGATCGCGAAGGCTGCCATCCCGATGACAAACGTGGAGTCCCAGATCAGGAACAAATCTCCGAAAGCACAGGCAATCAGCGCAGCAGCAACAATTCGAGGTCCGCGTCGGGCGACAACCCAGGCAGCCAGAATCGGCGCGAGCATGACCTTGGTGATCCCGTCCCAGGGCGCAGCATCAGCGGCATTGAGGATCAGATGGACAATCGCTACCGCTGAAAACCCGACAAACCATGGCGACCGGATGGTGCTCGGCAGTCCGGTGTCGTAATCAGATTCACGCATCGGCTCAGTGTAGGAAGTCCGCTGCACGCTCGGCGAGGTCGAGCGCCGGCTGGGGGAGTATGCCGAGGATGAGCGTGACACCGGCGCCGAGGCCGATCACACTGCTGGTCAGTGCACTCGGTACCACGACGGTCGGAGCGTCTGCGGCCGATTCGGTGAAGAACATCAACACGATCACTCGCACGTAGAAGTACGCGGCGATCGCGCTGCACAGGACACCGACGATCACGAGAGGTGCGGCCCCGCCCTCGGCTGCCGCGCTGAACACCGCGAACTTTCCGATGAACCCACTGGTCAACGGGATCCCGGCGAAAGCCAACAGGAACAGTGCAAACACAACTCCGACCAGCGGTGAGCGCCGGCCCAATCCGGCCCAGCGCGAGAGCGTCGCGACCTCACCGTCTGCGTCCCGAACCAGACTCACGACGGCGAACGCGCCCACGGTGCTGAATCCGTAGGCCAGAAGGTAGAACATCGCCGAGGCCAGGCCGGCATCCGAATCCGCAACCACAGCGGTCAGAATGAATCCGGTGTGCGCGATGGCCGAATACGCGAGCATCCGCTTCATATCGGTTTGCGTCACAGCGACGATCGATCCGACAACCATCGTGAGAATCGCGACCGCCCACATCAGTGGACGCCAGTTCACGTACTCGTTCGGCAGAGCCACATAGAAGACACGAAGGATGGCACCGAATGCGGCGATCTTGGTCGCAGTAGCCATGAAACTGGTGATCGGCGTCGGCGCCCCTTGATAGACGTCGGGAATCCACGAATGGAACGGCACGGCACCGACTTTGAACAGTAATCCCACGGCCACGAGTGCTGTCCCGAGCCACAGGAAGGCGTCGGTACCCGACCCGCTGCGTGCTGCGTCGGCGATACCGGAGAGCGTGACCGTCCCGGCATAGCCGTACAGCAACGCGATTCCGAAAACGAAGAACGCCGACGAAAATGCCCCGAGCAGAAAGTACTTGAGCGCAGCTTCCTGGGAGAGCATGCGACGTCGGCGTGCCAGACCACACAGGAGATACAGAGGTAGTGAGAACACCTCGAGCGCAACGAACATCGTCAGCAGATCGTTGGACGCGGGAAAAAGGAGCATGCCGCCGACAGCGAAGAGGGTGAGCGGAAAGACCTCGGTCTGGGCGATACCGACCTTGACCGCTTCTTGTTCCGCAACACTTCCGGGGACGCTCGACGCTTGAGGGGTGAAACCGCCGAGCGCGTCGTGTTGCGCGATCACCTCGGCGGTGTTGCCCGAGCCTCGCTCGGCGATCAGCAGTACTGCGGGGATCGACACGAGAAGGATCGTGGCCTGTAGGAAAAGGGTCGGACCGTCGACCGCTACAGAACCCATCATCGCCGTCGACCGCGTGCCGGCGAGTAGAAGCACTGCCACGAACGCGGCCGCCAAACCTGCGACACCGAGGACGAGTTGCACGGGGTATCGAATGCGCCGGGGTGCAAACGCCTCGATGAGTACGCCCACAACCGCAACACCGAACACGATCAACATTGGCGAGAGCAAGCTGTATTCGACACTGGGTGACGCCGTGCCGGCTGAGCCGAGGATGGTCACGTCGTTGAAGGAACTCATTTGTGGGCACCTCCTTCGTGGTCGGCGACGAGCGGGGTCGGAGCCTCGTCGACGACCGTATGGCTCACTGCAGGAGTGATGACGTCCAAGGCAGGCTTGGGGTAGATGCCGAGAAGCAACAGGAGTGCGATCAGAGGGGCGACCACCACAAGTTCGCGTCGAGCGAGGTCGCGGATCGTTCCCTGCCCTTCCTTCACAGGTCCGCCCATCATGCGCTGGTAGAGCCAGAGTATGTAGATCGCGGACAGGACAAGCGCGGCAGTCGCCGCGATAGCGGCCACGTGGTATCGCGAATACGTCCCGATCAGCACCAGGAACTCACTGACGAACGGCGCGAGACCCGGCAGCGACAGCGTTGCCAACCCCGCAACGAGGAATGTGCCGGCAAGTACGGGTGCAACTTTCTGGACGCCGCCGTACGCCGCGATCGATCGAGTACCTCGCTGCGAGACGAGGAATCCCGCAATCAAGAACAGAGCCGCAGTGGAGACTCCGTGATTGACCATGTACAGCGCGGAACCCGCCTGGCTCTGGCTGGTCATCGCGAAGATTCCGAGAATGATGAAGCCGAAGTGCGAAATCGACGTGTAGGCGATCAGTCTCATGACGTCTGTTTGCGCGATCGCCAGTGTTGCGCCGTAGACGATCCCGATAACGGCGAGCGTGATGATCCACGGTGCAAAGGTCGACGACGACTCCGGGAACAGTTGCAGGCAGTAGCGAATCATCGCGAACGTGCCCACCTTGTCCACGACCGCCATCATCAACACTGCTGTCGACGGAGTCGATTCCACCGCGGAGTCCGGCAACCAACTGTGCAGCGGCCAGAGCGGTGCTTTCACCGCGAACGCGAACATGAATCCGAGGAACAAGGCGTTGAGCACCCCGGGTCCAACACCGAGTTCACCGCTGTTTGCCGCTGAGGCGATCGCCCGGAAGTCGAAAGTGCCGCTGGAGAAGGGACTCTCGTCGCGCGTGGTGACCACGTACAGGCCGATGACTGCAGCGAGCATGACCAGGCCGCCGAGGAGGTTGTAGAGCAGAAACTTCACGGCTGCGCGAGATCTGCCCACTCCGCCGAACCCGCCGATGAGGAAATACATCGGTATCAGCATTGCCTCGAAGAAAATGTAGAACAAGAGAATGTCCAAGGCGCTGAACGAAATCATCACCATGGACTCGACAACAAGGATCAGCGCGAAATAGGTGTGCGGCATTCTCTTGGGTGATTCCGCGTCTGCCGGGACGTCGTTCCAGCCCGCGATCAGTAGTAATGGCACCAGCACTGCGGTGAGAAGAACCAGAACGAGTGCGATCCCGTCGAGTCCGAGTGTGTAGCTGGTGCCGAAAGCCGGTATCCAGCTGTGGCTTTCGACAAATTGAAATTGTTCGCCGCCGCGGTCGAACGCAACTCCGAGAACGGCGGCGACCACCAGGACTGCCACGGACACAGCCAATGCGAGAGACTTCGCAAATTGGTACGACCGTGCCGGCAGAGCGAGGACAACACCCGCTCCGATGAGCGGAAGCAACCAGAGCACCGTCAGCGCGGGGAAGCCGGTATTGGTCACAGAGTCGCTCACCGCCGCTTCGATCACCACAGTGTCACCGCCATCATTGTCGCGACCACGAGTGTTGCTCCGACAAACATCACCAGCGCGTACGAGCGAACAAACCCGGTCTGTAGCTTCCGCGTGAGCGCGGACAGCCCGGTGACGACCACCGCAAAGCTGCCCACGACGCCGCCTATTCCCTTGGTGTCGAACACTTCCAACGACTTGGTGAGTTGTTGTCCAGGCTTCATGAACACCGTCTCGTTGAAGGCGTCACCGTACAGATCGCGGCGAGCCGCACCGGTCAACGGTGAAACCGGAGTCGGTGCCACAAGTGGAATCTCCCGGGTGGCGTACTCGCGATACGCAATCGCGACGCCGGCGGCAACTGCGAGCAGCGCCAGCGCGGTGATCGACCATGCGGGTATCGGCGGTTCGACGTGATGTGAGCCGACAACCGGTTCGAGCCAGTTCTGCAAGCTGGACCCGATGGTCAGGAGCATCCCGGCGCCGACGGACCCCACCGCCAGGATGATCATCGGAGACGTCATCACCGCCGGAGATTCGTGAGGTTTCTGGTTCTCCCAGCGGGCCTTCCCGAAGAAGGTCATCAGCATCACGCGGCTCATGTAGAAGGCAGTGAGCGTCGCACCCAACAGCGTGACGATGCCCAGCACAACACCCTTGATGCCGCCCTCGCCGATCGCAACCTCGATGATCTTGTCCTTGGAGAAGAACCCGGCAAACGGCGGAACACCGATGATGGCAAGGTATTCGAGCCCGAACGTGACAAAAGTCAGTGGCATGAACGCTCGGAGCCCGCCGTAGCGCCGCATGTCGGTTTCGTCGTTCATCGCGTGCATCACCGAACCCGCGCCGAGGAACAGGCCTGCCTTGAAGAATCCGTGGGTGATCAGATGAAGGATTGCGAAGGCGTATCCAGCTGGTCCGAGACCCGCTGCCAGGACCATGTATCCGATCTGACTCATGGTCGATGCGGCGAGCGCTTTCTTGATGTCGTCCTTCGCGCAGCCGATGATCGCACCGAACAGCAGCGTCACGGCACCGACGATGACAACCACGAGTTGAGCGTCGGGTGCGAGATCGAAGATCGGATTGGAGCGCACGATCAGGTAGACGCCGGCCGTGACCATCGTGGCCGCGTGAATCAGAGCCGAGACGGGGGTGGGGCCCTCCATCGCGTCGCCGAGCCACGACTGCAGTGGCACCTGCGCGGACTTCGCGCATGCAGCGAGGAGGAGCATCAGGCCGATCGCCGTCAGGACACCTTCGCTTGCACCAGACGCGTCGGCGAAGACGCTGCTGAACGAGAGCGAGCCGAACGTGCTGAACATCAACATCATCGCGATCATCAATCCGATGTCGCCCACCCGATTGACGACAAAAGCCTTCTTGGCAGCGGTCGCCGCCGACGGCTTGTGCTGCCAGAAACCGATCAGCAGGTACGACGCCAAACCGACGCCTTCCCAGCCGACGTAGAGCCCGAGGAAGTTGTCGGCGAGCACGAGGAGCAGCATCGCAGCGAGGAAGAGATTGAGGTAGGCGAAGAACTTACGACGCTCGGGGTCGTGCGCCATGTAGCCGACCGAGTAGATGTGGATCAGCGAACCTACACCGGTGATGAGCAGGACGAAACACATCGACAGTTGATCAAGCTGCAGTCCGAACTCGACCTGAAGACTGTCGACCGGGACCCAACTGAACAGGTGCTCGGTGACGGTGCGGTCGGCGGTGTCGCGGCCGAGCATGGCGATGAAAAACACCACTGCGACGACAAACGACGCGAGTGCCATGACGCAGGCGAACAGGTGGCCCCACGCGTTCGTGCGACGACCCGCCAGCAACAGGACAGCGGCGCCGCACAGGGGCAGGGCGGGGAGCAACCAGATGGCGGACGTGATTCCTCCTGACATGTCAGTACTTCAGCAGGTCTGCGTCGTCGACGGATACAGAACGCCGAGATCGGAAGATGATCATGATGATTGCCAAGCCGACGACTACTTCGGCCGCAGCTACCACCATCGTGAAGAAGGCGAAGATCTGGCCGTCCAGATTGCCGTGCATGCGCGCGAAGGTCACGAATCCCAGGTTCGCGGCGTTGAGCATCAATTCGATACACATGAACACCACGATGGCGTTGCGTCGCAGGAGGACTCCCGCAGCCCCGATGGTGAACAACAGGACCGACAGATACAGATAGTTCTCTGGATTCATCGCTGCGTTTCCTCGCCGGTATCGGGATCCGGGGATCGCGGAGTGAGGGCGCTGCTGACGGAGAGGATCGAGAACGTTCCGTCGGGCAACAACGCCGGCATGTCTACTGCGTTGTGACGTGCGTACACGCCGGGACTGGGGAGGGGAGTGGCCGAGCCCTTGTCGGGATTGCTCTCATCGCTGCCCAGGTACGCGAATCGTTGCTGCGAGAGTTCGCGTTGGCTGAGTGTGGCTCCGATCTTCTCCCGATGCGCGAGCATCATTGCGCCAAGTGTCGCCGTGATCAGCAGTGCGCCGGTCAGTTCGAAGGCCCAGACGTAGCGGATGAAGATGAGATCGGCGAGAGCGTCGATGTTGCCCTGGTCGAGTCCGGTGAATCCGGTGAAGCCCGAGATCGACGCATTTCCGAGTCCGCCGATGAGGAGCAGTCCGAATCCGACACCGATCACGATCGCGCTGACGCGTTGTCCCCGTAGCGTTTCGACCAAGGAGTCCGAAGAATCCACGCCGACCAGCATCAGGACGAACAGGAACAACATCATCACTGCGCCGGTATAGACGACGATCTGGACGACACCGAGGAACAGTGCGCCCTGCACGATGTAGAAGACGGCCAGGATGATCATCGTCATTGCAAGGAAGAGCGCAGAGTAGACGGCCTTGGGGGCGGCGACCACACCCAAAGCGCTGATCACCGCAAGGGTTCCGAGGATCCAGAACTGCACCGCCTCGCCGGTGGAGGTCGATGTCATCGTTCCCTCCGCCAGGATCGTGGTCGTGACCGACGCGATCATTTCTCGGTCTCCGGGTTCGGCTCTTGCTCGGGTGCTGGCTGTTCGGGAGCTGCTGTGATGTCGCCGCGGTAGTAGTCGTCCTGAGTTGTGCCGGGACGCAGCGCGTGTGGTGGCGCTGCCATGTCGGGTTTCAGGGGCGCAAGAAGGCGGTCCTTCTCGTAGATCAATCCGGCTCGGTTGTCGTCGGTCATCTCGTACTCGTTGGTCATGGTGAGAGCCCGAGTGGGGCAAGCCTCGACGCAGAGGCCACAGCCGATGCACCGCAGGTAGTTGATCTGATACACCCGCCCGTAACGCTCGCCGGGGGAGAACCGTTCTTCTTCGGTGTTGTCAGCACCCTCGACATAGATCGCGTCGGCGGGGCAGGCCCAGGCACACAGTTCGCAACCGATGCACTTCTCGAGTCCGTCCGCATACCGGTTGAGTTGATGGCGACCGTGGTATCCGGGCGCGGTGGGGCGCTTCTCCTCCGGATAGAACTCGGTCTCGGGCTTCTTGAACATGGTCGAGAGCGTCACTCCGAAACCCGCGATAGGTCCGAGGAAATCAGGCATGGGAGTCCTCCGATGTGTCGGAAACATCTGTCCGCCGCGGCGGTGGCACGTTCTGACCCGGTAGTTTTCGGGTCGGCAGCGTTTGACCAGGTAGGGGTGGAACCGGGAAGCCGCCCGACATCGCATCGAAAGGCATGTTCCCCGCAGCGGTGACCGACGCGGCGGTTCGGCGTCGGCTGCGGTAAGTCCCGGCCAACACGATCAGGAGCGCAGCTCCGAGAACCAGTGCGACGCAAAGAAGTACGACCCAGGTGTTGTAACCCTCGTTGCGGAAGGCACGAACAGTCGCGATCACCATCACCCACACCAAGGCAGCGGGGATGAGAATCTTCCATCCGAGATTCATGAACTGGTCGTAGCGCAACCGCGGAAGGGTACTGCGCAGCCAGATGAAGACGAAGAGGAAGCCCCACACCTTGGCAACAAACCACAGCACGGGCCACCAACCGGAATTGGCGCCGTCCCACAGGTTGAACGGGAACGGTGCGTGCCACCCGCCCAGGAACAGTGTCGTGGCCAGAGCGGACACCGTCACCATGTTCACGTACTCGGCCAGCATGAACATCGCGAACTTGAGTGAGGAGTACTCGGTGTGGAACCCACCCACCAGTTCACCCTCGGCCTCGGGAAGGTCGAAGGGAGCCCTGTTGGTTTCGCCGACCATGGCTGTCACGTAGATCAGGAAGGACGGCAGGAGGAGAAAGACGTACCAGGCACCTTGTTGGGCGCTGACGATGCCGGACGTGGACATCGTGCCGGCGTAGAGGAAGACTGCGGCGAAGGACAGCCCCATTGCTACTTCGTAGGAGATGACCTGCGCGGTCGATCGAAGTGCGCCCAGTAGTGGATACGTCGATCCGGACGACCAGCCGGCAAGCACGATCCCGTACACACCGATTGAAGTCACGGCGAGGATGTAGAGAACTCCGACCGGCAGATCGGTCAGTTGCAGGGGTGAAAGGGTTCCGAAGATCGACACCTGCGGACCGAACGGGATGACGGCAAAGGCCATGAACGCGGGCACGACTGCGATGACGGGCGCGAGGAGATAAATCGGTTTGTCGGCGCCGGTCGGTGTGATGCCCTCCTTGAGGGCGAGCTTGATTCCGTCAGCGAGACTCTGGAGCATTCCACGGGGGCCGACGCGGTTCGGTCCGACACGCATCTGCATGCGTGCCATGACCTTTCGTTCCGCGTAAATTGCCACCAGCGGTGTGAGTACGAGGAACACGAAAATGGCGAGAGCCTTGCCGATCACCAACCACCACGGGTCGTGCCCGAACGCCGACAGGTCGACCGGAGCTGCGACGGTCCCGTACTCGTGGGTGGTCATTGCGCTCCCGCCTTCGCAATCTTCACCACGGAACCCGCGGTAACGCAGAGCGTTTCGTAGATCGTGCTACCCGGTGAATTGAGTGGGAGCCAGACTGTTCGAGGCGGGAGTTCGGTGATCTCCAACGGTAATGTGATGGAACCGGATTCAGTCGACACCGCAACGTGATCGCCGTTGTCGGCGTCGATCTCGGCAGCGGTCTCGGCAGACAAACGCACGAGTGGGAGCCGTGCCGTACCCGCCAGGTTGGGCTCGCCGTCTTGCAATCGGCCGTTGTCGAGCAGCATTCGCCAGCTCGACAACACTGCCTCGCCCAGCGCCGGTGTGGGCATGGTGCCTGACGGCACCTGAGGCGAGATGGGGCGCGATCCGGACCACGCGCCGAGGCGGTGTATCTCCGAGCGTGCGGAATCTGCGTCGGGTAGGCCCAGATCGATGCCCATCTCGGCTGCGATCGCGTGAAGGACGCGCTGATCCGGCATCACTCCTGTCGTTCTCAATGCGGTGTCGAACACGCGCTCGCGGCCTTCCCAATCGAGGAAGGTTCCGGGCTTCTCGGCGACCGGTGCCACCGGGAAGACGACGTCGGCGAGTTCGGTGACTCCGCTGTGACGGATCTCCAAACTCACCACGAAACCTGCTGCTTCGATCGCGGCCCTTGCCTTCGCCGGGTTCGGGAGATCACTCAATTCGACGCCGCCGACAAGAAGGGCAGCAGTCGTCTGCCCCGGATCCAGCAGACTCGCGGCGTCGCGCCCGTCGGATGCCGGGATGGAGGCCCCCCACACTGATTCCACCTCCTGACGTGCTGCCGGGTCCGCAACGGGGCGTCCGCCGGGAAGCAATCCCGGTAGTGCGCCGGCCTCGACGGCGCCGCGATCACCAGCGCGGCGTGGGACCCAAGCCAAACAAGCTCCTGTCGCTTCGGCGAGACGTACCGCCGCGGCGAAGCCGCCCGCCACCTCACTGAGTCGTTCGCCCAACAGGATCACTGCACCGGGCTGCCGGAGGAGCTGGCCCTCCTCATTTCCAGGGCGAGCCAACGAATCCATCAGAGCTGCTTCACTTCCGGGTACGGTCCGAAGCAAAGAGCCGCCCATCTTCTGCAGGCCGCGCGTAGCGAATGGCGCGCTGGAGAGCACCGTCGTCTTGCCGAAACGTGCGGCCTTGCGCAGCCGCAGGAAGATGATCGGTGACTCCTCCTCGGGCTCGAGAGCTACCAGCAATGCGGCCGGGGCCGACTCGAGGTCCTGGTACGTCACCGACTCTTCGAGTGTGCGGCCGGCGACGTGTGCTGAGAGGAAACCTGCCTCTTCGGCAGAATGAGCACGGATTCGGAAGTCGATGTTGTTGGTAGCGAGAGCAACTCGCGCGAACTTGCCGTAGGCGTAGGCGTCCTCCAAGGTAGAGCGTCCGCCGACGAGTACGCCTGCGTCACCGCGGGCCTGCGCGAAGGATCGCGCAACGAGGTCGAGTGCCATGGGCCACGACGCCGGAGTCAATTCGCCGTCAGCGTTGCGGATCAGGGGAGTGGTGATCCGATCACCTTGGGTCGTGTACGTGAATGCGAAACGGCCCTTGTCGCAGTTCCATTCCTCGTTGACTTCGGGGTCGTCCCCGGCGAGACGGCGGAGAACCTTTCCGCGACGGTGGTCCGTGCGCTGAGCACATCCGTCGGCGCAGTGTTCACACACGCTGGGGCTGGACACCAGATCGAACGGTCGCGCCCGGAATCGGTATGCCGTACTGGTAAGCGCGCCGACCGGGCACACCTGGATGGTGTTGCCCGAGAAGTAGGACTCGAAGGGCTCGTTGGCGTAGATCCCGACCTGTTGAAGCGCGCCGCGCTCGAGGAGATCGATGAACGGGTCGCCGGCGATCTGGCCCGAAAACCGTGTGCATCTGGCGCAGAGGACGCAACGCTCGCGGTCGAGCAGGATTTCGGACGAGAGTGGGATGGGCTTGGGGTAGGTCCTTTTCTCCTCACCGAACCGGGATTCGGTGCGACCGGTCGACATCGCCTGGTTTTGAAGCGGACACTCGCCGCCCTTGTCACACACGGGGCAGTCCAGAGGGTGGTTGATGAGCAGGAGTTCCATCACCCCGCGCTGCGCCTTCTCCGCCACCGGTGACGTGAGCTGTGTGGTGACGACCATTCCGTCCGCAACCGGTGTCGTGCAGGACGCCACCGGCTTGCGTTGACCTTCGACCTCCACGATGCACTGTCGGCACGCCCCGACCGGGTCCAGAAGAGGATGATCGCAGAACCGCGGAATCTGTGTGCCGGTCATCTCTGCAGCGCGAATGATCAACGTGCCCTTGGGTACCTGGAGTTCCCGGCCGTCGATGGTGAGGGCGACCAGATCAGTGGGCGGCGCCGTGTCGGTCTTGGTGGCGTCGTTCTTGGTAGCGTCGGCTGCAGTCATGAGACGAACGCTCCTGTCGCGAGAACGGATCGGCGAGGATCGAACGGGCATCCGTTGCTGTCGAAATGCGCTACGTATTCCTCGCGGAAGTACTTCAGGGAGGACATGATCGGGCTGGTCGCTCCGTCGCCCAACGCGCAGAAGGATTTTCCGAGGATGGTGTCCGAGATGTCGAGAAGTTTGGTGAGATCAGCTTCAGTACCTGTTCCGCCTTCGAGCCGACGCAGGATCTGCACCAGCCAGTACGTGCCTTCGCGGCACGGCGTGCATTTACCGCAAGATTCGTGGGCATAGAACTCGGTCCACCGCAGCACCGCACGCACGATGCAGGTTGTGTCGTCGAATATCTGCAGTGCTTTGGTGCCGAGCATCGATCCCGCCGCGCCGACGCCCTCGTAGTCGAGTGGGACATCGAGATGTTCGTCGGTGAAGATCGGAGTCGAGGATCCGCCGGGAGTCCAGAACTTGAGGGTGTGCCCGGTGCGAACGCCGCCCGCGTAGTCGAGAAGTTCTCGCAACGTGATGCCGAGCGGCGCCTCGTACTGGCCGGGAGTGGTGACATGACCAGAGAGCGAGTACAACGTGAACCCCGGCGACTTCTCGCTTCCCATCGACCGGAACCACTCCGGGCCGCCCAGGACGATCGACGGCACACTCGCGATGGACTCGACGTTGTTGACGACGGTCGGGCAGGCGTAGAGGCCGGCGACGGCGGGGAATGGCGGCCGCAGTCGAGGCTGACCGCGTCGTCCCTCCAACGAATCGAGGAGGGCTGTCTCCTCACCACAGATGTACGCGCCTGCTCCGGCGTGCACGACGAGATCCAAGTCGAATCCCGAACCGAGGATGTTGCGGCCCAGGTATCCGGCCGCGTAGGCCTCGGCCACGGCGGTCTGCAGACGTCGCAGGACCGGGACCACCTCGCCCCGGACGTAGATGAACGCCTTGGCCGCTCGAATTGCATACGCCGCGATGATGACTCCCTCGACCAACGTGTGTGGGGTCGCCATCATCAACGGCATGTCCTTGCATGTGCCCGGTTCGGACTCGTCGGCATTGACGACGAGATAGTGAGGCTTGCCGTCTCCTGGCTTGTCTTCGGTGCTCTGTGGAATGAAACTCCACTTGAGGCCCGTCGGGAAACCGGCGCCACCGCGCCCACGAAGGCCCGCGTCCTTGACCGTTTCGATCACGGCGTCGGGGGACATGGCTAGCGCTTTGCGTAGGGCTTGGTAGCCGTCGTGACGAAGGTAGCTGTCGAGAGTCCACGAGTTCGGTTGATCCCAGTAGCGACTCAGGACGGGGGCGAGTGTCATGTCACTTCCCTTCGCCGGGAGCGTCGGCTGCTGAGGCCGAGCCGGGTGGGTTGTCGTCGTGAGATCGGCTGATACGCAGTCCGGCAAGAGTTGCCCCGCCGATTGTTTGTGCTTCGGCTGCTTCGATTCGCGTATCCGGGAACCCGGCCAAGGTGCGTGCGGTCTGTCGGAACGAACACAGTGTGGCACCGCGACTGGGTGTCACGCGCTCTCCGGCGCGGAGCGCATCGACGAGTGAGCGCGCCGATTCCGGAGTCTGGTTGTCGAAGAACTCCCAGTTGATCATCATGACGGGGGCGTAGTCGCACGCCGCATTGCACTCAATGTGTTCGAGGGTGATCTTGCCGTCGGACGTCGAGATGGAGTGTCCGCCTTCGTCTCTGGAGCCTGCTGACCCGAGATGCTCTTCGAGTGCTGCGAGGATGTCGTCTCCGCCCATGATCGCGCACAGCGTGTTGGTGCAGACTCCGACCAGATACTCACCCGTCGGACCACGGCGATACATCGAGTAGAAGGTGGAAACGGCGGCAACCTCGGCGCCGGTCAAACCCAGCTTGGCACTGCAGAAGTCGATCCCGGCCGGGGTGATGTACCCGTCCTCGGACTGCACGAGATGAAGGAGCGGCAGGAGGGCTGATCGACTGGTGGTCGCCGCGGCGTCAGGCTCACGGTAACGAGCGATGACGGTTTCGGCATCGGCGTCGAGTCGGGCGAGTACGTCAGGCGGATAACTCGATCGTGCGCCAGGGCGTACCAGTTGCGTGGGCTCGTCCGGGCGCGGCCCGAGTTCGATGAACACCCGTGACGAGCCGTTCGGGCCGGTCATCGGTCCACTCCGCCCATGACGGGATCGATACTGGCAACCGAGGCGATCACGTCGGACACCATGCCTCCCTCGCACATCGCCGCTACCGCTTGAAGGTTGGTGAATGACGGATCCCGGAAATGGACGCGGTACGGCCGGGTTCCCCCGTCGCTGACCATGTGCACACCCAACTCGCCACGCGGGGACTCGACGGCGACGTACACCTGGCCGGGCGGCACGCGGATTCCTTCGGTGACCAGTTTGAAATGGTGAATCAGACCCTCCATGGACGACTCCATGATCTTGGCGATGTGCTTCTGCGAATTGCCGAGGCCATCCGGTCCGACAGCGAGATCGGCAGGCCAGGCGATCTTCTTGTCGTCCACCATGACCGGCCCCGGTTGCAGTTTGTCGAGGCACTGCTCGACGATCTTGAGGGACTCCTTCATCTCCTCGACACGGATGACGTACCTTCCGTAGCAATCGGATCCGTCGTGCGTCACGACGTCGAACTCGTAGTTCTCGTAGCCGCAGTAGGGCTGCGCTCGACGCTGATCGTGGGGGAGACCCGTGGCGCGTAGGACCGGCCCCGTCACGCCGAGCGCCATGCAGCCGGTGAGATCGAGATATCCGATTCCCTGGGTGCGGGCTTTCCAGATGGAGTTGTCGCTGAGCATCAGTTCGACGTCACGCAACCGTTTCGGTAGGACCTTCAACAGTTCTCGTACCTTCGCGACCGACCCGTCGGGTAGATCCTGAGCGAGACCACCAGGCCTGATGTAGGCGTGATTCATCCGCAGTCCGGTGATCGTCTCGAACACGTCCAGAATCAATTCGCGTTCGCGGAATCCGAACAGCATCGCCGTCACGGCGCCCAGTTCCATTCCACCGGTTGCCAGGGCGACAAGGTGCGACGAGATTCGATTGAGCTCCATCATCATCACGCGAATGACGGTGGCTCGCTCGGGAATGTCGTCGGTGATGCCGAGCAGTTTTTCGACTCCGAGGCAGTACGCGGTTTCGTTGAAGAACGGTGACAGGTAGTCCATTCGAGTAACGAAAGTGACGCCCTGCGTCCAGTTCCGGTATTCGAGATTCTTTTCGATTCCGGTGTGCAGGTAGCCGATTCCACACCGAGCTTCCACGACTGTCTCACCCTCGATTTCGAGAATGAGGCGCAAGACGCCGTGAGTGGACGGATGCTGCGGGCCCATGTTGACCACGATCCGTTCGGCCTCGCCGGTTCGCTGGCGAGCGGCCGCGGTGACGATGTCGTCCCAGTCCTGACCCGATGCTGTGACGACGGTTTCCGTCGTGGCACCGGAGTTGCTTCCTGTCGTCTCGTTCATCAGTTGTACGACCTACGCTCGTCGGGTGGAGGAGTCTGGGCGCCCTTGTACTCGACCGGGATACCGCCGAGCGGATAGTCCTTGCGCTGTGGGTGGCCCTTCCAGTCGTCGGGCATCTCGATACGGGTCAGGGCCGGGTGACCGTCGAAGACGATCCCGAAGAAGTCGTAGGTCTCACGCTCATGCCAATCGTTGGTGGGGTATATCCCGACGATGGACGGAATATGTGGATCGGTGTCCGGCACGGACACTTCCAGTCTGATCCGGCGGTTGTGCGTGATCGAAGCAAATGGATATGCGGCGTGGAGCTCGCGACCGGTGTCCTGCGGATAGTGGACTCCATCGACACCCAGGCAAAGTTCGAAGCGCAGTTCCGATTCGTCGCGCAGTCTGCGCGCGACCTGCGGGAGGTGAGACCGTTCGACATGCAGCGTCATCTCGTCTCGAAAGATCACTACCCGCTCGATTGCATCGGTGAAAGTGCTGCCCGCGCTGCGCAATGCGGCATCCAAGGAGTCCGCAACTTCGTCGAAGTATCCACCGAACGGTCGAGAGGCCTTGTCCTCTACTGAGATCGGCGGGGCGAGCCGGCTGTAGCCCGAGGTGTCACCACTGCCGCGGACCCCGAACATCCCCCTCGATCCGTTGTTGCCCGCGGTCATCGCAGAAGCCCCTTCATGTCGATGGTGGGGGTGGATGCCAGTGCGGCGCGCTCGGCTGCCGCGCGTGCCTCTTCGCGGTTCACGCCGAGGGGCATCTCCTGGATCTTTCGGTGCAGTTCGATGATCGCGTTCAGGAGCATCTCCGGCCGCGGCGGACAGCCGGGCAAGTAGATGTCGACCGGCACGATGTGGTCGACGCCCTGTACCACTGCGTAGTTGTTGAACATACCGCCGGACGACGCACACACACCCATGGCCAGAACCCATTTCGGCTCGGCCATCTGGTCGTAGACCTGACGAAGTACCGGCCCCATCTTTTGACTGACCCGCCCGGCCACGATCAGAAGGTCTGCCTGTCGCGGCGACGCGCGGAATGCCTCCATGCCGAACCGCGCCAGGTCGAAGCGACCTGACGTGGTTGCCATCATCTCGATCGCGCAGCACGCGAGCCCGAAGGTGGCAGGCCACAGTGATCCTTTGCGGGCATACCCTGCCAGGCCCTCGACAGTGGTCAGTAGAAATCCGCTGGGGAGCTTTTCTTCGAGACCCATATCCGACTCTTTTCAGTCGTAACAGCTGCGGTGTGACCGGTTTTGTCTGACGTATGTGTGCTGTACCTGTGTCCGCTGGCCTAGTCCCAACCGAGACCGCCTCGTCGCCATTCGTATGCGTATGCCACCGAGACGTTGACTATGAAAAGGCCCATCGCCGCGAGGCCGAACAAGCCGAGCGAATCGAAATGCACCGCCCACGGGTAGAGGAAAACGATCTCGATGTCGAAGATGATGAACAGCATTGCCGTCAGATAGAACTTGACGGGAAACCGCCCGCCACCGGCGGTACGGGGTGCCGGTTCGATTCCGCATTCGTAGGCTTCGAGTTTCGCCCTGTTGTACCGCTTCGGGCCGACCACGGACGCGAGAACAACCGACACCACAGCGAAGGCCATCGCGATGACCCCGAGGACGAGAATGGGGATGTAAGCGTTCATGTCACCCGAACTCCTCTCCGCTGTGCGGATGTCCGCCCAGCCCGAAGGTGCCGTTCGATTTCGATACTGCCAGCAATTCGATACTTATGTGACCTGCGACACCCACACTAGGGGAGGCCTCCGACATTGGGTTCGTTTTCGGGGTGCCGAGTTTCGCTCTCGAAAGTCCGAAGTAGTCGGCGCCGCAACGAATCACCGCTGCAACGGGTGCTCACCGGCTCAGTTGTCGACGCAGAAGCGCGATGACGGTGGAAGCAAGTTCGATCGGATCTATCGGCTGCGGCACTGAGGCTTCCGCTCTCGACCACGACGCCAGCCACGCATCGTCGGGTCGACCGGTCAGTACGAGGATCGATGGACAGTCGGCGATCTCGTCCTTGAGTTGTTTCGCGACGCCCATGCCGCCCGCCGGACTCGCCTCGCCGTCGAGAATGGCGAGGTCGATTCCGCCGGCATCGAGCTTGGCTACGACGACCGGCGCCGTCGCGACCTCGATGTAGTCGATGGTGGGCATCGACGGATGTGGGCGCTCTCCGAGAGCGAGCCGAACTTGCTCGCGCGTGTGTGCGTCGTCGCTGTAGACGAGGATGCGCACGGGTGCCATGGAGTTGGGCTCTGCGGTCTCGGCGGACACGCGGCCGACGTTACTCCGGGCGGTCCCCGGCTACCGGCGAATCTTCAACATCGGCAGGGACTTCCGCGAAAACACAGCTCGGCTTCACGGCAAACGGCCCTTACCCGGCGATGAACGCCGAAGTAAGGGCCGCCTGAATTGCGTGTGCGCTCAGAAGTTTTCGACGAACTTCGTCAGGCCCTTGCTCGCTGTTTCCAGGGCCGTCTTCTGTGCCTTCTTCACCAGGAAGCCCGGCAGCGGGATCTTGGGATCGATGGTCAGTTCGAAGGTGACTTTGGTTCCACCGTCGGTGGGAGTCAAGACGTACGAGCCGTCCTGCTGGTTCTGCTGACCGCTCTCCACGAGGGTCCAGGTCACCTTCTCGTCGCCCTCGAAGGTGTAGTCGACTACCTGCTCGTCGTTGATTCCCAGAATGGACACGGCCATGCGAACGCGATGGGGGCGACCGTCGTCGTGGGTGCTCTCGATGGTGATCTTCTTGTGTGCAGACGACCACTCCGGCAGCCGATCGACGGCTGCTACGGCCTTCATCACCGTTTCCGGATCAGCCTTGATCTCGAATTCCTTGACGCCCGAAACGGCCATGAACGTGCTCCTTCTCGCCTTGCGGCAACGGTTCGTGATTACTGCAGTTGCGCAATTAGATCATTCGGTGATCGGGTTGGCGTCGAGCTAAGCCATGCCGTTCTTGCGCATCTGGTCCCGCAATGCGCCCTGGACGGCTTGTGAAACCCACGAGTTGAGGGAGACTCCGTTCTGATTGGCGGCCTCCTCGGCGCGGGCTTTGATCTGCTCCATCATCCTCAACGTCACCCGGCTGATATCTCCGCTGACGTCGTCGAACGAGTAGGTTGAGTCCTTCTTCTCGTCGTCTGCCTTCTCGTTTGCACCCTCGCCGCCGGTCGAGTTCGGCGGGCGAACGACGTCGACCAGTAATTCGCTTCCGTCGAGATTCACCTTGACCTCTCGGTCGCCCAGCTTCGCCCCGATCTCCTTGGCCAGTTCCGTCGCCGCGGCCAACAAGACCAGGCGGACCGAGGGTTCGATGGCGGCGGACAACGACGCCGCAATCCGGCGCGTGTGATCGTCGCCGAGTTCGGCTGCAGTGGCGAGGTCGTTCTGCAGCTTTGCGGTGTACTCCGAAATGTCCATGACACCACAGTGGCGTCAAAAGTGACGTCAGTCAAGGATGTGATGACGTCACTCGGTATCGAGGGCGGTCGACCGCTATAGAGTTGCCCAGCACCTGAGGCGAACGGCGCCCGGGTTTCGTGCTGGTCGTTTCGTGCTTGTCGAGGAGTGGGTTGTGCCGAACACGGTGTCACTGAAAGTGCAGTTGGTGGCGAAGTCCGAGTTCTTCCCGCCCGAGGACATTCCGTGGGAGACGGACGCGGATGGTGGCGAAGCGCTGGTCGAGTTCTCCGGTCGAGCCTGCTACCAGAGTTGGTCCAAGCCGAATCCGCGAACCGCAACCAACGCCGGCTATCTGAGGCATCTGCTCGAGGTCGGACACGTTTCGGTGCTCGAGCATGCGACAGTGAGCTTCTACATCACCGGTATCTCGCGCTCGTGCACTCACGAATTGATTCGTCACCGGCACTTCTCGTACTCGCAACTCTCGCAGCGATTCGTCCGTGAGAACGATGCAAACGTCGTCGTGCCTCCTGCTGTCGAAGGTGATCCCGAGCTCGAAGCACTGTTTCTGAATGCCACCGACGAAAGCCGTCGCGCTTACGGGGAACTGCTGACTGCCCTCGAAGGGAAACTGCAATCGGTGCCCGGTGCCCCGATGCGGGGCAAGCAAGCCAGGCAGGCTGCGCGCTCGGTGCTGCCCAACGCCACCGAGACGCGCTTGGTCGTGACCGGGAACTATCGGGCCTGGCGGCACTTCGTCGAGATGCGTGCCACCGAACATGCGGATGTCGAGATCCGGCGAGTCGCGGTCGAGTGCCTGCGTCAGCTTCGTGATGTCGCGCCAAATGTGTTCGGGGACTACGAGATTCTTCGCGGAAGCGACGGATCGGAAATTGCCGTCAGCGCATTTGCGGCCGAGTCGTGACTCGTGTGCAGAAGTAAGAGCTGAACCGGGTAACCTTCTGACCATGACCTACGGTGATTCCGCTTCTCTTGTCGAGCGTCCGTTCGGCACCATTTCCGTTGCGATGGTGACCCCGTTCACTGCCGACGGGAAGTTGGACGTCGACGCGGGAGTGCGCCTCGCAGCCCATCTCGTCGACAACGGCTGTGACGGCCTCGTTCTTGCCGGTACCACCGGTGAATCTCCCACCACCACCGAGTCCGAGAAGCTCGACCTGCTCCGCGCAGTGATCGACGCCGTCGGTAACCGCGCGAAGATCGTTGCAGGCGCCGGCAGCAACGACACCGCTCACAGCGTCGAACTCGCACGTGACGCGGCTCGCGCCGGAGCGCACGGTCTGCTCGTCGTCACCCCGTATTACTCACGTCCGCCCCAGGCCGGACTGTTTGCACACTTCACCGCCGTCGCCAACGCGACCGACCTGCCCGTCATGTTGTACGACATTCCGCCCCGCTCCGTCGTTCCCATCGAGACCGAGACGATCCGCCGACTCGCCGAGCACCCGCGAATCAAGGCCGTCAAGGACGCCAAGGGCGACCTCAACGCCGGCGCAGAGTTGATCGGCACCACCGAGCTTCAGTTCTTCTCCGGCGACGACCCGCTG
Organism: Rhodococcus sp. Ni2; assembly: GCF_021352185.1. NCBI lineage: Bacteria > Bacillati > Actinomycetota > Actinomycetes > Mycobacteriales > Nocardiaceae > Rhodococcus > Rhodococcus sp. Ni2. The sequence goes on from NZ_WOXZ01000002.1 coordinate 2,189,360, forward strand.
AATCTGCCGTGGCTCGCTGTGGGCGCCACCGGCTTCGTCAGCGTCATCGGCCATCTTGTTCCGGGTCGTCTCCGCGACCTTCACACCGCGTTCGTGTCCGGCGATATCGCCCGCGCGCGCGAGATAAACCTCAGTTTGATCCCTGTGATTCGTTCCGTTGCCCGCCTCGGCGGTGTCAGCGCTTCGAAGGCGGGTCTGCGACTCATCGGAATCGATGTCGGAGAACCACGCCTTCCGCAGGTTGCACCCACTAAAGAGCAGATCGACGGTCTTGCCGCCGATCTGCATGCGGCAGGAGTTTTGTAAATGACCCGTCCCCCCCGACGTCGTAGTGCCAGTCGTCAAGCCGGTCCGCCTTCGCCTCCGGCTCCCGAAACGGCCGCAAAGGCCGCACCGGTAGAGGCACCAGCTGCGCCGGCGGCAGAAGCGGCCCCCGCCGCAGCCGCCCCGCCCAAGAAGGCCGCAGCAACCAAATCTGCAGCAACCAAGTCCACTGCCACCAAATCTGCTGCACCCAAGAAGTCGACCGAAGAGAGGTCGCCGCGCAAATCTTCCGGCGGTAACCGACCGGCAGCATCGAAGTCGGGCAACGGGCGCGGAAACAAGCGCCCCGAGAACCGTCCGGCCGTCGATCCCACGGGTCGCCTCGGAACACCCCCGAAGGCGCCGGCATCGGGTCTGCGCATCGTCGCGCTGGGCGGCATCGGCGAAATCGGTCGCAACATGACGGTGTTCGAGCACCGTGGCAAGTTGCTGATCGTCGACTGCGGTGTGCTGTTCCCCGAGGACCAGCAGCCTGGCGTCGACCTGATCCTCCCGGACTTCCGCTACATCGAAGACCGTATGGACGACGTCGAAGCCGTCATCTTGACTCACGGACACGAGGACCACATCGGTGCTCTGCCGTTCTTGCTGCGTCTGCGCGCGGACATTCCGGTCATCGGCGCGAAGTTCACTCTCGCTCTCGTTGCCGCCAAGTGCCGCGAGCATCGCCTGCGTCCGAACCTGGTCGAGGTCGTCGAGGGAAACACCACCACCCATGGCCCGTTCGACTGCGAGTACTTCGCGGTCAACCACTCGATTCCCGACGCTCTCGCGATCGCGATTCGCACCGACGCCGGCGTCGTACTGCACACCGGTGACATCAAGCTCGATCAGCTGCCTCTCGACGGCCGCCTGACCGACCTCGCCGGATTCTCCCGCCTGGGCGACGAGGGCGTCGACCTGTTCCTCGTCGACTCGACGAACGCCGAAGTTCCGGGATTCGTCACACCCGAGCGCGAAATCGGGGGAGTGCTCGACAACGTCATCGGCAAGGCGAAGCAGCGCGTCATCGTGGCATCTTTCGCCAGCCATGTGCATCGCATCCAGCAGGTCGTCGACGTAGCCGCTCGGTACAACCGCCGCATCGTCTTCGTCGGCCGCTCGATGGTCCGCAACATGCAGATCGCCCAGGATCTGGGCTACCTGACGGTGCCCGACGGCCTCGTCGTAGACATCGACACCGCCGCCACCCTTCCCGACGATCGCCTGGTGCTCATTTCGACGGGTTCGCAAGGTGAGCCGTTGGCAGCGCTCTCGCGTATGGCGCGCGGCGAACACCGTCAGATCAACATCCGCGCCAACGACCTGGTCGTTCTCGCGTCTTCGCTGATCCCGGGCAACGAGAACTCCGTTTTTGCCGTGGTCAACGGTTTGGCCAAGCGCGGTGCCACCGTCGTGACCCAGCAGAGCGCCAAGGTTCACGTCTCGGGCCACGCGTCCGCCGGTGAGTTGCTCTACCTGTACAACGCGGTTCGGCCCACCAATGCCATGCCCGTCCACGGTGAATGGCGGCACCTGCGTGCCAACGCCGCGCTGGCAAAGGCAACCGGCGTGCCGGAAGAGCGCATCGTATTGGCCGAGGACGGCGTCGTGGTCGACATGGTGGACGGCCTCGCCGAGATCGTCGGACGCGTACCGGTCGGACACGTCTACGTCGACGGTCTGTCCGTCGGCGACGTCGGTGAGCCGACGCTGTCCGATCGCCTCGTGCTCGGTGAGGGCGGCTTCATCGCGATCACCATCGTCATCAACGAGTCGACGGGCCGTGCGGTCAGCACCCCCGAGGTGTCCGGTCGCGGCTTCTCCGACGATCCGACAGCGCTCAAGGCTGCCGCGGATCTCGTGGAATCGGACCTGGCCCGGTTGGCGAGCGAAGGCGTCATCGACGCTCATCGCATCGCGCAGTCGGTGCGCCGCGTCGTCGGACGCTGGGTCGCGGACAAGTACCGCCGCCGTCCGATGATCATTCCGACGGTCATCGCGGTTCCGTAGATTCGGCACAGCAGGTCGCTTCCGCTCGAACCCGGTCCGGTTCGAGTACTTTGGCGAAGGTGACCTTCGCTCATGACGAACGACTCGCCCTGGTGGACAGCATGGTCGAATTCGGCCCCGATGCTCCGACACTGTGTGGGGAGTGGACCAATCGTGACCTGGCAGCACATCTGATAGTCCGGGAGCGGCGTCTCGACGCCGCTCCCGGAATCATGTTGAGCCCTCTTGCCGGTCACACCGAGAGCGTGCGTAAGGCCGCAGCGGCGCGTCCGTGGGAGGAGATCCTCGACGACGTTCGGAGTGGGCCGCCTCGGTGGTCGCCGATGTACTGGCTCGACGCGCAGGTAAATACCACGGAAATGTTCGTCCACCACGAAGATGTACGACGCGCACATCTGAACTGGGCGCCGCGTCCGTTGTCGGAGGGTCGGCAGGCTCAGCTGTGGAAGTACGCCCGGCAGATCGGCAAGATGGGTTACCGCAAAGCCGCTGTCGAGGTCATTTTCGAACTTCCGTCCGGCGAGAGTGCGGTCGTCCACAAATCCGGCTCTCGCAGTGTTGTCCTGCAGGGTGAACCCGCCGAGTTGCTGCTGCACGCTTTCGGTCGCAACGAGGTGAAGATCGAAGCCAAAGGTGAACTGGCCGACGTTCAATCCGTGATGGCGCTCGATCGCAGTTTCTGATGGCCCCCTTCTGCCGGAGCCGAGCTCGACAGACGGGTTGTGAAGATCACGTTTCGCACTCGCCACCAGTGTTGCTGGTGTTGCGGATGGTCCAGATGGGGTCGCACAGACTAGCCTGAACTCCATGGCAGGTAAGTCGAGCGCCCGGGGATCCAGTACAAGCACGTCTACGTCCAGGGCATCGACCAGGTCGTCAGCCTCTACTCCGAGCGCGCGCGCAACCGCAAAACCTCGTGCCTCGCGCACCACGCGAACCGTATCGACTCCTCGAAATGTCACGACTTCGGCCAGGGCTGGTGGGCGCCCCGCGTCGGGCAAAGGCTCCAAGCCGGCGCCCAAGAAGGCGTCCGGTACGTCGTCGGCCGCGCGCCGCCCGGTATCGAAAACCTCTCAGCGGGCCAGCCCGTTGGCCGCTGTGGGCAAGGGAATCGGAGCCGGGTGGTCCCTGGCTGCCCGCGGCGTCGGCGCCACCACACGCACCGTCAGTAAGGTCGGCGAGATCGAAGCCGGCCACCGCCGCGACGGAATAGCGCTCGGCCTGATCGCATTCAGCGTCGTCATCGCCGGTGGCGTCTGGTTCAAGGCCGGTGGTCCGATCGGCGGCGGCATCGACACCCTCGTGCGGGCGATCTTCGGCGCGGCCTCCGCCGTGCTCCCCATCGTCGGCGTCGGCCTCGCGATCCTGTTGATGCGCACCGAACCGAAACCTGAGATCCGGCCCCGACTGATCATGGGATCCTTGCTGGTCGGTCTGCCGGCGCTCGGCCTCTGGCACATCATCTCGGGTTCACCGACAGACGCCACCGGTCGCTCCAACGGCGCAGGGTTTGTCGGATACGTCGTGGGCGGCCCGCTCACCAACGGGCTCACCGTCTGGCTGTCTGCGCCGCTGCTGGTCATCGCCGCCGGATTCGGAATCCTCCTTCTGACCGGAACCACGCTGCGTGAGGTGCCGAGCAAGTTCCAGTCCTTCTTCGGTGCCTCGTATCGCTCGGACGAATACGGCGACTACGGATCCGAATTCGACGAGGACGGCGAGCACCACTACGGCGAATCTGCTTACGATCCTTCACTGTTCGACGCCGACGGCTACCCGGTCGACACCTACGCCGAGCCACCGCTCAAGCCCGCCAAGCGGACCAGCCGACGCGCACCGATCGACAACTACCCGACGGACGAGTTCGAGTCGGGCGACAAGAAGACCGAAGTCCTCGGCCTGTGGAACGCCGACGACACAGCAGTACCCGACGAGCCCGTCGCGGCTGCGGCAGCGCCCGTGGTGGAGACTCCGGCGCCGCGCCCCAAGGTGCCTGCGCGTTCGGTCCCCATCGCCAAGCCCGTGCCGAAACCCGAACCGGAGCCGGAGGAGAAGGAACACTTCGTCACCGATCGGGTCACCGACGGCGACTACAACCTCCCGCCGACGACGTTGCTGATCGAGGGAGACCCGCCCAAGCTCCGCAGTTCTGCGAACGACGCGATGATCGAGGCGATCAGCGAAGTCCTCGAACAGTTCAAGATCGATGCCGCTGTTACCGGTTTCACCCGCGGACCGACGGTGACACGCTACGAGGTCGAACTCGGCCCAGGCGTGAAGGTCGAGAAGATCACCGCGCTCGCCCGCAACATCGCGTACGCCGTGGCAACCGACAACGTCCGCCTCCTGGCCCCCATTCCGGGTAAGTCCGCGGTGGGTATCGAGGTACCGAACTCCGACCGCGAAATGGTCCGCCTCGCCGACGTTTTGAACGCGCCGAGCACCCGACGCGATCACCATCCGCTGGTGATCGGTCTCGGTAAGGACATCGAAGGTGACTTCGTCAGTGCGAACCTCGCGAAGATGCCCCACCTTCTGGTGGCAGGTTCGACCGGCTCGGGTAAGTCGAGCTTCGTGAACTCGATGCTCGTCTCGTTGCTCACCCGAGCAACGCCCGAAGAAGTACGGATGATCCTCATCGACCCCAAGATGGTCGAGCTCACGCCGTACGAAGGTATCCCGCACCTGATCACGCCGATCATCACTCAGCCGAAGAAGGCAGCGGCAGCGCTGGCCTGGTTGGTCGAGGAGATGGAACAGCGCTACCAGGACATGCAGGCCAACCGGGTGCGTCATATCGACGACTTCAACTCCAAGGTCAAGTCCGGGGAAATCACCGCGCCGCTGGGCAGCGAGCGCGTCTACCGCCCGTACCCGTACATCCTGGCGATCGTGGACGAGTTGGCCGACCTCATGATGACCGCTCCGCGCGACGTCGAAGAAGCAATCGTCCGCATCACCCAGAAAGCCCGCGCTGCCGGAATCCACCTGGTGCTGGCAACGCAGCGCCCGTCCGTCGACGTCGTCACCGGCCTGATCAAGACCAACGTGCCTTCGCGTCTGGCGTTCGCGACGTCCTCGCTCACGGACTCGCGAGTCATCCTCGATCAGCCCGGCGCCGAGAAGCTCATCGGTATGGGTGATGGCTTGTTCCTGCCCATGGGCGCCGGCAAGCCGACCCGTATGCAAGGCGCGTTCATCACCGACGAGGAAATCTCGGCGGTTGTCGACTTCGCGAAGAACCAAGCCGAGCCCGAGTACACCGAAGGTGTCACCGCACAGAAGGCCGGGGAGAAGAAAGACGTCGACCCCGACATCGGCGACGACATGGACGTCCTCTTGCAGGCCGTGGAACTGGTGATCACGAGTCAATTCGGTTCGACGTCGATGCTGCAGCGCAAGCTGCGCGTCGGGTTCGCCAAGGCCGGTCGACTCATGGATCTCATGGAAAATCGTGGCGTCGTCGGCCCCAGCGAGGGCTCCAAGGCACGCGAGGTTTTGATGAAGCCTGAGGAACTCGACGGTCTGCTGTGGTCGATTCGCGGTGGCGACCCGGACGAGGCACCCGCAGACGAGTAGCGACACCTCGGCGGACAAGCCGTCGACAGACGACCGGAGGAACCCGTGCATGTGACGCCGTTGGCTTGGGGAATCACGATCGTGGTGATCCTCGGCCTGTTCGTCTTCGACTTCTTCGCCCACGTCCGCACGCCACATGCGCCCACGTTCCGGGAGTCCGCATTCTGGTCGACGGTCTACATCTCGATCGCCATCGTCTTCGGCCTCGTCGTGATGTGGATCTGGGGCACCACGTACGGCGGTGAGTACTTCGCCGGATACGTCACGGAAAAGGCGCTCTCGGTAGACAATCTGTTCGTCTTCGTGATCATCATGTCGACGTTCGCCGTCCCGCGAGAGTTCCAGCAGAAAGTCCTGCTGATAGGCATCGTCCTCGCATTGGTGATGCGCGGAATCTTCATCGGAGTCGGCGCCGCCGCCATCAATGCGTACAGCTGGGTGTTCTACCTCTTCGGAGCGTTCCTGATCTACACCGCGTACACCCTGATCCGCGATCACGGGCATGAGAAGGAAGCCGAGGAGAAGCGCGACAGTCGCATCATCTCACTCGTGAAGCGGGTGCTGCCGACAACCGAGGAATACGACGGGGACAAACTGATCACCCGGATCGACGGCAAGCGCGTCGTGACACCGTTGTTGTTGGCGCTCATCGCAATCGGGTTTGCCGACGTGCTCTTCGCGCTCGATTCGATTCCGGCGATCTACGGTCTGACCCAGGAACCGTATCTGGTGTTCACCGCCAACGCCTTCGCGCTGATGGGTCTACGGCAGCTGTACTTCCTGATCGGTGGGTTGCTCGAACGGCTGGTCTATCTCTCGTACGGGCTCTCGATAATCCTGGCGTTCATCGGTGTGAAATTGGTACTTCACGCGTTGCACGAGAACACCCTCTCGTTCGTCAACGGAGGTGAACACGTCTCCGTCCCGGAAATCTCCACGGCACTCTCACTCGGAGTGATCATCGGAGTATTGGCGGTGACGACGGTCGCGAGCCTGTTGAAGACTCGCGACCGGGCGGGGGAGTAAGCCGGGGCCGGGGCTCTCAGGCGCTGAACTGACCCAACACCGGAACCCACTCGGTGATCCGGACCTTCTCGATCAAATCGGCGATCGCGAACGGATCGTGGGTGAAGAGGAGGGAAACGGTGTCGGCGTCTGCGGCGTCGACGATGATCAGCGCGCCGTTTCCATCTGCAAACGGGCCGGATGACAAGACGATCGAGCGGGAAACCAGATCCGCGAGCCACGCGCGGTGATCGCTACGGACTTCGTCGCGCTGAGCGTTCTTCTCGGGCGCGTAGGTGTATTCGACGAGGAACAACGACATCGTGAACCGCTTTCGGGGCTGGTGATCGAGAGGGTGGTGTGTGAAGAGTCTGAACGGTTCAGAGAGTCAGGAGCATGCGAGTATTGCCGAGTGTGTTGGGTTTCACATAGCTCAGATCGAGGAACTCGGCGACGCCGGCGTCGTAGGACCGACACATTTCCGCATAGACCTCGGCGGTGACGGGGGTGCCGTCGATCTCCGCGAATCCGTGACGGTGGAAGAACTCGGTCTCGAACGTCAAAACGAACAACCGTTCCAACTCCAATTCCTTGGCGACCTCGATGAGTTTGTCGACGACGTGGAAACCTGCGCCCTGGCCTTTGGCAGTCGGATCGACTGCGACGGTGCGGATCTCACCCAGGTCCGCCCACAGCACATGCAGTGCGCCGCAAGCGATTACCTGGCCGCCTCGCTCGGCGACCCAGAACTCCTGGACTGCCTCGTACAGCGTCACGAGATTCTTCTCGAGGAGGATCTTGCCGGCGTAGATGTCGATCAGACGCTTGATTTCGGGGATGTCCGACGTTCGCGCGCGACGCACGATCAACTGGCTCTCGGTATAGGTCGGCGCGGTCGAAGTCATGTGGTGCACATTAGTCAATGGCCCTACCGATATTCTAAGTCGCGTGCCTGTCCGCCCCACGCAATTCCCGCGCCGCTCGGCTTTGTCCCGGGTTCGGCTCACCGCCTGTGCGGTGATCCGATGAGTACCCCGCGCGATCAGACCGACGCCCATCGCGCCGCCGTCGGCCCGTCCGACGGCACACCTGTCGCGGACAACCCGGTTCCGTTGCTGAACATCGCGAACATTCTCACGATGGTCCGAATGGTTCTCGTTCCGGTTTTTCTCGTTGTTCTGTTCGTCGACGGCGGACACTCGACGTGGTGGCGTCTCGGGGCAATGGGCGTGTTCATCGTCGCCGCGATCACGGATCGGATCGACGGCCAATTGGCTCGGAAGTACGGTCTGGTCACCGATTTCGGCAAACTCATGGACCCGATCGCGGACAAGGCACTGATCGGCGCCGCGCTGATCGGTCTTTCGGTTCTCGGTGACCTGTCGTGGTGGGTGACCGGAGTGATCATCGCCAGAGAACTCGGAATCACGCTGTTGCGGTTCGCGGTACTGCGGCACGCGGTCATCCCGGCGGGCAAGGGCGGCAAGCTCAAGACCCTCGTGCAGGCCGTCGCGATCGGGTTCTACCTCTGCCCGCTGCCGAGCAGTTGGGACATCGTCAGCGGATTGCTGATGGCTGCTGCCGTCGTGCTGACGGTGGCGACGGGAATCGAATACATCGTGCAGGCGATCAGGCTTCGCGCCGGAGTTCGCGCAGTCGAGTCATGACGGACCCGCTGCTCGCACTCGGAGTGGTCGAACTCGTCGACGCCCTTGGCGCCGCGAGGCAGACTGTCGCCGCCGCCGAATCTCTGACGGCTGGCTTGTTCACGGCTGCGGTCGCGTCCGTGCCGGGGTCGAGCGCGGTGCTGCGTGGGGGCCTGGTCGTGTATGCGACCGACCTGAAAGCGACGCTGGCGGGCGTGGATCCCGAGCGTCTGGCAACGGACGGCCCCGTGTCCGAGAGCACGGCGGTGGCGTTGGCGCTCGGCGCCCGGACGAGGTGCGGCGCCGACTGGGGTATCGGACTGACCGGAGTCGCCGGTCCGAGTGAGCAGGACGGACACCCGGTCGGAACGGTGTTTCTCGGTATCGCCGGCCCGGACGGAACCGAATGCGTACCCCTCGCGCTCGGCGGCGAACGGTGGGAGATTCGGACAACCGCAGTCGCAACTGCCGTGTCGCGGTTACGTGATCGTGTCGCAGAGCGTGCGGCACGATAGGCTCGGGAACCAATCGGATGTGTTCGGACGTTGACGATTGTGAAGACGTACGACCATGCACGATGAGGTCACGGATGAAGGAGGAGCGAGATGGCGCTGCTATTGCGTGAGGCAATCGGTGACAGTCTCCGGCGTACGCGCGTTTCGCAGAGCCGCACGCTACGTGAGGTGTCGAACAGCGCGCGTGTGAGCTTGGGCTATCTGTCCGAAGTGGAACGTGGACGTAAGGAAGCATCGAGCGAACTGTTGGCGGCGATCTGTGATGCGCTCGCAGTCCCACTGTCCGACGTGCTGGTCGACGTGAGCGAGACCCTGGCCACGAAGAAGAGCGCTCCGGTCGCTGGTCGACAGGTCGCCGAACCCGCCGTGTCGGCTTCCGGTTCGCCGACAATCGCACGCGACACCCGCGTCGTGATTCCGGCGCCGAACGCTCGAAGGTTGGCGGCGGCGTAGCCACTACCGGCCGTAACCGATAGATTTTGTACGTAACCGCCGGTTTCCAGCAGGTGGGGTCAGAGCAGATAGGGCGCAGCCCTTGTTTCGGTGCGCGACGGTCGCGCTCCGGGTCGCGTTCGGCGCGGCGCATCAGATGGAGGCAGGATCAAACCAATGGCTAATCCTTTCGTCAAGGGCTGGAAGTACCTGATGGCGCTCTTCAATTCGAAGATCGATGAGAAGGCAGATCCAAAGGTTCAGATTCAGCAGGCGATCGAGGACGCACAGCGCCAGCATCAGGCGTTGTCCCAGCAGGCTGCGTCGGTGATCGGTAATCAGCGTCAACTCGAGATGAAGCTCAGCCGTCAACTCGACGAGGTCGAAAAGCTCAACGCCAACGCGCGCCAGGCCGTCAACCTCGCCGATCAGGCCGCTGCTGCCGGCGACAACGACAAGGCGATCCAGTACACCAACGCTGCCGAAGCTTTTGCGGCCCAGTTGGTGACGGCCGAGCAGGGCGTCGAAGATCTGAAGGCACTGCACGACCAGTCCTTGCAGGCCGCCGCTCAGGCCAAGAAGGCTGTCGAGCAGAACGCGATGACTCTGCAGGCAAAGGTTGCCGAGCGCACCAAGCTGCTCAGCCAGCTGGAGCAGGCCAAGATGCAGGAGCGCGTGAGCGAGTCCCTTCGGTCCATGGACAGCACGCTGTCGGCTCCCGGCAACACACCCAGCCTCGATGCTGTGCGCGACAAGATCGAGCGGCGTTACGCCGACGCACTCGGCTCTGCCGAGCTCGCCCAGAACTCCGTTCAAGGCCGCATGATGGAGGTCCAGCAGGCCTCGGTCCAGATGGCAGGGCACAGTCGCCTCGAGCAGATTCGTGCTTCCATGAAGGGCGAGGCACTGCCGTCCGGCGGCTCAGCTGCCACTCCTGCGACTCCGTCCGTCGAGAAGCAGCCCCCGGCTGCCGGTCAGACCGGTCAGTAGCCGAATCCTCGATGTCGGCAGTGATGCTCTGATGTTTTCTTCACGAGACGGTCGATCTGGGCGCGAGCCCCGGTCGGCCGTTCCCGTTTCCGTATCCGGCGCCTTCGGAGCGTTGGGACGCACCGCGGACACATTGCGCGAGGTCGGACTGTCTGCGGCGGATGCCGCTCGGCGGTGGCAGGACCCGCGCGCCAAATTCGAGCGCAAACGTGCCCGTGCACGTCGACGCGCTCAGCGTTGGGGTTTCATGTCCGGCGGATCAGTGGTCGGCACGGCCGGCCTTGCTGTTGCGTCGGCCCCCGAGTGGTCGGTGGTCGTGGCAGGCGGGGGAGCGGCACTGTTCGCGGTTCCCGCCGTCATCGCGGTCGGCCGTTACCGTTCGATGAGTTCCGGCCCACCGCCGTCGGCGCCGATTCGCCGGCGCTTGCCACCGTCGTCGTCTCGCGCGTTCATCCCGATGTCTCGCCTCATCGGCGCCGAGACTTCGTTGTTCGAGATCTTGAGTGTGCTCAGGCGCGCCGACACCATCGACCCCGGTGAGTTGGACGAAATCACTGTTACCGCCGATTCGGCATTGAGAGCGATGTTCGCGGTGTCTTCGGATGTCGTCGCGATGGAACGCGCCGTGGCCGCTACACCCAAGGTGACCGAACCTCTTGATCCCACCATTGACGGCGCAGTTCGTGAGTTGCAGTCGGGGTTGGATCAGTACGAGGATCTGGTGACCTCCGCAGCTGCATTGACAGCGCCTCACAGCCCTTCGGCTCTGGTGGGATTCAACCGAGAACTCTCGGCGCTGCACGCGGCCGCCGAGCGACTCTCGGCGCTTGCCGACGCCATCGGTGAGGTGGACGACATCACCCGCAAGTACAACTGATCGGTCCTCGCGCCTGATCGATGCACCCTGTTCGAAATCTCAGTCGTCGGCGCCGCGGGCCGCCAACGCTTCACCCATTGCGTCCGCGGTCATCAGGGTGCCGACGATGACCGGAACTGCGAAGGATCGCAGCGAGAATCCGAGCCCTCGCGCCTTGCGTGCCTCGGACACCTGTGTGATGACCTCGAACATCAGCGGGATGCACCGGATCGTCATTGCGAGGAGCAAAGCGATCCGTTCGGGATTGACGCCGAAGCGTCGCAAGGGTGTCAGGAACCGGGTGATCGCGTCGAGCATCTCGGAGATCCGTGTGGTCAGACCCATGATCGCCGCGAAGGCGATCGAAATGATCAGAACCCCGCACACGACGGCCGCTCGCTGCCATCCCGCGACTACCAGCTGGAACGCCCCGATGAAGAGCAACATCCACAGCGCCGGACGCAGCTGCCGGATCGCAGTCATCGGAGGAATGCGCGCAACCGCGTACAGGGCCACAACGACGATCGTGGGAGCTGCCAGTTGCCACGGCTCACGAACGAAGATCGAGACGGCGAGGATGGCCACGACCAAGGCGAAGAGCTTGATTCCCGTCGGCATCCGGTGCAGGAGTGAGCGGCCCGGACGGTAGACGCCGAGAGTGGTCACGAGACCAACGACCGGTAGTGATCGATGGAGTCGGCGGGGGAACCGTCAGCGACGACGCGGCCTTGGTCGACGACCAACACCCGTTCGAAGGACTCGAGGAGATCGAGTTGGTGGGTCACGACGATCAGTTGCTGATCGAGTGACTCGAATACCGAGCTGATCAGCCGAGAGTTGCGAAGATCGAGGAGCGTGGTGGGTTCGTCGGCGACGAGTACGTTCGGTTCCGTCACCATGATGGCCGCGAGCGCGAGGAGCTGTTTCTGCCCGCCCGAAAGCTGGTGGGTGGGATGGTCGGCGTGCCCGGCGAGGCCGTAGCGTTCGAGCACCGAGGCCACCTTTGCGGCGCGCTCGGCTTTGCCCAATCCGCTACGGCGGAGCGAGAATTCGATGTCCTCGGCAACCGTCGGCATCACGATCTGGTGGTTGGGATCGGTGAAGACGAATCCGACCTGCTTGCGTACGTCGCGGCCCTTCTTCGCCGTGTCCAAGCCGTTGACGTGGACGTGTCCTTCCGTCGGAACGACCAGTCCGTTGATCATGCGAGCGAGCGTCGACTTGCCGCTTCCGTTCGCACCCACGATTCCGATTCGCTGCTCGCTCAGTCGCAGATCTATCTGCTGCAGGACCGTTCGTTCACCGAAGCTGTGTCCGACGTTCTCGAAGACGATCTCACTCATCGGAGATCAATTCGCCACCACGGTCTTGTTCGACGAGATCACCGAGTCGCGCAGTAGTGCCGGGTATGCCCGGTGAACCTGGGACGCGACCAACGCGGTGACGACTGCTTTTGCGGCGTCGAGCGGGATGAAGGCGGCGTTGGCCGACCATGCGGCAACGAAGCTCATGTGTCCGCGGACCATCATTCCAACGATGCCGAACGCGTAGAGAACGACGACGCCGCCGAGAAGGTTGATGCCGATGCCCGCGATGATCCGGTACTTGGGCAGCATCTTGGCGGTCAGCCATCCGATGACAAATGCCGTCGGGATCCAACCGATGAGGAATCCGGCTGTCGGGCTCGATAGAGACACGAGTGCGGTGCGACCGCCGGCAAGGACCGGTAGACCGACCAATCCCAGAGCAATGACCGTCAGGACGGCGAGAACACCCTTGCGCGGTCCGAGTAGAGCGCCGGCCATCATGACGCCCATGGACTGAAGGGTGATCGGCACGCCGGAAATGCCGATGTTGATCGACCCGGGTAGGCCCAGCGCGATGATGAGTGCGGCGAAGACGGCTACATGCGCGAGATCGCGAGCGGGGAAACGGGTCGTAGACACTGCGGACGTGCTCCTTCGGCATACGGGATCGAACTTCGCGAGTTTACGCCAGGAGCAGGCACCCATGGGTTGGACACCTGACCTGCGTGAGGGCCGGTCTCGGGGTGAACCCTGATCTTTACCTGAACTTGCCGCTGAGCTGCTGCTTTGTCACGCCAGACCTGTCAGGCTGGTTCTACGGACGACGCAGCACCTGTCCGATTCGACTGATTATTCAACGGCACGTTGGAGGTAAGCATGTTTTGGAAGATCGTCTTGGCCGTCGTACTGGTGTGGGTCGCACTCGCGGTGGTCGGTGCGCTGATCAAGGGGCTTTTCTGGGTTCTGGTGGTCGGCGCTGTCGGCTTCGGAATCTACTTCCTGGTGAAGGCGATGTCGGGAAGTGACGACAATTCGCCCGCTTCGCGGTTCTGACGGGCAAGATCTGCCCTATGGAAAACTTCCCCGAGGACTGGCAGCGCGCGATTGTCATCGTGGCGCATCCCGATGACATCGAATACGGCGCAGCCGCAGCAGTGGCGCAGTGGACCGATCGCGGCAAAGACGTGCGATATATCCTGGCCACGCGCGGCGAGGCCGGAATCGCCGGTCTGTCGCCCGAGGAGTCCGGCCCGATCCGCGAGGAAGAAGAGCGTCGCTCGGCCGCGATCGTCGGTGTCGGTGAGGTGGAGTTCCTCGGCCTGCCCGACGGTCGTCTCGTGGAAGGCTTGGAGTTGCGCTCGACTCTCGCCGCAGCAATTCGCCGCCACCGTCCGGAATTGGTGGTGACGATGAACTTCTCCCACACCTGGGGCCCCGGCTATCTGAACAGCGCAGATCACCGTGCACTCGGGATCAGCGTTCTCGACGCAACTGCCGACGCAGCGAACGAATGGATCTTTCCCTCTTTGACAGCGCAGGGACTGGCGCCGTGGTCCGGTGTTCGGTGGGTTGCGGTTAATACGATGACTCCCACACACTGCGTCGACGTGACGTCGACGGTCGATCGCGCCGTGGATTCGCTCGCGGAACATGCGCGATATCTGGCGGCGCTGAGTTCCACGCCGATCCGGGAACAGGCGCGCGCACAGATCGACATGGTCAGCGGACCGAAGCCTGGTTTCGACGCCGAGCGAGCAGTTGGTTTCGAGTTGTACTATTTCTGATGATCTCTGAGCGAGAGAAATCGCAAGTCCCGACGGGATTACCGGTGACTTGTCCGGTATTGTGTTACACACGATGGTAATCCGTAACGCAGATGACTCAATTGCCCCTCGCAAGGCAGATGGTCAGCGCATCCCCAGCCGCGAGATCGACGACGTGATTCTCGACGCAGCAAGGTCGTGTGTCCTCGATTTCGGAATGCAGCGAACCACACTTGCCGAGATCTCGCGTCGGGCCGGCGTGAGCCGACCGACGGTCTACCGGCGATGGCCGGACACGCGAGCTGTCGTCGCGGACCTGCTCACCCGGGAGATCCGATCGGTGCTGCCCGAGGTGACCTTCAACGGGTCTGCCGGCACGTTGCTCGTGGAGGCGATCGGTGACGTCGTCGGCCAGATTCGCGACCATCCGCTCTTCGTGAAAATTCGGCAAGCCGATCAAGAATTGCTGACGACCTACATCGTGGACCGGCTCGGCGCGAGCCAGAAGTCGATTCTCGAGCTGATCACATCCGTTGTCGCGGCCGGCCAACAGGATGGTTCGATTCGCGAGGGAAGCGTCAACGAGATCGCGGCGATGGTTCTACTGATGGCTCAGTCCGTCGTCATTTCTGCGCCGACTCTCGAGCCGGAGCTTTCCTCCGATGCGTCGGTCGAGCAACTTCGATATGCGGTCGCTGCTTATCTGGCACCCGTCAAGAATTCGGGAGAATAGCTGTGAGCCCCCTAGATTCAGCAGGCAGCGATTCAGCGCTCAACGCACAACGGCGTACTCGTGAACTCGAGCAGTTGGCGAACGGCGATTCGGTCGACGTCCTGGTGATCGGCGGCGGAATCACCGGTGTCGGTGTCGCTCTCGACGCCGTGACTCGTGGGCTCAGTGTTGCGCTGGTCGAAAAGCACGACCTCGCGTTCGGCACCAGCCGCTGGAGTTCGAAACTCGCACACGGCGGCCTTCGGTACCTGGCTTCCGGCAATGTCGGTATAGCGCGTGAAAGTGCGGTCGAGCGCGGCATCCTCATGACGCGCACCGCGCCGCACCTCGTTCGCGCCATGCCTCAACTCGTACCGCTGTTGCCCGAAACGTCGTTCTTCGGGAAGGCCCTGGTGCGTACCGGTTTCCTGGCCGGTGACGCTCTGCGCATGTCGGCGCGAACCCCGGCTTCGGTGCTGCCCAGATCACGGACGGTCAGCGCTGCGCGGGCGCGCGAATTGGCTCCCGCGGTCAAGCAGGAGAACCTACGAGGCGCCTTGACCGCGTTCGACGGGCAGCTCATCGACGACGCCCGCCTCGTCGTCGGTATCGCCAGAACCGCAGCGTCGCACGGCGCGCGAATCCTGACCCGCGTCGGTGCATACGACGTATCCGGAACGTCGGCCACCTTGCGCGACGAGTTGACCGGATCCGAGTTCTTGATGCGTGCCCGCGTCGTGGTCAATGCGACCGGTGTCTGGGCTGATCAGGTCGACTCCAGCATCACCCTCCGCCCCAGCCGCGGGACGCACCTGGTGCTCGATGCAGCGCGATTGGGGAACCCCACGGCAGCGCTGACCGTGCCGATTCCCGGCGAGACCAACCGTTTCGTCTTCGCCCTGCCCGCCCAGCTCGGCCGGATCTACCTCGGGTTGACCGACGAAGCAGCGCCGGGACCGGTGCCAGACGTGCCGTCGGCGTCAGAGGACGAGATCGACTTCCTGCTCGACACCGTGAACACGGCGTTGGAAGTTCCGCTGACCCGTGGGGACGTCTTGGGGACCTTCGCGGGTCTGCGTCCGCTGCTGGACACCGGTGAAGGCTCGACGGCCGACCTCTCGCGCAATCACGCTGTAGTCCGTTCGGACTCGGGCTTGGTCACGGTGGTAGGCGGAAAACTCACGACGTACCGCAAGATGGCCGAAGACGCCGTCGACGCTGCGGTCGAGGTCGGGTCGCTGAGCGCCGGGGCATGTCGGACACGCGCGTTGCCGCTGGTAGGCGCTGCATCACCGGCGGAATTGAAGAAGATCAAGGCACCCGCGTCATTGGTGGCGCGATACGGCACCGAGGCCGAGGTCGTTGCCGCGGCGAGCGGCGATCGTCTCCGGTCGGTTGCGGACTTGGAGATCTGCGGTGCCGAGTTCGATTTCGCGGTGTCGCATGAAGGCGCCCTCGACGTCGACGACGTCCTCGATCGCAGGACGAGAATCGGATTGGTGGCTTCGGATCGCGAACGCGCACGGGGTGCGGCGGAACAGGCCTTTCACTCGGTGTGACACTCTGATCCGGTGCGTGTAGCCGTTGTTGCCGGGCCGGACCCGGGTCATGCTTTTCCCGCAATAGCGTTGTCGCTGGCGTTGATCCAGGCCGGCGACGAACCGATCCTGTACACGGGGACCCGGTGGGTCGAGGCAGCGCGAGCAGCCGGCGTGGAAGCCGAGCCGCTCAAGGGCTTGGCCCCGCGGCCGGGAGACGACGATCTTGATGCAGGCGCTCGGATTCATTCGCGCGCCGCCTATATTTCCACCGAACTGCTTCCCGACCTGAAATCCGTCTCCCCGGATCTCGTCGTTTCCGACATCCTCACTGCCGGAGGCGGATTGGCCGCCGAAAGACTTGGCATCCCCTGGGTGGAACTCTCGCCTCACCCGCTGTACTCACCTTCACGGGGGTTGCCGCCGATCGGCAGTGGGCTCGCTCCCGGCGTCGGAATTCGTGGTCGACTCCGCGATACCCTGATGCGCGCAGCGACGGGACGTTCGATCAAGCAAGGGTTGGCCCAGCGATCCCAGGCCCGTGTCGGTGTCGGACTGCCCGCTCTGGATCCCGGTCCGCAAGCGCGGCTGATCGCAACACTTCCGGCACTCGAAGTGCCTCGCCCCGACTGGCCGGAGCGCGCTCACGTCGTCGGACCGCTTCTGTGGGAGCCGACCGAGGTGATTCTGGATCCACCGCCAGGTGACGAACCGCTGGTTATGGTGGCGCCCTCCACGGCGCACACCGGCGCAGTGGGAATGTTCGAGGGCACGGTCGAAGGACTCGGCGGAGCCGGTGTGCGGCTGATTGCGTCGATGCTCGACGGGGCTGAAGGTGAGCATCCTGATTGGGTTCGTGCAGGTCTCGGACGCCAGGACGCGATGCTGCGTGACGCGTCGGTGTTGGTATGTGGCGGCGGGCACGGCATGTTGGCGAAGGCCCTGCTGGCCGGCGTGCCGACGGTCGTCGTTCCCGGGGGCGGGGACCAGTGGGAGTTGGCCAATCGCGCTGCGCGGGCAGGGACGTCGGTGATCGTGCGGCCCGCAGATGCTCAGTCGATTCGCGATGCCGTACTGCAGGTGCTCTCCGACAAACGATTCGCGGAAGCTGCGAGAGCGGCTGCCGCGACTGCGTCGCAGGTCACCGATCCGGTGGCGGTGTGCCGACAGGTGGTCAACGGAGGTGTGACGGCGTGAGCACGTTGCGCCTGAATGCAGGTGCACCGCTCTGTGGACTACGGTGGCGGCTGTGCGGTTGACCGAATTTCATGAAATGGTGCGCGAAGAGTTCGGGCAGGTACGAGGCGACTCGATGCTGATCGACCATGTACTCCAGAGTCTCGACGGAATGACTGCCGCGGAGGCCGTCGAAGCAGGCTGGGAGCCTCGCGAAGTGTGGCGTGCGCTCTGTGTGGAGTTCGACGTACCACCCGCCCGCCGCTGATTCTTCGGCGTGTCGAACGTCTCCCATCTTCTGTTCGAACACGTGTTCGTCTATGCTGAACCTGTTCGGTGGTGACGCTTCTTTGGTAACTGCGAACTTTCGATGTTCTACAAACGCGGTGACCTACAAACGCGGTGATCGACAAGCGCTAAAGCAAGATCGAAAAGTCTGTCGGTGGCCGGATCTACTCTGATCGCAACACACCAACAGGGTCGGCTCAGGCAGGCGCTGAAGAGACGGAGTCTGCTCAGGCAGGCACTGAAGACTGAAACAAGGATGGGGATCACGATGGCACCACAGGCACCTGATCGGGACAAGGCACTCGACCTCGCGTTGGCGCAGATCGACAAGAACTTCGGCAAGGGTTCGGTGATGCGCCTGGGTGAGGGTGTCCGCCAGCCCATTGCCGTCATTCCCACCGGTTCCATCGCGCTCGACGTCGCGCTGGGTATCGGCGGACTGCCGCGTGGCCGCGTCATCGAGATCTACGGCCCGGAATCTTCGGGTAAGACCACCGTGGCACTGCACGCAGTTGCCAATGCTCAGGCCAACGGCGGCATCGCGGCGTTCATCGACGCGGAGCACGCACTCGATCCCGACTATGCAGCCAAGCTGGGCGTCGATACCGATGCACTCCTGGTCTCGCAGCCCGATACGGGTGAGCAGGCCCTCGAAATCACCGACATGCTGATCCGTTCAGGCGCCCTCGACATCGTCGTGATCGACTCCGTGGCCGCTCTTGTTCCTCGCGCCGAGATCGAAGGCGAGATGGGTGACAGCCACGTCGGTTTGCAGGCTCGACTGATGAGTCAGGCGCTGCGCAAGATCACCGGTGCCATGAACAACTCGGGCACCACCGTCATCTTCATCAACCAGCTTCGCGAGAAGATCGGTGTGATGTTCGGTTCTCCCGAAACCACCACCGGTGGTAAGGCACTGAAGTTCTACGCTTCGGTCCGCCTCGACATCCGTCGTATCGAAACTCTCAAGGACGGTACCGACGCAGTGGGTAACCGCACTCGCGTCAAGGTCGTCAAGAACAAGGTCGCGCCGCCGTTCAAGCAGGCCGAGTTCGATATTCTCTACGGCCAGGGCATCAGCAAGGAAGGCTCGCTCATCGACATGGGTGTCGAGCACGGGTTCATCCGCAAGTCCGGCTCCTGGTACACCTACGAAGGTGACCAGTTGGGTCAGGGCAAGGAAAATGCTCGTAAGTTCTTGCTGGAGAACACCGATATCCGTGACGAGATCGAGAAGAAGATCAAGGAAAAGCTCGGTATCGGTGCTGACGTCACTGCAACCGACGAAGCTCCCGCCGACTTCTGAGTTCAGTCATGAGCTTCGACGACGGTGACAACGGCGAGAATGCTCGTGAAGAGTACGGCGCTCCTCGGCGTCGATCCCGTCAACGATCCGAGAAGCCGTCGCAACGCGCAGAGGGTGGGACGGAGGCGCAGGCCAAAGATGCTTGCCTACGCCTCCTGACCGACCGGGCGCGCAGTCGTTCCGAGCTGGAAACAAAGCTGAGCGGGCGCGGCTTCGAGCCCGAGATCATTGCCAAGGTCCTCGATCGACTCCAAGAAATCGGGTTGATCGACGACGCAGACTTCGCGAACCAGTGGGTTCATTCGCGGCATACGTACTCGGGCAAGGGAAAGCGTGCGCTTGCAGTCGAGTTGCGGCTCAAAGGAATCGACCAGGACACCGCTTCCGAAGCGTTGTCACAGATCGATCCGGAAGATGAACGCGAGCGAGCAGCGGAGCTGGTTCGGCGGAAGCTGAAGAACAAGCCCGTCGATGATCGCGACAAGGTCACGCGTCGACTGGTCTCGATGCTGGCACGCAAGGGATATTCAGCGGGGATGTCCTACGAGGTGGTCAAAGCCGAGATGGCGGCGGTCACCGACTCGTAGCGAAGTGCAGCATTCAGAACAAAAGGGCGGGGGTACCACCGAAATTCGGTGGTACCCCCGCCCTGTTGTGTATTCGCGCTAACGCGGCTGGATTCGACTCACGGCTCCATCTGATTCACGGCTTGGTCAGGTCCATACCCGGAACCGAAACAGCTGGGTCGGCGGACGGAGCCGCGATGGGGCCCTTGCCCTTTCGCTTCCCGGACCGCAGGCGCTTCTCCACCTTGGTTGCCAGGAAGGTCAGAGCCGAGTTGAGAGCGATCATGATCGCTGCGACCACGATGAGCGCCGGCAGGAAGTTTCCGTAGAAGGTGCCGAGCTGTTGGGCCTGACGCACCAGCTCGACATACCCGATCAGGTAGCCGAGGGCGGAGTCCTTCAACGCCACGACCATCTGTGAAATCAGTGCCGGGAGCATGGCGGTAACCGCTTGGGGGAGCAGGATTGTCACCATGATCTGCGTCTTGCGCATGCCTAGTGCCTTGGCGGCCTCACTTTGCCCTCGTGGGAGTGAGTTGATTCCGGCGCGGACGATCTCGGCGATCACTGACCCGTTGTACAGGGTCAAGCCCACGACGACTGCGGCGAGTGCGAGGTACTTGGACTTGAAGACTTCGTATTCGGCGAACACCTGATACGAGAAGATCATCAGAATCAGAACCGGTACTGCTCGGAACAATTCGACGATGACGCCGCAGATCTTCCGAATGATGTTGTGCTCGGAGAGTCGGCCGATACCCAGGGCAGAACCGAGGATGAGCGCGAAGACGATGGACATCGCAGCCGCGATCAGCGTCCCTCGGATGCCGGGTATCAGATACGTTGTCCACGAGGTGGATTCGAGGAACGGATCCCACTTCGCTGCTGTCAGCTGGCCCTTTTCGTCGAGTGCGCGGTAGATGACGTAACCGATTGCGACCATGAGTGCGGCGACGACAAGGGATGCGAATCGGTAGAGATTTCGCGCTCTCGGACCTGGCGCGTCGTAGAGGACTGTTGCGCGGTTGCTCATCGTGAAACCTCGAATCGCTTGCTCAGCTTGCCGAAGATCAAGCCCATGGGAAGTGTCAGGATCACGAAACCGACAGCGAAGATTCCACCGACGACGAAGATCGCCGCTTCGTTTTCGATCATCTTCTTCATCAGCGCTGACGCTTCGGATACGCCGATCACCGCGGCGATGGTCGAGTTCTTGGTCAGTGCGATCAGCACGCTACCCAGCGGTGCTGTGACCGCGCGAAATGCCTGAGGCAGGACGATCAGCCGAAGATTTTGTGCAAACGACAGACCGAGTGATCGGCCCGCTTCGGCCTGGCCGACCGGAACGGTATTGATTCCCGATCGAAGTGACTCACACACGAACGCGGCGGTGTAGACACTGAGGCCGAGGACGGCGAGTCGGAAGTTGTTGTCCACCAGAAATGTCGGCGAATCCGACTTGGCGAGGTTGACTCCGAGCGTCTGCGAAAGACCGAACAGACAGAACAACAGAATCAGTGTGAGGGGGGTATTGCGGAACACGGTCACGTACGCGGCGCCCAGGAATCGGGCGACCGGGACCGGTGACACGCGCATCGCCGCGATCAGCACACCGATGATGACAGCGCCGATCGCGGAGAAAAATGTCAGCTGGATCGTGGTCCAGAAGGCTTCCAGAAGCTGGTCGCCGTACTTGCTCAGAAGGTTCACTTGCCGTCTCCCCAGATCACGGGATCTCCGTTGGTGGCGTCACGCGCTGCGGCTCCCGAAGTGGGAGCCGCAGCGAGATTGACGGTGAAAAAAGCAGGTCAGTAACGATCAACGGTGGGCGGCGCCGGGATGGGGTAGCCCGAAGCGCCAACGGTGTTGTTGAAGGCTTCTTCCCATGCGCCGGTGGAGATCATCTTCTCGATGGCGTCGTTGATCTTGCCGCGGGTCTCGGAATCGTCCTTGGCCAGGCCGACGCCGTAGTTTTCCGTTGTGAACGGTTCTCCGACGACCTTCAACTGGCCGGGGTACTGTGCGGCAAAACCAGCGAGGATGATGTCATCGGTGGTGACTGCGTCGACAGCGCCGTTGCGCAGTGCTTCGACACAAGCAGAGTAGGTGTCGAACTCCTGAAGTTGGACGTCAGGTACGGAGTCCTTGACCTTCTGAGCCGGAGTGGAGCCAGTCACCGAGCAGAGCTTCTTGCCGCCGCTGAGAGAATCGCGACCGGTGATGTCGGTGTTGTCGGAGCGAACGAGCAGCGATTGGCCGGCGATGAAGTACGGACCGGCAAAGCCGACCTTTTCCTTGCGTGCGTCGGTGATCGAGTAGGTGGCCACAATGTAGTCGACCTCGCCGTTCTGGATCAGGGTCTCGCGTTGGGCTGACGGTGATTCCTTGAAGGTGATTCCTTCGGGCTTCACGCCGAGTTCGTTCGCGATGTACCGGGCTACCTCGACGTCGAAGCCGGAGAACGTCCCGTCCGGATTGCGCTGACCGAGGCCGGGCTGATCGAACTTGATACCGACGGTGAGCGTTCCGTCGGCAGCACTCTGCGATGCGCTCTTTTCTTCTCCTCCACCACAAGCCGTGGCAGCGAACGCGATAGCCATGATTCCGATTCCGAAACGGACGGAGCGATTGATCTTCATGAAGATCCTCTCAGTTGTCGACATGCAAACGGTGCAGTCGAGATGAACGGTGCAGCCGAGGTGAACGGTGCAGTCGAGCAAGTTGTCTTGTGGACGAGGACAGGACTGTCGGAGGGGACTGTGATCAGTGAGTGAGGATCTTGCCGAGGAAGTCCTTGGCCCGATCCGACTTGGGATGGGTGAAGAACTCTTCGGGCGTGGTGTCTTCGACGACCTGGCCGTCAGCCATGAACAGCACACGATCGCCGGCTTTGCGGGCGAATCCCATCTCGTGCGTGACCACGAGCATGGTCATGCCTTCCTTGGCGAGGGAAGTCATGACGTCGAGGACCTCGTTGACCATCTCGGGGTCGAGAGCGGAGGTGGGCTCGTCGAACAACATCACCTTCGGCTGCATCGCAAGAGCGCGAGCAATCGCGACACGCTGTTGCTGACCGCCGGAAAGCTGCGCCGGGTACTTGTCGGCCTGATTGGCGATACCGACGCGCTCGAGCAATGCCTGCGCCGTCTTCTTGGCTTCGTCCTTCTTCGCCTTGCGAACCTTCATCGGTGCGAGCATGACGTTCTCGAGGATCGTCTTGTGTGCGAACAGGTTGAAGGACTGAAAGACCATCCCGACGTCGGCACGAAGTGCGGCAAGTGCTTTGCCCTCCTCGGGGAGCGTCTTGCCGTCGACGGCAATGGTGCCCGAGTCGATGGGTTCCAGGCGATTGATGGTGCGGCACAGAGTCGACTTACCGGAGCCCGACGGACCAAGGACGATCACCACTTGGCCCTTGGGTACCTCGAGATTGACCTCTTGCAGGACGTGAAGTTCCCCGAAGTGTTTGTTCACCGAGGTCATCGAAATCATGGATGTGGAATCGCCGGAGGTGGTCGGCGTCGTCGCATCGTCGGCTTGGGTCATAAACGAGAACCTTAGGCGTAGTTTGCGTCGACGCCCGTGATTTCGCCATGGTTCTTGCCATATGTAATGGAAATTTTACTGTGACGACGTTTATGTCGCGTTTCGGCTGTTTATCAGGGCGTTATTACACGTCGTAGTGGACGTGAGCTAGGCTGAAGCGTGTCACTGATCGACGAAATGTCCCCTGCACTTCCGGAGCCGACTGCAGTTCCGGAGCCGACGGCGAAGTCTGTTCGCACCTACGAGGTGCGGACGTACGGCTGTCAGATGAACGTCCACGATTCCGAGCGACTGTCCGGTCTGCTCGAGGACGCCGGGTATTCGAAGGCGGAGACCGGCACCGATCCTGATCTTGTCGTCTTCAACACGTGTGCGGTCCGCGAGAACGCGGACAACAAGTTGTACGGCAACCTCAGCCAGCTCGCCCCGAACAAGGAGGCGAACCCCGACATGCAGATCGCGGTCGGCGGGTGCCTGGCGCAGAAGGATCGTGACACCGTCGTCAAGAAGGCGCCGTTCGTCGATGTCGTCTTCGGCACTCACAACATCGGCTCGCTTCCCGCGCTGCTCGACCGTGCGCGTCACAATCAGCGCGCCGAGGTCGAAATCCTCGACGCACTCGAGGCGTTTCCGTCGACACTGCCAGCCAAGCGCGAATCTGCTTATGCAGGTTGGGTTTCCATCTCGGTGGGCTGCAACAACACGTGCACGTTCTGCATCGTTCCGGCCCTGCGTGGCAAGGAAGTAGATCGACGTCCCGGCGACATCCTGGCCGAGGTGCAGGCACTCGTCGACGAGGGTGTCTCGGAAGTGACCCTGCTGGGACAGAACGTCAACGCCTACGGCGTGTCGTTCGCCGATCCGGAGCAACCGCGCGATCGCGGAGCCTTCGCCTCCCTCTTGAAGGCATGTGGACACATCGACGGCCTCGAACGGGTCAGGTTCACATCGCCGCACCCGGCAGAGTTCACCGATGACGTCATCGAAGCGATGGCAACCACTCCCAACGTCTGCCCGCAACTGCACATGCCGTTGCAGTCCGGTTCGGACAAGGTTCTCAAGGCGATGAAGCGCTCGTACCGCAAGTCGAAGTACCTCGGGATCATCGAGAAGGTGCGCGCCGCAATGCCGCACGCCGCCATCACCACGGACATCATCGTCGGGTTCCCGGGGGAGACGGAAGAGGATTTCGAGGAGACGCTGGACGTCGTGCGCAAGGCGCGATTCTCCAACGCCTACACCTTCCAGTACTCCAAGCGCCCGGGCACGCCGGCGGCGGAGATGGCCGATCAACTCCCCAAAGAGGTTGTCCAGGAACGCTACATGCGATTGCTCGCCGTTCAGGAAGAAGTGAACATCGAGGAGAATCGCAAGCTCGTCGGCACCGAGGTCGAACTCTTGGTGGCAGCGGGGGAGGGGCGGAAGAACGCGGCGACTCACCGTCTCAGTGGTCGCGCGCGAGACGGCCGCCTGGTGCATTTCCGCCCCGAGGGAAACCTCGACGGCACAATCCGACCCGGTGACGTGGTGACGGTCGTCGTCACCCACGGAGCCCCTCATCACCTCGTGGCAGATGACGGAGTGCTCACGCACCGTCGGACCCGCGCCGGTGATTCGTTCGAAAAGGGCATCACACCCAAGACCCCGCCCATCGGCGTAGGTCTCGGACTACCGAAGATCGGTGCCCCGGCCCCACAACCCGTTCAGATGGGATGCAACGCATGACCTCGCAACACGAGAACACGACACCACAGCCGGGCGACGACGCCTTCGAGGGCTACCGCAAGGACCTCGACGACGCGGAACGCAAGGTCGCGGGAGAAATTGATCCGGGTGCGCGCGCCATGGTTGTCGCGGTTGCGGTGCTCGTGCTGGTCGGCACCCTTGCACTGCCCCATGCGGGAGTGGCGAACGGCTGGGATGTGCTCGCGTACAACCAGGACGCGGAAAGTGAACGGATTGCACTGTTCTCACGCTTGTTCGTGTGGTTCGTCGTCATCTTCGGCATCGGATTCTCGATGCTCGCGCTGGTCACGCGGCGTTGGAGTCTGGCCTGGGTCGCACTCGCCGGCAGTGCCGTGGCGAGCGCTCTCGGCATGATGGCCGTCTGGTCGCGTCAGACCATTCCCGCCGGTTTCAATGTGGCAGGACCGTCGATCGGGCTGATCATCGGATGGTTTGCCGTCGTGTTCTTGACGTTCCATTGGCTCAAGGTGGTCTGGACACGAACCAACATTCAGCTCGCCGCCGAGGAGCAACGCCGGATCGCTGCGGCCGAAGCCGAGAAGCATCAGGAATGGAACGTCGGCTGACACAGCAGGCCGTCCGTCCAAAGCACAAGACAACGCCGGCTGACTCCTTTCGGAGTGAGCCGGCGTTTTTGTTGTCTTTACAGCTCGTCGTCGATTACTCGTTGACGGCGCTTTCGGCAGCTTCGGCCCACTCACGCCACTGCTTGGCCTGAGCGAGAGCCTTCTCGGCGTCCTTCGTCTTGCCGGCAGCCTGAGCCTTGGCGGCCTGCTCCTCGAACTGGCTCACCCGCTCCTTGAACTGCGCGACCCGGGCAAGTGCTTCCGGATCGGTGCGACGCCACTCGGCGTCGACCGCGTCGCGCACCTTGGTTTCGATGGCCCGGAGCTTCGCTTCGAGTTCCTGCATTCGGTCGCGCGGCACCTTGCCGATCGCGTCCCACTTCTCCTGCAGATCGCGAAGCGCTGCGCGGGCGTTCTCGAGTCCGTGCGCCGGATCGATGTTCGCATTGGCAGCGAGCAGCTCCTCTTTTGCAACCGCGTTCTGCTCGAATTCGGCATCGCGCTCGGATGCAGCAGCGTTGCGCGCGGCGAAGAACACATCCTGAGCGCCCTTGAAGCGCTTCCACAGGTTGTCGTCGGCCTCGCGCGGTGCGCGGCCGGCAGCCTTCCACTCGCTGAGTAGATCGCGGAATTCCCCGGCGGTCTGTCCCCATTCAGTGGAGGTCGACAGCTTCTCGGCGCGCTCGACCAGTTCTTCCTTCGTCGAACGGGCGCTCGCACGATCCCGGTCGAGTTCGGCGAAGTGGGCTCCACGTCGCCGGTTGAAGGACTCACGAGCCTTCGAGTAACGCTTCCACAGTGCGTCGTCGACCTTGCGGTCGATTCCGCGAATCGTCTTCCACTCGTCGAGAATCTCGCGCAGTCGATCACCCGCGGTCTTCCACTGGGTCGACTCCGAGCCGATCTGCTCGGCCTCGACTGCGAGGGCCTCCTTGCGGGCGGTGCTTGCCGCGCGCGACTGTTCCTTCTCTTCCTTCGCGTGCGCTGCGGCCTCGTCGGAACCGGCAACGATCACGTCGAGTCGGCGAGCCAAAGCGTCGAGGTCACCGATCACTGCAGCGGTCGAGAGGGATTCGGACAGAGCGATGGCGGCAGCCTTGGTCTTCTTGGCGTCTCCGGCGCCCGACGTCAGTCGCGCCTCGAGTAGCGAGACCTCGGTCGCGAGGTCGTCGTAGCGACGACCGAAATGGGCGAGGCCCTCGGTGGCGTCGCCGGCCTGCCACGAACCGATCTGACGTTCACCGTCAGCGGTCTTCACCCAGGCGGTTCCGTCTTCCTCGACGCGTCCGAACTTGCTCGGGTCGCTGGCCGGTGCGGCGGTGACGGCATGCGAGGCTGCTGGTCCGGGGCGAGGTGCTCCGGGGCGGGGCGCACCGGGGCGTGGTCCACCAGGTTTGGGAGCGCCGGGTTTGGGTGCTGCCGGGCTCGGGCTGGCCGAACTGCTGTCGGCGCCGGTGGTGGGTTCACTGTTCTCGGTCATCGGTCCTCGTCTCTGCCGCGCGTCACGGCTGCCTGATCGCATTCCTGGTTCCATTGAACCCGGTACTCACGTTCTCCGACTATTGAATCAGGTAAGAGGGTGTGAGGTCGCCACCTCGGGGTCGACTAGCGTGGCAACTGTGTTGACTTCCGCTGTTCTCGTCCCCTCGGCGCCGTTACTCGTGCCGGAATTGTCCGGTGATTCGGCCGAGTCCGCTCAGGTGCGCGCTACAGCGATAGCCGCCGTGCGCCGGCTCGCTCACGAGGCGGTGCACTGGGTGGGCGTCGGCGTCGACTCCGAGAAAGCAGCAGGCGAACTCTGGCGATCGGGCGTCGGACGTGGGCAGATCGGTACGTTCGCTGGATTCGGCGCCGATGTCCGGACGTCACTGGACGCGGATGCGGCAGGCGAACCGATGCCATCTCTCGAACTGTGCGCCCTTGTTGCCGGCTGGCTGCGTGGCCGAACAGACGTGGAGATAACCGTCGACATGCACGTCGTCAGTGCAAAGGCGTCGGCGAATGAATGTCGTGAATTCGGGCAGCAGCTGCGCAAGCAACTCGACAGCGACAACCGACCGCAAGGGCTTCTGATCGTTGCTGACGGTGCGTCCACGCTGACGGCAAAGGCGCCAGGAAGCTTCGACGAGCGCGCCGCGGGTGTGCAGTCGGCCATCGACGACGCCCTGACGGCCGGGGACCCGGAGGCGCTGCTTGCTCTCGATCCGCGGCTCTGCCGCAGTGTCGGAGCCCAGGGGCGCGCGGCGTGGCAGGTCCTGGCCGGTGTCTTTACGGGCTCGTCTCGGTCGGCCCATCCTCGCGCGACGGTCGACTACAGCGATGCGCCGTTCGGCGTCGGTTACCACGTCGGGACGTGGCGGCCGTGAACGTCCCTGAAGAACTTCGCCCGATCGCAGTTGTCGGTCCGACAGCGTCGGGAAAGTCCGATCTCGCGCTGGCACTGGCCGAGGAATTCGGCGGTGAAATCATCAACATCGACGCGATGCAGCTCTATCGCGGCATGGATATCGGGACCGCCAAACTGACACCGGCCGAGCGCCGTGGGATTCCGCATCACCTGCTCGACGTTCTCGATGTGAAGGAGACCGCCACCGTCGCGCGTTATCAAAGCGACGCGATCGCGATCGCCGAGAATCTGATCGTGGCGGGCAAGGTTCCGGTGATCGTCGGCGGATCCATGATGTACGTCCAGTCTCTACTCGACGAATGGTCCTTTCCGGCAACGGATCCCGAAGTTCGTGCGAAGTGGGAGGCAGTGCTTGCCGACGGTGGGGTCGGTGCGGTGCATACGGCGCTTGTTGCTGCTGATCCGGTAGCAGCGGCGTCGATACTGCCGACGGACGGTCGGCGGATGGTTCGGGCGCTCGAGGTCGTCGAGCTGACAGGTCTGCCGTTCGCGGCCTCGGCGCCGCAGATCGGTGACCCTCGATGGGGAACCCGCATTCTCGGCGTGGATCGGGATACGGAAGAACTCGACGCCCGGATTCGGTTGCGAACCGAGCTGATGTTTTCAGGCGGACTTGTCGACGAAGTCGCCGTACTCGTCGAGCAAGGATTGCGTGAGGGCGTCACAGCGCCGCGAGCCATCGGCTACGCACAGGTGCTCGCACATTTCGACGGTGAATACGATCTGGCCGAAGCACTCGAACGGACGTTCATCGGGACGCGGCGCTACGTTCGCCGCCAACGATCATGGTTCCGTCGTGACGCACGCGTGCACTGGCTCGACGGTGCCGATCCGGAGCTGGCTCGCTCGGCCTTCGCTGCCCTTGCATATCGCGGCCTGTAACACGATCGCCCCGATCAGCTATCTTACAGTTAGCTCTTTCGCGATCCATTCGTTTCGCGATCGACGGACTGGAGGACAACGAACATGGCGCAGACCGGGACACACGCGCGACCGAGAGGCCGACGCGCGGGTCGGCTGCCGCTTCTCCTACTGCTCGTCACATTTCTCGCGGTCGGCGGGGTGCTCGTCTATTTTGCGGTGAGGGCGGCCGGGAAGCCCATCAGCGCACCTGTTCCCGAAGCACCCTTCGACGTGGGAGCTCCAACCGATCCAGGGGCGACGTGGGCGCCTGCGCCAACGGATCTGCCGCCGAACACGCTCGCGATTCCCGATCTCGATGTGCGAGCCGACATCGTGACCAGTGGGTTCGGCGCCAACCGCGGAATGATCCTTCCGCATCCTGACAAGGTTTCGCATTTCACCAACGGTGTGCAGTTCGGATCTTCGGAGGGCACCAATCTTGTTGCCGGCCACGTCGACGACGGTGATCGCACGCACGGCGCCTTGTGGGCGCTGCACCAGATGAAGCCCGGAACACCGATCTACGTGAGCGACGACACCGGAACGATGTTCACCTATCACGCAGCGAGCCTGAAGCTGTACGAAAAGGTGGCTTTGCCGGCCGAGTTCTTTTCCGAAACGGGTGCGCCCAGGCTGGTCCTCGTGACCTGCGGCGGCGCAACCGTGCCCGACCCCTCGTTGCCGTCCGGCTTCACGTACGAACAGAACGTCGTGGTCACCGCGTCACCTGCGTGAGTCGGTCGGCAGGTCCGGATAGGATGGCGACCATGGATTTCAGTAAGGGCCACGGCACGCAGAACGACTTCGTTGTTCTCCCTGACCTCGACGTTCGGGTCGATCTCGAGCCGGCGCGAGTTTCAGCGTTGTGTGATCGTCAGCGTGGCCTCGGCGCCGACGGCATCCTTCGTGTCGCCCGGGCAGGCGCACTTGCGGACGCGGGCGTGCTCGGTGCGCTGCCCGACGGCGTCGCTGCCGAAGACTGGTTCATGGACTACCGCAACAGCGACGGCTCCATCGCGGAGATGTGCGGAAACGGAGTTCGCGTATTCGCCCACTATCTCAAGGCCTCGGGCTTGGAGAGCAAGGACGAGTTCGTGGTCGGCAGCCGCGCCGGAGCGCGTCCGGTCGTGGTGCACGGCTACGACGCCACACATGGTGACGTGACCGTGGCGATGGGCCCGATCAAGGACCTCGGCACCAGTTCGGCAACAATCGACGGCCGCGTCTTCGCCGGCGTCGGCATCGACGTCGGTAATCCGCATTTGGCGTGTGTCGACGAGCACGTGACGGCAGAAGTTTTGAGTGCGCTCGATTTGAGTGTTTCTCCGGGCTTCGATCCCGGGTTCTTCCCGCACGGGGTCAACATCGAGATCGTGACGCCGATCCACGACGGTGGGGTCCACATGCGCGTACACGAGCGTGGTGTGGGCGAGACTCGTTCCTGCGGAACCGGAACGGTCGCAGCTGCGGCCGCGGCGCTGAGGTACGACGGCCGCGATGAAGGCTCGGTACTGGTGCGCGTGCTCGGCGGCGAGGTACAGGTCACCGTCGAAGGCGGCAAAGGGTCGTTGCGGGGGCCCTCGGTTCTGGTGGCGAGCGGAACGATCAGCGACGCGTGGTGGCAATCGCTTGTGTGATATCGCCCGCGGGAAATACGCCTGCAGGAAATACGGATGCACCGTGGCCAGGTTTCGTGGGACCATGGATCTTGTATGACGAACACACATGAAAACGAAGAGTCCACCGCTCACGAGCAGTCCGAGTACGCGCAAGCCGAATACACGGCAGCGTCCGCATCGGGCAACCCGTCGACCGGTGAGATGCAACTCGCAGATCGCGGCGCCCTGCGCCGCGTGGCCGGTCTGTCGACCGAGCTCGAGGACGTCACCGAAGTCGAGTACCGCCAGCTTCGACTCGAAAGAGTTGTCCTGGTCGGCGTCTGGACGCAGGGAACTGCCGAGCAGGCCGAGGCGAGCATGACCGAGTTGGCCGCACTTGCCGAGACGGCCGGCTCCGAGGTCCTCGAAGGACTGGTTCAGCGTCGCGACAAACCCGACGCTGCCACCTACATCGGTTCCGGCAAGGCGCAGGAACTGCGCGAAGTAGTCCTGGCGACCGGCGCCGACACCGTCGTCTGCGACGGTGAGCTGACGCCGGCGCAGCTCACGGCGCTGGAGAAGATCGTCAAGGTCAAGGTCATCGACCGGACAGCTCTGATTCTCGACATCTTTGCTCAGCACGCCACGTCTCGTGAGGGTAAAGCCCAGGTGGCTTTTGCTCAGATGGAGTACATGCTCCCGCGTCTGCGTGGTTGGGGCGAGTCGATGTCGCGCCAGGCCGGTGGCCGTGCCGGCAGTAACGGCGGTGTGGGCCTGCGTGGTCCCGGTGAAACGAAAATCGAGACGGACCGCCGCCGTATTCGTGAGCGCATGGCAAAACTACGCCGCGAGATCAAGGGCATGAAGGCCGCTCGCGACACCAAGCGCACACGTCGACTGCAGAGCGACATCCCGTCGATCGCCATCGTCGGATACACCAACGCGGGCAAATCGAGTCTGCTCAATTCGCTCACCGGATCGGGTGTGCTCGTGGAGAACGCGTTGTTCGCCACCTTGGACCCGACCACTCGCCGCGCAGCACTCGACGACGGCCGCGAGTACGTACTCACCGACACGGTCGGCTTCGTGCGACACCTGCCGACTCAGTTGGTCGAGGCATTCCGCTCGACTCTCGAGGAAGTAACCGACGCGGATCTGCTGCTGCACGTCGTCGACGGTTCGGATCCGTTGCCGACAGAACAGATCAAGGCTGTTCGGGAAGTCGTCACCGATGTTCTGCGCGAGACGGATTCGAAGGCTCCGCCGGAGTTGATCGTGGTCAACAAGATCGACGCGGCAGATCCGGTTACGTTGACGCAACTGCGTGGTCTGTTGCCTGGTGCCGTGTTCGTCTCGGCGCGGACGGGTGAGGGAATCGCCGAACTAAGAGCACATCTCAGCGAGGTGCTGGTTCGGCCGGAGGTCGAGGTCGACGTGCTGGTGCCGTACACGCGCGGTGACTTGATGGCTCGAATCCACTCGGACGGAACGATTTTGGAATCGACTCACGAAGAGGCGGGAACGCGGGTGCATGCACGCGTGCCACAGATGTTGGCCTCGGCATTGGTCGAGTACGCACCTAGTGCGTAGTTTCGGGGCCGTGGTCGCGGTGATTGCTGCGACTACGGCAGCCGCACTGCTTCCCGGAGCGCTCGCACAGGCGTCGTCGTTCGAACCGAGCGAGTTCGCCCCACTCTGTACGCCTACCGATCCTGCGCTCCAGGAGTTGTCGGGGATGGTCGTCGTCGACGATCGGATCTACGCGATGGGTGACGGCGGCAGTGACGACTTCGTATTCGAAATGGACCTGAACTGTGTTGTCCAGAAACAGATTCCGGTCCCGATAGATCCTTACGACGTCGAAGATCTTGCGGTGAGTGGGCGAACGCTCGTTCTGTCGGACACCGGTGACAACCTCCGGACCCGCGAAACAGTGGCGTTCATCACGATGGACCTCGATTCCGGTGACGGTACGTTGCACCGCCTCACGTACCCGGACGGTGCGCACGACACCGAGTCGATACTGCTCGACCCCGACGGCCACGTTTTTGTCGTGACCAAGGAATTGTTCGGCGAAAGCAGTGTCTACACACCGGTCGGGGATCAGAAACTGAGTGACTTGGCGCAGCCCGGCCCGACGCCGCTCGAGCGCGTCGGAGCCGTGTCCCTCGGACCGGAGAAGCCCGTGTCGGTGATGTTCACCGGGGGAGCGGTGTCGTCGGACGGTTCGGCGATCGCACTTCGGAGTTACTCCGACCTGTACCTGTACGAAGTCGTGGACGGCGGAATCGGCGCGACGCTCACCGGTACCGAACCGCTGCGGATCCCGCTCCCGAAGGAGCCTCAGGGTGAGGCGGTGGCATTCAACGATGCGGGCGATGTTCTGATCGGTTCTGAATCTGCCGGCGGAGCGTTGCCGCCGGTGTACGTGATGCGAGCGCTCGTGGACGCGACAGAAGCGACGGCTGACTCGTCTGACGGTTCGGTCGGTGTCGGGGTCGATCCGTGGACATTCGTGTGGGCCGGGTTGGTCGCGGCAGGATGTGCGATCGGGGGCGCGGCATTCGTGAGATTTCGACGACGCCGCTGATTCCCGATAATTCCACGAATTCGCAGACCGACGGTAGATGTGGATACTGGAACGAATGCACGGGCATCAACTCCTGACGCGGCTCTCGCGTATGTCACTCGAGCACGGACACATCACCGCAGCGCTGCTCGTGGGTTCCGTCATCGTCGGCGTCGGCACGTTGCTTCTGCTTCGGTGGTTGCCGCGTCGGGCCGCGTTGGTCGCGCTAGGTCTGTCAGTGCTCGGATCAGCCACCGGTGCGATGTTCGTGTGGCTCAGCTTTCGGCCGCTGCCCGCGCAGCTACCGGCGTCGAATTTTGTCTGGATAGCGCTGGCGATGTTCGGAGTCATCGGCGCCGCACTCGTTCTCCTTCGGCGCCCAGGGCTTGCGCGGGGCCTTTCGGTGACGGCATTCGCCGGGCTGGCCGCGATCGTCGCAGTAGGTCAGGTCAACGCGCAGACCGGCACCTATCCCACACTCGGCTCACTGGTCGGGCACTGGCCGGTCGGGTCGGTCGAGAACATTGCCTTCGATTCGCTCCCCGGGGCCGAACCTTGGGTACAACGGGGACTGCCCACCGAAACTCATTGGCAGGTTCCGGTGCGGATGCCGAGCAACGGTGTCGTGACGGAAGCGGCGATTCCAGGAAACGTTTCGGGATTCGACGCGAGGCCTGCGACGCTGTATCTCCCGCCGGCCTATCTTGCCGATCCGCGTGCCGAGTTGCCCGTACTGGTGTTGGTGGCGGGTGAGCCCGGCAGCCCCAGCGACTGGCTGGACAGTGGCCGGCTCGCGACCACCGTCGACGCCTATGCGTCGAGGCATTCCGGGCTTGCTCCCGTCGTGGTGGTGCCCGACGCGTTGGGGGACTACGACGCCAACCCCGGCTGCATGGATTCTGCGCTCGGCAACGTCGCGACGTATCTGGACCAGGACGTCCCGAACTGGATCGAATCGAACCTTCAAGTGAATCCGGACGCTGCGCAATGGGCTATCGGTGGGTTCTCCTACGGCGGGACATGCGCGATCGAGATGGCCGTGAACTTCCCGGACCGATACCCGTCGTTCCTGGACTTCTCCGGCCAGGACGAACCGTCGACCGGTGATCACGAGGACACCGTGGCGGCCATGTTCGACGGTGACGAAAGCGCGTTCGACGCGGTCAACGCCCGAGACCTGATGGCGCAGAATCGGTATCCGCAGTTGTCGGGTGTATTTGTCGCGGGTGAGGACGACGACATCTACCGCCCTCAGCAGGAGATCATGTTCGAGGCTGCACGCGCCGCCGACATGAACGTGGACTACTACACCCTTCCCGGCGGGCACTCGGGTGATGTGTGGGGCACTGCTCTGGAACTCGAAATGGACTGGCTGGGCCGGACACTCGCACTGACTCCGTGAGAGTGTCCGGCCCGCTACACAGCACCGACTGACATCAGGTCAGGCGTCGAGATCAGCGGCTACCAGCTCGGCGACCTTGGCGAGTGCGTCGGCGTCGTCGGACTCGATGGTTACTTCGGTGTCCTTGGCGGCTCCGAGCGTCATGATCATCAGTGCCGACCCTGCATCCACCGGTTCGCCGTCGGCGACTGCGAGGGTGACCGTGGCGCCGGAGGCTCCGACTGCTTCGGCGATGAGAGCGGCGGGGCGGGCGTGGAGGCCGACTGCGGAACCGACGGCAACTGTCTTGCTGGGCATGGGATCTCCTCGTTGTAGAACTGTCGTTGCGGACGTTATGGGGTGTTCGGGCAGATCTGGTGACTCAGGTGGTGACTGCAGCGTTGCCTGCTGTCGATCATGCCGCAGCGGGCACGATTTCGGGGTCGAGTTCGGCATCGGACGGCCCCTTGCGGAAGAACTCCTTGGCTCCGACGACGGCGAGCGCAGCTACCACGGTTCCCGCGGCGAGCGAGACCAGGAACCAGCCGATTCCGCCGACTGCGAAGAAGACGAAGATCCCGCCGTGCGGGGCGCTGAGAGTGACGTCGAAAGCCATGATCAGCGCGCCGGTGACCGCGCCGCCCGCCATCATCGAGGGGATCACGCGAAGCGGGTCGGCAGCGGCGAACGGAATCGCGCCCTCGGAGATGAATGCCGAACCCAGCAACCAGGCAGCCTTTCCGTTCTCCCGTTCGGCTTCGCTGAAGAGCTTGGGACGCAGCACCGTCGAGGCAAGTGCCATGGCAAGCGGCGGAACCATACCGGCAGCCATGACAGCCGCCATGATGCGCAAAGTGGCCGGGTCGTTGACGTTGAGTCCGGCGACGGCGAAGGCGTAAGCCGCCTTGTTGACCGGTCCACCGAGGTCGAAGCACATCATCAGGCCGAGAATGATGCCGAGGAAGATGGCCGAGCTGCCGGACAGTCCGTTGAGCCAGTCGGTGAGACCGGAGGTGATCGCGGCGAGCGGACGCCCGAGGACGATGAACATCAGTGCTCCGACGACCAGCGTCGCGAACAGCGGGATGATCACCACCGGCATCAGGCCTCGCAGCCACTGCGGGACGGCGATCCGGCCGATGTAGAGCGCGACGACACCGGCGATGAGACCACCGACCAAGCCGCCGATGAAACCGGCACCGACGAACACGGCGACCGCGCCGGCTGTGAAGCCGGGAGCGATGCCAGGCCGGTCGGCGATGGCGAAGGCGATGTAGCCGGCCAACGCGGGCACCAGGAAGCTGAATGCCAACGAACCGATCTGGAACAGCACTGCGCCGAGATAGGTGGCCAGACCACCGTCGGGAAGGTTGGTGATCGAGTTGTTGAGAACGATGTCCTTGGCCGGACCGGAGATCTCGTATCCGCCGAGCAGGAAGCCGAGTGCGATCAGCAGACCGCCGGCCGCGACGAACGGGATCATGTAGCTGACACCCGTCAGGAGGACCTGACGGAGGTGGGTGCCGAATCCTACGGAACCGGCATCGGAATCCGCGGCCGCTGCGGCGGTGCCGTCAACGGTGGCGGCGGCGGGATTCTCGGAGGCGCGCAACGCTTCTGCGAGCATCTTGTCCGGCTCGTTGATTGCCCGCTTCACACCGGAAGCGACGACGGGCTTACCGGCGAATCGTTCGCGGCCCTTCACGCCGACGTCGGTGGCGAAGATGACCGCGGCGGCTCCCGCGATCACCGAAGGGTCAAGGGGGGTGCTTCCGCTTGAACCTTGCGTTTCGACGTGCACCTTGACGCCGGCGCGTTCACCCGCGGCGACGAGTGAGTCCGCCGCCATGTAGGTGTGAGCGATTCCGGTCGGGCAGGCGGTGACCGCGACGATGTGACGCTCCGCGGGCGCTGGTGCCGGGGTCTCCTCGGTAGCGTGTTTCCCGGTGGAAACAGGTGCCGGGGGTGTCGCTGCCGCAGCCTTTGTTGCAGGATCCTTCGGTGCGGGATTGAGTACCTCGTCGACCAGTCTCACGATCTCGTCCGGCGTCGACGCTTCACGAAGTGACGTGACGAACGCGGGCCTGACGAGTGCTCGGGCCAAGGAGGAGAGCAGCTTCATGTGCTCGGCCCCGGCGCCTTCGGGTGCCGCGATCAGGAAGACCAGATCGGCGGGGCCGTCGGGTGCACCGAAGTCGACCTTCGGATCGAGTCGAGCAAACCCCAGGGACGCGGACGAGACAGCCTCGGCGCGGCAGTGGGGAATTGCGATTCCGCCGGGCAGTCCGGTCGCGGACTGCGCTTCGCGAGCGAGTGCGGCATCGACCAGTCCCGCGGCGTCGCTCGCCCGCCCCGCTGCAGTCAATCGCGCTGCGAGAGAACGAATGACATCTTCCTTGGTCGAACCCAGGTCGGTGTCGAGTGAGATCAGTTCGGGACTGATGATCTCCGGGCCGGAACTGCCGGCTGCGGTGGTATCGGACATGTCAGGTTCCTTAGGGCGTCAGGCGAGTTCGGTGGGGACGGGGATGGGAGAGGCGGCATCTGCTGCAGATACCGAAACCGCTGCCAGATCGATCTGTTCGGGTGTGGGAAGGGTTGTGCCGGGAAGGGAGGCAGCGGCGCTTCCGTAGGCGACCGCGTGACGTAGCCGCTCGGATTCCGAGCCGCCGCCCGCTTCGGCGAGGATGTAGCCGGCCAGCGATGAATCGCCTGCGCCGACGGTACTGACTGCGACAATCGGGGGAGCGGTGGCGATCCACGCGCCGTCGGCCGTGACGAGGACGGCACCGGCTGCGCCGAGCGTGGCGAGCACGCTGCCGACGCCGCGATCGACCAATCGCTGCGCCGCCGTGATCGCAGGCCCGGGATCACCGTTCTCGGCAGCACGTTCGAGGACGTGGCCGTCGACGCCGGTCAGTTGCGCGAGTTCCTCGCCGTTGGGTTTGAGCAGATCAGGTGCCGAGCCGGGGAAGCCTTCGGCGAGTGCCGTCAGTGGGGCGTCCGAGGTGTCGACCGCCACCTTGCACGGGTGATCGCGCAGCGCGGCGACCAGTTCGCCGTACCACCCCAGCGGAACGCCGGGAGGCAGTGAGCCGGACAGCGCGAACCACAGTGCGGTATCGGCGCGGGCGATCAACTCCTGTGCCAGGGCGTCGAGCGTCGAACCGGACAGCGTTGCGCCGGGTTCGTTGATCTTCGTCGTGGTCCCGTCCGGTTCCGCGATGGTGATGTTGGTGCGAGCCGGACCCGTTGTGGCGACGCCGATGTGGGGAATCCCACCGGCTGCGAGCGCCGAGAGCAAGGGATCGCCACCATTTCCCGGTAGCACCGCGAGCACGTCGAGGTCGGCTGCGGCGAGAACACGCGCCACGTTGACCCCCTTGCCGCCGGGGTCGCTGCGAGTGGAGTGGGCACGTAGGACGGAGCCTCGTTCGAGCCGTTGCTCGAGTTGTACGGTCCGATCGATACTCGGGTTGGCTGTCAGTGTGACGATCATGCGATCACCACCTCGATTCCGTGGTCGTGGAACTCGGATGTGTCTGTGGGACTGATCTCTTCGTCGGTGATGAGGACGTCGATGCTGTCGAGTGGCGCGAAGCTGATCAAGTGCTCGCGGCCGACTTTGCTGGAATCGGCCACCACGACAACGTGATTGGCGGCCTTGACCATCGCTCGTTTGACGGCGGCCTCTTCGCTGTCCGGGGTGGAGAGTCCGTGCCCGACGCTGATCGCATTGGTTCCGACGAAGGCGACGTCGACCCGCAACGTGCTCAGCAGGCGCAGAGCGTCCTCGCCGACCGCGGCTTGCGTCACCCCGCGTACTCGTCCGCCGAGCAGGATCAGGGAAATCGAGTTCATCGATGCCAGTCGTGCGCCGATCGGCACGGAATTGGTCACGGCCGTGAAGTCGTTCTCGGTCGGTAGTTCGGGGATCATGCGGCCCGTAGTCGTGCCCGCGTCGAAGATGACGCTGCCGCCGGTAGGAGGGAGATAGGTGACCGCGCAGCGGGCGATCCGGTCCTTCTGTTGCGCGCGGGTCTGATCGCGTTCCGCCATGCCCGGTTCGGTCACATGGAGGGATCCGGTCGGAACGGCGCCGCCGTGTACACGCCTGATCTGTCCGATCCGCTCGAGGAAGGCCAGATCGCGACGCACGGTCTCGGTGGTCACACCGAAGGTCTCCGACAGCGCCGCCACGGACATGCGTCCGCGCTGCGACACCATGGTGCCGATCGCTTGTTGGCGTTCTTCCGCGTACACGTGCTCTCCGATTCCGAAATGTGATCCGACGGTGCGTTGTGGATCACAGTGAATGTTGCTTTATGTTGTTTTACGCCCGAGTGTGTTGACATGTCAAGACTTGGGAGTAATCTTCGTCACAACGAAGGTGCGGGCTTTACGCGCTCGAGGTGATCCGGTGTGACACCGGGCCCATCGCTCAAGGAGGACAGATGACCGAACAGCTCAACCGAATCACCGTGCACGGCACCCCCGTCGTGCCCGGAATTGCCTACGGCCCGGCTATCTGGCCGTCCAGCCGACCAGAACTCGTCACCGATGCGCCCGCACTCGACGAGGCCGATCGAGAGGCCGCTGCAGACGCCTTCGTCGCAGCAGCGAAGGCTGTCGAGAACCGCCTTCTCGGACGGGCTGCCGAAGCCACAGGCGCGGCCGCCGAGGTCTTGCAGGCCAACGCGGCGATGGCAGCCGATCGCGGCTGGATCGGGGCGGCAAAGAAGTCGATCGCCGGCGGAGTGCCCCCAGTGCAGGCTGCGATCGCGGCGACGGAGCAGTTCGTGGTGCTGTTCACCAAGGTCGGCGGTGTGATGGCCGAGCGCGTCACCGATCTCGAGGACATCCGCGACCGCGTGATCGCCGAACTCTCCGGATTGCCCGAACCCGGAGTTCCGATGCCCGAGACGCCGTCGGTGCTGTGCGCGGACGATCTGGCTCCTGCGGACACCGCGGGCCTCGATGCAACCAAGATCATCGGACTCGTGACCATCTTCGGCGGCCCGACCA
Organism: Rhodococcus sp. Ni2; assembly: GCF_021352185.1. NCBI lineage: Bacteria > Bacillati > Actinomycetota > Actinomycetes > Mycobacteriales > Nocardiaceae > Rhodococcus > Rhodococcus sp. Ni2. The sequence goes on from NZ_WOXZ01000002.1 coordinate 2,229,096, forward strand.
GCCACACGGCAATCATCGCGAGGCAGTTGGGCATCCCGTGCATCGTGGCTGCGAAGGAATTGGAATCCATCGCGGCCGGAACACCGATTCTGATCGACGGAACCACCGGCGACGTGATCGCGGAGCCGGATCCCGAACAGGCGCGCGAACTGGTCGAACAATCCCGGATCGATCGCGAACGCGTCAGCACGTGGACCGGACCAGGCCGGACGTCGGACGGTCGGCCGGTAGACGTTCTCGCCAATGTTCAAGACGGCGCGGGCGCTCGCGCCGCGGCGTTGACCGCAGCGGGAGGCATCGGGCTCTTCCGGACCGAACTCTGCTTCCTCGGCCGTGAGACCGAACCGACCGTAGACGAGCAGGCGGCGATCTACGCCGAAGTTCTCGAGGCCTTCGCAGGCAAGAAGGTCATCATTCGCACGTTGGACGCGGGTTCGGACAAGCCGCTCAAATTCGCCAACCACCAAGAGGAAGCTAATCCGGCCCTCGGCGTTCGTGGGGTCCGAATCGCCTGGCAGGACATGGGGATTCTCGACCGCCAGCTCGACGCGATCGCCGCAGCAGCGGCGTCGACCAACTCGTCCCCGTGGGTCATGGCGCCGATGATCGCCACCCCGGCCGAGGCGAAACGCTTTGCCGATGCGGTGCGGGCACGCGATCTCGTTCCCGGAGTCATGGTGGAGATCCCGGCGGCGGCGCTGCTGGCCGACCAGATTCTCGAACACGTCGAATTCCTCTCGATCGGTACCAACGACCTCGCTCAGTACACGATGGCCGCTGATCGGATGTCCTCCGAACTCGCCGACCTGACCGATCCATGGCAGCCCGCGGTGCTCGCCCTTGTCGCACGTACGGCCCAGGCCGGTCAGGCGGCAGGCAAGCGTGTCGGCGTCTGCGGTGAGGCGGCCGCCGATCCACTGTTGGCCTGCGTACTTGCCGGTCTCGGCGTTTCCTCGCTGTCGTGCGCTGCGGCGTCGGTCGCGGGTGTGGGAGCGAAGGTCGGGTCCGTCACCATGGCGCAATGTGAGGCGGCTGCGGCGGCCGTGCTGGCAACCGGTGATCCCGTGGCAGCGCGCAAAGCGGCGGCTGACGCAATCAGCTGAAGTGGTTTCGTCGGTCTCGGTCGGAGACCGAGCGCCTGACCTCTAGTATTTCGACCTGTGATCGAACGAGAAACAATGACCGGGACCGGCGGAATCGGCTGGACTGTCCACGGAGACGGCAAGCGGATCGCCGACGGCGCCGTCGTGGCGCCGGACGAACGACTGAGTTGGCCGCGCACCATCGGGATCGGGATGCAGCACGTCATCGCGATGTTCGGAGCGACACTGCTCGTTCCGACCATTACCGGCTTTCCCGTCACGACGACGCTGTTGTTCTCGGGTATCGGCACCGCGCTGTTCCTGCTCATCACCCGGGGCCGGATCCCCAGCTATCTCGGTTCGTCCTTCGCGTTCATCGCGCCGCTGACAGCGTCAGCAGGGTCAGGCCCGGCCGCGCAGCTCGGTGCCGTCATGGCCGTCGGCATCGTGTTGATGTTGATCGGCGTCGCCGTACGTCTGATCGGCAGCCGGGTCATCGACGCCGTCATGCCGCCGGTAGTGACAGGCGCCGTCGTCGCGCTGATCGGTCTCAACCTCGCTCCGACGGCGGTCGGCTCCTTCGAATCGCAGCCGCTGATCGCCACGGTGACGCTCGTTTCGATCCTGCTGGTCACGGTCGTCGGTCCCGGGCTGCTCGGCCGGTTGGGCATTCTGGTCGGCGTCGTGATCGGCTGGGTCTTCGCCGCGGTCATCGGTGGTCTCGACAGTGAACGAGTGTCCGCTCTGCGCGAAGCCGACTGGTTCGGGCTGCCGAGTCTGCACGGACCGTCGTTCGACTGGTCGGTGATCGTGCTCGCGCTGCCCGTGGTGATCGTTCTGGTCGCCGAGAACGTCGGACATGTCAAGGCGGTGTCCGCCATGACGGGTAAGTCCCTCGATGATCTGGCCGGCAATGCGCTGTTTGCAGACGGTCTCGCCACGACCTTGGCGGGCGCCGGCGGCGGATCCGGAACCACCACGTATGCCGAGAACATCGGGGTCATGGCAGCGACGCGTGTGTACTCGACCGCGGCGTACTGGGTAGCGGCCGCCACCGCCGTGATCCTGGCATTTTCGCCCAAATTCGGTGCACTGGTCTTCACGGTTCCGAACGGCGTCATCGGCGGTGCGACGATGGTTCTCTACGGACTCATCGGCATTCTCGGTGTGCGCATCTGGATGGAAGCGAAGGTGGACTTCACCGATCCGGTCAACCTGACCGTCGCCGCTGCCGCACTGGTTGCCGGCATCGGGAACCTGACGCTGACCATTGGTTCGGTCGAGCTGGGCGGCATCGCTTGGGGGTCGATCGGCATCCTGGTCGCCTACCCGATCATGCGATACCTCGCCAAATTCCGTACTTCGAGTAACAGATAACCGCTACAGTCACGAATCGTGATCGTTCGGGTCATCGACGGGTATCGCAACAGGTTCTACCGTCGGAGGCAGTGACGTGGGCCCGCGAACTTCGGCGTGCCCAGTCTCAGCGAAAACATCCCGACCGGGTACATCGTCCCCACCGGGTACATCACTGAAGTGCCGTATATCGAATTGCAAGGAGTCGGCGTGGAGCGCACCCTGTTCGAACCGGAACATGAACTCTTCCGGGAGTCGTACCAGAAGTTCTTGGCACAGCACGTGGCACCGAACCACGAGAAGTGGGAAGAGCAGAACATCGTCGATCGTGACGTCTGGGTCGAGGCCGGAAAGCAGGGATTCTTGGGAACCGCGGTACCTGAGGAATTCGGCGGCGGCGGTGTCAAGGATTTCCGCTACAACGCGATCATCACCGAGGAAACCACCAAGGGTGGCTTCAGTGGTATCGGCTTCACGCTGCACAACGACGTGGTGGCGCCGTACCTCCTGGAGTTGACCAACGAGGAGCAGAAGCAGCGTTGGCTACCCGGATTCGCGTCGGGTGAGCTGATCTCGGCGATCGCGATGACCGAACCGGGTACCGGTAGCGACCTGCAGGGCATCAAGACGAAAGCAGTTCGCGACGGGGACCACTGGGTACTCAACGGTTCGAAGACCTTCATCACCAACGGAATCAACGCCGACATCATCATCGTTGTCGCGTGCACCGACCCGGACAAGGGTGCTCAGGGCTTCAGCCTCCTCGTGGTCGAGCGGGACATGCCCGGCTTCGAGCGTGGACGCAATCTCGACAAGATCGGCATGAAGGCTCAGGACACCGCCGAACTCAGCTTCACCGACGTACGCGTTCCCGCTGCCAACCTGCTGGGCGAAGAGGGAATGGGCTTCTTCTACTTGATGAAGAACCTTCCCCAGGAACGACTCTCGATCGCCGTCGTTGCTGCCGCCGCAATGGAATCGGTTCTCGAGAGCACGATCCAGTACTGCCGTGACCGCAAGGCATTCGGCAAGTCCATCGGCAGCTTCCAGAACACCCGATTCGTACTGGCCGAATTGGCAACGGAGACCACGGCAGTGCGCATCCTGGTGGACAAGTTCATCGAGCAGCTCAATGCCGAGAAGCTGACCGTGCAGGAAGCTGCGATGGCAAAGTGGTGGACCACCGAAGCTCAGGTCAAGCTCATCGACCGCTGCCTCCAGCTGCACGGAGGCTACGGCTACATGAAGGAATACCCGGTTGCCAAGGCGTACATGGACTCTCGTGTGCAGACCATCTACGGTGGCACAACCGAGATCATGAAGGAGATCATCGGACGCTCGTTGAACCTCTGATTCGGGTGATGCACCGCTGATCGTCACGAAAAGACTCTGGGCCCCGGCTGATGCCGGGGCCCAGAGTCTTGTGATCGAGGGTGCGAGCGAACTCAGATCTTCCGCATGACCGTGACAACCTTGCCCAATATGACGGCGTTGTTGCCGGGAATCGGCTCGAAGAGGTCGTTGTGCGGCATCAACCACACCTCCTTCTTCGTACGCTTGAACGTCTTCACGGTGGCTTCGCCGTCGATCATTGCGGCCACGATGTCACCGTTCTCGGCGACGTTCTGCTGACGGACGACAACCCAGTCGCCATCGCAGATCGCTGCATCGATCATCGACTCACCGACAACCTTGAGCATGAAGAGCGAACCTTGGCCGACGAGCTCGCGGGGGAGTGGAAACACATCCTCCACAGCTTCCTCGGCGAGGATCGGTCCGCCGGCAGCGATGCGGCCCAGAATGGGGACGAACGCCGGCTCTGGCAGCGGGTCGGCACTGTTGTACTCGCCGGAATGCTTCGACACCGACGCGATGGCGGTATCGGCCGCAACCTCGTCGAGACCCCGAACATCGACTGCACGAGGGCGATTGGGATCGCGTCGAAGGAAGCCCTTGCGCTCCAACGTTCGCAGTTGATGCGCGACCGACGACGTGGAGGTAAGCCCCACCGCATCCCCGATTTCGCGAATGCTCGGCGGATACCCGCGCTCCGTCACCGAATCGCGGATCACTTCGAGAACGCGCCGCTGACGCTCGGTGAGCGTCTCGCTCGACGGAGACGGAACTGCAGAAGCTCCTGCCTCCGCGGCTGTGCTGGAGCGATCGTCCTTCATGGCCTGTTGCCTCCGTGTCTGAAGAAGTCGTGTCTGAAGAAGTCGTGTCTGAAAAACAGCCTGCAAAAGTGCCTGCAAAGTGCCTGGTGCAAGTCGCGCAGAAACCTGTCGGTGCCTCCTGCCAACATTCGAGCTGTCGACAAACACGGAGGCTTTCGCAATTCCCGCTGTGTGGTCTGACACGAATCTAGCCGGATTTGCTCGCGGTTTCAAACATCTGTTCGATTCGTGTCGCTCCAAGTAGAGACATTGTCGGCCAGGCGTGGTAGAAATTCGAACATGCGTTCCATCGAACGCATGATCGAACACATCGATCGGTGTCGACCAGCGGAGGTCACGATGGGTAACGCAGCACTGAAAAGCAACAGGGTTTTCGACGACGCGATTGGTTTCGACGCGTTTGGTTTCGACGGTACGTCGGCACTGAAGTACCACCCCTCGTTCTATGGGCCCGATGCAGACGCTGTGTCCTTCGAACGGCGCGGAGCGGCCGAAATGCATGGCGTGGCCAGGGACGTCGACAACGAACCGCAGGCGGCCGTCGTTCGCCGGGTTCCGGCGGTGGGCGCGGTTTCAGGTTCGCGTTCATTGCGCGAATCTCCTCGCCGGTGGGACAGCGAGCACGATTCGTCACGCCCGTACGGAGGAAGTTTCGCGCACCGAAACAGGGTCGGTGTGTCACGGGTCGAACATGAAGTGGCCGCCGAGGATGTCACTTGGAAGACGGTTTTCCTGGGCGCCGTATTCACCGCATTCGCAGTGTTGGCGTTGGTGGGGATCGGCGCTTTGTCGAGTGGTGACGTAGCTGCGACAAACGGCGCGACCGAAGTGGTTCGTGTTGCCGCGGGTGAATCCCTCAGTGATATTGCTGCCAAGGTTGCACCTGGCCAGGCTGTCGGTTCGGTGATCGAGCAGATCATGGATCTCAATGCGATGTCGAGTTCCGGACTGTCAGTGGGACAAACGCTGATCGTGCCGGCCTCGGGGCGCTGACCTACCCCGTACCGGGCGGGGGCGTACCGAGCGTGAGAGCAGTCCGTTCACAGCGAGTAAGCTGTCCACTTGACAGTCCCACCACCTCGGGTGGTCGCGTTGAGTACGTGGATCTGCTCTGTAAATCGTCGGAGGATTTGCAGTCGGTAGCGAATCTGAGTTGCGGCCATTTCGGCGACAACGAAGGAACCCCGATGCATTGCCCGTTCTGCCGGCACCCTGATTCCCGAGTGGTCGATTCGCGCGAGGCCGACGAGGGCCAGGCGATCAGGCGGCGTCGTTCGTGCCCCGAGTGTGGCCGCCGATTCACCACGGTCGAGACGGCAGTTCTCTCGGTCGTGAAGCGCAGCGGCGTCACGGAGCCTTTCAGCCGAGAAAAGGTTGTCAAAGGTGTGCGTCGCGCATGCCAGGGCCGCCAAGTGGACAACGATTCGCTGAATTTGCTCGCCCAGCAGGTCGAAGATGCCGTTCGAGCTTCGGGTTCTGCCGAAATTCCCAGTAACGAGGTAGGGCTCGCGATCCTCGATCCGCTTCGAAATCTCGACGAAGTCGCCTACCTGCGATTCGCATCGGTGTACAAGTCCTTCAGCTCGGCTGCGGATTTCGAACGTGAGATCACCGACATGCGCGAGCATGCAGAGACCCGTGCCGCCGAGAAGGCTCCCGGCGCCGAGACCGTTTCCGTCGACTGAGGCCTTCGCCTCAGATAACGCTGAGAGCACAGAGCGGTCTTAGGTAACGCTGAGAACACAAAGCGAACAATCGAACAAATCGGGCACGTTATTCGCTTAGTGTCTACCAGGTACGTTCGTCCGCATCTCGGATCTTCACGGAGGCGTTATGAACTTAGTTGCAGTTCTCGGAGTCGTGAACAGCCTGGTAACCCTCGGGTTCGCCAACACTGTTGCCACCTTTGGCGGTTTCCTCACCAACGTCAACATTCAGACAATCTACTGATCGCGCAATTCTCGCCGAACATCAACGCTTGATCGCTTCGATAGCTTTCAGGACTCGCTTTTCGGAAATCGGTGTGGGTGTACCGAGGGACTGCGCAAACAGGCTCACGCGCAGTTCCTCGATCATCCAACTGATCGCGTCGACATCTCGAGCAGTGCGACGCTCTTCGGGAAGCGAACTCAACAACCGGTCGTACGCTGCGTACACCCGGTCGAGGACATCCATAGCCTGCTGATCTCGTTGTGCACTTGCGGGCAGAGCTTCGAGACGGAATTTTGCTGCGGCAAGATACCTCGGTAAATCGCGTAGGCGGGCCGATCCCAGTTCGGCGACAAATCCCGGAAACAGCAGTGAGGTCAGCTGTTCTCGGACGTCGTCGGCTGCCTCGCTGCGCGAGCGGTCCAGCACGACGCTCAGTTGGTGTGCTTGTTCGAGGATCGGAACAATCATGCGCAGGATCGCGGAAACGCGTCCGGCCAGTTCGGAGCGTGCGATCTTCACCAGGGCATCGAACGCTTCAGGCGTGCGTACCGGTCCACCGTGAGCCGCAATCACTTCGTTGGCAGCTGCCACCCGGCAATCTTCGACGAGGGCCTCCAAGCCGCCGTCCGGATTCTGGCCGAGAGCCAGACGCTGAGTGTTCGACAAGCCGGCGGTCACTGCCTTGAGTTGGGTGGGAACGGCCGCGAGGAGAAGCGCCCGCGTACCTTCCCTCATCGCCTGCGCCTGCGCGGCCGGCGTACTCAGGACACGAACGGCAACTCCGCCGTTCTCCGGCACCAGAGCTGGGTAGCCGGTCACCTGCTGTCCGCCGATGGAGCGAGTGATGGTCTGTTCCAATGCGCCCAGCGTTTCGGATGTCCAGACGGTTGCCGCTGCCCGTTCGGTTCCGGTTGCCGCCTTGGCCACTTCCTTCTGCACGCGCGGGGCGAGCGTGCGTCGTAGCTGCGCCAGATCCTTACCCTTCGCGAGCACCTTGCCCGATTCGTCCTCGACGACAAATGTCATCCGAAGATGGTCGGGCAGCGCGGCGGGATCGAAGTCCTTGGCGTCGATCTGGATCCCGCCCAAGTGCGAGAGTTCGCGGGCCATCGCGGTCATCAACGGCTCGGATCGAGGTTTGACTGCTGCCAATGCTGCGGCGGCATAATCCGGAGCCGGAACGACAGCGCGTCGAATGTTCTTGGGCAACGTCTTGATCAGAGCGGTAACGAGATCGACGCGCATACCGGGGACCAACCAGTCGAAGCCGACCGGCTGAAGTTGCGCGAGCAGGCCGACCGGGATGTGCGCGCTGACGCCGTCGTCGTCCTTTCCCGGCTCGAATTGGTAAGTGAGTGGAAACTGCATGTCGCCTTGGCGCCAGGCGTCCGGGTACTCGCCGCCCAGTACTGCAGCTGCGTCGGAGTTGACCACCGTTTCCGGTGTGAAAGTCAGCAGACTCGGATTCTTGCGCCGCTCGGTCTTCCACCACTGGTCGAAATGCTTGGCGGATACGGCTTCCTGGCCGATACGTTCGTCGTAGAACTCGTAGAGAGTTTCGTCGTCGACGAGGATGTCGCGTCGGCGCGCGCGGTTCTCGAGTTCTTCGACGTTGTCGAGGAGTGCACGGTTTTCGTGGAAGAACTTGTGGTTCGTCTGCCATTCGCCCTGCACGAGCGCATGGCGGATGAAGAGATCGCGAGAGGCCTCGGGATCGATTCGTGAGTACGTCACTGCGCGGCCGGTTACCAGAGGAACTCCGTAGAGAGTGACCCGCTCGTATGCCATCGCCGAGCCGCGCTTGGAGGACCAGTGCGGTTCGGAATAGGTCCGTTTCACCAGGTGCGGGGCGAGCTTTTCAGCCCACTCGGGTTCGATACGCGCGGACATGCGCGCCCACAGCCTCGACGTTTCCACGAGTTCGGCGGCCATGACCCAGCGTGGTGGCTTCTTGAACAGTCCCGATCCGGGGAAGATCGCGAAGTGGCTGCCCCTGGCGCCGAGGTAGTCCCGCTTCTCGCCCTCGCGTAGCCCGATATGCGAGAGCAACCCGGCAAGGAGCGACTGATGGATCGCGTTCTCGCTTGCCGGTGTCTCTCCCACTGTCCAGCCAAGACCGCGGGTGATCTGCCGGAGTTGCCCGTGCAAGTCCTGCCATTCGCGGATGCGGAGCCAGTGCAGGAACTCGTTCCGGCACATCTTGCGAAACTGGTTGGAGGACAGATCGTTACGTTGTTCGCGTAAGTAGTCCCACAGTTTCAGGTAGGCCAGGAAGTCGGAGTTCTCGACGTTGAAGCGGGCGTGCTTTTCGTCGGCGGCTTGCTGGAACTCGGCGGGCCGCTCGCGAACGTCCTGGATGGACAACGCCGCGACGATGACAAGGGTTTCGTGAAGGCAACCGTTGTTCTTGGCTTCCACCAGCATCCGTGCCATCCGCGGATCCACCGGAATCTGGGCCAGCTCGCGGCCGACCGGCGTCAGTTCGGGGTGGCTGGCCTCGGAACCTCGCGCGATGGCGCCGAGTTCTTCGAGGAGTCCGATTCCGTCCTTCACGGCGCGCTGGTCCGGCGGTTCGACGAAGGGGAATGCCGCGATGTCGCCCAGGCCGAGGGCCGTCATCTGCAAGATCACGGATGCGAGGTTGGTTCGCAGGATCTCCGGTTCGGTGAATGCCGGCCGTGACTCGAAGTCCTCCTCGGAATACAGGCGGATGCAGATTCCTTCGGCGACGCGGCCGCAACGCCCGGAACGCTGACGAGCTGACGCCTGCGAAATGGGCTCGATCGGCAACCGCTGAACCTTGGTGCGCACCGAATATCGCGAAATGCGCGCTGTGCCCGGATCGACGACGTACCGAATGCCGGGAACGGTCAGCGAGGTCTCGGCCACGTTGGTGGCAAGGACGACGCGTCGGCCGGTGTGCGGCGAGAACACTTTGTGTTGCTCGGCGGCAGACAGCCGCGCGTACAGCGGGACGATTTCGGTGTTGCGAAGACGCCGATCGCGTAAAGCATCTGCGGTGTCGCGAATTTCGCGTTCGCCGGAGAGGAAGACCAAGATGTCGCCTTCGCCCTCCGCGCTCAGCTCGTCGACCGCCTCGCAGACCGCGTCGACGGGATCGCGGTCGAAGGTGATGTCGCCGGATTCGACGGTCAGTGGCCGGTAACGCATTTCGACAGGGAATGTTCGCCCGGATACCTCGACGATCGGCGCGGGCTTACCGTCGACAGCGAAGTGCTTGGCGAAGCGCTCGGGATCGATGGTCGCCGACGTGATGATGACCTTGAGATCGGGTCGGCGGGGGAGCAGCTGAGCCAGGTAACCGAGGATGAAGTCGATGTTGAGACTGCGTTCGTGCGCTTCGTCGATGATCAGCGTGTCGTAGCGTCGGAGCATACGGTCGCGCTGAATTTCGGCGAGGAGAATGCCGTCGGTCATGAGCTTGACGTAGGTGCGGTCCGAGACCTGGTCGGTGAACCGCACGGTGTATCCGACGGCGTCGCCGAGTTCGGTGTCGAGTTCTTCGGCGATACGTTCGGCAACGGTGCGTGCTGCCAACCGGCGCGGCTGTGTGTGTCCGATCAAACCGCGGACGCCACGTCCGAGTTCGAGACAGATCTTCGGGATCTGGGTTGTCTTACCCGAGCCGGTCTCGCCGGCGACGATGACAACCTGATTCTCCGAGATCGCGGTCGCGATGTCGTCCTTGCGCTGACTGACGGGCAGAGCTTCCGGATACGAGACTGCGGGAACATTGGCGGAGCGTGCGGCCAACCGTGTGCGCGCCGTTTCGATTTCCTCGGCCAGCGCCACCAAAGCGTCTGGTGTGCGGGCACGGTCGAGTTTGCGACGGAGTCGACTCTCGTCGCGGAGTGAGACCTGCGCCAGCGCGCTCTTCAGGTCACTCCGCTTGGGGGAGAGCGGGGCCGGTGGTGATGTAGACATGCTGATGACAGCCTATCGAACGCGTTCACAACTACCGCTCGCAGATCGTGCTGATGTGCAAATATCGACCAGTGACGACAAATACCGCAAATGAGTCATCGGTGCCTGTCTTGTCGACGCCGATCGCCGTGCGAGCCCTGAGACTGTTGTTTGCTGTGTTCGGACTTGCCGCTTTGCTGTGGATCCCGATCCGTGACGCGGCTGAGCTGTCTCTGTCGAACTATCTGAGCTACTTCACCATCGAGAGCAACATTCTTGCGGTGATCGTGTTGCTGGTCGGTGCAATTCGAGATCCACAATCGCAGGCGTGGCAGTCGATCCGAGGGGCGGTGACGCTGTACATGGTGATCACCGGGATCATCTACGCCGTGCTCCTGGCCGATATCGACGTCAATTTGAACGATGCCTGGATCAACTCGGCACTGCATCGGATTCTTCCCCTGGTCATGCTTCTCGACTGGGTGTTCTTCGCTTCGAGGCACAGGATCTCCGAAGCCCGCTCACTGCAGTGGCTGCTGTTTCCGGTGATCTACGCGGTGTACACGTTGATTCGAGGGCCGATCGTCGACTGGTATCCGTATCCGTTCATGGATCCTCGCCACCAGGGCTATCTGGCCCTGTTCATCGGATTCGTCGTACTGGGCATCGCGATGGCCCTGATGGCGTTGGCGGTCAATGCCGTCGGACGGCTGGGAGCCGGGTTACGCGGACGGAACGCTGCGAAGTCCTAGGGGATTGCCGGAGGCGAGCACCTGCTCGAGGCGGTCCACGTTCGGGTGCTTACCGGGGTTCGCCCGGGCGTCCTCGGTGTGCTCGGCGAAGATCGTCAATCCTGCCGAGGCGGCTTCGGGTGTCAGCGCGCCGTAGACCTGAGCGAGATGGTTGTACACCTTGACCGAGCCGGACTTTCCGGGCTTGTTCTCCACGGTGTCGATGACGTTTCCGTCGGCGTCGAGTACCTCGATGGCGGCCAGATGATCGATGGCGGGCAGTGCTGCAAGATTGTCGGCAAAAGTCATGGTCGACAGATTACGGGTGCGCCCGTGAAAGCCGGTGCCGGGCGAGCGCCGTCGTGCGCGGATTCCTGGTGTCGATATAGTCGCAGCACATCGTTTGCACACCAGCATCGTTTGTATTCGAAGGGGACAATGATGGCTTCGGCATTGTGGCACGGGTTCGCGGACATGGGCGCTGTGGAGAAGAACGGCGCGTTTGTCGTCTCACGCGGTGAGGGCGCGTACATCTGGGACCGCGAGGGCACTCGGTATCTGGATGCGACGGCGGGCCTGTGGTTCACCAATGTCGGGCACGGGCGCACCGAGATCGCGGACGCGGTAGCGGCTCAGTTGTCGAAGATCGCTCATTTCTCCAACTTCGGTGATTTCGTTCCCGAAACCACGCAGGTGTTGGCCGAGCGGTTGGCGGCCATCGCGCCGGTTGCCGGGAGCAAGATCTTCTTCACCTCGGGTGGTTCGGATTCGGTGGACACTGCGGCGAAGCTGGCTCGCCGGTACTGGCACGAGGTGGGGCAGCCGGAGAAGACGATCATCGTCGGACGCCAGAAGGCGTATCACGGAATGCACGTTGCCGGAACGGCTCTGGCGGGTATTCCGGTGAACCGTGAGGGGTACGGCGAGCTGATGGCGGATGCGGCGACCGTCGGCTGGGATGATGCGAAGAGTCTGCTCGAGTTGATCGAGAAGATCGGTGCGAACAAGATCGCTGCGTTCTTCGCGGAGCCGATCATCGGTGCGGGTGGGGTGTATCTGCCGCCGGAGGGGTATCTGGCGGAGGTGCGTGACATCTGCCGTGAGCACGACATTCTGTTTGTCGTCGACGAGGTCGTGACCGGTTTCGGCCGGATCGGTGGTGAGTGGTTCGCGTCCACCCGTTTCGATTTGCAGCCCGACATGATGACCACGGCAAAGGGTTTGACGTCGGGTTACGTTCCGATGGGTGCGGTGTTCATCGCGCCGCGGGTGGCGGAGCCGTTCTATGCGGGTTCGTGGTGGCGCCATGGGTACACCTACGGCGGGCATGCCGGTGCTGCTGCGGCGGCGATGGCGAACCTGGACATTCTCGAGCGTGAGAATCTGCTCGCGGAGTCGAAGCGTTTGGAGGCGTCGTTGCATACGCATCTGCAGCCGTTGGCGGAGCATCCGCGGGTGGCGGAGGTTCGTAGTGGGCTCGGTGCGGTTGCTGCGGTGCAGTTGGTTGATCCGGCGGAGGCGTTGCCGTTTGTGAAGACGCTTCGTGAGCACGGTATTTCGGGTCGCGCCGCGGGTCAGGGTGCGATGCAGATTTCGCCGACGTTCGTCATGACCGATGATCAGGTCGCGGAGATGGCAGCAGGGATCCTCGCAGCCCTCGGCTGAAGTCAGCTGCGGCGCCGAAAGAGTTTCTCGATTCGGCGCCGCACAGCGTTGGGTGCAGGTTCGAGTTCCAGAACCTCTTGTTCCGACTGCTTGGCGTAGGCCTGGGTGTACCGCTCGTGCAGTACCGAGCGAATTTCGTCCGGAGAGTAGGCCCGACGCTGGCGTTCGTCGCGCGCAACGAGAACCCCGGTGGCGGCAACGCCCATTGCACCGGCGAGGCCGACCAGTTTCCAGACGTGCGAGGCGCGCAGAGGAGTACGGAGTTTCATCCCTCTACGCTAGAGGCATGGACCGACGATTGCTTTCGCAGGTGAGTCTCGACGAGGCCGCTGCGGCGACCCGCACGGGCGACATCTGGATCTTCCGCGGAGAGTCGACGGCGGACCGGGCCATTCAGACACTGACCAACAGCCCCGTCAACCACGTCGGAATGTCGGTCGTGATCGACGACCTCCCGCCGCTGATGTGGCATGCGGAACTCGGTCACTCGCTGCAGGACATGTGGACCGGACGCTTCCAGCGTGGTGTCCAACTGCACGATCTGCGATCGGCCGTTCAGGTCTGGGGCGCCAAGTACGGGCAGCGTGGATGGTTGCGCCAGCTCGACCACGAAGTCACCCGGGAGCAGGAAGACGCTCTGCTCGAGACGATCGCGCGGCTGGACGGTACGCCTTTCCCGTCGACGGCCAAGCTTGCTTCGCGCTGGTTCGGAGGCCGAATCCCGAAGCTGCGCAAGAAGTCCGACGTATCGGCAGTGGGCGTCGAGAGCGCCTACTGCGCCGAAGTGGTTGCCAAGACCTATGAAGCGATGGGTCTGCTCGTCGGTAATCGTCGTGTCAACTGGTTCGACCCGGGCAAGTTCTGGAGTGGAGATCAGTTGCCCCTCGCGCCGGGAGTTGCGCTCGGTGACGAGATCTCGGTGTCACTGAGTGCACGTGACCTCGAGGCCGGACGCAATCCCGCCGGGTACTCACAAGGTTCGTGACGGCTCGGCGACGACGCGGCCGCCGACTTCGAGCCAACCTTCCGGAGAGAAGGTGGTGTGAAGCACCGATCCGCGTCCCTGGGTGATGAGCAGTGATTTCCTCAATCGGTCCGTGATGCGCAGCGCTGCAGATCCGGTCGCCTCGTCCTCGGCGATTCCCATCACCGGTGCGAACATGCGTGCGCGGATGGCAGCTTCGAGCTTGTCCTGCCATGCCCACAGATACGAATGATCCGCCTCGTAGTCGGACGGATCGGCGTCGATGACGTCGTCCACCGTGTCCATCGGATAGATCGCGAATTCCGGTGCCCATTCGGCACGCGCGCGTACCCACGTCAAAGCGCCGGATTGGCGGACGTCGACACTGCCGGCAGGAACGTCGAGGGCGCTCACGCGACGGCCCTGTTCGCCCAGCCACCACGTGGCACCGACGGTCGGGTGTCCGGCGAAGGGGAGTTCTGCTGCCGGAGTGAAGATCTGGACCCGCGCACGCGAGGCGCCGTCATCCGGAACGTCGATGAAGATGGTCTCGCTGTAGTCGAGTTCCTTCGCGACGGCTTGTCGATCCGATTCTGCAACCGTGGACGCGTCGACGATTCCCAGCGGATTCCCGTGCTTGCCGTTCTCGTCCGTGAAGACCCGGACCACACTCACCTCGATACCCATCGGTCCACCCTAGCGCGCGAAAAGCCCTCCCCACCTTCACGGTGGGGAGGGCTCGTCGAACTGCACTCAGGTCCGAGTGATCAGACCTGTGCGGCGGAGAGGATCTCGTTGGCTTCGACAGCCTGTGCGACGCCCGCGACGATGGAACCGGCGCGGATCGCTTCGAAGATGACCTCGCGGTCGACACCTTCCTGGCGGAGGGTGTTCTCGTGAGCTTCGAGGCAGTGGTTGCAGCCGTTGATCGCGGACACTGCAAGCGACCACAATTCGAAGTCGGCCTTGTCGACGCCCGGGTTGCCGATGATGTTCATCCGCAGGCCGGCACGAAGGTCGTCGTACTTACCGTCGAGGTAGCCCTTGGTGCGGTAGAAGACGTTGTTCATGCCCATGATCGACGCTGCGCCGAGAGCGGCGTTGTATGCCTCTGCCGACAGGTTGTCGGCAGCCTCGGAAGCAATCTCCTTGAGCGTGGACGCAGACTTGGTGGCTGCGGCCGTTGCGAGGAGCGTTCCCCACAACTGCTGCTCGTTCAGGACCGTCGTGCGCGCAATGGAACTCAGGTTGAGCTTGAGGTCCTTCGCGTACTCGGGAAGCGAGTTCTTGAGGTTCTCGACGCTCATACTCAGACGCTCGCAGTCAGGAGCTCGCCGGCGTTGATGGTCGGGTCGCCCTTCTTCCAGTTGCATGCGCACAGCTCGTCGCTCTGGAGAGCGTCGAGGACGCGGAGAACCTCGTCGACGTTACGGCCGACGGAACCGGCTGTGACGGAGACGAACTGGATCTCGTTGTTGGGGTCGACGATGAACGTCGCGCGGTCTGCAACGCCGTCGGCGTTGAGGACGCCGGTGGCCTCGGCAAGCTCGCGCTTGAGGTCCGAGAGCATCGGGAAGGGGAGGGTCTTGAGCTCTTCGTGCTGTGCACGCCACTGGAAGTGCACGAACTCGTTGTCGACGGAAGCGCCGAGAACCTGAGCATCACGGTCTGCGAACTCTTCGTTGAGCTTGCCGAATGCAGCAATCTCGGTGGGGCACACGAAGGTGAAGTCCTTGGGCCAGAAGAAGACGATGCGCCACTTGCCTGCGTAGTCGTCACTGGTGACGGTGGTGAAGTAGTCATCGGGCTGCTGGGCATCGACCTTGGACAGGTCGCCGCCGATGACAGCCGTGAGGTTGTAAGCGGGGAACTGGTCGCCGATTGTGAGCAGAGCCATGTGTCTCATTCTCCTACGTGTCTCGTGAACAGGAATTTCTTGCGCACACGATCCGGCTGTTCGGACTGTGACGGCCGAACGTGCTGGATCGAGAGGGTTTGTCACCGTCAGCGGGTCGGACGGTTTCGACTGGAGTGTCGAGGTTGTGACCGGCGCTTTTTGGTATGAGTCCATTCTGCATCAAACCGTTCAAAAGGTAAAGGTGATGGGTGGCACTACACTGATAGGCATGTCTGATCAGACTTATCAACCTTCCTTGTCACAGCTGCGTGCCTTTGTGTCGGTGGCCGAGTATCGGCATTTCGGTACTGCCGCAGCGCGTTCCGGTGTGAGCCAACCCACACTGTCGCAGGCGCTGGCAGCTCTCGAGGCGGGGCTGGGAGTCAGACTGATCGAACGCAGTACCCGGCGTGTGCTCGTGACCGCGGACGGACAGCGCTTGCTCGGTCAGGCCAAGCAGATTCTCGAGGCTGCCGACGGTTTCGTCGCGAGCGCAGCCGGCTCCGGCGACTCTCTGACCGGACCGCTACGCATCGGGTTGATCCCGACCGTTGCGCCCTACATTCTTCCGGGGTTGTTGCCGGAGCTGCGCGAGAAGCTGCCGTCGTTGGCGCCGCAAATAGTCGAGGATCAAACGGCGCGCTTGCTTGATGCCCTGCGATCGGGAGCGCTCGACGTCGCGGTGTTGGCGCTTCCTGCCGGAACACCTGGCCTGGTGGAAGTTCCTGTGTACGAAGAGGATTTTGTGATGGTCGTGCCGAACGATCATTCCTTGGCCGGACGTGTCGATCTCACGGCGGACGTGCTCGACGCGCTGCCGTTGCTCTTGCTCGACGACGGCCACTGCCTGCGCGACCAGACGTTGGATCTGTGCCGTTCGGTAGACGCCCATCCGCTTGCCGGCGACACGCGGGCTACCTCTCTCGCGACAGTCGTGCAATGTGTGGCCGGGGGACTCGGGGTGACTTTGGTCCCGGAATCGGCTGTTGCCGTGGAGGTTCGACGCGGGGACTTGTCGACGGCGCATTTCGCTTCGCCGGCTCCAGGTCGCACGATCGGCGTCGTGTTCCGCTCGTCGAGTGGCCGAGCAGAAGGATTCCGTCAGCTGGCCGAGCTGGTCCGTTCGGTCAGCCCGACGGTTCCTCGATGACGTGACTCGTTCGACGTCGACGTGAAAGCTAGTCGAGAGAGCCTTCTTTCACGGCAATGACGGCTCCGGGATTGAGAATTCCCAGCGGGTCGAGCGCATCCTTGACCTTGCGATTGAGGGCCATGACGTCTTCACCCAACTGTGACGGCAGCCAGTCGCGCTTGAGTCGACCGACCCCGTGTTCGCCGGTGATCGTGCCGCCGAGCGCGATGGCGAGATCCATCACCCGTCCGAATGCGATCTGTGCGCGTTCGGACATGTCCGGGTCTGCGGGGTCGAAGACGATGAGCGGGTGGGTGTTTCCGTCTCCGGCGTGCGCCACCGTGCAGATCAGGACGTCGAGGTCGTCTGCGATGGCTTCGACCCCGGTTACCAGCTGGGGGAGTGCGCGCATGGGAACGCCCACGTCTTCGAGAAGCAGACTTCCCATCGCGAGCACGGCCGGGAACACCGCTCGCCGTGCCGCCGCAAAAGCGTCACCTTCGGCCTGGTCATCGGTGGCGAATACTTCGGTGGCTCCGTTGTTTTCGCACGCCTGAACAATCGTCTCGATTTCCAGCACGCCTGCCGCGCCGGGTGCGTCGGACTGCGCGAGCAGTAGTGCGTGAGCCTTGCGGTTCAGACCCATGCGTACCGAATCCTCGACAGCATTGATACTGGCGTGATCCATGAACTCGAGCATCGCCGGACGCATGTTGCTGGTGATCGCCAAGACCGCGTCGGCAGCTTCTTGTACCGAGTCGAACGACGCGACGACGGTTGATGCGGGCGGCTGCGCGGGAATCAAACGCAACGTGATTTCCGTGATGATGCCGAGAGTGCCCTCGCTGCCCACGAACAGTTTGGTGAGTGAGAGTCCGGCGACGTCCTTGAGAAGGGGACCTCCGAGGCTGACCGCTGTCCCGTCTGCCAGCACGACCCGGAGTCCGAGAACGTAGTCGGTGGTAACTCCGTACTTGACGCAGCAGAGTCCGCCGGCGTTGGTGGCTGCATTGCCGCCGATGGAACAGATCTCGAAGGACGACGGGTCAGGTGGGTACCAGAGTCCGTGCTCTGCGGCGGCTTTCTTGACCTCCGCATTCATCAAGCCGGGCTGAGTAACCGCCACACGGGCGACCGGGTCGATCGTGATCTGTCGCATTCGCTCGGTGCTGACCACTATGCAACCGTCGACGGCGCTGGATCCACCGGAAAGGCCCGAGCCGGCACCTCTGGGAACCACCGGTACGCGGTTGGCGGTTGCCCAGCGCATCACTGTTTGGATGTCTTCGGTGCACGTTGCGCGAACCACGGCAGCGGGATGGCCGGCAGTCGGGTCGGCGGCCCAGTCCTGGCGGTAGCCCGCGGTCACATCCGGATCCAGCAGGACCGCTCCCTCGGGGAGTGCCGCTACCAATTCGTCGAGGGCTGAAGAACTCGCGGGAGTCATACTCTCATCATGCTCGACGGAGTTCGACGATGCGCCAATTCGCGAGACCACAGCCCGAGTCTGTCGCGCCTGATCAGTTCAGCGTTGTCCGGCAGCGATCCTCCGAGTTGCCAGTTGAAGCCCTAGCGGCCCTTCTGCTTTCCGGAGAACCGGCCACCCGAACTCTTGGTCCCACCTGACTTGCCGCTACCCGATTTGCCACCCGCCTTGGCCTTACCGGAACCGGCGTTGCGGCCGGAAATGTTCTTCGCGGTGCCGGCGCCCTTTGCTTTCTGCCCGTTCTTGGCAGCTTCTGCGCGACGCTCGCGGGCCGCGATCTTGGCCTTGACGGAGCCCTTGATCTTCTCCGCCGGCTCACCGTTTCGGCCGCGGGAACTCTGCGCCGTTCGGCCCCGCACGATGCCGATAAGTTCCTCGACCAGATCTGTGGTCTTGGACTCCATCCATGCCAAAGCCACAGGTGCCTCGGGCGCACCGTCCACCGGACGGAAGGTCAGGTCCTTGCGATGGTGGAACCGCGCCAGCGAATGGGGAACCACGACAACTCCGACGCCGGCGGCCACCAACTCGATGGCGTCGGCGATGGTCGCGGGTCGCTCGGCGGCGGTCTTTCCGGGACGGGTCGGCCAGTCGAGTCTGTCGTCGAGAGGATCGAGCACTATCTCGTCGGCCAGATCGTCGACGGAAATCTGATCGACAGTAGTGAACACGTGATCCTTCGGTACCACCACCACCGGGGTTTCCGCGTACAGCGAGATGGCGCTGATGCCGGTCCGGTCGATCGGCAGTCGAACCAACCCTGCATCTGCTTCACCGGCGCGAAGTGCAGCTTCGAGTTCGAGAACCGGGAACTGAACAAGTTCCAGACGCACCTCGGGGAGCCGCTCGTGCCACACCCGGACCCACTTGGTGGGCGTCACCCCCGGGGCGTACGCGAGTCGAAAAATTGCCTGACTATCCGCGTCTGTCACCAGGCAAGGCTACCGCCTTGGTAAAAGCACCCGTATCGGCTGGTTACTCTTGTTGCATGACGTCGAACAAAACTCCCCAGACGATGAAGCCGACGACGGCTGCCAAGAAGCTGGGTGTGTACCTGGAAGCAACACCTGCGCAGTTCCAGGAAGGCGACGTGACTCGTGACGAGCTGACCGCTCTGCAGACCGATCCGCCGGAGTGGCTGCTGGAGCTGCGACGCACCGGACCGCACCCTCGCCCGGTCATCGCCGCCAAGCTGGGCGTATCGATCGCCGGCCTGGCCCGCGGCGGCGTCGAAGAAGCACTCACCACGGATCAGATCGCCGCACTCCTCGAAGAGAAGCCCGAATGGCTCGAAAAGGAACGCGCTGTTCAGGCCGAGGTGCGGGCCGAGAACGTTCGCATCAAGGAAAAGCGCGCTGCTCGCCGCAACCAGCCGCGGAAGGCTCGTAGGGGCTGACGCCCCCTGTGCGCCTTTTTGGTAGCGCCGACTACCAGAAAGGCGCACAGGCGCTAGCCTTCTACGACGCTCAGCTCGTCGAACACGATTTCACCCGCGGCATCCGATTCCGGGATGTCGACGACGGCAAGCAGTGCCCATCCGTGATCGCCCTCCGGATCCTCGAGCACCTGCCGCACCCGCCAGAACTCACCCTCTTCGGTGACCTGGAAGAGCGCCGGCCCGCGCGCCGATGGCCCGGTTCCGATTGTTGCGTACTCCTCGAAGTACGGGAGTAGTTGCTCCTCCCACTCGGCGGCGTCGATACCGTCCTCGAGGTTTTCCAGCTCATTCCACTGCCGACGCGACGCGAGGTCGATGCGTCGGAACATCGCATTGCGCACCATGACGCGGAATGCGCGCGGGTTCGCCGAGATGGGACGGGGAATGTCGGCGCCGAACGCAACCTCTTCCGTATCTGCCTCGGCTCCGGGGTCGGTGAGTGACTCCCATTCGTCGAGCAGGCTCGAGTCGACCTGACGGATCAGCTCGCCCAACCACTCGATGATGTCTTCGAGTTCCTCGGTGCGCGCTTCCGTCGGGACGGTCTGTCGCAGCGCGCGGTAGGCGTCGGCGAGGTAGCGCAGGACGAGGCCCTCGGACCGGGTGAGTCCGTAATGGCTGATCAACTCGGCAAACGTCATGGCGCGTTCGATCATGTCGCGCACCACGGACTTGGGGGAGAGGGCGAACTCGGTGATCCACGGGTGGCCACCCCGGTACATTTCGAAAGCCGGGAACAGCAAGTCCGACAACGGTTTCGGCCACGTAACCTCTTCGAGGAGTTCCATGCGCTCCTCGTACTCGATGCCGTCGGCCTTCATCTGCGCAACCGCTTCGCCACGAGCGAAGTGCTGCTGCGCCATCAGAACCTGACGCGGATCGTCGAGCGTCGACTCGATGATCGAGACGACATCGAGTGCGTAACTGTCGGATTCGACGTCGAGAAGTTCGAATGCCGCCAAGGCGAACGGTGAGAGTGGCTGGTTCAAGGCGAAGTCGCGTTGCAGGTCCATCGTCAACCGAGCCATGCGGCCGTACTCGTCGGGTTCGTCGAGGCGTTCCACGATGCCGGCGCTGAGCAATCCGCGATACAGCGAGATCGCTTTGAGGATGTGCTTGCGCTGCGCCGGACGCGATTCGTGGTTGTCCTCCAACAGGTGCCGCATCGCGTCGAAGCAGTTACCCGGGCGGGCAATGACATTGAGCAGCATCGAGTTGCTGACCGAGAATCGCGACACCAACGGTTCGGGCGATGCGGCGACCAAGCGATCGAACGTCGCTTCGCTCCAGGACACAAACCCCTCGGGAGCCTTCTTGCGTTGAATCTTCTTGATCTTCTTCGGATCGTCGCCGGCCTTGGCGACTGCCCGCAGATTCTCTACTTCGTGTTCCGGTGCCTGGACGACGACGGTGCCCATCGTGTCGTAGCCTGCACGACCCGCGCGACCGGCGATCTGATGGAACTCGCGGGCTTTCAGATGCCGCGTACGGACGCCGTCGTACTTGGCCAGACCCGTGAGCAGCACCGTGCGGATCGGGACGTTGATGCCGACGCCGAGGGTGTCGGTACCGCAAATCACCTTGAGAAGCCCGTCCTGTGCGAGAACTTCGATGAGCCGTCGGTACTTGGGCAGCATGCCCGCATGGTGAACGCCGATGCCGTGCCGGACCAGGCGGGAGAGTGTTTTTCCGAACCCGGTGGTGAAGCGGAAACCACCCAGCGCCTCGGCGATCGCTTCCTTCTCTTCTTTGGAACAGAAGTTGACGCTCGTCAATGCCTGGGCGCGTTCGAGCGCGGCGGCCTGCGTGAAATGCACGATGTAGACGGGGGACTGGTTGGTGGTCACCAGATCTTCGATGGTTTCGCCGACCGGCGTGGTCGCGTACGAGAACATCAAAGGCACGGGGCGTTCTGTGCCGGAGACGACGGTGGTGGGTTTCCCGGTACGCCGCGTCAGATCTTCGGAGAAGAAGTCGACCTCACCGAGAGTTGCCGACATCAACAGGAACTGGGCGTGCGGCAACTCGATGAGCGGAACCTGCCACGCCCAACCTCGATCGGGTTCGGAGTAGAAGTGGAACTCGTCCATCACGACCTGGCCGATATCGGAGTTCGGGCCCTCGCGCAGTGCAAGATTCGCGACGATTTCGGCCGTCGCACAAATGATCGGCGCCGACGAGTTCACGGCGGCGTCGCCGGTCATCATGCCGACGTTCTCGGCACCGAAGACTTCACACAGCGCAAAGAACTTCTCGCTCACCAAGGCCTTGATCGGCGCTGTGTAATAGGTGCGCTTGCCGAGCGACATCGCATAGAAATGCGCGCCGATCGCCACCATCGACTTGCCTGACCCGGTCGGCGTCGCAAGGATCACGTTTGCACCCGAGACCAACTCCATGACGGCCTCTTCTTGGGCCGGGTAGAGCGTCAAACCTCGTTCGATGGTCCACGAAGAGAAGGCGTCGAAAACGGAATCAGGATCCGCGTTGTCGGGGAGAAGTTCCGTCAGCAGCACTCGTACAGGCTAGCCGCAACCGTGGATCAGGTTGCGCTTCGCTCGTCCGAGCCCATGGCGTCGAGCACCGCCATGCGGGTGGACGACGTTCCGGTGATGGTGTTCTCGCCGACCCCGGAGATCAGCATGTGGCGCCAGCGAGCCTCGTCGAAGACGAGTGGTGCGGTGCTGGAAAGAAAATCTTCGACGATCTGCAGGAAACGCATCGGATCGTCGCGGAACGGGAAGTGGCCCGAGCCGCGGAAGACTTCGAGGCGTGAGTTCGGCATCGCCGCGTGCGCGAGATGAGCGTGGGAGACGGGAATGACGGAGTCGTCGTCGCCCCAGATCAGTTGAACCGGCAGATTCTCGGTCAGATAACAGCGGTCGAGCATCGTGACGACCTGTCCGCGCCAGTCCACGACGGCCCGCAGCGTACGAAGGTAGGCCTCGTAGGCAGTGGGGTCGGGGAGATCAGCGAGCACGCGAATCAGGTCCGGTGTGTCATGCAACATGGTGCCGGGACGCAGATTTGAACCGTGAACTACGCCGGCAAGGTTCCCGGCCATCCGGACGAGCGGCATCGCACCAGGTATCCGGAGCAGCTTTACCACCTCGTTGACCACCGGAACGGACATGAGGCGCAGCAGCGGATGGACGTCCTTGGTGACGCCACCGGCCGAGACCAGCACGAGGCGATCCACCATGTGTGGGAATTGGTAGGAGAACTGCATCGCTACGCCGCCGCCGAGCGAGTGCCCGATGACGGTGACGTGCTCGATGCCGAGCGTCGACAGAAGATCCCGCATGCCGTTGGCGTACGCGGCTACCGAGTAATCCGCGCGTGGCTTGTCGGAACGGCCGTGACCCAACAGGTCAGGTGCGATGACTGTGTACTTCTTGGCGAGGTGGGGAATGATCTCGGTCCACGTCGACGAGTTGTCGCCGATTCCGTGCAGGAGCAGTACTGCCGGACCCTCGCCGGCTATCCGAAATGCGCGTCGGTAGCCGTGAATCGTCCGGAACATCATCCGCGGTTCCTCGTCGGGGACCGGTCGGAGCTGACGGTTCCGTGGTCTGCTCATGTCGCCTCCTGGCTCGGCGTGTGACCACGTTGACTGTCTGCTCCAGTTGTTGAGCCGTCAACGAAAATCACACAGAGTTTGAGGCTATCCGACGGATGTGTCCTGAACAACAGCCCAGGTAACGGAGGGGTTGCGGAATGCGCACAATGTCGAATTATGCGCCCCGCCCGTCACATTTTCGTCAGTTGTCGCCTCGATCGAGGTCTCCAGCTGAGCCGAAGTCGTCATTTCCTGCCTGTTCGGCCAGGAACTTTTCGAACTCTGCGCCGATCTCGTCACCGCTGGGAAGGTCGGCCTCGCCGGCCAGAAGGGACGACTGTTGTTCCTGAGCGGCGACAAAAGTGTCGTATTGACGCTCCAAAGCGTGGACTACAGTCTGAACTTCTTCGTTCCCGGCTATGTGCTCGTTAACCTGTTCCCGAACGCGCGCCGCGGCCTCACCCAGTGCCACCAAGGGCAACTCCAGATCCGAAACCTCGGAAACGTTTTCGAGCAAAGTTTCTGCGGCGCCCGGGTAGTCCGTTTGCGCGAGGTAGTGGGGGACATGCACCGAAAAGCCCATCGCCTCGTGCCCGTGCTGAGACATACGAAGCTCGAGCAGTGATGATGCGCTGCCGGGAACCTGCAGTTCACCTGACCAACGCTGATGGTCCTGGATCAGGTCCTTGTTGGTCGAATGTGCTGTCACACCGAGCGGTCGGGTGTGCGGGATTGCCATCGGAATCGCGTTGAGCCCGATGGTTCGACGCACTCCCAACTGTTCGGACAACAGTCGAACAGCTGTGGTGAACCGCTCCCACTTGAGGTCCGGTTCCATCCCGGCAAGCAGCAGGAACGGCGTGCCGGCCGTATCGCGCAGTGCGTACAGATTGAGCGCCGGAGCGTCGTAATCGGAGAAATGATCGGCCTTGAACGTCATCGTCGGTCGACGCGAGCGGTAGTCGATCAGCTCGTCGACAGCAAACGACGCGACAAGCTCGGTCTCGAGGCTTTCGCGCAGATGCGTCGTCGCCAATTTCACGGCGTGACCGGCGTCGGAGTAACCCTCGAGTCCGTGAATCAGGATCGGTCCCTGGCCGTCGGCAGCCGCCAACTGGGGCGCCGGAAATTCCAGCTCGTACATCCTCGACTGTTCGTCCATCGCAGTCCCCTTCGCTCTTCGGTCTTGATCTCAAGTGTCCACTATCGGCGCACGCGCGACAGCATCGGAGTCAGGTGCCCGACAGCACTGGATCAGACGTTCATCGGTAAGAACACCGAGTCGGTGACCGATCATTCCCGATCCGACGAGACGGGCGTTCGCCGAGAGCGAAGCTGAGCGGTATCTTTCGACACTTGGCCTGGGCGTTCGCTAGATGTCGGGTGCGCGGCTTCGGACATGGCAGAGTGGAACACAAGGTCGGCACGGCCGATTTGTCCGAAATGGATTGGTCGATTGTCGGGATCGGTCGAGTGCGGAGGCTTACATGCGGGTGTGTCCACGATCGTCCAGGCGAGTGGCCGCATGCTCACTTGCTGCGGTGGCCGCCGTTGCACTACTCGCGGGCTGCTCCGGGTCGGTCCAAGGAGCACCCGTTCCGGACTCCGCGCCGGCGACTGCCGGTGCGACCGACAGCGGCACGGCGGCGCCGAGTACGACGGCTGCACCCAAATCCTCGACGCCGAAATCCACCTCTCCGAAAACGGCGGCACCGCTGTCCGAACTGCTGCTGACTCCCGAGGAATTCCCCGAGCCCTTCGGCGCTGTTGTGCTGCCCCCGCAAGCCGTTCCGATGGCAGCGCCGGATCTAGTCGGCGTCCCGCGCGGTGCCACCGTCGATCCGTCCGAATGTGAGCCACCGGAACAGGATTACGGTCCGAACGGGACCGTGATGGCGGTCGGGACCGACAACGCGACGAGGGCAACGATTTCGGTCGAACTCACGAAGGTCGATGCACCACTGGACGAGTTGGAAGCGCAAACTCGGCAGTGCCCGTCCATGACTGTCACTGCGAACGGCGTCACTACGGCAGTGACGACGGAAATTCTTCCGCCGTCGCCGATCGATGCCGACAAGACGATGTCACTTCGCCGCACTGTCGTGTCCCCCAAGGCCACAGCCGGTGATCAGACGATGCTGACCTTGATCGCGCAGGTCGGCGACGTACGGGTGGCGACAACACTGATGACGTTCGGTTCTGCGACGCCCTCGACGGCACCGCTGGATCAAGCGTTCACCGCAGCCGTACAGAAGGTCAAAGCAGGCAAGTGATTTCGCAGCACACAGGTCCGACAAGTAGCGGAGCTGCTCGGTGCGGCGCGGTACTTGGTCCCCAACAAATGCGGTAATCCACAGACGAGTTGGACGCAGCTGTTTTCCCTGGTCGAGCAGACGGCCGGGTCAGGGTGATCAGCGACGGTGTGTGCATGACGACATCACCTCTTCCGGGAGAATTCGAATTCTCCGACGACGACCTTGCCGCCCTTCTCGGATGCGTCGAACGCGTCTCCGATCCAGGCGAATTGATCGCGGCAATACCCGCACTCCTGGGCTTCCATCCGTCCAACTCTGTGGTTGCGCTGTCTCTGATGGGCGCCTCCGCCTCGACGCTCGGACCAGTGATGCGGCACGACTACTTTCCCAGTGTCAGGGGAAAGCCCGCGAGGCAGATGAGCGCGGCGCTGCGCCAGTTCGCCGCCGTCTGTGACGGGGAAGGCGCGCGTGCGGTCGTTCTCGTGGTGATCACCGATTGCTCGGCAGCTGAAACTCTGATCGATGAAACCATCGAGCTGGCCGAGGTATTCGAAGACATGCTCGGCGGAACCTGCGTCGAGCTGGCCGACGTATTGTGCACGGCCGCAATAGAATCTGGCCAGCCGTGGACGAGCGTCATGCGTTCGATTCACCGCGGCACCCTGCCAGACCCGGCATCTTCGTCGGTTGCGGCAGCACAGGTGTTGGGCGGGAGGGTCATTCGCCGTTCGCGTGAGGAACTGGTCCGGTGGGTACACGGCGCCGCTCGCAATCACGACACGATTGCCCGACTGATCGCGAGCCGACGAGAGTCGAGCGCGCACAGAGGGGGACCGAGCGGTGAAACCGCAGTTCAGCGCCGGATCGATCTGGTGTTGGAACATGTCCGCCGTGTCGAGGCAGGCGCTCACCGCCCTGACCCGCAGGAATGCGCCGATCTGGTGGTCGCATTGACGGACGTACGCGTGCGCGACGTGGTGCTGGGATTGGCGATCACGTCCGTTGCGGCACATGCTGAGCAATTGTGGCTCGTGCTCACCCATGAAGTACCGTCGCCCGAACGAGCTTGGCCGGCAACACTTCTCGGCTTCTTTGCTTACGTGCGTGGCGACGGCCCTCTGGCAGGTGTTGCGCTGTCGGCCGCACTGTCGGCCGATTCGGAACACACCTTGGCGGGATTGCTGGATCTATCGCTGCAATCCGGTGTGCGCCCCGACGGAATCCGTGACCTCGCGGCCGTCGGATTGTCCATCGGGGAATCGCTCGGAATCACCGGCTTGCCGCCGGCACTGCCGAGTGGAAGCTAGCGAGCAGCGTGTGAGCGGTCGCCCAGATCCTGGAGGAACTGCCATGCGTCGGCGACGATGACGTCGAGATCGGTACGCGTGGGCGTCCAACCCAGCTCGGCAATCGCCTTGTCGCTCGATGCGATCAGTACTGCCGGATCACCCAGCCGTCGTGACGCGTCCTCGACGTTGATCGGCAGGCCGGTGACCCGCGCACAGGCGGCGATCACCTCGCGCACGCTGAAGCCGGCACCGCTTCCGAGGTTGTAGATGCGGTGCTCGCCGGGAACCGAGGATTCGAGCGCAAGTAGATGTGCTTCGGCGAGGTCCAGCACGTGGATGTAGTCGCGTACCGCGGTTCCGTCCGGCGTGGGCCAGTCGGTTCCGAAGACCGAGATCTTGTCCCGCTGCTCGAGTGCGACCTGAAGGACGAGCGGAATCAGGTGGGTTTCGATCACCCGGTTCTCACCGGCGGACTTGTACGCGCCCGCGACGTTGAAGTAGCGCAAGCTCGTCGCACCGAGGCCGTGGGCGATCGAGTACGAGGTGATCGCATGATCGATCGCGAGCTTGGTCGCGCCGTACGGATTGGTGGGGCGGGTCGGAGCGGTCTCCACGATCGGGGACTGCTCCGGTTCGCCGTACGTTGCGGCGGTGGACGAGAACACGAGGCGCGGAGTACCGGAGACACGGATCGCCTCGAGCAACTCGATGGTCGTGACGACGTTTCCGCGCCAGTACTTTTCGGGGTGCAGCACCGATTCGCCGACCAGCGACTGCGCCGCGAAGTGAAGCACACCGTCGAAAACCGGTGAACCCGCACTGCCGAGGACGTCGGCAGCAAGCGCTCCCACGTCTCCTTCGATGAACTCGGCACCGGCAGGCACCGCGTCGGCATTTCCGGTGGAGAGGTCGTCGATGACGACAACCTCGTGTCCACGCTCGAGCAACACAGTGCTGCACACACTGCCGACGTAACCGGCGCCGCCGGTGACCAGGAGTTTCATCTACTTCCTCAGACCTGCTTGACCTGAACGGCGTGAGCCATTTCCTCGGACAGGTCGAACCCGCTGTGACCCGGCACGATGATCGTCACCGAGCCCGGACGGGTTTCGACCGTCACCCTGGCGTCGGGAACGACGCCGGCGTCACGCAGCTGCGCGATCACCTCGGGATCGGACTGCACGTGCTCGGCCAGTCGCCGAACGACCACAGCTGTCTGTGCGCCGTGCGGAATATCGGTCAGGCGCACCAATGTTTCGGTGGTGGCAACCGGGCCGTCGAGTCCCAACTGGTCCAAGCCCGGAATCGGGTTGCCGTAGGGCGACGTCGTGGGGTTGTTCAGAACGACGACGAGCCGACGCTCGACCTCCTCGCTCATCACGTGCTCCCAACGGCATGCCTCGGCATGTACGTCTTCCCATTTGAGACCGATGACGTCCACCAGCAGGCGCTCTGCCAACCGGTGCTTACGCATGACAGAGATCGCGAGATCGCGACCCTTGTCGGTGAGTTCCAGATGTCGATCGCCGGCGACCATCAGCAAGCCGTCACGCTCCATACGCGCAACAGTCTGGCTGACGGTGGGTCCGCTCTGTTCGAGCCGTTCGGCGATCCGCGCCCGGAGTGGGACTACGCCCTCTTCTTCCAAGTCGTAGATCGTCCGGAGATACATCTCCGTGGTGTCGACTAGATCCTTCACACTCAACCCCTTCGTCAGTTGATCATTCTACCGTTCAGTTCGTGGTTCCGGTGCCGCCTCCACCGCGGCGAGTCCAGCGCGTGTCCGAATTGGATTCGTGTCACTCGATCTCGGTCTCCGAAGCGGGCCACGAGTGTGGTGTGCAGCACGAAACGAGAAGGAAGTAGCGTGATCCCATGACCGCGTCGATCAGATCTGACGGGGACCCCGCGGCGTCTCGAGCGAATCGAGTCGTGGTGTGGAGTCCGGAGTACCTGAGCTATCGGTGGAGCGCCGATCACCCGATGAATCCCACTCGCCTCGATCTCACGATGGCACTCTCGCGAAGCCTCGGACTTCTCGAGGGCATCGAATTTCTCGAACCGAGTGCCGCGTCCGATGCCGACCTCCTCAGAATCCACACACCGGCATATCTTGCAGCGGTCAAAGACGCGGGTAACTCTGCGAACAACGGTGTGAGCGGCCAGGATGTTCCCCACGGGCTCGGTACCGAGGACAACCCGGTCTTCCCGCACATGCACGAAGCCAGTGCGATCCTCGCCGGCGGCTCGCTGGCCGCAGCGCAGGAAATCGCTTCGGGACGTACGAGGCGCGCGGTCAGCATCGGCGGCGGCATGCACCACGCGATGGCGGATTGGGCCTCTGGATTCTGCGTCTACAACGATGCGGCGGTTGCGATTTCGTGGCTGCTCGACAACGGCTACGACCGCATCGCCTACATCGACGTCGACGCTCACCACGGCGACGGAGTGCAACATGCGTTCCTCGGGGACCCGCGGGTGCTCACGGTCTCGCTGCATCAGCACCCGGCAACCTTGTGGCCGAACACCGGATGGTCGAGCGAAGTCGGCGACGGGGCCGCCGAAGGTACGGCGGTGAACATCCCGGTGCTGCCCGGAACCGTCGACGCGTTGTGGCTGCGTGCATTTCACGCCGTCGTCCCGGGAGCCATTGCAGCCTTCCGCCCGCAGATCATCATCAGCCAGTGCGGAGTCGACTCGCACCGCGAGGACCCGCTCGCGGATCTCGCCCTCACCGTCGACGGTCAGCGCGCCGCGTTTTTGGCGATGCGTGACCTCGCCGACCGCTACTCCGAGGGGCGGTGGCTGGCAGTCGGAGGCGGGGGATACGGACTGGTGCGCGTCGTGCCGAGGGCATGGACTCACTTGATCGCTGCAGCGCTCGATCGCGAGATCGACGTCGACACCGCTGTCCCGGAAGACTGGAAGGAATCGACGAAGCTGCGAGCGCCGAGCGTCGACCTCCCGCCGACCATGGGGGACGGCGGCGATGTCGCCTACACGCCGTGGGACGGCCCGGGTGGTACACCGGAGACAGGTGTCGCCTCGGTGGACCGTGCACTCACCCGTATCGACTCGGCGATCATCGCGACACGTCGCGCTTCGTTCCCGCTACTCGGACTCGACCCGGAGGATCCCCGTGACTGAACAGTCCGATACCGAAGCTGTCGGCGGCGAGGCGAGCGGCCAGGCGCCGAAGACCGACCCCGCTCACACCTATCCCCATTCCTGGGTAGTCGATGTTCTCGCCTCCGACGGCGGAGCGGTGGCGTTGCGACCCATCGTTCCCGAAGACGCGGACAAGCTCGTCGAATTCCACGGCAAACTCTCCGAGCGCACCCGGTATCTGCGCTACTTCGGCCCGTACCCCACGATGTCGGCGCGCGACGTCAAGAACTTCACGACGGTCGACCACCACAACCGTGTGGCGTTCGTGATGATGCTCGGCGACGAGATCATCGCGGTGGGTCGATACGAGCGACTGCTCGACGTCGGTGACGGAAAGTCTGCCGAGGTCGCCTTCGTCGTCGCCGACGCACACCAGGGGCGCGGCCTCGGCCCGATCCTGCTCGAGTACCTGGCAGCGGCAGCGGCCGAGAACGGTCTGACGATGTTCGTCGCCGAGGTCCTCTCCGAGAACCGCAACATGGTGACGGTGTTCCGTGAGGCGGGGTATCAGGTGAGCCGCTCTTTCGACGGTGGCGTGCTGAGACTCGAATTCGCGATCGACCCGACGGAAGCGCTTGTTTCAGTACGCAATTCGCGTGAGCGGGCAGCTGAGGCCCGCAGCATGGGAAACGTGCTCAGCCCGCGATCGGTGGCGGTGATCGGCGCATCAGCGGACCCGGCCAAAGTGGGTAACGCGGTGTTGACCAACCTGCTGCGCGGCGGATTCACCGGACCGGTCTATCCCGTCAACGCGGAGCATCGTTCGGTACACGGCGTTCGGGCATATCCGACGGTTCGTGACATCCCCGACGACGTCGATCTCGCCGTCGTGGCTGTACCTGCAGAATCGATCAATTCGGTACTCGACGACTGCCTCGACAAGGGCGTCAAAGCGCTGGTGGTCGTCTCGTCGGGCTTCAGTGAGAGTGGTCCGGACGGGCGCTCGTCCGAACGCAAACTGGTCCATGCAGCGCGCGCTCACGGTATGCGCCTCATCGGCCCGAATGCGCTGGGTGTCGCGAACAACGACCCGGCGATTTCGTTGAATGCGACGCTCGCGCCGGTCTTGCCGGTGGCAGGCAACGTCGGCTTCTTCTGTCAGTCCGGCGCGCTCGGTATCGCCATTCTCGACGAAGCCGCTCGCAGCCGAATCGGATTGTCCGCCTTCGTTTCCGCCGGTAACCGTGCGGACGTCTCGGGTAACGACCTTCTGCAGTACTGGGATTCCGACCAGTCCACCGAAGTGGTCCTTCTCTATCTGGAGAGCTTCGGCAACCCACGGAAGTTCTCTCGCATCGCGCGTCGAGTTGCGCGGAAGAAGCCGATCGTCGCGGTGAAGAGCGGTCGGCACGCGGTTCCGCCGGTGCTCGCCGCCACCGGAGTCGAGATCGACGATTCGATCGTCCGCGCCCTCTTCGAACAGGCGGGCGTCATTCAGGTCGGGTCCATTTCACAATTGTTCGACTGCGCCTTGCTCTTCGGATACCAACCGTTGCCCGCCGGCCCCCGGCTTGCGGTCATCGGCAACTCGACCGCGCTCGGTGTCCTCGCTGCGGACGCGGCCCGCAGTGAAGGTCTGCAGGTCAGCGACCCGGTCGACCTCGGCGCTCAGGCGAGTCCGGAACTGTTCGCCACTGCCGTGCGCGACGCTTTGGCGTCGTTCGACGTCGATGCCGTCATCGCCGTCTTCGTTCCTCCGGTAGCCATTCCGGTCGAGCCGTTCGCGAAAGCACTCAAGGACGCCGTCGCAGGCTCGGACAAGCCGATTCTCACCACGTTCCTCGCAGCTGAGGGTGTGCCGGACGTCCTGGCGGTTCGTGACGAAGTCGGTAACCCGACCCGCGGTTCGGTGCCGTCCTACCCGGGGCCGGAGCGTGCCGCCCTGGCGTTGGCGAGGGCTTGGCGATATGCGGAGTGGCGCAGCAAGCCTGCGTCGAAGGTGGTTCGCCCCGTGGGTATCGACTCCGAGCGAGCCCAGAAGATGGTGGCTGATTGGCTTGAAAACTCTCCTGGCCGTTGGCTTTCAGATGTGGAAGCGGCGGCGCTGCTCGAGTGTTACGGGGTCGCCGTCGTCGAATTCCGTTCGGTCCTGAGCGAAGACGAAGCAGTAGAGGCAGCGGATGCTGTCGGCTACCCGGTCGCGGTCAAGGCAACCGGCGAAATGTGGCGACACCGACCGGATCTGGGCGGCGTCAGGCTGGATCTGAGTGGACCGGAATCGGTGCGCCTCGCTTACCGAGATCTTGCGGCCGCGTCGGGTGAACCGCTGCTGCACGTGCAGAAAATGGCAACCAAGGGCATCGGATGTGTGGTTGGTGTCCAAGACGACCCGTCGTTCGGTTCGCTGATCTCGTTCGGGCTTGCCGGTGTGATCTCCGATCTCCTCGGTGACCGTGCCTATCGCGTACTGCCTCTCACCGAGGACGCTGCTACGGAATTGATCGACGCGCCCAAGGCCGCGCCGCTTCTCTCCGGATACCGCAACGCCGTTCCGGTCAACAAGGGTGCGTTGGTTGATCTAGTTCAGCGCATCTCGGCGCTGGCCGACGACATTCCCGAAGTCCGCGAACTGGCCTGTGAGCCGGTACTCGCTTCGGCTACCGGCGCGGAGATCACCGATTCACGTGTCCGAATCGGACCTGAGCCGAGCGCAATCGACCTGGGGCCCAGGCGGCTGCGGTAGACACAGCGAACAACACCGGCCACCGCACATTCCCGAGGGGGAGGGAAGTAGCGGTGGCGGTGCTTTGTGCGGTGCGTCAGCGCGAGTGGTGTGGCGCGCTGACGCACGTGCTGTGTTGTTTGATCAGCTCGCGTAGGACCGCAATTTCTCGGCGCGATCGCCGACGCGGAGCTTGCCCATGACCTCACGCTCGATCTGACGAACCCGCTCACGCGAGAGGCCGAAGAGCTTGCCGATCTGATCGAGGGTGCGGGGCTGGCCGTCGTCGAGACCGTAGCGAAGTCGGATGACCTGCTGCTCCCGCTCGTCGAGCGTCCCGAGCACGCTGCGCACATCGCTGTGCAGCAGACCGGCGATGACGGCGTTCTCGGCCGAGGTCGCCTCGGAATCTTCGATGAAATCGCCCAAGGGCGCTTCTTCGTCGTTGCCCACAGGCATGTCCAGGCTTACCGGGTCGCGGCTGTGGTCGAGCAGGTCGGCAATCTTGTGCGCCGGGATGCCCGACTCTTCGGCCAACTCGTCGTCCGTGGCTTCTCGCCCGAGCTGCTGGTGCAGTTCGCGCTTGATGCGGGCGAGCTTGTTGACCTGCTCCACGAGGTGGACTGGGAGCCGGATGGTGCGGCTCTGATCAGCCATTCCGCGGGTGATCGCCTGACGGATCCACCAGGTGGCGTACGTCGAGAACTTGAAGCCCTTGGCGTAGTCGAACTTCTCCATTGCACGGATGAGTCCGAGGTTGCCTTCTTGAATCAGATCGAGGAGCGGCATGCCGCGGCCGGTGTAGCGCTTGGCCAGCGACACGACGAGTCGCAGGTTCGCTTCCAGGAGGTGGCTACGTGCCGACTGTCCCTCGCGAACGATCGTTGCGAGATCCCTCTTCTTGGCGACTGTCAGGCGCTTTCCCGTGGCAAGGACGTGGCTGGCGTACAGCCCCGCTTCGATTCGCTTCGCCAGTTCGACCTCGTCTGCTGCTGTCAGCAGTGCGGTACGACCGATCCCGTTCAGGTAGACGCGGACCAGGTCTGCGGCCGGGCTCTGGGCGTCCAGATCTGCGGCGCTCGGACGAATGCGAGTAGTGGTGCTGGGGCTTGTCATGACTTGCCTCCCTATCGGCGGTCTCTCACACAGTTCAACGTGTGAGAGTTCCGGGAAAGTTCCCGTGCCGATTTCCACTAAATCGCCGTGACCTGCAGTTATTTCCCAGTCGTCCTGAGAAGTTGCTGAGAACACAAAAATCTGCAACTCACCGGGAACTCAGTTCGTGATGGGAAGCACCAACCCGTGCCGAACCAGCGAGACCATCATTGTGACGACGGCCTCACGTAGCTGGTCCGGGTCTTCGCCGTTCGCCGCGGCAAGAAGTTCGATCAATTCGTCGACCACCAGTCCATCCGCTCGGAGTCCGGCCAACAGCGCAGCACCGAGCTCGTCGATCTCGTGCTGCCAGTGCGGTCCGTTGCCGCGGTGCACACGCGTGACCACTTGTTGCCATCCCTCGTCACCGGGGAGGTAGACGCGTTCGAGAGCCGTGTCCGGATCGAGGACGAAGCGTTCCTCGAGGACGTCGTGTTCACGCAACCAGGCAAGACGGTCGAAGTAAGCGAGCGCCTCGGCCCCGAGCGGGTCCGAGAAGCCGTGCATGAGGTCCTCGGCCATCAGGTCGGTGGGGGAGTCGGTGCGGCGAAGGAACACGAAACCGAAGCCGACGCCCTCGACATCGGCTTCTTCGAGGTGATCCAGCCAGGCGTTTGCTCTCGATGCCGTTTCCGGATCTCGAGGATCCTGCCCGCCGTCCTTGAGCCACGTGCCGACGTACAGAGCCGGATCCGCGACATCGCGCTGGACCACCCAGGCATCGACGCCGTGGGCCGGCAGCCACGACGCGATCCGCGACCGCCAGTCCTGCCCTTCGACGTGCACCCAGGACGCCAGCAGAGCTGCCGTGCCGCCGGGGTTCAGGTAGTCGATCGATTGCGAGATCATCAATTCGCTCGCACCGTCGAGATCGAGGCCGGAATCGCGGTACGTGTGATGGACGCGTGCCTCGCCGACGACAAACGGCGGATTGGCGACCACCTGGTCGAAGGTTCGACCCTCGACGGGTTCGAACCAGGACCCTTGAAGGAGTTCGACGTCCAGTCCGTTGAGGACCATGGTTGCTGCCGTGAGGTCGACAGCGCGTTGATTGATGTCGGTTGCGGTGACCGAATCGGCGTACGTGTTCGCGTGCAGGGCTTGGATGCCGCATCCCGTACCGAGGTCGAGCACGCTGCCGACCCTCGCGGTGGGCGTGGCCTGCAGCAAGGACAGTGACGCATGCCCGACGCCCAGCACATGATCGGCCGTGGCCTTCTTGGGACGGATTCCGCCGTCGAGATCCGAGATCACCCAACGATCGCCGTCGCCGACGTCGATGGGGCGAAGATCCACCGCGGCCCGCACGAGCGGATTCTCACTGTCGAAGTTCTCACCTTCGAGCAGACCGGCGTCGACGCACTGCGCGATTGTCAGCGGAGCCAGCGCCGCGGCGACGTCGCCCGCCGGGCAGTCATCGGCGAGAAGGAACAGTCTGATGAGAACGCCCAGGTCCCCGAGTTCTCGGGTGGCGCGGCGCACGGGCACCGGCTCACTTCGACCGAGAGCAGCGTGAACTTCGGGACCCAACGCCTCGAGCATGGTTCCGGTGTCGAATCGATTGCGAAGCAGAGCCTCACGCAGCGCAGGGGTGATGGACAGGAGCGTTTCGCTTCTCACCCTGTCATTCTCGCAGGCGAAACTTGTCAGCCTTCGATGGTGTGGTGCGTCGCGGATTCGATCTCGCCTGCGGTCTTCTTTCGTCCGTCGTATCGACTCGGTTCGTCCTTGGTGCGCGGTGGTCGGTCGTTGGCGATCAGGACGGCGATCCAGGGAAGCGGAATGGATGCACCGATGATGAGCATCGAGATCCAGGCGTTGGCCCAGATGCCGTACGCGATCGCCGCGAGGATCAACGCCGGGAACCGGAAGGACATGATGATCATGTACTTGCGCACTCGGGCTTTGTGCTGTTCTTCGACGGACTGCTGCGCTTCGGTGATCAGTACGGGATTGTCGGGAGTCCCGGCCTCGTCGGACCTGCCGAACGCGCCATTTCGTGCCATGACTCCACTGTTCCACTCTCGGCCGACAATTGCACACGACCCGTGGGTCGCACCGCTGTGACGGAGACGGCATTATTGGAGGGGTGAGCACTCAAACCAAGGAACGTCCCGACGTCTCCACCGACGAAACGACCGACGACGACACCCCGAAGTTCTTCCACTACGTGAAGAAGAACAAGATCGCCGAGAGCGCCGTCATGGGAACCCATGTCGTCGCGCTGTGCGGTGAGGTGTTTCCCGTGACGAAGTCCGCCAAGCCGGGATCACCGGTGTGCCCGGACTGCAAGAAGATTTACGAAGGACTCCGTAAGGGCGACTGACCTCGGGTCAGGCGAGAGGGAGTACTTCCGGAGCTCGGCGGATCGACAGCCTCGACGCAGTCGGCCGCCGGGCTCTTCGCGTCTGCGTGCGGTTCATCGCAGGGATCTTGGTCGACGCACGAGTTCTGGCGCGACTCCGATTGTCTGCTCTCGGTTTGTCTGCTGCGGGGCCGCCCGTACGAGGGGACCGTGGCCGGGTCCGCTTTGTCGCCCGAGATGCGGATGGGGCTGGTGGCCAGGTGCCAGGTCAGGTTGGTGACCGGACCGGTCTTTTCGTCGGTGTTCTGAGCCGCAAGCCACTCTCGCATCTGCTCCATCCGAGTGGCACGAGCGGGCCAGAACTCCTGAACCGTCGCGTTGAACTCGGCGCCGAGGACGACGGCAAAACCGAGGAAGAACGTGAAGAGCAGAAACGCGATCGGCGTTGCCAACGCGCCGTACGTGTAGCCGGTGCTGGTGACGAATCCCAGGTACCAGCGCAATCCGGTGCTGGCGGCCATGAAGAACACACCGGCGACCAGGGCGCCCGCGAGCAGCCGATGCCACGGCAGCGACTTCGGCAGAGCGACCTTGTAGAGCGTCGTGAGGCCGATGATCACCAGCAGACCGACAGCGGGGTAGTAGAACGTGTCGACCAGATTCGATCCGACCACGTACCAGGAGGCCGGCAGTGCTCGCCCGACGAGCGTCGGCCCCAGAGCTACCAGCGGCAGGATGAACACCGCCATCACCAGGAACATCACGTAGAGCAGCAGGGCGAAGATGCGCTGCCAGATGGGATTGCGGGCATCCTGCTGCCCGTGTGCTTCCACGATCGAGTCGACGAACGTACTGATCGCCGATGATCCCGCCCACAGGGACAGCAGGAAGCCCACGGAGATGATCTCCGGGCGTCCGCGCTGAAGGACGTCCGTCACCGTCGGGCGGATGATCTGGTCGACGACGCTTTCGCTGAAGATCGTTCCGCTGAACGTGACGATCTTGGATTCGATGATCTCGACGGTGTTGGGTCCGAACCACCCACCGATGTAGCCGATCATTCCCAGAAGGCCGAGCAGCAGGGGAGCAAGCGACAGCGTTTGCCAGAACGCGGCCGTAGCCGCCTTTCCGAAGATGGAATCGTCCCAGGCCTTGCTCAGGGTTCGACCGATCAACTGCCCGGTGCGGCGTAGCGGATGCCATCTGCGGTGGTGCAGATCACTTCCGCTCGACTTCTCGCCTCGCGCTTCACTCATGATGTCTCCAGCATCCCTGACGACACACCCGGTTGCCCAACCATGGCGCCGACGTGTCGCACATTTCTGAGACAATTCGCGTGCAGGTCGGCAGGATGCGAGAGAAGCGAAACCTCGCCGGCCGGAGTGAGAACGGCCATGAGTACGCGCTTCGAGTGCGGCTTTCGTCGGTGGCGGCGGCTAGGCTCGTCGCCGGACATTGATGAAAATTCGAGGAGCGCGAGACAACAGTGCGATTCCAGTGGAGGCGCGGCCTATGACGTCTGAGACCGTGGCAGCCGAGTTCGGCAATTCGCCCGAACCCGCCGGAGCTCAATCCGCGGGAACCCAACCTGGCGCCCCTACCGGTTCCCTTCGTGCATGGCAGCGCCGTGCACTGACCAAGTACCTTTCCAGCAGTCCGCGTGACTTTCTGGCGGTCGCAACGCCGGGAGCAGGTAAGACCACCTTCGCTCTGCGGGTAGCTTCGGAATTGCTCCGTGACCGGACGGTCGACCAGATAACCGTCGTGGCGCCGACCGAGCACCTCAAACACCAGTGGGCGGAGTCCGCACAGCGCTCCGGCCTCGCATTGGACTCGCGGTTCTCCAACTCGACCGGCCAGACCTCGAGTGACTATCACGGCGTCGTGCTGACCTACGCCCAGGTTGCCTCGCACCCGTCGAAGCATCGTGTGCGGACAGAGGGCCGCAAGACGCTGGTCATCCTCGACGAGATCCACCACGGCGGCGACGCCAAGAGCTGGGGCGACGCCATTCGTGAAGCGTTTGGCGACGCGACCAGGCGTCTCGCACTGACCGGAACCCCGTTCCGCAGTGACGACAGTGCCATTCCTTTTGTCGAGTACGAGCCGGACAAGGAAGGTCTGCTCCGCTCGAAAGCCGACCACTCCTACGGATATTCGGATGCCCTCAAGGACGGCGTGGTTCGCCCCGTCGTGTTTCTCGCCTACTCGGGCGAGGCACGGTGGCGAAACAACGCCGGCGAGGAATTCACCGCTCGACTCGGCGAGCCGCTGAGCGCCGAGCAGACGATTCGGGCCTGGCGTACGGCCTTGGACCCTGCCGGCGACTGGATTCCTGCCGTGCTGCAAGCAGCAGACACCCGTTTGGCGCAGCTGCGCAGTACCGGGATGCCCGATGCCGGCGGACTTGTCATCGCGACGGACCAGACAGTGGCCAGAGAGTACGCGAAGGCCCTGACCGCGATCACCGGCGAACAGCCGGCTGTCGTGCTGTCCGACGACCCCACCGCGTCCAAGCGAATCGCCGAATTCGGTGCGAGCGACCAGAAATGGATGGTCGCGGTCCGCATGGTGTCCGAGGGTGTCGACGTTCCCCGTCTGGCGGTCGGTGTGTACGCGACCAGCGCGTCGACTCCGCTGTACTTCGCTCAGGCGATCGGGCGCTTCGTGCGCTCGCGTCGTAAGGGCGAAACTGCCAGCGTCTTTCTGCCGTCGGTGCCGGTGCTTCTCGACCTTGCCGCACAGCTCGAGGCCCAGCGTGATCACGTACTCGGCAAGCCGCATCGTGAGAAGGACGGCCTCGAAGACGACCTGCTCGCCGATGCGAACAAGCAGAAGGACGAGCTGGGCGAGGAGGAGAAGGCGTTCACGTCCCTGGGCGCCGATGCCGAACTCGACCAGGTGATCTACGACGGATCGTCCTTCGGTACCGCGACATTCGCCGGAAGTGACGAGGAAGCCGACTACCTCGGTCTGCCAGGTCTACTCGACGCCGATCAGATGCGGGCGTTGCTGCGTCAACGCCAGCAGACACAGGTCGAGGCCAACTCGGCCAAGGCTGCCGCCCCGCAACCCACGGCGGCAGTGGTATCCGATCGAGCGGCCACGGCAGATCAGCTCGGTGCGCTCCGCAAGGAGCTGAACGGGTTGGTGGCGATGAACGTCCACCGCACCGGTAAGCCGCACGGCATCATTCACGCAGAACTGCGCCGGGTGTGCGGCGGTCCGCCGACGGCCATCGCTACTGTCGATCAGCTGACCGAACGCATCGCGATTCTCCGCAGCTGGTAGCAGCCGATACCGGTCCCCCACGCTTCGCGTGCTTGCGACCCCGGAACGGCAGAACGGGCGATCACAGTGACTGTGATCGCCCGTTCTGGCGTTCATGGCGCGCCTCGTGAAGAGGCCACCCCCGGCTGACAGGTCAGATTGCGGGTTCGCTTTCGGAGACGACGGCATTCATCTCGCGAAGTCGATCCGCGTGTTCGGTTGCGTGGTGTCCGCAGAAGAGAAGCTCGCCGCCGGTGGGAAGCACGGCGCGTACGCGTGCTCCGGCACCGCACCGGTCGCACCGGTCGGCAGCGGTCAACTGTGGGCTGGTCAGTGTTCCGGGCATGACTCCTCCGTACTGGCTTTGCGGCATTCGGGCCGCGTGCCTGGGGCCTGGTCCGCCGCGTCGGAATGGCGCGGTAGATCCACTCTTACAGACGTTTGGGGTTTACGGGTTGTTCCCGAAGGCGTTTCTTAGTGTTGTGTCTCACTGGAAATGCGCTGGGCAGGCATTCTCGGGTGAAGATTGTTCGCTGACAGCTGATTCGGATCGCCGACCTCAGCCCGATATTCTGGGCGGATGAACCCGGGACGCGAACCACTTGTCGACGAGAGCGTCGAGTTGCTCCACATGTGCACGCGCGAGGAGTGGGCGCGGGCACAACAGCTCGGTGAACGTATCCCCGACGGATTCGAGGCGGAGGGATTTGTCCACATGTCGACTCCGGCGCAAGTTCATCTCCCGGCCAATCGGATCTTTGCCGGCCGTGACGACATAGTCCTTCTGGCTATCGATCCGGCCTTGCTCGGCGGTCAGGTCAAGTACGAACCGGGTGTCCCCTCGGACCCGGAATCGATGCGATTCCCGCATCTGTACGCCCCGATTCCCGTCGCAGCCGTCACCGCTGTCGTCGAGTATTTTCCGGGCGAGAACGGCGTGTTTTCGCCGGTTCGGTAGGTCGCCGGTTGGCCGGTCGTGAACTGTGCCCTGCGGATTACGGCCCTCCCGCGATGCAGGTCACCGATCGGCGCTACCGTTGGTATATGAACGTAGAAGTCACCCCACTACCGGGGATCGGGACGCGCAAGGATTTTGTTCTGTCTTCCGGTCGTCGCGTGGGTGTCGTCACCCATCGGGACGGTCATACCGACCTCATCGTTTCCAAGGCAGACGACCCTGACGCGTGTGCTGCCTCGCTGCCTCTGACCACCGAGGAAGCGGCAGCGCTCAGCAATCTCCTGGGTGCCCCCCAGCTCGTTGCTCAGCTCGAGGAAGAGCACCGTGATCTTCCGGGCATTCGAACCAAACAGCTCTACATCAAGGACGGTTCTCGCTACGACGGACAGACCCTCGGGGACACCGGCATGCGCACGCGTACCGGAGTGTCCATCGTCGCCGTCATGCGGGCAGGACAGGTGAGCCCGTCTCCGAACCCCGACTTCACGTTCACCGGGGGAGACCTTCTCGTGGCAGTCGGAACGCCGGACGGTTTGGCTGCAGCGGCAAAAATCTTGGCCAACGGCTGACTGGCGCGTGGACACAACCACCCTCGCACTGATCGAACTCGGCGCGGTCTTCTTCGCGCTCGGACTGCTCGGACGGCTCGCTGCTCGCGTCGGCATGTCGCCGATCCCGTTCTACCTGATCGGCGGCCTGTGCTTCGGACAGGGCGGTTTCATCCAGCTCGGCGACATCGGCGAGTTCTCCCATCTGGCAAGTGAGATCGGGATCGTCCTGCTCTTGCTGCTGTTGGGGCTCGAATACACTGCGGCCGAGCTCGTCACCGGTCTCAAACGCTCGCGGGTAGCCGGCATCGTCGACATCGTCCTCAACGCCACACCTGGCGCGGTTGTCGGCTTGATGCTCGGTTGGGGCGTCGTGGGGGCGACGGTCATGGCCGGCGTCACCTACATCTCGTCTTCGGGAATCATCGCCAAGGTGCTCAGCGACCTGGGGCGCCTCGGTAACCGCGAGACACCGGTCGTGCTGTCGATTCTGGTGTTCGAAGACCTGGCGATGGCGCTGTACCTGCCGATTCTGACCGCGATGCTCGCGGGCGTGAGCTTCATGGGCGGGCTCGAAGCGGTCGGGATCTCGTTGTTGGTCATCACCGTGGTTCTTGTCGTGGCCCTCCGATACGGACGGTACGTCTCCGCCCTCCTCGACAGTCCCGACAGTGAGACGCTCCTGCTCAAGCTGCTCGGTGCCGCACTGTTGGTCGCCGGCATCAGTTCGGCGATGCAGGTGTCGGCGGCTGTGGGCGCATTCCTCCTCGGAATCGCGATCTCGGGGTCGACGGCGCACAATGCCAGTCGCGTGCTCGAGCCCCTTCGAGATCTGTTCGCCGCAATGTTCTTCGTGGTCTTCGGTCTCAACACCGATCCCAGTTCCATTCCGCCAGTCCTCGGATGGGCCGCGATCCTGGCAGTGGTCACGGCGATCACGAAGCTGGTAACCGGCGCTTGGGCGGCCAGACGTCAGGGTGTCGCGCGAATGGGTCAGGCGCGCGCCGGTGCCGCTCTGATCGCCCGCGGTGAGTTCTCCATCATCATCGCAGGCCTCGCGGTGTCCGCAGGCGCCGTCGACGCCGAACTTGCCGCATTGGCAACTGCTTACGTGCTCCTGATGGCGGTCATCGGCCCGGTGGCGGCAAGAGTTATCGAACCGGTCGCCTCGTTGTACATCAAGGTTCGTACGAAGTCCTGATTGCGGTCCTATTCTGTCCGGATGTCGAACAGAATCGCCCGTCCCGCCGCGACCGCTCTGTGTGCGCTGATCATCTCGTGTGCACCGGTCCCGGCGCTCGCCGGTGGAATTCCCGCTCTCGACCACGCCGGACCCACAGCTGCGCAGGTTGCCGCGGATCGATCGCTACACCTCGAGGGTGCGTCGAACGCGCGTGACATCGGTGGCTACGTCGCCGCGGACGGGCAGACCGTTCGGTGGGGGAAGGTATTTCGCTCGAATGCCCTCGACAAGCTGACACCGTCGGATCTCGCGTCGTTGAGCGAACGCGGAGTGGAATCGGTCGACGACTTCCGTACGGTCGTCGAACGAACGCTCTCGCAGGATCGCCTTCCGAACGGGGCGCGAAGCAACTGGTTCGACGTCATCGGAACCAACCCCGCCAACCTCCCGGCGCTGGTGGACATGCCGACGATGTACGCGTTGATGGTGACCGATCCGGGGGCGAGCCGCGCATTCCACGACGCGCTGGTGAACGTCGCGAACACCGACGGTGCAGTCCTCTACCACTGCTCGGCGGGCAAGGACCGTACCGGTTGGATGACCGCAGTTCTCCTGACCGTCCTCGGCGTGAGTCGCACCGACGTGAACGCCGATTACATGCTCAGCAATCAGTACCTCACCGGACCCCGCACGGGGAGCGCGTTCATCGACGGCGTCGAACAGTCTTGGCTGGACACGTCTTTCGCCACGGTGGATCGGGTGTACGGCAACTTCGACAACTACGTCCGGGACGGCCTTCAGTTGAGCGAGGACGATGTCGCACAACTCCGGGACACACTCTTGGTCTGAGGCGGCAAACGCACAAGAGCCGCTCTCCGGCGATCCGGAGAGCGGCTCTTGTGTGCATAGCTGGTGTGACTAGTCGAGGTAGTCGCGCAGAACCTGCGAACGCGACGGGTGGCGCAGCTTCGACATCGTCTTCGATTCGATCTGGCGGATACGCTCACGCGTGACGCCGTAGACCTGTCCGATTTCGTCTAAAGTCCTCGGCTGACCGTCGGTGAGACCGAAGCGGAGGCGAACCACGCCGGCTTCGCGCTCGGACAGCGTCTCGAGTACCGACTGCAGCTGATCCTGCAGCAAGGTGAACGAGACGGCATCGACTGCGACAACAGCTTCGGAGTCCTCGATGAAGTCACCGAGCTGGCTGTCGCCCTCGTCGCCGATGGTCTGGTCGAGAGAGATCGGCTCACGCGCGTACTGCTGGATTTCCAGCACCTTCTCCGGCGTGATGTCCATTTCCTTGGCGAGCTCTTCCGGCGTGGGCTCACGGCCCAGGTCCTGGAGCAGCTCACGCTGGATACGGCCGAGCTTGTTGATGACCTCGACCATGTGCACCGGGATACGGATGGTGCGAGCCTGGTCGGCCATTGCGCGGGTGATGGCCTGACGGATCCACCACGTGGCGTAGGTCGAGAACTTGTAACCCTTGGTGTAGTCGAACTTCTCGACTGCACGGATCAGACCGAGGTTGCCTTCCTGGATGAGGTCCAGGAACGCCATGCCGCGGCCCGTGTAGCGCTTGGCCAGCGAGACGACCAGGCGGAGGTTGGCCTCGAGGAGGTGGTTCTTGGCGCGGTTGCCGTCGCGGCAGATCCAGCTCATGTCGCGTCGCTGAGCCGCAGGCAACTTCTCGCCCTTGTCAGCGAGGTCCTGCATGAT
Organism: Rhodococcus sp. Ni2; assembly: GCF_021352185.1. Lineage (NCBI taxonomy): Bacteria > Bacillati > Actinomycetota > Actinomycetes > Mycobacteriales > Nocardiaceae > Rhodococcus > Rhodococcus sp. Ni2. The sequence continues at coordinate 2,272,951 of NZ_WOXZ01000002.1, forward strand.
CTGCACGGCGTAGAGGCCGGCCTCGATGCGCTTGGCCAGTTCGACTTCCTCTTCGGCGTTGAGGAGTGCGACCTTGCCGATCTGCTTGAGGTAGGCGCGAACCGAGTCGGCGGACGCCGTCAGTTCGGCATCCTTGCGTGCCTGACGGAGAGCCTCGGACTCTTCCTCGTCCCAGACGAAGTCGCCGGAAGCCTTGTCCTTCTCGGACGGCTCTGCAGCGGTCTCTTCGTCTTCGCCGACTGCTACGACCTCGACGACATCGGACTCGACCTCGGCAAGGTCGCCGTCCGTGATGTCGATGTCTTCCAACTCGACATCGCCGTCTTCGGCGTCAGGATCGCCGGCCTTCTTGGGGCTGGCCTTCTTAGCTGCTGCCTTCTTGGCCGGAGCTTTCTTGGCCGGAGCCTTCTTTGCTGCTGCCTTCTTGGCGGGGGCCTTTTTCGCCGGAGCCTTCTTGGCTGCCGGAGCGGTGACGGTGGCCGCCTCCACGGCTGGAGATTGTGGCTCTGACTCTGATGGAGAATCAGCAGTCTGACGTGTATCGGTGGCTGCCACGTACGCCCTTTCGTGACGGTGTCGTGCGGCGTCACGCCAGAGTGGTGATCCGGCGGAGAGGTCAATGGTTGTTGGCCGGCGCGCAGCCGGACTTCACCATTGTAACGACTCTCAGGAAACTCTTACGTCACGGCGGGCCGTAACAGGTAGATTTTCCGCTTTTCACGTGCGGGTTTTCTCATCCGGCGACGGAGGCCGGCCTAGTCAGTCCGACCGATGCGAGCGCAGCTCCGGCGATTCCCGCGGTGTTGAGGAGGGTGGCGGGGACGACCTTCGTGCGGTTGGTCAGGTGCGGAATCCACTTCTCGTGCTTGCGGCTGATTCCGCCTCCGGCGATGAAGAGATCAGGCCACAGCAGGTTCTCGAAGGTGGTCAGAACTCGGGAGACCTCGACCGCCCACTCCTTGTAGCTCCAGTCCTTCTTCTCCTTCACCGACGACGCCGCCCGGTGCTCGGCTTCCTTGCCGTCGACCTCGAGGTGGCCGAACTCGGTGTTGGGCAACAGAACTCCGTTGTGCAGCACGGCAGATCCGATTCCGGTGCCGAAGGTCAACAAGATCACGACGCCGGAGGTGTCTTTGCCCGCTCCGAACGAGTCCTCGGCGATTCCGGCAGCGTCGGCGTCGTTGAGGACGGTGACCTCGCGCCCGCCCAGCGCCTTGCCGAACAGGGCGGCGGCGTCGGTGTCGATCCAGGACTTGTCGATGTTCGCGGCGCTTCGCGCGACGCCGCCGGTCACGACAGCGGGCAAGGTGATGCCGACCGGACCGGTCCACTTGGCCTGCTCGACGATCTCGGCGACAGTGCCCGCGATCGCATCGGGTGTGGACGGCTGCGGGGTCAGGATCTTGATGCGGTCACCGATCATTTCCCCGGTGCTCAGGTCGATCGTGCCGCCCTTGACGCCGCTGCCGCCGACGTCGATCCCGAAACCTGTGGTTGTCATCGTCCTGCGCTCCTGAGTGTCGAATTCGAGGTCACGATCTACCGTTGCAAACACTAACCCGAACAAGGACCCGGGCGCGTCCTCTCGAACCGCCCGCCTCCAGACGTTCGAGTGGTGCCCCTCGGTAGAGATGTGTTGCGATGGTCCGGTGCGCCCTTCAGAAAGAACGTTGCCCGACTTTTCCGCCGATTCTCTGGACCCCGCACAGTTGCGGGAAGTAGCCGTAGCCGTCGCCGAACGCGCAGCCGAACACGTCCGCTTGCGTCGGCCCGAGGTATTCGGCCTGGTGGGTTCCGGTGCCGCCGAGGGTGGTTCGGTTGCGGCGAAGAGCACGCCCACCGATCCCGTCACGGTGGTCGATACCGAAACCGAACAAGTGATTCGCGACCTTCTGGCGCAATTGCGCCCTGCAGATTCGATCCTGGGTGAGGAAGGTGGCGGAGACACCGACGATTCCGCGGGAGTTCGATGGGTTGTCGATCCCATCGACGGCACGGTGAATTTTCTCTACGGAATCCCCGCGTTCGCCATCTCGGTGGCCGTACAGATCGACGGGTTCTCGGTAGCCGGGGCTGTCGTCGACGTGTCGTTGGAAACCACGTACGCCGCGCATCGGGGCGGCGGTGCAACCATGACCACGGCCGACGGCGTCGTCAGCGACCTGCAAGCCAATGAGGTGACCGAGCTGTCAATGGCGCTGTTGGCCACCGGCTTCGGTTACGGAGCGGATCGCCGGAAGGTGCAGGGCACGTTGATCGGGCAGATCCTGCCGCAGGTTCGCGACATCCGACGCATCGGTTCGGCGGCTTTGGATCTGTGCATGGTTGCCACCGGCCGGGTCGACGCTCACTTCGAACACGGACTGAGTCCATGGGACTGGGCAGCCGGCTCCTTGATCGCTTCCGAAGCGGGCGCCGTCATCAACGTCCCGGCGCCCAATTCCACGTCCGCCGACGGCGATGTCGTTTACGCAGTCGCTCCGGCGATCGCCGAGCAGTTCGCGCACATGCTCGGAGCTACCGGCGCAGATCAGCCGATTCCGAGCTGAGGCTTGTCAGCAGCGCGCCGTGCGCGCTGCTTTGAGCAGTGCGATGTCCATCGGAGCGACTTCGGCGTTTGCGGGTTGCTCGGCCAGAGCATGCAAAATCGCGGTGGCGTCGGTGTTGGGGGTCAGGGCGCCCTTGTTGTACGTGCCGAGAGCCAGGTCGACGGTGTCGTCGCCGCGGCCGTCCTGGACCAGTTCGGCGCAGGGGGCGACCAGCCAGACGGAACTGGCGGCGGCAAGGCCGTTCGCTCCGAATCGGATCTGACCCTGGCACTCCATGTTCTGGTCGACGTAGACGGGGTCGTTTCCGACCTGGACGTCCGGCGCGCTGGAGAAGCCGAACTCGCTCAGTTGCGCTGCCACCTGGGCCGCCTGACCGTGTTCACCGTTGGCGTTGAACACACGAACCTTGGTGGCGGCGAGGGGAGCGGGATCCACGTCGAGCAGCTTCGAGCGGTCGACGACGGATCCCAGCGGTAGTGGCGCCGCTGCCGAAGGATCGGACGAAGGTTGCGGCAGGTTGCAGGCGACGGTGTCACTGACTTCCGCCTCGGCGCTCAGGATGCGGACCCACAAGACACTGCCGATCAATGCGAGTACCGCGAACACGGCGATCACCGGCCACGCGCGCCGACGGCGGAACGGACGTCCCTGGTCATCGGTAGAGCTGCCTTCGGTGATCAGAGAAACCACGGTATCCCTCGACTTTCTTGACGAAACTTCTACTTCGCCATCGGGCCGAGCGGCGCCGGCATGACGTTCGGTGCCTACCTTAGAGGGCCTGTGTGACGAGACAGCCGAAGCGAGGCTCGACGCGTCGAGTCCTTGTCGATTGAGAAACGGCAGTTGGCCGATTACCGGCCTGTTTCTACCCGGATTCGGCCCGAAAACATCGTGGAAAGGTCACAGCTTGCTCTTGCCTTGGTGACAATTCGCAGTCATTTTTCGGAAATTTCCGATTCGGTTACTACTTTCGTGCTCACGTCGGCTACTGTCTGGCGGCCCAGGTCGTTCAACTGGGCATCGGCCGGACGCCGAAATGACAACCAAATGAGGCGCAGATCACGTTCTCGGAAGGAACTTCCGGGCACTAATTCCAGTCCTGCAGCGTTATGCAGCGACAGGGAATGATCTGGATGCCACGGCGGTTTCCATGCGCATCAAGGATCTACCGGATTCTCGGCGCACACGGGACCGGGATACACGAAGAGGATGGGGTAGACGAGATGGCAACTGACTACGACGCACCGAGGCGTACAGAGTCCGACGAGGTTTCGGAGGACTCGCTCGAGGAGCTGAAGGCGCGACGCAACGAAGCGCAGTCAGCCGTCGTCGACATCGACGAGACGGACACCGCGGAGTCCTTCGAGCTGCCGGGTGCCGACCTTTCCGGCGAGGAACTCTCGGTTCGAGTTGTTCCGAAGCAGGCAGACGAGTTCACGTGTTCGAGCTGCTTCCTGGTTCATCACCGCAGCCGCCTGGCCAGTGATGCCAACGGACAGCTCGTATGCATGGACTGCGCTGCCTGATCTCCCTTCCCGGTGGTCGACCCGTCAGCGCGAGGGTCGACCAAGGGTCGGGAAGTACTGCTTTGCTGTGACCGCGCTGGTCAGAGATCCAGCGCAGCCAGCAGATCAGCGGGACGACGTGTGCTCACCAACCAGTACGGCGTGGGATCCTCCGGGTCGTCGAGCACGATCAACACCATTGTCTTGACCCATGGGCGATGCTGGACGAACGCCGACGGATCGAGTTGGCGCCCCATCGCAGCACTCTTCGCGGAAGCCGGCACTGCTGCCGCCCGTGAAATCAATTCGACCGGCAGGTGGGCTCTACCCACGTGCAATTCCTTCACCCCTGCTGTCTCCACCACCTCGACGCGCATCCGGCTGAGCCAGAATGCCGCCCAGATCGGGATCGGGAGTAGTACGACGTACGCCAGGTACGAGAGAAGCCCCGGGCGGCCCATGTGGACCTCGGCCGCGAGGAGTCCGGCTACGGCCAGCCCGGCGATCCACCACCAGATCGGCACCCACAGGCGCTCGGAGTACAGCGTCGTGGACGGGGGTGTTGTGGTGGCGACGTCAGGTCGAGATGTTTCGGGCACCTGTCAAGGATAGTCCGTCGCTACGAGTAGTCTTGGCCCACGTGAGCGACCATCTCTCCATCGCCTTGAAGCGACTGGATCCAGACCTGCCCGTTCCACAGCGTGCGCATCCCGGAGATGCGGGTGTGGATCTGTGCTCCACCAGCGACGTCACCATCGAACCCGGCCACCGAACACTGGTCGGAACGGGGATCGCGATCGCTTTGCCGGTGGGCACCGTCGGGTTGATCCATCCGCGTTCCGGACTCGCCGCCAAATCGGGACTGTCGATCGTGAATGCGCCCGGAACCGTGGACGCGGGATACCGGGGCGAACTCAAGGTCTGCTTGATCAATCTCGATCCGGCCACAGCCATCGACATCCGCCGCGGTGACCGAATCGCTCAGCTCGTGGTTCAACGAGTCGAACTTCCGGTTTTCGAGGAAGTCCAATCGCTGGACGACACGACCAGAGGAACCGGAGGCTACGGTTCCAGCGGCGGGCACGCGATACTCGATACCGATGCGCCTGGCGCGGTAGTCGGAGAGGGAGTCTGAATCATGTTCGGACGCAAGAAGAAGACAGACGTCGACGAGGAAACCACCAGCTTCTTCGGTGACGAGAACGACGAGTCGGTGGAGATCGACGAGGTCGAAGACGATCTCGAAGTCACCGGCGACGAGTTCGGTGACGAATCGGAAGGCCCTTACGACATCTCGGAGATCGATTCCGACGATCCGACGGCAGGCCGTGACGGTCAGCGTCTTGATCTCGGTTCCGTTCTGGTGCCGATGCCGACCGGCGGGCAGTTGCAGGTCGAGATGGCGCCCAACGGTTCGCCGCAGGCCGTGCACCTGGTCACCGAGCACGGCCGCATCACGGTTGCTGCCTACGCCGCCCCGAAATCGCCCGGTCAGTGGCGTGAGGTCGTTGCCGAGCTCGCGCAGTCGCTTCGCGACGACAATTCCGCGGTGAGCGTCGAGAACGGCCCGTGGGGCCGTGAACTGGCTGCTGTGACGGCCAACATGGACCTGCGGTTCATCGGCGTCGACGGTCCCCGGTGGATGGTGCGCTGCGTGGTCGCGGGTCCGAGTGGATCCACCGCCGCGAACGCCCCTCTGGTGGCAATCGCACGGGACATCTTGCGTGACACCGTCGTCAACCGAGGATCAGAGCCGCATCCGGTGCGGACACCGCTGCCCGTGGTGCTCCCGCAGGTGCTCGCCGAGCAGTTGGCGGCCGCACACGAGCAGCAGTTGGCGGCAGCGCAGCAGCAACAGGTCGCCGCCCAGCAGCAACAGCAGTCAGCACCGCCCGCTCCGCCGGCACCTCCAGCACGGCCGACCCCGCCGCCTCGTAGCGGCGAATCCGGTTCTGCCATGCAGCAATTGGGTCAGTAACAGGATTTTCTTCAGGCGCTCGCGGTGGTATCGGATTCGATCGCCGCGAGCGCTTTGATGCAGGTGGACCCGAGAACCGCGGGGTCGCGCCCGATCATGTCGAGCGTCGTCGTGGCGACTGCGCCGCGGGGGAGTGAAGCCGCCCAGGCCTGCGCCACTGACACGGGATGAACCGGATCGTCCACCGCCGACGCAATGCCGACCGGAACGCCTACCGCGCGTAGCGCGCTCTCGCCGAGTGAGTGGTACGACGCCGCCTCGTCGAGCGCAGCCGGGAGATCGGGCCACTGAGAGCGCCAGGAGCGCTCGAGTTCGGCTCCGAGCCACGCCGGACTCGACGCGAGCATCGCAGCGATCACCGACTCCAAGCCTTCGGAGCGCAGTTGCCCGGCGGTGAACCGCGCGCTCGCTGCTGCGGGGGCGTCGTCGGCCGAGCCCGTCCAGGCCGGAAGCGCTGCCAACACACTCACGGTTCGATCGGGATTGTCGGCGGCCCACTGGAGTGCAACGGCCGCTCCGATCGAGACCCCTCCGACGATGATTCGGCCGTGCGTGTCCGCGGCTCTGTCCATCGCGTCCAGATAGCCGTCCACGACACGCCGAGGGTCCGGTTCGATTGCGACGATGCGCACACCCAGAGCCTCCAGCGGCGCCCGGAATGCGCGGTCCGCGAAGTGGGCGTCAGAGCCTGTACCTGGGAGAACGACGGCAACGGTCGCCAATTCCGAGTTCTGCATCTCTTGATCTTGCCCGGTGCCCCCGAGACGCGGACTGACCGGTGTGGTTACACGCTCGTAATGGGTCTACAGTGGCGATCACACAGCCCTTCACGTGACGCGAAACCCTTGCGTCACACATGTTCGCAGGAGCGCGCAATGGCACCCGCCGCCGCAGGATATTTTCGTCGACTGACCCAGCGTCTGACCGAGGACGTCGACCAGTTGGACGCCCAGGAGATGGCCGAGTCCAACAAGGCTTCCGGAGGTCAGAAGGCATGCGATTGTCGTCGCGGTGAAGAAGTCACGATGGTGGGCCGACTCCGCAGCGTCGACGCGTGTCCCAAGTCGGGAAATGCCAGTATCGAGGCCGAGTTCTTCGATGGCACCGAGGTGATCAATCTCGTCTGGATCGGGCGTCGCCGGATCCCGGGAATCGAGACCGGTAAGACCCTGCTGATCCGCGGTCGTGTGGGCGAGCGTGACGGTCGCAAGGCGATCTTCAACCCTTACTACGAACTGCGCGGCGAATAGGCGCGTTTCCCGCATTTACCGTGCAACTCGGTGACTGTGGCACCCTCGACAGGTGACTGAAACACAACAGCGATCGGTAATCGACCAACTCGGCGGGCTGAGTGGTCTGATCTATTCGTCTTTGCCGATTCTGATTTTTGTCCCGGTCAACAGCATCTGGAATCTCACCGCGGCAATCTGGGCCGCATTGGGCGTCGCTGTCGCTATCGCGGCCTGGCGCCTCTTCCGCAAGGATTCCCTCCAACCCGCTATTTCCGGTTTTCTCGGAGTCGGAGTTTCCGCATTCATCGCCTACCGCACCGGCGACGCCAAAGGATATTTCCTCTTCGGTATCTACACGAGCCTCGCCTACGGTGCGGTCTTCCTGATTTCGATCCTCGTACGCTGGCCCCTCGTCGGAATCATCTGGGGTTATCTCAACGGGCACGGCAATCTCTGGCGCAAGCACAGCTCCGCCGTCCGGCTCTACGACGTCGCGACGGCAGCGTGGGCGTTGGTCTTCGGTGCGCGGTATCTCGTTCAGTCACAGCTCTACGACACCGACCACACCGGATGGCTCGCAGTCGCGCGTATCGGCATGGGTTGGCCGTTGACCGGTTTGGTGCTGCTCGTGACGGTCTGGGCTGTGCGTAAGGCCGATCGCATCGTCGAGCCTGAACCGGTTGTGGAGCCCGAAAGCAGCGAGCCCACCGCCACGGACGCAGGGTCCGAAGAGGTGGGCTCGGTGAATCTGACGAAGCCGCGCGAAGACCGCGATCTCAGCTGATCAGGTCCTGGTACTCGGGGTGCTTGTCGAGGAACTTCACGACGTACGGGCACACCGGGTGAACCTTGAGGCCGCGTGCTCGTAGGTCGTCCAGAGCCTGGCGGACGAGAACCCCGGCCAATCCGAAACCTTCGAAGGCGGGGTAGATCTCGGTGTGGTTGAACGAGACGACGTCACCGGAGGTGGTGTAGTCCTCGATCCCGGCGAGGTCGCCGTCGGCATGGATCTCGTACCGGCTCTGGGCCGGATTGTCGGTGACTACGGTGTTTTCGGGCGCTTGTGCCATGTGATTCCCTTTCGTCGTCAGTGTGTTCGTCGGTCAATTCTCCAGGCGGAGTGCAACGCGCAACTGATCCTCGGCGTCGACGGCCGCAACGAAGAGCAGTTCGTCCCCGCCTTCGATGGGATCGTCCATCTGCGGGACGATCACGCGTCCGCCACGCAGGATGGTGACCAGTGCGCAGTCTCGCGGAAGTTCGAGTTTCTTGACGGCTTTTCCGGCAAGAGGTGTGTTGTCGGGCAACGTGATCTCGACGAGGTTGGCCTGTCCCTGCCGCAATGTCATCAGTTTGACCAGGTCACCGACCGAGACGGCCTCTTCGACGAGCGAAGCGAGCATCCGCGGTGTCGAGACGGCGACGTCCACGCCCCAGGACTCGTCGAAGAGCCACTCGTTGCGGGGATCGTTGACGCGGGCGACAACTCGGCGAACACCGAACTCGGTTTTCGCGAGCAGACTGAGGACCAGGTTTGCCTTGTCGTCTCCGGTCGCGGCAATCACGACCTCGTACGACTCCATCGACGCGTCCTCGAGTCTGCTGAGTTCGCAGGCGTCCGCGTGCACCCACTTCGCCTCGGGCACCGACTCCGGTTCGATGTGATCGAGTTTGCGTTCGATCAGCATGACGTCATGTGAGCTTCGAATCAGCTCTCGCGCAATGGAACGGCCTACGGCGCCGGCTCCGGCGATGGCGACCTTCATCGAGAACTTCCAATCACGTTGTAGTGCAACACAGTCGCAGTCTTGTTGTCGGGGGCGGCGTACGGATCAGTCATCTGCGGCCTCCCTCAGTCGTCGCTCGGCGGCGGGTTGCCGGCCAGTGCGACAGCTTCGGCGACGGTTCCCGACACGGCGGCGATGTAGACCTGATCGTCGGCCTGGATGACAGTCTTGCGGTCGGGGAGAATGCCGGTCCCGAAGCGGATGATGAAGGCGACTCTCGAACTGGTCGCGCCCTCGAGGAGCGCGATCGGCTTGCCCGCCCAATCCTCGTGCAGGGCAAGTTCGGTGATGGCGACAGTGCCCGAAGGATCGCGCCACTTCGCAGTCTGACTTTCCTTGGTCAACGTGTGCAGGAAACGATCCGTCGACCACGGCACGGTGGCGACCGTGGGAATGCCGAGTCGCTCGTAAACGGCGGCACGCTTGGCGTCGTAAATACGTGCGACGACGCGTTCGACGCCGAAAGTCTCGCGTGCGACTCGCGCTGCGATGATGTTGGAATTGTCTCCCGAGGACACCGCGGCAAAGGCGTCGGCCCGCTCGATTCCCGCCCGGACCAGCACGTCACGGTCGAACCCCATTCCCAGAACCTTGGTTCCCGGGAAGTCCAGATCGAGACGCAGAAACGCACTCTGATCGCGGTCGATGACGGCGACCTCATGTCCGATCCTGGTCAGAGACGCGGCGAGGGAAGAACCCACTCGACCGCACCCCATGATGACGACATACACGCCCTACTCCGTTCATGGACCCTCATGGCGCGATTGCACGCCGAATCGAACGGTACAGCCCCTCACGGGAAGAGCAAGTACAACGGTCGCTCGCGTGCCGGTTGTCACGACAAAAGGTGAAGTTGGGGCTCTGATGACTCCGAATCGGGCGAGACGGCTTACGCTTTGCACGTGTCTAAGCTCTCGACCGCTACCAAGCGGCTCCTGCTCGGTCGGCCGTTCCGAAGCGACAAACTCGGGCACACGCTGCTACCCAAGCGAATTGCACTACCGGTCTTCGCGTCCGACGCGATGTCGTCCGTCGCGTATGCCCCCGAAGAAATCTTCCTGGTTCTCTCCGTCGCGGGTATTTCCGCGTATGCGTACACACCCTGGATCGGATTGTCCGTCGCCATCGTCATGGCTGTGGTGGTGGCGAGCTACCGCCAGAACGTCCACGCATACCCCTCCGGTGGCGGCGACTACGAGGTCGCGACGGTCAACCTCGGCCCGACCGCCGGTCTGACCGTCGGTAGTGCGCTGATGGTCGACTACGTGCTGACGGTCGCCGTGTCGATCTCGTCGGCGGCGTCGAACATCGGCTCGGCTCTGCCGTTCGTCGCGCAGCACAAGGTGTTGTTCGCGGTTGCGGCGATCGTGTTGCTGACCGCGGTCAACCTTCGCGGTATCCGTGAATCGGGGACCGCGTTCGCAATTCCGACCTACGCATTCATCGTCGGCATGTTCCTGATGCTCGGGTGGGGATTCTTCCGGATCTACGTCCTCGGTGAGGATGTGCACGCGGAATCGTCGTCGTTCACGCTCAACGCCGAGGATTCGCATCTGTACGGAATTGCCTTCGCGTTCCTGATCGCTCGCGCATTCTCCTCGGGCTGTGCCGCACTGACCGGCGTCGAGGCCATCAGCAACGGCGTACCGGCGTTCCAGAAGCCGAAGTCGCGCAACGCTGCCACGACCTTGCTGCTGCTCGGGTCGATCGCCATCGTCCTGCTGATGGGCATCATCATCCTGGCTCAGAAGATCGGCATCGTCTACGCACACAATCCGCAAGAACAGCTGGTCGGAGCGCCGGAGGGCTACCATCAGAAGACCTTGATCGCGCAGATCGCCGAAGCCGTGTTCAGTGGTTTCCCGATCGGTTTCTTCTTCATGGCGATCGTCACGGCACTGATCTTGGTTCTGGCCGCGAACACCGCGTTCAACGGATTTCCGGTACTCGGATCGATCCTGGCACAGGATCGGTACCTACCGCGTCAGCTGCACACGCGCGGCGACCGACTGGCGTTCAGCAACGGAATCCTCTTCCTCTCCGGTGCTGCCATTGCATTCGTCGTGGTGTTCGGCGCCGAGGTCACCAAGCTCATCCAGTTGTACATCGTCGGCGTCTTCGTCTCGTTCGTGCTCAGCCAGACGGGCATGATCAAGCACTGGACTCGGCATCTGAAGTCCGAGACCGACAAGGCGCAGCGGGCCCGTATGCAGCGTTCGCGAGTGATCAATTCGATCGGTCTGGCAATGACCGCCACCGTCTTGATCATCGTTCTGATCACCAAGTTCGCTGCCGGCGCATGGATCGCCATCGTCGCGATGGTCGCGATCTTCATCGTGATGAAGATGATCCGCAAGCACTACGACAGCGTCGCAGCCGAGCTCGAGGAGCAGGAGTGGGACGGCGTACTGCCCAGCCGCACGCACTCGATCGTGCTCGTCTCGAAGTTGCACATGCCGACGATGCGAGCTCTCGCCTACGCGCGAGCCACGCGACCGGACACCCTCGAAGCCATCACGGTCAACGTCGACGAGCCGGACACCCGCGCACTCGTGCGGGAGTGGGAGAAGAGTGACGTGACGGTTCCGCTCAAGGTGATCGAGTCGCCGTACCGCGAAATCACCAAGCCGGTTCTCGATTACGTCAAGCGTGTACGACGCGATGCTCCGCGTGATGTCGTCACCGTCTTCATTCCCGAGTACGTCGTCGGACACTGGTGGGAGCAGATCCTGCACAACCAGAGTGCGCTCCGCCTCAAGAGCCGCCTGCTCTTCCAGCCCGGCGTGATGGTGACGAGCGTTCCGTGGCAGCTGAGTTCGTCGGCAAAGGCGAAGCCGCTCGACATCGAGAAGACCGCAGGTGCCACGCGTCGCGGTTACGACACCGGCGAGAAATGACCACCGGCGAAAAATGATCGGCAACATCGAAATGGCAGGCGTAGTTCGTTGAGTGAGAATTGGACCGGACAGACCTTCGAGGTCGATCTGGGCAACCCCGGTCACGGCGGGTTCGTCGTCGCCCGGCACGAGGGGCGGGTCGTGTTCGTCCATCACGGTTTGCCGGGGGAGCGGGCGCTGGTCCGGGTGACCGAGGACAAGGGCGGATCGTTCTGCCGCGCCGACGCGATCACCGTTCTCGACGCTTCTCCGCATCGGATCGATCCGACATGCCCGATCTCCGGCCCGGGCGGGGCGGGCTGCTGCGACTACTCGCACGCGGATCTGAGCGTCCAACGTGAGATGAAGACCTCGGTCGTGCGGGAGCAGCTTCTGCGACTCGCTCGTGTCGAATCGGACGTCGAGGTAGAGGAACTGCCCGGAACCGGAGGCGGAACGGGTTGGCGCACGCGAGTCCGGTTGGCGGTGGACGGGCACGGTGTCGCCGGATACCACGCGTACCGCAGCAACCGGATCGTCACAGACCTGCGGTGCACCCAGATCGATCAGAGCGCGTACGACGGTCTCGGCGGTGCGCAGTGGGCGCCAGGTAGCGAGCTGCAGGTCGTTCTCGACGCTGCGGGCGAGCGGCACGTCGTGGAAATCGCGGCACCCGCAGTGTCCAAGACGGGACGGCGGACGCCCGGGCGACGCGGCGCGATGGCACGCCGAGCGGCAAGCGGCGGCCCGCGAAAGACCCGAGTTGCCATCGGATCGGACACAGTGATCGAGCGCGTCGGCAATCGAGAATGGGCGCTTGCCGCGACCGGTTTCTGGCAGGCCCATCGCGGCGCGGCGGCCACTTACTCACAGGTGGTCGGCGATTGGGCCGGAGCCGCTACCGCGGACACGGCCTGGGATCTCTACGGCGGTGTCGGCGTGTTCGCAGCTGCGCTCGCCGAGCTTGTCGGTCCGTCCGGCGTGGTGGAGTCCGTCGAATCTTCGGCGCGTGCAGTCGCGGACGGGCAGGCAGCGCTGTCCGATCTCGGTCAGGTGCGCTTCCACAGCGCCCGCGTCGAGAACATCATCGCGGATCTGGAGCGTTCGCCTGCTGTCGTCGTGCTCGACCCGCCACGTGCGGGAGCCGGCCGTCAGGTCGTGGAAGCTCTCGCCGCAACGGGCGCTGAGCGGATAGTCCACATCGGGTGCGACCCGGCGTCGTTCGGTCGCGATATCGGCCTCTACCTGGAGCAGGGCTTCAGAATCGGTGGCCTCCGGGCGTTCGACGCGTTCCCCCAGACTCACCACATGGAGTGCATCGCGCTCCTCGAACGCTGAGACGTCCCGAATTCTTTCCCTGAAACGGTGTGACGCTTCTCGCGTTCACAACAGTTGCTTGCATTACGCAACTAATCGTATAGTTTCGTTCTGCAAGTAGTTTTCCGTTTTCAAGTCACGGCTCGTTCGGGCCACTCGAATTCAGGGGTAGGCAATGTCGGTACAGCCGGAGACGGCCCAAGCGCTCGTCGACACGATCTTCATGTTCGGCAGATCGCTGCGAGCCGCGGTCACCACCGGTGCAGACAGCCTGCTGCCGCCTGCGCTGGTCAGTGTGTTGTTCATGCTGGCAGCGCGTGGGGAGTGCCGACAGAACGAATTGGCCGTCGATCTGTGTGTCAGTCAGTCGTCGCTCAGCCGACAAATGTCGGATCTGGTCGACGCTGGGTATGTCGAGAGAAATCCCGATCCGGCTGACAAGCGGGCGTTCCGCATCCGAGTATCGGAAGAGGGACACGACGTTTTACGGAGAACCACGCAGCGGCGTGCGGCGCGTTTGCGCAACATGCTCGAAGACTGGAGCCAGGAAGAGGCCATGGCCGCAGTGACATCGCTGCAACGTCTCAACGAGACGTTCGGCGCATCGAATCGGCAGGCCTCACCGGCAGTTCCGCACACGGGCGTAGAAAGTATTGGGAGATAAGGCACATGGCAGCAACAGTAGGAGAAACCCGGGCAAGTACCGGAGGTGACGGATCGGCTCGCGAAGCGGGCGCGATGACTCACCGCGAAATTCTCGAAGCACTCACCGGACTCATCGCAGCGCTGTTCACCGCGCTGCTCAGTAGCACCATCGTTTCCACAGCGCTTCCCACGATCATCGGTGAACTGCACGGAACTCAGACGCAGTACGCCTGGATCATCACGACAGCGTTGCTCGCCACCGCGGCGTCGACGCCGATCTGGGGCAAGCTTGCCGACCTCTACAACAAGAAGGTCCTGGTCCAGACCGCGATCGTCATCTTCGTGATCGGCTCGGTCATCGCCGGCGCGGCGCACAACGTTCCGTTGCTGCTCGGTGCGCGTGTCATCCAGGGCATCGGTATGGGCGGTCTGACCGCTCTCGTCGTAGCCATCATCGGCACGATCATCCCGCCGCGAGATCGCGGTCGCTACTCCGGATACATGGGTGCGGCCATGGCCGTCTCGATGTCCGGTGGACCGATCCTCGGCGGCGTCCTCGTGGACACTGCCGGCTGGCGCTGGTGCTTCTACGTATGTGTTCCGCTGGCAGTCATCGCATTGTTCCTGCTTCAGCGCACACTGCACGTCGAGACCGTGAAGAAGGACAACGTCTCCATCGACTGGATGGGCGCCACCTTGCTCACCGCCGGTGTCAGCGTCCTGCTGATCTGGGTTTCGTTTGCCGGTCAGGACGACTACTACGCCTGGTTCTCGAAGGAGTCGGCCTTCTTCGTCATCGGTGGTCTGGCCCTGCTCGGCCTGACGATGTTCGTCGAATCCAAGGTCAAGGATCCGATCCTGCCGATCAAGATCATCACCGAGCGCACAACGGCTCTCGCGATCATCGCCTCGATCGCAGTTGGTGTCGGCCTCTTCGGCGCGACGACGTTCCTGACGCAGTACTTCCAGACCGCACGCGGATTCGATCCCACCGAAGCCGGATTGCTCACCATTCCGATGGTCGCAGGCATGCTCGTCGCCTCGGTCGGCTCGGGCCAGCTGATCACCAAGTTCGGTCAGTGGAAGCCCTTCATCGTCGCCGGCGCAGTTCTGCTGCTGGTCGGTTTCGGGCTGCTGTCGACGATCGACCACGCAACCAGCCTGTGGACAATCGGAATCTTCATCGCCATCGTGGGTCTCGGTACCGGCATGCTGATGCAGAACATCGTTCTCGCCGTGCAGAACACGGTCAGCGTCGAGAACATCGGCGCGGCCAGCAGTATCGTGGCGTTCTTCCGCACCTTCGGCGGCGCGATCGGCGTGTCGGTGCTCGGTTCGATTCTTGCGACCCGCGTCAAGACACTGACAGTCGATTCGGTCTCCACCTTGCCGCCCGAGCAGCAGGCAGTAGCTGGAAAGAGCCTCCAGGACGGCCTCGACCTGAGCAATATGCCTGACTTCGTCTCGCAGATCGTTCGGTTCGCCTACGGCGACGCAACAGGACGGATCTTCCTGGTCGCAGCCGTCGTCGCCGTGGTCACGCTCGTGTCGGTCATCTTCATCCCGAACCGTCCGTTGCGCACCACCATCGACATGGCAACCCCCGACGCCGAGCAGAAGTTCGAAGAAGAACGCGAAGAGAAGAACGAGGAGAAGAACCTCACTCGCTGATCCGCAAGCCCGGCTGGTCTACTGCCGGCCGCGTCTTCTGAATTACTGTTGTCACGCCATAGCCCATCGAACGCGGACCGAGATCGATTCTTCGATCTCTCCGCGTTCGACGGCTATCGGGGCCGAATCCGCTTTCATCGCCGCGACACGTCCGCGCATCGGCACGATCTGGTCGAAGTCCTCGAGCACCTCGAGGACTTCGACCAGATCTTTGTCTGCCAGGTCTGCGAACTGTCTGGCCTTCGATTCGGCTGCCGTCCAGGCCAATTCGCGTGCTCTTGTCGCCAGATCGCTGCGGTCGTCGAGATCGAACTCCAGTCCGTCGAGCCGAATCGCGTCGCCACCCACCGATACACATGCCGCGATGACGGCAGCGGGGGAGTTCGCCGCTTCCGGCTCCAGCTCTCGCAGTACGACTCGGAAAGTTGTCGATGCCGTGAATCCTGTTGTCTCCTGGCGGCCTCCGTCGCTCCAGTGAGTCTGCGGATGGACGCTCAGCCCGGCGGTGGTGAGGTCCGCTCCGCGCACACCGCGCGCGTGCAGGGTCTCGGTCAGGGCAGTGGACAGACGCGCGACGGCGTCGAACGCGTCGGAAACGGCCGTCTGTGTCACCGATACTCCGATCGTCAATCGCACGATGTCGGGAACAGCTGTTGCAGTGGCGGTTCCGGTCACCGTGACAGTGGACGGCTCCGAGGTGAAGGCGGTGGTGGGCACGTGTGGTTCCTATCCGATTCGTCCGGCGGATATGACACTCCGCAACATCAGGTCCAATTGCTCGTAGGCGCCCGCCGCCAGTCGTTCGAGAAGCGCAAGTTTCAACTCGGGTGCCTGCGCGGTCAGTTCTGCATATCGCTCCGGAGTCAGGACGGCCACGGTGACCGTGGAATCGGCGCGGATGTCGTTGAGGAACGGAGTGTCGAGGAACATCGTCATCTCGCCGAACGTCATTCCGGCGGAGAGCGTCGTGATGCGGTGCTCGACCCCGTGCGCGTCGGTGAACATGGTGCTGACCTGGCCGCTGAGAATCAGATAGAACCCCGAGGCCGCTTCGCCTCGGCGGGCGATCTTCTCGCCGCGGGCATAGGTTCGCGTCTCCAGTTCTGCGGAGAATCCCTCGATCTGCGCCGCGGACAGAGCATCGAGAACTGGGTGGTCCTCGATCGAGATCGTCGACGCCTGCCGATCGGCCTCACAATGCACCGCAAGCAGCGTGTCTTCGCACCACTGCATGGCGGAATCGAGATCGGCAAAAACCCGACCACTTCGTCTGGCGGGGTCGATGCTCGAACTTCGTTGTCCCAGCAGTCCTTGCGGATCGACGACGGCCACAGCACAAGCCTGCTCGGCCAGTTGAACCTGCAGCGCGGTGATCATGCGTACTGCGACGTCGCTGGCGTCGTCGACGCGGCGGACGTCGATGACGACAACTTCGAGGCCCTCGTCCACCGAGCCGATTTCGCGGACCGCCGATTCGGCACCGGTGAAGAGGAGATCGCCGTGCAGTTCGTAGACCCGGCTGCGCTTGCCGACGTCGTCGAGCACGGCTTGTTCGGTCGGGGTGCGTCGTACTCGCGACGGTGCTTCGATGACGCTGTATCTGGCCCGGATCGACGAGCGTGACGCCCGCGTCACGTGGAGGAAGTGCAGTTCGAGTTCCTTCGACAGTGCCCGGGCAGACGCAACTCCGCGAACACTGTTGCCGTGAACGTCGAGCCTGGGGGAGTACACGGCGATCCCGATCTGGCCCGGCAGAACCGCCAGCACTCCGCCGCCGACACCGCTCTTGGCCGGCAATCCGACCTCTACCAGCCACTTGCCGGCGCCGTCGTACATCCCGCAGGTTGCCATGACACTGAGGACCTGTTCGACGCCTGCGGGTGCCAGCGCACGCTCGTGGGTGAGCGGATTGACGCCGTTGTTCGCCATCGTCGCAGCCATCAGACTCAGATCACGGCAGGTCACGTCGATCGAACACTGACGGAAGTACAGGTCGACGGCCTCGTCGGGATTGCCGGTGATGACGTCGAAGGATCGCAGCATGTGGCCGATCGCACGGTTGCGGTGACCGGTGCGGGCCTCGGAGGTGTAGACGGCTTCGTTGAAGGTCAGCTCGCGGCCTGCGTATCGCGAGTACGCCGAGCGGATGCGCTCGAAGCGGGCCTCGGGATTCGGTCCGGCAACCAGTGATGCAGCGGTGATCGCCCCGGCATTGATCATGGGGTTTCGTGGCCGTTCGGTGAGCGGGTCGAGGCTGATTTCGTTGAACGGCTCGCCGGATGGTTCGACGTCGATTTTCGCGGCAACCGCCTCGCTTCCTCGATCGGCGAGAGCCAAGGCGTAGGTGAAGGGCTTCGAGATCGACTGAATGGTGAACGGGATTCGCGAGTCACCGATCTCGTAGACGTAACCGTCTACGGTGGCGATGCAGATTCCGAACGAATCGGGGGCGACCGCCGCGAGTTCGGGGATGTAGTCGGCCAACTCGCCTTCGTCGAGTGATCGGACTTCGTCGAACACTCGCGTTATCAGGTCGTCGACCACAGTTCCCATACGTCGACCTTAAGCTGACATGGCGGTCGTTTTGTGGAAGAAGAGTTGCCGAGTCGATCGCGACGGATCCCATTTGTCTGTGATTGCGATCACGAGCGATCCGCGGGATTTCGCTGTTACGCGAAGTCACACCGGAATCGGGCCGAGTCCGCGTGTCGGTTCGCCGGAACGCTCCGTAGACTGGCAGCACTGTCGCGAAGACAGCCGCGGCGCGCACCGGTGCAGCTGTGAAGCACGGAGGGAGCGATCTCGTTGGGTGTTCTTGCCCGCATTCAGGGTCCTGACGATCTACGTCAGTTGAGCCACGCCGAGATGACGGAGTTGGCCGACGAGATTCGTGAGTTCCTCGTGCTGAAGGTCGCTGCGACCGGTGGTCACCTCGGGCCCAACTTGGGCGTCGTGGAGTTGACCCTCGCACTGCACCGAATTTTCGACTCGCCGCAGGACGCGATCATCTTCGACACGGGCCATCAGGCCTACGTACACAAGATCCTCACCGGTCGTCAGGATCAGTTCGACACTCTGCGTAAGCAGGGCGGACTGTCCGGGTATCCGTGCCGCGCCGAGAGCGAACACGACTGGGTCGAGTCCTCTCACGCTTCCGCCGCGCTGTCCTATGCCGACGGCCTCGCGAAGGCCTTCGCGCTGACGGGTCAGAATCGCCACGTAGTTGCCGTCGTCGGTGACGGTGCGCTGACCGGCGGAATGTGTTGGGAAGCTCTCAACAACATCGCGGCAGGCAAGGACCGTTCGGTGGTGATCGTCGTCAACGACAACGGCCGCTCCTACGCACCGACCATCGGCGGACTCGCCGACCATCTTTCGGCACTGCGAACCGCACCGAGTTACGAGCGCGCCCTCGACAGTGGCCGACGCATGGTCAAGAGACTGCCCTGGGTGGGGCGCACCGCGTACTCCGTCCTGCACGGAATGAAGGCGGGTCTCAAAGACGCGGTCAGCCCTCAGGTCATGTTCACCGATCTCGGTATCAAATACCTCGGACCGGTGGACGGACACGACGAAGCCGCCATGGAATCGGCATTGCGCCGGGCGAAGGCCTACGGCGGACCGGTCATCGTGCATGCCGTCACTCGAAAGGGCAACGGTTACGCACACGCCGAGAACGACGTGGCCGACCAGATGCATGCCACCGGTGTCATCGATCCCGTCACCGGTCGCGGCACCAAGTCGTCCGCGCCGGACTGGACGTCGGTCTTCTCGGCCGCGTTGATCGAGCAGGCTTCGCGTCGTGAGGACATCGTCGCCATCACCGCGGCGATGGCCGGGCCCACCGGCCTCGCGGCCTTCGGTGAGAAGTTCCCCGATCGGATCTTCGACGTCGGTATCGCCGAGCAGCATGCGATGACCTCGGCCGCCGGTCTTGCACTTGGCGGACTTCACCCCGTCGTTGCTATCTACTCGACCTTCCTCAATCGGGCTTTCGACCAGTTGTTGATGGACGTCGCTCTGCTCAAGCAACCGGTGACAGTCGTGCTCGACCGCGCCGGGGTCACCGGAGTCGACGGCGCCAGCCACAACGGCGTCTGGGATCTTTCGCTGCTCGGAATCATCCCGGGGATCCGCGTCGCGGCACCGCGTGACGCCGACACGCTGCGGGAAGAACTGGACGAGGCGCTTCTCGTCGACGACGGCCCAACCGTCGTTCGTTTCCCGAAGGGCGCTGTACCCGAAGCGATTCCGGCCGTGAAGCGACTCGACGGAATGGTCGACGTTCTCAAGTCCAGCGAGGGTGAGCGCGGCGACGTGCTCCTCGTCGCGGTGGGCCCGTTTGCATCCCTGGCACTCGAGATTGCCGAGCGGCTCGACAAGCAGGGCATCTCGGTTGCCGTCGTCGATCCGCGGTGGGTTCTGCCGGTCGCGGATTCCCTGGTGAAGATGGCGGACAAGTACGCCCTCGTGGTCACCATCGAAGACGGTGGTCTGCACGGCGGCATCGGTTCGACGGTCTCGGCGGCGATGCGGGCAGCCGGAGTGCACACGTCGTGCCGCGACATGGGCGTTCCCCAGCAGTTCCTCGATCACGCCAGCCGCGAGGCCATCCACAAGGAACTCGGACTCACGGCTCAGGACCTCTCCCGCAAGATCACCGGCTGGGTGGCGGGCATGGGCAGCGTCGGTGTCCACGTCCAGGAAGACGCGTCCTCGGCGTCGGCTCAGGGCGAAGTCGCGCAAGGCTGACGGCTCGTCTCACGATAATCTCGAAAAGCGGTGGCCCTCGGATCAATCCGAGGGCCACCGCTTTTCGGTGTGACACCGTGAGATCTCGTTACTGGACGGATTCGAGTGTGCTGCCTCGCGTTTCCTTCACGAATCGCAGGACGACGAACAGCGACAACACTGCCATGACGGCGTAGCCGGCGTAGGTGTACGACAGATTCCAATCGGCCAGTGCCGGGAACGTCCAGGAGACCAGGAAGTTCGCGACCCAGTTGGTGGCGGTCGCAATTCCTACTGCTGCAGCACGCACGCGGTTGGGGAACATCTCGGAGATCAACACCCAGACCACCGGGCCCCAGGACAGAGCGAAGAAGAATACGAATGCGTTCGCACCGATAAGTGCGATAGTCGCGTTCGCTCCGGTCAGCGTGGCCACAGATTCGCCGATCTCGTTCTTGGTCACTGTTGCCGAATGGAAACAGAACGCCGCGGTGCCCAGTGAGATGGCCATACCGGCGGAACCGACCAACAACAGCGGCTTTCGACCGACCCGGTCGATGACGGCGATGGCGACAAATGTACCGACGATGTTGACCAAGGCGCTCACGACGCTGATCAGCAGGGATCGGTCGGCGCCGAATCCGACCGCCTGCCAGAGGGTGCTCGAGTAGTAGAAGATCACGTTGATACCGACGAACTGCTGCAATGCGGCGAGTGCAATACCGACCCACACCAGATGGGAAACCCCGAGCCGCTTCGAGAAGAGTTGGCGGACTGTGGTCTTGGCTTGCTTCTCCGTCAGAGATTCGCGGATCTCGTTCATGCGTTCGGTGACGGCGTCGTGATCTCCACCTTCGAGATCGGAGATGATCTTGCGAGCACGATCGTCCTTGCCCTGCGCCACGAGGAACCGTGGAGATTCGGGAATCGTGGTTGTCATGATCAGGTACAGGACTGCGGGAACCGCCTCGAGCATCAGCATCCACTGCCAGGCTTCGAGGCCTGCGATCTGATTGCGATCACCACCGGCCGCGGCCTGGAGGGCGTAGTTGACCAACTGCGACACGGCGATTCCGAGAACGATCGCCAGTTGGTACATCGAGCCGAGACGTCCGCGAATCGCGGCGGGGGAGATCTCCGCGATGTAGGCCGGGGCGATGACTGACGCGAAACCTACTGCCAGGCCGCCGACCACGCGCCAGAACGTGAGGTCGTAGACGCTGAACGGAATTGCGGAGCCTACGGCGCCGATGATGAACAACACCGCGGCTATCTGCATGACGCGGATGCGGCCGAGTCGGTCGGCGAGTGTGCCTGCGATCCAGGCGCCGAGTGCTGCGCCGAGCAGAGTCAGTGAGACCGTGAGCCCGGTGCCCGAGGCGCCGATGTCGTACTTGTCTCGGATCGCACCGACCGCCCCGTTGATGACTGCGGTGTCGTATCCGAACAGAAAACCGCCGAGCGCGGCGGCGCCGGCGAAGAGCACTGCATGTCCGACGTCGGCGCGAGTAGCGCCTGATCCTCCGCCGGAGGCGGTTCCGCTGAATGCCATTCCTGCCCCCTCAAAGGCCCTACGGTCGACACCCCGATGCGCCGATCCATCCGCGAGCACTCTGCACGCTACGCCCACCCGGGCAGATTTGGCGGGGACTCACGCGCCGTTACCCAGCTGAGTCCATTCCCGCAGCGAATCAGCTGGACACAGTAATGTCGTATTGATTGCAGTTATTATGCAAACAATATGGTAAGTGCAGGTGAGGGCGCTTTACTCGCCCGAGCGGCGCTCGGCTTTTGCTGCGATGTCTTCGAGATCCTTCGCCATGAATTTCCGGGTCACCCGCCTCTCCGGCGAGCCGTTCGATACGGATCACGCCGGAGAGGGTTGTCGGGAAAATCTCGTTTCTAGGCGGAGGCGCGCTTTGCGGCTTCGCTCAACGTCGGTGTGATCTGGCCGAGGACCCACGGCGTGCTCAGGACGTTGACGTTGCTCAGTCCGCCGATGACCCGGGTGTCGCTGAGGAATGCGGTGGATCCACGCTTGACCGCGCCGAGTCCACCGACTGCGGGTATGCCGGACGGATCACCGGAGCCGTCGGTGAAGCCGACGATCACATCGGCGTCGATGTCGGCGATGTTCTCGTAGGAGATCGTCTTGAAGAACGATCCACCTGCATTGTCCGCGGCTAGCTTCTCGACGCCCGGTGCGTTGACGAACCCGAGTTCGGTCAGCACCTGGACCCGCGGATCAGTGGGCAGATAGACGTTGATGTTGCTCGAATCGGTGTCGAACTTGACCACTGCCAATGTCTTTCCGGCGAACTCCGGGTGGGCTGTGGCGGTATCGGCGAGAGTCGCGTCGAGGCCGTCGACGAGCTTGTCGGCCTCTTCGCTCTTGCCGACTGCCTTGCCGACGATGCGGGTCTGGTCCTGCCAGGATGTCTGCCAGGCCGCGCCGGGGTAAGCGGCCGTCGGTGCGATCTTGCTCAGTTGGTTGTAGACGGATTCCTCGAAGCCCTCGTACGGCGCGAGGATGACGTCGGGGGTCAACGACGCGATGGACTCGATCGGCGGTTCTCCGCTGGCCGGCATGTCGAAGAGCGTTGTCTTGTCCGCGTCGAAGTAGTCCTGCGCCCAGGGCATGACGCCGTTGTCGTCCGCGCCGTAGGTGTACTTGGGCTGTCCGACCGGAGTCAGATCGAGTGCGTACAGGATGTCCTGCGCGTTCCATCCGAGGGTGACGAGGCGCTCGGGTTTCGAGTCGATGGTCGTGGTGCCGAAGGTGTTCTCGATGCTGACGGGGAATCCGCCCGTACCTTGGGATGTCGTGGATGTGCCTGAATCCGAGGAGCACGAGACAAGTGCGGTGACCGCGATTGCAGCCGCACCGAGGGCAGTGAAGCCCCGAACAGAAGTTTTCATGAAGGGCAGCCTAACCTACTGAATTTCGGCAGCCAAACGAAACCGATTGTGCCGTTTATGCAGGTGGGAGTCGGATCTGGACCGCGTTTCTCAGTGCACCGTTTCGGTGGGCAATACTTTCCTCGTGCGATCACAGCAGAAGATTCTCGGTGCCGCCCTCGGACTGATCGAAGGTGGCGGATTCGAGGCTGTGAACATTGCCGCAGTTGCCACCGCGGCCGGTGTCTCGCGCCAGACGGTGTACTCGATTTTCGGCACACGTGAAGAGGTCGTCTCCCAGGCGATGGGCGGTCTCGCTGTCGAGGTTCTCGGGGAGATCACGGCACAGGTGGAGTCGGTCGACACGGCGTGTGAATACGTCGTCGAATTCATCGTTGCCGCGCGAACTGCCGTGCGTGCTCACCCGGTGCTCGCGACTCTGCTCCTCGCCGAGCGGGGAAACCCTGTCTTCGATCTCGAAATGATGAGTCGAGCAATACCTTTCGCTGGTCAGATGCTCACCCCTATGGTCGAACGTGGCCTCGCCACCGAGGCGGAGTTGGATGAGATAGTGGAAATTGCCGTGCGACTGGGGCTTTCGGTTGTTGCATTCGACAGTGACCTCGTACATTCCGACGACTCCTTGCGGGCCTTTCTCTCGAGGTGGCTCGGGCCCGCAATCCGGTCGACCTCGTAGTTCCTTGCCTGCTCCGCCAAAACCTTGACACTCGAGCGTCAGAGTGTCTAGTTTTGGCGTGCCCGGAATTCTCTGGCGACATTCTTCGAGGGAGCACCAGTCATGTCCGGAGTGAAACGTAGATCATTCTTGGCCGGTACGGCCGCCGTGGGAGTCGCGATGATGGCGCCACGCACGGCCAGGGCTGCAACAGGGATTCCACTGACACGTGAAGTGCACCGTGCCGTGGTTATCGGATCGGGGTTCGGCGGCGGGGTGACGGCACTTCGCCTGGCCGAGGCGGGGGTTCCGGTCACTTTGCTGGAGAGAGGGATTCGGTGGCAGACCGGGCCGAATGCCGAAACTTTTCCGCACCCAGCCAGTCCGGACAAGCGCATCCTCTGGCATCAGTCCAACCCGACTCTGTTCGGCAGGCCGGCGATCTTCGAGCCATACACGGGTTTGTTGGAGACGGTGACCGGTGAGAACATGACCGCGATCTGCGCAGCCGGTGTGGGCGGCGGATCGCTTGTGTACCAGGGGATGACGCTGCAACCGGAAGAAGCGGTCTTCAACACGCACTTTCCGGAGGAGCTCGATTACGCACGAATGGGCCGCGTCCATTACCCGCGGGTGGCGCGGATGCTGCAAGTGGAAACTGCACCAGACGAACTGATTTCCAGCCCGAACTACGAGGCGGCACGTGTATTCGCGCGTAACGCAGCGCGTTCCGGTCTACCCGTGTCGAAGATTCCGATGCCGATCGACTGGAACTTCGCGTTGGCCGAATTGAGGGGTGAGATGAAGCCGTCTTACACCAACGGTGACGGCGCGCTCGGTGTCAACAACGGTGGCAAGCATTCGGTGGATGTCACCTACATTGCGGCTGCGGAAGCGACCGGATTGGTGAATGTGGAGACTCTGCACCAGGTCACCGATGTCGAGCGGGCCGCCGACGGACGGTGGCGCGTGTACGTGGACCGGACCGACATTTCCGGCAAGATTCTCGAGAACAAGATCTTGACGACGGATGCGCTCGTGATGGCTGCAGGCAGCATGAACACCACCAAACTCCTGGTCCGCGCCGCGGCAACGGGGCGGATCAGGGATCTACCGGACGAGCTCGGCGCAGGGTGGGGGACCAATGCCGATCGGATCTACATCTGGTCGGATCTCGCCGAGAACTTCGGTGCGACGCAGGGCGGGCCGGTCGTCTACGGCAGCCGGAACTGGGACGACCCGCATAATGCGTTCACCGTCATTCAGGCGTCGTTCCCGCCCGTTGCGTTCGACGCTCACAGCACGGTGATGGTCGGATTCGGTGTGAGCGGCGACCGAGGTCGGTTCGTGTACGACTCGGCGCGGGGTGAGGCGGTGCTCCGTTGGCCGAAGGACGGGGATTCGGCGATCCAGCAAGGCCACATCGGGCCGGCCGCCCAGCGGATCGCGGCAGGAGGACTGCTCACCGACACGAACGCGATACTGCCCTCCACGTGGCATCCCCTCGGCGGTGCCTGCATGAACTCGGTGTGCGATCTTGATGGGCGGGTTCTGGGCCAGCGGGGGTTGTACGTGCTCGACGGCGCTCTGCTGCCGGGAAACTCCGCTGCGTGCAATCCGTCGATGACCATCGCCGCCGTCGCGGAGCGTGCGCTCGAGAACATCGTGAAAGACGATGTGGGAACACTATTCTGAACCTGCGCAAACGCCACGGACGGCGTACCCGAAGGCACGCCGTCCGTGACGGGTCGATCGACTGACTCAGACGCTGGCAACACCAGGCGCGAGGAAGCGCTTGCCGTTGACAGCCTCGGAGGTACCGGTGCGGTCCAGGTACGGCGTGATGCCGCCGTTCCAGAATCCGAATCCTCCGCCGAGCAGCAGGCAGAGGTCGATGTCCTCGGCTGCCGCTACGACGCCCTCGTCGAGCATGATCTGAATTTCCTCGGCAAATGCACGACGTGTGCGCTCGAGGACCTCTTCCGAGGTGGACACCTTGTCACCCTGCGGCCACAGTGCGGCGACCTCGGGGTCGACGGCCTGACCGTTCTCGCCCCAGGTCCACACGCCGGGCTTGCGGGCCTCGACGAGTGCTTCGAGTCCGGGTGAGCTCTTGAACCGGTCCGGGTACGACTCCTGCAGGGTCTCCCCGGTGTGCAGTGCCACTGCGGGTCCGACTAGGGCCAGCAAGGTGAACGGCGACATGGGCATGCCGAGTTCGGCGATGGCATTGTCTGCGACGTCGAAGGGGGTGCCTTCGTCGACGGCGGACATGACCTCACCCAAGGTGCGGGTGACGAGGCGGTTGAAGACGAAGCCGGCCTTGTCGCCGCAGAGGACGGCGGACTTCTTCAGCGACTTCGCGGTGGCGAAAGCCGTTGCCAGAGTGGCATCATCGGTCTTGCTGCCCTTGATGATCTCGAGGAGGGGAAGAACGGCCACCGGGTTGAAGAAGTGGAAGCCGACCACACGCTCGGGATGTTCGAGGCCGGACGCCATCTCCGTGATGGAGAGCGAAGACGTGTTGGTGGCGAGGATGGTTTCGGGGGCGATGAACTGCTCGAGTTCCGCGAAGACCTTCTTCTTGACGTCCATGTTCTCGAAGACGGCTTCGATGACGAAGTCGGTCTTGGCGAACGCGGCCTTGTCGAGGGAGCCGGAGACGAGCGCCTTGAGGCGGTTCGCAGCGTCGGGGGACAGGCGTCCCTTGCCCTGGAGCTTCTCGATCTCGGTGTGGACGTAGCCGACACCCTTGTCGATGCGTTCCTGGTCGATGTCGGTCAGGATGACCGGCACCTTGAGCTGGCGGACGAAGAGCAGCGCGAGCTGGCTGGCCATGAGGCCGGCGCCGACGATGCCGACGCCGCTGACCTTACGAGCGAGCGAGCGGTCGGGTGCTCCGGCGGGACGCTTGGCGCGCTTGTTCACCAGATCGAAGGCGTACAGACCCGCGCGGAGTTCGTCCGTCAGGAGGAGGTCGGCAAGAGCCTCGTCCTCGGCCGCGAAGCCCTTGTCGAGCGAGGCGGCATCGGTGATGTCGGTGCTGCGAGCCAGTTCGAGCAACTCGACGGCCTTGACGGCGCCGGGAGCGTTGCCCTTGGTCTTGCCGTCGACGATCGCCTTCGCACGAGCGATCGCGTCGTCCCAGCCCTGGCCACGATCGATCTCGGGGCGAGCGGGGGTCACTGTGCCGGCGAGGACCTGCGACGCCCAGGCGAGGGACTGCTCGATGAAGTCGGCGGAATCGAGAACGACGTCGACGACGCCGAGTTCGAGTGCCTTCTTGGGGGAGAGCACCTTGTTCTGGTTCAGCGAGTTCTCGATAACCACGGTGACGGCGTTCGACGGGCCGACGAGGTTGGGGAGCAACTGCGTTCCGCCCCAACCGGGGACCAGACCGAGGAATGCTTCCGGAAGACCCAGTGCGCCCGCATTGGCGGCAACCGTGCGGTAGTGGCTGTGCAGTCCGACCTCGAGGCCGCCGCCCAGAGCGACACCGTTGATGAAGGCGAACGTGGGAACGGACGACTCACGCAGGCGTCGGAACACCTTGTGACCCAAGCGGCCCAGCTCGAGTCCCTGCTCACGAGAGGTGATCGCGGGAACACCCTTGAGATCCGCGCCGGCGGCGAAGATGAACGGCTTGCCGGTGACGGCGATGGCAACCGGGTTGGCGGCAAAGGCTTCGTCGAGGGCGGCGTCGAATGCTGCGAGTCCGCCGGGACCGAAGGACGACGGCTTGGTGTGGTCGAAGCCGTTGTCGAGGGTGATCAGTGCAAAAGGGCCCTCGATGCCGGGGACCGAGATGATCTTCGTGTAGGCGTTCGTCACGACCTCGTCGGCGAATGCTGTTGCAATATCAGACATTTAGTTGACTCCTGCCTGGTAGTCAGCGTGGTTCGGGTTCTCCCAGATGACGGTGCCGCCCATGCCGAGGCCGATGCACATGGTGGTCAAGCCGTAGCGCACGTCGGGACGCGTCGCGAACTGGCGGGAGAGCTGCGTCATCAGGCGAACGCCCGAGGAAGCGAGGGGGTGGCCACACGCGATGGCGCCGCCCCACTGGTTGACGCGCGGGTCGTCGTCGGCGATTCCGTAGTGCTCGAGGAACGCGAGGACCTGAACGGCGAACGCCTCGTTGATCTCGAAGAGTCCGATGTCCTCGATCTTGAGGCCGGTGCGTGCCAGCAGCTTCTCAGTGGCGGGAACCGGGCCGATGCCCATGACGGCGGGGTCGACGCCCTGGTAGGCGAAGCCCACCATGCGCATGCCGACCGGCAGGCCGAGCTCGGCTGCGGTGTCCTCACCGGCGAGCAGTGCTGCGGTGGCACCGTCGTTGAGTCCGGCTGCGTTACCGGCGGTGATGCGTCCGGCCGGTCGGAACGGCGTCTTGAGCTTCGCGAGATCTTCGACGGTGGTTCCGGGGCGCGGCGGCTCGTCTTCGGTGGCCAGACCCCAGCCCGCGGAACTGCGGGTGGCGACGGGGACCAGGGTGTCGGCGATGAAGCCGGCCTTCTTGGCAGCGTCGTACTTGTTCTGGCTGTTGACGGCGTAGGCGTCCGTGCGGTCCTTGGTGATGGTCGGGAACCGGTCGTGCAGGTTCTCGGCGGTGTTACCCATCACGAGGGCGCTCGGGTCGACCAGGCGGTCGGCGAGGAAACGCGGGTTGGGGTCTGCGCCCTCACCCATCGGGTGGTGACCCATGTGCTCGACGCCACCGGCGATCACGACGTCGTACTGGCCGAAGCCGATGCCCGACGCGGTCGTGGTGACGGCGGTCATCGCGCCGGCACACATGCGGTCGATGGCGAATCCTGGAACGGTTTCGGGGAGACCGGCGAGGATCGCAGCGGTGCGGCCGATGGTCAGGCCCTGGTCACCGGTCTGCGTGGTGGCTGCGACAGCAACTTCGTCGATCCGTGCGGGATCGAGCTGCGGGTTACGGCGAAGCAGCTCACGAATCGCCTTGACGACGAGATCGTCTGCGCGCGTGTCGGCGTACATGCCTTTCGGGCCGGCCTTGCCGAACGGGGTGCGAATGCCGTCGACGAAGACGACGTTGCGTTGGTTGTTTGTGGATGGAGCCACGCGAATTCCTCCTGATGGAGCTGCCCACCGCACCGAAGGGCGGTGAGACGTTGGTTCGGCGATCACGGCCAGGCGTCCGGCCTCGTGTCGAGCGTACTACTGCCCATTACTGACCGGTAACTTAACGTGCCGAATTGCTCCAACCTCACACCGGGGTCAGGTCAGGATTCCGGCTCTTCCACTTCGGGCTCGGCCGGGACCACGGAGTTCAGTGCCTCGGCGAGGACGGGAACGGTCAAAGTGCGTTGCCAGCCACGTGCGCCACCGGAAGTGAGCTTGGTCTCGATCGCACTCTCGACTTCGGCGATGTCCGAGTCGGGTTCCAGTTTCCAGTCCCAGCACAGGCGCCTGACCAGGTCGGGTTGGAGCAAATTCTCCACGGGCACCGAAACCTCTTTGCTCAGGTCCGACAGTGCTGCGCGCGCCGCGGTCAACCGATCAGCCGCCGCTGGATCCTGGCGGGCCCAGCGACCGGCAGCGGGCGGCCCGACGATGGGCGGGGTTTTCGGCGGAAGCTCGCTGTCGGGGAGCCTGCGCGCGGCTTCCAGTGCATCCATCCAGATACGCGAATACCGGCGTTGACGTGGCCCGCCGAAGACGGGAAGCGAGCGGAGCGCATCCAGCGACCGAGGATCTTTGAGAGCGGCATCGATGATCGCGGAGTCAGGAAGAACCCGACTCGGAGACACGTCGCGCTTGCGTGCGAGATCCTCGCGCGCCTGCCACAGCGCCCGTACTGCCGCCAACTGACGGGTGGTCTTGAGTGAGGTGATGTGCGACGTACGACGCCAGCGGTCCGGTTTGGGCTTGGGCGGGCCGGCCAGACGGATGTACTCGAACTCTTCCTTCGCCCACTCGAGCTTGCCTTGGGATTCGAGTTCGGCTTCCATTGCGTCGCGCAGTTCGAGAAGCACTTCGACGTCGAGGGCAGCGTAGTTCAACCAGGCGTCCGGCAGCGGACGTGTCGACCAGTCCGCAGCCCCGTGACCCTTGCGAAGTTCCACTCGCAGGGTTCGTTCCACGATCGCGGCGAGTCCGACTCGCTCGAACCCGGCCAGTCGTCCGGCCAGTTCGGTGTCGAACAGCTCGGCCGGCGTCAGGCTCAGTTCGGCGAGGCCGGGGAGATCCTGATCGGCAGAGTGCAGCACCCATTGCAACGGGTTGATCACCTCGGCCAACGGCTGCAGGTCTTGCGCTGTCGGAATCGGGTCGAGCAGGAACGATCCTGCTCCTTCGCGTCGAAGCTGGATCAGGTACGCCCGTGCCGAATAGCGGAATCCGGATGCGCGCTCGGCGTCCACGGCGAGCGGGCCGTGGCCGGAGGCCAGCGCGGCCGCGGCGTCGGCGACACCGGCGGCAGTGGTGATGACGTCCGGAACTCCGTCACGCGGAACGAGCAGCGGAACTACGTCGGAGGTGGGCTCGGTTGCATCATCGGTGACTTCGGACATGGTCACTGACTCTACGTCGCAGTCGGGGCCGGGGTTGTCACCTCAGCGTCGAACAGTTCGTCGAGTGCGGCTCCGAAACCTTGCGCGAGCTGGTCCAATTCGGGTGCCAGATCGGAGCAACTGACGATGCCGACGTCGAGTTTTCCGTCGAGAGACATCACAGTCACGTTGAGACCTGCTCCGTGAAAGATCGGGCCGAGCGGGAACATTCCCTTGATCTGGGCACCGAGGAAGTAGAGCGGCACCGGCGGTCCAGGCACATTCGACACGACCAGGTTGGACACGACGGGGTGACGCTCGGCGAGTTTGAGCGACGAGTACACGCGCATGGCGGCGCCGAACACCGCCGGCGAAGCGAACTGCGACCAGTCCTGGAGCATGTTCGCGCCCAGAGCCTCGTTGTGGTTCTTCGAGGTGGCGTTGTAATCGCTGATTGCGTGCAGGCGTTCGACCGGATCGGCGATCTGGGTGCCGAGTTGCGTGAACATGCCCGAGATCTGGTTCGTGCCCGGACGATCGGATTTGCCGTGGACCGACACCGGCACCATGGCGACGAGGGAGTCCTCCGGCAGTTCGTCCCGGTCCTCCAGATACTTACGCAGTGCCCCGGCGCAGAGCGCGAGAACCACGTCGTTGACCTTGACGCCGTGACGGTCCTTGACGGCTTTGACCTTCGCGAGATCGAGTTGGCTGAACGCGACGTTGCGGTGACCGGTGATCGCGCCGTTGAACGAGGTCCGCGGCGCGGTGAACGGAGCAGGCATCGCTTCACCCTTTCGCGCACGCGTCACCCACTTCGGGAGCATGGCGATTCCGCCCGGGACCAGACGGGCAATTCTTGCGGGCCGGGCGATGACGGCCATGAGTCCGCCGATCGCGATGTCCAGCGTTCCCGCGTCGCCCGCACCCTGTGCTGTGGGATCCACGAGCGCCGGTGAATCCGGTTCGAGACTGCACAGCTGAGCCAGGATGTTCGCGCCGGTGACACCGTCGGCAGCGCTGTGATGGATCTTCGACATGACGGCGATCTGTCCGTCGGCAAGTCCCTCGATGACCCACATCTCCCACAGCGGTCGGGAACGATCCAGCGGTTGGCTCGCGATGTGTCCGGCGAGCTCTGCCAGTTCCGCGTGTGTGCCGGGAGCAGGTACCGCGGTCCGATGGCAGTGCCGCTCGATGTCGAAATCGTGATCGTCGACCCACACGGGGTAGTCGAGATTGAGACGGGAATCTTTGAGTTTGCGCCGGAAGGTCGGCATGGTGGCCATTCGCGAGTCCAACTCGCGAAGCAGCTTCCGGTAGTCGTAGCCGCCCGGGATGGTCGTGGGGTCGAGCAGGACAAGTCCACAAACGTGCAATAGCTGGGTCGGTGTTTCCAAGTAGAGGAAGGTCGCGTCGAGTCCGCTGAGACGTTGCATGACTCATTCTAGAACAGGTTCTAGTATTTTTCCGGGGGAATGCTCAAACGAGTGAAAGAGTCAGTCGTTCTGCCGCGACAGCGTGGTTATCCCGGCAGGCGGAAGCCCCGCCGCGTACGCGAGAACCTCGCAGAAAGCCTCGACGTGGTGAGCCAATTCGGACGAAGTTGCAGTCCAGGACGCTCGCAACTCCAGTTGATGGGCTCGCGGAGGCCCGGCGATGTCGCCGTACCGCACGGAAGTTGTAGCTGTGACCGTACCGCCCAGGGCCACAAAAGGTTCCGGTCCGGCCTCCAAAGCGTCCACCAGCCAACTCCAGGCTACTTCGGGAAGTAGTGGATCCGCGGCGACGGCTTCGTCGAGATCGGCCTGGATGTACGCCACCAACCGCATGGTGCCGTTCCACGCCTCGTCGCCGTCCGGATCGAACAACAGGATCAGGCGGCCGAAAGCGTCACCTTCGGACTGCTCGGCCACGACGTCGGAGTCCGGGTGGAGAACCTCGGCCCCCACCGCGTGGCTGTACGGAGCGAGACGCTGCGGCGGGCGGATGGGACCGACCTCTATCTCGGGCCGAACCCGCGCAGCGGTCATCGCCTCCACGGCGGCACGGAACTCGGCCGGGTCGGCTGTCGATCCGGATGTCGTCACAGGTCAGGACGTTAGTCGGGGATGTGGGCGGGGAGGTGGAGGCGCGCCGACCGAGTGTGGCTCGGGTGTGTGGCCGCTCACGAACCGCTCGGGTGTCCGATCCCGAGTGTGGGACGTGGCAGCATTGAGTCGATCGAAGACACACGTTGGCGGAGAGCGCGAGGACTGATGAGCGGGTTGGACAACATGAATTCAGGCATTACCGGGTCGGCGGAGTACAGCGCTCGGCGAGTCTTGCCCGACGCACCGTTGCTTGCCGCGGCGACCGGACGCACTCCGAGTCGACGGCCGGTGTGGTTCATGCGTCAGGCCGGGCGTTCGTTGCCGGAGTACCGCGAGGTCCGCGCCGGGATCGGCATGTTGGAATCTTGTTTCGATCCGGCGCTGGTCTGTGAGATCACGAT
The DNA here is from genome assembly GCF_021352185.1 of Rhodococcus sp. Ni2. Classification (NCBI taxonomy): domain Bacteria; kingdom Bacillati; phylum Actinomycetota; class Actinomycetes; order Mycobacteriales; family Nocardiaceae; genus Rhodococcus; species Rhodococcus sp. Ni2. The sequence goes on from NZ_WOXZ01000002.1 coordinate 2,305,828, forward strand.
GCAGCCGGTGCGCCGTCACGACGTGGACGCGGCAATCCTGTTCTCGGACATCGTCGTTCCACTCAAAGCCGCGGGAATCGATCTCGACATCGTTGCCGGCGTCGGACCGGTGGTTGCCAATCCGATTCGCTCCATCGCCGACGTTGCAGCACTCCCGCGACTGGTCCCCGAAGAGGTAGGCGCAATCGCGCAGGCCGTTCGGCTTCTCACCACCGAGTTGGGCTCCACGCCGCTGATCGGCTTTGCCGGAGCGCCGTTCACTCTGGCGTCGTATCTGGTCGAAGGTGGTCCGAGCCGGAACCACGAGAAGACCAAAGCGCTCATGCACTCCGATCCGAAGACCTGGCACGCGTTGCTCGGAAGTTTGGCCGACACCACGATCTGCTTCCTGCAGGCGCAGCTCAAGGCGGGCGTCGACGCGGTCCAGCTGTTCGACTCGTGGGCCGGCGCGCTCTCGCTGGCCGATTATCGGGAATTTGTCCTGCCGCATTCCGAGCGAGTGTTCGCCGAGGTTGCCGCTGCCGGCGTCCCGCGTATCCACTTCGGTGTCGGCACCGGTGAACTTCTCGGCGCGATGGGGGAGGCAGGCGCCGACGTCGTGGGCGTCGACTGGCGGATTCCGCTCGACGTCGCGGCTGGTCGTGTCGGTCCGGGTAAGGCGCTGCAGGGCAATCTCGATCCCGCCGTACTGTTCGCGGGCCCCGAGGTGATCGATCGTGAGGTGCGCCGGATCGCCGCCGAAGGGGACCGCGCGATCGAGGCCGGTGCCATCGGCCACATCTTCAACCTCGGCCACGGAGTTCTTCCCGACACCGATCCCACGGCGATCACCGCGGCGGTGGAGCTGGTGCACTCGCTGTGACGACCAATCGGCCGTCGGTCGCGGTGATCGGAGGAGGAATCTCCGGTCTGGTTGCCGCGTACCGGCTTCGGCGCAGTCTGGGCTTCGAAGCGGACATCACGATCGTCGACGACTCACCGCGACTGGGCGGGAAGCTGCGAACGATTGATCTGGGCGGTGGCCCGATCGACATCGGTGCCGAGGCGTTCATCGCCCGTCGGCCGGAAGTTCCTGCGCTTCTCGCCGAGCTGGGTCTGACCGATCAGATCGTCTACCCCGCGGGCCTGAGCCCGTTGATCTGGTCTCAGGGATCACTGAACCGGTTGCCCACCGGCACCCTGATGGGAATCCCGGCTTCGGCGGAGTCGGTGAGAGATCTTGTCGACGAGCAGACCCTGGCTCGCATCGCCGCCGAGGCCGGCGTCCCGCTGGAGTGGACCCGCGGTTCCGATTGCAGTGTTGCCGAACTGGTTTCGCAGCGATTCGGTGATCAGGTGGTCAGCCGATCGGTGGATCCGCTTTTGGGCGGGGTGTACTCGGGGCTGGCGGAGACCATCGGCGTGCGTGCAGCTTTGCCGACACTCGCTGCGGCCCTCGATGCGGGCGCTCGGAGCCTCACGGATGCAGTCGCAGCCGCATTGCCGACGCCTGCGCCGGGGCCGGTGTTCGGAGCGCTCAGAGACGGGTACGGCATCCTGCTCGATGCGCTGCAGCAGGCCGCCGACGCGACCTTCGTCCGCGGCGAGGCTTCTGGGTTGCGCAGCGACGGGGCTGGTTGGAACGTCGATCCGCTCGGAAGCGTCGACGCGGTGATTCTGGCCGTCCCGGCCCCGCGCGCGGCGGCGCTGTTGGCCGGAGTCGATGCGGATGTTGCGAGTACCGTCGCTCGGATCGAACTGGCGTCGTCCGCGGTGGTGGCGCTCCGGTTGTCCGGGCAGGTCGAACTTCCGCAGAATTCAGGGATCCTGGTAGCCACCGACGCCGACCTGACCGCCAAGGCGTTCACGCTGTCGAGCCGAAAGTGGACACACCTCGCTGATCGCGGTGAGCACCTCGTTCGGGTGTCGTTCGGTCGATTCGGTGCATCGGAGATCGTCGACCGGCCGGATGGTGAGTTGATCGACTTCGCGCGCGCCGATCTCGAGACCGTGACCGGAATCACCGAGGAGCCAGGCGCGACCTTCGTACAGCGGTGGCACGGAGGTCTTCCCCAATACGCCCCAGGTCACACGGAAATCGTGGCTGAAATCGAGTCCGGGATGACGCAGTTCGACGGCCTCGCCCTGGCCGGGTCGTGGCTGCACGGCGTCGGGGTTCCGGCGTGTGTCGCAGTCGGCACGACGGCGGCTACACGGATATTCGAGCGAGTGGCACGATAGACCCATGGCACGCCTTGATTTCGACAAACTGAACTCTGAAATCCGCTACCTCATGTTCTCCGTGTTCCAGGTGGAACCCGGTGTGCTGGGCGATGATCGGGAAGCTGCGGTCAAGGACGCCCGCTTGTTCTTCGAGGGTCTCGAAGACAAGGGCGTCGTGGTTCGCGGCATCTACGACGTCGCCGGCCTGCGCGCCGACGCGGACTTCATGATCTGGACCCACGCGGCCACCATCGAGGAACTGCAGGCCGCGTACGCGGATTTCCGTCGCACCACCGTCCTCGGACAGGCCAGTGCTCCCATCTGGAGCAACTCGGCGGTGCACCGCCCCGCGGAGTTCAACAAGAGCCACGTGCCCTCGTTCATCGCGGGTGAGGATCCGGGCGACTACATCTGCGTCTACCCGTTCGTCCGCTCGTACGAGTGGTACCTGCTCCCCGACGAGGAGCGTCGCAAGATGCTCGCCGATCACGGTATGGCTGCTCGCTCGTACAAGGACGTTCGCGCCAACACGGTCCCGGCCTTCGCCCTGGGGGACTACGAGTGGATTCTCGCGTTCGAAGCACCCGAGCTCATTCGTATCGTCGATCTGATGCGCGATCTACGTGCCACCGAAGCTCGCTTGCACGTTCGCGAAGAGGTGCCGTTCTTCACCGGCCCGCGCGTGGACATCGAGAAGCTGGTCCTTTCCCTTCCCTGATCTGCTTCGAAAGTAGTTCCTGTGACAACTGCACCGAACCGGCGTCGTCAACACATGTCCCATTGGGGAATGTTCACCGCCGAATCGGTCGCCGGCGAGGTGACCGCCGTGCATCCGTACGAGGGTGATGCGAATCCTTCGCCGATGCTCGGGAACCTCGCCGGTTCGGTGCGCAGTCGGGCTCGTGTTTCGGGCCCGGCGGTGCGTCGGGGTTGGCTCGAGAACGGGCCGGGTCCCAGCGACCGACGTGGAGCCGACGAATTCGTCTCGGTCTCCTGGGACGAGCTGACCGAACTCCTCTCGCGTGAACTGCGTCGCGTGGTCGACGCGCACGGAAACAACGCGATCTTCGGCGGCTCGTACGGCTGGGCCAGCGCCGGCCGATTCCATCACGCGCAGAGCCAAGTTCACCGATTTCTGAATCAGCTGGGTGGATACACCAAGTCAGTTCACAGCTACTCGCTCGGTGCCACCGGCGTCATCATGCCGCGTGTGGTCGGAACGCACTGGAAGTTGTTCGCGCGCTCCACGTCGTGGGACGTCATCGCGAAGCACTCCGATCTCCTCGTCTCGTTCGGAGGAGTGCCGATCAAGAACACCGGAGTCAATGCCGGTGGTACGAGCGATCATCCGACGCGCGGGGCGCTCGACGCGTTTCGTGCCCGCGGCGGAAAGATCGTTTCCTTCAGTCCGTTGCGTGACGACGTCGAGGGTGACTGCGAGTGGATCGCACCCGTTCCGGGAACTGACGTTGCAATCATGCTTGCCCTGGCGTTTGTCCTGGCGTCGGAGGACCTGCACGATCGCGATTTCCTGGGCCGTTTCTGCGTCGGTTACGAACGCTTCGAGGATTACCTGCTCGGACGTTCCGACGGTGTACCGAAGGATCCGCGCTGGGCGCAGAAGATCTCCGGTGTGTCGGCGGAGTTCATCACCGACCTGGCTCGGAGAATGGCGTCTGGCCGGACGCTGGTGACCGTCACGTGGTCGTTGCAACGCATCAAACACGGTGAACAGGCGCCGTGGATGGGCGTGACACTCGCAGCGATGCTCGGCCAATTCGGGCTTCCGGGTGGAGGTTTCGGGCACGGCTACGGTTCGATGAACGAGCCGGGTCTGGCTCCGGTGCCGTATCCCTTGCCGACCTTCTCGCAAGGTGTGAATCCGGTGTCGGATTTCATTCCGGTAGCCGCGATTTCCGACCTGCTGCTTTCGCCCGGGGAGGAGTTCGACTACGACGGCCGACGCCTGACCTATCCTGACATCCGGTTGGTCTATTGGGCCGGTGGCAATCCGTTTCACCACCATCAGGATCTCCCGAGGCTGCGACGGGCATTTGCGCGTCCGGACACGATCGTCGTTCACGATCCGTACTGGACGCCGATGGCCCGCAACGCCGACATCGTTGTCCCGTCGACCACCTCGCTCGAACGAAATGACCTGAGCTGCACTCGAAACGACCCGCTTCTGGTCGCGATGCAGCAGGTCGTTCCACCTTTCGAGAACTCGCGTGACGACTACGACACGTTTGCCGCTCTGGCTTCTGCGCTCGGATTCGGGGCACAGTTCACAGAGGGGCGATCCTCACAGGAGTGGATCGAGCATCTCTACGCTCAATGGCGGCCGTTCGTCGATGCAGACGGCGGCAACACACCGACGTTCGAGGACTTCTGGGCAGAAGGGCACTACCGGATGCGAACCGAAGACAACCTCGTGCTCTTCGGTGACTTCCGTGAGAATCCCGAGAAATATCCGCTCTCGACTCCGAGTGGGAAGATCGAGATCTTCTCCGAGACCATCGAGTCCTTCGGCTACGACGACTGCGCCGGCCATCCGCGCTGGTACGAGCCCGACGAGTGGCTGGGTGGACCGCGAGCCTCGCAATTCCCGCTTCACTTGATCGCCAATCAGCCCAAGACGCGTCTGCACAGCCAACTCGATCACGGCGCTGCGAGCCAGGCGTCGAAGATTCAGGGACGCGAGCCGATTCGTATGCACCCCGATGCAGCGGCCGCGCGCGGCGTCTCGGCAGGAGACGTGGTGCGGGTGTTCAACGATCGCGGAGCGTGCCTTGCTGGTGTGATCGTCGACTCGGACTTGCGGAGCGACGTCGTCCAACTTTCCACCGGTGCCTGGTACGACCCGCTCGATCCTGCCGATCCCGACTCTCTGTGCGTGCACGGCAATCCCAACGTTCTGACACCGGACATCGGTACGTCGTCACTCTCGCACGGGTGCACCGGCCAGCACGTTCTGGTGCAGATCGAGAAATTCGACGGGGCCCTGCCGCCGGTCAAGGCGTTCGATCCGCCCGTGCTTCGTTCACGCTGACGGAACCGATCGGCCACCTCTCGCGTCGAACCTCGTGAGCGCCTGAATCAGGTGTCACGATCTATCGAAGGTGGGGGCCATCGTGAGTGCAGCGGATGTTGGTTCGATGCGGGGGCAAGTCGAAGTACTTCGGGCCCAGATCGATTCGATGCAGCACGTTCTGTTGGAGCGGACTCGATCGCTGGTGGACTTGCAGGAGAGGATCGCTCGAGCGACGGCGAGCGCGCGTTCGAGTGACGGCAGCGTGGAAATCGTCGTCGACGCCTCGGGGGCGGTGGTGGGAGTCGATCTCTCGGGGAGTTCTTACGCCAAGCATTCGCCGGCAGCGTTGGGGAATCTGATCCTGGCTACGGCCGCGTCTGCGGCAGAAGACATACGCCGACAGGTTGCCGAGATGACGAAGCCGCTCACGGAGGCGGCCGGAATCGACTTGCCGGACCTGGTTCCGGGCGTGCTCGGATTGCGCGAGATTCTCGAACCTCGTCCGAGCTCCACACCGGCTTCCTGCGACGAGAACTGGGACCGCACCGTTCTGAGGAGCTCCGGCAATGTCTGAACTGGGCGTGAATGTGGCCGCGATGAAAAGTGCTGCACCAGCCTTCGCGGTGGTCGCTGCCGATCTCGACGAGGCGCGGAGCGCTCTCGACGCAGTGGTCGCCGCCGAAGAGGGTTGCTGGGGCACTGACCAGTTCGGATCCGCATTCTCAGGCGCATATGTTCCCGGTGCTGAGTCAGCAGTCGGTGGGATGACGCTGGTCGCGGGCGCGCTGCGCGAATTGACCGCCACGCTGATCGAGATCACCGATCGTTTCGAATCGATCGACACCTCGTTTGCCGACGACATGGCGGGTGGGCTCTGATGGGACTCGAGATTCCAGGCTGGTTACAGGCGGTTGCGTCGGTCGCGGTGGGCAGTGACTGGCCGCAAGGAGACGAAACGGCACTGTGGAGGTTGGGTGATGCCTGGTCAGGCGCGGCTGATCGGATCGAGGCTTCGGCCGCTGCCGGTGGTTACGGATTGCAGGCAGTACTGGCATCGATCGACGGTCGAGCCGGCGACTCGTTGTCTCGGTATTGGTCCGAGGCCGGGGGAGTTGCGGAGGTCTTCGAGCGGTTGTCCTCTGCCGCGGCCGAACTGGGTCAGTCATGCACCGATACCGGCACGGACATCGAGTACACCAAACTGTCGATCCTCGCGGCGCTGGGCGCACTGGCGCTCGAGATTGCCGCCATGGTGGCGGCTGCTGTCCCGACACTGGGTGTCAGTACCGCCGGGGTCGTGGCGGCTGAGGTCGCAACAACACTCACGGTCCGAATGTTGTTGCAGCAATTGTTGATACGAGTGATCGAGGCTGCGGCAGTGGAAGCTGCCGCTGCCGTCTTCTCCGGCCTCGCCATTCAACTCGGGCAGATGACGATGGATCATCGCCAGTCGATCGACGGTGGCAAGGTCGTGACCGAGGGGCGCGACGGTTTCATCAAGGGACTTGCGAACGGAGGGTTGAAGACGACGCCGGATCGTGTCGGCCCTGACCCGAACCCGCTTCCGACCGGTTCGAGGTTGCAGGAGATCGCGCGAGGTGCCTTCGACGACGCGGTCTCGGGAGCGTCCGCTGCGATCGTGACGAAGGAAGTCACGGGCGGCGACGCCGCGTTGACGGACATCACTTCCGGCGCGATCGGTGGCGGGATCGGTTCCGTCAAAGACGGACTTGTCGCTCGCAACGAGGACCTGAATGCGGCCGGTCTGAGCCCGACTGCGCTGAACTGGGACTTCTGAGTGGAAAGTCTCGAATCGTGGGCTACCAGTGATACGGGGTAGCCCACGACCTGGCTACTGAGCGGGCTTGAGGACCAGCGAGATCGAGTTGATGCAGTACCGCTGATCGGTCGGCGTCGGGTATCCCTCGCCCTCGAAGACGTGACCGAGGTGGCTGTGGCACTTCTTGCAGATGACCTCGACGCGGCGCATCCCGAGTGAGCTGTCTTCTTTCAGGATCACGGCATCCGAATCCGCCGGATCGAAGAAGGACGGCCACCCGCAGTGCGATTCGAACTTCTCGGTGCTGCGGAACAGTTCGGCTCCGCAGGCCCGGCAGGAGTAGACACCTTCCGTGGTGGTGTCGGTGTACTCGCCGACGAAGGGGCGTTCGGTGCCGGCTTGGCGCAGGACGGCGAACTCCTCCGGCGTCAGTTTTTCGCGCCACTCGCTCTCGGTGTACGTGACCTCAGGTGTGCTGTCGATGCCATCGTGTGAAGAACTCATGCCTCCACGCTAATGCTTTGTCGCCGTTTCGGCTTCGTCGGCAGGTGAGACGGTATCGAGTGGGGGATCGAGGAGGTACGCGGGATCGATTCCCCGATCCAAGCGGCCCTCTCGACGCGCGACCAGATACCGGTATCCGAGGACACAGAAGATCACGATCAGCAGAAGGCTCCAGCCGAGGGTGCTCTTGGTGTATTCGGCCGCCCGGCCGAAGGTCGGCCAGCGGTTCGACCACCAGCTGTCGAACGTCATGAAGCCGTAGACGGCGAGCCAGGCCGGCCAGTTCCGCATGACCGAGTTCTTGAGCACCACGGACATCAGGAGCGGGAGCAGCATCATCGAGTAGTACATCTGGCCGAGCGAGGGCAGCAGGAACGACGCGGTCATGATCACACCGGTCGCGGTGGTGAGGAAGAAAAGTTCGTCGTTGCGGTAGTAGCGGTACAGAAGCCACAGCGAGACGACGACCATGGCGGCCAACACGACGCGCAAGAGCAGGATCAACCATTCGGGCAGACCGAAGTAAGCGCCGTTTCCGACAATCGAACTGTTGAAGTAGTCACGAGATTCGAGCAGGTACGGCACGGTGCGGCGGACGAAGTCCATCGGATCCGACGCCAGCGGCCATGCCACGACCGTGAGAATGAACGGGATGCCCAGGGCGGTGACGAACACCTTCCACTGACCGCGAACGAGTGGCAGCAGGAGCAGCGGCGCGAGAGTGGGTTTCACTGCGATGGTGAGACCGATCGCGGCGCCGGCCCACAGATCCTTCTTGCGCATCAGCAACAGGAGGAAGGCAACTTCGCCGAGCAGGACGAGGCCGTTGATGTTGGTGAACACCAACGTGTTGGTGACCGTCTCCGACATGAACGCGCCGAGCACCAGAATTGGCGCCGCGATGGAACTGATCGTCAGGTCGAACAAGCGCAACAGCAGGTAGAGAGCCACGAGAATGGCGACGGCATTGACACCGATGAACAGCCACCGTGAGCGCTCGGGATCGAGGATCGCCAGGGGGGCCATCAACAAGGAACCCGATGGTGGGTACAGGTAATGGGGGTCTACGGAGTTGAAATCTGCGGTGTAGACGTCGCGCCCGTTCCAGAACGCCAGCGCGGCGTTGTAGACCGGTCGGAAGTCATCGGTGATGGCGCCGTTGACTGCTGTGACGATGACACGATTGAGCACTGTCATCACGGCGATCGGCCACAAAACGAAGTTGACGACTTGTTGGGTTGTCCGCCCGGTACGCGGCTCGAGCTGTCGAAGGAACACTTCGGCACGGTACACCGGAGCAGGGTGTGATCGGGGGATGCACCCCTTTTCGGTCGTGGTGGACGAGCGCCCGAGTCAGGCTGGGCACACGCTTCCGTTACTGGGCAGGGAGGCGTCGCTGAGGTAGAGGCGCATCGCCTGTTGAGCGCAGGTGGATTGTGCCGCGGGGTGACCCGCACCTTGCCAGTCCAGAGTTGCGAAGCGCGATCCTGCATTGGTCACGACGCCGGTGACGGTCGAGAGTCCGGAGTTCCCGACGGCCGGGTCACCTTGACCGCTCAGCACGAGGACTGGGGGCTTCAACTGATTCGGCAGGGGGGAGTTGGCGGTCGACGGCCAGCTGGCGCACGCCAGCAACCCGAGCGCGGCTTCTCGCCCGAACACCGGATAGTTGGTGCCCCAGGTGTCCGCAAGCTCGCGCGCACGCCCGATGCCCGGCCATTGCATGCCGTCGGTGCACCGTCCGATGAACTGGCCGTCGCCGTCCACCTCGTTCTCCGCCCGGGCGGCGCGCTCTCGAATCGGCGAAGCGTTGCCGGTACCGAGCGCGGACAGAGCGTCGGACAGTGAGCGGGTCTCCTGCTCACGGTTGGTTCCGGCAGTCCACAGGCTGGCCGAAATCGCGTTCGACACCGCAGCGGCGGACAGCGGCTGGAATTCATCGGCTCGAGCGCGCTCCATCAAGTCCGTGACCGATTTCTTCGGATCAGGTCCGAGCGAGCACCCCAGCGCCACACATCGCTGAGCGAACGCGGTCAACGCGGCTTCCTCGCCCTGCACGCGACTCTCTGCCTCGGTGGCAGCGTCGGTGGCCACCGGAGCGGGAGAATCGAGGATCAACCTCGCGAGGTTGTTCGGGTGGGCCGCCGCATAGCTCAGCGCGATGTCCGAGCCGGACCCTGCCGACCACAGAGCGATGGTCTCGACGCCCCACCGTGTACGTAGAGCGTCGATGTCCTCGGCTGCGGAGTCGGCGCCGAACTTCAGTTCTTGAGGGTCGAGGTAGTCCGTGCAGGCAATGGTGGCGTCGTGACCGAGGGCCGCGACCGCATCGGCGGCGTCACCGGTGGTGTCCGAGTCGAATTGGCCCAGATCGTGAAGTCCGCGCCGAATCTCCGGCGTCATGCAGTCGATTGCGGTGGACCTGTCGATTCCGCGGCGATCGAGGGCAACCACCGGATGTTCGGCGAGAACCGTGTTCAAGCCGGAAGCGGCGAGCACGGCCAGAGAGTTTCCCGACGAACGATCGGTGCCCGATGTGAACACGATCGGATACGCGTCGGCAGGCGTCGACGAGGTCCGAGCGCGGGTCAAGCCGGCAGTGAAGTTGCCGTCGATGGCGCCGGTCACGTCGATGGGGGCATTGAATTCCGCGCATTCGAGAATGACGCCGGCGCTCGACGCCGCGAGAGCCTGGTCGGCGAGTGACGTGCCGGTGCAGTCTCGCCACGGTATGTCATCGGTCGGGACGCCAGGGTCAACCGGCGGCGCATCGGGCGACGGTCCCTCGCTCTGGGCAGGGCTGCCGTCGGTGCGGCCTTCGACCGCGACGGCGGGCCGAAGCGACGGACCGGCGCCGCACGCACAACACGTCGCGAGGACGACGGCCATCAAAGCAACTCTGCGCATGCCGACCAGAGTGCCAGGTTCACCGACGTGGCTGCTGACGAACCCATCGAGTGAGGATCGTGCCGTCCGTATCGCCGAGAATGTGCGCGGGACGCATGGCTGTGGGCATTGCGTTGGGGGAGAGGGAGATTCGGCCGACTTTGCTCCCCACCAGTTGAGGTGACGTGGTGATGCAGAGTTCGTCGACGGCATTGTCCTCGATCAACTGCCCGAAAAGTGATGGTCCGCCCTCGCACAGCACGCGACGGAGCTTGCGAGCCGACAAGGCCCTGTCGATGTCGCCGCTGGTGACGTTCGGTGAGTCCGTCACCTCCACCTGCGCTCCGGCAGATCTCAGCGCCGAAATTGCCGCGGAGTCCGCGTCGCGACCGACAACAAGGATCGGTGGAACTTCGGTATCGCGAAGGAGTCGGCTTTCGGGGTCGATCGACGCGTGCGCCGAGACGACGAGGATCGGTGGGACCGGAGCGAGGCCGCTCGCCTTTCGTCGCGCCCGAGCTGCGTCCGAGACCTGCACACCCCCGTAGTTCTCGGCTCGCGCTGTGCCTGCGCCGACCACGACGACGTCACAAAGTTCGCGCAAGATCCCGAATACCGACTTGTCTGCCGGTGTGCCCAGTCCACCGCTCACTCCGTCGACGGCGACGCACCCGTCGATGCTGGAAACGAAGTTCACGCGCATCCAGGGTTGCGAGAGGTTCTCCGGATAGGCGTACAAGCCGCGGAGTTCGTCGTCGTGGCCTGGTGTGAAGTAGGTCGCAATATCCATACGGTGCACATGAGAGATCACATCACGTAGATACCCTTGACGGATGCATGAACGTCTTGTCGATCGAAGCCCGGTGGTACCCGCCGATCAACTGGTAGCTCAAATGGTGCCTCCCGCAATGTTCGACGAGGTGAGTTTTGCGTCCTACATTCCTGATCCGAAGGAACCGAGCCAGGCAGCTGCTGTCGCCAAGGCCGAGGAATTCTCCAAGCGCGTCACCAAGATCCGTAGTGGTGGACGCCGCGGACTGTTCGGCAAGAAGACCCAGGCGACCGGCGCCGGCCTGTACCTCGACGGCGGGTTCGGTGTCGGTAAGACTCACTTGCTGGCGTCGATCTTCCACAGCGTTCCGTCGCCGAAGGCTTTCGGAACCTTCGTCGAGCTGACACACGTCGTCGGCGCTCTCGGCTTCAACAAGGCGGTCGAAGCGCTCGCCGACCACAGCGTTCTCTGCATCGACGAGTTCGAGCTCGACGATCCGGGCGACACCATGCTCGTATCCCGCCTCCTTTCGGAGCTTTCCGCGCGCGGCGTGTCCATCGTCGCGACGTCGAACACGCTTCCCGGCCAGCTCGGGGAGGGTCGCTTCGCCGCCCAGGACTTCCTGCGCGAGATCAAGAAGCTCGGCTCGATCTTCGAGACGATTCGCGTCGACGGCCCCGACTACCGTCACCGCGATCTCCCGCCCGCACCCGAGCCCATCTCCTCGGAGGAGTTGGTCTCTCGGGCCGACGCCATCGACGGCGCCACGCTCGACAACTTCGACGAGCTGTGCAAGCACCTCAGCACCCTGCACCCGTCGCGGTACAACAAGCTGGTCGAGGGTGTGAAGGCCGTGTTCATCGACGGTGTCCACCCGGCAACGGATCAGTCCGTTGCACTGCGCATCGTGGTTCTCGCCGACCGCCTGTACGACGCGAGCATCCCGGTCACCGTTTCCGGCGCACGCCTCGACGAGATCTTCACTCCCGAGATGCTCGCCGGTGGGTACAAGAAGAAGTACTTGCGCGCGACCTCGCGCCTGCTCGCACTTTCTCGTTTCGAGGTCGCGGCCGGGTAGTCTGCACGCCTGTCAGCTGACGGGGCGCTCCATCACGAAATCGTGGTGGAGTTGTGCGCCCACGAGGAAAGTCTTCGTGCCGACCTGGGTGAAACCGTGCTTTGCGTAGAACTTCTGGGCGCGCAGGTTCTCCTGATTGACGCCCAGCCAGATCCCGGCACTTCCGCTGCGTCGTGCGTGGTCGACAACCGCGTCCATCAAGGATGCTGCCGCGCCGGTTCCGTGGTTACCCGGAAGCACGTACAACTTGCTCAGTTCCGTTGTCGGGCGAAGTGTCACAGCAGCTTTGACGTCCGGGTCGGAGGGCTCGTCGTCGACAAGCATCGCGTAGCCGACGATCGAACCGTCGCGAATGACCTTGAGAACGGTTCGCGTCGGATCGGTCAGGTACTCGGAGAACTTGTCGACGGAGAGAACGTTGTCGATGAAGGCACTGATGTCGTCGTCCGACGCGTCGGGCGGACACGCCAGTGGAAATGTCACCGCTGCCACGTCGGCGATTGCTTCGGAATCCCAGATCCCGGCCCGGTCAACGGTGATCGTCACGTCAGTTTCTGCCTCTCGCGCACACAATTCGGTCGATCAAGTACACCACTTTCCTCGGGCGCAATGCTCAAGCGGCGTTCTCGGCGACCGGAGTTGTGGCTCGTTTCGGTGCGAACGCGGGAGCAAGAACTATCAAGATCGCGCAGAACGCCAGCGGAATCAGGAACCCGATTCGAAGGTCACTGAAGGCGGCGACCGCGCCGACGATGCCGCCGCCGACGACTGTGCCGACGTAGTTGAAGAGGTTGATGCGTGCGATCACCGCATCGACCTGATCCGGGGGAGCCATCCTGCCGGCAGCGCTGAAGCAGATCGGAGCGATCACCGGTACCCCGAGCCCGACGATGAGGAACCCGGCGATGGCAACGGCGGGAGATTGCGCGAGGACGACAACTGTCATACCGACTACGCCGATGAGAGAGCCGATCCGCACGACGGTGGTCTCACCGAATTTCCCGACCCAGTAGTCCCCGGTCAGTCGTGCGACAAGTGCCGCGATCTGATACGCCGCCACGGAAAGGGCAGCGGTCCCGGCGTCGGCGAGCAGTTCGTCCTTGACGTACAGAGTCGACCAGTTTCCGACGCTGAAGTCGACCGCGTAGAACAATGCCATCGCGACGCCGAGGAGGACGAAGGCGCGGGTGGGTACCGCGAATTTTGCGGTGCTCGTGATGTTTTCCTCGGCAACCGGAGACTCGGACCGATCGAGCAGTTGCGGGCCGAAGGCCAGAAGCATCAGTCCGACAACAACTCCAGCGATCACCTGCGTGACGCGGATCGAAATGTCGAGGCCTGCGGTAGCAGAGATGAACAGGGCGCCGACAATCGCTCCGACGCTCCAGGAAGCATGGAACGAGGAGAGGATGAAGCGGCCCTTGGCGTGTTGGATCGAGACTGCCTGCATGTTGGCGGCCGCGTCGACCATGCCGAGTCCGATGCCGTAGATCGCCAGGAAGACGAAGAACATCGCTGCGTTGGGCGCAATTCCGGTTGCCCCGCCGAAGACTGCGATGACGGCGAGCCCAGTTCGCAGGGTCATCTTGCTCGACGTTCTCACGGCCAGCATCTCGGCGAGCACGCTGCCGAGTCCGGCGATGACGGACACGGTGACAACCGCAACCACAACCAGTGTCTCGCTCAGCTCGAACAAGTCCTTGTACTGCGGCAGCTGCGTCAGAATGGCGGCGAGCAGAAATCCTTGAAGTCCGAAGGCCACCGAAGTGGCGATCCGAGCCCTCGTCAGGGTGCGGGTGTTATCCGTCATCAAGCAGGGCCTTTGTCTCGTTCGTTCGGTTAGGCCGAACGGTACTGGATCTTGATACTGGTCGAGTGTCCAACAAAGCTGCGTGTTTTGCACGGTTCTTTGATTAACTGACCGACATGACTCGGCAGCCGACACCAGAATTTCCGACTTCCTTCGTCTGGGGAACCGCCACTGCGGCCTATCAAATCGAAGGAGCAGTGGCCGAAGACGGTCGCGGACCGTCGATCTGGGACGAGTTCTGTGACCGTCCCGGTGTTGTCGTCGGGGGCGACACCGGGACGGTCGCTGCCGATCATTATCACCGCTGGGAGTCGGACATCGAGCTGATGAATCAGCTCGGGCTCGACGCTTATCGGCTGTCTCTGTCGTGGTCGCGCATTCTGCCCACCGGATCGGGGGCAGTGAATACGAAGGGGCTCGACTTCTACGACCGCCTGATCGACCGACTGTGTTCGGCGGGAATTACTGCCGCTGTCACGCTCTTTCACTGGGATCTGCCCCTTGCCTTGCAGGAGCAGGGCGGCTGGATGAACCGCGACACCTCGTATCGGCTGGGGGAGTATGCGCAGGTCGTCGGCGAGCGGCTGTCGGATCGGGTCGGAATGTGGATGCCGCTCAACGAACCAGTTGTGCACACGCTTTACGGGCATGCCCTCGGAGTTCACGCCCCCGGACTGGCCTTGGGGTTCGACGCTTTCCAAGCCGCACATCACCAGCTGCTCGGGCATGGCCTCGCTGTCGAAGCGCTTCGGGCAACCGGATGCACGAACATCGGAATCGCCTCGAACCATGCTCCGGTGCGTGCCGCTTCGGATTCGCCGGAAGACGTGATGGCTGCCGACATCTACGACCACGTCGTCAATTGGATGTTCGCCGACCCGGTTCTGGTCGGGAAGTACCCGGCCGACGAATTCGCTCAGCTGCTCAGCGGTCCTGTCGACGAGGACTTGAAAATCATCGGGGCGCCGCTCGACTGGTACGGGATCAACTACTACGAGCCGACGATGATTGCTGCTCCGGTGGAAGGCCAGGGGACCGAAGGTGTGCTCGAAGTCGACCTGCCCCCGGGCCTGCCCTTTGCCCCTGTCGCGATTACCGGTTATCCCACAACCGATTTCGGTTGGCCGATCGTTCCCGAGGGGCTGGGCGAGATCTTGCGGACGTTCCACGCCCGCTTCGGTGACGCACTGCCGCCGATCTACATCACCGAAAGCGGATGTTCATTCCACGACGCCCCGGATGCCGCAGGCGTCGTCGACGACGAAGCACGAATCGACTACCACGATGCGCACCTTCGCGCCCTCCGATCGGCAATGGACGACGGTGTCGACGTCCGCGGTTATTTTGTGTGGTCACTTCTCGACAACTTCGAATGGGCTGCGGGATACAAAGAGCGATTCGGCCTGGTGCACGTCGATTTCGACACCCAGAAGCGCACTCCGAAGACCTCGTTCGAGTGGTATCGCGCCCTCATCGCCGAGCACAAAGCGGCTCAGGTCTGACCTGTGCGGAGTCGGTCTGGGTTGCATTCTCGAACCGGGCCGCCTACCCTCGTCTCTCATGAAGCGAATTCTCGTAGTAAGCCGCCGTAGCGGGGTCTGAATCGGACCGACCCCTCGCTGCGGGTCGTCTTGCTACCAGTTGGTCCTCCACTTCATTCCAGGAAGACCACGATCATGACTTACAACTTCGCTTTCGCTTCTGATTCTTCTTCTGCTGCTGATCCCTTCGCGGCGCGTCACGGCAAATCTCTGCCCGCCGGCTTGCGTGCCGAATGCTCAGCGATGTCGTGGACCGAGTTCGAGTCCACGTATGCGGCTATGAGCGGCCCGATCCGTCTGGGTGCGTGGTCCTCCGAGAAGATTGCGCCGGGTCGTTGGGCCTTCGAAGCGACTCTCGGTCTGGGGGAGCGTATCCAGAAAGCGTCCGCCACCTCGACCGGCGCGATCTCGGCCATGACGTCGATGCTGCACGACGCGGGAATCTCGCTCGAGATCCTATCTTTCCATCAGCACCAGATCGGCCACCGCACTGCGACGTTCATCTTCACCGAGTGCGACGGCCGTCGGAGCTGGGCGATGGGTATTGCGGAGTCGTCGACGGAGTCCTCGCTGCGCGCGATGACTTCGGCAGCGAACCGCTTCTCTCACTGAGCAGTTACAACAATCTGATCAGCTACATCAACCGCAGTACTGACGTGGATGCCCGAGGGGGCTTGCGTCAGTACTGCGGCCCGTGTGTTCGGCGCTCGAACGCAAAAAGCCGGAACCCTGAGGTTCCGGCTTCTTGCATTCTCAAATGGTGCGCGATACTGGGATTGAACCAGTGACCTCTTCCGTGTCAGGGAAGCGCTCTCCCGCTGAGCTAATCGCGCGGGTTCTGGAGAAAAATGGAGCGGACGACGGGATTCGAACCCGCGACCCCAACCTTGGCAAGGTTGTGCGCTACCAGCTGCGCCACGTCCGCATGAGCAATGAACTCCGTTACCGGAACTCAGTACTTTTCTAACTTATCAGACCTGCAAGCAGGTCTTGACCACCAGGCCCTAGGGCCTGACGTGGTGCGCGATACTGGGATTGAACCAGTGACCTCTTCCGTGTCAGGGAAGCGCTCTCCCGCTGAGCTAATCGCGCGAGGTGGAGACGGGAATCGAACCCGTGTGCACGGCTTTGCAGGCCGTTGCCTCACCACTCGGCCACTCCACCGTAAAAGGTTGAGTCACACCTCTCGAGCGGACGACGGGATTCGAACCCGCGACCCCAACCTTGGCAAGGTTGTGCGCTACCAGCTGCGCCACGTCCGCATCGCACCGTGTTGCTTGGGGAGCTGCTCGCTCTCCTCGGTGCGTTGGAAACATTAGCCGACCGTGTCGGATACACACAAATCCCCAGCTCAGTGGCGTGTTCGGAGTCGAATCGGCCCGTCGCGCGCGTTGCAACTGTCCGTCTTGGCGATGAATATGGTCTGAAATCAGTTCGAATTCGTAGATTTCGGGGTCGCCTGGAGCAAAACGAATGCCAACCTGGTGATTCGTATTCATCGCGCAGCCGTGTTAATGTTCCAACTCGTTCGAGCGCATGCGTTCGGATGACTTACGGTCCCGTGGCTCAGTGGGAGAGCGTCCGCTTCACACGCGGAAGGTCGCTGGTTCGATCCCAGCCGGGACCACCCGAAGAACCCCCTGGCAGCAGGGGGTTTTCTTCGTTTTGCGGAGGGTTAAGCGTGGGGCCGTGGGCCCTACGTGGGCCCTAGCAGTTTACGGCGCTGTCTGGTAGGCCCTGTGGCCCGCCGTGTCGTGGCAGGCGACTGCAATGGCGTGGCATGTAGGCTTGGAGCCAGACAAGAGAAGCCTCGGGGTCGTCTGAGATACCCCCGATACCTAGCCGGGTAAGACGCCACAGCGCGCGGGAGCCGGACAGAAATATCTGTCCTGGAGTCTCCTTGTCTACTCGAACTTTTGCATCGACACCCGATCCGTACGCCGACTTACGGGCGTTCAGCGTGCCTGAGGTGGCCGAACGGCTACAGCTCAGCCAGCGCGCCATCTGGCGCTTGCTTGCCGACGGCCACCTCAAAACTCTTTTCGCCCGCAAGCCGGGCGTTCCGGTACGCATTCCGGTCGAAAGCTTGCGGGCACTTCTGGCCAACGGCCACCGTGACGGTATCGGTGGCGATGCCTGATGTCGCACGCATAAAATCCGCCAGCAGCGCTGACGGGGCCTCGAAGAAAACTGAGTAGCTTGGGGCAACGATAACTACGGTGGCCGCTTACGGCTGTCTCTGCGAGTCCCTCGCGGACGCGGGCCATATCGACAGGCTCGCCGTATCCGTGTCGGCCGGCACGCTGAACCTCCTAGAGCGCGGAGATGTCGCTGCCACCCGCGACAGGGCTAATGGCGCGTGAGTATGCGGTCCGGCTACAGCCCAATGTCGAGCCCATCGACATCGGGCTCACCACGGTCTCCGACACTGCTGACCCACCGCTGGGTCCCGACCTCGACGGCCCGCTACTTGAGGTCGGCTGCGGGCTTCTTACTAGCAGTGGGGCGTGGGTAAGACCTGGGTGTGTCTGCGGCGTGCCAGGACGCGGCGAAGGCTGCCAGATGGCCACCAGTGTTGCTGTGTACCTGTTCCTGGACGCAATGGTGTCGGCAAGCCGTATGCACGCCTGCGGATGCTTGGGAGGCCCGACGGCGCCATCCGTCAGCGAGCAGTGAACATCATGGACCCGGATGCACGGGGTGGTGAGCACCCAAGAGCACGTTTGAGTCGCTGAGCGGCATCCTGCGGGGCCTTGGAGTAGGTCCGTTAGGTCATAGCAGACTCGTCCGCTAAGGCGATCGCGGCGATGAGGGTAGCGAAACGACGCCTCGGACACCAGCCGTGTGCCCGGCCTCGTAGAGGTTGCTGCGGACCCGCTTCTCGGTTCCGGAATCGGCCGATGGAAAATCTCCGTCCGACAGGATGTGAGATTGGTCACTTTTTGGATCGGTTGCCAAAAAACTTCTTGCGTTACTCGAGTTAGTTATGTCGGTGGGGTCTCCCTGGGGAAATGAATTGTTTTGCGTTACCCGGGTGATTGTCCGCCGTGAAACTCATCGAAGGTGAACGAAGGTGAAATATTCCCTTGACCTGCGGTAATGGCGTGACTCGGAGGGTTTGTGGGTTCCACCCAGGTTATGGGAATGTCTGGAGCAGCTTGATCGGGAGGAGCCAGTAATGGGCATGGCAAGCAAGGGGTCACGCAGGGTGATCACCTCACGCGTCCCTAGTGATCTGTACGAAATTCTCGAACAGCACCGGCGCGCGGCTGGCGTGCGCAGCCTCAGTCAGTTCGTTGCCGATGTCCTGGCGAGTCACTTCGGCCGCGCCGATCTGATTCTGGAACTCGAGCCGGATTTGCTGCCAACCTCGTTATAAATCAATTGCCAAATCCGCCGTGGCACTGCCCAGCTGAGAAATAGAAAACCCCCGGTGCTGGCCGGGGGTTCATCAAAGCTGTGTGAGATCCGAGTTAGAGGCTCGCTTCTCAGCGGTGCTGCTATGTCCACGAAGGGACTGTCTTGCATGACAGGTCTCAGGGTACCGCGCACCCTAAAGGGTGTGCAATCCCTGCACATAGCGCGTCGGAAACAATGCCCGATGCTAGCTCCCCGCCATCTCGGTGGAGTGAGCTCTACAAGCTGATCGTCGACCTCAGCGCCCCTGGCCGAGCCTTAACTAAGGCCGCCGACGGAACTGACGTTGCACAGTCGCTGAAGGCCGGCAACCCGCTCGCACTGATAGCCGAAGCCGAGGCTCTCGGCGACGGTGACGCCGCCCATGCCGTGGTTGCTCGTATCCGATCTGACCTTCTGACGGTCGACCTTGATGGTTGCGCCGACGTCATACAGCCCGCCGTCTTGGACGCCGCAGAGATCGTGAATGCACCGCTGGTCCACCTGGCCGCGTCCGGATCACCTGATTCGGTCCACATGGTTTTCGCGCCACCGACGCTATCGGCGCGGACCCATCTGATAGGCCTGATCGACGAGATTCGGGTGTGGGCTGGCTACGACACCCGGACCGTCGACGTCCTCACCCCTGCTCGCTACCTGCGCTTGCCGGGCTCGGCGTCACTCAAACCGGCCGGTGATTTCTGCCGGCCGATCGACGTCGATGGAGTGCTCCTGTCCGCCGCCGCTGCGGCCGCCCGAGCCCGCGCTGCCCTCGTCAGCATCACCCCGTCGACCCGGCACGACGTCGGTGATACGACACCGGCTGCCAGCGAACGGCGTTTGCGGCCAACGAATGTGGGCGGCGATGCGGCCACCGCTGCCCGCATCGTCCGGACATCGTCAGAAGACGCATCCCCAGTCGTGGTGACCGACGTTGCGCCGCGGGCATGGCGCTTGCGGACGCGGTTTAGCGCCACCGACTGGCGACTCCTCATGAGCCACCCACCTGTCGGTGCCCGCTCAGACCGGGCCACCGATGCCGCGTGGAGGTTGTGGCAGTCAGGCATCCGCGACTGGTCAATGGCCCACTGGTATTACCGCAACTGCGCGGTCTTCGCGAAGTTCACTACCCGGGACAGCACCGCCCCGGGTAGTAGCCGTGCGCATTGGGAGTCCATCGCCACCAGGGCACGGGGGCATCGCCCACCACTGAGCAGTGCTGAGCACGGCGTTATTGACCGCGTCCGCGAGCAGCTGTGCTCCTGGACCGACCGCCCTGCCCAGGCCATCGCGATGCTCGCGATCCTCGAGCGCCGCTTTACCGATGGTCATGGGCTCACTGACCGCCCTATCGCAGTCCGGGATCTGATGTCGTGGCTGAATGTGGCCTCTATCGGCACAGCCAAAAAACTCCTTGACGATCTCGTCGAGCAGAGAGCGCTTGCGGTCTCCACCCCGTACGCGCAGACCGCTCCCCGAGAAGCTTCCCGGTACTCGCTTTTGGATCCGGCGGGTGGTTTATCCCGGACATATTCAGAACATGACGTCACAATCCTTGGGGGGTCCACCGCGAAGCTCCCCCTCACCCACGGCGAGCCCCTCTCCCCGCTTTGGGGTCTGCTAGGTGCCGACTGCTGGCGGGTCTACTCCCACCTACTGGCAAACCCCGCTCCCGTCGCGTCTGCGGTCCTGGCCTCCGAGGTTGATCTGCCCGTGGGTAACCGGCGTTACGGTTGCCTACGCCTGCTGGATGCTCTGGTGGATGCGCAGCTGGTCGAGCGGATTGATCGAGGGCGCCGGACGAAATGGGTGGCGATCGCGGGTGACGCTGTCCGGAGGGCTGAAGAAGCTTCCGGTGCGCTGGTGCGGTTGAGGGCCCTTAGGACTCGGATCAATGCTGAAAGGGGTGCTTGGCATGCGGAGACACGCGCCGAGCACCACAGGGCCAAGCGTGTGCTGCGCCGGATCCTTGATGGCCTGCGCGAACGCGCACCGAAGCCACAACTCGAACTCGACTTCGAGGTCGGTGCGGAGTTCTCAGCTGCGAGTGTCTCAACAGCGCGTCCGACCGGTCGGACGCGGCGCGGGCGACACAGGCGCCCACCGGGACGTCCATCAGAACGGGGAAGTCCCTAAGTCCCGAAAATTGTGTTGTTCGCCGAGGACTTTTCCGCGCAGACATACACAACGGTGACGTGGCTGACCGAGCTGACTCCGAATCTGAGCATCAAAATGCACACTGTCAACGTGTTCGTGCTGCCTGGTCCGATCCAGCAACCCTGCGTGGTGTTCCGTCGGCTCTATCC
Organism: Rhodococcus sp. Ni2; assembly: GCF_021352185.1. Taxonomy (NCBI): domain Bacteria; kingdom Bacillati; phylum Actinomycetota; class Actinomycetes; order Mycobacteriales; family Nocardiaceae; genus Rhodococcus; species Rhodococcus sp. Ni2. The sequence continues at coordinate 2,327,134 of NZ_WOXZ01000002.1, forward strand.
GACCGATGACCCGGCCACCAGGGTCCTCACCCCTGGTGTTGCGGCGAGCGCAGACGGCGTAGTTACGAAAATCGCAAACAAGAAGTGGGCGGACCGCTCGACCTACCTGCTTCACGACAATGACGTCATTCCGGAGGGAGCCGTACTCGAATTGAATCTGCGTGCGAACCTCGCCGCCGATGTCGTGGAGAAAGTCGAGACATGGATAGCGGCGAAGCCTGGACGTGGGGAAGCGCACTGGGTGCGCAACCGGGCGGAGCCGCTTCAATGGTTCGGCGGAGACGACCCGCTCCGAACCTGGGCGCCGACAAGCTTGGCGAAACACATCATCGAACAGGCCATAGGTGAGCGTCGCGATTACCTCCCCGGCGGTGACGTTTGTTACTACCAGGGTACGAAACTCATCGTCCTTGCTCGTGAAATCGACGACCCGGCGAACTGACCAAACCTGTCGAAAACACTGAAATGGGGCATTTTCGACAGTTGTTGTTCGGATACTCACGCTCGGTTACACAGGCGTCTCGAGCGCAGATCAGAACCCCGCCCATCAGGTCGATGCACTGGTGCGGGTCAGAATCGATGCCGTGAACATCCACGCTGACCACGCCGGTTTCGATAGGTTGCCGGCCGGACTGCACAGGGATGCCGGCCGGCAACGGTTCATTCGAAGGTTTCAGTCGTCGGAGTTGTTGATACTGACCGCGCAGCGCAGCACGACCTGCCACAACTCGTCGAGATCGGTATCGGCGACCGCGAAACCCTTTGCAGTGGAACGGTAGTCTTGCCCGATCAAATCGGCGATTTCGGCAAAGCCTGGGTGCTGACGGACCACCTCGTATTGATTCCAGGTTCCGTAAGCCATGAGTCGGGCAGCTTTGTTGATCCACAGTTGGATCGGAGCAAACCGCAACCCATAAGGATAGAGGAATACCCCACCTCCAGGCCGATTGCCGAACCACAGGTTCTCGTGCGTGCCGCGTCTGTCGTCGAGGCCTTCGATCCGGTCGAAGAGTTTTTCGGCGAGGGCACGGTCGGATGCGGAGCCGAGGGCATCGAGAAACGATTCGGTGGTCCAGGAGGTTGTGGGGCCGGCGCTGCGGGCTTTGGCGGCGGCGATCTCGCCGCCGTAGGTCGACGGCATCAGGAATTCGATGTCCCCGTGTCGGGCGTAGGTCAGTTGAAGTGCGGTGACGGCGACGTCGTCGCGGGTGATGCGGTTGAGAAATTCCACCAACCGTTTCAGATCGTTGTCGATCCGGTCGACGGCGAGGCAGAGGTCGATTCGGCCTTCTGTGATGTTGTTGTCGAGTTGTTCGAGGGCGGTCTCGCCGAGCCCGTTCAGGTCGTCGCCGCGTTGGCGATTCCATTGTTCGCGAAACGATTTCGGACCGTCCACCCAGATCGCGGAGGCGTAGTCGAGGACTTGGCCGATGACCATTCTGCGGCGTTCGGAGTTGGAGGCCAGTTTGCACTCGACGATTGTGATCGCGCCGTCCGGGCTGATGATGCACACGTCGGCGGGTCCTGCTGTTGTGGACAGTTCTCGCACCGTCAGTGAGCCCTCGGGCACCCCGGGTACGTAGTGCGGGTCGGAAGCGATGATCCGTTGGAGGTGGTCTTCGTTGTCGTAGGCAGTCATTTCCGGTGAATCCCAGGTTCCTGTTGTACCTAGACGCCGGACCAACAATCCTTGCTCTGCATCACTTGCCATGCGGTTGCACTTCCGTAAGTTCGTTTTTCGCTGAGTCTGGCGTGTGGAGAAGGTTCCGAGAATCTCCGCTCGGATCTGCGAAACTCAGCTCTGCTGATTCACGGGTCGGCCGGATTCGAATCGCCAGATCGCATGATCGAGGTGGGTGACGTTGTGGCCGGATTTTTCGGCGACTGTTTTCACGAGCATCGCGGCATCGGGTGCGCTCACATTCTCCGGAGTGGTGCCGATCGCGTCGGCGACGTAGCGGATGACCATGCGATCGGCTTTCACGCCGGGGATGCCTGCGAGCATCAGGAAGTAGTTCCAGGTGATCCCGGAGCGCTGGCCAGGAACTGTGGCCCAGACTTTCTTCGCGTTGGCGAGGGCGTCGGCGTCGGCTGCGCGGAGGTCGTCGGTGCTGTCGATACCCAGTTCACGCAGCCGCCCGGCAGCCTCGTGAATGGCCGCAGCCTTGAGTGGAGCGCCTTTGGTCGTCGAGGTCGGTTTGCGGTTATTCGTCATCGCAGCCCACTCCTGCGGGCCGCCGAGTTCGTCGAAGGTACCCAACAGAGTGCCGGCATTGTCGGTATCGGCATTACCGTCTTGAGCTTGTCGATAGTCGATGTAATGCCGCAGGACGTTTTTGACGGAGTTGTAGTGCGCGCCGGTGGATGCGATCGAGTCGATGATGCACAGGGCAAGACTGTGCGGATAACCGTCGGGGCGGAACCACAGGTCAGGATCACCGAGGTCGGCGTCGCAGCGCTTCGCGAGAAGTTCAAGCCGAGCATCTGACGTTGTGGGCATGCTGTGTCCTCTGATCTGTGGTCTGAATTGGATGGCTTCCCCGCGCACTATGCCCGAGTACTCCGACATCGCTGAGCGAAATAGAAGATCGGGCGATGCAGCGGACGGTTTTGCCGCATGATGCAATATCCGAGAAATCAGTCATCCGGAAAACAGTTACCGAATCTTCCAGTTGCCCCAAGACAGGTAAAAATGCCGACGAAACGCACCACCACAGCCCTGATATCCGGATTCGCTATTTCTTTCGCGTTGGTGGCGTGTGGGAGTGATCCGGTCGAAGTGCCGAAGGTGGCAGGTATTCGACTCGACGACGCCCATAATGTCCTCAAAGATGCCGGTTTCAAGGAATTCGAGGATATCGACGCGATATCGGACCGGCAGCCCTTGATGGATGCCAACTGGGTGGTGGTCGAGCAGATCCCGCCGGCGGGGGATCGGATGGACCAGAAGGACAGCGTCACCTTGAAGATCGCGAAACCGGAAGACGAGGGAATAAGGGAAATTCTTCCCCAGGATTCACCTGTCCTGGCGGAAATACGCGAGCGTGACGCAGCCGCCGAACGCAGGAAGGCCGAAGACGACCGTAAAGCTGCGGAGAAGGAACGCAAAGACGCAGCGCAACGCCTGGCGGACTCGAAGAGTTATGTCGGCAAGGTCGATCCCGCGACCCGACTGGCGAAGGCTGCCATCGACGAGGCGTTGGTCTTCGGAGAGGATGTCAGTGCAGGTCGCGCATCAGTTCTCGACATCGTCAGTTACAAGCAGGCCTTCAAACGGACGATGGATTCCTATATAGCGATCCTCGAAGGCCGGGACCTTCCCGATCATCTAGAGGGGGCGGTGAGTGATATCAACGAGTCTGTCGACGGTTTCGGCTACTACCTCGAAACGCTATACACCGCAGCTGGTTCCACAGCAGAAAGTTCCATTGCCCGCTCCCGGATCGTCTACGCCGAACACAAGTCGTCCTACAACGACGCGGTGGAGAAGATATACGAAGGATCGTCGGTGGCTCCTCCGCTGCTGTGAACTGCGGTTGGTTTTGGCACATCGCCGAGGTTCATGGTGGTGCGACGTTTCAGAGCGCGATGATCCCGGTGCGCCGGGTGAGGGTCTGAGTTCGTGCCCCCTCACGCCTGATTCCGACAACTCCAAACCTGTCGGAAAACCTTAAACAAGGGTAGTTTTCGACAGATGTTGTTCGGTTACGCCCGAGTCTCGAGCGCAGATCAGAACCCCGCCCATCAGATCGATGCCTTGGTTCGGGCAGGGATCGACGCTGCGAACATCCACACCGACCACGCCAGCGGCGCGAAAGCCTCACGCCCGCAACTCGATGCGGTGCTGACTCGACTACGTAGCGGTGACACCCTGGTCATTACCCGGCTCGATCGGTTGGGGCGCTCGGTGTTGCATCTGATCACCCTCGGCGCCGACCTGCGTGAGCGTGGGATCGGATTGAAGGTCCTCGAGCAGGGCATCGACACCGCCACCGCCGAGGGCCGGGCGATGTTCGGGATGCTGTCGGTGCTCGCGGAGCTCCAGCGTGAGTTGATCGTGGCGAACACCCGCGACGGGTTGGCCGCGGCACGGGCGCGGGGCCGCACCGGCGGTCGCCCGTCGAAACTGTCCGGCGATCAGATCGCACTCGCCCAACAGTTGTACGACGGCGGGGAGAAGACGGTCGCGCAGATCGCGGCGATGTTGAATGTTCCTCGCACGACCGTCTACGGGCATCTCAACAAACGAAGCCAGGCCACGAGTTCGCAGACTCGTCCGGGTAGAGAACCCGCGGCGGTCGCGGATTCTGTTGCGGCGGTGCGGTCGCCGCGGATCTGCCCGAGCTGCGGGTACGCGCCGAGCACCCGAGCGGAAGCCGCTCACCAACGTGCGGACCTGGCCGTCATCTGGCTCTACCCGTATCCCGCCGATTTGGGTTCGGTGATCGCCCGATTACATTGCCACCACTGCGAACCCGCGCCGCCGGCATTCGATGTCGCGTGCGCGGTGTGCGGTGACGGGCCGATCCTGGCCGGTGATTTCGCGCAGACCGCACAGGACGGAATCCTTCCGGATCCGGTGCAGCAGTGGCTCACCTCGAGCGGGTGGACGGTGGCGCGGGAGTTGCGGTGCCCGGACCACACCTGAGGTAGTAAACATGATTACTCGATCATTCCGTAGATGTCTTTGCTCCCAATTCTGCGCGGCGACGAATTCGTCGATCCCAACCGACGGGGCAGAGAGGGACCGATGCGGGGGGACCTGTCGACGCTGTCGTTCTCGCGAGGGACGAGCGAAGATGCTGACCCGGGGATCGTGTGCTCAGTCGCGCTGAGGCGTAGGCCTGCATGGTGCCATCCGAGCGCGAGGCGGACATCGACTGCATGATCTTGGTCGCCATCGAGTCGGTTAGATCGGGCGGCGCGGCCACAGCGACGTCGTTCTCCCAGGTGAGCGGGACCGGAACTGCTCGTTGAGACGGCATCAGGCCACAGTATCGGCACCCACCGACATTCTTCGTCGTCCCGCTACCCCGGAGCTTTTCGGTGCGTCCGTGGTCGAATCCACCTCACTGTCAGATCAGGATCTGTGCCGGTAAAGGTATGGGAGAAGACAACTTTCGCCTCGACGGGTGATAGCGACTTAACCAGGTTGGGTCACTATCACCAGCGTCGGCGTCATCGAGCTAGGAGGCTTGGCGTCCCCCGTTTTCCGAAAATAGTTCTCCGCCAAAGATGCTCGTATCCTCAGTCGAGGTCATTTCGTCGCGCAGCTTCGACGCGACTGCTGTTCCGAGAATTCTGTGAACATGAGGGCGTTTCCACTCCGGCTTTCCTGTCGCCGTGGGGATTTCATCGCGGTTGAGCTCGTCGGCAATGGATTGCAGTTTTCTCCCGTCTTTGCGCATCTCCACAATTCTGCGAACCACCGGACGAGGGCACATCATCGGACGGCCAACACTGCGGCCGTTCATTTCTTACCGCCGCGCGCCAGGCGGTTCAGCAGGATCTCGAAGAGCCGAGTGGCGCGCTCCGATCGGTCTGCCGATGCGAATAGCGCAAGGGCCAAAGTGCAGGGCACTAGCGAGAGCATGATGATGCCGCGCCACTGCAGTACGAGGATCAGGACCGCCGAGAAGATCCAGGCAACAGGTGAATTAGGTACAGCGTCAGTCAACGTGGTGAAAATATTCACGAAGATCGTCCTTCCACGCAGAGTGCGTGTTGGGCGGGCTTCGATTTCGTTGTTTAGACGCGCCGAAGACCCGCAGGTGGATTAGTTGCAATCGACCTGCGAGCATTGGGGCCGCGTGTGACCTGCGGCTTAGTTGTGACTGTCCGCCCCGGGGCGTCGCTCTGTTGGGCGCGCCGAACCAACAAGGATTTTATGCGGGCGGTGAGTCCGGTCTCTGTTTGAAGCTTCCGGCGCTTGCTTGGAGGGAGGTGTTCCTGGAGGCCTGTGATCTTCGCCCAGCGAACCGGCGTATTTCGGCATATCCACGATTTCAACGAGCGGCGAGAGAACCCCAGCTCATTTAGCACCTGACGCATCGGCGACATGACGCGGACCATATCTTCAGTGGCACGAGACACCGTGCCATACGCAGCACGGTGCGAAGCCAATGTTTGTTCGCGCATCCGCTCGAGTTCAGGAACTACGGGTGAGCGCATCGGTGACATGGCGCGGACCATATCTTCAGTGGCACGAGACACCGTGCCATACGCAGCACGGTGCGAAGCCAATGTTTGTTCACGCATCCGCTCAAGTTCAGCTACTACCGGTGAGCGCATAGCCTGTCTGATAACCGAGAGGGCTTGATGGACACCAGCAGTTGGCGCGGGAAACCCCGAACTCGTCGCCATCGCCACTGTTGCCATACCTGAACAATACTGCTTCCGTGAAATGTCCGTATATTGATGCGATTTGGTCATCCCGCCAATCAGACCAACTAGCCCTGATTCATCGAAGCTCAAGTGCTACTACGGATACGACGACTACCCTCGCCGAACCAAGACCCGGTGCGATCAGGTCAGACAGACAGCCGGTCGGCACGAAACCGGTGCGAATATTTCCGATTGCACGGATGGATTAGGGCCCCATGAATCTAATGATCCGGATGTTCGAAACCGTGATCGGGGTCCCTGCTGATTCACAGGCACGAGCGACTGCCGTTGAATTCGAGTTGAACGATTCGGCTACCGACTTACTTGTCATTAGCTTCACCGTTTCAGTCGGAATGCCTGTGACCAAGGTTGAGATTCGAGACTTGACGTCCGCGTCACTCGTTGAGAGGCCGGCCGAATCGATTGCCCCGACTGTTTCCGTCTTCGCTGCGGTGAACTGTTCCAACGTCAAGCTCTGCTTACCGTCAACTCCGTAGTTGACGAGCTTGTTCTGGGCTGTAGCGAAATCAGTGCAAGCCTTCGCATGGTTGTCGTCAGCCTTGTCATCACTCCCGCACCCGGCAAGGAGCAGAGCGCCGGCACCGAGGACAGCCACGAATGTCTTGTTCATCCGCTATGACTACCAGACCCGTTGGACGGAAAAGGCATTTACACCGCAACCTCTCACGCTCAGACCTGTTTCCCCAGGTGAGCGGGACCGGCACTTCTCGCTGAGACGCCATAAGGCCACGGTATAGGCCCCAACCGACATTTCCGTCGCGCGAAAAGTGCGCTGAGGTGGCCTTTTCCCGGAGACGCTGCGAGAAAGGAAATTCTCGTCACTGATCGCGCATAAAGGGGGAGTGACAATGCGGGGAAGTAGTGAAGCCCGATTTCGGCGAGAACTAGGTGTCGAGATGCAGCGAAGATTGACAAGCCCGACCACACAGATTGACAACGACCATTCAGGCCGCCATCGCTCGTACCTGCACTTATGCGCAAGAAATGCAGTCGGCGTCACCTCCTTTCCGTCAAAGTAGGTTGTCAATCTGCCTCACGGTTGTGGACGCACCAGATCGAGATGGGTGCAGCCGCTGGGATCGTCGGCGCGGAGCCACAAGGTTGTCGGGTGGGCGTATCAAGATCAACGCCATGAACGCACAGGCGAGCCCGATCGAGCATCGCTATACGATGCCACCATGCCCCGGACTGCAAAGAAGCGAAAGCACGTCGGTGTCCTGTCGAGGTCGGACCTCAAGGAACTTGACGCTCTGCGCAAGGATCCCCAGCGCCTCGACATGTTGCTGCAGGAGTTGCGTTCGCGCGCAGAACTCGGCATCGCCGGCAAGTCCGAGATTGATCGGCTGTCGATGCTGGAAGCATTCTGCGAGCGGGTGAGGCTGGAGAAGGCGGACTTCAAGTCCAGGGCCAAGGACTACCAGAAGCTGCACGAGACACTCGAGCGCGATCGGACCCGTGATGCGAAGCGCCGGCGCTCCGACCGGTCGATTCCGGTCGACGGAGCCTTCCGGATCGTCAGCGGGGGCGCCCCTGGGCTCGGCCGCCGCAGCTGACCCCTGTGAATAGCGTTGCGACCGCGGATTGCGATCGTCGGCATACGCGCACGCAAATCAGCGGGCGCAGACGACTCGCCCGAGGTTGGGCAATCTAGCACGGCGTGCCCCGCTAATCTTCACTGCATCTCGACACTAGGTTTCACGATTCCGGGTCGGTTTCCAGTCTTTATGTCGGTAGCGGGGCGGTTTCCGCGTTTCATGTCGGTCGGCATCGCACCAGCCAGACACCGTCAAAATATCTCTGAACAGCAAGAATGATCCTGGACGGCTCGGGTTTGAGTCACGATCAGACCTGTTCGACCTGGAGGTCGGCTAGGTTGTCACGATGTCCGATGTGTGGTCCGGGTTCCGGTGGGCGCTGATGTGGTGGGGCGCGCTCGCTGGCATCGTTGTCTGTGCCGTGGGCTACTGGCCGCTGGTCTACGCGCTGCGCAGGGCGTGGGATGTGCCCGCCTTTCCACCCGGTGGGGGACTGTACTGGCTCGCGTGGGGACTGCCCCTCATCGCTGTCGCCACCATTGGTACGACCACGTTCACGATCTGGCGTGGTGCACGCCCCGCCGTGGCAGGGTTCGCCGTAGCTTGTCTCCTTACGGGACTGGCGATGTGTGCCTTCGGTTACTCGGTCGACAGCATGCCCTACTACATGTGACTCACGGCGCCGTCGCGGATGCCTGAGGATTCTGATCAGATTGTGAGAATCCCTGACTGACATGAGATTGGAACGCCGCCCGTCCGCGCGCTGCACCATTTACGAGTCCGGCGGGAACATACATGAATTACAGGGCTGACGAGACTGTCCAGGCGCGGCGGCAGACTTTCATGTACGGGGCCTGACTCAGCCCTTGAGACGTGAAATCCGCAGGTGGGGGCGTGTTTGTTCGTTCTCGGCAGCACTCGGGCTCTACTCTGAATTCAAGTACTGCCCGAGAGGACATCAGCACATGAACGTCGACACACCCGACCTCCTACCCAGCCGAGTCGTCGACCACGACAATCGGGGCTGGTTTCTCACCCTTGATGCTGACAACCGAGACGTGTACGCCGAGAGGCCTGCCGGCGCTGCGCAGGTCTACGTCGATCTCGTCGCCGCGCATGGCCCGCTGCGCCCCGTTGTCGCCCTCACCAGCACCGACGCGGACGCGTTGCGCGGGCTTTTCGCTCGCGCTGGTCGTAAAACAGTGGCGACTCTTGCGGCCGCACTCGAGTTGGTCCACTACCGGTTGCGTGAGAGCCGCGGCGGACTCGAACGGTGGGCCGAGTCCAGCGCCTACGCGAACACCACGTTGATTGCAGGGCGCCCCGGTTCATGGGAATCGGAGCTGATCTACCCGATTGTGTTGTTCGGCAACAGTCTCAACCTCGCCGACAAACCTGCGGGTGATCCCACACGGCAACGTGCTGAGGGACCACATCGCCGTGTCGATGCTCAGGTGCGCGACGACATCGCCGTGATCATCGAACGGTGGGTCACTGACCCTGCCGGGTACACCGAAGTCGCCGAGAACCTTGCAGCTCTCGTCGCAGGTTTTGCTGACAAGGAGTACGGGGCAGACGGCTGGAAAAAGGTCGCTGACCAGTGGCTCGATCCCAGAGCAGCCCTTCATAACGCGGAGACGGACGTGTTGTACCGGCTCTTTTACTCGCGCAGCGAGTACGGCGGAGCCTTCTAGAGAAGTCGCAGAGTAGATCGATTGATGGATGAGTCGGATTCGATAGATTCTCTTGTCTTAGTGACCGCGTACACCTTGTCTCCGAGGAATGGTCCAATGCGCTGTGACGCACTGGCCCCTGCATTGGACAACGAGCGGGACGGGATTCTCCGCAATCTGAAGACGCTGACTTACAGTGGCGGTCACGGCGCGCCCATCTACTAATCGACGCAATGCAGGCGAAGATGAACTGTGCTGCCCATTTTGCTCGCCCAGGTGCCGACGACCGAGCCTCCAGTTCTGCCGGATGTCCCAGTGGAAACAGTTCTGCCGGATATTCCGGTGGAAACTCTGCCGCCTGCTGAAATCCCCTCGCCTCCGACGATCCCCATCACACTTGAAGACTTGAAAAGTTTCCTCGACTCGGCATCGTCGTCGCCCGAAGGGCTGACTCAACCATGTGCGACCGTGATCGCGAGCCTTGCAGTCCTATTATCCGGATTACTCGTGTACTTGACCGGAATTTGGACACGAAGACAAACCAAGAAGCACTTCAAGACTTCTCATGATCTCGAAGTCACTCGCGGTTTGCGCGACAGATTCACCACCATCGCCGGCCAACTCGCGGATCCTGCCTCAGCTGTTCGTACTGCTGGCGTCTACGCAATGGAAGCTCTTGCCAACGACTGGCTGGTACGCGGAAATAAGTCCGAGGCGCAAGCTTGCATCAACGTCCTGTGCAGCTACATTCGTACGCCCTATGCACCACCGCAGGGCCTCGGCCAGAATCAGACGAGCAGAATAGTCCGGAACACTCTTACGGACCGAATCGTCGAAGAGCACTACGAATACCGTCTGGACGATCGTGAAATACGTCAAAGCATCATTCTCACGATTGTTGCTCACTTGAAGTCTGATAGCGAGGTCAAATGGAGTGATCTAGATTTCGATTTCACCGGCGCGCACCTCAACAATGCGGACTTCTCTAACGCAATATTCAACAAACGTGTCTCTTTCGAACGCGCAAAGCTACTCGGATCATCTACCCGATTTACTCGTGCAACTTTCGCATCGTCGGCGCGTTTCGGCGGGGCGCAATTTTATAGCGACCTCACGACATTTGTCGAAGCAAAGTTTCTTGGGCCCTACAATAATTTCTCTGATACAAAGTTTAAAAGCAAAAATAATATATTCGATCGAGTAGAATTTTCCTCCGCCGACGGCATCACAAACTTTAGATATTCTGAGTTCGAGGGCGAGGATACATCCTTCGAGGGCACTTTGTTTAAGAGTCGAGAAACGTATTTTATCCACGCTAAGCTACACAGTGCTCGAACATGGTTCTCCGATGCCACCTTCGACGGCTCGCTGACGTCGTTCCAAGTTTCGACCTTCGTTGGCGAAGTCGTGAGCTTCGACCGAACTATATTTCGAGCAGAAAGTACAACATTTGAAAAGGCGGAATTTTCCAGCGCCAGTACCAGTTTCACTGACGCCGAGTTTCTCGCAGGATCGACGCGCTTCGCTCATGTTAAGTTCAACGGATACCAGACGTCTTTCGATAAGTCGAAATTCGGTGCCACCCAGGCCACCTTTCTTGGTGCGGAGTTCAATAACGAGGGCGGCACCACCTTCTACAATGCAAGATTCATTGGCGGTCGAATAAAATTTAGCGGTGCCATTTTCACCAAAGGCGTTTCTTTTGATCAACCGGAGGTGTGGGTAAACGTAGAATTTGATTGGAGCGCCAAAGTTCCAAACAAGATGAAAAAAATGAAACCGGAGAATGTTTCACCGGATGTCTGGCCACCTGCTCTGATGGCACAACCTAGTGCAGAGGACGATGACGAGGCCAAGGAACACGAATAGCGCTATCGTCGCATGACCCGCTGCTTAGCGGATCATGTCGCAGATCAGATCATTTCTAGGACGCGCGGGTCAGCGTGTCATCGCCAGCCCCATGCCGAATGCAACTCATAGTTCGGCATGGGACGCTTCGCCTCAGATCAAATTTGATTGGCGGCCGCGGCCACTCGTGCGCGATAGGTTCGCCCAGCAGCCTGTTCCCCTTTGGCAACAGTCCAGCTCAGGGGGTCTTTACCCTCGGGGCGCGGGTAATCGCCGGGCACCAGGCCTGAACCCGGTACTGGCGTTTTCTGCCGGGCGACCCTATGGAGCTCTTCCGCGAGGTTGTCCCACATTGCCCCGTGCTGCCCACGGGTCGCGATGACAACGACGACGGGAACAGTAATGCCGTAAGTTGCAGCGGCCTCATGGACAGCGGTGGTGTACGCGGCAGCGTAGGCGCGGCGATCTGATTCGAAGAGTGCTTCGATGTTCGCTTGTTCGTCGACGAGCGCTGATCGTTGGCCGTGGGTGAGGTTCTTGCGCTGCAGTTCACGGTCGATCGTCATGAACTCGTCGTCTTCCATCGGGCCGAACCCCAGCCAGCTATCCCACACTTCGTTCAGGTCGAGTACAAGACGAACCGGCTGCGTGCGGGTGGCAAGGTCGATCACCACTGGGATCACCTGGTTGCTGACAGGCGCAGTGTCGTTGGTCATCGTGTTCAAATTCTCGCAGTGGGCAGGCAGTTAATCTCAGGCATGCCGGTAATACTGCACGATGCCACTGATGTCCGACTGGTCGGTATTACGCGTAACAGGTATCTGCGGGCACGTTCGTAGTCACGAAGAAAAGAAAACGCCGCCCCGTGAAGTACGAGGCGGCGTTTTGTACGCAGTGGTGCGCTGACAGGATTTGATCAGCGAGGGGTCAGCGTGTTGTTGCCGATCAGGAAAGGACCGAAGAAGGTCTCACCGCCGAGGTAGTAGCGCTGTCCCTGTCCGGAGTCGATGAAGCCGCCACCGGGAACATCGCGCTGTACCACTTTCGTGTACCAGTTATTTCCAGGATGCACCTCGCTGACCTGCTCTCATCGAAGTCCAGTAAAAAGTGGTACAGCTCGGCAGCAGAAACGGTACAACGGTCAGGTCTCTGACCTGCGACTTCGCTTCTCCTCAAGGATCTGTACCGTTTTTCAACTTTTTCGGGTCCGAGAAACTCTATGTTGACGTTTTCGGCGCCCTGTGTCTGTGAATGCTGCCGTGACCCTTTCTCAAGGGCTTTCCTAGAAATAAGTGGTACATCCGCTAATCGGTGGTACACGGCCCGCATCAGTCCTGGTCAGACGGTTGCAGGTTGTACCATTTTCTTTTAAATTTTTAGTGAAATTCGACAGGGTGGTTGTGAGGATTGTGTCGCTGACCTGCGGCGATGGTTTGACGTTGGTGTACCAGTTTTGATCAGGGCAGAAACGGTACGCGGTGAAGAAGTGGTACAGGCTTTAGTAACCGAATGGTCGCGACACCTCTGCTGCCATCTCTGTCGATCTCCACAAGCTCGTAACACCGGGTCGAACACTGCGGTGATCTACCGCTCCGAAACAGGCTGGCCCCGATGGGTTTCCTGCTCACTGGAGAGGACGAAAGAGGGTGTTGAGGAGTTTGCCCGTAGTGCCTCGTAGCTCCTGCTCCCTGGCTTCATCCTTGTTGGTGGCCTTCTGGATCTTGTCGGCGAAGCTCCGGCAGGTGTGTCTGCACGTCGTCGGCGTCGCCCTGACCGTCCGCCAACGCACCGTCGCCGACAAACGTGCCCAAGCCTGGCAACGGATCACGTGGTGTCTCGAACGCACCACCAGCGCCGATCCCGCCGAAGTCGAACTCGGGTGGGACATCTACGCCGCCGTCACCGACTCACCGCTCATCACCACCACCGACCAAGACGTCCTAGTCGCCATCGCCGACCGATCCGCCCGGCGTGCACTGGCGGAACCCGACCAAACCGAGGACACTGACAACCAGAACGAGCAGGAGGACCCGCGATGACCACCGCAGAAGCCCGCAGGACCTGGACCCCGAAAGAACGGCGCAATGTCGCTGCCGCAGCAGCCCGCGCCTCCATCGCACTCCGTGAACGCAGCGGCCGCGAGGTACCCCAGTGGATTCGTGACGCCGCTGAAGGTCGCCCCATCACCCCTCCAGCCGAAAAGCCCTGACGCGGCTACGGCCTCAAACCCTGAGAACCCCGACGCCTTTTGGTGTCGGGGTTCTTGCTTTTTGCTGCGCTTATCGTCCGTGTGAAGGCGTCTCACGGTCGTGCTGTTGACACCAGTGTCTCGATTGCGATGGTCAGGTTCTCGAGCTGGCTGCTGTTGTCCTGGCGGCGGCGGAGTCGCCACCAGGGCGCCCACGCTTTCCACCCGCACTCTGCCGCCACGGCAGGTGCGGGTTCTTCTCTTTCGCTACACGATCAACCATCCGGCGCACGTCTACATCGGGGGAGTTGGCGGAGCCAACATCGGAACAAGTTCGAAGCACACAGGTCACATCGACCGCCAGCCTGCACCGAGTACCCCGGAAAAACGCTGGTCATCAGGCTGTAGCGCCGAAACCAGCCCCACACGAAAAGGATGTAGACACGATGAGCGGACTCATGACATTCACGATCACGGACAGCCCGATCGAAGCCGGCAAGTGCTCGGGAACGAGTCTGTACACCGCAACCGCGGCCGGTCGCACCATCCTGCTGGAGGCTCCGAGCGGAATGTACAAGCCCGATCAGACGGACACCGCGATCCTCACCGACATCAGCCACGTGAAGGAAGCCGGCGGCAAGGCCGACTTCTGGATCGGCATCGACGCCACCTTCTGACAGGTCGGCGAGAAGTACGTCGAGACCCGTAACCCGACCACGGCGCATTGCCAACCGGTACGTACGAACAGAAGGAACGAATCCCATGCAGATCACCATCGAAATCACGGACAGCTACACCAACGGTGACGAGTTCATCCGCACCGAAGAAGTCGCTGTCGGCCAGCCCCTCGATGGTGCCTGCCTCAAGGAATGGGCGTACGACACCCTGTCCGTGTTCCCCGGTCGCAACGGGTACTTCGTCGACAGCCTCCACACGATCAAGGTTCTCGATTGCGTCGACCGATCCGACCTCGTCGGTGAGACCTTCAGCTTCGACTGATCCCTGGCCGTACTGACCCTCAGCACACCCCCCTCGAACCCTCCGCTGCCTCAGGCAGCGGAGGGTTTCTTGGCGAAGCCAACATCGGGCAGGATCCGAACAACCCGCCTTCACTCGTTGACACGGTTGACGCAAACGCGGACACTGGAGTTGACGCGGTTGACTAATTAGGAGGATTTCTCATGAACACCCTCGCCGAGCAGGAACGCAAGCTTCTCGACCTGCTCACGATCTCCGTCCATCGGACGTTCGCTGACGCCCGCGCCGCCGGCGCCTCCGTCGAGATCTTCGACGACGTCGAATCGATCGCCCGATCCATGACCGCAGCACTGCCCGCCATCCACGTCTACGACAAACTCGTCGGACCGTTCTACGACACCCCCAGCCTCACCCAGTGGCGAGGCGTGAGCCGCCAAGCCATCAACAAGGCTGTCTCTGCAGGCACTGTGATCGCCTGCCAGCTCGAAGGTGGGCAGTGGGTCTATCCCACCTGGCAGTTCACTGAGTCCCGAACGGTGCACCCGGACCTGATCACCCTGTGGCAGACACTTCGTGAGAGCGCCGACCCCTGGACCTGCGCAATCTGGCTGCGCAGCCCGCAGTCCGAACTCGGCGACCGCAGCGCCGCCGACTGGATCGCAGAGGGCCGCCCCGTCGATACAGCCCTGGAGCTGGCCCGCGCCGATGCGCAGCGGTGGGCCGCGTGAGCCGGGACAGCGTCGCTCTCGAACCGCCGTCCCGGTCGTTGTACCGATTCCCCGGCGCCACGCTCACGACAGCGAAACCGTTGCACCGCGGGCACAGCACCGGGAACGGACCATGGTGGTTCGCCTCCTCGGGTGGTGGCCGCTTCGATCTGAACCCGCCCCGCGGTACGTGCTACCTCGCCTACGACGAGCTCACCGCGATCCGGGAGACCGTCGGAGCGGCGCTCACGACAACCGGGGTGATCAGTCATGCGTTTTCTGCCGGCCGCCAGCTCTCCACCCTGACCGTGCCGCACGACCACCGCCTCGCCGATACCTGCGCGGACGAGGCTGCAGACTTCGGCCTGACCAGGGAACTCGCGTCCATGACGCCGTACGCCATTCCGCAGGAATGGGCAGCGGCGTTCGACGCGACCTTCGCTGGGCTGCAGTACCAAACCCGGTTTACCACCGGGCCGAAGCCCAACGCAGTCGGCTTGTTCGGGCAAGCAGGGGAGGCCGTGGCATGGCCGGCAGATCCCAACCCCGAGCCGTTCACCGCTGCTGCTCAAAGGAACGGCTTCACCGTTGTCATGCCGCCGCGATCGGTGAGCATTGTCCCGCCGCCCGTGAGCTGACAACGGTTCACTGAGTATGGTGAAGTCGTCAGACTGCGCAGTGCTGACCACAGAAGAACCCGCACTTTGCCTCCACGGGCAGGTGCGGGTTCTTGCTTTTTGTCGGCTGTATCAGACGGCCAGTTCCATCCGACATAACCGAGCAAGAGCTACCGAGAGGAAAACTGATGAAAAAGATCATTGCGGTGGTAGCCATCTCGGCAGGACTTGGGAGTGCCGGCTGTGCTGCCCCTGAGGCTGACGTTGCAACCTTTCTTCGGACTACGTCCGCAGTCCCATCGGTCTATGTCACCGTTCCGGAGGTGTACGGACGCAACGGCGGGATCGTCGTCGATGAACTGAAGAGCCTAGGTTTCACCGATATCGAGCTGGCCGCCAAGGACGTGTCGACGACGTCGATCAGCAGGCCTCAAGATTGGCGGGCATTCGCAATAGAGCCCTCAGCTGGAGAGATCGTCCGTAGCGATACACATGTCGTTGTCACATTTACGGAAGGTTTCCGGTACCGGTGACCTGCACTCCCGCATTGCTGACAGTGGGCGAAGGCTAATCGAAGCTCGCAACTCTAGAACCCGCACTCTGCCTCCCCGGGCAGGTGCGGGTTACTTTTTGCTTCCCTGATCAGTCGGCCGCACACCGCCCCTTCGGTATGGTCCGGGGATGACTGCGCTTGGTGTTGGCTTACTGGTTATCGCTGCAGGTGTGAACTGGCTGTACGCGGTGCGGTTGTCGTCTCTCAATGCCGGGCGCCGACTGCCGATTGTCACTGGGCAGTACCCCGTCAGGCCGCCTGTGCGTGTGGCTGCTCTTCGAGGAATCAGTGCAGGTAGTTCAGGAATCGGTGCGTGGATACTGGCGCAGGAGCTGTGGTCTGAGCGGCCGTTGCTTGGACCGATTCTTTGTGCAGTGCTCGCAGTACTAGCCATCGTGGTCCCTACTCTGGTCGTCACCGTCGCACACAACCGGCGCCTTCATCTGCCCGCGAACTAGCGATCCGAATCCTTCACCTACGTCCGAAAAGGCTCTTCGTGATCCATGGGCAGCCGTGGGTCAGCCACTCGAAGTTTCGGTAGGTCGTCCCGCCTGCCTCGGACCCGCTCATGCACCGTTCATGTCGGTTGGATCCCGATCTCCGAGTCCCGAACGAAGTCTGCCGCCGACCTGGGTGGTTCGTCATCGTCATCGAGGATGACCGCGTCTTCGAGATCGAGTAGTTCGTAATCCTCGTCGTCGAGGTCGAGCGATTCGTCGATCGGATAGAAGGAGTGTGCGCGGTAGCGGAAACCTTCGACAAGCGACGGGCTGATGTCCGTCCAGTCGAACCTGACTGGCGAGCCGGGGTACAGATCGAGGGGTTGCTCCATCGGCATCACTTCGTTGGCGTCGGCCCAACATCCGCCGGGAGTCTCCGCGGAGTCGAATACACCCCATCCTTGCTCGGCGTACCAAACTCTTACCGAACCTGTCACTTTGCTCATGCGGGTTGCTCCTTTAGCCCACCGGGCGGCTTTGATCGATGAACAGCTCCATCATGGCTGCTGACCTGTCGACGGGACCGCCCTCGCTGAAGATGCGGTCCATTAATCTCCGTCAGATTCATTGCCCGCAGCTTCGCGGCCCTTACGTGTTCCTCTGCTTGACCAGGATTGCCCGGAACGCGTAGCCGTCCTGTTCTGTCTGTTCCCAGTCGAGGTCGACTGTCTCATCGACAGTCAAAGCGCGGTATCCGGGCCCGTCGATGTTGCTGAAATGCGCCCAGCATCCACCAGGAGTTTCCGGGGAGTCCAGCACTCCCCAACCCAGCTCGCCATGCCACTCCCGCACCGTCGCCGTCGTTCGTCCCATGACACGAACTATGTCACGGCGGTCCCGTGTCGTTCTGGTGTCAGTTGATCGGCACGCCGAGCCTGTAGAGCAAGTAGACGAGCGGCGCATAAGGCCCCCAAAAGGCCCAATCCGTTGCAGACATCAACTTCACCTCCAATCAGGGGCAGTGTCCGCCGAAGTCGCACGGGATCACGGCCTAGGTGTACCCAGTGCGAGCTGCGCAAGCTATCGATTTTCAGGAATGCCAGTGAGTCGGGCCGGCCGCAACCTCAACCGACCTCACGTCTACTCATCTTCGGCGCTCTGCTCGATTTCGTCGCTCCATTGCTGGTACGCAGGACTGAGCAGATCCACCCAGACCGATGAGACGCCGATCTGGGCCCTAACCACCAGGCCCGGAAGGTCCCAGCGCAGGCCGCGGGTCGGTTCGATCCACCAATCCGTGGGCCGCTGCCCCAGCAGTTCGAACATCCGGTCCACCAGTGCATTGAAAACTTCATCCAGCTCAGGCTCCAAGTCGCTCCGACCGAGAACCACATCACTGGCACGGAAGGAGATCTCATCGATCGCTCGCGACAACTCGGTTGTCGATATGTCCGCGACGCCCACCATCACATCCGGGCGATTGACTTCGAGATTGGTCACGGCTGCTGGCACCTGCTCATCGAGGCCGCTGAACTGCCAACCGGCCTCACCGCAGAACGACGGCAGGTCATTGACGGTCCACGTCCAGTCGAACCCGGCGGCCGCGCGCACCGCCTGGGCAGCGCGTTCGATATCTGCTCGCACCCTTTACAGCTCTCTCTCGTAGTCAGAGTTGGTGGTTCGGTAGTGGCCGTCAAGGCGGTCGTAGCCTCCCACATCACGACGGGGCCAAACCAGAACCCCACATTGCCAATCGCCTCACTTACGAACCCGCACTTTGCCTCCACGGGCAGGTGCGGGTTCTTCTTTTTCGCCGCTCGATCAGTCGGCGTTGCCCCGCTACGCCGTCACCACTATCGGTAATGGGGTACATGCCGCCTACATCTGTCACAAGGGGAAACTGTCAGACCCTGCGCCTACCGTCACCCTGGTAACAGCTCGAATCGGCTGTCAGGAGACCTGCGATGACGTTCGCCGAAGACGCTCCGCTGCTACTTCCCGGAATGCCCGATGCCACTCCTGCGCCGCCTGCGCTCCAGATGACGCTGATCGGGCATCCGCAACCGGTCCGGATCCCCGAACGCTTGTGGCGGTCCTGGCTCGACAATCCTGCTGTCGTCGCCAGGTTCGAAGCCAAACGCTTCCTCCGGGCCGGAAATCTCTGCACCCCCTGGCTGGCCGGGGTGTCCTCGACCGGGCACGGGTCGTTCCGCGCCGCCAGTCTGCCCGGCACGACCCGCCGCGGTACCGTCCCGGCGCATCTGTTCGCCTACCAGCTCGAATACGGGGTGATCCCACGGTTGGGGTGGACCAACACCGACGATGCAGTGCTGTGTCATCAGTGCGATTTCGCCGGCTGCGTCAACCCTGCGCACATGCTGCTCGGGACGAATCGCACCAACCGCAGTGAATACGACCTCCGGCGCCGCAACATTTCCAGCCCGCTGGCCGACGTCCGCGGACAGGCTGGGCGCACCCGCGCCATTGCCGATGCCATCCGAACCGGCCTTGGCCAGCACGAAGACCTCGACAGCATCGAACAGAGAATCCTCGCCGCCGAACAATCAGGGCTGCCGTTCACACTGTGGTGACGGGGGAGAGGCGGATAGCAGATGCCGCAACCCATCCACAGAGATCCGGCCCGCTCCCAGGATTGCTCCTGGTGCGGACCGAACGATTGTTGCAACCGTAGCGCCGGTCTCGAACAGCTACTTCTATCGCCCGGGGCGGGTGAACCCGATGCCGCGGCGTACCGCACGAGCGGCATCGGGATGGTTCCACCTGTACGCATCGACCACGTCCTGGAGCTGGTGCTCCGGCCGATCCGGATCACGCGGACGCTTGTCGTTCACCGATGCCCGAAACTGTTCGGCCTCGCGTCGGACCGACGCTCGACCGGCCTCAGAGTCCGAGATGTCGTTGCTCAAGTCGCGAGGGATGCCCTCGGCGGCATCGGTCAACAACTCTCCCTCATAGATTAGGTCTTTCCAATACGGAACGTTCATGACCTGGGACTCTAGTGGTTCCGCTCGATCAGTCGGCGCTGCCCACAATGAAGGTCGCGCTCGCCAAGGACTCCGGCGTCATCAGCGCGCCGGTGTAGTTCGCCGCCAGCGCCAGTGATGCTTCGATCACCGGGAAGCCTCCGTCCGCTGTCATGGGCTCCTCGCCGTCAGGGTTGACACCGACCTCCACCAGTCGAGGCACCCATTGCGCCGGCATCGGGTCCAGCCCGAAGCCGCAACGCAACATCGGATCGAAGTACACCGTGCGTTCACCGTCCGCCCACACGTAGAACCCGGAACCTCCGTTGACGTCGCGGTAGTGGGTCACCACCTCGCGGCCGAGGGAGAGCGGCCGCATCAACTCCTCGGATGCGCCTGCGGTCGCTGCAGGCGCGATCGCAATCGTCCAGTTACCCACTGATGCGGCCCCGATGATGCCGGGCTCCTCCCATCCGCGCTCGTTGAGACCGACCAGGCCGGTCTCCGACCCCAGGTCTTCGACGGTCATCGCGTCGATCACGAATGCGGGATCCGAACCCTGCACATACGTCACGAAAAGGCCGTTCGCGATCCACGGGTAGTCGCGGGTCACCCACTCGAAGTCCCGGTAGGTCTTCGCGCCTGACTCAGGTCCGTTCGGTGCATCATTCATGTCCGCACGCTATCGCTGAACCTGGTGCCAGGACCTCGGATCGGCCAGCCGCCCCGGCCTCCACCCGTCGAGCACCGAGCCCGTCGACTCGTCGACTCGGCCAGATCCAGCGCGGTGAGAAGCCTGCCGAGTCGGCCCGAGCCGGCGCCCAGCACCACCCCGACCGTGTTCGGGTTCGCGCTTTTCGCCGGCCCGCCGCGCTGCCGCCCAACTGCCTGCATAACTGTTCAATGGCCGCAGTAGTGGCTGTTATACCGTCACTGACGTGCCAAACACCGCCGAGTGAACGCCGCTATACCGCCGCATATGTGGCTGAACTACGGCCATATAACAGCACTGAGACGGTTATACGGCTGTATAACAGTTCAACCGTCCCTCAAAGGACACTTCATCTGCAATACGCGCACCTGGACGGCCACAACACTGCACAACCGGCTACTGATGCACAGCTATACCGCCTTTGTAGTGGCTCTCATCTGTCAGTACGGCGGCGTTATAGTCACAGTACAAGTGGCTCTTACTTGGCTGAAGATCCGCGTGGGCGGGTAATGGACAGCACAATGGCCGCCGTGCAGCCAGTACAACAGCACCATGACCCACCGGCACACCGAAACACAGCGACCTGGGCTTTTGTAGTCGTTGTAGCGGCCGGAAACCCGCCCTGAGACGCCCTGAAGACACCCCGATGCGGCAATTTCCGTTTCTCCGCAAGCCACAAAAGGCAGTGCCGAGGTACCGAGACAATCCCTTTCCCCTCACAGCGGCACTAATACGAACAGGCCGCACATAAATGCGCCGAAAACAATTCCTCGAACCACATAAATAGATTGTTTCGTGAATATCGAGACGCCCCGTTGATAACAACAATCCCGCGATCAATATTGTGCGCCGTCGGCGCCATTCTTTTCCGGTCGCGGCGATACTCCCGGTCGAGGTGAACAGCCTCCTCCGGCGCACGTGGGCACCAGGTATTTCGATTCTTCGATAATGACCTGATGCCGGTCGCTTCGCGCCCGCGTCGACCGCAGAAAAGCGCTGCGGCCGCCACCCACGTGAGCCGAATGAGCCCGCCTGTATCCACCGCTGCCACCAAGGTCGGTAACAGCGCCGCGCAGCCCGGCGGCTGCGACCGTGGCTTCCGAAGCCCGCTTCGAAAGCCACGCGGCCGCCCCGCGCCAACCCCCACCGTGCCTCGTGGCCGGCCGATAAAACTGGCTCGCCACGAGATCTGCGGACCGGCCCGGTGGCCGTCCCAGCCGGCGCTGGCGGCTCCGCCGCCGCATGTCTGCCCCCGACACTGTGGCCGCCCGGCGGCCACCTCGTAGCCCCTGCAGATCGGGCCGCTGCAGCCGCGCCAGCAGAATGCCACTTCGTGACGTCACCGGACCCAGCGCGCTGTGCCGCACGCCCGTCTACGGCGCCTCTACCGAGGCAGCCTCGACGGCTGCAACTAGGCCAGCGGCCGAGACCGGCCCGGCTTGTTTCGCGCCCCTGCGGGACGCACGACGGAGCAGCCCGGCGGCTGCCACTGATTCCCAGCCGGTGACACCGGCTAGCTGCGCAGCTCGCCGCCGCCTCGCGGCGCATCGGCGACCCGCCGGCCGCTGACGCGGACCGGCCCTGAGCCACACCGGCGACACGAGAGAAACGACCTCGGCGACGAAGGTTGATGCGCCTTCGGCGCCCAGCCCGGCGTGCCGGGCCGCTGCGGTTGCGCGTTTTCGTGGGGCCCTCACCGATGCCAACAACTCTTATAGGCGCGCTGACGCGCGGGCATCGGACCCACGAAAACACTCCACCTACGCGGAGGTTGGTCGGGACTTCGTCCCTACTGAATCTGGAGACTCCCGGACCCAACGTGGTGGCCTGCGTCCGCCACCTGGAATCGACTCACAGACGGTCGCAGCGATGCTGCGAACACGGCTCCGCCTTGCCCCCACAGGCCGCTGGCGCGGCCTGTACGACCCTGACGCCACCACGGGTGCAGTCCCGCCACTCGCTGCGCTCCCAGGCGGCCCTGAGGCTGCCACAAACCCCAAAAACAGGGTTTGCGTCAACTGCGTCAGTGACTTGAAACACAGGGGGCAAACCGAACCCGCCCTGAACTGGGGAAACCTACAACGGAGGCCATCTTTGCGACCCCCCGTTTCAGGGTGATCTCACGTATTTGCGACCGGTCGCAAAGATGGCAAATCTGCCGTGTTTCCCCAGTACGCCACGGTCGCAACCTCCCTCCGCTAACGCTCCAGGTCGGCTGCTGTGGCTCCAAGCTGAAAGGGCATAAGGAGTCGTGACGCACGGCGGGTTTCGTTCGCTTCGCTCTCTGCACCCTTGTTTGCCCGGCAGAGCCGGGACGACCTCCTCGGCTGGCGCCTCGTCGCCCTCGCTGCGCTCGGGTCCTTATCGCCGTCAGGGTTCTCTCGGGCGGCCGCGGGCGGCCTTCTCGTTCTCTCCTGTCGGCGCCCCCTTCGGGGTGCCCTGGTCCGCTGCGGCGGAGATCCGGAGCGGTGCTCGGCGCTGGCGCGCCTGCGGCCCGTTCCGGGTCGGTTACTCGCTCGCTCGTAACCTCTGATGCCGCTGCGTCTTGTCGGCCTGGTTCGCGCCGCTGGCGCGCTTTGCTGTGACAGTGGGGCCGCGATCAGCCGGCGTCCGCTCGGCTGCTGCTGCGGGTGTGGCGGCCTGGCGGCCTTCTGCTGTTTCCCCCGCCTCGCTCGCTCGCCGGGTGGGTCGGCCGTCCACGGCCTGTGACGGAACTTCCTATCGCAGCGTCCGCTGCGATCTGCTGCATTAACCGGAGACATCCGGTGGCTGCGCTGGTGGTTCCGGCGTGCCGGCCGGACTGGTTCGGGCGGTGGAGGCTCTCGCTCCGCTCGGCTCGGTCTGCCCGCTCTGAGGTCGATTTCAGGGGTGGCGGTGAGTGTCGTATCGACACCGCCACACCGGCAGTCGATACGACTGGGCGGGTCTCATCGGCTGGGGCGGGATGTGACGTCAGGGCTGCTTCTTGACCCTGATTTTCAGCGCCTCTGGTGGAGTCCGCAGCCCTTGCTTCGTGAGGTTGGTACGGGGCTGCCCGCCCGACGAATTCGGGGATCAATGTCCGAGGCGGTGAACGCTCTCGGCGAGCGCACCCGGAGGGTGCTGCGGGAGCGGACGTGTCACCGAGTTCAGTGCTGACCAGTGGTGTCATAGAACGGACGACGAGTTGGTCGTAGATTTGGATGGTAGGCAGCGCCGCGTCCATCGAGCGGACGATCGACTCGATATCGCCGAAGACCTCGGCGGGGACGCCGGCAGCGCGGGCGTCGGCGAACGTCTGGTGGACGCGGCAGGTGATGAGGGCCATGAGCTTGCGTTCCTGCTCGACGACGGCGTTCATGTTCGTGTCCATGCGGCGTCTCCGAAGGAAGTTGGTGCGGATGAACAGGGTACGGTTGCTTCTCGTAAGCCCCTAGTCAGCTAGCACCCAGTGCCGAGTCACTAGGGGCAACTGCTTTATATGGGCATGTCTCCTGCTCCATCTTCCCTGGAAATGGCTGATGGAGAAACGAAGAAGGGGCCCGATCTGCATACCGATCAAGATCGGCAGAGGCGGAACCGGACCCCTCCCGCATGATGCATTGAGCATCAGAGGCGGTCGTAGCGCAAAGGTAGCATCCGCGTTCGTTAAAGAGCGTTGCGCAAGTATCTACAGTCCGATTCGAGCCATTTCTATCGAGACCCGCACACAGGGGCGCGGTGGTGCGAATCGACTCGCCGCACTTGCGAACTGTGCATGTAAATCTCTGTTTCTAACAAGTTATTAAGTTAGCTGATGGGTTGTCAGAGAACTGAGGATCATGTGGTCGACCTCCAGAACGGGCCTTTGAATCGTACTCAGTGGTCGGACAGGGGGCGGCCTGGAGAGAGTGGTGCATCGATCCCCTCGAAGTCCTCTCCGCCGTTGTGACGTTCCGCCCGGCGCCGGATTTCCCCTGCAACGGCTTTCTCGACGAACTGGGACCAGTTGCGGTCTGCTTCAACTGTGCGTGTGGCATTGAAGGCCAGACGGGCCTGGGTGTACACCTCTTGCGAGATGTACACCGTCACCGGCTTGTTGCTCTGCTTCTTCTCTGCCGGTGGGGTCGGCTGCTCGTTCTGTTGTGGCGGGACCGGTGCAACAGCCTTGTCGACGGCTTTGCGGCTCACACCCCACCACTGTGTCGGGCCGTTGGTGTCGTAGAACGGGCCGATGAGCCGGTCGTAGACGTGGTTGGTGGGCAGTGCTGCGGTCATGGAGCGGGCGATCGACTCGACCTCATCGAAGACTTCGGCGGGGACGCCGGCGGCGCGCGCGTCGGCGAACGTCTGGTGGACGCGGCGGGTGAGAAGGTCCATGAGCTTGCGTTCCTGCTCGACGAGGGTGTTCATGCGATCTCCTAGTTGGTCAACCAGGTCAACCGTAGTGGCCTCGGCGGCGTCAACCAGCGATGAGCCGTCGTTCACTCGTGGTCTTGAGTGCCGCAAGTTTCTCGATCTCGGGCTTGGACGTTCTCTTCAGCTTCTTGTCGATGATCAACTTCGTCCGAGCCGCATTGATTCGCGCGTCAGTCACACGTGACGGTTTGAATGGTATCGAGTTCGTCAAGAATGATCCTCCTCTACGCAGTCAGTATCGCCTCTTGCGAGCACTCCGTCGACATCAGTAGCAGCGCCGGAAAGAACTCGATGGACCGTACCTACCGAGACCCGCACGCCGGCCGCTATGGTGCGAATCGACTCGTCGCGATCGTGGCGAGCCAGGGTCGCCGCACGTTTGTCGTCGTCGACGACAGTGGGGCGACCACCGACGTTGCCGCGCTTGCGGGCAGCCTCTAGGCCGTTGCGGGTTCTTGCGCACGATGTCGCGGCGCCGGTCCTCTGCCAAAGCGAGTGCGAGGTCGAGGACCAGCGACCGCTCGGTGTGCTCGCCGACCGCGATGCCGTCGAGCACCTTGAACCCGCTACCGCGCTCGAACAGGTCCGTCAAGGCCAACAGTCCCTCAAGGAGGTTGCGGCCGAGGCGGCCTCTTGGACGGTGAGCAGATCATCGGGACGGAGGTAGTGGAGGGCGGCCTGCAGTTCCGGGGCGCTGGTCGACGCTGAGTGCGCCCGAGACTTTCTCCTCGAAAACTTTGACGCAAATCGGGTCGAGCGCATCGCGCTGGCGCTGCGTCTCCTGTTTGTCGGTGTTCACGCGCACCAGTCCGACGAGCGCCACGGCGATCTCCGTTCAGAAAAGGTGTTCATCTTGTGCTGTCCGCGGTACCAATTGTTGAACGGGTTTTTGAACATTGGCGACGGTAATTTCGGCTCGATCCGAGCAGTGTTCACCTGTTCAGTCAACGACCGTTTGTTGAACAGGTTTGTTCGGACTTGTACGCGGTAGGGTCGCGGCCATGTGGGGTTCAATCAAGCTGTCGTGGAAGTCATTTTCCAAGGGCGAGCGGGCGGGTCTGCTGTGTTCATCCGCAGGGGGACTGTTCCTGGCTGCGGTCTTCTTCGTCGTAGGTCCGACCGAAGGGTTCTGGGCATCGGGGTACCGGGTAAACCTCGTGACCGCACTCATCGGGTTTCTGGTCGGCGTCCCGGTGGCATTGGTCGCGCTCAACGCGGTGACACGAGTCGCCTCGGGGCGGGTGGACCGAGCTGTGTCGATCAGCTCTTTGACAAGCGCGCTGGACGAGGTTCGGACACTGATGAGGGTTCCTGGAGCGGAGCTGGAGCCAGAGCAGCTGCGCGAGGTCTCTGTGAGGTGGTCAAGGGTGTCGGTGCATACGGGAGATGATGAGTTGGTAGCCCTTGCCAGTGACGCCGACCGTGAGTCGTGGAAGCACAACGCGGAGCGCGTGCAGTTCTTTCTTAGTGAGATGCGCAGCAATGTGTCACCGTCATCACCAAAGACTGTTTCGGAGATGGTCGCGGTGCCGGTGCCTGTGGCGAAGCGCGAAGTCGCCAAGCTCCTCTCCACGTGTGCGGAGATTCTGGACCGAGCAGTGCTGGAGGAGCGTCCTTGTACAGCATTTCCGTCCATCAACAATGGGGCGGGCCAATGAAGCCGTAGCCGCTGGGTCTCGCGGCCGACGATCTACCAGATATTGACGACAGCCTGTCGAACCAACAGATAACCGCTTGGCTCGACCAATTGTCAGACGCCGAGGTGAATGCGCGAGCTGAGCGGTTGGCGCCGCCGCACACTTCTCGGGAGGCCCAAGCGCGGCACGTCCATCGAGTTCTAAATGAGTTGCGGGATGAAGCCGTACTCTTCGCCGGGAACGGTGGCTAGTGGCACCTTCACTGGCGCACAGGCGCGGGCGGGTCTTACGGACACCTTGCCGCCCAGGTCGAGCGGCCGGCCGCAGGGTGCCCGCTCACCGAGGCGGTCAGGGTCGGGTTACCAGTCGCTGACGGATTTCCGAACGCTTTGGGCGACGATCGTCCGGGGGTGCGTCGTTTGAGATGTTCGACTATCGACCTTGGTCTCAACGGGCCGAGCCCGCTTGCTGAACGAGCCAGAAGTTGTCACCCATATTCTGGACCAGCAGCGTAGTTGGCGGCCACCACGGTTTCGAGCATGGAAAGATGTTCCACTGGTAGCTCGATGGGATCGCCTGCGATGTGGGGAGAATCTATGCCGAAACACTGAACATGCTGCGCCACGAATGTCGTTGTGGGCGAGGCTGGTATAGGAACGAGGGTGCAGGGGATAGGGGTCGTCGCCCGCTTCCGAGGCGTATTTCTTAGCGGTTTTTCGAGCATCACAGATAAGTTTCGGGCGGACGTCGGTAGGTCAGTGGGGGCAGTGATGGTGAGGTGGCTGTCCGGGGTGCGGGTGGTGATTGACCGGCTCACGGGCGGAATACGGCGCGAGCACCACGGGCGCAGGAAGGCAAGATGGGTCCATGTCACTGTTGATGCCGAGTGAGACGCAACGCGGCCAGTCGTGGCTGACGAACTTTGCCGAAAGTGAACGCCCAGTTGCCACGCTCCTTCTCGACAGCTTGCAGATTGCAAGCCCAGAAGACATCTATCACGGACTCAAGTCCCGAATCGGGGCACTTGCTCCTGAGCTTAATGGACGTGCTGTAGTCATCCCGGTGCTGAGTATCGAAGATATTGAGAGAGCCTCCAGCGCAAGTCAGCGACAGCAAGTGGCTGCCCGCCATGTCGCGTACGAAACGTTCGCACCGGGTATGCGCGGCGCGGTGACCCCAGGCAGCGAAGCCACCGTCGGAAACGTGATCCGCGAATTCACCGGTGAAGCACCAGGCAAGGAAAACGGACCATGGTTGCACCCGTCGTCGAGCATTGACGATCTTCGTGCGCGCAACTGCCGGGTGATCGTCCTGGTGACTGATTACACGAGCTCTGGTCGTCAGGTGATCGATTTCGCCGCAACCTTTCCACGTAACGCTCAGTTGCGAAGCTGGCGGTCGTTCGGTCGATTGGAAATCATCGTGGTTACCTACACAGCGTCAGCTTCTGCGGTCGCATCGATCGAGAATGCTCCGACCATCGATCGTATTCGGCCGCATACGCCTGCTGCATCCTTTGACGACGCTGGATGGTGTGCACAGGAGCGTACTGCTATCGAAGAGCTATGTAATCGCTATACGCCCTCGGGGGAGCGGAAACAGGCACTGGGTTACAAGGCCAGCGGTGGTCTTTTTCTAACCAAGACCAGCGTGCCTAATAACCTTCCATTCATACTGCGACGTAAATCGCCCGGATGGAAACCGTTTCTCGATGGCCGCACGATGCCGTCGGACCTTGTCAGCGAATTGAGCGGCTACGAGGCGCGCAATCGGGATCTGAGTGAGGTGGTCCGCGGTGCTAACCAGCGAAGAGTCGCAGATGCTATCGATGCAGGCAGGCTCCGTACTCCGTCGGAGAGGCTAGTTGCGACCTTGGCGCTCGTCGCGCACAGCGCTCAGACGCCGACGTCTCTCGCGCACCGTCTTGCCAGGCCGGTTGAAGAGGTGAATGCGTTGATCGGTTTCCTAGTCAAGGAGGGCTTCATCACAAAGGGCTTCGAAATCACCCTGGCCGGCCGGAACGAGCTTTGGCATGCCAGAAGACTAGACCGCGTCGTGACAAGCCATCGAGGTAACAACCCTGATCCCTACTACCCTAAGATGTTGCGATGAGGAGTCGAGGTGGTGAATCTAGGACGCCGGTGCCTCGCGCCGGCACGTCGAGTCGAACGGCTCGAAGGTCACGGCTGACCGTGATCGTTGGACTATCCCTCGCTACGCGTGCCCGGGCGAACGTGACATTTCCCGACGCGAGCTGGGGCCACGTCCGCCCGACCTGTCGGGATAACACCAAAAGTAGATGAACCCCTCGACTCTTCACCAGTACGTCGAAGCTGGCAGGTCCGCGGGCGTACCGTTAGATGTTCTCAGGGCCAGCGTCGCACAAGCGTCGGCCACTCGCTCGCGGGGAGCCGGTCCGATCTTGAGTCTGGGACACCTTGCGCACCTTACCGGCACTCCCTACTTGTACTTACGGGAGATCGTCCAGCGTCAGAGAGACCCCTACGATGACGTGATCTTATCTAAACGCTCCGGTGGAACTAGGTCGATTTCTGCCCCCGAGCCCGTTCTGATGGACGTGCACCGCACGGTTCTGCACCGAGCACTTAGTAATCTCCCCCTCCACCCGTTCAGTTATGCCTACACGGCGGGGCGCAGTGTCCAGCAGTGCGCCGAGCAGCATCTCGGTGCTCAGTGGATGATCAAGTTCGACTTGCACGATTTCTTCGGTCAGATTCAAGAGCGCGATGTCTTCCGTGTATTCGAAGGCCGCGGGTACTCCAAATTGGTGTCATTTGAGTTAGCGCGGTTATGTACGCGGTTGACGGTATTCGATCGACCTGAGCGCGGGAGCGGACGTTACCAAGCCATTCCGGGTTATGAGGTGCAGGTTTCCGGGTGTCTGCCGCAAGGTGCACCCACAAGCGGGGCGCTATCGAACATGGTCGCCACACCGCTCGACTATGACATGGCGGGGTTTGCCGCCCGTAGCGGTTTCACGTACACCCGTTATTCGGACGATATGGTTTTGTCAACAACACTCAACGGATTTGACCGTACACAGGCGAAGTCAATTATCCGTGAGGTCAGCGAAATAATAGGCTTTCACCGCTTCCAACTGCATCAAAAAAAGACAAGGGTGGTACCACCAGGCGCACGACGAATCGTGCTCGGCCTGCTGGTTGATGGCGACCGCCTACGGCTTACCCCGGAATTCCGTCGCAGAGTCGAGGTCCATATACGCGGTGTCAGTAAATTTGGGATTGCGCACCATGCCACACATCGCCGGTTCGATTCGATGCTTTCGTTCGTAAGCCATATCGACGGGTGCATTGCCTATGCACACTCCGTGCAGCCGGACTGGGCAGACGCACGACAGCATGAGTGGTTGGTGGCACTGCGGAAGCACGGATTCCCTACCTGACTGCACTACCGGCGTGGGATCCACGCCGTGCCACAGTTGGATCAAGACATCCTGACCATTGCGTCGCGCCTTATCTACGGATAGGACATCCCGTCAGCAACGAAAATCGCCTCGATCAAGTTCTGGTTGGTCGCCTCCGCGATGCGCTCGTCAATTCCTGTAGTCGTAAGGTCGAGCGCCCGGAGAGAATCACCTACCTTAGCGATCGCGAGGTAGCGGCGGACCCGGTCAGGGTGATCGTGGGCGTAGCGCGACAGCGCTGACCACTTCGCCGAGGTGTCGGGGAGGTCGAACCGGTGGGGTCGACGATGTCCATGACGTACTCGCCGTCGCCGTCGTCGTGCCAGAATAGGAAGTCGGGGTGCATCAGCTGATGCTTGTTGCTGAACACGTAAGGCACCGTGAGAGCGTGCCGGCCCGACCAGGGATTCCGGTACCAGCTAACGAGCGTCTCGGCGGCCCGCTCGACGTCGAGGACCTGCGCTTCCCATGCCAAACGAGACGTCTCCACCAGAAACTCGCCCGCGTTGGGTTTGCCTTATTTCGCCCGGTCGTTCTGGTCGACGCAGCGGTCACCGTAGATCCAGCCGTCGTTACCGGTGTTGTACAGGGGTTCCCTACACGCTTTCAGCGTGTTGCACTGAGGCCACCTTCGAAGGACTAGTTCATCCGGTGACCATCTTCTGCCCCTTGGAGCAAGAATACTCTTCACCATTCCGATCTCCAGCATTCAGGACGGACAGGTACCAAGTTGGTCGGCCTGCCTCCTATTGCTGTAGCTCCTCATATATGACTTCGCTGAGCATTTTGAGTAGGGCGCCCATTTTTGTCTTATCTCCCAGCGCCTGCAGGCTCAGGTTGTAGTGACTGTCCATCGAGTTCGACACGGCATCGGTGATTGCTTGGGCCAGGTCGGGGCTGCTTCCGAAGTGGCTGCGGGAATTGTTCTGCGCCTGTTTCTGAAGCGTCTCGTTTTTTACCAGCTCCCGCCGTACGCCTTCAACGAAGTGCGCCACGGCATCCATTTCTTCACCTTCGAAAGGCAGGTTAGCCTGCTGGATGATTTCTTCCCAGGTCGAAAGGACAGGATCCTTCGCCTGCCCGGTGCCCATCTCTGTTGGCGGTTTCAAGGTCGCGTCTTCCCCCGTGAGCTCCAGCTGCGCTTGCCCCTTGTCCTTCAGCGCGTACTTAGCCATCACAACTCCCGAAAGGTCCAGCGCCACCTTGGCGTCGTTTACCCGGAGCACAGGCAACAGGTGCTTGTAGTATATCGAGCGTTTTTCTAGGTCCGTGTCGGCGAAGTCGAAGATTTGGGAGAGAAAATCGTAGGCACGGACGAACGAGCCCAGATCCTTGCGGAACAGGTCAAGTTCGTCTTGTATGGTCTTATTTTCCTCTGCCACGGCGGCGTTGTACCGGGTATTGAAGCGGGACTTCGCCGGTGCCACCCAGCCGGACATGGCGTTGTTGCCTTCCTCCAGGACATAGGCTTTCACCATCCCGTCCACCTCGGATTCGAGATAGACCTGAGCAGCATCAAGCTTGGCCTGCAGATCGTGGACGATGTTCGGGTCAGAGACGCCCTCCAGTGTGGCCTCGTGGAAGTACGGCTGGAAGGAGGCTAGGATTTCGTCGGGATTATTGACGAAGTCCAGCACAAATGTCTGGTCCTTGCCCACGGCGATACGGTTCAGCCGGGAGAGCGTCTGTACGGCGGAGACCCCGGAGAGTTTCTTGTCCACATACATTGCCACCAGTAAGGGCTGGTCGAAGCCGGTCTGGAATTTGTTGGCCACCAGCATGATCTTGTATTCCTCGGTGGAGAACGCCTCGGGCAGCGTCCTGCCCTTCAGCCCCGGGTTCATGTTGATTTCGGTGAACTGCTCGGGGCCAGACTCGTCGTCGGTCACCTCGCCGGAGAAGGCGACCATTGTCCCCAGCCCGGAGTAGCCCGCGTCGTTGATGTACCTGTCAATCGCGAGCTTGTAGCGGACCGCTTCCTTGCGGGAGCCGGTGACCACCATGGCCTTGGCCTTGCCGTCCAGGCGCCAGGCAACATTGCTACGGAAGTGCTCGACAATCACCTGAACCTTCTGGCTGATGTTGTAGGGATGCAGCTTCACCCAGGCCATCAACGATTTGAGCGCCTCGGACTTTTCGACCTTGGAGTCCTCGGAGTCATAGTCTCGTCCCTCGTGGGTGAGCCGGTAGGCGACCTTGTAGCTGGTGTAGTTCTGGAGAACGTCCAGGATGAAACGTTCTTCGATGGCCTGCTGCATGGAGTACAGGTGGAACGGCTGCGGCAACCCGTCCGGCCCTTTTCTGCCAAACAGCTCAAGGGTCTTGGCCTTCGGGGTGGCAGTGAACGCAAAGTAGCTGATGTTCTTCGCGTCCGCGCGTTCGGCCATCTCGGCTGCGAGGAACGACTCAACGTCGAACTCTCCGCCGTCATTGACGTCCGCCAGTTCCTCCGAAGACAGGACTTTCTTCAGCTTGTTGGCTGTGGAACCGGTCTGGGACGAGTGTGCCTCGTCCGCGATGATTGCGAAATTCCGCCCTTTCAGGGTCTGAGATTCTGCGATGGCCTTCAACGCGAAGGGGAACGTCTGGATGGTGACTATGATGATCGGCGTCCGGGCCACCAGCGCGGCGGTGAGTTCAGCGGATTTGGAACCCGAATTGCCTCGGACGGGAACCACGACACCGGATTTGTGCTCGATCTGGTAGATCGCGTCCTGCAGCTGAGAATCCAGCACGGTGCGGTCTGTCACCACGATTACCGAATCGAAGAGCTTCTCGTTGCCAGCCCCGTGCAGGGAACTGAGCTGGTGTGCGGTCCAGGCAATCGAGTTGGTCTTGCCGGAACCCGCCGAGTGCTGGACGAGATACCGGTGGCCAGGGCCCTCGGTGCGGCTCGTCTCGATGAGCTGGTTGACCACGTCCCACTGGTGGTACCGCGGGAAGAGCAAAGACTTCCGGAGGTCGCGTTCACCAGTGACAGGGTCGGTCCTGTCGCTGACCTGCAGGTGCAGGAACTTGCCGATAATGTTCAGCCAGGAATCACGCTGCAACACTTGATCCCACAAGTAGCTGGTGGCCGACCCCTTCGGATTGACCGGGTTTCCGGCATGGCCGTCGTCGCCGAGGTTGAACGGCAGGAAATAGGTGTCCTTGCCCTTGAGTTCGGTGGTCATCTGGATTTCATCGTTGCTGACGGCAAAGTGCACCAACGCCCGTCGACCAAAGGACAGCAGCGGCTCGTCCTTGTTCTTCGCGTTGCGGGGCAATCGGTCGTTTCGGTACTGTGCGACGGCGTCGTTGATGTTCTGGGTGAAGTCGGTCTTGAGTTCGATGGTGGCCACAGGCAGGCCGTTGACGAACAGGACCAAATCGATGCTCTTCTTGGTGTCGACCGTCGAGTAGTGGACTTGCCGAACCACCCGCAGCCGAACCTTGCTGTATCGCTCCAAAGTTGCCGGGTTCAGGCCCATGGCGGGCTTGAATTGGCACATCTCGAACTTGGCGGCAACGTCCTTGAACCCGGTGCGGAGGACCGAAAGCATGCCTGCTTCCTTGGTCGCTGGCTTGTCCAGCACCTTGCAGAGTCGGTCCATCAGCAGACGCTGGGCGAACTCCAGCTCAGCTGGCGAATCCGTGGGCTTCAGGACTTTCGCCAGCTGCTCCGACTGTGTGTCGGCCAGCCAGCCGAAGACATCCTCGGGGATCAGTGCCCGGGTGGTGTCGTAAAGCTGGCCGGCTTTGCGCTGCGGCTCGTAGATCCAGCCCCGGGCGGCAAGCGCCTGGCAGATCTCGTCCTCAAACGTCACTTCATTGTGCTGCGCCATCTTGTTCCCCCTAGAAACCGTCGAAAAAATCTTGGTCGAGACATGGCCTCGGGGGAAGGCTGCGTACGGTCCGCCACGGCGGTTCGAATCTCGGCATTTCCTCCGAATCTGCCCATCAGAAATAATCCTAAGGACAGGGTCAACGACTCCATTCCATCGCTGCAACACCATAGCTAAGAAACATCGATTTTGCCTGTTACGGCAGCAGAGACGAGGGCGGAACGACGTTCGTTTAAGAGACGAAGAACGCTAGAGGCTTTAGATGAAATTTGTGCCATTTTTTCCAATTCGTAATCTAGCATTTTCACGATGTCCTGTTGATCCCGAAGCGGAGGCAGTGGAATAGTAACGCCTCCTACTCGCTCTACGTTGAGATTGCCTTGTGACGTGACTGGCGCTTCACTAATTAGTTCTGCACGCTTCGCGGTTAGGGCATAGTAGAGAAAATCAGGGTTAGTGCGATCCGTAGGCCGAAAGCCGAGTACGGAATCAGGTGCACAGCTATCAAAGGAAAGTATTGCCACGTCAGCAATGTTGGCTGCAATCGCCATGACAAGCGTTCCTTGAGGCATCAAAGCGCTGGTCTCCAGGCCTGCCTCTGACAAAGTCTGAGAGTATTCGGTGATGTACTTGCCCTGAGCCCGGGCTATGGCACCTGTCTGGATGAATGGGTACTTCCCGCCGTAGAGGTGAGGAGCGTTTCTGGGGCGGTGCGTAAAACGGCCACGCTTAACTTGACTACAATTCTTCAGTGTAAGGAGCGACCAATGTTCCGGGACATTACCAATCCATGGGTCGCCGGAGGGTTTGGTGAGAGATGTGGGGTCAAGACCTTTGGTGACCGCACGAGTAATAATGGCCTGACGTTTCTCGGCAAGCAGTTCGACGAGCTGCTCCTGCTTACCAATAAGTTCATTGATTTGGAAAGTTTCCTGGTCCAGAAAGTCAACGATTGCTTGCTGGGTAGACTCCGGCGGAAGAACGACTGGGAGCCACTTTATGTCCGAGAACTTCATGGACTGTCGCAGACCGCCGCCCATGGCGTAAAACACTTTCTGGAGGTCGTAGGCCCTTAGGAGATAGCTTAGGAAGTTGGGTAAAATACCAGTTGGTGTCACGGCCAGATAGGCGGAGGTGATGATTCCGCGTTCCGGCGAGATAGCCGATCGAAGGCTGCGCTTGTCGTTCTGAAGATCTGTTAGGCGAAGGACGATGTCGTTTTGTTGGATCATTTGGTAGGTATTAAATGACGCTGGCAGAAGCCCGTCATTGGATGTGATGTCCTTTCGAATGATTCGCCCATAGCTGAGAGATAAAAGGTTAGATTCAGTCCCAGTTTTGTTCGACTCGGTATTCACCCGAACCAAGGCGAATAGTGGGCACTTTTCCCACTCCATGGGTATAGTGCGGGCCCATTCGATACCGGAATCCTTGTATTCCTCGTACCGTTTGTTTCCGGTCACTTCTCGACCTCGGCTAACAGTGTGGTGATCTCCGAGATAAGGATGTTGAGATCTGCGTCGATCTCTTCCAGTGACCTGGGTGCGACGTATTTGTAAAAGTGTCGCGTAAACGGGATTTCGTAGCCCACCTTCGTCTTCAGTTCGTCGATCCAAGCATCGGGGAAGTGCGGGAGCACTTCTCGTTCGAAGTAGGTTTGAATGACTTCGGTCAACGGAACGTTTTCGGTGTCGCGAAGCTCTGTGTCAACCTCCGGCGTTCCTTTTGGCGTCTTGCACACGTCCGCCGTCTCGTCTCGTTCAGACAGCCCCGCGAGCACCGCCTTCAAGATTGGAGCGCCGAGTTTCAGCCCGCTGCTGGCGAGAACTGGTTTGAGGACCTTGAGGAAGGTCTCCCGGTTCTTGTAGACCTCTCCCGGATCAACGGCCGCCGAGCGGAGGGCTTTCTCCAGAAGCCCCCGGTCGTCGTTAGCTAACTTTTCGACCGGCTTCTGCTCCAGCACGGTGTCGATGCGTTCGGCCGTGAACGCGAAATTCAGTTTGAGTGCTCGCTCCACGGTAATGGTTGAATAGCCGAAATCTCGGTTATCGAAGATCTTGGAGGTCTCGCCATTGTCCTCGAACTCACCGTACAGCCGCACGAT
The DNA here is from genome assembly GCF_021352185.1 of Rhodococcus sp. Ni2. Lineage (NCBI taxonomy): Bacteria > Bacillati > Actinomycetota > Actinomycetes > Mycobacteriales > Nocardiaceae > Rhodococcus > Rhodococcus sp. Ni2. The sequence goes on from NZ_WOXZ01000002.1 coordinate 2,363,161, forward strand.
GCTCTCAATATCGCTGGGCCCGAGTTCCTTGCGCTTGGACCCAAGGCTCTTTCGCATCTTTTGGAAAGAGTCCACACCGTTGATGAGCTGGATCTTGCCGACGCGCTCCGGATGCTTCTTCTTCTTGCTGTTGGACAGGACCCAGATGTAGGTGGCGATGCCGGTGTTGTAGAACATGTCAGTGGGCAGCGCGATGATGGCCTCCACGAAGTCGTTCTCGATCAGGTACTTGCGGATCTCTGACTCACCGGAGCTGGCATTGCCGGTGAACAACGGCGAGCCGTTCAGGACGATGCCGATGCGCGAGCCGCCTTCGTGAGCCGGGCGCATTTTGCGGACCAAATGCAGCAGGAACAACAGGGATCCGTCGCTGACCCGGGGGAGTCCCGGGCCGAAGCGCCCGTCGAATCCGTGAAGATCATGTTCCTTTTGGATCTGCGGCTGAATCTTCTTCCATTCCACGCCGAAGGGCGGGTTGGAGAGCATGAAGTCGAACTGCTGGCCGATGTTTTGATCATTGGCCAGGGTGTCGCCGACGGAGATCTTGGAGATGTCCTGGCCCTTGATGAGCAAGTCAGACTTGCAGATAGCGTAGGACTCGTCGTTGATCTCCTGGCCATATGCGACGAGTGAGGCGCTGGGGTTGAGAGCGTGGAGGTGCTCTTGGGCGACGGTGAGCATGCCGCCCGTGCCGGCGGTGGGGTCATAGATGCTGCGGACGATGCCCTCTTTGGTGAGTACGTCGTCGTCGTAGTTCAGTAGGAGCTGGACCATGAGTTGGATGACTTCGCGCGGGGTGAAGTGCTCACCGGCGGTCTCGTTGGAAGATTCAGCGAAGCGGCGAATGAGCTCTTCGAACATGAGGCCCATCTCGATGTTGCTGATGGTCTCCGGGCGAAGGTCGATCTCGGCAAAGTCCTTGACCACGTGGTACAGGAGGTCCGCGCCGTCCAGTTTCTCAAGCGTCTTGTAGAACTCGAATCGTTCGAAGATGTCCCGGGTGTTCTCCGAGAACCCCTGGACGTAGTTAAGGATGTTCGCCTTGATATTCGTAGGGTCATCCAGGAGCTTGGCGAAGTTGAATAGAGAGGTGTTGAAGAAGCTATGGCCTGAAGCCTTCTGGAGGAATGTGTCCAAGGGAATGTTCAGATCTTTCTTGGCCTCTGCCTCTTTCAGCACGCCATCCTTTGTGTTTTCAAGGACACCGTCTAGCCGGCGCAGGATGGTGAACGGGAGAACCACCGAACCATACTGTGCAGGCTTGTAGGTACCTCGCAGAATGTTTGCGATGCTCCACACCAGATTGGCGTTGTTATTCCCGGCCACTTACTCCTACTTCCCTTGCCACAGGCAGGAGCACGCCGCTGGCGGCGTCCCCACTGCCGTGCAGCTTTCATCGATCGCACACGAACGTACCTTGAATTGTATGGTGCACTCGCCATGTTTTGACGACCGACTCTCCTAAAGGGGTTCTTCCAGAACCGGAAGAACCCGGAAAGTATGCGAACTCACTGAGAAACAGGGCGGCAAATTCAAAATCCCAGGTCAGAGGGTGTTTCGCCCCGATGTAGGGCGCGCAGCGCCCGGGGCGCCGAGAACACCCCGGCGACGGTGTCGAAACCACCTCGCACTGATGTAGTTCGGGGTGGTAGCCGGTGTTACCGGCGCGAAGCGCGCCTGGCGAGTTCGTCGTCACGGGTGCCGGCATGCTGGTAACGCATCGCGGCCTTCACGCTGCTGTGCCCTAGCCTTGCCATAGTCTCGGCCACGGTCGCACCAGTTTGCGCGTATCGAGTGCCCGCGTAGTGGCGCAGCGAGTGAAACGCCAAGTCGGAGCGGCCAGCTGCTGCCCGAGCCTTGCGCCAGTGGTTATTCACTGTGCTTTGTGACACGTAACCACCGCTACGGTCTGTCCACAGGAGTGCGCCCGGTCTCACGGATTCGACGTGGGCGGCCACGATCCGGGCGTCGTGGCCGAAAATTGCGATGATTCGTCGCCCTGCGGCGCTCTTCGGAGGTCCGGCTACCTTGGCGATGCCGTTGCCTTCGACGATGCTGCGCACGACAGCGATACGCACCGCGTCCACCTCGCGATCACCATCGCGCTCAACAGCCACATCGTCGCTGGTCAGGCCGATGACCTCGCCGAATCGCAGGCCACCGGCGGCGGCGATGATCACGAATGGTTTGTACTTCGGCACGATCTTTTCGATGACGATGTCCAGCTCGACCTCGGTCGGCGGCGTTGTGGACTTCCCCGTGGTAGTAAGCGAGCCACCTTTGATTTTGCAAGGGTTTGCGCTGATCAGACCATCTTCTGCGGCTGTTTTCAATATCGATTTCATTAAGTCGTAGGCCCTTGCGGTGGCCGTGGCCTTGCCCGTTGCGAGTAGTTCAGATCGCCACTCACGGACTGCGTCGGGGCGTATTTCGTTGATGGGTGTTGCCGACCAATGGAATAGCGATCCGGTTGTGCCAAGCATTCGCTCGTATTCCTTGCGTGTGCGGGGGCGTAGCGGCTCGCCCTTGCTATTGGTCCTGGTGGCGACCCATTTCTCGGCGTACACACCGAACGCGACAGCTTTACGTGCCTTCTCGGCCTGAGTGGCCTGCTGTGCCGCGGCAGCGTCATCTGGGTGTACCCAAGTGCCCCCGGCGATTGCGTCCTGCTGCGTGTTCAGCCAGGTCTGCGCCGCGCCTTTCGTGCTGAACGTGCTGGGTGCAGGGATACGTTCCGCGCTCCCCGGAGTGGGGTCGGGGTGGCGGGCTCGGTACCGGCCTGACGGCAACTTTTCAATGCGTCCGAAGACTTTTCTGGCCATTCAGCTGGTTTCCTTGATTTCGTGGGCCCTCCGTGGGCCCTAGAGTGTAAGAAGTCGGCATATCTTGGCACGGTGTGGCACTCCCCGATGCCTCTGAACTCATGGTTAGACGCTCCGAGCAGGTATATCACATCTGGTTCGATCCCAGCCGGGACCACAGAAAAACACTGAAGGCGTTCCCGATCATCGGGGACGCCTTCAGTCGTTTGAGAGCACAGCTGTTCGAGGGCACGGTTATTTCGGCATGCAGACCGTCGTCGCAGGTCGCCGGGCGACGATTTCGGTAGCCTGGTCGAAGAGACATTTCGCGACCGAAAAGGTGACTGCTTTGAGTACCGAAAAGGTCGATTCTTCCGTCGACGATTCAGACCTGTCCGTCTTCCAGGACGCAGAGTCCCGCTGGGAGCGGTGGCGCGCGGGAATCGCCGCGCGGCCCACCCTCAATCTTGCGTACCGCATCGGCGTCGGAGTCGTGGGCACGATCGTGTTCGCCGCCGGCATCGTGGCTATTCCGTACCCCGGGCCCGGTTGGCTCATCGTTTTCGCCGGCCTCGGCATCCTGGCGTCGGAGTTCGCGTGGGCACATCGACTCCTTCATTTCGCGAAGGCGCGATACGACCGGTTCATGGAATGGTTCGGCAAGCAGTCGCTGTTCGTCAAAGGGTTGGGCGTTCTGTTCACCACAGTGATCGTCTTGGCGACTTTGTGGGTGCTCGGCACTTTCGGCCTGATCGGGACATGGGTGGGCCTGGACTACTCGTGGCTCGAGTCGCCGCTGTGAGTTGAACGCGGCCCGGTTTCCTTCACTCGGTTGTCTCACCATGTCGGTAGGGCCGATAACATGATCGTGCGCGTGCTCGCAGTGGGTACGACGCCTGTCTAACTTGTCGCAATACCTTTAGGAGCACATCGCCGTGACCAGTCCCGCGCCAGAGCACTCAGCCGCCCCACTTCGGGTGCCCGCGGGGACGACCGCCGGGACTGCAGTGCGCGAAGCCGGATACCCCACGAAGGGGCCCGACGTGATCGTCGTTGTCCGCGATGGCGAGGGAACGCTCAAGGATCTGTCGTGGACACCTGATGTCGATGTCGACGTCGAGCCGGTGGCAGCATCCACCGAAGACGGCCGCAGCGTCATCCGGCACTCCGCGGCCCACGTCCTCGCGCAGGCGGTTCAGAAAGAATTCCCCGACGCGAAGCTCGGCATCGGTCCGCCGATCAAGGACGGCTTCTACTACGACTTCGCGGTGGACCGCCCGTTCACTCCGGAGGATCTGGCCAAGCTCGAAAAGCGTATGAAGCAGATCATCAAGGGATCACAGCGCTTTTCGCGTCGAGTGGTCGATTCGATCGAGGACGCTCGGGTCGAGTTGGCCGACGAGCCGTTCAAGCTCGAATTGATCGACGACAAGTCCGGTATCGACGATCCCGAGATCATGGAGGTGGGCGGCAACGAGCTGACCATCTACGACAATCTCGATCCTCGTACCGGCGACAAGATCTGGTCCGATCTGTGCCGCGGCCCGCACATTCCGACCACCAAGCACATCCCGGCCTTCAAGTTGACCCGAAGCTCCGCCGCCTACTGGCGTGGCAACCAGGACAACGCCGATCTTCAGCGTGTCTACGGCACTGCGTGGGAGTCCACCGAGGCTCAGGACGAATACCTCGAACTGCTCGCCGAGGCCGAGCGTCGTGATCACCGCAAGCTCGGTACCGAACTGGACCTCTTCAGCTTCCCCGACGAGCTCGGTTCGGGTCTGCCGGTGTTCCATCCCAAGGGCGGCATCATCCGCACCGAGATGGAGAACTACTCGCGCAGCCGCCACATCGAGGCGGGCTACGAGTTCGTCAACACTCCGCACATCACCAAGGGGCATCTGTACGAGGTTTCCGGTCACCTCGACTGGTACCGCGACGGCATGTTCCCGGCGATGCACGTCGACGAGGAACTGAACGAGGACGGCACCGTGCGCAAGCCGGGCCAGGACTACTACCTCAAGCCGATGAACTGCCCGATGCACAACCTGATCTTCCGTGCTCGCGGACGCTCGTACCGTGAATTGCCGTTGCGGCTCTTCGAATTCGGCTCGGTCTACCGCTACGAGAAGTCCGGCGTCATCCACGGACTGACCCGCGTGCGCGGCATGACCCAGGACGACGCTCACATCTACTGCACCCGTGAGCAGATGCGCGACGAGCTGACCACCACCCTGCAGTTCGTTCTGAACCTGCTCAAGGACTACGGCCTCGACGACTTCTACCTCGAACTGTCCACCAAAAACCCGGACAAGTTCGTCGGTAGCGACGACGTCTGGGAAGAGGCGACCGCAACGCTCGCCGAGGTCGGCGAAGCTTCCGGCCTGACGCTGGTGCCGGATCCGGGCGGAGCCGCCTTCTACGGTCCCAAGATTTCCGTTCAGGTCAAGGACGCACTCGGCCGCACCTGGCAGATGTCGACCATCCAGCTCGACTTCAACCTGCCCGAGCGGTTCGAGCTCGAATACACCGGCAACGACGGCGTCAAGACTCGTCCGGTCATGATCCACCGCGCGCTGTTCGGCTCGATCGAACGGTTCTTCGGTGTCCTGACCGAGCACTACGCGGGCGCGTTCCCGGCGTGGCTGGCACCGGTGCAGGTCGTCGGAATCCCGGTGGCCGAGGCGTTCGCCGATCACCTGTTCGACGTCACGAAGAAGCTCAAGGCAGCCGGTGTTCGCGCCGAGGTCGACTTCAGTGACGACCGTATGCAGAAGAAGATCCGTAACCACACCACGCAAAAGGTCCCGTTCATGCTCCTCGCGGGCGAGCGTGACGTGGAGGCCGGCGCGGTCAGCTTCCGTTTCCGTGACGGCACGCAGATCAACGGCATTCCCGTCGACGACGCCGTCCGGATCATCACCGAGTGGATCGGCCGCCGCGAGAACGCCTCGCCGACAGCCGAACTGGTGCAGCCAAGCGTGGCGCAGTGAGCGCCCCCGGTGACGACGGTCCGGGTTCGCTGATCGACCACGGCGTCGGTGACCCTGACCATTTGCAGCGCATTTGGTCGCCGCATCGGATGTCGTACATCACCGAGGCGCCCAACACCCCGGGCACGACGGGTGAACCGTTCATCGACATTCCGAAGATGTCGGACGAAGAAGGACTGATCGTTGCCCGCGGTGAGCATGTCTATGCGGTTCTGAACCTGTATCCGTACAACCCCGGGCATCTCATGGTGGTTCCGTATCGCAAGGTCGCGGCTCTCGAAGATCTGACGCCGGAGGAGAGCGCCGAGTTGATGGCGTTCACCCAGCGTGCGTTGCGGGTGATCAAGAGTGTGTCGAATCCTCACGGATTCAACGTCGGCCTGAATCTCGGTGCCGCTGCGGGCGGTTCGCTGTCCGAGCACCTTCACCAACACGTAGTGCCACGTTGGGGCGGCGACGCCAACTTCATCACCGTGCTCGGTGGGGTCAAGGTGATGCCGCAATTGCTGCGAGAGACCAGGGGACTACTCGCCGGTGCCTGGCAACAATAGGTTGACGCATCCGGCTTCATGGCAGGATGCATTGCTGCAACGAGTTCCGAACCGGAACTCACGACTTGGAGGGTTCCTGCGGTGTTGAGCTTCTTCGGGCGCGCATCGGTGTCCAAGGTGACGGCACCTATGGGGAAGGCGCTGGTCAAGACCGGTCTGACGCCGGACTCGGTGACGGTGATCGGCACGGTGGCAAGCGTCGCCGGTGCGGTGACGCTGTTTCCGTCCGGACATCTGTTCTGGGGAACCATGTTCATCTGGTTCTTCGTCATGTTCGACATGCTCGACGGCGCAATGGCTCGTGCTCGCGGCGGCGGAACGCGGTACGGGGCGGTACTGGACGCGACCTGCGACCGCGTAGCCGACGGCGCGATTTTTGCCGGCCTGGCCTGGTGGGCGGTCTACCACGAGAACAGCAAGTGGCTGCTCGTCGCGACGCTCATCTGCCTCGTCACCTCGCAGGTCATCTCGTACGCGAAGGCGCGTGCGGAGGCGAGCGGGCTGACTGCGGACGGCGGGTGGATCGAGCGCCCGGACCGACTGATCATCGTGTTGGTCGGATCCGGCCTGACGGGTATGGGTCTTCCGTGGGCAATCCACATCGCGATGTGGGTACTTGCCGCCGGAAGCATCGTGACGGTCTTCCAGCGAGTGCTCGCGGTGCGCAATTCCCCTGGCGCTCGGGAACTTCTGCCGATCGCCCCGGCCGCATCGACGGTCGAAGGTGCGCCGGACACGGACGGCGAGGCAGAGAAATGAGCTTTGCCGAGCGTGCAACCGACCTGGGATACGCCGCGGGTTGGCGTCTGGTGCGAAGCCTGCCGGAATCGGTGGCGGTCAAGCTGTTCGACGCCGGAGCGGATTTCGCGGTACGCAAGGGCGGACCCGAACAACTCAGGAAGAACCTCGCGAGAGTTCTGGGCACGACGCCGGAGGAAGTTCCGGATCAGTTGATCAAGGATTCTATGCGCTCGTACGCCCGGTACTGGCGTGAGGCATTCCGTCTACCGTCGATGGACCTGGTCGCGACAGGTAAGGCGTTGCATGCGCTGGTCGAGGGCCAGGAACATCTGGAAAAAGCAATGGCAGCAGGTCATGGCGCGGTATTGGCGCTGCCCCACAGCGGTAATTGGGACATGGCCGGCGTGTGGTGTGTTCAGCAATGGGGTGGGTTGACCTCCGTTGCCGAACGGCTCAAGCCCGAATCCCTGTACGAACGGTTTGTCGAATACCGCGAGAGTCTCGGTTTCGAGATCTTTCCGCTCAGCGGCGGGGAGCATCCTCCGTTCGTCGAACTGTCCAAGCATCTGCGCGAGAACAAGATCGTGTGCTTGCTGGGGGAGCGCGATCTGGCGAAGAAGGGTGTGCCCGTCACCTTCTTCGGAGAACCCACTCGCATGCCCGCCGGCCCGGCGAAGCTCGCGATCGATACCGGCGCGCCGCTACTTCCGGTCCACTGCTGGTTCACTCCCGACGGTTGGGGTTTCAAGATCGACCCGCCGATCGACGTATCCGGCGGAGTCGGCCCGGCCACGCAAGCACTTGCCGACCGTTTCGCGGTCAACATCGCAGCGCACCCCGCTGACTGGCACATGCTTCAACCGCTGTGGCGCTCGGACCTTTCCGAATCGCGGCTCGCCCGCATGGAGGGTGAATGAAAATCGGCATGATCTGCCCGTACTCCTTCGACGTCCCCGGCGGCGTCCAGGCGCACGTGGTGGATCTGGCCGAGGTGCTGATCGAACGTGGTCACAAAGTGAGTGTGCTTGCGCCGTCGTCCGATGACGACGAGTTGCCGGATTTTGTGGTTTCCGCAGGTAAAGCCGTCGCGATTCCCTACAACGGTTCTGTTGCGCGGTTGTCTTTCGGCCCGACGGCGAACAACCGCCTCCGCAAGTTCATCGCGGAAGGTGACTTCGACGTTCTACATATCCACGAACCCAATGCGCCGAGTCTGTCCATGCTCGCGTTGCGCATCGCGGAAGGCCCGATCGTCGCCACCTTCCACACGTCGACCACGAAGTCGTTGGTGCTGAGCACGTTTCAGGGTGTCTTGGCTCCGTATCTCGAGAAGATCAGCGGCCGGATCGCAGTCTCTGAGTTGGCGCGTCGTTGGCAGGTCGAGTCTCTCGGATCCGACGCGGTCGAGATCCCCAACGGCGTCGATGTCGCAGCGTTTGCCGAGGCCGATCTGTTGCCCGGCTACCCGCGCGAAGGTGGAACCATTCTGTTCCTCGGTCGCTACGACGAACCGCGCAAGGGGATGGCCGTCCTCCTCGGTGCGCTGCCGGAGTTGGTCGAGCGTCACCCGGATCTCGAAGTGATCGTGGTCGGACGCGGCGACGAGGAGAAACTCCGCAAAGAGGCGGGTAAGTACTTCAAGCATCTCCGCCTGCTCGGGCAGGTCAGTGACGAGGAGAAAGCGTCGGCGCTTCGCAGTGCGGACGTCTACTGCGCGCCCAATCTCGGCGGTGAGAGCTTCGGGATCGTGCTGGTCGAGGCCATGGCGGCTGGCACTGCCGTCGTGGCCAGTGAGTTGGACGCTTTTCGCCGTGTCCTTCGCGACGGTCAGGCCGGCTTGCTGGTCCCCATCGGGAACTCCGATGCCTTGGCCGAGGCAATCGATTCCGTTCTCGGTGACCCGGATCGACGACGCGCGCTGGTCAACACCGCGACAAGTGTTGTTGCCGAATACGACTGGCCGGTGGTGGCCGAACAGATCCTGCGTGTCTACGAGACCGTCACGGTTGGCGGCGCCGGCGTACGCGTGGTGGGTTCATGACCTTCTCCGCTCTGACGATCTTCATTCTCGGGCTTGTCGCTGCCGTCGTCCTGGTCGTCGGACTGTGGGCGTACGGGACGGCGAACCGACTCGATCGACTGCATGTGCGTTCGGATCAGTCGTGGTTGGCGCTCGATGCGGCTCTGTCCCGTCGTGCCGCGGTTGTCCGCGCGGCGGCGGTGGACATGAACGCCGACGACGCGCGCAGATTCGTCACCTTGGCGGACGCCGCCGAACGTGCGGATCGTCAGGATCGCGAGCTTGCCGAGAACCGGCTGTCCAATGCTCTCGCTGCCTACGGCACGACGTCGCTGCGACCTCAACTGGTGGCCGAGTTGGCCGATGCCGAGGCGAGGGTCCTGATCGCTCGGCGGTTCCACAACGACGCGGTGCGCGACACTCTCGCGTTGCGTACGCGTCGACTTGTTCGCTGGCTGCACCTCGGGGGAACGGCACCGCTACCTCAGTACTTCGAGATATCGGAGCGCACGACCGCGGCGGCGGTGCCCGAGGGCATCACCGTGGATACGTCACGGACCTCTGCCCGCGTGGTGATGCTGGACGAGGACGATCGGGTGCTGCTGTTGCGCGGCCACGATCCCAAGATCCCGAACACTTACTTCTGGTTCACCGTCGGCGGAGGGCTCGAACGGGGCGAACACCTACGGGCGGCTGCCGTTCGTGAGATCGAGGAGGAGACCGGATTCGTCGTGGCTCCGGAGAATCTGCGAGGTCCGCTCTGGCGGCGTGTGGCGATTTTCCCGTTCGACGGTGAGCTGATCCGTTCGGAAGAGCTGTTCTTCGCTACGCGCACTCACGGCTTCGAGCCGGTCTTCCAAGGCCACACCGAATTGGAGCAGCGTGCCATCACCGGCCATCGCTGGTGCAGCGCCGACGAGATCCGCCAATTGGCCAAGTCCGGTGAGCCGGTCTACCCGTTGGATCTGGCAAACCTCCTGGTGGAAGCGGCGACGATCGCGGACGGTACCGAGGATCCGGAAGTGCGTTCCATCCGCTGATCTTTCGGTCGTTCAGTGCTCGCGGGCAGTCTAAGGCCAGCAATGGCAAATTGGATACGGAATCGAAGGCCGGTTAGTCCTAGAGTTCTGGCCAGAGGCCTCCGAGCGAATGAACTCGTGTGTTCGCCGTGCCTCGTTTCTTTTGTCACGCCACTACTGCAGGAGTTTGCTGTGAGCACCCCCGACTCTGCCCCCACCACCGCCATCGGCACCGCCCGCGTCAAGCGCGGCATGGCTGAAATGCTCAAGGGCGGTGTGATCATGGACGTGGTCACCGCTGAGCAGGCCAAGATCGCCGAAGACGCAGGCGCCGTCGCCGTCATGGCACTCGAGCGGGTCCCCGCAGACATTCGCGCACAGGGCGGCGTCTCGCGCATGAGCGACCCGGACATGATCGACAGCATCATCTCCACCGTGAGCATCCCCGTCATGGCCAAGGCACGCATCGGTCACTTCGTCGAAGCGCAGATCCTGCAGAGCCTCGGCGTCGACTACATCGACGAGTCCGAGGTCCTGACCCCGGCCGACTACGCCAACCACATCGACAAGTGGAAGTTCACCGCTCCCTTCGTCTGTGGCGCCACCAACCTCGGCGAAGCGCTCCGTCGCATCAACGAAGGCGCGGCCATGATCCGCTCGAAGGGTGAAGCAGGCACCGGAGACGTCTCCAACGCCACCACCCATATGCGCACCATCCGCGGCGAGATCCGCCGGTTGACCTCGCTGAGCGAGGACGAACTGTACGTAGCCGCCAAGGAACTGCAGGCCCCGTACGAACTGGTCGTCGAGGTCGCCAAGGCCGGCAAGCTGCCTGTCACCATGTTCACCGCCGGCGGCATCGCCACCCCGGCAGACGCTGCCATGATGATGCAGCTCGGCGCCGAGGGCGTGTTCGTCGGATCGGGCATCTTCAAGTCCGGCAACCCGAAGCAGCGCGCCGAGGCCATCGTCAAGGCCACCACGTTCTACGACGACCCGGACGTGCTCGCCAAGGTCTCGCGCGGACTCGGCGAGGCAATGGTCGGTATCAACGTCGACGACCTGCCTGTCGGACACCGCCTCGCAGAGCGCGGTTGGTGACAGCAGGTTCGACGACCGGGCTCAGTGCCTGAAAGTCCTCACAGACGAAGGGGCGGCGGTTGCGTTGGCAACCGCCGCCCCTTCGGGGTGTGGCAGACCGATCAGATGCTGTCCGATACCTCGAACACGAACTCGACCTCGACGGCACTGTTTCGGGGTAGTTCGGCGACGCCGATCGCGGAGCGTGCGTGTTGTCCTGCCGTGCCGAAGATCTCGGCCAGCAGGTCGGAGGCGCCGTTGATCACCTGGGGTTGCTGCGAGAATCCGGATCCGGAAGCAACAAATCCAACAACCTTGACGACGCGAACGATGCGATCGAGCCCGACCAAGGCATCGACGGCCGCGAGTCCGTTGAGTGTGCACAACCGCGCCGCCTGGGCGGCGTCTTCGACGGAGACACCTTCGCCCAACTTGCCGATGCACGTCGTAGTGCCGTCGACGAGCGGCAATTGTCCCGACGTGTAGACGTATGCCCCCGTCTGAACAGCGGGGAGGTAGGAGCCTGCCGGGGTAGCGACCGGCGGGAGGGTCAGGTCGAGTGCTGCGAGTCGTGCGGTCCAGGTACTAGCGTCGTTCATCGGTTCCTCAATGGGTTCTTTTGTCCGGGAATGGTGTTCGAGTCTGTCATCGGGAGTCTCGGCAAGTCCAAGTCGTATTTGCGCCCACCCCATCACTTTTGGTGATATTCGCCGTCGTCGGATTCAAAATGGTGTTCGAGTTGGCCACCTAAACTGTGTCGTATGTCGTCAATTCGTAACATCTCACTGGGGATACCTGTCCGTTCCGGTCACATACACATACTCGACGGCACGGACTCTGTCACGGGGGAGAACTTTCATCGATTGATCGGTGGCGGTATCGAGTTCGGTGAGACGGCCGAGGCAGCGCTGCGGCGCGAGTTCGCGGAGGAACTCGGCGTCACGTTGGGAAGCGTCGAGTTGCTCGAGGTCGTAGAGAACATCTTCGAGTTCGAGGGGCGACCTGGGCATGAGATTGTCCATGTCTTTGGAGTCGACTCGGCTGACATCGATGCGTTTCCGCTCGACGTGCAACTCCGAGTCCTAGACGAAGGTAGTCCAGTCCACTGGGTATTGAGTGGTGGGTCCGACCGCCCTATCTACCCGGCCGAAGCTGCCCGCATTATCAACGCCCTCGTTCAGTAGGGGAATCCGTTGCCGGAACACGAGTGGCCGCAAAGGTTGCTCCGCAACAATTTTCGGTCAATCAGGATTGTTCGGACTGATTCCTGGAAATCATGGATATCGAACGTATATTCGAATAATGTTGAGGAATGTTCGATGACGGAGTAGGAAGTTCGGGTACCGCAGCGCAGCTGTCCGGTGCTGAATCCGACTGCGCCCTCATCGATCTCATCGCCGAACTGCATGCGCGCGAATCGATGCTCGTGGAACGGAAACTGGCTGCCATTGCCGAGTTTTTCGAGCGTCGCAGCGCTGACCACACTGATAACGGTGCTTGGTCGTCTACCGCTCACGAACTGGCTGAGGCCGAGCTCGGCGCGGCATTGACCATGGGCCGTGCCGCAGCGGGAAAGTTGATCGGTCTCGGCTTTTCTCTCAAGACTCGCCTCCATCGCACGCGTGCCGCCATGGCGCGCGGAGAACTGGATCTGTATCGAGTCGGATTGATCGACTCCGCTACGGCCAACGTAGCCGACGATTTGATCGACGAGGTGGAACGGCAACTCCTCGAGAAGATCTCGGCGCCACCGATGCCTGGCGGTACCGGCTTGACGGGTCGCCGATTGACAGCGGCTATCGACCGGATCGTCGCCGTGGTGGATCCCGAGGGGATACGCGAACGTCGACGCCGCGCCCTGGCTGATCGGTTCGTGGGTGTGAGCGCTGCCGAGGACGGAATGGCGCGGATATTGGGGAGTATTCCGGCGGAGGAAGCACGGGCTTTCGACCGTCGGTTGCGGGAGTTGGCAATGTCGGTGTGTCGACACGATTCCCGTAAGTACGAGCAACGACGAGCTGACGCATTGGGAGCGTTGGTATCCGGGTCGACGATTCTGCCGTGCGATTGCGGCCGGGACGAGTGCCCACAAGATCGAAGCGGGATTGTGGTGGTGCGTCGGCCGTTGGTTCACGTGGTCATGCTGGAATCAACGCTTCAGGGCGGTGACGCACCAGGTGCAGACGAACCCGCTCACCTCGACGGTTATGGAGTGATCAGTGCAGAGCATGCGCGTGACATCGCCGCGGGTGCGCTGATTCGGAAGGTGAAGGTACCAGCCGATGCCGCGCTCGAGTCTTCCGGTGAGGGCGAGCCAGTACCTCCGCCCGTTGTTCCTTCGGCGTCGGTCTACCGCCCCGGCGCTGTCCTCGACACCTGGGTGCGGGTGATCGCAGGAAGCTGCCAGTGGTTGCACTGCGATGTCGCTGCATGGAATTCAGATCTTGATCACACTGAGCCCTTTGATCATCGCGATCCCACTTGTGGTGGAAAGACCGTGGCGTCGAATCTGAGTGCCTATTGTCGAAACCATCACCGCCTCAAGCATTCCGGTCAGTGGTTGCATATCTCGAACCCGGACCGGAGTGTCATGCTGACCTCGCCGACCGGACATTGCTACCGAACGAGGCCGTCAGGTCTGCTGGCGGGAATGCTCGAGCCTGTACTGCCCGAGGGTGGTCGGCGTCGGCGCACACGTCTGGAAAACAAAGCCGCTCGTGTGCGGGGTGAACGCCGGCGGCAGCGGTTACGAATGCACCTCCGAATGAAGAAGAAGGCCCGGAGGAGGACCTTCGACGGCGGAGACGATCCACCGCCATTCTGAGTCGATGCGCCCCGTCGCTCAGTGTTTTCGGATGCCCACTTTGGTGGCCGGGGGTGCGTCAGGCATTGTGTGAAGGTCGGTAGACGTCGGTACACGGGAAGATGTGGAGCATCGATGGCGAGGATCGAAGAAATTCTGGAGTTGGAACGCCTCGAGCGGGACATCTTTCGAGGAATCATCGCGGAGACCACCCTGACCCGCACTTTCGGCGGCCAGGTCGCCGGACAGGCATTGGTGTCGGCGGTACGCACGGTCGATCCGGCCTACTCGGTTCATTCGTTGCACGGATATTTCCTGCGTCCGGGAAATCCGATGGAGCCGACGGTTTTTCTGGTTGATCGTGTTCGGGACGGTCGATCGTTCGCGACCCGCTTGGTCACCGGAATTCAAGACGGGCAAGCCATTTTCACGATGTCGGCGTCCTTCCACGTCCAAGACGAAGGCATCGAGCACCAGGACGAGATGCCACCCGTTCCTGACCCCGAGACCTTGGCCATCGCCCAGGATTCGGAGGATCCCGAGACTGCGTGGCTGGCGCGTGAGTGGTCCGATTGGGACCTTCGAATGGTGCCGAAGGCCGACATCGACAAACGTCCGGGCGCTGCCGCGCAGCAGCAAGTGTGGTTTCGTTCCCGCGAGGCACTCCCGGACGACCCGGTATTTCACGTGTGCACGCTTGCCTACATGAGCGACATGACGCTGCTCGGATCTTCCCGCGGCCCCCACATGGACGTGGCCATGCAAAGCGCTTCGCTCGATCACGCCATGTGGTTCCTGCGGCCGTTCCGCGCCGACGAGTGGCTGTTGTACGACCAGACGTCGCCGTCAGCGGGCTTCGGTCGCGCACTGACGCAGGGACGAATCTTCGACAGCCGAGGAAATATGGTTGCTGCAGTCGTCCAGGAGGGTCTGACCAGGCTGTATCGCCCGAAGTGAGGTCGGCCGACGTGAGATCAATCGCAGTGAGACCTTCACTGGCGAGACCGCACCGCAGGCCGGGCCGGATGGTCGTATCTGACCTCGAAATCGACCTCCTCGGACACTTCTGATCGGTGTTCGAGGAGTGCCTCGACGGTCCACAGATCTGCCTCCGGTGTGTGCCGCCGCATGGCAGGTTCGCTCATGTCCAGGCGGACGCTGACGTCGAACTCCAGCCCGCGCCCGAGCAACATCGGACCGGCGATCACGATGACCGCGCGCTCATGGACGGGGATACGGGTCGAACGAGCCGATCGATCGGTGGGTTCGTCCCAGAGTTTCGGCAAGAACGCCCGTTTGGTGCGGGCTGCGGTGATCACTTCACGATCGAGTGCCCGATAGTCGAACCAGATAGTGCGGTAACTCAGCGCATCCTCGTGGCCGAACTCGTATCGCAGCGAAGCCGGCCGCACGTAGTCGTGCAGTGACACAACAGCACTCGGCCTGTTGCGCGACTCGACGGCGGTGCTGACCAGTTCCGCGAGCCGAGACGGCTGTGCACAATCAGGTCCGTCGATCGCTACTACCGCCACCGACGGAAACGATCCGCTCAGCGTTGCAATCTGCTCGGCCAAGGCGAGGGGACTGGACGGGATGAATGTACTCACGCCCACCATGGTGCCGTGCCCGCTCGCCGAGGCGATATTGTGAACCGTCATCGCGCCCAGTGCGGCGGTCTATGTTTTCGGAGGACTCATGGTTGGTATCGAGGAGATCCTCGCGCTCGAACACCTGGAGAAGGACATCTTCCGTGGTGCGGTCCATCCCACCGCACTTCAACGGACGTTCGGCGGGCAGGTTGCCGGGCAGTCGTTGGTTTCTGCCGTGAGCACCGTTGACGAGAGCTACCACGTGCACTCGTTGCACGGGTATTTCCTGCGCCCGGGCAATCCGAAGATTCCGACGGTCTACCTGGTGGACCGCATCCGCGACGGGCGCTCGTTCTGCACCCGCCGGGTGAATGCAGTTCAGGACGGCAAGACGATCTTCACGATGTCGGCCTCGTTCCACGTCGACGACGAAGGTATCGAGCACCAGGACCGGATGCCCTCCGTTCCGGCGCCGGAGGACTTGCCGGACGCGCAGACCGTTCCGAAGTTGGCTGAATCGCAGTTCTATCAGGAGTGGAAGAACTGGGACATCAGAATTGTGCCCGCTGAGCAGAGCGCGTCAGCGCCGGATCTCGCCGCGCAGCAACGCGTGTGGATGCGCTACCGCGAGGCTCTGCCGGATCGTCCGTTGCTGCACATCTGCACGCTTGCGTATCTCAGTGACATGACCCTGCTCGGAACTTCGAAAGTCCCGCACCGCGGCGTGAAGACGCAGACTGCTTCGCTCGATCACGCGATGTGGTTCCTGCGTCCGTTCCGGGCCGACGAGTGGTTGCTCTACGACCAGACATCGCCGTCGGCAGGTTTCGGTCGCGCGCTCACTCAGGGGCGTATCTACGATCGCGATGGCAACATGGTGGCAGCGGTGGTTCAGGAGGGTTTGACGCGTCTCGAACGCGAACCCGACAGCCATGAGAGCAAGAACAGCCGTGAGAACAAGACAGGAACTGTGTGATGACGCGTCCGTTGATCGGTGTACTCGCCCTCCAAGGTGATGTTCGCGAGCACCTTGCCGCACTTGATGATTCGGGTGCGGATGCCGTGGGTGTCCGACGGCCGGAGGAGCTGGACAAGGTCGACGGAATCGTGATTCCGGGTGGCGAATCCACCACCATGAGCCGGCTTCTGCAGGTGTTCGAACTGTTGGATCCGCTGCGTGAGCGTCTTCGCGGGGGGCTGCCGGCCTACGGTTCGTGTGCCGGCATGATTCTGCTGGCGAGCGAGGTACTAGACACCCGGCCGGACGCCGAGCATCTCGGCGCCATCGACATGACGGTGCGCCGCAACGCTTTCGGTCGGCAGGTCGATTCTTTCGAGTCCGACCTGGCGTTCGAGGGCATCATCGGTGATCCCATTCGCGCTGTCTTCATCCGCGCGCCGTGGGTGGAGCGAGTTGGGCCGGGCGTTGAGGTCCTTGCGCAGGTTCCCGCCGCCGCGGGGGAGGCCGCGGGCCGGATCGTCGCGGTTCGGCAGGGCTCGGTGATCGCCACTTCTTTCCATCCCGAGGTTACCGGGGACCGTCGAGTGCACGAGATGTTCGTCGATCTGGTTCGCGGATAACTGGAGTAGTCAGCCTCGGCCGAACCTACAGCTCCAGTTCGCGGGCAAGGATCGCCGCCTGGACGCGTGAGGTGAGGTGCAACTTCGACAGAACTCGCGACACGTGCGACTTCACCGTCGGAGCACCGACTCCGAGTTCACGCGACAGTTCGGCGTTGGACATACCCGTACCCAACAGCGCGAGGACCTCGCGTTCACGGTCGGTGAGCTCGCTCAATCCCAGCGGTTCGGTGGGTTTGGGTGCGCGCTGCACGAACTCGCCGATCAGGACACGCGCCGCGCGCGGAGCGAGCACTGCATCTCCGGCCGCGACGTTGCGGATAGCGCTGGTCAGCTCGTCCGCGGTCGCAGTCTTGAGCAGGAATCCCGAAGCACCGGCGCGCAGGGCCGCGAAGACGTATTCGTCGAGGTCGAAGGTGGTCAACACCAGAACCCGGCTGCGGGTCGTCCCGATGATCTGACGCGTCGCCTCGATGCCGTCGGTGCCTGGCATCCGGACGTCCATGAGTACGACGTCGGGTTGATGCGTGCGGGTGACGGTGATCGCCGACGCTCCGTCACCGGCTTCTGCGACGACATCGATGTCGTCGTGCTGCCGCAGGATCATCGCGAGTCCCGACCGGATCGCGGCGTGGTCGTCGACCAGGGCGACGGTGATCACCGATCCGTTCCGTTCGGCGCGGGGACCGGTAGCTGTGCGCATACCGTCCATTCTCCGTCGACCGGAAGTGCGTCGAGTGAACCGCCCAGCAGTTCGGCGCGGTGACGCATGTTTGCAAGTCCGTGCGTTCCCGCCCGAAAACTGGATGTGTCGCGACCGACGGGGTTTCGGATCTCGATCTGTAATGCATTGTGCTGGAAAGAGATCGACATCGAGATCGGCGCACCGGGCGCATGTTTGAGTGCGTTGGTCAAGGCTTCCTGGGTGATCCGGTACGCCGTGTGATCGACCACGCTCGGCAGGTCGGCAGTATCGATGTCGATCGCAACGTGCACGGCGGCGCCGGCTGCCCGAACTGCATCCAGGACTACGGGTAACTCGGTCAGCCTCGGGGGAGAGGAACGCGGGTCCGGGGTCTCGTCGTCCCCGGCGTGGAGCAGTTCGATCATCGACCGCATCTCGGAAAGGCCCGCGAGACTGCTCGATCTGATCGCCCCGATCATCTCCCGCAAACCGTCGTCGGGTTCACCCCGTTCAGCGGCGAGAGCTGAGGTGGACAGTGCCGCCTCCGAATGGATGGCGATGGCGGAGAGGTGGCTTGCGATCACGTCGTGCAGATCGCGCGCCATGGTCGCGCGTTCGTGAGCGACCGCGGCCTCGCGGTCCAGAGCGGCGAGTGCTTCGTGGACTCTGGAACGCTCGCGTTCGGCCTCGGTCAGTTCGACTTGTCGACGGATGACCAGTGCCCACCACACCGGTGTACCGAAGAACAGAGCGGTCACGACGCCTGCCCCAGCCGCAGCGCGGACGTCCTGGGCGGACAGGTAGACGAGGGCTGTGAGCGCGGCAACCGTCACTGCGGTCAGAGAACAGACCACTCGGCCCAACCGCGCCGTCCCGTACAGAACTGCGGCGTAGGTGAGATCCGAGAGGACCAGCCACATCGGCAGAGTGGGTCCCAGGGCGGCGTCGACCGCGACGATGACGGCCCCCGCCGCCAAGGCCGTTGCCGGACGCACCCGCCGGAACGAGTCGATCGCACACAGCAGAGCCAGCATCCCGATCCGAACCCCGGCGGGAACGTCGGCGACACCTCCGACATCTGTCCACATTTGGTACAGGCCGACCAGGTAGAGGAGTACCCCGATCGCGAACAGGCCGAAGGCGATGAGCGGATCGTTCCACTTGCCGACACTCCGACTTCTGGTCACCACAGACTTATCAGAGCACATCGGGGCGCCTGACTTGTCATACCAAATGATGAGGTCGGCGTTGTTCCGATGGCTGATGTGCGGATTCGAGAGAGAAGACAGGCTCGACGTATGAAAATTCGCTTCGAGTTGATGATCGGCATTCTCTTGGTCGTCGGTGGCGGCTGTCTGTGGCTGTTCGCGCGTGACGCCGAGTTCTTCTGGTTTCGCGGCGGGCCACTCGGCGTGATCCTCGCGATCATCGGTGCCTTCGACATCGTGAATGCAGTCCGAACGAGGGAGACAGCGATGCTCGAGCGCCGAAACGACTGACGTGGAACTCGTCCTGATCACGTCCCTGGGCGGGCTCGCCCTGCTGGACAGTACGAGCATCGGAACTTTGGTCGTCCCGGTCTGGATGTTGTTGATGCCGGGACGACCGCAGGTTCGCAGGCTGCTGACGTATCTGGTGGTCATCACGACGTTCTATTTTGTTGTCGGGGTGGCAGTCTGGACGACGGCACGGGCAGGTATGCCTGTCGTCGCCCCGCTGCTCGAAACCCCCGCCGCCCGCGGTGCGCAGTTGATTCTCGGTATCGCGTTGTTCGCGTGGAGCTTTCGATTCGATTCCGAGAAGAGGCGCACATCCGGTCAGGCCGATCGAACCCATGTTTGGCGAGAGCGGGTGCTCGGCTCGGCCAGTTCCGCGAGAAGTGTTGTACTTCTGGCGATTGCTGCCGGAACCGCCGAATTGGTGACGATGCTGCCCTACTTGGCGGCGATCGCGATGATCACCGCTGCTGGGCTGTCCGCAGTCACGTCTGCGTCGATACTTGCCGGATACTGCCTGATCATGGCCACTCCGGCAGTGCTTCTGTTGTGCGGGCGGATCGTGGCCGGCGACCGACTGGACAAGCCGCTGAGCGGGGTGGACTCGCTGATGTCTCGCTACGGCGACAGCGCGATGGGTTGGGTGTTCGGCATTGCCGGCTTCTACCTCGCCGGCAATGCCGCTGCCGTGTTGTTCGTGAATTGACGTTGTTCGTGAATCAACCAGCCTGAACCAACGAATTGATCAGCTTCACACCGTCTTCCGGGTGATCGACGGTCACGGCGAACAGTCGTCCGTTCTCGAGAGTGACCACGATGGCCTCACCCGAGCGGAGAGTGACGGCTGTTCCGCGCGGTGTAATTCGGTAACCCCATCCGCCCCATTCGGCCGGACGTATCGCGTCGACTGATGCGGACTTCACCTTCGAGATGGGGATCTTCTTCCATTGAACGCCCCAGGAACTGATGCCGACACCGTGACGGTCGACGCGCACGGTGACCGACGCGAATGCTGTGACGGCGAGGGTGGACACACCCAGGATCACGGCAACCCACCAATCCGAGTACGCGGCAGTCGCGATCACGAGAACTACGAGGCCGGCGGTAACGATCCACGGCCAGACGCTGCGGACCTGCCCGACCCACACTGCACGTTCGGAGGCCGTCAGCGGAGTGTCGAGCGTCGGGGTCGGCAGTGGCGACTCCGGTCCGCTTCGTTGCTGGTCAGGCAGCGCGTATGCCAGAACTCCTACGAGTACCGCCGCGATCGGCGCAAGAATCCACCAGCCGATACGCGCGGCTTCCGGCGACCCGGCGTCGATCGTCAGGGCGACGCTCAGAATCCAGATCGTCGCCAGTGTCGCACTCGAGATCGAGGTTACGGCGAGAAACAAGGGCGCGTTGTCGCTCGAACGGGCCGCGACGACACAGGCGCAAACGACAGCCACCAGAGAAATCACCAGCGCGATGGCGAAAAACGTCGTCGTGGTGCTGAAGCCGTCCGGGGTCGATCCGGACCAATGGCTCGCGACGGTCTCGGGTAGGCGGTCACCCCACGCGAAGCGTGCGAGAACCAGGATCAGGGTCGGGATCAGAGTCAGCGAAGCTGCTGTCCAGAGTCGGATCTTGCTGGTCGTCATTGTGTGCTGGTCTCCTTGATGAGGTCGAGCATGTGCGCGGTGTCGAGTCCGAGATTTCGGGCCTGCCGTACGAACTCGCGCGCAGATTCGTTGAGAGCTGTTCTTCCCGAGTCGAATTCGGCGCGAATGACGGCGCCACGTCCGCGTCGGAGGTCGATCAGGCCTTCGTCGCGGAGTGTTGCGTACGCACGAAGAACCGTGTGGAGATTGACGTCGATCGACTCGGCGAGAGCGCGAGCGGACGGCAGGCGGTCACCTGGTCCGATCTCACCGCGGATGACCGAGCCACGAACCCCGGCTGCAATCTGCTCCGCGAGTGGAGTTGTGGAGGCGTGATCTATTCGGACAAACATGTTTGCATTCTATGCAAACAATGCGCGGTTTGACTAATTCGTGTCGGGGGATGCAGCGAGTTGTGACGTGGGACGGGTAACATCGGCAGAGCTGAAAGACGCGCATTCGGCGTGCGCAACGCAGCAGGAAAGGGGCTTGAATCGCATGAGCGGCCACTCAAAATGGGCCACCACCAAGCACAAGAAGGCTGTGATCGACGCACGTCGTGGCAAATCCTTCGCGAAGCTGATCAAGAACATCGAGGTGGCGGCACGAACCGGCGGT
The DNA here is from genome assembly GCF_021352185.1 of Rhodococcus sp. Ni2. Lineage (NCBI taxonomy): Bacteria > Bacillati > Actinomycetota > Actinomycetes > Mycobacteriales > Nocardiaceae > Rhodococcus > Rhodococcus sp. Ni2. The sequence goes on from NZ_WOXZ01000002.1 coordinate 2,384,778, forward strand.
GGCGATCCCACGGGCAACCCCACCTTGTACGACGCCATCCAGAAGGCGAAGAAGACGTCTGTTCCCAATGACAACATCGAGCGTGCGCGCAAGCGCGGCGCCGGTGAAGAAGCGGGCGGCGCAGACTGGCAGACCATCATGTACGAGGGCTACGGACCCAACGGCGTCGCCGTCCTGATCGAGTGCCTCACCGACAACCGCAACCGCGCAGCCGGTGAAGTTCGCACCGCGATGACCCGTAACGGTGGCAACCTCGCTGACCCGGGTTCCGTCTCCTACCTGTTTGCTCGCAAGGGTGTCGTCACGCTCGAGAAGAACGGCCAGTCGGAGGACGACGTCCTGATGGCTGTGCTCGACGCCGGTGCCGAGGAAGTCACCGATCTCGGTGACACCTTCGAAATCGTCAGTGAGCCACAGGATCTGGTTGCCGTACGGTCGGCACTTCAGGAAGCCGGCATCGACTACGACTCCGCCGAAGCCGATTTCCGCGCTTCCGTCGAGGTTCCCTTGGATGTCGACGGCGCACGCAAGATCTTCAAGCTCGTCGACGCGCTCGAAGATTCTGACGACGTGCAGAACGTCTACACCAACATCGATCTGTCCGACGAGGTTCTCGCGGCGCTCGAAGACTGATTGCTTTTCAACTCAACCCGGCCCTGACGTCCGCGTCCGGGCCGGGTTGCGTGTTGATGCGGGGTAGTAGTCCCGCGCACCGCTAAGCTATCGAACAGCTGTTCGGTATGGAGAGGTGTGACAAGTGCGCGTGCTCGGAGTGGACCCAGGCTTGACTCGCTGCGGGTTGGGAGTGGTCGACGGGAGCAACGGCAGGAAAGTGCGCCCCATTGCGGTCGACGTGGTGCGGACTCCGGCCGAAATGGACCTCGGTTCTCGGCTTCTGCGGATCTCCGATGCGGCTGAACTGTGGATCGAGCAGTACAAGCCGGAGGTGGTCGCGATCGAGCGCGTGTTCGCGCAGCACAACGTCAGTACCGCGATGGGGACGGCGCAAGCAGGCGGAGTTGTCGCGCTCGCTGCCGCCAGACGCGGCATTCCGGTGTGTTTCCACACGCCCAGCGAGGTGAAGGCCGCCGTCACCGGCAGCGGTAACGCCGACAAGGCGCAGGTCACTGCGATGGTGACGCGAATTCTGAATTTGAAGACGGCGCCGAAACCGGCTGACGCTGCCGACGCTCTGGCGCTGGCGATCTGTCACTGCTGGCGAGCACCGATGATCGAGCGGATGGCCCGCGCCGAGGCGATGGCCGCTGAACAAATGCGTAAGTATCAGGCAAAATTGGCCGAGACGAAGAAGGCAGGTTCACGATGATCGCGTCGGTACGCGGCGAGGTACTCGATATTGCGCTCGATCACGCGGTCATCGAAGCGTCAGGTGTCGGCTATCGGGTCAATGCCACCCCGGTGACTCTCGGTGCGCTGCACCGGGGAAGCGAAGCGCGACTGTTCACGACGATGATCGTTCGCGAAGACTCGATGACGCTGTACGGTTTTTCCGATACCGAGTCGAAGGACCTGTTCAGCCTCCTGCAGACGGTTTCCGGAGTCGGACCGCGCCTGGCGATGGCAACTCTCGCAGTTCTCGAACCGGACGCGCTGCGGCGGGCGCTCTCGGAAGGCAACCTGACGGCGTTGACGAGGGTGCCCGGTATCGGAAAACGCGGCGCCGAGCGCATGGTTGTCGAACTGCGTGACAAGGTCGACGCCGTCGCGACGACGGCCGGCGCGGCGTCCGGTGTCGTCGTCGGCAGTTCGATCCGTGATCAGATCGTCGAGGCTCTCGAAGGTCTGGGCTTCCCGATCAAGCAGGCTGAGCAGGCCACGGATTCGGTTCTGGCGGAATCGCCCGAGGCCACCACGTCGGTCGCACTGCGTTCTGCTCTGTCGCTGCTCGGTAAGACTCGATGAACTTCGACCCGATCGACGATTTCGACGACGAGTCGCAGGTCTCTGCCGAATTGGTGGCGGGAGACGGTGATGTCGAAGCGAGTCTGCGCCCCAAGAGTCTCGACGACTTCATCGGTCAACCTCGTGTTCGCGAACAACTGCAGCTCGTGCTCACCGGAGCAAAACTTCGCGGCAGCACGCCTGATCACATCCTGATGTCCGGTCCCCCCGGGCTCGGCAAGACGTCGATGGCGATGATCATCGCGGGGGAGTTGGGCTCTTCTCTGCGGTTGACGTCCGGACCGGCGCTCGAACGCGCCGGAGACCTGGCTGCGATGCTGAGCAACCTCGTCGAGGGCGACGTGTTGTTCATCGACGAGATTCACCGAATCGCTCGTCCGGCCGAGGAGATGTTGTACCTGGCCATGGAAGACTTCCGTGTCGACGTCGTCGTCGGTAAGGGGCCGGGCGCCACGTCGATTCCTCTGGAGGTTGCACCGTTCACGCTGGTCGGTGCGACTACGCGGTCGGGTGCGCTGACCGGTCCGTTGCGCGACCGCTTCGGGTTCACCGCTCACATGGATTTCTACGAACCCGAAGAGCTGCAACAGATTCTGATGCGTTCGGCCGGAATTCTGGGCGTCGATCTCGAAGTTGACGCCGGTGCCGAAATCGCACGACGCTCGCGGGGGACACCGCGTATCGCGAACCGATTGCTGCGCCGGGTTCGCGACTTCGCCGAGGTGCGCGCCGACGGAATCGTCACCATGGACGTCGCTCAGGCGGCCTTGGCCGTCTACGACGTGGACCAGTTGGGCTTGGACCGTCTCGACCGTTCGGTACTGAGTGCTTTGGTGCGTTCGTTCGGCGGCGGGCCCGTCGGCGTGTCGACGCTTGCGGTGGCCGTCGGCGAGGAACCGTCGACGGTGGAAGAAGTGTGCGAGCCGTTCCTGGTCCGGGCCGGAATGATCGCCCGGACGCCGCGAGGACGTGTGGCTACCGCCGCTGCCTGGACTCAACTCGGAATGACACCGCCGCCGGATGCCGCAGCGGGGGGTATCGAGGTTCGTGTCAACGAACCGCAGGCCACGTTGTTCGATCCGAACGGCGAGTGAATTTCGACTGGAAAGGCCTACTTGAACGGCCGATCTGTCAGGAATCCTCAGCAACTAATGGCACACTGGTGTATTGCGTAGGTCCATCCGGGACCATCGCGGCGTAAAACGTGCAACACAACCGAGGTTGATCAACACATGTCGAGTTTGCTTTTCCCCCTCTTGATCCTCGCACTGCTGGTGCCCATGTTCCTGGGCATGCGCAAGCAGAAGAAGGCCTTGGCCGCGACTTCCGAGATGCAGGACTCGCTGCAAGTCGGCGATCGGGTGCAGACCACGGCCGGGCTCTACGCCACGATCGCTTCCCTGGACGACGACACCGTGGACCTCGAGATCGCGGACGGTGTCATCACCACCTGGTCGCGTCTGGTCATCCGTGAGCGCGTCGTCGAGACGACCGAGACCGACGAGTACGACGACGACTCGATTTCCGAGATCGAAGAGTCTGCTGCCGACACCGAAATCCGGCTCACCAAGGAGTCCTGACTTCGTCGAACTGGTACGTGTTCTAGAGTTGTGAACTCGGACACACGTCCAGATTGTCTTGTCCGCTCTTACACCAGCAGCTCAGTTCACCCCGTTGATCAATCGTTGCAGTTCGAACGCCGCAGCTCGGGTGGTCGTCGACCACCCGAGCCGTGCACTTACTGAAGCTCTGCACCTACCGAGGAGACTTAAAGATCGTGGCACCTTCCACCGGAACGGTGCATCCGGTCCGCTACCTGGCCCTTTTCGGGGTCCTGGTAGTGGCACTGTATGCCCTGGTGTTCTTCACTGGAGACAAGTCGGCCACGCCGAAACTCGGCATCGACCTGCAGGGTGGAACGCGCGTCACGTTGACCGCTCGTACCCCGGACGGCAGCGCTCCCAGTCAGGACAGTCTCAAGCAGGCTCAGGAAATCATCGAGACCCGCGTCAACGGTCTCGGCGTTTCCGGTTCCGAGGTCGTTGTCGACGGTGACAACCTCGTCATCACCGTTCCCGGCGACGACAGTGCGCAGGCTCGCTCGCTCGGCCAGACCGCTCGTCTGTACATCCGCCCGGTGACGGGTTCGATCGACGTCGCCACCCGTGACGCGAATCGGACAGCTACGCCTGAGGCGCCGGCGGCCGAAACTCCGGCCACTGATGCACCGGCCCCCGAAGCACCCGCTGACGGGACGCAGACGCCGCAGAACCGTCCGTTCCTGGCTCAGGACCCGACTACTCCCGAGGCAACGCCCGCGCCGCAGACAACGACTCCGGCCCCCACCGGGGACGCTCCGAGCGACGGCACCGACGAAGGCGACGCAGCAGCAGCGGAAATCGCCGCAGCGCGCGCCCTCCGGCAGAGCAGCGATCCGACAGTGCAGCAGCAAGCAGTGGCGAACCTCGACTGCTCCGTCGCGGATCCGCTCCGTGGAAACGACGACCCGACCCTGCCGCTGGTCGCGTGCTCGCAAGACGGACTGAACATCTATCTCCTCGGTCCTTCGATCATCGACGGCCAGGAGATTGCCGACGCGTCTTCGGTCTTCAACTCGCAGCAGTCGCGCCACGAGATCAGCCTCTCGTTCAAGACGACCGGCAGCAACACCTGGGCCGAGTTCACCTCAGCCAACATCGGCAAGCAGGCAGCGTTCACGCTCGACTCGAAGGTCGTCAGCGCTCCCACGATTCAAGGTGCAACGCCTGCGGGTAGCGCCACCTCGATCACGGGCAGTTTCACTGCCGAGAGTGCCAAAGAACTTGCCAACACACTGAAGTACGGTTCGCTTCCGCTCTCGTTCGCAGCCTCTGAGGCCGAGACGGTCTCGGCCACGCTCGGCCTGGCCTCACTGCAGGCGGCATTGATCGCCGGCGCGGTCGGTCTCGTTCTCGTTCTGCTGTACTGCCTCGTCTACTACCGCATGCTCGGCGTCCTGACGGCGTTGTCGCTGATTCTCTCCGGAGTCATGGTCTACGCGATCATGGTTCTGCTCGGCAGATACATCGGCTTCACGCTCGACTTGGCCGGCATGGCTGGTCTGATCATCGGTATCGGTATGACCGCCGACTCGTTCGTCGTGTTCTTCGAACGCATCAAGGACGAAATGCGTGAGGGCCGTAGCTTCCGCTCGGCGGTGCCACGCGGTTGGGCAAGAGCACGCCGAACAATTCTTTCCGGCAACGCGGTGAGCTTCATCGCCGCTGCAGTTCTGTACGTGCTGGCGGTCGGACAGGTGCGAGGCTTCGCCTTCACCTTGGGTCTGACGACCATTCTCGACGTGATTGTCGTGTTCCTCGTGACGTGGCCACTGGTCAGCATGGCGTCCCGTTCGGCGTTCTGGTCCAAGCCCAGCGTCAACGGTCTCGGCGCAGTGCAAGAGGTTGCCCGCGAACGTAAGGTTGCCGCCGCTGCGTCGGCTAAGGAGACACGAGCATGAGCGAGTCCAACAACTCCCCGGTGGGGTCCACCAACAGTTCCGCCGCCGAGTCCGCCGATGCGGCGGCCCGGTCGGAGATCACTGACTCAGGCGTCGATCAGGGCGCGATGCCCAAGCACAGCTGGCTCTCGCGGTTGTACACCGGAACGGGTGCGTTCGAGGTCGTCGGCAAGCGTCGCTTCTACTACGGACTGACCGGCGCTCTGGTCGCCATTGCGCTGCTGAGCATCATCCTGCGCGGCTTCACCTTCGGTATCGATTTCGAAGGCGGATCACGCATTCAGTTCCCGGCCGAGGGCGGAGTCGAGACGTCGGCGGTGGAAACCGTCTACTCCGACACACTCGGGTTCGAACCGGTCAGCGTGCAGACAGTCGGCTCGGGTGCCAGCGCAACCGTGCAGATCCGGTCGGAGACGTTGAACGCGACGCAGATCAACGATCTTCAGTCGGCTCTCTTCGACGAGTTCCAGCCCAAGGACAAGAACGGGAACCCGTCGGCGCAAGCCATCAGTTTTGCGGACGTGAGTGAAACCTGGGGCGGCCAGATCACCAAGAAGGCGCTGATCGCGCTGATTGTGTTCCTGGTGATCGTGAGTATCTACATCGCCATCCGCTTCGAGCGGGACATGGCGGTAGCTGCGATCGTTGCGTTGTTCTTCGACATCATCGTCACTGCCGGCGTCTACTCGCTCGTCGGTTTCGAGGTGACGCCCGCGACGGTGATCGGTTTGCTCACCATTCTCGGCTTCTCGCTGTACGACACCGTGGTGGTGTTCGACAAGGTCGAAGAGAACACCCGCGGTGTTCTGCATCTGACGCGCCGGACGTACGGCGAGCAGGCCAACCTCGCGGTGAATCAGACCTTGATGCGATCGATCAACACGACCGTCATCAGTGTGCTCCCGGTGATCGCTCTGATGGTCGTCGCGGTCTGGATGCTCGGCGTCGGCACACTCAAGGACCTTGCGCTCGTTCAGCTCGTCGGCATCATCGTGGGTGCGTACTCCTCGATCTTCTTCGCGACGCCGCTCCTGGTGTCGATGAAGGAACGCTGGGGACCCGTTGCCGCGCACACTCGTAAGGTGCTCTCGCGCCGGGCTACGCTGGCCGAGAAGGGTACGCAGACGGTTGCCGTCGGCGCACCAGTTGCACGCCGTGCGCCGGTTGCTCCGCAGCCGGGTGCGCGGCCGACCGGAAAGCGAAACAAGAAGGGGCACTGAACATGCTCCCAAGAACACGCACACTGGTTCGATCGATGACGTTCGTTGCGGCCACCGCTGTGGCTGCGGGTTCGTTGGCGGCCTGCTCGGAAAGCGCCGAGCAGGTTCCGTCCATCGGATATGCCATCGACAACTCCATCTCCACGTACAACGCCAACACGACAGCTGGATCGGTGTCCGGGGCGATGGCCGCGTTCGGCCGGGTGCTTCCCGGCTTCACGTTCACCGGCCCGGCCGGAGCACCTGTCTCCGACACCGACATCGGAACGGCGTCTGAGTTGCCCGGTGACGTGCTCACGGTCTCGTACAAGCTCAATCCGGCGTCCGTGTACTCCGACGGGATTCCGATGTCCTGTGACGATCTCGTCCTCACCTGGGCGGCGTCGAGTGGCAAGTTCACCGAAGACGTCGATGGTGCCGTGAAGCCCATGTTCGACACGGCGAACAATCTCGGATACGCGGACATCGACCGGATCGACTGCCAGAGCGGGGCGAAGGACGCGACGGTGTTCTTCAAACCCGGGCGATCGTTCACCGATTGGCGGTCGTTGTTCGGTGCGACTGCGTTGATGCCTTCACACGTCGTGACGCAGCGCACGGGTGTCAGCGACGTGGTGAGCGCGGTGAATGCCGGTGACACCGAAGCGTTGTCGAAGATCGCGGACTTCTGGAACACCGGGTGGAACCTGACTCCAGGTCAGGTGGACACCTCCGTACTGCCCTCCGCTGGTCCGTATCGAATCGACTCGTACAGTACCGACGACGGCCTGGTGCTGGTCGCGAACGAGCGGTGGTGGGGCAACAAGCCTGCGACCGATCGCATCGTCGTCTGGCCACGTGGTGTGAATCTGACCGAGGATCTCGACAAGAACTCGATCGAGGTAGTCGACGTCGCTTCCGGCTCGGCTGGCGAACTCGGTACTCCGTCCGGGTTCGACGTCCAACAGATTCCGTCGCGGTCGATCGAGCAGTTCGTTCTCGCGACCTCTGGTTCGCTGGGCGACGAAGCCGCCCGTCGAGCGTTCGCGCATTGTGTTCCGCGTACGACTCTGTTCGAGAAGTTCGGGCAGACGGAGAATGCGCCGCAGGCGGGTTTGGGTTCCGGCGTGGTCGATTCGCGACTGATGGCGCCGGATTCACTCGTTTACAGCGACGCCGCTGCGGTCGACGGTGATCGGTACGCCAATGCCGACATCGAGGCTGCGAAGACGTCGTTGTCGGAAGCCGACCTCGACCAGTTGACCGTCCGGGTCGGGTACCTCGCACCGGACCCGGTGCGGGCGCAGATCGTCTCCGAAGCGAAAGCCGCGTGTGCTCCGGCGGGAATCACGGTCGAGGACGCAAGTAGCGACAGCTTCGATCCCGCGAGTCTGCAGAGTGGGGGAGTCGACGCCGTGCTCTCCGGCATGGCAGGCAAAGTCGGCGCAGGCGGAACAGCGAGCATGATCGACGCGCGCGGAGCGCTGCGATCGGGCAACGGCGCAAACCTCGGTACGTACGGAAATGCCAGGATCGATCAGATCATCGATCAGTTGAACGTGGATGCGAGCACGAGTGCGCAATTGGGACTCTCGGTGGAGGCGGAGAACATCCTGTGGACCCAGGTGCCTACGATTCCACTGTTCAATCAACTACGAACTGTCGCTGTAGCTCCAGGCATGTCGGCAGTGTTGGTCAATCCGACTCGGGCCGCTACCGGCTGGAACATGGACAGATGGGTACTACGCAGATGAGCGTCTCGAATGGTGTTGCCTTGCACACGACTGAAGAATTGATCGCAATCCACCGGGCTGCCGGGGACGCAGTTGTTCGGCTGACCCGCTGGGCGGACAACTTTCCCGGTCCCGGTGTTCGGTTCGCCGATCTGACTCCGGTGTTCGCCGACGCCGAGGGGTTCGGGGCCGTGCTCGATGCCCTTGTCGCCTGTGCTCCGGACGCCGACACGATCGCCGCCGTCGATGCTCGTGGATTCCTGCTCGGTGCCGGTGCGGCCGCGAAGATGGGTGCGGGAGTCGTTGCCGTGCGGAAGGTCGGCAAACTGCCGCCGCCGGTGCTCTCTCGTTCGTACAGCCTCGAGTACGGATCCTCGACTCTCGAGATTCCCGCAAACGGCTTCGATCTCACCGGGCGGAATGTTCTGGTGATCGACGACGTTCTGGCTACCGGAGGGACACTCGAGGCTGCTGTACAGTTGGTCGAGTTGGGTGGAGCGAACGTCGTCGGCGTCGCAGTGGTGCTCGAGATCGAGGAACTGCGCGGTCGAGATCGCTTCTTGAAGTACCCACTGACATCACTGGTGAAGGTCTGAGTATTAAAGTTGTCTCCTGGGGGTCGAGTTAGACCTCCAGGGCAATTACCCGATGCAGGGCGGTTGCCTCAACCAACTCGGTGGTAGGAGGTGGCGACATGACGTCGAATCTTGATCGATCACAGAACTCGGGTGCAGTGTCGCAGGAGACGGGTGCAGTTCCGGCTCCGGAGACGACACCATCGAAGTCCGCGGTGCCCGACGATTCGGGATCTGCGCAAACTGCCGGCAATCGGGGTGGGCAGAATCTGGCCGTGCCCGCTTCCGCCTCCCGTAGGGTGCGCGCTCGGCTTGCTCGACGCATCACCGGTCAGCGCAACGCCACCATCCGCCCGGTGCTCGAGCCGTTGGTCAGCCTCCACCGTGAGCTGTATCCGAAGGCCGACCTCGCGCTGCTCCAGCGTGCGTACGACGTCGCCGAGGACAGACATTCGAGCCAGCGGCGCAAGTCCGGCGATCCGTACATCACGCATCCGTTGGCCGTCGCAAGCATTCTGGCCGAGTTGGGTATGGACACCACCACCCTCGTCGCAGCCCTGCTGCACGACACCGTCGAGGACACCGGGTACTCACTCGAAGAGTTGACCAAGGACTTCGGTGACGAGGTCGCTCACCTCGTCGACGGCGTCACCAAACTCGACAAGGTCGTTCTGGGCACCGCCGCCGAGGGCGAAACCATCCGCAAGATGATCATCGCGATGGCGCGGGACCCGCGCGTGCTCGTGATCAAGGTCGCGGATCGTCTGCACAACATGCGCACGATGCGATTCCTGCCGCCAGAAAAGCAGGCACGTAAGGCGCGAGAGACTCTCGAAGTCATTGCGCCACTTGCACATCGACTAGGAATGGCGACCGTCAAGTGGGAACTCGAGGACCTCTCATTCGCCATCTTGCACCCGAAGAAGTATGACGAGATCGTTCGACTGGTCGCCGATCGCGCGCCTTCTCGTGACACCTATCTGGCCAAGGTTCGCGCCGAGATCAACTCGACCCTGTCCGCCTCGCGGATCAACGCCATCGTCGAAGGCAGGCCCAAGCATTACTGGTCGATCTATCAGAAGATGATCGTCAAGGGCCGCGATTTCGACGACATCCACGATCTGGTCGGCGTCCGCATCCTGTGTGAAGAAGTGCGTGACTGTTACGCCGCGGTCGGCGTTGTCCACTCACTGTGGCAGCCGATGGCCGGACGCTTCAAGGACTACATCGCACAGCCGCGCTACGGCGTCTACCAGTCGCTGCACACCACCGTCGTGGGACCGGAAGGCAAGCCCCTGGAGGTCCAGATCCGGACCCAGGACATGCACCGGACCGCGGAGTTCGGTATCGCCGCGCACTGGCGGTACAAGGAGACCAAGGGCAAGCACGCGGGCGACATCGCCGAGGTCGACGACATGGCGTGGATGCGTCAGCTACTCGACTGGCAACGTGAAGCGGCCGATCCGGGGGAGTTCCTCGAATCGTTGCGTTACGACCTCGCGGTCAAGGAGATCTTCGTCTTCACGCCGAAGGGCGACGTCATCACGTTGCCTGCCGGATCGACCCCCGTCGATTTCGCGTATGCGGTGCACACCGAGGTCGGGCACCGATGCATCGGTGCCAGGGTCAACGGCCGACTGGTCGCGCTGGAACGAACTCTCGAAAACGGCGAAGTGGTGGAGGTCTTCACGTCGAAGGCTGCCACCGCCGGGCCGAGCCGTGATTGGCAGACGTTTGTCGTCTCGCCGCGTGCCAAGGCGAAGATCCGTCAGTGGTTCGCGAAGGAACGCCGCGAGGAGGCGCTCGAGTCCGGCAAGGATCAGATCGCGAAGGAGGTCCGCCGTGTGGGACTTCCGTTGCAGCGGTTGATGAATGCCGAATCGATGAGCACGATCGCGCACGAACTTCGCTATCCCGACGTCTCGGCGTTGTACACGGCCGTAGGCGAGAGTCAGGTGTCGGCGCACCACGTCGTGCAGCGACTGGTTGCTCATCTGGGCGGCGTCGGCGCCGTCGAGGAGGAACTGGCCGAGCGTTCGACGCCGTCGACCATGCCGGTGCGCACCCGCAGTACGGGTGACTCCGGAATTCTGGTTCCCGGAGCACCGGGCACGGTGGCAAAACTCGCGAAGTGTTGCACGCCGGTACCGGGCGATTCGATTCTGGGCTTCGTCACGCGTGGCGGCGCGGTCAGCGTGCACCGTACCGACTGCACCAACGCCAACTCGCTCCACGATCAGTCGGAGCGAATCATCGACGTCGAATGGGCACCGTCAGCGACATCGGTGTTCCTGGTCGCGATCCAGATCGAGGCACTCGATCGTCATCGGTTGCTTTCCGACGTCACCAAGGCGTTGGCAGACGAGAAGGTGAACATCCTGTCGGCCTCGGTCACCACCTCAGGTGACCGAGTGGCGATCAGCAAGTTCACCTTCGAGATGGGCGACCCGAAGCACTTGGGTCATGTTCTCAACGTGGTTCGTAACGTGGAAGGCGTCTACGACGTCTACCGCGTGACCTCTGCCTCGTAAACTGCTGTGCGCCTTTATTAACCGCGGGCGGTTAATAAAGGCGCACAGGGGGTCAGGCGACTACTGCAGTCTCGATGGTGATCGGGGTGTTGGGTGCACCGCCGCCGGTTGCTCCCATGCCACCGTCGTCGCCGTCGGCCGCGATCTTCTCGATCGTCGCCAGGCCGGCGTCGTCGATCTTTCCGAAGACCGTGTAGTTGGGCGGCAAGACCGAATCCTCGTAGACGAGGAAGAACTGACTGCCGTTGCTGCCCGGTTTACCCGAGTTGGCCATTGCCAGCGTGCCGCGGGGGTAGACGGCAGGCAAGGAGAGTGCCGGATCGTTAGCCGGGTAGGCAGTGGTCGGGTACTCGTTGTCGAAGCCATAGCCTGGTCCGCCCGTGCCCTTGCCCGAGGGATCGCCGCACTGCAGGATCTGTAGACCGGGTGTGGTGACGAGTCGATGGCACGGGGTGTCGTCGAAGTACTTCTGCTCGGTCAAGCTCACGATGCTGTTGACCGTGCAGGGGGCTTCCGCCCGGTTCAGTTCCATCCCGATCGGGCCGGCCGTAGTCGTGAGCGCGACGTTGACGGTTCCCTCGGTGGACACACCCGTGGAGTTCGGCGGATTGACGGTTTTTGCTGCACCCGCCGCGCTCGGGTACGAGCAGTCGACGGTCGCCGAGGCCGGAGTCGGGACAGGCGGGAGTGCGTCGAACTGTGACATGTCGAGCGGCGGCATGGCAGCCGTTGTCGTCTTCGCCTTGGAGGTGCTGGACGGCGAGTCCGAGCTACCGGAATCACTGGAACAACCAGCCAGAAGCAGCGCCGCGGCGCTGGCGGCGGCAATAACTACAGGAAAGCGCATCACAGGATTACGTCGCATCAGTCGAGCCTTACTGTCTTGATGTCGGTGGTCAGATTCGGCTTGCCGTCACCCTCTGGCGTCGATCCGCCGGCCGCGACCTTGTCCAAAGTGGCGAGCCCGGTTTCGTCGATCGTGCCGAAAACCGTGTACTGCGGGGGGAGTTGTGAGTCGCCGTAGACGAGGAAGAACTGGCTGCCGTTGCTACCGGGTGCCCCGGTGTTGGCCATCGCAACCGTGCCGCGCGCGTAGGTGACGGGCTCCTGCGCTGCCGGGTCGGTGGTGGAATACGCCGTGGTGGGGAATTCGTTGTCGAAGCCGTAGCCCGGTCCGCCGGTGCCGGTGCCCGACGGGTCACCGCACTGCAGCACCTGGAGCGAGGGGCTCGTCGTCATGCGGTGGCAGGTGGTGTCGTTGAAGTAGTCCTGCTGCGCCAAGCTCACGAAGCTGTTGACGGTGCACGGAGACTTCGTTCCGTCGAGTGTGAGCCCGATGTTTCCCTGCGAGGTCTCGACGCTGATGCTCGGCGTCGCGTCCGGCGCGGTGGTGGGAATCCCGTCGGTACGAGGAGGGTTGTTGGCCTTGGACGCGGTAGCGCCGTCGGCTGGATACGAGCAGGAAACCGTGTCGGCCAGTGGCGTCGACAGACCGGCCGGCATTGCACCCGCGGTTTGTGGCGTGAGGCTCGAGTCGTCGGCAGCAGTGTTGGTGGTGTTCGCGTCGTCGTCACTGCGATTGCTCAGCCAGATGAGTCCACCGACGACGCCGACTACGACGACCACGCCGAGCGCAGTTCCGGCTATCGTCATCTGCTTGCGCTTGCGGGCACGTTCTGCGCGACGTTCGAGCTGACGCTCGAGCTTGCGTTTCGCCGCCTCGCGGCGTTGCTCGTTACTCGGCACTGCTGTAGTCCTCCGTATCGCGGGTGGATCGTGGTCGGCCGGCCGAGCGACACCCTGGGGGTCGGCTTCGGCAAGCGGCTCTACTCGTCGTCAGAGTCTCCCATTGCAACCTGAGAACTTACTGGCGGGGCAGCAGCTTAGGCTGTAACCGACAGCGTGTTGTTTGTTTCCACCCTTCGAAGAGGAGTTGCCCCCGTGCTCGTCACTGGTTTTCCGGCCGGGATGTTCCAAACCAACTGCTACATACTCGCTCAGGACGACGCGTGCGAGTGCGTAGTCGTAGATCCGGGTCAGGATGCAGCTGAGCCGCTCTTCGAATATCTGGACTCCAAGGACATGTCGGTCACGGCGGTCCTCCTGACGCACGGTCATCTCGATCACGTGTGGTCGGCCCGCGAGGTCTGTGAGCGGTATTCCGTACCCGCGTACATCCATCCCGAGGATCGCTACATGCTCAGCGATCCGGCACGGGGGATCGGCCCGACGATGAAGGAATTCATTCAAGGCATGACGTTCGTGGAGCCGGACGAGGTGATCGAACTGGCCGACGGAGACAAGATCACCGAGGCCGGAATGACGTTCGTCGTGGACCACACACCCGGGCACACGCAGGGATCGGTGGTGTTCCGCACCCAGGCGAACACCGAGAGCGGGCCCGTGGATTTGGCGTTCACCGGTGACACCCTGTTCCAGGGTTCCATCGGGCGCAGCGACCTGCCCGGCGGAAATCACGAGCAGTTGCTCGCTTCGATCGCCCGCAAGCTATTGGTACTCGGTGACGAGACAGTGGTCCTGCCCGGGCACGGCGGCAACAGTTCGATCGGCGCCGAGCGAAGCTCGAATCCGTTTCTCGTTGGACTCAGCGCACAAGAATAAGGAAAAGTACCTCTCGTGAGTAAAGCCAGCACCTTCTCTGCACCCAAGGGCATTCCGGACTACGTTCCGCCGCAGTCAGCCGAATTCGTCGCCGTTCGTGACGGTTTGACGCGCGCCGCGAGATTGGCCGGATACGGCCACATCGAATTGCCGATCTTCGAGGACACCGGCCTGTTCGCTCGCGGTGTCGGTGAGTCGACCGACGTCGTCAGCAAAGAGATGTACACATTCGCCGACCGCGGTGACCGTTCGGTGACGTTGCGTCCCGAGGGAACCGCCGGAGTCATGCGTGCGGTCATCGAGCACAGCCTCGATCGTGGACAGTTGCCGGTCAAGGTCAGCTACGCGGGCCCGTTCTTCCGCTACGAGCGCCCGCAGGCCGGTCGCTACCGCCAGTTGCAGCAGGTCGGCGTCGAAGCCATCGGGATCGACGACCCCGCGCTCGACGCTGAGGTCATCGCGATCGCCGACGCCGGATTCCGGTCGTTGGGGCTCGACGGCTTCCGCCTCGAAATCACCTCTCTCGGTGACGACACCTGCCGGCCGCAGTATCGCGAACTGCTGCAGGAGTTTCTCTTTGCACTCCCACTCGACGAAGACACGCGTCGACGCGCCGAGATCAACCCGCTCCGCGTGCTCGACGACAAGCGCCCAGATGTACGCGAGATGACGGCCGGCGCACCGCTCATGCTCGATCACCTGTCCGAGAGCTGCAAGGCGCACTTCGACGAGGTGCTAGCGCACCTGGACGCATTGGGCGTTCCGTACGTCGTCAACCCGCGCATGGTCCGCGGCCTCGACTACTACACCAAGACAACCTTCGAATTCGTGCACGACGGACTGGGTGCGCAGTCCGGAATCGGTGGTGGTGGTCGTTACGACGGTCTGATGGAACAGCTGGGTGGACAGCCGCTCTCGGGCATCGGGTTCGGAATCGGCGTCGACCGCACGGTTCTCGCGCTCGAGGCCGAGGGCAAGTCCGTTGCGCCACCGGCGCGTGTCGACGTCTTCTGTGTACCGATGGGTGCCGAGGCGAAGGCTGCACTGGTGAAGATCGCACATCAGTTGCGTGCCAATGGGATTCGCGTCGACCTGGCGTACGGAAACCGTGGCGTGAAGGGCTCGATGAAGGCAGCTGATCGTTCGGGTGCCGCGATCGCTTTGGTTCTCGGCGAGCGTGAACTCGAAGAGGGCGTTGTCGTTGTCAAACAGTTGGCAACAGGTGAGCAGGAGACAGTGGCGCTCGACCAGGTTGTCGACAAGCTCGGGGAACTCGTTGAGCACTGAGGCCGAACCGGTTTCGCTCGATCTGGTTCCCGTGGCGTTGATCGCGCCGCGGCTGAAGAAGTTCGCCGTTGTTGTCGTGGTGTTCGGTGTGGTCGTCGGGTTGATCGTCAGTGTGTTCTCGACGGCGACCGTTGGAGTGATCGTCGGTGCCGTCATCGCGGTGCCGACGTCACTGGCGATCCTGATGACGCTGCGCCGACATATCACGTTGTACGGCAACAGAGTTCGTGCGCAAGCTGGTTTTCGAACCAACGACGTCGACGTGGCCGAGGTACTCACGGCGGCATTGACGGTGCGATCCGGCCGGATCAGCGAAGTCAGCTTGACGCTCGGCGACGGACGGTCCACCGTGCGGATCCCGCTCGCGCTGTATACCGCGGGGGGTGGGCGCGAGTTGGAGATCCTTGCACTCCGCAAGCTCGCCGACGCGCTGGCGGCCAGCGAGTTGGTACCGGCTGCCGCGTTGTCCTCGGTGCTGATCGAACAGTTGCGTGCCGAAGCCCGCGGCGCCGGACTCGCCGAGCGTCCGCTCTACCGCGCCGTCGAACTCGTGACGGCGGAGGGACGAGTGCCGAGAACCACACTGACAGACCACGAAGTGGCCGGTTTACTCGACTAGCGTGGAAACCGTTCTTACAGCGTTGTAGAACGGACAGTCGTGAAAACGGCAGGTGAGGAGTCGGCAATGAGTATTGCGCCCGTAACCGTCACGGTAACCGGAGCGTCGGGTCAGATCGCATACGGAATGCTTTTCCGCATAGCTGCGGGGGAGATGCTCGGCGCTGACGTCCCGATCAAACTTCGACTGCTCGAGATTCCTGCCGCCGTGTCCGCTGCCGAAGGCGTTGCGATGGAACTCGAAGACGGCGCATTTCCGTTGCTGAGCTCCATCGACATCACCGACGATCCCGATGTCGCCTTCTCCGGCGCGAACGTCGGGATGCTGGTCGGCGCACGTCCGCGGAGCAAGGGGATGGAGCGTGCCGACTTGCTGAGTGCGAACGGCGCGATATTCACAGCCCACGGGAAGGCGATCAACAACAACGCAGCCTCGGACGTCAAGGTGCTGGTCGTGGGAAATCCGGCCAACACCAACGCGCTCATCGCGATGAACAATGCACCGGATGTGCCCGATACTCGGTTCAGTGCACTGACGCGTCTCGACCACAACCGAGCGATCGCGCAGGTGGTGAAGAAGACCGGGGTTCGTGCGTCGTCGGTGCGCAAGGTGTCCGTCTGGGGAAACCATTCGGCGACGCAGTACCCGGACCTGTCCCACGCGACTGTCGCAGGTGAGCCTGCACTCGCGGTGATCGACGACCGCGACTGGGTGGAGAACGATTTCATCCCGACTGTGCAGGTGCGAGGCACCGCCATCATCGCTGCGCGTGGATCGTCCTCTGCGGCGAGTGCGGCCAGCGCGTCGATCGACCACGTCCGCGACTGGGTGATCGGTACCGCCGAGGATGACTGGGTATCCATGGCCGTCTGTTCGGACGGTTCCTACGGGGTGCCCGAAGGATTGATCTCGTCCTTCCCTGTGACCTGTGCCGATGGCGAGTTCGCTATCGTGCCCGACCTCGCGATCGACGACTTCTCGCGCGAACGGATCGACCTGTCCGTCAGCGAACTGGAGCAGGAGCGTGCGGCGGTGCGGGAGTTGGGCTTCGTCTGAGGTTTGTCTTGATCAGAGATCTCGGAACAGGTACTGATCGGGATCGTCAGCCCCGAGCACGGGCGGCGACACCATCGGCAGATCGTCGACCATCGAATTCTCGTCGCCGGCAGTGACGAGATACCTCGGGGTAGTGCGTGACGACTCGTCGTCCCGAGATCCGCGGGGTCCACCGCCCAGCATGCCGCCCGGCGACATGCCGCTACTGCCGACTGTCGACGATGGTGCACCCAGGCCGGGCGTTGCTACCGGAACCGGTTGAACTGCAGCAACTCCCGCTGCACCCCTCACCATTCCGCCGGTAGTGCCACCGCTTCCGCTCACCCATGCTCCGCCAGAGCTTGCCGTCGCACTGGGTGACGGCGACGCGCCGGCTGCGAGTGACGTCGACGGATTGCCTGCGCCCCACAGCTTGTCGACGCCGGTCGGAAGCCCGGCGCCGGCCCGTGCAGCCGAAGTTCGAACAGCCTCTGTGCCTGGCTGAGTGGAGTCCGGGTGGGTGGAGTACGGTGCATCACTGGCATCGGTTGAGGCAGAAAGAGGTTGGGCGATCTGACGGGCGGCGTTGTTGATTGCCTCCGCAGTGACCAGGTTGGAGAGTGCCTCACTGGTCGGTGGGGTCGGCACGGGGATCGGTCCGGCAAGGGCGTTCATGGCTGCGGTGTGCCCGAGCATCTCCCCACGCGTCCGAGTCACCGCCGCGACGGCTGCCTGCATGTGTTCAGCTGCCGAGGCAAGCAACATCGCCTGTCCTGGTGGTGTCCACGCGATGGGCGCGGCAGCTGCAACCGTGGTGGCGAAGGACTGCGCGATTGCCGCGAGATTCGCGTTGCCTCGCTGCACCGATTCCGCGGCGGCGGCAGCAGTTTTCGATATCGCGGTTCCGCGTTCGCTCAATTCTGCGCCGCTGTTCTGGGCGGATCGCGACAGTTCGGTCGCGGCGTCACTGCCGGTGCTGTTCCAGGTCTGGCCCACGTCGGCGACCGCGCTTCGGGACAGTCCCATGGCGTGGTCGATGAGAGTGGACGCCTGATCGAAGATGCCGACGGGATCGATGCCCGCAAAAGTGCCTGTGCCGAGACTCTTCCCGAGTTCGATCAAGGGCGCGAACAGATCTTCGATTCCGGGGAGTGCCGGTACCGGTATGCCGGCGAGCATCGATTCGACCACATTGTTCGGCAGTACCGGGGCAGGAGCGCCACCGTGAAGGAATTCGATGACGGTTGTCGAGTCGTCTTCGGTGCTCACGCGGTCGCGCCCGTCGATCCGGCCGCAGCGGTCAGATCTGTTGCGATTGCATGATCTGTGGTGTCGTAGGCCTGCGCGGCTGCACCGGCCGTCGCGGCGTTGCCGGCGTAGAACGTGGCGAGTGCTGCAACATCTTTGGTGTGTGTGGCCTGAGCGCGCGCGAATGCTTCGAGAAATTCGATCCCGACGGGGCCCACGGCCGGTGCGACTGCTGCGATGTTTGCACCCAGATCGACGGCGGCGGCCTGCGCGATGCGTCCTGCCGCTTCGGTCGACGTCGAGCCGTACTTTCGGATGCCGTCAGTGGCGACAGTCAATTCGCTCATCATTACCCCCCAGTTGGTAAGCGTCGTGAGAACTTTAGCGGACCACTGTGGGCCCTTACAGGGAGACGACGCGACCTACTCAGCGGTTCCGGACAACCTGGACGAAGTGGCAGAGATTACATTCGGCTCCGGTGTTGGTATTACGAGTGCGATCGATTTGGCACACTCGAACCATGCGAACCGCTTCGGACGTCATCCTCCGACTCACGTCCGATCCAGCTCGCTGTGGACTGGTGATGGATTTCGACGGCGTGCTTGCACCCATCGTCGACGATCCGTCGGCGAGTGCGCTACTGCCCGGCGCCGAAGACGTGCTTGCGACCCTGGCCGAGCATCTCGGTGTTGTCGGCTTGCTCTCGGGACGGCCTGTGTCGTTCTTGCGAGAGCGGCTCAGCTTGAATTCCGTTGTGCTCATGGGTTCCTACGGCGTCGAGACCTGGACGGACGACGGAATCCACGTGCTTCCGGCCGTCGCGGCGTTCAGTGATGCTGTCGCCGAAGCAGAAGCCGAATTGCGACGCTTGTTCGACTCTCCGGCAGTTGCTGGCATCCATGTCGAGAGCAAAGGCCTTGCGGTGGCCGTGCATTGGCGTCGGGCCGCGGATCGTGCGGTCGCGCAGCGCCTGGTGGAAGCAGCGACGACAGAAATCGCGAGCCGGACCGGGTTGCGGCGTGAGCCCGGCAAGTTGGTCGAGGAATTGCGTCCACCCGTTGAGGAGGACAAGGGGACAGGCCTCCTTCGCGCGATCGCGGCCGCAGGGGTCGACGTCGTCGCGTACGCGGGCGACGACCGGGGTGACCTACCGGCCTTTGCCGTTGTCCTTGCCTCGGGTGGAGAAGCGTTGGTGGTCAAGGGCGACGACATCGCACCGGAAGTGGCTGCTGTCGACGGCGTCCAGTTCGACGGCCCGCAGGCATTCCTCGATTGGATGAAAGAGCTTGCCGCGCAACTGGAACGCTGACGCGTAAGGTCAGTCTGCCAGGAACTCGACCAGGTCTTATTTCGAGGTGCCGCGTCCGCGGGGCAGAGTGACGCGAACCCGCGCGTGCCCTGTTCCTTGGCGTGATCGACAAGCGCTGCGGGTTCTGTCAACGCGAAACTGGCCGCACCGGAAGGGCTCCGGTGCGGCCAGTTTTGGTCTTGGTCGGTTTGCGACTCGGTCAGGCGTCGCGCTTGTTGACGACGGCGATGCTGATTCCGAATATCACCAGCACAAACGCTGCGAAGTAGAACAAGCTTCCCCAAGGGCCCCAATGGAAATTGGTGCTCGAACCCGAAGAGAGGAAGTGGTCGGCGTTGGCGAACGGGAGGAACGGTGTGACGTTTCTGCCGAAGGATCCGAACATGCCGAACAGGCTCTCGATGAGCAGTGGCCACAGCAGCAGTAGTGCAATGGCGCCTGCGGACTGACGAAGGAGTGCTCCGACGGCGATGGCAAGGGCAACGCAGAGGAACGCGAAGATCGGTACGCCGTAAACGGCGCGCCAGGCGTCGGCGTTGTCCAGTGCCAGATTGGTGGAACCTTCAGAGCCTGCCGCAGCTTTGGTGATGAATACCGCGCCGAGCATGAGAACGAAGGACAGCACCGCGCCGAAAGCCCCGATCAGGCAGGCTTTGGCGATCAGAACCGAAGCCCGACTCGGGATGGCCTGGAAGGTGGTACGGATGATGCCGAAGCGGTACTCGCTGGTGATCGCGAGCGCCGCCATGATCATCAGGACCATGACGCCGAATCCGGATACTCCTAGCCCCGCGTCGTTGAACGTGGGGAGGAATTTCTCGAAATCAGGAGTTCCTGATGCGGCTTCGTCGTTGTACGCCTGAATGCTCGAACTCGACGAACGCCCGATCATCCAGGCGACGCCCAACCCTAGGACGATGATTGTGATCGTGCACCACAGCGGCGACTTGGTCGTGGTGATCTTGATACGTTCAGCACTGAGAACAGCCATTACAGTGCACCTCCCATAGCGTGCTGTGTGTTTGCGTGGTGGGCTCCGGCGCCCGGATCGATACCGGATGCGTGGTACTGGACATCGTCCCCGGTCAACTTCATGAACGCATCCTCGAGCGATCCCTGCACAGAAGCCAACTCGTGCAACACGATTCCCTGCGAACCAGCCAAACCACCGATCACATCGGTGGTCGAATCCACGACCACCAACACCGGCTCCGATCCTGAATGTTCCTCGCGGACAGTCAGTCCCTGGGCAGTCAATGCGGCATGGAGAGCGTCCAATTGTGGGCTGCGCACGCGCACCGTCGACTCCGACGAACGATCCACGAACTCCGCGACCGTCGAATCCGAAATCAACCGACCCCGACCGATCACCACCAACTGCTCCGCCGTGAGCGCCATCTCCGACAGGAGGTGACTCGACACGAGCACCGTGCGGCCCTCGGCCGCCAACCGCTGCATGAACTTACGAATCCAGACGATGCCCTCCGGATCGAGACCGTTGACCGGCTCGTCGAACAACAACACCTTCGGATCCCCCAACAGCGCACCCGCCAACCCCAGACGCTGCGACATACCGAGCGAGAACCCGCCGGCCTTCTTGCCCGCCACCTCGGACAATCCGACCAACCCGAGCACCTCGTCGACGCGGGACTTCGGGATCCCGTTCGAAGCAGCCATCCACTGCAGATGTGCACGCGCGCTGCGATTGGGGTGCACCCACTTCGCATCCAGCAACGCACCCACCGTCCGCAACGGCGTCTTGAGCTCGCGGTACGGCTTGCCCTCGATCAACGCCGCACCCGACGTCGGCTGATCCAAACCCAGGATCATCCGCATCGTCGTCGACTTGCCTGCACCGTTCGGGCCCAGGAAGCCCGTCACGATGCCCGGCTTGACCGTGAACGACAAGTCGTCCACCGCTTTCGTCGGTCCGTAAACCTTGGTCAATCCCCTCAGTTCAATCATGAGGAGAACTGTGCCCTACCGGCACTGACCAGCACATCGGTCCCGAGGATGACATGAACCCTGAGATGTGAATACGGCAGTTCAGGGAAAACCCTGTGCTCGACCGGAAGTCGGAACTGGCGCGGCATGCGGGTAGGGCGCATCGAAGTCGCCGTCGAACAATCGCCAGTAGAAGTCGTTCATCCTCGCAGCGACGGGCGCGTGCCGTGTCACGATCGCGGCCACCTCTGGTGTCACATCACCTGGAATATGACCTGTGGCGCATCGTCGTACGTACTGGTTGCGGGCGACTGGTCCGCCGCTCGTCGGCCTCGGTACCCCGCAGACCTCGGTCACCAGCCAGTTGACCAGAAGCATGGCGGCGTAGTCGGCGTCATGAGTGGCGTGGCGCCGGACGAAGTCGTGCTCGGCAGTCGACAGGTCGAAGTGTGGGGATGTGGCCAGTCCGAAGTCGGTGAGATAGATCCGCTCCATGTCGGTGCGCATGTTGCCGAAATGTCCGTCCATGTGCAGCAACTGTCGATCGCGCAAGAATGCCACGATCTCCGAAAACTGTCGCTCGACTTCGGCAGCTTTGGCGGACGGGTTGTCTTCCAGCCAATTCGAGATCGGGTGTTCGATGTACTCGCAGAACAGTACGAGGCTGCACGGCGCAGCGGCAAGCGCTTCGAGACGGGTCCGCACTTCACGGCTGGCGCCGGCGGTGTGAACGGAATCGATGTCGGCGTGTTCGGCCGCAACGGGCGAACGTCCGGGAAGTATCCGCCAGTGGTAAAGCATTGGGAACGACTGTGTTTCGCCGGCCAGAACGGCATCGGTGACCACGATGTTCGCGGCCAGTTCTCGCCAGGCGTTGAAGCTTGGGCCACCAATGCCGTACTGGCAGAACGTCGGCAGATCGAAATGGTTGGAAGTAGAGCCCACCTCGGCGATTTCCCGCACGCTCAGTGGGATGCGTTTGGTGAATACCGGAACGCCGTTGAGCCTGTTGTCATAGACCCTGATCACTCCTGCGGCGCCACCTACGCCGACACTCGAGATTTGAACGGTGTCGACCAGTCGGGCCAGTTCGACATCGTTCTGGGAAGACAGGAACGCCGACAGCTTTCGGTGGCGGTCAATCCTGACGTCTGTCATTCCACGACTGTGCCACAGGCTCGTCCGGCTTCGATTTCGCGGAGCCGCCTGTCGAAGTCACCGATTCTGGCGGTGTCCTCGTAGTAGTCCTCTTGCTCGATGATCTTTCCCACTTGGTCCGAACGAGAAGCACTGTTCGATTTCGATAGATGACGGCGCCGTCGGGGCCAAGGGCTCGGTCGTCGAAACGGGCGAGCAGGGTCATGCGCCAGAGTGGACCACCGAAATACGCTTCGGTGACCGCGCCTTGAAGCCCCGCATCGACAAATTGTTGGAGAAACGTCTCGATTCGGTCCCCATCGCTTCATCTTCGAAGCTTGTCGTGGCATCGAATGCCCTGTCAACGATGTGCCCGGGTCTGCTGATATCTGACAGAGAATTGGATATTGACAGTGACTGTCACAATAGGTGAGACTCGCATTATCGAGAATGGCCGGATCTCGGCCGAGGCGGGAGGACGTTGCTGATGTCACTACGGGAGAGACAGCGGTTGCAGGTGCGAGCAGACATTCAACGTGCGGCATTCGATCTGTTCGCGCGTGACGGTTTCGAGGATGTGACCACCGAGCAGATTGCGGCGGCAGCGGGGGTATCGGCGAGTACGTACTTCCGGCACGTTCGTAACAAGGAGGATCTGCTGTTGGATCCGGTCAGGCAGGGCGGCGCCGGAATCGTGACGCTGCTCGAGGATCGCCCGGCATCCGAGTCGGCTGATCTTGCGATCTCGCGGGCAATCCTGGAACGCTCCAATGCTTTCGAGTCCTCGGAGATCGATCAGTGGCGAGCAGCGTTCCGCACCGCGCCGCACCTGATGGATCGAGTCGCCCTGATCGCGCCCGAGCATCGTGATCGGTTGGTCGAGTTGGTGGCACAACGGATGTACCTCGATCCGGAAAATGACAGCCGCCCAGGACTTCTCGTTCATTTGATGTTGGCAGCGGCGGAGTTCGGTTATCGGCAATGGATACGTAACCCTCACAAGCGCGGGGCATCACTTCCCGTGTGCGTCGAGGGGGCGCTCGACGCAGTTCGGGGATCCCGGTGGCACACGCAGGACGAAGATGACACGAAAGGTCGTGACCAGTGATGGACGAGAACTCTCAGGGCGCCGCGCCGCCCGTAGTGGATGTCGTTGTTGTCGGATCGGGGGCTGCCGGCATGTCCGCAGCCATCACCGCAGCCCGCAACGGACTCTCGACGATACTCGTGGAGAAGTCCGAATACTGGGGCGGTTCGTCGTCCCGGTCCGGGGGCGGCGTGTGGATTCCGGGAAACTCGATACTTCGCCGCGAGGCACCGAAAGATGATATCGACTCTGCGCGAACATATCTGAAGAGCATTGTCGGAGAGGATGCAGACAGCGACCGAATCGACACGTATCTCGATCGAGGTCCGGAAGCCCTCGATTTCCTGATTCGTCACTCTGCACTCGAGCTCGAATGGGTGAAGGGTTACTCCGACTACTTTCCCGAGGCACCTGGCGGACGTGCAAGCGGCCGCTCGTGCGAGCCGCGCCCGTTCGACGCGCGAGCTCTGGGCGACGATCTTGCGACACTTCATCCGCCGTACATGAAGGTTCCGCTCAACATGGTTGTCCAACAATCTGATTACCGTTGGCTGAGCACGGGGATCCGGCATTGGCGGGGTCCGGTGCGGATGCTTCGGGTAGGAATGAGATCCCTGGCCGCAAGAGCTCGGAAGAAGAAGCTGATCGGGCTCGGGCCGGCGCTCATGGCCGAACTGATGCTCGGAGTTCGGGACGCCGGAGTGACGGTGGAGCTCGGGACGAGGCTTGTGGATTTGGTGACCGACAGTGATCGTGTCGTGGGTGTGCGACTCGAGTCCGGGGGAGTGCAGACCACCATGCACGCTCGATGCGGTGTCATCCTCGCGTGTGGCGGGTTCGACAACAACGACGACATGCGAGGCGAGTACCAGCGACGGCCGAGTAGCGCGCAGTGGACTCTCGGGGCACCGACCAATACCGGGGATGGCATCCGTGCAGCTCTACGCGTCGACGCCGCAATTTCGTACATGGACGACGCGTGGTGGGCCCCGTCGATTCCACTGCCCAAAGGCCCGTGGTTCGCCTTGGCGGAACGCTCGTTGCCTCGCAGCCTCATGGTCAACGCCAGCGGTCAGCGCTTCATGAACGAGTCACTTCCCTATGTCGAAGCGGCACACGCCATGTTCGGCGGAAAGTACGGCCGAGGTGAAGGACCCGCTGAGAACATCCCGGCTTGGCTGATCTTCGATCAGACGTACCGTGACCGTTACCTGTTCGCGGGGGTTCCGGCGCGCAGGCCGATACCTCGGTCGTGGATCGAATCGGGTGCGATCGTGCGAGCTGGATCGATTGCCGAACTCGCTGCCGAGATCGGAGTGCCGGGCGATGCGCTGTCCGCGACCATCACACGATTCAACAGTCACGCGCGCGACGGAGTCGATCGCGACTTCGGCCGTGGGACAAGCAGATACGACCACTACTACGGCGACTGCACCAACAGGCCCAACTCCAGCCTCGGAGAACTCACGAAGGGTCCGTTCTATGCCGCGAAGATGGTGCCTGGAGACCTGGGGACCAAAGGCGGCATCAACACGGACGCTCGCGCGCGAGCGTTGCGCGCCGACGGTTCGGTCATCGACGGGCTCTATGCAGCAGGTAACACCAGCTCACCGGTGATGGGTCATACCTATGCCGGTCCAGGTGCAACTATCGGTCCCGCAATGGTTTTCGGATATCTGGCGGCGCTCGATGCGGTCGGACGATCCCGCGACGGTAGTGAGCTCGAGACCGAAGGCAGGAATAATGGTTTGGCAGATCGCCGTGGGTAGGGTTCTCTTGACAGCGTGACCCACCTCAACATCGCCGACGTCGACTACTTTCTCCCTGATGGTCGGCAACTGCTCAGCGGTGTCAGCTTTCGGGTCGGCAACGGTGCAAAAACTGCACTGATAGGCCCCAACGGGACTGGTAAGACGACGTTGCTCCGCATTGTCGCCGGAGACGTCGTCGCCGACGAGGGCGCTGTCACTCGATCCGGAACACTGGGCGTGATGCGGCAATTCGTCGGCCAGGTTCGCGACGAGTCCACCGTGCGCGATCTTCTGTTGTCCGTCTCGCCGGCACGGATCCGGGACGCAGCACTGGCGCTCGATACGGCAGAAAACGCGATGATCGAGCGCGACGAGGAATCAACTCAAATGAAGTATTCGCATGCGCTGGCCGATTGGGCCGACGTGGGCGGCTACGAGACCGAAGACTTCTGGGACAAGGTCACTACCGCGGCTCTCGGTGTTCCCTATGACCGTGCGAAGTGGCGCGCGGCCAACTCCCTCAGTGGTGGCGAGCAGAAACGGTTGGTTCTCGAAGCACTGTTCGCTGGGCCCGACGACGCACTCCTACTGGACGAGCCGGACAACTACCTCGATGTTCCGGGCAAGCGATGGCTGGAAAAGACGATCTCGGAATCGTCGAAAGTGGTTTTGTTCGTCAGCCACGACCGCGAACTGATCGCCAACGCGGCCACCCACATCGTGACGCTCGAGCCCGGAATCAGCGGCGCAACGTCGTGGACGCACGGCGCTGGGCTGGCCAGCTACCACCAAGCCCGCGAGGATCGCAACGCTCGATTCGAAGAACTGCGCCGACGCTGGGACGAGGAGCACGCGAAATTACGTGCCCTGGTTCTGCGATTGCGTGAAAAGGCCAAGTTCAACGACGGCGTCGCTGCGCGGTATCACGCCTCGCAAACCAGGTTGGCGAAGTTCGAGGAGGCAGGGCCACCCGAAGCGATTCCACTTCAGCAGAAGGTGACGGTTCGGCTGGCGGGCGGGCGAACCGCCAAGCGCGCGTTGGTATGTCAAGATCTCGAGCTGACCGGATTGATGAAGCCTTTCGACACCGAGATCTGGTACGGAGATCGGGTTGCCGTGCTGGGCTCCAATGGATCCGGAAAGTCGCATTTCCTTCGGCTCTTGGCGGGTGGGGGGACCGATCCGGGGAGCGAGCATCTGCCCGTCGAGGCGCTCGACATCGCGCCGGTCGAGCACGGGGGTACTGCGACGCTGGGTGCCCGGGTACGTCCCGGATTGTTTGCGCAGACACACTCCAGGCCCGATCTGACCGGAAACACGCTGCTCGAGATCCTGCACATGGGCGACGAACACCGCAGCGGAATGGGACGCGAAGCGGCGAGCCGCGCGCTGGACCGTTACGGATTGTCCCAAGCTGCGGAACAGAAGTACGACGACCTGTCCGGCGGTCAGCAGGCACGATTGCAGATCCTGCTCCTCGAGCTCTCCGGCGCCACGATGTTGTTGCTCGACGAACCGACCGACAACCTTGACCTTCATTCGGCTGACGCGCTCGAGCAGGGCATTGCTCAGTTTGCCGGCACGGTCATCTCGGTCACGCACGATCGCTGGTTCGCGCGCGGGTTCGACAGGTTCCTCGTCTTCGGATCGGATGGGAACGTGTACGAGAGCGAGTCGCCGGTGTGGGACGAGGCCAGGGTCGAACGAGCGCGCTGAGATCGAGCAGCCACTCCCTACCTGGGGAGAGGCGGCAGCTCGTTGATCATCGCGCGAAGGAGGCCCGGATCGCTGCGATCCGATCGAGGCGGGGGACAGCGCGAAAGATCGAGCTGTGTCGGAAAGCGCCACACAACGCGACCTGGATCTACCCTGTTCACCGCCGAGTACCAGTGGGTGAGGGGCTCGGCGAGCGCCGCGTGAAGCTCGAAATGCCGTCGTCGGCGGCTGGGGTCTCCTTCGCGCTGAAGTAGAAGCTGCCCCGGTGACGGTATCGAGATGACGGTCAGATCCGCGAAACCCAGTTCGAGGTGCTCGAAAGCTGTCTCGACTGCCGCGAGCTCGTACTCGAATCGCTCCCGAGGTGCTGCGCCCACCGCAGCGAGACACCAGCTGTAGTGCAGTTTCAGCGGGTCGCTGTCGCAGAGCGCGATACCGGTTCTCGCTTCGAGATCTTCCGCTTGCGACCATCGCTTCGAATTGACCGTTGTCCAGTAACTTGCCTGCACTTCGAGGTTGGTTCCATCCGGTTCGAACCCGGTGGGCTGATATTCGGCCACGAATTCCTCGACGACCGATTCATTCGTCATCTGGGCTCGGCACCAAGTGGTCTTGCCGGCGGCGCTGGGTCCTTCTACTGCGATGATCACCAGTTGATTCTCCATAACGATTGGGGCGGTTGGTTTTTGCCCGTTGCCAGGAATCTCTTAACATCCGAAGGGGGCTCCTTCGTGGTCCGACACGGCCCTTTTTCGGTGCGGTGGGTCACAAAATCGCAGTGACGGTTGACACATAACGGACGGATAACGATCGGTATGGTTGAACCTCGAATCAACTAGTTGACCTGTGGTTATTTCTTGAAACTCGACTGAATCTGGTACGGCAGTGCCGGAAACTTGCCCCGTGACCAATCCGTGACCATCACCTACGGTCGTTGACAGCCCGAAACTACCGGGCAAACACCGACCCGCAACTGCGTGCTTCTGCCCCGCGGGTCCGGTACTCCCGAAACCTTCGCGGGGCAGGAGTGAAACAGACGAGTCGATCGACTAGACGTGAAAGCGTCCGGGCCGACCTCGTCCGCGGTAGCGGAGAGGATTTACCCAATGACCAGCATCACCTTCAAGCGCGCCCTCGGCGCAGTTGCAACCGCAGGCGCAGTCGTCGCGATCCCGCTCGCCATGAGCACCGGCACCGCTTCGGCAGCCGGCCACGACTGGTCCGGAGTCGCAAACTGCGAGTCCTCCGGTAACTGGGCCGCCAACACCGGAAACGGCTTCTACGGTGGTCTGCAGTTCACGCAGAGCACCTGGAACGCATTCGGTGGATCGGGCAACGCTGCCAACGCCAGCCAGGCCGAGCAGATCCGTGTCGCCGAGAACGTTCTCGCAGGCCAGGGCGTCGGCGCATGGCCCGTCTGCGGTCAGTACCTGACCACCGGCACCACCGCAGGCAACTACGAGGCCGCAGCCGCCCCCGTCACCGCTGAGGCTTCCGTCGAGTCGGCTCCGGCAGCAAGCACCGGAAGCGGCAACTACGTGGTCAAGGCAGGCGACACCCTGTCGAAGATCGCTGCTGCACACGGCATCTCGCTCGAGAACCTCGCCAGCCAGGTTCCGAACATCAACCTGATCTTCCCGGGACAGTCCCTCTCGGTCTAGTCACGTGGCCGTTTAGGTCCTCAATGCGTCGAAATTGTCCGGAGCTGATGCAGCCCCGGACAATTTCGGCGTTTCTGCGTTCGCAATGAGCGTTGCCGCTTCCGTATGGATGGGGTCAAGATCCTGGCGCCACCCAAGAATGTGCAGCGCCGACCCGGCGATGACAGCTGCGTCGGGAATCGGGGTGCCTTCGAGCGCGTCGGCTCGCGCGCTGATCACACTTTCTACCAGGCGAAACGGAAGCTCGGCCAGGTGCGTTGATGATGGATCGTCAATCGCGTCGAGCACATCCTGGGCGAGTGCCCGGTATTGCTCGCGAAGCCGATCGCGATCGGCTCGGAACGACATGAACCTGTCACTTCTCAGTTCCGGTAAGAGATAAAGGACGCCGAGGTTCCACCGTCCGGTGATCAGTTGTGCCGCGTCGATGTACGAAAGTGCGTAAAGCTTCACCTCGGGTGCGGTGTCGAGTGGCCTGAGATTCTCCGCGAAGTCGAGCGCCGGCGTCACGGTGTCGGCGAGCAGTGCAACCAGAATGTCGTCCTTGGTGGCGAAATGGTTGTACAGCGACGCCTGACGCATTCCGACTGCTTCGGCGATGTGGCGTGTGGACGTCGCGGCGAAGCCTCGGGTGGTGAACAGTTCAGCGGCTGCATCCAAGATCTCCGCCCGGGCAGTGCCACCCGGGCGTCGGCGAGCGGTCAGGCGGGGTCTTCCGGGGCCGGCGTTGGTCACGCCTTCCATAGTGGCAGGCTGCGGCCTTACGTGCGGGATGGCCGCCGCTGTGAGCATTCGGTCACGTGCTCGAAACGTACTCAACGAGCCTGTTACAGAATCAGGCGAATCGTATACGCGGGCGTCACCTGCGGCGAGTGGATTTCGCGAAAACTATCAATCGACAGTTATTCGCCTCTGAATCGCTTCGCCGAAGGAGTACGCCGTTGAGTGCAACCACCCCGGCTGCGCAGCCCACCACCGCATCCGCACTCGCCTCTTCGCCTCACGACGACGGTGACCTCGCGGAGTTCGGCTACGAGCAGCAGCTGCATCGATCGCTGGGAAAGTTCGCGTCTTTCGCCGCGGGCTTCTCCTTCGTCTCCATCCTGACCACGATCTTCCAATTGTTCGGCCTCGGTTTCGGTTTCGCGGGTCCGGCGTTCTTCTGGACCTGGCCCGTCGTCTTCATCGGTCAGTTCATGGTTGCTCTCAACTTCGCGGAACTTGCTGCCAGATATCCGATTTCGGGCGCCATCTACCAGTGGTCGCGGCGGATGGGTGGTGAAATCGTCGGCTGGTTCGCCGGTTGGTTCATGATTCTCGCTCAGATCGTCACCGCGTCCGCCGCCGCGATCGCCTTGCAGGTCGTGCTCCCCAATGTGTGGAGCGGGTTCCAGATCATCGGCGAGGACAGTGCACTCACCTCCTCGAGCGGTGCTGCCAATGCCGTACTGCTCGGTTCGGTACTTCTGGTTCTGACCACCTTCATCAACTGCATCGGCGTCAATTGGATGTCGCGTATCAACAACATCGGCGTGACCTGCGAAATCGTCGGTGTCATCGCAGTGATTGGGATGTTCTTCACCCACGCTCAGCGCGGACCGGACGTCGTCTTCGACACCGGCAGTGCCGGCGGTCAGCCCGGATACGCCTGGGCGTGGATCATGTCCGGACTGATGGCTGCTTACGTCATGGTCGGCTTCGGTTCGGCAGGCGAACTGGCCGAGGAGACCCGCAACCCCCGACGCGTCGCACCTCGTACGATCCGGCTTGCACTGTCCGCTTCTGCGCTCGGCGGCGGCTTGATGATCCTCGGCGCGTTGATGGCAGCGCCCTCACTCACCGACGGACGCCTGGCCACGGAAGGTTTGCCGTACGTACTGACATCGATTCTCAGTTCCCCGTGGGGCACGGTCTTGTTGATCGACGTCTCGATCGCAGTGTTCGTGTGCACCTTGGCCATTCAGACTGCTGCTTCACGGCTGATGTTCTCGATGGCCCGCGACGGGCGGCTTCCTGCCTCGCAGGTACTGGCAAAGGTCAACCCCCGCACCGGAACACCTATCGCGCCGTCCGTCCTCATCGGTCTGGTCTGCATTGCCGTCCTGGCCGTCAACGTGGGCAACTCGGCAATTTTTGCAACCCTGTCCAGCGTATGCATCATCTTGATCTACTTGGCCTACCTCATGGTGACCGTGCCGCTGCTGGTTCAGCGTCTCAAGGGATGGCCTCGCACGGCAGTCGGCCCCAAGTTCGACGCCGAAGGCAAAAAGCTTTTCTCCCTGGGCATCTGGGGAGTTCCGGTCAACATCGCCGCGGTTGTGTACGGCGCGCTGATGGTGATCAACCTGTCCTGGCCACGAGCCGAGATCTTCAACCCCACCGGGGAGTACCCCATTCTGCAGTGGGCCGCGCCCATCACGGTAGCGCTGGTCGTGGGGCTGGGAGTCGCTTGCTTCCCACGTGGCCGCGCCACCCCGAATCCCGTCACGATCGGAGCCTGACCATGAGTACTCAGACCACCGCCGGAGCGCGCGAGCATGCCCGGTCTCAAGCTGGAACGATCACCGATTCCATGCCCGTATTGCCGGCAACGCGTTGGCCGAACCCACCCGAAGACGTCGCTCCCGAACGTCTGACCTGGGCTGAGACCGTGCCGGGTGGGCGGTACACGACCAAGGTTCTCGCACGTGGAACCCGATTGCGACTTCGCGACATCGCTGGCAGCGCCTGCGCAAACATCTTGCTCTATCGCGCCGACGCCCCCTGGGAGCGTCTCAACGTCGCCGATACCGTCAAGGTGCCATGGCAGGCCTATCTCGGCGTCGGGCACCCGTTGCTCTCCGATCAGGGGCGAGTACTTGCGACCGTGGTCGCAGACACGTCGGGTCACCACGACGCGTTCTGCGGAACGACGTCACGCGCCACCAACGAGGCGAAGTACGGGCAGGGTTCGCTGCACAGTGCCTCACCCGCCGGTCGTGAACTGTTCACCGTCGCTGCCGCGAAGAACGGGCTCGGGCCGCAGGACATCGCGCCTCCGTTGTCCTTCTTCCATGGTGTCCGCGTCGAGGCGGACGGCGCTCTCACCAGTACGGGGTCCGCCGGCTCAGGCGCGACGGTCGATCTTCTGATCCACCTGCCGGTCATCGTGATGATCGCCAACACCGCGCACCCACTCGATCCGGCGCCGCAGTTTCCCACCACGTCCCTCGAAGTGCTCGCGTGGAAGGCCGCCGACGAACTCGGCAGCCTTGACGATCTCGGGCCGGAATACCAACGCGCAGTGCTCAATACCGAAGATGCCTGGACGGCTTCGAACTTGGAGGAGATCGCATGACCACCACCTTGGATGTCCCCGCCCTCGTTCCCGGAACGGTGATCCTCGACGAGATTGCTGACGCATTCGGGCCGTGGTCCGCAGTTGTCCGTGCCGGTGACGTTCTGACCATCGTCGATCTACACGGAAATCAAGCCGTCGACACCCTCGTCTACGCCGGTGACGATCACAGCGTTCGGTACTCGGCAGCAGCGACGGTCACAGCCCAGAAGAACCTGTTTCTGTCCACAGGCTCCGTGCTCCGCAGTGACGACGGAACTCCACTCATGACCCTGGTCGCAGACGAGGTCGGAAACCACGACACCGTCGGCGGCGCGTGCTCACAGGAATCGAACACCCTGCGATACGGCCACCACACCAAGCATCAGCACGCGTGCGTCGAGAACTTCCTCGTCGAGGGCGCAAAATGGGGGCTCGGTAAGCGGGACCTGGTGTCCAACATCAACTTCTTCATGAACGTCCCGGTCGACCCCGACGGCACACTCGGAATCGTCGACGGACTGTCGGCACCAGGCAAGCGGCTCGCGTTGCGTGCCGAACGTGACGTGCTCGTCCTCGTGTCCAACTGCCCGCAGATCAACAACCCGTGCAACGGCTTCGATCCCACGGCCGTCCGCATGATCGTCACACGGCCGGGAGCAGACGAATGAACGCAAAACTGACCATCGTGCGTCCCGGAATGCTGACGACGGTTCAGGACTATCCAGGACGCGTCGGATACTGGCAGATCGGAGTCCCACCATCGGGCCCGATGGACGACCTGTCGTTTCGGTTGGGAAACACCGCACTCGGAAACCCCGAAGGCGCCCCCGGCATCGAATGCGCGATGGCCGGACCTGCCATGACGTTCGACGAAGACACCACGGTCTGCATCACAGGTGCCCCGGTGTCGGTGACCGTCGACGGCGTCGTACACGGTCAGTGGCGACCAGTTTTCGTCCCCGCTGGATCGGTGCTCGACGTCGGAACGGTCAGCGGCCCGGGACTGCGCATCTACGTACTCGTACAGGGCGGAATCGAGACCGACGACTATCTCGGCAGTGCGTCGACCTTCACCCTGGGCAGGTTCGGGGGACACGAAGGTAGGACTCTGCGGGCAGGAGACGTTCTCAAACTCGGACAGGCGACCGGGGTCGCGGGAGCTGTTCCCGCCGAGCATGTTCCGGCGATACACACGTGCTGGGAACTTGCGGTGACCGAGGGCCCGCACGGGGCGCCGGAGTTCTTCACCCGCTCCGACATCGACACGCTGTACGCGACCGAGTACGAGGTCCACTTCAACTCCGACCGCACCGGTGTCCGGTTGATAGGTCCGAAACCAGACTGGGCCAGAACCACCGGCGGCGAAGCCGGACTTCACCCTTCGAACATCCACGACAACGCGTATTCGATCGGTGCACTCGACTTCACCGGCGACACGCCCATCCTCCTCGGACCCGACGGACCGAGCCTCGGCGGCTTCGTCTGCCCGATCACGGTGGTGTCCGCTGATCGCTGGAAGCTCGGACAGTTGGCTCCCGGGAACAAGATTCGCTTCGTGCCGGTCCGCGCCGAACGGGCAGCCTCCCGGCGTGACCTCGGAGTATCGCGTCGAGCGTCCAATTCGGTTGTTCATTCCTCCGGTGGTGACGGCGACGACGGCGTCATAGCCCGCCGTGACGGCGACACCGCGGTCACGTACCGGCGCTCAGGCGATGACAACGTGTTGGTCGAATACGGCGACATGAATCTCGACCTGGCGTTACGTGCGCGTGCTC
This sequence comes from Rhodococcus sp. Ni2, assembly GCF_021352185.1. NCBI lineage: Bacteria > Bacillati > Actinomycetota > Actinomycetes > Mycobacteriales > Nocardiaceae > Rhodococcus > Rhodococcus sp. Ni2. The sequence continues at coordinate 2,418,748 of NZ_WOXZ01000002.1, forward strand.
ATGCACTGCATCAGCGACTCGACGCCGAGAAGCCGGCCGGACTACTCGATCTCACCCCGGGAATCCGCAGCCTGCAGGTCCGCGTCGACCCGGACGTGCTGCCCGTCGGCAAGCTGATGGGAATGCTCGCCGAGGCGGAGGACACCTTGCCGGCGGCCAACGAACTCGTTGTGCCCAGTCGCACTGTGCGGATGCCACTGTCGTGGGACGACCCGGCTACGCGCGAAGCGATCCAGCGGTACATGCACGGGGTTCGCGCCGACGCGCCGTGGTGCCCGTGGAACATCGAGTTCATCCGCCGGATGAACGGTCTCGAATCCGTGAACGACGTGTTCGACACCGTCTTCGGCGCCGAATACATGGTGCTCGGACTCGGTGACGTCTACCTCGGAGCGCCGGTCGCGACGCCGCTCGATCCGCGTCATCGTCTGGTCACGACCAAGTACAACCCCGCCCGCACCTGGACCCCCGAAAACGCCGTCGGGATCGGTGGGGCGTACCTCTGCATCTACGGCATGGAAGGCCCAGGCGGGTACCAGTTCGTCGGACGTACGACGCAGGTGTGGAATCACCGCCACCCCGCGAAGTCCGGGCCGTTCGAGGAGGGCACTCCGTGGTTGCTGCGATTCTTCGACCGGATCTCCTGGTACCCCGTCGAGCCGGAAGAGTTGATGGATCTGCGCGCGGACACCGCCGCCGGCCGCGGCGGGGGCGTCGAGATCGAGGACGGCAGCTTCTCGCTGGCCGAGCATCAGGAGTTCCTCGCGTCGAACTCGCGCTCGATCGAGGAGTTTCGCGCGATGCAGTCCGTCGCGTTCGGGGCCGAGCGTCAGCGCTGGTCCGACGCAGGGGAGTTCGCGCTGCCCGGTTGATGGTCGAGTGAGCACCCTTTTCCTCAAGTGAGCACCGCTTCCAGAGTGTCGGAAGCGGTGCTCACTCAGTAGTAAAGGTGTTCAGTCCGCCTGGAACGGTTGCAGATGTCTGCGTCAGCGAGTCAGCGCGCGATTGAACAGATCGGTGAACGGGCGAGGTGACGGGGTTCCGGTGGGCCGGAAAGGCGCAGAATCCCTCGACGCGGATACCCACTCGGTTCTGCTCACCCGCGACAAGTCGAGCTGATACCGGGTGTCGGCGGCGAGTCGGTGCAGGAAGAGGGTTCCGGTTCGCCCGTTTCCTTCCCGAAACGGGTGGGCATGATTGAGCGTCGAGTACACCGATGCGAGCGCGAACGACGCAGCGCCGTGATCGAGCGCTACCCAATCGACGGCGGCGATGATCTCTTCCACCTCGGACAGGTAGTTCCGAATCGCCGAGACCGGAGCAAACGTTGCCGCACCTTTCCTGATGTCGACGGTTCTGATATGGCCGGCCCACTGGTACAGATCTTGGAAAACGTGCTGGTGAAGTAGGAGAAGTTCGGCTGTGTCTCGCGTGTGCGGTACGAGGTCGCTGCCGAGATGCGCCTCACCCAGACGAAGCGCGGTCGCCGCGAACTCGAGTGATTGCAGTGCGGCGGGATCTCGCACGTCGAAATTGTTCTCGAGCACCGATGTACCGCGATAGACGTACGGCGCTGATCTTCGCCAGCGGATTCGCGGGGGAATTGCAGACGAGAGGCCGACTGCTCGCGCTAATTCCTGCTCGAAATACTCACGCCGAGAGAGCATCCCGATCATGACGGCCTCGAGTTCCGCGATCTGCTCGTTACTCGGATCCCAGCCTTCGAGGCGCTCCGCCGCTAGAACCTGTTCGAGCGCAGTGCGATTCACGGGTCGATGTCGGGTAGCGCCGACGCGGACGCGGCATATTCGAGTCGTCGTTGCACACCTGCGACCTCGCGCACTGCATTGCTCAGCAAGCTCCGCGAGAGCGGAGTGAGTTCGGAGATCACGACTTCGTCGGTCGGTGGCCGACCTGCCGCGAACTGATCGGTCTGGTGGCGGACACGAATCTGCTGCAACACCTCGAAAGATTCGATCAGTACCTGGGCGTCGTCGTCGAGTAGGAAACCGCTTCCCGCTGCAGCCTTGAGGCGTTCGAGTGTCGAACTCGTGCGGGCGCCCACGGAAATCCCCGCCCAACGAGCGATGTTCACGATCGGTTGGACGGCGCTGGCTTTGAGGTCGACGGTTCCGGTCCGACGCGTCATCACGTCCTTGAACGAATGGAGCTTTGCCTTGTCTCCGACGGCTTCGCGAAGGAGCAGTCGCATGACGGCCGGGTGCAGTCGCAGTTGATCCAACGCCGCAGGGCGAGGATCCAACGCCGGATCGCCCGCGACGACGCGGGCATCCGCCAGCATCGACAACATGACCAGGGCCTGGTCCTGGTACGGATTGGATACCCATTTCCGCAGCGCAGTGCGCCATTGTGGGAGCGTCCGAGCGAACCTGGCCTGGGTCGCGACGGCGTTCTTGGTGTCGCGAGGGAACCCGCAGAGATCGAGGATGTCGTGGATCGTCTTCGCGGCGTCGGCTCCCTCGTGATGAGATTCGCCGCCCCACACCAGCGCACTGTCGATATCCGAAGAGGGGAGCGCTTCACGTCTGGCGACGCTGCCGAGCGACAGCCACGCGAAATCCGGTCGCTCGTCTCCGTCCACCACCAATTCGATGGCGCGCCTGACCGTCACGTCGATCAGCACCGCCAGCGTCGCACCGATGTCGAGCGGTGAGACCCGTGACGCCACCAATTCCGTCACCAGAACAGGGACCGCGCGGGCTGTTTCGACGAGGTGGGCGTCATCCTGTGCTGTGGCGAGCGCTGCGCGCAGTTCGAAACCCTGATTGGTGGCCGAAGTCAGGAGGTCGCTGAGTTCGAGCACGCCCATCAGTGCGCCTGCCTCGGTCACGACCGGGAGATGGCGCAATCCGTACTCGAGCATGTCGGTCACGGCGTCGGCGCCCAATCGATCCGGATCGACTGTCACTGCTGACGGCGTCATCACCGTTGATACCGGCTGATTGCTGTCGATACCACCGACTACCACACGAGCACGTAGGTCACCTTCGGTGAAGATTCCGAAACCGGTTGTCTCCGTCGGGATCACAACAGCGCGGCGGCCCGCATCGGTCATCAACTTCGCGGCCTCGCGGATGGTTGCCCGGCCATCGCAGACAATTGCGGGCCCGCGCAACAGGTCTCGCACCCGGCGCATGGCGGGACTCTGCATGCCTTGCCCCGTCGAGTGCCCCGTCATGGGGTCATTGTCGCAGGTGTGTCCGGTTCAGGCAGCGGAGGGTGAGATGTCAGAGACCACCGAGTCGCGAGAGTACGTCGAGAGCGGAATCTGTAGTACGCCAGAGCGCGTCGATCTCCTGTTCTGCGCCGGGACGTGTCTGCGGATTCTGGAGGGCGAACCCGTTGGCCAGCGTGATGGTGTTGTATCCGCTGTCGGCGGCGCGGAGCAACAGTTCCGAGGGCTGCGAGTTTCCGGCCAATCGGTCGAGTCCTTCGCCGACGAAGTAGAACCGCCAGAGGGGCCCGAGATCGGCGTCGTACTCGGCCTTGGTGAGCGTCACGATCGAACCACCTTTGACGGCAATGGAATCGACGATCTTGTAAAAATCGGGGACATCCTCTGCTGTGGTTCCGGAAGCGGCGACGGCGTGAGCGAGGTCGACGGTGAGATGCGCGTTGTAGCCGGCCATGGCGACTCGTGCCGGACTGGCGTCGCACTGACGCGTCAGGGTGAAGTAGTTGTTCCACGCCGGATCTGTGGGAGTGCCGGTGAACTCCGCATGGACGTTCACCAGGTACCTTCGCAGCAATTCGTAGCTGACCGAATGGGCCCACTCGTCATTGTCGAAGGCCGCGGGGTCTCGCTGCAGCGGCATCACCGCCTCGTGCTCGACAGCGTCGAGGCCGACGGAGAACAGGCCTCGCCAATCGTGGTGGGAGACGAGGATCGACGTGATCTCACGATGACGTTCGACAGCGGTCTCGAGCCGAGGCAGTCCGGCACCGTTCAGGGTCGTGACGTCGCTGAGTTCGGCAATCCGGCCCACCTCGGCATTGCTCAACTGGCTGCCGCAAGCCGTCGAAAGACTCTCGCCCGGTTCTGCGAGTGCAGAACCGGGCGAGAGGAAAGCGGCGGTGATGCCGAGCGCGAGCGTCAACGGATACAGCCGCATCGGTTTCATCGGCTCAGACTAGGCGCCCATTTCACAAATGTCCGGATTGGCGATCAGCTGAGAACCGCGTCGGCCTCGATCTCGATGAGCAGAGCGGGGTCGATCAGCGAGCTGACCTCGAGGATCGTCGTGGCGGGACGAATCTCGCCGAACACTTCACCGTGCGCGAGAGCGGCCTGCTCCCACTGCGTCATGTCGCGCAGGTACATGCGAGTGCGAATGACGTCGTCGAGCGAGGCGCCGGCCTCGGCCAGTGCCGCCTTGATCGTTTCGAGCGCTGCGCGGGTCTGATCTGTGAGGGTCTCACCAGGAGCGGTGGTGCCGGAGACTGCGATCTGGTTACCGATGCGCACAGCGCGTGAGTAACCGATCTTGGGTTCCCATTCGGAACCGGACGAAATATTGATTCTGTTCGACATGCACCGAATTCTGCCAACAACTTCCCGGCCGTGGTGAGGCACGGTCGGGTATTCGCTCCATCTTGACATACCTTAGAACAAGTGTTCGACTTGGGACCATGAGGTGGTCGGGTCAGGCATTGGATGCAGATGACGGAGCGCTACCCGGACTCGAACGAGCCGGGTTGGTTCGCTCCGTGCAGACTCCCGAGTTCGAGGGAATCACGTTTCACGAGGTGCTCTGCAAGAGCGCGCTCAACAAGATGCCCGAAGAGTCGACATTGCCGTTCAGCTTCACCGTCAACGCTTTTCGTGGTTGCTCGCACGCATGCCGATATTGTTTCGCGAGACCGAGTCACGAGTATCTCGACCTCGACGCCGGCGCGGATTTCGACTCCCAAGTGGTCGTGAAGACGAACATTGCCGCGGTGCTCCGCAAAGAGTTGGCGCGAAAGTCCTGGAAGCGGGAGGCGGTGGCACTGGGTACCAACACCGATCCCTATCAGCGAGCGGAGGGCCGATACCGCTTGATGCCCGGCATTATTCGCGCGTTGACCGAATCGGGAACTCCCTTCTCGATCTTGACGAAGGGAACTTTGCTCCGACGGGACCTGCCGCTGTTGAAAATGGCGGCGGCGCAGGTCGACGTCGGAATCGGAGTGTCGTTGGCGATCAACGACGCTGCACTTCAGAAGCAGATCGAGCCTGGTACCCCGTCGCCGCGGGCGCGTCTCGAGATGATCCGCGCCATCACCGACGCGGGATTCTCGTGCAATGTCATGGTGGCGCCGGTGATTCCGTTCCTCACCGATTCCACCAGCCATCTCGACGGGCTGTTCGAGGCACTGTCCGAAGCCGGTGCGACGAGTGTGACGGTCTTCCCGATGCACCTGCGGGGGAGTACTCGGGGTTGGTTCATGAATTGGCTTGCTCAGGAACATCCGGCGCTCATCCGTCGCTACCGCGAGCTGTACGGGCGGGGCGCGTATGTCACTCCCGAATACAAGCGTTGGCTCGCAAGCCGTGTCGAGCCATTGGTCGAGCGCCATGGGTTGGGTGGTCGTTCGGAGCATCGAGACGTCAGTGCAGCTGGCAGTGAGCCGCGTGAGGCGCCCCGGGAACTGGTGGGTGCGGGAGCAGCTCTCACTTTGTTCTGACGGCCGCGGGCGCGTAAATCGGAGGCGCCCCGGACGTTTGCCGGGCTACATTCGCCTGGTGCTACTCACACTGACGTCCACCCCGACCCCGCAGACTCCTGATGCGACCGCGTTGAGCTACCTGCTGCACAAACATCCCGACCGCGTGCAAAGCTTCGACTTGGCGATCGGCACCGCCACGGTTCTGTACCCGGAGGCCTCGGCCGAAAAGACCACGGTGGCAGTGATTGTGGACGTCGACCCCATCGAACTTGTGCAGAGTAGGTATCGACGCGGCAAGAGTGGCGACAACTTTTCGCTGGGTGAGTATGTCAACGATCGGCCGTATGCGGCGTCGTCCATACTCTCGGTTGCTCTGTCGAAGCTGTTTCGCACCGCGTTGACGGGAACGTGCAAGTCGCACCCGGAACTCGTCGGAACCGAACTCGCGTTGACCGTCTCGATTCCGGTGGTTCCGTGCGGCGGCGATGCGGAATTGCCTCGTCGGTTGTTCGAGCCGCTGGGCTGGGATGTGACCGCGATACCGGTGCAGCTTGATCCGCACCTGCCGACGTGGGGAAACTCCGACTTCGTGTCGTTGACGCTCACCGGGGAACACACGGTGCAGAGTGCCCTTCGGCACCTCTACGTGCTGTTGCCGGTCCTCGACGACGTGAAGCACTACTGGGTGGGACCCGACGAGGCAGACAAGTTGATCCGCGTCGCTGGAGAGTGGTTGGCGTCGCATCCGGATTCCGCGCTGATCATGTCCCGCTACCTGGCGCGTCGACGCGACCTGGTCGAATCGGTGGTCGATCGACTGATTCCCGAACAAGCAGAGGCGCAGATCGAAGTACCGCGACCGGATCCGCCGCTGGCACGGCTTCGCGTCGACGCAGTTTTGGCGACGCTTCAGCGACTGCACGTCAGAACGATTGTCGACATCGGTTGCGGCGAAGGCAAACTGATCGAGGCGCTGATGCCGCACGCTCAATTCGACAAACTTGTCGGCGTCGATGTGAGCGCGCGCGAACTGACACGGGCGCAACGCAGATTGAAGTTCACCGAAATGTCCGACGCCCAACGTGATCGTGTCTCTCTGATGCAGTCGTCTGCGACGTACCGCGACGCACGCTTGAAAGGCTTCGACGCGGCCGTGCTGATGGAGGTGGTCGAGCACGTCGATACGGCGCGCCTGCCGGCGCTGGTCAGATCGGTCTTCGTGGACGCAGCACCGCAGTATGTGCTGCTGACTACTCCGAATGCCGACTACAACGTGCTGTATCCGGCATTGGCCGCGGGAGAGTTCAGGCACCCCGATCACAGGTTCGAGTTCTCCCGAACCCAATTCCGCGACTGGGCAACCGAAACGGCCCGAGTCCACGGCTATTGCGTGGAGTTCGAACTTGTCGGAGCAATTGATCCGGTCCTTGGCGGACCGACACAGATGGCAATTTTCACGAAGGAGGCACGAACGTCATGACGGTGTACGAGATTCCAGATCTCGCCCTGGTAGTACTCATCGGCGTCAGTGGCTCGGGAAAGTCGACCTTCGCGGCGCGTCACTTCAGTGAGTTCGAAACTCTCTCGAGTGACACATTCAGAGGGTGGGTCAGTGATGATCCGAACTCACAGGAGTCGACGTCCGATGCTTTCGAAGTGCTGGAGTTCGTCGCGGCCAAGCGTTTGCGACGCGGACGCCTCACGGTGGTCGACGCGACCAACGTCCAGCCCGCCGCGCGCAAGCGACTCGTCGCGTTGGCTCGCGAGCACGACATACTGCCGGTGGCAGTCGTGCTCGATGTTCCGGAATCGGTCTGTTCTGCACGAAACGACGCACGCTCTGACCGGACGTTCGGACGCGACGTGATTCGCCGCCAGCACCAACAGCTGACTCGCTCGCTCCGCGGGCTGGGTAAGGAAGGTTTCCGTTCGGTTCACATCCTCACAGGTGAGGACGCGGTTTCCGAAGCCACATTCTTACGCCACCCGCTCCGCAGCGATCTGCGTGTCGAGCGTGGTCCGTTCGACGTCATCGGTGACATCCACGGATGTCGAAGCGAGCTCGAGACGCTCCTCGTGAAACTCGGCTACACCGTCGACTACGGGACGGACGGCAGAGCTGTCGATGCGGTGCCGCCGGAAGGGCGAACTGCCGTCTTTCTCGGTGACTACGTGGATCGAGGACCGGATTCGGTCGGTGTGCTGCGTCTGGTCATGGGGATGGTCGCGGCGGGACATGCGATAGCGGTTCCGGGTAACCACGAGAACAAACTCGTCAAGGCCTTGCGCGGTAAGAAGGTCACGGCCAGTCACGGACTCGCCGAGACCCTCGAGCAGATGGCCACCGAGTCGGCGGAGTTCCGCGAAAGCGTCGTCGACTTCTGTGACGGCCTCGTCGCGCACCTCGTCCTGGACGACGGCAAACTCGTTGTCGCGCACGCCGGTCTCAAGGAGGATTACCACAACAGGGCATCCGGTCGAGTCCGGAGCTTTGCGCTCTACGGTGAAACTACCGGTGAGACGGACGAATTCGGCTTACCCGTTCGATACCCGTGGGCGCAGGACTACCGAGGATCAGCGATGGTCCTCTACGGTCACACGCCGGTGCACGAGGTGGAATGGATCAACAACACCGCGTGCCTCGACACCGGGTGCGTCTTCGGTGGATCCCTCACCGCCCTTCGATACCCGGAACGAGAGATCGTGTCGGTTCCGGCGGAGCAGGTTTGGTACGAGCCGGTGGTACCGCTGGCACCGCCGACTCGTGATCCGGACGTGCTCGATCTCGCCGACGTCCTCGAAACGACCGGCGTCGACACCGAACTGCGCGGTCGAGTGTCCGTTCGCACCGACAACGCTGCCGGCGCCTTGGAAGTGATGAGCCGATTCGCGGTCGCGCCGCAATGGCTGCGGTACCTACCGCCGACCATGGCGCCTTGCGCGAGCGCCCAATCCGATGACTATCTGGAACACCCGTCGACCGCGTTCGACGCATACCGGGCCGGCGGAATCGGAACAGTGATCTGCGAAGAGAAGCACATGGGTTCGCGGGCAGTGGTGCTCGTGTGCCGTGATCGATCGGTTGCTCAGTCCCGCTTCGACGCACCGGATGCGCTCACCGGGATGGTGCACACCCGCACCGGCCGCCAGTTCTTCGACGACGACCTGACTCAGCAGTTGATCGACGACATCGCCGCCGCAGTCACCTCCGCTGGGTTGTGGGAAGAGCTGGGCACCGACTGGCTGCTCCTCGACTGCGAACTGTTGCCGTGGAACGTCAAAGCGGAAGGTCTGCTGCGCTCGCAGTACGCGTCGGTCGCGGCGGCCGGGCGATCAGACCTCACAGCTCGCGAGGCCGTGTTGGCGCGGGCCGGGTCGCGGGGCCTGGACGTGGCGGAGATGTTCGAACAGACAACTGTTCGGGCCGCCAGTATCGAGCGCTTCGGCGAGGCGTACCGACGGTACGTGTGGCCGACGAACGGACTGGACGGCGTCACCATCGCGCCGTTCCAGATTCTGGCGGCCGAGGGCCAGTCGTACGGGGAACGGGATCACGAATGGCACCTCGGTATTTTGGACCGCCTGGCCGCGGCCGACCCGAGTCGATTTACCACTACACGTCGCCTGGTGGTCGATCTCGGTTCCGAGGACTCGGTGTTCGAAGCGACGAAGTGGTGGGAGTCGCTCACCGGCGACGGTGGTGAGGGGATGGTCGTCAAACCGCTGGCGAATCAGATTCACGGACCGCGGGGGTACAACGCGAAGGTTCAGCCGGGGATCAAGGTCCGCGGCCGGGATTACCTGCGATTGATCTACGGTGCCGACTACCTCGAACCGTCGACGCTTGCGAGATTGCGTAACCGCAACCTCGGACACAAGCAGTCGATGGCGCTGCGCGAGTACGCGCTCGGCATGGAGGCGGTATCCAGGCTCGTCGACCGTGAACCTTTGTGGCGAGCGCACCAGGCCGTGTTCGCGGTGCTGGCTCTCGAATCGGAGCCGGTCGACCCGCGGTTGTGACGGCCGGTGCGCGGGCTCGGATTGATACCGTCGGGTATGGGTGTGATTGCTCGCTTGGACGGTTTCAATCGACGCCATCCGTGGAGTCACAACGATCACTATGGCCGGTGGGTTCTACGTAATCTGAGCGGGGTCAGGTCCGGTCGCGCTCTCGACGTGGGGAGCGGGACCGGCAATCTGATCGACCTCTTGCGTCGGCGGTTCGACGTGGTGGTCGGTGTGGAACCCGACCTGACAACCTCGGCCGCCGTGCGCGCAAGGTTTGTCGACGACGGGAACGTGATCATCGACGCGCAGCGGATCGAGGACTTTGCATCCGAGGCGAAGTACGACGCGATCACAGTCGTCGCAGCGTTGCATCATCTTCCACTCGAAGAATCGATGAAGCAGCTGAGTAGCCTGCTCGAACCGGGCGGGCGGCTCGTCGTGGTCGGGTGTTATCGATCGACCACAGCCACCGACGCACTCCTGTCGGTGTTGGCGACCGTGTGCAATCCCGTCGTCGGCGTCGTCAAGCATCGACGGGTTGCCTCCGAGCCGCTGAAGGCGATGACAGCTCCCACCGCGGAACCGGGTGAGTCGATGGCTGACGTCCGACGCGCGGCCGCGTTGTATTTGCCAGGTAGCCGGATCAGGAGACGACTGTTCTGGCGATACACCCTGATCTACGACGAGAGTCCGGCCGGCGCGTCGGTGGGGGAGTGAGTAGACCGTTCCGGTTCCTGGGGAAACGCGCGTCGGCCGAACCCGACTATCGCCAACGAAGCGATCATCAGAGCGACCCCGATGCCCGCCAGATGTGAGAGCCCGCCACTGTCGACGACGGCCGCACCGAGCAGAGCGCCCGTTGCAATCGCGATCTGGAACACGACGACGTAGATGGCCGAGGCACGGTCGGTCCCGATCGGAACGGCGCGCAGAACCGAGGACTGGAGGCAGATCGGAACGGTGGTGAACGCCGCACCCCACAAGATCGTGGCGACAACTGCGAACGCTCCCATCGACGGCGCCAAGAGCCAGAACATGGCCAGCGCGCCTGCCACTGTCGCGATCGAGATGAGCGTGAAGAGACGCGGTCGGCGGTCGTAGTACTTGCCGGCGACCCACACTCCGACGGCGCCGGCGGCGCCGTAGACCAGAAGCATCGCGGTACGGATGCCACCGGACGAGCCGAGGCTTTCCTCCACCAGAAGTGTGAAGAACGTGTACGAAGCGAATTGCCCCAGGGCGGCAAACAGCGTTGCCGCGCAGATGACGGCGAGTGCCCGTTTCATCGCCGGTGTCGGCTTCGGTTTGTCTGGCTTACTCCGATGGTGTTGATCGACCGGCATTTCTGGCAACGCACGATGCAGTGAGAAAGCAATGCCCACTGCCACCACACCGATTGCCGCCGACGCGGTCCGCCAACCCCAGGACTGGCCGATCGCCGAAGACAGGGGACCTCCGAGAACAAATGCGAGAGACGTACCGGCATACACCATCGCGATTGCCTTGCCCTGTTGTCCGCGCGGAACCAGAGTGGCTGCGACCGGTGCAACGACAGCCCAGAACACTCCGTGCGTCGCAGCGCAGAGCAATCGTCCGATCACCAGCATCGGATAGTTGACGGCCAATGCTGCGACCAGTTGCGACACCGCGAGGGTGGCCACCGTCAGAACGACGACGCGTCGTCGCGGCCAGGTTTTGACCGCTCCGATCAGCGGAAGCGTCAAGACCGCGACACCGTATGCGTAGAAGGTCAGCAGTAGGCCGACACGCCCTTCGGTGACGTCGAGGTCCGTCGAGATTTCGCTGAGCAGTCCGACGGGGAGCATTTCGGCCGTCACGTAGGCGAAGGCTGCTCCGGCCAGTGTCATCAGCCGTAGCGTGGTTGCCTTCGGCAGTCGAGCACTCATGTTGTGTAACGATACATGTATCGATACACGCCTGCGCAATGGATATTTTTCATTCGCTATGCTGATGCTCATGGCCATACGTGCGCAGCGTTCGAGTCGTCCGACGATGGCCGACGTCGCCAAGGCCGCAGGCGTGTCGGTGATGTCGGTGTCGTACTCCTTCGCGCAGCCCGAGCGCGTGTCTGAATCAACGCGGGCCAAGGTGTTCGCCGCCGCCGAAGAGCTCGAGTACGCGGGCCCGAACCGGGCGGCGCAGTCCTTGCGGAGCGGGAAATTCAACAACATCGCGGTCGTCTTCAGCGAGAAGCTGACGTACGCCTTCGAAGACGCAGTAGCTCGGCGATTCCTCTCGGGAGTCGCCGAAGCGTGCCTGGATGCGAACGCCGGGCTGATGATGCTGCCGAACTCGGGGAAACCGGGAGACGTCGACAGAGTTCGCGAGGCGGCAGTAGACGGTTTTGTCGTCTGGACCACCGTCTTCGACGATCCCATCCTCGACGCGATTGTCGGCACCGGAAAACCCGCATGCATCCAGGGTGGTCCGTTGCACGAGGGTGTGGATCTCGTCGGGATGGACGATGTTGCCGGCGCCGTTGCGATCGGGGCAGTCGGGTTGTCGGGGGCGCAGCGGCCCGCGGTGATCAGCCTTCCGTGGGATCGTGAGCGTCGGTCCGAGATTCGGATGGACGTGGATCCAGGTGAAGCGTTCTTTCCGGTGTCCCGCCATCGGCTCGAGGGCTACGAGCGTGCCGTCCGCGATGCGGGCCTCGATTGGTCCTCGGTGCGGGTGGGGGTGGTCACCGTCAACGAGCGGAGCGAGGGTGCGCGAATGGCTCGGTCCCTGCTCGACGTTCCCGAGAGCCGAAGGCCCGATGTCATCTTGGCGATGAGTGACGAACTGGCTCTGGGGGTTCTGGACGCGATCCGTGAACTCGGCCTCGCGCTGCCCGACGATGTCGCAGTCGTCGGATGGGACGACACAACAGCCGCATCGGACGCCGGCCTGACAACGGTTCGCCAGTCCCTGTTCGATCAAGGGCGCAATGCAGCTCGCGTGGTTCTCGGGCTCGACGATGCGGCCGAGCCGGTCGAATGGTCGGTGCGTCGGCGAACCTCGACACGATGATCACGCCGGTAGTCATCGACGGTCTGCGTTTTCGGTGGTTTGTTCCTCCAGAATTGGGGGAGACCGTCCGGTGGGGACTCTCCTGGAATGCCGACAACCCGCGCCGGTGGGCGGTTGCCGAAGTCGCGGGTGCATTGCACCTACTTGCCGGAACTCCTCGTGACGACCCAAACGCGCGTCAGGCGTGGATAGACTTCGGCGCGGATGCCGCCACGACCGGGGTAGTTCGGCGCCTGCGGCTCATGTCGATGGAGTCCGACATGCTGCCCGACCCGAAGTTTCCGCACGGCCCGAACTGGGGTTGGGCTACGAGGCAATTCGTGCCTGGCTCCGAGCGGTTCTACGAGTTGGCCCGTGCACCTCGTGCGTTGCGCTCGTATCAGCTGACCGATCGTGAATACGGGCCGCGGCGCGAGGACTTCCTCCTGGTCGACCTCGAGACGGCTGCTTGATCGTTGGGACCTGACACCGTTTTTATTCAGTGGACACAGACTCCAGCTGACCGGAACCAGTGTCTGCTCGACGAAACCGGTGCCAGGTGCTGCGACTAGCGCGCTCCACTGGCCACGTTCAGTGAGTATTTGCCGGGCGGCGCCCCGACATGCTTGACGAAGTGCCGCGACAGGTGGGATTGATCGTGGAATCCGACGTCGACGGCCACGTCCGCCAATTCGCGCCCGGCGAGGATTGCGCGTCGCGCCAGATCGATTCGACGTCCCGTCACGTACTTGTGAGGCGGAAGCCCGAAATGCTTCGCGAAGTTCTTGATCAGATACGTGGGGTTCCGTTGCAGGATGTTCGACGCTTCCCGCATCGTGATTCCTGTTGTGAGTCGCGCATCGAGCAGGTCCCGAAGTTGATCGGCAACGCGTTCGTCAACGGTCGGCGTGTGAAGGGATCGACCTGTGGCCGGTGTGAGGATCTCGTTCAATCTTTCAGCGAGGAACCCCAGGCGACTTTCGGCTTCGAGTGATTCGCCGTGTGGGCCGAGTGCAGAGTGCAGTTGATCAATGCGGTGGCGCAGCAGAGGGTCTCGAATCTCGGGGCTGTCCACCGCCGGGCCTATGAGGACCTCGCCGAGAACTGACGTGTCGAGGTAGAGGATTCGTTGACGAAATCCGGCCTCGGTGACCGGAACTCCGTCGTGTGCGATGCCTGGCGGCAACAGAGTCACGATCTCTGGTGCTGCGCCATGAGCGCGATGATCGAGGTCGTATGCAATCGTGCCGCGGTCGACGAGCATCAGGGACCACTGATCGTGCGTGTGTTTGGGATAGGCGTGTCCGACGAAATCGGCATGGAAGACCTCGGTGATTCCCGCGAGGCTCGGTGCCCACGCGGTGATCTGTGCGCCGCGGGGATCCATGTCAGAAACGTACAAGACGCAGCTGCCTCGGGTGACGAAGAGTGGCGGGGTCGTCATCGCGGTGGTGGCGCGCCCGAGGGAGGAACAACATGAACAGTTCGGCAACAGCGGTATCGCTCCGCGAGAAGTTCGGTCAGTTCACCGAGCACTGGTCGCCCAAGAAGATTGCGGCCCTCAATGATTACGAGATCAAGATCGTCAAGATCAAAGGTGAATTCGTCTGGCACTCCCACACCGACACCGACGAAATGTTCCTGGTGACGAAGGGGCAGATTCGAATCCAACTGCGCGACGGAGATGTTTCGCTGGGGCCCGGTGAATTGTTCGTTGTGCCTCGCGGAGTCGAACATTGCCCGATCGCCGAGGACGAAGCGGAGGTGATGTTGATCGAACCCGTGGGCGTGGTGAATACCGGGAACGTCGGAGGATCACGAACCGCAGTGCTCGAGGACTTTTCGTAGTTACCGGCTCTTCCAATCCAGGGGATTGGTACGCAACGGCAAGGCCATTCCCGATCTCCAGAGCGTCGCCGCGCGAGAGTGAGGACGGAGCTCGACCTCGCGCCGCATCGACTGCGCGAACTCGTCGGTGAACCCTGTTCGCGGGTACTCCGCGATTGTTGCATCAACAGTTGCTCGCGGAATTTCGGGCGCACGCCGACCGGCAACGTCGAAATGCGCTGCGGCATGCAGTAGGTAGGCGTCAGCGCCCGCGCCGCGGTCGACGGTCAGATCCATGTGCAGGCGGATCGCTTCGCCGATTCGCTGTACCGACCTCTCCGAAGTTCCCACTCTGGTCGCGAGTTCTTCTGCGTCTGCGGCACTGATGTAGGTGAAACACCCCTGCTCGGCCGATCCTTCTGCGCCCAGTCCGACATCGTGAAGGGCGCACGCAGTGAAGAGATCTTCGGGGTCGTACTCGATCGCATCGATCTGCGCGAAGGCGTCGGCCCAGATCCAGCAGCGCAGGCTGTGGTTCAAGACCGCGGGGGACAGGGTTCCTCTGGCGTGATCGAGCGCTTCGCTGCACAGCTTGGTGTCGGGGAGTGGGCGTTTGCGCAGCTCGGGTGTGCGAGTGGGGTAGCGGCCGAGCCGCAGTCGGAGCATCGACGGAGCACTCATGGCCTGCGCAGCAGCCGCGCGGGCCATGAGTTGTATCTGCTCGAGAGTGGAGAGCTCACCAGGGCGCATCGAATTCCTGTTCTGGGTGGGGGGACAGCTGGATGCGAATCTAGTTGGCAGGGAAATTTCTTCACAGATGTCTAATGTCTGTCAATGACGGAAACACGGAATTATCAGAATATTGGTTGATAGCAAGTGCCATCCAACGGCAACCCCCAATCTGTAGCCTCACCTCTGCACATCGCAGGAACCATCAAGCAACGACGGTGGGGCTCGGGCTCAGATGACGCCGAACCCGACGATCCCCGGGACTTCCGACGGGACGATGCGATGGAGCATGACCTTGTTGTTCTCGTTGCCGCCGACGGTCGTCAGAGTGCCGGCGTCGTTGACCAGAACGACGTTGACGTGTTGGCCGAAGGGGCTCGAGTCGCCGTACAGGATCGTGTCGCCGACCTTGGGTTGGTAGTCCTGACCGTAGGGGACAAACGCGTCGACGGACTCGTAATACTCCTGCAGCGTGTACACCCCGGGGATGCGCCACGACCCTGAGTTGGGGTTCGAGAACGGCGTGCCGATCTGGTTCATCGACCAGCTCACGAAATCGGCACACCACGATTCTTCGACACCCTCGGCGTATTTGGTGCCGGGACTCCCTGACTCCCACTCCTGCTCGAGGACGCCCAGTAGCGCACTCTGCTGAGCGCTGAGAATGCTGTGGTCGACGGCCGGGAACGAATCGAGATTCTCGCCGGCAAGAGCGTCGTCGCCGCGCGCGAACCACCACAGTGCGCCGGCGACAACTACGACCACCGCAACGCCGAATACGCCCAGAACAGCGAGAGTGCGTCTGGGCGTATTCGGTGGGTGCGACATCACGCCACGATAGTCAATTACTCGAGCGGGGGCGCCGAGCGATCGATCGTCGTCGCGAGTGGCTTCTCCTTGACGAAGAGCAACAACACGACCGCCGCGATGACCAAGGGGACGAGGTACAGGAAGATCGGCGCCAGCGCGTCGTTGTATGCACCGACGATGATCTCGCGAACCTGGCTCGGCAACTTCCAGAGGATTCCCGGGGTCAAGGAGTTCTCGTCACCACCGACCGCGCCGCCATTCGCCGGGAGTCGCTCGGCCAGGAGATTGGTCAGACGCGAGGCGAACAGGCTGCCCACGATCGCGCTGCCCAACGACGCACCGATCTGGCGGAAGAAGTTGTTCGACGCGGTGGCCGTTCCCACTTCGGCCGCGGGGAAGGTGTTCTGCACGATCAAGATCAAGATCTGCATGACGAGGCCGAGTCCGATACCCATGAGTGCGATGTAGCAACCGAAGACCAGCAGTGAGGTCGACGGCGTCAGACGTGAGAGCAGGACCAGAGCAACAGCGACGATGGATGTTCCGACGATGGGGAAGATCTTGTAGCGGCCGGTCTTGCTGACCAGCTGGCCGGACCCGATGGAGGCGACGAGCAGGCCCGCCATCATGGGAATCATCATCAATCCAGCTTCGGTGGCGTTCTTGCCTGTCACCATTTGGATGTAGGTCGGCAGGTAGGCGAGCGCACCGAACATGGCGATTCCGATGATCAGGCCGGCGACGGTGGTCAACACGAAGTTGCGCTGAGCGAACAGGTGCATCGGAATCACCGGTTCGTCGGCACGCTTCTCGACGAAGACAAAAGCCACTGCCGTCACGACGCAGCCGACGATCAACCCGATGATGACGGCCGATCCCCAGGCGTAGGTGTTTCCACCCCAGGTCGTGAACAGGATCAGACACGTCGCTGCCGTCGCGACGAGAACCATGCCCAGATAGTCGATGCGAGGCTTGCCGAGGTTCGGCTTCCGCAGGTGCAGAAATGCCATCGCGCTCGCGATGGCGAGTAGGCCTAGGGGGATGTTGATCCAGAAGGCCCAACGCCAACCGATGCCCTCGGTGAACCAGCCGCCGAGTAGGGGACCGGCAACCGAAGCCAGTGCGAACACCCCGCCCATCGCACCCATGTACCGGCCGCGTTGCCTGGCGGGGACGACGTCGGCGATGATCGCCTGGGACAGCAGGATCAATCCGCCGCCGCCGAGTCCCTGCACGGCTCGACCAGCGATGAGTGTGGTCATGTCGTGGGACAGACCGCCGATCACCGAACCGACGATGAAAATGCTGATGGCGCCGATGAAGAGGCCCTTGCGGCCGATCAGGTCACCGAGTTTTCCGTACACCGGCATCATGACGGTCGAGGCGAGGATGTATGCCGTCGTCACCCAGACCATGTGGTTGACGCCGTTCAATTCGCCCACGATGGTGGGCAAAGCGGTACTGAAGATCATCTGGTCGAGCGAAGCCAGAAGCATCGTGATCATCAGCCCGACAAAAACGAGGATGATCGACCGTTTGTCCGGCGAGGCCTCGGTGTCGGTATGCGTGCCGTCGGGCTCGACGGTCGCAGCTTCTCGAGTGGACATGTAGTTCCTTAGTTGAGTGACGGCGGGTGCGAGAGTGTGGATCAGCTCTCGGACCTCAGTATTCGAGCCATCAGGAGTAGTGCCGGATCGAGCAAATCTGTTCTGGGGCTTGCCCGTTCACTGTTCTGCCATTTTCGGAAGACGTAACGCATCGCGGCGCCTGCGGTGATGACCGTTGCTGTGGCTTCGTCGGCAGCGGCTGTGTCCGAGTGCAGGCGGCGATACTCGGTTCTGTTCGACAACTCCCGCGTGAGGATCCGGGTGAGCGTGTCTTCAAGATCGTGGAAGGTGGCCAGATGTTGTTGCAACAGCGTGGGATGACGCTCGAACAATTCGCGTCGATGCGCGAGCAGATCGGGTCGCTCGTCGACGATTTGCATCGCCGCCTCGAATACCGCGAGAGCGCCGCGCAGCGGATCGTCCGGGTGCTCGCCGATGAGCGTGAGCATGGTCGTCTCACTTGGCACGACGAGCATGAGCCCACCGATCGCTGCGTCCTTGGTGGGGAAGTAGTTGAAGAACGTGCGGGTCGACAGATTGCAGGCTTCGCAGATTTTCTCGACGGTCACTTCGTCATAGCCCAGGTCGAGAACGAGTTCGACGGCGGTGTGCTCGATCAGCTGCCTCGTCGCAATTCGTTTTCGTTCGCGCAATCCGAGAGTTTCGGTTCCCATTTCATCCATAATTGCACAGAGTGCAAAGTTTCATCGAATGCAATATTTCGCCCAAGAATGCCTCATGAAATGCAAAAATGGGGATCGGGTGCCTGGTGGATAGGATGAACCGCGTGGAAGACACCTTGCCCCCTTGCCCTGAATGCGCCGGCGAATACACCTACGAGATGGGCGCGTTGATGGTCTGCCCGTCCTGCGCGCACGAGTGGGCGCCGACCGATAGTGCCGGCGAGGACCTGGGTGTAGTGAAAGATGCCGTAGGCAACATTCTTGCGGACGGCGACACGGTGACGGTCGTCAAGACGCTCAAGGTGAAGGGCAGTCCGACCGGCATCAAGTCAGGTACGAAAGTTCGCAACATCCGCCTTGTTCAGGGTGTTGGTGACCACGACATCGACTGCAAGGTCGACGGCATCGGACCGATGCAATTGAAGTCGAGCGTCGTCAAGAAGGTGTGACCGGACAGCGATAGTTGTCGGCTCGAAATCCTGTTCAGTTTCGACGGTTCGATAGCCACAATCGAGGTGATTCTCGACCGCTCGAACGAATGGACCGAACTGTGCCGAACTCGATCTGCCTGGCGCCCGCACTCGATAACACCACACTCGATACAGAGGAGCAGTGGAAACGCATCGTCGATGCGCTGACGCGCAGGGGTTTCCTCGGCGCCGGGCTCGGTGCCGCGGCCGCGACCTTGCTGGCAGCGTGCAGCAGTGACGAAAATGGCTTGGAGTCAGGCGGTCTCGTCACGGTGCAGGACGAGACGGGCAGTGTCGAGATCCCTTCGGATCCGCAGCGAATGGTCATCGCCCATGTCAGCGCCATGGCGACGGTGCTCGACCTCGGTGTGCCGCCGGAGAAGATCGTCGGCGGCTTCTTCGGTCTCGAGGGTGTGAGCGGTGACGCGGTGTTGCGCACGATGCCGGAGGCTGCGAACATCCCGAACCTCGGCACGGCGGGGACGTGGAACAAGGAAGCGATCATCGGCGCGTCGCCGGATCTGATCGTCATGCTCCTGACCGCCGGAAATGCTTATGCGGCAAAGTCCTACGACGAACTCTCCGCGACTGGTGTTCCAGTATTCGCCGGCTTCAACGGGTACCTCACGTGGGACGAGATGAAGAAATTGGTCACCTCGATGGGCGTCGCGGTCCGACGCGAAGACGCGGCGGCCGAATTGAACGCGCGAACGGAAGACCGCCTCCTGGCAATCAAGGATCGACTCTCCGCCCTCGGTTCGTTGCCGTCGGTGACCCTCCTCCGCACCGGCGAGAACGGTGTCGTCTACAACCAGGTCGACGCTCTTCTCGACGCCCTCGGTTTCCCCGGCGAACGAGCTACATCGGAGGAGTTCACGCGCACACTCACAGCGGAGCAACTCGATCAGGTGACCAGCGACGTGATCATCGTGGGCGCATTCCAGGACCAGCAGGACGTCCGCGCGCAGTTGGCGATGAACCCGCTCTGGGAGCGTCTTCCCGCTGTCCGCTCGGGGAACGTCCATTACGTCGACGACAGCCTGTGGGGCTCGGGCTATTCTCCCCGCGCGACCGAGCTGCGACTCGACGACATCGAGCGGATCTTCAGCTGACGCCGTCGTGTCACCTCGACTTATCGGTGCATTACCTCGAGAATCATGACCATGGACAAAATCAGGTTCTTCGAGCTGGTCACCGAATGGTTCGAGGTACTCGGTGTTGTCGCCATGGTTCTCGGGTTCGTGTTCGCATTCGTGATCGCGGGGCGCGCATGGAGTCGAACGCGGGACGGTAGTTCGGCGTTTCGTACTCTGCGCGAGACCATGGGCGCGGTCATCCTTCTCGGCCTCGAGATCCTTGTCGCCGCTGATCTGGTGAAGACGGTGACGTCGTCGCCGTCGCTGACAGACGCCGCAGTTCTGGGCATGATCGTTCTTATTAGGACCGTGCTGAGCCTGTCGATTCAGATTGAGATCGACGGGGTACTTCCGTGGCGCAAGGCGTTGGTGTCAAGTCCGGAACTCCTGGTACGCGCAGCGCGCGGATCAGGAGGCCGCACGACGCCCGACGCGTCGAGTTCGTAGCGATAGCCGTTGCGAGTGAAAGGTCGGGCAGATGACAGCAGTGCGTACCGAGCATCTCACGGTCGACGAAAGGCGGGCGCGCGGCCGTCAGGCGCGTAGAGATACGCCATTGGCCGCGCTCGCGGATCTGGCAGAGAGTGACCGTGATCCGATATCACTGCTCGAATTGCAGGCGAAGTCGCGGGTACAGGACCTGGTGCCCATCCGATACGGGCGGATGTCGGCATCGCGGTTCTCGTTCTTCCGCGGCGCTGCTCTGGTGATGGCCGACGATTTGTCACGCAGTCCGGATTCGGGTCTTGCCAGCCAACTCTGCGGCGACGCGCACCTGAGCAACTTCGGTATCTATGCGACGCCCGAGCGAAAGCTCGCGTTCGACATCAACGACTTCGACGAAACGTACCCGGGACCGTTCGAATGGGACGTGAAACGACTGGCCGCAAGTTTGGTGATCGCCGCAAAGGACAACGGATTTTCGGGCAAGGAGCGGAAGAAGATCGTTCGCGGATGCGCGGCCGAGTATCGGGAAACCATGATCACCCAGGCAGGATTGGGAAATCTTGCAGTCTGGTACTCGCACATCGCACCCGAGGACGGGCTCGAGGCTCTCCAGATCGACCTGAAGAAGCGCATGCTTGCTCGCACACAAGCGACGCTGGACAAGGCTCGTCGCCGCGACAGTGTGCAGGCGGCAGGCAAGTTCACCGAAATCGTCGACGGCCGGCGGCAATTCATCAGTGATCCGCCGCTGATCGTGCCCGCAAACGAGTTGTTCGCAGGGACCGATCTCACGCAGATCGAGGAGTTGCTACGTCAGCGCGTTCGGTCGTATCGGAGCACGCTGCAGTGGGACCGTCGGGTGTTGCTCGAAAGCTTCGAGATGACGCACATTGCGCGGAAGGTTGTCGGTGTCGGGAGCGTCGGAACACGCGCATGGATGATCCTCATGAAAGGAGTCGACGACGACGATCCGTTGATCCTGCAGGTCAAGGAAGCTCAACCCTCGGTATTGTCCGGCTACGTCGATGGTCCGACCTTCAAGAACGAAGGGGAACGCGTCGTCAACGGGCAACGCTTGATGCAAGCGACAAGCGACATCTTTCTCGGCTGGGAACGAGGGCCGGGGCTCGACGAGGGTGAGCACGATTTCTACATTCGTCAACTGCGTGACGGTAAAGGGTCGGCAGTCATCGAAGAGATGGTGCCGCAGGGGCTGGAACTCTACGGGCGCCTGTGCGCCAGGGTCCTTGCCTACGCACACGCTCGCTCGTCCGATCGGATAGCGATCGCCGAATATCTCGGTGACGGAACCGAATTCGATTTCGCGATCGGGGAGTTCGCGGCTGCCTACGCCAAGCGCAATGCTCGCGATCACGCCGCTCTGCTGACCGCGATCGACGACGGTCGCGTGTCAGCAGAGCGGGGAGTGTGACGACTCAGGCGAACGCGCCGTCGAGCCAGCCCTGCCACGCTGCCGTTGCTGATCCACCGTCAGCACCCTCTGCGAAGAGGTGATGGGCCGCGTCGACGGTGCCGCCGAAAGCATTTCGGCCGTAGAACCGCAGCAATGCGTCCTGGGTGCGCAAGCCGATGAACCAGTCGTTGATGTAGTCGACAATCGCGTCGACGGTTCCGATTCCGGGGACTTCCACCGACGCGGAGTCACCGACAGCGGCGCCCGAGGTGATTCCGAGGGCGCTGCGAAGCGTTCCCATCGCTTGCGGCGCGGAAGAGGATTCCGGGCCTTCAGCCGAGACATAGGTGGTGGGCCTGCCGGCGAAGTACCGCACGTACTGGCCGAGACTGTGCAGGTAGAAGTCCGTGTGCTTGCTCGCGCCGTCGTACTGGTTGTCCCAGTCATCGGCAAACACTCCGGCGTGGACGTAGCGGACAACGGCGGTGCTCTCGTCGCGGGCCTCGACGACGTATTCGAGGTTGTTGAACCAGCCGTCGGGGCCTTGCATGTGGATGGCGAGTTCGCGGGGTGGCTCCCAGGTCGCGATGATCGGGCTGTCCGGGCGGCTGCCGTCGGCGGGGATCTCGAGAGGGGAGGGGAACATCCAGCCGGCCGTTTCGGCCGAGATGGCGGCCCAGATCTGCTCGGGGGTTCCTGGGACGACCACCTCGCGGCGGATTTCGAATTTCTCGGACATTGCTACTTCTCCGTTTCGGGCGCGTCGATCGCTTGGGTTGTGATGGTTTGGGGTGTGGTGAGGCTGGGATGCAGGGCGACAACGAGGCGGTGTTTGCGTCCGCCTTCGGAATTGCCGTCGTGATACTTGGCGACGAGTGAGTTGATCGACTCGCCGAGTTCGCCGGCGAAGGCGGCACGGTCGGCCGCCGTGGCAAAGGTGATGTCGCTGTCGATGGCAAAGGACGCCAACGGTTTTCCGGCTGCAGTTGCTCCGGCGATCAGTTCGCCGACCTCTCGGACGATCCGCGCTGCGAGACTGACGAGCCAGCGCGCCGAGAGTTGATCGGGGAACCGGCCCGGGTCCGGGGCGAGCGCCGACATGGCGGCAGGGGATATGACGTACGACGCGGCACTGGCCTGCATGATTCGCTCGGTCATGTTGCCGCGCTTGCGTTCCTCGACGAGCTCGACAAGTCCGTGGTCTTCGAGAGTGCGCAGGTGGTAGTTCACCTTCTGGCGTGTCAGCCCGATCCGGGGCGCCAGCGAGGATGCCGATCCCGGCACCGCCAATTCGGCCAGAATCCGTTGCCGAATCGGATCGAGCGACGCCTCGGCAGCTCCGGGGCGATCGATGACTGCTACGTCCAACATGAGAAAACCATCCCACCGACAACTAAATCTGTCAAGACAGAAAAAATTGTCGGTGGGATGGTTTCGGAGATTCGCTATCGCTTGAGGTCGGGCGGGTTGTTCAGATCCCGCGCCGAGTACGTGTCACACGACGAAATCTGGCCGGTCTGGTATCCGGTCATGAACCACGCCTGACGCTGTGCGGAGGAGCCGTGTGTCCAACCTTCAGGGTTGACCCGACCGGTCGTGGACTTTTGGATACGGTCGTCGCCCACCGACGAGGCGGCGGACAACGCGTCGCGAATGTCGTCTTTTGACAAGGGCTTCAGGAACGGTTGACCGGTCGCCTGATCGGGAATCGTGTCCGCAAAATGTGCCCAGACGCCTGCGTAGCAATCGGCCTGGAGTTCGGTGCGAACCGCACCCGACTGCTCACCCTGCGGGTCGGCCTGCGCGCGGCCGATGTCGCCGAGCTGATTCTGGATGTGATGTCCGAACTCGTGCGCGACCACGTACTCCTGTGCGAGCGGTCCGGCGCTGGAACCGAAACGGTCGACGAGTAGTTGGAAGAAACTCGTGTCGAAGTACGCAGTCTGGTCGGCCGGGCAGTAGAACGGACCGACGTCACTAGACGCCTGGCCGCAACCGGTGTTGACCGAACCGCTGAACAGAATGACTTCGGGTCGCACGTACGCCGTGCCGGTCTGCTTGACCAACTGCTGTTCCCAAACGTCGTCGAGGCTTCCGACGGTCAGTGTGACGCGGCAGTTCACATCGGCGTTTGCCTGAGCGCCGGTGCACTCGTCGACCGACGACAGTCCGGTCGACGAACTCGAAGTCTCGGTAGACGTACCCAGGAGTGAGCCGGGGTCACCGCCGAACAACAGCGCCAGGATCAGAACGATAATGCCGCCCGCGCCACCGCCGATCGCGATTTTGCCGCCGCGGCCACCGCCACCCCCGCCGCCTTGAACCTGAACGCGTCCCGCTTCGCCGCGGGCCCCCTCGTTGAAGGTCATCTATGTCCGCTTTCTGCTGTCGTGAACAAGTGCTTGCCGTCACTTCTGGAGATAGCTTCGCATGCGATGCGGGTCCGCGTTTCCGCTCTGTGCAGTTCGCTCCGTAGGATCGCAGGCAAAGTAGTCGGTCGTCGGTTATTGGAAGTAGTTCGAAAGGAATCCCGTGCTGCGCACACATCTCGCCGGTTCATTGCGACCCGAGCAGGCAGAGCAGACCGTAACGCTCACCGGTTGGGTAGCCAGGCGTCGTGATCACGGCGGAGTGATCTTCATCGATCTCCGTGATGCATCCGGAGTTGCGCAGGTAGTTTTCCGGGCAGGTGACGTGGCCGAGCAGGCGCACCGTCTGCGCGCGGAATACTGCGTTCGCGTGACCGGAACGGTCGAGGTTCGCCCCGAGGGCAACCAGAACTTCGAGATCCCCACCGGAGCGATCGAGGTCAACGCCACAGAACTCGAGGTTCTCAACGAAAGCGCACCGCTGCCGTTCCAGCTCGACGATCAGGTCGGCGAAGAAGCGCGCCTCAAGTACCGCTACCTCGACCTGCGTCGTGAAGGCCCCGGCTCCGCAATTCGCTTGCGCTCCAAGGTAAGTGCTGCAGCGCGCGGCGTTCTCGCGCATCACGAGTTCGTCGAGGTCGAGACTCCGACGCTCACGCGCTCGACGCCCGAGGGTGCCCGTGACTTCCTGGTGCCGTCGCGCCTTCAGCCCGGTAGCTTCTACGCACTGCCGCAGAGCCCGCAGCTGTTCAAGCAGCTCCTCATGGTCGGCGGCATCGAGCGCTACTACCAGATCGCACGTTGCTACCGCGACGAGGATTTCCGCGCCGATCGCCAGCCCGAGTTCACTCAGCTCGACATCGAGATGGCTTTCGTCAACCAGGACGACATCATCCTGCTCGCCGAGGAAATCCTGACGGCGCTCTGGAAGCTCGTCGGCCACGAGATCAAGACGCCGATCGACCGCATGACCTACACCGAGGCAATGCGTCGTTACGGCAGCGACAAGCCGGACCTGCGTTTCGACATCGAACTCGTCGAGTGCATGGACTTCTTCAAGGACACGACGTTCCGCGTGTTCCAGGCGGAGTACGTCGGCGCCGTCGTGATGCCAGGCGGTGCAAGCCAGCCGCGCAAGCAACTCGACGCCTGGCAGGAATGGGCCAAGCAGCGTGGGGCCAAGGGTCTGGCGTACGTGTTGGTCGGTGAAGACGGCACTCTCGGTGGACCTGTTGCCAAGAACCTGACCGACGCCGAGCGTGAGGGCCTGGCCGCCCACGTCGGAGCTCAGCCGGGAGACTGCGTCTTCTTCGCAGCTGGTGCAACGAAGCCGATGCGCGCCCTCCTCGGCGCTGCCCGTGGTGAGATCGCCCGCAAGAAGGACCTCATCGATCCTGACGCGTGGGCCTTCGTGTGGATCGTCGACGCTCCGATGTTCGAGCCGACCGCCGACGCCACTGCATCCGGTGACGTCGCTCTCGGCCACTCCGCGTGGACCGCCGTGCACCACGCGTTCACGTCGCCGAAGCCGGAGTTCTTCGACACGTTCGACACCGATCCGGATTCCGCTCTCGCCTACGCGTACGACATCGTCTGCAACGGCAACGAGATCGGCGGCGGCAGTATTCGTATCCACCGCAAGGACATTCAGGAACGAGTGTTCAAGGTGATGGGTATCTCCGAGGACGAGGCTCAGGAGCAGTTCGGCTTCCTCCTCGACGCCTTCGCCTTCGGTGCGCCGCCGCACGGCGGAATCGCATTCGGCTGGGACCGCATCACCGCGCTCCTCGCCGGCATGGATTCCATCCGTGAGGTCATCGCGTTCCCGAAGTCCGGCGGCGGCGTCGACCCGCTGACGGATGCTCCGGCACCGATCTCGGCTCAGCAGCGCAAGGAATCGGGTATCGACGCGAAGCCCGAGAAGAAGTCAGAGGACAAGAAGTCCGAAGGCGACACCGGCGAAGCCAAGTAGAGCCGACACCGGATCGCCATGCTGCATTTGCGGGTGATCTGCCCGACCGAGCGCACCGAGCAAGTTCTCGGTGCGCTCGCGTCGCAGCGGGGCGCGACACACATCGTCGTGATGCGCGACGTCGCGGTTCATCCTGCCGGCGACATGGTGGAGGCCGACGTCGCCCGTGAGGCGGCAAACGACGTCGTCGATGCCCTGAACGAACTCGGCGTCGCCGAGGACGGCGGAATGACGCTCGTACCGGTCGAGACGGTGTTGTCGGCGTCGGCGCGCAAAGCCGAGCGTGACGTGCCTGGTGATCCCGCGGATTCCGTCGTGTGGGAGGAATTGCTGTCCCGCACTCGCGAAGAGTCGACTCTCAACGGATTGTTCGTCGCGTTCCTGACCATTGCGTGTCTGCTGGCCGCGATCGGCGTCGTCACCGACTCTCAGATCACGATCGTCGGCGCCATGGTCGTCGGTCCGGAGTTCGGTCCGCTGGCTGCTTTGGCAGTCGCACTCGTACGGCGAGATCGACGGTTGCGTCGACGTTCGATTCTCGCGCTTGCCGTCGGATTCCCCATCGCGATGGGCGTGACGCTTGCCGCAACGTTCGTGGTGAAGTTCTTCGGATGGATGGACGTCGTCAGTCTCGAGTCACTCCACGAGGTCGATTTCGTATACAAGGTCGGGCCCATTTCGTTTGTCGTCGCGCTTCTTGCCGGTGCGGCTGGGATGCTGGCACTCGTCTCGTCGAAGTCCGCTGCCTTGGTCGGGGTGTTCATCTCTGTCACCACGGTTCCTGCCGCCGGTTTCGCGGTGGTTGCGGCAGCAAACGGAGAATGGCGGATCGCCGGGTTGTCGTCTCTGCAACTGGCTGTCAACCTGCTTGGGATCGTCACTGCCTGCGTGCTTGTTCTCTGGCTCAGAACCCGGGCCGACGAGGAATTCGAAGCAGCGTTGAAAGGCATTTCTCGATTTGTCGACGAGGACAAAACTCCATGACGTCGCCGGTTCGGAGTTCTGCTCACCGACAGCAAAATTCTCGAGAGAACTGTGTGCCGGTGTGGCGATTGGGGACTTTTGTCATCACCGCAGGTAGTCGGCAATTTCTGATGCTGTGAGGCCTTGAATTCTCCGCTGCGAGCGGACGAGCTGGGCATGATCGGAGTCACTAACGGGTAAGTTGGTCGGTGATGACCGCATTACTGGCAGACCCCGTTTCCGAAGTCGTCGCAGCTGCTGAGCAGTTGCTGACACGCCGCACAGGGGCACCCGTAACCCTGGTGGATCCCGTAGATCTCGGGGGGAGTGGCCGCACCGTCGTGCTGCGCGTTCGCGTCGCCGAGAACCCGTTCTCCCTGCCCCGAACTTTGGTGATCAAGCAGGTCCGCGACAACTTCCAGGGAGCTACCAAAACAGCGATTGCGCTCCCGGCCGCGTCCGAAGGTGACTTCGACGTCGAGACCGCATTCCTTCGTGAAGCGGTGTCTTATCAGTTCGCCAACGCGCTTGCCAAGGACGCGCGCCCCGGCGCCGAACTGTTGGCGTCCGACCTCGATGCTCGCCTCCTGATCCTGAGTGATCTCGGCGACGCCACCGCAATCAGCGTCCGACTCGAAGACTCCGACCCGGACACCGTCACTTACACGTTGATGGCCATGGCTCAGGCAATGGGACGCATGCACGCCGCGACCGTCGGCCGTGAGGACGACTTCACCGCGCTTCTGCGTCGAGCCGAGGTTGCGCATTGTTCCGACGAAGTGGCGGATCAGGTGGGACGTGCCGTGGCCGGTGTTCCCGCGATGCTGGTGGAAAGTCTCGGCATCGATGTGAGTTCGGACATTCTCGAGCAGGTTCAGCATGCGCAGACACTGTTCAGCGGTGGCCGGTTCCGTGCCTTCAGTCCGTCGGACCTGTGCCCCGACAACATCATCGTCAACGACGACGGCGTGCAGTTCCTCGACTACGAGTGGGGTGGCTACCGCGATGCCCTCCTCGACATCACCTACGCGTTGGTGTCTTTCCCCGGTTGCCTGTGCAACATCGACCTGACCGAAGAGCGGGCGTCGGCGATGGTCGATGCCTGGCGGGCCGAGGTGGTGGGGATGTGGCCCGCCCTGGCCGACGAGGCCGAATTGGGGCGCAGGATCGTCGAGGCCCAACTCATCTGGGTCTGGCTCAGTACCTATCTGTACCTGCCCGAGGATCATTCGCGTATCGCCGCCGTCCGCGAACATTATCTCTCGATTCCACGCGCCGACGCACTGGTCGGACGCTGGGCCAGGCTCGCACGCTCGGCTCAGCTCGCCGGCAACGACGCCGTCGAGGCACACGCCCGCGACGTCGTGGCGGCGCTGCGGACCGAGTTCAGCTGAGGCCCTGACCTATCACACACAGAAGGGCGCCCGTGCACGAAGCACGAGCGCCCTTTCTCGGTCGAGTCCGCTCAGTTGTCGGAGACCAGATCGTTCTCGGACAGGTCCGTCGCCGCGAGCGCCGTCGCCAGATCGGGATGCCGGAACGTCGACGTCACCTGGTCGGCCACGACTCGGAAAGCAGAGGCCAGGGTCGCGGACTTGTCCGGTTCGGCCGCCCACGTTGCGCTCTGTTCGACGACGACCACGCCGTGGTGGACGTACATCTTTCCGGGGACGAGCGTGATGCCGGCGTTGGTGGCCCACTCGCGCAGGGCAGCGAGTCCCTGGCTCGCGCCCTTGGGGCCGCCTACCTCGATGTCGTCACTCGACAACTGCAGCAGAGTGTCGACGTCTTGGGAGTTGAGTGCATCGTGCCACGCGAGGACGGTGGCGATCTCGGAGGTGCTCATGGCGACAACGCTATCCAATGCGGATTCACGACTGGGTGAGGGCTGGCGGAACAGCGGATTGTGTCGGGCGTCGGTGGTCTCTAGTAGCGTCGATTCGTGAGCGATTGGCAAGCGGAAGACAGTGTGGGGGCGAAAGACGGCGTGGTGGCGGAAGACGGCCTGTTCGAGGCAACTCCGGAGGAATCCGCGATCGTCGACGAACCAGATGTCGTGTCTGTAGCCGAGCGCGCCCTGTCCTCGGTGCCGCCCGGTGCTCCTCTGGCTGTCCGCATGCGTCCGCTCACTCTTGGTGAAGTTGTCGGCCAACAGCACTTACTCGGGCCCGGCGCGCCACTCCGCAGAATGGTCGAGGGGTCCGGCGCCGCATCGGTACTTCTGTACGGACCTCCCGGCACCGGCAAGACCACGCTCGCATCGTTGATCTCGGGTGCTACCGGCCGCCGGTTCGAGGCTCTGTCGGCTCTGTCCGCCGGAGTCAAAGAAGTCCGCGGTGTCATCGAACTCGCGCGCCGCCGCCTGCTGAACGGCGAACAAACCGTCTTGTTCATCGACGAAGTTCATCGCTTCTCCAAGACCCAGCAGGACGCCTTGCTCGCCGCGGTCGAGAACCGCATCGTGCTCTTGGTCGGCGCGACCACCGAGAACCCGTCGTTCTCGGTCGTCTCCGCTCTGTTGTCGCGCTCGTTGGTCCTGCAACTGCAATCGCTCACCGCTGCGGATGTCCAGGAACTGCTCGAGCGCGCTGTCGCCGACGAACGCGGGTTCGGCGGAGCGATCACGATCGACGACGACGCGATGGAACACCTCGTTCGTCTGGCGGCCGGCGACGCCCGCCGAGCCCTGACGGCACTCGAGGCTGCCGCCGGAGCTGCACTGGACACGGCCGGTGACGCTTCGGGCCCGGTGGTGCTCGACCTCGCGACCGTCGAGGCCAGTGTCGACAAGGCCGCGGTTCGGTACGACCGTGCCGGAGATCAGCACTACGACGTCATCAGTGCATTCATCAAGAGCATTCGTGGATCAGACGTCGACGCCGCCCTGCACTACCTCGCACGGATGCTGACCGCGGGCGAAGACCCTCGCTTCATCGCACGGCGTCTGGTGGTTCACGCCAGCGAAGACATCGGCATGGCTGATCCGATGGCGCTGCAGACTGCCACCGCCGCGGCGCAGGCAGTGCAGCTGATCGGTATGCCGGAGGCTCGTCTGGCGCTGGCACAGGCCACCATTCATCTGGCGACGGCTCCCAAATCGGGTGCGGTCATCGCCGCACTCGGCGCGGCCATGGCCGACGTGGCCGCCGGAAAATCCGGACTGGTACCGCCGCACCTGCGTGACGGGCACTACAAGGGCGCCGAGCAATTGGGCAACGCAGTCGGATACAAGTACCCGCACGACACACGTGATGGTGTTCTGCGGCAACAGTATCCACCGGACGATCTGGTGGGTGTCGACTATTACCAGCCCACCGCGCACGGCAACGAGCGGGAGATCGCCGATCGGGTGAGCAAACTTCGCCGAATAGTTCGTGGCTGACGCCTGCCAGGTTCCACCGGCCGACGCGTTAGTCTGGACACCCATAGCTCGACGCTCTTGAAGGTAAGGACCGGTTAGTGCAAACCCACGAGATCCGCAGGCGATTCCTCGACCACTTCGTCAAGGCCGGCCACACCGAGGTGCCCAGCGCCTCGCTGATTCTCGACGACCCGAACCTTCTGTTCGTCAACGCGGGCATGGTTCCGTTCGTGCCGTTCTTCCTCGGGCAGCAGACGCCGTCCTACTCACGGGCGACGTCCGTGCAGAAGTGCGTCCGCACCCTGGACATCGAAGAGGTCGGCATCACCACCCGCCACAACACCTTCTTCCAGATGGCGGGCAACTTCTCCTTCGGTGACTACTTCAAGAAGGAAGCCATCTCCCACGCCTGGCAGTTGCTGACAGGTTCGGTCGAGGACGGCGGATACGGCATCGATCCCACGCGCCTGTGGGCCACCGTCTACCTCGACGACGACGAAGCGTTCTCGATCTGGCGCGACGAGGTAGGAGTGCCCGAAGAGCGCATCCAGCGCCGCGGCATGAAGGACAACTACTGGTCCATGGGCATTCCCGGGCCGTGCGGTCCCTGCTCGGAGATCTTCTACGACCGCGGCGCCGAATACGGCGTCGAGGGTGGCCCCGAAGCCGACGAGGATCGCTACATCGAGATATGGAACCTCGTGTTCATGCAGAACGAGCGCGGCGAGGGCACCAACAAGGGCGACTACCCGATCCTCGGACCGTTGCCGAAGAAGAACATCGACACCGGCATGGGCGTCGAGCGCGTTGCGTTCCTCCTGCAGGGCGTCGAAAACGTCTACGAGACAGATCTTCTCCGCCCCGTCATCGACAAGGCCGCCGAACTGACCGGCAGTGTCTACGGGACCGACCACACTTCAGACGTCCGTTTCCGCGTCATCGCCGACCACGCACGCACCGCAGCGATGTTGATCGCCGACGGTGTGAACCCCGGCAACTACGGCCGCGGCTACGTCCTGCGCCGGTTGCTGCGTCGCATCGTGCGTTCGGCCAAACTGCTCGGCAGCGAGCAGCCCACCATGCGCGAGTTCATGGTCGTCGTCCGCGACACGATGGCGCCGTCGTACCCGGTTTTGGAAACCGACTTCACGCGCATCGAGAACGTTGCCGTCGGCGAGGAGACCGCGTTCCTCAAGACGCTGGCTTCGGGTTCTGCTCTGTTCGAGAATGCTGCCGAGACGGTCAAGTCGTCCGGAAAGTCGGTCATCGCCGGCGATCAGGCATTTGCACTGCACGACACCTACGGCTTCCCGATCGATCTCACGCTCGAGATGGCGTCCGAGGCCGGTCTCACCGTGGACGAGGACGGCTTCCGCGCGCTCATGGCCGAGCAGCGCAAGCGCGCCAAGGACGACGCTCAAGCGCGCAAGCACGCCCATGCCGACCTCACGGTCTACAAGGAACTGCTCGACCGAGGAGCCACCGAGTTCACCGGTTTCGACGAGCTCGTCTCCGAGGCTCACGTCCTCGCACTGATCGTCGACGGCGTCCGTGTCCCGGTCGCGAAGGCCGGTCAGAACGTCGAGGTCATCCTCGACCGAAGCCCTCTCTACGCAGAGTCCGGTGGACAGATCGCCGACATCGGTTCGCTCACCGCTCCGGGCCTCGAAGCCAAGGTCAACGATGTGCAGAAGATCGCCAAGAAAGTCTGGACGCACAAGGTGACGGTGCAGAAGGGTGAGATCACCGAGGGCGACGTCGTGCTCGCGCACGTCGACGCCGAGTGGCGCAAGGGTGCAACCCAGGGGCACTCCGGTACCCACATGGTGCACGCGGCGCTGCGTCAGGTGCTCGGCCCCAACGCCGTTCAGGCGGGCTCGCTCAACAAGCCGGGTTACCTCCGCTTCGACTTCTCGTGGCAGGGCGCGCTGTCCGACTCCCAGAAGCAGGACATCGAGGCACTCACCAACGAAGCCGTGGCGTCGAACTACGCGGTCAACACATTTGTCACGGATCTCGACAAGGCCAAGGCGATGGGTGCGATGGCACTCTTCGGTGAGAACTACGGCGACGAGGTTCGTGTCGTCGAAATCGGCGGCCCGTTCTCGATGGAACTGTGCGGTGGCACTCACGTCGGAAGCTCCGCACAGATCGGTCAGGTAACGCTGCTCGGTGAGCAGTCGGTCGGCTCCGGAATCCGACGCGTCGAGGCGTACGTCGGTTTGGACTCCTACCGCTACCTCGCCAAGGAACGCGCGCTCCTGGCCGGACTCTCCTCCTCGCTGAAGGTTCCTTCGGAAGAGGTGCCCGCCCGCGTCGAGGCGCTCGTCGAGCGACTCAAGGTGGCCGAGAAGGAACTCGAGCAGACCAAGGCCAAGGCTGTGCTGGCGTCGGCAGGCGAGTACGTCGCCAAGGCCAAGCGCATCGGCAGTGTCCTCGTCATCGCCGAGCCTGCTCCCGCCGGAGTCGGCGGAAACGACCTGCGCAGCCTCGTCACGGACATCAAGGGTCGCCTCGGCTCCGAACCTGCCGTCGTAGCTCTGCTCGGTGATGTCGACGGCAAGGTTCCGTTCGTGGTCGCCTCGAGCAAGGCAGCTCAAGGTCTCGGTGTGAAGGCCGGTGAGCTGGTCGCGTCGTTCGGTCCCAAGATCGGTGGCCGCGGCGGCGGAAAGCCCGACATGGCCCAGGGTTCGGGTTCGGACTCCGCAGGAATCCCGGCGGCGCTCGATGCGATCCGGGACAGAGTCGGAGAGCTGGCGGGCGGCAGCTGACGGTGGTGGCTACGCAGCAGGGTCCCGATCGCCCCGGCATCGACGACCCTGGTCGCGGGCGGCGCATCGCCATCGACGTGGGCAGTGTTCGCATCGGCGTCGCGTCCAGCGACCCCGACGGCATCCTCGCGACACCGGTGGAAACGGTTCCACGCTCGAAGGAGCGTGGGCCCGACGCGCCGGATATCCGGCGCATTATCGCCATCGTGTCCGAATACGAGGCCGTTGAGGTTATCGTCGGACTGCCACAGACGCTGCGCGGTGAGCAAGGTAAAGCCGCCGGTATCGCGACTGCATTCGCCAAACGACTGCAGCGGGCCGTCGAACCGATTCCGGTGAGACTGTCCGACGAACGACTGACGACCGTCACGGCTGCGCGCAATCTCCGCGAAAGTGGAGTCAAGGCACGCGGCCAGCGACCGATGATCGATCAGGCTGCGGCGGTGGAAATCCTGCAAGGCTGGCTGGACGAGCGGAGTAGAGCTGTGAAACCAGGGGAGTCGTCGAAGGACGCTGCACTGGAGGGCGATCTGTGAACGCGCGGTGGGATGAGGGCGGCGGAAGCCGGCCCACCAGTTCGTTCGACTTCGACAACGACGAGACCATGGTCATGCGTGCACTGCCGCAGAACATCGATCCGCCGCATATGTCGCGAGCCGAGGCACGCAAGCAACGCGAAGCGCGCAACAAGCGCGCCAAGCGTGGCAAGAAGGTCGGCGTTCTCGCCCTGCTGGTGTTGGTGATCGCAGTCCTCGGTGTCGGTGCATACGGCGCTCTCTGGTACATGGATCGCAACAAGACCGCGGAGGATTTTGCCGGCCCCGGCGGCGCACCCGTGGTCATCCAGATCAACAGTGGAGAAACTGCATCGGAGATCGGTGCGACGCTCGAGGCGAAAAACGTCGTCGCGAGTTCCGCTGCTTTCTACAACGCGGCGATCGCCAATCCGTCGGAGATCCAGAAGGTGCAACCCGGCTTCTACCAGGTGCCGGTGCAGAGTAGCGCCGCGAGCGCACTCGACACCTTGGTTGCCCCGGACTCCCGAGTCGGCAGTGTTGTCATCGCCGAGGGGCGTCAGCTGCACGACAGTTCGGACGCGCAGACGGGCTCACTCAAGAAGGGCATCTACAACCTCATTTCCGAGGCGAGTTGTGTAGGCCCGGTTTCCGCTCAGAAATGTGTCTCGACAGACGAATTGAACACTGCGGGAGCATCTTCCGATCTGGCTTCGCTCGGCGTGCCCGAATGGGCGATGTCGTCGGTCAAGAGCGTGCCGGACAAGGACCGTCAGCTCGAAGGCCTGATCGCCGCCAGCAGTTGGGATTTCGATCCCACTGCGACGCCCACCGAGATCCTGCGGTCGTTGGTCGAGGGTAGCGCCGCCAAGTACGAGGCCACGGGAATTCTGACAGCCGGCAGCGGGGTCGGAATGTCTCCGTACCAGTTGTTGGTGGCAGCGTCGCTGGTCGAGCGTGAGGCGTTGCCCGCTGACATGGCCAAGGTCGCGCGGGTGATCGTCAACCGACTCGCAGTCGATCAGCCTCTGCAGTTCGACTCCACGGTCAACTACTCACTCGACACCACCGAGGTCGCAACCACGGATGCCGACCGTGAGCGCGTCACGCCGTGGAACACGTACGCAATGCCGGGTCTGCCTGCAACGCCCATCGCTGCGCCGAGCATCGACGCGCTGAAGGCCGTGGAATCGCCGGCGGCCGGTGACTGGTTGTACTTCGTCACGATCAACAAGGAAGGCCAGACGCTCTTCACCAAGAGCTACGAGGAGCATTTGGCCAACATCGAACTGGCACAGCAAAGTGGGATTCTCGACAGTGGACGGTAGTACCGCGACTTCGCTCGCGACGCCACGTAAGGCGGCAGTTCTCGGAAGCCCGATCGCTCACTCGAAGTCCCCGTTGCTGCATCTTGCGGCGTACGCGGCTTTGGGGCTGAGCGATTGGACCTACGAGCGGATCGAATGCACCGGCGAGCAGTTGCCTGCCCTCGTCGACTCACTCGGCCCCGAATGGATCGGCCTCTCGGTGACGATGCCGGGCAAGATCGCAGCACTCGAATATGCCACCGAACGCACACCGCGAGCGGTGACCATCGGCTCGGCCAACACCCTGGTTCGCATCGACGGCGGTTGGCGTGCCGACTGCACGGACGTCGACGGAGTCAGCGGTGCGTTGATCGCCGGCGGTGTCGGCGATCTCAGCGGCACTTCGGCGGTAGTTGTCGGCGCGGGCGGCACCGCGCGGCCGGCATTGGTCGCGTTGGCCGACATGGGAGTTCGGACGGTCACCGTGGTCGCGCGTGATCCGGGGCGCGCATCCGGTGCCATCGAATGCGGCGGTGCTGTCGGGTTGGACATTGATCTGGTCGCCTTCGACGACGCACGGCTAGGAGGGATCTGCGCCGAATCCTCGGTCTTGGTCAGTACCGTTCCCGCGGAAGCGGCAGCGCCCTTTGCCCAGCAATTGGGGAAGGCGCGATTTGTCCTCGACGCGATCTACAACCCCTGGCCGACGCCACTTGCTTCGGTTGTCGAGGCGGCCGATGGCACGGTGATCGGTGGCCTCGAGATGTTGCTCAATCAGGCCTTCGGGCAGGTAGAGCAGTTCACGGGCAAGCCCGCTCCGCGAGAGGCGATGGCAGCCGCTATCGCTTAGGTCTGTTCACAGTGTCGAGGTAGTCCACAAGACGATTCGTAGTCTGCCGCTGGTGAACGCCAGACGCCAAGCTCGAAACCATGTGGACGTTGATGGTCTTGGCAGGCTCGGGGGTAGTCGCTGGCTTCGGAGCTCGGGCGATCGTCGACAATTGGTTGCGGCGACACGGTTATCGACCAGTCGTGACTTTCTGTTGTGTGCCGCAGTGCGCCGTCGCAACAGGCTGGGTTGTCGTCGGTGCGCTGAATACCTCGGTGGTGCAGTTATTTTCCGGTCTCGCCGTGGTGTGGTGGTGCGTCGCGATCTCGACTGTCGACCTGGCTGTGCGTCGGCTGCCCAACAGTTTCACGCTGCCGGGCTACGCCGTCGTGATGGTCTACGCGACGGTGTCGGGAACGGTGTGGGTGGCGGTGGTGGGGTCGGCACTGCTCGCCGGAATCCACCTCCTGGCGCACGTGATGTCGCCTGGTTCCATGGGCGTCGGCGATGTGAAGCTCTCGCTTCCTCTGGGCGCCGTGACCGGATTGGTGGGAGCGGACGCCTGGCTGTGGTCGTTGGTGTCTGCGTCGGTGCTCACCGCAACGCTGGGCACCGCGCTCGAACTGCGAAGACAAGGGCCGGTAGCCCATAATTCGCCCATTGCGCACGGACCCTCGATGTGCCTGGCAGCCTGCGGTTCGATTGCGTTTGCCTGGCTGACGTGACGAGTGCAACATCCGCGAGAAGTCTGGCGTTATTGACCGTTCAACGACGGACGGTGAACTGCAGGAAAGACGTAACCGTCGGTTTCATAAATGCGGGTATTGCCAGCGCGCGGTCCCAGTATGCGGCGAGTCGGACTTGCCGAATGTCCACACCCTGACGTTCACTGAGGTTTCGGAAATGGGACAAAACGAATCTCGTTTCGCACTCGATTATCGGGGGAACCTATGCGCACAAGGCTTTTCGTCGCTGCGGCAGCCTGTTTGGCGGCTGTGGCTGCAGGAGCGGGCGTCGCCGGCGCCGCGCCTGCACCTTCATCGGTGGCACTGGGCGGGGGCTCAGGAATCCTGCTGCCGGACGTGGATCACTCCGATCCTGACCGAGTTGCAGCATGCACGTTGACCGCGGTCGGCTACGACAACGCCGGTTCTCTCGTGGCACTCACCGCCGGACACTGCGGAGTTGTCGGGGACCGGGTGTTCGCCGAGTACCTGCCCGAGGCCGGACCCATCGGTCGGTTCTCTTACTCGAGCCCGGTCTCGGACATCGCCGTGATCGATCTCGACGACGCCAAGGTAGCTCCGCTGCGTACCGTCGGCGGCACGACGATCAACGGAATCGGCGCCCCGCCGGCACCGGGCACGATCGTGTGCAAGGAAGGCCGTTCGACCGGCAACACGTGCGGTATCACCTGGGGCTACGACTCCGTCTACGGTGAGATCGTCGAGCACACGTGCTCGATTCCCGGTGATTCCGGTGGACCGCTCGTCGTCGGTGACCGCCTGGTGGGCTTGATCAGCAACGGCTACCCGCCGTACTGCTTCGAGCCGCTTCCGCCGCCGTTCCACGCTCCCGACAACTCGGCGGACATCAACATCGGTTTGGCTGACATCAACGCAAACGGTGGAGGATTCCGCCTGTTCTAGACCCACAGGTACCTCTGAGATGGCCCACACGCCTCGTGCGTGTGGGCCATCTGTGTTCACCGGGAGGACCACTGTGACAACTGAGGTCTGCGACGTGGAAAGATGGTCGGCGTGCTGCGTTGGATAACTGCCGGAGAATCCCATGGTCCCGCCCTCGTCGCGATGCTCGAGGGCATGGTCGCGGGGGTCGAAGTGACCTCTGAGGCCATCTCGTCCGAACTTGCCCGTCGTCGACTCGGTTACGGCCGTGGCGCACGGATGAAGTTCGAGGCCGACAAGGTCACCATCATCGGCGGTGTCCGCCACGGATTTACGCTCGGTGGCCCCGTGGCCATCGAGATCGGCAACACCGAGTGGCCCAAGTGGGAAACCATCATGTCCGCCGACCCGGTCGACCCGGACCTGCTCGCCGATCAGGCTCGCAATGCCCCGTTGACGCGCCCGCGTCCCGGACACGCCGATTACAGCGGCATGCTCAAGTACGGCTTCAACGACGCGCGTCCCGTCCTCGAGCGCGCCAGCGCTCGCGAGACCGCGGCCCGCGTAGCCGCTGGAACCGTCGCACGGTCCTTCCTGCGTCAAGTATTCGGTGCCGAGGTCGTTTCACACGTTATTTCCATCGGTGCTTCCGAGCCGTACGTCGGCCCCGTGCCGGCGGGCAAGGATCTCGACGCGATCGATGCGAGCCCGGTCCGCGCATTCGACAAGGCTGCAGAAGAGTCGATGATCGCCGAAATCGAATCGGCGAAGAAGGACGGCGACACCCTCGGTGGCGTCGTGGAGGTCGTCATCCACGGCCTGCCGGTCGGACTCGGCACCTTCGTCAGCGGCGCCGAGCGTCTCGATTCACGACTTGCTGCTGCTCTCATGGGAATTCAGGCCATCAAGGGCGTTGAGGTCGGTGACGGCTTCGAGACCGCGCGACGTCGTGGCAGCGAAGCTCACGACGAAATCCGCCCGGGCCCGGACGGCATCGTGCGCTCCACGAACCGCGCAGGCGGAATCGAAGGTGGCATGACCAATGGTGAGGCTCTTCGAGTTCGCGCCGCGATGAAGCCGATCTCGACGGTTCCGCGCGCTCTGGCGACGGTCGACATGGAGAGCGGCGAGGAAGCGGTTGCCATCCACCAGCGCAGCGACGTGTGCGCGGTTCCGGCCGCCGGCGTCGTCGCCGAGTCGATGGTCGCGCTTGTCGTGGCTCAGGCTGCACTCGAAAAGTTCGGTGGTGATTCCATTGCTGAAACCACTGCCAACTACCGTCGTTACGCCGAGGGCATCGCAGCCCGACCGCCTCGATAGGACTCACGTATCGATGAAGCCGAAGGCTGTACTCATCGGTCCGCCCGGTGCCGGCAAATCGACCATCGGTCGACGTCTCGCGCAGGCACTCGAACTCGAATTGGTCGATACCGACGCCGAGATCGAACGGACCACGGGTAGGACGATCCCGGAGATCTTCACCCATGACGGAGAGCCTCGGTTTCGTGAGATCGAGGAATCGGTGGTTCGCGAAGCGTTGCAGGCCACCGACGGAATCGTCTCGCTCGGCGGTGGTGCGATCCTCTCCGATCGCACGCGCGAACTGCTCCAGGGGCACACGGTCATCTACCTCGAGATCAGTGTCGCCGAAGGGCTTCGCCGCACGGGGGCGAACAATCATCGCCCGCTGCTGGCCGGCGGAGATCCCAAGGTCAAGTACCAGGAGTTGATGAGGCGTCGTCGTCCGCTGTACCGGCGTTCGGCCACGATTCGGATTCGGACCGACGGCCGAAGTCCGGCGCGTGTCGTCGGGCAACTGGTGTCGAAACTTCAAGACAAATGAACAACCGGAGCGGAGTAGTGGAGCAGTGACCGAACCCGTACGTGTAGAGGTGAAGACCGCAAGTCCTTACCCGGTCGTGATCGGCCGCGGCCTGCTCGGTGATCTCGTTGCCGAGTTCGACGGCGCGCGCACTGTCGCGATCTTCCATCAGCCGCCGCTGGCAGAGACCGCGGAGGCCGTACGGGCTGCGTTGGCGGAGAAGGGAATCGACGCCCACCGTATCGAGATCCCCGATGCCGAGGACGGCAAGGATCTTGCTGTGGCGGGCTTCTGCTGGGACGTGCTCGGCCGGATCGGCCTGACTCGCAGCGACGCGATCATGAGTTTGGGCGGGGGAGCGGCGACCGACCTCACCGGCTTCGTCGCGGCTACGTGGATGCGCGGTGTCAAGGTAGTTCACGTCCCCACCACCTTGCTCGCGATGGTCGACGCAGCAGTGGGCGGCAAGACCGGTATCAACACCGAAGCGGGCAAGAACCTCGTCGGTTCGTTCCACGAGCCGGGAGCGGTGTTCATCGATCTCGCGACGCTCGAGACTGTGCCGCACAACGAGATCGTTGCCGGCATGGCCGAGGTCATCAAGACCGGATTCATCGCCGACCCGGTGATCCTGGATCTCATCGAAGCCGATCCCAAGGCAGCTCTCGATCCGTCGGGAACTGTTCTGCCCGAGTTGATTCGGCGCTCCGTAGAGGTCAAGGCCAAGGTCGTGGCCGCGGATCTGCGCGAGTCGGATCTGCGCGAAATCCTCAACTACGGCCACACCCTCGGCCACGCGATCGAACGTCGTGAGCGCTACAAGTGGCGCCACGGTGCCGCTGTCTCCGTCGGCCTGGTCTTCGCTGCCGAACTCGGACGGCTCGCGGGCCGACTCGACGACGCCACCGCGGATCGTCACAAGTCGATCCTCGATCTCGTCGGGCTGCCGACGTCGTACGACGGTGATGCGTTCGGCGATCTGATGAAGGGAATGCAGACCGACAAGAAGAACCGTGCCGGGCTGCTGCGTTTCGTGGTCCTCGACGGACTGGCCAAGCCGGGTCGCCTCGAGGGGCCGGATCCGAGTCTGCTGGTTGCGGCGTACTCCGCGATTGCCCGCGATGCGCGGCCGGCCGGCGGAACGGTCCTGCTGTGAGGATCAACGTCGTCAACGGACCCAATCTGGGGCGTCTGGGTAAGCGTCAGCCCGAGGTCTACGGCGCGACCACACACGACGATCTGATCGAATTGTGCGTCGCGGCAGGCAAGGAGC
The DNA here is from genome assembly GCF_021352185.1 of Rhodococcus sp. Ni2. Classification (NCBI taxonomy): domain Bacteria; kingdom Bacillati; phylum Actinomycetota; class Actinomycetes; order Mycobacteriales; family Nocardiaceae; genus Rhodococcus; species Rhodococcus sp. Ni2. The sequence goes on from NZ_WOXZ01000002.1 coordinate 2,459,371, forward strand.
TCGGTGTCGAGGTGATCGTCCGTCAGAGCGATCACGAAGGCGATCTGCTCGGTTGGATCCACGACGCGGCGGACGCGGGGGAACCGGTGATCCTCAATGCCGGTGGCTTGACGCACACGTCGGTGGTCCTGCGAGATGCATGCGCCGAACTGACCGCAGGTCTCGTCGAGGTACACATCTCGAACGTTCATGCGCGAGAAGAGTTTCGGCACCACTCCTACCTGAGTCCGATTGTGACCGGAGTGATCGTCGGACTCGGCGTCGCCGCGTATCCGCTGGCGATCAGGTTCCTCGCCGAGCGAGGCTGAACGAGGGAAGTCGAAAAAACAGCCACACGAATGCGGCCCCGAGGAAAATATCCTCGGGGCCGCATTCGGTTGTGTGGACGGTGGGCGTTACTGCTCGCGCTTGCCCAGATCGATCGCCGGGAAGACCGCGGTATCGGCGTCGGATTCCTCGACGGACATCGCGGCTCCGCTGTATGCGTGCTGCTCGGTGGGGGAGTCGTAGCCCTCGCTGACGGGCACCGGTTCGTGGTGACGCTCGTGGGACGGGGTCTGCGGAGCTGTTCCGTTCTTGCGCTGTTCACGGCTGACGAAGAAGCGTCCGACGGTGATGGCGATCATGGCGGGGACGAAGATGAGAAGGATCGTGAACGCCGCACCGGAGGTCACCTCGAAGAACAAGCCCTGCTGGGTGAGTTCGAGGGAGGGGACCAGGCTGAGTGCCCAGCTGGCAGCGCCGGCGACGAACCCGCCGACCAATGCGGCCTTGAGCCACAGCATGGTCAGATCGGCGCCGTCCTCGGGTTCGGGGAAATTCCGGCGGTCACGAATGCCGTCGATACCACCCCAGATCGCGGCGAAGACGATGACGATCAACAGGGACAGCCAGCGCAGGGTGGACCCCTGAAGTGGCCACTGTGCGATCGCTGCACCGAGCAACGCACGAAACACAACATGTATCAGGGCCATGCCGAGGCCACGTACCAACCACGCATTCATGGGTACAGCCTAACTAGAACCCATTACACCTTGTGGCCTAACCCACACTTATTGCTGTAACCGCGAGTTTCGAGTTGATCGGCAGGTCTGCGCGGGCGGTAGGTTCGAGGGATGCCGGTCGACTTCAGAACACGCCGTGAATCCCTCAGACGTCTCCTCTCGGAGCGCGAACTCGACGCGATTCTCGTCACAGATCTCCTCAACATCAGATACCTCACCGGTTTCACCGGTTCCAATGCGGCGCTCGTCGTCAGTGCATCGGATTCAGCGTCCGACGAGCGTGAGACGGTGATCTGCACCGACGGCCGCTACGTGACGCAGGTGTCAGAGCAGGTGCCGGACCTTCGGGCCGAAATCGCCCGTTCGAGTGCTGCGCACTTGATCGAGAAGTCCACGGCGCCCGTTCTCGCGTTCGAGTCACATGTGGCGACGTTCGCCGAACATCGGGCTTGGACCGAAGCAGCGCCGAAGATCCGGTTCGAACCGGTGAGCGGACTCGTCGAACAATTGCGCATGGTCAAGGACGAGTACGAGGTGGAGTTGTTGCGAGCCGCGTGCACCGCAGCCGATGTCGCGTTGGCGCAGTTGATCGCTCGCGGTGGCCTGCGACCTGGCCGAACGGAACGAGAGGTCGGCCGCGAGCTGGAAAATCTGATGCTCGACAACGGGTCGGACGGTATTTCCTTCGAGACGATCGTGGCGGCCGGCGCCAACTCGGCGATTCCGCATCACCGACCGACCGATGCGATCCTGGCGTCGGGTGACTTCGTCAAACTCGACTTCGGAGCCCAGGTCGGTGGGTACCACTCGGACATGACACGGACCTACGTGCTCGAGTCCGTTTCCGATTGGCAACGGGAGATCTACGAGCTCGTCGCGCGTTCGCAAGCTGCCGGTTGCGACGCGCTCGCGCCGGGTGTCGAATGTGCGGCAGTCGACGCCGTCGCCCGTGCGGTGATCGACGATGCAGGCTACGGCGAGTTGTTCCTGCACGGCCTCGGCCACGGTGTGGGGCTCGAAATCCACGAAGCACCGGGGATCGGCAAGCTCGGCACCGGTACACTTCTTTCCGGCGCGGCGGTGACCGTCGAGCCGGGCGTGTACTTCTCCGGGCGCGGAGGTGTACGGATCGAGGACACGCTCGTTGTTCGTGAGCAGGGGCCAGAGCTGCTCACACTGACCGCAAAAGACCTTACCGTCGTCTGAGACGGTTTCCCGACCCCTAGGAGACGCGAAGCAAGTGGCTTCCACCAGTGATTTCAAGAATGGTCTGGTTCTGCAGATCGAAGGCCAGCTGTGGACGATCATCGAGTTCCAGCACGTCAAGCCCGGCAAGGGCCCTGCCTTCGTGCGCACCAAGCTCAAGAACGTGCTCTCGGGCAAGGTAGTGGACAAGACGTTCAACGCCGGTGTGAAGGTCGAGACCGCCACGGTCGACCGTCGTGACATGACGTACCTGTACCACGACGGCAGCGACTACATCTTCATGGACGGCGACACCTACGACCAGGTGTCGATCAGCGAATCCACCGTCGGCGACCAGTCGCGTTTCCTGCTCGAGAACATGGCAGTCCAGGTCGCGACCCACGAAGACGTTCCCCTCTTCGTCGAGCTTCCGGTCACCGTCGAGCTCGTCGTCAAGCACACCGATCCGGGCCTGCAGGGCGACCGCTCCACCGGCGGCACCAAGCCTGCGACCCTCGAGACCGGTGCCGAGATCAACGTCCCGCTCTTCATCAACACCGGTGACAAGCTCAAGGTCGATTCTCGTGACGGCAACTACCTCGGGCGTGTGAATTCCTGAGTGTCCGGCACACATAAGAAACTCGGTGCACGCCACAAGGCGCGCAAGCGTGCCGTCGACTTCCTCTTCGAAGCCGAGGCACGTGACCTCGATCCGGTCGCACTGGCGTCGGAGCGTTCCGATCTGTCCGTCAAGGACGACGCGGTAGCACCCGTCGCGGCCTACACCGTCACGTTGGTGTCCGGCGTTGCGGAGAATCTGGACCGGATCGATCAGGTCATCTCCTCGCATCTGCAGGACTGGACGCTCGAGCGTCTGCCCGCCGTCGACCGTGCGATTCTGCGTATCGCCGTGTGGGAGCTCTTCCACGCGACGGACGTTCCCCCGGTTGTCGCCGTGGACGAGGCCGTCGAACTCGCGAAGCAGCTCTCGACGGACGACTCTCCGGGATTCGTCAACGGAATCCTCGGCCAGGTCGTTCTCGTGGCGCCGCAGGTTCGATCGGCTGCGGCCGCGACCTCCCAGCGCGCGCAGGAATCGGATTCGGGTACCGAGTAGCAAGTTTTGTTCCACCACCGCCGTGCGAGTGTCACCGAGCGCGTTGTGTGTCTGCACACAACCGGTCGGAGTCGCTGCTCGCACGGCGGGATCAGGTCTGTCGGCTGATAGGGTGGGGACCGTCAGACATCCTTTAACGATCCGTCCAGTGAGGCGGAGAAGGAGGTCGCTGCATGAGCGTGCCCGAAGGGTCTCGCCCATCCGATCTTGCAGGTCCAGGTAACTCGAAGGCGCCGGTCGGTGCCGAGGCAGGTAGCGAAACCCGCGAATTGTTGTCCGCCCAGGATGTGGGCCGGACCATCGCGCGGATCGCTCACGAGATCATCGAGAAGACCGCACTCGACGGACCCGAGGGAACTGCCCCTCGTGTGGTCCTGATCGGGATCCCGACGCGTGGAACCACCCTCGCCACGCGACTGCGCGCCAAGATCGAAGAATTCTCCGGTGTGCGTCTTCCCATCGGATCTCTCGACATCACCCTCTACCGCGACGATCTCCGGAACAAGCCGCACCGCCCGCTCGAGCGCACGTCCGTCCCCGAGGGTGGCGTCGACAATGCGCTGGTCGTTCTCGTGGACGACGTCCTCTTCTCCGGTCGCACCGTGCGCTCGGCACTTGACGCGTTGCGCGATCTGGGCCGCCCCCGCGCGGTCCAACTCGCAGTGCTCGTGGATCGTGGTCACCGCGAACTCCCGCTGCGCGCCGACTACGTCGGCAAGAACGTCCCGACCGCGAGGTCCGAGGACGTCAAGGTTCTCCTCCAGGAGCACGACGGCAGGGAAGCGGTAGTCATCTCCGGGGGTAAGAGCGCGTGAAGCACCTACTTTCCATCGCGGACCTCGATCGTGAGTCCGCGGTAGAACTTCTCGACGAGGCAGAACGGTTCGAGCAGGCACTTCTGGGACGCGAGGTACGCAAGCTCCCGACGCTGCGCGGACGCACGGTCATGACGGTGTTCTTCGAGAACTCGACGCGCACCCGGGTGTCTTTCGAGGTGGCAGGCAAATGGATGAGTGCCGACGTCATCAATGTCAGCGCATCCAGTTCCTCGGTGTCCAAAGGTGAATCCCTGCGCGATACCGCGATGACCCTGCGCGCGGCCGGTGCCGACGCACTCATCGTGCGCCACCCGGCTTCGGGCGCCGCCCACCAGATCGCAAAGTGGACCGGAGCGGCCGACGACGGTGGCCCGGCAGTCATCAACGCAGGTGACGGCACGCACGAGCACCCCACTCAGGCGCTTCTCGACGCTTTGACCCTTCGCCAGCGTCTCGGCGACATCGAGGGCAAGCGGATCGCCATCGTCGGCGACATCCTGCACAGCCGTGTCGCCCGCTCCAACGCACTGCTGCTCTCGATGCTCGGTGCCGAGGTTGTTCTTGTTGCGCCGCCGACACTGCTGCCGGTCGGTGCGCACACGTGGCCGGTCACGGTTTCGCATTCGCTCGACGCCGAACTGCCCGGACTCGACGCGGTGCTGATGCTGCGGGTTCAGGCCGAACGCATGAACGGTGGCTTCTTCCCGTCGCAGCGCGAGTACTCGATCAACTACGGCCTGTCCGAGAAGCGGCTGGCGATGCTGGCCGATCACGCGGTGGTCCTGCACCCCGGCCCGATGCTGCGCGGCATGGAGATTGCATCCGCCGTTGCCGATTCCTCCAAAACTGCTGTACTGCAACAGGTTACCAACGGCGTACACATGCGCATGGCTGTCTTGTTCCGACTGCTGGTCGGGTCGGAGGACGGTGCGCTGTGACCAGAAACGAGAACGGAGAATCACCCGTGAGTGTCCTGCTCCGCGGAGTCCTGATCTACGGAGAAGGTGAGCCCACCGACGTACTCGTCGGCGACGGCACGATCCTCGAGATCGGCGTGGACCTCGATCCGGCCACGGCATCCGAGGTGATCGATGCCGGCGGGCAGATCCTGCTTCCCGGCTTCGTGGACCTGCACACACATCTGCGTGAGCCCGGCCGCGAAGACACCGAGACCATCGAAACCGGAAGCTCGGCAGCGGCTCTGGGTGGATACACCGCGGTCTTCGCGATGGCCAACACGAGTCCCGTCGCCGATTCGGTGGTCATCACCGATCACGTCTGGCGACGCGGGCAGGAAGTCGGCCTCGTCGACGTCCACCCCGTCGGCGCAGTCACAGCGGGCCTGGAAGGCAAACAACTCGCCGAGATGGCGACCATGGCCGCAGGCGTCGGCAAGGTCAAGATGTTCTCCGACGACGGCCACTGCGTCTACGACCCACTGATCATGCGTCGCGCGCTCGAATACTCCAGTTCACTGGGCGTCCTGATCGCCCAGCACGCGGAAGAGCCGCGTTTGACCGTCGGTGCGGTCGCCCACGAGGGCCCCACGGCCGCGCGTCTCGGCCTGGCCGGATGGCCGCGCGCAGCCGAAGAATCGATCGTGGCCCGCGACGCACTGCTCGCGCGTGACGCCGGCGCCCGCGTTCACATCTGCCACGCCTCCACCGCCGGAACCGTCGAACTCGTGAAGTGGGCTCGCAGCCAAGGGATTTCGATCACCGCCGAGGTCACCCCGCATCACCTGCTCCTCGACGATTCACGGCTCGAGACGTACGACGCGATCAACAAGGTCAACCCGCCCTTGCGTGAGGCCAGTGATGTTGCCGCGCTGCGCAAGGGTCTGGCCGAGGGAATCATCGACTGCGTCGCGACCGACCATGCTCCGCACGCCGAGCAGGACAAGTGCTGCGAGTTCGCAGCCGCTCGCCCTGGAATGCTCGGCCTCGAGACCGCACTCTCGATCATCGTGCAGACGATGGTCCAGCCCGGCCTGTTGGACTGGCGCGGTGTTGCCCGGGTCATGAGCGAGCGCCCCGCGGCAATCGTGGGCCTCGACGATCAGGGCCGTCCCATCGAGGTGGGGGAGCCCGCGAACCTGACATTGGTCGATCCGTCGGCCGAGTGGACGGTCCACGGTCCCGACCTGGCGAGTGTCGCGCATAACACTCCGTACGAGTCGATGACATTGCCCGCTCGGGTCACGACCACACTGTTACGTGGCCGCATCACCGCACACGACGGGAATGTGCGGCTGCGGAGTAGCGAGGAGTAGCGCGTCATGGACAGAGCACTGTGGATCATCGGTCTGGCGATCTTCTGGGTCGCGATGATCGGCCTGATGTACGTCGGCTGGCGTGGACGCGCTCGACGCCAGAAAGACAAGATCGGCGAACTGCCGACGGTACCGGCAACCCTGGGTGAACTGCTCGTCCTGCCGACCACCGGCCTGTACGTCGGCAGCACCATCGCACCCAGTTGGCAGGACCGTATCGCCGTCGGCGACCTCGGTTTCCGCGCCACCTGCGAGATCAGCCGCTACAGCGGCGGAATTCTGGTCGAGCGTGACGGCGCGTCGGCCATCTGGATTCCGGAGAAGTCGATCCGCGCGATCCGCACGGAGAACGGTCTTGCCGGCAAGGTCATGAGCAAGGACGGCGTCCTGGTGATTCGCTGGGAATTGCCGAGCGGAACCGAGATCGACACGGGCGTGCGCGGTGACGACAAGACGGTTTATCCGGACTGGGTCAAGCCGGTGACTGCTTCGAACAAGACCGCTTCGAACAAGACGAATGACAACGAAGACGCAAGCTCTGGCGACATCGAGCAGAACGGAAAGAACGCATGAGCGGCTTTGACAACAGCCCCGCAGTACTGGTCCTCGAAGACGGACGGGTGTTCCGCGGAACCACCTTCGGTGCGGTTGGACAGACCCTGGGCGAAGCGGTGTTCAGCACCGGAATGACCGGCTACCAGGAAACGCTCACCGATCCCAGCTACCACCGCCAGATCGTCGTCTCCACCGCACCGCAGATCGGCAACACCGGCTGGAACGACGAAGACGACGAGTCGGTCGGACCGACCGGCGAGCGTGCCGGCGCCAAGATCTGGGTTGCCGGGTACGTCGTTCGTGACCCCTCGCGCGTCACCTCGAGCTGGCGTGCAACTGGTTCGCTCCAGGCCAAGCTCGAAGAGCAGGGCATCGTCGGAATCGCCGGGATCGACACCCGCGCCCTGGTTCGCCACCTGCGTACTCGCGGTTCGATGAAGGCCGGAATTTTTTCCGGTGAAGCCATCGCCGCCGATGACGAACTGGTCCGACGGGTTCAGGATCAGCCGACCATGCTCGGCGCCGATCTTGCCGGTGAGGTCAGCACCACCAGCGGCTACGTCGTCGAGCCGAAGGGCGGGGAGGCGCTGTACACGGTTGCCGCCATCGACCTCGGTATCAAGACCAACACCCCGCGCATGTTCGCCGAGCGCGGTATCCGCGTCCACGTGTTGCCGTCCAACGCGAGTCTCGAACAGATCCTCGACCTGAAGGCCGACGGAGTGTTCCTCTCCAACGGTCCCGGTGACCCGGCCACCGCCGACGGCGCAGTCCACCTCACGAAAGAGGTCATCGGACAGGGCTTGCCGCTGTTCGGTATCTGCTTCGGCAACCAGATCCTGGGCCGCGCCCTGGGCCTGAGCACCTACAAGATGAAGTTCGGCCACCGCGGCATCAACATCCCGGTGATCGAGCATCAGACCGGTCGCATCGCGATCACCGCTCAGAACCACGGCTTCGCGCTCGAAGGCGAAGCCGGTCAGGAATTCGACACCCCGTTCGGCCGCGCGGTGGTCAGCCACACCTGCGCCAACGACGGAGCCGTCGAAGGTGTTCGCCTGCTGGACGATTCGGCCTTCTCGGTGCAGTACCACCCCGAGGCAGCAGCCGGCCCGCACGACGCCGCGTACCTCTTCGACCGCTTCACCAGCCTGCTCTCCGCACGGAAAGAAACCGGAGTCAAGAACTAATGCCACGCCGTACAGATCTCAAGCACATCCTGGTAATCGGCTCCGGTCCGATCGTCATCGGTCAGGCCTGCGAGTTCGACTACTCGGGCACCCAGGCCTGCCGCGTCCTCCAGGAGGAGGGCCTGCGCGTCAGCCTGGTCAACTCCAACCCGGCCACCATCATGACGGACCCCGAGTTCGCCGACGCCACGTACGTCGAGCCGATCACGGCCGAGTTCCTCGAGAAGGTCATCGCCAAGGAAGCCTTGCAGGGCAACAAGATCGACGCCGTCCTCGCGACGCTCGGCGGTCAGACTGCGCTCAACGCCGCAGTGGCGCTGCATGAGCAGGGCATCCTCGAGAAGTACGACGTCGAACTGATCGGCGCCGACTTCGATGCCATCCAGCGCGGCGAGGATCGCCAGAAGTTCAAGGACATCGTCGCCAAGGTCGGTGGCGAATCCGCGAAGTCCGCAGTTTGCTACACGATGGACGAAGTACACGCCACGGTCGCCGAACTCGGTTACCCGGTTGTCGTGCGTCCGTCCTTCACCATGGGCGGCCTCGGTTCCGGCATGGCGTACGACGTCGACGATCTCAACCGCATCGCCGGTGGCGGTCTGGCCGCGTCGCCGACGGCGAACGTCCTGATCGAGGAATCCATCCTCGGTTGGAAGGAATACGAACTCGAGCTCATGCGTGACAGTCGCGACAACGTCGTGATCGTCTGCTCCATCGAGAACGTCGACCCGGTCGGTGTCCACACCGGAGACTCGGTCACCGTCGCCCCGGCGATGACGCTGACCGACCGCGAGTACCAGGCGATGCGCGACCTTTCCATCGACATTCTGCGTGAGGTGGGCGTCGACACCGGCGGCTGCAACATCCAGTTCGCGATGGACCCGAAGGACGGCCGCCTGGTCGTCATCGAGATGAACCCGCGTGTCTCCCGCTCGTCGGCTCTGGCGTCGAAGGCGACCGGTTACCCGATCGCGAAGATGGCGGCCAAGCTTGCCATCGGCTACACGCTCGACGAGATCGTCAACGACATCACCAAGGAAACCCCGGCTTGCTTCGAGCCGACGCTCGACTACGTCGTCGTCAAGGCTCCGCGGTTCGCTTTCGAGAAGTTCCCCGGTGCCGACGGAACTCTGACCACCACGATGAAGTCGGTGGGCGAGGCCATGAGCATCGGCCGCAACTTCACCGAGGCTTTCGGCAAGGTCATGCGTTCGCTCGAGACCAAGCGTGCGGGTTACTGGACCGGCGCCGACATCGAGACGGAGAGCCTGGATGCACTGCTCGCCGATCTGAGCGTTCCGCAGGACGGCCGCATGTACGGCATCGAGAAGGCATTCGCGCTCGGAGCAACTGTCGAGCAGCTCTTCGACGCCACCAAGATCGATCCGTGGTTCCTCGACCAGTTCCAGCAGATTCACGAGCTCGGTGAAAAGCTGCGCGCTGCGGAGTCTTTCGACGAGGCTTCCCTGCGTCAGGCCAAGTACCACGGCATCTCGGACCGCCAGATCGCGGCTCTGCGCCCCGAACTCGGTGGTGACACTCACGCAGGTGAGGACGCCGTTCGCGCTCTGCGTGATCAGCTGGGCGTGCGCCCCGTCTACAAGACCGTCGACACCTGCGCCGCAGAGTTCGAGGCCAAGACGCCGTACCACTACTCGACCTACGAGCTCGATCCCGAGGCCGAGTCCGAAGTTGCTCCGCAGACCGAGCGACCCAAGGTTCTGATCCTCGGATCCGGCCCCAACCGCATCGGTCAGGGTATCGAGTTCGACTACTCGTGTGTCCACGCGGCGCAGACGCTGTCCGAGGCCGGGTACGAGACCGTCATGGTCAACTGCAACCCCGAGACCGTCTCCACGGACTACGACACCGCTGATCGCCTGTACTTCGAGCCGCTGACGTTCGAGGACGTCTTCGAGGTCTACCGCGCGGAGGCGCAGTCGGGCACCGTTGCCGGCGTCATCGTCCAGCTCGGCGGCCAGACCCCGCTCGGACTGGCGAAGCGTCTCGAAGCTGCCGGCGTCCCCATCGTGGGAACCAGCCCCGCAGCCATCGACCTGGCGGAGGACCGCGGCGAATTCGGCCGCGTACTGACCGAAGCCGGTCTGCCCGCACCGAAGTTCGGTACCGCCACCACGTTCGACGGCGCCCGCGAGATCGCGGCAGGTATCGGCTACCCGGTGCTGGTGCGTCCGTCGTACGTGCTCGGTGGACGCGGCATGGAGATCGTCTACGACGAGGCTTCCCTCGCCGACTACATCTCGCGCGCCACGGAGATCTCCGACGATCGTCCGGTCCTGGTCGACCGCTTCCTCGAAGACGCGGTCGAGATCGACGTCGACGCTCTGTGTGACGGCACCGAGGTGTACCTCGGCGGCGTCATGGAGCACATCGAGGAAGCCGGCATTCACTCCGGTGACTCGGCGTGTGCGCTCCCGCCCATCACTCTGGGCCGGGCGGATCTCGAGAACGTCCGCCGCTCCACCGAGGCTCTCGCGAAGGGCATCGGCGTCAAGGGCCTGCTCAACGTCCAGTACGCCCTCAAGGACGACATCCTCTACGTGCTGGAAGCAAATCCCCGCGCCAGCCGCACGGTTCCGTTCGTGTCCAAGGCGACGGCCGTCCAGCTGGCCAAGGCATGCGCCCGCGTCATGCTCGGCGAATCCATCGCGGAACTGCGTGCGAGCGGCATTCTGCCGGCGAAGGGCGACGGCGGAAACACCCCGGCCGGTGCACCGATCGCGGTCAAGGAAGCTGTGTTGCCGTTCAACCGCTTCCGCCGCGCCGACGGTACCGGCGTGGATACCTTGCTCAGCCCGGAAATGAAGTCCACCGGTGAAGTCATGGGAATCGACTTCGACTTCGGTACGGCTTTTGCCAAGTCGCAGACTGCCGCCTACGGTTCGTTGCCCACCACGGGCGCGGTGTTCGTCTCGGTCGCCAACAAGGACAAGCGTTCGCTGATCTTCCCGGTCAAGCGCCTGGCAGACCTCGGATTCACCATTCTTGCCACCGAAGGAACCGCAGATGTTTTGCGGCGCAACGGTATCGAGTGCAAGCAGGTGTACAAGCAGTCGGGTGAAGATGTTCCGGCCGGTGCCGAGACCATCGTCGACCAGATCCGCAGCGGCGAGGTCGCCATGGTCATCAACACGCCGTACGGCAACAACGGCCCGCGTGTCGACGGCTACGAGATCCGAAGCGCAGCGGTTGCGTCGAACATCCCGTGCATCACGACGGTGCAGGGCGCCTCGGCTGCCGTGCAGGGCATCGAAGCAGCCATTCGCGGCGACATCGGAGTTCACTCCCTGCAGGAATTGCACGCAGGTCTTCGTCAGCCGGCACAGCAGTCGTGAGTCACAGTTGGGGGCAGCGTCTCCGGTCCGCGATCGCGGACCGGGGGCGGCTGTGCGTCGGTATCGACCCGCATCCCGCGCTTCTCGACGCGTGGGGACTGCCGCGTACGGCCGAAGGTCTCGAGACTTTCGCCGAGATCTGCGTCGAGGCGTTCACCGGTGAGGTCGGACTGGTCAAACCGCAGGTCGCGTTCTTCGAGGCTTACGGCAGCGCCGGCTTCGCCGTGTTGGAGCGGACCATCTCGGTTCTTCGCGATGCGGGAACGCTGGTCGTCGCGGATGCCAAGCGCGGTGACATCGGTTCGACGATGGACGCGTACGCCCAAGCCTGGTTGGGTGATTCGCCGTTGGCCTCCGACTCGGTCACCGTTTCGCCGTACCTGGGATTCGGGGCGCTGACTCCGACACTCGAACTGGCAAGGCAGAACGCCCGCGGGATCTTCGTCCTGGCACGAACCTCCAATCCGGAAGGCGGCGTACTTCAACAGTCGTCGGCTGACGGTGTGAGCGTGGCTCAGTCGATCGTCGACGCTGCGGTCGATGCGAACGGCGACGGCCGTGACACCGTCGGACTGGTGGTCGGTGCAACTCGGGACCACGGTCTGGACCTGTCGCAGTTCAACGGCCCGATTCTCGCTCCGGGACTCGGCGCGCAGGGTGCGACGGCAGCGGATCTCGCAGACATCTTCGCGGGATCGACCGAGCTCCTGCTGCCGAACACTTCCCGTGGGGTGCTCAAGCATGGTCCTTCGGTATCGGCACTTCGGGAGGCAGCAATGCGTGACCGAGACGAGATCGAAGCCGCATTGGCGAACTGATCCGTGAGTGACCTCGAGGCTCGTTCGAGCGGTGGAACCCGGTGGTACCGTCCGTCGGTGAATCGTTGGTGGCAGATCGGACTTCTCGTCGCGGCGTGCGCGCTGCTGGCCACCGGGTTCCAATCCGTCACCGGCGTACACGGCGACGATCTTGCCGTGTACCGGACAGCGGGTCAGGCCGTCCTCGACGGCTCGAACCTGTACGACGAGTCGTTCAACGCGAGATTGCCGTTCACGTATCCGCCCTTCGCTGCGCTCGTCGCCGTTCCCGTCGCATTGGGTTCCTGGGGTGCGGTCCAGTGGGGATGGAGTTTCGTCAGCCTCCTGATGCTGGCCGCGATCATCGTGCTCAGCTATCGCGAAGTCCCGTTCACACGTAAGCGGCCAGTCGTCGTCTACGTGGGTTTCCTGGTCCTGTGGACGGCGGCATCGCCGATCTCCGATCACCTCGGGTACGGCCAGGTCGGGTTGTTTCTGACTCTCCTGTGCTTGATCGACGTGCTGGCTCGACCACGGTGGATTCCCGAGGGTGTGCTGGTGGGGATCGCCGGCGCGGTCAAACTGGTGCCACTCGTCTACATCGGTTACTACGTGATCACCGGGCGCTGGAAAGCAGTTGCGGGCGGCCTCGCCGGCTTCCTCGGCGCCACGGCTCTGGGCTTTGCGGTTCTCCCGCGCCAGACGATCGACTACTTCGGCGACATCGCCTCACTCTCGGGGCGCGTCGCCGTCGGTGACCCGTCCGTGTTCGGTAACCAGTCCGTGCGTGGAATGGCCTTGCGGCTACTTCCCGAGGGCCTGGTGGGTCCGGCGTGGCTCGTCGCCTGTGCGGTGTTGGGTGTCCTCGGAATTGTCGCGACGCGGCGCGCTCAGCGCCTGCGGGGCGATCTCGCCGGTTTCACGGTGGTGGCTCTGCTGGCGGCAATCGTGACTCCCATTGCCTGGACGCACCACTTCGTGTGGTTGGTGCCGGCGGTGGGTGTACTCCTCGTTCCGATCAAGTCGGGCGTGGGGGAGGGCACTCGATCGGTCCCTGTGTGGTCCTGGATCGCGATCGGTCTCACCGCTGTCGTAGTGCTGTTTCGGCTTCCTCGAGTCGGCGCGGACATGGATATCCCGGTAGTCGGCTTCGTGCTGGAGAATTCATTGCTCTGGGCGAGCCTCGCGGTAGTGCTCGCTCTGGCCGCCCCCGGCGTGAGTCGCATCGAACCCGAGACGGTCGACGCCGGCGATCCGAAATCGTCGCTGCAGACCTGAAAACGGGCCGCGACACGCGCATAGGCGTCGAAAATGCTCGAAAATTTTGGATGTGTCGGCGACCACGTTCATTCCCGCAGGTAACGATTTCGCACACTCGCACGGGGGTGTCGCACGCTATGGGTCGAAATACATTGTGTTACAGTCTATTTCGGTACTGTACGCACGTTCGTGTGGCGTCGAATTCGTCTCGATCCAGCCGAAAACGGTGACGATCCGTGACATCGATTCGACGCGCATAACCCACCGCGATCTGCATCGGACCGCGGGGGGTGGGTTAGCAATTCGCGCCAGGCGTGAGTACGGTCGCTATCGCTGCTGGTTATCAGCGGAATAGACAAAATTTGCACACGACGAGACGGAGGAACCGTGGCCCTTCCCCAGTTGACTGATGAGCAGCGCGCTGCTGCTTTGGAGAAGGCAGCTGCTGCCCGCAAGGCCAGGGCTGAGCTCAAGGAGCGCCTGAAGCGTGGCGGCACCGACCTCAAGCAGGTCCTCAAGGACGCCGAAGACAACGAAATCTTGGGCAAGATGAAGGTTTCGGCACTGCTCGAGGCGCTGCCCAAGGTGGGCAAGGTCAAGGCTCAGGAGATCATGACCGAGCTGGAGATTGCACCGACCCGTCGCCTTCGTGGCCTCGGTGATCGGCAGCGCAAGGCTCTGCTCACCAAGTTTGACTTCGAGGCCTGAGCCGACAAGTGATGATTGCTGACGCGGCAGTGTCTGATGATTGCTGACGCAACAGTGTCAGAGAGCAAGACCGCAGTGCGGAGGGGTCGGCTGGTTGTACTGGCCGGCCCTTCGGCTGTCGGTAAGTCCAGCGTCGTTCGCGAGCTGAGAACTCGGTTGCCTGAACTCGTTTTCAGTGTTTCGGCGACCACTCGCGATCCCCGTCCAGGTGAAGTGGACGGCAAGGACTACCGATTCACCTCCCGTGAAGAATTTCAACGGATGATCGACTCCGGTGAACTTCTCGAATGGGCGGAAATCCACGGCGGCCTGCAGCGCTCCGGCACCCCCGCAGCTCCGGTCGAAGAAGCGCTCGAAGCTGGAAAGCCCGTTCTCGTCGAGGTCGATCTCGCCGGAGCACGAGCTGTCCGCAAGGCGATGCCCGAGGCTCTGTTGGTGTTCATGGCTCCACCGAGCTGGGACGTTCTGGTGCAACGGCTGACCGGACGTGGAACCGAAACGGAAGACGTCGTGGCGCGCCGACTCGAGACGGCCCGAGTGGAATTGGCCGCACAGGACGAGTTCGACACGGTCATCGTGAATGAGGATGTAAGCCGTGCTTGCGATGAGTTGGTATCCTTGTTGGTTGGGAACTGATTCCGCACCCTTCGGGAACCGATTTCCACCCCGTTTCTCAGATATCCGGATCGATAAAACTAGTTCTTCAATGAAGATCTAATTCAGGAGACACAAGAGTGAGCAGCACTTCAGCCGCGTCCGCAGCAGGTCAGGGCGCTCTGCCTGCCTACGACACCCCGCTCGGCATCACCAACCCGCCGATCGACGAGTTGCTCGAACGCACCTCTTCCAAGTACGCCCTGGTCATCTACTCGGCCAAGCGCGCGCGCCAGATCAACGACTACTACAACCAGCTCGGTGACGGCATCCTCGAATACGTCGGACCTCTGGTCGAGCCCGGTCTGCAGGAAAAGCCGCTGTCCATCGCGTTGCGTGAAATCCACGCTGATCTCCTCGAGCACACCGAAGGCGAGTGAGCACCACATCTGCCGCACCCGAACCTCGTTCGGGTGTCGGGGGAGTGTCCGACGCGCCCACATCGATACGTAAGCGCATTGTCGTCGGTGTCGGTGGGGGTATCGCCGCGTACAAGGCGTGCTCGATCATCCGCAGCTTCACCGAGAGCGGTCATCACGTCCGCGTGATTCCGACCGGATCCGCTCTGGAGTTCGTCGGGCGCGCGACGTTCGAAGCACTCTCCGGCAACCCGGTTCACACCGGCGTCTTCAACGACGTCCCGCAGGTTCCGCATGTCCGTCTCGGACAGGAAGCCGATCTGGTCGTCATCGCGCCGGCAACCGCTGATCTGATGGCGCGAGCGGTCATGGGTCGCGCAGACGACCTGTTGACGGCCACTTTGTTGACCGCGCGCTGTCCGGTCGTCTTCGCCCCAGCAATGCACACCGAGATGTGGGAACACCCCGCAACGGTCTCGAACGTGGCGACACTGCGTTCGCGCGGCGTCCACGTGATCGAACCTGCCTCCGGGCGTTTGACCGGGAAAGACACCGGAGCCGGTCGACTTCCCGAACCCGACGAGATCGTCGGGTTGGCATCGTTGCTCCTCGAGCGCTCGGACGCGTTGCCGCGCGACCTGGAGGGTCGCCGCATTCTGGTCACCGCCGGCGGTACTCGCGAGCCGCTCGATCCCGTGCGCTTTCTCGGTAATCGCAGCTCGGGCAAGCAGGGCTACGCGCTCGCCCGACTTGCTGCGCAACGCGGCGCGCACGTGACACTGATCGCCGGGTACACGGCTGATCTCGCCGACCCCGCCGCTGTCGACGTCGTGCACATCAAGACGGCCGAAGATCTCCGGTTGGCAGTGGAAAAGCACGCACCGGGACACGACGGAGTCGTCATGGCTGCGGCTGTCGCGGACTTCCGCCCCACCACCGTCGAAGGTAGCAAGATCAAGAAGGGCGCAAACGAACCCGACTCGATCAGCCTCACCAGAAATGCCGACATCCTCGCCGGTCTCGTCGAAGCGCGTCGTGACGGCGACTTGGATGCTCGAACGGTGATCGTCGGATTCGCCGCTGAGACCGGTGACGCCCATGGTGACGTACTCACCTATGCCCGCTCCAAGCTTGCCCGCAAAGGTTGCGATCTCCTCGTGGTCAATGCGGTCGGCGAGGGCAAGGCGTTCGAGGTCGATCACAACGACGGTTGGCTGCTCGGTTCCGACGGCTCGGAGTCCGCTCTCGAACACGGATCCAAGGCTTTGATGGCCAGTCGAGTACTCGACGCCCTGGTCAAGCTCTTTCCCGAGTAGCGACACGCGCCCGGTGGTGAGAGTTACCCCACGATAATCGGGTGAGTACAAGGGTGTTGCGCAGGCGGTCCAACCGTTATCGTCGGCTCAGCCCCCAGCTAACAAAGCATGACAAAACGGTCACCGAACGGTGATTCGGATACTTCAATAAGCTGTAGTCAAGAACTCAGTCGTCGAGAGGGAGATCTGTGAGCAAGTCCGGCAGTCGGCTATTCACCAGCGAGTCCGTCACCGAGGGGCACCCGGACAAGATCTGTGACGCGATCAGCGACTCGATCCTCGACGCGCTGCTCACCCAGGACCCGCGCGCCCGCGTGGCCGTCGAGACACTGGTCACCACCGGCCAGGTTCACGTAGCCGGTGAGGTCACGACCACTGCGTACGCGGACATTCCGAAGATCGTGCGCGACACGGTCCTCGAAATCGGCTACGACAGCTCCGCAAAGGGCTTCGACGGAAATTCGTGCGGCGTCAACGTCGCGATCGGCGCCCAGTCGCCCGAGATCGCGCAGGGTGTCGATCACTCGCACGAGGCTCGCGTCGACGGAATCAGCGACGACGAGATCGACCGTCAGGGTGCGGGCGACCAGGGCCTGATGTTCGGCTACGCCACCACCGACACGCCGGAACTGATGCCGCTGCCCATCGCGCTGGCTCATCGTCTCTCTCGCCGGTTGACCGAGGTCCGTAAGTCCGGCGTGCTGCCGTACCTGCGCCCGGACGGCAAGACCCAGGTCACCATCGAGTACGACGGTGACAAGGCTGTCCGTCTCGACACCGTGGTCATCTCCACCCAACATGCCGCTGACATCGACCTCGACAACCTGTTGACGCCCGATCTTCGCGAGAAGGTGCTTCACTCGGTGCTGACCGACGTCAACCTCACCGATCTCGACACCTCCGATGTTCGTCTGCTGGTGAACCCGACGGGCAAGTTCGTCCTCGGTGGCCCGATGGGTGACGCCGGTTTGACCGGCCGCAAGATCATCGTCGACACCTACGGCGGAATGGCTCGCCACGGTGGCGGCGCGTTCTCCGGCAAGGACCCGTCAAAGGTCGACCGCAGCGCTGCCTACGCCATGCGCTGGGTGGCCAAGAACGCTGTTGCCGCAGGTCTGGCCGACCGCATCGAGGTTCAGGTCGCCTACGCCATCGGCAAGGCAGCTCCGGTCGGACTCTTCGTCGAAACCTTCGGCACCGAGAAGACCGATCCGGCACGGATCCAGAAGGCGATCACCGAGATCTTCGACCTGCGTCCGGGAGCGATCATCCGCGACCTCGACCTGCTGCGCCCGATCTACGCGCAGACGGCGGCATACGGTCACTTCGGTCGCACCGATATCGACCTCCCGTGGGAGAGCACCGATCGCGCCGACAAGCTGCGTAGCGCAGCTGGTCTCTGATCACTGACGTACAGACGGGGCGCGGGTGGGCGCGGAAAGAGTAGCGGCAGAAGTCGATCCGGTCGCCCGGGTGCTGCCGATGCTCCCGCTCGCTCACCTCGACCGTGAATTCGACTACCTCGTTCCTCGTGAACTCGAAGCGGATGCGCAGCCCGGAGTCCGGGTGCGCATCCGCTTCGCTGGTCGTCTGGTGGACGGTTTCATCGTCTCGCGCGAGGCGACCAGTGACCATCAGGGGAAGTTCGGCTGGCTCGAACGCGTCATCTCGTCCGAGCGGGTCCTGACGGCCGAAATCGCGCAAGTCGTCGATCGTGTGGCGGAGCGTTATGCCGGAACCCGCGCCGATGTTCTCCGTTTGGCGGTACCGCCGCGGCACGCGAAGGTCGAGGCGGAACCGTGGGGGCCCGCCGAGCCGCCGTCCGCTCCTGAACCGATCGAAAATGGTTGGCATCTCTACAGATTCGGTGACGCCTTCCTGTCCGCGATTCGCGAGTCGAAAAGCCCACGTGCGGTCTGGCAGGCGTTGCCTGGTGAAAACTGGCCACTGCGCCTGGCCGAACTGGCCGGGGCCGTAGCGGCAAGTGGTAAATCCGCGATCCTGGTTGTGCCCGATCAACGCGACCTGGACCGCGTCGTCGCCGCTTGTACCGAACTCTCCGGAGCGGATGCGGTGGTAGGTCTGTCCGCGGGCCTGGGGCCGGCCATGCGATATCGGAGGTGGCTCGCTGCACTGCGCGGGACCGCCCGGATCGTCGTCGGCACGCGGAGTGCTGTTTTTGCGCCGACGCCCGAGACCGGTCTTGTCGTCGTCTGGGACGACGGCGACGACAACTTGTCCGAGCCGCGGTCGCCGTATCCACATGCCCGCGAAGTTGCCGTCCTGCGTGGCTACGTCGCCGGGTGCGCCGTCGTGATCGGTGGGTTCTCCCGTACGGCAGAAGCGCAGGTACTCGTCGACTCGGGATGGGCGCACGATCTGGTCGCTACGCGGGACGTCGTTCGTGCCCACGCACCCAAGATCACCGCGCTTGCCGACAGCGATCAAGCCTTGGCCCGCGATCCGGGAGCCAGAGCGGCTCGTTTGCCCGCTATTGCATTCGCGGCCGCCCGGCGCGCTCTGGGTGAGGGCAACGGAGTCCTGGTACAGGTGCCTCGGCGGGGGTACGTACCGACCCTGGCCTGCGGAAAGTGCCGTGCCCCGGCACGGTGCCGTCGGTGCAACGGCCCACTGGCTCTTCCCGCTGCGGCAGGTCCCGACGGCGCCGGGACACCGGCGTGCCGCTGGTGCGGGGTTGCCGATGCCGCCTACCGATGTCACGCGTGCGGGGCGAAAGCGTTGCGCGCGGTGGTGGTCGGTGCCGGCCGGACCGCCGAAGAACTCGGGCGGGCGTTTCCCGGTGTGAAAGTTGTTCTGTCCGGGGGCAGTGATGTGGTCAAGGAACTGCCACACGGGCCCGCGTTGGTGGTCTCGACAGTGGGTGCGGAGCCGGTGATGACCGGCGGCTACGGCGCCGCGCTCTTGCTCGACGGTTGGGCACTGCTCGGCCGGCCCGATCTTCGCGCCGCCGAGGAAACACTCAGACGCTGGATGTCGGCTGCTGCCATGGTGATTCCGCTGTCCGAAGGCGGTGAAGTTGTGGTTGTCGCAGACTCGGGTATCCCGACGGTGCAGGCGTTGGTCCGATGGGATCCAGTGGGGCACGCACAGTCTCAATTCGAGGAACGGGACGAGGTCGGCTTTCCTCCGGCCGTTCACATGGCTGCGATCGACGGTGGATCCGCGGCAATTGCGGAGTTGGTGGATTCAGCTGATCTGCCGGCAAGTGCTGTACTGCTCGGACCAGTGGAATTGCCTGCGGGGGAGAGGCTTCCGTATTCCGGTGAGGACGAGAGCGGTGTCGCGCCGGAGCGAATGCTGGTCCGCGTTCCACGCAAGGACGGTCGCGGCCTTGCGGACGCTCTGGCACATGCGAGGGCCGCGCGCAGTGCGCGGAAGTCTTCGGGTCCGGTCCGCATTCAGATCGACCCACGCCGCATCGGCTGAGTTTCGAGTTGTCGGAGGAATCCTTGCGCTACCCGATATGACGATATATCGTCGAACTATCAACGATAGTGATGGAGGTTCGACGATGGATGCAAGTTTCCCGAACGAGGGGATGTTCGGCCGGCGCGGTTTCTTCGGCGGTTTCGGCCGTGAGCAACGGCCACCATTTGTGATGTGGGTGCCGACGGACGACGGCGCGTCGGGCGATGGTCCCGGCGATCGAGACGGTGGACGACGCGGTCGACCGCACGAGCGGCCGGGCTTCGGTGACATGCCACGCAGAGGCCATCGGCGGGGGCGTTTCGGTCCAGACGGCGGACCCGGCCCCGGCTTCGGTCCGGGCGCTCAGTTCGGTCGCGGGCGAGGACGTGGCGGACGAGGTCGTCGAGGAGATGTGCGCGCTGCGATTCTGCTGTTGATCGCGGAAGAGCCGATGCACGGCTACGAATTGATTCAGCAGATCGTCGAGCGCAGCGGCGGCGTCTGGAAGCCGAGTCCGGGCTCCATTTATCCCGCGCTGTCCCAACTCGAGGACGAAGGACTGGTGATCATCGAAAAGGTTGCCGGCCGCAAGACCGCCAAGCTGACAGAAGAAGGCGTCGCGTACGTCGAGGAACATCGCGCCGATCTCGGGGCGCCGTGGGATGACGTTCGTCTCAGCGTAGGGGAGCCGGAGCAGGACCTTCGAGAACTGATCGGCCAGCTGATGGGCGCGGCCGGTCAAGTGGCTGCTGTAGGCACACCAGCGCAGGTCAAGGCCGCAGCCGACGTGCTTGTCGAGGCGCGCAAATCGCTCTACCGAGTGCTTGCCGGTGATGACGCCGATGAAGGCGGCAATTGAGACGTCGGATACCTACTGTTCGGTAGGGTATGCGCCTCGAAGTTTCTGGTGTTACGGTCAGCTCCCTCGTAGGATCAGAGCAGGAGCAGGAACAATGTCTGGCGTCAAACGGTCTGTGGGACTGACATTTTCGGTAGCAGTGGCGCTGCTGATCGGAGCACCGCCGGCTATATCGGGTGCCGCACCGACGCTTCCGTCTGCGAGTGCCGACGCGATGGACGTTCCTCTCGACGTCGGTCCGGGTCAGGCGACCCGTTCCGTTGCTACGGCATATGCGCATGCTCATCCAGCATCCGCACCTGCCGGATCGAACGATTTCGGCTGTGAGCCTTCCGCCACGCATCCCCGACCGGTTGTACTCGCCCACGGAACCGACACCGAGGCGTACGCGGATTGGGCGGCCATGTCGCCGGCACTGGCAGCTGACGGCTACTGCGTCTTCGCCCTCAATTACGGCGGTGCGATCAAAGAAGAAGACGGGGACGTCGCACACGAGACCTACGGCGTCGGCGACATAGTCGGTAGTGCCACCGCGTTCGGTTCTTTCGTCGATCAGGTGCTGACCGCGACCGGCGCGGACAAGGTCGACGTCATCGGCTATTCGCAAGGCGCGACGGTGACGCGGTACTACGTCAACAAGATGGGCGGCGACGCCTACGTCGATCATTGGGTCGGTTTGGCTTCGCCGACCTACGGCGGGGTGATGTTCGGGTTGGTTCCCATTGTGCGTGCGATCCCCGGCGGAGAAGACTTTGTCGAAGACGTCTTTTCTCGAGCTGTCCGTGAGCAGATGCAGGGGTCGGATATGTTGAACGCCCTCAACGCCGGCGGTGACACCGTACCCGGAGTGCGCTACACGACCATCGGGTCCACTGTCGACGAGATGATCCAGCCGTCCTCGAACATCGCGCTCCGCGGTGCCGGTGCAGAAAACATCGTCCTCCAGGATCTGTGCCCGTCTAACCTGACCGGCCACTTCCGCATGCCGTACGACCCCTACGTGATCGACGTCATCCGGACGGTCCTCGACCCCGATGCCGAGCGGCACGCTTCGTGCAGCGTGGTGCCGCTCGGCACGGATATTCCGCAAGTGGTCATCGACGCAAATTCGTGAGCTGCAAATTCGTGAGCTGCTAACTCGTGAGCACCGAGATCACGTGGGTCGGGATGTTTACTCGGCGAGCTTGGCAGTGGCCTGCGCCCACAGGAAGAACTTGTTCGTTCCGAGGTCGCGGACGGTCTTGATGTTGAACGCTGCCTTCAAATGTTCTGCGTCCGAATCGCTTACGCCGTTGAGTGCCGCGACTGGGGCGTCCGCCAATTCTTCGACGGACTTTCCTGCGTAGGCCTTGTCGAACTTACTGTCGATGCCTGCCATCTAAGTTCCTCCGTGTGATCGGTGTATCCCGTATCAGCCTCCGCCGAGTGGCGACGACAGAAACAGTCAATACCGAGGACCGGTGAATGTGCAGGGTTCTGATCAAAGAAATTGCTGAGAAAGTGGTTCGGTGTGGCGCGAGGTAGGTCGTAGCTCTCGCAGTCCTTAGACTGACAGTTCCACCCACCGACACATCCGGGAGCATTTTCGTGAGTTGCAGTCCACCGCGTTCGACAGGCCGATCGGCTGATCAGAGTCCGAAGAGCCCAACGAAACGGGAGAGCTGACATGCGCGTCGTGTTCGCCGGAACACCCGAACCCGCGGTTCCTTCACTGCGTCGGCTCATCGAATCCGCCAACCACGAAGTGGTAGCCGTCGTCACGCGTCCGGACGCTGTGGCGGGCCGCGGTCGAAAAGTCACCCGATCGCCGATCGGTCTGCTTGCCGACGAGCACGGCATCCCGGTGCTGACGCCGGCCAAGGCGTCCGATCCCGACTTCGCGGCCGAACTCGCCCGCCTCGAACCGGACTGTGCACCCGTCGTCGCCTACGGAAACCTGTTGCCGCAGAACGTCCTCGACATTCCGAAATACGGTTGGGTCAATCTGCATTTCTCGTTGCTTCCCGCGTGGCGCGGCGCCGCGCCGGTGCAGGCCGCGATCAGTGCCGGTGACGAGGTGACGGGCGCCAGCGCGTTCCGTTTGGAAGCCGGCATGGATACCGGCCCCGTGTACGGAGTGATGACCGAGCGGATTCGCGACACCGATACGGCGGGCGACCTGCTCGGACGTCTCGCGGAAAACGGCGCTGCCCTGCTCGAATCGGTACTCGACGGACTCGAGGCCGGCGAGATCAACGCGGTTCCGCAGTCTGCCGACGGCGTCTCGTATGCCCCCAAGGTGACGGTGGACGCGGCCCGCGTGCGGTGGGAACTGCCCGCTCCCACAGTGGACCGGCATATCCGGGCCGTCACACCCGCGCCCGGGGCATGGACGATGATCGGTGATCTTCGAGTCAAGGTCGGCCCGATCACCGTCACGGACGAGACCCTGGCAGTCGGTGAGATCTCGGTACGCAAGGATGGTCTGTACATCGGTACCGCGACCACCGCGGTGCGACTCGGGCAGATTCAGCCCCCGGGCAAGAAATTGATGTCGGCAGGGGACTGGGCACGCGGTGCCCGACTCGACGCGGAGGTACGAGCACAGTGACCGAATCACGACGACCGGCACGGCGGACACAGGGTCCCGGAGCCAAGACCGGCGGCGGCAAGAACACCAAGCCGAAGCAGGCCAAGCGGCCTGATCCGGCAACCGCCGGGCTCGATCAACCGCGTCTGGCGGCGCGTGACGTCCTGCGCGCGGTCCGTGAGCGTGACGCGTACGCGAACCTGGTTCTGCCAGGGCTCCTGCGTGACCGCAAACTCGACGCACGCGACGCTGCGCTGGCAACCGAACTGGCGTACGGCGCGGCACGTGCTCAGGGACTGCTGGATGCGGTGATCGCCCATGCAGCGGGTCGGCCGATCGAAGAGATCGACGGAACGCTGCTCGATGTACTCCGACTCGGCTCGTACCAATTGCTGCGCACTCGTGTCGCACCGCACGCTGCCGTCGCAACCTCGGTCGATCTGGTCCGCGCCGAAAACGGCCAGGGCCGAGCAGGATTCGTCAATGCGGTCCTGCGCCGTGTTTCCGAACGCACCCAGGAGGAGTGGGTCGAGCTGCTGGCCCCGAAGGACCCGGTCGGCCGGCTCGCCTTCGAGCACGCTCACCCCCTGTGGATCGCGCAGGTATTTGCCGACTCGCTCGGCGCTGCTGCCGGTGAACTCGAAGACGTCCTGATCGCCGACGACGCCCGCCCTGCAGTACACCTCGTCGCCCGCCCCGGCGAGATCTCCGCCGAGGAGCTAGCACTGGTGACCGGCGGCGAGATCGGGCCGTACTCGCCGTACGCCGTGCATCTCGACGGCGGTGACCCCGGACAGCTCGAGGCGGTCCGCCAAGGCTTGGCGGGCGTGCAGGACGAGGGCAGTCAGCTGGTGGCCCGCGCCCTCAGCATTGCTCCTCTCGAAGGTGAAGACTCCGGACGCTGGCTCGATCTCTGCGCAGGTCCGGGCGGTAAGGCAGCGCTTCTCGGCGCTCTCGCCGGTATCGAAGGCGGGCGACTCGACGCCGTCGAGCCCGTCGAACATCGCGCCGAACTGATCCGCAAGACCACTCGCGAGCTTCCCGTGGACGTACACGTGGCGGACGGCCGCGAATCCGGGCTCGAACCCGGATACGACCGCATCCTCGTCGACGCTCCCTGCACCGGGTTGGGTGCGCTGCGTCGGCGCCCGGAGGCACGTTGGCGTCGGCAGCCGTCCGATGTGGCCCCGCTCGTGAAGTTGCAGCGTGAATTGCTTGCTGCCGCAATCGAACTGGTTCGCCCCGGCGGAGTGGTGCTGTACTCCACGTGCTCGCCGCACTTGTCGGAAACGCTGGCTGTGGTCGCCGATGCGGTGCGGCGTCATGGCGTCGTGGAACTCGACACCAAGGCATTGGTGCCAGGTGTCCCGGACGTCGGAGACGGATCGTCGGTTCAGTTGTGGCCGCATCGACACGGCACGGACGCTATGTTCATGGCCGCTTTGCGCAAGCCGCTGGCCTGATCGGATGACTTCTGGGCATCGGTAGTCGTATGGTGCCTACATGGTTACGTGGGAACAGGTTGTAGTACTGGGTTCGGCTCTTCCCTCCGTGGAAGAGTCGACCTCGTACAACACCCCGGCACTCAAGGTGGCAGGTAAAACTTTTGCGCGGCTCCGCACCGAAGCGGAGGGTGCTTTGGTCGTGATGTGCGGTCTGGACGAGAAGGAGGCGCTACTCGCCAGTGGCGAGGCGGCTTTCTTCACCACCGATCACTATCACGGGCACGGCTCGATCCTGGTGCACCTCGAACTGATCGACGAGGTGCAGTTGGGTGAGATGCTCGAAGACGCGTGGCGGATCAAGGCACCGGCCAAGGTGCGAAAGCTCCACACCGTCGTCAAGAACTGATCTGATTGCACCGGCTCCGATGTGCATGCACGGTCGGCAATGAGACACAGCTAAACTCGGCGTCGTGGCTTCCCCGATGATTGCACCGTCCATTCTGTCCGCAGATTTTGCTCGACTCGCTGATGAAGCGACTGCCGTGTCCGGCTCCGACTGGCTTCACGTCGACGTGATGGACGCGCATTTCGTTCCCAATCTCACGCTGGGTCTGCCGGTGGTCGAGAGTCTGCTGAAGGCGACGGATATTCCGCTCGACTGCCATCTCATGATCGAGAATCCGGAGCGCTGGGCGCCGCCGTACGCCGAGGCCGGTGCGTACAACGTCACGTTTCACGCCGAGGCCACCGACGATCCGCGTTCGGTTGCCCGCGATATTCGTGCAGCTGGTGCCAAGGCGGGGCTGAGCATCAAGCCTGGAACCCCGATCGACGACTACCTGGAAATCCTCAAGGACTTCGACACCCTCTTGATCATGAGCGTCGAACCCGGATTCGGTGGTCAGTCCTTCATGCCTCAGGTGCTCGACAAGGCACGCGCAGTTCGAAAGCTCGTCGACTCGGGTGAGCTGACGCTCCTTGTCGAAATCGACGGCGGCATCAACGCTTCCACGATCGAGCAGGCCGCTGAAGCAGGGATCGACTGCTTCGTCGCCGGTTCGGCGGTGTACGGAGCGAGTGATCCCGGTGAGGCGGTGCGCAAGCTGCGCGCGCAGGCCGCCTCGGCGTCGCCGCACCTGACGCTGTCGGTCTGAGCCGCTCGATGGCAAAGGGTGGACAGGCGTCGACGGCTGATCTCGACGCCGCGATGCAGATCGCGCTGGCCGCAGCTGATTCCGCGCGCGGATTCACCAGCCCCAACCCACCGGTCGGCGCGGTCATCCTCGCTGCCGACGGAACCATCGCGGGCGTCGGTATGACGCAACCGCCCGGTGGACCGCACGCGGAGGTCGTGGCTCTCGACGAGGCCGGCGATGCAGCGCGTGGCGGTACGGCAGTGGTGACACTGGAACCGTGCAATCACCAGGGACGAACCGGCCCTTGCTCGCAGGCATTGATCGACGCCGGAGTCTCGGCGGTTGTCTACGCCGTCGGTGATCCCAATCCCGAGGCTTCCGGCGGCGCAGCGACCCTCATGCGCGCTGGAATCAGCGTCACGGCCGGACTGCGAGCACCCGAGGTGGAAGCTGGTCCACTGCGGGCCTGGCTGCACAAACAGCGCACCGGTCGCCCGCACATCACGTGGAAGTACGCGGCCAGTCTGGACGGACGCAGCGCCGCCGAGGACGGAACGAGTCAGTGGATCACCGGTCCGCAGGCGAGGGCGCGCGTGCATGCGCAGCGAGCGCAGATCGATGCGATCGTGGTCGGTACCGGCACCGTGTTTGCCGACGATCCGTGGCTGACCGCACGTCAGCCCACCGGTGAGCTCGCGGCGCACCAGCCCGTTCGCGTCGTCGTCGGAAAGCGCGAAATACCCTCGACGGCAAGCATTCTCGACGACACCGCACCGACTCTGGTGCTCAACACCGACAACATCGACGAAGTAGTCGAGGCGTTGGGGGAGTACACGGACGTACTTCTCGAGGGTGGGCCCCGTCTGGCCGGAGCATTCCTTGCCGCCGGATATGTCGACGTCATAGAGGCATACATCGCTCCGATCCTGCTCGGCGCGGGCGCCTCCGCACTCGTCGATGCCGGAGTGCACACCATCACCGACGCCCACCGATTCCGTTTGGAGTCTGCGGTAACGATCGGCCCCGATATTTTGTTGAGTCTGGTTCCGGAGAGTTCTGCTCCGGGGAACGAGGAGTAGGGCGCGTGTTCACAGGAATTGTGGAAGAACTCGGCGAAATTGTCGCCAAGGAAGAACTGGTCGATGCTGCACGTTTCACGGTGCGCGGGCCACTGGTCACCTCCGACGCCGGCCACGGTGATTCAATCGCGGTCAACGGAGTGTGCCTGACGGTGGTCGACGTGCTTGCCGACGGTTCGTTCACCGCAGATGTCATGCAGGAAACCCTGAACCGCTCGAGCCTGGCGAAATTGGATGTCGGCTCTCGCGTCAACCTCGAGCGTGCCGCGGCGCTGAACAGCCGACTCGGCGGCCACCTGGTTCAAGGGCATGTCGATGGAACAGGCCACGTCATTTCCCGCTCGCCGTCCGAGAACTGGGAGGTAGTGCGGATCGCACTGCCCGACTCCATTTCCCGTTACGTCGTGGAGAAGGGTTCGATCACCGTCGACGGAGTCTCGCTGACGGTCTCCGCGCTGGGCGGAGACCGCGGGTTCGAGTACTTCGAGATCTCGCTGATCCCGACAACGCTCGAGTTGACGACGCTCGGAACCGCTGTGGTCGGTACGCCGGTCAACCTCGAGGTGGACGTGATCGCGAAGTACGTCGAGCGGCTTCACTCTGCCGGTCGGTAGGACCAGGCTGATCGGACCCGTCCGATTGGTCGTAGGGTTGTCAGTGCATCCGTCGGATGCACTTGTTGTATTCGATGATGTGAAAAGTCAAGACTTTGGAGTGCGAGCACGTGACCAGGTTCGACAGTATCGAGCGCGCAGTAGCAGATATCGCTGCAGGTAAAGCTGTTGTCGTCGTGGACGACGAGGATCGCGAGAACGAGGGCGACCTCATCTTCGCCGCCGAGAAAGCCACCCCGGAACTGGTGGCGTTCATGGTCCGGTACACCTCCGGCTACCTGTGCGTGCCGCTCGACGGTGACGATTGCGATCGGCTGGGCCTGCCCCCGATGTACGCCACCAACCAGGACAAGCACGGCACGGCGTACACCGTCACCGTCGACGCCCGTGAGGGAATCGGTACCGGCATCTCGGCGTCGGACCGCGCTGCGACGATGCGTCTGCTCGCCAACCCCGAATCCGGTGCCAACGATTTCACTCGCCCCGGTCACGTCGTTCCGCTCCGCGCGAAGGAAGGCGGAGTACTGCGTCGTCCTGGCCACACGGAAGCTGCAGTCGACCTCGCCCGCATGGCGGACCTGCGTCCTGCCGGCGTCATCTGCGAAATCGTCAGCCAGAAGGACGAAGGCGCGATGGCTCAGACCGACGAGCTGCGAGTATTTGCCGACGAACACAACCTTGCTCTGATCTCGATCGCGGACCTCATCGCGTGGCGTCGCAAGCACGAGAAGCACGTGCTGCGCATCGCCGAGGCCCGCATCCCCACCCGCCACGGTGAGTTCACCGCTGTCGGCTACACGAGCATCTACGACGAGGTCGAGCACGTTGCGCTGGTGCGCGGCGACATCGCAGGCCCCGACGGCGACGGTAGCGACGTACTCGTCCGCGTTCACTCCGAGTGCCTCACCGGCGACGTCTTCGGTTCGCTGCGGTGCGATTGCGGCCCGCAGCTCGACGCCGCACTGGACATGGTCGCCCAGGAGGGCCGCGGCGTTGTTCTGTACATGCGCGGGCACGAGGGTCGTGGCATCGGTCTCATGCACAAGCTGCAGGCCTACCAGCTCCAGGACGCCGGTTCCGACACCGTCGACGCCAATCTCGAACTCGGCCTACCGGCGGACGCCCGCGACTACGGCATCGGTGCGCAGATCCTCGTCGATCTGGGGATCTCGTCGATGCGTCTGCTGACCAACAACCCGGCCAAGCGTGTGGGTCTGGACGGCTACGGCCTGCAGATCACCGATCGTGTTCCGATGCCGCTGCGCGCGAATGCGGAGAACCTCACCTACCTGCGCACCAAGCGCGATCGGATGGGTCACGATCTGATCGGACTGGACGAGTACGAGGCGAACCAGAACACCGCACAGCCGGGAACCGCACTGTGAGCGGCGAAGGTCAGCCGCAGCTCGCGATCGCCGAGGCCAAGGATCTGAAGCTGGCGATCGTTGCCGGGCAGTGGCACGCGACGATCTCCGAGGCTCTGATCGCCGGCGCGCAGCGCGTCGCGCAGGAGGCGCAGATCAAGGACGTGACACTGGTCCGTGTCGCCGGCGCGATCGAACTGCCGGTCGTTGCGCAGGCATTGGCGCGCACGCACGACGCCGTCGTCGCACTCGGTGTTGTCATCCGCGGCGGCACGCCGCACTTCGAGTACGTGTGCGACGCGGTCACCGCGGGCCTTACACGCGTCTCGCTCGACGAAAGCACTCCCGTGGGGAACGGTGTCCTGACCACCGACACCGAGCAGCAGGCTCTTGACCGTTCGGGTCTGCCGGGTAGCGTCGAGGACAAGGGCGCACAGGCCTGCGCCGCCGCACTGGACACCGCAGTGACCCTGCGCCATCTCCGAGCACCATGGACCGAGGATTCGTTTCGATGAGTACACCCGGCGACAACGAGAACTGGGAACTGATTGCGTCACCGCGTAAGTCGACGCGATACGCGATCGGAGTTGCTGTCCTTCTGGTGATCGTTCACGTCACACTGGCGCTCCTGCTTCGCCAGGGGTCCACCGGCGTGTACTTCCGTGCCGCGGACCAGATCGCGATGGCAGGCATCGGCACCATTCTGGCTCTCGGTGTGCTGATGTTGACGCGGCCCCGGGTCAAGGTGGGCAAGCAGGGTATTGCCGTACGAAACATCCTGGGCGAGAAGATCGTCGACTGGGATCTGTTCGAGGGACTCTCGTTCCCCGACGGTGCCGCCTGGGCACGCATCGAATTGCCCGACGACGAGTACATGGCAGTGATGGCGATCCAGTCCAACGACCGCGAGTACGCCGTCGACACGGTCGGTAAGTTCCGCGAACTGGCCGACCGCTACGCACCGGTCGCGCACAAGAGCAACTGACGTCTTCCGACCGGTTCGGTGCCCGCATCCTGCGCGTTTCCGAGTCGGTCGGTGGCGGCGACTAACCTGAAACCGTGCCGGATCCCTCGACTTACCGCCCCGCTACCGGAACCATTCCGGCTGCGCCGGGCGTCTACAAATTTCGCGATCCGCATGGTCGGGTCATTTACGTCGGAAAGGCGAAAAGCCTCCGTTCACGTTTGAACTCGTACTTCGCGGACGTCACGACACTTCATCCCCGTACTCGGCAGATGGTGACCACCGCCGGCAGCGTCGAGTGGACCGTCGTCAGTACCGAAGTCGAAGCGCTTCAGCTCGAGTACAACTGGATCAAGGAATTCGATCCGCGGTTCAACGTCCGGTACCGCGACGACAAGACGTATCCGGTTCTCGCGGTGACGCTCAACGAAGAGTTCCCGCGCTTGTTCGTCTACCGCGGTCCGCGGCGCAAGGGTGTCCGGTACTTCGGTCCCTACTCCCATGCCTGGGCGATCCGCGAAACTCTCGATCTGCTGCTACGAGTCTTTCCCGCACGAACGTGCTCGTCCGGAGTCTTCAAACGGCACAACCAGATCGGTCGTCCGTGTCTGCTCGGCTACATCGACAAGTGCTCGGCGCCCTGCGTCGGGCGAGTCAGCGCCGAGGAGCATCGTCAGATCGTCGAAGATTTCTGCGACTTCCTCGCCGGCCGCACGGACAAGTTGGTCAAAGATCTCGAAAAGCGCATGCAGCAGGCTTCCGAGGATCTCGACTTCGAGACCGCAGCCCGTCTGCGTGACGATATCGGGGCTTTGCGCAAGGCGCTCGAGAAGCAGGCCGTCGTACTCGGTGACGGCACCGACGCCGATCTCGTCGCCTTTGCCACCGATGATCTCGAAGCCGCCGTTCAGGTGTTCCACGTGCGGGGCGGACGCGTGCGGGGTCAGCGTGGATGGGTCGTGGAGAAGGCAGGCGACGCCATCGACTGGGCCGCACTCGACGCCGAGTCCGACCTGCCGATCCTGGTCGAGCAGTTCCTCACCCAGTTCTACGGTGAGCAGGCGGCCCTCGACCCGGGAGCGGGTTCCGAGGCCGGGATCAGCGCAGTTCCCAAGGAAGTTCTGGTGCCGGTTCTGCCGGCAAACGCGACCGAGATCCAGGCGTGGCTGAGCAAGCTTCGGGGATCGCAAGTGCAACTGCGGGTTCCGCAACGCGGCGACAAGAAAGACCTCGCCGAAACAGTCCAGCGAAACGCGAAAGAGGCTCTGGCGCAGCACAAGCTCAAGCGCGCCGGCGATTTCACTTCGCGTTCCGCGGCGCTGCAGGGCATCCAGGAAGCACTGGACCTGGACTCGGCTCCGCTACGAATCGAATGCATCGACATCAGTCACGTCCAGGGAACCGACGTCGTGGCGTCACTGGTCGTGTTCGAGGACGGGCTCCCGCGTAAGTCGGACTACCGCCATTACGCGATCAAGGAAGCTGCCGGCGACGGTCATTCCGACGACGTCGCGAGTATCGCGGAGATCACGCGTCGGCGGTTCCTGCGCCACAACCGCGACCTGGGCGTCCTCGCGGCGTCGGCGTCGACCATGGACTCGGACGGTGGGGATCTGGCTCCCGAAGCGGCGATCGACCCGGCGACGGGCCGGCCTCGGCGGTTCGCCTATCCGCCCAATCTGTTCGTCGTGGACGGCGGCGCCCCTCAGGTCACGGCGGCAGCGGCGGTCCTCGACGAGCTGGGGGTCACTGACGTCGCGGTAGTCGGGTTGGCCAAAAGACTCGAAGAGGTATGGGTGCCGGGGGAAGAAGATCCGGTCATCCTCCCTCGGACGAGCGAGTCGTTGTACCTACTGCAGCGCATCCGAGACGAAGCCCACCGCTTCGCGATCACGTTCCATCGCAGCAAACGCTCGAGGCGGATGACGGCTTCGGCTCTGGATTCGGTCAAGGGGCTCGGTGAAACTCGTCGAACCGCTCTGGTGGCTCACTTCGGTTCCGTGGCGAAGCTGAAAACGGCAACGGTCGAGGAGATCATGCAGGTCCCCGGTATCGGTGAGACCACCGCCACAGCAGTTCTGGCCGCACTCGGCACGGATTCGGCTGCAGCCGACGCGGGCGCTGAAGCTCGAGCGCTGCCAGCCGCGGTAGGGGATGATGAGCTGGACACGGAATCCGAATCGTCTGTTACGTCTGCTGACGCGCCCAGCGCCGAATCCGGTAGCGATGACGAGGGCTCCGAGTCGCGAGAATTGTCCATGCCGACGACGGGGCCGAGTGCACAGTGACTACCGACAGCGCCAAAGACAGTCGAACGATGGATTTCCTGCTGGTGACGGGATTGTCCGGAGCAGGTTTGAGTACCGCTGCCAAGGTGCTCGAAGACCTCGGCTGGTATGTCGCGGACAATTTGCCACCTGAGCTCATTTCCCGAATGGTCGGTCTGAGCTTGACCTCCGATCCGCCGGTCGATCGTCTCGCCGTCGTGATCGACGTGCGGAGTCGACTCTTCACCGGCGATCTCGGGTGGGTGCTCACCGAACTCGAGGCGGAACCGATCCACACTCGGGTGCTGTACCTCGAAGCGTCGGACGACGTGTTGATCCGACGGTTCGAACAGGTGCGCCGCAGTCATCCGTTGCAGAACGACGGCATCGACGGCACGTTGTCCGAAGGGATCGCAGCCGAGCGTCGGCAGTTGGCCGTGGTGAAGGCGGCCGCCGATCTGGTCATCGACACGTCGGCACTGAAGGCGCATCAGCTGCGTCAGAAGATCGAAACGGCGTTCGGAAACGATGCCAACCGCACGATGAAGGTGACGGTCCAGTCGTTCGGATTCAAGTACGGCCTGCCGATGGACGCCGATCTCGTCTGTGACGTTCGTTTCCTGCCCAATCCCCACTGGATCCCTGAACTTCGCCCGCACACCGGTCAGGATGCCGACGTCCGCGACTACGTGTTGTCGCGCGAGGGCGCGGAAGACTATCTCGACACCTACCGACATCTGGTGGATTTGACGATCGCCGGATATCGACGAGAAGGAAAGCGCTACATGACAATTGCGGTCGGGTGCACCGGCGGTAAGCACCGAAGCGTGGCCATGTCCGAAGCTCTCGCGAGGCGTTTGGGTTCCGAGGACGACATCTCGGTCAGCATCGTGCACCGGGATCTGGGGCGCGAATGAGTGAACCGACACATCGCTCGCGGGAGACACCCGAGGGGCCGGCCATCGTCGCGCTCGGCGGCGGGCACGGATTGTTCGCCACGCTCCAGGCCGTCAGACGCTTGACGGTCGACGTCACCGCCGTGGTCACGGTCGCCGACGACGGTGGTTCGTCGGGCCGGCTGCGCGCCGAACTCGGCGTCATCCCGCCTGGAGACCTCCGGATGGCGCTGGCTGCTCTCGCGTCGGACGAACCCGAGATAGTCGACTGGACTCGGACCATTCAGCATCGCTTCGGCGGTGTCGGCGCACTTGCCGGGCATTCGGTGGGCAATCTCATCCTGGCCGGACTGACCGAGGTGCTCGGCGATCCGGTCGCCGCGCTCGACGAGATGGCGCGACTGCTGCGAATCCGTGGCCGTGTGCTGCCGATGTCGCCGATCGCGCTCGAGATCGAAGCCGACGTTCAGGGACTCGAAGAGGACCCCCGCGTCAGCCGCTGCATTCGTGGACAGGTTGCCGTCGCGACCACCCCGGGCAAGGTTCGGCGTGTGAGACTGCTCCCGTCCAATCCGCCCGCGTGCCCCGATGCCGTGACTGCGATCGATCGTGCCGATCTCGTGGTTCTCGGCCCGGGATCGTGGTTCTCGAGCGTGATCCCACACGTCCTGGTACCCGAACTCGTCGAATCACTGTCGTCGACGAAGGCTCGAAAGGTACTGGTGCTCAATCTCGCACCCGAGCCGGGGGAGACCGCCGGATTCTCCGCAGAGCGTCACCTGCACGTACTCTCCCAACACGTGCCCGATTTCCGGGTCGACTACGTGGTGGTCGACTCGGCGTCGGTACCGGCCGGGCGTGAACGTGAACATCTGCAGCGTGCGGCGGATCAATTTTCAGCCGAAGTCAGGTACGCGGATGTCGCGGACACCTCACCGGGCGCAGCGCATGTACACGATCCGGCAAAACTGGCCGATGTACTGGCTGAACTGTCGAGCAGTGCGGCAGTAGGGGATTCGACACAGTCTTCCCTGCAAGAACAGCAATCCGAAGAACAGAGGGAGAACGCTTCGTGGCAATGACAGCGGAGGTCAAGGACGAACTGAGCCGGTTAGTGGTGACTCAGGTCAGCTGCCGCAAGGCAGAGGTCTCCGCGTTGCTGCGCTTTGCCGGTGGGCTCCACATCGTCGGCGGCCGGGTGGTCGTCGAAGCAGAGGTGGATCTGGGCTCCACGGCGCGACGTCTGCGCCGGGAGATATTCGACCTGTTCACCTACAGTGCCGATGTGCACGTACTCAGTGCGGGCGGGCTTCGAAAGTCCGCTCGCTACATCGTGCGTGTGGCGAAGGAGGGTGAGGCCCTCGCGCGCCAGACGGGACTGCTCGATCTTCGCGGGCGCCCGGTTCGCGGCTTGCCTGCGCAGGTCGTCGGCGGAAGTGTCGGCGATGCCGAAGCAGCGTGGCGCGGTGCGTTCCTCGCGCACGGTTCCCTGACCGAACCCGGCCGTTCGTCGGCGCTCGAAGTGAGCTGCCCGGGCCCGGAAGCCGCACTTGCTCTGGTTGGAGCTGCGCGGCGTCTGGGGATCTCGGCGAAGGCACGTGAGGTTCGCGGAACGGATCGTGTGGTGATCCGCGACGGTGAGGCCATCGGCGATCTCCTGACCCGAATGGGAGCCCAGGACACACGTCTGGTGTGGGAGGAGAGGCGGATGCGACGCGAGGTCCGCGCCACCGCCAATCGTCTCGCCAATTTCGACGACGCAAACCTGCGACGCTCTGCTCGCGCTGCCGTTGCGGCTGCTGCGCGCGTCGAGCGTGCGTTGGAGATCCTCGGTGAGGACGTGCCCGATCACCTCGCGGCGGCGGGTGCACTGCGCGTCGAGCATCGGCAGGCGTCCCTCGAAGAACTCGGCCAGTTGGCCGACCCGCCGATGACCAAGGACGCCGTTGCCGGACGTATCCGTCGCCTGCTGTCGATGGCTGATCGCAAGGCCAAGGAAACGGGCATACCCGACACCGAATCCGCAGTGAATGTGGAGCTACTCGAAGAGGGGTGACCTGCCCTCCGTCAGGGTGGGCTGCGCACGTTCGGGCCACGCGCATTAGGGTATGAGTCACATCGACCGATGAACCCCACGTCCGCGTCGTGCACACACGGATTCGGAGTATGCGTGGGTCAAGTTGCACACCAGAATCATGGTCAAAGGAGCGAATTGTGACTGTCCGGGTTGGCGTAAACGGTTTCGGCCGTATCGGACGTAACTTCTTCAGGGCGGTGGATGCGCAGAAGGCGCTCGGAACCACCGATATCGAGATCGTGGCAGTCAACGACCTGACTGACAACGCGACGCTCGCTCACCTGCTGAAGTACGACTCCATCCTCGGCCGTTTGCCGTACGACGTGTCGCTCGACGGTGACGACACGATCGTCGTCGGCGATCAGCGCATCAAGGCCCTCGCACACCGTGGCCCGTTGAACGAACTTCCCTGGGGCGAGCTGGGCGTCGACGTCGTCGTCGAGTCCACCGGCATCTTCACCGACGCCGCAAAGGCCAAGGGACACCTCGAAGCCGGCGCCAAGAAGGTCATCATCTCGGCTCCGGCCAAGGGTGAAGACATCACCATCGTGATGGGCGTCAACGACGACAAGTACGACGGCAGCCAGAACATCATCTCCAACGCGTCGTGCACCACCAACTGCCTCGGCCCCATCGCCAAGGTTCTCGACGACGAGTTCGGCATCGTCAAGGGTCTGATGACCACGATCCACGCGTACACCCAGGATCAGAACCTGCAGGACGCTCCGCACGCAGACCTCCGTCGCGCCCGCGCAGCTGCCCTCAACATCGTTCCCACCGGTACCGGTGCAGCCAAGGCAATCGGCCTGGTTCTTCCGCAGCTGCTCGGCAAGCTCGACGGCTACGCACTGCGCGTGCCGATCCCCACGGGCTCGGTCACCGACCTCACCGCGAACCTGAAGAAGTCGGCCACCGCCGACGAGATCAACGCTGCGATGAAGGCTGCTGCCGAGGGACCCCTCAAGGGCATCCTGAAGTACACCGACGCACCGATCGTCTCCTCGGACATCGTCACCGACCCGCACTCGTCGATCTTCGACTCGGGTCTGACGAAGGTCATCGACGACCAGGTCAAGATCGTCTCCTGGTACGACAACGAGTGGGGCTACTCCAACCGCCTCGCCGACCTCATCGGCCTCGTCGCCAAGTCTCTCTGAGCGGAGTTTCGATAACAGTGGCAGTTCAGACGCTGAAGGATCTGCTGGACGCTGGGGTCGGAGGGCGCACCGTACTGGTGCGTTCCGATCTCAACGTCCCGTTGGATGGCGGAGAAATCACGGACCCGGGTCGCATCGTCGCGTCCGCTCCCACCCTGCGGGCACTTGCCGAGGGTGGAGCGAAGGTCATCGTGACCGCGCACCTCGGGCGCCCCGACGGTCAGCCCGATCCCAAGTTCTCCCTCGCACCGGTTGCCGCGAAGTTGGCCGAAATCCTCGGTCGCAACGTGCAACTCGCCGGTGACGTCGTGGGACAGGACGCGCTGGCTCGTTCCGAAGGACTCACCGATGGTGACGTCCTGATGCTCGAGAACATCCGTTTCGACCCTCGCGAGACCAGCAAGGACGAAGCCGAGCGGGTCAAGCTCGCCAAGGCTCTCGTCGAGCTGGTCGGTGACGACGGCGCATTCGTCTCCGACGGATTCGGTGTTGTTCACCGTAAGCAGGCGTCGGTCTTCGACGTCGCGAAGCTGCTCCCGCATTACGCCGGATACCTGGTCGGCGCCGAGGTCGAGGTGCTCGCCAAGCTCACGCAGGACGCAGCGCGTCCGTACGCGGTGGTGCTCGGTGGCTCCAAGGTCTCGGACAAGCTGGCCGTCATCGAGGCACTGGCGCCGAAGGTCGACACTCTGGTGATCGGCGGCGGAATGTTCTACACGTTCCTCGCGGCTCAGGGTGTGTCCGTGGGCAATTCGCTGTGCGAAGAGTCCATGATCGAGACCTGCAAGGATCTCCTCGACCGGTACGCCGACGTCATCCACATCCCTCAGGATGTTGTCGTCGCGGACTCCTTCTCGGCCGATGCCGAGTCGAAGATCGTTCCGTTCGACAAGATTCCCGACGGCTGGATGGGTCTGGACATCGGACCGGAGTCGGTCAAGCGCTTTGCCGCGATCCTGACCGGCGCCAAGACGGTGTTCTGGAACGGCCCGATGGGCGTGTTCGAGTTCCCGAAGTTCGAGGCAGGCACCCGCGGTGTCGCCGAGGCAATCGTGGAGGCAACCGAGAAGGGCGCCTTCAGCGTCGTCGGCGGCGGCGACTCCGCAGCAGCCGTTCGTCAGCTCGGTATCCCGGACGAGGGCTTCTCGCACATTTCCACCGGTGGTGGCGCTTCCCTCGAGTACCTCGAGGGCAAAGAGCTGCCTGGCATCGCAGTACTGGAAGGCTGATCCGACATGGCACGTAAGCCGTTGATCGCCGGCAACTGGAAGATGAACCTGAACCACCTCGAGGCTATCGCCCTGGTGCAGAAGATCGCTTTCTCTTTGCCTGCGAAGTACTTCGACAAAGTGGACGTCACGGTCATCCCGCCGTTCACCGACATCCGAAGCGTCCAGACGCTGATCGAGGGCGACAAGCTCCTCCTCACGTACGGCGCGCAAGATGTCTCGGCTCATGACTCGGGTGCGTTCACGGGCGAGATCAGCGGCTCCATGCTGGCCAAGCTCGGTTGCACCTTCGTCGTGGTCGGTCACTCCGAGCGTCGCACCCTTCACGGTGAGACCAACGAGACCGTCCTCGCGAAGACGAAGGCTGCTCTCAAGAACGGCCTCACGCCGATCGTGTGCATCGGCGAAGGCCTCGAGATCCGCGAAGCGGGCGAGCATGTCGCCTACAACGTCGACCAGCTCAAGGGTTCGTTGGCGGGCCTGAGCGCGGAGGAGATCTCCAAGATCGTCATCGCGTACGAACCTGTCTGGGCCATCGGCACCGGCCGTGTCGCTTCTGCCGCCGATGCACAGGAAGTGTGTGCTGCGGTACGAGCAACAGTGGCCGAACTTGCCGACGCCGAGGTCGCGGCCGGCGTTCGCGTTCTGTACGGCGGTAGCGTCAGCTCCAAGAACGTCGGAGAGATCGTCGGCCAGACCGACGTCGACGGCGCTCTTGTCGGAGGCGCGTCGCTCAAGGCTGACGAGTTCGCAACACTGTCTGCGATCGCTGCAGGCGGTCCGCTCCCGTGATGATCGGGTAGTGAGCTGAAACTGCTCGCGACTAAGTCTGCGGGTGTGTGACCGAGTAGGTCACACACCCGCAGTTTTTTTGTTCGCGAGTCAGCTCACCAGTTTGGTTTCCAGAGCGCCGACGAGTTCGGGAGCAAGCTCCAACCCGGCGGTCAGATAGTTCTCAACGGTTCCGTAGTGGTGCTCGACCTGCTCGAAGGCAGCGCCCAGGTAACTCGCGTCGACGGAAAGCAGCAACCGGATCACCTCGCCCTTGTCTGCATCTGTGGCAGCGGCGATCTTCGCGACTGTTGCCTCGATGTACTCGGCCGAGTACGTGTTCGTGAGCAGGTAGTCCGCCGTGATCGTTTCGCGCGGTACACCAGCGAGTGTCTGCAGTAGCGCTGCCGCCCAACCAGTTCGGTCCTTGCCCGCCGTGCAGTGGAAGAGTTGCGGCCCCTCGGTGGTCGCCAGGGCGGCGAACAACTGCGAAAATCCGTTCCGAGTGACGGGGTCTGCGACAAAGCTGCGATTGATGTTCTGCATGAAAGCTGTTGCAGCGTCCGCTGTTCGGAGCGCCATCGCTTCGGCGTGGATGTTTCCGGACAGGATGGGAATGTGGGCGTACATCGCCGGCGCCGGCACGATGTCGGGAGTTTCGTTCGCCTCGGTTTCGGAGCGCACGTCATAGACGGCGGTCAGCCCCAGCGATTCCACGATTGCAAGATCCTCGGGCGAGGGCGTCAGTACGTTTGCACGGTAGAAGACTCCGCGGCTCATCGCCTGTCCGCTGGTCGTGACGTACCCGGGGCCGGCCACGTCGCGGAAGTTGTGAATCGAAGCCAGACGTGGTGTGTCGGGCAGGGCAGTGTCGGAAAGCATGGAGCCGGCCTTTCGGAGGTAGAGTCGCGTCAACTGAAAAACTACTGAATCGGTATCTCGACAGTGTGATCGATGCCACTGACCAAGAGTCGTGCCTGGCCGGGTGCAAAGTTATGTGCGAGGCGGGTATGTGGTCAGGCTATCTGCGCGCGCCTGTATGGTGTTATCGGTTGTAGTTGTCCCTATTGGATTGGTGGACGTAGACAGACATGAAACTGTTCCTGGATATCCTGCTGGTCATCACCAGCTTGCTCCTCATCGCCTTGGTGCTCCTGCATCGCGGTAAGGGCGGCGGTTTGTCGAGTCTGTTCGGTGGCGGTGTCCAGTCCAGCCTGTCCGGATCGACTGTTGTCGAGAAGAACCTCGACCGGTTGACGGTCTTCACCGCGTTGATCTGGCTCATTTCGATCGTCGGCATCGGCCTGGAGATCAAGTTCGCCTGATTCTCGGCTCATGACTTACAGCCGGTAGTTTTTCACACACGAATTTCAGACACGGAACCCCGCCTATCGAGCGGGGTTCTTTGTTTCGGTCGATAATTGTGTGATGACTGAAACCGCGTCGCATCGAGAAACACCGCGAGAGGCCACCGAGCCGCTGCGCGAAGACATCCGGCTTCTCGGCGGAATACTCGGACAAATAGTGCGAGAGCAAGCCGGCGACAATGTGTTCGATCTGGTCGAGCGAGCCCGTGTCGAGTCGTTCCGAGTCCGTCGTTCGGAGATCGATCGCGCCGAACTGGTGTCGCTGTTCGCCGAAATCAGTACGGACGACGCCATTCCCGTCATCCGGGCGTTCAGTCACTTCGCACTGCTCGCCAACCTGGCCGAGGACATCCATCGCGAGCGTCGACGGGCCATCCACGTCAACGCGGGGGAACCGCCCCGCGACAGCACTCTCGCGGCCACGTACACCAAACTTGATGCAGCCGATATCGATTCGGCCACCGTCGAAGAAGCGCTGCGGGGCGCCCTGGTCTCACCCGT
The DNA here is from genome assembly GCF_021352185.1 of Rhodococcus sp. Ni2. Lineage (NCBI taxonomy): Bacteria > Bacillati > Actinomycetota > Actinomycetes > Mycobacteriales > Nocardiaceae > Rhodococcus > Rhodococcus sp. Ni2. The sequence goes on from NZ_WOXZ01000002.1 coordinate 2,499,686, forward strand.
CATCACCGCTCACCCGACGGAGACTCGACGCCGTACGGTGTTCGAGACGCAGAGTCGGATCACCGAGTTGATGCGATACCGCGAGCGCACGGCGCTGAGCGTCGCAGAAACCGCTGATGTCGATCTGCAATTGCGCCGTCAGATCCTGACCCTGTGGCAGACGGCTCTGATCCGGCTCAGCCGCCTCCGCATCCAGGATGAAATCGAGGTAGGCCTGCGCTACTACGACGCAGCGTTGTTCGAGGTGATTCCGAAGATCAACGCCGAGGTTCGCAAAGCTCTGCGCACTCGTTGGCCGGACGCCGGGCTCCTGCCGGAACCGATCCTGAGGCCGGGTTCGTGGATCGGCGGTGACCGAGACGGCAATCCGTACGTGACCGGCGAAATCGTCCAGCGCGCCACGTCGCGCGCTGCGGCGACTGCTCTCGAGCATCACCTCGAGGAACTCGAACATCTCGAGCGTGAACTGTCGATGTCGGCGCGGCTGGTTTCCGTCACGCCCGAACTCGATCTGCTGGCGTCTACCTCCGGCGACGACTCTGCCTTCAGGGCCGATGAGCCGTACCGTCGCGCGATTCGCGGTATCCGCGGGCGCTTGAGCGCCACAGCACTGACGGTACTGGGGGAGTTGCCCGCCCACGGGTCCGACGACGGACTCGAGGCGTACACCGACCCGGCACAGTTGCAGCGGGATCTCGGAATCATCGACACCTCGTTGCGTCGTTTCGGTGACGAGACCATCGCCGACGATCGACTCGATCGGCTCCGAGAAGCGGTGGAGGTGTTCGGCTTTCACCTGTCCGGTCTGGACATGCGGCAGAACTCCGAGGTACACGAAAGCGTCGTCGCAGAACTTCTGGCGTGGGCCGGAGTTCACCCGGACTACGCGTCCTTGCCGGAAGGCGATCGAGTCGAATTGCTGTCGGCCGAGTTGACGACGCGGCGACCACTGACTTCGCCGGACGCCGAGTTCAGCGAATTGACCACCAAGGAACTGGCCATCATGGCGGCGGGTGCCAAGGCAGTGCGGGTTCTCGGAGCGGGCGCAGTACCCAACTACATCATCAGCATGTGTACCTCGGTCAGTGACATGCTCGAGGCCGCAGTGCTGCTCAAAGAGGTCGGGGTGCTCGATCCGGGCGTCGGTAGCGAGCCCTCGTGCCCGATCGGCATCGTGCCGTTGTTCGAGACGATCGAGGATCTGCAGGGCGGCGCCGACACACTGCTGGCGACGCTCGACATCCCGATCTATCGTGCGATCGTCCGTTCCCGTGGTGACAGTCAAGAAGTGATGCTCGGGTACTCCGACTCGAACAAGGACGGCGGGTACCTGGCAGCCAACTGGGCGCTGTACCGTGCCGAACTCGACCTCGTCGATGCCGCGCGTAAGAGCGGAATCAGGTTGAGGCTCTTCCACGGCCGCGGCGGAACCGTCGGACGTGGCGGCGGACCGAGTTACGAAGCGATTCTGGCTCAGCCTCCCGGTGCAGTCGCTGGTTCTCTGCGAATCACCGAGCAGGGTGAGGTGATTGCGGCCAAGTACGCCGAACCGCGTCTGGCACATCGCAACCTCGAAACACTCATCGCCGCGACTATCGAGTCGACATTGCTCGACGTCGAAGGACTCGGCAGCGATGCCGACGCTGCCTACGCGGTACTGGACGAGCTCGCGGCCCTCGCCCGCACTGCGTACAGCGAATTGGTGCACGACACACCAGGATTCGTGCAGTACTTCGAAGCGTCGACACCGGTCGCGGAGATCGGGGCACTCAACATCGGCTCTCGTCCGGCCTCTCGCAAGCAGACCAAGGCGATCTCCGACCTGCGAGCGATTCCCTGGGTGCTCTCGTGGAGTCAGTCTCGCGTGATGCTTCCGGGTTGGTACGGAACCGGCGCCGCGTTCGAACGATGGATCGACGGAGACGACGCTCGGCTTGCCACGTTGACGGCCCTGTACGAGAAGTGGCCGTTCTTCCGAACCGTGCTCTCGAACATGGCCATGGTGATGTCGAAGTCGGATCTCGGTTTGGCGGCCCGGTACGCGGACCTCGTGCCCGACGCCGAACTGCGCGATCGAGTCTTCGGAATGATCACCGACGAGCACGAACGCACAATTCGCATGTACAAGGCAATCACGGGCAACGAGAACCTCTTTGCCGACAACTCGGGCCTCGAGCGTTCGGTCCACAACCGGTTCCCGTACCTCGAACCTCTCAACCATCTACAGGTCGAGCTGATCCGTCGGTACCGTTCCGGCGACGAGAGCGATCAGGTGCGTCGGGGTATCCAGCTGACGATGAACGGCCTGGCCACTGCGCTTCGTAACAGTGGCTAGGTAACAGCGGCTGGTTCTGCAGGTTTACCAGGGTGTGCGTGCGGCGACTCTAGAGCTGTCGCACGCACACCCAACGCTGCGCACCGGACCGAACGGGGACCGCAGTGGATCTGCAATTGGACGGACGAACTGCCGTCGTTACCGGCGCGGGAAAAGGTATCGGGTTGGCGATCACTCGGGCCTTGGTGGCCGAGGGAGTCCACGTCGTCGCGGGCTCGCGGACGCTCTCGCCGGAACTCGAATCGCTGCAGTCCGGCGGCGCCGTCACCTTTGTCGGCGTCGACCTCGCGAGTGTCGAAGGATCAACCCGACTGCTCGCGGTTGCAGCAGTGAGGGGCGGCGTCGACATCCTGGTCAACAACGTCGGCGCCGTCACCCCGAGAACGAGCGGTTTCGCGGCAATCACAGACGAAGAGTGGACGGCGTCGTTCAATCTGACGTTCTTGTCGGCTGTACGCACTGTTCGCGCTGCGCTGCCGGAGTTGATCCGCCGAGGTGGCGGGAGCATCGTGACGATCAGTTCGGTCAACGCATTCTTACCTGACCCCACGGTGATCGACTACAGCGCCGCCAAAGCGGCGTTGACCAACTTCTCGAAGTCGTTGTCGAAAGAACTGGGCGGGCAGGGGATCCGCGTCAATACCGTCAGCCCTGGCCCGGTGCAAACGGAGTTGTGGCTCGGCAAGCACGGAGTGGCCTCGACGCTGGCGAAGGCGAGTGGATCAGCCGCCGACGACATCGTCGAAAGCGCCGCGGCCGGAGCCGAGACTGGGCGGTTCACCTTCCCCGAAGAGGTTGCCGACCTGGTGTTGTTCCTCGCCAGCGATCGTGCGGGGAACGTGACAGGCGCGGATTTCGTGATCGACGGCGGTCTGATCAAGACCTTGTGATCATTGCTGCCTGAAACCTGATCATGTGCGCGACGGTCGACGACGTGATGCACAGGATCACTGCGGACGCGATGACCACCCACAGTCCCCACCCGATGGACGGTCCGGCAGTGTGCCCTGCGAACTCGGTACTACGTCGCACGATGGACGCGGCGTTTCCGACGGCAACGATCAAGACCGCGATTCCGACCAAAGGGCCGGTGCAGTGATTCTTGATCTCGGGCGTGACGTCTCGAACCACGAGGGTGATCAGCGCGGTCACCGCGCAGAGAGCGAGGACGAGAGTGATCACTCCGCATTCGTCGATACCACTGTGGTCCAGCGCGGAGGATGACGTCCACGGGCCGAGGCTTCCGGCGACGATCCCGGCGCACGCCCAGAGCGATCCGATGAGGCTAGGTCCGAAACGGTCGGGCATGAGGGAGGGAATTGCGCGGGTCGACGGCAGCTGAAACCCGAAGGCGCGTTGGTGATCCGGCTGATTGGGTGTGAACGTCACGGGACGGACCACCTTTCCTCCGCGGCGTCGAGCCGCCCAATCCAATGCTTTTCCGGAGTCTAAGGGCCGCCCAGTTCACTTTTGCCGAATCGAGCGAAATTGATCGAACCGGCGCTAGGGCTCGAGCAACTCGGCGTGAGAATATTCGTTGCAGCCCGCACCGACGAGGCGCTTACTGTTCAAACGGCGTCGTGAACGACACTGGTTTGCCGGCGGCGCGCGCGTACGCGATCTCTCGGCGCGTGGACTCACCGATGTATCCGCGAGGGTTGACGACCAGAACCCGATCGGCGAGGTCGATCTTGCGCAGATGGAGCGCGTCGAGCAGGTTCTTCTGCTCGACAGAGACCGCCTCGTCTGCTTCAACCGGCGCGACGACGATCACGCCCGCGAACGTCAGGTCGCGGTTCGCCTCCCGCATCTCTTCAGCGAATCGCGCAGAGCCGCAGATACAGACAATCTCAGGTCGATCGGGCACGGTTTAGTCTCTCACCGACGCGAGAGCCCGCGGCCACACCAGTCTCGTCAGATATCTTCGGCAACGCACCCCAGCTGTCAGTGAACGAAGTCCAGAGCTTCCTTGATCCACGCGTTGAATTCGACGTTCGAACTCGTCCCGGTTCGGTCGACGACGATCCATCCCTTGCTCATCGGCTTACCCCGCATCTCGGGCCAGCTTGCACCCTTGTGCGTCAGAAGCTCGTCGACTCGATCGGGGTCACACCGAACCATGATGTTGCCGTGTGAGTTCGCACTGGCGGCCAGCTTCCCGTTCACCATGAAGCTCAGCCCACCGAACATCTTTACTTCCTCGACGTCGTCCTCGCCCGAGAGCGCATCGCGGATACGCTCAGCCAGCGCTTTGTCGTATGCCATGGAGGCCTCCTGGGGTGGAGTTCCAGGTTAGATCAGATGGCGCAGGTACGTGTGCGGGTCGTGAAGGAACCGCTGCCAGTTCGACACCAGATCGAGGTCCTCCCAGCTCGAGGCTCGGATTCCCCATTCTCCGATCTCGAGCAGGTTGGCGTTCGGCAGCGCCGCGATGATCGGCGAGTGCGTCGCGATCACCGCCTGCGCGCCGGATTCCACCAGCTCGCCGAGCAGCGCGGCCAGTGTCAGGGTCCCTTGGAAGGAGAGTGCGGCATCGGGTTCGTCGATGAGATAGAAGCCGCCGTCGGAGGTCCTCGACGACAGGATCTCGAGCAGCGCCTCACCGTGGGAGAGGTGATGGTAAAGCGGTTCAGGTCGCTTGGGATTGGGGTTGTCCTCCAAGTACGTGTACAAACCGTGCAGGGTTTCGTCTCGGAGGTAGTACGCCCACTTCGATGCTCCGGGACTCCGTTCGAGCACAAGGTCGAGGCCGCCCGGTTCACTCGATCGAGTCTGATGCCGCGTATTGGTCGACCCGCCTTCGGCGTTGAGACCGAGAACGGCGGCAATAATTTCGATGACGGTCGACTTTCCCGCTCCGTTTTCGCCGACCAGAATGGTGACACCCGGTGGTAGCTCGAGACCGTGCTGAACGATCTGCGCGACTGCAGGCACCGTCATCGGCCAGCTGCCTACGTCGGCGCCCGACGATGGCCCGGCCTTGATGCGGCGGATGGGTTGTCTCTGCACGGCCATACGTTCTCACAAGGCTCCGACGAGAACGGACGTTAGTGGCGCTGCGCGAGCAATTCGACGATCTGAGCCACGAGATCGAGAGGGATCGGTTTGTTCAGCGGGAACTTCACCGTTGATTTCGCAGCCCGGTAAGGGTCGACGGACTTCTCGAACTCGGCGTCACCCGCCGGGAGCGGGTACATCGAGATGTGGTTTTTCCAGCCTGCGAAGTGAATCAGGTTCTTTCCGTTCACCGTCATGGTCGGCATCTGATAGCTGATGGTCTCATCGAGGCCTGGAACCGTGTTGTGAATCGTCTCGCGGATACTCTCGAGGGCTGGTTGCACGTCGGTGGGAAACGAAGCGATGTATTCGTCGATCGTCGCGAATTCGGCCATGCGCGGATCATAATCGCAGCCGGATTCATTTGGTCCGCCAGAAATCGGGGCGGCTGCCGTCCGCGTCGGTGAACCCGTATTCCGTTCCGAGTTCGCCTGAACTGACCGATCGCTGATTCCATCGCTGTCGATTCGGATCGGCAGCGATGGCCGCGATCGCACGTCCGATGAATCTTGGTGACTCGGAGCGTGCGAAATCCGCGGGCGCAGTCGGGCCATCGCGCTCCGGCAACAGAGCGTCACGCCAATTCGATTCGCCGACACCAAAATTGTCGAGCATCATCTCCGATCGCAGGAACCCGGGAGTGATGGCGACGGCAGTACAGCCGAACGGGGCAAGTTCGTGGCCTTGCGAAAATGCGAGCCTGTTCACGGACACCTTGGCCAAGTCGTAGAACACCGAGATGCGATAGTTCGATGCGTTGTATTCGGTAGTGCCATCGGTTATTTCGGCGACCAGTCCGCCCGGCCGATCGATCATCAGCGGCAGGAGGTGGTGCGACGTGGTGATGTGGGTGTCGATCGCCAGACGCAAGATGTGAAACCCCTTGTCCAGATCGTGTTCCCATACCGGCGTGTTCCACTCCGCCGGCCCACCCTTGAGTAATTCCGCGCCCCAGATGTCGTTGACCAAGATGTCGATATGGTGATAGTCGATTCGCAAGCGTTCGGCGAGATCAGCCACTTGTTTGCTCTTGAGATGATCGACGGCAATCGGCACGCCGACGCCGCCCAGTTCGGTGACCAACTCTGCCGTCTCTTCGATGGTCTCTCCGCGCGGATAGTCCGACTGAAGAATTCCGGCAGATGTGCTCCGGCCAGTGCAGATGACGGTTGCACCGGCCTCGCCCAAGGCCGCGGCGATTCCGCGTCCGGCGCCCCTCGTCGCCCCGGCAACTACAGCCACTCGCCCGCGAAGTGCGTCCGGATTCGGTGTCCACGACATTGTTCGATTGTTCTCGCCTGGATTGCTTCGTTCAAGAGTGAACGCGATCTGCGGAACCGAACCTTACTTCGCGGCGTCCAAGGTAGTAATCATTCGGATGAAGGAGGCAGGGGGAGAGATGAATCGTTGTGTGGGGCGCAGTGCTGGTTGGAGAAACGGGATCTCGGGATTGAGTTCCGTTCCGTCAAAAGGAAATTCGCATCGGATCCGGACTCGGCGGGTAGTCGAAAGTCGCCACGGTGAGGAAGTCGTCGACGTACCACCAAGCCGGGAATCGCCGGAAGACGATTCCCGACCGGTGTGAAATCAGATCTGTGAAATCAGATCAGGGAAGCTGCGAGGCAGCGTCCGAATCGAGGAACCAACGTGTCGCAACCAAACCGGTGGCGCCGGCGGACGGCCAGTCGTCGGCCGAAGCACCTCCGACGGCTTTGGCAACGGCCTCGGCCTTTGCAGCACCCGAGACGAGCAGCCAAACCTCTTTGGCTCGCCGAACAGCAGGCAACGTGAGGGTGATCCGCACCGGTGGCGGCTTGGGGGAGTCCGTCACCGCGACTACGAAACGCGCTTCTTCGCGAACAGCGTCGGTGTGCGGGAACAACGAGTTGACGTGTCCTTCGCCGCCCATACCGAGCAGGTGCACGTCGAACGTCGGAACCTGATTCCCGTGTGCCTGAGCGCCCAGCAGTTGTTCGTACGCCGTCGCCGCCCCGTGTGGATCACCGTCGTAGATACCGTCGGATGCGGCCATCGCATGTACCCTGTCGGGATCGACCGGCACATGATCGAGAAGCGCCTCACGTGCTTGCACTTCGTTCCGCTCGGGATCGCCGGACGGCAGGAACCGTTCGTCGCCCCAGTACAGATCGATCTGCGACCAGTCGATGTCGCCGGGAGCTTCACGCAACTTCTCGAGAAGTGCGATGCCGGTTCCGCCACCGGTCAGCACGATGGACGCAAACCCGCGAGCCTTCTGGGCATCGACGATGGTCGTGACCAGCCGTGCGGCGGCAGCGTCGACAAGTTGGCCGGCGTCGGAAAACTTCTCCACGACAACATCACTCATAGGTCACCTTCTCCAATCCGGCCAGAGCTTCTTCGTAGATCTCGTCCGGATCGAGCCGACGCAATTCCTCGGCGAGGCAATCGCGTGTCTCTCGACGACCCAGAGAAACCAGCGCGTCAGGCTGACCGGTGCGGATCAACGTAGCGGTCGTGCCCTCCTGCGGACGACTGATGGAGATACTGCGGGTCTCGAGCTTCAACTCGACCGTCAGCTCACCCGTACGTCGAATGACCGGACCGTCGATCTTGGCTGCCAACCAACCGGCGAGAATATCCAGTGCCGGTTCGGTTTTGAGACCGGAGACCACCGCTGAGGTGATCTTCTCGTGCGGCGGCTGATCGAGAGCCGACGCGAGGAGCGCGCGCCAGTAGGTGACGCGACTCCAAGCGAGATCGGTATCGCCGGCGGTGTACGACGCGAGTCGCCCCTTGATGGTGGCGGTCGGATCGGGGGCGCCGGTGGCATCGGTGATGCGCCGTATCGCGAGCTTCCCGACGGGATCCTTGGCTGGAATCTCGGGTGCCTCGAGGGGCCACCACGCGACTACCGGTGTATCGGGGAGCAGGAACGGGATGACGACGCTGCTCTCGTGGTCCGCCAGGGGACCGTAGAGACGCAGCACGACAACCTCCGAGGCGCCGGCGTCCCCGCCGACACGGATCTGAGCATCGAGCCTGGGCTCACTCTGCTCGTCGCCACGCAGGAGCACGATGACGCGGCAAGGGTGCTCGCGGCTTGCTTCGTTGGCGGCCTCGATGGCTTCCTCGGCATTCCCGGTGTCCCTGGTGCAGACGACGAGCGTCAGCACTCGCCCCAAGGTGACAGCGCCGCCGGTCTTACGCACCTCGACCAGTTTCTTGCTGACCTGGACCGTGGTGGTGGAGGGCAGATCGAGAATCACTAGGGTCGCCTCCATTCGCGTCCGGTGCGTTGCATCATTTCGTCCGCAGACGGTGGTCCCCACGTTCCGGCCTCGTAGGGTTCCGGCTTGCCGCCGGCTGCCCAGTGTTCGAGGACGGGATCGAGGATTTCCCAAGACAATTCGACTTCGGCGTTGACCGGGAAGAGTGACGGCTCACCGAGCAACACGTCGAGAATGAGTCGCTCGTACGCCTCCGGTGACGACTCGGTGAAAGCCTGGCCGTACGAGAAGTCCATGTTGACGTCACGGACTTCCATGCTCGATCCGGGAACCTTCGAACCGAACCGCATGGTGACACCCTCGTCGGGCTGCACGCGGATGACCAGAGCGTTCTGGCCGAGGTCTTCGGTCATCGTCTTGTCGAACGGTAGGTGCGGTGCACGTTTGAACACCACCGCGATCTCGGTGACACGGCGTCCGAGTCGTTTGCCCGTGCGCAGGTAGAACGGCACACCCGCCCAGCGGCGGGTGTCGACCTCGAGGGTGATGGCGGCAAAGGTCTCCGTGATGGAGTCCGCTGCGAAGCCGTCTTCTTCGAGGAGCCCGACCACCGGCAGCCCACCCTGCCAGCCGCCCGCGTACTGGCCGCGTGCGGTGGTCTCGTCGAGGGGCTCGGCAAGGCGAGTGGCCGAGAGGACCTTGATCTTCTCCGCCTGCAGATTGAGCGGCTCGAAGCTGATGGGTTCTTCCATCGCCGTGAACGCGAGCAACTGCAGCAGGTGGTTCTGGATCACGTCACGGGCCGCGCCGATGCCGTCGTAGTACCCGGCGCGTCCACCGAGGCCGATGTCCTCGGCCATCGTGATCTGAACGTGGTCGACGTAGTGCGCGTTCCAGATCGGATCGAACAACTGGTTCGCGAAGCGCAGAGCCAGAATGTTCTGGACGGTTTCCTTACCGAGGTAGTGGTCGATACGGAAGACCGTGTCCTCGGGGAACACCTTGTTGACGACGGCGTTCAGTTCGCGAGCGCTCTCGAGGTCGTGGCCGAACGGCTTCTCGATGACGACTCGTCGCCACTGACCGTCCTCGGCCTGCGCGAGGCCCGACGCCGACAGTTGCTCGAGCACCTGAGGAAACGCGTTGGGCGGAATCGCAAGGTAGAAACCGTGATTGCCGCCGATACCACGTTCGTTGTCGAGCGTGGCCAACGTGTCGGACAGGTTCTGGAAGGCCTCGGCCTCGTCGAAACTGCCCTCCACGAACCGGATACCTTCGGCGAGCCTCTCCCAGACGTCCTGACGGAACTTGGTGCGAGCGCCGTCCTTGACTGCTTCGAGGACGACGTTCGTGAAGTCCTCGTCCGTCCAGTCACGCCGGGCGAACCCGACCAGAGCGAATCCGGGCGGCAACAGTCCACGGTTGGCGAGGTCGTAGATGGCGGGCATGAGCTTGCGCCTGGCAAGGTCGCCGGTAACACCGAAAATCACCAGGGCGCAGGGCCCCGCAATGTGCGGAAGCCGTTTGTCGGTGCTGTCCCGAAGGGGATTCACCCAATCTGATGCCGCCGCGGAATCGCTCACAGGCTCAGCTCTTCTGGGTTGCTGCGCGGAGCTGCTCGGCGGTTGCGTCGAGCAACTCGTTCCAGGACACCTCGAACTTGTCGACGCCCTCTGTCTCGAGGTCCTTGAACACGTCCGCAAGATCGATGCCGACTGCAGCGAGCTGATCGAAGACCGCCTGTGACTCCTGAGCGGTGCCCGAGATCGTGTCGCCGGTGATCTCGCCGTGGTCGGCGAGAGCGTCGAGCGTCTTCTCCGGCATGGTGTTGACCGTGTTCGGCGCAACCAACTCGGTGACGTAGAGAGTGTCGGGGTAATCCGGGTTCTTCACGCCGGTCGACGCCCACAGCGGACGCTGAGCCTTGGCGCCGTCGGACAGAAGAGCCTGGAAGCGCGGCTGCACCTCGAAGATCTGCTGGTACGCGTTGTACGCCAGACGCGCGTTTGCGAGTGCAGCCTTGCCACGAAGCTCGAGGGCTTCCGGCGTGCCGATTGCCGTGAGGCGGTTGTCGATCTCGGAATCCACGCGGGAGACGAAGAACGAGGCGACCGACTCGATGGACGAGATGTCGCGGCCGGCAGCCTTGGCGGTGTCCAGACCTTCCAGGTATGCGCCCATGACTGCCTCGTAGCGCTCGACCGAGAAGATCAAGGTGACGTTGACGCTGATGCCCTCACCGATCACCTTGGCGATGGCGGGAATGCCTGCCAGCGTCGCGGGGATCTTGATCAGGACGTTCGGACGATCGACGATCTTGTGCAGCTCGATCGCCTGCGCGACGGTGGCGTCGGTATCGTGTGCCAGGCGAGGATCGACTTCGATGGACACGCGGCCGTCGACGCCGTTCGACGCCTCGAACTGCGGAGCCAGGATGTCGCACGCAGCACGCACGTCGTCGGTGGTCACCGCGGTGATGGTGGCGTCGACATCGGCGCCGCGCTGTGCGAGCTCACGGACCTGAGCGTCGTACGCCGATCCCTTGGACAGTGCCGCCTGGAAGATCGACGGGTTGGTCGTGACACCCACGATCGACTTCGTGTCGATGAGGTTCTGCAGGTTGCCGGACTGGATGCGATCCCGCGAGAGGTCGTCGAGCCAGATGGAAACGCCTGCAGCGGAGAGCTTTTCGGTATTCACGTTCTGTGTCATCGAGATCATCCCTTCACAGCTGCGAGGGAGCGCTGCGCGGCTTCGACAGTCGCGTCGGCAGTGATGCCGAACTCCCGGAACAAGGTCTTGTAATCGGCGGAAGCGCCGTAGTGCTCGAGCGAGACGGCCTGACCGGCGTCGCCGAGGATGCGCCACCACGGCATCGCGATGCCGGCTTCGACGGACACACGCGCGCGCACGGCGGGCGGAATGACCTCGTCGCGGTACGCCTGATCCTGCTCGAGGAACCAATCGAGGCACGGCACGGAAACGACGCGGGTTGCGACGCCCTGAGCTTCGAGGGTTTCGCGAGCCTCGGTGGCCAGATGCAGTTCGGAACCGGTCGCCAGCAAGATGACCTCGGGCGAACCGTTGGCTGCGTCGACGAGGACGTAAGCGCCGCGCTTGACGCCCTCGGCAGCCTTCTCCTTGGTGCCTTCGAGAACCGGGATGTCCTGGCGAGTGAGTGCCAGAGCCGTCGGGCCCGTCTTGTTCTCGAGTGCTGCCTGCCATGCGAAAGAGGTCTCGTTGGCGTCACCCGGGCGGACGACGGCGAGGTTCGGGATCGCACGAAGAGCAGCGAGGTGCTCGACCGGCTGGTGAGTCGGGCCGTCTTCGCCGAGACCGATGGAGTCGTGGGTCCAGACGTAGGTGACGGCAGTCTTCATCAGTGCGGCCAGGCGAACCGCCGGACGCATGTAGTCGGAGAAGACCATGAAGGTTCCGCCGTACGGGCGGGTCGGGCCGTGAAGCGCGATGCCGTTGAGGATCGAGCCCATCGCGTGCTCGCGGATGCCGAAGTGGAGCGTGCGGCCGTAAGGCTGCGCATTCCAGTCGTTTGTGGAGATGGAGAACGGGCCGAACGAATCTGCGCCCTTGATGGTGGTGTTGTTGCTGCCGGCGAGGTCGGCGGAGCCGCCCCACAGCTCGGGCAGGATCGGTCCGAGCGCGTTGAGTGCCGAACCGGAGGCCTTGCGAGTCGCAACGCCCTTGGCGTCGGCCTCGTAGGTCGGGAGAGCGTCGGCCCAGCCGGCGGGGAACTCACCGGCGAACAGGCGGTCGAAGAGTTCCTTGCGCTCGGTCTCACGTGCAGCCCACGCGTCGAACTCGACCTGCCATGCCTTGCGTGCGTCGGCGCCGCGGGAGACGACCTCACGGGCGTGAGCCAGAGCGTCGGCGTCGACGTCGAAGGACTTGGCCGGATCGAAGCCGAGGGCTTCCTTGACCGCTGCAACTTCGTCGGCACCGAGAGCGGAGCCGTGGACGTCGCCGGTGTTCATCTTCTTCGGAGCCGGAAAACCGATGATGGTGCGGAGCAAGATGATGGACGGACGATCGACGACGGCCTTGGCCGCGGCAACCGCGTCGAGGATGCCGGAGACGTTCTCGCCACCTTCGACGTGCTGAACGTGCCAGCCGTACGCCTCGTATCGCTTTCCGACGTCTTCGCCGAGAGCGATGGTGGTGTCGTGCTCGATGGAGATCTTGTTGTCGTCGTAGAAGACGATGAGGTTGCCCAGTTCCTGGACACCGGCGAGGGACGAGGCCTCGGACGTGACGCCTTCTTCGATGTCACCGTCGGACGCGATCACGTAGATGTGATGGTCGAAGGGGGAGGAGCCGACCGGGGTCTCCGGATCGAACAGCCCACGCTCACGACGCGCGGCCATCGCCATACCGACTGCGGACGCAAGGCCCTGGCCCAGCGGACCGGTGGTCATCTCGACGCCGACGGTGTGGCCGACCTCGGGGTGGCCGGGGGTCAGTGCGCCCCACGTGCGGAGAGCTTCGAGGTCAGCGAGCTCGAGGCCGTAGCCCGACAGGTAGAGCTGGGTGTACAGCGTCAAGGATGAATGGCCACAGGAGAGAACGAAGCGGTCACGGCCGACCCATTCTGCATCCGAAGGATCGTGGCGCATGACGCGCTGGAAGAGGGTGTATGCCAACGGCGCCAAGCTCATTGCAGTTCCGGGATGGCCGTTGCCGACCTTCTGAACCGCGTCGGCGGCGAGCACGCGGGCGGTATCGACAGCCTTGGTGTCCAGGTCGGTCCAGTCCGAGGGGTGGACGGGTTGCGTGAGGACGTGGATCTCGTCTGTGATCGACACTGGCAGATGTCTCCTGACATGGTGTACGTGGATTGCGAGGGTGGGGTGTCCCTCCACTGCGTAACCCAGCCTAATGGTCCTGGCTGTCCGGGTCGATTCGGTTCCTCAATGGCTGCGGTCTACCATCGTTCGTAGTAGAGAACAGTGTCAGCAGTGTGTCGTGAAGAGTTAGTGCGGTAACGCGTGGTGCAAGGAGAGAACGTGCGGACAGGGCAACAGCCGAGCGGACATGGCTTCGGCAGCCCAGGTGCCGCCCCGCGGGCGACCAATACCGATACGGTGTGGGGTCGCGCAACGGGCAAGGTTCTGGCTTATATCGCGCTCACGAAGCCGCGAGTGATCGAATTGCTGTTGGTGGCAACCATTCCGGCAATGCTGCTGGCCGATCGCGGAACAGTCGACATCGTTCTGATCCTCAGCACCCTCTTCGGTGGCTGGATGGGCGCGGCGAGTGCGAACTCGCTCAACTGCGTCGTCGACGCCGACATCGACAAGGTCATGAAGCGCACGGCGAAGCGTCCGCTGGCCCGCGAGGCGGTGCCGACGCGCAACGCGCTCGTCTTCGGGCTCCTTCTCGGACTCGCGTCGTTCCTGTGGCTGTGGTGGCGAGCCAACCTCCTAGCCGGCATCCTCGTCGTGATCACGATCGCGTTCTACGTCCTCATCTACACGATGGTTCTCAAGCGTCGTACCTGGCAGAACGTCATCTGGGGTGGCGCAGCCGGATGTATGCCCGTCCTCGTGGGCTGGGCCGCTGTCACCGGGTCGCTGAGCTGGCAGCCCGTCGTGCTGTTCCTGATCATCTTCTTCTGGACGCCGCCGCACACCTGGGCGCTGGCGATGCGATACAAAGAGGACTACAAAGCTGCCGGTGTTCCCATGCTTCCGGTGATCGCCACCGAAGAGCACGTCACCAAGCAGATTCTGTTCTACAGCTGGGCAATGGTCGTCACGACGCTTGTCCTCGTCCCCGCGTCGGGCGTCATCTACGCCGCAATCACCATCGTCGCCGGTGCGTGGTTCCTGCTCATGGCACATCAGCTGTACCGCAGCGTTCGCGGTGGTGCTCAGGTCAAACCGCTCCGCCTGTTCCTGCAGTCCAACAACTATCTTGCGATCGTGTTCGTCGGCCTCGCCGTCGACTCGGTTCTCGGACTGCAGACGATCAGCGACATGCTGAGCTGATTCTGCTGTGCGCCTTTATTAACCGCGGGCGGTTAATAAAGGCGCACAGCACTTCGCTAGGGAATCAGAACGATCGACCCGGTCGTTGCTCTACCTTCCAGATCCCGATGGGCTGTTGCCGCGTCGGCGAGGGGATACTCGGCGCCGACGCGAATATCGAGTTTCCCGGCTGCAATGGCGTCGAAGACATCGCCGGCACGCCAGGTCAGTTCCTCTCGAGTGCGAATGTGATGCGCGAGCGTCGGACGCGTCAGGAACAGCGAACCCGACGAATTGAGCCGCTGCGGGTCGACAGGCGGAACCGGTCCACTGGCCGCACCGAACAAAGCGACCGTGCCGCGGATGCGCACGGAAGCCAAGCTCGAATCAAAAGTTGTCGCACCGACGCCGTCGTATGCCGCCGCTACTCCTTCGCCGCCGGTCAACTCCCGGACTCGCGCTACGATGTCCTCGTCGTACCGCAGGACCTCCGCGGCGCCCGCGCCACGCGAGAGTTCTTCCTTTGCATCCGATGACACAGTCGTGATGACCTTCGCCCCGAGGCTGACGGCCATCTGCGTCAGGATCAACCCGACGCCGCCCGCGCCTGCGTGCACGAGCACGGTGTCGCCGCTCTGAATCGGATACGTCGACTTCGCGAGGTAGTGCGCCGTCATCCCCTGCAGGAGCGCCGACGCTGCGGCCGATGCCGGGACACCGTCAGGCACTTTCACTGCGACTGCGGCGGGAACAGCCACCTTCTCGGCATAGCTGCCAGTGGCAGCGGCCCACGCGACCCGGTCGCCCACGGAGAATTCGGAGACGTCGGAGCCGACAGCTTCGACAACACCGCTGCCCTCGTCGCCGGGAATGTAGGGGAGCGGACGCTTGTACTGGCCCATTCGGAAGTACGTGTCGATGAAATTGATGCCGATCGTTTCGGTCTTGACGAGTAGATCGCCTGGGCCTGGTGTCGGTTCGGGTTGTTCGGTCAGAGTCAGAACCTCTGGTCCGCCGGTCTCGGTCACGTAGATGGCTCGCATGGTTTCTGTTCTACACCCGAGGCGGCCGACGCTCAGTCCATGCCTGGTGTCGCTTCCGGGCTACCGACCAGTATTGTCGAGTCATGAGCACCGATACCGAGAAGTCGGACGCCACCCCGTCCGCGCCGGAACTGCCGAAGTCCACGGTGAACGCCATCACCAAGTTCGTCGCCGAGCACGGCGGCTCCGCCAGCGCCGTCATCCAGCCGGTCGGCCTGGCCGGCGTTCGCATCACCCTCGTAGGTGCCGACGGCATCCTCGGTGATCAGGTCGTCGAGGACCTCGCCACGGCAAACGCGGTCGTCGCGTCCTTCGACAACGTCACCGTCGCCGAGTGGGAGCGCGAACTGACGAGCATCGTCACCCCGCAGGAAGGCCATTTCAAGAAGATGGCCGGTTGGGTCGCCAACCAGACTCGGTTCCCGAAAGCTCGCAACGAATCCTGAAATGGACGTGTGGGGCGTAGGAACACCTTTTGGTGTTCCTACGCCCCACACGTGTCTTGAAGCGTCAGACAGCTGGTATCGGCGAATTGGTCGGCGTGTACTGGCGGGTCTTACCCGCAGCCCAAACTGCTGCGGTCGCAGCCGTGCACAGTCCTGCACCGGCGACGTGCATGATCACCAGAACTTCCGGCACATCGGTGAAGTACTGCACGACACCGATGAGCGACTGCGCGAGGATCAGTCCCAGCAGGACCTTCAGGCGGATCTTCACGGCTGCGGATGTCCCGACCGCATACAGGCCGAAGGTCAGACCCACGACCAGCGCGAGATATCCGACCAGAAGCTGTGAGTGCAGATGGACGAGCGTCACGATCTCGATCTCCAGGCGAGGCACCGTCCGGTCCAGTCCCTTGTCGCCGGCGTGCGGGCCTGCGCCCGTTACGAGAGTTCCAGCGACCAAAACGCCGGCGAGCGCGACACCTGACAGCGCGGTAAGCCAGCGCAACGGCTTCGGCATCACGACCAGAGTTGTTGCTTCGTCGGGTTCCGCGATCTTCGCGTACATCACCGTGGCAACCCAGACCATCAGCATCGACGCAACCAGGTGAATGGCGACCGTCCACCACAGCAAGCCTGTGAGGACGGTGATACCGCCGATCACTGCCTGAACGACAGTGCCGAGCGGCATCATCCAGGCGTAGACAAGCACCTCTTTGCGTCGGCGAGCGCGAGTCACCGCAAGCACGATCGCAGCGGCGACGATGACGACCAGGAAGGTCAGCAGGCGGTTGCCGAACTCGACGGCTTGGTGAATCACCGCGACCTGTCCGTGGCCGACCGGGACGAAGCTACCGGGGAAGCACTGCGGCCACGTCGGGCAACCGAGTCCCGAGTCCGTCACGCGCACCACCGCGCCGGTGACAGCGATGCCGCCCTGCGTCAGGATCACGATGAACGCGATGATCTTCTGCGTTTTCAGCGAGGGGAGAGGTAGTCGATCCACCAAGCGTAAAAATCCGGCATACACACGATTCACCACGCCAACGATCGTAGTTCCCCATCAACTACACAGTGTCGTTGGGGGCTTGCCGGGTGACTGCTCCGATGTGAGGAGTGGAAGTGTCAACTACAACGATTCTCGACGTTGCCCAGCAGAACCTTGCCAACAAGCAGGTGAAGGCATCAACCGTCTATCACTATCTGAGCACTCTGCGATGCCTCGACCTGTGTGAGGTGCCGATCGAACAGGCAACGGTGGGCTTCCTGCACAACCGCCTGCAAACCGTGCTGAACCAATCCACACGCAACAAGCATGCGATTGCACTGCGTTCGATGCTCGGTGTACAGCTCAAAGTGTCCAAGGGTCAACCAAGGATCTACACACTTGCTCCGCTGACGACCATTCACCAGGCAATCGAATCGTCACGATACAAAATGTACGGTTTCTCGATGCTCTATGCGGGACTTCGCTTGGGCGAATCTGTTGTGAAGCAACGTATTTCGGGAAATGTCATGCTGGTAGATAGGCAAATGCTACCCAACGGAACACTCAGTTCAGCCAAATCGTCCGGTCCGGTCGTAGTTCCTGAGTGGTTTGCAGCGGAGTACGCGCAGTGGAATCCGAAGGTCACCCGAAATACTGTGTACCTGGGTCTGCAACGAGTAGGACGTAACGCAGAAATAGAAGTCACTCCGCATGCACTACGGCACAAGTTCGCAACCGAGCTGGTCAACAACGGTTGTTCACCGGAGATTCTGCGTAGACAGCTTCGGCACCATAGTGTGCAGACATCGTTGACCTTCTACGTGCAAACTACGACCGATGACGTAGAAACGCAGGTCAAACGAGCGTTCGGGTAGCTCCTGCTGACGGCAGACGGACCTATCCGTCTGCCGTCGCTGTGCAGTCCTGTTTTGGCACGTAATCCTCTCTCTGGTTAATGAAATTGGCTGTCGGGCCAATCTGTATGTGACGGAGATTCCAATTAATCTGAGAGCTTCCTACGGTCATGGCCTGCAAACAGTTTGTTCATGTCAACAAAAAGTTCGTCAAGCTCGAAATTCCAACAGGTCAGTTCGATCTAGGTCAACAGGCTGGAAACTTGAGAAGCAAAGACGGAAAGCAGCGTTATTATCAACGGTTCATAGACGGAGACTTCTACCCAGAAGTGTTCAACATCAGCAACATTGGCACCCGTATCGACTTGAACGGTCAGAATGACTGCTACGAGCTGTATTTAGAGCTGTATGCAACGACGATTAAAAAGATCGCTAGATAAACGAAAAGGGCCACAAGCTGAATGCTTGTGGCCCTTATTCTTACCCGGTACAAAATAAACACTCTAGGAGGAGTGTGGAACCCCTCTATTATATCACTATCTCAGCATTCTTACTGGTCGGGTTGTCCTATGGAAAGTCTGAATAAAGACCTTGTGGCTAGCGGCAAGGCTGTCGGTGTCGACAATTGCTTGTCTGACGACCATATATTCGTCACGTGTGTCCTGTTGGTCAGATTCCTTGTCAGCGTCAATGTGAAGTTGCACAATCTCTTTCGCTCGATCATGCAAATCTTGTTCCTTCAGTAATTCGAATTGATCGAGTACGCTCTGCATTTCTAGTAGATCCGTAAAAGCTTGCTGGAAATGCGATCTAAACACTGCGTCGTTAGATTCCATTGTTGAAATCTGGTCCAACAATAACCGATTGCGTCTGCTGGACAATGTAATCAGTTGACTGCTGATTTTCAGTAGTTCGCTTCGTTTCCAGTTCCTTATTTCTCTTTTTGTGTTGAGTGCATTAACTAGAAACCACCCTAAAATCGCGATTGCAGCGGTAACGATGAATGCCCACCAGGGCGCGCCTGTACTCATTCGCTTTCATCCTTGCCTGTTGATTTCGTTTCCGGAGTGTCCCCGTACGTTACTTTGGCACCTTCACGATTCATTGCAGGCGATTGTGTTTGTCCCAGCTCTTTCTGGGCGGCGCGTAGTAGTTGGTTGTTAGCATTTGCTAAATCAAATTCCTTCATTCTGGCAGCGTTTCTATACCTTTCACGGTCCGAATCGGTGTGGTGCAGCGTAAGCAGATTGAGCATCATTTCGCCCCAATAGCTACTTGTGTGCGCGGTCAATATTTTCAGAGCTTCGGTTTCAATGTCTGTTCCGCTTGCACACATCAGGATTTTATGATTCGTTCTTTTCATTCGTAGAAGGTGGGACAATAGTTTTTCTCCAACTTCGTCTCCCCACCAAGGTTCGTTTGGTCTAGTGTGGAGGTACGGAATTATCAGATCGAACCGTTCGTCGGAAAGCTCAATAAAATCGGAAACCGTTTCGGTGATCATTGCTCGCTGCCAGTTCTTCAGGTCTCGCTTACCGGCTGAACGATGTGTCATCAGCCAACTGAACAGGGCTGATCCAAGTGACGCGACAGCGGTAACGATGAATGCCCACCAGGGCGCGCCTGAACTCACTGGACAACCGCTTTTCTGTTCTTATCTTTCTTTGCATCTTCTGGCCACGGGAATTTCAAAGCATCTTTTCTCGAAACTAGCTTAAGATCAACCTGGACTTCGCTGATCAAGCTGTGGTGGTAGGCGTATAGCTGCTTGCTGTCCAGGCCAGCGTATTCTTGAGCATCTCCTACTTTTGTGTGTCGAGACATGGGTTCCTCTGTAAGCCACCTGGTGGGGTATGCCGTTATCTGCTCTTCGCTTTCATGGTGAAGTTTCATCACGCGAGTAGCCAGTGAAAATACGTCTTCTGACCCGCATATCCGAATTTGGTCATACGGTACTTGCATTCGGTAATACTGTGTGCGAAGTTCTGATCTCAGAGCATCTTTGGTGTGAAGTATTTCGTTTCGATGATTTGAAGCATCAATGAGCGAAGTGGCTGCCTGTAAAAGCGCTGTTCTGCGCCAGTTGAGCAAGTCTCTGCTTCTGCTTGTCCGATGGACGACATACCAGCCGACACACGCGATCAGGCCCGCGATCACGGCAGCCAGCGCAGCAGCGCCGAGGGTGATCCAAGGTGACGCCGCTTTGACGATGACTTGTGAAGCCTGAGCTTGAGCCAGAACCGATTGCATGCGCTAACCGTAGATTGTGCTGTCAGTGCAGGTCAGACACGACACGCAGAGGTCAGATCAACCGCACATTTTTTGTGGGTATGGAAAGACGTCAAATTCAGACTTCCACGCAGTGCGTGGTGTGCATGCACTGCGTGAAAATGAAAATTTGATTGACCGAATTGGCTGGTTGCCGTTGCGAGAAGACCCCAAAACCGACTGCTATTGTGCAGTGGAACGTACAACTACATGCGGTTATCCGGCATACACACGATTCACCACGCCAACGATCGTAGTTCCCCATCAACTACACAGTGTCGTTGGGGCCAGCTCGCTCCGCGCCTGCCCCGCGTCGTTGGGGCCAGCTCGCTCCGCGCCTGCCCCGCGTCGTTGGGGCCAGCTCGCTCCGCGCCTGCCCCGCGTCGTTGGGGCCAGCTCGCTCCGCGCCTGCCCCGCGTCGTTGGGGCCAGCTCGCTCCGCGCTTGCCCCGCGTCGTTGGGGCCAGCTCGCGTCAGTTCGCGCGAACTCGCACGATTCCCGAGATCGTTCCCTGGAAGTACTCGCCCGACTCGGTGATGAGTGCCGACATCTGAAGGGTGTCGTTGAGGATGGTCGACGGCAGGGGAGTCGAACCGATCTGCGACCCGTCCTTCGAGTCGATCACCGCGAAGGAGTAACCGTCCAGCGGAGAGGTGTTCGGAGCACCGTCCCGTGTCACCGTGTAAATCGAGCCGTCAGCCGTCGAGAGGTGGGGTACCGCGGAGCTACGAATCGTGTTGTCCCACACGACATGGCAGCCGACCGGATCGATGTCGACGCGGGTCATTCCGCCGTTGAAGGGTGCCGTGGCGGGGACCGCTGGACCGGCACCTTCAGGAGTCGTGGGGTACGGGTATCCGTAAGTGCCGGCGACGTAGACGGAATGACCGATGCCGACGGGGGAGTTCTCGCTGCCGCTCGGTGAGCCGTCCTGGCTGGCAGCGGACAACACCGGCTGCGTGCACACCTCGGCGCCCGTGTCAGCACGATAGACATGCAAGCTTACTGTCGGGTGGGCGTTGTCGACGATGGTCAAGAAATCGCTGCCCGTCGACGGGCCGAAGTATGTCGGCGTCGATCCGGTTCCCCAGCTGAGCTGACCCGGATTACGGGCCGGCCCGCGGTCGTACGGCTGACGCCAGTCGATGACGACCTCGTCGCCATTTCGCTTCAGTTGGTAGAGCGCGTGGGTCGTTGCGACGGCAGTGCCCGTCGGGGAGGTGGAGATGCTGTTCTGCACCTGTTCACCTTCGGGGAGCGCAATGCTGTGCGCGATTCGATCCGCGCCGACATACCCGACGGTGCCGTGCCCGGTGGCGAACCAGACATTGCCTTCCCAGTCCGGAGCGAGGCCGGTGACGTTGTCATCGGCGGCAACCGCACCACTGAGATCGACTACATCCGCGAGTTCCAGCCGCCAACTGCCGTCCGGATTCTGCGCATGGGAAATGCGGACCAGTTGACGGTTTCCGTCAACGGCTACGAGACGGTTCTCGTTGTCGAGGTAGGCGTAGACGCCGCCGAGCAGACTGCCCTTCGCGAGCGGCAGTTGTGCTACGGATCTACCCAACGGCGTGGCGTCGGCCTTCGGATCGATCAAATGGATGGTCGGGATCTGGCCGATCATCGTCGTGCAGAGCGAGACGACCATGCCGTCGGAACCCTGGAGGACCGTCGGGCAGGCGGCCATCATCGGGAAAGCAGTCACCTCGTGGGGGCCGGTTCCTGGACCGGGCAGCGGAGTGACGTCGGACGAGCCCGCGTCACCGTGCATGGTGGAAGTACCGACGGGACCGAGGTACGGATTTGCAGGTGCGAGTGGACCGGACACCGAAGGGGTCGCCGTTGCGGGTCCGGCACACAACATGACTGTTGCGGCCACACAGCCGACGATCTGAGCTGTCCGTCGTGTACTCACGTGAACTTGAACCACCTTGCTGCGCAGACTCCGGCCACTGCGGCCCAGATGAGTAGTACGAGAATCGAGAACCAGTCCATCGAGGTGTCGAGGGCCGCTTCGAGTGCGTGTGCGAGAGCGCCGGACGGAACAATGCGGACCAGCGTGTGGACGGCGGTCGGGAGTTCGCCGCTGGCGAAGACCACACTGCCGATGCCCACCATGATGAACCACAGGATGTTGGCGAGAGCGAGAACGATCTCTGCTCGCAAAGTACCGCCGAGCAGTAGGCCAAGCGCTGCAAATGTGACAGTACCGATGGCAATGACCACTGCGCCGAGTACAAGTTCGACGAATGACGGACGCCATCCCAACGCCAAACCGATAGCGCCGAGCAAGAGTGACTGCAGAGCCACGACGATGATGACGGCAGCGCTCTTGCCTGCGATGATTCCCCACCGCGGTAGCGGCGTTGCACCGAGTCGCTTGAGCGCGCCGTATCGGCGGTCGAATCCGACGGCGATGGCCTGTCCGGTGAACGCCGTCGACATCACGGCAACCATCATGACACCAGGGAGCACGGTATCGACCCGAGAATCGCCCAAATCGCCGATCGGAAGTAGACACAGTCCGATGAGCAGGGTGATCGGGATGAACATGGTGAGCAGCAATTGCTCACCGTTGCGGAGCAGAAGAGTCAGCTCCAGTTTGGTCTGCGCCGCCAGCATCTTGGCCGCCGAATTGGGGCGGGGATCCGGCGAGAAGGTGCCTGGCTCGAAGCGGTTCTCGGCGAGCCGTCGGTCTCTGGCAACGCTGATGGGACTGCTCTGGCCGTTCGACGCTGTTTCGTTCATGACCTTGATCTCCGTCATCCCCTCAGTTCCCGGCCCGTCAATTCGAGGAAGACGTCTTCCAGACTCCGTTGATCGACGCGAATGTCGTTGATCAGCACGTCCTGATCGGCACACCACGTTGCGACAGTCGCCACGGTTGCCGGATCGATTGCACCTTCGACGACGTAGGTGCCGGGGTTGGATTCCTCGATGCGGAACCCGGCGAGTGAACCGGCCAGCGAATCGAGGCTCAAACCGGGAACCGTCGTCAGACGGAGTTGTCCTTCGGCGCCCTTGCTGGTGACCTCCGCCGGCGTTCCCGACGCGACGATCTTGCCGTGGTCGATGATGACCAGTTCGTCGGCGAGCGCTTCGGCCTCGTCCATGAGGTGTGTGGTGAGCAGGACGCTCACGCCGTCGCGTCGCAGAGCGTCGATGAGTTCCCACACGAGTAGACGTGCCTGAGCGTCGAGGCCGGCGGTGGGTTCGTCCAGAAATACCAATTCGGGACGGCCGACCAGCGCGCACGCCAGTGACAGTCGTTGCTGCTGGCCTCCGGAGAGGCGGCGGTACGGGGTCTTGCGCGCATCGGTGAGGCCGAGTTTGGAAAGGAGCCAGGCGGGATCGAGCGGGTCGGCCGAGTATGCGGCCACGAGGTCGAGCATTTCCCCGGCCTTGGACCCGGGGTACGCGCCGCCGCCCTGCAGCATGACGCCGATTCGCGAGCGGACTTCACCGGAGTCGGCGATGGGGTCGAGACCGAGCACTCGAACCGTGCCGGCATCGGGGGTGACAAAACCTTCGCACATTTCGACGGTGGTCGTCTTACCGGCTCCGTTGGGGCCGAGCAGGGCAACGACCTGGGCCGTCTCGACAGTGAGATCGATACCGTCGACGGCTCGAACACCGTCGAAGGACTTGACGACACCCTGGATCTGTACCGCCGGCGTCGACGATCTGGAGGCTCTCGAGGTCACGGGGAATCAGCGTAAGCCCCCGCCGAGTTGTCTTCGTCTACCGGTCCGCCTTTCGTGATCTCCGCTACTGGCTTGTCGCTACGCCAGGGGAGTGAATTGCGGGTGAAGACAATGAGCGTTCCGGCGGTGAGGATGGTCGCGATGACGGCCTGCACGATCATGAACGGAAGGTATTCGGCGCCGTTGGACATCAACATGACGCTGACGATCGAGGTGAAGACGACGGCAGGGATGCGGAAAATCGGCGCGGTGGCCCACGCCGCCAACGGAAGGATCGCCCACAGCAGGTACCACGGCTGAACGACGGGGAACAGGAGAACGATCGCGCCGAGCGCGATGCCGAGTCCGCCGACCGGATGGATGCGGCCCATGTAGACCGAGATCATCATCCGTGCGGTGACGAGCATGGCGACGAGAGTTGCGATGGGCCGCGTGATCGTGAGGATCGCCGTCGTGTGATCGCCGAGTCCGAGCAGTACGCCTGCCAATCCCGTGCCGACGCCCAGGAGCGTCGGGATGGACATCCAACTCCGGACTGCCGTGGCGGTGTCGAGGGTGTTGATCCAACCCATACCGAGCCCACTGGCCACGCTGATGACAAACGTGACGACAGCGGCAACGATGCCCAGGAGAATCGCGGCTCCCGCCAGGGCTTTCCAGGTTCCACCCCAACGCCGGGCCAAAGCCATGCCGACAAATCCCAGTGCAAGCAAGGACGGAATTTTGACGGTCGACGACAAGGCGATCAAACCTGATCCCGCAACGAGATAGAACAGCGCTCGCCCACGGATGGGCCCGGACCCTTCGACTGCGCGAAGAGCGATCTCGATTCCGGCGAGCATCAACCCGAGCATGAGTGCTTCGTTGTGGATGCCGGCCACCAAGTGGAAGAGCAACAGCGGGTTCGCGGCACCGAGCCAGAGCGAACTGACGGCAGAGACACCGCATCGCTTGGCCAGTCGCGGTATCGCCCACACGATGAGCGCGACGCCGGCCAATGCGAGCAAGCGGTGCAAGAAGATTCCGGCCACGATGTTGTCGCCGGTCAGTGAGCTGATCCCGCGTCCCAGCCACAGGAAGAACGGTCCGTACGGAGCCGGGGTGTCGCGCCAGATCGTCGGAACCGTGCGGGTGAGAACGTGGTCGACGCCCAGTGCCGCCTTGGGGCCGATGGCGTACGGATCGAGTCCACGGGCCGCGATTTCGCTTTGAGCCAGATACGAGTAGACGTCGCGGCTGAACATCGGCGGTGCGACCGAGAGCGGCAGGATCCACAGCAGGAGTGTGCGGTCCAACTGGGAACGGGTCATGCGCCGCGGTGCGCCGGAACGGCTGCGTATGTCCCCGACTGCAAATCGGCCCATCATCAGCCAGGCCAGAACGACGAGCACGGTTCCGGTCATCGTCATGGTGAGTGAGACCGTCGGCATACGTCCGGGAAGGCTGAGGACTCGAAGTCCTGCGGTCGGATTCTGCAGGACGGGTTGTGCGCCGGCGCCGAGCGCTCCGACTGCCATCAAGACCGCGCCGGTTGCGCCGAATCGGCGAATCCCTCGCATTTGTGCGGTTTCCTTCGCGTTCAGGCCAGGGCGCTCGTCCTCGTCGCCGTGCAGCACCGCGGCCATACTCTGCCGGGGAGCGGATCCGAAAGGTCGAACGCCGATTGTGGAAAGCGCGAGTGCCTTGGGTTTTTCCAGCAGGATCGCGCGCGCCGATCGGGCGGTCGTCGTCTTCTCGGGGGTCTGCGGCACACCAGGCAGCGTAGCGGCTCCATCCAGCCGGACAGACAAGCACAAACAACGTACGTTGTCCGGATATTCCCGAATGTAATGCAGGTTGCCCTTAGTAGACCTGCGAAAAGAATTCCGTCACACTTGTGTTGTGAAAAGAAATGCGTCAGACCCACGAAGCAAGGAAGTTGCAGGTCAGCCCACTGTAGCGACCTCGCCTAGTGCTGCCGCAAATCCGGTGACGGTGAGCGTCGAAGGCCAGACCCGGGCCGCAGTGGTCAAGCTGCTACTCGAAGAAGGCCCCATTACCGCCTCCGAAATCGGCACGCGCCTCGGTTTGAGTGCCGCAGGTGTCCGACGTCACTTGGATGCGTTGATCGAGTCCGGCGAAGCCCGTACCGCTTCGGCGGCGTCGCTGCGTCAGCGCGGACGAGGTCGTCCCGCCAAGCAGTTCCAGATCACCGCGACCGGCCGCGGCCGCCTCGGCCACACCTACGACGATCTGGCGGGAGCCGCGATGCGGCAACTCCGTGAAATCGGCGGAGACGCGGCAATCGAGGAGTTCGCCAAGCGTCGGGTTCAGGCGATCGTCGGCGACGTCGAACCGGCTGATCCGACAGATGTCGACAACGTCGAGGCGACAGCGGACGCAATCGCCGAAGCCTTCAACGCGGTGGGGTTCGCAGCGTCGACCCGGCCGGTCGGCAACGGCGTGCAGATCTGCCAACACCATTGCCCGGTTTCCCATGTGGCAGAAGAGTTTCCGGAACTGTGCGAGGCAGAGCAGCAAGCATTCCGGCAATTGCTCGGGACTCATGTTCAGCGTCTGGCGACCATCGCCAACGGTGACTGCGCCTGCACGACGCACGTGCCCCTCGTGTCCACCGGGAGTAGATGACCGGACCAGATTGTTCTACAGAGCGTTGCCACCGTGCAGCGTTCGAATAGAGATTTTTCAGCTAGTTCTTCAAAGTCAGAACTGCTCGACCACAGCGACCAGCCCTCGCTGAACCCGAGCAGCCGTCAAGAAACAAGACTCCGGAAGGAGCTCGCATGACCGTCACATCAGACCAGGCGACTACCACTGCGGCAGCAGGCACCGAGCCGCTCACGCAGGAAGAGACCATCGCGTCCCTCGGTCATTACGGCTACGGCTGGTCCGATTCCGACGAAGCCGGAGCCAGCGCGCAGCGCGGGTTGTCCGAGGCTGTCGTGCGGGACATCTCCGCCAAGAAGAGCGAGCCCGAGTGGATGCTCGACATCCGCCTCAAGGCGCTGCGCACCTTCGACAAGAAGCCGATGCCGAACTGGGGCAGCGACCTCGAAGGTATTCACTTCGACAACATCAAGTACTTCGTCCGGTCCAGCGAGAAGCAGGCCGAGTCGTGGGAAGATTTGCCCGAGGACATCAAGAACACGTACGACAAGCTCGGCATCCCCGAGGCGGAGAAGCAGCGCCTCGTGGCCGGCGTCGCAGCTCAGTACGAGTCCGAGGTCGTCTACCACTCGATCCGTGAGGACCTCGAGGAGCAGGGCGTCATCTTCCTCGACACGGACACCGGTCTCAAGCAGCACCCGGAGCTGTTCAAGGAGTACTTCGGATCGGTCATCCCGGCCGGCGACAACAAGTTCTCCGCGCTGAACACCGCCGTGTGGTCCGGTGGCTCGTTCATCTACGTTCCGCCGGGAGTCCACGTGGACATCCCGTTGCAGGCGTACTTCCGCATCAACACCGAGAACATGGGTCAGTTCGAGCGCACCCTGATCATCGTCGACGAAGATGCCTCCGTGCACTATGTCGAGGGTTGCACCGCGCCGATCTACAAGTCCGATTCACTGCACTCGGCCGTCGTCGAGATCATCGTGAAGAAGGGCGGCCACTGCCGCTACACGACCATCCAGAACTGGTCCAACAACGTCTACAACCTGGTGACCAAGCGCACCAAGGTCGAGGCCGGCGGATCCATGGAGTGGGTCGACGGCAACATCGGCTCCAAGGTCACCATGAAGTACCCGGCCGTGTGGCTGATGGGCGAGTACGCCCGCGGTGAGGTTCTCTCCGTTGCGTTCTCCGGCGAGGGCCAGCACCAGGACACCGGCGCCAAGATGCTCCACCTCGCGCCGCACACGTCCTCGACCATCATCAGCAAGTCTGTCGCCCGTGGTGGTGGACGTGCGTCGTACCGCGGTCTGGTGCAGGTCAACAAGGGTGCCCACGGCTCCAAGTCGACCGTCAAGTGTGACGCTCTGCTGGTCGACCAGATCAGCCGAAGCGACACCTACCCGTACGTCGACATCCGCGAGGACGACGTCACCATGGGTCACGAGGCCACCGTTTCGAAGGTCAGTGACGATCAGCTCTTCTACCTGATGAGCCGCGGACTGACCGAGGACGAGGCGATGGCCACCATCGTGCGTGGATTCGTCGAGCCCATCGCGAAGGAACTCCCGATGGAGTACGCGCTCGAGCTCAACCGCCTTATCGAACTTCAGATGGAAGGGGCTGTGGGTTAGTGACCACGCCAGAGACCGGAGTCATCGGAGCTGTTGCCGGGGAGAACCCGACCGCTCCTGTAAAGGGTGCAGCCACAGGCTCACCCATCACGAACAAGGGTGAGCAGTTCTCCTCGTTCGACGTCAATGCTTTCGAGGTTCCCGGCGGACGTGACGAGATCTGGCGGTTCACCCCGCTGCGTCGCCTCCGGGGATTGCACGACGGCAGCGCCGTCGCCAACGGACAGGTCACCGTCGAGGTCGACGGCGGAAGCGACATCACCGTCGAGACCGTCGGCCGTGACGACGCACGTCTGGGCAAAGCCGGCGTTCCCGCTGATCGCATTGCAGCGCAGGCGTATTCGAGCTTCGAGACGGCAACGGTCATCTCGGTTGGTGCCGAGGTCGAGGTCGAGAAGCCCGTTGTGGTCACCATGACCGGCCCCGGAGTCGACAACGTCGCCTACGGACACACCCAGATTCGTCTGGCGCAGTTCGCCAAGGCGACGTTCGTGATCGACCAGCGCGGCAGCGGAACCTTCGCGGAGAACATCGAATTCGTTCTCGGTGACAGTGCGCAGCTGACTGTGGTGGCCATCCAGGACTGGGCGGACGACGCAGTTCATGTGACGTCACACCACGCTCGCCTGAACCGCGACGCAGTGCTTCGATACACCTCGATCAGCCTGGGCGGCGACCTGGTGCGCCTGTCCGCCACCGTCAAGTACGACGGACCGGGCGGCGACGCCGAACTGCTCGGCCTGTACTTCGCCGACGCCGGCCAGCATCTGGAACAGCGTCTGCTGGTGGACCATTCGCAGCCCAACTGCAAGTCCAACGTGGTCTACAAGGGTGCGCTTCAGGGCGATCCCGGATCCGGCAAGCCCGACGCGCACACCGTGTGGATCGGCGACGTTCTCATCCGCGCCGCAGCGGAGGGCACCGACACGTTCGAGCTCAACCGCAACCTGGTGCTGACCGACGGCGCCCGCGCCGACTCGGTTCCGAACCTCGAAATCGAAACCGGTGAGATCGTCGGGGCCGGCCACGCAAGTGCAACGGGACGTTTCGACGACGAGCAGCTGTTCTACCTGCGTGCTCGTGGTATCCCGGAGGATCAGGCTCGTCGTCTGGTCGTACGTGGGTTCTTCCACGAAATCATCAACAAGATCGCTGTTCCCGAGGTGCGCGATCGCCTCGAAGCCGCAGTCGAAGCCGAACTCGCAGCCGTCGGCTCCTGACCGCCCCGCCGGCGACACCACCCCGTCGCTACGCTCGCCCGCCTCATCTTGAAGGAATTTCATGTCTACCAGTGACAACACCACCACTTCGGTCCTCGAGGTTCGTGACCTGCACGTCGAGGTCGCCAACTCCGATGCCAACGCCGAGCCCATCCAGATCCTCAAGGGCGTCGACCTCACGGTCCGCTCGGGGGAGACCCACGCGATCATGGGCCCCAACGGCTCCGGCAAGTCGACTCTGTCGTACGCCATCGCCGGTCACCCCAAGTACCAGGTCACGTCCGGCTCCATCACCCTCAACGGTGAAGACGTCCTCGCAATGAGCGTCGACGAGCGTGCGCGTGCCGGGCTCTTCCTGGCCATGCAGTACCCCGTCGAGGTTCCCGGCGTTTCCATGTCCAACTTCCTGCGCACCGCCGCTACGGCCGTGCGAGGCGAGGCTCCCAAGCTGCGCCACTGGGTCAAGGAAGTCAAGGAAGCCCTCAGCGAGCTCGAGATCGATCCCTCGTTCATCGAGCGCTCGGTCAACGAAGGTTTCTCCGGTGGCGAGAAGAAGCGCCACGAGATCCTGCAGTTGGGCATGCTCAAGCCGAAGATCGCGATCCTCGACGAGACCGACTCCGGCCTCGACGTCGACGCTCTGCGCACCGTCTCGGAAGGCGTCAACCGCTACAAGGAGCGCGAGAACGGCGGCGTTCTGCTGATCACGCACTACACGCGCATTCTGCGCTACATCAACCCCGACTTCGTTCACGTGTTCGTCGGTGGCCGCATCGTCGAGTCCGGTGGACCGGAGCTGGCCGACGAGCTCGAGACCAACGGCTACGTTCGTTTCACCGCGGACACCGCAGCTACCCAGGGAGCGTAATCACGATGACCACCTCGGTGCGCGAGCTCGACGTCACAGCGGTTCGGGCCGACTTCCCGATCCTGGCGCGAACCGTGCGCGACGGAAAACCTTTGGTGTACTTGGATTCCGGCGCTACCTCACAGCGTCCGGTCCAGGTTCTCGATGCCGAACGGGACTTCCTGACCACGTGTAACGCGGCAGTACACCGGGGTGCTCATCAGCTCGCAGAAGAGGCGACTGACGCGTACGAGAATGCTCGCGCCACCATCGCTTCCTTCGTGGGTGCGGATTCGGACGAGTTGGTGTTCACCAAGAACGCCACCGAGGCTCTCAATCTGGTGACCTACGTTCTCGGTGACGATCGCTTCGACCGCCATGTCGGTCCTGGCGACGAAATCGTCATCACCGAACTCGAACACCACGCCAACCTCGTTCCCTGGCAGGAACTTGCGCGCCGAACCGGTGCGACGCTCAAGTGGTACGGCGTCACCGACGACGGCCGGATCGATCTTGATTCGCTGGAGCTGACGGACGCGGTGAAGGTCGTTTCGTTCACCCACCAGTCCAACGTGACCGGCGCGATCGCGCCCGTCGAGGAATTGGTGCGACGAGCACGCGCCGTCGGTGCGCTCGTCGTGCTCGACGCGTGCCAGTCGGTGCCTCACATGGCGGTCGACTTCCACGAACTGGGAGTGGACTACGCGGCGTTCTCCGGTCACAAGATGCTCGGCCCTTCGGGGGTCGGAGTTCTCTACGGCCGTCGTGAACTGCTGGCAGCGATGCCTCCGTTCATCACC
Organism: Rhodococcus sp. Ni2; assembly: GCF_021352185.1. Lineage (NCBI taxonomy): Bacteria > Bacillati > Actinomycetota > Actinomycetes > Mycobacteriales > Nocardiaceae > Rhodococcus > Rhodococcus sp. Ni2. Next base: position 2,530,685 of record NZ_WOXZ01000002.1, read on the forward strand.
GGTGGCTCGATGATCGAGACGGTCACCATGGAGGTCAGCACTTACGCGCCACCGCCTCAGCGTTTCGAAGCCGGCGTACCGATGACCTCACAGGTGGTCGGGTTGGGCGCTGCCGTGGATTACCTGAACACCTTCGGGATGGACGCAGTCGCCGCGCACGAGCACGTGTTGGTGGAGGCTGCTCTCGAAAAGTTGTCGGCGATCGAAGGTCTGCGCATCATCGGACCGCAGACGTCCGAGAACCGCGGCGGAGCGATTTCCTTTGTCGTGGACGGTATTCACGCCCACGACCTCGGACAGATCCTCGACGACGAGGGCGTCGCGATTCGCGTCGGACACCATTGTGCGTGGCCGCTGCATCGTAAGTTCGGTGTCGCTGCGACGGCCCGTGCGTCGTTTGCGCTCTACAACACCACCGCGGAAATCGATGTTCTCGTTGCCGCGATCAAGCGTGCGCAGGAATTTTTCGGTGTCGCAGGGGAGTTGAACTGAATCATGCGCATGGAGCAGATGTATCAGGAAGTGATCCTCGATCACTACAAACATCCGCACGGCCGCGGACTCCGTGAGCCGTTCGGCGCCGAGGTGCACCACGTCAACCCGACGTGTGGCGACGAGGTGACGTTGCGCGTCCAGATATCCGAGGACGGAACGGTCTCCGACGTCTCGTACGACGGTCAGGGTTGTTCGATCAGCCAGGCGTCGACGTCGGTGCTCAACGACCTCGTCATCGGGATGCAGGTCACCGACGCACTGAAGACGGTGACGGCGTTCAACGAGATGGTGAGCAGTCGGGGCACCGTCGAGGGGGACGAGGACGTTCTCGGCGACGGCATCGCGTTCGTCGGTGTCTCGAAGTACCCGGCACGCGTGAAGTGCGCCTTGCTCGGATGGATGGCATTCAAGGATGCTGTAGTCCAGATTGTCGACGGCAGTGCTGTGACGACGGCGGACAGCAGCAGTGAATTGGTCGACACGACTGAAGGACAGGGATCATGACCGAGACACAACCATTGCAGGACGCCGAGGTCGGCGCTCCGGTGAATCCGAATCCCGATTCCACTGCGGAATTCGGTGGCGCACAGGGCAGTGGCACTGTCCCGTCGCCTGAGCGACTCGACGAACTCGAAGAAGCGATGCGCGACGTCGTCGATCCCGAACTGGGAATCAACGTCGTCGATCTCGGCTTGGTCTACGGACTCTTCGAAGACGACGGTGTCGTCACGATCGACATGACTTTGACGTCGGCGGCATGCCCGTTGACCGACGTGATCGAGGACCAGGCACGCGGCGCACTTGTGCGTAGCGATCTGTGTACCGACATGAAGATCAACTGGGTGTGGTTGCCGCCGTGGGGACCGGACAAGATCACCGAAGACGGACGCGAGCAACTTCGCGCACTCGGCTTCACGGTCTGACAAGCAACCTCGGCACGATCAACTGAATACATTTCACCGGAGCGTCGGTGCCCGTTCGTCGGGTACCGGCGCTTCGGTTTGTTATATAGGGCCGTTTTAGCCATGATATTCAGGACAATAGTCCCAAATGGTTGTTTGATGAATATTTGCTGGAAGCTGACTGATCGGTAACATCGCAGCTGCTTGTCACGATGTGATCTCCGGCGGGCGATTTGCCAGTTTCCACCCGAGCTTTCCAAAGTATTCGTCTCATTTTCGAAGTGCCCCGATCAGTTCGAAGCGTCCAGCAGACGCATAAACCTGTTTGCATCATGATCAAGTTGTAAGAGGGAGATTCGTGTGGATGGCAGTCCCGACCGAGGAATCGTTTCCGCAGCTCGTCCGGACGACGAACTCACCTTCCCTCTTTCTGCCGCGCAACTTTCCCTGCTTGTCGCACAACAGCTTCGACCCGAGATTCCCGTCAGCATCGCTCAGTACGTGGACGTGGACGGCCCACTCGACATCGAGCTGCTGACCGCTGCCAGCAAACAGACCGGCCGTGAGATCGGCTCCGGATATCTGCGCCTGGTCGAGGTGGACGGGGTTGCGCGTCAGTGGCTCGATCTCGACATGGACGACTCCCTCGACGTGGTCGATCTTCGCGCCGAATCGGATCCGGAATCTGCAGCGCAGGAATGGATGCGCAGAGAGCACACCACCGCCATCGATCCGTTCACCGATCGTCTGGTCAGGCTGGCAGTCCTGGTGCTGCGCGACGACCATTACTACTGGTACAGCCGTATTCATCACGTAGCGCTCGACGGTTTCGGCGCGATGTCGATGATGAACCGCACAGCCGAGATCTACACCGCCGCGGTGCGCGATCTACCAGTTCCCCCAGCGGTAACTGCCCCCCTCCAATCGTTGGTGAAGGCAGAGGCCGACTATCTGGGCTCCACGCGGTGGGAGCGCGATCGCGACTACTGGAACACCAAGATGGCCGACAAACCGGGCGGAACCTCGCTCGCGTCCTCGACTGCTCCGTCGCAGGCATGGTCTCGCCTACGGTCGGCGACGGTACCTACGGAACTGCGGAGCTCCCTCGAACGGCTGGCCGCCGCCCACGATGTGACGACGTCGTCAGTGGTGATCGGTGCTCTGGCGGCTTACCTCGCCCGGGCCACCGGGACCCGCGACGTGGTCCTCAGCCTGCCGGTCTCGGGGCGGACGACAAAAGCTGCTCGCAGGTCCGGCGGAATGATGTCGAACGTCGTCCCGATACGTGCGAGCGTCGATCCGCATTTCGCGGTCGGGGACTTGCTGCACGAGGTGAAGATCGAACTCACCGGCGCACTGCGTCATCAGAAATACCGCCACGAGGACCTACGACGCGACCTCAACGCCGGTGATCACAGCATCGCCGACGGACGAGGCTTCCACGGGCCGTTGATCAACCTCATGCTGTTCCATTCCGGAATCACTCTCGGGGACGCGCACGGCGAACTGAACGTGATCTCGACCGGGCCGATCGAAGACCTCTCCGTCAACGTCTATCAGACTTCCGCAGCCGAAGAGATCCAGATCGACTTCGCCGCGAATCCAGACCTGTACACCAACGAGGACATCTCGCGTCACCACCGGCGTTTCCTCGAGTTCCTCGACTTGTTCTGCGCTGCGGAATCGGGAACTCGATTGATGGATATCGACCCCGACGCCGCGGGTAAATGGATCGCCGAAGTCCAACACGCCCGCAACGTCGAGTACTGGTCTGCGACCTTGTCGAACCCCGCCGAGGAACTGGGTTTGCCGGTCGTCGCCGGATCCGGTCGAACGTCCACGCCCCTCGAGATCGAGGCAGGCCTCTGCCGGAGCCTCGAGACGATGGCGACGACGATGAACACGAGTCTGTTCGTGCTGTTTCAGTCTGCGATGGCCGGACTGCTGCGCCGCGTCGGTTCGGCCGACGAGGTGTCGATCGGCGTCTCGGTCCGAGGGTACGGCGCCTCCAATCCGGACGATTTCGTCTCGATGTTCGCCAACCAGTTGGTGCTTCGCTCGACGGTGTCGAACACCATGACGCTCACCGACCTGGTCGGTGCGGTGGACACCGTCGCAATCGAAGCTCTCGAACACGCAGACATTCTTCTGTCTTCGGTGACCGCCGCACTCGGTGACGGCCGCTGGGTCGAGACGGGCCCGTTGTTCCGGGCGATGGTCTGTTTCGAGGAGCCGCTGGATGCTCACCCGAGATTTCCGGGGCTCATGGTCGGTGCGCCTATCGGATCGGATCTGGCCACCGTGCCGGAACTGTTTGTCTCCCTGGCGATTCCGACTGGTGAGCATGCCGATTTCGATCAGCCGATCTCCGGTGTTCTGGATTGGCTCGGCACGAAAGAGCAAGCCGAGGACCTCGCCGACCGTTATCTACGAATCTTGACCGCGATGGTCGGTACTCCGCACTCGGCGCTCGGCTCAGTGGATCTACTGCGCCCGGAGGCGCGCCAGGCGCTGGTGCCGCCCGTTCTGCCGATTACCCCGGTCCGAACGCTCTCCGAGATCCTTTCCGACCGCATTCGGGCGACCCCGGAAGCGATCGCCGTGGTCGCGGGCAGCGAGCGCGTGTCGTACCGCGAACTCGATCGACGATCGAATCAGTTGGCGCGCAAGCTCGTCGATCATGGCGTGCAATCCGAGTCGTTGGTCGGAATCATGCTGCCGAAATCCGTGGACATGATCGTTGCCGCTGTCGCGGTAGTGAAGGCCGGCGGCGGATACCTCCCACTCGATCGTGCACACCCCGCCGAGCGTTTGGCATACGTGGTCGAGGATGCGCAACCGGTGTGCGTCATCTCCGATTCCACTTTCCCGAACTCCGCCTTCCCGAACTCTGACGTGGTGGTCGTCGGCGTCGAATCCGACGAATACTCCGGTGAGAGTCTGGAAACCGATGAGCGCCCGCGCGGACACGGAGCCGACAATCTGGCGTACGTGATCTACACCTCGGGGTCGACGGGCCGACCCAAAGGTGTCTCCGTCACCCACGCCACCGTGGTGCGATTGTTCGAGAACACGCACGTCGAATTCGGATTCGACGGCAACGACGTGTGGACGATGTTCCACTCGTTCGCCTTCGACTTCTCGGTCTGGGAACTGTGGGGCGCGCTGCTCCACGGCGGAACGCTGGTCCTGGTCGATCACGAGGTATCACGCGACCCTGACGCCTTCCGGGCGCTGGTCGCCGCAGAAGGCGTCACCGTGCTCAATCAGACGCCCTCGGCCTTCTACCAGTACATCGAAGCCGACCTTCGGGCCGATTCGGAGACCCGGCTCCGGTACGTGATCTTCGGTGGCGAAGCCTTGGACCTGCGTCGACTCGGGCGCTGGTACGACAATCACCCGGGGTACGAAAGTCACACGGAATCCGCGCCTGCACTCGTCAACATGTACGGCATCACCGAGACGACGGTGCACGTCACCCATCTCGAACTCGACCGGGCGAGCGCGAGTGCGCTGACCGGCAGCCGGATCGGTGACGCGATCGACGGACTTCGTGTGTACCTGCTCGACGAGCATCTCTCCCCGGTCCCGGTGGGGATCGCGGGGGAGATCTATGTCGCGGGCGGTCAACTCGCCCGTGGCTATCTGGGCCGTCCAGACCTCACCGCGGGCCGGTTCGTTGCCGATCCTTTCAATGCCGGCGGACGACGGTTGTACCGGTCCGGCGACCGCGCACGATGGATTGCGCCCGGACAACTCGAGTACCTCGGACGCGGCGACGCGCAGGTCAAGATCCGCGGATTCCGGATCGAACTCGGCGAAATCGACTCCGTCATCCTCAGCGCGCCGGGAATCGACGATGCCGTGACGGTTGTGGCTCCGACGCCGGCGGGCGGCGCTCTCGTGACCTATGTGACCGCTTCCGACGTCGTGGACGCCGACGCCCTCCGAGCTCACGCCGCCGAAGCCCTCCCGACCTACATGGTTCCCGATGCCTTCATGGTCCTCGATTCGATTCCGTTGACCACCAACGGAAAACTGGACCGGCGTGCGCTGCCGTCGCCTATCCTGGCCTCCACCAAGGTCTTCCGACCCCCGACGACCCCGACCGAGGGCAAGGTTGCGGCGGTTCTGGCTGACATCCTGGGTAGTGGACCGCTCGGACTCGACGATAATTTCTTCCATCTGGGCGGAAACTCGCTGGTAGCGACGACGGCGGTAGCGCGCTTGACCGAAGCCACCGGGGTTAAAATGCCGCTGCGTGCACTCTTCGACCATCCCACGGTGTCTGGGATCGCGGCGACGATCGAGCGTGCGGCACAGACCCCGGACGCCGACGGTATTCAGGTCGTGGCCCGGCCGGCTGTACTGCCTCTCGCTCCCGCGCAGCAGCGACTGTGGTTCCTGAACCGCGTGGCACCGGAATCAGGTGCGTACAACATTCCACTGGCGGTGTCGTTGCGCGGCGCCGTCGATCCCGACGCACTCAGTGCCGCGATCGTGGACGTCGTGACACGTCACGAGTCACTACGCACCGTGTTTCCTCAGATCGGGGACAACGCGACGCAGAAGGTTCTGGGCCTGGGCGAGGGGATCGCAGGGCTCGAGTCGATCGACGTGGAACGCGGAAGCCTCGAGAGAGTGATCTTCGAATTCTCTTCGGCCGGTTTCGATCTGGTCCGCGAACGTCCGGTGCGCTACCTGCTGATCACTGTCGCCGCCGAGAAGGAAGGCGATGACGAGGAAGCTGTCCTCGTAGTGGTTCTGCACCACATGGTGGCCGACGGTTGGTCGCTCGCGCCGTTGGCTGCTGATCTCACCGGCGCCTACGCCGCCCGCGTCGGCGGCAACAGCCCGCAGTGGGCACCCCTTCCGGTGCAGTACGCCGACTACACGCTCTGGCACCGAGAACACCTCGGCGACGCGTCATCCACCGATTCACTTGCCCACTCACAGATCGCGTTCTGGAAGCAGCAGCTGGCGGGAGCGCCCGAGCAGCTCCACCTGCCGACGGACCGTCCGCGCGCACTCGACCCGACCATGCGCGGAGCCGGAGTCGACATCAGAATCGGCGCTTCCACGCATCAGAAGCTCGTTGTACTTGCCGCCGATCACGACGCCACGCCGTTCATCGCCCTGCACGCGTGCTTCGCCCTGCTTCTGGCCAGGTACAGCGGCACGGACGACATCGTCATCGGAACACCGGTGGCCGGACGAGGGGACAGATCTCTCGATCTGCTCGTCGGCATGTTCGTCAACACTCTTGCCCTGCGGACCGTCGTCGATCGGGACGCAACGTTCGCCGCATACCTGTCACAGGTCAGGGCCGTCGACGTGGATGCCTTCGACAATGCGGACGTGCCTTTCGACGTCGTCGTGGACGCGCTCGAACTGGACCGCTCGCCCGCACACCACCCGGTCTTTCAAGCGGCCATCACCTCGCGGATAGCCACCACCCACACAGCCGAACTGGCAGGGGTGTCGATGACGGCGCGGGCAGTCGAGACGGGGCTGACCAAGTTCGACCTCGAGCTCACCGTCACCGAACGTCACGAGGCCGGGGCCGCAGCAGGAATCGATGCCACGTTCACCTATTCCACCGACCTGTTCGACAACGCGACCGTCGAAGCCTTGGCGCGAAACTTCGTAACCCTCGTGGAATCGGCAGTGTCGGAACCGACTGCACCGGTTGGTGACCTTCGTGTACTCGGATCCCGGGAGAGTGCCGCGATATTGCCGCGGCGCGGCGTGGCTTCGGTGGGCGAATCGACGCTGGCGCAGATCCTCGGAGACACCGCGAGGACGTATCCCGACGCGATCGCCCTCGAAGACTCCGAGCGCTCACTCTCGTACGGGGAGCTGGAGCGTCGATCGAATCGGATCGCTCGATACCTCATGGACCTGGGCGTCGGCCCCGAGACACCGGTCGCACTGGCAGTTGCCCGATCGGTCGACTCCGTGCTCGCAGTCTGGTCGGTCACCAAAGCCGGTGGCGTTTTCGTCCCGGTCGATCCCCGTTATCCCGCAGATCGAGTTGCGCACATGCTCGCGGATTCGGGTGTGCGGATCGGAATTCGGTCCGCCGAGGTTGCGGCCGGTCCGGCAGCCGGTGGGAACGTCGCAGTCTGGATCGACCTCGGCGACGCGGACACGGTTGCAGAATGTGCCGCCTACTCCGACTCTGCCATCGACGACGCTGACAGAACAGCGTCGACCACTGCGGCGTCGGCCGCGTACGTCATCTACACGTCCGGCTCGACCGGAGTGCCGAAGGGCACCGTCGTCACTCACGCGGGTTTGGCCAATCTTGCTCGCGAACAACAGGATCGGTACCGGATCACCGCCGGGTCGCGAACTCTGCATTTTGCGTCACCGAGCTTCGACGGCGCCGTACTCGAGCTACTGCTCGCCGGTTCGACCGGCGCGACGATGGTGATCGCCCCTCCCGACATCTACGGAGGGGAGGCGTTGAGCGAGTTCCTCCGAAGCCGCGAGGTCACTCATGCCTTCATCACTCCGGCTGCGCTGGCGACCGTCGATCCGGCGGGCGTGACGGCACTGGAATGCGTAGTCGTCGGCGGCGACGTGTGCACGCCGGAATTGGTCTCGAGCTGGGGCAACGGGCGCAGACTGCACAACGGATACGGTCCGACCGAAACCACTGTCATGGTTGCCATCAGTGACCCACTCTCACCGGGGGATCCGATCACCATCGGCGGTCCCATCCGCGGAATCGACGCCGTGGTGCTCGACTCTCGGCTGCAACCGGTCCCGATCGGCGGCGTCGGCGAGCTGTACATCGGTGGGCCGGGCCTTGCACGTGGTTACCACCTTCGTCCCGCGCTGACGTCGGATCGGTTTGTCGCGCATCCGTACTCGACGCCCGGTGCCCGGATGTACCGAACCGGTGACCTGGTCCGCTGGACCAAGGACCTGACCCTTCGCTACGTGGGCCGCAGCGATCATCAGCTCAAGATCCGCGGGTTCCGCATCGAACTCGGCGAGATCGACGCTGCTCTGATGGATTCCCCTCTCGTCCAGTTCGCCACGACGATTCCCGTCGAATCCGCCGCGGGTACCACTCTGGCGTCGTACGTGTTGCTCAGCGGCGACGCTGATATCGAGTCGCTGTTCGTGGGACTCGCCGACACGCTGCCGCGGTACATGATTCCGTCGTCGATCACCCCGATCGACGCCATTCCGTTGACTCCGGTCGGCAAACTCGATCGCAGAGCGTTGCCGACGCCGATACCGCGCGAAATCCTCGGAACGGGCCGTGAACCCGAGGCCGGACTCGAACGAACCGTTGCCGACGTGTTCGCTTCACTGCTCGACGTGCCCGAGGTCCGGGCCGGAGACAGCTTCTTCGATCTCGGGGGCAACTCGCTCGTCGCGACGCAGGTGTCCGCGCGGTTGAGCGCAGCGACGGGACTCACGGTGGACGTTCGCTCGATCTTCGAAGCGCCGACCGTCGAAGCGCTCGCTGCACGTCTGGCGGCGAGCGCCGAAGAATCAGACGATCGACCTGCCCTGAGCGCCGGTGCTCGCCCGGACCGCCTACCGCTCTCCGCTGCGCAACAGCGGCTGTGGTTCGTCAATCGCTTCGACCCGCAGTCCGCGGTCTACAACATTCCGTTCGCGATCCGCATCACCGGAGACATCCACGGCGATGCACTCGAGGAGGCGCTTGCGGACGTCATTGCACGCCATGAGGTGCTTCGAACGATCTACGTCGACAGCGCCGACGGCCCGAGTCAGGTCATCCGAGCAATTTCCGACGTGCAGTTCTCCGTCGAGCGCTACCGCGGATCCGAAGGTATCGAATCCGCGACGACGGAGTTCGCGGCGCGTGGGTTCGATCTCGGTTCGGATCTGCCGATTCGGGCCATGCGTGTGCGCGAGGACACTTTCGCTCACGTACTGGTCGTCGTCATCCATCACATCGCCTTCGACGGCTGGTCCCTGACTCCCTTTGCGGCAGATTTCGTCGCGGCGTACTCCGCACGCGTCGTCGGAGACGCCCCGGTTTTCACACCGCTCGACGTGCAGTACGCCGACTACGCGGTGTGGCAGCAAGACTCGCTCGGACAGGTCGGCGACCAGGAGTCTCTGGTTGCCCGCGAACTGACCTTCTGGACCACTGCCATGGCTGGTGCCCCGGACGAGGTACTGCTACCGGTCGATCGCCCACGCGGATCTGTCTCCACGACCGCCGTCGGATCGGTGCCGATCGTCATCGACGCGGCGACCGGGGAGCGTCTCGCCGCCTTGGCGAGGCGCAGTGGCTCGACGCAGTTCATGGTCGTACACGCGATCCTGGCGGTTGTTCTCGCGCGTCTCGGTGCAACCGACGACGTGGTGGTCGGCACCCCGGTGGCAGGCCGCGGGCGACCCGAGCTGGATTCCCTGATCGGGATGTTCGTCAATTCGGTACCGCTTCGCACGCCGGTCGATCACCGAGCGCCGTTCACCTCCCTGCTCGAGGTCGTCCGTGAACGCGACCTTGCCGCCTTCGCGCACCCCGAGCTGCCCTTCGAGGTGCTGGTCGACGCCCTCGATCTCGACCGGTCCACTACGCGACACCCCCTGTTTCAGGTCATGCTGTCGTACCACCAGAATGTGGTCTCGCCGCAGGTCACGGTCCACGACGCGCATCTCGAAGCGCAAGCACTCGAACCGTCCGTCGCGAAGTTCGACCTCGAGTTCACCCTGCTGGCAGGCGATTCCGAGAAGACCGAGATCACCGGGTCGCTCAGGTTCGCCGAGGCGCTCTTCGACATTGCCACCGCGGAAACGATCGCCGCGCGTGTGCAGTCGGTGGCCCGCGCCGTCGCCGCAGATCCGGACGCCGCGATCGACGACCTAGATTTCCTCAGCACCCTCGAGCGGGCGTCGCTGATGCCGGTACGAGGTCCGGCGTGGACCAGTTCGCGCACCTTGGCCGAAATATTGACGCGGACCGCCACCCGTTCAGGCGATTCGGTGGCCCTTCGATCCGGTGACACCACCGTGCTCTACCGAGATCTCTTCGCCCGTGCATCGGCGCTTGCCCGCCGTCTGACCACGGAAGGGATCGGTGCCGAAGACATTGTGGCGATCGCGATTCCGCGCTCGATCGACTCGATCGTCGCCTTGTGGGGCGTTTCCTTGACCGGCGCCGCGTTTGTTCCGGTCGATCCGCGATACCCCGCCGATCGCATTCTGCACATGCTCACCGACTCCGGAGCCACTCGCGGAGTGACGACGGAAGCGGTAATCGAATCACTGCCCCGCCCGGTTCCGTGGATGACAATGGACGACATCCACGGCGACGGTGTCGGGCAGCCGGTTCCGGCCGCGCCGATCCGAATCGACAACCTCGCCTACATCATCTACACCTCCGGATCGACGGGAAAGCCCAAGGGCGTCAGCGTCACTCATCGTGGCCTGAGCGCGTTGGCGGCCGAGCAGACGGCGCGTTACGGCATCTCGGCGCAGTCGCGGACGCTGCACTTCTCCTCACCGAGCTTCGACGCATCCATCCTCGAACTGCTGCTCGCAGTCGGTGAAGGCGCGACGATGGTGATCGCCTCTCCCGACGTCTACGGCGGCCAGGACCTAGCCGAATTGGTCACCGATCACCAGGTGACCCACGCGTTCATCACACCGGCAGCGCTGGCCTCGGTCGATCCCACCGGGCTGGACGTCTTGCAGTCGATCGTTGTCGGTGGCGAGGCATGCCCACCCGAACTGGTCCGTAAGTGGGCACCGGGTCGCCGATTGTTCAACGGCTACGGGCCGACGGAAACCACCGTCATGGTCTGCATCAGTGATGCCTTGAGCGTGGGGGAGACCGTGACCATCGGCGGGCCCGTCCGCGGCGTGTCCGCGGTAATTCTCGACGGCTCGGCTCAGCCGGTACCCGTCGGGGTCACCGGTGAGCTCTACATCGCCGGCCTGGGACTTGCCCGCGGCTACCTCGACCAACCCGCCTTGACGGCGACGCGATTCGTGGCAGCGCCGTTCGGCCCGGCCGGCACCCGCATGTACCGGACCGGTGACTTGGTTCGGTGGACGCCGCTCGAGACGATCGAATACGTCGGACGCTCCGATCACCAGGTGAAAGTGCGCGGATTCCGCATCGAACTGGGCGAGATCGACTCCGTCCTCAGCACTTACCCCGGCGTCGAGTTCGCGGTCACCGTGGGCGTCGACGCAGCTTCCGGTGAGACGATGTTGGCGTCGTACGTAGTGCTCGGTGCCGATGCGGTCGAGATGGACGAGTTGCTGAGCCATGCGCGCCGCTCACTGCCCGCCTTCATGGTGCCGTCGGCGATCACCCCGATCGATCACGTACCGCTGACCCCCGTCGGGAAGCTCGACCGATCGGCATTGCCGGCGCCGACACTGCGTTCGTCCGAGCGAAGTGTCGAGCCGCTGACGACCGCGACCGAACTCCAGGTTGCCGGCGTCGTGGCGGAACTGCTGGGTATCGAACAGATCAGTGCGTCGGACAGTTTCTTCGAACTCGGTGGCAACTCACTGCTCGCCACCAGACTGGCCCAGCGACTCGGCGAGTCGTTGGGCAGGCAGGTGCCTGTCCGAATGCTGTTCGAGCACCCCGAAATTCGGGAACTTGCCACTGCGCTCGACACATCCGCCGGGGCGAAGGCGCTTCCACCGATCACCGCCGTAGACCGCCCCGAGCGAATTCCGCTGTCCTACGCGCAAGCACGCATCTGGTTCCTCAACCAGATGGATCCCGGCTCACCCGCGTACAACGTCCCTGCTGCGATCTCCCTCGACGGTGCACTCGACGTGCCGGCCCTCGAAGCTGCGGTCCTCGACGTGATCGAAAGGCACGAAATCCTGCGCACGGTGTTCCCCGACTCCGACTCCGGTCCACACCAGGTGATCCAGGATGCATTCACCTCGCTCGAGTACGGAAATGCGGACACCCGTGAACCGGCAGAGCTCGCCAGAGAATTCGCGTCGCGTGGATTCGACATCACGACCCAAGCTCCCGTTCGCGCGCTCCTGCTCGAATCGACGCCGCAGCACCACACACTTGTCATCGTGATCCACCACATCGCGGCGGACGGATGGTCGATCGCGCCGTTGATGAAGGACGTGCTCACCGCCTACGTCGCGAGAAGTTCGGGACACGCTCCCGAGTTCACCCCGCTCGAAGTGCACTACGCGGACTTCGCCATCTGGCAGCGGGAAGCGCTGGGCTCGGTGAACGAATCCGAGAGCGTGCTCGGGGCACAGGCGTCGTACTGGCGGGAGACGTTGCGGGGCGCACCTGAATTGATCGACCTTCCGAGCGATCGAGCGCGTCCGCTCACCCAGTCGTTGAGCGGTGCCCACACCGCGGTCTCGCTTCCGGCGCACACCCGGATCGCGGTCGAGGCGGTTGCCGGAGCCAATGCGGCGACGCCGTTCATGGTGCTGCACGCTGCCTATGCCGTCCTGCTGTCCAGGCTGAGTCGAAGCACCGACATCGTGATCGGATCTCCGGTCGCCGGGCGAGGACACCGAGTTCTCGACGACCTCGTGGGAATGTTCGTGGGCACGGTGGGACTGCGCACGACGGTCGACCCCGGGTCGACGTTCGTCGACGTTCTGCGTACTGTCCGCTCCGTCGATCTCGACGCCTTCGCCCACGCGGACATTCCGTTCGAGCAGGTCGTGGACGTGGTGGCGCCGACCCGGAGCACCGACCGTCATCCGGTGTTCCAGACGATGATCTCGTTCCACGGCGCCCACCCGACGACGTGGGACCTGCCTGGACTTGCCGTTCGTGCCCACGAGATCACACCGGACATCGCCAAGTACGACCTGCAGTTCACCGTTGTCGAACAGACCACGGAGGAAGGCGGCGGCTACGAGGCCTCCCTCACCTACGCGAAGGATCTCTTCGACACCGATACAGCGGAGTCGTTTGCAGTGATGCTGGAAACGATCGTCGAGACACTGACTGCCCAGCCCTCCGCCGTCGTCGGTGACGTGGATCTTGCGGGACGTCGCCTGCGTGCGTTGCCCGGACGTCCGGCCGGCGATGCTTTGACCTTGCCGGAGTTGCTGCTTCGCGGCGCTGCCGATCCGCACGCTCCGGCAATCGTCGACGTCGCCACATCCGTCACGCTCACGTACGGCGAACTCGACCGACGCTCCGACGCTATGGCGTTTGCGTTGATCGCTCGCGGAATAGCGCCGGAAATGATTGTGGCACTGGCGCTTCCGAGGTCGGCCGACTATGTGATCGCGCTCTGGGCCGTAGCGAAAGCCGGCGGAGTGTTTCTTCCCGTGGATCCGGCGTACCCCGCCGAGCGGATCGAGCACATGCTCACCGACAGTGGAGCGGTACTCGGTATCACCAGGGGCGAGTATGCGGCCGACCTTCCGGGCGTCACATCGTGGATCGAGTTGGATGCGATCGAATTCACCACCGAAATCGAGGCAGTCCATTCCGAGACACTGCCGGACGCGCCACTCGAGTTCGACAACCCGGCCTACTTGATCTACACCTCGGGCTCGACAGGAAAACCCAAGGGCGTGTTGGTCACTCACGCGGGACTGGCAGCGTTTGCCGACGAACAGCGGGAGCGTTTCGGCGTCACCGCGCACTCTCGCGCTCTGAGCTTCGCCTCGACGAGCTTCGACGCGTCGGTTCTCGAGCTCCTTCTGGCTTTCGGCGCCGGCGCAACGATGGTGATAGCGCCGCCGACAGTTCTCGGCGGTGTCGAATTGCACGAACTGCTCGACGAGCAGACGATCACCCATGCTTTCGTGACTCCAGCCGCCTTGGCGACTGTCGATCCCGCCGGGCTCGACCATCTCGAAGCCGTCGTCGTCGGCGGCGACGCCTGTTCCGCCGACCTCGTATCTCGGTGGGCACCGGGGCGCCGAATGTTCAACGCGTACGGCCCGACCGAGGCCACCGTCGCAGTCACCATCAGTGATTCGCTGGTCGCGGGGGAGCCCGTGACGATCGGCGGCCCGATCCGCGGCGTGGACGCGATGATTCTCGATTCCCGACTGCACTCGGTTCCCGGCCAGGTCGTCGGTGAGCTCTACGTCAGCGGCGACGGTCTCGCCCGCGGGTACCTCGGCAACCCCGCACTCACAGCCGCGCGCTTCGTCGCCGACCCGCATGGACCCGAAGGCGCTCGGATGTACCGCACCGGGGATCTTGTGCGCGAAGATCGCTCAGGGGCACTGATCTACCTCGGACGCGCAGACCACCAGGTCAAGATCCGAGGGTTCCGAATCGAACTCGGAGAAATCGACGCGGTGCTGGCAGCGGAAGCGTCCGTGCATTCGGCTGTCAGCGTCGTCGTCGGGGAGGGCGTCGACGCTCGGATCGTCGCGTACGTCGTCCCGGCACATGCGGACTTCGACGCCGCCGCGCTACGCCGTCACGCAGGTATATCGCTGCCTGCGCACATGATCCCGTCCGCTGTTGTCGTGATCGGCGCAGTCCCGACCACACCGGCGGGCAAGCTCGATCGCAGCGCTCTGCCTGCTCCCAACTGGGAGTCGCCGAGTGGACGCAGTCCGGAAGGCAGCGACGAGATCGCGATCTGCGCTGCTTTCGCAGAGGTACTCGATCTGGCCGACGTAGACACGTACGCCGATTCGAGTTTCTTCGAACTCGGCGGCAACTCACTCATGGCAACGCGTTTGGTCGCTGCCATCAAAGAACGCACCAGCATGACCGTCCCCGTCGCGTGGATATTCTCCGACCCGACTCCGGAGGCATTGGCGCGCAGACTCTTCGAACTCGAGGCAACAGTTGTGACAAGTGACGCGGATACCTCCGCACTTGCGGTAGTCCTGCCACTACGTCCGGAAGGCCGCGCCGAGCCACTGTTCTGCATCCATCCGGCCATCGGATTGGCCTGGTGCTACGGAGCGCTCGATCGCTACGTCGACTCCAGCCGGCCGCTCTACGGCCTGCAGTCGCCGGTCCTGACGGACTCCGAATTTCGGGCGGAGCTGATCGAGGACTTCGCGGCGCGGTACGTCGAGGAAATTCGCGGAGTTCAGCCGCACGGTCCGTATCACCTGCTGGGGTGGTCGATCGGCGGATTGATCGCTCACGCGGCGGCGGTGCAGTTGCAAGCCGCAGGTGAGAGCGTCGCCGACCTGATTCTGCTCGACAGCTTCGTTCTCGAAGACCCGACGATGGCGGGCGCGCAGCCTTCTCTCGCCGAACTGATCGGCGGGTTGGGGATCTCGGTCCCGGACACCGGCGAGCGTGATCTGACACCCGAGGACGCCGAAGCACTCTTGCGCGAAGCCATCGGCGATCACCCCTTGGTCTCGAGCGATCGAATCGAGCGACTGTTCGAGGAATACTCCGCAGGCGCCGAACTGGCTCACCGATACCGCCCGGGCAAGTTCGTGGGCGATCTGCTGTTCTTCTCGGCACACGCCGACACCTTCGACCCGCTGCGAACCGCGTCGGCGTGGCGACCGTTCGTCTCCGGGGTGATCATCGACCGTCCGGTGCCCACGTCACACGCCGAAATGTTCACCGAGGCAGGTCTGGAGGCGATCGGACCCGTGATCAACCTTGCGGTCGGAACGGGTCGTCACGCGGCTCCGGACGTCGACGCAGAGTTGGACGCTCTGATCGAGATCCAAGACGTGCGCGGCTGACTCAGGCTCGTTTCTTCCTCGGTGTAGTCGACTTCGACGAGCCGGCCTTGGAGGCGTTCGACTTCGCTTCGTCCACACTGCGCTGCAGTGCGGCAACCAGGTCCACCACCTCTGCGTCGGTGCCCTCTTGGTCGACCTCGGCGGCCGGGATGACCTTCTTGCCGCCGTTCTCGATCATCTCGTCGAGCAACTGCCTCAGTTGGAGCTGATAGTCGTCGGTGAACTCGGTCGGATCGAAATCGCCCGCCATGCTCTCGACGAGCGTCTGCGCCATCTTCAGTTCCTTCGCCTTCGGCTTCTCCACGTCGTCGAGGGAAGGGAACTCTGCTGCACGAACTTCGTCGGGCCACAGCAAGGTCTGGATCACCAGAACACCATCGCGAGCGCGCATCGCGGCCAGGCGCGTCTTCTGTCGCAGCGTGAAATGCACCAGTGCCGTTCGATCACTCTCGGTGAGCACAGTCGAAAGCAGGACGTACGCCTTCGGCGACGCCGAATCGGGCTCGAGGAAGTAACTCTTCTCGAACAAGATCGGATCGATCTGATCGTTCGGCACGAATTCCAGCACCGGAATCTCGTGCTTCTCCGCAGCCGGGAGTTTGTTGAAGTCCTCGTCGCTCAAGATGACGCGCGATCCGTCTTCCGAGTCGTACGCCTTGTCGATGTCCGCGAACTGAACCGTGTTTCCGCACTCGGAACACACACGGTTGTACTTGATGCGGCCACCGTCTTTTGCATGGACCTGGTGAAATCGGATGTCGTGGTCCTCGGTCGCCGAGTACACCTTGACCGGGACGTTGACCAGACCGAAGGCTATCGAGCCTTTCCAAATCGAGCGCATGCCTCCCATGATGGTCGCCGCCGGCCGTTTGCGCGAGGCAAACGATCACGGTTGATCCCGAACCGTTGCGTGTGGATGGGTCGGTTCGGGGCGTATCGAGCGGGTATCCGCTTCGAGAACCCGACTCGCACACCTGGGGGGACGCTCCGATGAGAATCCGAACCTACCGTCGACGCGTCACCGCGGCGCTGGCGATTTCACTGGTTCCACTGCTGTTTGCGCCTTGGCCCGCGAACGCAGATCCGGCACGCACCGTAACCATCAGCGTCCACTCCGATGCGATGGGCCGCGACATTCCACTCGAGGTGATCCTCCCCGCCGACACGAGCGCCCCACGGCCCACGTTGTATCTGCTCAACGGCGCCGGTGGTGGCGAGGACAGTGCAACGTGGGAAGGACGGACCGATGTCCTGGACTTCTTCGCCGACAAGAACGTCAACGTCGTGACGCCGCTGGAAGGAGCGTTCAGCTACTACACCGACTGGCAGAAAGACGATCCCGTACTCGGGCGCAACAAGTGGCAGACGTTCCTCACTCGCGAACTGCCGCCCGTCATCGATGCGCAGTTCGGTACCAATAGGGTCAACTCCATCGCGGCGATTTCGATGACGGCGACGTCGGTACTCAATCTCGCGATCTCGGCACCAGGGCTCTATCGGAGTGTCGGGGCCTACAGCGGGTGCGCGGAGACTTCCACCCAGCCGGGTCAGGACTATGTGCGGTTGGTGGTCGGCGCGCGGGGTGGCGCTGATCCGACAAACATGTGGGGACCGTTCGACGGTCCGGGATGGCGCGAGAACGATCCGGTTGTGAACGCGGAGAAGTTGCGGGGGACCGCACTGTACGTTTCCACCGGATCCGGGCTGCCAGGTCCGCACGACAACCTTCAGGCACCCGATGTGAACGGAAATCCCGGAGCCCTCCTTAATCAGATCGTCGTCGGCGGCATCATCGAATCCGCGGTCAACGGGTGCACGCACGGCTTGGCGGACCGACTGAACGCACTGGGCATCCCCGCGACCTTCGACTTCAAGCCGACCGGAACCCACTCGTGGGGCTACTGGCAGGACGACCTACACAATTCCTGGCCGATGATCGCCGGCTCGATAGGAGCGCAGTAGTCGGTCCGGAGTGCTCACCTCAGAAACGGCGCGCGCATCAACGTCTTTCGGACGTGCCACGGTGACGATCGGAACAGGGTTGCCATCACCTTCGCCGTCGCGGACGCGTCCCGCCGATCGGACAGGTAGGACCGCTGAGCCTCGACCGGTAGATCGAAGAACGTGTCGAAGAATGTCGCGACCTCTCTCGAGCCGAGGGTGAGAAGTGCGTTCAGGCCAACGCGGCGAAGGGCAGACACCGCCTTGGCCGACCGCGGCCAGAGCGCCGCGTTGGGATCTCCACCGCCGGCGATTGCTTTGGCGACAGCGTCTGCCTCGGCGAGTGACGAGGCAACGCTGTATCCGGTTCCCGGATGCATCAGACCGCCTCGCCCGCCGAAACGGAGGACACCGTCGGGGAACGACTCCTTCGGGCCTTCGACTGCAAAACGGACCCGCTCGACCGGTGCGTCGTCGGGGACTTCGCAGCCCCGATTGCGAAGCCGGGTGCGCAGACGCGCTTCGAGTTCGCGGAGCCCCAACGCCGGCCGGCCGACGAGGCAGGTCTCCTCGAGGAGGACTCGCTCGTCGTCGAGTGGGACCGCATAGAGAAACGACGGAGTGTCGGCGTCGGAGGCGCCGTTGTCTGTTCGCCAGTCCATGAACCAGGCTTCGCCACCACCCAGAATCGGATCGGCCAGAGCGCGGTCGACGATCACTCCGAAGGCGGTCTGCTGGGCGGTTGTCACCGTCAGTTCGGTACCCCGGGCGTCGATGACGACGGAACCTGTCAGCTGCGATCCGTCCACGCACAGGACGGCGGTAGGTGACAGTGTTTGAGCGCGCAAGGCTCTGAACTGTACGGATGTGCCTGAGAGAAATGATTGCAGTAAAGATGTATTCAATACGCAATATGTGCGATCAAGCGTTTTCTGTCTGCGGGTCCACACGCTCGGGCGTTCGATCCGGCTTGCGATCACATCGACCGGCAGCCACGACGGCAGCTCGTCAGCCCACGCCGAATAGGTCGGCGTCCACACCCGATGGGGATGCGGATCGACAACGACGACGGTGAGTTGCCGGGCGATACAGCGGGTGGCGAGTGCCCGCCCGGCCGGGCCGCCACCGACGATCACCACGTCGGCGGAGGAGTTGTCTGTGCTCACGACCGGCGCACTACATCGATCCCGTTGCGAGCAGACCGCCGTCGACCCGGACCGTTTCGCCCGTGATCCACGCCGCCGCGTCGGAGACGAGGAAGCCGACCAGACCGGCAACGTCCTCGGGGGTGCCGAGCCGCTTCATCGGGTAGCCCGCCGACGCCTTGTCCTCGCCGGCAGCGACCAGGGCTGCCGCGAACTGCGTCTTGACGATCCCGGGAGCTACGGCGTTGACACGAATCTTCGGTCCCAGTTGCCAGGCCAGTTCTTCCGTCAGGCGGATGAGCGCAGCCTTCGACGCGCCGTACGCCGCGATGACGCCCGTCGACCGGATCCCGGCCACACTTGCCAGGTTCACGACGGCTCCACCGTGTTCGCCCATCCATGCCCGATGTGCTTGCTGGACGTAACCGAGGGCGGCAACCACATTCACGTCGAAGATCTTGCGCACGGCGTCGAGGTCCGCTTCCATGAGCGAACCGAAGACGGGGTTGATTCCGGTGTTGTTGACCAGAATGTCGAGTGAACCGAAATCGGACACGGCGCGGTCGACGGCACCGGAGCGGGCTTCGGCATCGGCTGCGTTGCCCGCGAATGCGACGACCTTTCCGCCGTGCCCCAGAGCGGACAGCTCGGATGCGGCGGCCTGGAGGGGCTCCGGCTTGCGGGCTGTGATCAAGACGTCGGCACCGCGAGCGAGGAGTTCGGCGGCGACAGCTTTGCCGATTCCGCGACTTGCGCCGGTGACGATGGCGGCACGGCCTTCGAGGTCGCGAGGACGAGTGCTGTTTTCGCTAGTCATGTCCCGAACGTTAGCGGACTCACACGCTGCTGGTCGGAACGACCGTCAGGTCACGGTAAAATCGATAGTTCTTGTGTCTGTAGTCAGGCATTGTTTACCCGTATTCGTCGTTTTTCCTGAGGAGTTTGCTTGATTACCGCCACTGACCTCGAAGTTCGTGCCGGTGTCCGCACCCTTCTCACGGCTCCCGGGCCTTCGTTGCGCATCCAGCCGGGCGACCGGATCGGACTCGTCGGACGTAACGGAGCCGGAAAGACGACCACACTGCGCATCCTCGCCGGCGAAGGTGAGGCATATGCGGGAAGCGTCGTACGTACCGGTGAACTCGGATACCTCCCGCAGGACCCCAAAGAGGGCGACCTGAGCGTCCTCGCCAAGGACCGGGTTCTCTCCGCACGTGGCCTCGACACGATGCTCCGCGAGATGGAGAAGCAGCAGATTCTGATGGGCGAGGTGCTCGATCAGGAATCGCAGGACCGCGCGGTCAAGAAGTACGGCCAGCTCGAGGATCGGTTCTCGGCCCTCGGCGGATACGAAGCCGAGAGTGAAGCCGCACGCATCACCAGCAGCCTCGGTCTCGAAGACCGCATTCTCGGGCAGCCGCTCAGCACGCTTTCCGGCGGTCAGCGTCGTCGCGTCGAATTGGCGCGCATCCTCTTCGCCGCCTCCGACGGCAGCGGTGCCCGCTCGGACACGACTCTGCTGCTCGACGAGCCCACCAACCACCTCGACGCCGACTCCATCACCTGGCTGCGTGGCTTCCTCCAGAACCACGAGGGTGGACTGGTGGTCATCAGCCACGACGTCGACCTGCTCAACGACGTCGTCAACCGCGTGTGGTTCCTCGATGCCGTCCGCGGTGAGGCCGACGTCTACAACATGAACTGGAAGAAGTACCTCGACGCTCGTGCCACGGACGAGCAGCGTCGTCGCCGCGAGCGCGCCAATGCCGAGAAGAAGGCCGGTGCGCTGCGGATTCAGGCCGCCAAGATGGGCGCAAAGGCAACCAAGGCCGTCGCGGCTCAGAACATGGCCAAGCGAGCCGACAAGTTGATGGCGAACCTCGATGCCGAACGTGTCTCGGACAAGGTTGCGCGGATTCGTTTCCCCGAACCCGCCGCTTGTGGCAAGACTCCGCTGATGGGCAAGAACCTCACCAAGGTGTACGGCTCGCTCGAGATCTTCACCGGTGTCGATCTCGCGATCGATCGTGGGTCTCGTGTGGTGATCCTCGGACTCAACGGTGCAGGTAAGACCACGCTGCTTCGCATCCTCGCGGGCGCGGAGAAGGCGGACGCGGGTGAGCTGATCGCCGGTCACGGACTCAAGGTCGGCTACTTCGCTCAGGAGCACGACACCCTCGACGACGACGCGTCCGTGTGGGAGAACATCCGCCACGCCGCGCCGGACACAGGGGAGCAGGAACTGCGTTCGCTGCTCGGTGCCTTCATGTTCACCGGCCCGCAGCTCGAACAGCCGGCCGGAACGCTCTCGGGTGGTGAGAAGACGCGTTTGGCTCTGGCCGGTCTGGTGTCTTCGGCTGCCAACGTTCTGCTTCTCGACGAGCCCACCAACAACCTGGACCCGATCTCACGCGAGCAGGTGCTCGATGCGCTCCGCAGCTACACCGGTGCCGTCGTCCTGGTCACCCACGATCCGGGTGCTGCCGAGGCACTCAACCCTGAGCGAGTCATCCTCCTGCCCGACGGCAACGAGGACCACTGGTCGCAGGAATACCTCGAGCTGATCCAGCTCGCCTAACCCCCTGTGCGCCTTTTTGGTAGTGGGAACTACCAAAAAGGCGCACAGGGGCGAAGCCCCTCAATCTCTCCGCCGCACCGATTCCTCGACCAGATCGAGAACCGCTGACAGGTTGTCGACGCCGTGGCCGGAGGCGATTCTCGCGACCAGGCCGTCCATCACCAGATCCAGATACCCGATCAGAATTTCGGTGGGGACGTCGTCACGGAGTCTGCCTGCCGATTTCTGTCTGGCGAGACGCGCACTGGTCGCTTCCGTCAGTTCTACGGAGCGCTGCGACCACTTCTCACGGAAATCGGCGTCGTTGCGCAGTCGACGCGCTATCTCCAGTCGCGTTCCCAGCCAATCGAATTGATCGGGCTGCGCGAGCATGTCCCGCATGACCTGGACGAGTCCCTCTTCGGCGACGACATCTGCCATCCGGCTCGCATCCTCGCTTGCGAGAGCGAGGAACAGGCCGTCCTTGTCCTTGAAGTGATGGAAGATCGCTCCGCGGGACAAACCGGTGACTTCTTCGAGACGGCGAACTGTGGCGCCGTCGTAGCCGTATTCCGCAAAGCAGCGGCGGGCGCCGTCAAGGATCTGACTGCGCCGTGCCGCGAGATGGTCTTCACTGACCTTGGGCACGGGCATCCCTCCTTTGTCGGGTTGCCTGTGAGCACTTTCGGCCGTAGGCGCTGAATGTCGACTCAGTGCACAAAGCGCTCACGACCACCGATGAAACCTGGTTCGCCTTCCGGCGAAAGTGGTCGTGAGCGCTTTGTGACCCGTCAGGGGCCGAAAGTGCTCACAGGCACGTAGTGCCTACTAGCCCCGGATCATGTTGCGAAGCACGTACTGCAGGATGCCGCCGTTGCGGTAGTAATCCGCTTCGCCGGGGGTATCGATGCGTACGACTGCGTCGAACACGACCTTCTCGCCGTTCTCGCGCGTCGCCGTGACCTTCATGGTCTTCGGGGTGACGCCCTCGTTGAGCTTCTCGACACCTTCGATGTCGAAGGTCTCGGTGCCGTCGAGCTTGAGCGAACCTGCGGACTCGCCGACCGGGAACTGCAGCGGGACAACGCCCATGCCGATCAGGTTGGAACGGTGGATGCGCTCGAACGACTCGGTGATGACGGCCTTGACGCCGAGCAGGCTCGTGCCCTTGGCTGCCCAGTCACGCGAGGATCCGGAGCCGTACTCCTTGCCGCCCAGGACGACCAGCGGGATGCCGGCTGCCTGGTAGTTCTGCGACGCGTCGTAGATGAATGCCTGCGGTGCGCCTTCCTGCGTGAAGTCGCGGGTGTAACCACCCGAGACGTCGTCGAGGAGCTGGTTGCGCAGACGGATGTTCGCGAACGTTCCGCGAATCATGACCTCGTGGTTACCGCGACGCGAGCCGAGCGAGTTGTAATCCGCACGCTCGACGCCATGGGAGTCGAGGTACTGCGCAGCGGGGGTACCGACCTTGATCGGACCTGCCGGGCTGATGTGGTCGGTGGTGACCGAGTCGCCGAGCAGTGCGAGGACGCGAGCGCCCTTGATGTCCTTGACCGGAGCCGGATCCATCGTCATGCCGTCGAAGTAAGGTGGCTTCCGCACGTAGGTGGAGTTCTCGTCCCACTCGAAGGTGTCACCCTTCGGGGTTTCGAGGTTCTGCCAGCGGCTGTCGCCCGCAAAGATGGTTGCGTACGACTTGCGGAACATGTCCTGGTCGATCGAGGACTTGATGGTCTCTTCGATTTCCTGCGTGGACGGCCAGATGTCCTTGAGGTAGACGGGGTTTCCGTCGGTGTCGTTACCGAGCGAATCGGTCTCGAAGTCGAAGTCCATGGTTCCGGCGAGGCCGTAGGCAATCACGAGCGGCGGGGAAGCCAGGTAGTTCATCTTGACGTCGGGGGAGATACGTCCCTCGAAGTTACGGTTACCCGAGAGCACCGCGGTGACCGAGAGGTCGTTGTCGTTGATGGCCTTCGAGACTGCCTCGGGCAGCGGTCCGGTGTTACCGATGCACGTGGTGCAGCCGTAACCGCCGAGGTAGTAACCGAGCTTCTCGAGGTACGGCCACAGGCCGGCCTTCTCGTAGTAATCGGTGACGACCTGCGAACCGGGAGCCATGTTGGTCTTGACCCACGGCTTGGTGGCGAGGCCCTTCTCGACGGCGTTGCGTGCGAGCAGTGCAGCGCCGAGCATGACCGACGGGTTGGACGTGTTGGTGCAGGAGGTGATACCTGCAACAACGACGGCGCCGTGGTCGAGAACGAACTCACCGGCGTCGGACTTGACGACGACCGGCTTGCTCGGACGGCCTTCTGCACCGTTGGCAGCAGAGAGAACGTCGACCGCTCCGTCGTCGGCAAACGACAGAACCGCGGGATCGGAAGCCGGGAAGGACTCTTCGACGGCCTCGTCGAGCTGGGTGTGCTCGGTCGGGTGGTTCTCTTCCACGTAGTTGTGGATGTCCTTGCGGAACGCAGTCTTGGACTCCGACAACAGGATTCGGTCCTGCGGGCGCTTCGGGCCGGCGATCGAGGGAACAACGGTTCCCAGATCCAGCTCGATGTACTCCGAGAAGACGGGTTCCTTGTCGGGGTTGTGCCACAGGCCCTGTTCCTTGGCGTACGCCTCGACGAGAGCGAGCTGCTCGTCGCTGCGGCCGGTGAGGCGCAGGTATTCGATGGTCTCGGCGTCGATCGGGAAGATCGCTGCGGTGGAACCGAATTCGGGGCTCATGTTGCCCAGCGTCGCGCGGTTCGCGAGCGGAACCTCGGCAACACCGTTGCCGTAGAACTCGACGAACTTGCCGACGACGCCGTGCTTACGGAGCATCTCGGTGGCGGTGAGCACGACGTCGGTTGCGGTGACGCCGGGCTTGATCTCACCGGAGAGCTTGAAGCCGACGACGCGGGGGATCAGCATGGAGACGGGCTGGCCGAGCATTGCTGCCTCGGCCTCGATGCCGCCGACGCCCCAGCCGAGCACGCCGAGGCCGTTGACCATCGTGGTGTGCGAGTCGGTGCCGACACAGGTGTCGGGGTATGCCTGTCCGTTACGCGACATGACGGTGGGTGCCAGGTACTCGATGTTGACCTGGTGAACGATGCCCATTCCCGGGGGGACGACCTTGAAGTCGTCGAATGCGCCCTGGCCCCAACGGAGGAACTGGTAACGCTCGCCGTTGCGCTCGTATTCGAGGTCGACGTTGCGCTCGAGTGCGTCGGCCTGGCCGAAGACGTCGAGGATGACCGAGTGGTCGATGACCATGTCGGCGGGGGAGAGCGGGTTGACCTTGTTCGGGTCGCCGCCGAGGGTGGTGACGGCCTCACGCATGGTGGCGAGGTCGACGATGCAAGGAACGCCGGTGAAGTCCTGCATGATCACGCGGGCAGGCGTGAACTGGATTTCGATGCTCGGCTCGGCTGAGGGATCCCAGCTTGCGATTGCGCGGATGTGATCCGCGGTGATGTTGGCGCCGTCTTCGGTGCGGAGAAGGTTCTCGGCGAGAACCTTCAAGGAATAGGGCAATTTCTCGGTGCCGGGGACGGCCGAGAGGCGGAAGATCTCGTAAGAGTTCTCACCGACCTCGAGGGTTCCCTTGGCTCCGAATGAATCGATACTGGTGCTCACGTCTGCTCCACTCGTCTATGAGGGTCGCTACCGACGGGGCTGTGTCGGCAGCTGAAGCGAGGTACTTCGGCCGGGAAGATCCTCCGTAGCTCACGCCAATCGCACAGTTCGCGTGAGAACTGTCCGAACATCGGAGCTGCAGTAGAACCTGTCCTGACCGGTGGTACCTCTTGGTCCAAGTCTAACAGTACGCTTGTCCTGTGAGAATTCAGGGCAAGTTGACCGAAACAATCTTCATGCAGACTGCGGGCCTGCGCAACGCAGGCTTGGCTGGGTGACCGCACCCACAGCTACCGCTCGGGCGGCACGCGCGGCGGTTGTGTGTGACGCCTGGTGGCAGTCGACCTGAAGTAGGGTGCATGCAGGCCCGTCGCGGGTCGGCCGCCGAAAAACGACCTCGGAAGAACTCCCCGCATCTCAGCGGTGGACGGAATCCGAACAGCACCCGGATGAGAGATGTCTGCTCCTACAAATCACGCTTTTGCGCCTGTGCACGTGAAGTCCCCGTTGCACGTCGCTGTTCCGTCGGACGTCGATCTCGACGACGTGCTCGCGGACATTTCGACGGACGGCGTCTCCGCCCCCGCGGATGATGTTGCGGGGCTGACCGCGGTGGTGACCGACGCTCGTGAACGTGGTGTCGACTTGAGCGTCGTAGTAGTCGACGCAAATCCGGGCCGGCCGTCCGATCTTCGAGACCTGGCCACGACGGTCGGCAAAACAGAAGGCGGAACGGTTCTCGTTCTGAGCCCTGACTGGATGGGTAGCTACAGCGATTCGATCAGTCGAGTGCAGCTCGAAACTGCACAGGACCGATCTTTCGGCGAAAGCGCAAGCGTGACCGCGGACCGCTTCTCGCACGAGATCGTGGCGCCAGGTCCGCCGTGGACGCTTTACACGGTCCTTGTCATCGCAGTGGTGGCGGTTATTGCCGGAATTACCTTTGCCGTCAAGTGGCGGCGAGAGCCAGAAAACGCGCAAACCAGACATATCGCCTCAACTTCGGAAACACCAGCACCATCCGACCACCGGGCCGATTCCGTCTGACCTTGGTCCTTTTGCGAGATTTTCAGTAACTCGGTGAAAACAGGTACTCACTGCTGTTTGCGGTGAGTACCTGCCCTTTTTGGTGCCTGCATGCCATTCGACCAGCTCAAATACCGTTTGTGTTATTTGTGGCTAAAGTTTCCAAAGAACGCTTGAGTGTCGTACGGTACAACTGGCACTTTTTGGGGAAGAAGTGTCGCAGACAGGCTGATGTTGTTCGACGCGTACTTGTCGGTTGCCTCGTTCTCGAGGTGTCGACGGTGGCGTTCGTACGGCACGTCCAGGTCGACGAGCAGCTCTCGGGCTGTGGGCGACCGGTGCTTGGTCTGCGCATTCCCTCCCCGCACGGATCGGCGACCCAGCGGGCCGTGGCGTTACACGCGAGGGAGAGTTATTTGTGAGGCAAGTAACACGTGGCGGCGAGTCCCGTCGTGGTCCTTCCCGTAAATCGATGCGCCTGGCGCAACTGGTCATCGGATTCGGCGTCGTCGGATCCCTGATCGTCGGGACGCCGGCCATGTCCTCGGCCGTACCGCCACCGCCGCCGAATCCGAGTGACTCGGATATCGCCGCGGCAGATTCGCAGGTCTCGTCGAGCGTCGGCACCGTCAGCGCGCTCATCAATCAAGTCGCATCGGCAAACGAACAGTTGTCAGCACTCGACAACGAAGTTGCGATCAAGCGTGAAGACGTCAACAAGACTCTCGTGGATCTGCAGAACGCTCGCGGCGCCGCAGACTCCGCAGCGCAGGCCGTCGGAGTCACGAAACAAGCTCTGAAGGACGCGTCGGCGCAGATCGAGGTCGCTCAGACGGACTTCGACAAGTACGCACGCTCGAGCTACGTCAAGGGCACCAATACTGCGTCGATCTCGTCGTTCCTCGACGCCAAGGGTCCTGGCGACGTTCTCGACCGCGCCCAGGTCCTCAAGCTTCTCGCCAATACGCAGAGTGCAGTGCTCGACGGTCTCCAGCGAGCACGTACCGAGCAGGCGAACAAGGATTCCGCGACCCGCCAGGCCAAGCAGCAGGCCGATGCCGCCGCCGAGGTCGCCGCGCAGCTGAAGGATCTGGCGGAGCAGGCGATTCAGATCGCGCGCAACGCTCTCGATCAGCAGGTAGCCAAGAAGGCCGCGATCGAAGCCGAGCGCAACTCTGCCCAGGCTCAGCTCGACGCCGCCCGCAACGCCGTCGCCGGCTTGCAGGGTCAACGCCAGGCATACGCGACCTGGGACGAACAGCGCCGCGCCGAGGAAGCTCATCAGAAGGCTCTCGAAGCCGCTGCCAAGGAAGCGGCCGCTCAGGCCGCCGCCCGTGCCGCAGCCGACCAGGCAGCCAAGGATCGAGCTGCCGCACTGGCAGCAGCCCAGCGTCCGCACACCGCGGTCGAAGACCCGACTCCGACCGTCATCCCGGACGACGACGACACCTGGACTGACGAAGAAACAGGGACCGACGAGGAAACAGGCACGGACGAAGAGACCGGCACCGACGAGGAAACGGTCACGACGCCCAAGCCCACCACCCCGAAGCCGACGACGCCGAAACCCACCACTCCGAAGCCTTCCGTCACCGGAAGCGCTGCAATCGAATCCGTCATCGACCGCGGAATGTCTCAGCTAGGCGTGCAGTATGCCTGGGGCGGCGGCGACGAGAACGGACCGACGCGAGGCATCCGTGACGGCGGCGTCGCTGACAGTTACGGCGACTTCAACAAGGTCGGGTTCGACTGCTCCGGCTTGATGATTTATGCCTTTGCCGGCATCGGGATCTCGCTGCCGCACTACACCGGCTATCAGTACACCGCAGGCACTCAGGTTCCGTCTTCGGAGATGAAGCGCGGCGACATGATCTTCTACGGCCCCAACGCCAGCCAACACGTGGCGCTCTACCTCGGTAACGGTCAGATGCTCGAGGCACCACAATCCGGTTCGAGTGTCATGGTCTCACCGGTTCGGTGGGGCGGAATGACGCCGTACGCCGTCCGACTGGTGTCCTGACCGTCAGAGGAAATGCCGCTGACACCCGCATTGTCAGGGAAGTATCAAGTTCCCGACGTGGTGTTACGGCATCGAGCGCAACTACCTGGAATAGTTGACGGGGAACACGTTACTGTCGGTACTTTTCTAGGTGAAAGCGATGGATTCTTGGTGACCTCACGTGAAGATTCGGTCGGAACGGTCGACGTAAGCAAGGCGAGTGGAAGTGCGGACGGAGCAGCACCTTCCCTGGCAGCCGACGTTCAGACCTTGGAACGAGCGATTTACGAGGTCAAGCGAGTCATCGTCGGGCAGGACCGGCTTGTCGAGCGCATTCTCGTCGGACTTCTCGCCAAGGGGCACGTCCTCCTCGAAGGCGTACCCGGTGTCGCCAAGACGCTGGCCGTCGAGACTTTCGCGAAGGTCGTCGGCGGTTCGTTCTCCCGCGTCCAGTTCACCCCGGACCTGGTGCCCACCGACCTGATCGGCACGCGCATCTACCGTCAGGGCCGCGAGGAGTTCGACACCGAACTCGGACCCGTCGTCGCCAACTTCGTGTTGGCCGACGAGATCAACCGTGCCCCGGCCAAGGTGCAGTCCGCGCTCCTCGAGGTGATGGCAGAACGCCACGTCTCGATCGGTGGCAAGCGGTACCACATGCCCGATCCGTTCCTGGTGATGGCGACGCAGAACCCCATCGAGAACGAGGGCGTCTACCCGCTCCCCGAAGCGCAGCGCGACCGCTTCCTGTTCAAGATCCTCGTCGATTACCCGACAGTGGAGGAAGAACGCGAAATCGTCTATCGGATGGGCGTCGCGGCCCCGGAGCCGCACCAGATCCTCGGTCCGGAGGAGTTGGTCAGGCTCCAACGCGTCGCCAGCAACGTCTTCGTTCACCACGCGCTCGTCGATTACGTTGTCCGGGTCATCGCCGCCACGCGTACGCCGCGTGAGGTCGGACTCGAGGACGTCGCCGGCTGGATCGCGTACGGCGCCTCACCCCGCGCGACGCTCGGCATCATCGCCGCGTCGCGAGCTCTCGCTCTCGTCCGCGGGCGCGACTACGTAGTGCCGCAGGACGTCATCGAGGTGATCCCGGACGTGTTGCGTCACCGTCTCGTTCTTTCCTACGACGCCATGGCCGACGAGGTGACTCCCGACGCCGTCATCGCCCGGGTGCTGCAGACCGTCGGACTGCCGCAGATCGCCGCGCGGCCGGTCCCCACCGTTCCCGGTCCGCCCCAGCAGGCCGCACCACAAGCACCGCAGTTCAACGCACCGGGCACAGCTAACCCACAGGGCACAGCTAATCCGCAGGGCAACGGCGCGCCGATCGCGACCGCTGAGACGATGAGTCGCCCGCAGTGACCGAAGGCCGCGACGGTGGCCAGGCGACACCCGCCGGATCCACCGGTTCTCCGCCGTCGTTCCGATCCGGCGAGCTCAGCGACCCCAAACTCACCGCTGCGCTGCGCACCCTCGAGCTGACGGTTCGCCGCCGCCTCGACGGTGTGCTGCACGGCGATCATCTCGGCCTGATTCCCGGTCCGGGTTCGGAGCCGGGAGATGCCCGCGAGTACCAGCCGGGCGACGACGTGCGGCAGATGGACTGGTCCGTCACCGCACGGACGACGCACCCACACGTGCGTCAGTCGGTCGCAGATCGTGAGCTCGAGACGTGGCTCGTCATCGACTTGTCCGCAAGTCTCGACTTCGGGACCGCCGGATGCGAGAAGCGCGACCTGGTCGTCGCCGCAGCCGCGGCGATCACTCACCTGACCAGTTCGGGCGGTAACCGCGTCGGCGCCATCATCTCGACCGGCGCACAGACAACTCGAATTCCGGCCCGCGGTGGGCGAATTCACGCACAGGCGATGCTCCGCAAGATCGCGACGACTCCGCACGCGCCGGACGGGGTACGCGGTGATCTGGTCGGCGCGATCGAAGCGCTCAGACGCCCACAGCGTCGGCGCGGACTGGCGGTGGTCATCAGTGACTTCCTCGGACCGATCGACTGGGAACGCTCGCTGCGCGCCATTTCAGGACGGCACGACGTGCTCGGTGTCGAAGTGGTCGATCCGCGAGACCTCGAACTGCCCGACGTGGGCGACGTGGTGCTCCACGATCCCGAGTCCGGCCGGACCAGAGAATTCACCACGACGCCGCAACTGCGCGCCGACTTCGCCAGAGTCGCCGCCGAGCACCGCGTCGAGGTCAGGCAAGCTCTACGTCGTTGCGGCGCACCGCTCATGTCCCTGCACACCGATCGGGACTGGATCGCCGACGTCGTGAGATTCATCTCGGCACGCCGACACAGTTATGGTGCCGGCGCCGGAACTGGGGGCGTTCGTTCGTGAGTCTTTCTCAATTCACCGCACCGTGGTGGCTGCTGTTCCTCGCTGTCATCGCCGCGTTGGTGGTCGGTTACGTACTCGTGCAGAAGCAGCGAGCCAAGCACACACTTCGGTTCACGAACTTCGCACTGTTGGAGAAGGTCGCGCCTTCGCGGCCCGGGCGGTGGCGTCACATTCCGGCGATTCTGATGGTCATCGCATTGGTGTTCTTCACCGTCGCCCTTGCCGGTCCGACGGCAGACAAGAAGGTCCCGCGAAACCGTGCCACGGTGATCCTCGTGATCGACGTGTCGCTGTCGATGCAGGCCACCGACGTCGAGCCGACGCGATTGGCAGCAGCGCAGGAAGCTGCGAAGTCGTTCGCCGACGGTCTGACTCCCGGCATCAACCTCGGGTTGGTCGCATTTGCCGGAACGGCTTCGGTTCTGGTGTCGCCCACCACGAATCGTGACGCGACGAAGGTCGCCATCGACAACCTCAAGCTCAGTGAGCGAACGGCGACGGGCGAAGCGATCTTCACCTCGTTGCAGTCGATCGACACGCTGTCGGCTGTTCTCGGCGGCAGCGACCAGGCGCCACCGGCGCGCATCGTGTTGCTGTCCGACGGTAAGCAGACCGTTCCCGAGAACTCGGACGATCCGCGGGGCGGATTCACCGCTGCCCGTCAGGCCAAGGACAAGGGCGTTCCGATCTCGACCATTTCCTTCGGAACGACATACGGGCGAGTCGAGATCGAAGGAGACCGAATCCCCGTCCCGGTCGACGACGCGTCATTGAAGGAGATCGCCAACCTTTCCGGCGGAAGTTTCTTCACGGCATCGAGCCTCGAAGAACTGCGCCAGGTGTACGACACGCTCGAAGAGCAGATCGGTTTCGAGACGACACGAGGAGACGCGAGTCGACCGTGGTTGGTCCTCGGCGTCGTGTTCGCGACCGCTGGTCTGACGATTGCCCTGGTACGCAGGCAGCGTCTGCCCTGATCGAGAGCAGTTCCGAATTGTCCAAATACCGCTGGTACGCGGCCCGCAGAGAATTGATAGGTTGATCGCCATGTCTACCCCTCCCACGACAGTGGTTTCCGAACGGACCGTCACCACACCTCGCTCGGTGCTCGTCACCGGCGGTAACCGCGGAATCGGCTTGGCCGTCGCTCAGCGGCTCGCCGCAGACGGCCACAAGGTAGCCGTCACGCACCGCGGTTCCGGTGTCCCCGAAGGGTTGTTCGGCGTCGTGTGCGACGTCACCGACACCGAGTCGATCGACCGTGCGTTCAAAGAGGTCGAAGCGCACCAGGGGCCGGTCGAGGTCATCGTCGCCAATGCCGGCGTCACCGACGACACACTGATCATGCGAATGAGCGAAGAGCAGTTCACGAGCGTCGTCGACGCGAACCTCACCGGTACGTTCCGCCTCTCGAAGCGTGCGACCCGTTCGATGCTGCGCGCGCGTTTCGGACGGTTCATCTTCCTCGGCTCTGTGGTGGGTCTGGCAGGACAAGCCGGCCAGGTCAACTACGCCGCGTCCAAAGCAGGCATCGTCGGTATCGCTCGTTCCCTGACAAGGGAACTCGGCTCACGTTCGATCACCGCCAACGTCGTCGCACCAGGGTTCATCGAGACCGACATGACGGCAGCACTGGGCGACGACGTCAAGGACAAGGCCACCGAGTTCATCCCGTTGCAGCGGACCGGAAAGCCGGAAGATGTTGCAGCAGTTGTCAGTTTCCTCGCCTCCGACGATTCGGCCTACGTCTCGGGTGCGGTCATCCCCGTCGACGGTGGACTCGGCATGGGGCACTGACCCGCTTTTCGTACACACACCTTTCTCGTACGTCTGAAATCAGGAGGACATCTCATGGGCGGCTTGCTCGAGGGTAAGACCATTCTTGTCACCGGCATCATCACCGATTCGTCGATCGCGTTCCACGTGGCCAAGGTCGCGCAGGAGCAGGGCGCGAAGGTACTGATCACCGGATTCGATCGTCTGCGCCTCATCGATCGCATCGCCCAGCGACTGCCGCAGCCCGTGCCGCCGGCAATCTCGCTCAACGTCCAGAGCTCGGAGGATCTCGCCTCTCTCGCCGAGCGTGTGCGCGAGCTGGCTCCCGAGGGTATCGACGGCGTCGTCCACTCGATCGGCTTCGCTCCCCGCTCCTGCCTGGGAAGCCCGTTCATGGACGCGCCGTGGGAAGACGTGGCGGTCGCACTCGAGGTGTCCGCATACTCGTACAGCGCACTGGCCAAGGCCTTGCTGCCGGTGCTCAACGACAACGCGTCCATCGTCGGTATGGACTTCGATCCGGCGCGCGCGATGCCGTTCTACAACTGGATGGGTGTCTCCAAGGCGACCCTCGAGGCCGTCAATCGGTACGTGGCCAAAGAGGTCGGCGTCCGCGGCATCCGCTCGAACCTGGTGTCCTCCGGCCCGATCAAGACCTTGGCCGCCAAAGCCATTGCCGGTGACAGCACCGGTCCGGGCGCGGAGTTGGACAAGCTGAACACCGCATGGGACGGTGCTGCGCCCATCGGCTGGGACGTCGACGATCGCGAGCCGGTCGCCAAAACGGTCTGCACCGTTCTCTCGGATTGGTTGCCCGGCACGACCGCGTCGATCATCTACGTCGACGGCGGCTTCCACGCGATGGTCGGCTAGTAGCACCCCTTCTACTACGCAGGTGAGTACCCGGGTGACTCCCGCCGAACGGCATCGCGCAAGATTGAACTCATGACCGTAAGTATGGACATGCAGTTCGATGCTCTTCTCGTTTTGTCGTTCGGCGGTCCCGAAAAACCCGAAGACGTACGGCCGTTCCTCGAAAACGTCACGCGCGGTAGGGGAGTGCCACCGGAGCGGCTCGACGCTGTCGTCGAGCACTACATGCATTTCGGTGGAGTTTCGCCCATCAACGCGCTCAACCGAGACCTGATCGAACGGGTCGAAGGTGAGCTGGCAGCAGCCGGCGTGGATTTGCCCGTGTACTTCGGCAACCGCAACTGGCACCCGATGGTCGAAGACACCGTTGCCAAGATGCGCGAGGACGGTGTCCGCAACGCCGCCGTGTTCGCCACGTCGGCGTGGGGTGGTTACTCCGGATGTCGGCAGTACCACGAGGACATCGCCCGTGCCCGTGAGGCGGTCGGTGACGGCGCACCGACGCTGACAAAACTTCGCCAGTACTACGACCATCCGCTGGTCGTCGGCGCGTTCGCCGACGGTGTGCGCGCGGCCCGCGCAGAGTTGCCCGAAGCGACTCGCGATACTGCGCGCCTGGTGTTCACCGCGCATTCGGTACCGAGTGCCGCAGACCGCAATGCAGGGCCGCCGGCAGAGGGCGGAAACCTCTACAGTCGACAGGTCGCCGAGGCCGCGAAGTTGGTTGCCGAGGCCGTCGGCGTCGAGGATTTCGATCTGGTGTGGCAGTCGCGATCAGGCCCGCCGCAGGTTCCGTGGCTGGACCCCGACATCTGTGATCACCTGGATACGTTGTCCGCCAAGGATGTTCGCGCCGTGATCGTGTGCCCCGTCGGTTTCGTCTCCGATCACCTCGAAGTGGTGTGGGACCTGGACACCGAGGCCAAGGACAAGGCAGCCGAACTCGGGATGAATTTCGTTCGGGCAGCAACGCCCGGCCGCGATCAGCGTTTCGCGCAGCTGGTGCCCACGCTCGTTCGGGAACTGGCCGAGGCCGAGCAGCCACTGCGACTGGGGGTCGAGCCGCTGCTCGGCTCGACCACCAACGGTCTCTCGTGTGCAGTCAATTGCTGCGCGGCCGTTCAGCGTCCCCGCTGACCGTCCGACGCTCAGGTGTTCGGATGCTTGAGCTTTCCGCAGGGCCCGGGAACGGTGGACGTGCTGCGCGAGGTGAGAAGCGTCTCGACGATCTGTCGATCCTCGGGGCTCAGTGACGGGTCGATGTAGTTGAGTTCGGGCGCGCCCAGTTCGCGGACTCGCCCGGCGAGGGTCGCGACAAACGAGACGCGTTCTTCGTCGTCGTCGTTGACGTCGTGGATCTGCAGCACCGACACCGGAAACTTGCGCAGCGTCACAGGCAGGAAGCGGGCGCCGAGCACATGGTCGACGTTGAATCCCGCCCACTGCCCCTGGTTGGCCTCCACGCATTCGGCATCGGAGTGAATTGCGCTCTCGCCGATGTACTTACGTGCGGGCAGCATCTTCTTGGGGGCAAGTTCGGATGCGCCCTGCTGAAGGACGGGAAAGTCGCCGTCCGAGTACAACCAGGGCTGGTTGGCCATCTTGATCAACCGACCGGCGTCCAGATCCGGGAGATAGCGAGACTTGAGGAGAAACGCGACGCTGTCGACCGAGATGCCCAGCAGTTCTGCGGCCTTCTGTCGGCTCATCGCGAACGTCGGGGCATTCTTCGGGGCGATCTGGATCAAATTGACCATGCGAACTCCTGTAAGTGTTCAATTGTTGCGGGCTTGGTACAGCTGACATGACAATTCGCCGATTATCAACCTCTAGCTGATTTCCGACTTGTAGATGAGTCGGTTGTCACCATCCGAGTTCACGCAACCGGGGATCTCCGATCCCGAAGTGGTGGCCGATTTCGTGGATCACTGTTCGGCGAACTTGCTCGATCACCTCGTCTTCGGTGCTGCAGATCGCACAGATGGCCCTGCGGTAGATCGTGATGCGATCGGGAAGGACGCCGGCGTACGTGGTGGTTCTCTTGGTCAGTGGGATGCCCTGATACAGCCCGAGTAGCCCCGGTCGTCCACCTTCGAGTTGAACGGTCACTGCGACATTGGCCATCTCCGCACCCAATTTCGGTGGCAGGCTGTCGAGCGCCCGCTTGACCATGTCCTCGAACTGGCTGTCGTCCACGTCGATCATCTGCCCATTGTGCGTGCGGGGGCGGGATCCGAGTGTGTCCATGTGGAAACAGTGCAGCTTACGGCTATGTTCATTGCGTGGCCGAAGACCTCTATCACCGTTACGAATTCACATTCATCGTTCAGATGCTGACAGTCTCGCAAGAGCAGGCGATCGAAGAGAGCTTGGGCGGAAGGGTCGAGGACCGACGCGGGCTGCAGCTGCTGACGCTCACCTCGGAAGGTATGCGAGCGGCGACAACGGCTATCACCGTGGTGGACCAGTTGGTGGCTGCAGGCGTGCGTCCCCAGCGGACACATCCCGATCTGGTGTCACGTCAGGACATTGCCGACCGTGCGGGGGTGACGCGGCAAGCTGTCGGGCAGTGGGTGCGAGGGGTCCGGCAGGCGGCTACGCCTTTCCCGGTTCCGTACAACTCGGTTGCCGGGGGGATCTGGTTCTGGGGCGACGTCCTGGATTGGTTGCGCCGTCAGGGGTACAGCCAGGACACCGGTTTGCGCTACCCGACGCTGGATGAACATATTCGCATCGACCGCCATATCGCGATCAATCACAAGACTGTGGGTTGATCGATCAAACGGTTTGCTTGAAAATAGCTATTGAAACAAACCGACGGTAGGTATAAAGTCCCTAAATACCTCAATCAATCTATCGGTGCGTCGGTCCTGCTCTGGGGGGAGTCTGGTCTGCGCTGCAGATACCCGAGCATGCGAGCAGGAATTCATGGTTTCGACCCCCGAAGTACGACCGATGCCCAAATCGGCCGCGCTCACGACTTCTGTGGCTATTTCCAGCGATGTAGCAACGGCTAAGCTACGTGAAGGTGTATCGGGCAGGGGCCGTCTGCGAGCGGCGACGGCGGCGCTGTTCCGGCGCTCACGCCCACGTACGACCTTCGCGCCACCGTTGAGCGTGCTTCTTCTCGTCACCTCCGACAACGGTCTCTCGCAGCGGGCCGGTCTTGTTCTTCGCGAGGCGGGACACCAAGTCCGTACAGCCGTCGTCGCCGACGCGGACGCAGTGCTGGCCGCGACTTCTTCGGGAGATTTTGACCTCGTCATCTGCCCGTTCTTGAAAGCCTATGTCCCGGAATCTGTTTGGCAGCGGTGGACAACGATCATCATCCATCCCGGCCCGCCCGGAGATCGCGGGCCGTCGTCGCTGGACTGGGCGATAACGGATGGCGAACCGATCTGGGGTGTCACGGCATTGCAGGCCGCTGAGGAACTCGATGCCGGGCCGGTGTGGGCGTGGCGGACGTTCGAACTCCGGAACGGGGCAACCAAATCCTCGGTATACAACGAGGAAGTCACCGACGCGGCGATGGAGTGCATTGGAGAGGTCGTCGAACATTTCCGTACTCCTGACTTCCAGCCGATTCCATCGGATCGAGTTGCGCGGCCCGTGGCTTCGACCCGATCGCGGCCGAGCATGAAACAGGCCGATCGCGTTTTCAGCTGGGAGGAAGACGCGTCGAGCATCGTCCGCGCCGTCAACGCCGCCGACGGGTTTCCCGGCGTCGCCGTTCAGTTGGGGCTCGACCGGGTCTACGTCTACGACGCTCACCTCGATACCCACGTCGATGCAGCGCCCGGCACCATCGTCGAGTACTTCCACCAGGCAATACGTGTTGCCACCGGTGCGGGCTCCGTTTGGATCGGACATGCGCGGCTCGTCGGCGCCGGCAATGTCAAACTTCCGTCGACCGCGGTCGTACGTCCGGACGTGTTCGTTCCACAGGTCTGGGAGAGTCGTTACCCCGAGACCGACTATCACCGCGACGGCGAAATCGGATATATCTCGTTCCGCTTCTACAACGGTGCGATGAGTACGAAGCAATGCGCGCGACTGGCCTCCAGGCTCCGCTGGGCGATCGCGCAGGACACCAAGATCCTTGTCCTGACGGGTGACTACGACAGATTCAGCAACGGTATCCACCTCAACGTCATCGAGGCCGCGTCGGATCAAGCCGGAGAAGCGTGGGCCAACATCAAAGCCATCAACGAGATCGCGAAAGCGATCGTCACCTGTACGGAACAGGTTGTGGTGGCGGCATTCACAGGCAACGCCGGTGCCGGCGGGGTCATGCTCCCGCTTGGAGCCGACGTAGTCGTGGCCAGGGACGGTGTGGTTCTCAATCCTCATTACGCCACGATGGGCCTGTTCGGCTCGGAACTGCACACGTACACACTTCCGGCTCGGGTCGGCGAGCAGCAGGCCCGCAGTCTGCTGGCCGAGTGCAGTGCGATAGGCATCCGTCGAGCCTTGGACATCGGACTTGTCGACGCGATCGGCCCCAGGCGGCCGGATCTGTTCGAGGCGTGGTTGCGCGAGGTCGCCACCGACTTGCTCGAAGGAGATCGGCTGGAATCGATGCTGGAGCGCAAACGTCTTCGACTGGAACGTGATCCGGTGGAGCCCTACGAGGAGCGTGAGCTCGAAGAGATGAAGATCGACATGTTCGGTGACCGCAACGGGTTTGCCGAGAAACGCCGGAACTTCGTGCTCAAGCTCTGATCGACACGCTGTTCGCCGACGCGACACGGGCAGTGCGAACAACGTCCCACAGTCGTCGCAGCAGGTCGTCACGCCTCTGCGCAGTGGACACGCTCGGGGCCTGGTTGGTCGATACCGACGCAGCCACGGTGAGAATGGCTGCCACGTTGTCGGCTGTGTCGATCACCTGTAGATGGCGAGGTGACAGTGTCGACGGCCAGCGGTGTCCGGCCTGTGCCTGCAGGGCTTCGGCGACCAGCGTACGAGCGTCGTTTCCAGGCATTCCGGTGGCTACGGCCGGAAGCCCGCCGAGCACCTCGGCTGCGTCCCGAACAGCTTGGCGCAGTTCGTATTCGGCTTCGCGGAGTCCGATCGATTCGGCGCTGCCCGCCACAGTGGGAATGGAGAAGACCGTCCATCGCAGGACGTCCGGGCCTTCCTTCGACGGCACGAGTCCGACTCCGGGCTTGCCGACGGCGCCGATCTGTATCCCTTCACCCGTTGCGATCGCAGCGCGCGCGAACTCGGTCCCGGTGGGCAGACCACGTACATCACCGGCCGTGGGAAGGACCAGGCGGACCTCGGCAGCCTCCGAGCGCGCGATTCTGAGCAGGGTGGGCACACCGGAAGCCGTGACTCCCGGCCACTCGAGATCGTGGCGGACCGCGGTTTCCGCATCGGCGGCGCCGATCAGGTGCATCGGTGCCCACGCGGCAAGGGCGTCGATGACGTCGTCCGGCGCAGCGTCGCCGGCGAGCCATGACGCTGCCCACACGGTGAGGGTTGCGCTGGGAGAACTCATGACCGTGAAGTTTAGTTCGGCGTGGCGACATGCGCGGCCCCGGCGTTGTGACCTAGCGTGATCCGGCGTGAGCGGTGGCAACGGATACGGTGACATTTTTGCGGGTCATACCCGCAAACAGAAGCGCGTGACGCCTGAAGTCGCGGCCGAGCGTGATCTTGTCGTCGAGGATGCGGCGACGGGATTCTGCGGTGCGGTAGTCGGTTTCGAGCGCACGTACGACGGCGATTTCGTGCGGCTCGAGGACGGTCGTTCCCGAACGCGGTTGTTCGCGATGCGCGAGGCGGCCTTCCTCATCGACGGCGCACCGGTCACCCTCGTACGCCCGGCCCCCAAGCCCGTGTCCACCAAACCCGCACGGTCGGCTTCGGGTTCGACGCGAGTCGAAGGCTTACGCGCCCGCACGGCACTGCCCAGCCGGATCTGGGTGGAGGGAGTACACGATGCTGCCCTCGTCGAGCGGGTGTGGGGTCACGATCTTCGCGTCGAAGGTGTTGTCGTCGAACATCTCGAAGGACTCGACAATCTGGGGGAGCGGCTTGCCGAATTCGGGCCTGGTCCCGGCCGCCGCGTCGGGGTCCTGGTCGACCACCTGGTCACCGGTTCCAAGGAAACCCAACTGACTCAGGGCCTCGGCCCGGACGTGTTGGTGACCGGGCACCCGTACATCGACGTGTGGGAGGCCGTTCGTCCCAAATCTGTCGGAATCGCCTCCTGGCCGAAGATTCCACGCGGCGAGGATTGGAAGACGGGAATCTGCCGCGAACTGGGCTGGGGGACACCTCAGGAGGGCTGGCGGCGGGTCTACAACTCGGTCGAGAGCTTCCGCGATCTGGAAGCTCCTTTGATCGGTGCCGTCGAACAACTTGTCGATTTCGTTACCGAGCCGAACTGACGTAGCGGCGGCCTGGGTCACACATTCTGGTTAGATGGTGTTGTGGCTGCACTTATTTGGCTGATCGGAGCACTGGTGCTCGCCGGGGCCGAAGCGCTGGTGGGGGATTTCTTCCTGCTGATGCTCGCCGGTGGGGCGCTCGCTACTGCCGGTGTCAGTGCTGTCACCGACTTCCCGGTGTGGGTCGACGCCGTCATGTTCGGAGTGTTCTCCGCCGCCCTCGTCCTGGGCGTGCGACCGATCATGTTGCGTCGCTTCGGTAGTCCGCCGCCGACCCCGACCGGAATACAGGCACTCGAAGGTAAGCACGCTCTGGTTCTGGAAGAAGTGGGCGAGCATTCCGGGCAGGTCAAGTTGGACGGCGAGGTGTGGACTGCCAGGCCGTACGACACCACCGAGGTGTACCCGCCGGGCACCAAGGTGACGGTGATGGAAATCAACGGCGCAACAGCAGTCGTCTGGAGGGGACCTTAATGGCAGCACTCATAGTGCTCGGTGTGTTGGTGCTATTCGTGATCTTGGTGGTCGCGAAGTCGGTAGCACTGGTACCGCAGGCAGAAGCCGCGGTGATCGAGCGGCTCGGTAGGTATTCGAAGACGGTGTCCGGGCAGCTCACGTTCTTGATCCCGTTCGCCGATCGTGTGCGCGCCAAGGTGGATCTTCGTGAGCGTGTGGTCTCCTTCCCACCGCAGCCGGTGATCACCCAGGACAACCTGACACTGTCCATCGACACGGTGGTGTACTTCCAGGTCACCAATCCGCAAGCTGCGGTGTACGAGATCAGCAACTACATCGCTGCCGTCGAGCAGTTGGCGACCACCACGCTGCGAAACGTCGTCGGTGGAATGACCCTCGAAGAGACGCTTACCTCGCGTGATTCCATCAACGGTCAGCTTCGTGGTGTCCTCGACGAGGCGACCGGTCGCTGGGGCCTGCGAGTGGCCCGCGTCGAGCTCAAGAGCATCGATCCGCCGCCCTCGATCCAGGAGTCGATGGAAAAGCAGATGAAGGCGGACCGCGAGAAGCGCGCGATGATTCTGACGGCTGAAGGTCACCGCGAATCCGCTATCAAGACCGCCGAGGGTGCCAAGCAGAGCCAGATTCTTTCTGCCGAGGGAAACAAGCAGGCCTCGATCCTCAACGCCGAGGGTGAGCGTCAGTCCCAGATCCTTCGTGCTCAAGGTGACCGCGCGGCCAAGTACTTGCAGGCTCAAGGCGAGG
This sequence comes from Rhodococcus sp. Ni2, assembly GCF_021352185.1. NCBI lineage: Bacteria > Bacillati > Actinomycetota > Actinomycetes > Mycobacteriales > Nocardiaceae > Rhodococcus > Rhodococcus sp. Ni2. Next base: position 2,571,651 of record NZ_WOXZ01000002.1, read on the forward strand.
CCAAGGCCATCGAGAAGGTTTTTGCTGCAATCAAGTCCGGTAAGCCGACTCCGGAATTGCTTGCATACCAGTATCTTCAGACGTTGCCGCAGATGGCGCAAGGCGATGCGAACAAGGTGTGGCTCGTACCCAGCGACTTCGGTGACGCGCTGAAGGGATTTGCCAAAACGCTTGGCGCGCAAGGGCAGGATGGCGTTTTCCGGTACGAGCCGCCGGCCGCCGAAGAGAATCTTCCCAATCCTGAGGACGATTCAGCCGAGGTGGCGGAGTGGTTCGAGACCAAATCCGATCCGGCTATCGCGGAAGCAGTGCGCGCTGCTGAAGTTGCTGCACGCACACCGGTCGAAGACCCGGCAGCTGCGGTCAGGCACCGCCGTGAGAGTGCGCCCGAGCAGCCTGGATTCGTAGATCCCGCGTTGCCACAGCAGGGCGAAAATCCTTGGCCGGGTCAGTTGCCGCTGCCGCCCGAGCGTGAAGATTTCCAGCAGAAGTACCCGTACCAGGGGCAGCCGCCCGAGGGTGGCCAGCGCCAGTAGACGCCTCTCGTAGCGAACGTTGATCGGGACGGGCACTCATCACCTACGTGATGAGTGCCCGTCCCGTTCCGCATACGGCGATCGCCCAGAGGACACTGACGAAGGTTCCCATGATGAACTGCTCGGACGCATGAGGTTCGCGAAGTTCCGGGTACCGCGCGAGCCCCTTGACTGCCAAGACGATCGCGATGCCTTCCGGCCAGGTTGCGAGAATCGATGCCGCCACCGCGAGCCGTTCGAGGATGCCGATCACACGTCCGCCGCGAAGAGGTCCGGCGTCCGGTGCCGGGCTCCCGTCCGGTTGGCGACGAGCGATCTTGAAGGTGGCAAGTACCAACGGTGCACCGGCCGTGGCGGCGGCAAGTACGCACAGGACAAGCGTCGCCCCGAGAGCGAAACCGGTGACCGGGGTCGTTCGGGTCGATGCCAGTGCGGCAACACCCAGCGCCGGAAGAGCCACCACGGACGACGCCCATTCGGGGACTTCGAGTCGACCACGACTGAGCGGTCCCAGTGCCGCTGCAACTGCTGGTGCCGCGGCGGCGACGGCGAGCGCGATCAACGCCAGAACGACCATGTATTCGAGCCCCCTGCTGTGTCGACGAGTTTGTACCGGTGCGAGCGTGAGCAGTCTAGGGCTGGAGTCTGACCAAAAGTCGTTCTGCGAGTCTGCGCCCGGCGAGTTCTGCGTGCCACCCGGCTGTCAGGAGTCGCTTGGACATGGCCTGTTTGGTGATTCCGAGGTGGGCCGCTGCGCTGACCTGAGTGAGTCCGCTGTCCATCAGGGCGATGGCTTCGCGTCCGTCCTTCGTCTGTCTCGTGACGATCGTTCCGAGCAAGGTGAACGCGGCATCGACATCTGCGGCGAGTTCGTCGCGTGAGCTATCCGCCGGCGCCTGTTCGACGGCAATTCTGGCCGGAGCTCGCTTGGCTCGCTCGACGGCGATCCGAGCAGCTTCGAATGCCGGTCCGCGTCCGGCCCGGGTCTGCCGTGGGAGAGGCTGCTCGACGGGACCGATCCCGATCCCGACACTCCAGTGCTCGCGCCGAATCAGCTCGAGTGCGACGAGGACGAGTAGCGCCGGATCGTCGGTCACCGCTTGAATCTCGTCGCCCGCTGTGCGCTCGAACGGCCGCAGGAGCCTGCAATCGGCCATGTCGTCGATGATGTCCCCGACGCGGTCGACATCCCGTCGGCTACCTCGCTGATCCACCGTCAGTACAAACATTAGTCAATGCTAGATAGTTGACTTTCAATAGTCAATCGTTTTGGGTTGACTCAATCAAATCAACCTCTTGGGGTTGACCGTTGTCAACGATGGTTTCGCCCGGTGAAGGCTGACGGCGAGCGTCGAACACCAGACCGGCGATGCCGATCGCAATGCAGATCCCGGACAGAATCAGGAGACGAGGATCGGCTTCGCCGGAGAGCGCATCGCCCAGAACGACAATCCCAACAGTGCCGGGCAAGATGCCGACGACGGTGGCAAGGATGTAGGGCACGATCCGGATCGACGAAATGCCGCAGCAGTAGTTCACCACCGAGAAGGGGACAAACGCGATCAAGCGCAGAGAGCCGACGGCCAGCCACCCCCGCTTTTCGATCCGCTCGTCCACCCGCCGGATCGTCGGACTCGAAATCCGTTGCCACACGACGTCGCGGCCGATGGCGCGGACCAGGTAGAGGGCCAGAACGGCGCTCACAGTCGTTGCCGCCACAGTAAGGGCGATGCCGGTTGCCGAGCCGAAGAGAACCCCCGCGCTGAGCGTGAAGACGGTGCGCGGGAACGGCGCGACGGTGACTATCGAATGAACCAGGAAGAACACGAGGGGAAACGCCGGGCCAACCGAGTCCGCCCACTCGCGTACCTGGGACACCGTGGGATGTGGGGCGAGGAGGGCTGCGAGGAACAAAGCGAGCACTACCAGGACTATTGCGATCAATCTTCGGTCCAGCAGGCGTCCCATCACAGGTCACAAGGCTACCTGTGAACGGTGAACCGGGCCGACTGCCGACCCGCAATCGTGAGTCGAACATCGCCACGGGGGCGGGAAAGCGACGTGCTCCAGGCGATAATGAAACGGCGCTGTGACGAAAACCACTAGGCGTTCGGAGTGGCCTTCACCTGCAGTCCCGGCCAGTGAAACGAACTCGCGGGTAACCCGTAAACATGCTGAACAATCGCTAGGTAAGGGCCGGTCACACGTGCACGAACGACCGAATCTGCACGTCGTCTGACCGGTCGGAAAGTGGCCGCGAACAGCCCTGTGAAGAACATGACGTGATCCTCACGATATCTGGGCTCAACCGCGGGTTAGCATCACAGAACTAACGAACAAATCCGATTATCGGTAAAGCGCTCACGCAAAAAATGAGAGGGAGCGGACACAGTGTCATTAGCTTCAGAAGCCGAGGCTGTCGAGCAGGCGTACGCGGAGTGGCAGCGCTCCGTAGCCGGTGTGCTCGCCAAGTCCCGCAGAGTCGACGCGGCAGAACTGGGCCCCGAGCCACAGAAACTGCTCGAAACCGTCACCTACGACGGTGTCACTGTCGCACCGCTCTACAGCCCACGCGACGAGCGTCCCGAGCAGAGCTTGCCGGGCACTTTTCCGTACGTGCGTGGCGTCGACGCTCACCGTGATGTCAATGCCGGTTGGTTGGTTTCCGCTGCTTTCGGAACCGCTTCGGCGGCCGAGACCAATCGCGCCATCCTGGACGCCCTCGAAAACGGAGTCAGCGCACTCTGGTTGAAGGTGGGCGCCGACGGCGTTCCGGTCACCGACCTCGCCGCTGCGCTCGAGGGCGTGCTTCTCGACCTCGCACCGCTCACGCTCGATGCAGGCGCAGCGACAAACGATGCAGCCCGAGCACTCTTCTCTCTCCTCGATGCTCGCGGCGAAGCCGGCGACGGTGTCAGCGATCGCAGCAGTATCCGAGTTCACCTCGGTGCAGCGCCGCTGACCAGTTCGTTCTCCGGCGCAGCCGACGTCGAACTTGCAGGCGCAGTCGAGTTGGCCGCCCTCGCCGCAGCTCGTGCGGAAACCGTGCACGCGATCACCGTCGACGGCACGGCCTTTCACAACGCGGGTGCCGGGGATGCCGAAGAACTCGGAGCCGCAATCGCCGCCGGCCTCGAGTACCTCCGTGCACTCACCGCCCAGAGCGGCCTGACCATCGGTGCTGCGTTGTCGCAGTTGGCTTTCCGCTACGCGGCAACCGACGATCAGTTCCAGACCATCGCGAAGTTCCGCGCCGCACGTCTCGTATGGGCACGCATCGCCCAGGTCTGCGGAGCTTCCGATTTCGGTGGAGCGCCGCAGCACGCAGTCACCTCCGCCGCGATGATGGCTCAGCGTGATCCCTGGGTGAACATGCTGCGCACGACCCTCGCTGCATTCGGCGCCGGCGTCGGCGGAGCAGATGCAGTGACAGTTCTTCCGTTCGACGTCGCACTGGCCGACGGCACCCTCGGCGTCAGCAAGTCCTTCTCCTCGCGCATCGCGCGCAACACACAGCTGCTCCTGCTCGAGGAGTCGCACCTGGGCCGTGTCCTCGATCCGTCGGCCGGGTCTTGGTACGTCGAGGACCTGACACAGCAGATTGCCGCCACCGCGTGGGAGTTCTTCCAGGAAATCGAAGCAGCCGGAGGATATCTGGCGGCACTCGAAGCGGGAATCGTCTCCGGTCGCATCGCCGCTACCAAGGCCAAGCGCGACTCCGACATCGCACACCGCAAGACCACGGTCACCGGTGTCAACGAGTTCCCGAACCTCGGCGAAACGCCGCTGTCCGCCGAAGCCGTCGAGCCCGGCCAGTCCGTCGCCCGCTACGCAGCTGCATTCGAAGCGCTTCGTGACCGTTCGGACGCGTTCCTCGCCGCCGGCGGCGCCCGTCCCACTGCGCTTCTCGCGCCGCTGGGCTCGGTTGCAGAACACAACGTGCGCACCACGTTTGCGTCCAACCTGCTCGCTTCGGGTGGTATCGACGCAGTCAACCCCGGCCCGCTCGAGGTGGGCGCCGAGGCCATCTCCGCTGCAGTCAAGGCTTCCGGTGCCACCGTCGCGGTGCTGTGCGGCACGGACAAGCGCTACGGCGAGAGCGCCGCAGCGGCCGTCGCCGAACTTCGCGCCGCCGGCATCGCCAAGGTGCTGCTCGCAGGACCGGAGAAGGCAGTCGCCGACGCGACCGGCGATTCTCGCCCGGACGGATTCCTCACCGCCCGCATCGACGCAGTGTCGGCTCTGACCGAACTGCTCGACTTCATCGAGACGGGAAGCTCCAAGTGACGACACGAGAGGTCAAGCACGTGATCGGCAGTTTCGCCGAGGTCCCACTCGAGGACCCGCAGTCTCCGGCACCCACACCGCCGTCGGTCGAGCAGGCCCAGGCCCTCATCGAAGAGGGCGCCAACGCCAATAACTACGCCGCCGAGCAGGTTGTCTGGTCCACCCCGGAAGGCATCGACGTCAAGCCGGTGTACACCGGTGCGGACCGCACGGCCGCCGCCGAGTCGGGTTACCCGCTCGACAGCTTCCCGGGCGCAGCGCCGTTCCTGCGTGGTCCGTACCCGACCATGTACGTGAACCAGCCGTGGACCATTCGCCAGTACGCCGGATTCTCCACTGCCGCGGAGTCGAATGCGTTCTACCGTCGTAACCTCGCGGCCGGTCAGAAGGGCCTCTCGGTCGCCTTCGACCTCGCTACACACCGCGGCTACGACTCCGATCATCCTCGCGTTGCCGGTGACGTCGGAATGGCCGGTGTCGCAATCGATTCCATCCTCGACATGCGTCAGCTCTTCGACGGAATCGACCTCTCGCAGGTGTCGGTCTCGATGACGATGAACGGCGCCGTGCTGCCGATTCTCGCGCTGTACGTCGCTGCGGCAGGCGAGCAAGGTGTCACTCCGGACAAGCTGGCCGGAACGATCCAGAACGACATCCTCAAAGAGTTCATGGTTCGTAACACCTACATCTATCCGCCGAAGCCCTCGATGCGGATCATCTCGGACATCTTCGCGTACTCCAGCGCGGAAATGCCGAAGTACAACTCCATCTCGATCTCGGGCTACCACATCCAGGAAGCCGGAGCGACGGCCGATCTGGAACTGGCGTACACCCTCGCCGACGGCGTCGAGTACATCCGCGCCGGCCTCGACGCCGGTATGGACATCGACAAGTTCGCACCTCGCCTGTCCTTCTTCTGGGCAATCGGCATGAACTTCTTCATGGAGGTCGCCAAGCTCCGCGCCGGACGCCTCCTGTGGGCCGAGCTTGTCGCCAAGTTCGATCCCAAGAGCGCGAAGTCGCTCTCGCTGCGTACCCACTCGCAGACCTCCGGCTGGTCCCTGACCGCGCAGGACGTCTTCAACAACGTTCCGCGTACCTGCGTCGAAGCCATGGCTGCCACCCAGGGCCACACTCAGTCCTTGCACACCAACGCACTCGACGAAGCGATCGCATTGCCGACGGACTTCTCCGCCCGCATCGCCCGTAACACCCAGTTGCTGCTGCAGCAGGAATCCGGCACCGTGCGTCCCATCGACCCGTGGGGTGGCTCGTACTACGTCGAGTGGCTCACCAACGAACTCGCCAACCGGGCTCGTAAGCACATCGAAGAGGTCGAGGAAGCCGGCGGAATGGCTCAGGCCATCAACGAAGGCATCCCGAAGCTGCGCATCGAGGAAGCTGCCGCCCGCACCCAGGCACGCATCGACTCCGGTCGGCAGCCGCTCGTCGGCGTCAACAAGTACGTTCCCGACGAGGTCGACACCATCGAAGTTCTCAAGGTCGAGAACTCCAAGGTCCGCAAGGAACAGCTCGAGAAGTTGGTTCGTCTTCGCGCGGAACGTGATCCGGAAGCCGTCGAGGCCGCACTGGCGAACCTCACTCGCGCTGCCGCATCCACCGAAGGCGGCATGGAGAACAACCTCCTCGCCCTCGCTGTCGTCGCCGCCCGCGCGATGGCTACCGTCGGCGAGATTTCCGACGCCCTCGAAAAGGTGTACGGACGCCACCAGGCCGAGATCCGCACCATCAGTGGTGTGTACCGCGACGAGGCAGGAACGGTGAGCAACATCAGCAAGGCGATGGAACTGGTCGAGAAGTTCGCCGAGGACGAGGGACGTCGTCCCCGCATCCTCGTCGCGAAGATGGGCCAGGACGGTCACGACCGTGGCCAGAAGGTCATCTCCACCGCCTTCGCGGACATCGGATTCGACGTCGACGTCGGACCGCTGTTCCAGACCCCCGAAGAGGTCGCCAATCAGGCGGCCGACAACGACGTCCACGTAGTCGGTGTGTCGTCGTTGGCCGCCGGTCACCTGACCTTGGTGCCGGCGCTGCGGGAGGCTCTGGCTGCGGCCGGTCGTCCCGACATCATGATCGTCGTCGGCGGCGTCATTCCGCCCGGTGACTTCGACGAACTCTACGAGGCCGGCGCTGCTGCCATCTTCCCGCCCGGAACCGTCATCGCCGACGCTGCCAGCGGATTGTTGGAGAAGCTCTCCGCCCAACTGGGTCACGACAACAGCTGAGAAGGGGGTCACTGAAGATGGCACGTCAGCCCATCGACATTGATTCCCTCGCCGAGGCGGTACGTGGAAATCAGCGTGCCGGCCTCGCTCGGGCGATCACCCTCGTCGAGTCCACTCGCGACGACCACCGGGCCCTCGCGCAGCAGCTTCTACTGAAGTTGCTGCCCGAGGCCGGGGGAGCGCACCGGATCGGCATCACCGGCGTTCCCGGCGTCGGCAAGTCGACCTTCATCGACGCGCTCGGAATGTACTTGCTGGGCAAGGGACATCGGGTTGCGGTGTTGGCGGTCGATCCGTCGTCCACCCGCACCGGCGGCTCGATTCTCGGCGACAAGACACGCATGGCTCGGCTCACCGTCGAACCGAATGCGTACATCCGGCCGTCACCGACGTCCGGCACGCTCGGTGGTGTTGCCAAGGCAACCCGCGAGACCATCGTGCTTCTCGAAGCTGCCGGTTTCGACGTCATCCTGGTGGAGACGGTGGGTGTCGGCCAGTCCGAAGTCACTGTTGCCAACATGGTGGACTGCTTCACGTTCCTGACCCTCGCTCGTACCGGTGATCAGCTCCAGGGCATCAAGAAGGGTGTCCTCGAGCTCGCAGATCTGGTGGCGGTCAACAAGGCCGATGGCAAGCATGAGCGCGAGGCAAAGGGCGCTGCCCGTGAATTGGCGGGTGCGCTTCGCCTGATCTACCCGCACGACGCCATCTGGAAGCCGCCCGTCATCACGATGAGCGGTCTCGAAGGTGTCGGGCTGGACGAGTTCTGGGGAACTGTCACCAAACACCGTGAGGTGCTCACCGAAGCGGGACAGTTCGAGGAGAAGCGTCGCAAGCAACAGGTCGATTGGACCTGGACGATGGTCAACGATCAGCTGCTACGCAGGCTCTCGAGCAACGATCGGGTGCGTGCGATCCGGGCCGACGTCGAGCAGAGCGTGCGTGACGGTTCGCTGACGGCAGCGTTGGCGGCGGGGCGAATTCTCGACGCGTTCGACGGAAGCAACTAGCGCGGAAAGAACGAAATCCCGGGTATCCGAGCGCGGATACCCGGGATTTCTTCTGTGACGAGCTATCGTTCGCGTTTGACTGCAGGCTCGGTGAGTTCGGTCTCGACAGCGAGTTCGACTCCCGTGAAATCGCCTTCTGCCTCGGCCGGGGTGAGAGTGGACCGCTTCCACGCGTAGAACAGCAGCGCTGCCCACGCGCCGAGAATGGTCAGGTAACCGGCCACTGTGACCGCCCCGGTGATGTCGAAGGATTTGAACAGCTTCTGTGCGTTGGTCAACACGATGACGCCGCCCACCGCCGTTCCGAGCAAGGTTGCAGGTACGCGGCTGACCAGCCACGCCGCGAACGGAGCTGCGATGACACCGCCGAGCGCGAGACCGGCGACAACGAGGAGGTTTCCCGCCGACTCACGTCCCAATCCGACAAGGAATCCCAGCGACGCGGCTGACGCGACCAGAAACTCCGAGGCGCTGACCGAGCCGATCACGGTGCGCGGCGCGGTCTTTCCTCGTGAGAGCAGCGTGCTGGTGGTGATCGGACCCCAACCACCACCGCCGGATGCATCGATGAAACCACCGAACAGGCCGAGTGGGGACAGGAAACGTGCAGTGTGCGGGGTGGTACGAGCGTCCGCGACGGCCGGTGGGCGGACCGAAAAGCGTAGTGCCACATAGATACCGATGGCCAGCAGGATCGTCGCCGTGATGGGGACTGCCGCTTCGATGGACAGACCCGAGAGCACAGTTGCGCCGATGAATGCACCGACTGCGCCGGGCACACCGAGCTTGGCGACGAGCTTCCAGTCGATGTTCTTGAACTTCCAATGCGACACACCCGAAGCGAGGGTGGTGCCGACCTCGGCCAGGTGAACAGCGGCGCTGGCCTGAGCCGGACCGAGGCCACCGATCATCAACAGAGTGGTTGCGGTGACACCGAAGGCCATACCGAGGGCGCCGTCGACGAGCTGGGCGCCGACGCCGACAAGGGTGAACAAAAGAAGATTGAACATAAGAAGACAGACTCCGAGCGAAGAAGCGACAAAGTCAGGGGTGCAGGCAGCGAGAATCGCCGCTCAGCAACACGCCTGATCGAAGCATGCGCTACGACGAGTGGGCCAGAACGCCATCAATCCGAGCGCAAATGCCGGGGAGGCATCGTGGCTGGAAATCTGCACGTCAGGTCCTTTGTTCTCGTACGTTGGTGTTCTGTCCATGCGAGCATAGCCGGTGCCCGGCTCGGTCAACCCACGACGCGGGCGTAATTTCCCACTCGGTGGACAAGTCGATCGAAGAATTCCGCCGGATCGGTGCTGACCGCGATATCCGCGTTGGGCTCACGCTTCCAGTGCCCGACCCAGTCCGCAACCGTCGTTCCGATCAGCAGTGGACTCTCGGTTTCGACATCTACCGTTGCCGGTTTCAGCGTCGCCAGGCTCGGATCGAGCGCGACGGCAGCAGCGAAGGGATCATGCATGTGAGCAAGAAATCCCTGGTCGTATTCACGATGAAATTCCATGTAGAACCGGATTGCGTCGGACATATGCCTGATCACGCTGTTGGACGCGGAACTGCGGACGTCGGGACCGTCGTCAGGCGAGATGATCTCTTCCGGGGTGCTCCCGGCAGCTTCGGCGAGCCGACGCACATGTTCGGGGAACATCTCGATGGATTCGGTGACGTTGAGGCCGCAGATGATCGGGCGCCGGTGCGCGGGTACGACGGAGAACGCGTCGAACACCTCCTTGGCGGCGTGCGGATCCACCGAGACGTTCCACTCCGCGGTCGGCGTCGTGTTGCCCGGATAGTTGAACGACCCACCCATCACTACCAGTCGCTTCAGCAGAGACGGCAGATCGGGTTCACGTCTGATCGCCAAGGCCAGGTTGGTGAGCGGCCCCGTCACCAGCCCGGTGAGTTGTCCGGGGTACTCCCGGACGAGATCCACCCAGAGGTCGGTGGCGGTTCGGACCGAGCGCTTGCGACCCGAATCGGGGAGGACCGCATGGCCGATTCCTTGCGGACCGTGAGTCTCCTCGGTGGTGCGCAACGGTATGACCAATGGCTCGCGGGCGCCGAGTGCAACCTCGATGTCCGGGGCGCCGCAGAGCGCAAGCCAGTTCAAGTTGTTGGCCGCGACCTGTTCCACCGGAACGTTGCCGGCGGTGCTCGCAATCCCCAGTATCTCGGCTTCGGGGCTGGCAAGGAGATAGAGAAGCGCCAACGAGTCGTCGATACCGGTGTCGACGTCGACGATGAGCTTGTGCATGTCACTCATCGGTGGCCACCAGGATCGTCGGGGAATGCAGGACGGGGAAGTTCACCGACCGAGCGATGAAGCACTTCGTGTGTGCGGGGCCGTGAAGCTCCTGGGCCTTCTCGACCATCGACGCCTCCGCGACCAACACCGTCGGATTCAACGTCACTTCGATGAACTGGCCGCCGCCATCGGATTCCTCGATCATGCTGCCGACCGGCTGATCGCTGTAGTCGAGAACGACGACCCCAGCGGCAGCTGCCAGCCCGAGGTACCAGAGCATGTGGCACTGGGCGAGGGAGGCAACGAGCAGTTCCTCGGGGTTCCATCGCTGCGCGTCACCGCGGAACGAGGGATCGGAGCTGCCGAGAAGTTCCGGCTTTCCGACCGCGGATATTGCATGATTGCGCGAATATCCCTGCGTGCTGGACGTTCCGGTTCCCAGATCGCCCGTCCACTGAAGGTCGAGTGTGTAGGTATGTGACTTCACAGGTCCATCTTGCCCTGAATGTGCCGGTCCCTCAGTGTGCCCACTCCGCGCGATCCGATCCCCACGGATGGGCTGGTTCGGGGTAGTCCTCGAACTCTGCCAGCGCGGGTCGTGCGGTGGTCACGTCGGCATGGTTGACAACAACATTCAGGCCGGGAGCCGTCGGCAGACCAGGATGGACGGTTCGGCCGGGTGCGTCGAGAAGACGAGCGCCTGTGCTTGCCAGCGACACGTCGACATCGCGGCCACGGCCGTCCTGCGAGCGCAGCGTCAACGCGTCGAGGATCCCCGCTGCCAAGAAGTATCCGGTCGAGTGGTCGAGTGCCTGCGCCGGAAGCGCACCAGGGTTCTCACCACCCGCGAGGAACGAAATGCCGGACGCGGCCTGCACGATGCTGTCGAAGCCGCGGCGATTCGCCCACGGACCTTCCCATCCCCATGCGCTGACGCGCCCGTGAATCAGGTGGGCGGGAAGATCCTGCCCGATGAGCGCTTCGAGTGCACCCGGCCGGTAGCCGGTGACCAGTACGTCTGCGGTTTCGAGGAGTTCTCGGAACGCTGTCGCTCCCGCCGAGGACTTCAGGTCGAGAAGCGCCGACCGCTTGCCCTGTCCACTGTCGAGGTGCTGCCATCCGATCTCGGGGATCGCCGGGGGATCGATCCGCAGAACGTCAGCGCCGACCAACGCCAGGGCACGCGTCGCGACCGGACCGGCGATGACGCGGGTCAGGTCGAGAACGCGTGGGCGCGTCGGATGCGTGCGGGGTTTTCCCTCGTCGCGTGCTCGGATGGATACCAGAGGCGCAGACCTCGCAGCTGCGCACTGCTCACTCAGGCGCCACTCGGTCTCGGTACGAACACGGACCGCGATGGCTCCGATCTCGGCGGCCTGCAGCTCGATCTCGATGGCGCTGAGTTCGGATATCCGTTGCACCACTGCATCTTTGGGTGATCCATCATCGAGCTCGAGGACGGCGAGCAGGCGGTCGCGATGGTGCGGATAGTTGCCGTGCGTGCGGACCCAACCGTCGCGGGCGGCAAAGAACCCCGAGTGCTCGGAGAACCCGTTGATCGGCTCGCCGCCGATCCGGAACAGTCGATCGCTCGAGAAGGACGCGGCGATGCGCTCGGGATCGAGGGTCCAGTGTCCGTCGCCCGGGCTGGTTGACCGATGAATCGCCGAGGCGAACGCCGCTACCGAGCCCGCAGCGAGGTCGAACACCGGCAAGTGCGCCGCAAGGAAACCCGCCGAGTCCGGGCATTCGATGTGCCCGCGGCGGTCGTCGGTGTGCACCCCGACATCACGCTGGTATTCGTCGAGATAGAACCCGTACCCGTGATCCATGCGACGCCTTTCGGCAGTTCAGTGGCCGAGAAGCTCCCGGCACTTCTCTGCCAGCGTATCGCGGAGCGGCGCAGCACGATCCGCCAACTGTTGTTGCTCACGCACGTATTCGGCGCGGCCCGCGGGAGTTTCGATACGAATGGGGGAGTACCCGTACTCGGCGAGGTCGTATGGGCTCGCGCGCATGTCGAGTTCACGGGCCAGGAGCGCGTGTTCGAAGCACCGCATCACCAGGTCGGAATCGACGAGTGGCAACAATTTGAAGCTCCACTTGTACAGATCCATACCGGCGTGCAGGCAGCCCGGCTGTTCGTGATCGATCTGAGTTTCGCGTGCAAGCGGGAGCGAGTTCTTGGGGGCCGCGTCCGGTGTGAAGAACCGGAACGCGTCGTAGTGCGTGCATTTGAGTGGCAGGGATTCGACGACCGCGTCGGTACCGGCGAACCCGAGTCGCAGCGGCACCGACTGGTGACGGATTGCGTCCTCGCCCCCGCGATAGACCATCGCCCATTCGTGGAGGCCGAAGCAACCCAGCACAGCGGGCCGCGCAGACGTCTGATTCAACAGATTCCACACGAATTCGACTGTGTGACGCCGACGCTCCAGCACTGAGGCCTCGACCGTCGCGGTACCCGACTCGTCGACGCGGTAGCCGGAGAAGGCTGCGTATTCGGCGGCGTTCTCGAGCGCGACTCCGTACCCGGGGTGCCAGCGGCGCAGTTGAGCGGGTTTGAAGTTGTAGTACGTGAAGAGGAAGTCGTGCACCGGGTGAGAGATACCGGCGCTACGACGCGCTCGGTGCGGCTCGACGAGCTTCTCCACCTCCTCGAGGTGAAGTGCCCGCCGAGCCGTCCACTCGCTCTGCGCGAGTGCGAGTGAATGCACCGAACGTGTCATCGATCAGCTGTTTCTTTGTCCGGGAACAGCATCCGTGCCGCGATGCGTGCCATCGCGGACCGTTCCGACGTACTCCTCGAGGAGATCCTCGAGCGCGACGATACCGATCACCACTCCGTCAGCGTCCGTGACAGCGCCGAGGTGCGAGCTGGCCCGACGAAGGCCGGCCAACGCTTCGGCCAGCGGTGTGCTGAGCGGAACGATGGGCAGCGGCCGGATATCCGACGTCGGAACGACGGTGTCCGGTCCAGCGGCCTCGTCGAGCACCTCGTCGAGCACGTCCTTGAGGTGCACGTACCCAGCCAGCGATCCGTCGCTCGCTCGCACCGGGTAACGCGAGTATCCGGTCTCGATGACCGCACGCTCGATCTCACCCAGTGTTGTTCCCGACGGTGTGAGGGGAATGGTCCGCACCTTGTCGAGAGTGATCAGGACCTCGGAGACGGTCCGATCGGTCGATTCGAGTGCCTGCTTCAACCGCCGGTGTTCTTCGGCGTCGATCAGACCTTCAGATCGCGATTCACCGATCATCGCGGACAACTCCACCGCCGAGACCGTGACGTCGAGTTCGTCCTTGGGTTCGACGCGCAGGAGCTTGAGCACTCCGTTCGCGCACAGGTTGTAGAACGCGATGATCGGGCGAGCGATCTTGATGAACGCCAGATGCACGGGAACGAGCAGCATGGCCGTCTTCTCGGGGCCGGCCAACGCGATGTTCTTGGGCACCATCTCGCCGAGCAGGATGTGCAGCACGACGACGAGCGACAGCGCGATGGCAAACGAGATCGGGTGCAGCAATCCGTCGGGCAGGCCGACGGCTTCCATCGGCACCTCGAGGAGGTGCGCAATGGCGGGCTCGGCGACCTTACCGAGGAGGATCGAGCAGATCGTGATGCCCAGCTGAGCCGCCGCAAGCATGAGCGAGAGGTTCTCACCGGCCTTGATGACTGTGAGCGCCCGCTTCTTGCCTTGCGCGACCAGTGCTTCGAGACGGTCACGTCGTGCGGAGATCAGTGCGAACTCCGCACCGACGAAGAATGCATTGCCGGCGAGCAGCACGACGGTGAGGAGTACACCGAAGAGGTTATTCATCGTCGGACTCCTTCTTGCTGTCGTCTGCGGATTCGGGTTCGACGTAAGCGGGGACCGGCGTGATGGTCACCCGGTCGATACGGCGGCCGTCCATGCCGGTCACTCGTGCAATCCACTTTCCGCGCGAATCACCGGACGAGTCGACGTCGGGCAATTCCACCTCGTCACCCTCGTCGGGGATGCGGCCCAGTTCGGTGAGCACCAAGCCGCCGAGCGTGTCGTAGTCGCCTTCGGGAGCGGTGTACCCGGTAGCCGAAGTGACCTCGTCGATGCGCAGGAGACCGGAGCACGACCATCCGTCGCCGACGCGCTGCACGTCGAGTTCGGGTTCGTCGTGTTCGTCGCGCACATCGCCGACGATTTCCTCGATGAGGTCTTCCATCGTGACGATGCCGGCAGTTCCGCCGTACTCGTCGACGACGAGCGCAACCTGCATACCGTCCGAGCGGATTCGCTCCATGACGGTGTCCCCGTCCAGGCTCGACGGCACGACGGGAACACGTTGAGCCAGACTGTCGACGCGCGTCGTGCGCCGACGTTCGGCCGGAACGGTGAACGCGTGCTTGATGTGTACGACGCCGACCGTGTCGTCGAGATCGCCGCGAACGACCGGGAAGCGTGAATAGCCGGTCCGCGACGCCGTCACGATCAGGTCTGCGACGGTGTCCGAGAGTTCCAGCGATTCGATCTTCACTCGCGGAGTCATCAGCTCTTCTGCCGTGCGGTCACCGAACTGCAGTGAACGGTCGACGAGCATCGCCGTGCCCTTGTCGATGGACCCGCGCTGCGCGGACGTCCGCACGAGGGACCCGAGTTCCTGCGGTGATCGCGCGGAGCGCAATTCCTCCGCGGGTTCGATGCCCAGGCGTCGCACGATCCAGTTGGCGGTTCCGTTGAGGCCGTTGATGGCCCACCGGAAGATCAGCGAGAACCCTGCTTGCAGGCCCGCAGTCGCGCGGGCGGTGGGCATCGGCTTGGAGATTGCGAGGTTCTTCGGTACGAGCTCACCGAAGATCATGGAGAACGAGGTCGCGATCACGAGCGCCAGGATCAAAGACGTTGTCGAGGCCGCGGATTCACTGAGCCCGACGGCCTTCGTGACCGGTGTGATGAACCGTGCCAGGACCGGCTCGGCCAGGTAACCGGTGATCAGGGTTGTGATCGTGATGCCCAGCTGAGCGCCGGAGAGCTGGAACGAAAGAGTCTTGTGCGCGTGTTGAACCTGCCGCGAGCGTCGGTCGCCGCCACGAGCAGCTTCGTCGACGGTGCTGCGTTCGAGCGCGGTCAGTGAGAATTCGGCCGCCACGAAGAGGGCGGTGCCTGCAGTCAGCGCGATGAAGCCGACCAGGCTGAGAATGGTGAAAACGATGTCCATGTGTCATCGCCACCTGAGATGTGCACGGGGGCCGCCGGGTTTGTCTCCCGGCTCGCTAGAGGAGCCCTCCGAACCGGCGGAATCAGAAGATTCCTCGGATAAGACGACGGGTGTAGCGCCGGGTAAGTGTGTGGGTGCCTCGGGCACCGGGTTCCTTTCGTCAGAGCCGAGTAGTTCTCGGCTGTAGCGGGCTCGGTCGGGTCGCCGAAGGGCACCCGACCGAGTTTTGTTTTCTGTTTACGGATCCAATGATACCGGCGGGTGCCCGGGAGTAGGGACCCGAGCACCCGCCGACAGTCACAGAACGTGGTTCACCAACCAGACGGAAGCGGCCGTCCTTCGGCAAATCCGGCGGCGGACTGCACGCCCAGAACGGCCTTCTCGTGCAGCTCCTCGAGAGAACGCGCACCCGCGTACGTGCAGGTACTGCGCACGCCGGAACAGATCTGATCGATCAGGTCCTCGACTCCGGGGCGCTCGGGATCGAGACGCATCCGCGAACTGGAGATGCCTTCCTCGAACAATCCCTTACGGGCGCGATCGAAAGCCGTTTCGGTGGCTGTGCGAGCGGCAACAGCGCGCTTGGAGGCCATACCGAAGCTCTCCTTGTACGCGTTGCCCGCCTGATCGACTTTGAGATCGCCGGGGGACTCGTATGTGCCGGCGAACCACGAGCCGATCATGACGTTCGACGCGCCCGCCGCGAGGGCGAGTGCAACGTCGCGGGGGTGTCGAACGCCGCCGTCGGCCCAGACGTGCTTGCCGAGCTCACGTGCCGCTGCAGCACATTCCGCGACGGCCGAGAACTGCGGGCGTCCGACGCCGGTCATCATGCGAGTCGTGCACATGGCTCCGGGCCCGACGCCGACCTTGACGATGTCCGCGCCTGCGGCGATCAGATCACGGGTTCCCTGTGCGGAGACCACGTTGCCTGCAACCAACGGGACGCCGAGATCGAGCGCCTTGAGGGTGGTGAGCGCATCGATCATTCTCTGCTGGTGACCGTGAGCCGTGTCCACGACGATCACGTCTGCACCGGCGTCGACGAGAGCCTTGGCCTTGGCGCCCACGTCACCGTTCACACCGACCGCCGCAGCGACCCGGAGTGCGCCGCGCTCGTCGACTGCGGGGTCGTAGATGCCGGCACGGATCGCGCCGGTGCGGGTGAGGACGCCGGCAAGAGTCCCGTCTTCGTTGACGATGACCGCCAGCGGATCGTGCTTGGTTTCGAGCAGTTCGAAGACCTCACGCGGTGTGGCGGTGACCGGGGCCGTGACGAAGTCGGTGATCGCGACGGTACGGAGGCGAGTGAACCGATCGACATCCGCGCAGGCAGCCTCCGTGACGACACCGAGAGGCTTACCGTCCTCGACCACCACGACCGCGCCGTGAGCACGCTTGGGAAGCAGCGCCAGCGCATCGGAGACGGCGTCGTCCGGACTCAGCGTGACCGGCGTATCGGCGACGAGGTGGCGGCTCTTGACGAACGCCACGGTCTCGGCGACAGCTTCGGTGGGGACGTCCTGCGGAATGATGACCAGTCCGCCGCGGCGGGCGACAGTCTCCGCCATGCGGCGGCCGGCGACTGCGGTCATATTGGCGACCACGACGGGAATGGTCGTTCCGGATCCGTCGGAAGAATTGAGATCGACGTCGAACCGAGAGGTGACCTCGGTCCGGTTAGGGACGAGGAAGACGTCGTCGTAGGTCAGGTCGTATGGGGGGCGTTGCCCTTCGAGGAACTGCACGTTTCACGAGCCTACCGTCGATTCCGCCGTAGCGCCCTCGGTATCGCGCGCTTGTGAGCGGGAGAGGGCGATCGTGGTCATGATCATGACGGCGACGGCGCACCCGATGAGAGCAATTCCGGGACCGTCGACGCGGAGGCGTTCGTCGAGCACTGTCATCCCCAGGAAGATGGCCGCGATCGGCTCGCCGATCGTCAGGGCGGGTAGCGACGCCGACAGCGGCCCGACCTGGAACGCGCGCTGTTGCAGGTAGACCCCGATTGCGCCCGAGGCGATCAGCGCCCACGTCTGCCATGCCGAAATCACCCCGATGACGCCGTGGCCGAGTAGGTCGGTGACGTACTTGGTGAATGCGACGGCGACGCCGTAGAAGATGCCTGCCGCAGAGCCGAGAAGCAGTGCGCGCCAGCCGCCGTCGAGTTTGGACAAGCCGCCGACAGTTGCGGCCACGGCCACTGCGACCGTAATCGTCAGGGGCACAGCCCAATCCGACCATGGAGCATTGCTGTCTCCCTCGGTGGGATCGCCGACGACGAGGAAGATCGCCAAGGAAATCGCGAGCATGATCGCCAGTGACCACGCGGAACGGGTGATGCGGATTCCCGAGAATTTGGCCGAGAGAGGCAGCGCGAACAGCAACGAGGTCACGATCAGCGGCTGCACCACCAACACCGAACCCAACGACAGTGCAACGGCCTGCATGACGTACCCGCCGCCGTCACCGATCAGCCCGGCCCACCACCGAGGACTGCGAATCAACGACGCCACCAACGCCTCGCCCTCGGGAACCGCGGACGCCGCCCGTTGCTGAGCGACCGAAGCGCACGCGAAGAGCAGTGCAGCGAGAAGTGCGCAGAGAACCGAGATCAGTGGAAGATCACCCATTCCCTCAGTGTGCGCGCTTGCCCGCCCGATTTCCGGCAGACGGCTTTCCTGCGCCGGGTGCGCCGCGACGCGGGGTCAAGCCCTTGGACGCCAGACGCTCCGAACGGGTCGGGACCGGAGTGCCGTCCGCACGGATCTTCTTCACACTCTTCGGATCGGTGACGCGCCGCGAGGAGGCGGCGCGCTTGTCGCCGTCCTTCTTCATCCGGCCTCCGGCAGCGGTCCGGCCTGCAGTGTCGTGTTCCTGACGGCCACGCTTGGCGGTGTGCTTGACGGCAACCGTCGTATCGGGAGCCTCGACCGGAATTCCCGTCGGCTCCATCGCACCGGTGATGCGCGTGAGCTCAAGATCGTCAGGACGAACCCGCACACCGTGAACCTTGATGCCTGCCTGCCTGGTCAACTTCTCGACCGATTCACGTTCTTCGTCGGTGACGATGGTGACGACGACGCCCGATTCGCCGGCGCGTGCCGTCCGGCCGGCCCGGTGCAGGTAGTCCTTCGCCTCGGCCGGGGGATCGACGTGAACGACGAGCGTCACGTCGTCGACATGGATTCCGCGCGCGGCGACATCGGTGGCGACCAGGACCGGTGTTGTCCCGTCGGAGAACGACGCGAGGGTCTTGGTCCGATTGTTCTGCGTCTTGCCGCCGTGCAGAGCCCCCGCCGAGACGCCGATCAAATGCAGTTGCTGCGCAAGACGATCCACACCGTGCTTGGTCTTGACGAACATGATGGTCCGCCCCGCACGCGAAGCGATATGTGCGACAACGGATCTCTTGTCGTCGCGGTCGACGAAAAGCAGGTGATGCTCCATGGTCGAGACGGTCGCAACCGGGGGAGCAGTCGAGTGCGACGCCGGATTGCGCAGGTAACCCGCGACCAGATCGTCGACCTTGCCGTCGAGTGTCGCCGAAAAGAGAAGACGCTGACCGTCTTTCGGAGTCGTGTCGAGAATCTTCGCAACCTCGTCGATGAAACCCATGTCCGCCATGTGGTCGGCTTCGTCGATGGTCGTGATCACGACGTCGTCGAGAATCACCGACTTCTGCTCGAGTAGGTCGAGCAGGCGCCCGGGGGTCGCGATCAGCAGATCGACGCCGCGGGCAAGGATGTCGGCCTGACGCTTGATCGGAACGCCCCCGACCGCATTTGCCACACGCAAACCGATCTCGGTAGCGGCGTCGTCGAGTGCCTTGTGGATCTGGATCGCCAGCTCACGGGTGGGAGCGAGCACCAAACCGCGCGGACGATTCCGCTTGCTCGCCCCACCCTTGAGGCGCACCAGCATCGGAAGCCCGAAGGCCAGAGTCTTTCCGGAACCCGTCGCACCGCGCCCGAGTACATCCCGACCGGCAAGAACATCGGGGATGGTTGCCGACTGAATGGGGAAGGGGGCATCGATGCCGCTTCGGCGCAACGCGTGCACCATCACGGCGGGGATTCCGAGGTCGACGAACGAACGCCCTTCGGTCGAGGTGGGCGAGTCGATCGTCGATTCCTGCATTTGTCCAGGCTACCGGGTATCGGTAGACGCAGATGACCGCATCTACCGATACCCGCTGTGAATCAGGCCTCGATTTCGCTGCGGTCACCGCTCCACAGTGTGTGGAACTTGCCCGGCTTGTCGATGCGCTCGTAGGTGTGCGCGCCGAAGAAGTCGCGCTGACCCTGAGTCAGGGCGGCCGGCAGACGCTCCGCGCGCAGACCGTCGTAGTACGACAGCGAGGACGCGAACGCAGGTACCGGAATGCCGAGCATCGTCGCGGTGGCGACCACGCGGCGCCAGCTGTCGATGCCTGCCTCGATGGCCTCGCGGAAGTACGGCGCCAGAATCAAGCTCGGCAGGCTCGGATCGGCGTCGAACGCGTCCTTGATGCGGTTGAGGAACTGCGCACGGATGATGCAGCCACCGCGCCAGATCGTCGCCAGGTCGGCAGGCTTGAGGTTCCAGTCGTACTCGGCGCTGCCGGCAGCGATCTGATCGAAGCCCTGCGCGTACGCCACGATCTTCGACGCGTACAGCGCGGCCTGGATGTCGGCGGCAAACTGCTCGGCGTCAGCAGGCTTGTCGCCGAGAGAGCCGGCAGCCAGACCCTGCGCCTGAGCTGCGGCGCGCTGATTGCGGCTACCGGACAGTGCGCGAGCAAATACGGCCTCGGCGATACCGGTGACCGGCACGCCCAGATCCAGAGCGGACTTGACCGTCCAGCGGCCCGTTCCCTTCTGCTCGGCAGCGTCGACGATGACGTCGACCAACGGCTTGCCCGTCTCGGCGTCGACCTGGCGGAGCACCTCGGCGGTGATCTCGATCAGGTAGGACTCAAGGGTGCCCTTGTTCCACTCGGTGAAGACGTCGGCAACCTGACCGGCGTCGTAGCCCAGAGCGTCGCGGAAGAGGTTGTACGCCTCGCCGATGAGCTGCATGTCGGCGTACTCGATGCCGTTGTGCACCATCTTGACGAAGTGACCGCTGCCGTCGGGGCCGATGTGCGCGCAGCACGGGGTGCCGTCGACGTGAGCGGAGATGGACTCGAGAAGCGGGCCGAGAGCCTCGTAGGACTCCTTCGGGCCGCCCGGCATGATCGACGGACCGTTGAGTGCGCCTTCTTCGCCACCGGAGATACCGGCGCCGACGAAGTGCAGACCGCGGGCGCGGATCGCCGCTTCACGACGGATCGTGTCGGTGTAGAGCGAGTTGCCACCGTCGATGATGATGTCGCCGGGCTCCATGGCGTTCGCGAGCTCTTCGATGACAGCATCGGTCGGGGCGCCCGCCTTGACCATGATCAGGACGCGTCGCGGCTTCTGAAGTGCGGCAACAAACTCCTCGACGGTCTCGGTGCGCACGAAATCGCCCTCGGAACCATGCTCGGCGATCAGGGCATCGGTCTTCGCGATGCTGCGGTTGTGCAGGGCAACGGTGTGACCGTGGCGGGCGAAATTGCGGGCAATATTCGAACCCATGACGGCCAGGCCGGTGACGCCGATCTGAGCTCGGGGTGATTCGGTGCTAGTGGTTGACATGCTTACAGCTTTCCCTCTCGGTCCGCGGCTGTGAAATCCTGCGCTGTGCGCAGCCGAAAACGGTGCGGCCGCGACGCGCGTGAACATCAGACCGTGCATACAAAACACGGATGCAGATCACTTTAATTGCAGTGACCTGCATCCGTCTCGATACAGCTTCCGGCACAGCCGGAAGGTTCTCAGTGTTCAGTTGTCGAGCCGCAGCTCAGCGCAGGTATTACCGCTGATCGCGCTTCGGGCCGTCGAATCCGTCATAGCTACGACGGTCGGTGCGGCTGCGGAAGCCGCCACCGCTGGTCGAGGCTGCACGGTTGTCGCCGCCTTCGCGGTTTCCCTGGTATCCGCCGGAGGAGCGGTTGCCCTGGTAGCCGGTCGAGGGGCGGCTGTCGCGATCGCCGTACGAGCGGTTGTTGTCACGGCTGCCCTGGTATCCACCACCGGACGAACGGTTGCCCTGGTATCCGCCGCGGCTCTCGCCGTCACGGCTTCCCTGGTATCCGCCCGACGAGCGGTTGCCCTGGTAACCCGTCGACGGGCGGCTGTCGCGGTCTCCGTAGGACGGACGGCTGTCACGGTTGCCCTGGTAACCACCGCTGGAGCGATCACCCTGGTATCCACCACCGGACGAACGGTTGCCCTGGTATCCGCCGCGGCTCTCGCCGTCGCGGTTGCCCTGGTAGCCACCCGAAGAGCGGTTTCCTTGGTATCCGGTCGAGGGGCGGCTGTCGCGGTTGCCCTGGTAACCACCGCTGGAGCGATCACCCTGGTATCCGCCGCGGCTCTCGCCGTCGCGGTTGCCCTGGTAGCCACCCGAAGAACGGTTGCCTTGGTATCCACCGGACGAGCGGTTGCCCTGGTATCCGCCACGGCTTCCACCACGATCACCGAAGGAACGCTCGCCACGAGAAGAGCTCTCGCGCAACGGTTCTCCGGTCGGCTTCTTGGCACCGGTGATTCGAGCAAGTTCAGCAGAACCCGGGGTGACGGCAACGGCTGCGGCATTGACGCCGGCCATTCCGGTCAGCCGCTTGAACTGACGCTTCTGGTTGGGCAGCACGATGGCGACAACGGTGCCCTTCTCGCCGGCGCGAGCGGTACGACCAGCGCGGTGCAGGTAGTCCTTGTGGTCGGCCGGGGGATCGACGTGAACGACGAGGTCGATGCCGTCGACGTGGATTCCGCGTGCTGCGACGTCCGTTGCGACGAGGACCGGGGTGCGGCCGTTCTTGAAACGCTCGAGGACGCGGGTGCGCTGGTTCTGTGCCTTGCCGCCGTGAAGCGACTCGGCAGCGATGCCGACTGCGCGGAGGCGGTCGGTGATTCCCTCGCAACCGAGCTTGGTGCGGGCGAACATGATGGTGCGTCCGTCGCGGGCACCGATCTCGGCGAGGACTGAATCCTTCTGTCCACGATCGACGAGGAGGACGTAGTGCTCCATCGTGTCGACGCTTGCGCGGCCGTCTTCGGTGGAGTGGGTGACGTGGTTGGCCAGGAACTGACGAACCAGCGACTGGACCTCACGGTCGAGGGTTGCCGAGAACAGCAGACGCTGTCCGTCTGCGGGGGTCTCGCCGAGGATCGAGCGAACCTCGGGCAGGAAGCCCATGTCTGCCATCTGATCGGCTTCGTCGAGTGCGGTGATTTCCACCGAGTCGAGGATGCAGGTGCCCTGACGCAGGTGGTCGCCGAGACGACCCGGCGTTGCGACGAGGACGTCTACGCCGCGTCGGAGCTGATCGACCTGCTTGGCGAACGGCGTTCCACCGACAGCGGGACGAACCGTGAGTCCGAGTGCGCCGGCGTAGGAGTTGAGGGAGTCGACCACCTGGAAAGCAAGCTCACGGGTGGGGACGAGCACGAGTGCGCGGGGACGCTTGGCGGCCGGGCGATCTTCGTGGCGTGAGAGGCGGGTCAGCATCGGCAGGCCGAAGGCGAGGGTCTTGCCCGATCCGGTCTGTGCGCGGCCGAGAACGTTGGTTCCGGCGAGCGCGTCCGGGATGGACTGCGCCTGGATGGGGGACGGGACGGTGATGGAGTTGCGCGCCAATGCGGCAACAAGCTGCTCGGGCAGGCCGATCTCGGCGAAGGTGATACCCGGCTCGGTGGCGACTGCTTCTTCGGCAGCGGGGGTGTTGACGGTGGGGTCTTCGATGTTCTCGGAAGACGACATTTGGACAGCGTTGGTCACGCGGAAACCTCTCCGGACTACGGGCACGTCGCGGAGCGGAAGAAGCCATGCTGAAATACACGACACAGTTCGCAAAGGGACGAGCCAGGGCACATGTCACCTGGCAATCCGAACGCATACTGCGGGGAATTGGGCTGTGTGCCGTTATATGTTGACGGACCACGATGGTGGCCGTGATCCACTCTACGCCACCGGGGACACCGAAGTCAGGTAGCCCCGCCTGTGACCTGCACTACTACACGGGGTTACGCAGGTCAAGACTCAGTATGCGTTGAAAAGCAGTCGAAGTTCGGTGAGCCAGGGCACAGCCACCGCAACCGTGGGAACAACGAGAATCGCGACCGCCCCGAGATACGCAAAAACTGCGATGCGGGGATCTGCGTCGTCGGCCGAGAGGCGCTGCACCCGGATGAGCGTCGACGGCCCGCCCGCTGCCATTGCCCCGCGGGGTGCCGTCGATCCGGCACACGCGACAAGCGCCCGCGCGAGGGGAGTGGGACCGGTAGCCCGCACGGCTGAATCGTCGGCGAGCAACTCCACCAGGAGTTGTACCGATCCGAGCGCCGACTTGCTACGGACGAAGCGGGGGAACGCGTGATTGACGGCCGTGAAAGCCTCGAGGACCAGATCGTGACGAGCTCGCAGGTGGGAACGCTCGTGCGTCAGGATGGCTTTGACCTCGGCATGATCGAGGTTCTGCAGAGTGCCTTGACTGAGGACCACGCGTTGACGCAGACCTGGCAGGCAGTATGCGATCGGTTCGTCGACGTCCAGTACCCGCAGATCGGGTGTGCGTTCCACCGACGCGGGCATGGCGCAGTCGTCGAGAAGGTCCACCAACACGCGGTGACGTGCACGGCGACGTCGGGTTCTCACAGCGACCTGGATGATCGAGAAGATCAGCTTCGCGCCGATCAGAAGCGTCAGGGCAAAAACAACCACGTACAGAATCCACAGCGGGAGCCCGAGTGCATCGATTTCGGCGGTCGGGGCCGTCGTCGGCCTACCGTCAGCGCCGGGAACGAGCAGCTGGCTGGCAATGGCCAGGCCCGAGCTGAATGCCGACAACACCGCAGCAATTGCGACGGCTTGCCACAGAACCAACGCCGCGCGTGGAGCGCGGTAAGGCCACGTGGAGCGGCTCAGGAGTGCGGGAACCGGACCGGCCAGCAACAAGGCAAGCAGTCCGAAAACCAGTGCAGTAGTGGCGTTCATGTCCTACACATCATGCACGACGAAATCAGTTCGGCCTAGAAATTCCGGGCTGCGCAGCCTTTTTCGCGGACTCGCGCACCTCGAGGGCAGCGAGCGCCTCGCGGAGAGCGTCGGCTTCGTCAGCATTGACCTGTCCCACGAAGTGGACGAGCGCCGCAGCGCGACCGCCGGACTCCGGAGCCTGGGCCAGCGCGTCGACCATCAGACTCGCGACCAGTTCTTCGCGCTTATTGACGGGAAGATAGCGATGTGCGCGATCGTCACGCTGCTGAATCACCAGATGCTTCTTCGCCAGGCGCTGCAGAACGGTCATTACCGTCGTGTACGCCAATTCGCGATGCGTCGCGAGTGCTTCATGCACCTGTCGCACAGTTTGCGGTTCCGATGTGGACCACAAATGATCCATCACCGCGCGTTCGAGTTCACCTAGACCTGCCATTCTTCGATTCTACGGACTTCCACGACGAAATACGTACTACTGGTAGTAGTAACCACCTCGGTGGGGGTGTGGTATTGGCCATAGTGATCTGCGTGACGGTTACGGTGGTGTGAGACGACGGAATTCCCGACAATGACGATGCCCGATAATTGCAAGCCAACAGTCGATCCGCAGAAAGTAGCCGCACGTAGATGACGATCGACAGTTCGCCGGGCACCGAAGAATCGACATCACGGGCGCGGGTAGTCACGCAGAAAGCTGTCGGCATCATCCGTTTCGGCATTCGCGACGCACCGTTGACGGTCGTTCTACTTCTCACCATGTGGATCGTGGGTGCCGCAACCGGCAGCCTCGTTCACGGACCGTCCCGCGATCTCGAGCACACGATCGGTGCCGGAATGGGCTCGATCCAGCACGGCCGCATCTGGACTCCGCTCACGTCCGTGCTGTGGGCAGGAAACCTGCTCGGGTACCTCGGCGCGACCGTGCTCCTGATCGCAGTCGCCGCACCCCTCGAACGCCGAATGGGAACGATCAAGCTTGCGATCGCCGGCGCAAGCACTCAAATCTTGGGAGTCCTGCTCGGGCTCGGCTGGGCGTCGTTTGCGAAGGTGTTCGATTCCAGTTGGGGATTCCGCCTCCACGTGGGCTCCGCGGTCGGAGCCAGTGCATGGATCGTCGGCGCTGCGATGGCCGCCAGCTCGAACATGGGCACCCTGTGGCGCCGTCGCATTCGCGTCGGAACTTTGGCGTTGACGATCACTTTGGCCTTGTTCAGTGGTCAGCTGCAAGACGTCATCCGATTCTTTGCCGCTGTGGTGGGTTTGGTGATCGGACAGTGGATCGTCGGACGATCGGCGCGCGGTGAGCGCATCGCCGGGACACAGCGAGAGGGTCGCGTCCTGGTCGCCATCGTCGTCGCGGCGAGTGCGATCGGCCCGATGATCGCCGCATTGTCCCCGCAGGCGGTCGGCCCACTCGCGGTCCTCCGTGACCTCTTCCGCGGAGTTCCCTGGACTGTCGCCGAGGTTCGAGAACTGTGCGAGGAGTCCTCGTCGGATCCGGACTGCCGACGAGGACTCCTCGAGCTCAGACTCTCCGGTATCGGCCCGACTCTGCTCTCGCTGATGCCGTCGATCTTCGTTCTCGTGTTGAGTGACGGGCTCCGTCGTGGCCGCAGATTCGCCTGGATTGCGACAGTGTGTGCTCAGGTAGTCCTACTCGTCCTCTCGATCGGGAACTTCGTCATCAGGTTCGTCGACGCCGTCGACAGTGACAGCTTGTTCTACGGAATCAGCGATCCGAACGTGTACCGAACTCTGGTGCCGTTCCTGACACCGCTCTTCGTACTGATCCTGCTGATCGCGACACGTCGATACTTCGACGTCGCGGCCCCGGCCAAGACATACCGACGTCTCGGTGCTGCGATCGTGACCTTGCTCGCGGTCCTCGCCGTGATCTACGTCGGCGGCGGAATGCTCGCCAGGCACGGGTTCGATCGCGAGCCAACCGTAACGATGTTGCTCGCGGACTTCCCTCAGCGCCTTGTACCGCCCGTGTACCTGCAGTTGATCGATCCGCGTCTGCTTCCCGTGGACATCGAGTCGACGTTGCTCTTCGAGTGGACCGGCGTCGTGTTCTGGGGCGTCGCCGCCGTGTTGGTGTTCGTGAGTTTCCTCAAGCCGGTCAAGACCGCCGATCCCAAAGCCGCCGAACGAGCGCGATCCATGTTGATCGCCGGTACCGGCAGCCCCTTGTCCTGGATGACGACCTGGAAGGGAAACACATACTGGTTCAGCGCGGACGGTTCGAGTTACGTCGCGTATCGCGTCATCGCCGGTGTTGCTCTCACAACCGGTGATCCGGTCGGTCCTCCAGATCGCATGCGCACGGCGATCGAGGAGTTTGCCGAGTTCGCTTCGTCGAACGGTTGGATTCCCTGCTTCTATTCAGTGACCGACGACGCCCGAAGCATCACTGATTCCATGGGCTGGAGCGGCCTGCAGGTCGCCGAGGAAACCGTGCTCGACCTCGGACAGGTCGCGTTCACAGGAAAGCGGTTCCAGGATGTGCGAACAGCACTGAACCGCGCGAAGAAGTCCGGGATCACGGCCGAGTGGATTTCCTTCCCTCATGCACCTCTCGCGATCAAGGATCAGATAGTTGCGATCTCGGAGGAATGGGTGGCGGACAAGGGGATGCCCGAGATGGGATTCACCCTCGGCGGACTCGACGAGGTCGACGACGAACAAGTGCGGTGCCTGATCGCCGTCGACGAGGATCGCACCGTGCACGGTGTCACGTCGTGGCTACCGGTGTACCGCGACGGCAAAGTCGTCGGGTGGACACTCGACTTCATGAGGCGACGCTCCGAAGGATTCCGTCCCGCGATGGAGTTCCTCATCGCCTCCGCTGCACTGAAATTGGAGGAGGAGGGCGTCGAGTTCCTCAGTCTGTCCGGTGCACCGTTGGCAACAATCGCCGGTGACTCCGAGAGGAATGCGAACGAACCGGAGGCCACGACTTTCTCGGCGATGATGGACAGCGTGCTCGACCTACTCGGTCGCACCCTGGAACCGGTGTACGGATTTCGTTCGCTGTTGGCCTTCAAATCGAAGTTCCAGCCGCGGTACGTGCCGATGCACATGACCTTCGCCGATCCAGCCGCGTTGCCGAGCATCGGGAACGCGGTCGGACGGGCGTACCTGCCAACCGTGACGATCGGTCAGGGATTCAAACTTGTTCGGACGATTCTGGGTCGCTGATTCGCGATCGTCACGCAGGCTTTGCCGGCCCGCCGACGGCGCCGAACACGTGCCGGGTACCGATCGGAACGATCAGCGGCCGATCCGAGACGGGATCGTCGATGACCGCAGCTTCGAGACCGAACACCTCGAGCAGAAGTTCCGCGGAAATGATGTCCTTGGGGACACCAGAAGCGACGACGGCGCCGTCGCGCATCACGATCAGATGATCGCTGTATCTGACCGCGAGATTGAGGTCGTGCAGAACCATCACCACGGTGCGCCCCATTTCCTCGTGGAGTTGATCCACCAGGTCGAGGACTTCCATCGAGTGCGCGAGGTCCAGATAGGTAGTCGGTTCGTCGAGAAGCAGAATGTCGGTTCCCTGGGCGAGAGCCATCGAGATCCAGGCCCGCTGGCGCTGACCGCCGGACAATTGATCGACGGGTCGATCGGCGAGATCCGAGACACCGGTCAGCTCCAGCGCTTCGGCGACCTCGCCCTCGTCGTCCGCGGACCACTGCCTGATCCACGACTGGTGCGGGTGGCGCCCACGTGAGACCAGATCGGCGACCGTGAGTCCTTCGGGCGCAACCGGAGTCTGGGGGAGCATTCCGAGCACCCGTGCGACTTCCTTGGTCTTCATCGAACTGATCGCCTTGCCGTCCAGGACGACCGATCCGCCCTTGGGCTTGAGCAGACGACCGAGCGCACGCAGGAGCGTCGACTTGCCGCAACCGTTGGGGCCGATGACCGTCGTGATCACGCCGGTAGGGATCTCGAGATCGAGTCCGTCGACGATGATGCGGTCCCCGTACCCGAGCGTCAGGTTCTTGGCGACGAGACGCGAAGGAGTATCGGTGGACTGGGCGATGGTGGTCATGCTGTGACCTTCCGATTGTTACGAACCAACAGGTAGAGCAGGAACGGACCACCAAGTGCGGAAGTCACGATTCCGACGGGGAGTTCCACAGGCAGAATTGTTCGAGCGATGACGTCGCTGCCGACCACCAGTACAGCACCGGTCAGCGCGGACGCCACGATGGGCGGGCCGGCAGAGCGCACCAGACGCATAGCGACCTGTGGCGCAGCCAGGGCGACAAAGCCGACCGGACCTGCTGCGGCGGTTGCGATGGCGGCCAGCGCCACGGCGGAGAGCAATAGTTTGGCCTGCGATGATTGCAAGCGAACACCGAGAGAGGTGGCGTTGTCGTCGCCCAACCGCAGCGCTCCCATGGTGAACGAAGCGATCACCGCGTAGCCGCCGACTACCGCGACAGCGATGGCTACCGGCCACATCTGATTCCAGGTGGCACCGTTGAGCGAACCGTTGAGCCACACCTGTGCGCGGGAAGCATCGTTGATGTCCGCCGAGATGAGAAGCCATCCCGTCGCTGCCACGAGCATGGCGTTGATGCCGATACCGATCAGGATGAGGCGGAACCCCTCGACGCCCTTGCGCCATGCCAAGGCGTAGATCACCACAGCTGTCAGCAGACCGCCACACAGTGCAGCCAACGGAATCCCCAGTGTGGCAAGCAGTCCCACGAACGACCCGCCACCACCGAGCACGATGAGAGCAACCGCGGCAGCACTCGATCCGGCCGTGATTCCGAGGATGTCGGGGCTGGCGAGGGCGTTGCGAGCGATCGTCTGGGTGACCGCACCGGCAATGCCGAGTGCCATACCGATGAAGAGTGCGGTGAGCGATCGAGGAAGTCGGAGGTCGAAGACGATCAGGTTCTGTGTCTTGCTTCCATTACCGAGCAGGACGGAAATGACATCGGGGATCGAGATCGGATAGTCGCCGCGTCCGATGTTGATGCAGAGCAGAAGGAAGAGTGCGACCGCGAGGGCAATGCACACCGACACCGCGAGTGGACGGTAGACCAGCGAGAATCCACCGATACGAATCGACTTACGTGAGGGGACGGTCCGGGGGAGTACCCGGAGTTCTTGCTTGAGCGTCACAGACTTGCCAACTTCCTGCGGCGTACGAGAGCGATGAAGAACGGGGCGCCGAAGAGGGCCAGGATGATTCCGACTTGCAACTCGCCGGGGCGCACGACTACGCGACCGATGATGTCCGCGGTGATCAGCATGACCGCACCGAGCAAGCCCGCGTACGGGACCAGCCAGCGGTAGTCGGGTCCGGTGATGGCCCGGGCCACGTGGGGGACCACCAATCCGATGAACGCGATAGGTCCACACGCTGCGGTCGCGGCGCCGGTCAGCAGGGTGATCGCGATGATGCCGAGTGTGCGACTGAACGCGATGTTCGTTCCCAAGGCTTTTGCGACGTCTTCACCCAAGCTGAGGACATTGAGACCAGGCGTACTTGCCAGGGCGATGACCAATCCGAGTATCAGGAAGGGGAGGACCTGCCAGAGAACGTCGAACCCGCGACCGGACACCGACCCGACTACCCAGAAACGGTAGGCGTCCAGACTGGTCTGGTCGAGGATGATCACGGCATTGGTCATGGCTTGCAGGAAAAACGCGACGGCCGCGCCCGCCAGAGCCAGACTCAGAGGACTTGCGCCGCCGTTTCCGATGGAGGACAAGCCGAAGACGACGATGCTGGCAACGAACGATCCTGCAAACGCGAACCAGAGGTACTGACTCGGTGCGGTGAAGCCGAAGAGATAGATCGCCATGACTACGAAGAAAGCCGCGCCGGCGTTGAGGCCGAGTAGTCCGGCATCTGCCAACGGGTTACGCGTGTGTCCCTGAATCAGGGCGCCGGCGATACCGAGTGCGATGCCGACGACAAGACCCAGGATGGTCCGCGGAGCGCGCAACGTTCGCACGATGATGTCCGTCTGGGTGCCGTCCGAACTGAAGATGGCGTGGAAGATCTCGGCAAACGTCAGCGGACGTGCGCCCACCGCGATGCTCGCGAGCATGACGAGCGCGAGAAGAACCGTGAGCACCGCGAGACCGATCAGCCGGCGTCGACGAGTTGCCCCGACGCTGTTGTCGCGCGCGAGTTCCTCGAACCCTTCTTCGCGCGCCGTGCTTTCACGGACCACCTCGATACCGGTTCGATCGAACGGCCTGCGCAGAGCCCGGCGAACACCGATGGGCTGCTTTGTCTTCGCGTCACGCGTGACCAGACCTACCCATCCCTTTCCCGAGGTCCGGCCTGTGGCACCTTCGCGGAATCCCAGGTTCCACACGAGGAGACCAACGGCAATGGCTATTGCCGTCCCACCGAATACTGCGCGGTCGGCTTCGCCGCCACCGTTCTCGTCTCGGAGCGACTGAACGACGTACCAGCCGACGAGCAACGGAAGCAGGAACACCCCCGCGTCGAAAATCCCAGCTAGAACACGCATTCGGACAGGAGCCGGGCCGCGCGGCACTATGCGCCGTCCGTACGTCTCGCTGGGTCCTCGGGGATGTCCGTTCCCGAGCGGTTTGATCATCGTCACTGGCGGTTCGAGCTCCTGGTCTTTGTGCGCAGGGAATTCGCATCTTAGGTTACGGAACCCTATGTGGGTGTGCTCCCTGCGGGGCAAGTTCCTGTGAATATGCGGTGCCCAGCGTCACAGTTCTTTACTCTTGAATTATGGTGAGGCTAACCTACATTAAGAACCACAAGACAACTTCGGCCGATTGGAGTGCACGGTGACAATCACCTTGACCACCCAGCATGCGGATGTTCGTGAATTCGAACTCCGGTCGAACGCATTGAGCCGCACCAGCGTTCGCCTACGAGCACTCAACCCTGACTACCCGCGCGTCTACGCGGTTGCCGCCATGTCAGGTGAAGGCAAACGGCGTTGGTGGCAGTTGAGTGAAGGCTTGTGCGGGGATCGGGTGCATCAGATGTTCGCCCGCTCGCTCCAGGATCTCGACAGTGCCGAAGCTGCGGCGATACAGGTCGCAACATCACTGATTCACGCTGTGGTCGGCAGGGTTGCCGCATCGATCGTCTCCGAAGGTGCCGCTTGGGATCCAGGCCTCGAGAACCTGTTCATCCACATGGACAGCGACGGCGGTATCGACTGGGCCGGGGTGATCGACGAAACTCTGCGAGTTGCGCCGAACGGACGGGAGTCCGGCAGTGACGGCGTCGTCGACATGCCGTGCGAAGAAGCGCTCCTCGTCTGGACCGCGCACCGTTGCCTGACCTCGCTACGGGCGATCTACGACGCCGTCTCCAGGTGTGCGCCCGTCGACCAGTTCAGATTCTGGGGCTTGGTAGGGGAGTCGATCCTGGGCGCAGCGGCATATGTCCCCATCTTGGCCGGCGGGGGCGAATCAGCCGCTCAGCGCCGCGGGCAGGGGCTGCTGGACGCTTTTGTCGCCGCAGGGCTGCCCGTGCGTGCACGCCGCAAGGTCTCGCTGCGTCCTCGTTGGAACCAGTTCGACGAAGGGCTTGCTAAATTAGGTCAGCCTTGCCTATGATTGTGGAACACCACGCGGAGAGTTACACCCCGCGAGAGTGACGAAACTGCCGGACCGCGCCGGAGTCCTGAGGGCTGCAGAGACTCCCGGTCCTTCCCACGGCGGGTTTCACATCGAATGATGTGAAACCCGCCGGTTCTTTTTCCAGACCTGATTCCAAGCTCGAGTTACCTCTCGTGTAATCAGGTAGGGAGTGGCAGCCACACCGGCGCCAGAGAATCACAGATGGAGATGGCATGGTCGACACTGCTGAGACCGCAGAGATGATGAAACGGCTCGGAACGGGCTTCGACGCCACCATCGGCCTGGAATACACCGAACTGAGCCCAGATCGCGTGCGGGCGCAATGGACCGTCAAGCCCACGCTGCACCAGCCCGCCGGGATACAGCACGGGGGTGTGTACTGCTCGGTGGTGGAGTCTCTCGCCAGCGTCGGTGGCACCGTGTGGCTGGGCGAGCGAGGACACGTGGTCGGAGTCAACAACAACACCGACTTCCTGCGCGCAACGCGGGAGGGCACTCTCACCGCTGAAGCCACCCCGATTCATCGCGGACGCACCCAGCAACTCTGGGAAGTTCGCATCACCGACGAGAACGACCGACTCGTTTCCAAGGGACAGGTTCGCCTCGCGAACATCACCGAGGTGGCGAAGATCGGAAACTGACCACGCGGCAGTCGATCGAATGACGGAGGGCGGCTGCGGAGTTGAACTCCACAGCCGCCCTCCGCCGGTCGCTCAGGTGTTGATCAGCCGGCGGCCTTCTGCTGCTTACCGGCAGCCTTCTTGGCTTCGCCATTCGAAGCGCTGCCGGACTCCGTCGCTTCCTTGTTTTTCTTCTCCAATTCGCCCATCGCGTTTCGCGCGAAGACCTGCTGCTCGGTGGACGCCATCTGAGCACGGCCACGCCCGAAGAACGTCACCGCCCACGACAACAGCGTCGAGGCACGGGAACGGAATCCGACGAGGTACAGGAGGTGAATTGCCAGCCAGGCAACCCACCCGATGAAGCCGCTGATCTCGAGCTTGCCCACCTTGGCTACCGCGCTGAAGCGCGAGATCGTTGCCATACTGCCCTTGTCGAAGTACTTGAACGGAACTCGTTCCGACGGGGACTTGCCGTCCAGTGACGCTTTGATCTGCTTGGCCGCGTACTTGCCGCCCTGCATTGCGACCTGAGCCAATCCGGGAAGCTTGTCGAGCGACATCATGTCGCCGATGACAAAGACGTTGGGGTGCCCGGGCAGAGACAAGTCGGGATTGACCATGACGCGGCCGGCGCGGTCGGTTTCTCCGCCGCTCTGTTCTGCGAGCTGCTTGCCGAGGGGGCTGGCCTGCACGCCGGCGGACCACACCTTGCACTGCGACTCGATACGGCGAAGCGTGCCGTCCTTCTCCTTGATGATCAGACCGTCGTTGTCCACGTCGGTGACCATCGCGTCGAGCTGGATCTCGACGCCGAGCTTCTCGAGCGTCTCGGCAGCCTTGCGGCTGAGCTTCCCGCCGTACACGGGCAACACGGCAGGGGCGCCGTCGAGGAGCACGACGCGCGCTTCACGAGGATCGATCTTGCGGAACGCGCCGTCCAGCGTTCGACGGGAAAGCTCGGCGATCTGCCCGGCCAACTCCACGCCGGTGGGGCCGGCGCCGACAACGACGAAGGTGAGCAAGCGCGCACGCTCGGCGGGATCGTCCGACAGTTCGGCCTGTTCGAAGGCCCCGAGGATTCGTCCGCGCAGTTCGAGGGCGTCGTCGATCGTTTTCATTCCGGGGGCGAACTCCGCGAACTGGTCGTTGCCGAAGTACGACTGACCGGCACCGGCTGCCACGATCAGACTGTCGAACGGCGTAACAGTGACGCGTTCGAGCAGGCGCGAGGTCACGGTCTGATTCTCGAGATCAATGGTCTCGACCTCACCGAGCAGTACCTGTGCGTTCTTCTGCTTGCGCAGCACCAGTCTCGTGGCGGGAGCGATGTCACCGACCGAGAGGATGCCGGTCGCAACCTGATAGAGGAGCGGCTGAAACAGATGGTGGGTTGTACGCGCGATCATCGTGATGTCGGCATCGGCTTTTTTGAGAGCCTGAGTGCCGAACAATCCTCCGAAGCCGGAACCGATCACCACTACGCGGTGGCGGTGCGGTTCAACCGACTGGATGCTCATTCCGTACTCCTCGAGTTCTAGGCGACAGTCCTACGGTAGTCCCACCGCGGCCGAGCTTCTCTGCGAGCAGTCCGACGCGCGCCGGTGTGTCCGAATCGATCAAGCGGCCTCGAGGGTGATCACTCCCGAGGTGATCGGCTTGGCCGGACCCCGGGGTGATCACCACTTTGTCGAGGTGTCGGCTACTGGCGGACGGACAAGATGAACAGTGCGATGCATCCGCCGACGAAAACCAGGATCGACAGGGCCACCGAGGCATACCCGACACCCACTCCAATTGCTGCCCAGTCCATGTGCCCAACCTCTCTTACGGTGTAATCCGGGATTCAGATCACATCTGCCTAGAGACATCACACCTCATCTGTCCCAACTTTCGAAACCCGGCACGCCCAAGCGTTGACATGCAAGTAAATGCTTGCATATTGTGAAGTTGTGAACGACCGGATGAATGCAGCCTTCAAAGCACTGGCCGATCCCACACGAAGGCTTCTCCTGGACCGCTTGTTCGTAGCCAACGGTCAGTCGCTCGGTGAGCTGTGCGACAGCCTCGACATGAGTCGGCAAGCTGTCACTCAACACCTCACCATGCTCGAGGACGCCAATCTGATCAGCACGGTCCGACAGGGGAGGGCAAAGCTTCACTATCTCAATCCCGTTGCGCTCGAGGAGATTCGAGAGCGGTGGATCAACAAGTTCGAGGTACCGCGCCTTCGTGCGCTCAGTACCGTCAAAAAAATTGCGGAGGAAGCCATGACCGACAAGCCCAGTTTTGTGTACGTCACCTACATTGCGAGCACGGCGGACAACGTCTGGAAAGCGCTCACCGACGCACAGGCCACCGCAGAGTATTGGGGACACAGCAACGTCTCCGACTGGCAGCCGGGATCGACCTGGGAGCACCGCCGGATCGACGGTTCGAACATTGCCGATGTAGTCGGCACCGTAGTCGAGAGCAACCCTCCGTCGAGGTTGGTCACCACCTGGGCTGATCCGAACGGCGAACCGGGCGTCGACATCTCTCGGGTGAGTTTCGACATCGAAGCCTTCGGCGCGATCGTGCGACTGACCGTCAAGCACACCGATTTGGCGGACGAATCGGCTCGCATGGAGGTGGCCGGCGGATGGTCGGCGGTGTTGTCGAACCTGAAGTCCTACCTCGAAACCGGAAGCATTCTTCCGGTGGCGCCGTGGGAGATGCCGGCCGGCTGACGGTGATGGAACAGGACAAACGTGCTCCCTGTACTGGAGGGAATTGTCGTACTCCCGTCCGAATTGCCGGCCCAGTCCGGTCTCAACTTCGCATAAGAACCAAATTTCGGCGGGTTCAGTCTGTAAAGTTGCCAGAAGGATGCTAGCGTTTTGCCCGACATCGAGTGAGGACGACCTCGTCTCGGACGCATGGGAGAAACGCTATGGGCGGCGACGCTTTTCGGAATGTTCCAGTTGATCGACGCAAGTTCGTCAAGACAGTTCTAGCGGCCTCGGCGGTAACTGTGCCAGTCGTGACGTCGATCAGCCTCGGTGGTGCGGCGCCGGCCTTCGCAGCCGGTGACACGCCGAATCTTTCCGGAGCGCCAAGTCGTGGCCAGCAGAATCCGAATCAACCAGGCGGCGAGCAACCAGGCGGGAATCAACCCGGTGGTAATACTCCGGGAGGGAATCAGCCGGGCGGAAACGAGCCGGGCAATCCCGGATCATCGGGAAGTTCGGGATCGTCAGGAAGTTCGGGTAGTTCCGGGAGTTCGGGACCGTCCGGAAGTTCCACAGGTTCCGGATCAACCGGTAGCTCGTCAGGTTCGGGTGGAACGACGACCGCCAAGCCGACCGGGCCGACTGTGCCGACCGTCCCGACTGTGCCAACCGTACCGACAGTGCCGACCACTCGCACCGAGCCGACCTTCCCGACCCCTCCGACCCAGCCGACAAATCCCACGGAACCTACGTAGCCGACACGACGCGACTGGTTCCGAGGGGGAACACCGACGATGACAGAGTTCGACGTCGCGCTACACCGCGCTCTGAAGAAGTTTCAGAGCGCGGGGTCGGTTCAGGTGCAGGAGACTCCACCGCACGGAGAACCGGCCGATCTGACTGTCGCGATCGCAACCTACGACGATTTCGACGGCGCGTACTTCACGATCCACTCGATCTTGGTCCATCATCGCGAGATTCTGGACAGAGTCGAATTCGTCTTGTTGGACAACAACCCCGAGGGGTTGCCGGCGCCGATGCTCGAATCGTTTGCGGGGTATATCGATCGGTTCCGCTACGTTCCGTTCACCGACGTTCGATCGACTGCGGTGCGGGACGTCCTGTTCCGCAAGGCAACAGGGAAGTACGTCCTGGTCCTCGACTCCCACGTGATCTTGGCACCGGGATCGTTGTCGGCGTTGCTGGCGTATTTCGATGCAAATCCGGAAACCGACGATTTGATCCAGGGGCCGATGCTCTCCCAGGATTCCTCGCACATCGCGGCCACCCACATGGACCCCAAGTGGCGCAACGGGATGTTCGGCTCGTGGGGAGTTGATTCGCGCGCGAAGCAGCACCCGGACGTGCCTTTCGAGATCGTCATGCAGGGCCTCGGCTCATTTGCCTGCAGGCGTGAGGCGTGGCCGGGATTGAACTCGCACATCACCGGATTCGGAGGTGAAGAGGGGTACATCCACGAGAAGTTCCGGATCAACGGCGGCAAGGTCGTCTGCCTTCCGGCTTTCGGCTGGCACCATCGGTTCGAGCGCCCGGCAGGCGTCCCATATCGAATAAACTGGGAAGATCGTGTTCACAACTACCTGCTCGGTTGGACTGAGGTCGGTTGGGACATCGATTCACTCCATCGTCAGTTCTCCGAATACCTCGGTGATTCGTATCCCGAGATCCGTCTCCGTGCGGAGCTGAGCGTCCAGAAACCCGAGTTGGCCTTTGGTGGAGTGATCGTTCTCGGCGACGACGGCCGAGTCGCTCCGTGGCGTTCATGCCTGGCGGAGGCCGAGTCGATCGAACTGACCGTTCACCGTGCCATTCCGTCGCAGGACGACGCTCCGGATGTGTGGAGGACTGCGTCTGCGTTCGTCGCCGGAATCGACAAGGCCATTCTGTTGGCCTGGAAATCGGTAGTTTTTCTGGACGAGGCTCGCGTGATCGAACCCGCGGTTATGTACAAGCTACGGAACATCGTCGACGACCTCCCGGCCGAGGCCGATACGGCTGTCATCCACGCACACGGCGAAGATCTGGTCGGAGCTGCACTGATTGTTCGCGCGGCGACATACGGAACTTTGCGAGACGAACTCTCACGAAGGATCAACGGACCCGTGCCGTCCGACTTCTCACTGGCGGCTTATCTGCTCGAGCGAGGCGCAGTCGACGTTGTGCTCGATCGCCCACTGTCGCCTGTCCGAGTAGGGGGAGAACCCAACCCCGTTGTCGAGGATTCTGAGTCGGACCTCGGTGTTGCCGTCGTGAATCTCGATCTCGACATCGACAGATGGAAAGCGTCCTGGCATAGATTCATTCGCTTACCGCGCGTAACAGCGGTGGAAAGAGTGTCGGCTTTCGAGGACGCGATGAATCAGGACGCGGCCTTTGCCGTCTCGTGGCGTCGTGCGCTCGCTCGGGCGACTGAGAAGGGCTGGGATTCGGTCCTCATCGCTGCTGACGACGTCAGTTTGCTGGATGCCGCCGCATCGATCCTTGGCCATGCCCGCGAAGAGTTGGATCACGGCGATTGGGACGTCGTCCACCTCGGACACGACCCGAAATCGAGGGACGGAGCTCTGCTCGACGGTTCGGCACTCTTGCGCACCAGTCCTGAGAACCGTGGAGTCCACGCCGTTCTCGTACATTCACGCGCCTTCGAGCGAATTCTCGACGAGATTGCGGATCCGGAGTCAGATCCCGAAGCATTCGGACAATGGGCGGGTCACTACCGAACTCTGGGCGACTACCTGGTGGATGCGAGTGCCGGGGGAGCGCTCACGTGCCTGACGCTGTCGCCCGGCATCGCCTCCACACGCAGCCTGATTCGTTCGGGCGCAATCGAATCCGAATACTCACGACGCTTCGCACTGTGAGACCACCACCAAAACGAAATCGGATTCGCTGAATCAAGGAGATATCTTGACCGAACTACTCGAAGGTGTGAGACCGCAACGCTCTCAGACGGTGGAGAGCAACGATCTCACCGACGGTGTTGTGCTGTACGACAGTTCCAGCGAGGTTGCCCATCACCTCAACCCGGTCGCGACGTTGGTGTGGGAACTGTGTGACGGCCGGACCGTCAGCGAAATTGTCCAGGCCGTGGCAGAAGTGCTCGAGATCCCTGACGACGAGGCGAAGTCGGTAGTCAACGAGACGTACGGACAGCTGAGCACCTCTCGTCTGCTGGTGTGAGAATTCCGTGACAGGCAACCACGTTCCACAATTCCGGGCGCATTACCTTTGGGTTGACGCGATTGTGCGCGGTTTCTGCATACCCGAGGTCGGTGTCGTCGAGCATCGGATTGCCAGCCCGTGGCCTGCGGACAACAACGTCGAAGTTCGGATTCAGCGGAATCGAGCGACATTCGGTCGCTGGGACGTCACCATCGAATCGACCATCGGCGGCAGCCATGAAACGCTGATCGGTCTGGACGGTCTCCAGCTCGCGGAGAGCGTGTACCGCACGGTGCACCGGGATGTCATGACGGCCGCGCACGCCCGACAGTGGACACGCCTGCACGCCGCTCTGGTCGACTGCAACGGTGTGAGAGTGGCGATCGCCGGGCATTCAGGGGCGGGCAAGACCACCTTGGCGCTCGCCCTTGCCTTACGGGGTGCACAACTGCGAGCTGACGAAGGCGTCTTCATTCGTGGTACCGAAGCTGTGGGCTTACCGCGGCGGGTTCACCTCAAAGCCGGTACGTTCGACGTCCTCCCGGAGATCAAAGCGCACGATTCGCTGT
Organism: Rhodococcus sp. Ni2; assembly: GCF_021352185.1. Lineage (NCBI taxonomy): Bacteria > Bacillati > Actinomycetota > Actinomycetes > Mycobacteriales > Nocardiaceae > Rhodococcus > Rhodococcus sp. Ni2. The sequence goes on from NZ_WOXZ01000002.1 coordinate 2,610,952, forward strand.
ATCTTCCGTACGCCCCGCCGGTGTGGGCGTTGGACCCGTCGACCTTGCCTGCTGAACGAAACGTCAGCTCGGCGGTTCGCGGAATCGATCTGGTGCTGATCCTCGATGGATGGGGCGAGGCGCCGACTCGACTCGCTCCGATGCCCGTATCCCAAGCGATACAGTCGCTGGCCGGGCAATCCGCACTGTGGTCCGACAATCACGGAGTGACCCTGAGAAACATCGCTGCTCTACTCTCGAATGCCCCGTGCTACAGACTGATTCGACATCACGGCGATACCGGCGCCGACACGGTGGAGGAACTGGTGGCGTCATGCGTGACACCCGGTACCTGATTTCCATGTTGAAACCCGAGTGTGGGGCCGACGTCATCCGCTTGTGTTCGCAGCAGGATTGGCCCAGAGTCATCGACGCCGCTGTAAGGCACAAGGTATTGCCGCTGCTCGCCTCCCGAGCGGTCGAGGCCGGCTTCGCATCGGTCCTACCTGCGAGCTTCGCGGAAATGCTGTCGGAATCCTCGGCCACCGCATCGAGTCCGGAATTGACGCTGAGCCTTGTCCATCACCGAAACACCATAAGGATCTCGGACCTCGACGCGCAACGAGTGGAACTGCAAGAGCTGTTACACAGCAACGGATTTCCGACGGTTGCACTGAAGGGTGCCGCCCTTCTCGAGCGAAGAATCTGGCCGAACCCGGCAGCTCGACGGATGACGGACATCGACCTTTTGGTCGTCGACCCTGCACATGCCGTTCCGGCCAACGACGCGATCCTCGATTTCGGCTACCGAATGGTCCGCCCCGACGAAGTGGACTCCGACTCCATCGATCACGACGATCACCAGGAACCGGCACTCCTTCGCGACGACCGTCATGGCTCCGTCGAAATCCATTCGCACTTACTTCCGAGGTTCGCCCGTCACGCGCTGACCCGGGAGGCCGCGGTCCGAGGAATCAGCTCGGAGGCGGAAGGATCCCGCCTTGCGATGGCCGACGTGACGCTGCACGTCATCGCTCACGCGCGGCTTGCCGATCGGGCCTTGATTCGAGCCGATTTGTCGTTGAACAGTGTCTTCGACGTGGGGTACCTGCTCACTTCCGAACCGGAACTCGCTGTGACGCTCTCCAGACGCCAGTTGCCACGCGATGTCCGTCGGGCGGTGAACGTCCACTGGGCGGCGGTGGAATCGATCTTCGGCGTAAGTACCGGAATGACGACCGTCTCGGCGCGTTGGTGGTGGCGATGGACGCTGTGGTTGGCGGATCGCCCACGCCTGCACTCGCTCTACCGCGATCTGGTCATGGTGCCGCTCTTTCTCGACCGTGATCGGCTTTCCATCCGGGACGGGCGTGACCTACGTGGATGGGACTTGGCCCGCTCACGCGTGTCCCACTTCGTCCGTCGTGCGAGGACTGCCGTCGAAGATGCCGGGGGAGCGGCGTGAAAGTACTGATCACGGGCGGAGCGGGATTCATCGGAAGCACCGTCGCGTCGAAGTGCGTCGACGCCGGGATCGATGTCGTGATTCTCGACAACCTGCTGACCGGCCGCGCCGAATTTGCGCACAGATTCCCGTTCTACTGCGGCGACATCGCGGACGAGAAACTGCTCGACAAAGTATTCGCAGATCATTCCGATATCGATGCGACAGTTCACTGTGCGGCCTTGATCGTGGTCGGAGATTCCGTGAGTAACCCGGCGCGGTACTACGAGAACAACGTATCCAAGTCGCTGACGCTGGCATCGAGTGTCCTTCGGAACGGGTGTGAGCGCTTCTTGTTCAGTTCCTCTGCGGCGGTGTATGCGCCGAGCGACGGTGGGTGTGTCGACGAACGTTGGGGGATCGCACCGCAGAGTCCCTATGCGCACAGCAAGGCTCAGTTCGAAACGATGCTCGACGACATTGCGGCGGCCACTGAATTATCGGCGATATCTCTACGCTACTTCAATCCGGTCGGGGCAGATCCGGATCTGCGAAGTGGTACACCATCGGCACGCCCGACCCACGCACTCGGAAAGCTGTTCGAATCATATTCGACAGGAACGCCTTTCAGGGTTACGGGAACGGATTGGCCGACGCGCGACGGATCCGGAGTGCGTGACTACGTTCATGTCTGGGACCTTGCAGACGCTCATGTTCGAGCACTGAAAAGGTTCGACCGGGTCACCGCTGAATCATCACGCATGACTGTGGTCAATCTGGGCAGCGGGCGGGGGACGACCGTGTGGGAGCTGGTACACACATTCGAGAACGTGCTCGGCGAAGATATCGACGTGGTCGCTGCCGGCCGACGCACCGGTGACACTGCCGGCGCTTACGCATCGAACGATCGTGCGTTGCGACTACTCGGGTGGGTTCCGACATTCACCCTGGAACAGGGGATCGAGGACACCGCGCGGTGGCTGGCAGTGCGGCCGCACCTGCTCAACTCGGTGTAGCCGAACGTCAGCCCGTCGGGTCGTCGTCAACAGTGATGTTGTTGCTACGTAGCCAGAAGGTGGCGTCCGGATCCCACCCGGCGAGCACAGTGGCCCCCGCGTTGGCCGACAACGGGATCGCGACACCTGGCGTGGTCAGATAAGCCATCATGGTCAGGTGCACGGCGTCGTAATCCGCGGACACCGAAACCCAGTCCGGAATGAACCAGTCACGGTATTCACCGGTCGTGTCGTACCACACGGAGCGACGTGAAGCGGGCACAGGCAGGGGATAGGTATCGACCAGATTCGCCCAGTCCTGCGGACCGGTGACCTCGTAGATCCGGGGCGCGCCGTAGATCCTTACCGGCTGCACCCGCGCCTCGTTCGAGGAGCTGTCTTCTTCGAGAAACACCCCGAGCGCCCCGATACCGTCGCGGGCCCTGGTTGTTTCGGTTGTACCGTTGGCAAACGGGATAGACCACCATTCGCCTCCGATGTGACGGTCCGGATCTTCGATCTGGTATTCCAGAAACTGACGTTCGTTGTCGAGTGCCTCAGCACGCCACTGTTCGAGGCCGTCCTCTGCACGGTAAATCCGCAAGGGTAGGTCCGACCAGCCGTAAATAGGGTTTCGCTTTTCAACCAGATTCTGGTTCAGACGGTCGATCGGCTCGGTCCACCAGGCAGTGCGTGGGGAGTCGAGTAGTGCTTCGGCAATCGGTCGCAGCGCCGCTGCGACATCCGGCCGGACGAAGATCAGGTCTTCTTCGTCCGGCGGCTCCCAGTAGCGTGCAAAATCTACGGCATACGCAAGACAGTGCAGAATCTCGAGTTCGGACATCTCGGCGATTGCCCGGATATCAACAGCGCCGAGAACTTCGAGCGCATGTTCCGGCGATTGAGGCCAGTGTCCACCGGAGTTGCTTGCGCTGGCGCGGCACGCGTGCCCGACGTTCGCACAGAAGCGACGGCCACGTGGTGAACCGAGGACGAGTGCAACGGAATCCATCTGGGTAAAGCTAGCGGACAAGCTGACGGGGGACGTTCGAATATCCATTACTTGACATAATGTAGATTATCGGCAAATTCTCGACCTGGCGATATCCGGCTCACGCCTGGTTCGTGCAACCTTCCTTGTTTCCGCCCACCTATGTCTGTCTGCCGGTACATTTGCCGGCTTTCCTGCGTTTCCGTCCTAGATCTGCGACCGGCTTGCACGACTCGACCATTGCGACTCCGCGATCGCCGGCTGAATTGGTACCGATCACCGCCTGGCCTCGCCGGCGACTGCGGCTACGCCGCGCGACCTGGATGTCAGAAACGACCAATAAGTGCTCTGATGTGGATTGATGCCGATAAACACGTCTCACCGACTTCCGGCTACCCCACCTCAATTCGTCACTGTGACGTATTATGGTCGACAGGCTGGAGGCGAGTTCAGTTCCATTGTCATCGCCACGGACTACTATCGCCGCATGTGTTGTATTCGACCGGCCGCTTCTCATGGTCAGTGGCCGCGATGAGCGACACACCCAAGGTCGTGCATCGCTGGCTCGCAGTGCCAGACCAGTTTGACCGATTCACGCGATTCTTGCGCGACAACGGAATTCTGATGCCGACTCGGATAGGCATCGGCGTATTGGTTTTCCTCCTGGGTATCACGATTCTGCTGAAGCGACTGGGCACTCATTCGGTACAGACCATCGGATTTCCGTTGGACGTCGTCGTCGCAGTGCTTGTGATGATCGGCGGAATTGCCCTGCCTGTCGTAGCGACCACCCGTGAAAGGTCGTATTTCTTCGTCGTTGCCGGGGACTTCGCCGTTGCGGTGATCGTGCTGGCTGAGGCGAATCCGGATCAGAGATTGCTCGGATGTCTCGTCTTCGGGCTCGTCGGCTCGTACATAGCCTTCTTTCACAATCTTCGAACTCAGCTGTGGCACCTGCTGTTTTCCGGGGCGGTCATCGTTGTTGCCAGCATCGGCGTGTTCACCGATGTACCTTCTGGCCTTCCAGACGTCCTGGGGCGCATTGCCTTTGCCATTCCCGTCATCACTGTCATACCGGTGGTCACGCAGATTGCTCTGGCGCTCCTGAGCAACGACGCTCAAAGCTCCGAACTCGATCCGTTGACGGACCTGCTGAATCGGCGCGGACTCTCACGGCGGACTTCCGAACTCCTGCAAGCGAAATCCAGCCTCGACCAGTCCTTGCTGGTGGTGGTGATCGACATCGACAATTTCAAACACTTCAACGACACCTACGGTCACGACGTCGGCGACCGAGTCATACTGCGCACGGCCTATCGACTACACGACTGGGCCAGATCGGACGCGGCGATAGCGCGCATCGGCGGTGACGAGTTCGTCGTCGTTCAGATGATGCCGTTGCCGTACGTCGGCGATCTACTGGCCCGGATCGCGCCCATCATGAACTCCCCTACAGGCGAACCACTCTCGACGACAAGCATCGGCATAGCCATACACAACGGCGCCTGGCCAGACGTACAAGCAGCAGAAAGCGGCGTTCACGATCTACATCGCCTAGCCGATTCGGCGATGTACGAAAGCAAGAGAATGGGTGGAAATCACGTCCACTCCATCGTTCTCACCGATCAACAGCCACAACAGTCACGCGGTCGGTCAGTCGTCTGATTCTTCGATCAGATGCATCGCGGCTTCCTCCGCCGACGCTGCGCCGCCGTCGATTCCGACGTCTCCGGCAATGAGTTCGCTTTCCTCGTCCTCGTATCGGCCCTCGTCTTCGGCAACGAGACGCCCGACGCGACGGTTACCCACTTCGTCACCGTTCGGGAATTCTTCTTCCCGTTCGAATTCGTCGGCATCGGCGGGATCCTTCAAAGGATCTCCGAGCGACGCGTACGGATCGGGTTCTTCTTCGGCCAGGCGCTCGTCGAGGGTCTCCCCCGCTGATTCCTCGCTGCCGGTCAACCCGTGGGCATCAAGTCCCAGTGGGCGTTCCGGTGGTGAGATTCCCTCGTCGAGAATGTCGTCGACGCCTCGATCGATCAGAGTGTCTTCAGGTTGAAGCTGGTCGTCGGGATCGAGACTGTAATCGCCATTGCCGGCCGCGCCGGTGTCATCCGTGTCGCTCATACGATCAACGATGCCACGGGCACACCGAGTTGGCCATGTGCCGCGCCTGCTCGATACATCACTGCGGAGACATTCAGCACGAACGCGGGGCCGGCACTCCGTCGAATCGGTCCTGTAGGTACTCGAATGCGGTGGGCAGACCGAGGACCGCAGTGGTGAGGTGGTCCGGGCTGGGGAACAGTTGGGATTGAATCGTGGCTCCGGCGGCGCAGTACCGCGAAATCGTGTTGACCACCGAATCGATGGGGATCAGAACGTCGTCGGGCGTGTGCCATTCGAACACCGGGGCAGTCGGCACACCCGGATAGAGTTCGACGCTGTTGTCGTCCATCACCTTTCGCACTTCAGGGCTGGACAGCAAGGATGTCGACGTCGACACCTGAGAGGCACTGCGCCCGGCACCGACCCTGAGGATGTCGTTGGTGCACGCGTTGGTGAGTTCGGCCCGCATCGACCGTCCGAGGTCGTTGAGTTGGTTGCTCAGCGGCAGTAGGTCGGGATACTCGCGTTCGAGGCCCATGGCTGCGGCGAACGCGAGGCCGAATGCCGGGTGCGGATCCTGTCCGAGGCCGTTTGCCATCTTGGACAGATTCATCGGGACACCGCCCTCGGCTACACCGACGAGGTTGACCTCGGGTGCGTAGCTCGGGGCCAGTGCGGCCGCCCACGCGGTGGCCATGCCGCCGCCGGAGTAGCCGGCAATACCGACAGGGCTGGCGCCACTACGCAATTCGGGGACTTTCTGAACGGCGCGGATACCGTCGAGCGTGATCTGTCCGCCCAGGCGCGCGGCGCCGTACGCACTGTTGGGTCCGAGATGGTCGGGAAGGGCAATGGTCCATCCACGTTGCAGCGCGACGTTGAGGATGGGCGCTTCACGGATGACGATGTTGGGATCCGATGCGTAAAGCGCGCGAGACGGCGCACATCCCGTACCGAGTGCATTGACGATGTGCTGATACGAGAGCAACGGGCCGTCTTGTGCTTGATTCGGCGGGACCAGGATCGTGCTGACCGCGGCAATAGGCTTGTTCTCGGAGTTCGTGGACCTGTAACTGACCTGCCAGATCGCGACGCCGGGAAAGGTCATCAGGTCAGGGGCCCGGCGCACGGAGATCGGCGTGCCGGCGGTCCCCTCGGCCGCTGCTTGCGAATAGAACGGGTCCGGGTCCGGTGCCGGATATGCGGGATCGGCCTGTGCAGTCCCCCCGGAGAGCAGTGCGGCAGTCAGTGCAGCGGCAGTCAGCATCGATCCGGTAAACACGCGTGTGGTTCGCAGTTTCAACGTTTTCCCCTCGTCCGGACCCACCCGGGGTCCATCACCCTGTGTGTTTCACTCATACCCATGTCGAACCTGGTTCAGACACCCCACTGAGCGATAACTTCTCGCAATCGTACAGCTATGGTTGCCGCCGGACCCGGTTCGATCATCTGGTTGTGTTCGCAATCGACTTCGGTGACTCGGATGTCCCCTTCTACAAACCTTCGCCATTCGGCGACATCGTGTCCGTTCTCCGTAGATCTTCCGGCTACGAAGAACTCGATGGCTCCAACGTGGACAGGCGGTTGGTGCCGATTCGTCAATTCGACGGAGTGGGAGTAACCGCGACTGATCCGCGCCAGATGCTCCGCTTCGATTCCGATTCCGGCACCCAGGGTCTGCTCCAGCAATTCCGCCGCTTCTTCGAAGGTCTCGACCGTCTTGGATCCCGCCGGCATCGCGAGCCCGGCCAGTAGTTCGGAGACCGAGAGTTCTGCGGGCTGATCGGAATCCGACGACGGATAGCTGTCGAGTATCGACAGAGTCACGTCACGTCCGCTCCGAGTGAGGCTGTGTGCCACGGCGTGTGCGATCACGCCGCCGAGCGACCAGCCGGCCAGATGGATCGGGCCGGTCGATGCCACGGCTGCAATGCGATTCGCGTAGTCGTCGGCGAGTTCGGTCAGCGAGTCGAAGCTGGGCCCGCCGCTCAGGGACGGTAGCTGAAGACCGTAGACGGGTTGATCCAGCTCGAGATGCTTGACGAATTCTGCGTAACCCCAGGACAATCCGATACCCGGATGGACGAAGAACAGTGGTGCACGATCGGATCCGGCGCGCAGCGTGATCATCGGGGCGAGAAGATCCGACGAATCGTCCGGCGAGTGTGCGTCCATTCCGTCGGCAGCCCGGGCGACTCCGGCAGGTGTCGGATCCAGGAAAAGCGATTGCAACGGCACTCGCATCCCGAGACGCTTCTCGAGTTCGATGGTGATGCGAGTGGCCACGATCGACGTTCCGCCCAGTTCGAAGAAGTCGTCGTCGACGCCGATGTGCTCGTGCCCGAGCACGGTCTCGAAGATGTCGACGACCGTTCGTTCGGTGTTGTTTGTCGGCGGTGCGTACGGGACCGTGCGTCGCTCGAAGCTCGGGGTCGGCAGTGCCTTGCGGTCCAGCTTGCCGACCGGTGTCACCGGAATGCGGTCGACGACGACGATCGCGCCGGGAACCATGTGCGCGGGCAGGCGAGAAGACAGATGGCGGCGAAGCTCCCAGTCGTCGACGGTCTGTCCTTCCACGGGCTGGATGTAGGAGGCGATCATCGTCTCCCCCGACGGCGCTTCGTGCCCGAGTGTGGCGGCGAAGTAGACGGATGGGTGTGCCATCAGGACAGAGTCGATTTCGCCGAGCTCGATGCGGAATCCGCGGACCTTGATCTGGAAGTCGCTGCGGCCCAGGTATTCGAGGGTGCTGTCGGAGCGCCAGCGCACCAGGTCGCCCGTGCGGTACATCCGCTGGCCTGGTTCGCCGAACGGATCGGCGACAAATCGGTCGGCGGTGAGGTCGGGACGATTGTGGTATCCGCGGGCGAGTCCGGGGCCGGTCACGTACAGCTCCCCGATGACTCCCACCGGCACGGGCTTGAGGTGCCCGTCGAGGACCAGTCCGGCAAAGCCGATGGCCGGTCGTCCGATGTTGATGTCCTTGCCCGGCCGCATGGGTTCACTGACGCTGGCCTGGATGGTGGATTCGGTAGGTCCGTATCCGTTGAACATGCGACGGTCGCGGCCCCAGATGTCCACGAGTTCGGGTGGGCAGGCCTCGCCACCGACTGCGAGTACGCGGAGTTCTGGCAGCGCGGAGCTTTCGATCGAACTGAGCGCGGTCGGAGTGATGAACGCGTGTGAGACGTGTTCGTCGGCAAAGATTTCGGCCAACTCGGATCCGCCGAAGACCGTCGGTGGGATGACGACCAGGCACGCTCCGCTGCCGAACGCCATCATGAGTTCGAAGACCGAGGCGTCGAAGCTCGGTGATGCCAGGTGAGAGATCCGCGAATAGGGCTGGACGTTGAATCTCTGATGTTCCTCGGCATTAAGGTTTGACAACCCGAGGTGGGTGACGATGACGCCCTTCGGCTTCCCGGTTGAACCCGAGGTGTAGATCAGGTACGCGGGATGCCCGTGATGCAAGGGGATCGTGCGGTCGCGATCGGTGATCGCGGCTGCGCTCTGGGCGTCGATCTCGTCGACGGTCTCGGCTTCATCGAGGACCATCCACTCGACCGTTTCGGGAAGTTGACTGCGGTGAGCGTCGTCGGTGATGCCGAGTACGGCCCGCGAATCGTCGAGCATGTGGTTGATGCGATCGTCGGGATAGTTCGGGTCGACCGGCAAGAATGCTGCACCGGTTTTCGTGACCGCCCAGATCGCGACGATCTCCGCGGTGGACCGCGGCAGACCCAGCGCCACAAAATCTTCGGGACCGACGCCGCGCCGACACAGCGCGCGCGCCAGCTTCGTCGATTCCTCGTCGAGCTCGCGGTAGGTCATCGACCTCTCGCGACTCGAGAGGGCTGGGGCATCCGGGTTCGAGGCGACTGCTTCGGCGAGGATCTCCGGCCACACCCGCGCTCGAGTCGCGGCGGCACCGGATGCCGGCACCAGGGCAGCTGTTTCGTCGGCGCCGAGGATGCCGATGTCGGCGATACGTGTTGCGGGTTCGCGTCCGACAGCGTCCAGGATCAGGCGCAGTCGGTCGGCAAACCGACGAATGGTGGCGGGTTCGAAGAGATCGGTTGCGAAGTCGAAGGCTGCGGACATCCCAGCCGGGATGCCGAACTCGTCGAACTTCTCGTCGACGATCAGCTCCAGGTCCTCCTTCGCGAATTTGGTTTCCACGGTCAGTCCGTCGATGTCGAGGCCGGGTAGGTGGAAATGTGCGGGTTCGTTGTTCTGAAGTTCGAGGGCGACCTGGAACAACGGTGAGTACGACGTGGATCTGGTTGGGTTGATGACGTCGACGAGCCGTTCGAATGGCAGGTCCGAGTTCTGGAATGCGGCCAGGTCGATTTCCCGGACGTGCTCCAACAGGTCGGCAAACGTGATGTCGGGATCGACGCTGGTTCGCAGGACCAGTGTGTTGACGAACATTCCGACGAGATGATCGAGCGCTGCCTGACCTCGGCCGGCGATCGGTGTGCCGATGGTGACTTCGTCGGCGCCCGACAACTTGGACATCAGCACTGCGAGCGCGCCGTGCAGCGCCATGAACATCGTGACACCGTTTGCCCTGGTGAGGTCCGCGAGGGCGCGGTGGGTGTTCGCGTCGATGTCGAAGGTGAATCGGTCACCGTGGAAGGTCTGTTGCACGGGTCGCGGGTGGTCGGCGGGCAGTGCGATGACGTCGTCGAGTCCGGCGAGTTGCTCACTCCAGTAGTGCAATTGGCGACTGATGACGGATTCCGGGTCGTCTTCCGATCCGAGGACGCGATGCTGCCACAACGTGAAGTCTGCGTACTGCACCTCGAGTGGCGCCCACGTGGGCTCGGTCCCTGCCGTACGCGCCAGGTAGGCCGTCATCACGTCGCGTGCGAGCGGCGCCATCGACGAACCGTCGGCGCAGATGTGATGGACCACGACAAACAGAATGTGAACGGGTTCAGCGGTGTCGAGTCGGAACAGTGCCACGCGCAGCGGCAGGTCCACCGACACGTCGAAGCCGGTCGTGGCGAGTCGTTGCATGCGCTCCGCGAGTTCGTCCTCCCCCAACGTCATTTCACGGACCGGCGGTACTGCCTCGTCGACGGTGAGCACTTGCTGAATCGGATCGCCGCCGACGGCGGGGAACACCGTCCGCAGTGTTTCGTGCCGCTCGACGACGTCGGCGATGGCCTGTTGCATGGCCGTGACGTCGAGGTCACCGGTAAGGCGAACAGCTAGTGGGATGTTGTACGCGGCTGAGCGTGTGTCGAATTGGTTCAGGAACCACATGCGCTTCTGCGCCAACGAGAGCGGGACGCTGCCACTGCGCTCCATGGGAGTGAGCGGCACAGTGCCGACGGCAGTGAAAGCGCTGGAGAGCCGTTCGGCGAGCTGAGCCGTCGTCGGTGCCTCGAACAGCACGCGCACCCCGACGTCGATGTTCAGTGCGGAGTTGAGCCGCGAGACCACGCGAGTGGCGATCAGCGAGTTGCCGCCGAGCTCGAAGAAATTGTCGTCGATGCCGACCCGTTCGACGCCGAGTACGTCGATGAACGCATCGGCGATCCTACGTTCGAGGCTGGTGCCGGGCGCCCGGAATTCCACACCGGTTCCGGTGAACTCCGGCGTCGGCAACGCTTTTCGATCGAGCTTGCCGACCGCGGTGCGCGGTAGCTCGTCGACGATCATGATGCTGGCCGGAACCATGTGCGAGGGAACACGTCCGGCGAGGTGCGCGGTGATCTCTGCCCCGGTCAGCGTCGATCCTTCCTCGACGGTGAGGTAGGACGCGAGAACTGTGGCGCCGGCCGGTCCGTCGACGCCGAGTGTCACGCAATTCGTGACACTCGCCATTGCGGTGATCTGGGCGTCGACCTCGCCGAGCTCGATGCGGAATCCGCGAATCTTGACCTGGAAGTCGCTGCGCCCGACGTATTCGATGGTGTGATCGCTTCGCCAGGAGACGATGTCGCCCGTGCGGTACATCCGGTCGCCTGGCTTGCCGAAGGGGTCGGCGACAAATCGCTCGCTGGTCAGGCCGGGACGCCGGTGGTATCCGCGAGCCAGGCCGATGCCGGCGATGTACAGCTCACCGGGAGCTCCGACGGGTACGGGCTGCAGGCGCGAATCGAGGATCATCTCGTGCACGCCGCGGATCGGTCCACCGATCGTGATGGGTGCGCCCACTGTCATGGGTTCGCTGATGTCTGCCATGACGGTTGTCTCGGTCGGGCCGTAGGCGTTGACGAATTCTCGTCCGGGAGCCCAGAGGCCGACGAGATGCGGCGGCAGTGTCTCTCCCCCGACGACGACGTGCCGGAACTCGTCCAGGCCGGCCGGGTCGACGGTGGCGAGTGCTGCCGTGGTGACGAACGCGTGAGTGACGTGTTCGCGGCGGATGAGACTTGCCAGTTCGGCGCCGCCGTAGATGTCGGTCGGGACGATCACCATGGTTGCTCCGACACCGAATGCCTGCAGGTACTCGAAGACGGCTCCGTCGAAGCTGGGGGTGGCGAAGTGCAGGGTTCGAGAGTGGTGATCGGCGTGGAATCGACGTTGCTGGTCGAGTGCGAAGCTGTCGAGTCCGGTGTGGGTGACGACAACTCCCTTGGGTCGGCCGGTGGATCCCGAGGTGTAGACCACGTAGGCGGCGTTGTCCATGACCACCGGTGCACGCCGTTCGTCCTGGGTGATCGGCAGCGTGCAACTGGTGGCAACGTCGTCGTCGAAGGCTTCTTCTCCGAGCACCAACCAGGACACGATGGGTGGAAGTGTGTCGATGGCGTCGACGACGGTCAACCCGAACAACACCTCGGAGTCGCTGAGCATGTGTTCGATTCGGTCAGCCGGATAGGTGGGGTCGACGGGGACGAACGCTGCGCCGGTCTTGGCCACCGCCCACACCGCGAGTACGGATTCGACGGACCTTTCGATGCCGATGGCAACCGACGTCTCGGGCCCGGCGCCGCGGCGAATCATGGCTCTGGCCAACTGGTTCGAGCGCCGGTCCAGTTCGGCGTAGGTCATGGAACGGCTGCCGGCCGAGAGCGCGATGCGGTCGGGATAGGTGGCAGAGACGTCGGCGAGAATCTCTGGGAGCGTTCGCGCGGAGCGCCCCGGGGAGCCGAAGACCGGCGCAAGATCACGGCTCTCGAACTCCGTGAGAACCTGCAGACGGGCCAGCGGCTGATCCGGTGCCGAGGCGAGTTGCCCGAGGACGATGCCCACGCGCTCGGTGATCTTGGCGACTTCGCGGGCGGAGAAGTGTGTCGGCAAGTACTCCATCTTCAGATTCAGCGTGTCACTTTCGGACGCCACCACGGCAATCGGATAGTGCGCCGAGTCGCGTCCGTCGATGCCGAGAACGTGCATTCCCGCGATGTCGGTTTCGGCGGTCAGGGCTGTCTCGTCGACGGGATACGACTCGAATACCGTCAGGGTGTCGAAGGAACCGGCGGCGCCGACTGCTCCGGCGATGTCCGACAGTCCGATGTGGTGGTGGTCGAGCAATGACGCTTGCTCGGATTGGACGCGAATGGCCAGTTCGGCGAGGGTTTCTCGGGCGTCGAGGCGGACTCGGACAGGCACCGTGTTGATGAACAGGCCGACTATCGATTCCACGCCGGGCACCTGTGGTGGGCGTCCTGAGACCGTTCCGCCGAAGACGACGTCGTCGCGTCCGAGAAGTTCGGCGAGCACGATTCCCCATGCCACCTGTACCAGGGTCGCCATGGTCAGACCGCGGCTTCGCGCGAACGCCCGAAGAGTCTCGGCTCGTTCGGTCGGCAGCGAGTACGAGTGGATTTCACTTGCCACGGTTTCGGCGGCGGTGTCTGCCCTCGAGAGGTGGGTGGACGTGTCGACGCCCCGTAGCGCTTCTTGCCACGCCCGTAGCGAAGTCTCGGGTTCTTGCTTCGAGATCCAGGAGAGATAGTCGCGATACGACTGAACTCGGGGCAGAATCTCGGGGTCACCGTCGGTTGCGTAGAGAGTGAGCAGGTCTCGAAGCAACAGCGGGGTGGACCAGCCGTCGAGCAGGATGTGGTGGTTCGTCACGACGAGGCGTGCTGTGTCCGGTCCGATTCGCACGAGCATGAAGCGGATCAGCGGGGCTGTTTCCATGTCGAAACGATGAGCGCGATCGCGTTCGAGCAGTTGACCGAACGCGACTTCACTGTCTTCGGCCCCGGACAGGTCGATCTCGGCCCAGCCGATGTCGGCACCGGAACGGATCACCTGCAGCGCCCGCCCTCCCGGTGCGGAGACAAATCCCGCGCGCAGGCTCGGATGACGATCAACCAAGGCCTGCGCGGCGCGGCGCAGGCGCGGCGCCTCCACCCGACCCCCGAGCTCGAGGGTCAGTTGCACCATGTACGGGTCGATTTCGGTTTCGTCGAACTGGGCGTGGAAGAGCATGCCCGATTGCAGAGGTGACAGTGACCAGATGTCGGTCAGGTCGGGGAATCTGCGCTCGAGCTGTTCGATGCTCTGTTGATCCGCGGTGACGAGATCGAGATCGGTGGGCGTGAGCTCGCGCTCGGAGTGTTCCTCCACGTATTCACTCAGTGCGCCCAGTGCTCGGGCCCAGAGCTCCGCCAGTTCGGTGACTTCGGCCTCGCTGAGAATGCCGCGGGGGAAGGACCACGTAGCGCGCAGAATCGGACCGTGTGCGGTATCGGTCGTGACGGCGTTGATGTCGAGCACCGACGCGGCGGCCAATTCGCCGCTGTGCGCTTCGTCGAGGGTCACTTCCGAGATCGGCAGCCACGGCACTTCGCCGTGCTCGGGATCCGAGCCGGCAAATCGTCCGAGGTAGTTGAACGAGATCTGCGGCGTGGGCAGCTCACGAAGTTCCTCGTTTAGATCGAGGTACTTCAGGATGCCGAACCCGATTCCGTTGTCGGGCAGGCCGAGCAGCGTTTCCTTGACGAGTTTCACGGCGGAGGCGGCGGTTGATCCCCCGGCCAGTGCATCGACGACATCGAGTCCGGTGAGATCGATCCGGACGGGGAACAAGGTGGTGAACCAGCCGACCGTGCGCGAGAGGTCGGCGCCCGGTACGGCGTTCTCCTCGCGGCCGTGCCCTTCGAGGTTGACGAGCACGTCCCCGCTGCGCTGTCCGCGCGATCGACGCCAGGCGGTGACGGCAATCGCGAGAGCAGCGAGCAGCCCGTCGTTCACCGAGCCTCCGAAATGCTGAGGCACCGTCGAGATGACGTTCTCGGTCACGGAGGTCGGAACGTCGACGCTGACGCGGTCGACGGTGGCTCCGACATCGACGGCTGGGTCGAGCCCGCGTGCCCCGAGCAATGGCTCGTCGGTCCGCATTCTCGACCACAGGTCGATCTCGTCGCGTCGCTGCGCAGCGGTCTCGGCGAGCGCTGTCGCCCAGCGACGTATCGACGTTCCGCCCGGCGGAAGTATCGGTGTTTCTCCGTCGAACGCCGAGGCATAAGCAGTGACCAGGCCCGGGACGAGCATGCGCCAGGACACACCGTCGACCGCGAGGTGATGAAGGACCAGGAGCAACCGTCCGGCTTCGGCCCGGTTGCCGTTCGAGCTGACGGGATCCAACCAGACTGCGCTGATCATCTTCCCGTGTTCGGGATCGAGGCGGCTGGATGCGTCCTGCATCGCGGTTTCCGCAGCGGCGACGAATTCTTCGCCGCTGGTGGACACGATGGGGGTTCGGCGCAGGATGTCGGGGGCGGTGATGCTCCCTGGCTCGCGGATCTCGAGTTGGTGAGTCGCGGCGTCCAGGCGCGCCCGCAGCACGTCGTGACGATCGAGGATCGTTTGCAATGCTCGTTCCAGCGCGGGGCCGGAGACATCCGCGGGCAGTGCGATCAGCGCGCTCTGGCTGTAACTGCGGATCGTGCTCAGGTCACCGCGACTGCGTTCGACGAGCCACTCCATGATCGGCGTGAGCGGTAGCGGGCCGGCTCCCCCGCCGGGTAGCTCCGTGAGAACCGGTGCCGTTTCCGATGATTCGATGAGGAGCACTTTGGTGAGGCCGGCCACGGTCTTCGCTTCGAAGACGTCCCGCGGAGTGAAGACGAGGCCTGCGGACTTCGCCCGTGAGACGAGTTGGATCGACATGATCGAATCGCCGCCGAGACCGAAGAAGGAATCGTCCACTCCGATACTGCCCCGACCCAGCACCTCCGCGAAGAGGTCCGCGAGGACCGCTTCGGTAGCGGTGGCCGGCGCCCGCGTCGCCTCGGTTGGTCCCGTGACGGTGAAGTCCGGAGCCGGGAGGCTGCGTCGGTCGAGCTTTCCGTTGACCGTCAGTGGAAGCGATTCGAGGACGACGATCGCGGTGGGCACCATGTACTCCGCGAGTTCGGCGGCGACGAAGTCGGTCACCGTCGCTGAATCGACGGTACTGCCTGTTTCGGCGACCACGTACCCGACGATCCGCGGTGACGCTCCCTCTGTCCGAACAAGTGCTACCGAGGCAGCGACGCCGGGGCAGCGGAGCATTGCGGCTTCGATCTCTCCGAGTTCGATGCGGAAACCACGCACCTTCACCTGGAAATCACTGCGGCCCACGTACTCCAACTGCCCCGCGTCGTTCCACCTCGCCAGGTCCCCGCTCCGATACATTCGATCCCCCGAACTACCGAATGGATCGGGAAGGAACCGCACCGAAGTCAATGCGGGTTTCCCGAGGTATCCCCGAGTCACCTGATCACCGGCGACGTACATTTCGCCGACGACACCTGGTGGTACCAAGTTCAGTCGCCGATCGAGTACGTAGACGGACAATCCCGGTACTGCTCGCCCGATGATGCTCGCCGACGCGTGCTCGCTGTCGTTGCGGTCGAGTGCGATTCGACTGACGTGCACTGTCGTCTCGGTGATCCCGTACATGTTGACCAACGTCGGAGCCGTGTCGGCCCGCCTGTCGTACCACTTGCGCAACTGCCCGAGGTCGAGCGCTTCGCCACCGAAGACGACGTAACGCAGTGCAAGGTCGGGACCGGTGCCGTTCGGTGAGTACGCACGGTCGGCTTCGGCGAGTTGGTAGAAGGCGGTGGGCGTTTGGTTCAGGACCGTCACTCGCTCCCGGCGGAGCAGTTCGTGGAACATGTCCGGTGATCTGGTCGTGTAGTAGTCGACGACGACCAGTCGGCCGCCGTGTAGCAGCGGCCCCCACAACTCCCAGACGGAGAAGTCGAATGCGTACGAGTGGAACATCGTCCACACGTCCGTGTCGTCGAACCCGAACGTCGGGGCGGTGTTGTCCATCAGAGTCAGGACGTTTCGGTGGCTGACCTGGACACCTTTGGGGCGCCCTGTGGATCCGGACGTGTAGATGATGTACGCGATCGCGTCGGGCAGAAGTGGTGTCGTCCGGTCCGCGTCGGTGATGCGATGGGGCGCGGAGTGATCGAGGCGTACCGCGATCTCCGGCGATCCGAGTTCGACGACGTCTATGCCGGATTCGATGATCTCCGAAGGTAGGTCGCTTCGGAAGTCTCCGGTCGTGACCAGGCATACCGGCCGCGCGTCGTCGAAGAGGAACCGCATGCGCTCGGCCGGGTAGGTGATGTCGACCGGCAGGTATGCCGCTCCGGTTTTGATGACGGCGACGAGGGCGAGCACGAGATCGGTGGTTCTGGGCATTGCAACGGCAACCACGGATTCCGGACCGATACCGCGGCCGATCAGGAGTCGGGCCAGGCGGTTAGCGCGCCCGTCCAGTTCGGCGTACGTCATGGCGCCGTCGCTGTCGTTGACCGCGGTCGACGACGGATGTGCTGCAACAGCCTCGAAGAATCGGTCCGCGATGTTGTCCGCTGGAGCCGGTTCGGCGTGAGTGTTCCACTCGGTCAGCATCTGTCGACGCTCGTCGGCGCTCACGACGTCGATGTCACCGGTAGGAGTCGACGGCTCTCGGGAGACCGCCTCGAGGATGGTGAGCAGTCTGCGTGAGAACGAATCGATCAAGTCACCGTCGAACAGGTCTGTGGCGTAGATGAATTCGGCGTCGATGCCATCCGTTCCGCCATCCGCGTCGTAACGCTCGGTGACCGAGAGTTGCAGATCGAACTTGGCGACGGGTAGGTCGAACTCGACTCCCGAGACCGACAGCCCCGGCAATTCGAGTTGTGGGAGTGCATTGTTGCGGAACTCGATGAGGATCTGGAACAACGGAGTGTGCGAAGTCGAGCGTTCCGGGTCGAGTGCGTCGACCAACCTTTCGAAGGGCAAATCGGTGTGCTGGAACGCGCCGAGGTCGCCTTCGCGAACCTGGGCGAGGACGTCCTCGAACGACGCGTCGGGCGTGATCTGTGTTCGCAGCACGAGAGTGTTGACGAACATACCGACCAGGTGATCGAGTTCGGCCTCGCCGCGGCCGGCGACGGGTGTCCCGATGGCGATGTCCTCGGTACCGGCCAGGCGCGCCGCAAGTACCGCCAGTGCTGCGTGCATGAGCATGAACATGGTGGTGCCGTGCTCACGTGCCAGGTCGGTCAGCGCCCGATGGGTCTGCGGCGATACCGCGAACCGGTGGACCGAGCCGACCATGGACGGCTTTGCCGGACGTGGGAACGACGTCGGCAACGCGATCGGTTCACCGAGTCCCGCGAGTCGGTCCTTCCAGTAATCGAGCTGACGGGTCAGAGCCGAGTCCGGATCTTCCTCGGAGCCGAGCACTTCGTGCTGCCACACAGCGAAGTCGCCGTACTGCACGGCCAGTTCCGACCAGTTCGGCGCACTCCCGGCACTGCGGGCCGCATAAGCCGCTGCCACGTCCGCTGCCAGGGGGTTCATCGAGAACCCGTCGGCGACGATGTGGTGGACGACGATCACGAGTACGTGCCTGCGCTCGTCCCCGTCGACGCGCAGGACCGCGCAGCGGATCGGAACTTCGGCCGAGGCGTCGAAGCCTGCCGAGGCCAGCTCGAGGATTCGATCGGACACTCTGGCAGCAGTGACGATTTCCGGCTCCAGGATCGGCATGACCTCGTCGCTGGACATCACCTGCTGAACCGGCTGTCCGTCGATCGAGGGGAACTTCGTCCGCAAGCTCTCGTGGCGCCCCAGTACGTCCGCTACCGCGGCCTGCAATGCGGCGAAGTCCAGATCGCCGTCGAGGCGCACTGCCAGGGGAACGTTGTAGGCGGGGGACGTCACGTCGAACTGGTTGAGGAACCACATCCGCTTCTGTGCCAGTGACACGGGCAGTGGGTCCGGGCGGGATCGCCGAGTCAACGGTGGTCTGGGGTTCTCGCCGCGGCCGACGCTCTCCGCCAGACGAGACAGCTGCCGAACTGTCGGAGACTCGAACAATCCTCGAACGCCGATGTCGGTGCCGAGAAGTGCGTTGACGCGGGCGATGACGCGGGTCGCGGTCAGTGAGTTTCCGCCGACGTCGAAGAAGTGAGTGTCGATACCGATCGGAGACACTCCGAGCACGTCCTCGAAAACGCCCACCACCAGCCGTTCCAACTCGGTGGCCGGTGCAGTGAGTGTTTCGGCATCGGTGTCGAAACGAGGCGCCGGAAGAGCAGCCCGATCGACCTTGCCGACGCCGGTCAGCGGTAGTTCGTCGAGCACGACGACGCTTGCGGGCACCATGTGTGCCGGCAGTAGCTCCCGTGCCGCCGCCCGGATGTCCTCGGCGCTCACCCGGCGTTCGTCGTCGCAGACGACATATGCCGCCAAGGCCTGCTCGTCGGAGGGTCCGCGCACCGCCAACGTGACCGCGTACTCCACGCCGGGCAGCTGACCCAACGCCGTGTCGACCTCGCCGAGTTCGATACGGAAGCCGCGGATCTTGACCTGGAAGTCGCTGCGTCCGAGGTACTCGATGGTGCGGTCGCTGCGCCAGCGCACCACGTCGCCCGTGCGGTACATCCGCTCCCCCGGCTCGCCGTACGGGTTGGCGACAAATCGTTCGCTCGTCAGTGGTGAGCGCCCGTGATAGCCGCGCGCGAGTCCGAGTCCGGCGACATACAGTTCGCCGGGAACTCCGACGGACACCGGTTGAAGTCTGCGATCGAGGACGACCTCGCTGAATCCGCGGTTCGGCGGTCCGAGATAGACCTTCTCGCCGGCCGGGATGGGGTCGCTGAGGTTGCAGGAGATGGTGGTTTCGGTGGGTCCGTAGACGTTGACGAACGATCTTCCCGGCGCCCAGGTGCGCACCAGGTCCGCCGAGGGCGCCTCGCCGCCCACCGTGATGGTGGTCAGTTCGTCGATTCCCTCGGGATCCACCGACGTCAGCGCTGCAGGCGTGATGAACGCGTGGGTGACATGTCCCTCGCGGAGAACGTCGGCCAGTTCGGTTCCTCCGTAGACGGTGGTGGGAGCTACGACCAGTTCACCGCCGACGGCGAAGGCGAGTAGATACTCGAGAACGGAGGCGTCGAAGCTCGGAGAGGCGAAATGCAGTGCGCGTGAATTCTCGGTGAGACCGTAGCGATGACGCTGTTCGTCGGCGAAGTTCTCGAGACCGGTGTGCGTGACGACGACGCCCTTGGGTCGGCCGGTCGAGCCCGAGGTGTAGATGAGGTAGGCAGTGTTCTCCAACCGCGGGGTTCCTCGACGCTCGTCCTCGCGTAGCGGCGCCGCGGATACTCCGGAGAGCCGAGCGATGCTCGTCGGGTCGTCGAGTTCGAGCCACTTCGTCACACCGCCGTCGCCGGGTCTGTGGGCAGCCGTGGTCAATCCGAGCGAGGATGCCGAGTCCTCGAGCATGAACGAGATCCGGTCACTCGGGTAGCGAGGATCGATCGGCACGAAGGCGGCGCCGGTCTTGGTGATCGCCCAGACCGCTGCGACGGATTCGAAGGAGCGTTCCACACAGATCGCCACCCGTGAATCCGGCCCGGCGCCTTCAGCGATCAGCACGCGCGCCCACTGATTCGACGCCTCGTCCAGCTCTCGATAGGTCATCTTTCTCTCACCACAGGACAGCGCGACCCGTTCGGGGAATCTGCTCGCGGTGTCCGAAAAGATGCGATCGAGTGTCCTGACCGAGCGGCCCTGCCTGCCGCGCGCGGGAACCAACTGCTGCACTTGCGAATCCGGCATCAAACGCAGTTTCGCCAGCGGCAGATCCGGTTGTGCGGTGATCAGCTCGAGGGTGCGGAGCAACCGGTCGGCGATCGCGTCGATGTCGTGATCGCCCAGGACTCCCGGGAAATACTCGAATTTGAGCCGCAGTCGCCCGTCGGCCGCAGAGGCGACGATTGCCAGTGGATAGTGCGCGGCATCCTCGGCGTCGTGGACGTCGAGAACGTGCATTCCGGCGATGTCGGTGCCGGAGGAGAGTCCACCGCGATCGACGGGATACGACTCGAACACAGTCAGCGTGTCGAACGATGCAGCGGCCCCCACTGCCGAAGTGATGTGAGAAAGCCCGACATGATGGTGATCGGACAACCGCGCCTGTTCCGCTTGGACGCGAACGCACAGCGCCGCCAGGGACTCTCTTGGATCGAGGCGAACTCGGACGGGGACAGTGTTGATGAACAGACCCACCATCGACTCGACGCCGGACACCTGGGGTGGTCGGCCGGAGACGGTTCCACCGAAGACGACGTCGTCGCGGCCGAGGAGTTCGGCGAGCACGATTCCCCAGGCCACCTGGATCAAGGAGGCTGTCGTCAGGCCACGGGAGCGGACGAATCCACGCAGAAGTTCCGTCTCACGTTCTCCGAGGGCTGTGGTGGTCGAGCGTGAAGTCGCGCCGTCCTCGTCGACAGCGTGGGTTCCGGTCAGCAGCGTCGGGTCGTCGAGTCCGCGGAGTGCTTCGCCCCAGGCTTCGATCGACACGCTGTCGTCGCGAGTGCTGATCCAGCTCAGATAGTCCCGGTAGGGGTGCACGCGTGGGATGGCACTGTGATCACTGTCTGTCGCGTAGAGCGTCAGTAGGTCGCGGACCAACAGCGGCATCGACCATCCGTCGAGGAGGATGTGGTGGTTGGTCAGGATCAACCGATACGCGTCGTCACCGGTTCGCAGAAGCAGGAACCGCAGCAGGGGCGGAGTGGCCATGTCGAAGCCGCGGACCCGATCCGCATGGAGAAGCTCGCGTATTTCGGTCGCTTGTTCGGTGGGGGCCAACGGAGAGATGTCGATCTCGGTCCACGGCACGTCAACGTCTGCGTTGATCACCTGCACCGATCGTCCACCAGTGTCGGTCGTGAACGCCGCGCGTAGGTTCTCGTGTCTGTCGAGCAGTGCCTGTGCGGCGCGGTGCAACCGGGACGCGTCGACGCCGTCGAGTTCGAGTGCGAGTTGGACGGTGTACGCGTCCACAGTGTGTTCGGCGTAGCGGGCGTGGAAGAGCAGTCCGGATTGCAGTGGTGAGAGGGACCAGACGTCGGTCAGTGTCGGGAACTCGCGCTCGAGGTGGTCGATGGAATCCTGGTCGAGGTCGATCAGGTCGATGTCCGACGGGGTGAGTCCCCCGCGTTCGCTGTGTTCGGCATAGGTGGCCAGCGCGCGCAACGCCTGCACCCAGAGGTCGGCGATGGCGCGAGCATCGCGCTCTGCCAGCACGCCGGTGGGATAGGCGATAGTGGCACCGATGTGCGGTGCGCCCGAGATCTCGGTGGTGACGACGTTGACGTCCAGGACCGAACCCACTGGCATCTCGGACCGCGCTGCCGCTTCCAGATCGACGTCCCGGGCCAGTGCCCAGTCCCCCAGTGACTCTCCTGCTTCGGTGCCGGAGAAACGGCCCAGATAGTTGAACGAGATCTGCGGTTGGCGGAGGTCTTCGAGTTCCGCTCGACCCACCTCGTCGAGGTAACGCAGAACTCCGTAGCCGATGCCGCTGTCCGGAACACCCAAGAGTTCTTCCTTGACACGCTTGAGCACCACCGCTGCCTCTGGGGCGCTGCTCATCACTTCCGCGATGTCGATGCCGGCGAGGTCGATCCGCATCGGGAAGACGCTGGTGAACCAGCCGACCGTGTGCAGGACGTCCGCACCGGGCACCACGTGAGCTTCGCGTCCGTGGCCCTCCATCGAGATGAGCACGTTGTCGGTTCGTATGCCCTGTGCCTGCCTCCACTGCGTCAGTGCCAGTGCGAGAGCAGCAACGAGACCGTCGTTGACTGATCCACCGAAAAGCGCCGGAAGCGTGGTCAGGACTGTGTCGGACAGTTCGACGGGTACGTCGGCGACAACTCGGCCGACCGAATCGAACGTGTCGAGCCGCGGGTCCAGCGGCCGGGTTCCGATCAGCGGGTCGGCACCTTCGAGTATCGAACGCCACCGGGGCAATTCGACTCTTCGATCGGGCGCGATGTCGCGGAGCGCATGCGACCAACGACGAACCGACGTGCCCGAGTACGACGGCTCCGGTTCCTCGCCTGCATCGATGCGGTGGAAAGCCGACGCAAGTTCCGGCACGAGGACGCGCCAGGAGACACCGTCGACGGCGAGGTGGTGGATCACCAGGAGCAGCCGGCCGGTGTTGCGCACGCCGGACAACCAGACGACCCGCACCATCACGCCCCGGCCGGGGTCGAGTTCTCGACGCGCACCGCCCAGTGCGTCGACGATCGCCCCGTCGAACACCGCGGTGCCCGGCTCGGCCTCTACCTCGATCACCCGGCAAATATTCTCGGCTGCAACAGATCCCGGCTCGCCGACAACAAGCCTGCGCTCGCCGTCGAGCTCGAGGCGTGCGCGAAGGACGTCGTGACGATCGAGAACAACTTGAAGAGCCGCGGTCAACTGCTCCACACTGTGAAGCCCGTGCGGCGCGTTGAGAAGAGTCGCTTGGGAGAACGAATCGAGACCTCGGAGATCGGAGCCGAGCCGGTCGAGCCACCACTGAGCCACCGGCATCAACGGCACGTGGCCCACGCCGTCTCCGGGAAGTTCCTCGAGCACCTCGGGTTCGTCGTCCTTGGTCGATGCCAGCAAAACCGCAAGACCGGCGACCGATTTCACCTCGAAGACGTCACGCGGGGTGAAGACGAGCCCGGCATCGCGGGCACGGGCGACGAGCTGAATCGACATGATCGAATCGCCGCCCATCGAGAAGAACGAGTCGTCGACGCCCACCGATTCGACACCGAGGACATCGACGAACAAGGCGGCCAGCGTGCGTTCGGTATCGGATTCGGCGGCCCGCGAGCGTGCCTGGGTTGCTCGCAAGTCGGGAACCGGCAGGGCTCGGCGGTCGAGCTTTCCGTTGGCAGTCATCGGCAGTTCGTCGAGAACGACCACGACCGCAGGAACCATGTACGGGGCCAGAGCCGAGCCCGCGAACGCGATGACGGCCTCGGGATCCACAGTCTGAGCGTCGTTGGCAGGCACGACGTATCCGACGATCCGTGCGGCGCCTCCGTCACGTTCGAGCGTGGTCACCACGGAATGTGCAACGCCGGGATAGCGAGCCAGAACTGCCTCGATCTCGCCGAGTTCGATGCGGAATCCGCGAATCTTGACCTGGAAATCGCCTCGACCCTGGTACTCGAGTTCGCCGTTCTTGTTCCACCTGGCGAGGTCGCCGGTTCGGTACATCCGTGTGCCCGCACTGCCCGCGGGATTGGGCACGAATCGTTCGGCGGTCGTGCCGGCGCGGTTTCGGTAACCGCGGGCGAGTCCGTCGCCGCTGACGTACAGCTCTCCCGTCACTCCGACCGGGACGCGGTGCAGGCGATTGTCGAGGACCCACGCGGTGATGCCTGTCGACGGGCGACCGATCGTGACTCGATCGGTCGGGGACATCGGCTCGGTGATGCTGGCGACGACCGTCGATTCGGTTGGTCCGTAGGCATTGATCATGATCCGGTGATCGCTGACCCAGGCGGCGACGAGGTCGGGTGGGCAGACGTCGCCGCCGGTTCCGATGCACACCAGCTCGTTCAGTCCGCTCGGATCGACCGTGGCCAGTGCGGCTGGTGTGATGAAGGCGTGCGTGACGTGCTGGTCGGCGATCAGACTCGTCAGTTCGGTTCCGCCGATGATGCTCGGTGGGGCGATGACCATCGTGGCCCCGGCACCAACAGCCATCAGGAGTTCGAGAATCGAGGCGTCGAAGCTCGGTGAGCTGAAATGCAGCGTGCGCGAGGTCGACTCGACGCGGAAGCGACTGCGTTCCTGCTCGGCAAGTGCCGAAAGCCCACGGTGAGTGACCATGACGCCTTTGGGGACGCCGGTGGAACCGGAGGTGTAGATGACATAGGCCGGGTTGTCCAGGGACACCGCAGCCAGCAGCTCCGAGGCATCTATCCGCTGATCACCGATCTGTTCGAGGGTTGCGAGTGTCTTTGCCTGATCGAGCAGAACGGCGTCTGCCTCGTCGGGGACGACACCCACATGCTCGGCGGTGGTGAGAACGACGCCCGCTCCCGAGTCGTTGATCATGTGGTGCACGCGGTCGACGGGATACGCCGGGTCGACGGGTACGAATGCAGCGCCGGACCGGGCAACCGCCCAGATCGCGACCACGGATTCCAGTGAGCGTGGTAATGCCAGGGCGACAACGGATTCCGGACCGACCCCGCGGCTGATCAACAGTCGTGCAAGCCGGTTGGCGCGGCGGTCCAGATCGGAGTAGGTCAGATGGCGGTCGCCGAAAATCAGTGCAGTCCTCTGCGGTTCGTCGACGTACTTCCGCTCGAGCAACGTCGAGAAGTGAACCTGCTCGGGAAGTTCCGGTGCGACGGCGCGAATCGTGTCGAGATCACTCACGAGATCGATGTCGCCGACCGGCGTGTGCGGTGATTCGGTGACAGCACCGAGAATCCGAACCAGGTATCGAGCGAAACCTTCGACGGTCGACTCGTCGAACAGGGCGCTGGCGTAGGTGAACCCGGCCTCGATTCCCGCCGGCCGGCCGTCGTCGTCGAAGGTCTCGGCAAGCGTGAGTTGCAGATCGAAATTCGAGACGGCGGATTCGAGTTCGAGGACCTCGACGTCCAAATCCGTCAGACGAACTGCTGGCCGAGTGGTGTTCTTGAACTCCAGCATCACCTGGAACAACGGTGAATGCGACGTCGACCGCTCCGGAGCCAGCGCATCGACGACGCGCTCGAAGGGGACGTCTGCGTGAGCGAAGGCGTCGAGGTCGGTGCTGCGAACTCTGGCCAACAGATCGGTGAACGAGGCGGCGGGGTCGACGTCGGCGCGCAGGACCAACGTGCCGACGAACATACCGACCATCGGATCCAGCAGGGCATTTCCGCGCCCGGCGATCGGTGAGCCGATCGTGATGTCTTCCATGCCGGACAATCTCGCCACGAGCACTGCGTATGCGGCGTGTACCGCCATGAACATACTGCTTCGGTGTTCGATCGCGGTTTCGCTCAGACGGCGGTGGATGCCGGCATCTATGTCGAATCGAACGACGCCGCCCGAGAGATCCTGCACACGCGGACGCGGTCGATCTGCGGGGAGCGCAAGAAGTTCGGGAACACTCGCCAGTTGACGTGTCCAGTACTCGAGCTGACCGGCAAGAGTGCTGTCCGCTTCGTCGATCCGACCGAGAGCCCTTTCCTGCCAGATGGCGAAGTCCGCGTACTGGACCGGAAGAGGAGACCAGTCGGGCGCCTCACCTCGATGCCTTGCCGAGTACGCGCTCATCACGTCGAACGCCAACGGTGCCATCGAGAATCCGTCGGCGCAGATGTGATGGACGACCACGGTCAGGACGTGATCTTCTTCGTCGACCTCGATCAGTTCCGCCCTGATCGGTGGAGCCTGCGTGACGTCGAAGCCCCTCGAGGTGAGACGTTCGATCTCCCCGAGTACCGCTTCGGCGTTCGCGGCGACAATCGGCAGCGCGCCCAACGCTTCACCGGGTTCGACGATCACCTGCGCCGGCACTCCCTCGATCATGGGAAACAGCGTGCGCAGCGATTCGTGGCGAGTAAGCACGTCGGTGATCGCGCCCTCCAACACGGCAACGTCCAACCGGCCTCTCAGCCTGATCGCTATGGCGACGTTGTACGCCGCGGACGTGACGTCGAATTGATTGACGAACCACATGCGCTTTTGTGCCAGCGACAGCGGGATCGTCTGTGGCCGCGGCAATGCCTCGAGCGGAAGGACTGCCGCTCCCCCTCGAGCCGTGGCGCACTCGACCGCCAACTGCGCAACGGTCGGCGCGTCGAACAACTCTCTGATCGACAAGTTCAACGACAGCGAATCGTTCACGCGCGCCACAGCGCGTGCAGCGACGAGGCTGTTTCCGCCGATCTCGAAGAAGTTGTCGTGAACACCGACTGCCCCGGATTCGAGAAGTTCCTCGAAGATCGCCGCCAACTGCGCTTCGAGCGGTGTTCGCGGCGCCAGATACGTCTGCGAACTGTCGAAGCTGGGCGCGGGCAGAGCCTTCCGATCAAGCTTGCCGGTCGAACCGAGAGGGAACACGTCGAGGGCGATGACCACCGCGGGAACCATGTAGGCCGGAAGGAGACCTCTCAACTCGGTGCGTAGACCGTCCGTGTCGATCGAAGTGCCGGTCTCGGCGATGACGTAGCCGACCAAACTGTCACCGACCACGTCGTCGTGATGGACGAGAGCAGCAGCTTGCGTGACACCGGGCAGCCTGAGCAACGCTGCTTCGACCTCGGCGAGTTCGATGCGCTGCCCGCGGATCTTGACCTGGAAATCGCGTCGACCGACATAGTCGAGCAGCCCGTCGGCGCGCCACCGGACGACATCACCGGTTCGGTACATCCGGGTGCCAGACGGGCCGTACGGGTCGGCCACGAACCTGTCGGCGGTGAGATCGCTGCGCCCGAGGTATCCACGCGCCAGTTGCACTCCCGCCAGATACAGCTCGCCGTGAACGCCGACCGGAACCGGATGCAGCCGCCCGTCGAGGACATAGAGCTGGGTGTTCCACACGGGCGCACCGATGGGAACGGTGACGGTCATGTCGGGGGTGAATTCGGCGGCGCTGACGTCGACGGCAGCCTCTGTGGGTCCGTACAGGTTGAACAGTCCCGCAGAACTCAGACGGGTGAACGCCTCCGCAGTGGTAGGCGCGAGGGCTTCACCGCTGCAGAACACCTGACGCAGGCTCGCACACTGCCCGGCAGTCGCGGCAGCGACGAATTCCGCGAGCATCGACGGAACGAAGTGCGCCGTCGTGACGCCTCTGTCGGCAATCAACGCCGACAGGTACCCGGGATCACGGTGCCCGTCCGGTTCCGCGATCACCAACTGCGCGCCGGTCTGCAGGGGCCAGAACAGTTCCCACACCGAGACGTCGAAGGTCACCGGGGTCTTGTGCAGCACCACGTCCGACGCGTGAAGGGGGTACGTGTCCTGCATCCACAGCAGGCGATTGACGATCGAACGGTGTGATACTGCAACACCTTTCGGTCGACCCGTCGATCCGGACGTGAAGATCACGTAAGCAGCATTGTCCGGGCGCAGGGGTCCGAGCCGATCAGCGTCGGTGATCGGCGCCGTCTTGGACACCTGACGATCGAGATCGACGTCCACGATCGGGACTCGCGCGGGAAAAGCGCCGTGGTCCTGGGGCCGGCTCAGCACGCAGATCGGTTCCGCGATGTCGAAGACGTACGCGATGCGCTCGGCGGGATGATCGGGATCCACCGGGACGTATGCCGCACCGGCACGGATCACGGCGTGGACCGCGACGAGTAGTTCCGGTGACCGTCGAATCGACACCGCGACGCGCATGTCCGGGCCGACCCCGCGGGCGATGAGGGTTCTGGCAAGTTCACCGACCCTCGCGTCGAACTCCGCATAGGTCAGTGTCCGCTCGCCGTAGACCAGCGCGGCCCCCTCGGGTGTCCGGGCTGCCTGCTCCGCCACCAGGTCCGAGAGGGTGGTGATCGGTACGGCGTGTTCGGTGGCATTCCAACGCTCGAGGACCAGTTCCGCCTCGCCCGGAGCTGTGAGATCGACGTCGCCGACGACGGATTCCGGGTAGGCAGCTACCGCGTCGAGGAGCATCGTGAAGCGATCAGCGAGGCCGGACATGGTGTCCGAGTCGAAAAGCTGGCTGGCGTAGTTCAACTGGCCGTCGAGATGGTCGCCGCGGTCGGTGAGAATGACCTGAAGGTCGAACTTTGCCGCGCCCGTCGACAGTTCGTCGACCGTGACCTCGAGTTCGGGCAAAGTGACCTCGGTGGGAGCGGCGCCCTGCATCACCAGCATCACCTGGAACAGCGGCGCCTGGTTGTCTGCGAGGCATTCGACGAGTACGTCGTACGGCACTTCGGTGTGCTGCAAGGCCGCCACGTCGACGTCGCGGACGCGGGTGAGAACTTCACCGAAGGTGAGTCCCCCCTCGAGAACCGTCCTCAGCACCACCGTGTTGACGAACATTCCGACGACGTCGTCGAGAGCGCGCTCGCTCCGCCCGGCCACCGGAGTGCCGATCGTGATGTCGTTCGCTCCGGATTCTCGGCTGAGCAGGACGGCCAGCGCGGCGTGGATCACCATGAACACGCTGACGTCGCTGCGCGCCGCGATCTCGCCGACCCGGCGGTACGTCGCGGAGTCGATCCGGAAATCGAGATCGTCACCGCGCAGCGAGACACCCGCAGGCCGCGGGTGATCCATCGGCAGTTCCGCGAGCTCACCGCGTTCGGTGAGCGTGTGCGACCAGAACCGCAACTGCTCGGCAAGAATCGAATCCGGGTCGGACGCTTCACCGAGCGCTCCGCGTTGCCACTCGCTGAAATCGCCGTACTGCACTTCGAGTGGCAGCCACGCCGGCACGCGTCCGCTCGCCCGCGAGGCGTACGCCACCATCACGTCACGAGCCAGCGGCGCCATCGACAGGCCGTCTGCTGCAATGTGGTGCACGACGAGGACCAAGGTGTGCTCGCGTTCGTTCACCTCGAGCAGAGTCGCGCGGATCGGCACCGATTCGCTGACGTCGAATCCCTCTCGCGCGAGCTCACTCGCCCGCGCCGAGGTCGCTGCGGCAGGCACCGTTTCCACCTCGAGATGATCGAACATCTCGTCCACACCGAGAACGTGCTGGACGGGGCCACGCGCACTCTCGGGGAAAACGGTCCGCAAGATCTCGTGTCGAACGATCACGTCCCGCAGCGCGGTGAACAGTGCATCGACGTCGAGATCGCCGGTCATCGAAACCGCGATCGGAATGTTGTACGCCGGCGAACTCGGATCGAGTTGATTGGTCAGCCACATTCGTTGCTGCGCCAGAGATACCGGTATCCGGTCAGGGCGATCGATACGCGTCAGTGCCGGGGCACGTGTGTTCCGCGAGTCCGCGAGGTCGGCACGTGCTGCCAGAGCGGAGACGGTCGGCGCCTCGAAGAGGTCGAGAACGCTCAGCGTCGTTCCGAGAGCTCCGTTGACTCGCGACACGACGCGGGTCGCGATCAACGAGTCACCGCCGAGGTCGAAGAAACTGTCGTCTGCTCCCGCCCGGGTGATACCGAGCAGATCGCAGAACACCGCCGAAATTCGCTTCTCGGTCGAGGTCTCAGGGGCACGGTATTCAGCCGACCCGCCCACAGAATCGATGTCCGGTAACGCTTTCCTGTCGATCTTTCCTGCCGGAGTCAACGGAATGGAGTCGAGGACGACGATCCGCGCCGGAACCATGTGGGCTGCCAACGAAGATCTCGCGTGGGCGACCAGCTCGGAGTTGTCGATGTGTGTGCCCGCAGCCGCCGTGACGTACGCCGCCAACAGTGTTTCCCCACTCGGGCCCGCAACTCCGGCGGTGACTGCCTGTGCGACGCTCGGGTGGCGGCGCAGCACGTCGTCGATCTCGCCGAGCTCGACGCGGAAACCGCGGATCTTGATCTGGAAGTCGCTCCGGCCGAGGTACTCCAGCTCACCCTCGCCGTTCCACCGCGCGAGGTCACCCGTGCGGTACATGCGCTCTCCCGCAACACCGTTGGGGTCGGCAACAAATCGTTCGGCCGTAATCGTGGCACGCGCGTGGTACCCGCGCGCCAAACCGACACCGCTCACATAGAGCTCGCCGGCGACACCGATCGGCACCGGTTGAAGCCGCGAGTCCAGGAGGACGGTTGCGGCTCCGCGCATCGGCTTCCCGATGGTGACGGGAACATCGCTGCTCAGCGGTCCGGTCAGAGTGGCGACGACGGTGGTTTCGGTCGGTCCGTACGCGTTGAACATCGAGCGTCCGTGTGACCACTGATCCACCAGCGCGGGTGAGCATGCGTCGCCGCCGGTCACGACCACTCGTAGATCCGGTAGGCCGGCGGGATCGACTGTTGCCAGCGCGGCCGGGGTGACGAAGGCGTGGGTGACCCGTCCGATACGCATCACCTGTGCCAGTTCGTCGCCGCCGTACACGGTGGGCGGCGCGATCACCATCGTTGCCGCGCCCCCGAAGGCAAGGAGGAGTTCGAGGACCGAAGCGTCGAAGCTCGGCGAAGAGAAATGCAGGGTGCGGTCTCCAGGTTCGACTCCGAACCTGACTCGTTCTTCGTCGGCGAAGCTGCTCAGCCCGCGGTGACTGACCACGACGCCTTTGGGGACACCAGTGGAGCCGGACGTGTAGATGAGGTATGCCGGATCGTCGTAGCTCAGGCGCGTACGCCGCTCGGCGTCGTCGACCGGTGCATCGGAATGGTGCGAGGTGTCCAGTTCGTCGAGGAGCAGCCAATCCACCGAATCGGCGAGCCCGCCGTGGTGCTCCCCCACACTGATTCCGACTACAGCTCCCGAATCGGTGAGCATGTACCGAATACGATCCTCGGGGTAGTGCGGATCGATCGGGAGGAAGGCACCGCCGGTCTTGGCCACCGCCCACGTCGCGGTCACCGATTCGAGAGACCTCGACAGCGCAAGGGCGACATAGGTGCCGGGGCCGACTCCCCTGTTGATCAGTTCACGGGCGAGTGTGTTCGACTCGGCGTCGAGATCCCGGTAGCTCACCTCACGATCACCGAAAACGAGCGCTGGGGCATCGGGGTTCACAGCCGAGGCCCGGCGGAGAATATCGGGGAGGGTCAACGGGGAGGACGCGGTCGCTCCCCGCGCCGGTACCAGGGACTCACGCTCGAAGTCGTCGAGGAGATCGAGGTCTCCGACCGGCGTTCGCGGGGCTGCTGCTGCGCCTGCAAGGATCCGCACCAGTCGCGAGAGGAAGGCTCGGACCGTGGATTCGGCGTAGTGCTGCGTGGAGTACGCAACCTCGAGGGCGCCGGTATCTGCGTGGACGTCGATCGCCACGTCGAGGCCGGCAATCGTGGTCTCCTGCGAGCCGTCGTTGAGGTGGACGTGCAACTCGGGCAGTGCGGGGACACCTGCCGCCGATCGAATCGACAACGTATCGCGTTCTCGAGCAAGAGAACTCACGAACTCGTCGAACGGCGCCGCCGGATCGACCTCGCAGCGCAGGGGCAGAGTTCCCCACTCGGTCCTCGTTCCGATCAGCACGTCCCGGCGCTCGGTCGATCTCGACAGCAACGCAGCAAATGCGGCATGGACAACGGCAAAGAGGGAGACGCCTTCCGTGCGCGCAAGTTCGGCGACCGCGGGATCGAGTGGGACGCTCAGCCGATTCGTACCGGTGGGCTCCGATTCGGCGTCGATTCGCTCGAGGCCCAGTGTCTCGAGGTCCAGTGTGGGGCCCTCGTCGGAGTCCCCCAGGTATCTCGCCCAGAACCGCTCGAGTTCCCTGCGCTGTGCACTGCGCGCCCCTACCTCGGCACTTGCCGGATGAATCCGGTTCATCGGCGTACCGGCCGGTGCTGCTGTCAGTTCTGCGACCAACTCGGTGAACGCCCGGTGGTGCTCGGCCAGTTCGTCGTGTCCGTAGCGATTGGGGTTTCCGCGAAAGTCGATCAACGTCTGCGCCGGATCGCCGCTCTGGTACACGTTGACCAGCAGATCCTCGACCGGACCCGACGTGACGATGTGATACTCACCGGTCAGTGGCCCGAGGGTTATCTCCTGCCGGAAGAGCATCACATTCATCATCGGGCCGGACAGACGCGCGTCGCCGACGGTCAGACCGGCATCACGCCGGATGTCCTCGAGGCTGCATCGCTGATGACGAAGCGCACCGAGAAGTTCGAGTTGCACGCGCCCGACCAGATCGTCGACACTTTCGTCCGGGTTTACGTGGATGTGTAGCGGCGCGACGTTGACCAGCATTCCGCCGGACCGCTGCAGCGGTGCCGTCGTCCTCGCGGAAACCGGCAGGTTGATCAGCACGTCGTCGTAGCCGGTACTGCGGGACAGGTAGCACGCCAGTGCCGAAATCAACACTGCGGCCGGAGTTGCACCGGAACGTGAATTCCACTCGTCCAAGGCAGCAAGGCTGTTCGTCGACATCGCGGCACTGACAAGTTCACTGCGTGCAGTCGGGGGTCCCTCACGGGTGGCCAACGTCGAACCGTGTTCGACGCCCGACACACGCTGGGCCCAGTACTCGCGGTCGGCTTCGAATCGACTCGATTCGCGGTACTTCTGGTCGAGCTCGGACAGCGTCGTGACGTCGAGCGCCTTGTTCACCGCAGGCTCTCGACCTTCGACGGCTGCGGTGTAGATCGCCGCAATCCGATTGACGATCGTCATACCGCTGTATCCGTCGAGAGCGACGTGATGAATCCTGGTGTACCACAGGTAATCCCGATCACCAGTTTGAAGAATTGTCATCTCGACGAGACGATCGCGAGTCAGATCGAGCGTCGTCGCGTAATCGTTGTCCATCCACTCCGAGGCAGCCTGCCGAGGGTTCTCACGCTCGCGGAAGTCGAAGTAGTCGATGCCCGGGTCGATCGTGAAGTCCACGATCTGGCAGGGCTCCCCATCCGGGTACATCAACCGTAGAAACGGTGATTCGAACTCGTGGGCAGCCTCCACCGCGGCGCGACTGAGCAGTTGCATGTCCAAATCGCCGTGGAACTCGATGTACTGCGCGATGAAGTACGGGACCGTCGGGTGAAGTTGCTGCGCAAACCACATGCTGCGCTGCACCGCTGACAGGGGGAACGCTCCTGCCGGCAGGCTTCGCGATCCGGTGAGCGGGTCGATCCTCTTGTCGGTATCCATCACGACCACCCCCACACAGCGTTGTGACGATCAGCGTTGCCACGATCAGCGCCGGGAAGTGTGGCTCGGGGAATGAAGAGAAACATCGCACCGCCTCGATATCGAGTGGAAACCATGTGGCGATCCTGCGAGAGCGCAGCCGAAGGTCATCGACCTCGACGAAGGGCCGCTTCGAAGTCCGAACCTCCCCGAAGGTCCGAACTCAGGATCAAAATTTGTCGTCGTCAGGCGTCAGGAGCACCGCAGTGTTGCAGTGCTCGACGCAAGGCTAGAAACCGGTTGCCCACACCTGCTCTACCGGAAACGTTCGGCTTCGCGGGCAAGCTCGGTCAACCGTTCACACAACTGTGTGAGCTCTGAACTCTCTGCGCCCTCGGCAACTGCTGTCGCCACATCTTCGGCAGCGCATCGGACCTCGAACATCCGATCCACGAGTTCGACCGCTTCGACTGCGGTCAAGATGACGGCGTCAGCCGGGATCGACGTGCCCTTGACGGCATTGCGCTGCTCGTACGCACGCTGTCGACAAGACTGGCTGCAGTACCGGCGTCGACGACCGACACCGGTCACCGCGACCTCTCGACCACACCACACACACGGGTTTCCCGAACGCGCAGACTGCGGTGATCCGACGCGCGTGCTCTCAGCCATGAATCGACACTGTACTCGAGATTCGGACGCCTTCGATGAACGCGCACGGTACCCGGTAAGATGGAGAGGTTGCGTCTTCTCGCCACACGGGAACCAATCGGGTGCTCGTGGCGTTGTAGATGAGTGTGAGCGTCTACTCCCCAAGTCAGGGCGCCCACCAGCGGTGACGAACGAAGAGAGGACACCACCATGGCAGATCGCGTACTTCGAGGTAGCCGACTCGGAGCTGTGAGCTACGAGACCGACCGTGACCATGACCTCGCGCCCCGTCGTATGGCCAAGTACAAGTGCGAGAACGGCGAGATCTTCGACATCCCGTTCGCGGACGAAGCCGAGATCCCCGGCACCTGGTTGTGCCGAAACGGCCTCGAAGGCACCCTCATGGAGGGGACTGCTCCCGAAGCCAAGAAGGTCAAGCCTCCCCGCACCCACTGGGACATGCTGCTCGAGCGTCGCTCGGTCGAGGAACTCGAAGAGCTCCTCAAAGAGCGTCTCGATTTGCTGAAGGCCAAGCGTCGCGGCGCATGAACTAGCACTTCGATCAAGACCGTCCGGTTCTACACCGGGCGGTCTTTCTCGTTCTTCGGGGAGTGATCGTTCACAAGTCGACGTCATACTTCGGCCCTTCTTCGACGTGGCAACTTCAGGATGCTTCGCGGTCCTCAAAGACACTTCAGGGCAACGTCATTCAGCATCCAGGCGCACTCGCGGGCCGACAGTGCGCAAATCCTGGACTTGCGCTGGAGAACCATCGGCGCTGCTTCGTGCACCAGTGTGAGCTGTATCCCCCACCCCGCGACACACCAAACTTCGGTACACCAAACTTCGATACGGAGTGAACTGGTAGCCCAGTCACCCGGCCGACTGGGGTGTGGGTGAATGATTTGCGGTGCTGAACGGTTCTTCTGCTACTTCCCGGTCACCGAGTGATGCTCTGTGCCGCGGTTCCTTGGCGGAGGCGGGTGATTTCGTTGCGTGATTCGACGACCTGGGGGCTGTCGTCGCCCTTGCTGACAGCTAGGTCGCTGCACAGATCCAGCGCGGCACGAACGATATGTCGTCGTTGGCGACGTTCGGTGCGAGTGGGTGCGGCTTTCGCGTAAGTGCGTTGTTGTCGCCATCCGCCGGCGGCTGTCACCTCGGCGTCGGTCAGGACGCCGGACTCGATTTCCGGGGCGAGAATGTCACGGACGAAGTGGGATTCACGTGGGTGCGCCCAGACGAACGCGATCCACAAGGCAGTGAACGCGAAGACGATGTCGCCGATCATGATGACGAACACGAGCGAACTGCTGCCGCCGGCGATCGCGAGCATGGAATCCCACACGCCGTGGATCAGGATGGGTGCCACGATCAACGCCAATCCGCGTCCGATCCGCCGGGGCTGGGCCGGGGTGCCGATCAGATAGATCACGCCGGCGCAGAAAAGGGCGGTGAACAGGGGATGAGAGACGATGTCGGAGTAGGTGCGGGTGGCGATGGAACCGAGCAGGCCGTCGGTTTGGTGGGCGCCGAAGCCCTGTGTTGCGCCGGCAATCGAGTACAGAAAGTCTTCGCTGGTCTGAAATCCCAAGCCGATGAAAGCACCGAGGAGCAGGCCGTCGGTTGCGGTGCGCACCAGGCGTGGTGCAAGCGCGAGGAGGACTACGATGCCGATGCCTTTGGCGGTTTCCTCCACGAAGGGTGCAGAGAGGCCCGCATGCCAGTCCTGAGCCCATACCTGCCCGAAAATCTTCGAGTAGAGCGAACCGACTGCTCCGTTCGCGGGTACTGCGATAGTGAACGTTGCTGCGGTGGCGCCCCAGATGAAGCCGGTGACCACTAGTCCTACGGGTTGGCGTTCGTAGCGGTCGATGTGCCGGAACCACCATGTCCAGACCGCGGCGCTGATGACGCCGACGATGCCGGCAACGAGGAGTGCGCGCCCGAAGTATCCGGCGAAGGGAGCAAACATCTGCCAGCCTTTGACGAGGCCGAATCCGCACATCCACAGGTATATCCAGAACACGACGTTGCGTGGCTGGAAGAAGTGAAATTTCTCGCCCCAGGCCGTCGTATCGAATGCGCGGGAGCGGGTTTCGAGGAGATCGGTGCTCACTTGGTGTCTCCCTCGTGTGTGCCGATAGAGGCGATCATGTCGGTGATTTCTCGACTGCGGGCGGCGATCTGATCGGGTGGGCCGACTACCTGTACCCGAATTCCCTTGCCGTCGACGACGAATGTGGTCACCGATCCGGCGGACCGCGGAGTGTCAAAGCTGACCTGGACGCCGCTCAGACCCCCGGCGGTGCTGATCGGCTGGCGCGCACCGGAGACCGCAAGCACGGAACTGCCGTTCGTCGCAAGACTCACGGCATCTGTTTGGGAGAGGAGCTCGTCGGCAGTTCCACTGAATGTGTCGGCGTCGACGCTCACGGTGACGGTGCCATCGGTCAACGTCACACGTGGGAGCGAATCGGACGCGCCATGTTGGTCGGTTCGGAAACCACTGTCGACATTCCAGCCCGCAGGTACGGCGAAGGAGACCGTTTCGGTCACGGCCATCCGGTCTCCGGCGCCGGTTGGATCTTCGGAGGAGACAGCGGAATCGATGGCGGGCACGATCACGGTCCAGAGCATCCACACCGCCAAGATCGCGAGGGCGTGTGGGAAGACTCGTGTGTCGAATCCGAGGAAGCGGTGATCCGCTGGTGGACGTGTTCCGTGTAGGGGCTCGTGCTTGTGTGCAGTACTCGAAATAACGCTCAATTTCCCTCGTTTCCATTGCACAGCAGGTGCACTGACTATCGCAGAAACGGACAAATTCCGTGCATCAGCCGGCACCTGCCGGTCATCGAGACGATCGTGCACCAAGTTCCCGTAGGCGCGAGATCACCGAGAGCTCCTAGTCGACTGTGAATCTTCGCATCGCCAGATGTCCGAACACGCCGACCAGAATCAACGTGACGCCTGCGGTCACGGAAACGGAGTCGGTCACCAACCCCGCGATGCCGGTCACGGCTACGAACACCGGCAAAAAGTCGAACAGCCTGAAAATCGACTGCGGTGGTTCGGTTTCGAGGCCCTGAGCCTGAGCGGCCTTGTTCGGCGCATACTCGGGGTACCACTCGGTGAAGGAGATCGCGAAGAAGGTTCCGAGCAACTGCAGAATCCATCCGGTCCAGAAGTTGTCACCGTCGTGCAGCAGTGCGTCTCCGAACAGGCCCACCACGGCCGACCAGGTGAAGGCGAGAGCCCACACCGCCGTAATGACGTAGTTGATGCGCAGAAACAGTGGCGTCGTCCAATACTCTTCAGGCGTCGACTCTTTCGCGTACTGCAAAGTGAAAGGATTGCGGAGCAGGATCGATCCGAAGGCAAAGACCACCAGCGCGATGTTGGTCAGTTCGCCTCCCCAGAGTTCGAACCACCGAATCGTGTTCGCCGACGCGAGGAGGCCGATGGCCGCCAGAACGCCGAAGAACACGACGTCGAAGACCTCCAACAGCTTCACGGTGCCGCCGCGCCGGTGACTGGCCGCCAAGATCAGCAGCGACAACCCGAGGGCTGCGGCCGCGGATTCCTCGAACCTTCCCGGCCCGGAGAGCAAAGACAGCAAGATCCACGGTGACAGGCCGGCGAGCGGTGACTGCAGAACCGCGTCGACGACACTGGTTTTGTGAACTGCATCCCGGGGCTCGGACTTGTCTGGCTCGGTTTTCTCAGGCTCGGTCACAAGAAGCTGCCTTACGCAGGAACGGGTGGCACAGCGAGTACCCGCGTAGGCGCTCCTCGGAACATCGGCAGCCCTAATATCCGATGCTCGGCTCAGATTGCCGCAGTCTCCTCGGGTGAGTGCTCAGCCTGATCTCGGCGCCGGGCCAGCACTGCCATGGCAATCGCGCCGACCGCGATGATGCTGAGCACGATCTCCGGCACCGGACCTACTCGGCTGGCAAGGGTGGAGCTGGTCGAGAGCGGCACCTTCGCCACCAGGGTCGCCGGCACGAACAGGTCGGTTTGCGAAGTCACCGCACCGTCGGGAGCGATGATGGCGCTGACACCACTGGTTGCGGCGACAACGACGGCGCGGCCGTGCTCGACTGCCCGCACACGCGACATTGCCAGCTGCTGATAGGTCATCTCGGTGTCCCCGAAAGTGGCGTTGTTGGTCGGTACCGCCAGCAACTGTGCACCGTTGCGCACAGATTCCTGGAACGCCCGGTCGAACGCCACCTCGTAACAAGTCGCGACACCGATGGGTACCCCCGCTGCATGGACAACGCCGTTGCCCTCGCCGGGAACGAAATTGCCCGCGCGATCGGCGTACGAGGAGAAGTTCCGGAAGAAGCTTCGGTAGGGCAGGTATTCGCCGAACGGCTGAATGATCTTCTTGTCGTGCTGTTCCTGAGGACCGTTGGCGCCGTCCCACACGATCACCGAATTGGTGGTCGTACGATCGGCGTTCACGAGTACGGTGCCGACAAGAATCGGCGCTCCGATCGCTTCGGAGGCCCGGGTGATGTCGGCAGCGGCATCGGCGTTTCGCAGGGGGTCGATGTCCGAGGCGTTCTCCGGCCAGATCACGACGTCAGGCTGATCGACGCGGCCCGCGTCCACCTCGGCAGCAAGTTTCACGGTTTCGGCGACATGGTTGTCGAGGACCTGCTTGCGTTGCGAGTTGAAGTCCAAGCCCAACCTCGGAACGCTTCCCTGAATGGCGGCGACGGTGATCGTTCGATCACCGGAATCCATGGTGGACAAGAACGGCGACACCACGAGAGCAATGATCACGGGCACGAGGGCAGCGGCAACAGCTCCGAAGAATCCTCGGTCCCATCGTTTGGCCGCGACAGCGACTGCAACTGCTGCCAAGCCGGTACCGGTCAGGGCCACCGCGAAGCTGAGCAGCGGCGCACCGCCGACACTCGCAAGAGGGAGGAGCCACCCTTCGGATTGACCGAATGCGAGCCTGCCCCAAGGAAATCCGCCGAAAGGAACGCTGGAACGAAGCCACTCGGTGAGCGTCCAGGTCGCAGCAATCCACAAGGGTGCCCATGGCAACCTCGCCACCAGAACCGCAAGCAGCCCGAACAGTCCGATGAACAACGACTCCACCGCGGCCAACGCGATCCACGGGACCGCACCTACGAACACACCGATCCACGGAAGCAACGGCACCAGAAATCCGAGACCGGCCAAGTATCCGTAACCGAAGCCGGCACGAAGGCGCAGTCCGCCGCGCCCGAAGTTCGTCAACACACACGTCAGAAGAGCGATCCCGACGGGCGCCAAGAACCACAGCGGGCGGGGTGGGAACCCTGCGAAGATCAGGAATCCACCTGCGGCCGCGTACAGCGAACGTAGCCATGCGGAACCGGTGAGCACAGCGCTCACACGGGAGCGATCACCGACAGACGCCTCTGCGCCGGCCTCACTCACTCGACGAGCCGCGCTGATAGACGACGCGTCCGCGATGCACCGACTTGATGCAGACCGGAATCGGCGCATCTTCCGCCAGCCTCGGCAGAGCGGGTACGCGCGAGCGCGGATCGGTAGACCATCGCTGAACCGAGTCGGCGGGTGCGCTCACTTCGAGTTCGCCTGCCTCCCACAACACGTAGGAGGCCGGTGCGCCCGGATTGAGGGTTCCCGCGGCGCCGTCCCGCACTCCGCCCGCGCGCCAGGCGCCGCGAGTTGCCGCGGAGAAGGCCGCACGCGGCGAGATTCCACTTCCGTCGGTGCGGTGCTGGACAGCGGCGCGCAGCATCGCCCACGGCTCGATGGGGGTGACCGGGGCGTCGGAGCTGAATGCGAGCGAGACACCCTTACCGGCAGCAGGTGCAAACGGATTCAACGCTGCTGCGCGCTCTACTCCCAGGCGCGTGGCGTAAAGACCGTCGGTGCCACCCCACAGTGCGTCGAACACCGGTTGGACGCTAGCGATGACACCCAAGGCGGCAAAGGTTTCCGCGTCGGCCATGGACATCATTTCCGCGTGCTCGAGGCGGTGACCCAACGCGGCGACCTTGGGGCCACCCAGTTCGTCGGCGACCCTGCGGAACGCGGCAGCTGCCGACGAGACGGCGCCGTCACCGATGGCATGGAACCCGGCCTGGACGCCCGCGAGGGTACAGGCCCGGATGTGTGCGGCGATCGCGTCGACGTCGAGGTAGGCATTGCCCGTCGAATCAGGTTGGTCTGCATAGGGTTCGAGCAACCACGCGGTATGCGAACCGAGCGAGCCGTCGATGAAGAGATCCCCGCCGAGTCCGTCTGCTCCGGTTTTGTCGAGGAGCGCGCGAGCATCCTCTTCGCTGTCGACACGCTCACCCCAGTAGCCCCGAACCTCCACGCCGTGATCGTGGGCCAACAGTTCCTGGAAATCGGTCAATCCCGAGATGTCCGGTCCCCCGCACTCGTGAACGGCCACGATTCCGCGTGAGGCGCAG
Organism: Rhodococcus sp. Ni2; assembly: GCF_021352185.1. Taxonomy (NCBI): domain Bacteria; kingdom Bacillati; phylum Actinomycetota; class Actinomycetes; order Mycobacteriales; family Nocardiaceae; genus Rhodococcus; species Rhodococcus sp. Ni2. The sequence continues at coordinate 2,651,506 of NZ_WOXZ01000002.1, forward strand.
AGATCGAGCGCAGCGGTACGAGCAGACGCGCGCTGAGTTTCCGTCAGCAGATTCCGAGCGGCATTGCGCGCCAGGTGGTGTGCGTCGAACGTCAACGGGCCTTCGGCTGAGTATCCAGCGGTGTCGGCGAGGCCGGAGATCCCGTCGCGCAATGCGCTCGAGCACGCGGCCGAGTGAACGTCGATCCGCGAGAGATACACCTTGCGGCCAGGGGCGGCCGCGTCGAGATCTGCGGTCGACGGCGGGGTCTGCTCGGCCCACTCGGTGTCGTCCCAACCGTGTCCCCAGATGACTGCGTCGGGATGGGCAGTTTCGGGGTTCGCGGCTGCGAAGATTCGTACTCGCGAGAGACATTCGTCCAGAGAGTTCGCGCCCACGAGATCGAGGCCGACGAGATTGAGTCCCAGTGCGGTGATGTGGACGTGGGTGTCGACGAACCCGGGAGTGACAAACGCACCACCCAGGTCTTCGATCTCCGCGGCGGGGTGCAACGCCCGTCCGGCGCGCTCGTCGCCGACCCACACGACGGTGCCGTCGGTAATGGCGATCGAGGTCGCATCAGGTGCAAATGAACTGTAGATCCGGCCGTTGACCAGCAGACGAGTAGTCACGAGCACCCAGTCTGCCTGTTAGTACTGCGGCCCCCGCGAACGGGTGGGTGTATCCGTGTCCAGAATCTCACCCTCGAGGACGAGTTCCTTGCCGTTGCTGGCGACGTACTCGGTGGTTTCGGGTGTCTCGACGATGATCTCGCCGTCGATCACCTCGCCGTTTCCGCGCATCCGCGCCGCGTAGCCGACGGTTCCGGCGAAGGCGTCACCACCGGCGGCAAATGCTGCTGCGCGCTTACCTGCCAGGAGCACTGCAAGCGGGCGCAGCGCCCAGCGGGTCGGCGGAATCAGAAGCAGCAGGCCCAGAACCGAAGTCACGAGTCCGGGTACGAACATCAACGCGGAGCCCGCCGCGACCAGGGCGCCGTCGGCGACCGCCAGTGACGGCGATCCCTCACCCCGCGTGGCCTTACGGAACCCGTCCATGACCCGTCGCCACTGCGAGCGCATGAGGATCAATCCGACAAGCGATCCGGCGAGAAACAGCAGCACTGTCCAGGCGACACCGATGGCGTTGCCCACGATGACCAAGGCTGCGATCTCGACGATCACGTAGAGGAGAAATACGGCGGCGATCATGACGTCCCCTTTCAGACGGTCTATTCGTTCAACGCTCGAGGGGCCGGTTTTTCTCCCGACAACGACGCAGAGGTGCAAAACAGGTGGGTGCCGTGAGTCACACGGGCCTTCTCTCACGCACGTGCGACTTGCCTGGCGTTAACTAACGCTCCGCTAACGATTCTAAACCTCAAGTTGACGTTGAGACTCTGCGCATGGTCAAGTCACTTCGGGCCGCATTTCCCGGCCTCATGAAATGAAGGAGCCCGACATGAGCCGACTCCCCGGCAAGACACTCGCCCGACGCATTCCCGCTGCCATCGCCGGCACTGCCGCCGTCGTGGCACTCACCGCCGGCAGCGCGATGATCAGCGCGGGAACCGCGGCCGCAGAACCGGTAGTACCCGAAGGGATTGCCGCACTGATCGCGCAGGCCGCAGCCATCTCCCCCGAAGCCTCTGCTGCTGTTCAGCAGTTGATCGGCACGGCAGGCGCTGATCAGATCACGACCGCTCTCGATCTCCCGGACATCGGCGTCACCAAGCCGCAGTCGTTCATGTACCCCGCACCGACGGTCGGGTGTGGCGTGGCCGGTGAACCCGTCACCGTAACCCTCAGCTCCGCACAGGCCGGTCCGAACTTCCCGTTGCCGCCGTGGGTCGAGGCCGACCATCTCCGTTTCCAGGCAATCCCGGGTTACGTCGGCATACCCAAGACCTCAGGGTTGAGTGTTGCCTGGATCAACGTCGGCACGTTCAAGGGCGGCATCGTCCCGTTGGACGAGAAGTTGCCCGTACTCGATACGCCGTTGCTCTCGAAGGTCGTCGACACCGGTGACGGCAAGGTGTTTGCCGCTCTGTTCGGCAATGTCGATTACGCAGACGGGAAGACCTGCATCGTGCTGCCAACAGTGGGCGCTTTTGATGCTTGAGCAGAGCGAAACGCTCGCTGCCTGACAGACGGCTGGCCTACGCGCCCGGAGTCACCAGTCCGGTCTCGTAGGCCAGCACCACAGCCTGCACACGATCACGCAGATCGAGTTTGGTGAGAATGCGTCCGACGTGCGACTTGATCGTCGATTCGGACAGGTACAGCTGCTGTGCGATCTCGATGTTCGACAGTCCCGTGGCCACGTGTCCGAGGACTTCGCGTTCGCGTTCGGTCAGGACGTCGAGAACCACCGGATCGCGCCGGGGCGCCGGACCGTCCACGATGAACCTCGACAGCAGACGACGTGTCACCTTCGGGGAGACAACCGCGTCACCGGCTGCCACGCTGCGGATAGCCGACACGAGGTCCTCGGGCGGGGTGTCTTTGAGAAGAAAACCACTCGCTCCGGCACGCAAGGCACCGAGAGCGTGTTCGTCCAGGTCGAACGTCGTCATCACCAGGACCCTGGATTCGATCCCGGACGCAAGAATCTGCTCCGTCGCTTTCACCCCGTCGACAATCGGCATCCGCACATCCATCAACACGACGTCAGGCTTCAGCGCCACCGCCGCTGCGACCGCCGCGGCTCCGTCACCGGCCTCACCGATAACCGAGATGTCTTCATGTGCTTCGAGCACCATGTTCAGGCCCATCCGCATGAGTTCCTGGTCGTCGACTAGCAGCACGGTGATGGGCACGGCGTAAACCTATCGGGCCTGAGACGTCGGTGCCAATGCGATTGCGGCGAGCCGGTATCAATCGTGGATCTCGAGCGGCAGCTCTGCGTACACACGCCAACTGCCGTCGGGGCGTCGTCCGGTCTCGAGTGTCCCGTGCAGTACCGCCACCCGCTCACGCATTCCGACCAGTCCATTCCCCGAACCGTGGGAGAAGGTCGAACTCGACGTTCCGTTGTCGACGACCTCGAGCAGCACCGCGGTGTCGGTGCGGCGCACGGTGACTCGTGCCTTCGGATTTGCGCCGGCGTGACGGAGGACATTGGTCAGTGACTCTTGGACCAGGCGATGAATTCCCAGGCTGACTGAAGGACTGACGTCGTCGAGCTCGCCGGTCAGCTCGAGGCGCACGCCGAGACCAGCGGCACGCATCATCTCGACGACCTTGGCGATGCCGGCCGTTCCGTGTTGCGGCATCAAATCGCTACTGACCTCGGTGCGCAAAAGCGAGACGGTCCGGCGAAGCTCGGCAAGGGCGTCGCGTCCGGTGCTGGAGATGTTGCCGAGCGCCTTCTTGGCCAACGCGGGATTGGAATCGACCGCATACGACGCGCCGTCCGCCTGGACGATCATCACGCTGACCGCGTGGGCGACGACATCGTGGAGTTCGCGGGCGATTCGGGTTCTTTCCGTGGCCACCGCATCCTCGGCACGCCGATCCCGTTCGTATTCGGCCACTTCGAGTCTGGCGGCCACTTCCTCGTCGTAGGCGCGGCGGGCGCTCAAGAACTCGGCGGTGATCCAGGCCAGTGCATAGAGCAGGGTCGCAATGATGATCGTGAGGATCACGTCTTCGCGGATGACGAGCAACGAGAGTGTCATGTCCAGGGCAAGGAAGCACGCAAAAATCGCCCCGGTGCGTCGATCGACATACGCAACGAGTGTGTAGAGCGAGACCCCGAGCGCCAACAGGCCTGGATGTTCCGCAGCCGGATCCCCTGTCGCCCACATCATCAAGGTTGCGAAGTACGACATCGACAAAATGGACGCAGCGGACACACGCGGATATTTGCGACGCCACACGACGGGAAGGCAGATCAGAAATCCGACGACGAGCTGAGGCCACCGCTCCTCACGCGGCGAACTGACGAACGTAACTACCTCGAGCGCGAAGAACACGAGCGCCAGCGCGCTGTCCGCGATCATCGGCTTTCCTCGCAGCCACAGGCTGAACCTCCGCATGTGCTCAAGAGTGTCACAGCTGTGAAAGAGTCACCGCCGTGGATATTGCTGATTGGGGACTGCTGATGACGGCAGCGACGGCGGCGGGTTGGGTCGACGCCGTGGTCGGCGGCGGTGGATTGATTCTGTTGCCGGCGCTCTTTCTGGTCGCCCCGCAATTGACCCCACAGGCGGCACTGGCCACCAATAAATTGACGGCATTCACCGGGACGAGTGCTGCGGTGTACACGTTCTCCCGTCGAATCCCGATGGAGTGGCGGCAGATGGCGCCGGCAGCCGCGTTGGCTGCGGTGACGGCCGCGTGCGGGGCGGCGGCCGTTTCGCTGATCGACAAGAAGTACTTCATTCCGATCGTGATGGTCGTCCTCGTCGCCGTCGCCGTCTTCGTGACCATGCGTCCGACGCTGGGCACCACGATCGCGACCCATCGTCCGACGCAGCGCAAGACCGTCCTCGTCCTGCTGCTCTCCGCCGGACTCATCGGCCTCTACGACGGTCTGCTCGGACCCGGCACCGGCACCTTCCTCATCATCAGCTTCGCGACCTTCCTCGGAACCGAATTCGTTCGGAGCGCAGCGATGGCGAAGGTGATCAATCTCGGTTCCAATTTCGGCGCGCTCGCCTACTTCGCCGTCACCGGGCATGTCTGGTGGAGTTTGGGTTTGGCGATGGCGGTGTGCAACGTTCTCGGCGCGGTCATCGGTTCGCGGATGGCGCTGAGCAAGGGATCCGGATTCGTGCGGATCACGCTGTTGGTGGTCGTGATCGCCATGGTGATTCGCCTCGGATGGCAGCAGTTCGGCTGAGATCGGCGGTCGTCGGCTAGCGTCGTGTGCGTGACCGTCACCCGAGATGTCGATGCAGATTTCCTCGCCCTCCCGCTGCGAGCTGTCGCTGATGCGGCGCTGTCGGCAGCGAGAACGGCCGGCGCCCAGCACGCCGATGTTCGTGTCCACCGCGTGCTCACACAGTCGATCCGCTTGCGCGACGGCGTAGTTCAGGCGGTGTCCGACGGAGACGAGATCGGGGTCGCCGTCCGTGTGATCGTCGACGGCACGTGGGGATTCGCCTCGCACGCCGAGGTGTCCCCCGATGTCGCTGCTGCGCTGGCACGCCAAGCGGTCGAGGTCGCGAAGGCATTGCGCTCGCTCAATCGGGATCCGGTCACCCTCGCCGACGAGCCCGTCTACGCCGACGCGACGTGGGTGTCGCCGTACCTCGAAGATCCCTTCGCGACACCGACGGCCGAGAAGGTAGGCCTGCTGGTCGACTACTCCGGACGGCTTCAAGCCGCCGACGGCGTGGATCACGTAACGGCGAGTGTCCTCCAGGTCAAGGAGCAGACCTTCTACGCGGATCTGGCCGGTTCGTCGATCACCCAGCAACGGGTGCGTCTGCACCCCGAGTTCGAGGCGACCGCCGTCGACAAGTCGGCCGGCAGCTTCGAATCGATGCGCACCTTGGCGCCGCCGGTAGGCCGCGGATGGGAGTACCTCGGGGCGGAGAGCACATGGAACTGGGGCGATGAGCTCGCGCAGATCCCGGAGTGGCTGGCCGAGAAGACCAAGGCACCGACCGTCGAAGCAGGTCCGACCGACCTCGTGATCGATCCGACCAATCTGTGGCTCACGATCCACGAATCCATCGGACACGCCACCGAATACGACCGCGCGATCGGCTACGAAGCGGCCTACGCCGGTACGTCGTTCGCGACGCCGGACAAGCTGGGAACGCTGAAATACGGAACGCCACTCATGCACGTGACCGCCGACCGAAACGAAGAGCACGGCCTGGCCAGCGTCGGATTCGACGACGACGGCGTCGCCTCTCAACGGTGGGATCTGGTGGCAGAGGGAACACTGGTCGGGTATCAACTAGACCGCGTGTTCGCGCCGAGGCTGGGGCTGACGCGTTCCAACGGTTGCTCGTACGCCGACTCCGCACATCACGTTCCCATCCAGCGAATGGCCAACGTCTCGCTCTCCCCCGACCCTTCTACGGACACCTCGACCGCAGACCTGATCTCGCGAGTCGAGAACGGCATCTACGTCGTCGGTGACAAGTCCTGGTCGATCGACATGCAGCGCTACAACTTTCAGTTCACCGGTCAGCGGTTCTTCAAGATCCGTGACGGAAAGCTCGACGGTCAGGTGCGCGACGTGGCGTATCAGGCGACGACGACGGATTTCTGGGGCTCGATGGAAGCCGTTGGCGGTGAGTCGACCTGGCGCCTGCAGGGCGCGTTCAACTGCGGCAAGGCGCAACCCGGTCAGGTTGCGGCGGTCAGCCACGGCTGCCCGTCCGCTCTGTTCCGCGGAGTCAACATCCTCAATACTCGTTCGGAGGCTCAGCAGTGATCGATCCGCAGCAGGTCGTCGAGCGTGCATTGGCCGCGAGGACGGTAGACGAATCGTTGGTGATCGTGACCGATGCTAGTGAGGCGTCGCTGCGGTGGGCCAACAATTCGATGACCACCAACGGAGTTTCGCTGTCCCGGACGTGGACGGTGATCTCGATCGTGCGCGAGGGTGACATCGCGAAGGTGGGCACTGTCAGCTCCAGCAGTGTCGATCCGGAGCAGATTTCCGCGCTCGTACATGCAAGCGAAGAAGCTGCGCGCACAGCCACTCCGGCTGACGACGCGTCCGACCTGATCACGCAGTCGGCGGCAGAGACCGACTGGGACCTGCCGGCCGCCCTGACCGACATCGGTGTCTTTGCGCCGTTGGCTGCCGACCTGTCCACGGCCTTCGACGGCGGCGACCAGTTGTTCGGCTTCGCTCACCACCAGTTGCACACCACCTGGCTCGGAACCTCGACGGGCGTGCGACGTAGAACGGCTCAGGCCACCGGCTCCGTGGAGATCAACGGCAAGCGCGGCGACGCCAGCGCCTGGGTCGGATCCGGAACTGTCGATTTCAGCGATATCTCGATACCGAAGCTCTTGTCGCAGTTGACCACTCGACTCGACTGGGCGGGTAACTCCGTCAGTCTGCCTGCCGGCCGCTACGAGACAATTCTTCCTCCGTCTGCTGTGGCGGACCTGATGATCTATCTGATGTGGACCATGGAGGGTCGCGGCGCCGAAGAAGGCCACACCGCACTGTCCACCACCGGTGGAACCCGGATCGGCGAGAAGCTCGGATTGCCACTGACACTCACCTCCGACCCCGGCGCCGAGGGCTTGCAATCCGCGCCGTTCGTGATCACGACGTCGTCGAGTGAATCCGTCTCACTGTTCGACAACGGTATGGAGATCGAACCCGTCGACTGGGTCCGAGACGGCGTCGTCAATGCGCTGGCGTACCCGCGCCACGCTGCACGAGAATTCGGTCGACCTGTCGCAGTTCCCGGCGACAATCTCATCCTGACCGGTGGTGACGACACCTCGATCGAGGACATGATCGCAGGTACCGAGAAGGGTCTACTGCTCACAACCCTCTGGTACATCCGTGAGGTGGATCCGACGACGCTGCTGTTGACCGGACTCACCCGTGACGGGGTGTATTTGATCGAGGACGGCAAGATCGTCGGCGCCGTCAACAACTTCCGTTTCAACGAGAGTCCACTCGATCTCCTGCGGCGGGTCACCGAGGCTGGACGTACTGAGATCACGCTTCCCCGGGAGTGGAAAGATTGGTTCACCCGCACGGCCATGCCGCCCATGCGGATTCCCGACTTCCACATGTCCTCGGTCAGCCAGGCGCAGTGATGACGAAGGTCGTGATCGCCGGCGGCACCGGCGCTCTCGGCCGCCGGATCAGCGACGATCTCGCGGACCGTGGGTATGACGTCGTGGTCCTGACTCGCTCACCGAAACCTGGCAGGCACAGGCAGGTTCAGTGGGACGGTGTCACGGTGGGCGACTGGGCGGGAGAACTCGGCGGCGCCGCGATGATCAATCTGGCCGGCGAGTTGGTCGATCGCCGACCCACCCCGGCAAACATCGCACTACTCACCAACTCCCGGGTCGATCCGACCCGCGCGCTGGTCGAAGCGTCGAAACTACTGGCGAACCCTGTTCCGGTGTGGATCCAGGCGAGCACGCTCGCGATCTACGGCGATGCGGGTGAGGCACGATTGGACGAGGATTCTCCCCTCGCTGACGGGCCACCTCAGATGACCGACGTCGCAAAGGACTGGGAGGCAGCGGTCGAGGGTGCAAACGCGTCACGAGTGGTGATCCTGCGAACCAGTGTCGTGTTGGAGAAGGGCACACCGGCGCTCGAGCGATTGCTGTTGCTCGTGCGTCTCGGACTGGGCGGACGCGTCGCCTCGGGTAGGCAGTGGACCAGTTGGATTCACATCGAGGACTGGCTGTCGATCGTTCGTTGGGCACTCGAACCCGTTTCGGCTGCCTCGGGGGTGGTCATCGCGACGGCTCCGGATCCCGTCCGAAACTCAGAGCTGATGGCCGGGCTGCGCAAGCACCTTCACCGGCCACCTGCGCCGCCGACGCCCGCTTTCATGGTCAGATTCGGCGCGTTCCTTCTTCGCAGCGACGCTGCCCTGGGCCTGACGGGTCGTCATGCCGTATCGAAAGTGTTGGCGGACAAAGGCTTCCCCTTCACGTATCCGCGGTTCGATTCAGCGTTGGACGATCTGCTCGGCAACTGACGCGTGGTCAGGCTGCAGTGATGGCAAGTCCGATCGTTCCGGTCTTGCCGCGGCGCAGGAGACTGCCTTTCATGGTGATCCAGCCGAGGATTCCGTACCGACGTGCTATCGCGTCGCGAGCATGATCGGTGCCCGGTCCGTCGAGGATCTCGGCGACGGCGGCCACCGGTTCACCCTTGGGATTTCCCCGAGCGTCACACGCAGCGACGGTGACCGACGGGTTTCGCCTGATGCGCTTGACCTTGTAGGAATCGGTGACGGTCCACATCAGGAGCTTGTCGCCGTCCGGCGCGGCCCAGAGTGGAGTCGCCACCGGAGTTCCATCCTTGCGGAAGGTCGTGAGTAGGACGTACTTGGCCTCGGAGACGCGCTTGAAGTCGGGGTTCACTCCTCGAGGATAGGTGCGAGCGCCTCTCGCTGAACACCGACAAGATTCCGCGACTATCTGGTGACCGATCAGTACCACCCAGGAAGTGCCACTTATGCACGTTTTATCCGGTTCTTCATGACTTCAGACACGCCGTTTCGTCCCCGAACTCCATCTCGAGTTATTCTGAGGCAAACCGTCGAACTGGGGAGTCGAATTTACACATGCAGCGCCGTGACATGCAGCGTCGTGACTTTTTCAAAGCCGCCGGGGCGGGGGCGGCAGTTGCAGCCGCGGCGCCGCTCATGTCGACGTCGACCAGCCACGCCACCCCCGCACCACTGCGGGCGCTCCCGATGGGTGCTGATCACTACCGCGCGCTCGTCCCCGAGTTGTTCGCACCATCTCCTACTCCCCCGGAGCATTCCGAAGCCATCGTCATCGGGTCCGGATTCGGCGCAAGCGCCACCGCCCTCCGGTTGGCGCAGAGCGGCACCCAGATCACCATCCTCGAACGCGGACTTCGGTGGCCGCATGATCCGCAACGGGAGATTCACACCTCCGACATGCTGGCCGACGGCCGCGGAGTCTTCCGGCGAACATCGTTCACCAACCTCACCGGACTCCCCGTGGCGTGCGACTACTTCAGCGGCGTCCTCGATGCCACCGACTACCAACACATCTCGGTCTGGCGCGGCGCTGCAGTCGGCGGTGGTTCCATCATCTTCACCGGCGTGATGATCGCGCCCGAGCGCCGATTCTTCGACGCAGTCTTCGGCAACTCCCTCGACTACGACGAGATGGCGTCCACCTGGTACCCCAAAGTGCGCCAGATGCTGCGTCTGAGCCCGTTGCCCGAAGACATTTACCAAACCCCGAACTTCGGTCACTCGCGTCGTTGGGATCAGGACGCTCGTCGTGCCGGATTCGATCCGCAGCGGATCGACGGGATCTGGAACTGGGACGTGGTGCGCTCAGAACTCGACGGCCGAACCCGAGCCTCGGCCACTGTCGGTGACAGCAACATGGGTAACTCCAACGGCGCGAAGTTCGACCTCACACAGAACTACATTCCCGCCGCCGAAGCCACCGGACGAGCCACCGTCTGTTACGGACATCAGGTGCTCGCGATCAGTCGCGAACGTGATGGACGCTACGTCGTCGACGTCGAATCGACGGATCCGACGGGTGGCGTTCTGGCCCGGAAGACTCTTACCTGTGACCGTCTGTTCCTCGGCGCCGGCTCGATCGGCACCTCCGAACTGCTGGTACGCGCCCAGGCGACGGGCGCGCTGCCCAACCTCAACGAACACGTCGGTAAGGGCTGGGGAACGAACGGCGACGCCGGGATGGTGCGCTCGTTCGGCTTCAGTGACGGCACTGCGCAAGCCGCACCGTCGGCATCACGCATCGTCGACGAGTCGGGAATGCCACTCTCCCTGGAAAATTGGTACGTCCCCGGCCTACCCGTCAACATCGGCATGCTCGGAACCTTGGGGATGACCCTCGACTCGCAGCGCGCCGACTTCGCCTACGACGGCGGCTCCGATCGGGTGGTGCTGAACTGGCCGAAGAACGGCAACGACGCCACCGTCGAGGCACTACGCGCCGTCCAGAACAAGATGGCCTTCGCCGGCACCACGCTGCCGTCGGCATTGCCGTTCGCGAAGGACGTCAATTCCTCGTTCACCGCGCATCCCCTCGGCGGTGCGGTTCTGGGCAAGGCCACCGACGGTTACGGGCGAGTCAAGGGCTACGACGGCCTGTACGTGATGGACGGCGCCGCTATTCCGGGCAGCACCGGCACCGTCAACCCGTCACTGACCATCACTGCCCTGGCGGAGCGGAACATCGCTCAGATCATCAAGTCCGGACGCTGACTCACTTCAGCGCCCGGATCTGCCGGTGATGCTCGAGGTCTACTCCCCCTCGAGCTCGCCTTCGGTTTCGAGGTACACCTGACGCAAGCCGTCGAGTGTCTTCTGCTCGGGGTGCTCCCACATGTTGCGCTCGGCGGCTTCGAGGAGCCGCTCGGCGATTCCGTGTAGTGCCCACGGGTTGGATTGCGTCATGAACTTCTGGTTCTGCTCGTCCAGAACGTAGGTCTCGGCGAGCTTTTCGTACATCCAGTCCGCGACCACGTTGGTGGTGGCGTCGTACCCGAAGAGGTAGTCGACCGTGGCTGCCATCTCGAAGGCACCCTTGTACCCGTGACGGCGCATCGCGTCGAGCCAGCGGGGATTGACCACGCGCGCCCGGAAGACACGTGCGGTCTCTTCCGAAAGTGTGCGTGTGCGAACCGATTCCGGTCGAGTGCTGTCGCCGATATATGCCTCGGGCGACTTTCCGGTCAGCGCGCGCACGGTGGCAACCATGCCGCCGTGGTACTGGAAGTAGTCGTCCGAATCGGCGATGTCGTGCTCACGCGTGTCGGTGTTCTTGGCCGCCACGTTGATTCGACGGTAAGCACTGCGCATGTCGTCGGCTGCCGGGATTCCGTCGAGCCCACGGCCGTACGCGAAGCCGCCCCAGTTGGTGTACACCTCGGCGAGGTCGTCGTCACCGCGCCAGGTCTTGGAGTCGATGAGTTGCAGCAGTCCGGCGCCGTATGTTCCGGGCTTCGAACCGAAGATACGGGTGGTCGCACGCCTGGCGTCGCCGTGCTCGGCAAGGTCGGCCTGTGCGTGGGCGCGCACGTAGTTCTGCTCGTCCGTCTCGTCCAGTGCCGCGACCAGCTGAACGGCGTCGTCGAGCAGTGCGAGCACGTGCGGGAACGCATCACGGAAGAATCCGGAGATGCGGACGGTGACGTCGATGCGCGGGCGGCCGAGTTCTTCGAGATCGATGACCTCGAGGTTGACGACGCGTCGGCTCGCTTCGTCCCAGACGGGGCGAACACCGAGGAGCGCGAACACTTCGGCGATGTCGTCGCCGGAGGTACGCATGGCGGCGGTTCCCCACACCGACAGACCCACCGAGCGCGGGTATTCGCCGTGATCGGCGAGATAGCGAGCGGCGAGCGACTCGGCCATCGCCTGACCGGTCTCCCACGCCAGGCGTGAAGGAACTGCCTTGGGGTCGACGGAGTAGAAGTTACGACCAGTGGGAAGAACGTTGATCAGGCCGCGCAGCGGCGACCCACTCGGGCCGGCGGCGATGAATCCGCCGTCGAGCGCGTGCAGGACCTGCTTGATCTCGTTGTCGGTCTGCCGAAGACGCGGAACCACTTCGGTGGCCGCGAACTGCAGGATCTTCACGACGGTCTCGTCGTCGCTGAGTTGTTCTGCCGCAGCGGGGTTCCAATCGGCGTCGTACATGCCGCGAACCAGAGCGTGCGCCTTTTCCTCGACGTCGTCGACACGGTTGCGGGACTCGTCGCCGTCTTCGCTGAGCCCGAGAGCTTCGCGCAGACCAGGGACACTCTGTTCGCCGCCCCACATCTGACGGGCACGGAGCATAGCCAGGACCAGTTCGATTTCGGCGTCGCCCTCGGGTGCGCGGCCGAGAATGTGCAGACCGTCGCGGATCTGGACGTCCTTGATCTCACACAGCCACCCGTCGACGTGCAGGAGCATGTCGTCGAACACGTCTTCTTCGGGACGCTCCGCGAGGCCGAGGTCGTGGTCCATCTTGGCCGCCCGCATCAGCGTCCAGATCTGCTGGCGAATGGCCGGCAGCTTGGACGGGTCCAGTGCGGAGATGTTGGAGTGCTCGTCGAGCAGTTGCTCGAGACGGGAGATGTCGCCGTAGCTTTCGGCGCGGGCCATCGGTGGGATCAGGTGATCGACGAGAGTCGCGTGGGCACGACGCTTTGCCTGTGTTCCTTCACCCGGGTCGTTGACCAGGAAGGGGTAGATCAGCGGCAGGTCGCCGAGGGCTGCGTCGGTGCCGCAGTTGCTCGACATGCCGAGCGTCTTGCCCGGCAACCATTCGAGGTTGCCGTGCTTGCCGAGGTGCACAACGGCGTCGGCGCCGAATCCGCCGTTGTCCGGTGTTGCAGCGATCCAGCGGTAGGCCGCGAGGTAGTGGTGGCTCGGCGGCAGATCCGGGTCGTGGTAGATCGCGACGGGCTTTTCACCGAATCCCCGCGGCGGCTGGACCATGAGCACGATGTTGTTGAATCGCAGTGCCGCGATGACGATTTCGCCGTCCGGATCCTGCGAGCGGTCGACGTACAGCTCTCCGGGCGCTGCGCCCCAGTGCTCTTCGACACCGCTGCGCAGTTCCTCGGGCAGGGTGGCGAACCATTCGCGGTACTTCGCTGCCGAGATGCGGATCGGATTGCCCTCGAGCTGCTCGGCAGTGAGCCAGTCGGGATCCTGTCCGCCGGCCGCGATCAGGGCATGGATCAGCGCGTCGCCGTCCTTCGCCGCCAGGCCGGGAACTGCGTCCGGACCGTCGACCGGACCGAGATCGTAACCGGCAGAACGCATTTCGGTGAGCAGGTCGATTGCGCTCGCCGGAGTATCGAGACCGACGGCGTTGCCGATGCGGGCGTGCTTGGTCGGGTACGCCGAGAGCATCAGAGCAACGCGACGCTCGGTGGTGGGAATGTGGCGCAGCTTGCCGTGACGGACCGCGATCCCGGCGACACGGGCAGCGCGCTCGACGTCGGGGACGTACGTGGACAGTCCGTCGGAGTCGATTTCCTTGAAGGAGAACGGGACGGTAATGATGCGGCCGTCGAATTCCGGCACCGCGACCTGGGTCGCGACGTCGAGAGGCGACAGTCCGTCGTCGTTCTCGTCCCAGGTGGCGCGGCTACTGGTCAGGCACAGGCCCTGCAGGATGGGGACGTCGAGCGCAGCGAGTGCGGCGACATCCCAGGCTTCGTCGTCGCCACCGGCGGACGCGGTCGCGGGCTTCGTGCCACCGGCAGCAAGAACTGTCACAACCATGGCGTCGGCGCGGCGGAGCGTGCTCAGAAGTTCGGCTTCTGCGGTTCGCAGAGATGCGCAGTAGATCGGCAGCGCGGTGCCACCGGCCTCGGCGACCGCGTCGCACAACGCCTGGATGTACCGGGTGTTTCCGGCCAAATGCTGGGCGCGGTAGTACAGAACTGCGATGACCGGACCGCTCGCCGAGTCGAGATCGGGCGCGAAATCAGCGATGCCCCAGGAAGGCAGGTGGGCCGGCGGTTCGAACCCGTGGCCGGTGAGCAGGACGGTGTCGGACAGGAAGTGGTGCAGCTGTGCCAGATTCTGTGCGCCACCCTCGGCCAGGTAGTTGTGCGCCTCGGCAGCAACACCGGCGGAAACCGTCGAGCACTCCATGAGGTCGGCGTCCGGCGCGTGCTCGCCGCCGAGAACGACTACGGGAAGTCCGGAGGCGAGGACCATGTCCAAGCCGTCTTCCCAGCTGCGACGGCTGCCGAGGATACGAACGATCACGAGGTCGACGCCGTCGAGCAAGGGCGGCAAGTCCTCCGAGACCAGCAAGCGTGAGGGGTTGGCCCAGCGGTAGGAAACTCCGTCGCCGGCTTCCTGGCTGGCGCGGGCGCTCAGCAGATCGGTGTCGGACGTGGAGAGCAGAAGAATCACGGGTGAAGCCTTCCTGGGGTTTCGCGCCCCGTGGCACAGATCTGTCATCGACGGCGGTTGAGGGTCTGACTCGTGTTTCCGGGCGGAAACACGTCCCGCTCGAGCAACACTCACAGTGGCGCGACCGCACCGGACTTTCACCGGTTTCCTCAACTGCCGTCACTGGTGGTGGTGATGCTACCGGTCCGCAGAAGGCACTCATGACAGGTCGTACCCTGGAGCCATGCCCACGGACCGTTCACAGCCAGACGCGTGCCCGGGTGCACTGCAAGTTCACCACGCCGCCGACGGCGCACTGGCACGCGTGCGCCTACCCGGCGGACTCCTCACCCCGGTCCAATTGCAGACGCTCGCCGACGCGGCGCGCGATCTCGGCAACGGGCAGATGGAACTCACCTCGAGGGGCAACGTACAACTGCGCTCGGTCTCGGACCCCGAAGCCTTCGCAGCGCGAATCGCGTCGGCCGGTCTGCTGCCGTCAGCGACGCACGAGCGAGTGCGCAACATCCTCGCGTCCCCACTGTCCGGCCGTATCGGGGGCGTCGCCGACATTCGTGAACTGGTCCACCGTCTCGATTCGGCGATCCAAGCAGATCAAGCATTGGCGGATCTGCCAGGGCGAACCCTGTTCACGCTCGACGACGGCCGCGGAGACATCACCGGGCTACGGGGCGATTTCGGACTCCATGCGCGCAGCGCCACCGAGCATTCACTGGTGCTCGCCGGTCACCACACCACTCATCTCGTCCAGGCGGACGACGCCGTCGAATTGCTCCTCGAGGCGGCTCGATCATTCCTCGACGTTCGCGACAAGCACTGGCGCCTGGCCGAGGTTCCGGACGGAATCGAACGCACCCTCGAGCAGCTGGGTCTGACCGCCGAGTCCACCGTTGCGGCGGACCTCACGCCGGATGCGCGGCCCACTATCGGCTGGCTCGAGCAGCGCGACGGGACCGTAGCTCTGGGCGGCGGCCTGCGATTCGGGCTGCTCGACGCTCGGCTGGCCGAGTTCCTCGCCGCCGTCGACAAGCCCGTCGTCGTGACGCCGTGGCGATCGGTGCATATCTTCGACCTCGACGAATGGGCAGCCGAGCAGGTAGTCCGGGTGCTGGCACCCATGGGGTTGATCTTCGACGAGAACTCACCGTGGCTCGAGGTCACCGCCTGCACCGGAAGTCCGGGATGCGAGAAGTCGCTCGCCGACGTGCGCGCCGACGCGATCACCGCCGTCGAGCAGGCAGAACTTCCGGTTGTCGGGCGCCAGCACTGGGCCGGGTGCGACCGCAGCTGCGGACGTCCCCGCGGGGACGTAGCGGATGTGATCGCGACGGGTGACGGTTACCGGGTGAATCCGCCCGATCGGTGATGCCTCTATCGTGTGGCACATGATCGAGTACATCCGTGACGGCGCGGAAATCTATCGCCAGTCCTTTGCCACCATTCGGGCCGAAGCCGACCTGAGCCGTTTCCCGGCGGATGTCTCGCAAGCTGTAGTGCGCATGATTCATGCAAGTGGCCAGGTCGATCTCGTCGACGACGTCGCCTTCACACCCGGTGTCGTCTCGGCTGCGCGCGCAGCTCTGCGCGACGGCGCGCCGATTTTCTGCGACGCCCAGATGGTGGCTGCCGGCATCACGCGCAAGCGTCTGCCCGCCGGCAACGACGTCATCTGCACCCTCGGCGATCCGCGGGTTCCCGTGCTGGCGTCGACCATCGACAACACTCGCTCGGCGGCTGCTCTCGAACTGTGGGGAGCCAAGCTCGAGGGCGCTGTTGTCGCGATCGGAAACGCACCCACCGCACTGTTCCATCTCCTGAACCTCATCGAAGCCGGAGCGCCCCGTCCGGCCGCCATCGTCGGAGGTCCGGTCGGCTTCATCGGCGCTGCCGAGTCGAAGGAAGCCCTCATCGAACACGCCAGCGGGATCGATCATCTCGTTCTCCGCGGCCGACGCGGCGGCAGCGCGATCACCGCCGCCGTCGTCAATGCGATTGCGAGCGAAGTCGAATGAGTGCAGGCAAGCTCTGGGGTGTCGGTATCGGCCCCGGCGATCCCGAATTGGTGACCGTCAAGGCCGCCCGCGTCATCGGCGAGGCAGATGTGGTTGCCTTCCACTCCGCGCGGCACGGCAAGAGCATCTCCCGCGGAGTTGCAGCGCCGTACATGCGCGAAGGACAGATCGAAGAACACCTCGTCTACCCCGTGACCACCGAGACCGTTGATCATCCCGGCGGATACCAGGGCGCGATGGACGAGTTCTACGAAGCAGCTGCCGAACGGCTGGCAGTTCACCTCGCGGCCGGTCGAACCGTCGCGTTGCTCGCCGCCGGCGATCCGCTCTTCTACAGCTCCTACATGCACATGCACAAGAGACTGGCCGATCGCTTCGACGCCGAAGTGATTCCCGGCGTCACCTCCGTCAGCGCGGCATCTGCTGCACTCGGAAAGCCGCTGGTCGAGGGTGAAGAGATCCTCACGATCCTGCCCGGAACGTTGCCGCAGGCCGAGCTGACCAGGCGGCTCAAGGAAACCGACGCCGCGGCCATCCTCAAGCTCGGACGTACCTTCCCACCGGTCCTCCAATCGCTCGAGGATTCCGGTCGCCTCGGCGAGGCCCACTACGTCGAGCGCGCGAGCACCACACGTCAACGCGTCGAATCCGCTGCGGAGGTCGACCCGGACGGAGTTCCGTACTTCTCGATCGCCATCGTTCCGAGCCCGTCGAACAACCCTCGACCTGCGACCGAGTCTCGCGGCGAGGTGGTCGTGGTCGGACTCGGGCCGGGCGACACCGCCTGGACCACACCCGAAGTGGCGCATGAGCTTTCGTTGGCAACCGACCTCGTCGGCTACGGCCCGTACGTCGATCGCGTGCCGACGCGTCCGGGCCAGCGTCGCCATTCCAGCGACAACCGCGTCGAAGCGGAACGCGCCGCGATGGCGTTGGACCTGGCGAAGAACGGCGCCCGTGTAGCTGTCGTCTCCTCGGGTGATCCCGGCGTATTCGCCATGGCTGCAGCAGTTCTCGAAGTTGCCGCCGAAGACCAGTGGCGCGGGGTGCCGGTCCGCATCCTTCCCGGCATGACGGCGGCAAACGCTGTCGCCAGTCGCGTCGGCGCTCCCCTCGGGCACGACTACGCGGTGCTCTCGTTGTCTGATCGCCTCAAGCCGTGGGATGTCGTCGCGCGCCGTATCTCGGCAGTTGCAGCCGCAGACATGGCATTTGCGGTCTACAACCCGGCGTCGAAGTCCCGGACGTGGCAGGTCCAAGCCATGAAGGACCTCGTGCTCGAGCACCGCTCCCCCGAGACTCCCGTCGTCATCGGCCGCGATGTTGCCGGTGCCGAGGAATCAGTTCGCGTCGTGACCCTCGGCGAGCTCGAGCCTTCCGAGATCGACATGCGAACTCTGCTGATCGTCGGCTCCTCGATGACGACGGTCGTCGAAACCGGTTCGGGCCGTCAGGTGTTCACCCCGCGGCGCTACCCGGAGTGAACATCGCACAGCGATAGCATGGCCTCATGCCCGTCAACCGGACCCGGAAAGCCAGATACGCGCGTAGGCGCAAACGCCGAATGGATCTGATGGAGCACGACCTGTCCGTCGAGCAGTGGTCCGCGCTCAAAGCGGCCTGGGGTGGCTGCGCGTACTGCGGCGAGCCGGACGAGTCGCCGCAGCGTGACTGTGTGCTGGCGATCTCCCGCGGTGGGCGCTACACGCTCGACAACATCGCACCGGCTTGCCGCTCGTGCAATGCGAGCAAATGCAACAGCGAGGTCACTCTCTGGTTGCGGCGCAAGGGGTATGACGAGAAGGCCTTCCTCCTGCGCCACGCGGAGATAGGTATCGAGATGAGGGCGCAGTTCTCGGAGCAGTCGTGACGACTCCGCACGAGTTGCGCCCGATCCTCGACGAGTTGATGGAGTTCGAACCTCTGTTTCATCGAACTCGAGTAGCGATGTCACGAGACGAGTTCGATGCGGTCGTCGACCCGGAGTTCCGGGAGATCGGAGCCTCGGGTGCGCGGTACGCCCGCGATTACGTGCAGTCCGTAGTCGAGACCCGGCGACTCCGCGGCGAAGTGAACGACGCGGCCGAACTCGGATGGAGGGTTGACCGACCCGCGCTGAGCCGGATTGCACCTGACACGTATCTGGTGACTTACCGGCTGGCGCAAGCGCAACGAGTTACCGAGCGATCATCCATCTGGCGGTTCACCGAGAATCGATGGAGCGTGTTGTTTCATCAAGGCACAGTCGTCGAAAGTGGTTTGGAAGCGTGAACGAATCGACCCCCAACCCCACCATTCCGCTTTGGATGGACATCACCTTCACCGCCTTCGTTCTTGCCTGGATCTTCATCACGATTAGCGCGCTCGTGGCGATCGTGCGCACTGACTTCGAACGCTCGGGCGGCAAATTCTGGTGGTCGGCACTGGTGATCGCGCTGCCTGTACTCGGTGCGCTCGTCTGGTTACTGTTCGGTCGACCCCCGCGTGACTCCAGGTCCCGAACCTGATCTACACCGACGGCCCGGCAGTAGTCTGAGTACGGTCCGGTGCTGTCACTCTGCGCCTATCAGGGGAGAACAACGAGATGAGACCACTTCGATACTCGATCAACGTCACACTCGACGGCTGCTGCCATCACGAGGCGGGGCTCCCACCCGACGAGGAGTCGATGCGCTACTGGACCGCTCAGATGGAACGAGCCGATGCCTTGCTGTTCGGCCGGGTGACCTACGAGATGATGGAGTCGGCGTGGCGGCGGCCCGCAACGGGCACATGGCCTGACTGGATGGACGAGTGGGAGATCCCGTTCGCCCAGGCCATGGACCGGGCGAAGAAGTACGTCCTGTCGAACACGCTGAGCGGGGTCGATTGGAATGCCGAACTCGTGCAAGGCGACTTGGGGCCAGTGATTCAACGGCTCAAGGAGCAGCCCGGCGAAGGTCTGTGGGTTGGCGGCGTGACACTCCCCCTGGCATTGGCAGACCTGGGACTGATCGACGAGTACGAGTTCGTTGTGCAACCGGTCCTCGCCGGACACGGACCGACGTTGCTCGCCGGTCTGCGCAAGCGCATCCAACTCGAACTCGTCGATCGCCACGAGTTCCAGTCGGGTGCAGTCGCCGTGCGATATCGGCCCACTCAAATACCGCCCCCGGGTCAGGTATCGGACGGGTAGTCGACGCATGGCTGGACATGCGCGGTTGAAAGACATGTCGTCGCCTCAGTTCGGACGCGAGAAGAGTTCCCAGTCTTGTTCGGTGTTCGGTATCGACCGGACACTCGGCACAGCATGAACATTAGCCACCGAAGTTCTCCGGACAACCCTCGACGAGATCGAAGCATCGAACTGGATCACGAACAAGTTCATTCCGCCCGGCGGACCGTAAGGACATATGTCGCCATCGAGCGCCTCAGCAAAAATGGCCAAGCTGGACGGCTACTAGCGAGCGAAGGATCGAAATCGCCACCATCGCGAGCGCCACAAAAATGATCATCTGAAAAGCTTTGGTCAAATTGATGCAGGATACGTTGACGCCACTACTTCGGGTCTTGCTGAGAAACGAAACCTGGTCGAGATCGTATCGGCGTCCGACACAGGCCGGACGCCGATACGTGTTCACGTCAGCTCACAGGAGCGCCACCGCTCCCGCCGAGGTGGCGGACGAAGAACCGAGCCGAACTGTCGCGCTCGTAGTCGGGCACCGGATAGTGCCTGCCCGAGTAGGCGTGCAGCGTCTTCTCCTTCGAGCCGAAGGCATCGAACAACGCTATCCCCGACGTGCGGTCGTAATCCTTGTCGTCCCAAGGGATCCGGTACTCGACCGGGACCGCGAGCTTTAGTGCCGCTTCGATGAGGGAGTCGTCCACAAAAACTCCCCCGAAGCTCACGGCAGCGATCCTGGATTCGACCGGGGCCAACATGAGCCCGGTCACGACCCCTAGCGACACGCCGCCAAAGCCGATCGGAGCGTCGGCGTTGACGTCGGGCAGCGTTTGCAGAGCGTCGATGGTCGCCTGCCATTCCGGCACTGCACGCTCCGCCAGCGATCGGTTGTACTCGACGACGATCGGAGCGATCGGCTCGTGGGCCGCCCTAGCCTGGTGGATCGCCTCGACCCACTGTTCGTCCTGTGTGTTCCGCGGCCGATCGCCGTGTCCGGGCGCGTCGATCGCGGCGACTGCGAACCCGTGGGAGCTCACACTGTGGAGTGCGCTGGCAACCAGTCCCGGCGCCTTCTTGTGCATGCCGCCGGAGTGCCCGGACAGCAGAAGTGGTGATCCGACGGATCCGGATGGCGGTGACCAGAGCACGCCGGTGATGTCGTCTACAACGAAATGGCGTTCGATGACACCGTTCGACGTTGTCTCGGAGGTGAATTCGATGGTCTGAGAATTGGATTGCATGGTGTTACCTTTCGGGATTGCCTACTCGAGGCGCTCCCGGCGACACCTACGTCAATCGCCGATCCGTGAACACGAGTGGGAGCACCCACATGGTTACAGCGTTCATGGGTCTCACCTCCTGGCGTGTTGTCACGGTCTCGCACAAGCTATCAACCCGAACCGAAGCTCGTCCAATCATTTTTCCAGCGCGCCCGGCAGCGGTCATACCCGCGATCGGGCGACGCTCTGGCGGACGGCACGGATGTAGCGGCGCGTGACAAACGCCTGTACTCGACGTCCGATCGGAGCGCCGAGACGCACCCACCACGTTCCGGGCTTGGAGAACGCAACGATCTCGATACGAACCGCTTGGCTGGCCTCGTCGAACTGGACGACAAACAATTCCTCCCCGCATTCGGGGTGGCCCGCGCGGGTTCCGTACGCGAAGCCCTTGCGATTGGGTTCGTCTACGACATAGACGATCCGAACGGGGATAGTTACCGGACCGAGTCCGAAGGTCGCATCTTGACCCGCCACGGCGGTCGGGGCTGCCGTCCGTACGGCCAGTCCGGCTCCGCGGTGCATTCCCCAATTCGCGACGGTTCGAGCGGCAACCTCGAAATCCTCCCGTCCGGATCCGACCGTCGCGCTCTCGTGAACGTGGTGATAGCCGGCGGGGAGAACGCCTGACGTTGCGCCCACCTCGAGGTACGTCAGCCCGCCCGGGCGGGACGCCATCATTGCTCGCGTCGGTGGCTGAGGATGTTGATCACGTGGCCGTCGGGGTCGGAAGCGAAGAACCTGCGGACCCCCCACGGCTCCTCGGTGACGGGATAGACGATGGTGTCGCCGCGCTGCACCGCGGCCTCGTACGCCGCGTCGAGATCATCCACCTCGACGGAGACGTCCGGTACTACGGGCGCATGAGCGTCGTGCGTCATGACGCTGATCTGCAATGACGGATCCGTCGGCGAAGCCAACGTCACGATCCACCCGTGATCCATGACAACTTCGAGGCCCAGCACTTCGGTGTAGAAGCGCTGCGCGGCCTCGAGCGAACTACTCGACAGATCCGAAACTATCCGCGTGACGGCCATGTCCCGCAGGTTACGCCGCCGCCGGAGTCCACCGCGACTTGACGAGGCGCTCGATGTCACCGGAAAGTTCGTCGCTGACGATCCCCGGAAGCAGGATCTGCCACATCTCGTCGACACGATCCGGAAGATCCGAGCGTCGGGTGAGAACATTCGAAACCAGCTGTACCCCCGTGAATGCCGAGGGCATGAACCTGCCGAACGATTCTGCGCTGACCGATTTTCGGATTTCACCTTCCGCCTGAGCCCTGGCGGTGAGATCGGTGATTGCCGAGATCCATTCGGCGTACGGTTCCACCGGCCCCTCGTACGTGCTCAGTTCCAGCGTGAGGCGAATGCCCGCGCGAACGATCGGCTCGTCGACAATCTGGCGTGCCATTTCGTGCGTGAGCATGATCATCTGTTCCAACGGGTCCTTGCCCGTCGCGGAAATCGCCTGCACCGACTCGATCGAGAGCCGATGCTGTTCGGCAATGATGAACTGCGCGAGCTCGTCCTTCGACGCGAAATGGAAATACAACGCGCCCTTGGTAGTACCGGCCCCCGAGACTATGTCGGCCATGCTGGTGCTGCCGTAACCAGTCTTCTCGAACTGCGCGGCCGCGCCGGCAACGATTTGCTGCCGAGTCAGCTCGGCGCGTGCTTGCTTGACCACTGAATCCCTCTCGTCCTCCAAAGGCCCCCGCCCAGCAAACCCCACGGTTCGCGCCACACTCCAGCTATACCCAAAAACTTCACAATTGCCCCACATTACCAGCGCTCCTTCCATTGCTTCAATTACGAATGCAACAAAGTCGCTGGTCAGACGTCCGATTTAGAGGGAATCTCCTCTCCCCAACGTGCTTTCGTCAACCCGCGCACGGTCCACCAACTCTCCGACGAGGAGCGTCAACTCCATCATCTGGTCGGTGATTTCCTCACGCAACTGCGTTGCATCCGCCTCGGAAATCGCGCCGGACTTGGTATCGAAAGACATCAACAACTCGATATTGGTGCGAAGTGCAGTCAAAGGAGCCAGAAGGTCCTGGCCCGCTTCGGTGATCAGACTTCTCTGGCGTGCCCGCGATTCCGACAACGTCCCGAGCATCCGATTGAAACTGACTGTCAACGACGCCAACTCGTCGTCACCGGTCACCGGGATCGGCGCAAGATCATCCGTTTCGGCGACCCGCCGCGTCGCCGCAGTAAGTCGCGCGATCGGCCGTAATCCTGTGCGTGCCACAGCATCTCCGGCCGCGTAAGCTAGGGCGATTCCGGCCGCCCCGAGTGCCGCTAACACCACTGCCAGTCGCTTGAGTACTGAACGCGTCGGCCCCAGGGATTGCGCGACAACCAAAGTCTGGCCCGCAACCGAGGGCTCGACAAGAATTCGATACGCATCAACCGTCGCGATTGTCTGCGACGAATTGCCGTCTGCGATCGACCTGATGGCGTCTGCGCTCGTGCTGAACGGCGGCAGACCGGGAGTCGCCGTCACCAAGGCGCCGTCGGCAGTGAGAAGCCCCACCGCCTGGATGACCGCTGTATCCGCGCCGGCCGTCAATCCCAGAACCGGTGTGACACCGCCGAAATTGACGGTGTCGGTGATCGCGTCACTCGTGCGCTCGAGTTGCCGATCGACGTTGCCTTGCAAATACGCGTTGAACACTATGTACACCGCCGACGCCGACACGATCACCGCGATCGCCACCAGGCCTGCAGTCAGCAATTTCACGCGAGCATGGAGCGTCCGCACGTGAATTCCCGATGGTTTTCGACGGCTCATTCCGGGAACCGACACTCTCATGCGCGGTCCCGCAGTGCGGCGTCGAAAAATCCCAACATCCCTCCAGTATGGTCACGGAACCTTAGACGAACCTGAAGCGAACGCGATGTCGGCCTCACAGCGCCGTTCCACGACCGAAAGCCGTGAGCCAGTCCATCGCCTCGGCTTCGGTATCGAATGCCGGGACGGTCGCCGGGATCGGTGGTCGTTCGACGACGATCACCGGGATCGACAATTGCCTGGCTGCGGCGATCTTTGCGTACGTCTGCTCGCCGCCACTGTTCTTGGTGATCACGACGTCGATGCTGTGAGTTCGCATCAGATCGACTTCCGCTTCGATGTCGAATGGACCACGTGCGAGCAGCAATTGCGAGTGAGGCGGCAATGTCCCTGAAGGCGGATCGATCGAGCGCACGAGAAACGAGACGCTCTTCACGCGGTCGAACGCCGAAACTCCTTGCCTCCCGATCGTCAGAAAAGCGCGTGAGCCGACCGTCGGCACCAACTCTGCGGCGTGATCGAGATCGTGTGCCGGAAGCCAAGTGTCACCGAGTTGCTCGCGCCAGGGCGGGCGTCGGTACATGGCGTACGGCACGGAATTCGCAAGGCACGCTTCGAATGCATTCTGGGTGATGCGAGCGGCAAACGGATGCGTGGCGTCGAGCACTGCACGAATATCATTGGCCGACAACCACTCCGACAGCCCTTCGGCTCCCCCGAACCCGCCGATACGCACTTCCCCCTCCGGCCATCGAGGATCACGAACCCGGCCGGCCAGCGATGTGACAACCTCGAGGTCGGCTGAACCGGCCAAGCGAGAAGCGATCACTCGACCTTCGCCTGTGCCGCCGAGCAGGAGTACGCGGCGACGAGTACCTGTCGAGGTCAGTGTGTGCTTCTCTCGCGCGCTGCCGAGTAGAGGTAGCTGTCCGGAAACCCCTCCGCAGTCAACACTCGGCCGACGATCACGACGGCCGTCTTCGTGATGCCGGCCGCATGAACAAGTTCGACGATCGTCTTCAAAGTGCCTCGAACAACGATCTCCTCGGGCCGTGAGGCGAAGGCGACCACCGCGACCGGGCAGTCCTCGCCGTAATTGTCGGCCAACTCGGATGCGATCTGTTCGATGCGATGAGCGCCGAGGTGAATCACCATCGTCGCGCCGCTGCGGCCGAGGGACCGCAGATCCTCGCCCTCCGGCATCGCCGTCGACAAGGTGGAGACTCGGGTGAGAACAATGGTCTGCGAGACGCCTGGGACAGTCAGCTCGCGCCCCAGCGCAGCTGCAGCCGCGGTAAATGCAGGAACACCGGGAATCATGTCGAAATCGACTCCTGCGGCGTCCAGGCGACGAGCTTGCTCTGCCACTGCACTGAAGATCGACGGATCACCGGAATGCAAACGCGCGACGTCCAGCCCAGCGGAATCCGCTTCGACAAGAATCGCGGTGATCTCGTCCAGGCTCAGCCGAGCAGTGTCCACGACCTGAGCTCCGACCGGGCACCACTCGAGCAACTCCGCTGGAACAAGGCTGCCTGCGTACAAGCACACAGGGCTCGCAGCGATGATCCGTTGCGCGCGGACAGTGATCAAATCTGCCGCACCAGGACCCGCACCGATGAAATGAACGGTCATTGTGTGGATTCCTCCGGCGTATCTGTGTCTGCGCCTGCAGACGGCTGACGTTTTGTGACGGACCATTGGACCACCGGAAGTTGCGGTCGCCAAACGTTGAACGTTCCCAACGGCTCGGCGCGCTGCACCTGAAAGCGTCGAAGCGTCCCACCATGGCGACTCATCCAGCCGAGCAGCAACGATTCGGACTCGGCGGTCACGGCGTTCGCGACCAGACGACCACCCACGCTCAACTGCTCCCAGCACGCTTCGAGCATTCCCGGTTGCGTGACGCCGCCGCCGACGAACACCGCATCGGGACGTCGAGTTTCGTCCGCAAACGCCTCCGGCGCGGCCCCTTTCACGTTCAACGCGGGCACGCCGAGATTGAGTGCATTGGCACCGATCTGCGACACGCGGCTCGCCACCTTCTCGAATGTTGTTGCAGTGCAACGTGGGTGAGTTCGCATCCACTCGATGGCGACGGTTCCCGACCCACCGCCCACGTCCCAGAGGTGTTCTCCCGGCGCCGGGGCAAGCGCGCACAACGTCAACGCACGGATCTCCTGCTTCGTCATCTGACCGTCGCCGACAAAAGCAGCATCCGGTAGCCCCGGGATTCGAGTCAGCCGCAAGAGAGGATCGGCCGCGATGCACTCGACGGCCAGAACGTTCAACGCGTCCACGTCCTCGTCCGCGTGATCCCACTCGTCTGCGACCATGACGGTCCGCGATTCCCCGGCCCCGCCCAGCTGGGCCAGCACGGTCACGATCGATCGACCGAAGCCCGCGCCGGACAACAGACGTGCCACCTCCCCCGGTGTCGAGCGCCCGTTGCTCAACACCAGCAGTCGCGCACCGTCAGTCACGGAAGCCAATACTGTCGCCGAGTCTCGGTTGACCAGGCTCACGACGTCGATCTCGGCCGATGCCCATCCCATTCGCGCGCTCGCCAACGCCGCCGACGACGGGTGGGAGATCACTCGCACGTTGTCCGCGCCGAGCAGCCTGACCAATGTGACACCGAGACCGTGGAACATCGGGTCACCGCTGGCGAGCACGCATACTCTGCGGTCCGCGTTCTCGGCGAACATCGACGGCAACGCCGGAATCATCGGAGACGGCCAGGTCAGCCTGGTGGGCGCACGCCGTGCCCCGAGATGTGTCGCCGGGACCAAGTCCAATTGGCGCGGCGACCCCATCAGGACCTCCGCGCCCAGGATTGCGCCCTTTGCGCTCTCGGACAGCCCATCCCAGCCGTCGGCGCCGATGCCGACGATCACCACCGGGTGTGTGGTCATCGCGGCATCCGGCGCCAGATCGTCTGAGGCAGAAGCCGCATGACGAAGAACACCGGCTGCAGAATTCGCGGTACCCACACACGCGTCGCCCCGGAGTTCAGTCCCCGCACGACGGCGTCCGCGACCTGCGACGGAGTGCTCGACATCGGGGCAGGCGACATTCCCTCGGTCATCTTGCCGATGACGAACCCGGGCCGTACCAGCATCAATTGGACGCCCGAACCGTGCAGCGCGTCGCCGAGGCCGCTGGCAAAACCGTCCAGGCCGGCCTTTGCGCTCCCGTAGACGTAGTTGGCGCGGCGAACCCGGACGCCGGCGACGGACGAGAACACCACGATCTTTCCGGTTCCCTGTCCGCGCATGATCTCCGCGAGATGCGTGAGGATGCTGACCTGAGCCACGTAGTCGGTGTGCACCACCGCGACCGCGTGCGCCGCGTCGGTTTCGGCACGCGCCTGATCGCCGAGAATCCCGAAGGCCAGCACTGCAATCGAAATCCGGCCGTGCTCGGCCACTACGGCGCCCAGGAGGTCTCCGTGCGTGTCGACGGCGTCGGCGTCGAACTCGACGGTGGAGACGTCGACAGCGCCGGCGTTTTTGAGCATCTGCTCCTGCTCCGACAGCTCTCCGCTGCGTCTGGCAGCCAGAACGATGTTGCGGCCCGGCGCGAGCCTGACCCCGATCTCGAGGCCGATCTCACTTCGTCCGCCGAGGAGCAGTACCGTCTCGATGTCATTCACGTTCGCACCCGCAGTCACCGCTCCAGTGTCCTGGATTACCGTCGTGGCATGACGCTCACCCCCTCCACCACGCCATCGTCACAGCAGACTCTCACCGAAGACGGGCTGAAGTTCGTCGGTGAATACCACCTCGCGACACTCACGACGTTGCGTCCGAACGGCACCCCACACGTCGTTGCCGTCGGGTTCACCTGGGACCAGGAAGCCGGAAAAGCGCGCGTGATCACCAGCGGTGGCTCACAGAAGGCGATCAACGCAGCGCGTGGCGGATACGCCGCCGTCAGTTCGGTCGACGGTGGCCGCTGGCTCACGCTCGAGGGGCCGGCACGCGTGCTCACCGACGCGGACTCCGTGGCCGACGCCGTTCGGCGCTATGCCGAGCGGTACCGCCAGCCACGGGTCAATCCCGCGCGCGTGGTCATCGAAATCGACGTCACACGCATACTCGGGTCCGCTGCGTTCAAGAAAAGCTGATCAGGCGAGGACAGTCAGGCCGTGCGGACGGTTGTTGAACGACTCGCAACCGTCGGCGGTCACGACGACGATGTCCTCGATACGGGCACCCCAACTGCCGCGGAAGTAGATTCCCGGTTCGATGCTGAAGGCCATACCTTCGACGAGTTCGATGGTGTTGCCCTCGACGATGTACGGCTCCTCGTGCACGGACAGCCCGATACCGTGACCGGTGCGGTGAACGAATACCTCTGCAAGCCCTTGTGCGGCAAGCACTTCGCGAGCTGCAACGTCCACGGATTCTGCGGAGATTCCTGGCCGCACCGAATCGACCGCAGCCTGCTGCGCCGCCTCGAGTACCGCGAACTGTGCGGCAACCTCCGCGGACGGCTGCCCCATGCTGTACGTGCGAGTGGAGTCCGAGTTGTATCCGGGCTCGACCGGTCCGCCGATGTCGATGACCACGATATCGCCGCTCTCGATCACCCGGTCCGAAACCTCGTGATGCGGATCGGCGCCGTGCGGGCCCGAACCGACAATCACGAACGCGGCCTCGGTGTGCCCCTCTTCGAGAATCGCCGCCGAAATCGCTTCGCCTACTTCAGCTTCCGTACGTCCGACGACCAAGAACTCGGCCATGCGGGCGTGAACACGGTCGATGGCCGCACCGGCTCGCCGCAACGCCTCGATCTCGGCGCCGTCCTTGACCATCCGCAATTCGCGCAAGACGCCGGTGGCGAGAATCGGCAACGCGCCCAAGGTGTCTGCGAGCGGGATCAGATGCAGCGCAGGCATAGCATCCGTCACCGCCACCTTCGCGCCGGTCGGGAGTTGCGCCGCCACAATCGCATACGGGTCGACACCGTCGACCCAGTCGAGGACGGTCAACCCGAGATCGCCCACTGCCGATTCCTTCAGCGACGCCAACTCCAACCGAGGAAGTACGACGGATGCCTTCGCCGTGTCCGCGGCGATGACCAACGCGGTCAAGCGCTCGAACGAGTCAGCCCGAGAACCCGTCAGGTACCGCAGATCCGGACCGGGAGTCACCACCAGACCGTCGAGACCTGCTGATCGAGCCAACTCGGCGGCACGAGCGATACGTGCGCCGTACACGGCGCTGGAGAATCGGGAATCCTGTTCGGCTGGAGACGTCATGGCTTACAGGTTAGTGCCGACTGGCAGGATGGTGACCATGAGTGGGCCATTGCTTCTCCTCGACGGTGCCAGCCTGTGGTTTCGTGCGTTCTACGCACTGCCCGAGTCATTCGTCGACCCCGACGGCAGACCTGTCAACGCGGTGCGCGGATTCACCGACATGGTTGCTTCCCTGATCACCAAACACCAGCCGAGTCGTCTCGCGGTGTGCCTGGACTTGGACTGGCGACCGCAGTTCCGCGTCGACGCCGTTCCGACGTACAAAGCACATCGCGTCGAGGAAGGCTCTGACGGTGCGTCCGAAGAAGTTCCGGACACGTTGACGCCTCAGGTCGACATGATCATGGACGTGCTCGCTGCAGCGGGTATCGCGACGGCGGGTGCAGTCGGACTCGAAGCCGACGACGTACTGGGAACGCTTGCCGCCACCGAGCGCGAAGATCTCACCGTCGTCGTCAGTGGTGACCGAGACCTACTGCAGGTCGTCACAGACGAGTACGTGCCCGTCCGTGTCCTGTACGTGGGCCGTGGCCTGTCCAAGGCGGAACTCTTCGGACCGGTCGAGGTTGCGGAGAAATACGGAGTACCCGGTGACCGTGCGGGCGAGGCTTACGCCGAACTCGCGGTACTGCGCGGAGACGCCTCCGACGGTCTACCCGGCATCAAGGGTGTCGGTGAGAAGACTGCGTCGACACTGATGCTCCGTTACGGCTCGTTGGCCGGACTTCGGGCGGCCGCAGCTGATCCTGAATCGGATATGGCCAAGGGGATTCGCGCAAAACTGACCTCACCTGAGGCAATGGCTTACCTTGATGCTGCGTTGCCGGTCGTACGAGTGGTTCGCGACGCGGACGTTCAGTTCTCGAAGGACGACCGACTCCCGGCGACCCCCGTCGATCCCGCACGCCTCGAGGAAGTGGCGGCCTCGCTGAACATCGAGCGCTCGGCCGGCCGGCTTGCCGCCGCGCTCGAGGCTGCGGCGGCAAGCCGTTCCGACCAATAGGGCGTCAGCTCGGGCGGCTGACCTCGTACGTGCCGTTGTCGTCGACAAACGTCACGGTCACGTTCGACTTCACACCCGCGATCGAAAGCGTGCAGGTGAACTTGTTGCCTGACTTGACTTCCTGGTCCGCGGGGCACTGAACGTTGCTCACGTTCTTCGCCCCGTAGGACTCGGTGACGATCTTCTCGACGCCGGCCTGAGCCGCGCTCTGATCGAGTGTGTTCTTGCCGAAGACTCCGAACACCAGGGCCACCACGACAGCGGCAAGAACGACGAGAACGCCGATCGCACCGAAGATCAGGGGCTTCTTCGACTTACCCGACTGGTTTCCGGGCGCACCGGGACTCGGGAACGGCTGAGCCTGGTTCCACTGGTTCTGCTGTCCCGGAGTCTGCCCGGGGGCCGTGGCGCCCCACGCCTGCTGCGGTGCGGCAGCCGGAGGCTGACCCCACGCCTGGGTTGCGTCAGGTGACTGCTGTTGCCCGGGCTGACCCCACGGCTGTGCGGGAGGTTGTTGCTGGGGTTGTCCCCACGGCTGTTGCTGGCCGGGTTGTCCTTGTCCAGGCTGTTGCGGCTGACCGTACGCAGGCTGACCACCCGGCTGGCCGTAGGCAGGTTGTCCCCACGGCTGTTGCTGGCCGGGCTGCTGACCGGGCTGCGGTGTTTGACCAGGCTGACCCCACGGCTGTTGCTGGCCGGGCTGCTGACCAGGCTGCTGTTGTCCGCCCGGCTGCTGAGGATTCTGCCCCCACTGCTGCTCGTTCGGCTGCTGCTGATCACCAGGACCCCATTGCCGATTCGGATCGTTCGGTCCGTAAGGCCCGCTCATGTTCGCCTCCCACTCGAAATACCAGTCTGCGAATCAAACCACATAGTTGCGGTCATGCTGCGTCGACAGCAACTACCCCGCGACGAATTGCAGCTACCGCCCGCGCCGCAGTCTTCGCGACGTCGGCATCCGTCGAAGTCAGGCGGACCTGATCGAGGAGATCGATCACCTGACGACACCAACGTACAAAGTCACCCGCAGACAGCGCACGACCCTGCACTCCA
The DNA here is from genome assembly GCF_021352185.1 of Rhodococcus sp. Ni2. NCBI lineage: Bacteria > Bacillati > Actinomycetota > Actinomycetes > Mycobacteriales > Nocardiaceae > Rhodococcus > Rhodococcus sp. Ni2. The sequence goes on from NZ_WOXZ01000002.1 coordinate 2,682,624, forward strand.
GCCGCGATCAGTGCGTCGACAAGCGAGTTCTCGCTCGCCCAGTGATAAACGGCAGTGACGAATCCGAGATCCGGTTCCCGCGTCGGCGGCAGCTTGTGGCGAATCTCGTCCGACCGCAGTTCGCTCCACAATCGTTGAGTGTCGTTGAGTGCGTGACGAAGCGCCGCTGTCGGCACCCGATCGACGGTGTCCCCGTCCCGACGTGATTCGTAGACCACCGAGGACACGACGGCCGCCAGCTCGGCCGGGCTGAGACCGGTCCACGCCCCCGTCCGCAGGCATTCGGCGACCAGAAGGTCGCTTTCCGAGTAGATGCGGCTGAGTCGTCGTCCGGATTCGGTGACTTCGGGCGCTGCTTCGGCAGTCATGTACTCACGCTCTTTGAGTAGCGCAATGATGCGGTCGAACGTCCGCGCCAACGAGTTGGTGGTGGCCGCAGCCTTTTCCCTCATCGACTGCGTTTCCCTGGCCAGCCGGTTGTAGCGCTCACCGATCCGGCTCAGATGTTCACGATCGGGCCAGCTATGGCACGGATGCGAGCGAATAGCACGTCGCAAAGTAGCGACCTCGGCATCTTCGGACGCGCCGGCCTTGTGGCGCTTCTTTCGCCGGGGGGCACTGATCCCGGTACTACGCAACGCCGAGGCCAGATCGCGCCGGATCCGCGCGGTGTGGTGATCGACATGCTTGGGCAGTCGCATCTTTCCCAGAACGTCGGCTGCTTCCGGGAAATCACCCGAGGAGAGTCGGCCGGCCCACTGATCGGCCGTCAGAACCAGCGGACGCGGGTCCTTCGGATCGTTGTCCGGGACGAGGACCACCGCCACCCCGGAATGACGACCGATGGGAATTGCGATCACGTCACCGCGGGCGAGTGCACGAAGGGACTCAACCGCATCTCCGCGTCGGTCTTCGCGGCCCTTACGTTCGAGCGCGCGCTCGCGCGCACTGAGCCGCTCACGCAACGACGCGTATTCGAAGTATTCGCCGTCCGCACCGCCGAGTTTCTCCTGCAAACCCTTCAGTGCTTCTTCGTTCCGCTCGATGCCACGCACCAGGCCGACCACCGAGCGATCCGCTTGGAACTGCGCGAAGGAACGTTCGAGCAGCTTCCGTGAATCCGCCGCGCCCATGCGCTCGACGAGATTGATCGACATGTTGTACGAGGGGCGGAACGAACTGCGGAGCGGGAACGTCCGTGTCGACGCCAAGCCGGCGACATCCGTCGGCTCGACCCCGGGCTGCCACAGGACCACAGCGTGGCCTTCGACGTCGATGCCGCGTCGGCCGGCCCGACCCGTCAGCTGCGTGTACTCCCCCGGCGTCAGTTCGGCGTGCGATTCACCGTTGTACTTGACCAGACGTTCGAGCACCACCGTGCGTGCCGGCATGTTGATGCCGAGGGCCAGCGTCTCGGTCGCGAAGACCGCCCGCACGAGCCCCTTGACGAACAGTTCCTCGACTGTCTGGCGGAATGCCGGCAGCATGCCGGCATGGTGAGATGCCAGTCCGCGTCGTAGTGCCTTGCACCAGTCCCGATATCCGAGAACTTCGAGATCCTCTTCGGGTAGTTCCCCGGTGTGTTTCTCGATGATGGTGTCGATCTCGCGGACCTGCTCCGGCGAAGTGAGATCCAGTCTGGACCGCAGGCACTGTGCAAGAGCCGCATCACAACCGGCGCGGCTGAAGATGAAAGTGATCGCCGGGAGCAGTCCGGACTGATCGAGCTGAGCGATGACGTCAGGTCGTGGCAAGGGCCGGAAATCGTTGGAACTCTGGTAGCTGCCGCGTCGTCCGCGGCCACGCGGCTGCCAGCTCTCGACGCGTTCGAGAGCCTGACGCTGCTTGACGTGGCGAACCAGATCCTGGTCGACGAGCACGGTCTTCGGCCCGGCAGCAGGATGACTACGACTGTCGAAGAGATCGAAGATTCGCCTACCGACCATGATGTGCTGCCACAGCGGGATCGGCCGAGTCTCGTCCACGACCACAGTGGTGTCGCCGCGGACGGTTTCCATCCAGGCACCGAATTCTTCGGCATTGCTCACGGTCGCCGACAAACTCACCAGGCGTACGTCCTCGGACAGGTGCAGGATCACTTCCTCCCACACCGCCCCACGGAACCGGTCGGCCAGGTAATGCACTTCGTCCATGACGACGTGCGAAAGCCCGCGCAGTGCCTCGGAGTTGGCGTAGAGCATGTTCCGCAGGACTTCGGTGGTCATGACGACCACCGGTGCGTCAGAGTTGATACTCGAATCACCCGTCAGCAGACCGACCTCGCCGGGGCCGTACCGCTCGACGAGTTCGGCGTACTTCTGATTGCTCAACGCTTTGATCGGCGTCGTGTAGAAACACTTGCGGCCCGCCGCCAGAGCCAGATGGACAGCGAACTCGCCGACCACGGTCTTGCCTGCACCGGTCGGCGCGCAGACAAGGACGCCGTGGCCCGCTTCGAGCGCAACACATGCCTTCACCTGGAATGGATCGAGTTCGAACTTCAGGCTGGACGCGAACGTGCTCAGTTCACTCTTGTTCATAACCACCTCGTCAGGGTTTCACACGCCGCCGACGTGGTGGCACGGCGCTCAGAGAGTGTCAGTGAAATCCTGGCCGGGCGCGTTGTCGCCGGCGGTGTCGGATTTCTCCGCGACCGGAGCCTTGGACTTGGACTTACGTCCGAACAATCCACTCGATTCGGCCTTGGGTTTGGTCGGATTGTCGAAAGCCTCGTTCAGATCGGACGGAGCCGAGATGGAGGAAGCTTCCTCGTCGGACAGTGCGCCCCAGTCTTCACCGGCGCGCTTGGCCTTACGTTTGTCGTTGAGGCGAGCGATCTGTACCGCGACCTCGAAGAGAAGCGTTAGAGCCAGCGCGAGCGCCAACATCGAGAACGGATCCGACCCTGGCGTGGCAACTGCAGCGAATACGAAGAGCCCGAAGATCAATCCTCGACGCCAGGCCTTCAAACGCTCGTACGTCAGAATGCCGGCAAAGTTCAACACGACGACGAGCAGTGGAATTTCGAAGCTGACGCCGAAGATGAGCAGCAGATTGATGATGAAGCCGAAGTACTCCGAACCACTGAGCGCGGTGATCTGGACGTTGTCACCGATGGTCAGGAGGAAGTGCAAAGCCTTCGCCACGACGAGGTACGCCAGGATTGCGCCGAGAATGAAGAGAGCGGCACCTGCGGTGACGAATCCGACCGCGTAGCGACGCTCTTTGGCGTAGAGGCCCGGGGTGATGAATGCCCACAATTGGTAAAGCCACACCGGGCAGGCAAGAACGATGCCGGCGGTGAGCGCCACTTTGAATCGCAGCATGAACTGCTCGAACGGCCCGGTCGCCAGCAATCGGCACGCGTCGTCGGTGCTGAGGTTGGCGCGACTCTCGGACGGAAGCTCGCAGTACGGTCCGCGAAGCAGATCGCCCAGACTTTCGAGACCGAGTATCGAGTGTGAATACCAGAAGAAGCCGAACGCCGTGGTGATGATCACGCCGAGGAATGCGAACAACAAACGAGTCCGCAATTCGTACAGGTGGTCGACCAACGACATGGTGCCGTCTGGGTTGACCTTCCGCTTGCGGTTACGCGGGTCTAACGGAATACGCACTGTGCATCCTGGTCTTGGTCAGCAGACAACCGGGGTGAACGAATATTTCACCCCGGCTAGAACGCAGTGTGTACTAGAGCGGCTTGACTTCGGTCGGCTGCGCAACAGGTGCTGCTGCACCGTTTGCGACCACCGCGGTGTTGGCCGTCGGCAACTGTGCCGGAGCAGGCTGTGCGACCGGCGCGCTTGCGGGCGCCGCATCGTCGTTCTGCATTTCCTTGACTTCGCTCTTGAAGATGCGGAGGGAACGACCCAGACCGCGTGCTGCATCGGGAAGCTTCTTCGACCCGAACAGAATTACGACGACAACAGCGACAATCAGCCAATGCATCGGCTGCATTGCACCCATAACGACCTCCCATGATCAGATTCCTCGATGCTACCGGACACAACCGGCGCTCGGAGGTGCCAAAGCACTTACTTCAGCTACCTTTTACCTGTTTGTTTCCTGCGAACTCACTGAACGTGAAGTTTCCCGAAGTTTTACGAACCGATTACGTCATAGGCGTCGAGCGCCGCAACGGCTCGATCATGGACTTCGGAGACCAGTTCCGGCGGATTAAGGACCCGAACGCCCTCACCGAATCCCAACACCAGCCTTGCCATCCATTCAAGTGTTCCGAAACTCATCGTCGCCTCGACCGACCCGTCGTCGTTCACGTGCTCGACGTCCAACGGGTAGTAGTCGAGCATCCACACCCACTCTTTGGTGATGAACAACCGCGCTTCCGGAAGGGAACCGTCGCCGCTGAACAATTCGAGATTCGAATCCTCCTCGAGGGCCTGCGGCGGCGGGTCGGCGGGCTCGTCGAGTTGGACGGCGGCGTCGATCCGATCGAATCTGAACAACCGCACGCCCTCGGCTTGACGGCACCACGCCTGGAGGTAGCTGTAGTTGTCGACCAACACGATACGAACGGGGTCGACGATGCGCTCGGAGACCGCGTCACGCGAGGCCGAGTAATACGTCAATCGCAGGGCGGTCTTGTCTGCGAGCGCGGCTCTGACCGTCGCGGCTATCGGGTCTTCGGCGATATCCGGCGCAGGCGATGTGTCCCGGTCCTGACCGATGGCTCGTGCCGCGGCCGAGCCTGCTGCGTCCTCGATCTTCGCGATGGCACGCTGCGCCGAGGACGGATCGACCATGCCCGGCATTTCCACCAAGGACCGCAGGGCGATCAGCAACGCCGTCGCCTCCGTCGAGGTGAGGCGCAACGGGCGATCGATCCCGGCCGAGAACGTGACCTCGATACTTTCCTCGGAGAAGGACAGGTCGATGAGATCACCGGGACCGTAACCGGGCAGTCCGCACACCCACAGTTGATTGAGGTCGGTCATCAGTTGAGTGGTGCTGACACCGAGCTCCTCGGCGGCCTCGGCGGGACTGATGCCAGGATTTGCGATGAAGTACGGCACGAGGTTGAGCAGCCGTGCCAACCGCGACGACAGTCGATTGCTCATCTGTTTTCCCCCTGTCCATGGCCGGTGATCGGGCTCGCCGCGGCGGCCCGCAGCTTCGCGACGACCTCAGCACGCAAATCCGGTGGGTCCAGCACCAATGCGTCCAACCCGTGACCGGCGATCAACCGAGCGGTCCATTCCCAGGATCGGACGGGGATGGCCAGCACGCTGCCGTCGCGATCGGTCAACCGCCGTTCGGACGACGACGTCGCAAGCCGCCGAAGCTCATGGGCGCGGCCGTCTGCGACCCACACCGTAGCCGTCCCGGTCACGACGCCCGAACCGGTCACGCGATCGACGACCTCGCGAAGGTCGACACCTTCAGGTTTGTGAACCGAACCGGCCGGGCCGAACTCCCTGACGTCGTCACCGATCCGTGAGAGCCGGAAGGTCCTCACCGCATCACGGTCGACGTCGTGCCCGACCAGGTACCACTTGCCGTTGTGCGTGACGACGCCCCACGGTTCGACGGTGCGCTCGGTGAACGGTTCGTTCAATGCGCCGCGGTGCTGAAAATGAACTGCTCGGCCGGCGTCGACCGCTGCAAGCAGCTTGCCGAGCGCGGGCTCCGAACCGCGAGTGCGTGCCGGAATCGCGGTGACCGGGGCGGCACTGACTTCTGAGTCGACCTGGACGCCGGCCGCTCGGAGTTTGAGTAGTGCACTCTGGGCTGCCGAAATCAGTTCCGGCGACTCCCACAACTGCACTGCGACGGCGACAGCAGCAGATTCCTCGCTGGTGAGGTCCACGTCCGGAAGCTCGTAGGCATTGCGATTGATCCGATACCCCTCGACGGTCGAGAACCGTCCTGCCAGACCGGTTTCCAACGGGACACCCAGGTCACGAAGTTCGTTCTTGTCGCGCTCGAACATGCGACTGAACGCTTCATAGTTCGCGGAATCGTTGTACCCGGCCACACTGTCACGGATTTTCTCCGCCGTGAGGAACTGTCTGGTGGACAGCAATGCGATCACCAGGTTCATCAACCGCTCGATTTTTGATGTCGCCACGCCGAAATCCTAGTGGCTATCCGATAACCGAACGCGCGCCGGACACTTTCGTGCCCGGCGCGTCGCCGCAAAACAGACCTGCCGTCTTGTACATCTCGAAATTGAGTGACCTACATCGAAGCGATCAAACGCTCGACACGCTCGTCGACGGAGCGGAACGGGTCCTTGCACAGCACCGTTCTCTGCGCCTGATCGTTGAGCTTGAGGTGAACCCAGTCGACTGTGAAGTCCCGGCCTGCTGCCTGGGCTGCGGTGATGAAGTCGCCCCGCAATTTGGCGCGCGTGGTCTGCGGCGGATTCTCGACGGCGTCGTCGATCGTCTCGTCCTCGGTGACCCGCTTGACCAAGCCCTTGCGCTGGAGAACGTCGAAGACGCCCCGGCCGCGTTTGATGTCGTGGTAAGCCAAGTCGAGCTGCGCGATCTTGGGATCGGACAGATCGAAACCGTGACGGTCCTGGTAGCGCTGGAACAGCTTGCGCTTGATGACCCAGTCGATCTCCGTGTCGACCTTCGCAAAATCCTGAGCTTCGACGGCGTCGAGGGTGCGACCCCAGAGATCGACAACCTGCTCCACCTGCGGGTCCGGTTCGCGGTTACGAAGATGTTCGACCGCCTTGGCGTGGTACTCGCGCTGAATATCGAGAGCACTGGCCTGACGTCCACCAGCAAGGCGAACCGGCTTTTTACCGGTCACGTCGTGACTGACCTCGCGGATGGCACGAATCGGGTTGTCCAAAGCGAAATCGCGGAACGACACCCCGGCTTCGATCATCTCGAGCACCAGTGCGGCAGAACCGACCTTGAGCATCGTCGTCGTTTCGGCCATGTTCGAATCGCCGACGATCACGTGCAGGCGGCGGTACTTCTCGGCGTCGGCATGCGGTTCGTCGCGGGTGTTGATGATCGGACGCGAGCGAGTGGTAGCCGACGAGACGCCCTCCCAGATGTGTTCCGCGCGCTGCGAGAGGCAGAACGTCGCGGCCTTCGGAGTCTGCAGTACCTTTCCGGCGCCGCAGATCAACTGGCGCGTGACGAGGAACGGCAACAAGACATCCGAAATGCGGGAGAACTCACCGGCGCGCGCGACGAGAAAGTTCTCGTGGCAGCCGTACGAGTTTCCGGCCGAGTCGGTGTTGTTCTTGAAGAGATAGATGTCGCCACCAATACCCTCCTCGGCGAGTCTCGCCTCGGCGTCGATCAGCAGTTCTTCGAGCACACGCTCACCGGCACGGTCGTGATTGACCAGCTGGATGAGGCTGTCGCACTCGGCCGTCGCGTACTCCGGGTGCGAACCCACATCCAGGTACAAGCGGGCTCCGTTACGGAGGAAGACGTTGGAGCTGCGACCCCACGACACGACACGACGGAAGAGGTAACGAGCAACCTCGTCGGGGCTCAGTCTCCTGTGCCCGTGAAAGGTGCAGGTAACGCCGAATTCCGTCTCGATACCCATGATTCGTCTCTGCACACTTCGACAGTACAACCAGAATGCGAGGTTCACCCGTGTACTTCGATCGCGTCGTAAGTCACGACTCGACAACGTCGGGCGGCAGCATAGTGTGACGGTGTGAGCCTTATTCGCCGAAAAGTTGTCCGAAGCGACGTCAAAGTCATGGAAAGCACTGGAGCACTGCGCCCTTCCGTGCTCGACCCGACCATGCGGTTTCTCTCCAGAGCCGCCGATCACGGCGTTTTGTGGATGGTTGTCGCCGCCTTGCTCGCGATGATCGGCGGGCGGCCCCGTAGGGCAGCAGCACGCGGGCTGCTCGCACTGGCCGGTTCCAGCGCGCTGGCCAACGGCATACTCAAGCCCCTCTTTCCCCGCCGACGCCCACCGGCACGCGTCTGGCTGAGCCCGAAGCGAGGCGTCGACATTCCGACGTCGTCCTCGTTCCCCTCCGGACATTCGTCTTCGGCCGCGGCATTCACCGCGGCAGTGGCCATGGAGTCCCCGGTTGCTGGAGCTGCTCTCGCACCACTGGCCGCAGCAGTGGCGTACTCACGTGTTCACAACGGAGTCCACTGGCCGTCCGACGTCTTCGCAGGCCTCGCGGTCGGCGGTGCTATCGCTGCCGGCACGCGTCGTTGGTGGGCGGTGCGGGACGAAGAGCCCGCCGAACTCGGACCCGAGTGCGTGGTTCCCGCGCTCCCGCGCGGAGAAGGCTTGTTGGTCTTCACCAATCCTGGTTCAGGCTCCGAGGACGACGGGATCGTGGAATCGATTCGAGAACTACTACCTGCGGCGATCGTCTACGAGTTCGACGCGGACATCGACTTCGACATGCAGATCGATGCCAAGATCCCCGAGCTCTCGCCGAAAGCGTTGGGTGTATGCGGCGGCGACGGAACAGTGGTCACGGTCGCGACCGCGGCGACAAAGCACGAGCTACCACTTGCGGTTTTTCCCGGCGGAACATTGAACCATTTCGCCCGCGACGTCGGGGCGGTGAATGTCGAGGAGACCGCACAGGCAGTCGAGTCCGGTCAGGCGGCATTCGTCGACCACGCGGTGGTGCGCACGGATTCCGGAGTGACTGCACGGTTTCTCAACACAGCCAGCCTCGGTGGATACCCGGATGCTGTGCGCCTGAGGGAAAAGTGGGAACCACGTTTCGGTAAGTGGCCGGCCGCGGGAGCCGCGATGATCCGGGTTCTCGCAGCGGCGGAGCCGATGACTGTCACCATCGACGAAAAGCGGACCACCATCTGGATGCTGTTCGTCGGAAACGGGCGATACTCCCCCTCCGATCAAGTGCCGATGTCGCGTCCGGAGATGAACCGTGGACTACTCGACGTCCGCTATCTGCGCGCGGACAAGAAATTCTCGCGCTCACGTCTGCTGTTTGCCGCAGCCACAGGCACATTGGGCAGCTCGCGGGTCTACGTTCGCGAACTAGTCTCTTCGATGTCGGTCCGAGTCGCCGATTCACCGGTAGCCATCGCCACCGACGGTGAAGTGGTGGCAGACGCGCGCCGGTTCGATTTCGACACCGAACCGGGCGCGGTGGCCGTCTACCGAGTCACTCAGTGACTCCAGACCTGCAGTAGCTCCCAGACCTACGGAGTATCTACGAGGGTGCGTCGCCGTTTGCCGGCGGCGCATCCTCGACTGCTGCCGGAGCTGGAAGCATCTCTTCCAAAACCGTTCCAGCGATCCGTTTGAACGCACGGCGTGGACGATTGCTGTCGAGTACGGCAACCTCGAGTGCGCTCACATCGAGAGTTCGTGGTTCCGCCTCAGTGGTTCCGGCCGGTGCCGGGCCGCCCTTTTGGAGCGCCCCGACTGCAATCCGCACTGCGGATTCGAGGTCGAGGTCTCGCTGGTACGACTCGCGCATCGCCGTCACGATCGGTTCGGTCGTGCCGCCCATGACCACGAATTCCTGCTCGTCCGCGATGGATCCGTCGTACGTGATCCGGTAGAGCTGAGCCGGCGTACTGCTTCCGAAGCGACCGATCTCGGCAACACAGATCTCGACCTCGTACGGCTTGGGCTGCTCGGTGAAGATCGTTCCCAGGGTTTGTGCGTACGCATTGGCGAGAGAACGCCCGGTTACGTCCCGACGGTCGTACGAGTACCCACGCATGTCTGCGTGGACGATGCCCGCGCGGCGCAGATTCTCGAACTCGTTGTACTTGCCCACTGCCGCGAATCCGAGACGGTCGTACAGTTCGCTGACCTTGTGCAGAGCACGCGACGGGTTCTCGGCGACAAAGAGCACTCCGTCGCGGTAGGTGAGAACGACGACGCTGCGCCCGCGGGCAATTCCCTTGCGCGCCAATTCCGAACGATCGCGCATGATCTGTTCGGCTGATGCGTAGTACGGCATCGTCATAGCGCAGACTCCCCTTCCGGACTCGCGGTCGCCGTGCGAGCCGCGACGATCTCCCGGGCGATCTCGGCAGCCCTGCTGGGCGACAACTCCACAGCGCCGGCCGAGGTGATGGTGACCGCCGTCGGATAGATCCCTCGTGTCAGATCAGGACCACCGGTAGCCGAATCGTCATCTGCCGCGTCGTAGAGCGCCTCGACGGCGAACCGAAGCGCGGTGTCCTCGTCGATTCCCGGTGAATACAGCTTCTTGAGCGCCGATTTCGCGAACAGGGAGCCGGATCCGACTGCGTGATAGCCCGCGCGCTCCTCGTATCGCCCACCGACGACGTCGTAGGAGACGATGCGACCGGCGGTGGACGGATCGACCGCGTCCAGGTCGTAACCCACGAGCAGTGGCACAACCGCCAAACCTTGCATCGCTGCTCCGAGATTTCCTCGAACCATCGACGAAAGTCGATTGGCCTTGCCGTCGAACGTGAGTGGGACGCCTTCGATCTTCTCGTAATGTTCGAGCTCGACCGCGAAGAGCCGGACCAGTTCGATTGCGATCCCGGCCGTACCGGCAATACCCGCAGCCGAGTAGTCGTCCGTGACGTACACCTTCTGCACGTCACGGCTGGCGATGAGATTGCCCATCGTCGCTCGGCGATCACCCGCGAGCAGAACACCACCCGCATAGCTGATCGCGACGATGGTGGTGCCGTGCGGAGCTACGTCTCCCCCGCCCATGACAACACCTCCTGTGTCGGCGAAGCGGTTCTGCGGAAGATGCTCCGGTGCATGCACCCGAAGGTATTCCGAGAATGACGACAGATTCGAGCCGAAGCTCAACCGTGTGTCCCCGTCTGTGATCCGGGGCGCGCGATCCACCGTCACTGGCCGCCCTTCTGGACGTAGGCACGGACGAAGTCCTCGGCGTTCTCTTCCAACACGTCGTCGATCTCGTCGAGCAGGTCGTCGGTTTCTGCAGCGAGCTTCTCGCGACGTTCCTGGCCGGCACTGCCGTCGCCACCAGTGGTTTCGTCGTCTTCGCCGCCACCGGCACGCTGCGTCTGTTCTTGAGCCATCGCCGTCGACCTCCTTGTGTGAAGGGAGCTCTCGCGAGCATCCTGTTCGGCCCAGCAGAGTCGGTAACTGATCCCGCTCGGACCTTCACCCTACCGAGCGGCACCGTCAGGTGTGGAGAGACGCGACGGCGAGCCGCATCGGCTGATTTCAGTGAGTGAGCTGATCAACCAGTTCCGCGGCGCTGTCCACGGAGTCGAGCAACGCTCCGACGTGCGCTTTGGTACCTCGAAGCGGCTCGAGGGTGGGGATACGGATCAACGATTCACCGCCGAGATCGAAGATGACCGAATCCCAGCTCGCGGCCGCGATATCGGCCCCGAATCGGCGTAGGCACTCGCCCCTGAAGTATGCGCGAGTGTCGGTGGGAGGGTTCGTGACCGCGTCGAGAACCTGCTGTTCGGTGACAAGCCGCTCCATGGAGCCGCGAGCAACCAGGCGGTTGTACAGGCCCTTGTCGAGTCGCACGTCGGAGTACTGCAGATCCACCAGATGCAATCGCGGCGCCGACCACGCGAGTCCCTCACGATTGCGGAACCCTTCGAGCAGACGCAGTTTGGCCGGCCAGTCGAGGATGTTGGCGCACTCCATGGGATCGCGCTCGAGGAGATCGAGAACCATCGCCCACTTGGCGACGATATCGTCCGCTCGCGGATCACGATCGGTCTCACGGTCGAGGAACTTCGAGACACGTTCGAGGTAAATGCGTTGCAGCGCAAGCCCTGTCAGTTCACGTCCGTCGGCCAGCGCAACGGTCTTGCGCAGAGTGGGGTCGTGACTGATGTGGTGGACGGCCGTGACCGGACGCGCCAGTTGCAGATCGGTGAGGTCGACACCTGCCTCGATCAGGTCGAGTACCAGCGCCGTTGTTCCAACCTTGAGGTACGTCGACATCTCCGCGAGGTTCGCGTCACCGATGATGACGTGCAGGCGGCGATACTTGTCCGCATCCGCGTGCGGTTCGTCGCGGGTGTTGATGATTCCGCGCTTGAGAGTGGTCTCGAGGCCTACTTCGACCTCGATGTAGTCGGATCGCTGCGAAAGCTGGAATCCGGCCTCGTCGCCGGACTGACCGAGACCCACACGACCGGAACCGCAGATCACCTGCCGGGACGCGAAAAACGGCGTCAATCCTGTCACGATCGAGGCGAACGGGGTCTCACGTGAGCAGAGGTAGTTCTCGTGCGTGCCGTACGAGGCACCCTTGCCGTCGACGTTGTTCTTGTACAGCTGGAGCCGAGGCGCACCCGGCACGCTGGATGCGTGCCGCGCAGCCGCTTCCATGACGCGTTCGCCGGCCTTGTCCCAGATCACGGCGTCGAGCGGGTCGGCGACCTCGGGCGCCGAATACTCCGGATGTGCGTGGTCGACGTACAACCGTGCCCCGTTGGTGAGAATCATGTTCGCGGCGCCGATCTCGTCCGCGTCGATCACCGGCGCGGGACCGCTCATTCGCCCCAGATCGAAGCCTCGGGCATCTCGCAGCGGAGATTCGACCTCGTAATCCCAGCGTGTGCGCTTGGCCCGTGGCACGCCCGCTGCGGCGGCGTAGGCAAGCACCGCCTGGGTTGAAGTGAGAATCGGATTCGCCGACGGCTCACTGGGTGAAGATATTCCGTATTCGACCTCGACACCGATGATCCGCTGCATGACACAAGAGCCTATGTGATTGCGGCGCGGCACCCACAGGCGTGGCACAGTTGGAGGAATGCACCAACCTCTCACCGCAGACCTGAATCCCGCGGACGAGGTAGTCGCCGTGTACGACCGGACGGGTAATCCGATCGGCCGAGCACCACGTTCCGTCGTCTACTCGGGTGCGCTCTGGCACGCGAGTGCGGGCGTCCTGGTTCGTACCGGGGACGGCTCCCGCATCTACGTCCATCGCCGAACCGACACGAAAGCGGTGTTCGGGGGCTATCACGACTGTCTGGCCGGAGGTGTCGTCGATCCAGGTGAGACGCCGCAGGAAACTGCGATCCGTGAAGTCGGTGAAGAACTCGGAATCTTCGGAACGGCAGACCAGCCACTCCAACTGACGGAGATCGCTCGAAAATCCTGGGACGGCGAGTGGAACAACTCTCCGTTGCGCTGTCACCTGTTTGCGTTCGAACTCAGATACGACGGGCCGATGGCACATCAGCCCAGCGAGATCGCCGAAGGTTGGTGGTGGACGCCGAAAGAACTCGGCGCCCACCTGCAGGACCCGTCGTGGCCGTTCGTTCCGGACTCACGCGCGCTGCTGGCCGACTATTGCTGGAGCTGAACACCGCTGGGACTGAACACCGCTGGGACTGAACACTGGTGGGACCTGTGATCAGCCCGGGGTGATCGCCGAGAGCCAAGCAGCGAACGCGCTGGGGTTGCGGGTCTGCGCGAGAACGCGACCGGGTCCGGTGAAGTCGAAGACAAATCCTTCACCGGACTTCATCGACTGAATGGTGCGCCCCTGAACGGCGCGCCGCATGTTGAAATTCATGCCGAGGTCGTAGGCGACCACGTGACCGGTATCGATCGTGACTGTCTCGCCTGGCTGCAAGTCGATGACGTCGATCGCGCCGTAGACGGCCAGCACTACTTCACCGTCGCCACTTGCCCGCAGGCCGAAGCCTCCCTCACCGCCGAAGAGGTTGGACATGCCGCCCCACTTGGACTCGACCGTCACACCGTAGGAGTTGGCCAACCAGGTTCCACGGTTGAGGAAGAACGGGCGATCAGAGGTGATGGTCAGCGGAATCAGATCTCCGGGAAGCACGCCAGTCACGTCGACCCAACCACCTTGCGGCGGAGCGGTATACGTCGTGACGAAAAATGATTCGCCGCTCAGCATCGACCGCTTGAGTCCCTGCAGGACGCCGCCCTGCGCCTTCGCTTCGAGTACTACGCCGGCAGAATGCGCGAGCATCGCCCCGCTCTCCACGCGCAGCGGTTCGCCGGGCGCGAGGTAGCAGCGAGCGACTGTGGACGACGGATTGTGTCGAAGATGTATCTGCACGGCGGGACTCTAAACCAGCGCGACCGACCGGTCCAATCGCAACGAGTCAACGGCAGCGACGCAGAGATCGGGCCGACAACTCTCGCGGAGTGGCCGGCCCGATCGATGTTCGTTTCGCTACAGGTACTGGCCCGTGTTCGACTCCGTGTCGATCGCGCGGCTTGCACTGGCGTTCTTGCCCGTGACGAGAGTGCGGATGTAGACGATCCGCTCCCCCTTCTTGCCCGAAATACGTGCCCAGTCATCAGGATTGGTGGTGTTGGGCAGATCCTCGTTCTCGGCGAACTCGTCGACGATGGAATCGAAGAGGTGCTGCACACGCAAGCCCGGAGCACCGGTGTCGAGCACAGACTTGATCGCGTACTTCTTGGCGCGGTCGACGATGTTCTGGATCATCGCCCCCGAGTTGAAGTCCTTGAAGAACAGAACTTCCTTGTCGCCGTTGGCGTACGTGACCTCGAGGAAACGATTCTCTTCGCTCTCCGCGTACATGCGATCGACGACGCGAACGATCATCGCCTTCAAGCATGCAGTGCGATCTCCACCGAACTCGGCGAGGTCGTCCGCATTGATCGGCAGACCGTCCACCAGGTACTTCGAGAAGATGTCCTGAGCCGATTCCGCGTCGGGGCGCTCGATCTTGATCTTCACGTCCAGTCGGCCGGGACGCAGGATGGCCGGGTCGATCATGTCCTCACGGTTGGAGGCGCCGATGACGATGACGTTCTCGAGCCCTTCCACGCCGTCGATCTCGCTGAGCAGCTGCGGAACAACCGTTGTCTCGACGTCGGAGGAGACTCCCGAACCACGGGTACGGAAGATCGAGTCCATCTCGTCGAAGAAGACGATCACCGGCGTGCCCTCGGACGCCTTCTCACGAGCACGCTGGAAGATCATCCGGATGTGACGCTCGGTTTCGCCGACGAACTTGTTCAGAAGTTCCGGGCCCTTGATGTTCAGGAAGTATGACTTGGCGTCCTTGCTGTCCTGACCGCGAGCTTCGGCGATCTTCTTGGCCAACGAGTTGGCGACGGCCTTGGCGATGAGCGTCTTGCCGCAACCAGGCGGACCGTAGAGCAGTACACCCTTCGGCGGCCTCAGCGAGTACTCGTGGAACAGATCCTTGTGGAGGAACGGGAGTTCGACGGCATCACGGATCTGCTCGATCTGACGCCCGAGACCACCGATGTCGTCGTAGTGAACGTCCGGAACTTCCTCGAGAACCAGATCTTCGACCTCGGCCTTCGGGATGCGCTCGAAGGCGTACCCGGCCTTGGTGTCGACGAGCAACGAGTCGCCCGGACGCAGTTTCCTGGTCGGAGAATCGGCGTCGTACGCGATGATGTCGGCTTCGGGGTCGGCGAAGACTGCCGCCAACGGTGCTGCGAGCCAGACGATGCGCTCTTCGTCGGCATGGCCGACCACCAGTGCGCGCAAGCCGTCGTCGAGTACCTCACGGAGCGTGCTGATCTCACCGACCTGCTCGTAGGTGCCGGCCTCGACGATGGTGAGTGCCTCGTTGAGGCGAACCGTCTGCCCGAGGGCGAGGGTGTCCGTGTCGATGTTCGGTGAGCACGTCAACCGCATCTTGCGACCCGACGTGAACACGTCGACGGTCTTGTCCTCGTGTACCGAGAGAAGGACTCCGTAACCGCTCGGCGGTTGACCGAGTCTGTCGACTTCTTCACGAAGCGCGATGAGCTGCTGACGGGCCTCTTTGAGGGTGTCCATCAACTTGCTGTTTCGGATGGACAACGAGTCCACCTTCGACTCCAGCTCACGCACCTGCTCCGGCGATTGTGCAAGTTGTCGGCGCAGTACTTGTGCTTCCACTCGTAGCGCGTGGAGTTCTTCTGCTGCCGCAACCGAATCCGGGTTCTCTGTCGAGCTCATGTGCGTCTCCTCCCAGTGCGATCCATCAACGCTACCGGCATAAGGCCCCAACTGTCGCCAGACACGGTGCGCGAGTGCGAATTCACACCTGCGCGCGGACCGTGCCGACTGGTCTCGAGCCAGAATTTGGTCATGTTAGCCTTGCCTACAAGATGGAGACAGCGCCTGTCTCTCTTTACAACGAAAGGTAACGCTGTGATCATCCGCAAGACTCTCATCAGCGCTTGTGCTGTCGCTGCCGTCCTGACCATGGGTGCATGCAGCTCGGACGACAACAAGGATTCGACGGCTGCAAGTTCTACTTCCGCCGCCGCCTCGAGCACCACGGCCAAGGCCTCGGCTTCCGCCACGACGTCAGCTGCCGCTGCCGCAGCGGCTCCGACGGCCGAGGAGCTCAACGCTTCGCTCGTCGCTCTGATCGATCCGGCCAAGCCGATCGAGGAGAAGACCGCTCTGGTGGTCGACGGAACCAAGCGTCAGGCCAACATCGAGACGATGAGTGCTGCGCTGGGCGGTAACCCGGCCTACGCGATCACGTTCAACGTGGACAACGTAAAGGTCGACGGTCAGACCGCAACCGCAGACGTCGCCGTCGTCAGCCCGCACGGCGCCGCCCCGGCCACCCCGTGGACCTGGGAGCTCGAAGACGGCTCCTGGAAGCTGTCCGACACCTCGGCTTGCGTGCTCCTGGAAATGGGCCGCGCTTCCTGCACCGCATAACTTCCAGCTACGACAAGAGCGGCGATCCGGATACCGGATCGCCGCTCTTGTTGTTTTCGTGTGACTACTTGGCCGCGGTGTTCGAGCCCTTGCCCGCACGCCGCTGCGGCTTCGGGGTGACAGTTCCTTCGGCGAGACGACGAGCGCTCACGAGGAACGCGGTGTGGCCTTGCATCCGATGTTCGGGGCGCACCGCCAATCCGACGACGTGCCAACCGCGCACGATCGATTCCCACGAGCGGGGCTCGGTCCAGCATTCCTGCTCCCGCATCGCCTCGACGACCTTCGAGAGCTGAGTAACGGTCGCGACGTAGACGATCAACACGCCGCCCGGCACGAGTGCCTGCGAGACGGCGGGCAGGACGTCCCACGGGGCCAGCATGTCGAGTACGACGCGATCGACCTTGCCTCCGTGCGCTTCCGGATCGAACTCGGCGAGATCGGCGATGGTCAGTTCCCAGTTCGGCGGACGTTCCCCGAAGAAGGTCTCGACGTTGCGAACCGCATGTTCGGCATGATCGTCGCGGACCTCGTAGGAGATGACCTTGCCCTCGGGTCCGACGGCACGCAGCAGCGAACATGTCAGTGCGCCGGAGCCGGCTCCGGCCTCGAGCACGCGTGCCCCTGGGAACACGTCGCCTTCGTGGACGATCTGAGCTGCGTCCTTCGGGTAGATGACCTGGGCACCGCGCGGCATGGACAGCACGTAGTCCACCAGCAGGGGGCGCAGTGCGAGATAGGGCGTGCCGTTGACCGACTTGACGACGCTGCCCTCGTCGGCACCGATCAGATCGTTGTGAACGATTCCGCCCTTGTGGGTGTGGTATTCGCGGTTCGCCTCGAGAACGATCGTGTAGTGGCGTCCCTTGCCGTCGGTCAGCTGTACTCGGTCGCCGACGCGGAACGGACCTGACGGCCGCTTGCCCGGCGCAGTGAGATCAGCTTCTGGAAGCTCTTGTTCGGGAATCTCGGCGACAGCGGACTGCACAACCTCATCCACTTCGGTCGTGCCTTCTTCTGGTTGCAGCTCGTTCGCCATGCGCAGATGATCCCTGTTCGCTTGTTTCCGGTGTCCTCGCCACCGGCTCCGACGGAGTTGTCGGACCAACCGCATAGCCTGCCAGGTGTGAGCTCTGTCGAATTGCCAACCCCCACTCCAACGGGTGCAACATCACACGAGCGCCCGCGTAGTCGGCCGGCGCTCTCTCCGTCTCGGGCGGGTGACTACAAACAATGCCCCCTGCTCTATCGCTTCCGAGCAGTCGACAGAATTCCGGAAACGCCAACCAGAGCCCAGGTCAGAGGCACCGTCGTACACGCGGCACTGGAAGCACTGTTTGCACTCCCGACCGGTCACCGGGTTCCCGATCGCGCAGCCGAACTCGTCCGTCCCGCGTGGGAACGTGTCAGTGCCGAGTCTCCCGAGGCCGCTGACCTTGTTCCGGAGGGCGAGCTGGATTCGTTCCTCGACGAAGTCGGCAAGCTCGTCGCGACGTACTACACGCTCGAAGATCCCACTCGATTCGATGCCGAGGCGTGCGAGGTCTACGTCGAGACCGAATTAGAGAACGGCGTTCGACTCCGCGGCTTCGTCGACCGGATAGACGTTGCACCGACGGGTGAGGTGCGGGTGGTCGACTACAAGACCGGAAAAGCGCCTCGCGAGTTCACCGAATCCAAGGCGCTCTTCCAGATGAAGTTCTACGCGCTCGTACTGCTGCGCACTCGCGGAATCGTTCCCGCACAACTGCGCCTGATCTATCTGGCCTCCGGCTCGATTCTCACGTACGCCCCGGATCACGACGAGCTCATCCGATTCGAGCGAACCCTCTCCGCCATCTGGAAAGCGATCCTCGCAGCAGGTGCGACCGGAGACTTCAGACCCAAGCCTGGCAAACTGTGCGACTGGTGCGATCACAAGTCACTGTGCCCCTCGTTCGGCGGAACACCTCCGCCGTATCCAGGTTGGCCGGACCTGCTGAGCACCGAACCTGTTGCCGCAAAGGAGAATTCATAACATGACGGACAGTTCGTACTACCGCTACCTCGGAACGACGGAGGAAGGGCACGAGCGGTTCGCGAGCACGCAGGCAACTGTCAGCATCTGGGGCCCGACACTGCAGCACGGCGCTCCCCCGTCGGCGCTGTTGGTACGAGCCCTCGAGCGGTGCGGTGCGCGCGACGAAACCCGTCTGACGCGCGTCGTCGTCGAGATTCTCGGACCGATTCCGATTGCCGACCTCGAAGTCCGGTCCTGGATCGAACGACCCGGTCGCCGAATCGAATTGATCGTCGCCGAACTGTGGGCAACCACCGCCGACGGATCTGCACGCGCGGTTGCGCGCGGTACGGCGTGGCGGATGGAGACGGTGGATACCGGCGACGTCGTCCACGTAGTCGATCCCCCGCTCGAACCCCGCGACAGCGGCACCCCGGGCGTTCTCGAGGGTCTGTGGAGCGTCGGCTATCTCAAGACCCTCGACTGGTCCTGGATTGCTCCGATCGGGTGCGTGGGAACCGGCAAGGTATGGGCGCGCCCCAAGCCAGAGCTGGTCGAGGGTGAGAAGATGTCTGCTCTCGAGCGTTTGTTCGCGGTGGCCGACATCTCAAACGGGGTCGGCGCCAAGCTCGACCCGGAGCACTGGACGTTTCTCAACACAGATCTCACGGTGCATATCTTCCGTGTGCCCGAGGGAGAGTGGGTCGGTGTCGCCGCCGAAACCACAACGGGTCCGGACGGCGTCGGCATGTGTGCGGGCGTGCTCTACGACGAGCAGGGTGCCGTGGGCCGTATCGCCCAGACTTTGCAGATTCGCGCCCGTTCCTGATTTCCAGGAACGGGCGCGAATGCGCGTAAATCTATTCAGGCAGTGATCAGAAAGCGCGTACCGAGCGGATGTTCGACGCGAGGATGGCCTTGGCACCGAGTTCGGCCAAGGCATCCATCACCTGGTTGTGTCCCTTGATCGGGACCATCGCGCGAACCGCGACCCAGTCGGGATCGGCCAACGGTGAGAGGGTCGGCGATTCCATACCGGGAGTCATCTTGATGGCGTCGTCGAGGATGGTGCGCGGGCAGTCGTAGTCGATCATCAGATTCTGCTGCGCGAAGACAATTCCGCGTACGCGTTCGATGAGCTGGTTGCGGGCGGGATCGTCCTGCGGAGCGCCGGTGCGCTCGATCAGGACACCTTCGGAATCGCAGAGCGATTCACCGAAAGCCACGAGGTTGTGTTGGCGGAGAGTACGACCCGATCCGACCACGTCGGCGATCGCGTCGGCGACGCCGAGCTGAATCGAGATTTCCACTGCTCCGTCGAGACGGATGACGGTGGCGTCGAGTCCGCGATCTGTGAGGTCCTTACGGACCAGGTTCGGGTACGACGTTGCAATGCGCAGGCCGGACAGATCCTCGACGGCCCAGTCCTTGCCGGCCGGTGCTGCGTAACGGAACGACGAACGGCCGAAGCCCAGTGACAGACGCTCGGATACGGGAGCACCCGAGTCGCCGGCGAGATCACGACCGGTGATGCCGAGATCCAGCTCACCGGAGCCGACGTAGATCGCAATGTCCTTGGGGCGCAAGAAGAAGAACTCGACCTGATTGGCCGGATCGAGGACTGTCAGATCACGGGAATCGGTGCGTCGACGGTAACCGGCCTCGCTGAGAATCTCGGCGGCGGACTCGGACAGTGAGCCTTTGTTGGGAACTGCTACGCGCAGCATGGTGGATGTCCTTTCGGAAGGTGTGGGTGACGTGAGACGACATGAATCGGAAGCCCTGGACGAGCGAGACGGAGTACATCTCGCTGGTCAGCTCCGATCACAGATGTCGGTACACGTCCTCGAGGGTCAGTCCGCGACCGACCATCAACACCTGCGTCCAGTACAGCAGCTGGGAAATTTCCTCGGCTAGCTGCTCATCGCTCTGGTATTCCGCAGCGATCCACACTTCACCGGCTTCCTCGATGACCTTTTTGCCCTGAGCATGCACACCGGCGTCGAGGGCGGCGACAGTGCCGGACCCCTCGGGGCGAGTAGCAGCGCGCTCGGTCAATTCGGCGAACAAGGATTCGAAGGTCTTCACGGGTAGCTATTCTTTCACGAGGACGGAAGCGGTTTTCACACGCCCACGAACAGCGGTGTTCACAGGCCTGCGTCGAGGCTGCGCGAACTCACGAACCTGCGGGTCTGCCCGGTGATCGGATCCGGGTACTCCAACGCTCGCGCCAACAATCGCAACGGAGTCGAGAAGTCACCGGGCACTGCGGGCAGATACTCCGGATAGTAGTTGTCACCGACGATCGGGACGCCCAACGAGTTGAGGTGCAGCCGAAGCTGATGGGTCCGGCCGGTCCGTGGGAGCAACCTGTATCGCCCGAGCGTCCGGCCGGCCGAGTCGGTGATCACCTCGATCAGTTCGATCGAGGTCTCACTGTTCGGCTCGCCCGCGATTTCGGTAGCCGTCATCTCGCCGTGAACTTTGTTGATGCGGCTGCGCACCGTGCGAGGGAAAGTCAGTTCCGGATCGAAGCCCGCAATCGCCTCGTACTCCTTGACGATCCGCTGCTCGGCAAAAAGTTCCTGGTACGGCCGTCGTAGGTCCGGTGTCACGGTGAACACGATGACACCCGCCGTCATCCGGTCGAGGCGGTGAACTGGCGCAAGATCCGGAAGGTCCAGGTCACGACGCAGGCGCACGACTGCGCTTTCGACGATGTGCGCTCCCCGTGGAATGGTCGCCAGGAAGTGCGGTTTGTCGATCACGAGAATCGAGTCGTCGCGGTACAAGATCTCGATCTCGTGCGGAACCGGAATCTCGGGGGCCGGCTCGCGGTAGAAGTACACGAACCGGGTCGGCTGATAGGGCGTTCGGCTCGTGATCTTCCGCCCGTGCTCGTCGACGACGTCCCCGGCGCTGACGAGGTCCGCCCACAGGTCCCGCTCCCCGGGATGCTCGCCGACCAGGTGCTCGAGGACGGTCCGCGCCGACGACTCCGCCGGCATCCGCAGCCGGTCAGGTCCGAGACCGTTTCGGATCGGCAACGGAGCCTTGGGCACAGCTCAGTCCTGCTCGAGGTCTGGTGAACAACTCTCGCAGAGCAATTCGAGGGTTCGGCCGTCGCCGTCGATCCGGTTGCGGTACCGCGGGGTCGGAGTACCACAATCGACACACACGCCGAGTGTCTTGGCTTCGGATGAGAACTCGATGTTCATCCGCTTGTCGAACACGTACAGGGAACCGTCCCAGAGGCCGCGGTCGCCGAAAGTCTCGCCGTAACGGACGATTCCGCCGTCCAACTGATAGACCTCGTCGAAGCCACGTGAGCGCATCAGCGAAGACAACACCTCACAGCGCACTCCGCCGGTGCAGTACGTGACCACGGCTTTGCCCTTGAGATGGTCGTATTTGCCACTGTCGAGTTCGTTGACGAAATCCCGAGTGGTGGCGACGTCCGGAACTATCGCATCTCGGAAACGGCCGATCTCGGCTTCGAAGGCATTGCGCCCGTCGAAGAACACGACGTCGTCACCGCGAGTGTCGACGAGTTCGTGTAGTTCCTTGGGCACCAGGTGAACTCCTCCGCCGACCACACCGTTCTCGTCGACTTTCAGCTCGTCGGGGGCACCGAACGTCACGATCTCCGAGCGTGCCTTGACACTCAGACGAGGGAAATCGTTACCGAGGCCGTCCGACCACTTGATGTCAGCGGTACGGAAGGGTTCGTAACCACGCGTACCACGGACATATCGCTTGACATCCTCGATGTCTCCGCCGACCGTCGCGTTGATCCCGTGCGGCGAGACGATGATCCGGCCCGTCAGGTTGTTGGACTCGGCCAGGCTGTGCTGCCACAGCTTGATCGCTTCCGGGTCCGCCAACGGCGTGAACTGGTAGAAGAGAACAATTTTCGGAATAGCCACAGCAAATCCAGCCTAACGTGCCGCGCTCGAGTGAACGTCGTGAAGATCGTGAATGGACAAGTCCAACAGGGACTCTCGAAACACGCGTCCAGGGCCGGCGGGGACGTCGACCTCACACGGAACGACGAGCACCGCGCAACCCGCAGCGCTGGCCGACGCCGTGCCGGTCGGCGAGTCCTCGATCGCGAGGCACTGCGCCGGCTCGAGTCCGAGCAGATGCGCGCCGCGCAGGTACGGATCCGCTGCCGGTTTCCCGTTGGGGACCTCGTCGCCACACACCGAATGGTCGAAGAACTCACGGCCGAGCATGCCGAGTGCCCGATCGACCAGAACTCGCTCGGTGTTGGTGACCAGTGCAGAACGCAGACCACCGTCACGCACGGTCGACAGTGCGTCGCGAGCACCCGGCCGCCAGGTCACGCCGTCCTCGAAAAGATCGCCGACGCGGGTGTACATCCAGTCCTTCGCCTCGGCGATGGCATCGGGATGCTTCTCCAGGCGGAGAGCGTCGAACACCGTCGCAAGGGCGAAGGGGCTCGACGCACCGATGACGGCAACGCGTGTCGCTTCCGTCATCGGTCCGCCCAGGCGTAGGGACAGCTCACGAAGCGCGATGTCCCACAGCTTCTCCGAATCGAGCAGGGTGCCGTCCATGTCCCACAGGACACCACCGAGCGTTGATTCGGATACTTCGGTCAACAACTCAGACATTGAAATACTTTGCTTCCGGGTGGTGCAGGACAAAAGCGTCCGTGGACTGCTCAGGATGCAGCTGCAGTTCCTCGGACAATTCGACGCCGATTCGTTCGGGTTCGAGCAACGCAACCAACTTGGCTCGATCCTCGAGATCCGGGCACGCGCCGTATCCGAACGAATAACGAGCGCCGCGGTACTCGAGATCGAAGTAGCCGGCAACCTCGGTGGGATCCTGCTCCGCGACGGTGTGACCCTCGGGAAGCACTAGCTCTTCACGGACGCGTCGATGCCAGTACTCGGCCAGAGACTCCGTGAGCTGGACACCGATTCCGTGAACCTCGAGGTAATCGCGGTACGAGTTCGACGCGAACAACTCGTTGGCGAAGTCCGCGATCGGCTGACCCATCGTCACCAACTGGAACGGGAGTACGTCGACCTGCCCGGTGGCCTCGGCGTCCTTGCGCGAGCGAACGAAGTCCGCGATGCACAGGAAGCGGTCGCGGTGCTGGCGCGGGTAGGTGAACCGGAACCTTTCGGGTGCATCCGGTTTCGGCTCGGTGAGCACGATGACGTCGTCGCCCTCCGAGATCGCCGGGAAGTACCCGTACACGACCGCGGCATGCGCGAGGATGCCCTCGGACGTCAGCCGATCGAGCCAGTACCGAAGTCGCGGACGGCCTTCCGACTCGACCAGTTCCTCGTACGTCGGACCGTCGCCCTTGCGCTGACCGCGAAGGCCCCACTGGCCGAGGAAAAGAGCGCGCTCGTCGAGCAGCCCCGAGTACTCGGACAGCGAGATTCCCTTGACGATGCGCGAGCCCCAGAAGGGAGGTGTCGGCACCGCGATGTCGGTTGCGACATCGGAACGCTCCGGCAGGACCACGGGAACCGCTGCAGCCTTACGCTTTTCGGCGATGCGCTTGGAACGCTCGTGACGTGCCTTACGCTCGGCAGCCTTCTCGCGAGCAGCGATGGCCTCCGGGCTGTCCGGCGCCGGGCCGCCACCACGCTTGGTCGTCATGATCTGGTCCATCAAGTTCAGACCCTCGAAGGCGTCGCGGGCATAGCTGACGTCGCCCTCGTACACCTCCTGCAGGTCGTTCTCGACGTAGGAGCGCGTGAGCGCCGCACCACCGAGCAGAACCGGGAACTTCTCGGCGACTCCGCGTGCGTTGAGTTCCTGGAGGTTTTCCTTCATCACGACAGTGGACTTCACGAGCAGTCCGGACATGCCGATCACGTCGGCTTTCTTGTCCAACGCGACGTCGAGGATGGTCGCGATCGGCTGCTTGATACCGATGTTGACGACCTCGTAGCCGTTGTTGCTCAAGATGATGTCGACCAGGTTCTTGCCGATGTCGTGAACGTCGCCCTTGACGGTCGCGATCACGATGCGACCCTTGCCGTCCTCGTCGCTCGCTTCCATGTGCGGTTCGAGGAATGCCACGGCAGCCTTCATGACCTCGGCCGACTGCAACACGAACGGCAACTGCATCTGTCCGGAGCCGAACAGCTCGCCGACGGTCTTCATGCCCGAGAGCAAGGTCTCGTTGATGATGGCCAGCGGAGGCTTGATCGTCATCGCCTCGGTGAGGTCGTCGTCGAGGCCGTTGCGCTCGCCGTCGACGATGCGGCGTTCGAGCCGGTCGAACAACGGAAGTCCCGCCAGTTCCTGCGCACGGGACTCGCGCGCCGACGCAGCCGAGACACCCTCGAACAGAGCCATCAGCTTCTGCAGCGGGTCGTACCCCTCGCTACGACGGTCGTAGACGAGGTCGAGTGCGGTTTCACGCTGCTCGTCAGGAATTCGGGCCATCGGCAGAATCTTGGACGCATGAACGATCGCCGTGTCCAGACCTGCCTCGGTGCACTCGTGCAGGAACACCGAGTTGAGGACCTGCCGTGCGGCCGGGTTCAAACCGAACGAGATGTTCGAGATACCCAGGGTGAAGTGGAGTTCCGGGTACGCAGCCTTGAGCTGACGGATGGCTTCGATGGTCTCGATGCCGTCGCGTCGCACCTCTTCCTGACCGGTGGAGATGGGGAAGGTCAATGCGTCGACGATGATGTCGGACTCGGCGAGTCCCCAGTTTCCCTTGATGTCCTCGATCAGACGCTTGGCGATGGCGACCTTCGTCTCGGCGGTGCGAGCCTGGCCCTCTTCGTCGATGGTCAGGGCGACGACCGCCGCGCCGTGCTCCTTGACCAGAGTCATGATCTTGTGGAAACGCGATTCGGGGCCGGCGCCGTCTTCGTAGTTGACGGAGTTGACGGCGCAGCGGCCACCGAGGTGCTCGAGGCCGGCCTGCAGCACGGCAGGCTCGGTGGAGTCGAGCATGATCGGCAGCGTCGAGGACGTCGCCAGGCGGCTGGCAAGTTCCGACATGTCGGCGGCACCGTCGCGGCCCACGTAGTCGACGTTGAGGTCGAGCATGTGTGCGCCGTCGCGGGTCTGGTCCTTGGCGATGTCCAGGCACTTCTGGTAGTCCGCGGAGAGCATCGCCTCGCGGAAAGCCTTGGAGCCGTTGGAGTTCGTGCGTTCGCCGATCATCAGGATGCTGGCGTCCTGCTCGAACGGCACCGCCGAGTACAGCGAAGAGGTGCTCGGCTCGTGGATCGGCGTGCGCTGGGCCTTCTCGACCTGACGGACCGCGTCGGCGACCGCGCTGATGTGCTCGGGCGTCGTACCGCAGCAGCCACCGACGAGGCCGAGTCCGAACTCGGAGACGAAACCACTGAGGGCTTCGGCCAATTCGTCGGCAGTCAGCGGATACTCGGCGCCCTTGGGACCGAGCTGCGGCAGGCCGGCATTGGGCATGACCGACACCGGCAGCGTGGAGTACTTGGACAGATGACGGAGATGTTCACTCATCTCGGCCGGCCCGGTGGCACAGTTCAGACCGATCATGTCGATACCGAGTGGCTCGAGTGCCGTCAGCGCCGCACCGATCTCACTGCCCAGGAGCATCGTTCCGGTTGTCTCGACCGTCACGTGCGTGATGATCGGCAACCGCAGTCCGAGTTGCTCCATCGCACGCTGGCTGCCGAGGATTGCAGCTTTCACCTGAAGCAGGTCCTGGCAGGTTTCGACGAGGATGGCGTCGGCGCCACCGTCGATCATGCCGAGCGCAGCTTCGGTGTACGCGTCACGCAGGACTGCGTACGGTGCGTGTCCCAGGCTGGGGAGCTTGGTTCCCGGTCCCATCGAGCCGAGTACGAATCGGGCCATGCCGTCGCGGCCTGGTCCCATCTCGTCCGCTACTTCACGGGCGAGAGCAGTGCCTTTTTCCGCGAGTTCGCGGATCCGGTGAGAGATGTCGTAGTCGGCGAGGTTGGGCAGGTTGCAACCGAAGGTGTTGGTCTCGACGGCATCGGCACCAGCGGCGAAGTACGCACGGTGGATGTCTTTGAGCACGTCGGGACGGGTGTCGTTGAGGATCTCATTGCACCCCTCGAGGCCGAGGAAGTCGTCCAGGGTGAGGTCCGCGGCCTGCAACATGGTGCCCATCGCTCCGTCGCCGATGACAACGCGCTGTTTCAGCGCATCAAGCAGGGCAGAGTTAAATGGGGCAGACATGCCGTCCAGAGTAGTGGGCGCACCGACAAGCTCTGGCCGTAGGCTGGGTGGGTGAGTCCAAGTGAGTTCCCCGTCACTCCCGACGGCCCGGTCGATTTCGATGATTCCGCGGCCTTCGAGAGTCCTGACGGCTTTGCCGTCGACAGCAGCGACCGCCTCGAGGGCGACATCCCTGTCCTACGTGATCCCATCCTCGTTGCAGCTTTCGAGGGCTGGAACGACGCCGGTGACGCAGCCAGCGGTGCGGTCGAACATCTCGAGCTGATCTGGGATGCCCAGCCGCTCGCCGAACTCGATTCAGAGGACTACTACGACTATCAGGTCAACCGCCCCACAGTCCGGCAGGTCGACGGTGTCACTCGCGAAATCGTTTGGCCGGCAACACGTTTGTCGGTCTGTTCGCCTCCTGGCAGCGAGAGCGACATCGTCCTGCTTCGCGGGATCGAGCCCAACATGCGGTGGCGCAGTTTCTGCGAGGATCTGCTCGAGCTGATCGACCAACTGAACGTCAAGACGGTCGTCATCCTCGGCGCCCTGCTCGCCGATACTCCGCACACCCGACCGGTCCCGGTGACGGGCACGGCCTACAGCAGTGAATCCGCCGCCCGATTCAACCTGGAACAGACGCGGTACGAAGGCCCGACGGGCATCACCGGGGTTCTTCAGGACGAGTGCGTTCGTGCTGGTGTACCCGCTATTTCGTTCTGGGCGGCGGTTCCGCACTACGTCTCGCAGCCACCCAACCCGAAGGCCACAGTGGCCCTCCTTCAACGAGTCGAGGATGTTCTCGACATCGAGGTCCCACTCGGGGAGCTCCCGGCTCAGTCGGAGGATTGGGAGGAAGCGGTCAACGAAATGACCGCGGACGACGAGGAAATCGGCGAATACGTGCGCACCCTGGAAGAACGGGGAGACGCCGAAACTGACATCAGCGAAGCAATCTCCAAGATCGACGGCGACGCCATCGCCGCGGAATTCGAGCGCTACCTCAGACGGCGAGGCCCCGGCAGCTTCGGACTGTGAGCAAGAACACTCCAGAAGAAGGCGGAAGTACACAGCGCCCACTGCGCCTCCGGCTTCAGCTGATCGCGCTGTACGCCGGCGGGTTCCTCGGCCCGTTCGGCGGCGGCGTGGTTGCTTCGATCCTTCCCGAGATCGGTGACGATCTAGGGGTCGGTCCGTCGGCGGCCGCCTCTTCCCTCACCGCGTACCTGCTCCCCTTCGCCGCTCTGATGTTGGTGTCGGGGACACTCGGGACGCGGTGGGGCAAGGTTCGGACGGTGCGCATCGCTTACGGCGTCTACGTCCTCGCGTCGTTGGCATGCTTCCTCGCCCCGACACTCGAGATCTTCCTTGCCGCCCGGGTACTGCAGGGCTCCGCGAACGCATTCACCACGCCGCTACTGCTTGCCTCGTTGGCGGCCGCAACACCGCAGGCACGGCTGGGTCGAGCCCTCGGAGCCTTCGGCGCTTTCCAGGCCGCAGGGCAGTCGTCGGCTCCGTTGATCGGCGGACTGGCGGCCGAATTCGACTGGCGTCTGGCCTTTCTCGTCATCGCAGTGGTCGCGGGCATTCTGGGAGCCGTCGGACTTCCGAAGTCCGAAGCACCGGCAGCGACCACTCCCGCCCGTCTCCGCGATGCATTACGCCCCGAAGTGCTCCGCATCGGTATCGCTGCATTGCTCGGCTGGGGCGCCCTCGGTGGACTGAGCTTCCTGCTCGCCTTCCGCTTCGAAGACGAGTTCGGGCTGTCCCCCACCGTCCGCGGCCTACTGCTCACCGTCTTCGGCGTGGCCGGCATCCTCTCGGCCCGGCGCATCGGAATCCTCATCGATCGCATCGGCGCACGCTCCTCCGTGATGATCGGCGCCCTGGGCGGAGCAGTTCTGGTCTCCGTCGTCGGCCTTGCCGGCTTGGTGCCGGTGATCGCGATCGCATGGTTTGTCGCAGGCGTCGCGAGCCAGTTCGTGCTGGTCGGCGTCAACGCGGCGGTCCTCGGATCCGCGGGGCCGAACCGTGGCGGCGCCGTGTCCGTCGTCCAAGCGATGCGCTTCGGCGGCGCCGCTCTTGCTCCCCTGGCCCTGACACCGATTTACGACTCTTCGCCTGCCGCGAGCTTCCTGATCCCCGCATTACTGCTCGCCGTCGTCGCTCCCCTGATCATGCCGAAGCAACGCTGATCGGTCTAGGCAATTTCGAATTTGAAGTTGTGTAGGTAGTGAGTTTCTCGGCGAAAGCGACCACCGTTGTCGCGAGGCTGTCAGGGCGAACATTATTCGGAAAATTTCGTGTTTCCGTCGTCGACAGATATTGATACCATTGGAACATGAGCGAATCTGAGTCGGAACCGGAACGGCCGATCGACATTTTTCGGCGATCGGTTGCCGTCATCGAAGAAAATTTGCCTCCTACCTGGTCTTTGTCGACACAGCGCTCCCCCGACCTGTCCGAGGCGCCACTCCGACTCGACCTCCGCTCCCCTGACGGTGCGGTGGCCAAATTCGGCGTCTACGCCGCGCACGGTGTCCTGAGCAGCGACGTTCCCGGTATCGCCGATCGCTTCCCCACCGGTCAACCCGGCTTCGTGTGCGCAAAATATCTGTCCGAGCCGGTCCGCCGGCAGCTCGATTCCCACGCGATCTCGTACGCAGACGCCACGGGCAACGTGTCGTTGACCGCTGATCGACCCGCCGTCTGGGTGCGTGGACGCGGAGCCGACGCCGATCCGTGGCGGGGGCCCGGACGTCCTTCCGGACAGCTGACGGGCGATCCGTCAGCTCGCGTCGTGCGTGCGCTTGCCGATTTCGCGGCGCCACTGGCGATCACTGCCTTGGTGCGCCTGGCCGGTGCGTCGACGGGAGCAACCTATCGGGTGGTTCAGACACTGTCGGATCGTGAACTGGTGACCAGGCTCCCCCGCGGTGGGATCGGTGACGTCCGCTGGCCGAAGATGCTTCGTGAATGGGCGGCTGAGGCCGGGGCCAAAGCGCCGACGCCTCACGGCTTTCACGCGCCGGACGGGTTGGAAGCACTCTTCGATCAACTGCGTCAGCTCAGCGGTCACATCTACGCCGGTACCGCCTCGGTGGCCGCCGCACCCTTTGCTCGGTACGCGCCCACTCGACGTGCCCACTTCCATGCCGACAACGTCGATCAGTTCGCCGACGCTCTCGGACTACGGCGGGTGGAATCCGGCGGTGACGTGTGGATCACCGCTCCCCTCTCACCGTCTGCCTTCGACCGATTGCTCACCCGCGACGGCATCCGCATCGTCGCCCCCAGCCAAGCGTTCGCCGATCTGCTGGTCGGCCCGGACTCCGACGAGGCGGCGGCCGAGCACCTGCTCACATGGATGATCGAGAACGAATCGCAGTGGCGACGCGCCGCATCCCCTGCTACGGATCGCCCGTAGGAAAAAGAGGGGGCGTCTCTCGCCTACCCTGTCATGGTGGAAGAAACGAGTGCGCCCGATTACGCCGCGTACGCCGACACCAATCGACTGAAGCTGTTTTCGTTCACGATCGCGGAAAAACGGGCCGAGTACCTCTGGGTACTTCGTGCCTTCGACCATGCTCGCGCCAACTACACCGTCCTGCTGCATGCCGGAGCCGTCGCGCACATCCTCGAGAAGATCGGTGGATCGGATCCGGCGGCCGATCTGTCGGCAGCAGAGGTCACTCCCCTGTTGGATCAGCTCCACGTGTGGGAGATCCTCGAGCGCAGCTACGACGGCACCCGCGCGGCCACGCTGGCCGAGTACCGCAATCGCCACTTCGTCTACCAGTTCGGTCAGGCCGGATACCAGGTCTATCGATCAGTCGAAGACGTTCTCGCCGCACGCCTGGACTCGGCGTCGCTCTCGCGTCTCGCTCTGCCGGACCTGCTCGCAGACATGTCCGAACTCGCCGAGGCCAACCGAAGCTCCGACGGCGATCTGATCTTCCGCAAGCTCAAGCGCCTCGACTCGACACTCTCCGACATGGCCGATCGAGCCGCGCACTTCTATCTGACCCTCGGGGACCTCGTACGGACCACGGAGATCACTCCGCAGGCTTTCCTCACGCACAAGGACGCTCTGCTCACGCACATGCGGGAGTTCAGCTCCGATCTGGCGCGCTACGCCCCCAAGCTCAAGGAAGCGATCGAGCACGTCGAATCCACCGGGGTCGATCGCATGATCCGCCTCGCCGCCGCCAGTGACGAACGGGTGTTCGTCCCGATCACCGAACGCGAAGACGACTGGGCTGCGCGTTGGCGAGGATTGACCGCCTGGTTCGTCTCCGCGGAATCGGGGATCAGCGAGTCCGAGCGTCTACGTGAGGGCACGATGAGCGCGATCGCCGCGGTTCTGGCGCTACTTCGCCGCGTCACGGAAACCCGTCGCGGCGGCGTCAGCCGTGAGAGCCAGCTCCGGCACCTCGCCGGCTGGTTCGCCGCCACGCCGTCCGAAGACGCAGCTCATGCTCTGTTCCAGGCAGTGTTCGACCTCGGTCGTCCACGCCATCTCTCGATGGTGCATCCGGACGCCGACATCATTTCGCACTCGCGCTCGTGGTGGGAGGCACCGCCGGTCGAGATCGCGCGAACACTCGCCGAAACCGGCCGCCCGCCCTCACCCGGCTTGCCGAGCAAAGTCGCCCGCAACGACGGCAGCATCCGCCGCCTGCGCGAAGAGCAGTTGGCGGCGCAACGTACGCGCAGCGCCGCGGCGCAATCACTCGCGTCGAACGGTGTTTATCAGCGCGAACTCAACGAGCAGGAGACCGAAGTTTTGCTGAGTCTGCTCAATGCAGCACTGACCGCGCGCGTTCCGGTGGTGGGACGCGTCAAGAGCTCCACCGGTAGCGAGAACGGGGTGAAGCTGACACTCAGTCCCTCGGACGGTTCGACCACCATCAAGACTGCTCGCGGACGAATGCATCTCGACGGCATCGAGGTCAGTGTTCGATGAGAGCTCGCGAGATCACGCCCCTTGCCCTCGACTCGTATCAACGCGCGGCGCGAGTGATCCTGTCCAACCACCTGATCACCTCGACGTACCCGGATCGAATTGCGTTGCCGCTCTTGCGCCGTTGGGCCACCGAACTGCGTGACGACCTTCTCGAACTGTTCGGCTACCGCCTCGAGGTGACGGAGACCACCGCGCGCCTGTTCACGGTGTCGGATCGGCTCAACCCGTCGGCACCGGCCAGAACTGCCTCCGAGCGAACCTTCGATCGCACGCGCTACGCGTACCTGGCGTTGTGCCTGGCCGCATTGGGCCGCGCCGGAAACCAGATCACGTTGTCAGAGTTGGCCGATCACGTGGCGGCCGACGCCGCGCAGGTCGACGGCGTCGAACTCTCCACCGATCGTGCGTCCGACCGCGACGCCTTCGTCGACGCAGTGGGCTGGCTCGGAGTCAGAGGCGCCATCGCCCTCGCCGACGGTGACGCAAACGGCTGGGCGTCCAATCCCGAAGCGGGAGAAGCGCTCTACGACATCGATCGTTCCGTCGTCGTAGCGCTGTTCCGTCCACCGCGCGCCCTGCAGCACCTTCACTCCATCCGCGGACTCCTGGCCGCCGAGACCTCGAGCGCCTCCGAGGACGACGGAATTCCCGTGGACGCGAAAGAGATCGGACGCCGAGTACGTCGGGCACTCGTCGAGCGCCCGGTCGTACTGGCCGGTGAACTCGATCAGCACGAATTGATCGCGTTGGCGCAGCCCAAGACCGCGTCGGAAGTCGAACTACTGACGGGGTTGGTGGCCGAGCGTCGCGCCGAGGGAATCGCGATGATCGATCCCACCGGCCGACTCTCCGACGTCCGCTTCCCGAGCACCGGAACGATCGCTCAGGTGGCACTTCTCCTGGCCGGCGAGATTGCCGACCGCGTACTCGACGTCGACGCTCCCGAACTGCCGATACTTCCGATCCCGCACGTGTCGGACGATCACCTGATCGAACAACTCGATGCCGCCATCCCCGAGGCCGGGATCTTCGAGGACCTCGCCGACGAGGACGACGACTTCGTGCTGCCCGCCGGCGAACCGGCCGAGCCACCCCCACCCGTCACGTACCCGAAAATCGACGACGACTGGCTCGCTGACAAGGTCACCGAGTTGGTGGACCAGTTCGGGCGAACTTTCGCGGCGCAGTGGCAGGCCGATCACAACGGGCTGCGCAAGCAGGCGCTCGGGTTGCTGCAACGTCTGCGCCTGACGCATGCGGTCGACGGCGGCGTACTGGTGTTGCCCGTCCTTGCCCGGTACCGCGACGTCGTGGTCTCCGTGCGCGAACGCGATCCTCAGATCGACTTCGCGGTGGACAACTCCGCACCGGATCCGGTCGACGAATTCGGCCCCGAACCTTCCCCCAACGGCGAACTATCAGAGGTAGAGAACGTATGAGCAACGCCCGCTTCCGACCTACTCGGGCTGGAATCATCAACCTCTGGGATTACCGAGACCAAGAGTTCTCGTTCGCCGACGGTCGACTGGTTCTGCGGGGACCCAACGGATCCGGCAAGACCAAGGCCCTCGAGGTCCTGTTCCCGTTCGTCTTCGACGGCCGCATCGAACCGCGGCGCCTCAACCCGTTCGCCGGTGAAGAGCGCACGATGAAGTCCAACCTGCTCTACCGGGGCCAGGACAGCGCGCACTCCTACGTGTGGATGGAGTTCTGCCGCGGCTCCCTCGAAGATCCCGAGTCGGTGACCGTGGGAATCGGCATGCGGGCAACCCGAACCAACGACAAGGTCACCCGCTGGTACTTCGTCGCCGACGGCCGCGTCGGAGTCGACTTCTCGCTGATCGGCAACGACGATCGTCCTCTCACCAAGAAGCAGTTGGCCGAACAACTCGGCAGCGATTCCATCACCGACCGTCCCCTCGACTACCGCACAGCCATCGACGCGCGAATGTTCGGTCTCGGTGTGCAGCGCTACGACCAGCTGATCAATCTCATTCTCACGCTTCGCCGCCCCCAGCTCGCGAAGAACCTCGACCCGAAGGGCCTTTCGCAGGCACTCACCGACGGTCTCCGTCCACTCGACGATCAGTTGGTCCTCGAAGCTGCGCGTTCGTTCAGCGACATGGAGGAAGTCGGCCGCGCGCTCGAGGGGCTCGCGGCCGCCGATCAGGCAGCCCAGAGTTTCATCGGGGTCTACACCAAGTACCTGCGTCAGCAGTCTCGCGGAGAGATCGAACAGGTCAGCACCCGCCTCGCAGCGGTCACCAGAGGTGTTGCCGCCATGGACGAGTCGTCGCTCGCCCAGACCCGCAGCCGTGAGGCGCGGGCAGCAGCCGAGGAGCGCTTCAACCAGGCCGAGCAGGCACTCGAGAACGCGCGCGCCAATGTCGAAGCACTGCAACGCTCGAGCGCGTACGAAGGCAAACAGCAACTCGACGACCTCGCCCAGGCCGTCGCGACGCTCAAGCTCTCGACCGAGCAGCAGGCAGACAAGTCCCGGAAAGCGCAGGCCGCACTCGCTCAACGCGGCGACGAAGCCGACAAGGCTGCATCGTCGGTCAAGCGTGCGGCCGAAGCACTCTCGCGCGCCGAGGACGAACTTCAGGCAGCAGCCGAGGACGCCGGCATCGTCTGGACTCCCCTGCCCGACGGCTCACGCAGTGACCAGATCACGGCAGCCGTCCGTGGCCATGCCGAGGAGCGTGACGGTGACGTACGCGTCGTCCGCACCGCACTGGCGACCGTCGAGAAGGCGGCGACCGAACGAACCCGGGCCGAAAACAGCTCTCGCCGTGGACAAGAGCTGCTCGAAGCGTCCAAGGCCGCGGTACTCGAGGGCGAAGCTGCCGTGGAACTCGCACGCAGTCAGTGCGCCAGCGGGCTGCGCGCGTGGTGGACCGATCACTCCTCCCTGTTTTCGGCTGTCGGCGCCGACACGTCGCTGTTCGAAGCTCTCGACGCGGCGCTCGCCGAGGTCGGCGACGAAGACGCTCCGGCGCTGTCCGCAGTTCTCGCCGAGCACACCGAGGCCGGCACCGAGACGCTGCGCGAGCGTCGACGTGAGGCCGAAGCTGAAATATCTGCATCACACGCCTCCATCGCGGCTCTCAAATCCGAGCGCAAGGCCGTCTCCGCGGAACACGACGACGCTCCGCCTGCCTTCCACGCACGCTCCGACAACCGCAGTGAACTGGGTGGTGCACCGCTGTGGCAGTTGGTGCGCTTCGCCGATTCCGTCGAACCAGACGTGGCCACGGGAATCGAATCCGCACTCCAGGCGGCAAATCTGCTCGACGGCTGGGTCTGCCCGGACGAGAAGATTCCCGAGCACGTCAGCGAGCAGTTCCTGACGGCTCTGCCCGTCAAGCAGCGTCCGAAGGGACGAACGCTGGCCGACGTCCTCGAGGTCGAAGGCAATGCCGACGTACCCGACGCTCGGGTACAGGACATTCTCGCGTCGATCAGTCTCGTCGAGGCGCCGGGCGACTCCGACGCAAGCGTCGCGATCGGCGTCGACGGCCGCTTCTGGCAGGGCGTCGCGCGTGGCCGGCACGTCAAGGCCGACGCCGAGTACATCGGCACCACAGCACGGGCGCGTCGACGCGAGGCTCGGATCACCGAGATCGACGCGGCTCTGGAAGAACTTGCCGCGGCAGTCGATACGGCCAAGGCACTGGTGGCGCAGACCAACGAGCAACTGAGCCGGATCAACTCTGCGGCAAAGGAATTGCCGAAGACAGGTTCGATCCTGCGCGCACTCAAGACGGTCACCGAATCCGCCGGCGCACTCCGTACTCGCTCGGAGGCCACGGAAACGGCACAACGCGAACTCGATGCGGCGATCGCTGATCTCGCGGCGAAGGAAAAGCAACTCCGAGCGACGGCGTCGCAGCACCGGACGCCGCATATCGGCCGTGAACTCGACTCCCTCGCGGCGGCGATCCGTCATTTCGAGAAGCAGGGCGAACTGGCGCTGCGCTGCCGACGGGAGCATGCCAAGGAAGTCGAACTCGAACGCGAGTCTCGCGACCGTCTCGACGAATCACGCGCCAATGCGGAGGAATTCGCCGAGGAAGCCGCCATCGCCGAGGAGAGTCTGCTCCAGCAGGTGCAGCGTCTCGAGACGCTGCGCGACACCCTCGGTGCCAGCGCCGAGCAGATCGACCTGGACCTGGCAAAAGCCCGCGCGAAGATCGAAGAATGCAAGGTCGAACAGCGTGCGGCGCGAAAGGCGTACGACGCCGCCGTCCTCCAGATCGGCACGGCGGAGGGTGCGTACAACACCGCCGTGGAGACTTTGCGTCACACCCTGACCGAAACCCGCAGTGATGCAGAGCGACTCGCACCCTACGCGCGCCCGGACCTTCTCGAGTTGTTGGGCGTCAAGGAACATCTGAGCTGGCCGGCAAGTTCAGCGGCGTGGATGAGCCCCGATCAGTTGGTCTACCGCATCCAGAACGAAGATCGCAGCGAGGACGCAGCCCACCCGCCCGTCCTCCCCGAAGACGTCGACAGGTTGTACCGAGCGCTCGAGGCTGCGACCTCGGCAGTCCGAGTCACCGACGGAGCCCGCAAGGCAACCCGCACGGCACTGACCTCGGCGTTGCAGGACTTCGACGCCCAACTCGCAGCGGCCGGACAGGACTACCGTCTGCAGTGGGATGCACCGGATGGGCTGACCGTCGTACGAGTCCAGGACGATCAGGGCTATTCGTCGATCGGCGAGTTCGCAACGCGGATCCACGACGCTCGCGGCGATCAGGAGCAGTTGCTCACCGAATCCGAGCGTCGCATTCTCGAAGATGCCCTGTTGACCGGATTGGCTCAGCAGATCCACGAGCGCACGGTCGACGCACGCGAGTTGATCGCACAGATGGGCACCGAGATGCGTGAGCGTCGGATGTCCTCAGGTAATACCATCGGCGTTCACTGGGTGCTCGCCGACAACCTCGACGACAGCTCGCGGGCGATCTCCAAGCTGCTGGATCGAGACGCGTCGGCCCTCGGCGTCGATGAACTGGCAACTCTGCGAGCACATTTCGCGACGCAGATCCGTACCGCCCGCGCGGCGCACCCCGAACGCTCGTACCCGGAGATTCTGTCCTCGGCGCTCGACTACCGTCAATGGCGCGTGTTCTCGTTCACCCTCATCAGCGGTGAGGGCAAGGAAGACCGTCTTACCGTCGCGCGGCACAGCGCGCTGTCCGGTGGCGAGCAGTCCGTCTCGCTGCACCTTCCTTTGTTCGCCGCGGCGCACGTCATGTTGGACTCGGCCGACCCGCACGCCCCGCGTCTGCTGGCACTCGACGAGGCCTTCGCCGGTGTCGACGACAACGGTCGCAGCGAGCTTCTCGGCTTGAGCGTTCAGTTCGACCTGGACCTCTTCATGACCGGCTACGACCTGTGGATCACGTACGCAGACGTCCCCGGCTGTGCGCACTACGACCTCGCGCACTCCACGGCCGAACAGGCTGTCAGCGCCGCGCTGCTGGTCTGGTCGAACGGTGAGCTGCTCGCCGAGCACGACGGAACGGATCTGGCGAGGGCATTGGGCTCGCCGCTACGGCGCCGGGTGCCGACACCCGCCGAAGGTGCGTTGGACTACGCCTAGAAACTGCTGTGCGCCTTTATTAACCGCGGGCGGTTAACAAAGGCGCACAGCAGGGGTTCAGCGAAGCGAAATACCCAGTAGGGCGTCGACGGCATCGGCGAACTCGCCGGGTGCCTGCGTGTCGGATCCGCCGCCCTCGATGGCGCGGCGGGCCCAACCGTCGAGCGCGTCGAGCGCCTTCGGGGTGTCGAGATCGTCGGCCAGGTGCTGACGCAAACGCGCAACAGTGTCAGTGGCTGACGGCGCAGAACCGAGAGCCGCGGCCTCGCGCCACACCTTCAGGCGCGACTGAGCATCCGCGAGGACCTGATCAGTCCACGCGCGATCCTGGCGGTAGTGGCCGGACAGCAGTCCGAGACGGATTGCCGCTGGGTCCACCCCCTCACCGCGCAGCTTGGAGACGAAGACCAGGTTTCCGCGACTCTTCGACATCTTCTCGCCGTCGAGACCGATCATGCCGGTGTGCACGTAGTGCCGCGCGAAACGGCGATCACCCGTTGCCGATTCGGCATGCGCCGCCGAGAACTCGTGGTGCGGGAAGATCAGATCGCTGCCACCGCCCTGGACGTCGAAGCCGGAGCCGATGCGGTTGAGTGCAATGGCCGCGCATTCGATGTGCCAGCCGGGGCGACCCGGCCCGAAGGGTGAGGGCCACGAGGGCTCGCCCGGACGCTCCGCACGCCAGACAAGTGCGTCGAGCGGATTGCGCTTTCCGACGCGTTCGGGATCTCCGCCGCGTTCGGCAAAGAACTTCTCCATCGTCGCGCGGTCGTAGCCCGACTCGTAGCCGAACTGCTCGGTCGCGTCGGCACGGAAGTAGACGTCGGGGAACTCCGCGTCGTCGACGATGTACGCGGCGCCGGACGCCACGAACTTCTCCACCAACTCCACTACTTCGTTCACCGATTCGACGGCGCCGATGTAGTCCTTCGGCGGAAGCACACGCAGCGCTTCCATGTCCTCTCGGAAGAGTGCCGTCTCACGCATGCCGAGGACGATCCAGTCCT
The DNA here is from genome assembly GCF_021352185.1 of Rhodococcus sp. Ni2. NCBI lineage: Bacteria > Bacillati > Actinomycetota > Actinomycetes > Mycobacteriales > Nocardiaceae > Rhodococcus > Rhodococcus sp. Ni2. Next base: position 2,720,988 of record NZ_WOXZ01000002.1, read on the forward strand.
CGCCGTCGCGATTGGCTCGCTCGAACAGCGGGTCGTCCACGTCGGTCACGTTCTGGACGTAGTGGACATCGTGTCCGGCGTCGCGCCAGATGCGGTTCACGAGGTCGAACGTGAGGTACGTGGCCGCGTGGCCGAGGTGGGTGGCGTCGTACGGGGTGATGCCGCAGACGTACATCGTCGCCTTCTCGCCCGGGGTGACGGGGCGAACCTGACGGTCGGCTGTGTCGTACAGCCGCAACGGCGGCCCCTGACCGGGAACGGACGGGAGTGCGGTATCGGACCAAGACTGCATGCTGCCGAGCCTAGTGGAGACTGCTCTGAGGCTGGGAAGGTGCTGGCTGATCCTGCTCCGGTTCGGGCGTCGACGCGAGCTTGCTCGGCCACCAGATCTTCTGACCGATGTCGTAGGTCAAGGCCGGGACCAGCAAGGATCGGACGATCAGAGCGTCGAGCAGGACACCGAACGCCACGATGAACGCGATCTGGGCGAGGAACAACAGAGGGATCACCGCCAACGCCGAGAAGGTTGCTGCCAGAACAACTCCGGCAGATGTGATCACCCCGCCGGTCACCGTGAGTCCCCGCAGAGCGCCCGCCCTGGTGCCGATCTTCAGCGCTTCCTCACGCACCCTCGTCATGAGGAAGATGTTGTAGTCGATTCCCAGAGCCACGAGGAACACGAACGCAAAGAGCGGGACCACCGGATCCGCGCCGGGGAAACCGAAGACGTGGTCGAACACCAGCGACGAAATGCCCAGTGTCGCAGCAAACGAGAGCACAACGGTGCCCATGAGAAGCAGCGGTGCGAGAAGCGAACGCAGCAAGAGCGAGAGAATCACGAACACCACGATGATCACCACGGGAATGATGAGTGTCCGGTCCCGTGTCGAGGTGGTCTTCGTGTCGAGGTCGGTCGCAGTGACGCCACCGACCAATGCGTCGGCGCCCTCCACTGAGTGAACTGCATCACGCAGTCGCACGATGGTGTCTTCGGCCTCGAGCGAGTCGGCAGCGTCAGTCAACGTCGCCTGCAGGGAGACTCGCCCGTCGACAACCAGTGGGGCTCCCCCGTTCTGCACGACGCTTACGTCGCTGACACCCTCCACGCGACTGGCTGCCGCAACGGCATCCACTTGGTCTGCATTCGCGATGACCACGGCCGGTGAACCCGAACCCGCGTCGAAGTGCTCGCCGAGAATCTCCTGGCCTGCAACCGAATCGACATCGAGCAAGAAGATGTCGGACGACGAGACACCGCTGGCTTTGAACTGCGGCATCATCATCGCGAAGATCACCAGCACCAGCGTCGACGCCACCCAGAAGCGGCGCGGATGCCTACCGATTCGAGCAGCGAGCCCGGCCCAGAACCGGTGATCGTTCGCCTCGTCGTGGTGCTCGCGGTCGGCATCGAACTTCGGCTTGGTCGGCCAGTACGCCGTCCTCCCGAACAGAACCAGGACAGCAGGTAGGAAGGTCATCGATGCGAGGAAGGACGCGGCGATACCGATGGCGGCCACCGGACCGAGTCCGCGGTTCGAGTTCAGGTCGGAGAGCAACAGGCACAGAACGCCCGCGATGACCGTTCCTGCAGACGCTGCGACAGGTTCGAGCGTCGCGCGCCACGCAGTGCGCATTGCTGCGTACTTGTCCTTCTCGATCCGCAATTCTTCCCGGTAGCGAGAGACCAGCAGTAGCGCGTAGTCGGTGGCGGCACCGAACACGAGGATGAACAGGATGCCCTGGCTCTGACCGTTCAGTGCGATGACGTCCGCGTCCGCGAGCAGATACACGAGCAAGCTCGACAATCCGAGTGCGAAGATCGCCGAGAAGATCACCACGAACGGCAGGATCGGGCTTCGGTAAACGATGATCAGGATCACGATCACGACGGATCCGGCTACCAACAACAGCAATCCGTCGATACCGGCGAATGCTGCCGACAGATCCGCAACCTGCCCAGCGGGGCCCGTGACCTTGACTGTCAGTCCGTCAGGGCTCGACTCCAGCGCCGCGCGCAGCGCTTTCACGCTGTCCTTGACTTCGAGGGTGCTGTCGACCGGCAGGAACATCTGGAGTGCCTGGCCGTCGGCCGACGGGATCGGCGGCGATGAGGCGTCGCCGAATCCTTCGGTACCGACGAACGAATCGACGGTCTGGGAAAGGAAGGTCGAGTCGGCGGGCTCGAGGCCACCCGGTCGTTCCGCCACGATGATGGCCGGCACGAAGCGCGTGTCCGTGAAGCTCTCTTGAAGCTTTGCCACCTCGGTCGCTTCGGCCGACGCGGGCAGGAACGACGTGTTGTCGTTCTGCTGCACCGTGCTGAGCTTTCCGGCGAACGGACCGCCGAATCCTCCGATTGCCAGCCAGCCGATCACGAGGAGAGCTGGCACAATCCATCGAAGGCGACGAACAGGACGATTTTGTACTGGTGTGCTCACTGGGTCTCCAGGGATCGGCAGCAGAGGACTTGCCGACTATTTTGTTCAGCATGCTGAGTAATTGCAAACGGAAGGCAGAAAAATGAGCAGCGACGGCCTGGACGACTGGCCCACCGGCCGGCTGTTGTCCACCGCTGCACGCCTGGTGGAGCACTCGTGGGAGAAGGTCTTGCGGTCTCAGGACATGACGCACGCGGGCCTGATCGTGCTCCACTCGATCGCCGGTGGGGCGGCGTCTCAACGCGACATCGCGAAGAACGCCCGCGTCACCGATCAGACGATGAGCCGCACGATCGACCGTCTCGAACGAGCGGGTTACGTCACTCGTGACACCGATCCGAGGGACGAGCGTCGGCGCGTGATCGCGATAACCGACGCCGGAAGACTGACGTACGAGCGACTACTGACGCTCGAGAAGGAAGATGCGGCGTTGACCGTCGGCGTCGGGGATGTCGCCGCGCTGCGCGAACAACTACTGCGATTGGTTCGCTCACCCGGATTGAAGACGGCAACTCGCGAACAGCAGGAAACGTCTCGCGACTAGAAGGCCGGCCAGGGAATCGTTCGATGGCCGTTCGGTTCGGGCATCACGGCCGACTCTGCGAACTGCATCGCCCGCACCGCCAAAGCCACGATCTCTTCCTCGGTGATCAGTTCGGACAACTCGTCGCCGAGATCCCCGTCGAGAGTTGTCGCGAATTCGGCGACGTCGGCAATCAAGGCACCGGGTACAGGCTGCCCGGCCCACCCCCACAACACGGTCCGCAGCTTGTTCTCCGAGTGAAGACAGATTCCGTGATCAACGCCGTACACCGAGCCGTCGACGCCCTCGAGGGCGTGACCACCCTTGCGGTCGGCGTTGTTGATGAGGACGTCCAGAACGGCCATTCGCTGCAGCCGTGGATCGTCCGCATGGATCAGGGAGACGGGTTCACCCTCCGAGTCGAAGGCCTGCAGGACCTCGAACCACCCCGGCGGAACGTTGCCGGGACTGCACAGGTCCACCATCTCGAGTCCGCCAGATCCATCCGCACGGCGATCGACGGTGTCGATCCATCGCTGCACCATGCCTGGACCGAAGGGGCCGTCCCGCAACACTGTTCGCGGAATCACTCCCCAACCCAGCGCCTCGGACACGCGGTACGACGCGACCTCACGCCCCGCCAGTGTGCCGTCCGGGAAATCCCACAGTGGGCGTTCACCCCGGACCGGCTTGTAGACCACGCGGGTGGACTTCTCCCCCAGAGTCGACTCACATACCAGCGTGGCGTTGCTCGCCGTGGTGATCTGACCGATCAGAGTCAGATCACCCTCGAGCAGCACGTCCGGCACACCAGGTTCGGACACGACGTCAGACCTCGTCGTCGTCTGCGTCGTCGATCGCGAAACCGAAGGACTCGCCGCGTCGGTACCCATTGGTGCGGATGCAGACGTGCCCCTCGGGCGCCAACGGTTCACCACACAGCGGGCACGGCGCGCGTCCCGCCGCGATGACGCGTTCGGACCGCAGCGAAAACTCGCGCGCTTGCTCCGGAGTCAGGAACACACGGACTGCGTCCGGACCGTCGTCGGCGTCGTCGAGGACAACCGATTCGTCGAACTCCGTCTCGCTGACGGCAAGCAGCTCCACGACGACCGCCCCGGCATCGGCGTCCCAACCGAGCCCCATCGTGCCGACCCGGAACTCCGCGTCGAGTGGTGTGACCAGCGGGCTGAGGTCGGAGACGTCGTCGGCTTGTGGCGGAACCTCGGTTCCGAAGCGTCGATGCACCTCTTCGAGGAGTAAGCCCATGCGATCGGCGAGAACCTGAACCTGCTGCTTCTCGAGCAGCACACTCACCACCCGTGATTCGTGCACGGCCTGGAGATAGAAAGACCTGTCACCGGGTTCGCCCACCGTTCCTGCGACAAATCGGTCAGGAGTGCGAAATACGTGAATCGCGCGCGACATTGCACCTCCTCGAGTTCGAGCAGAACATCACTGAATACCCATTATCCGTCACAGCTCACGCACCGACCTCTCCGCCGGGGACGGACTCCTGCGCGGGAGCCGAACCGTTGGTCGCGGCCTTCGCTGCACCGATCGCGGCGAGTACGTCTCCGGTGTCGTTGACGCGAAGAACGAACGGCAGTGTCGCCGTGTAGCGAATCACACTGACCGAGGCGGGCTCGGCGACGATGCGCTGGAACGAATCGAGGTGCATCGCAAACGCGTCGGCGAGAACCGATTTGATGACGTCACCGTGCGTGCACGCGATCCAGACGACGTCCTTGCCGTGTTCTTCGGCCAGCCGTGCGTCGTGCTCTCGGATCGCGGCAACGGCTCGCGCCTGTACCTGGGCCAGCCCTTCACCGCCGGGAAACACTGCACCGGAAGCGTGGCGCTGCACCACTTTCCAGAGCGGTTCTTCCAAGAGTTCCTTGAGCGGGCGACCCGTCCAGTCGCCGTAATCGACCTCGATGAGGCGATCCTCGACCACCGGCGTCAGACCACGGTCGACGGCAATGGGGCCGACCGTCTGCTCACACCGCAACAGCGGCGAGCGGACGATCTCCGCGATGTCCAGACCGACCAGCCGATCGACGACGCCTTCGGCCTGTTTCCGGCCGTGGTCGTCGAGTTCCACACCCGGCGTTCGACCGGCCAGGGTATGGGCAGTGTTGGACGTCGACCGCCCGTGCCGCAGTAGGACAACTGTCATTCCACAACCCTAATGGGGCGGTGGCCGCACGGACGGGTGGTCGACGTCGAAACGGGCCCTATGTCGCGGACACGACCCCTGTGGCCAGCAACGCAAGGACGACTACGCCGAGAGCGATTCTGTATCCGACGAACCAGTACATGGAGTGATCGACAACAAATCGAAGCAGCCAGGCGATCGCTGCGTAACCGACCGCGAAGGCGATGACGGTTGCCACCAGCAACTGCGGACCGCTCGCGTTCAGACCCTCACCGGCCGGCTCGAAGGCATCCGGGAGGCTGAACAAACCGGAGGCGAGAACTGCCGGAATCGCCAACAGGAACGAGTAACGGGCTGCGGCCTCACGGGTGAGTCCGAGGAAAAGGCCGGCACTGATCGTGCCACCCGAACGTGAGACACCCGGGATGAGCGCGAGCGCCTGAGCCGAACCCATGATGATGCCGTCGCGCGCTGTGAGCGATTCGATCGGGCGCGTCTTGCGTCCGTAGTACTCGGCAGCAGCGATGACGAGCGCGAACACGATCAGCATCGTGGCAATCAGCCACAGATTGCGTGCGCCGGTACGGATCTGGTCTTTGAAGAAGAACCCGAGGATGCCGACCGGGATGGTGCCGATGATGACGTACCAGCCCATCCGGTAATCGAGATCGCCCCGGTGCTCGGCATTGAACACACCTCGGAACCAGGCAGTGATGATCCTCACGATGTCGCGTGCGAAGTAGATCAGGACCGCCAACTCGGTGCCGAGCTGCGTCACCGCGGTGAACGACGCGCCGGCGTCACTGCCGAAGAATATCTCCGACACGATTCGCAAATGTCCGGAAGACGAGATGGGCAGGAACTCGGTCAAGCCCTGCACGAGGCCCAGGATCACGGCCTGGAGCCAGGTCATCGCTTCGCCCATCACTCACCGATCCCGGCTGATTCGAATGGGGTTACTGCACACAGGTTTCGTGTGTCGGGTTCACGTTTCACCGGCGCCACGCTACCGGGGCCCACGGCGCCGCGCCGCGCCCGGCACGTCCGTGTCCGAATACCCCGACTCGAGGCGAGCGCCTACTAGTCTGCACGTGGTGAGATCTCTCGGGTGCCGCACTTGCGCACACGAGTCGGGCGCGAGATGCAGGCGGTTATGAAGCACAGATCTGTCGGAACGAGCGGACTTCGGGTCTCGCGACTTGGGCTCGGCACACTGACATGGGGACGCGACACGGACGGCGACGAGGCTGCTGCGCAGCTACTCGCGTTCGCCGAGGCCGGCGGAACCCTGGTCGACACCTCGCCCGCCTACGGCGCCGGTGCGGCGCAACGAATCCTCGCCGAGTTGCTCGACGACGTCGTTCCACGTGACGAACTCATCGTCAGCTCGAGCGCCGGCATCGACCCCACACCGATCGGCACCGACCGCGTCGACTGCTCGCGGCGCGGATTGCTCCGCCAGCTCGACGCGACTCTTCGTGAACTCGGAACCGACTTCCTCGACATGTGGCAGGTCGCAACCTGGGATCCGCTCACGCCTGTCGACGAGGTTGCAGCAACCCTCGACTACGCCGTCTCGAGCGGCAAGGTGCGGTACGTCGGAGTTCGCGGCTACCTCGGCTGGCAGCTCGCGACGGCCGTAGGAGCCGGTGGCGCAACAACACTCGCCGCGACGCAGGCCGAGTACTCGTTGCTCGCACGCGGCGTCGAGGAAGAATTGTTCGCAGCGGCGGCCCATCACGGCGTCGGAGTGTTCGCCGCAGTACCCCTCGCGGGCGGTGTGCTGACCGGCAAGTACCGCGACGGCATTCCCGTCGATTCGCGCGGCGCCGACGAAGCACATTCGCAGGATGTGCAGAGCTATCTGACCGATTCCTCGATCCGGGTGGTCGACGCAGTCGTTACCGCTGCCGACGGTCTGGGTACTTCCCCACTGGCGGTGGCACTGGCCTGGGCGCGCGATCGCGCCGGGGTGGCCAGCGCCGTCGTCGGCACGCGTGATCTCGCCCAGTTGACAGGAGTACTGGCAACCGAAGAATTGGAACTTCCGAAAGCGATTGCCGCGGCTCTCGACGATGTGAGCGCTTGATCTGTCCCGCTGATCGAAATACCGGAGGTATCGCGTTGGCGAGGGCAGGCTAACCTAGTAGGCAACGCTTGACTACAGCCTCAGGAGAATCAATGACCACGCTCGACGTAGACAGCCTTTCCGCAGACGCAGGCCCAGCCTTCTCCGAACGAATCAAGACCGAGACGGACGCAGCACACCGCGAGACGGAGCAGTCGCGATTCGTAGGCGCACTACTCGGCGGTGAGCTGACCACGGCTGGCTACGCCGCACTTCTGGGACAGACGTACCTCGTCTACACGAGCCTCGAAGAGGCCGGCCGCACACACGCCGACAACGAGTTGGTCGCCCCGTTCCTGTCCGAGGATCTGTTGCGCGTGGCTTCACTCGAGGCCGATCTCGAGTTCCTCGGCGGACCGAACTGGCGCGACGAACTCGTGGCACTGCCGGCAACCGAGCGCTACATCGCCCGCCTGAAGGAGGTGGCGTTCGACTGGCCTGCCGGCTTCGTCGCACATCACTACCTTCGGTACATGGGCGATCTCTCGGGCGGACAGATCATCCGCCGGATGCTCGAACGCGCCTACGGATTCGAGACCGACGGACTTCGCTTCTACATCTTCGAAGGCATCCCCAAGCCGAAGCCTTTCAAGGACGACTACCGCTCGAATCTGGATGCACTGCAGATTCCCGCCGAGGAACAGCAGCGTTTCATCGACGAGGTGAATCTGGCGTACCGCCTCAACGGCGACCTGTTCGCCGACCTCGAAGGCGACATCGAGAGCTACCTCGTCAAATGATGAAGCGCTTGGCCGCGGCGGCTCTGGTCGCAGCAGCCGGTTTCGGTCTGGTGGCTTGCGGGTCCAGCGACACTTCGACGACATCTCAGGGTGCCAGGACCGCGGTACTCGAAGATTCCAGCCCGGTTCCCGTGTCCGACAACCCGACCGCGACACTGCCCGTGACGGTGAAGAGCTTCGACGGCGTCGACGTGACCATCACCGACAACAGCCGGATTGTTGCGGCCGACCGCTACGGGACGCTCGCGACGACGACGGTGGCGCTCGGCCTCGGTGACAATCTCGTCGGCCGCGACACCGCCGCCAAGTTCCCCGCAGTCGCGGACGTGCCGGTTGTCACGGTCGGCGGCCAATCGCTCAACACCGAGGCGATTCTCGACCTCAATCCCACCGTTGTTCTCACCGACACCAGTATCGGGCCCAAGAGCGTCCAGGATCAGTTGCGCGCCGCCGGTGTTCCCGTCGTCTTCTTCGATCCGACCCGAACACTCGAGGGTGTGCCAGGACAACTCCAGGCCGTCGCCGACGCGCTCGGCGTACCCGCCCAGGGCGCAGCGCTGGTCGATCGGACCGAATCGGAAATCGCTGGAGCTCGCGATCTGGTCCCCACCGAGGGCGATCCACTGAAAATCGCATTCCTCTACATGCGCGGATCGGCCATCACCATGATCGGCGGTGAAGGGTCCGGAGCAGATTCCTTGATCGAGGCACTCGGCGCCACCGATGCAGGAACCGCCTCGGGCATCACACAACAGTTCGTGCCCATCACCAGCGAAGCGCTCATCGCCGCAGCGCCTGACGCCCTGCTGATGATGACGGACGGATTGGCATCGATCGGCGGAATCGACGGCCTCGAAAAGGTCCCTGGCATCGCTCAGACGCCGGCTGGAAAGAACAAACGAGTAGTCGACATGGCGGACGGAGTACTGCTCAGCTTCGGGCCGAACACCGGACGCGTCATGGCGGCACTCGCCGAAGCGATCTACGAGCCCGGTGGATCGTGAGCAAAGATTCGTGAGTGCTGATTCGTGAGTACAGAGACAGGTAGTTCCGAAGCAGGTAAGACTGTGTCGGCCGAGGATTCACACGACGTCGGGGGCGCCGACAAGTCGGCGTCTGGCCCCGCGTCGCGGTCGCGGGTGAGTGCGGTTCTGGTCAGCTTGACTCTCGCCCTCGTGATCGTCGCGGTGCTGTCGGCGTGCATCGGTCAAGTTCCGACGTCGCCTCTCGAGGTTTTGGGCAGCATCCTGCATCGCATCGGGCTCGACCTCGGTCCGATGCCCGCCCATCCCAGCGGTGAAGTGACTTTGTGGGAGGTTCGATTCCCCCGCGTCGTGCTCGCCATCTGTGTCGGCGCGGCGCTGGGATGTTCCGGTGCGCTCCTGCAGGGTGTGTTCTCCAATCCGCTCGCAGAACCCGGAGTGATCGGAGTGTCTGCGGGCGCGGCAGTTGGCGCGAGTGCTGTCATCGTCGTCGGGGGAACGTTCGTGGCCGGCTGGGCCGTTGCTGCGGCTGCGTTCGTCGCCGGGCTGGTCACCACCGCGGCGGTCTACCTGCTGGCTCGGCACGAAGGCCGAACCGAAGTAGTGACGTTGGTGCTGACGGGCGTCGCGATCAACGCGTTCGCCGGCGGGCTCATCGCGTTCTTCACCTTCGTCGCCAGCCCGTCCGCTCGCGATCAGATCGTGTTCTGGCAACTCGGCTCACTCAACGGCGCTTCCTGGAACGCAGTCCTGATCGTGGCGCCGATGACCGTCGTCGGGATCGCCGCGACCATGATGATCGCCCCACGTCTCGACCTGCTGGCGCTCGGTGAACACGCGGCCCGTCATCTGGGCGTCAACGTCGAACGGCTTCGCCAGTTCGCGGTACTGATCGTCGCTCTCTTGGTCTCGGCGAGTGTTGCCTTCACGGGAATCATCCTCTTCGTCGGCCTGGTCGTTCCGCACCTGATGCGCATTCTCGTCGGACCTGGCCACCGCGCGCTGATTCCGGCGAGCGCCCTCGCCGGCGCACTGGTTCTGCTTGTCGCAGATCTGGGCTCGCGGTCGCTGATCGACAACGCAGACCTGCCCCTCGGAATGCTGACCGCTCTGGTGGGCGGCCCCTTCTTCTTCTGGCTTCTCCGACGCACGCGCGCGCAACAGGGCGGGTGGGCATGAGCAGCCTCGTAAGAAACTGGCGCGAACTGTTCGGCCGCGTCACCCCCGAACCGAAGAGCCCAGCCGTCGGTGATGTCACCCTCGAGGCGCGCGACATCACCGTCGAACGCGGTGGTCGGCAGATTCTGGAAGGCGTGTCCATCGAAGTCCGGGCAGGCGAGCTAGTCGTTCTCGTCGGACCGAACGGCGCCGGTAAGTCGACTCTTCTTGCGGCGTTGGCCGGTGATCAGCCCGTCATCGCTGGGCGGGTGGACGTTGACGGCACCGACCTCACTCAGTGGTCGCCGATCGACATGGCGCGCCGACGCGCGGTGCTCCCCCAGAAACACACCATCGGATTTTCGTTCAGCGCTCGCCAGGTGGTTCGTATGGGACGTGCGCCATGGACCGGAACTCGCCGAGAAGACCGCGACGGCGCTGCTATCACCGCGGCGATGAAGACCTGCGATGTCGAGGGGTTTGCCAATCGGCCGTTCGCCGTGCTGTCCGGCGGCGAGCAGGCGCGGGTCGCGCTGGCCCGGGTACTGGCACAGGAAACGTCGACCATCCTGCTGGACGAGCCGACTGCAGCTCTCGACCTCGGACACCAGGAGGCGGTGATGTCCGTGGCGCGCGCTCGCGCTGCGGACGGCGATGCCGTCGTCGTCGTTTTGCACGACCTCGCGTTGGCAGCGGCGTACGCGGATCGGATCGTCGTGCTCGAAAACGGCCGCATCGCCGCTGACGGTCCCCCGGAATCGGTGTTGCACGAAGAGCTTCTGACCCGCGTCTACGGTTATCCGGTCGAGGTGTTCCCGCATCCGACAACCGGAGCAACGCTGGTCATCCCGCGCCGAGAATTCACCGAACAGAATCGATGATCGATCCCAGCCTGTTCAGGACGGCTCTCACCGTCGGCAGGCTGCGGCCGTCGCCCTCACGAACTCCGTCACCGGGACCGGGCTGTGACCAATCAGCCTCCGTGGACAGAACTGCGTCGCGGACCACACCGGCGATGCTTCGCTCGTCGGTCAGATCGATGTCGGTCACCGATCGCTCCGCGGTGGCGACAACGTCTGCAGGGGTCGGCACACTGTGCTCGCAGTATTCGCCGTATACCTCGACGAACAGCATGCTCTTTCGTACGCGGAACGCGAAAGTTCGACCGTCGGACCTGCCGAAACCGTGTGCGTGAGCGCCGACGGTGAGGTCCTCGATCTCGAAGCCCGGCCGCGCCGGTTCGGGCGACTGCGCGCCGGAATCGGTGGGTTCTGTGGGAATCACAATGATCTCCTCGGTGATTGCAGCGTCAACCGCAACCGCTGTTCGTACGGTATCGCGTCAAGGGTGTGAGCGGAATGGTCGGTAGTTCCTCGACGCGATGAACGGCGCCCGACTGCGATCAGGGATGATCGATGACAGTCGCACTGCGTGAAGAACAGATGACAAGAAAAAGAGGAACTACACATGGCTCGCCTAGGGATCCGCACCACTGCAGCAGCAATGGGGGCGGCGGTTCTGCTGGTCACAGGATGTTCTTCCAGAGATGGCGGAGACGACCTCATCACGATCGATCCCGCAACGGCAGCGGTCTCACCGGCCACCACCAGTACCCCGGACGGCGTGGTTCACCCGTATTCAGGTCTGATCGATTCCATCACATTCGACCCGATCACGCGCAGCGCTGTAGTGGTTGCCAACGATCCCCGTTCGGTGCTGGTCGTTCCTTCGGACAGTTTGGCCGGCGCCGACCCCGCCTCTGCAGGTCGTCCAACAGCCCTGGATTCCGACGTACGCGACGTTTCGATCGGCTCTGACGGTAGCGCTCTTCTGTCGATGGATCGCCAGGTAGTGAAGCTGAATCTGACTTCGGGCGAACAGATGTCCATCCCGGTCGACGGGCAGGCGAATTCAGCGGTCGAACTCAACGACGGCCGCATCGCGATCGGCACGGACAATGGTTCAGTTCACATCGTCGACCCGAAGACCGATCAGTCACAGACGGTTTCGGGATTCGCATCCGTCGACGAACTCGCGGTCACCGGCGACAACCTGAGCGCCCTCGATCACCGTCAGACCTCGCTGACGGCGATCAATCTCGAAGACGGCAAACTCGGCGTCGCTCTTCGCGCCGGTGAGGGCGCAACTCATCTGGCCACCGATCGCTTCGGACGCATCCTTGTCACCGACACCACCGGAAACGAACTGCTCGTCTTCACTGCCGATCCGCTCCTGATGCACCAGCGCTACCCCGTCGGCGAGTCGCCGTACGCCGTCGCCTACGACGAGGCCGCGGATCGGGTGTGGGTCACGCTGACCGCGACCAACGAAGTGGTCGGCTTCGATCTGTCGTCCGGCATCCCCGTGGAGACCGGACGGTTCAAGACGGTGCGACAGCCGAATTCGTTGGCCGTAGACTCTTCCAACGGCAATCTGATCGTCGGATCGGCAACCGGTGACGGGCTGCAGGTCATCCCGTCACGGGAGAACTGATGGAAAAGCGTACGCGCGGGATCCCCGCGCAGTGGGAGACGTCGGACGACAAGTTCGACTACGTGCCGCTCCGGCTACCGCCGAACGTTTCGCGGGTCACGGCGTCGATGCGCCTGGCGATCTCCGCCGAGTTCGGCGGATGGGAACTCTCCCGAGTCCGTCTCTACCCCGACGGCAGTCGTCGCGTGCTCCTCAAGCGAAAGAAGACGCCGCTGCACGTGACCGATCCGGACGGCATTCAGCACTGATCGTTCAACAGACGACCAGGGCCCGCCGCTGTCGAAACCGCTGACAAAATCACACCATCGAAGAGCTGGAGAATCGTGTACCAACTGCTGCTGAGCCTGATGTTCCGGGTCCCACCGGAACGCATCCACCACATTGCCTTCACCGCGATGAAACTGGTGACACGGTTCGCTCCCCTTCGCTGGCTGGTCGCAAAAGTCCTTGTCGTCGACGACCCGGTTCTGCGGAGTCAGGCATTCGGTCTGACGTTCCCGGCACCTCTCGGCCTCGCCGCAGGATTCGACAAGGACGCCACCGGCGTCGACGCCTGGGGCCCGTTGGGATTCGGTTTCGCCGAGGTCGGAACAGTGACGGCCCAGGCTCAGCCCGGTAACCCCGCGCCGCGTCTCTTCCGTCTTCCGGCCGACCGCGCTCTGATCAACCGGATGGGCTTCAACAACCACGGCGCTGGTCACGCGGCGAATTTCCTGCGACAGCGCCGCGTCACGGTGCCGATCGGTGCCAACATCGGCAAGACCAAGATCGTCGAAGCCGCCGACGCCGCTGCCGACTACACCGCCAGCGCGCAGCTTCTGGGTCCGCTGGCCGACTTCATGGTCGTGAATGTCAGCTCGCCGAACACACCTGGACTCCGTGATCTGCAGGCCGTCGAATCACTGCGCCCGATCCTGCAGGCCGTGCTCGACACCGTCAGCGTGCCGGTACTGGTGAAGATCGCGCCCGACCTCTCGGACGAGGACGTCGACGCGGTCGCCGATCTGGCAATCGAACTCGGACTTGCCGGAATCGTCGCAACCAACACCACGATCCGTCGCGACGGTTTGAAGACCCCGGACGCCGAGGTAGCTGCACTCGGCGCAGGCGGGCTGTCCGGTGCACCGGTCGCCGAGCGCTCACTCGAAGTACTTCGGCGCCTGTACGCCCGAGTGGGCGACAAGATGACCATCATCTCGGTCGGCGGTATCGAGACGGCCGATCAGGCGTGGGAACGGATCCTCGCCGGCGCGACGCTGGTGCAGGGATACACCGGCTTCATCTACGGCGGACCGTTCTGGGCTCGCAGCATCCACAAGGGCATAGCCAAGCGGGTCCGCGCAGCCGGCTTCTCGTCAATTGCCCAGGCTGTGGGAGCTGAGAACCCTCGCTAGAAACTGCTGTGCGCCTTTATTAACCGCCCGCGGTTAATAAAGGCGCACAGCATGGTGACTATTCGACCTCGAACGTCCCGGTCAAGGTTGCACGCGCAATCGCGTGATGGAACACGTTGAAACCGAGGAACGCCGGCGACGAGTCAGGGGTGACTCCGTCGAGTGTCTCCACGTCGAGGGCATGCACCGCGACGATGTAGCGATGCGGACCGTGCCCGGGAGGCGGGCCTGCACCGATGAAACCGAACCCACCACCATCGTGGCGGAGGGTGACGGTTCCGGCGGGCAGGACATCGCTGTCCGCCGCGCCGGCACCGGCGGGGAGCTCGGTGACGGAAGCGGGGATGTTCGCCACGGCCCAGTGCCAGAACCCCGACGCAGTCGGTGCGTCCGGATCGAACACCGTCACGACGAAGCTCTTCGTCTCGGCCGGAAAGCCGGACCACGAGAGCTGCGGTGAGATGTCTTCGCCACCGGGGACACCGAAGGCTCCACTGGCCTGAGCAAGCTTCAGCGGCTGGCCCGCAGTGATGTCGTCACTGGTCAGCTCGAAACTCGGCAACTTCGGCAATGGTTCGTACGGATCGTGCGCCATGCGAATCCTTTCTGTGACAAGAGAGCTCGATGTGCGTCGAGCTCACGGATCTATCTACGTGCTCGTCAGGAATTGAGCAGGAAATGTTCCAGAACACGTGTCCCGAACAGTAGTGCGTCCACCGGAACTCGCTCGTCGACGCCGTGGAACAGCGCGCTGAAATCCAGCTCGGGCGGCAACTGCAACGGCGCGAAGCCGAAGCAGCGAATGCCCAGTTTCGCGAATGCCTTCGCGTCGGTTCCGCCGGAGAGCATGTACGGAACTGTGCGAGCCTCCGGATCGTGGGCGAGGATCGCCTCGTTCATGGCGTCTACGAGATGGCCGTCGAACGTTGTTTCGTACGAATCCAGCTTGGTGATCCACTCGCGGGTCACGTCGGGACCGATCAGTTGGTCCACCGTTCGCTCGAATTCGGCCTGACGTCCCGGCAGCACGCGGCAGTCGAAGACCGCCTCGGCCGTCTGCGGAATGACGTTCGCCTTGTATCCGGCCTTGAGCATCGTCGGGTTCGCCGTGTCACGGAACGTCGCCCCGATGATGTTGGCGATCGTCCCCAACTTCGCGAGAGTCCCGTCGATGTCGGGTGATCCCGGATCGAAGTCCAATCCGGTCTCCTCGCCGACGGCGGTCAGGAACTCCGCGACCGAATCCGAGATCACGATCGGGAACTGGTGGGCAGCAAGCCTCGAGACCGCGCCGGCGAGTGTCGCGACTGCGTTGTCGTCGTGGAGGAAGGAGCCGTGTCCGGCGCGTCCCTTGGCAGTCAGACGCATCCAACCGAGGCCCTTTTCCGCAGTCTCCACGAGGTAGAGCCGGCGGTCGGTTCCGTCAGGCCGCGGAACCGTCAGCGAGAAACCGCCGACCTCACCCACGGCCTCGGTCACTCCCTCGAACAGATCCGGGCGGTGCTCGACCAGCCACTGGCATCCGTACTTTCCGCCAGCTTCCTCGTCCGCCACGAAGGCGAACACCAGATCACGCGGCGGTACGACGCCTTCCGCCTTGAACTGTCTGGCGAGGGCCAGGATCATCCCGACCATGTCCTTCATGTCCACGGCGCCGCGCCCCCAGACGTAACCGTCCTGGACGGTGCCGGCAAAGGGATGGACGCTCCAGTCGGCGGGCTCGGCCGGAACTACGTCGAGGTGACCGTGAAGCATCAACGCACCACGACCCGACTCGGCTCCCTTCAAACGAGCAAAGACATTTCCTCGGCCGGGTGCTCCGGACTCGACGTATTCCGTCTCGTAACCGACTTCTTGAAGCTGCGCGGCAACCCACTCCGCGCACGCACGCTCGCCTTTGGTGGTTTCGAGTTCTCCCGTGTTCGAGGTGTCGAAGCGGATGAGGGAACTGACCAGTTCGACTACTTCTGCTTCGGCTCTGCTCGGATTCGGATTATTCGGGGTTGTGGTCATTCCACTTTCCTACCATCGAATCAAACGACGCGGGCGACCGGAATGCCCCGCAACCTGGCGATTTGGGGCAGCTCACCTAATCGGATACTCTTTCCCAGCACCGAGAAATCGGGGCCGAGTCCGAGTGGCGGAATGGCAGACGCGCTAGCTTGAGGTGCTAGTGTCCTATTAACGGACGTGGGGGTTCAAGTCCCCCCTCGGACACTCGAATACAGCAGAAAGACCCCAGCCTGATCAGGTTGGGGTCTTTTTGCTGTGCGCCTTTATTAACCCCCGGCGGTTAATAAAGGCGCACAGCAGTGGGGCGATTTGGGACCTGGGGATGGCATCGGATACTCTTTCCCAGCACCGAGAAATCGGGGCCGAGTCCGAGTGGCGGAATGGCAGACGCGCTAGCTTGAGGTGCTAGTGTCCTATTAACGGACGTGGGGGTTCAAGTCCCCCCTCGGACACTCTGTGTTGAGACAGACAGGAAAAGCTCCGGTTCATCGAACCGGAGCTTTTCTCGTAATTGGCGAAGTTCCCGCACCAGGGAACAGTCCGCGCGAGCGGCGATCGAGATGGAACAGAAGTTCGAAGTGGATACAGACACCAAGAAGTCGGATGCACTGCAGGCAGATTCGCTGGAAACAGCCGATTCAGAATCTGCTCGAGCCGAACTCACCGGACTCGACCCCGCAGAACTCGAAATCTGCCTGAAGGTCCTTTCCGAAGCCGCCGAACTCGACGACGAGCATCCCGATTCGATCACCATGCAGCGCGCTGTCGGCCATCTGTTCAAGCGACTCAAGAAGAAGCGTCGCCTCGCCTCGCGCGCAGCCGTCAACGAAGCCGACCGCCAAGTGGTCGCTGCGACTGCCACCGGTTCACCCGATCGCATCGACGACGAGACCGCAGGCATTCCGATCAAGTCGAACACCGCCGGCGCCTCCGCCGGAACGCTCATCAAGGCGCGGCCGTGCTACATCTGCAAGCAGCGCTACACCGCAGTCGACGCCTTCTACCACCAACTGTGCCCCGATTGCGCTGCCACCAGCCGCAGCAAACGTGATGCCAGCACTGATCTCACCGGCCGACGCGCACTTCTGACCGGCGGCCGCGCGAAGATCGGCATGTACATCGCGTTGCGCCTGCTGCGTGACGGCGCACATCTGACCATCACGACGCGATTCCCCAACGACGCGATCCGCCGATTCAAAGCGATGGAAGACAGCAACGACTGGATTCACCGTCTGCGCATCGTCGGCATCGACCTCCGCGACCCCGCCCAGGTTGTTGCACTCGCGGATTCCGTTGCCGCACAGGGTCCACTCGACATCCTCATCAACAACGCCGCGCAAACCGTCCGACGCTCCCCCGGTGCCTACGGCGCTCTGGTCGACGCCGAGTCCGGAGCGCTGCCCGCCGGTGAACTGCCTGATGTCCTGACCTTCGGCAAGACGAGCGACGCTCACCCCGCGGCTCTGGCCGGATCGCTGTCGGATGTCGCAAGCATCACCTCCGGAAATCTGTCCGCCGACGCGGTCAGTTCACTCGCACTCGTCGCCAAGTCGGCTTCACCCGATCGCATCGAGCAAGGCATCGCCATCGACGCCGGCGGGCTGCTGCCGGACCTCGCGCACACCAACAGTTGGGTCCAGACCGTCGAGGAGGTCGATCCGATCGAGCTTCTCGAAGTCCAGCTCTGCAACTCGGTCGCGCCCTTCATCCTCGTTTCGCGCTTGCGCCCGTCGATGGCCGCGGCCGCTGCACGACGCAAGTACGTCGTGAACGTTTCCGCCATGGAAGGCCAGTTCAGCCGCGCGTACAAGGGCCCTGGCCACCCGCACACCAACATGGCCAAGGCAGCACTGAACATGCTGACCCGCACCAGCTCCAAGGAAATGCTCGACGACGGCATCCTCATGACCGCCGTCGACACCGGTTGGATCACCGACGAACGCCCGCACTTCACCAAGATGCGGTTGGCCGACGAAGGTTTTCACGCACCACTCGACCTCGTCGACGGTGCCGCCCGCGTCTACGACCCCATCGTTCAGGGTGAACTGGGCGTCGACCTGCACGGCTGCTTCCTCAAGGATTACAAACCTTCGCCGTGGTGATCGGCAGCACGCCGCATTCGTGATGGGCAGCACCCAGCCGCCCCGATGTGGCGATCTCGTCACCCCCAAACCCCCGTGTCGAGTAGCTCATTTCAGGTAGAGCACAGCATTGCAGGCGATAATGGAGTGCGTACCTGCTCACCGACTCGGAGGAACCATGACGATCGCCGTCGTACACAAGGACAGCCCGGAAGGCCGCGCCGCAATCGTGGCCGCCGCACGGGAATCCGTGGGTCGAAGCGAGGAACTGCTGGTTCTGCACGTCCTGGACGACGTCAACATCGGAGGCACGGCCAACCTCGGAGACACCGAGGACGATCGGGCCGCTCTTCGCGGCGAAATCCAGTCGGCGCTCGACGCCGGTGGATTCTCGGAAACGAAGTGGGATCTGCGCACCACCGAGCACGACGGCGATCCGGTTACCGCGCTCGTCGACCTGGTCCACGACGCGGGTGTCGATCTCCTGATCGTTGGAACACGCCGGATGTCCCCCATCGGCAAGTTCCTCCTCGAACGCCCGCTGCAGCGTCTCCTACTCGAAGTGGAGGCTCCGATCCTCGTCGTCAAGGAACCCCTCCCCGCCGAGTGACCTCGGTCACATCACTTTCGGGTGCTCGTTTGTAGGCTGGCTCCATGACTGGAACCTCGCCCGCCCGAGAACTCGACATCATCGTCTACGGAGCGAGCGGCTTCGTCGGTAAGCTACTCGCCGACTACCTCGTCAAACATGCTCCCGAAGGCACGAAGATCGGCCTCGGTGGCCGTTCCCTCGAGAAGTTGGCAGCCACTCGCGCCGATCTGGGTACCGCCGCTGCCGATCTCCCCCTGATCATCGCCGACGCCGACGACGCCACCGCACTGAAGGCACTCGCCCAGCGAACCCGGGTCGTCGCCACCACGGTCGGCCCGTATGCCAAGTACGGCCACGCCCTTGTTCACGAATGCGCCTCCGCCGGAACTCATTACGTCGACCTCACCGGCGAGGTGCTGTTCCACCGCGAGAGCATCGACGCTAACCACGCCCTGGCCGTGTCGACCGGTGCCAAGATCGTCCATTCCTGCGGATTCGATTCCATCCCTTCCGATCTCGGAGTTCACGTCCTGCACGAGAAGGTCGCCGCCGACGGCGCCGGCGAGCTCACCGACACCACCCTGGTGGTCACGGCCCTGCGCGGCGGCGTGAGCGGTGGCACCATCGATTCGCTTCGCAACCAGATCGACGTGTCGAAAGACGATGCGCGCCTGCGGAAACTTGCTGCCTCGCCGTACTCGCTGAGCCCCGATCGTGATCGGGAGCCCGAACTCGGACGCCAGAGCGACGTGAGCGTGGTCGACGGCAAGAAGATCGATCCGTCGTTGAAGGGGTGGAAAGCGCCGTTCGTGATGGCGTCGTACAACACACGAGTCGTCCGTCGCAGCAATGCGCTCCGAGAGTGGGCGTACGGCAAGAAGTTCAAGTACAGCGAGGTGATGAGCGTCGGCTCATCGGTGGTGTCACCGGTGATTGCGGGCGGCGTGGCGGTCGGCCTCGGCGCGCTGGTCGCCGGACTCGCTCTACCTCCGACACGTTTCCTTCTCGACAAGGTATTGCCGGCTCCCGGTGAAGGTCCGAGCGAGAGCACCCAGAAGAAGGGCCACTTCGCGCTCGACGTGTTCACCACGACCACGACCGGCGCCCGATACACATCACGAGTGAAGGCGAAGGGCGACCCGGGATACAGCGCGACGGCGGTAATGCTCGGCGAATCTGCGTTGTCATTGGCGAAGGACCAAAAGGCTCTTCCCCCGGCCACCGGCGTTTTGACTCCAGCGACAGCGCTCGGCGACGTCCTGGTCGAGCGTCTACGCGCGGCTGGTTTCGAGATTTCCGCGCGCAAACTTTAGACAGAACGAATTTCACTTGATCGTTTCAGCTCTTCGCGCCCGATTATCGCAGCTCAGGGCGCGGACAGCGGTGGGAATACTCCCAGGTAACATTGATGTTGGTTCATGGCATCCATATGTGATGCTCCGCTTTCGGAAAAGTGAGGCTATTCATGACTGAGCGCGTTCAGGTCGGCAGTCTTCAGGTTGCCAAGGTTCTCTACGACTTCGTGGTCGAGGAGGCTCTTCCCGGCACCGGTGTAGACGCCGAAACGTTCTGGGCCGGCGCCGACAAGGTCATCACCGAGCTCGCACCGAAGAACCGCGACTTGCTTGCCAAGCGTGACGATCTGCAGGCTCAGATCGATCAGTGGCAACGCAATCACGCCGGCGCTCCCATCGACGCCGCTGCATACAAGGCGTTCCTGCAGGAAATCGGCTACCTCCTGCCGACGCCTGCCGAATTCTCGGTCACCACCGCGAACGTCGACACCGAGATCACCTCGACGGCCGGCCCGCAGTTGGTCGTGCCGATCCTCAACGCGCGCTTCGCACTCAACGCGTCCAACGCCCGCTGGGGTTCGTTGTACGACGCGCTGTACGGCACCAACGCCATCTCCGAGGAGAACGGCGCCGAGAAGGGTTCCGGCTACAACAAGGTCCGCGGCGACAAGGTCATCGCCTGGGCGCGTGAATTCCTCGATGCGGCAGCACCTCTCGTGTCGGGATCGCATGCAGATTCAACCAAGTACGTTGTCGACGGCAGTGAACTGAAGATCACGTTGGCAGACGGTACGGTCACCACGCTCGCCCAGCCGGAGAAGTTCGTCGGCTACCTCGGCGAGAAGGACGCACCGACGAGCATCCTGCTGCTGAACAACGGATTGCACGCCGAGATCCAGATCGACGCCTCGTCCCCGATCGGCAGCACCGACGCCGCCGGCGTCAAGGACGTCGTTCTCGAATCCGCCGTCACCACGATCATGGACTTCGAGGACTCGGTCGCCGCTGTCGACGCCGACGACAAGGTTGTCGGCTACCGAAACTGGTTGGGTCTCAACCGTGGTGACTTGTCCGAGGAGATCAAGAAGGGCGCCAAGTCCTTCACCCGCACGCTCAACGGCGACCGTAAGTACACCGCAGTCGACGGCAGCGAACTCAGCCTGCACGGTCGTTCGCTCCTGTTCGTCCGCAACGTCGGTCACCTCATGACCAACCCCGCGATCCTCGACGCCGACGGCAACGAGGTCCCCGAGGGCATCCTCGACGCCTTGATCACCAGTGCCTGTGCAGTGCACGGCCTCTCGATCAGTGACGCCAACGGACCGCTCGACAACAGCCGCACCGGCTCGATCTACATCGTCAAGCCCAAGCAGCACGGTCCCGAGGAAGTTGCCTTCACCACCGAACTGTTCGGCCGTGTCGAGCAGGTCCTCGGGCTTCCGGAGAACACGCTCAAGGTCGGCATCATGGACGAGGAGCGTCGTACGACGGTCAACCTCGCCGCCTGCATCAAGGAAGCCGTCGACCGCGTGGTGTTCATCAACACCGGCTTCCTCGACCGCACCGGCGACGAGATCCACACCTCCATGGAAGCCGGCGCGATGGTGCGCAAGGCCGAGATGAAGAAGCAGAAGTGGATCGGTGCGTACGAGGACTGGAACGTCGACACCGGTCTGGCCTGCGGTCTGCAGGGCAAGGCTCAGATCGGCAAGGGCATGTGGGCCATGACCGAGTTGATGGCAGACATGCTCGAGCAGAAGATCGGTCACCCCAAGGCCGGCGCCAACACCGCATGGGTACCTTCGCCGACCGGCGCAACGCTGCACGCGACGCACTACCACCGCGTCGACGTGTTCGCTGTTCAGGACAGCCTGAAGGGAAAGCCGCGTGCGAGCGTCGACGACATCCTGACCATCCCGCTCGCTCCCAGCACCGACTGGACGGACGTGGAGAAGAAGGAAGAGCTCGACAACAACTGCCAGTCCATCCTCGGCTACGTGGTCCGTTGGATCGACGCGGGTGTCGGCTGCTCCAAGGTTCCCGACATCCACGATGTCGCGCTCATGGAGGACCGCGCCACCCTGCGCATCTCGAGCCAGCTGCTCGCCAACTGGCTGCGTCACGGCATCGTCAGCGAGAGCGACGTTGTCAGTGCACTCGAGCGCATGGCCCCGGTTGTCGACCGTCAGAACGAGGGCGACGCCGAGTACCGCAACATGGCACCTGATTTCGATTCCAACATCGCGTTCCAGGCTGCCAAGGAACTCATCCTCGAAGGCGCGAAGCAGCCCAGCGGATACACGGAGCCGATCCTGCATCGCCGCCGCCGCGAGTACAAGGCTGCCAACGCCTGATTTCACCTTCTTCGAACTCGAAGCTGAACCCGAACAGCCTCGGCACCGCTCCCGGTGTCGAGGCTGTTCGCGTAGGCCCCGAAGATTCGTCACTAGACTGGCCGAGGACACAGTCCGTTCAACAGACATTCTTCGAGTGACCAAGGTAGGGCAAGGTACGTGGGCGAACATCGCGGCGGGTCAGGCGCCAGAGGTATCAGTAAGGGGCCGATTCTCGTCGTCGTGCTGATCGTCTTGATCGTGGCAGGCTTCTTCGGATGGAAGGCCCTCAGCAACCGGATCGACGATCAGGGACAGCAGGCAGCCGGTACGTGCGTCGAGGGCAACAAGACACTCGACGTCACCGCGGATCCGTCCATAGCCCCACAGGTCGAGGAACTGGCGAAGCGGTACACCCAGACCTCGCCGGTGGTGCGTGATCACTGCATCGCCGTCGTGGTGCACGGTGCGCCGTCCGCGTCGGTCTCGACGGCACTCGAAGCCGGTCCGGCGGCCCCCTGGGACGACGCAGCATTGGGACCGCGTCCCTCCCTGTGGATCCCGACGAGTTCGTTCGAACTCGCGCCACTGTCGGGCAAGGCCGTGATCAACGGTGATCCTCGCTCGCTCGCGAGTTCCCCGATCGTTCTGGCAGCCGGTCCCGAGACCGCGGCAGCATTGGCCGGCGCAGCATCGAGTTGGAAGTCTTTGCCTTCCGATCTGACGGTCGCCCTGCCGGTCGGAAGTACCGAAACCTCGATGGCTGCACAGGCGATCGCTGCCGACGTCGCCGATGCGGGTGCCGGTCCGGTCACGACGGATCAGGCGAAGTCCGCTCAGGTCAACGCTGCGCTCAGTGCACGGGCGTTGCAGTTCCAATCCTTGCCGACTCCCCCCTCGTCCACTGCCGAAGCCCTCGGAGCACTGAGCGCCGGAACACCGGATTCGGTGAAAGCCGTTCCGGCCACGGAACAGTCGATAGCGCAGAGCGCGAACGCGGCGATGACGACGTACTCCCCCGCCGGCGCAACGCCAGTCGCGGACTATCCGGCGGTCATCGTCTCGGGCAGCGGGATCGACGAAACCGCGTCGCGCGCAGCGGCACAGTTTGCCGATTTCATGCGTGAGCCGAATCAGTCACAGTTGTTCGTCGGCGCCGGTTTCCGGGTCGAGGGCCAAGACCTTCCCGATCTCGGGGCGGTGTCCCCGGCCAAGATCTCGTCCACGTTGAAACCGGCTTCGGCGGAGACCGCAGCGGCGCTCGGTGACATAGTCGCCAACCCGGTCTCGCCGCGTAGTGCCACCATCCTGATGGACACGTCGGCGTCGATGGGTACCGACGACGGTGGCACTACCCGCTTGGCGAACGTTGCCTCGGCGGTGAATACCCAATTGGGTCGCAGCCCTGACGCTTCGGACATCCGCCTTCGCGAGTTCAGCACGGGCACCGACGGAAAACCGTCCGAGCGCATCCTGGTTCCGGGCGGTTCACTGTCCGAGCCGAATCGGCGTGCCACGATCACCGATTTCCTCAACGGGCTTCGGGCCGGCGGAAAGACCTCCAAATACCCGGCGCTTGCCAGCTCCTACAAAGCCGCCGTGGACGGTTTCGACGCGGGGCGAGTGAACTCGGTGCTGCTGATCACCTCGAGTACGCCTGACGAATCCACCACGACGCGAGCCGAACTGCTCAGCGCGATCGCCGCTGCGGGCAATCCGTCGCGTCCGGTACAGGTCGACGTGATCGTCGTCGGTGCGGGCGACGACGTCTCCACACTCCAAGACGTCTCGGATCGGACGGGCGGCACATTGGTTCGGGTCGATTCGACGTCCGACCCCGCTCTCGCGGCCGCAGTGACCAAGATGCTGTCCTGATGGGGCGCGTCGCGGTTTTTGCAGTCCTTCTCGCCCTTCTGACCTGGTTCCTGCATCGCCGACTCGTTCGCGCCACCGGCATCCCGAGGCGATGGGCTCGTCTCGCCGACACTGCGCTTGTCGTCTTGGCGGTCTCGACGCTCATCGGGGTCGGCAGCGGCGAAGTCTTTCCGACATCGTGGGCGCGACCGATCGGATTTGTCGGATGGGTCTGGCTGGCTTCGTGGCTGTATCTGATTCCCGGACTGCTCGTGATCGGCCTGTTCGCCGGGATCGGTCGACTACGTGCACGCCACACGGATACCACGACCGAAGTCGACCCAGCCAAGCGTCGTACGTTGCAGTTGGCTACGGCAGCAGTCACTCTCGCGGCGATCGGCACCGCCGGCTACGGCGTCTACGAGGCGTCGGGCCCCAAGATTTCCCGCGTCCGCGTGCCGCTCGCTCGCCTACCTGAGGGCTTCAACGGATACCGGATCGCCTTGATCACCGACCTGCACGTGGGACCGGCCCGCGGGGTCGACTTCACCCGCAAGGTGGTCGATATCGTGAACTCGCAGAATGTCGATCTGATCGCGATCGGCGGCGACCTCGTGGACGGAACCGTCGCGAAAGTTGCTCCCGATCTTGCTCCGCTCGCCGATCTTCGGGCGCCCGACGGAATCTTCGGAGTCAGCGGAAACCACGAGTTCTACGCCGACGACGGCGGCAAATGGCTCGACGTGTGGGAGACATTGGGGATCACCACACTTCGCAACAGCCGCACCTCGATCCAGCATGGCGGCGATACCATCGACATCGTGGGCATCCACGACTACACGTCGCCGGCCCCGTACGAGCCGAACCTGACTGCCGCGCTCGCAGGTCGCGATCCGAATACTTTCGCCTTGCTTCTCGCGCACGAACCGCGTCAAGCGATCGAGGCATCCGAGATGGGTATCGATCTGCAACTGTCCGGGCACACTCACGGCGGTCAGATGTGGCCGCTGCGGTATCTCGTTCCGCTGCAGCAGCCTTCGGTGCAAGGCTTGGACAGGGTCGGAAACACAGTGCTGTACACGACGCGTGGCGCCGGGGCTTGGGGTCCGCCGGTACGCGTCGGCGCCCCGCCGGAGATCACTGTTCTCGAACTCGTACACGAGAGGTGATGATCTCCGGCGGGCACACGCCTTAGTTGCCTGCGAACGCTTCGATCGGCGGGCAGGAGCAGACCAGGTTGCGGTCGCCATGTGCACCGTCGATACGACGCACGGACGGCCACACCTTCGGGCGGGCCTTGCCACGCGGGAAGACGGCGATCTCACGCGAGTACGGGTGATCCCACTGCGCTGCAATGCTTCCGGCAGTGTGGGGAGCACCGCGTAGCGGGTTGTCCTCCACCGTCCACTCGCCGGCGCCGACGCGATCGATTTCGCCGCGAATGGCGATCATCGCCTCGCAGAACTCGTCGATCTCTTCGAGGTTCTCGCTCTCGGTGGGCTCGACCATCAGTGTGCCGACCACGGGGAAGCTCATGGTCGGTGCATGGAAACCGTAGTCGGCCAGACGCTTTGCGACGTCGTCGACGGTGACGCCGGTGTCCTTGGTCAACCCACGGAGGTCGAGGATGCACTCGTGCGCGACCATGCCGTTCTCGCCGGTGTAGAGAACCGGGAAGTACTCGTCGAGTCGACGCGCGATGTAGTTGGCCGACGCGATGGCGGTCAGGCTGGCGCGGCGCAGGCCCGCAGCACCCATCATCCGGATGTAGGTCCAGGTGATGGGCAGAATGGACGCACTGCCGTACGGCGCTGCCGAGATCGTTCCTCCACCACCGAGTTCGGGGGCCATCGGGTGTCCGGGCAAAAACGGCGTCAAGTGTGAGCGCACACCGATCGGGCCGACGCCGGGTCCGCCGCCGCCGTGCGGGATGCAGAAGGTCTTGTGCAGATTCAGGTGGCTGACGTCGCCGCCGAATCGGCCCGGACGGGCAAGGCCGACAAGCGCATTGAGGTTGGCGCCGTCGACGTACACCTGGCCACCGGCGTCGTGTACCGCTGCACAGATGTCGGAGATCTCGTGCTCGTAGACACCGTGTGTTGAAGGGTAGGTGATCATGATCGCGGCGAGACGCTCGGCGTGATCGGCGATCTTCGCGCGCAGATCGTCGACGTCGACGTCACCGTTGGGACGGCAGGCGACAACCTCGACGCGCATCCCGGCCATGACGGCAGAAGCCGCGTTGGTGCCGTGAGCACTCGACGGAATGAGGCAGGTGTCGCGGTGGTCGTCGCCCCGGCTGAGGTGGTAGTTGCGGATCGCGAGCAGGCCCGCGTATTCCCCCTGGCTGCCGGCGTTGGGTTGCAGGCTGACGTTGTCGTAGCCGGTGACCGCGACCAGCCAGTCTTCGAGATCCTTGATGATCTTCAGCAGACCGGGCGCATCCGATGTCGGCGCGAACGGATGGATCGCGTTGAACGCGGGCCAGGTGATGGATTCCATCTCGGCGGTCGCATTGAGCTTCATGGTGCACGAACCCAGCGGGATCATGCTGCGATCGAGGGCGATGTCCTTGTCGGACAGCGCGCGCAGGTAGCGAAGCATTGCCGTTTCCGTACGGTAACGGGTGAAGGCTTCGTGCTGCAGGTAGTCGGAGGTGCGCTCCTGAGCAGCCGGAACCGAATTGCCCTCGGCTTCGATGGCGACAACAGCATCCTCGATCCCGAACGCGTCGAGCACGGCAAGGACGTGGTCGGCGGTCGTGGCCTCGTCGCAGGAGATACCGACATGATCGGCGTCGACCAGACGCAGGTTGATCCCGGATTCCTTGGCCGCAGCGACGACGTCGGCCGCCTTGCCCGGAACCTGAGCGAGCACGGTGTCGAAGAACGAATCGTGGACGACGGTCACGCCGCCCTCGCGCAGGCCGTTTGCCAACGCGTGTGCGCGGGCAGCGACGCGCAACGCAATCGCCTTGAGTCCCTCGGCGCCGTGGTAGCTCGCGTACATCGCAGCGAGGATGGCGAGGAGCACCTGAGCGGTACAGATGTTGGACGTCGCCTTCTCGCGGCGAATGTGCTGCTCACGTGTCTGCAGCGCCAGGCGGTATGCCTTGTCTCCGTCGGCGTCGATGGAGACGCCGACCAAGCGGCCGGGCAGCTGACGCGCATGCTTGGAGTGCACGGCCAGGTAACCGGCGTGCGGTCCGCCGTATCCCATGGGAACACCGAAACGCTGGGTGGTTCCGAAGCACGCATCCGCGCCGAGCTCACCGGGTGAGGTGATGAGCGTCATCGCGAGGAGGTCGGCGCCGACGGCAACCAGTGCGCCGCGCTCGTGAGCTTCCGCGATGATCGAGGTGTAATCGACGACTCGTCCCGAGGCACCTGGGATCTGGGCGATGACGCCGAAGAACTCACCTTCCGGAAGACCAGCGGTGAGGTCCGCGGAGACGATCTCGATCCCGAGCGGCTCGGCGCGAGTCTCGATGACGGCGAGGGTCTGCGGGTAGAGATCGGCGTCGACGACAAATCGTGGGGACTTGCTGCGGTTCGCGCGGCGCAGGAGCGTCATGGCTTCGGCAGCGGCGGTGGCCTCGTCGAGCATCGACGAGTTTGCCAGTTCCATGCCGGAGAGATCGGCGACCATGGTCTGGAAGTTGAGGAGGGCTTCGAGACGGCCCTGGCTGATCTCCGGCTGATACGGGGTGTACGCGGTGTACCAGGCCGGGTTCTCGATGATGTTGCGCAACAACACCGGCGGCGTCAACGTGTCGAAGTAGCCGAGGCCGATCATCGACGTCGCGACGGTGTTCTGGGCTGCGAGTGCAGTCAGTTCGGCAAGTGCCTCGTGCTCTCCGACCGGAAGCGGCAGAGCGTCGAGTCCGGCAGCGATGCCGTTCGGGGCAGCGTCGAGGATGACGGAGGGAACGGCCTTGGTTGCCAGTTCGTCGAGTGAATCGACCCCGACGAGTTCGAGGATGCGCGCGAGTTCCGCGGCGTTCGGACCGACATGGCGGTCGGCAAATATACGGCTTGCAGCGTCGATCACGACAACTCCCAGACAGATCGGAGGATCAGGACACACACCGAACTGCGGTGTGTTCCTCCCCCTCTGTCGCATGCTCGATTCCCGAGCGCCTGAGAGATTCGGTAGTGATCCGCCGAAGGCGGAAGCCACAGCCTTTCCCCGTCGGCGGGTGGGTTGTCCCACCGCTTTCCAGAGGCGTCGGAGCCCGTACGGTCCTTGGTGCCTGAGAGATTGACGGGGAGGTATTGCTCCTTCGGCGCCCTGATCCCGCTCACGACTGACCTTTGAGACAAAGACTGAAACAAAGACAAGTTCGGTGAATCGGTATCCGAGGCTCTCCCGTACGCCGGCGACGCAGGCCCAGTCTAGTTGACCGAAACGCCTACCTGCACCGTGGCATCCTCCAAAGAGATGTGACGTACGTTATCCGGTTTTGCGGCTGGCGCGATTCTTGCGTCGCGAAGCCAACTCGTCTTCCGGGTTGGGATCACTTTCGCCGCCGTCGGCCCGCTCGGCGGGGAAGTCGGCGATCGTTCCGGTGAGTTCACGCATCGCGCCACTGACTGCGATGCCGAATACGCCCTGCCCACCCTGGAGGAGGTCGACGACCTCTTCGGGGGACGTGCATTCGTACACGGTGGTGCCGTCGGAGAACAGAGTGATGTTGGCAAGATCGCGGACGCCACGCTTACGGAGGTGATCGACGGCAACGCGGATGTTCTGCAGTGAGATGCCGGTATCGAGCAGACGCTTCACGATCTTCAGAACGAGAATGTCCTTGAAGGAGTACAGACGTTGGCTTCCGGATCCGGCAGCGCCACGGATCGACGGAACAACCAACGACGTCCGTGCCCAGTAGTCGAGTTGGCGGTACGTGATCCCGGCGATCTGGCACGCACTGGGTACTCGATATCCGACGAGGTCGTCGGGGATGGAATCGTCCGGGAACAGGCCCGGCTGCAGCTCTTCGGAAGACATTTCTGCAGTCGCGGCACTACCGGCTATGCCCGTCCCGCGCTCATTCGACTGTTCTTCCACTGCCGTCTCCCTCTCGCTTCGCCATCATGTAACCAACCTGTGCTATCAGCAGTCACGAGAATCCCGTGCCGACCGAACTTTCAGATGTGAATCCAAGGCAGGTAATTCCATGAGTGGACTTACCCAGAGTACGCCTCGATCGACAAGGCGAGAAGATCTCCACCGCACGCAACGGTAAGTCCAGGAGGGTGCATGGTCAACGCAACACGCCGACCGAGACTCAACCTCTACTTGAGAGTTGAAGACTAAAGTCCGCAACCAGTCAATTCAGGCTAACCATCAGTGGCTTTGAAATCGTCCGGCGAGATGGTGTCGAGGAATTCCTTGAACTTCTCGACCTCGTCTTCGCGCTCGTCGGGAATGACCAGACCGGCCTCGGCGAGAACAGCCTCCGACGCGAAGATCGGAACGCCGATGCGCAGGGCCAATGCAATCGAGTCCGACGGACGTGCCGAGACAGTGGTCTGCTCGTCGAAGACGAGATCCGCGTAGAAAGTGCCCTCTTGCAGGTCCACGATCCGAACCTCCTTGAGGCTCCGACCGAAAGATTCGATCAAGATCTTGATCAGGTCGTGAGTCAGCGGCCGCGCCGGCTCGACTCCCTGTTGTTCGAGAACAATCGCGGTAGCTTCGGTTTGCCCGATCCAGATCGGCAGGTACCGATCGCCGTCGGACTCTCGCAGCAACAGGACCGGCTGATTCTGAGGCTGCTCGACACGAACTCCGATCACACGCATTTCGCCCATCGAGCTTGCCTCCAACCTGACGTGATCCAGCCGACCGACTCCGATGCGGTCGTACTGAAATTCTATTCGAGTGTGCCCCGCTGATCGAGGAACTCAGCGATCGAGACTTCCCCGAACTGCCGATTTGACCAGACACGTGTGCAAAGTCAGTGACAGAGCGGCCAGCTCCCGCACCATTTCCTCGGCACGATCACGTGCTCCGGCGTCACGACCCTTGGCAACCGGTCCGGCGATCTGAGTCACCAGCCCCGCTTCGCGATCAGCAGCCAACTTGAACGCCCGCAGATGGCGAACCTCCAAGCCGTACTCGGACATCGCCTTAGCGGTGCGCGCCAACGTCACGGCATCCTCGTCGAAGAATCCCGCCGCGCCGGGAACGACCAAACCGGTGCGGATCAGATCGGTCAGAAACCGATCGTCGATGTCAGCGCGCGCGAGAAGATCCTGACGACCGACTCGAACTTCGCGATCGACCCGGAACGCCTCGGGTGAGACATCGCCCGTAGCGATCGACAGGACGCGAGCACGACGAGGCGCAGGAACTTCTGCACTCACCGTCGCTGCGCCACTGTCGATCGCTTCGAGTTGTTCTTTGATCACTTTGAGCGGCAGGTACTGATCGCGTTGAGCGGTCAGCACGAAGCGAAGACGCTCGCAGTCCTCGACAGAGAATCTGCGGTATCCCGACGGTGTCCGTTGCGGGCTGATCAAGCCCTCGGACTCGAGGAAACGGATCTTCGAAATCGTCACGTCGGGAAAATCTGGACGCAACCGATCCAGCACGGAACCAATCGACATTCCGGGCTGGCTCTGCTGCCGCACTGCCGTCATTAGCTACCCGCACCTGCTGACGACTCGCCGACCTGCGAACCGCCGGCACGAGGGCCGGTGAGGAACACCAGACGGAACTTGCCGATCTGAACCTCGTCACCATTCGCGAGAACTGCCGAATCGACAGGCTCACGGTTGACGTAGGTGCCGTTGAGGCTTCCGACGTCGACGACGTGGAAATCTGCATCTTCCTGACGGAACTCGGCGTGACGACGGCTGACGGTCACGTCGTCGAGGAAGATGTCGCTGTCCGGGTGCCGACCTGCCGACGTCGTCGGCTGATCGAGCAAGAAGCGGGATCCTGCATTCGGTCCCCGCTTGACCACCAGAAGTGCGGCTCCGGCGGGAAGGCCTTCCACGCCCGAAACCGGCTGCTCGGCGGCCGGTGCTGCAGAGGAGGTGTTGTCGAGCTCATTGAGGAAGTCCGCGCGGAAAACCGAAGTGGTCTCCGCCGGCGACTCCCCATAGCCCGCGTCGTTACCGTTCTCGCTCACTGTTTCTCCTCCTGGGTCAATCATCCAGATCATGAATCACTGGACTACGCAGTGCACTTTCTTCACGAGCATCTTTCACAGTCACGTTCGATACGGCCCTGCGCCCCGACTCGGCACATGCGTACCTAACGACCGTACCCTGCGCAGACCGCCGTGTGCAGCGAGACAGGCCGCGACACAACACGAGTTGGCCGGTCCACGCGCAGGTTTTCTACTCGGACGTGAGTCCCTTGTATGCCTCCGCGTCCAGAGTTGCCGCGAGTGCGGCGTCGAGTGTGGCCTCGTCGGCAACCTCGAGTTCGACCAACCAACCCGTGTCGTACGGGTCGGTGTTGACGAGGTCGGGCTGTCCGTCCAATTCACCGTTCGCTGCAAGAACTTTCGCAGTGAACGGAGCAAAGATGTCGGAGACGCTCTTGGTCGACTCGACCTCACCGAGCGATTCACCGGCGGTCACGTCTTCGTCGACAGCGGGAAGCTGGACGAACACGACGTCACCGAGCTGCGACTGAGCAAAGTCGGTGATACCGACTCGAACTGAGGTCGGGCCGGTTCGCTTCACCCACTCGTGCTCCGCGGTGTAGCGCAGATCGGTAGGTGTATCGAGCTCACTCACAGTGGCTTCCTTTCACAGGCCGTCCGAAAGTCGGACGCAAAAAGATCAATTTCCGGGTTGAGCGTATTGGCGCGGATTCAATTGTCGCAAGACGGAGATCGTGACCTGCTGCGATTGCTCGACGGACGACGTTCCGCCATTGCGTGCGACATTGTCGAAGACGCCTCCGGGAATGTTCAACGCTGCCGCCAATGTCGGCGGATCTCCGATCGCGGTCACAGTGTACGGCTGCTCGATCCGGGTTCCGTCCAATTCGATCTCGCCGCCGCGCCCACTCACCCACGAGTTCACGCCGATACGAATGGGTTCGCCGTTCGCACCTGCGATCGAGATGGCTTCGGCACCGGCAGCACGCAGTTCCTGGATGAGATCGAGAATCACTTCCGATCCGACGCCGCCCGCCGGATCTGTCAGGGTCATCGTCACACCCGGTCCAGTGGCCGGAGCGGTCCCCACTTGAATGGAGAGTGAGGTCAGCCGCGCCCGCGCCTCGTCCAGCGCTGCTCCCGTGTTGCCACCGGCTTCCAAAGTGGCAAGCGATTCCTGAAGATTCGCGACTTCCTGCCTCAGCGCGGCTTCGCGCCGATTCAAATTGTCGAGAACCACCAGGAGGTCGGCAGGGCGCGCGGCGTCGAGTGAATCTCCGGCCACTGTGCTGCGTACCTGTGTGGCAATCGCAACGCCGAGCACGCCCAACAGCACAGCAGCGAGGATTGCGAAGACGACGTTGGTGCGGTGTTTGGACGGTGAACGCAACTCGTGACGACCTTCACCCGCAGTGGTGACGGGAGGTTCTTCTTCCGGTTCGGTCGTGGAATGTTCCGCCATGACTCACGCTCCGAACAGTCGGCGTCGCAATGCCGCTGCGTTGCCGAAGATCCGGATACCCAACACGACGACGATCGCCGTCGAGAGTTGAGTACCGACACCCAACTGATCACCGAGCCAGACGATCAACGACGCGACGAGCACGTTGAAGACGAAGGAAACCACGAACACCTTCGCGTCGAAGATTTCGTCCAGATACGCGCGTAGTCCACCGAAGACGGCGTCGAGCGCCGCAACGACAGCGATCGGAAGATAGGGCTGGATCACGTCGGGCACCTGCGGGCTGAAAACTACGCCCAGCACGATGCCGACGACCAGTGCTGCGAGTCCGTACAGGGCGGAACCGGCCTTCATCGAACTCCTTCTGTCACTTGGGTTCTGTGGGTTCTGTTGCCACTCGGACGGCGCGAGGCGCCGCAGGCGGCAGAGTCAACGAATCGTCTTCGGCCACCGCGAAACCGACTCCGTACAGTTGCGAGACGCTAGACATTCTCACGTAGGCGTCGCTGACGACGAATTTCCGCTGCAGTGCTCGCGTGTCTCCGATCGCCTCGACGAGGTACGGGGAGAAAACAGGTTGGTTGTCGACGAGCATCGCGCCGCCCGCCTGACGAATGGTCACCGTCGGCCCGATTCGCACTCCGCCGACGGCGATCGCCTCCGCTCCCCCAGCCCACAGGGCGTTTACGACGGTCTGCAGATCGCGATCGAGGACAACTGTCTTACCGCCGACACTCCGTTGCGACGCATCCGAGAGGTTCGGGCGTCCGGCCGGGTCGGTCAACGTCACCACCAGTCCCTCCCCGTGAACAGCTTCGGCTCCTGCGCCGGATTCGACCGCTCGCAGTTGGTCGAGGACGGCGCTGCCGCGTGCATCGCCTTCGAGCGCCACGCCGCGCGCGGCGTCGACGGCTCCGCCGAGTGAATCGCGGGACGCGGCCAGCGAATCGATTCGATCCTCCGCATCACGGACCTTCGCCACCAACTCGCTTCGAACCTCTTCGGTGCCGGTCACCTGCTTCGTCGCCTGAACAGCCGAGACCGTGACGATGAACCCGATCAACAGTGCGCCGAGGGCCAGCCACGGCCCCGTCTTCGAGGATCTGTTCTTGGTGTGCTCGTGCTGGCGTTCGAATGCAGTTGCCTCGTAGCCCGGGTCGAGATGTTCGGTCATGAGTGAGCGAAGCAGCGACGGTACCGGGTTACGACGGACGTCCTCCCCGGTCGACTTCATCGGGGCACGACCTCGTGGGTTCGCGCAACGTCAACGGCCTTGAGCACGTAGATCGCGGCAGTCCACACGTACAGGACGGTTCCCCAGATCAGGAAAGCGAAACCGAAGGCATGGGTGAACGGTCCGATGGCCCAGTCTCCGTGCCCGGCAAGAATCAACGGCAGAGCGAACATCAGTAGGAAGGTCGCAGCCTTGCCGAGATAAACCACCTCGGGCGGTGGCAGGCCACGCCTGCGGTAGATCGGCAGCGTCAACGCAAGCAGAAGATCACGGCCGATGAGTATCGCTGCGACCCACCAGGGAATGAAATCGCGGGCGACGAAGGTGACCAGTGTCGTCACGACGTACAGACGATCGACCAGCGGGTCGAGAAGCGCTCCCAGACGCGAGGTCTGTCCGAGCACTCTGGCCAGCTTGCCGTCGAGCCAGTCGGTGAACCCGCTGAGCATCAGCAGCGCCAATGCCCAGCCGTCCGAGTGCGTGACGAGCAGCAGGTAGGCGAACAGCGGCAGAGCGAGTAGACGCACGATACTGAGCACGTTGGGAACAGTGAGAATCCGATCCGTGGGGATCGGTTCTTGTTCGCCAGAGTTCACTGCACACACCTCGCGTCGTTCGATTGCCGTGCGGCCAGCTTTCCACAGCACGACGGACTATTCGCCGAGGCGCCGTAGCCTGAACTGTCCCGAGCGTGTCGAGCTGCCCCTATCTCCAGGCGAACACCGGCTGCTCGAGCTTGTCGATGCGCGTGTGCCGTCCGTTCAGCACTTCGCGGAACTGATAGATGACGGCTCCGGTCGGCGCATGGATCAGGCTCGTTCGGAACGGCCATTGGATCACCGGGTTCGGTGACTCCTCGATGGTGACGAAGCGCGAGTCCACGTCGAGCTCCTCCGACGTGACGGCATACACCTGGGCCACCTCGTCGGGATTGGGTACCAGTCCCCCGATGTCCTCGCCCGACCACATGACGAACGGCCGGATCACGAATCCCGAACGAGTGACGTAGTCGTCGAGCCGGCCGATGATCTTCGACTCGGGAACGTCGACACCCAGCTCCTCGGAAAGTTCCCGAACCGCTGCCTGTTCGGACGACTCGCCCGGGTCGACGCTTCCGCCCGGCAACGCGAATTGACCGGGGTGGGCGCGCATCTTGCTCGGCCGCTTCGTCACCGGGAACACTGGTGTTCCGTCCGCAGTCCGCATGACGACGATGACCACCGACGCCGAGCGCCTTCCGTCCAATTCGACCGACCGGGGTTCGAAAGCGGCAAGTGAGGCGACCACGTGGTCCCGATTCAGTAAATCTCCGTTCACCATGGCTCGACAGTAGCGCCACGAGACTGAGACCCTCAGCCAGTCTGGTCCATTTTGGCCGCTTCGCCTGATTATCGGTCTGTATTCCTGTCATGCTGAACAGGCAGAATCCACCGTGCGGCATGGC
The DNA here is from genome assembly GCF_021352185.1 of Rhodococcus sp. Ni2. Classification (NCBI taxonomy): domain Bacteria; kingdom Bacillati; phylum Actinomycetota; class Actinomycetes; order Mycobacteriales; family Nocardiaceae; genus Rhodococcus; species Rhodococcus sp. Ni2. The sequence continues at coordinate 2,756,431 of NZ_WOXZ01000002.1, forward strand.
GAGAAGAGAACCTCGATGGCTGAGCAGTCCCAGACCCCCACCCCGCAGACCGACCAGGGCGCGCCGGGCGCGTCGAATCGGGCCTCTCGCTTTGCTTCCGACACGCTGAGCGTCCTGCGGCGTGTGCCGTTCACCGCGAGCGTCGTCCTCACCATCACCGTCGTCGGGATCGCGACCGGCGCCCTGTGGAATCACGTCCGTACCTACTCGTGGTTCAACGACATCGCCTACGGAGTTCCTGCCTTGCAGGAAGGCAAGTGGTGGACTCTCGTCACGGGGTGGTTCTTCGGATTGACGCCGGGTCAGTATGTTTCGATCATCGTCGTTTTTGCCTTCGCGGTCGGCTGGTGCGAATGGCGCCTGGGAACCAAGAACGCGGCCATCGTCACGATCAGCGGTCAGTTGGCGGGCGAACTCGGTGCATCGCTCCTCCTCTGGGCGGGCAGCCACACCGACTGGGATTGGGCTCGCAACCTCGCCACCCACCGCGACGTCGGCGTGACCACCGCAATCATCGCCGCACTCGCCGCGACCACGGCAACACTCCGCTCGCCCTGGCGAATGCGAGTGCGCGCCATTCTGTGCGCGTACATTGCGATCGCGTTCCTCTTCGAAGGCCGCCTCGCCGACGTGCAGCACCTCATCGCGGTCGCGATATTCCTGCCGGTGGGCGAGAAGTTCTTCGGCGACGGAGAGCGCGGGTTCATCCCACGAACGCGACGCGAGATCCGCCTGCTCGGATTCATCGGCCTGCTCCTGATCGGCGTGGTCGAGATCGCCGTCTGGCTGTTCCCCGGAAGCGGACCGTTCGGGCCGACGGAAGCCGAAACCGGTTCGGGCTGGACGGCATTGATCGACGTGGTCATCGTTGCCCTGATCGCGGACCAGTTGCGACGAGGTCGCCGCTGGGCCTGGTGGGTTGCCGTGGTGTTCGGTTCACTGACGGTTTTGGCCACCGCCCTCGTCCTCGTCTCGGTCATCTTCTTCGACTACGAGAGCGCCGGCGCCGTCACGGTCGGTACCGCGCTGCTCTGGCTTCTCGAACTCATCTTGTTGATCAAGGGCCGCCACGCTTTTCACGTACCGATGCGGCGCAAGATTCGAGGCGGGCCGTTGTCCGGGAACGATCCGCGCGCCGCCGCTCGGGAACTGCTCAAACGACACGGCGGCGGAACCATGTCGTGGATGACGACGTGGGACGGCAACAGTTACTACTTCGGCGAGTCGGGTGAGAGCGTCGTTGCATTCCAACGGCATGTCGGTGTCGTCGTGGTCCTGGCGGATCCGATAGCGAGCCCCGACCGACTTGCCGCAGCGGTCGACGAATTCACGACGATGTCCGAAGCCAACGGCCTCACTCCCTGCTTGTTCTCCGTGGGGAAGGAGACAGCCGACGCCGCCACCCGGCGTGGCTGGCGCACCGTTCAGGTCGCCGAAGACACGATCGTCGACCTACCAGAACTGCAGTTCACCGGTAAATCCTGGCAGGACATCCGCTCGGCGCTCAACAAGGCCAAGAAGGACGACATCACCTTCCGGATGACAACATTGGCCGACGAGCCGTTCTCCGTATTGGCTCAGGTGCGCGCCATCTCCGAGGAATGGGTGGGCGACAAGGGGCTACCCGAGATGGGGTTCACCCTCGGAAGCGTCGAGGAGGCGCTCGATCGCGACGTCCGTGTCGGCTTGGCCGTCGACCCGACCGGAAGCATTCACGGCGTCACCTCGTGGTTGCCGGTGTACGGCGAAGGCGGCGTGGTTCAGGGTTGGACACTCGACGTCATGCGTCGACGTCCCGACGGGTTCCGTCCGGTGGTCGAGTTCCTCATCGCATCGTCGGCCCTCGAGTTCAAAGAACAAGGTGCCCAATTCGTCTCACTGTCCGGAGCACCGCTCGCCCGCAGCGACGACGGCGCCGACGCCGCATCGATGGACCGCCTGCTGGACATGCTCGGAGCCGCGATGGAACCGCTGTACGGCTTCCGGTCTCTTCACGCGTTCAAGAAGAAGTTCAAGCCGAGGTACGAACCCGTTTTCCTGTGTTTCCGCGACGAGGCCGACCTGCCTCGGATCGGAATCGCACTGACGCGTGCCTACCTGCCCGACGCGACGGCTCCTCAGCTGATCAAGCTCGCCACCAGCAAGAGTTGACGCCGTGCGGTCCTGGTTCGAGCACACGGTCGTCGACACCGGCAGGCTCCCGCTGTTCTTCCTCCTACTCGCCTTTGTCCTGACGTTCCTGTTCATCCGCTTCAGCGTCCGGATGATCCGGGCCGAGGTCTCGTGGTGGCCAGGCAATGTCACGCCCGGTGGAATGCACATCCACCACATGGTTTTCGGTTTGATGATGATGCTCGTGTCCGGCTTCGCCTTCATCGCTCTGGCCGACTATCACACCCCGATCGCCAATTGTGTTCTCGCGTCGGTGTTCGGCATCGGCAGCGCGTTGGTCCTCGACGAGTACGCGCTCGTGTTGCATCTGCGCGATGTCTACTGGGCCGAGGAAGGTCGCTCGTCCATCGACGCGGTGTTCGTTGCCATCGCGATCTCGTTCCTTTTCCTTCTCGGGGTCCACCCGATCGGGTTCGCGGGAGAGTTCGACCCGTACGAGCAGGACCGCAGCCTGGCGACGTTGATCGGCGTTGTCGTCGCGATCGTGATCCAACTCGGACTCGCCGTGATCACGTTGATGAAGGGCAAACTCTGGACCGGCCTGATCGGGCTGTTCTTCACCCCACTTCTGTTGATCGGAGCAATTCGGTTGAGTCGCCCGGGTGCGCCGTGGGCGCGCTCGCGTTACCGCGACAAGCCGGCGAAGATGAGCCGGGCAGTGGCCCGTGAACAGCGTTATCGCGAGCCGATGATCCACGCGAAGATCTACGTTCAGGAAACGGTGTCGGGAAGTTTCGGTTCCACTCCCCCGCCCCCACCACCGCTCCCCGTCGTCGACACCGCAACCCCCACGTCGAAGGTCGGATTGTCGCGGCGGCTCTCGGACAGAATTCGCTGGCGTCGAACTCGCCGACGACTACGAACAGTCCCCGTCTGGCGTCTCCCCGTGATCCTCGTCGTCCTGTCCGTCGTCACCGCGAACATCCTCGTCGGGATCGACGGAGACCTGGTCAGCGACGGCGACGTCGGTACCATTTCCGAGGGCGTCGACGCCGGGGCCACCGCGACGCTGCTCAGCGTCATCGCCGGCGGGATGATCACTCTCACCGGTCTGGTGTTCACCGCCATCACCCTCGCAATGCAGTTCGGCGCATCGCAGATTTCGGTGCGGGTGGTCCCGATGCTTGCGCAACAGCGAGTGATGCGGTGGTCGATCGGCATGTTTCTGGCCACGTTCGTCTTCTCCTTGATCATTGCGCTCGATCTGGCGCTCGATTCGGAGAATTCCTCACCGACCATCTCCACGGCGATCGCACTGCTTCTGGCATTGGCCAGTGCGATCCTGTTCATCGCGTTGGTGGCGAAGGTCGGGTCGATTCTCAATTCCAGTCGGTTGCTGCGTTGGATAGCGGCCCAGGGCCGGAGCGCGACGATTCGTGCCTATCCGCTGTACGAGGACCTGCCCTCTGGCGCACCGAAACCCAGTCAGCCGCTCCCCCTACCCCAACCGCGCGAGTCCGAGAACTCCGAGAGCGCCGACGCACTGGTGATTCGCCTGCGCCACCTCTCACCCGACGGCCGGATTCTGCTGGCGATCGACCTCGCACGACTGCAGCGGTTGGCCGGCCGCTGGGACGTCTCGGTCGAAGTCGTCCCCAGCATCGGCGAGTTCGTCGCCCAGAACGCGCCCCTCTTCGAGGTACGCGGACCCTCGCTGAAGGTACGCCCGGACACTTTGATGTCGTGCTTGATCTTCGGTGACACGCACAGCCCGGTCGTCAGCCCCGGTGCAGCGCTTCAGTCGATCGTGGACATCGCGCTCAAGGCACTGTCACCCGCCATCAACGACCCGGGCCGAGCCGTCCAGGCTCTCGACCACATCGAAGATCTTCTGGTACTTCTCGCCCCGCGGGTCCGCTTCGACACGTCAACCTCGGATCTCACGCTGATCCGAGGGCAGCAACGCACCTGGACCGATTACGTGTCCGTCGCCACCGACGAGATCCGGCACTTCAGTACCAATTCCGCGCAGGTCCAGCGTCGTCTGCGCGCGGTATTCGCGACCTTGCTCGAAGCCTGCCCGCCGGACCAGCACCCTCCGCTACTCGAGCGCGTCGACGCACTCGATGCGCAATTGACCCGAGAATGGACCGGCGCACTCGACCGTCGGCTCGCGAGTGTGGCGGATCCGCAGGGATTGGGCTCCGAAGCCGGGGCGACCGGAAGAATTCACCCGCTGATCATCGGGTCTTCGGAACTTCCGGACGATCGTTCATCCGGGCAGACCGAGTCGCGTTCCCAGCCAACCTAATTGACTCGCCAATCCAGCCGACCACACCTGGAAGCTGTGCCCTCCGTCGACCTCGGCGTACTGGACGTCCATCCCTGCGGCCTTTGCGGCTTCGTAGAGCGTTTGAAGACCTGGGCGGTAGTCGTTGTCCTGTTTGCCGACCACGAACACCCCGGCGCTGTCGGGGAACTTCTTCTCCCGGAGCAGATCCTGCGGATTCACTGCCACGAACGCGGCGTCATTGCCGCCGAACGCTGCATCGACCGTCTGCTTGCGATCGCCGAGTGTGGGTTCGATCTGACCGGACAGATCCAGGAACGTCGGATATACCGCGGGGAAGTTCGTTGCCATCTGGAACGCGCAGGTACCGCCGTAGGAAAGTCCCCCGATCGCCCACTTCCTCGGGTCGGGATCCACCTGGAGGTTCCCGCGCACCCAGTCGGGAACATCGCGCGAAAGGTACGTCGCGACGTTCCCGAGTTGGGAATCGACGCAGAGCGGATTCGCCAGTTCCGACCCGGTCCCGTCAGCAACGACGACAACGGGAGCCAAGCCCGAATGCGCAGCGGCGTAGGTGTCCATGGTCTGGACGAGACGTCCGCCCTGTAGCCAGTCCTCGGGCGCGCCTGGTTGGCCGGCTAGCAGGACCAACACGGGCAACTCCGGTCGTGGGTTGGTGAAATACGCGGGCGGTAGGTAGATCTCGGCGTCGCGGGCGCTGAATCCGGAGACCGTCCCCGCAATCGTGACCGTGCTGACCTTGCCCGCCGACGGCATGTCCGTGGGAGCCTTCCATTGCGAAACCGGTACCGCCCCGTCCTTGCCGTCGTCCAGGTCTGCGAGTGAAACCTTCTCCGCGTCCGAGAGTCCCAGCGCTGTTCCCAACGTCGGATACGACTGGAACTGCAGATTCACGTGAGCCGCGCTCGACACGACCACCAGGAGCACGGAGACCACGGTGAGCACGCGGCCGTCGATCCGCGTCGCCGCAAATACCCGCGAAACGCCCAGCAGCACGCCGAGAATGCCCAACCCGATCCACACGTAGACCGGACGGGCAATCGGATCGGGGAACGGGTGCCACACCTTCTCGATCAGCCAGTACAGCACGAGAGTGATCGCGATTGCCGCGACGATGCAGACCGGAATCGAGATCAGGACGTGACGCCTCGATCTCGAGAAGATCAGCCACAGAAGTGCCAGAATTCCGAGCACCGTCACCACGGGCGGAACCGGGCCCGTGACCAGCGACAGATCCGTGATCGTGTGCACGTCGTCTCCCGTCGCAGCCCTGTTTAGACAATATCCAAGAACAGGACATTTCGGAGCTGATGGCGTCAGATCACTGCGTTCGACGCCTGGGCACGTAGGTCTCGGGCCAGGTGATCCCGACGCTCGAGAACAAGCCTCCGCAGCGACGCGGGCGCCTCCGCATTGGCCTGGATCCAGGAATCGACAGCAGAGGTGTCTTCAGCTGCCGGGAAGAGTCCGTTCACCAACCGTCGGGCGATCTCGATGCTGCGTTCGGACCACCACTTCCCCAGGGACGAGAAGTACTCTGCCGCATATCCCTCGATCAACGACGGGTCCGTGCCCGAACGGAATCCGGCGATCGTCGCATCCAGGCGGTCGTTCGAGAGTGAGCCGTCAGTGGTCGCCGACGCCCAGGCAGCCGCCTTGGTCTCGGCATCGGGAATCGACGCCGCGGCGCGGACGTACGCCGTTCGACCCGCTGACGTGCTGTCCTTGCTCAGCTCACCATCGAAGTCGCTCACACTCGCATGGCCGGTCGCCGACAGGGCGATCCACAATGCCCACCGCAGATCAGGATCGAGAGCCAGTCCGACCGGCCCCGGGCAGGTGCCGTCGAGTATCGACCGCACCTCGTCGGCGCGAGCATCGTTGACCGCTGCAGCGGCCGACAGAGCCCGTGCCCATGCCAGCTGCCTTCCGGACTCCGGTTCGGCTTCGAACACCGCCTTCCAGGTCGTTTCCAACCAGCCTGCACTTACATTGGGCCGCAAGCTTTTCGGAACGTAGTGAAGAACCGCGTATTGGGCATCGGTCAGGATCGAGCTGAGAATCGCAAGATCTGTCTCCGCGGGAGCGAATCGTTCCACCATGTCGAGGTACCGGAACACCGAGAGCTGCGCATCACGCACCGAGTTCCACAGCGACGACCAGATCACCCCGCGCGCAAGCGGATCGCTCACGCGGTCCAGGGATGCCTCGACAGTGGACAGAGATTCCGCGTCCAATCGCACCTTGGCGTAGGTGAGGTCTTCGTCGTTGAGCAGTGTGAGTGCTCCGGGCGGAAGGTCGACCGACGTGCGTGATTCGGTGATGTCGAGTTCGACGCGTTCGGTGCGAACAAGGTCTCCGGACTCGTTGTAGTCGTAGATTCCGACTGCGAGCCGATGCGGCCTCGGGTCCGTCTGGACCAGGTCTGTTCCGTCGAGCGACAGCGTGGACACTCCGGTGGTCTGCAACCAGATTCGGGCCCATTCGCGCACATCACGTCCGGAAGTCTCCGCGAGCACGTCGAGCAGATCAACCAGCGTGGTGTTCCCGAAGGCGTGGGCCTTGAAGTACCGTCGTGCCGCTTCGAAGAACGCGTCACGGCCGACGAACGCCACAAGTTGTTTGAGGACACTGGCGCCCTTGGCGTAGGTGATTCCGTCGAAGTTAAGCTTCGCAGCTTCGAGATCGACGATGTCGGCGACGATGGGATGAGTTGTCGGCAGCTGATCTTGGAGGTACGCCCACGCTTTTCGCTTGATGGCGAATGCCACCCAGGCATCGGTGAAGCGAGTGGCTTCGGCGCTGACCAGCGATCCCATGAAATCAGCAAAAGATTCTTTGAGCCACAGGTCGTCCCACCAGACCATGGTCACGAGATCGCCGAACCACATGTGCGCCATTTCGTGCAGGATCGTGTTGGCGCGGCGCTGATGCTGCTCGTCGGTTGCGGTGCCGCGGAACACGTATGCCTCGGTGAAGGTCACCAGTCCCGGGTTCTCCATGGCGCCGAGGTTGTACTCGGGGACAAAGATCTGGTCGTACTTGCCGAACGGATACGGATAGTCGAAGTACTCGGCGTAGAAGTCCAGCCCCTGACGGGTGATGTCGAAAACGTTGTCTGCATCAAGGTGTGGAGCCAACGACGCCCGGCACAGCGCACCCAACTCGACAGTGAGTTCGCCGCGACTCCACGACGACGCCACGCGGTGATACGGCCCGGCCGCGATCGCGGTGATGTAGGTCGAGATCGGCAGCGTCGGGGCGAAAGTGACGCGTTGTGCACCGTCCACGGAGAGAGTCTGGGTCGCGGGCTGATTCGACAGGACTTCCCAGCCGTCAGGTGCTGTCACCTCGAATGTGAAGGGCGCCTTGAGGTCCGGCTGCTCGAAGCAGGCGAAAACACGCCTGGCATCGGCAGGCTCGTATTGCGTGTACAGATACGTCTGATCGTCAGCGTCGTCGACAAATCGGTGCAGCCCTTCGCCCGAACGGCTGTAGTGGCCGTGAGCTGCCACCCGAACGACGTTCGATCCGCCGAGTCCGCGCAGCCCGATCCGGGATCCGTCGTACTCCACCGGAATCGACGCACCGTCGACGTCCACGGAATCGACTGCAGCACCGATGAAATCGAGCCACGTGGACTCCACCGAGGACGTCAGATCAATTGTCGTGACCGTCGAAAAGGTCTTCACGGCGGAGTCGACCGCCGATCGCAGATCCAACTCCACCCGGTAACCGGCGACGGAGATGGCTCGAGATCGTTCGGCGACTTCGCTTCGATTCAGGTTCGCAGTACTCACGCACTCGATCCTGCCAGGCCGCGCGCGGCGATGTGAGCCGCCGTGCGCCTATCCCTTGAACGCGCCCTGCCAGACGGTGTCGAACGGCGTGTGTGCCGAGACGCGGCCTTCGATGCCCGCCGTGACGAACTTCTTGGCCAGAGCGACGGCTTCTCCCACGTCGGCGCCCTTTGCCAGTTCGGCGGTCACTGCGGCGGCCAGCGTGCAACCGGCACCCGAGACGCGCTCTTCGCCGACCTTGGGGGCGGAGAGAACCGTCACGTCGGTCCCGTCGAACAACACGTCGACGGCGTCGCCACCGGCGAGTTCGACACCGCCCTTTGCGAGCACGTACTTGGGTCCGAGGTCATGGATACGACGTGCGGCCTCGATGAGGTCGTCGACGCTTTCGATGCTGTCCATTCCGGCGAGGGTGCGTGCCTCGAACAGGTTGGGTGTGACGACGGTGGCGAGCGGGAGGATCGAATCACGAAGTGCTGTATCGGTATCGAGAGCCGCGCCGGGCTCCTGGCCCTTGCAGATCAGGACCGGGTCGAGGACGACGTGGCGCCAGGACTGCCGACGCAGACCCTCTGCCACAACCTCGATCGTGGCGGGAGTTCCCAACATTCCGATCTTGACGACGTCCAGATCGTGAGCTGCCGTGGCAGCCTCGATCTGATCAGCGATCACGTCAGGAGCGATCGGCACGAAGCGATGACCCCAATTGTTCTTGGGATCGAACGAGACGATACATGTGGTGGTCGCTACGCCGTAGACGTCCAATGCCTGGAACGTCTTCAGGTCGACCTGCAGGCCGGCACCGCCAGTCGCTTCGGACCCAGCGATGACATAGGCGAGGTCAACCACAGCACAATCTCCTTCTTCGGACTTTCGAAACGTGCGTGGATGGCCACGAACGCGGGACCCAGTTTATCAACCGTTCCGACGTCTGGTTTTCGGCTATGCGGGCACCGGAGTTCCCCACGCGACGTCGTTGTCCTCGTATCCGAACGGCGGACCGACGAACTCGCCGCCGCAGGTGATCAGCGCGAGGGTTTCGGGTCCGTCGAGGCTGTTCAATCGCTCGACCGGCAGCTCGCCGTCCTTGCCGTAGTGATCGACCGCATCGATACGGTAGTTCCAGGTCTGTCCCCCGGCGCCCGCCACGGTCACGACCGAGCCGATTTCCAGTGTCGAGAACTTCTTTCCGAAACCGTCACCCTGATAGATGTCGTTGACGTGTCCGGTGATCACCACAGTGCCCGCGCCGGAGCCGGGAAATGCCGAATCTGCCCACCATCCGATCTCACTGACATCCTCGGGCGGAATGAGCGAGCCGTCCGTCGTCGTCTTGATCGGCAGGATGTCAGCGGTGCTGTTGCCTGTGCGCAGCGTGGTCGGGACATCCGGACCGTCGACTGCGGCGCGAACTGCCGGCGGCAAATCTTGTTGGCCGGTCGCGAGGACGCGGGTCGGCGAGTCACCGTCGTCGGAACATCCGCCGATCAAGAGCATTGTCGCCACTACTGCAGCGGCCCACGTTCGGCTGGCCGTGGATCCAAGTGCCGCTGTCACGGACGAGAAGTCGGGCCGGACGGAATCTGGGCAATTGGTACTCGGTTTCCTACGTCACGACCGGGAAGTGCGTCACCGGAATCCCCACCGTTCCCACCGGAACCGTCACCACCGCTGCCGTTTCCGCCACCGCTTCCATTCCCCCCGCCGCCGGGGCCGGGGCCGGGGCACTCACCTCCCGGATCGGTGGTGTCGCCTGCCAAGACAATCTTGACTGCCGAGAGGTTGACCGTCTGGTTCTGCGCGACTTGTCCAGGAGTTGTGACGTCGAATGCGAGCTTGGCACGTACGGGGATGACCGAACCGTCGTCAGCGTCGGTGACCGTTGACCCTGACCGGCCGAGATCTTGGGTCAACGTCATTTTGGAGATCAAATCCTGATCTCCGGTCAAGCCGGCGCCGTCGATCCGAAGGGTCCCTCGGACGGGACTTCCGTGGGCTCTGATCGTCACCGATGCGCGAAACTCGAGGATGTCTCCCGGCACTGTCCGCCACGCCTCGATCGAGTTGATTTTCGTTCCAGGCGATCCAGTCGAGATGTCGTACCAACCGTCGATCACGGCCGGATCGAGTGACATCGAATTTTCGTTGATTTCCGAGTTGCACGCGCGGGTGAGCGAAACGGGGGCAGCCGATCCCACTGCGGGGAGTGCTGTCGACACAACGGTCGCCAAGACGAAGGCCGTCGCGGTGATGCCCGCGGTACGCCTGCCGAAGATCGTCATTCTCTCGCTACCTTTTTCCGCGGACCGTAGCTTCCGGTCAATTCAGTCAAAATACCAGTACAGCTGGACAAATAGGTCGAATTCCGTGCCGAATTCCTCTTGTTTTCTGTGAACTTCGGTTACGAGCAATTTCTCCGCACACACGTTCCGGCAAGGGGTACATCGGATCAACAGGGGTCAGAAGTTACATTTCGCCCGCACATCGGAGCAGATCGCACTGATTTCTCACCGCATTGGACAGGTATTTCCGTTTCATAGCGGTCAGCCGGTGGAACAACGATCACTACAACGAGCGTGCCGGGCACGTGTCCGGTCGCCCCCCCACCGAATCAAGGGAAACCGTCATGTCGGATACAACATCAGTCAAGCAGGGTTTCGCGGTAGGAACATCGATCGGGGCAGCCGTCATCTTGGTGACGGTCGGCATCGTGCAGTTCTTCCAAGGACTCGCTGCCGTCGCCGAAAACGAAGTGTTCGTAGTCGGGATCGACTACGTCTATCAGTTCGACCTGACGACGTGGGGTTGGATCCATCTCGTGCTGGGCGCGCTCGTCGCTCTCGTCGGGCTTGCACTGTTCACCGGAGCGGCCTGGGCGCGGGTGTCGGCAGTGGTGATCTGCGCGATCTCGATCATCGCGAACTTCTTGTGGCTGCCGTACTACCCCTGGTGGTCGACTCTCATCATCGCGCTGAACATCGTCGTGATCTGGGCTGTGTCGACATGGAAGCCCACCCAGACGACGCACGCCGCTGCGCATGCACCGTCAACGCCGACTCGATCTGCTTGAGTTGAAAGTATGTGTAGGTGGATGGCGTATTCCGGAGAGCCGATACTGGCCCATGACTTGCTGTTCAGGCCACAGCACTCGCTGATCGACCAGAGCCTGCATTCTCAACTCGGGGCCACGACGACAAATGGCGACGGCTTCGGAATCGGCTGGTACGGGGAAGGCCCCCAACCGGCAGTTTTCAAGAGCATCGAACCCGCGTGGAACGACTCGAACCTGCGCGAAGTCACCTCCCAATTGCGCACCCCTCTGCTGTTCGCTCACATCCGCGCCTCGACGGGAACTGCAGTGCAGCGCAGCAACTGTCACCCGTTCCGGCACCGGCAATGGTTGTGGATGCACAACGGTTCACTACACGGATTCCACGACATGAAACGGGAATTGGTGACTGCCATTGATCCGTCGCTCTTTCCGGATCTCGAAGGATCGACGGACTCGGAAACCTTGTTCTTCCTCGCGCTGACGTTCGGCCTGACCGACGATCCGTTCGAAGGTGTCGCGAGGGCCGTCGGATTCGTCGAGCACACGGCCCGCTCGCAGGGAATCGACAATCCGGTTCAGATGACCGTCGCCACGTCGGATGGCATCTCCACCTGGATCTTTCGCTATTCCAGCGAGCACCAGTCGAGGTCGTTGTTCTTCTCCACCGAGATTTCCACGTTGCGCAAGCTCCATCCTGAGGTGGATGCCCTGCACCATCTGAGTGAGGAGACCCGAATCGTCGTCTCCGAGCCTCTACGTGACCTTCCCGGCGCCTGGAACGAGGTTCCCGAATCCGCCGCAGGCGTCATCCGGCCCGGACGGGACGAGATGCGGAGCTTTGTGCCGATCCCACCAGCCTGATTGGGTCATACAACCAGGCATAGCTATGAAATAGCTTGCATTCGAAGCGCTTTCACGAAAACTGAGAAAACGGAAACTCGGCACACTAGTCACGCGAGAGGATGAGCCGGAACGCCAAGCGAGCCTTCTCCGTATCCGGAGTGCCACCAGTGAGCAAATCGTTGTAGATGAACGACTCACCCACGCGAACCAGCAGATACGCCATGTCCTCGACGGGCAGGTCTGGCCGAATCTGCTCCGGTATTTCAGCTTCGATCAGCCTTCGCACGGATTCGACCATCGTGCCCTGAATCGGCCCCAGTCCAGTTGTGAGTATGCACAACGCCTTTTGCGGTTCCCGAGTCAAATACGTCCGGAAGAATTCGGTCTCGATTGTCGCCCGTGCATGGTAAGTGAGGACGTCGACAACCCTTGACGCTCCGCTTCCACCGCACTCCTCGAGGCCCATTCGCCACGTTCGGCGCGCCAGCGAATCGAGCACGTCACCGGTAATTGTGTCGCGATTCCCTGCACGCCGGAACAAGGTGGTCCGATCCACCCCCAACTCGGTGGCCAAAGCGTTCACATCGAGCGGTTTTCCGGCTGCGAACTGTCGTCGGGCGGCACTCAACGCTTCCGCGCGGATGTCACGTGTCTCGGCCATGGAGTGAATGTATCGCTGACGACGTGCTGGTCGGTAGCCGGAGGCGATCAGACGGCGCCATCGACGGCAATCGTTGCAACATTCATTGACTTTGTTGCAGGTGAGTGTTTATGGTTCCCCGGTACGTGATTCCAGTCACAACAGTTCAGTTGTTTACGGAGGAATGCGATGAACGATCACACGTGGACGACCCGACGATGAGCCCACTTCTGCAAGTACGAGACCTCACGGTTGACATTGGGACAGAATCGATTTCGAACAGACTCCTCGACCGCGTGAGCTTCGAGTTGGGGTCGGGCGAAATCACCGGTCTCGTAGGAGAGAGCGGGAGCGGAAAGACACTGACCGGACTCGCTCTGCTCGGTCTCTTGCCCCGTACAGCAACAACCAGCGGAAGCATCCGTTTGGAAGGACAGGAACTTGTGGGTCTGCCCGCCGCCGAGTTGAGGAAAATACGCGGTCGCGACGTCAGTATGGTCTTCCAGGACCCGAGTTCGGCTCTCAACCCCTCCGTCAGCATCGGTCGCCAGATCGTCGATGTGTTGAAGGCCCACCGCGACATCACGAAAGTCGATGCGGAGGACGTGGCTACAGATCTTCTCCACCAGGTCGGTCTGGCCGACCCGAGCAGAACCTTGAAGTCGTTCGGGTACGAGCTTTCTGGCGGGATGTGTCAGCGGGTGATGATCGCGATGGCCCTGGCATGCGGTCCGAAGTTGCTGATCGCGGACGAACCGACAACAGCGCTCGATGTCACCATCCAAGCTCAGATTGTCGATCTCCTTCGAGAACTGGCCGAACAGCGCGATCTTGCCGTGTTGTTGATCAGTCACGACCTCGCGGTCGTCGCCGAGGTCGCGGATCGAGTCATCACCATGTTTCGCGGCGAGATCGTCGACGTCGCGCCACGAGACGTGCTGCTTCGGCGGCCCGCGCATCCCTACACGTTCAGCCTTCTCGAGGCGGCACGCTCGACATTCGAAGAAGTCTCCCCCCAATCGCCCAAGTCGCGAGGCGATTTCACCACCAAAGCCCCTGCTGACGGCGTGGGTTGCCGATACGTCGCCCGGTGCAACTACTCCGAGGAGCTCTGCATATCCGATCATCCACTTCTGATCGGATCACCGGAATCGGCAACAAGATGTCACCGCAGCGACGAACTCGAGTTGCTCGGACTGGTGAGCTGATGAGCAACACCGACGTCATCGTCGACGTTAGGAATCTGGCAGTCGAGTACGGACGCGGACGCAAAGCTCTTCGCGCGGTCGACGACGTCAGCTTCTCCGTACAGAGGGGCGAAACCCTTGCGATAATCGGTGAATCAGGATCGGGAAAATCCTCGACGGCTCACGCTCTCGCGGGTCTGGTGGCGACGGCCGCAGGCTCCATCACTATGAATCTCGACGACCCGGCGTTCGGCAAGGGTGGATCTTCCCATCTCATTTTTCAAAACCCTACGTCGGCCTTGAACAATCGGATGGCCTCATGGGCTTGCGTAGCCGAGCCGATGGCGCCAGGGCGTCTGCGCATCCCACAGTCCTTGCGGCCGAAAGCCGTCGAGCTGTTGCGTCGGGTCGGTCTCGGCGCTGAGCTTGCCGACCGCCTCCCGACCCAGCTCTCCGGTGGCCAACGCCAACGCGTGACCATCGCTCGTGCACTTGCCTCCAAGGCGCCACTGATTCTCTGCGACGAACCTGTTGCCTCCCTGGATGTTTCGCTTCAGGAAGAGGTGTTGCAACTTCTTGCCGATCTCCGAGAAGAACATGACCTCACGTACATCTTCATTTCGCACGATTTGGGTTCGGTGGCACGGATCGCCGATCGCGTCGCGGTGATGTACCTCGGCCGAATCGTCGAGATCGGACCGGTTGCCACGGTCCTGAGGACTCCATCGCACCCCTACACGCAGGCACTTCTCGCCGCGGCCCCGCACATCGAACTCGAGCGGCGCAGTCGTCGGAAAGCATTGGTGCGGGGCGAGTTACCCGACCCACGGAATCCACCCTCGGGCTGTCGATTCCGCACCCGCTGCCCGTTTGCGATGGATCGCTGTGCGTCGGAAGCGCCGTCACTTCGCGCGGCCTCGAATTCCGCACACAGCTCCGCCTGCCATCTATCGTCCCCGGCCACATCGATCGGAATCTCCAACCCGCCGCAGTAAATGCGTGCCGCGTCAGTCTCCCCCTTCCGAGAAGACCAAAGCGAAAGTCCACCATATGAATCCGCGTCTGTCTTTGCGATCCCGATATCCGATCACACGCTTCCAGAATCATGGGAAAAGTGGCCCACGTGTGCTGGTAGCTGCGTTTGCACTTTCTGCTCTCGTGCTCAGCGGCTGTTCGAGCAGCGCCACCGGTACCGCCGGCGATACCGGACCTGCCGATCCGAACGCCGAACTCAAGGTCGCGACATCGCACGTGCCCGCCTCGCTCGACCCGTGTGCGGGAAACATCGGATACGACATCGACTACTTACAGTTGATGTATGCACCACTGATCGATGCGGAACCTGCCACCCAGAAGTTGCGGCCCGGAATCGCCAGCGAGTGGGGCTTCTCCGGACCGGACAACCTGACGTTCGAGATGACGTTGCAGAACGGCTTGACCTTTCACGACGGTACAACTCTCGATGCAGCAGCAGTCAAGGCAAGCATGGAACACTGCTTGAGTCTCGGAATCGTTTCCGTCCCGACGATCAAGAGCATCGAAGCAACGTCCCCAGATCACATCACGATCTCGTTGAGTTCACCTACCTCCGGCTTACCAGGGTGGCTCAACGGCAGATTGGGAATGGTGGTCTCCCCCACTGCGCTGGCAGCAGCAGGGGCAGACTTCGCCAACAAGCCTGTAGGCGCAGGGCCGTACACATTCACCAGCGCAGTCCCGAACAGTTCATACACATTCAGTCGATTCGACGATTACAAACCGGCAGGTCCACCCAGCCCCCAGCTCGCCAAGATCCAGATCCAGGTGATCTCCAATCCCACAGCGCTGACAAATGCCCTGACATCGAACGCTGCGGATTTTGCATACGGGCTCACACCGTCGAGTGCTCCGATCCTCGAACGGAATCCCAACCTGAACGTCAGTCACGACCCGAGACTCGGAGTTGCGCTCGTCGTGATCAACAACAAGAACCCTGTGGTTAACGACGTCCGGGTTCGTCTGGCGATGCAGTATGCGCTCGACCGCAAGGCAATTGCGCGAGCCGCGCTGGACAGCTCGGAAGGAACTGCGGCGTTCGGTCAATATCCTCCCGGTTCGCAGTTCTACGACGAGGAAACCGAAGATGCATGGCCGTACGACCCGGAGAAGGCCAAATCGCTGCTAGCGGAGGCGGGGTATCCGAATGGGGTCACCGTGCGCGGACTAGCAGGCAACCTACCGCCGTACTCGACCAACGCGGTCCTTGTCGGAGAACAATGGGAGAAAGTCGGCATCAAGGTCGACTTCGTCGAAATGAGTGGACCTCAGGCGATTACGGAGTTCGTCGCACACAACAGCGCGGACGTCTTCAGCGTGGGATGGCCCACGCGAGCATCCGCACCGCTCAATTTCGAAGCCTCTCTGGGTTCGCGATCGTACTTCCGGCAGAATTCCGTCCCCAACGAGGAGTTGGAGAAGCTGATCGCACTGCTGAACAACACGTATGACGAAACCGCTCAGCTCGACATCGTCAAACAGATCAATCAAGTCGTGATCAAGTCCGCTGAGTACGTACCGTTGTACTTCACTCCCGACGTGGTCGCCTACACGAAGAACGTCCACGGGGCCGTTCCCGCACTGAACGGCTCCCCCAATCTGACGTACCTCTCGAAGTCATGACGACGACCGTTGTATCGCAAGAGAATTCGTTGGCCCCCGAGCCTGAGAGCGTTCCGACCCGAAACCCTCACCGATCGCCGGTGAATCCTTACATACGGATGATCGGCGTCCGGTTCGCACAGATAATTCCTACCGCGATCATCGCTAGTTTCATAACCTTTGCCCTTATCCGGATAATCCCCGGTGGACCAGCCGAGGCACTTCTCGGTCCGAACGGCAGCGATGAAGCGATCGCGGCACTCAACGAGCGCCTCGGATTGAATCAACCTCTGCTGGTCCAGTACTGGAACTGGGTGGTGTCGGCTCTGCACGGAGATCTGGGAACGTCGCTACAGAACAGCGCCCCCGTCGGCCCACAGATCCTTGCGCGCCTGCCGGCGAGCGCCGAGCTCGTTGTACTCGCACTGTTACTGTCCGCCGTCGTCGCCATACCGCTCGGTGTGTGGACCGCGACGCGGCAGGGACGACGCAGCGATGGTCTGACCCGCACGGTTTCGGGGATCGGACTCGCGGTACCGGACTTCTTCCTCGCTATCGTGCTGGTCGATGTCTTCGCCCTCGGTTTGGGAGTTCTACCGGTGCTCGGCTGGGTTCCTCTCGAGAACAGTGTGATCGACAACCTGAGCCATTTGGTCCTACCAGCAACGGCGCTCGCTGCCGGCGCAGCATCGATTGCGGTTCGGCAGACCAGGGCTGCGATGATCGAGACACTGTCAAGTGACTACGTACGAACTGCGCGTGCGATGGGTATCGACGAGCGGAAGATCGTGTGGCGCTACGCGCTACGAAACATCGTTCCCACGATTGTCACTGTCTATGGATTGCTCGCCGTGGCGATGCTGGGTGCGACGGTCATTCTCGAGCAGATCTTCGTGCTGCCGGGCCTCGGGAGCGCTCTCGTCATTGCGATCGACACGCGAGATTATCCGATGCTTCAAGGCATTGTGTTGCTGTTCGTCGTGATCGTGCTTCTCGTGAACATCCTGGTCGACGTCGTCAACAACATGATCAGCCCACAATTGAGGAAGGGAACGATCTCGTGAGCCAACTCGCGCTTACCACCGCAGGCGAGACCCGCTCCAAGTGGGCTCTCCCTCGACTGCACCCCGGATTATGGCTCAGCTACTGCTTTCTCGGAACGCTGATAGCGGCGTCCGTCTTGGCCTCGTTCGTGGCTCCGCACAGTCCGACCGATCAGAACCTGACCAACACGTTCGCCGGTCCGAGTGCACAGCACCTGCTTGGCACTGACGGCTTCGGTCGTGACGTGCTCAGTCGATTGATCTGGGGAGGACGCTCCGCCTTCTTCGGCGTCGCGATCGCTGTCGCTGTCAGTCTGCTGTTGGGAATTCCGTGGGGGTTGATCGCCGGATATTGGCCACGCTGGATCGGCGCGTCACTCCTCCGGGTGGCGGACGCATTGCTGGCATTCCCAGGTTTGGTTCTCGCAGTGGCTATTACCGGTGTTCTGGGGCCGAGCCTGATCACGTCGATGTCAGCGCTCGGAGTCGTCTATGCACCCACAATTGCAAGAATTCTGGCTGCCGGGGTCAGCGAAACGAGGAACCGAGACTTCGTTCTGAGCGCGCGACTCTCAGGATGCCCGCCGCACGTAGTGCTCCTGCGTCATCTTCTTCCGCACGCAATCGGGCCGGTTGTCGTTCAGGTGACCGTGCTCACCGGCCTGACTTTTCTCGCGCAGGCGGCACTCTCATTCCTGGGGTTGGGAATACAGCCCCCCACTCCGAGTTGGGGCGGTGACTTATCCGATGCGTACCTGCACATCTTGAGTGCACCACAACAGATTCTCCCCTCCGGCATTCTGATTTCATTGGTCGTCCTGGCCGTCTACCGAGTGGGTGATGCCGTCCGGGACCGCATGTATGTCAGAGGGAGATAGCCGGCGTAGAACAACCATCCGACTCGACTGTTCGAAGACCACACCACCAGCATGAAGGACTATCGATGACCTCGATCGCACCAGAAACCGCGCGCCGCGTCTTCCGTGGAGCCGAACCAATACACGGCATGATCTACTTCACCCCTTTCGGCGCGGAAGCATATGCCGCACTGGGCTTTACACACCCTCGAATGGGCTACTTCGCTTCGCGGTCTGCGCCCATGGGCGCAGTAGCGGCTGAAGTCACCATCGCTACGTTCTTCAACTTCAACCCCGAACTGGTACACGCGGTGCTGCCGGAAGCCTGGACAATCGCCACCCCCGAACAGATCCTCACCGCTCGACTCGACGCTGTCGACCGTTCGCTGCGCAAGGCCTGGGGAGAACATGTCGACGGCACCGAAGTTCGCGAAGCTGCCGAACTCGCACGTCGAGCCGCGGAACGCGCCTGCAACAGACCACAAGGGCGACCCCTGTTCGGTGGGCACGCATCATTGCCGTGGCCTGAGGAGCCTCATCTCGTGTTGTGGCATGCCCAATCCTTGCTCCGGGAGTTTCGCGGAGATTCTCATGTCGCACTTCTTCACGCCGAGGGACTCAACGGTGTCGAAGCGTTGGTAGTCCACGCCGCAACCGGTGATGTTCCTGCTGCTGCTCTGCAAATGAGCCGGGCATGGGACAACGATCAGTGGGCGGAAGGCGTCGAAGGTGTGCGGGCGCGTGGATGGCTCGAAGACGGCCCCGAGCTTCACCTGAACGAGGTGGGTCGCGATCGCCGGAAGCGGGTTGAGCATCAGACCGATGTGCTGGGGTCGTACCCGTACGAGGCGATCGGAGAGACCGGATGCAGTCGACTGATCGAAATCTCGGAACGTCTCTCCGGTGAAGTGATCGATGCAGATCTCGGATTTCCGGCAGCACTGGCAGCACGTCGCCGATTGCGTGCGTGACAGCAGGTCGTGAGTGTCGAACGTGGCTGGTGGTGATACGACGAGGGTGTCACCACCAGCCCCTTCACACAATTATCGCCGAAGTCGGCTGCGCCCCCAATCTGCACAGTGAGAAGGCATCCGGACGAGACTGCCGTTGTGCCGAATTCTCCCGCGGGATGGGTCAAGATGGCTAGATGTGGAAACAGGCACTCGGGTTTGCTTTGTTCGGTGCGACCGTTGCCATCGTCACGGCGGCGCTGACACAGGGATCGGCACAGGCGTCCGCCACGATCACCCTCTTTTCGGGTGGCACCACAATCTCGGGCTTCGCGGGTGAATCGCAATGGACCTGGCCCATCGAGGCTGCGGTGATCGGCGCCCTTCTGGGCGCGCTGACCGGGTTCGTGCTCCGCCTCGCGGGCGTGCGAATCTCCGGAGGCCAGGACAATCGAATGGTTCCAACTGTGGTGGCAGGCCTCGCAGGCGTCACGCTTGGGTTGACGCCCCTGTTGGTCTTGATCGGCATGGCATTCACCGGGTCGGTTGATATCGGATGGTCCCCGCTCCTGGTCTATGCCGTCAGCGGTCTCCTGGCGTATGGCATTTCGGTCGCCGCCGTGTTCGGAGTCCTTCGCGCTGCCGGGGATCGACTTACTGTTCGCACGACGCGAGCGGTGGCGGCGATGCTTCCGGTCGGGGCGTTGGCGGCGACGACTGTAGGTGTCGGTACTGCGTGGAGGCTGGGCTTTTCCACCACCACTCCCACCTGGATCGCGGTCGTACTGCTGGTCGTTCTCGTATTGGCCATGACGTTCGTTGCGGCCCGGGCGTGGGCTCTACGGATTCAGCCTCGCGACTTACCAGAAGTCGCATAGGCAGTGGGACGATTGATTCGGACGGGTGCATTGAGATGAGGGGCGAACGAATCTTCGCGGGACTCGTCGTCGGCCTCCTACTGGGACTGTTCGGCTACCTGCCATTGGTACTCCTGTGGCAACACTTCGCCGATGTCCCGCACAGCCGCAGCTGTATCCGAACCGTTCGTTCACGTCGTTCGGGCCCAACCCACCACCACTCACCTACTGGATAAGTTGGGCGGCGCCTGCCGCCGTGTGCGTCTTGCTCGGACTTATGACTATTCCCAGTCGTACCGGCCGGCAATTTACATTGCCATTGGTGCTCGCGTTCCTGCCGGTCGCGGCAATGGTGGCGTGGTTCTGGATCTCGATGGAACTGTTCTTCAGCCCCGACTGATCACTCACTCGGCTGCGTATCGCGAACCCCACTGCGCGCACGCGCAATGGCGCCCTTGTTGCGCAATGCGATCCCCTGATGCACCGCAGCAAGTACCAATGCCAGCACTGCAGCAGGGAGGCTCCCCACCATCGACAGCAGAGAAGGCATATCAGAGCTGAAAGCTGCAAAGAAACCCAATACTGCAGCGCAAAGCATTGTCGCCGAGACGATCCAGGAAACTAATGGTCGTGGGATCACGGCTGGAATAACGCACAGAGCCACCGGCAACGCCAGCACCAAGAAGAGCTCCCGCCCGAAGTAGTCGTGAATCGAGCGGTAACAATCGGCAGAACTGAGCGGGCCGAGGCCTATTTCGCAATCGGTGATCTCGTACAGCGGCCACTGTGCCGTCGCGGATCCCAGAATCCCGGTGGCGACCGCCAATACAACCCACGCGATCCGAATCCCAATCATAAGAAGAGATCATGCCAGTAGGCGAAATTGCGCTCCGGAGCAGAAAGCGACTACAACTCGAAAGGGGCGGAGGTTACCTCTCTCGGTAGGACCGACCTCCTCGCGAGCGGCACAACATGTCCGACGTGCTCAACTCACGGGCTGGGTATCGAGCTTGATCGGAGCATCTGCCATCGTCGACAACTCTTGGGAGACAGCACCTCTCTTGAGTGCGGGTATCGCAGTCGCTGTACTCGGAGTAGTTAACGGCCTACCGAGTTTGATTGTCACCCTGATGCACAATCGACGGCCGCAACAGGGTTGAAGTTTTCGATTATGTTTTGTGGAAGGGTGCTTGCATGGCAACACAACCGCATGGCCAGTCCATAACCCCGGCGTGGAAAGTATTCACGGCCATCGGTTTTGCAGGTGTTGTGGGCGCTGCCGTGACGTACTTCCGAGACGGGTGCACTTTGGCGATCATTGGCGGGATGGTCATCCTCGCGATTGGTCTGCCGCTTACTGTCTGGTCCATCCTGCGAATGCTGCGTGAGAATCGAGGACATCGCCTTCATTGGTGGAGAACACCGCCGGTCAATCCGAGGAACGTCGACCTGTCTCGTGCTGTCGGCATTCCGACTACAATTTTCGGTGCACTGACCATCTGGCTGAATACAGCAGGTTCGGCGCCGTGGTGGTTGGCAGCAATCTTTACCGCCATTCTGATCGCGCTCTTCGAAGTAACCGTTGCCGTTCACAATATTCGCCTCAGTCAGCGAACCTGAGCTAGCCTTCCGCGCATGACGGTTTCCGCGAGCGTCCGTGCGCGCCTTCGCTCCCACTTGCATCCAGACGACGAGATCCACTACGCGTTTCCAGCAGACGTTCTGATGAGCGCGAAACCGACGAAGAATATGTTGCAGTCGTGAACGCTGCCGACGCGGAGATCACGTCACCGCAGGACTTCCCGCATGATCCGTTGCCGAACCTTTGAAGGCACAAACAAAAAGGCAGTTTCTCATTTCTGAGAAACTGCCTTTTTGATCTAACTTCGGTCGGGCTGACAGGATTTGAACCTGCGACCACTTGACCCCCAGTCAAGTGCGCTACCAAGCTGCGCCACAGCCCGTCCCACGCCCTTGTTTCGGGCGCTTGGAAAGATTACATCAGGGACGGGCCGAAGTACCAATCGGCTGGTCAGAGCCGTTTCAGTACCGAATTGGACGCAGAATCAGCGGCCCTTACGGTCACGCTTCTCGCGCACTCGGACGGATACGCGGATCGGGCTGCCGTCGAAGTTGAACTCTTCACGCAGACGCCGCTCGATGAAGCGGCGGTAGCCGGCCTCGAGGAAGCCCGTGGTGAAGAGAACGAATGTCGGCGGGCGCGTGCTTGCCTGCGTCGCGAACATGATGCGCGGAAGGCGACCACCACGCATCGGAGGCGGCGTTGCTGCCACAACTTCCTTGAGCCAGGTGTTCAGGCGACCCGTGGGGATGCGCTTGTCCCAGGACTCCAGAGCCGTGTCGAGAGCCGGCACGAGCTTCGCCACGGCGCGACCGGTGTGGGCGGAGATGTTCACTCGCTGAGCCCACGGAACGCGGACCAGATCGCGGTCCACTTCCTTGTCCAGCATGAGTCGACGGTCCTCGTCCACGAGGTCCCACTTGTTGAATGCGATCACCAATGCACGACCCGTGTCGGCCACCATGCTCAGAACACGCAAGTCCTGCTCGGTGATCGGCTCGTGTGCGTCGATCAGCAGGATCGCAACCTCAGCGGCCTCGATCGCGCTCTTCGTACGCAGCGACGCATAGAACTCCGCCCCGCTGGCATGGCTGACGCGCTTGCGCAGACCAGCCGTGTCGACGAAACGCCAAGGGCGCCCGCCGAGTTCGACAATGGAGTCGACGGGGTCGACGGTGGTGCCGGCAACATTGTGCACGACGGACCGCTCGTCACCGGACAGCTTGTTGAGCAAGCTGGACTTTCCGACATTCGGCTTTCCGACGAGAGCAACACGACGCGGACCGCCGCCGGGGATACCTTCACGCGGGGTTTCCGGCAGCTTCTCGAGAACCTCGTCGAGCAGGTCTCCGGTACCGCGGCCGTGCGTCGCACTCACGGAGTACGGCTGACCGAGGCCCAAGGACCACAGCGCTGCAACCTCGGACTCGGTGCGTCCGTCGTCCACCTTGTTGGCAACGAGGATGACCGGAGTCTTCGAGCGGCGAAGCACGCGAGCAACAGCTTCGTCCGTCGCGGTAGCGCCGACAACAGCGTCGACGACCAGGAGAATGGCGTCAGCCGTTCCCATGGCCAACTCCGCCTGACGTGCGACCGCCTGCTGAAGACCCTTTGCGTCGGGCTCCCATCCGCCGGTGTCCTGGACTAGGAAGCGTCGTCCGGCCCAGTTCGCCTCGTACGAGACGCGGTCACGGGTAACGCCGGGGATGTCTTCGACTACCGCTTCACGACGGCCGATGATGCGGTTGACGAGCGTCGACTTGCCGACGTTCGGTCGACCGACAACAGCCAAGGTCGGGACGGCAATGTGCGCTTCGCCTTCGCCGTCCGCTTCGAGATCGGCGTAATCCCACTCCGATTCCTCGGACCAAGTTCCGTCACCGGCATATTCGGTTACCAGATCGTCGCTCACTGCACTGCTCCAGTCCTGTCGCTGACCACCAACAGCAACTTGGCGATCACATCTTCAATTCCCAATTCGCTCGTATCCACCAGAATGGAGTCGTCGGCAGGGCGCAACGGCGACACTGCCCGAGTCGAATCGAGATGGTCACGGCGCTGCACATCAGCCAGCACCGCTTCGTAATTGTCTTCACGGCCTTGGCCGATGTTCTGCGTATTGCGCCGTGCCGCACGGGTTTCCGCCGATGCGGTCAAGAAGATCTTGACGTCTGCATCGGGGAGTACGACGGTTCCGATGTCGCGACCTTCCACGACGATCCGCTCCGCACCGGCCGCCAACTCACGCTGAGTGGCGACCAGCAGGTCACGAACCTCGGGTACAGCCGACACCGCGGAGACGGCCTTGGTTACCGCGTCGCCGCGGATCTCCTCGCTGACGTCCGCGCCGTCGAGATGCACCTGCTCGCTGCTCGGATCGGTACCGATGGACCACGGCAACGCCGCAACGGCGGCCGTGATCGCGGCGGAATCCGCCAGATCGATTCCCTGACGCAGCACGTGCAGGGTCGCGATCCGGTAGATGGCTCCGGTGTCGAGGTAGCGAGCGCCCAAACGCTGCGCCAACGCGCGAGAGACGCTGGACTTGCCGGTTCCGGACGGTCCGTCCATAGCGACTACCAGCGGCATGGACGAATCGGTCACAGGCCGACCGCCTCGTACAGTCCACCGACCTCGCTACGTCCGAGGACGCGCTGCGTTCCCGGACGCTGATCACCGAGAGCGACAACTCCGACGTTGGTGCGAACCAGACGGACAACGGGGTGACCGACGGCATCGAGGAGGCGACGCACGATGTGCTTGCGGCCCTCGTGCAGAACGAGCTTGACGAGCGTCTTGCCCTCGTTGATCTCGAGCACGGTGAACGCGTCCACCTTGGCCGGACCGTCGTCGAGGGTGACGCCGTCGCGCAACTGCTTGCCGGTGCTGCGCTCGACAACGCCGTGAACCGTGGCGAGGTACGTCTTCGGAACCTCGAACGACGGGTGCATCAGGCGGTGAGCCAAGTCACCGTCGTTGGTGAAGAGAAGCAAGCCTTCGGTGTCGGCGTCGAGACGGCCGACGTGGAAGAGCCGCTGACCCGACTGAACGCGCTCGGAGACGATGTCACCGACGCACGGACGACCGAGATCGTCGGACATGGTGCACTGCCAGCCACGCGGCTTGTTCATCGCGAGGTAGACGAGGTCCTTCTGCACGACGACGCGGACGCCGTCGACACGAACCACTGCGTTCTCGGGGTCGACACGCAGACCCTGTTCGATCACGATGCGGCCGTCGACCTCGACGCGACCCTGATCGATCAGCTCTTCAGCAGCGCGGCGTGATGCGACGCCGGCCTGAGCCAGCACCTTCTGCAAGCGGACGCCGTCGCCCTTCGGCGGGCCGTCGTGCTTGGTGATCTCGGCATGCTGATGACGCGCCGGCTTGGCGTTGGAGACCAACGGGTTCTGAGAGACGACGCGCTGCGGCTTCTCGGTCTTCGGCTTGCCACGCTTGTTGGTCGCCGGCGGTGTCGGGGCTGCCGGGCGCTTGCGCGGAGGTCCGTCGAACTTGGACCCACGAGGTGCGTTCGACCATGCGCCGCCGCGAGGAGCGTCGGGGCGTGCGCCGCGCTGATCGTCACTACGACGGTCAGCGCCGCCACGCGGTGCGCGACGGGCGTCGACGTGGGGGGTACGGCGGTCATCGCTGCGGGGTCCGCGGCGGTCGTCAGTGCGCGGTCCGCGACGGTCGTCGTTGTAGCCACCACGACGGTCGTCGGTACGTGCGGGGCGACGGTCATCGCTGCGCGGCGGGCGACGGTCATCGCTGCGCGGCGGGCGACGGTCATCATTGAATCCACCGCGACGGTCGTCCGTGCGGGGACGGTCGGATCCGGCGTTGCGGTCGTATCCGGAGGTACTGCGGGAAGTGTTGCTGCGTCCACCACGGGGCGCTTCGCTACGTGCGCCGCGGGGGGCGTCGCTGCGACCACCACGGGGGGCATCGCTGCGTGCGCCGCGGCTGTCGCGGGAGTTGTTACGGTCCGGTGTGCCATCTCGGCGAGCGGGATTGTTCACTTTTTTCCTGTCAGTTTTCTACTGTTTCCCGAGCGTGGTCGGGTCTTTCTCGGTGCTGACGAGCGCCGGAATTCCGGTCAGTCGTCGACTTCGGTGTCCACTACGTCAGCGGGCACGTCTGCCTTGTTCATTCTCGCAAATCGCGGATCGGATTCCAGGCTTTCGCTGATGTCGTCGATGAGATCGACATCAGGCAAGAGCGGGGCCAACTCCGGGAGCTCGCTCAGCGAGGCCAGGCCGAGCCGTTCGAGGAACAGTTCGGTCGTGGAGTACCGTGTCGCGTTGGTGTCCGGGTCAGGCCCGGCTTCCGCGATCAGTCCGCGGGCAAGGAGGGTGCGTACCACCCCGTCCACGTTGACGCCTCGTACCGCACTGATCCGCGCACGAGTCAACGGTTGACGGTATGCGACTACGGCCAAAGTTTCCAATGCCGCCCTGGTCAATTTGGTGCGTGCGCCGTCCAATAGCAGCTTTTCCACGTACGGGGCAAACTCTTGTCGCGTGTACAGACGCCATCCGTCGCCCGCGTAGCGCAGGTCCATTCCGCTGCCGCGAGCGGTCAATGCGGCCGACATCGACGTCAGGCGTTCTTCGACTCGTTCCGGTGCGGTTCCGGTGACAGATGCGAGTTGGTTCACTTCGGCCGGCGAATCCACGACAAGCAGAAGCGACTCCAGCACTGCGTCGAGTTGATCGTCGTCGAGTTCGAAATCGGGGGCGGAATCTTCGGACTCCGAGGCGTGTTCGGTAGGCTCGATCATCTCGTCTAGCTGCGAAGACTCTGGTTCCGTCGGCTCGGCGTTCATCCGTAGTCCTCCTCTGTGACCGGCGCGGCCGGGTCGTCTCCGGTCCAACTCACCATCAGCGGTCCGAGTGCTTCGGGTTGCTCGAACACAATGACCTGCCGGCGATACAACTCGAGCAACGCGAGAAATCTTGCGACTATCTCGACGGTGATCTCACACTCGGCAACGAGGTCCCCGAAGGGTGTCCACTCCCCTATGCCTCGCTCGCGCAGCAACTCGAGAATTCGCTCGGCCTGCTCGGGTATCGAGATATTGGACACATGGAGGTGATCGAGGCCCACCGTCGGCACCGGACGCGGTGTGAACACCGTCGCCGCGATCTCCGCAAAACGCTGAGGGTCGACGCCCAACAACACCTCGGGCAGGAGTTCGGTGAACTGATCCTCGACGGCGACCGAGCGCGGATAGCGCCGCAGCGCTGCTTCCTCCAACTCACCGAACAGCGCCGCAACTTGTTTGTACGCCCGGTACTGCAGCAGTCGCGCGAAGAGAAGGTCGCGGGCTTCGAGAAGCGCCAGATCCTCCGCGTCCTCGACCTGCCCGGCGGGCAACAGCCTTGCCGCTTTCAGGTCCAGAAGAGTGGCTGCGACGACCAGAAACTCTGTTGTCTGATCGAGGCCCATCGCACTGCCAAGTTCCTTGGTGTACGCGATGAAATCGTCCGTGACGGTGTGCAGGGCGACTTCGGTGACATCGAGCTGTCGTTGATTGATCAGGTTCAACAGCAGATCGAACGGGCCTTCGAAGTTCCGGAGAGTGACTCGGAAACCGGCAGCCTTGGCTGCGGTCTGAGCGTCGGTCGGCACGTTCGGGTCGATCGAATCCGGCTCGACTTCGACCGAATCTTCTTGCGATGCAATCAGTTCCACTAACGACCAGACCGGTGAATGACCTCGCGGGCCAATGCTCGATATGCCTCGGCCCCAGCCGATTTCGGCGCCCACGTCGTGATCGGCTCACCGGCGACGCTGGTTTCGGGGAATCGGACGGTGCGGTTGATCACCGTGTCGTAGACGACGTCGCCGAACACCTCGACGACTCGCGCCATCACCTCACGAGCGTGCAGAGTCCGGGCGTCGAACATCGTGACGACGATACCGGCCAACTCCAGCTTGGGATTGAGACGATCGTGCACCTTTTCGACGGTGTCGTTGAGGAGTGCCAGGCCGCGCAGGCTGAAGTACTCGCATTCCATCGGAATGATGACCGAATCGGCGCAAGCCAGCGCATTCACCGTGAGCAGGCCAAGCGACGGCTGGCAGTCGATGAGCACGTAGTCGTACCGATCGAGAACAGGGTGCAACACGCGTCCCAAGGTCTGCTCACGTCCGACCTCGGTGACCAATTGGATCTCGGCGGCCGAAAGGTCGATATTGCTGGGGAGCAGGTCGAGGCCGTCGACCCGGGTTCGCATCAGCACGTCGTCGATGGACACACGTGGTTCGACCAGAAGGTTATGGACGGTCAGTTCGAGGTCGTGATGCTGAACGCCCAGTCCGGCAGACAACGCGCCTTGCGGATCGAGATCCACCAGGAGCACTCGACGACCGTATTCAGCCAACGATGCACCCAGGTTGATGGTCGACGTCGTCTTGCCGACGCCGCCCTTCTGGTTGCACATCGCGATGATCATCGCGGGTCCGTGGTGCGCCAACGGTGTCGGTTGGGGTACCTCGCGGACCGGTCGACCTGTCGGGCCGAGTTCTTCCGCGGAAACGGTGAGGGTTTCCGCAGGTGGAGAGGCTACTGGCGTCGTATCTATTTCGAACATCGCCTCTGGTTCGGAGGGTACAGCTGGTGCTGATTCGTTCACGCGCTCGAAGAGTTGGGCATTGACATGCGGCGGCGCGGACTCCGCCGCTGGTGGCTGCGATGTCGACACGGTCCGATGCTCCCCTACTCTTTCGGCGGTTGCTCTCGGCGCCGGCAAACCCCCGAAACTGCGGTGGAGGCCGCTCGCGCTCCTTGAACGCTACCGCTTACATCACCGAATGGTCTCGCAGACACGCATGAGCCAACCAACCCCTAACGGGCACGCGGGTGTGCCTGAGCCCACACTTCGCGCAACGCGGTGACGGTGACCAGTGTGTAGATCTGCGTCGTGGTTACCGAAGCGTGACCGAGAAGTTCCTGCACGACGCGTACGTCCGCGCCGCCGTCGAGCAGGTGTGTGGCAAACGAGTGCCTGAGCGTATGGGGTGAGACGTCCGCCTTGATCCCGGCGGACGCGGCCGCGTCCTGAAGAATCTGCCATGCACTCTGACGCGAGAGGCGTCCACCGCGAGCGTTGAGAAAGAGGGCAGGAACACCGCGCGTCGCCAAGCTGGGGCGCCCCCGGACGAGATACGCGTCCACCGCGGCGATCGCCGGCCTGCCGACGGGGACGATCCGCTGCTTGCCGCCCTTGCCCTTGAGCAGCACGGAACGGGTTTCGGTGTCGATGTCGTCGACGTCCAGATCGATCGCCTCGGTGATTCGCGCTCCGGTCGAGTACAGGAGCTCGAGCAGAGCGCGATCCCGCAGATCGCGGGGCCCGTCACCGGCAGCACCGCCACCCGAAGCGTCGAGCAGGGCGATCACGTCGTCGAGAGGCAGGGCCTTGGGCAGCTTGCGTCCAGGCGTCGGCGGCTTGACCGTTCGGGCCACGTCGACGCTGACCAGACCTTCGGCGGCGGAAAACTTGTGGAATCCGCGAACCGCGATCAGGGTGCGTGCTGCCGAACTGGCCGCCAATGGTACGACGCCGGCATCTTTGTCACCCAGGCGCAGATGTGTCACGAATTCGGTGACGTCGTTCTCCGTCACGCCCGCGACGTCGTCGATGCCGCGTCCGTGCAGGTACTCCGCGTACCGATTCAGGTCGCGGCGATAGGAAAGTAGAGTATTGCGCGCAGATCCTCGCTCGACCGCTAGATGGTCGAGATACGAGTCCACCTGTCGGGCAAGCACTTCAGGCTCGCGACTTGCGTTCTCCGAATGCGCGAGGACGATCGGGCCACGGTGCGTCGGCGGGGCGTAGCGGCTTTCCCGTCGCGCGTGCGGTGGCGATCGCGAGAATGCCCGATACCGCTGTGGCATTGACGATGTCGCCGCGTAGCGCCATGTCGACGGCGTCGGCGAGCGGAACCCGCGAAATCTCGAGATCGGCTTCTTCGTGTTCGGGATCGTCGCGCTCCACCTCGTGCAACCCCTCGGCAAGGAAGACGCGAACCGCCTCGTCCGTGAACCCGGGTGAGAGAGCGACATCGACCAGCACCGACCATCGATCGGCGCCGAGTCCGGTTTCTTCGCCCAGCTCGCGCGCTGCAGCCTCGACCGGGCTCTCCCCCGCAGCGTCGAGCAGACCGGCAGGGATTTCCCACAATCGGTGCCCGAGCGGGTGACGGTACTGGTGAATCAGCACAAGATTGTCGCGCTCGTCCAGTGCCACGACGGCAACGGCGCCGTGGTGTTCGACGACTTCCCGATCGGCACGCTGACCACCAGGCATCGCAACGGTGTCGACGCGCAACGCGATGATCGCGCCGGTGTAGACCGTCTTGGAGCCGAGGGTGTCGAATTCGTGCCGACCGGGATCGCTCATCTGTGGCTAGACCTTTTCCACGTTCTCGACTGCAGCGTCGAGCGCCGTCTCGGTGGCAGCGGTGTCGATCTTCTCGTCACCGTGGACGTCGACGGGCAGGCGCTCTTCGAGCTTGTACGTCAACGCTGCTTCGACGAAGGCCGCGAACAGCGGGTGCGGGCGCGTCGGACGGCTCTTGAGCTCCGGGTGTGCCTGGGTGGCAACGAAGAACGGATGCTGCTCACGCGGGTACTCGACGAACTCGACCAGGTGGCCGTCCGGTGAAGTTCCGCTGAACTGCAAGCCGGACTTGGCAATCCGATCGCGGTAGGTGTTGTTGACCTCGTAGCGGTGACGGTGACGCTCGGAGACGTCCTCGGTTCCGTAGGCCTGAGCGACGACGGAACCCTTGGTCAGCACGGCCGGGTAAGCACCCAGACGCATGGTGCCACCGAGGTCGGCGTCACCGGCGATGACGTCTTCCTGATCAGCCATCGTGGAGATGACCGGGTGCTTGGTGTCCGGCTCGAACTCGGCCGAGTTGGCATCGTCGAGGCCGACGCTACGAGCAGCTTCGATGACGACGCACTGCAGACCCAGGCACAGACCCAGCAGCGGCAGCTTGCGCGAACGTGCGAAACGGATCGCGCCGAGCTTGCCTTCGATGCCGCGGATGCCGAAGCCGCCGGGGATCAGAACACCGTCGACGTCACCGAGAGCGGCCTGCGCTCCGGCTTCGGTCTCACAGGCGTCCGACGGGACCCAGGAGATCTCGACCTTGGACCGGTTCGCGAATCCACCGGCGCGCAGTGCCTCGGTGACGGAGAGGTATGCGTCGGGCAGGTCGACGTACTTGCCGACCAACGCGACCCGCACGGTCTCACGCGGCTGGTGAACACGATCGAGGAGGTTGCCCCACACGGTCCAGTCGACGTCGCGGAACGGGAGACCGAGCTGGCGAACGACGTAGGCGTCGAGGCCCTCACGGTGCAGAACCTTCGGGATGTCGTAGATCGAGGGAGCGTCGGGCGTCGAGATGCAGGCGTCGACGTCCACGTCGCACATCAGGGCGATCTTGTTCTTGAGGCCCTGCGGAACGTCACGATCGCAACGAAGGATCAGCGCGTCGGGCTGAATGCCGATGCTGCGCAACGACGCAACCGAGTGCTGCGTGGGCTTGGTCTTGAGTTCTCCGGAGGGGCCGAGGTACGGCACGAGGGAGACGTGCAGGAAGAAGACGTTGTCGCGGCCGACGTCGTGGCGGACCTGGCGAGCGGCTTCGAGGAAGGGCTGCGATTCGATGTCGCCGACGGTGCCACCGATTTCGGTGATCACGACGTCCGGGCGGTGTCCCTGCAGATCGGGGCCGCTCATCTCGAGGATGCGACGCTTGATCTCGTCGGTGATGTGCGGGATAACCTGAACGGTGTCGCCGAGGTACTCGCCGCGGCGTTCCTTGGCGATGACCGTCGAGTAAACCTGGCCGGTGGTGACGTTCGCCTGGCCGGAGAGGTCACGGTCGAGGAACCGCTCGTAGTGTCCGACGTCGAGGTCGGTCTCGGCACCGTCTTCGGTAACGAAGACCTCGCCGTGCTGGAAGGGGTTCATGGTGCCCGGATCCACATTGAGATAGGGATCGAGCTTCTGCATGGTCACGCGCATTCCCCGCGCGGTCAACAACTGTCCCAGGCTCGAGGCGGTCAAACCTTTGCCGAGCGAGGAAGCTACACCTCCGCTGACGAAGATGTGCTTGGTGGCGGTACGCGTGTTAGTGCGTGACTGTGGCAAAGGGGCTCCCGTGACGACTGTGCAGGGCTTGGTCTGATGAAGCATGCTGGGGCCTGCCGACCCACGGGATTTCACGGTAACACCTATCGGGGGTCGGTGCCTACAACGCGCCGACTTTCCGCCCCCGATGTGACCGGCGTATCAATACCGGGGTGTTCAGTTGGTGGGTGCGCCGACGGTGACCGCCGCCGCTCCCGGTCCCGTGCCGTAGCGGCCGGCGCCGCCGTTCAACTGTTCCTGCAGCGCCAACGGCGTGGTGATCTTGCCCGACTCCCGATCGATGTTGTCGATGGTCGTCAAGCCCGCTGAGAGCGCCGCGTCCGCACGAGCGACGGCAACCGGACCACTGCCCTCGGCCGAGCCAGGCCGGCCCGCGAGAATCGTTCCTGCGCCGCGTCCGTCGAGAGCACCGGCGAACCGGGCGATGACGGCGCCGCGGTTACCCGTGGCTGCGTCGGATTCACTCTTGTTGTCGCCGGTGAGAACCACGGCGAGTTGAGCCGGCTTGACCGCTCCGTCGTCGTAGCTGATGAAACCGGCGCTACGCAGCGAGTCGAGCGCGAGATTCATCTCGTCCGGAGTGCTCTGCGGCTCGCTGTTCTGCCCGTTGAGAAGCAGAACCGAACCGAGCAGATCACCCGCGAGACTGCCCTGATCGACCGCACCGGTCTTGAGGGTGATCCCCGCAGGGATGACATTGGTGACGACGGTCCGCAAGCGGTCACCACCGGTGGCGTCGACAAACGAATCGGTGAGCGAGACGCGTCCGGTCACGGCACCGCCGGCGGCAGTGACGAGTCGGTTGACACCGTCGAGATCACTGGGATCCGCGTCCGGTGCCGTGATGACGACGACGGTGCGACCAGCGAGACTGTCACGCACGACGCGACCGCCGACAGCGGCATCGAAGCCGTCCGCGGAATTGAGTTGCTGCTGAAGCTGATTGGACTGTTGATTGAGATCTTCGATCTCGTTCTGCAGGTCCGCCTTGTCGTCGCGCAGACCCGAAAGCAATCCACTGGACAGCATTCCGGAACCGAGCACCACGCCGATCGCGAGTGCCAGGAAGATTGCCGCTATGGAAATTGCATGTTGACGCATCGAAATCACTTGAAGAGCCCCTGAACCCACAGCGCGAAGCTGTTCCACGTTGCGATTGCCCAGTCGAGAACTTCACTACCGGCATTGGACACGACCAGGGCGACGATCACTGCCACCAGGGCGGCGAGCACCAGGAGCGCGATCGCGCCGCCGGACACTCGACTTCGATACAGCGTTGCCACAGCCTTGGCGTCGACCAGTTTCGGTCCCACCTTGAGCCGTGTCATGAACGCCGACGGATTGCTTTCACGACGCCCACGGTCGAAGAACTCGTCCAAGGACACCACGTTGCCGACCGTCACGATCAGTGAAGCTCCGTGGTGATCGGCGAGCAGCAACGCAAGGTCGGTCGGTGAGCAGGTCGCCGGGAACGTCATCGCCCCGATACCGAGATCCTGGATTCGGGAAAGCCCCGCCGCATGACCGTCCTGGTCTGCGGGCAGTACAACTTCCGCGCCGGACTTGAGGGTGGAACTGGTGATCTCTTCCGGGTCGCCCACGATCAGATCGGGGCGGTATCCGGCCTTGCTCAACACGTCCGCACCTGCGCCGACACCGATCAGGATCGGCGAATACTCCTTGATGAAGGGCTTGAGGTTCTTCAGATCTGCCTCGTGTTCGGGTCCGTCGGAGACGACCACGACGTGGCGATCCTTCAAGTCGATGTCGATGTCCGGAACACCGATTCCGTCGATCAGCAAAGGACTTTCGGTGCGGATGAACTCGATGGTGTTACCCGAGAACGCTTCCAGGTGATCGACCAGGCCGGTCTTGGCCTCGATCATCCGATCGGAGATCTCGGCCTCGGTCTGCTCTTCGCCCTTGACGAGGCTCTTCTCGCCGTTGAAGATCTCGCCCTCGTGCAGGCGGATCTTGCTGCCGTCCTTGACGTTCTTGAAGACGTCACCGTCTACGGCATCGATCAGAACGATGTCGTTGGCGACGATCACTTCCGGTCCGAGGTTGGGGTACCGCCCCGAAATCGACGGCGACGCGTTGACCACGGCCATGACTCCGGCTTTCACCAGAGCATCGGCGGTCCGGCGATCGATGTCGACTTCGTCGAGGATCACGATGTCTCCAGGACCGACGCGGCGTAGAAGCTTCGCCGTGTTCCGATCGGCCCTGGCGATGCCACTGATCCCAGGCAAGGATTCGGTGTTACGTGAGAGCAATCCGGGCATCTTCATGGCTTCGATGATGAACCTGAAACCGCGTTGACCGGTGGAGGCGCGCCGACAACTACCACATCAGTCACACCAACACCACAGAACCTTCAATCTGTGACGCGGGCCGCATTCGCGATCTCGAGCAGTTCTTCGGCGTGCGCACGACCGGTCTCGGTGTCGTCCAGCCCTGCCAACATACGGGCCAATTCGACCACCCGATCCGAATCCGACAAGGTCCGCACGCCACTGCTCACCACTCCGCCTTTGTCGTCGACCTTGTCCACCACGAGGTGGGTGTCGGCAAACGCAGCAACCTGCGGAAGGTGGGTGACGACGATAACCTGATGCGTACGAGCAAGTTTCGCCAATCGGCGGCCGATCTCGACAGCAGCGCGACCACCGACCCCCGCGTCCACTTCGTCGAAAACCATCGTCGCGCCGGTGTCGCTACCAGCGAGAACAACCTCGAGCGCCAGCATGACGCGTGACAGCTCGCCACCGGAAGCGCTCTTACTGATCGGAAGTGACGGTGCCCCGCTGTGCGCAGACAGACGAAATTCCACCTCGTCGACGCCGGCAGACCCGGCATGAAGGTCTACTCCCCCGACGCTGAGCGGCGCCGAGTCCTGCGGGCCGGCAGGCTGCGAACGCACAGTCACCTCGAGACCCGCACGTCCCATCGCCAGACCGGCGAGTTCCGCGCTGACGGCTTTGGCGAGCTTTGCCGCTGCCTTGACTCGCGCGGCGCTCAGCTTTGTGGCGGCTTCCGCGGTGAGGCCAGCCGTCTCCTCGACCTGCTTGGCCAACAGCGACAACGCATCCGAGGACACGTCGAGTTTGGACAGACGAGCGCGAGCGGTATCTGCCCATTCGAGAACCCCGTCGACATCGGCGGCGTACTTGCGAGTCAGAGTCTTCAGTTCCGATTGCCGCGACAGCAAAGAGTCCAGCGCACCCGGGTCTGCGGGCAGCCCGGACAGATAGGTGTTCAGGTCACCGGCAACATCGGTGACGACGGCAATAGCGTCGGCCAACCGGGAACCGAGGCCGTCCAGATCTGCGTCGGTGACCGACTCGATACGCGCCCGCGCTTCGGACATCAGGTCTAGCGCCGGCATGACCCCGACGTCGCCGCTGGCCATGTCGTCACTACCGGCGAGCGCAGCGTGCGCCTCTTCCGCAGCCGAGCGGAGCGAATCAAGTTCACTGAGTCGACGAACTTCGGCAACGATTGCCGTGTCCTCGCCTGGCTCGGGTGCCACGCCGTCGATTTCGTTGAGCGCGAAGGTCAACTGATCTGCTTCTTGCGCCAGTTCACGAGCCTTCGACGTGCGTTCGATCAACTCCGAACGAGCATCGAGCCATTCACGACGGTGTTTGCGGTACCTCGTCAGCAGCGTTCCGATTGCCTTGTCCCCGAAGCGGTCCAGCGCATTGCGTTGCTGGTCGGGACGAAGCAATCGCAGCTGATCGTTCTGTCCGTGGACAGTCAGAAGTGGATCCGTGAATTCGGAGAGAACTCCCGCCGGCACGCTTCGTCCGCCGAGATGAGCCCGTGAGCGGCCGTCGCTGCCGACTGTCCGGACGGCGATGATGGTCCCGTCCTCGTCGCGCTCGGCGCCGGACGATTCCAGGATTCGGACGATCTCACGCTCGGTGGCCGGTGAGACGTCGTCGGCGATGAATCGTCCTTCGACGACGGCTCGCGACGCGCCCAACCGCACCCGCCCGGCATCGGCTCGCGCTCCGCTGAGGAGGTGCAAGCTGGTGACGACCATCGTTTTACCTGCGCCGGTTTCACCGGTCAGGACGGTCAGGCCCTCGTGGAACTGGGCGCTGGCCTCGGAGATCACACCAAGACTGTCGATACGGATCTCTGCGAGCACGATTAAGGCTTCCTTCCTCGCCATCCGGTAACCGGAAGCTCGAACTTGCGAACCATCCGATCAGCGAAGGGCGCAGAGTCCAACCGGACCCACTTGACGGGAGTGGCGCCGCGAACGATCTCGACGCGAGCGCCGGCAGGCAGTTCCAACGTACGACGACCGTCGCAGAAGACCAGGCCGTCGTGGCTACCGGCGACGGTCTCCACCGCGATGATCGAATTCGGGCTGGTGACCAACGGCCGCGCGAACAGCGCATGCGCGTTGCTGGGTACGACGAGCAAAGCTTCGAGTTCGGGCCACACGACAGGGCCGCCTGCGGAAAATGCGTAAGCGGTCGAGCCTGTAGGAGTGGACACGAGAACACCGTCGCAACCGAAGGCAGACACCGGTCGGCCGTCGACTTCGAGGACAACTTCGAGAACTCCCAGACGCGAACGATTCTCGATACTGGCCTCGTTCAGCGCCCACCCGCGATCGATGATCTCGTCGTCCACCCGAATCACGACGTCGAGTGTCATACGGGACTCGACGCGATATTCCTTGCGAACTACCTGTGCGAGAGCCTCGTCGAGATGCTCGGCCTCGGTCTCTGCCAGAAATCCGATCCGTCCGAGGTTGATGCCCAGTACCGGAATGGACGCTTCTTGAGCGAGTTCGGCGGCGCGCAGAAATGTGCCGTCACCACCGAGAACCAGAACT
The DNA here is from genome assembly GCF_021352185.1 of Rhodococcus sp. Ni2. Classification (NCBI taxonomy): domain Bacteria; kingdom Bacillati; phylum Actinomycetota; class Actinomycetes; order Mycobacteriales; family Nocardiaceae; genus Rhodococcus; species Rhodococcus sp. Ni2. The sequence continues at coordinate 2,793,335 of NZ_WOXZ01000002.1, forward strand.
AACTCGCATCCGACGGCAGCATCAGGGCCGGGATGAACAACCGTGACGTCGAGACCCGGCGCAGAGAAGCCCGCGGGTTCCGTCATTGCTTCGATGCGCGAGCTGTCTGCTTCGTCGACGAGGACTCGCAGCCCGATTCCCGCCCGTTCGAAAATCTTCCCGACTCGTTTGGCGGTTTCCGTGATGTCACGTCGACCAGGGTGTGCGACAAGAAGGATCTCGCGCGACTCGCCGTTCGTGACCGCGTTCACTGGGGCCCTTCCTCTACAGCCTTGCGAATCATGTCCTCCACCGAAGGAATTCCCTCGGTCTCCGGCTCGTGATCACCGGGCGAACCTGTCTTTCGAAGCCACAGGAAATACTCGACATTTCCCGACGGACCGGGCAATGGGCTGGCCACGACACCTAACGTCCGCAGACCTACCTTTGCAGCAGCCTCCGACACGTCGAGCACAGCCGAGATTCGCAATTCCGGATCTCGTACGACGCCACCGGCACCGACGCGGTCCTTGCCCACCTCGAACTGAGGCTTGACCATCGGAACCAGGTCCGCGCCGTCAGCAGTACAGGCGACAAACGCCCCGAGTACAAGTTTGAGAGAAATGAACGACAAGTCCGCGACAACGAGATCGACAGTTCCGCCGATGGTCTCTGCATCAATTGCACGAACATTGGTTCGGTCGATGACGTGCACCCGGTCATCGGACTGCAGGCGCCACACCAGTTGTCCGTAGCCGACGTCGACTGCGACAACTTCCTTCGCACCACGCGTCAGCAGAACATCGGTGAACCCACCGGTGGATGCGCCGGCGTCGAGGCAACGGCGACCTTCGACCGTCAATCCTTCGGCACCGAAGGCGTCGAGTGCGCCGATCAGTTTGTGAGCACCTCGCGACGCCCACGAAACTTCCTGCTCCACCTCGACGACCCGAAGTGGCGTTCCGGCTTCGATCGCCGTCGCAGGCTTGGTCGCAACGGCTCCCGAGATGAGAACTCGCCCGGCGGAAATCAGTTCTTGCGCATGATCTCGTGACCGTGCGAGTCCGCGACGGACAAGTTCGGCGTCCACCCGTGCTCTACGTGCCACGTCAAGCCCTGTCCACAGAGGCGAGTGCCTGGACGAGCACCTCGTGTGCCTGTTCCAAAATATGTGCCTTCTGCGGAATCACACCTGCTCCGTGCTGATCGTTCGGATCCTGTTCGATGCCACCGAGGCGCGCCAGCAAACCGTCGACGTCAGAACGTATGCGTTCCGGATCGACGGAAGGGCGTGGCCCGGGCAACGGAGATCCGTTACTCGTGTTTCCGGGGTGCGGTGTCGGCGTGCTCATCGGGCACAACGTTAGTGCATGACTCTCGGTTACGCATACACCCGCACCCCCGCGAGTCGAACACATTTGCGAGAGATCAGACGAGCCAGGATGCAAACAGATCCGCCACGCCGGCATCCGACGCTTCCAGGGTCCGGAACGACGGATTAGCCCATGCGACAGGCGCAACCGCGCGTAGAAGCGACATCTCGTCCCCGACAACCGGGCCGTCGACAACCAGCGCCGACCCGTTCACGGAGACAGACCACTTGGAGTCCGCACCGACCAGCGATTCGACGGCCGGCTGATTGAGCGAATCCAGAGTTGCTGCAATGTAGGTGGGGCGCTGCTCAACCGGAGCCCGCAGTACGTCACCCGGCATGCTCACACCGGTGAGAACCAACAACGAGTCGATCGAAACAGCTTGTGCGCCTTCGATATCGGTGTCCAAACGATCACCGACCACCAGTGGACGCGAGCACCCGCTGCGAGCGAGCGCGTCCTCCATCAGCGGTGCAGCAGGCTTACCTGCCACCAACGGTTCCTGCTTGGTCGCAGCGCGTAGAGCTGCCACCATCGAGCCGTTGCCCAGCACCAAACCCCGCTCCGACGGCAGTGTTGTGTCCAGGTTTGCCGCTACCCACAGCGCACCGGCCCGGATCGCCAAGCACGCCTCGGCAAGGATCGACCAGTTGGTCTCCGTCGAATGTCCTTGAACGACAGCAACCGGAGAATCCGCGAATTCGCGCACCGGAAGCAACCCGACGCGCGTCACCTCGTCGGCCAATGCGTCGGTACCGACGACGAGCACAGCGGCACCGGGTTCGAGACGCTCCGACAGCAGACGCACTGCCGTCTGAGAACTGGTGACGACACGATCGTCTTCGGAATCGAAACCGAGTTCGGTCAGATGCGCCGACACTGCCGAAGGCGAGCGACTCGCATTGTTGGTCACGTAGTACAAGGCCTGCGTGCCCTGACCGAGAGCTGCCTGGGTGCCGGGAATCGCATGAGCTCCGGCGTACAGCGTGCCGTCGAGATCGAGCAAAAGTACGTCGTACTGAGTACGAAGCACGGTCACTGATCTTCTCCGGTCAACTCGGCCACCCGTTCTTCAGCATCCGTGTCACCCTCGAGGTCAGCAGCTGCAGCGTTGAGGAACCATTTCAGTCCGTCTTCGACACGACCAGCTGCAACGAGGGCATCGGCGTAGGCGTAGAACAGCCGAGCCGCAGCTTCACCGGTACGCGCTGCGTCCAGATCCTTGGTCTGCAGTGTGACAACTGCCTGGTCGAACTGACCGAGATCCATGCGGGCGCCCGCGACGACGATCCTCAACTCAGACGCCTCGTCGCCCGAAAGCACGGCAGCCTCGTCGCTACGGCCGAGCTCGATCGCGCGTTCGGGTCGACCCAAACCGCGTTCGCAGTCGGCCATGACAGCGATCAGACCCGGTCCGCCAGCCATTCGACGGGCAGCACGAAGCTCGGAGAGAGCTTCAGCCCATTCACCGGCGTGGTACGCGGTGATTCCGGCAGCTTCACGAACGACCGCAATTCGGCCGGCGCGCTGACGGGCAGCGCGAGCGTGGAGCAGTGCGAGTTCCGGATCTTCGTCGACGAGCTTGCCCGCCATGACGAGGTGACGCGCAACCGTGTTGGCGTTGTCCTTGTCGAGGCTGAGCAGATCCCGACGAACGGCCGGGTCCAACTCCGTGGGCTCTACGTTGTCGGGCAAATCCGGTTCGTCAGGTCGTGCTTGCTGACGGTTGCGGTCGCCATCGCGTCCACGAGGGGTGAACCCACCCTCGCCGCCGCGACGCTGTCCGCCGTTGAATCCGCCGCCGCGGTTACTGTTTCCAGCACCGCCACGGTTGTTGTCTCCGGCACCACCGCGGCGGTCTCCGCCTGCAGCGCCGCGTGATCCACGCCCGTCGTTGTCACGACGGGGGCCACCTGATCGAGGCGCTCCTCCCCCACGGAAGGACCGACGCTCGTCGCCATTCTCCGACACAGTCATTCCTCTCATACAACGCACGAAAGGGGACCCAATATGTTGGGTCCCCTTTCGGTTAACGGGTGTTCGGCGGTGTCCTACTCTCCCACACCCTGTCGAGTGCAGTACCATCGGCGCTGAAGGGCTTAGCTTCCGGGTTCGGAATGGGACCGGGCGTTTCCCCTTCGCTATGACCGCCGTAACTCTATG